>CAVTPV010000001.1:0-630064 GCA_963736705.1 uncultured Actinomycetota bacterium
TGGGCAGGCTGGACGGCAAGATCGCGCTCATCACCGGCGCCAGCTCCGGGCTGGGCGAGGGCACGGCGGAACTGTTCGCCAAAGAGGGCGCAGCCGTCGTCCTCACGGCGCGGCGCGAGGACAAGCTCAAGGCCCTGGCCGCCAAGATCGTGGCCGCCGGTGGCCGGGCGCTGGCCGTCGCCGGCGACGTGCGGAACGTGGCCGACGTCAAGCGGGTGGTCGAAGCGGCGGTGGCCGAGTTCGGCCGCATCGACATCCTCGTGAACAACGGCGGCATCCTGGACAAGCACGTGCCCGCCATCCGCACCTCGGAAGAGCTTTGGAACGACGTCATCGGCACCAACCTCACCGGCGTCTTCCACTACTGCCGCGAAGTGCTGCCCCACATGGTCAAAGAGGGCAAAGGCTCCATCGTGAACATCTCGTCCATCGGCGGCATCTACATGAACGCCGGCGTCTCCTACTCCGCCGCCAAGGCGGGGGTCAACGGCCTCACCAGGAACATCGCCCTGCAGTACGCGGGCACGGGCATCCGCTGCAACTCGGTGAACCCGGGCCCCACGCCCACCGAGGCCAACACCCCGGACAAACTGGCCGAGTTCGACCAGGAGTTCATGGGCATCTGCGCGCAGCACCAGTTCTGGGCGGGCGAGTCCGAGGTCATCGACCAGGCGAACGCCATCCTGTACTTCGCAAGCGACGAGTCGCGGTACGTCACCGGCCAGTGGCTGGTGGTCGACCGAGGAATGAACCTGTAGGCCAATGGAGACGGCCGGCGAAAGCCGCCGCAGCCCCCCGCGAAGGCGGGGAACGCGACTACTGACAATGAGGACCACGGGGGGCGAGTGCCTTTCCCGAAGCGGCTAGCGCGCGTACTCGCGCGGTTTGAAGCGAAGGGAAGGGCACTCGCCCCCCGTGCACTCTTAGTGTCTGAAGTGACGCCGCCCCGTGACCACCATGGCCATGCCCCGCGACTCCGCCAGCTCCCGCGACTGATCGTCACGCTTGGAGCCACCAGGATGGATGACCGCCGTCGCGCCGGCGTTGACGGCCACCTCGAGGGCGTCCGGGAACGGGAAGAACGCGTCCGAGGCCACCACCGAGCCGGCCAGCGGGAAGCGCGACCGGTTGACGGCCAGGTTGGCGGAGTCCACGCGGCTCATCTGGCCGGCGCCCACGCCGATGGTCATGAGGTCTTTCGCCAGGATGATGGCGTTGGACTTGGTGTGCTTGGCCACGCGCCAGGCGAAGAGCAGATCGCCCCACTCTTCTTCGGTGGGATGCCGGGTGCGTGACGACTTCCATGTTGTCGCGCTGATCGACCTCGCAGTCCCAATCCTGGACCAGCATGCCGTTGTAGACGCGCTTCATGTCCAGGGAGCCGCAGGTGTCGCGGTTGAGCTGGCCGGTGAGGATGCGGATGTCCTTCTTGACCGTGAGGATCTCCATGGCCTCCTCGGTGTAACCGGGCGCCCAGAGGACCTCGACGAAGTTGGTGGAGAGCAGCCGGGCCAGGGATTCCTCGACCACGCGGTTGATGGCGATGACGCCGCCGAAGGCGGACACCGGGTCGCAGGAGAGGGCCTTCTCGTAGGCGGCGGCGGCGTTCTCAGCCACGGCCACGCCACACGGGTTGTTGTGCTTGACGATCACCGAGCAGGGCAGGGTGAACTCGTCCAGGCAGCGCCGGCAGGCGTCGAGGTCCAGCAGGTTGTTGAACGACATGGCCTGGCCGTGAAGCTGCTCCAGGTTGGCGGCCGGGTCGGTGGCCGAGACCGTGCGAGTACCAAGCGGCGCGCTGGTGCGGGTTCTCGCCGTAGCGCATGTCCTGGACCTTGGAGAGGTCGAGCATGATGTGTTTCGGGAAGTCGCCTTCCTCCTGGCTGAACCAGTTGGAGATGGCCGAGTCGTAGTGGGCCGTGTGCTGGAAGGCCTTGGCCGCCAGGTTGCGCCGGGTCGTCGTGGGCGAGTTCGCCGCCGCTGGCCTTGAGCTCGTCGAGGATGGGCGTGTAGTCGGCCGGGTCGGTGACGATGGCCACTCCGGAGAAGTTCTTGGCCGCCGCGCGCACCATGGTGGGGCCGCCGATGTCGATGTTCTCGATGGCGTCCTCTTCGCTCACGCCGCGGTGCGGCGACGGTGGCCTCGAAGGGATACAGGTTCACGACCACCAGGTCGATGGGCTTGATGCCCAGGTCGGCGATGGCCTGCAGGTGGGCGGGCTTGCTGCGGTCGGCGAGGATGCCGCCGTGGATGTTGGGATGCAGGGTCTTGACCCGGCCGTCCATGATCTCGGGGAAGCCGGTGACCTCGGAGATACCGGTGATGGGCAGCCCGGCATCCTTCAGGAACTTGGCGGTGCCGCCGGTGGAGATCACTTCGATCCCCATGTCGGTCAGACCCCTGACAAAAGGCTCCAGATCCTTCTTATCGGATACCGAAACCAGAGCTCTCGCGACTTTCACAGTCTCCTCCCTCTACCCCGCCGGTCTCTATCCCGGCTCTGTCCCTTGTTATCAGCTCACTCAGTCTACCTGCACGACCCGGCTTCCCGGAAGCGGTGGTCTGACTCTTCCTGCCGCGAACAGGCGGATGACCTCCGGCAGCATGCCGATGCTCCACCTCGTGGATGCGCGCCGCCAGCGACTCGACGGTGTCGCCGTTCTCCACGCGCACGGCCTCCTGGGCGATCACCGGGCCGGTGTCGACGCCCGGATCGACGAAGTGCACCGTGACGCCGGTCACCTTGACC
Organism: uncultured Actinomycetota bacterium; assembly: GCA_963736705.1. Taxonomy (GTDB): domain Bacteria; phylum Actinomycetota; class Thermoleophilia; order RBG-16-64-13; family RBG-16-64-13; genus CAIQPS01. The sequence continues at coordinate 2,751 of CAVTPV010000001.1, forward strand.
CCGTAGCGCACGGCGTCGGCGATGGAGTGGGTGCCGGGGAACGCCGGCAGCAGCGCCGGATGCAGGTTGATGACCCGCCAGGGGAACGCCTTGAGCAGCGCCGGCGCCACGATGCGCATGTAGCCGGCCAGCACCACCAGGTCGGGCTCCACCTCGAGCAGCTTGGTGACCATGGCCAGGTCGTGCTGCTCCCGGTCGCGGTAGTCGGCGACGGGAAGCACCGCGGTGCGGATGCCGGCGCGCGTCGGCCCGGTCGAGAGCGCGGGCGTCGGGCATGTCGCTGATGACCAGGACCACCTCGATGCGCGGCCCTTCGCCGGACGCCCCCGGCTGCCAGAGGCGCGACCTCGTAGTCGTCGGCGTCCATCAGCTGGAAGCGCGGGCGGTGCAGTTGGTCGATGATGGCCTGCAGGTTCGACCCACTTCCGGAGGCCAGCACGGCGACCCGGAAGACCGCCCTGCTCGCCCGGCGCGGCAATGCCCTTCGTCGGTCCCCATCACGACACCCCCTGCAGAGTGACCTTGTCGGGCCCCGCGACCACCGTGCCGAGCTCGAAGACCTGCTCGCCGGAGTCCGCCAGCAGCTCGCGGGCGCGAGCCACCTCTTCCTTCGGGACCACGAGCACGTAGCCTACGCCCATGTTGAAGGCGGTGAACATCTCCAACTCGGCGATGCCGCCCAGTCCCTGGATGGCCCGGAACAGCGGCGGGATCCGTCCATTCGTCGAAATGGAGCCGCGCGCACATGCCCGTCGGGCACCACGCGGGAGAAGTTGCCTATCATGCCGCCGCCGGTGATGTGGGCCATCGACTTGATGGTGACGCCCTCGTCCAGCAGCCGCAGGATGCTCTTGACGTAGATGCGGGTCGGCGCCAGCACGGCGTCGGCCACGGTCTCGGTCATGCCGGGGAAGGTGCTGTCCAGGTCGACCTTGTTGACCTCGAGCACCTTGCGCACCAGGGAGTAGCCGTTGGAGTGGAAGCCGGTGGAGGCGAGGCCGAGGACGATGTCCCCTTCCTGCACCGTGCTCCCGTCGATGAGCTTGGCCCGCTCCCCCAGGCCCACGCAGAAGCCGGCCAGGTCGAACTCTCCCGCGGAGTAGAGCCCGGGCATCTCGGCCATCTCGCCCCCGATCAGCGCGCAGCCCGCCTGCCGGCAGCCCTCGGCCACGCCGGCCACGATGCTCGCCATCTCACCGGGCTGCAACTTGCCCACGGCGACGTAGTCCAGGAACAGGATGGGCCGGGCGCCCACGGTGAGCACGTCGTTGACGGACATGGCCACCAGGTCGATGCCCACGGTGTCCACGCGGCCCGTCTCCTGAGCGAGGAGGAGCTTGGTGCCCACCCCGTCGGTGGAGGTGACCAGCACCGGGTCCTGCAGCCCCGACGGCAGCTGGAACATCCCGGCGAAGCCCCCGATGGAGCCCAGCACGCCCGGGATGTAGGTGCTCTCGGCGTCGGCCTTGATGAGCCGGACGGCCTCTTCACCCGCCTCGATGTCCACCCCTGCCTGCCGGTAGGTGAGGTCCGCCGCCTGCTGTTGCGCTTCGACGGGCAAGACGGAGTCGGGTCTGTCGATCAACTCGTACCCTCCGGGGTAGTCGTGGTGGCCTGGCAGGTGCACTGGTGGGTGTGATGCCGCCGGACCCTGCCGCGCCGGGAGGCCCGGGGGGAGCGGTGGTCGTTGTGGTCGTGGTGGTCCCGTGGATGAGCTGATACGCGGGCGGCAACTGCACCGGCTTCAGGAAGATGATGATGCAGGCGATGGCCACCAAGCAGCCCCCGGCCAGCGCGAGCAGCTTACGGTTCCGCTCGGTGGAGCCCAGCAGGGCAGCCAGGAAGAAGCCGCTCAGCAGAAAGAACAGAGCTATGCTCACCGAACTTCTCACGCCGTAGAGCGTACCAGACGCCCGGCCATTGATGAGCCGGTTTCAGTCGCGGAGCACGCCCACCAGCGGGAACGGTGCGAGTACGTCGTCATTGTGAGGGGCGAACTCCATGTCGTCGGTGAAGTCGACTCCGGCGCTGTGCTCGTCCTCGTGCTCCCCCTGTTCCCACAGCAGGCTCCCGGTGACGTCGTAGACCTTCCCCTGGAAGGCTATATAGGCCGGCCGGCCCTCCTTGCCGTCGAACCCGGCCAGTTCGTCGCGGGTGAACGTGCGCTGTTCCATGCTGCCTCCTTTCCGGGCGTCTGGAAACGTCTATTCCCATCGCGCGGCCGTGCTAGGCTCGTTTTCGGGGACGACATTCAACTGGTCAGCGATTCAGGCAGGAGTCACATGAACAGACCCATCACCGGCCCAGTGGGAAGCGAGCAGGAAGAGCGCAATCGCACCGTGGTGTTCGATTTCTACGAGCACATCATCCTCAACCGGGAATACGACCGCTGGCCCGAGTTCATGCGGCCTGACTACATCCAGCACAAGCCCATCCTCGTCGACGGCCCCCAGGGGGTCATCGACTTCATGACGGAGAACTACGCACGCAGCCGGCGCCACGAGCCCGAGATCCTGCGCTCGTTCGTGGACGGCGACTGGGTCTGCCTGCACGTGCAGGTACACATGGAGCCCTACGAGCGCGACATAGCGGTCATGGACATCTTCCGCGTCCAGGACGGCCTGCTGGCCGAGCACTGGGATGTTGACCAGCGGGTGCCGCTGGAGGCCAAGAACCCCAACGGGATGTTCTGAGGCGCGGCGCCCGGCCGCGGCGGCGAAGCGCGGGCGGCGACGCCGAACCCCGTGGCGCTGGGCGCACCGGTCGCAGGGCTTGGCCTCCGCGGCCCCGGGGTGCTAGAGTCCGCGGTGCAAGTATGGTGCCTCTGTAGTCAAGCTCCGGTCCGCCGGAGCTGAGAGGGAAGCCGGTGCAACACCGGCGCGGTCCCGCCACTGTGACCGGAGACCTGCTCGCGACACGGCCCGCCGAAGGCGGTGCCGGGCGCGGCGAGTCCCGGGAGCCAGATACCTGCTACAGAGGAGGAGCAGACGCTTTCCGTGGAGAGAGCGACTCCGCCCCGATGTCGTGGGGCGCCAACTCGGTTCGACCACACGGTCCGGCCGGGGAGTAGCGAACCTGCTCTCCACCATCTTGCGGGTCGTGACCATAGGTGTCGAACCGAAAGGAGTCCGCAATGATCGGACATCCGAAGCCACGCCGTATAGCGGCGGGGCTGCCGAGGCGCGTCGTCCTCTCGCTGCTGCTCTGGTGCTTCTCGTGAGCGCCGTCCTCCTCGTGACCGGGTGCGGGTCAGACAGCACCACCACCACAGCGGCGCCCGCCACCACAGCCTCGACGGCTGGTCCGGCGGAGACCACCACCACAGCTTCCTCGGGCGACACGACGACCTCCACGGCGTCGCAGGGTTCTGAGGGAACGTTCCCCGTCACGCTCACCGACGACGACGGCGTCACCGTGACCATCGCCGCCAAGCCGGTGCGCATCGTCTCCACCAAGCCGGCCAGCACCGAGATCCTGTTCGCCATCGGCGCCGGTGACCGGGTGGTGGGCGTCAGTTCGCTCGACGACTACCCGCCGGAAGCCGCGAGCATCGCCAAGGTCGGCGACTTCCAGCCCAACCCGGAAGCCATCATGGGCTTGAGCCCGGACCTGGTCATCAGCTACTCCGGCTACGAAGAGCAGATGGACGCCGATCGCGGCTGAGGGCGCTCCCGTCATCACATTCAACCCGTCCACGGTGGAGGGCATCTACGCCAACATCACCATGCTGGGCGCGGCCACCGGCAACACCGACTCAGGCGGCGGCCTTGGTGGAGTCCATGAAGGCCGAGATGAAGAAGCTCTCCGACGCCGCCTACGCCACGGGCAGCGCGCCCAAGGTCTTCTACGCGGTGGACAACACCCTGTGGACCGTCGGGCCGGGCACCTTCGTCGACGACATGCTCAAGCTGGCCAACGCCGTGAACGTCGGCGCCATGCAGGGCAGCGACGGCGGAGCGCAGCAGTACTACCAGTTCGCCGCGGAGCAGCTCATCGCGGCCGACCCGGACGTCATCCTGCTGCCCAACACCGCCTTCAAGACCGTCGAGGAGTTCACCACGGACTCCCGCTTCTCCGCCTTGACGGCCGTCAAGGACGGGCAGGTATACCTCGTGAACGACACCATCATCACCCGGCCCGGCCCGCGCATCGCGGAAGGGTTCAAAGCGCTGATGCTGAGCGGTCCATCCTGACGCCGGCCTGTAAGCCCGGGCACGGACCTGTAGACCCGGCGCGGGCATGTAGCTGAAGACATGAGCTCTCGGGGAGACCGGCGCAAGACGTATCGCGTGGTCATGGCCGCGCTCGTCGCGTCGCTGGTGGCGGCCGTCATCGGCGCCATCGCGACGGGCGCGGCCGGCCTGTCCCCCGCGCAGAGCCTGGCGGCCCTCTTCGGCCTGATCCGGCACGGGGCCGGACGCCAGCCGGCTCTTATCCCGATTGGGCTCCCCGTCTCCTGCTCGATCTCCGTCTGCCCCGGCATCGCTCTGGCCATCGTCACCGGCGCGGCTCTCTCCACGGCCGGGGCGTCGTTCCAGGGCACATTCCGTAACCCGCTGGCCGAGCCCTACCTCCTGGGCGTGTCGGCGGGAGCGGCTCTCGGAGCGACCGTGGCCATCGTGTGGAAACCGCTGGGCGCGCTCGGCATCTACACCGCTGCCCCTGTTCGCCTTCGTCGGAGCTATCCTCGCGGCCTTCCTGGTCTACCGCCTGGCCACGTTCGGCGGCCGCACCCAGAGCGCGTCTCTGCTCCTCTCCGGAGTGGCGGTGGGCTCCACGCTGACGGCCATCCTGTCGTTCCTCATGGTGACCACGGAGCGCGACCTGCACACCGTGGTCGTCTGGTTGATGGGCGGACTGACCACGGCCACCTGGATCAAGGTCTACATCACCCTGCCCGTGGTGGCGGCCGGTTTCATCTACATGATGCTCCTGTCGCGGCGCATGAACCTGCTGCTGATGGGCGAGGAGCGGGCCCGCGAGTTGGGGGTCGACAGCCAACGCACCCGGCGCAACCTGATGATCGTGGCTTCGCTCATCACGGCGGCCGCCGTCTCCTTCACGGGGCTGATCGGCTTCGTGGGGCTCATGGTCCCCCACATCATGCGGCTGCTCGTGGGGCCCGACCACCGGCGCCTTCTGCCGGCCAGCGCTCTGTTCGGCGCGCTTCTGCTGCTACTGGCCGACACCGTGGCCCGCACCGCCATGGCTCCCGCCGAGATCCCGGTGGGCATCATCACGGCGGCGGTCGGCGGACCGTTCTTCCTGTACCTGCTGCGGCGGCGAGGAGGAGCCTGATGGCGGACGCACTGACCGGCGGCGCGGCCGGCGCGCCTGACCGAGTAGGTGGCGCGGGACTCGTCTACCGGATCCGCGGCCTGGAAGCCGGGCTCGACGGCAGACCGGTGCTCGGGCCCCTCGACCTGACCATCGAGCGCGGCGCTTTCGTGGGCATGCTGGGCCCCAACGGATCGGGCAAGACCACCTTGCTGCGCGTCCTGACAGGGGCGGTCAAGCCCACGGCCGGTGAGACGCTGCTCTTCGGCAAGCCGACATCCTCGTACCGGGCCGCGGAGCTGGCCCGGCTGGTGGGCGTCGTGCCGCAACAGTTCAGCCTCGATTTCAGCTTCACCGTTGGTGAGATGGTGGCCATGGGCCGCTATGCCCACGGTGGGCACTCCGAGACCGCGGAGCAGGACCAAGCCGTGGCGGCGGCGCTGGCCGCCACCGGCCTCTCCGACTCTGGCGGACCGGCCCGGTGACCCAGCCTGTCAGGCGGCGAGCGCCAGCGCGCCCTCATCGCGCAGACGCTGGCCCAGGAGACGCCGGTCCTGCTGCTCGACGAGCCGCTCAACAACCTGGACCTCAACCACCAGCTGGAGATCATGCAGCTGCTCAGCCGCCTGCACGCGTCGGGCAGGACCATCGTCGTCGTGCTGCACGACCTCAACATCGCCGCTCAGTACTGCGAGCGGTTGGTGCTGCTCGACAAGGGCCGGATAGCCGCCGAGGGCTCGCGCGAACGAGATCCTCGATCCCGCGGTGATCCTCGAGGTGTTCCGGGTCCGCGTGGCCGTGCACCGGCAGGGCGCCCGCCCGTACATCACCCCACTCTGGACCAAGACGCACGACGCTCTGCCCGAGACCGGAAGCGCTGAACGTGCACGTCATGGCGGGCGGAGGGGCGGCGTCGGGGCTGCTGGAGGAGTTGGTGCTGCACGGGTTCACCCCGAGCGTCGGCGTCGTGAGCGTGTTCGACACCGACTACATCACCGCCGCAGCGCTACGAGCTCGACGTCCTCTCGGCGCCGCCCTTCCAGCCGTTCCCCGCCGACGCGGTCCGGCAGATGGAGGAGTTGGTCGCGCGGAGCCGACGCGGTGGTGGTGGCCCCGGTGTTCTTCAGCACAGGAAACATCGGAGTTGCTGCGGGTGGCCTTGGAGACGGCCCGGAAAGGCCGGCCGGTGATCTTCCTCGAAGCGCGAGCCACATGGCGATGCGGGATCTCACCGGAGGCGATGCCACCTCGCTGGTGACGGAGGCCCTGCAGGCAGGCGCTACATCCGTCGCCGATGCGGGCCAGGTGGTGGAGGCGCTCCGGCGGATAGCGACCGCCCGCGGCTCAGCAGCCTCCTGAGAGGCGCCGCGTCGCCGCCTAGCTCCAGATCACCGCGACCAAGAACGGGAGCACTTCCACCAGTTCGCTGGTGGCCCCCAGCGTGTCCCCGGTGTAGCCGCCGATGCGGCGCTGGGTGTACCAGCCGAACAGAAGCGCCACCGCCAGACGCGGCCCCGGCGATGACCAGACCCCGGTAGGACGCGCAGAGCCAGCCGGCCGCGAAGACCACGACGACCGCCCAGGCGGAGAGCAACGCCGCCCGCCGGCCGCTCGCGCGGAAGATCGTGGCCAGTCCCCCCTCGGCCCGCGCGTAGGGGAACAGTGACATCACCAGCAGCAGGCCGCAACGCCCGGCGATGGGGGCCAGGAACACCAGACGCCAGCGGTCGGAGCCGGCGAGAGCACCGGAGACCGTGCCCGTGTCGGTGCCCGCGATGGATGAAAGCAGGCTCACCTTCAGCGAGCAGCACCGCCGACCACCGCCAGGACGCCCATGGTGCCGATGTGGCTGTCCCTCATGATCTCGAGCACCCGCTCGCGCGGCCGGGAGCTGAGAAGGCCGTCGGCCGTGTCGGCGAGGCCGTCCATGTGAAGGCCGGCGGAAGCGCCCACCAGCACGAGCACCGCGATGACGCTGGCCGGGAAGAGCGGCAGGATGTGGTCCAGACCGAAGACGATCGCGGCAGCCACTCCCCCGATGAGCACCCCGACGACGGGGAAGAAGGCCGGCGCGCCGCGCAGCTCTCTCTCCCCTCCGCACCAGCCCGCGGGCACCCGGACGGGGGTCAGGAAGGTGAGGGCGGAGAAGAAGGACTTCATAGCGAGGCGCCGCCCGGCGCGGGGCCGCCGCCTGGCGAAGCGCCGCCGGTGAGCGCCGCCGCCCGAGGCGGGCGCCGCCCCTCGAACGGGTCGCGGCCTTTGAGCACCAGGGGCAGCCCGGAGACCATGAGAACCACGGTGTCGGCCGCGCCGGCCATCACCTGGTTGCAGCGGCCCAGCAGATCGCGGTAGAGGCGGGAGGCCGGGTTGTCGGGGATGATGCCCAGGCCGACCTCGTTGGTGACGAACACCGTCGGGCCGCCGCGCTCGCGCGCGGCGGCGACGACCTCCAGGCAGAGCGAAGCGACCCGAGATTCGGTGAGCTCCACGGCGGCGCCCGATCCGGCGCCGGAGTCGGCGCCATCGGCGCCGGCCACGCCGGCCGCGGCGGCCACGCCGGCCTCCTGCTCGGCCGCCCACATGAGGTTGCCCATCCACATGGTGAGACAGTCCACCAGATACGGTCGCGCCGGCGGGAGCCTCCCGCAGAGCCCGGGCGAGAGCCACGGGTTCTTCGACAGTCGCCGACCAGCCGCCGGCCCGGCGGTCCTCCCGGTGCTTGGCGACGCGTTCTTGGAGTTCGGCATCGAACGGAGTGGCGGTGGCGATGTACACCCGGGGACCGGGCAGAGCCTCGGCCAGCCGCTGGGCGTAGGAACTCTTGCCGCTGCGGCCCCCGCCGGTCACGAGTACGATGTTCGCCACGGAGGCGGCCGCGGACATCTCGGCGGACCTCGCGGCGCTCATCCCGCGGGCTCCTCGCCCACGACGCCCGGCCTGCACAGCCCGGCGAGCACGCCGCGCTCGCCCCATATCCGCAGTGTGGTCACCGATCCCGGGGCGACATCGAAGAGAAGGTAGTCCCGCAGAGGCAGGCCCAGGAAGCGGCAGATGAGCGCCCTGATGACCCCTCCGTGCGCCACGCAGACCACGGTGGCGCTCTCCCTGCCCGCGAGGCTCCGCGCCGCTCTGCCGACCCGTTCGCTGAAGGCGGCGAGGCTCTCGCCGCCCGGGAAGGCGAAATCGTCGGCGAATCCGGACCAGGCCTGGGCCCCGGCAGGGTCGGCCTTCTCCACCTCAGCGTACGTGAGCCCCTCCCACGCGCCGAAATCGAACTCGCGGAGATCGGGGTCTATCTCCAGGCCGGCGAGGCCGGCCGATGCGGCGAGCCCGGCGCCGCCGTCGCGCCCGTCGCGGACGGCCACCATGATCCCGGCGGTCTCTCGCGCGCGCAGCATCGGGCTGCAGACGATGTCGGCGGCCGAAAGAGCGCCCAGGGCCTCACCGGCGGCGGCGGCCTGCCGCCGCCCCGCTTCGGAGAGCGGCACGTCGGTGGTCCCGAGCAGCCTGCCCGCCCGGGAGCCCTCGACCTCTCCGTGCCTCACCAGGATCAGTGTGTTCGCCATATCAGTCCTTCGTTGGCTACCCCAGCGCTCTCGAACGTGGCCATCTCGGCCAGGGTCCTGGCCGCAGCGTCCAGGATGGACATCGCCAGCACCGCGCCCGTGCCCTCTCCCAACCTCATCTGCAGGTCGAACAGCGGGGTCAGGCCCAATTCGTCCAGAACGACCTGATGGCCCACCTCGACGGACACGTGGCTGGGTAGGATGTAGTCGCGCGCCGCGGCGCACAGCCGCACGGCGGCCAGGGCCGCGGCGGCTGAGATGAACCCGTCCATGACCACCGGGCGGCGCTTCGCGGCCGCCCCCAAGATGACCCCGGTAAGAGCGGCGATCTCCAGCCCTCCCACCTTGGCGAGGACGTCCAACGGGTCGGCGACGTCCGGCCTGTTCACGGCGATGGCCTTCTCGATGACGGCGGCCTTGTGGGGCAGCATGACTTCGGCGATGCCCGTCCCCCGTCCGGTCACCCGGATCGCCGGCAACCCGGTGAGCGCCGCGATGACCGCCGAGGCGGCCGTGGTGTTGCCGATGCCCATCTCCCCAGTGGCGAACATGGATGCGCCTTCGGCCACGGCCTCGTCCACCAGTTCGATGCCCAGAGCGATGGCCTGGAGAGCCTCGTCGGTGGTCATGGCCGGGCCCTGCGCCATATTCGCGGTGCCCATGCGGATCTTGCGGTGCCTCACACCCTCCATCCCGGAGATATCGAAGCCCACGCCCACGTCCGTGACGATCACCCGGGCGCCTGCCTGCCGGGCAAGCACGTTGATGGCCGCCCCGCCGGCGGCGAAGTTGGCCACCATGCCCGGCGTGACCTCGGCCGGATAGGCGCTGACTCCCTCGGCCGTGACCCCGTGATCGCCGGCCATGACGGCCACGACCTTGTTCGGGAAGGCCGGGGTCGGCTCTCCCGCGATGCCCGCCAGTTGGACGGACAGGACTTCCAACCGTCCCAGGGCGCCGGTGGGCTTGGTCAGGATGGCTTGGCGCGCTTCGGCGGCGCGCATGGCTGCGTCGTCGAGCGGACCGATGGACGCGAGTGTGCGGTCGAGCAGCGCACGAAAAGAAGTGGATACCACTTTGGCCCTCCCTCGAGGCTCAGCAGTTGGTCCTCTCGTCGCGGTATCCTGACTTCCGCTTCATCCTACCGGCCGCGCCTTCCCGCCTCGATTCGGCAGTGGCGTGCAGCGGCTTCCGTCCGCGGTCACAGTTGCGGGGCAGCCCCGGACTCTCACCGGGTTCCCGTGTCTGAGAGATTGCCGGGCAATACTAGCCTCCGCGCCGGGCAGCGTCAATCGAGAGACCACTTGCGACCCGTATGCGGCGTCCGCTAGTGTGGGGGTATGGGCATCGATGACGACAGAACAGACGCGCCGCCCACGGTGGAAGAGGATCCCGATATCGACGATACCGAGGAGGCCGATGATCCGTCCCCCGAGAGCGCCGGCGTCGCCTCGCCCCCCAAGAGACACAAGAAGCACAGAAGCCGCAAGCGCCGCTGGATAGTGGCCCTGTCGATCACCGGCGGCGTGATAGTCCTGCTGATCGTCGCCGCTTTCGTCACCGCGCACTTCACCAGCGCCAGTTCCTTCTGCGACACCTGCCACGAGATGGACCCCTACTACACCACCTGGCAGGCCTCGGAGCATTCCGGCGCCGAGTGCCGCGACTGCCACATCCCCCCGGGGACGATCCCGTACATCGAGACCAAGCTCGGATCGTTCCGCGAGATCTACGTCCACTTCTTCGGAAGCGCCGACGCCCCCCTCGCCGTAACCCGGGAGATCCCCAACGACAGCTGCTTCCGCTGCCACGACGACCCGCCGGCGGATCCCACCCTTTCGACCGTCACCTTCTCCCACGCGGAACACGCGGCGCGCACCTACTGCATCACCTGCCACGTCCGAATGGTCCACAAGGCCCTCACGCCGGGCTATGTAGACCCGGGCACGATGTCGTCCTGCTTCAAGTGCCACGACGGCAGCACGGCCTCGAACACCTGCTCCTACTGCCACACCCCGCCCCACGAGAAGCGCGGCGAATGCAGCGGCTGTCACAACACTTCCGGTTGGACCTCAGCCGGGACCGATCATCCCTTCGCGCTGACCGGAGCCCATGCCTCCCTGACCTGTACCCAGTGCCACGTGAGCAGACCCGGGGTCGCGAACATCCCCGGGACGGAGCTGCCCCAAGCGGACCCAGCGTGCGTCTCTTGCCACGGCGACAATCACGGCGGCCTCACCGACTGCGCCGGCTGCCACACCCCCACGGCCTGGACCGACGTGGACTTCGAGCACCCGTTCACGCTGACGGGCGACCCACGCGACCCTGGAGTGCGCCCGGTGCCATGTGTCGAAGCCCGGCGGCCCCACGGTGGCGGGCACCAAGTTCCCGGCGGCGGACCCAAGCTGCGTGACCTGCCACGGCGACAACCACAACGGCCTGACCGACTGCGCGGATTGCCACACCCCGGCGGGATGGACTCCGGCGGACTTCACCCACCCGGTGGTGGGGGAACACGGCCGTGGAACAAGCATCGCGTGCGCGAAGTGCCATCAGAACGGGTACGGCACGCATTACTGCAGCTGCCACGGCGGACGGCCTCCGGAGGATGACTAGGGGCGGATAGCCCGGCCCCTACCGCTCAACGGATGCGCAACCGTCCTTTTCGTAGCGGAACTTGGACAGCATCATCTCCTCGGGCACCTCACAGGGATAGTCTCCCGTGAAGCACGCGGCGCAGAAGCAATCGTCGGCGTCGCCGGCGTCGGTGGCGCGCATCAGGCCCTCCAGCGAGAGGTAGGCGACCGACGTGGCGCCCAGTTCCTCGCTGATCTCCGCGACGGTCTTGTTGAACGCGATGAACTCGTCCTGATCGGCCATGTCGATGCCGTAGAAGCACGGGTAGACGATGGGCGGCGAGCTGATGCGGAGATGGACCTCCGTGGCCCCCGACTCGAACAGCACCCGCACCAGAGCCCGGGTGGTGTTGCCCCGGACGATGGAGTCGTCCACCACCACGAGGCGCTTGCCCTTGATGGCCGAGCTGAGCGGGTTGAACTTCATGCGGATGCCCAGCTTGCGGATGCGGTCTTCCGGGCTGATGAACGTCCGGCCGATGTAGCGGTTCTTGATGAGGGCCTCGCCGTAGGTGATGCCGCTGCGCGCCGCGTAGCCGATGGCGGCGGAGTTCCCCGTGTCGGGCACGGGGATGACCATGTCGGCCTCCACGGGCGACTCGGCGGCCAGCTCCTCGCCCATCCGGCTGCGGGCGGCATAGAGCGTCTGCCCCTTCATCACCGAGTCGGGGCGGGCGAAGTAGATGAACTCGAACACGCAGAGCGCCTCGCGCTTGCGGTCCACCACCTGCTCGATGTGATAGCCCTCCGCGTCGATCCAGCAGATCTCTCCCGGCTCTATCTCCCGGACGAGCTTGGCCCCGATGATGTCCAGGCCGGACGACTCGCTCGACAGGCAGTAGCGGTCTTCGATCTGGCCCAGCACCAGCGGGCGGATGCCGTAGGGGTCGCGGAAGCCGTAGACGGCGTCGCTGGTGAGCAACACCGCGCTGAAGGCGCCGCGCAGCCTGGGGATGATGTCGCGAAGGGCGTCGCGGATGTCGCGGGACGGATGCTCGGCCAGCAGGGCGGCGATGACCTCGGTGTCGGAGGTGCTCTCGAACACGTGGCCGCTCTCCACCAGGCCGGCCCGCAGTTCGTCGGTGTTCACCAGGTTGCCGTTGTGGCCCAGGGCGATGAACGAGCCGTCTGCGGGTGCGGGCGAAGGGTTGGGCGTTACGCTGCTCGCTGGCGCCGGTGGTGGAATAGCGCACGTGGCCGATGGCCAGTTGCCCTGGCAGGGTCTTGAGCGTCTCCTCCTCGAACACCTGGGAGACCAGGCCCATGTCCTTGTGAACGGTCAGACGATTCCCGTCGGTGACCGCGATACCGGCCGATTCCTGTCCCCGATGCTGGAGTGCGAACAGAGCGAAGAAGGTGAGGCGGGCCACGTCCATCTCGGGGGCGTAGATGGCGAACACCCCACACTCATCATGGGGCGATTCGTCGGGCCAGAGTTCCCGCATCATTCCCCCATGGCCTGCGGCAGCGCCGCTTCGCACACGTCTTCGAACACTCTGGTTCTTCTCCTTGGTAACGGGTCGCCCACGCCTACCGGCGTCGACCGTAGCGGACCAACATAGAGTCGATTCTACCAGCTGGGCTCACGTGAGCTGCTTCTTGTAGACCTTCTGTTCCTTCACCGGGATGAACCCTTGCGCCGGATAGAACCCGTGAGCCGCCGATCGTCGGGTGTCGCTTCTTACCGTCAATTCGCGGTATCCGCTGCGACGCGCCCAGGCCTCGGCTTCGGCGACGAGAGCCCGGCCCACCCCCGTTGAGCGGTGTTGCTCGTCGACCACCAGCCCGCCGATCTCGCACACTCCGGAGACGAGCAGCATGATCTTGGGCATGATGTGTATCCAGCCGACCACGGCGCCTGAATCGTCCTCAGCAACGAAGACCGCGTGCCTTGGATCTTCCGCGATGGCCGCGAACCTCTCCCAGGCCGTCGCCTCGTCGAGCGGATACCCAAGCTGACCGCTGAGTGCCGCGAGAGCCGTCGCGTCCGCACCCGTAGCCGGTCTGACCTCTACCACTCCAGCGCGGCCACCCGTTCGAAGATGACGCCCATGTTGCGCAGTGCGTAGGCGGGGTCGAAGAGCGCCTCGATCTCGGCCGCCGACAGCCTGCCGGTGACCTCCGGGTCGGCCTTGAGCAGGTCGGCGAACTGGGTCTTCTCCTACCAGGCCTTCATGGCGCTGCGCTGGACGATCCGGTAGGCGTCGTCGCGCAGGATGCCGGCGTCCACCAGGGCGAGCAGCACCCGCTGGCTGTAGACCAGGCCGTAGCTCTTCTCGATGTTGGCGGCCATGTTCTCCGGGTAGACGTTCAGCTTGTCCACCAGCCAGCAGGCCTTCTTGAGCATGTAGTGGAGAAGGATGGTGCTGTCGGGGAAGATGATCCGCTCGGCGCTCGAGTGGCAGATGTCGCGCTCGTGCCAGAGGGCCACGTTCTCCAGGGCGACCACCGCGTTGCCCCGGATGACGCGGGCCTGGCCGCAGAGCCGCTCGGAGATGATGGGGTTGCGCTTGTGCGGCATGGCCGACGAGCCCTTCTGGCCCGGAGCGAAGTACTCCTCCGCCTCCAGGACCTCGGTGCGCTGGTAGTGGCGCACCTGCAGGGCGATCTTCTCGATGGTGGTGGCCAGCAGCGCCAGGGCGGACATGAACTCGGCGTGGCGGTCGCGCTGGACGATCTGGGTGGAGATGGGAGCCGCGCCCAGGTCCAGGATGGACATGGTGATGCGCTCCACCTCGGGGTCCACGTTGGCGTAGGTGCCCACGGCGCCGGAGATCTTGCCCACCGACACCTGCTGGATGGCCCGTTCCAGCCGTTCCAGCCCGCGCTGCACCTCGAAGGCCCACAGGCCGAGGACCATGCCGAAGGTGATGGGCTCGGCGTGCACCCCGTGGGTGCGGCCGATCATGACCGTGTCTTTGTGCTCCAGGGCGCGGCGCTGAAGGATCGTGCCCAGCTTGCGCGTCTCCTCGGCCAGCAGCCGCCCGGCGGCGCGCAGTTGCAGCGCCAGCCCGGTGTCGAGCACGTCGGACGAGGTCAGGCCGTAGTGGATGTACTTGGAGGCGTCGCCCACGTTCTCGGCCACGCAACTCACGAAGGCGATGACGTCGTGCTGGGTGGTCTCCTCGATCTCGTTGACCCGGTCGACGTCGAAGGCCGCCTTGTCCCGGATGGCGCACATGGCGTCCTCGGGGATCTTGCCCAGGCGGGTCCAGGCTTCGCAGACGGCCAGTTCCACCTGCAGCCAGGCCGCCATGCGGGCCTGGTCGGTCCAGACGGCCGCCATCTCGGGCGTGGAGTAGCGGGGGATCATCGAGTGCCTCCGAGGCCGTGGGTGTGCGGCGCCGGCGCCGGCGCAGCCGGCGCCAACCCAGCGATGCGCAGGATCTTCGCGGCCAGGATGGCGGCGTTGCGGGCCCCGTTGATGGCCACGGTGGCCACCGGCACGCCGGACGGCATCTGCACCATGGAAAGGAGCGAATCGAGCCCGCCCAGGTCCGACGTGCGGATGGGCACGCCGATGACCGGCAGGTCGGTCATGGAGGCGACCACGCCCGGCAGCGCCGCGGCCTTGCCCGCCCCGGCGATGACCAGCTTGAGGCCCCGGGACTCGGCGCTGAGCGAGTACTCACGGACGGCCTCAGGGTCGCGGTGGGCGGAGAGGACGTTCATCTCGTAGGGGATGCCGCGCGTCTCCAGCTCCTTGGCCGCCACTTCCATGATCTCCAGGTCCGACTGGGACCCCATCAGGATCCCCACCAACGGCTGCTCGCTCATCTCGCTCCCCTCCGCCGCCTGCCGGCGCCTGCGCTTCCCACTTCTCCGCCCGCAGCGCGATGTCGCCGCGGTGCTGCTCGCCCTCGAACGTGATCTGCTCGACCCCGGCGTAGGCGCGGGCCCGGGCCTCGGCGAACGTGTCGCCCAGGCCGGTGACCGTCAGCACCCGGCCGCCCGAGGTGACGACCCCCTTGTCGGTGGCCTTGGTGGCCGCATGGAACACCTCGCACCTGATCGGACGCCCGCAGCCGCTCCAGACCGGTGATGACGTCGCCCTTGGACGACGAGGCCGGATAGCCCCGCGAAGCCATGACCACGCCCACGGCGGCGCCGCGCCGCCAGGCCGCGGCGGCGGGCAGCTCACCGCCGGTGGCGGCGGTCCACAGCATCTCCAGCAGGTCGCTCTCGAGCCGCGGCAGCAGGGCCTGGGTCTCCGGATCGCCGAAACGGCAGTTGAACTCGAGCACCCTCGGGCCCGTTCTTGGTGAGCATGAGGCCGGCGTAGAGGACGCCCCGAAAGTCGATGCCCCGGCGCCCCAGTTCGGCCACCGTGGGCCGCACGACAGTGTCCACCAGCTCCGCGTACAGCGCGTCGTCCACGGCCGGCACCGGCGAATAGGAGCCCATGCCGCCGGTGTTGGGCCCTGCGTCGTCGTCAAGCGCCCGCTTGTAGTCCTGCGCCGAGGCCAGCGGCAGGATCTGCTGGCCGCTGACGATGGAGAGCAGCGACACCTCCTCGCCCTTCGAGGAACTCCTCGATGAGCACCATGTTGGCCGCCGCGCCGAAGCGCCGCTCCACGAAGCACTCGGCCAGCGCCTCCTCCGCCTCCGCCAGCTCATGCGCCACGATGACGCCCTTGCCGGCGGCCAGCCCGTCGGCCTTCACGACCACAGGCGCCCCGTGCTCGCGCAGGTAGGCCAGCGCCGGTTCGTATTCGGTGAAGGTGGCGGCGGCGGCGGTCGGCACGCCCGCGGCGTCCATCACCTGCTTGGCGAACGCCTTGGAACCTTCGAGGAGGGCGCCGTCTGCCCCAGGCCCGAACACGGCGAATCCCCGCTCCCGCAACTGGTCGGCCAGACCGGCCACCAGCGGCGCCTCCGGCCCCACGACGGTGAGATCGATCTTCTCCCGCTCGCACGAACGCGACCAGGCTGGGGATGTCCTCGGCCCCGATGTCCACCACGAGCGCGTCGTCTCGGATGCCGGCGTTGCCCGGCGCGCACAGCAGCCGTCCCGACCCGCGGGCTCTTGCGCAGACCACGGACGAGGGCGTGCTCCCTGGCGCCTCCGCCGACTACCAGGACATCCAGCCGCCGGTCAGAAGTGGCCATGTCGCTCCCCTCGTTCTTGGTACTAGCGCGCCGGCGTTCCCACCCGACGCACGCTGCGCGTAGTCGGGATGCGGGACCTTGATGTGCTGCTCGCGTTTGGGGCCCACCGAGATGAGGGAGATGGGCACCCGCACGTTCCGCACGATGAAGTTCAGGTAGTCGATGCGTCTCCTGAGGGCAGGTCCTGGACGTTCCGCGACCTCGGTGATGTCGGTCTTCCAGCCGGGCAGTTCCTCGTAGACCGGCTCCACTTCGTCGAAGACGACCTGGGCCGGCGGGAACTCGTCCAGGAGCTCACCCTTGTACTTGTACTGGGTGCAGATCTTGATGGTGTCGAGCGTGTCGAGCACGTCCAGCTTGGTGATGCAGAGGCCGGTGAACCCGTTGACCCGGGCGGCATAGCGCAGGGCCACCAGGTCGAGCCAGCCGCAGCGGCGCGGGCGGCCGGTGGTGGTGCCGAACTCGTTGCCCACTTCGCGCAGGTTCGCGCCGGTGTCGTCGTTCAGCTCCGTCGGGAACGGGCCTTCGCCCACCCGGGTGGTGTACGCCTTGGTGATGCCCCAGACCTCGCTGAACTCGATGGGCCCGATGCCGCTGCCCACGCTCGCGTAGCCGGCCACCGGGTTGGAGGAGGTCACGAAGGGATAGGTGCCGTGATCGAGGTCGAGCATGGTGCCCTGGGCGCCTTCCAGAAGGACGCGCTTGTTCTCGCGGAGCATGTTCCAGATGAGCAGCCCGGTGTCCTCGATGTACGGCCGGAGCGATTCCGCCGCCTCGATGTAGCGCTCGCACTCGGCTTCCAGGTGGCTGACGTCCTGGTCGTAGGCCTTGGCCATGACTTCGGCCTTGGCCTGCATGGTGGTCATGACCCGCTCGCGGAAGCCCGGCCGGATCGATGATGTCCTGCATGCGCACGCCCTGGCGCGCCGCCTTGTCGGCGTAGCAGGGGCCGATGCCGCGCCCGGTGGTGCCGATCTTGCCCTTGCCCAGGCGCGCTTCCTGCACGTGGTCGAGCATGATGTGGTACGGCATGATGAGGTGCGCCTTGCCCGAGATCTTGAGTCCCCGGGTGTTGACCTGCCGGCTCTCGAGTTCGTCGATCTCCGCCCGCAGGACGGTGGGGTCGACCACGACGCCGTTGCCGATGACGGACATGATGTTGGGGTTGAAGATGCCGGACGGCACCAGATGGAGGGCGAACTTGCCCCGGAGGTTCTCCACGGTGTGACCCGCGTTGTTGCCCCCCTGGTAGCGGACCACGACATCGGCCTGCTCGCACAGCAGGTCGGTGACCTTCCCTTTGCCTTCGTCGCCCCACTGGGCGCCTACTACGACGAGAACCGGCACGTCGCCTCCTGATAAGTCATGGACCTTCCGCTCACATATCGGGGGCGGCCGCCTCGAAAGGCTGCCTTCTCCCCGCTGAAGTTTACACTAGGCCGCATCCCCGGGCGCCGCGCTCGCGGCGCCGGCGGACGCCTGCCTTACGCGCGGACCACCGCCCGCGCCGCCCGCGCCGCCACCAATCCGGAAGCCGAGGCCTGCACCAGCCCGCGCGTGACCCCCGCCCCGTCGCCGACGGCGTAGAGACCCTTGACCGGGGTCTGCAGATCGGACTCCAGGGTGAGGCGCGAGGAGTAGAACTTCACCTCCACGCCGTAGAGCAGGGTGTCGCGCCCGCCGACCCCCGGAAGCAGCGCATCCAGGGCGTCGAGCATGTCGACGAGGTCGCGCAGATGGCGGTAGGGCAGCGCGAAGCTGAGATCGCCCGGAGTGGCGGCCTTCAGCGTCGGCTGCACGACCCCGCGCCGCAGCCTCTCGGCCGTGGTGCGATGGCCCGCGCGCAGGTCGCCCAGCGCTTGCACCAGGATGTCCCTGCCCAGCATGTTGGCCAGCCGGGCCACGGACTTGCCGTAGGCGATGGGCTCCTTGAACGGCACCGTGAAGCGCGTGGACACCAGCAGCGCGAAGTTGGTGTTGGCGGTCTTGTGGTCGGCGTTGGCGTAGCTGTGCCCGTTGACCGTGACCGCGTCGCCCCAGCACTCGGTGCAGACCTCGCCCCGCGGGTTCACGCAGAACGTGCGGACCTGGTCTTCGAAGTGGCGGGAGGTGTAGAGCAGCTTGGGCTCGTAGAGTTCGTCGGTGATGATGTCGGTGACCACCGCCGGCACTTCCACCCGCACGCCGATGTCCACGGCGTTGCTCACCAGGTCGATGCCCAGCCGCCCCGCCTCGTCGGTGAGCCAGGCCGAACCTTCGCGCCCCGGCGCCGCGATGACCACGGGGCTCAGGTAGGTCTGGCCGTCTGTGGTGACGACCCCGGCCACCCGGCCCAGGTCCTGGGACGCTCCGTCGCCGTGGACGGCCCGCGGCATGCGGGAGTACGGCTTGGCCATGGGCTGACCGTGAGAGGCCGCCGCCCGCTTGCGCGGCGGCGCGCCGTCCACCGTGAGGATGCTGGCCACCGACGTGTCCGTCCGGATGTCGATCTTGTCGTCGAGGTCGGCCCTCATGGCCGCGAGCACCTCCGCCGAGCGCTCGGTGCCCAGATGGCGCACCGGCGAGCGCACCAGGCGCAGCCCCTGGCGGGCGGCCAGGTCGGCCCAGCGCTCGTGGGGGTCGCCGTCCTCGCCGTACAGCCGGTCGGGCGCACCGAACTGCCGCCAGATGCCGTCGACGTCCGTGATGAGGGCGCGCAGCCCGTCTCCGTCCACGTAGTCGCCCAGCCAGCCGCCCACCTCGGTGCCGAGGGTCAGCTTGCCGTCGGAGAAGGCCCCGGCGCCGCCCCAGCCGGTGGTGATGTCGCAGGTGGGGCAGTGCACGCAGGTGCCGGTGTCCCGCGCCGGGCAGCGGCGCACGGAGATGTCGGCCCCCTTCTCGAGCAGCAGCACGCGCAGCCCCGGCTTGGCGGCCAGCTCGAGCGCGGCGAAGATGCCGGCCGGCCCCCCGCCCACGATGATGACGTCATACGTGTTGCCGTTGGCGCTCATTCGGGCGGACGCCAGTCGCCGGTCGGCCAGGTCGGCGAACCGGGTGTAGTTGGAGACGAACGCCATCTTCACGTCGCCGATGGGCCCGTTCCTCTGCTTGCCGATGATGATCTCCGCCGTCCCCTTGTCGGGACTGTCGCGGTTGTAGACCTCGTCCCGGTAGATGAACATGACCACGTCCGCATCCTGCTCGATCGCCCCGGATTCCCTCAGGTCCGACAGCACCGGCTTGTTGCCGGCCCTCTGCTCCACCTGCCGCGACAGCTGCGACAGCGCCAGCACCGGCACCTCGAGCTCGCGGGCCAGGATCTTGAGCCCGCGGGAGATCGCGCGAGATCTCCTGCTGGCGGTTCTCGGCGCCGGCGCCGCCCATCATGAGCTGCAGGTAGTCGACGATGATGAGGCCCAGGTTCTTGTGCTGCGCCTTGAGCCGCCGGGCCTTGGCCCGGATCTCCATGAGGGTGACCGAGGCGCTGTCGTCGATGTAGATGGGCGCGGTGTGCAGCGGGGTGCAGGCCTGGGCCAACTGGCTCCAGTCCCGAGGCTGCAGAGCGCCCCGCCGGACCCGCCAGCTGTCGACGCGGGCCTCCGAGCACATCATGCGGTTGACCACCTCGGCCTTGGACATCTCCAGGCTGAAGATGGCCACGCCCTGCTGCTGGTCCACCGCCACGTTGCGGGCGATGTTGAGCGCGAAGGCGGTCTTGCCCATGGAAGGCCGGGCCGCGAGGATGATGAGGTTCGACGGCTGGAAGCCGCCGACCATCGTGTCGAGGTCGCGGAACCCGGTCTGGCACCCGGTGGTGCGGTGCCCCTCGGTCATGAGCCGCTCGAGTTCGGAGAAGCTCTCGGTGATCAGCTCGCCGATGGGCTCGAACTCCCCGGCCACCCGGCTCTCGGAGATGGCGAACACCATCTGCTCGGCCCGGTCGATGAGCTCGACGGGCGTGCTGCTCCCGCCGGTAGCCCATCTCGGTGATCTCGCCGCCGACCTTGATGAGCGAGCGCAGGTAGTAGTTCTCCCTGACGATCTCCGCGTAGTAGCGGGCGTTGGTGGCCGCGGGGACGGCCGTCACCAGGCTGTGGATGAACGCGCGGCCCCCCACCGCCTCCAGGCTGGCCCTGTTGGCCAGTTGCTCCGAGACGGTGATGGGGTCGACCGGTTCTCCCCGGGAGAACAGGTCTTCGATGACCTCGAAGATGCGCTGGTGCCCCTGCCGGTAGAAGTAGTGAGGCCGGATGATCTCACTGACGGCAGGGATGACGTTGGGGGTGAGCATGCTCGCCCCCAACACGGACAACTCCGCGTCGAGGTTCTGTGGAAGCGTGTAGTCGGCCCCCGAGCTGTCCGCCGGAGCCCGCCGTTGCCCACCGCCATCTCTCGTACCTCTTTAGCCCTTGTGCTCCTCCGGGACCACGATGACTTTGACCTCAGCCGGTTCCGGGCTGCCGTTGACGTCGACCTTGACCATGTACGTGCCCACCATCTTGATGGGGTCGTCGAGGTCCACATTACGCTTGTCGATGCGGATCTTGCGAGCCGCGTAGATGGCCGTGGCGATGTCGCGTTGGTGATGGAGCCGAACAGCTTCTCGCCGCCGCCGACCGGCGCCGGGATGGTGAGAACGGTCTTGCCGAGCATGTCGCGGATCTCTTCGGCGCGCTCGAGTTCGCGGCGCGCGTGATCGGCCTTCTGCTCCATGATCTTGCGGACCTGGGCGATCTTGCCGGCAGTAGCCTTCTCGGCCAGCTTGCGGGGGAACAGGTAGTTGCGGGCGTATCCATCGGACACGTTCGCCACTTCGCCCTTGCCTGCCCACCTTGTCCACGTCCTGCAACAGGATTACTTCCATACGTCACTCCTTCTCTTCTGTCATCTCACCGAGCCCGTACCCGAGCCCTTGAGAGCGAAACGCTTGCGATAGTCGATCCAGGTATCCAAAAGTCCTATCAGCCCGGTGAACTGGAACAACTGCGCCACCACCGCCGATATGAACGCCAACGCGCGCGAGCCGGACCGCCACTCCCTGGCGTTGCCGAGCCAACGAAGCACTCCCAGCGCCTGCAGAAAGAACAGCGTCTGCGACACCAGCAGCAGGTCGATGCCCGCGTAGAACACGTACGCCTTCCACCCTTCACCGCCGCGCGTGAAGAGCAGGAAGCGCCAGCCCCACGATCGACACGTAGGCGACGCCCCAGTGCATCCGGAACCCGGAGAGGACATCCCGACCGCCTGCGGCTTACGAAGCCTCGGGAAGATCAGATACGCCAACCCGGCCGTGCACGCGGCCCCAAGGACCGCCATCATCCCCAGGACCCCTGGGGCGATGTAGGCGAAGACGTCCAACGATCCGACGGGCGAGACTCGTGAGTTCGTCCGCGGTGGCCGCGCTCATGCCGGCCTCTCGTGTAGGTGGCCGCGATGCTGCTGACCGACCGAATACCAGTCCTGCTTGAACACGGTGTAGGTGAGCCCGTAGCCCAGCCACAACACCACGCCGTACACGAGCAGCGCGACCAACAGCGCCCCGGACATGACCGCGAGACTGAGCGAGAACCGCCAGCCGCGACGCAGGGCCCATCCGAGCGTCAGCCCCAGGCTGACCGCGAGCAAGAACGCGAGCAACGCCACCCCGGGGCCCGTTCCGGGATACAGCAAGAGCGCCGATACCACGACCACCACAGCCCCACCGACCCATCCGTGCCGCGCGGTCACGTAGGCGACCGGCAGCGGGAGGAGCACTGCGAGCAGTGGGGCGATGGGCACCAGGTACACGGAGAGCACCGCGATGATCACGGTGCCCGCCACCGCCTTGCCGACGGAAACGAGCGGGAATGGGACTTGCATCATGCCCGCTGGGACCTTCTCCTACCGGCTGCTGTACGGCAGCAGCGCGACCTCACGGGCCCGTTTGATGGCCACGGCCACCTGGCGCTGATGACGGCGGCAGGCGCCGGTGGTACGCCGGGAACGGATCTTGCCACGCTCGGACATGAACCGGCGCAGCGTGCTGTAGTCCTTGTAATCCACTTCCTCTACGTTCTCTTTGCAGAAGAAGCAGTACTTGCGACGACGGCCGCCGGTCGTGGGCCGGGTGCGCCGGGTCGGCTTCTTGGGATTGGCCACTTCTCATTACCTCCTTGGGGACCGACTAGAACGGGATGTCGTCGCCCCCGAAATCGATGTCACGAAAATCGTCTTGAGCCGCAACGTCGCCGGCGGGTTGACCGCCGCCGCGCTGAACGGGCTCGCGCGTCTCGCCGCCGGCACCGCCGAGGAACACCACGTTCTCGGCGACGATCTCCACCTTGCTGCGCTTGGTGCCGTCCTGGGCCTCCCAGGAACGCTGGTCCAAGCGGCCGTCGATGGCTACCGGGCGGCCTTTGCTCAGGTACTGGGCGCAGTTCTCACCCTGCGCACCCCAGACCACCACGTCGAAGAAGCTCGCTTTGTCGACCCACTGGCCGGAGCCGTCTTTGTACCTCCGGCCGACAGCGACGCCGAACTGGCAGACGGAGTTGCCTCCGGGGGTCTGCCGCAGTTCCGGGTCGCGGGTCAGGTTGCCCACCAGCGTGACACGTGCAAAACCACGAGCCATCTTCGCTCCTTAGCTAGGCTTCTTCGGCCGGCTCAGCAGGCGCGACTGCCGGGGCAGCGGGGGCCTCGGCCGGCGCAGCGGGTGCTACGACCGGGGCGGCCGGGGCTGCCGGGGCGGCGGCGGGCTGCTGCTGGAAGGCGAACGGCTTCTCATGCTTGATGGGCATGAAGCGAAGCGCGGTGTCCGATGATGCCCAGTACGCGGGTGACCTCGTCGAGCGTCTTCGGCGTCGCCGTGAAGTAGAGGATGTAGTAGACGCCGTCGAACGAGTCTTTGATCTCGTAGGCCAGACGTTTCTTTCCCCATTCATCGATCTTCACGACGGCGCCACCGCCACCCGTGATGATCTCTTTGATGCGGTCCATGACCGCGGTTCGCTCCTGATCCTCTACGTCGGTACGCAGGATAAGAGCCAGCTCATAGCTGTTCAGTTTGGGTCACCTCCTACGGTCTAAGCGGCCCCGGCCTCTTTGCCGGAGCAGGGGTGTGGTATGGATACTACACACGCCACCGGACAGGAACCTTGCGGTCTCTGCCACCTATGCGGACGGCACGAGCGACGGAGTATACACCGCCGCGGCGCCGGCGCCTACCAGAGGGTCCAGCCCGAGAGCCAACTCCCCAGCCAGCCGAACTGCCCGCCCAGGAGCAGCGCCCCATAGATGAC
Organism: uncultured Actinomycetota bacterium; assembly: GCA_963736705.1. Classification (GTDB taxonomy): domain Bacteria; phylum Actinomycetota; class Thermoleophilia; order RBG-16-64-13; family RBG-16-64-13; genus CAIQPS01. The sequence goes on from CAVTPV010000001.1 coordinate 26,595, forward strand.
GAGCAGCACTCCGCATATGATCTGGATGGTGCGCAGGTGTTTGCGGATGCGCCCGAACGCGCGCAGCGCCGTGCCCACGAACACGCCCGCGATGATGAACGGGATCCCCAGGCCCAGCGAGTAGACCAACAGGAGGAACGCGCCGGCCACCGGGTCGCTCCCGGAGGCGGCAAGAGCCAGGATGGACGCCAGCACCGGCCCCACGCACGGCGTCCACCCGAGGGCGAACGCGATGCCCACTATCACCGCGCCGGCCGGTCCGCGGGGCGCCCGCCCCAGAAGCGGCCGGATATCACGCTGCATGAACGACGGCGCGGCGGCCAGGGCGATCACCAGCCCCAGGATCACCAGCAGCGCCCCGGCGGCGATCTCGAGGACGCGCTGGCTGGGCATGAGGTCGCCTATGAGCGAGAAACCGGCGCCCAGAGCCGTGAAGACGATGGAGAAACCGAGCACGAACCCCAGCGTGCTGAAGAGGACCCGCCGGCCGCCCTTCTGCACCTGCTCCACGCTGACACCCGAGACGAACGACAGGTATGCGGGCAGGAGCGGCAGGATGCAGGGGCTCAGGAAGCTGGCCGCTCCCGAGACCAGGGCCACCAGGAACGCCGTCAGGCCGAGTTCAGCCGGAAGGGTCATCCTCCGGCGAGACCGTCGGCGATCTCGTTCAGCCTGTCGAAGTCGCTGGCGCCGACGAACCGGTCCACCAGATTGCCAGCGGCGTCGATGACGAACAGCGCCGGGACGTAGCGGACGTTATAGGCGTCCACCGCCGCCCCCTGATCGAGCAGGATGGGGAAGGAGTACTGCTCCTTCATGACGAGGCCACGCATCGGCGCCTTCATCCGAAGCGAGGACCACACGCCAGGATCGCCGCCTTGTCCGCTGCTTCTCGATAGAACCTATCGAGGTCGGGCATCTCGGCCCGGCAGGTCGGTCAGGTGTCGGTCATGAAGACCAGCGATGAGCGGCTTGCCCCGGTACTGGTCGAGGCTCACCTGCTCGCCGTCCAGCGTGGGGCCCGAGAAGGTGGGAGCGAGGTCCTTGTCCTGCTTCGCGCCGGTGGTGACTCCGGAGGCCGTCGAGCCGGAGGTCGAGCCCCCCGAACCACACGCGGAGAGACCCAGGGAGAGTACCAGGAGCAGTGATAGAGAGGCTGTGGCGGCCACGGCCGCTCTGAAGAACCGGACGCGGTCCATAGTCCTCCTACTTCTTGCGCTTGCCGTTGACCGCCCTGCTATTGGCGGCGGTCTTGCTGTTGGAGACGGCCTTGCCGGGGGCTTTGACGAGCGCAAGCGACGCCCGGCCGGTAGCCGGGTCGATCGGCGGGCGCAGCCGGCCGTGTGTGGCGAAGTACCAGGTGAAGACGATGCCGACGATGATCATCCCGATGGCGATCCACTGCTGCTGGGTGATGCCCGGCCACAGGTAGTCGCTCTTCTCGCGCACGAACTCCACCAGGAAGCGCTCGATGCCGGCCAGGATGGCGTACACGAACATCAGCGGCCCCTCCCGCTTGAAGCGCGGAGAGATGACCCACACGAGCAGCGCGAAGATGACCAGGGAGGCGGCGATCTCATAGAGTTGGGTGGGATGCACTTTGTCGGTGGTCGGGGGAAGTCCTTTCGGGAAGGCCATGCCCCAGGGCAGGTCGGTCGGGACACCGTAGTCGTCGCCACGGAGGAAGCAGCCCATGCGGCCCACCGCGTACCCGATCGACACGGCGATGGCGCCGGCGTCCATGATGCGCGCGAGGCTCTGCTTGGACCAGCAGCGTGACGATGACGACGCCGATGATGGCGCCGAACAGCCCGCCGAACCAGACGAGCCCGCCGCCGCTGATGAGGTTGCCCGGCCATTCGCTGGGATGCAGGATCAGGTAGTGGATCTTGGCGCCGAGCAGGCCGCCGACGACGGCGGCGATGAGCAGCCCGTAGATGAAATCAGGCCGGACGCCGCGCTTCTTGAACTGCCAATGGGCGATGAACCCGGCCGAGATGAAGGCCAGCGCCATCATCAGCCCGAAGGAGTTCATGGTGAACCAGCCTATGTGGAACAACTCCGGGTACATCCAACCTCCGAGAACACCGAAGCCGCCCCGCCAAGTGAGGGCGGCATTGGGTACGCATTATCGCATGCAGTGGGGCCGCACGGGCCCCATGGTCAACCTGCTCAGCTGAAGCCGGAGCGCGGCGAGCAGCTGGAACTCGGCCTGCAACGTACCGGTGTCGAGGCAGCTGCCCCCCACCAGTCCGGTGACCCCACCGAAGCCGGTGAAGCGCTGCGTGACCTCGCGGCTGCCGCATTCGGGGCACACCTTCACGTCGTCCTTGAGGAAACCGAGGCAGAACACCTCGAAGTCCTTGCCGCACGCGTCGCATTTCAGATCATAGGAGGCCACGCTCAGTCGCCTCCCTGCACCACTGCGAAGGGACCCACTCCGAGGGACTTCAGCTCTTCCTCGGCCCAGTAGATGCTGATGCTCTGCGGGTACTTCAGCTCGCCGCCCACCTGCACCAAGGGGATGCTCGCCGGCGCGGGCGGATTCGGCCAATTGCGGATACTCATCCAGGTCGGCGTCATCGACGTCGACGTAGCGGAGAGGATCGCTCGCCGTTCATGCGCGTGGCCAGATCGCGATTCAGATAACCGACTATCTCTTCCAGAGATAGAGCCGGGCGTCAGCCACCGCCCCGGAGCCTGTCCGAGCGGCGCGAGCCGACGATGACGATAGGAGCTTCCATTGATTACAGACCGAACTCTTTCTCGTAGTCTTTCTGCTGCCGGGCGCCGATGATCTGCTTGTCGAGCTTGCCGTCCTTGAAGAGGATGACCGTGGGGATGCTCATGATCCCGAACTTTGCGGCCAGCTCCTGATTGACGTCCACGTTGACCTTGACCACGGTGACCTTGGCGCCATGATCTTCGGCCATCTTCTCGAGCACGGGGCCCACCATCCGGCAGGGACCGCACCAGGGAGCCCAGAAATCGGCCACGACGGGAACCGTCGAAGAAGCCACGATCTGGTCGAACTCTTGGGCGTTGACCTCTTTCACACTCGCGCTCATGATCTTCTCCTTTTGTGTAGGGCCGTCTGCCGACCCCTGACATCTTATCCGACACTCGCCCCTGCGACACGGTCCTGAAGACTGCTCGCCCGGATGCGCTTTATACCCAGGGGGGTATGTTAGCACTCCCACGGCCGACTGCCAAGAGCCGCGCAGGCCGGCGGCGCCGGCGCTCTGCCCGAGTTGTTACCATTTCGCTGCATCGGCTAACCTATGCAGCCTAGGGCAGCCGCAAAGCGACGCCCACGACCCTGAGGCGAAGGAGGAGGCGGTCGCCGTGAGGCTCAGGTACTTCGGTCACTCTTCTTTCCTGCTCGAAGCTGGGGACGGGACCCGCGTCATCATCGATCCCTACGAGAGCGGGAGTTACAACGGGTCCATCCGGCTCTCGCCCATCACGGACACGGCCGACGCGGTGGTCGCCTCGCACAAGCACGACTGACCACGCAGCGGTGGACACCATCCCCGGGCATCCGCAGATCTTCGTCCACCCCACCTCGGCCGTCGTGGGCGCCTGGAGCATCACCGGCATCGACGTGGCTCACGATGAGGACGGCGGACGCAGCCGGGGCAAGAACACCATCATCGTGCTGGACGACGGAGACGTGCGCCTGGTCCATCTGGGCGACCTGGGCCACGCGCTGACCCCTGAGACGGTGGCGGCCATCGGTCCGGTGGACGTGCTCATGATCCCCGTGGGCGGCTACTTCACCATCGACCACACCCAGGCGGCGGAAGTCGTGGAGGCCCTCGTCGCCGAGCATCGTCATCCCCATGCACTACAAGACTCCCAAGGTGGACTTCCCCATCTCCGGGCCGGAGCCGTTCCTGGCCACGCAGGCCACCGTCGAGCGCCCGGCCACATCGACCATAGAGATCACCCGGGCCACCTTGCCGCCCGAACGAGTGACATACCTTCTTCAAGCAGACAGATAAGGACGGTGATCAGCCCCACCATGGAAGACACTCCCAAGCCCCGGCCGGCGGCCAAGCAACCCGTGAAGAAGGCGGCCAAGCCGGTCAAGCGCGGCCGCATCCTGCGCATGAAGCCGGGACCGCTCCGCAATCTGGTCATCCTGATCATCGTCGTCATCGTGGTGTTCGTCATCGGCTCCATCATGTCCCGGATCTGGACCAACTACTGGTGGTACGCCGAACTGGGCCAGAAGGAGGTCTTCTGGACGCCGTTCCTGGCCCGGCTGTGTGTGGGTCTCTTCTTCGCGGTGGTGTTCTTCGGCATCTTCTACGGCAGCCTGTGGCTGGCCCGGAAGATCTCCCCGCGCCTGCTCCCGATGAGGAACACCGGCGACAATGTGCTGGAGCTGAAGGTGAGGCGCCGCTGGCCCGGGCGGCTTCTGCTGCTCGCCGCCGTCGTGGTGGCCATCATCGTCGGGGCCGCATACAGCAGCCGCTGGGAGGAGATCCTGCTCTTCCTCAACCGGACCTCGTTCGGCTACGCCGACCCGCTGTTCGGCAAGGACGCCTCGTTCTTCGTCTTCACCCTACCGGTCTGGAAGATGCTGGTGGACTTCGTCGGCATCGCCATCCTGCTGACGTTCATCGCCACCGCCCTCACCTATGTGGCCGACAGGGCGCTGGTGCTGAACGAGCGCAACCGGTTGAGCCTGGCGCCGCACGTCAAGGCGCACCTCTCGGTGCTGCTGGCCATCGCGATGGTGGCCAAGGCCGGCGACTACATGATCCAGTCCTGGTCCCTGGTCTACTCCGACCGAGGCGCCGTGATGGGCGCCAGCTACACCGACGTCCACGCGTCGCTGCCGGTGCTTCACTTCCTGGCCATCGTGTCGCTGGTGGCGGCGGTCATCTTCGTGGCCAACATCCGCTACCGCGGCTGGCGCCTGCCGGCCATAGCCATCGCCGTGATGTTCCTGACCTGGGCCCTCGCCGGCAAGGCCTACCCGGCCATCATCCAGTCGTACAAGGTCTCCCCCAACGAGGTCACGGCCGAGTCGCCCTACATCGCCAACAACATCGAGGCCACCCGCTTCGCGTTCGGTCTGGACAAGGTGGCGAGCGCCTCCAACCCCGCCTCCACGGACCTCACCGCCGAAGGCATCAAGTCCAACGAGCCCACGCTGGAGAGCGTGCGGCTGTGGGAACCGCGGCCGGCCCTCGACACCTACCAGCAGATCCAGGAGATCCGCCTCTACTACGCCTTCACGGACATCGACGTCGACCGGTACACGGTGGACGGCGAGTACCGCCAGGTGCTCATCAGCGGCCGGGAGCTCGACCAGAACCAAGCTGCAGCCGCAGTCCAAGAGCTGGGTGAACCTGCATCTCACCTACACCCACGGCTACGGCGTGGTGATGAGCCCCGTGAACGAGGCCAGTCGGCGACGGCCTCCCGGTCCTATGGGTCAAGGACATCCCGCCGCGCACCACAACCGACCTCACGATCACCCGGCCGGAGCTCTACTACGGTGAACTGGGCAACGACTACGTGGTCGTCAAGACCACGAACCCCGAGTTCGACTATGCGCAAGGGGATACGAACGTCCCTGCCACCTACAAGGGCACCGGGGGCGTGTCCATCGCGGGCAAGTTCCGGCAGTTCGCTGTTCGCCTTCCGCTTCCGGACGGCCAAGCTCCTGTTCTCGAGTTCGTTCACCGACGAGTCGCGGATCATGTACCAGCGGACCATCCAGGAGCGGGTGCAGGCCCTCGCGCCGTTCCTCTCGTACGACAGGGACCCATACCTCGTGCTGCGGGACGACGGCTCTCTCGTGTGGATGTGGGACGCCTACACCACCAGCGACCGCTTCCCCTATTCGCAGAAACACGATCAGCGAGTACAACTACATCCGTAACCCGGTCAAGGTGGTCATCGACGCCTACAACGGCGGGGTGACCTTCTACCAGATCGACGCGGGCGATCCGCTGGCCACCGCCTGGGGCAAGGTGTTCCCGGGCCTGTTCACGCCCGGCGACCAGATGCCGGCCGACCTGCGCAGGCACATGCGCTACCCCGAGGACTTCTTCAGCGCCCAGGCCGACATGCTCACCACTTACCACATGACCGACCCGCTGCTCTTCTACAACAAGGAAGACGTGTGGGAGATCCCCACGGAGATCTACGAGAACAGCCAGGAGGCGGTGCAGACCGTGCCCTATTACGAGGTGCTGGCGCTGCCCGGCGAGACGCAGACCGAGTTCGCTCTGGTCCTGCCGTTCACGCCCCTCAGCAAGCAGAACCTGTCTTCACTGCTGGTGGCTCGGCAGGACGGCGACAACTACGGCAAGCTGCTGACCATCAGACTTCCCCAAGGACAAGCTGGTCTTCGGGCCGTCGCAGATCGAGGCGCGCATCAGCAACGAGCCTGAGATCTCGTCGCAGCTGACCCTTTGGGACCAGGCCGGCAGCACGGTGATCCACGGCAACCTGCTCGTGGTCCCGATAGCCGACTCGGTGATGTACTTCGAGCCGCTCTACCTGCAGGCGTCGACCAACTCCATACCAGAGCTGACCAGGGTCATCGTGGCCTACGCCGACAAGGTGGTCATGGAGCCCACGCTCTCCGACGCTCTGGTGAAGATCTTCGGGTCGGGCGCGGCCATCGGCTCCACGACCTCCACGACCGGCGGCGCCACCACCACGACCGGCGGCACCACGTCGACCACCACGCCGCCCAGCAGCACGACCACCACGGTCCCGCCCAGCACGACCACCACTATGGGCACGGGGACGCCGCTCCCCACGGACCCGGCGGCGCTCATCGCCCTGGCGAACCAGCTGTACACCCAGGCGCTGGCGGCGCAGCAGGCGGGCGATTGGGCGCGTTACGGTCAGTTGATCGATGAATTGGGTAGAGTCCTGGAGGCACTCCAAGCGGCGCAGGGCTGAGCGCCGCCCCGCAGACTGCACAACCTATGAGGCGAGGTCGCAGTGGAACCAAGACGTAAGGACGATCCGGCCCGGTTCTCCCGGTTGCAGGGCGAGGTGGACAGCATGTTCCTCGACCTGCTCCGCGGCGAGCAGCTGCCGCGCTACGGCAAGGCCGCGTTCCGGCCCAACGCCGACGTGTACTTCGACAAACAGCAGAAGGCTGTCGTGGTCAAGCTCGACCTGTCCGGGGTGGACCCCGCGCAGGTGAACCTGGAGGTCGAGGACAGCGTGCTCCGCATCAGCGGCGTGCGCTACGACGAGCGCCATCCCGAGGCTGTCTATCAGCAGATGGAGATCCCGTACGGCCGGTTCGAGCGCATGGTGATGCTGCCTCCCGAGGTGGACGCCACCAAGGCCCGCGCCGACTACAGCAACGGGTTCCTGGAGATCGTCCTGCCCATCAAGCCGCGCTCGAGCCAGCAAGAAGATCCCGATCTCGCCCAAGGACGAAGGGGAAGGAGGGCAGCAGGTATGACCGCCAGCGACAGCTCCTTCAGGCCCTTCAGCTTCGGCATGGGCATGGACGACCCTGAGGCCCTCGCGGCCGCCGGCACCGACTTCGTCATCCTGTCGCGCGACCCGGCCGAGATCATCGGCGCGTCGCCGGCGGTGCTGCCCATCCTGCCGCTCAAGGACACCGTCGTCTTCCCCGACACCATGACGCCCGCTGGCCGTCGGCCAGCCCCGGTCGGTGGCCCTCATCGACGACATCCTGCGCGGCGACAAGCAGGTGGGCCTGGTGGCCTCCAAGCGGCCGGACATCGAGACTCCCGGCCCGGACGACGTCAACACCATCGGGGTGCTCGCCACCATCCAGAAGATGATCAAGGCCCCCGACGGCACTCTCCGCATCATCGCCCAGGGGATACGGCGCATCGAGATCGAGCGGTTCGTCGACGAAGAGCCGTATCTGACCGCCGTGGTCAAGGACCTGCCCGACGTCGTGGTGCCGGGCACGGAACTGGAAGCGCTGCAGCGCAACCTCATCTCCATCTACACCCGGGTCATCCAGCTGGTCCCCTACCTGCCCGACGAACTCGAGCTGGCGGCCGCCAACATCGACGACCCGGCGGCTCTCGGCTACTTCATCGCCTCCACCATGAGGCTCAAGACCGAGGACAAGCAGGAGTTGCTGGAAGAGGTGGACCTCTCCAAGCGGCTGCGCCGCCTCACCACCTTCATGAACCGGGAACTGGAAGTGCTGGAGCTGGGCTCCAAGATCCAGGACCAGGTCCAGTCGGAGATGGACAAGACCCAGCGCGAGTACGTCCTGCGCCAGCAGCTCAAGGCCATCCAGGACGAGCTGGGCGAGACCGACGAGACCCAGGCCGAGGTCAACGAACTGCGGGACCGCATCGAGGAGGCGAACCTCCCCGAGGATGTGGCCAAGCAGGCCGCCCGCGAACTGGACCGGCTCTCCAAGCTCCCCACCGCGGCCGCCGAGTACGGCGTCATCCGCACCTATCTCGACTGGATCGTGTCGCTGCCCTGGTCGGTCCACACCGCGGACAACCTGGATGTGGCTCACGCCCGCGTGGTGCTCGACGAGGACCACTACGATCTGGAAGACGTCAAAGACCGCATCCTCGAGTTCTTGGCCGTCCAGAAGCTCAAGGCCGAGGTCACCAGCCCCATCCTCTGCTTCGCCGGACCTCCCGGCGTGGGCAAGACCAGCCTGGGCAAGAGCATCGCCCGGGCCATGGGACGCAAGTTCATCCGCATCAGCGTGGGTGGCGTGCGCGACGAGTCGGAGATCCGGGGGCACCGGCGCACCTACGTGGGCGCCATGCCGGGCACCATCATCCGGGCCATCCGCGACGCGGGCAGCAGCAACCCGGTGTTCATGATCGACGAGATCGACAAGATGGGCTCCGACTGGCGGGGCGACCCGTCCAGCGCCATGCTCGAGGTGCTCGACCCCGAGCAGCACAGCACCTTCCGCGACCACTACCTGGACCTGCCGTTCGACCTGTCCCGGGTGCTGTTCGTCTGCACGGCCAACGTGCTCGACACCATCCCCGGTCCGCTGCGCGACCGCATGGAGATCATCTCCATCGCCGGCTACACCTCGCAGGACAAGATGCACATCGCCCGACAGTACCTGGTACCGCGCCAGCTGGAACGCAACGGCCTCAAGCCCAACCAGATGGTCTTCACCGACGGCGCGCTCACGACAGTCATCGAGAACTACACCCGTGAGGCCGGCGTGCGCGGCCTCGAGCGGCAGATCGGCACCATCGCCCGCAAGTTCGCCCGCATGGTGGCCGAGGAGGGCCGCCGCAAGATGACCGTGGACGAGAAGCAGGTGGTCAAGTTCCTGGGCCGGCAGAAGGTGTACCGCGAGACCAAGCGGCGCACCAGCGATCCCGGCGTGTCCACGGGACTGGCCTGGACCCCGGCCGGCGGCGACATCCTGTTCATCGAGGCGCGGGCCATGCCCGGCAACGGGCAACTGGTGCTCACCGGCCAGCTCGGCGACGTGATGAAGGAATCGGCGCAGGCGGCCCTCACCTACGTGCGCAGCATCGCCGACAGGCTTTGCACGGACCCGGAGTTCTTCAAGAAGCACGACATCCACGTGCACGTGCCGGCCGGCGCGGTGCCCAAGGACGGCCCTTCGGCCGGCGTGGCCATGACGATCGCGCTGGCGAGCATGGTGTCGGGGCGCCCGGTGGACCCGAGCGTGGCCATGACCGGCGAGGTGACCCTCACCGGGCAGGTGCTGCCGGTGGGCGGCATCAAGGAGAAGGTCCTGGCGGCCCGGGCGGCGGGGATCACGAAGTGTGTTCCTGCCCGACCGCAACGAGGCCGATGTGGAAGAGATCCGCGGCGAGGACGTGCTCAGCGGTCTGACCTTCACCTACGTGGACCACGTGGACAAGGTGCTCGACAAGATCCTGGCCCGCCCCGCCGGAAAGCGGGCGCGCAAGCAGCCATGACGGAGGGCTATGAAGGCTGGGTCGCTGCGAGGCGCGCCGAGGCATACACGGAGCTCGAGCACCCGTCGGACCTGTTCCTGGAGATCCGCGGACGAGGCGTGCCCGAGTTGGCGGAGAACGCGCTGTTCGCCCTCTACGACCAGATCGCCGAGATGGAGGGCTTCGAGCCGCGGCGGGGTCAGACCATCGAGGTCACCGGCGCCGGCTTGGACGAGGCCTTGCGGTCGCTTCTCGCCGAAGCGCTCTACCGGTTCGCCACGGACGGGTTCGTGGCCGCGGACGGCGAGGTGGAGGCCAGCGGCGAGCCCGACGGCCCGTGGTGCCTGTGCGCCCGCCTCTGGGGCGAGAACGTCGATAGCGAGCGACACGCCCTGCGCCACGAGGTCAAGGCGGTGACGTATCACCGCTTGTCGGCGAGCCGGACGGTCGACGGCTGGCAGGCCACCATCCTGCTCGACCTCTGACGCGGGAGGGGAGCCAGAGATGACAGCGCAAGACTCGGCGCACGGCCCGGCGCGAGACTCGGCGCGTGGCCTCCACCGCACCGGCCCCTACACCTGGGAACTGCCGGCCACCGGCGGTATGCGGGTGCCCGGCCGCATCTACGCGGACGCGCCGCTCGTGGACGCGCTGAGCGGCGACGGCAGCCTCGACCAGGTGGCGAACGTCGCCCATCTGCCCGGCATCCTCTGCTGTTCTCTGGCCATGCCCGACATCCATCTTCGGGTACGGCTTTCCCATCGGCGGGGTGGCGGCGTTCGACGTGGACGAGGGGGTGGTCTCCCCCGGCGGCGTGGGCTACGACATCAACTGCGGCGTGCGGCTGCTGGCCACGGACCTGGAGCTCGCCGACGTCCGCGACAAGATCAAGCCGCTGGTGGACCAGTTGTTTCGGGACGTGCCTTCCGGCGTGGGGTCGAGCGGCGCGATCGCGAAGCTATCGCGCCCGGAGTTGGAGCGCCTGCTGGTGGAGGGCGCCGGCTGGGCCGTCAAGAAGGGCTACGGCTCGCGGGGGGATCTCGATCACACGGAGGATGGGGGCGCGCTGCCCGGCGCCGACCCCGGAGCGGTGAGCGACCGGGCCTATGCGCGCGGGCTGGACCAGGTGGGCACCCTGGGCTCGGGCAACCACTTCCTGGAGGTGCAGGTGGTGGACGAGGTGTTCGACCGGGAGGCGGCGGCCGCCTATGGATTGCGCGAGGGGCAGATCACCGTCATGATCCACTGCGGCTCGCGGGGCTTCGGCTACCAGGTCTGCGATGACTACCTGGTGACCATGGCCGAGGCCGGCCGGCGGTACGGCATCGACCTCCCGGACCGGCAGCTGGCGTGCGCGCCGGTCGCGTCCCCCGAGGGCCGCGCCTACTTGAGCGCCATGGCCTGCGCCGCCAACTACGCCTGGGCCAACCGGCAGATGATCATGCACCTCTCCGAGGACGCGCTGCTCCACGCCCTGCGCATGTCGCCCAAGGAGCTGAACCTGCGGCTGGTGTACGACGTGGCCCACAACATCGCCAAGGTGGAGACCCACCACTTGGACGGGCGCCCGGTGCAGGCCTGCGTTCACCGCAAGGGCGCGACGCGGGCGTTCGGCCCCGGCAGGCCGGAAGTGCCGGACGACTACCGCGAGATCGGACAGCCGGTGCTCATCCCGGGCGACATGGGGACGGCGTCGTACGTGTGCAAGGGCACCGAGAGGGCGCTGGCGGAGACGTTCGGGTCCACTTGCCACGGGGCAGGCAGGGTACTGAGCCGGACCGCGGCCCTCAAGCGGGCGAAAGGACGGTCCATCGCCGGGGAGTTGGCGGAGCGGGGGATCGTGGTGCGGTCGCACGGCCAGAAGACCCTGGCCGAAGAGATGCCCGAAGCCTACAAGGACGTCGAGAACGTCGTCGGCGTGATGGACGGCGCGGGAATATCCCCCAAGGTCGCGCGGCTGCGCCCCCTGGGGGTGGTCAAAGGCTGATCCGTCAGATCTGGGCGGTGTCCTCGGTAGGGTTGACGGCGTCGGCTGCCGGTGCGCTGACCGCGGGCTCCGCCACGAGCGCCGCAGGAACCGCGACCGTGACCGCGGGCGCCACCGGAGTCGCGTCCGCCTGCCCGACCTGCTCCCGCTGCATCCGCTGGGCCACCGCGCGCCGAAGGTGCGCGCCTTCCCTCACGGGCAGAGACTCGCTCAGCTTGATGAGCACATCCGGCGGGACCCGGTCTTTCAGCGCGTCCATGACCGCGTGCACTGCCCTGGCCGCTTCATCCTTGGCCTGGTATGAGCCCGCCTTCTGGACGGCCTGCACGAGAGCCTCCACCTGGTCTTTGACCGCGCGGCCTCTCGGCGCCAGCAGTTCACGGACCGAGTAGTTGATCTTGAACTCCAGCAGGTCGCTGCGCTTGTAATGCGTGAGCTTCTGCATGACCCGAAGTAGGCCGGGCCATACGAGCCGGCCGGTAGTGAAGCGGCGCTTGGTCTTGAGGCGGTGGGGCCGCGGACCGGTGACCACTGCGCTCGAACTATTGCTTGACACGGGATGTCCCCTTTTGATCACGAACTATCATGAACCGTTCTCAATAATACACCCGGCGCGGCGCCGGCTGCTCAGTGATGCCGCTCCACCTGGAACCGTAGGATGCGGTACCTGTCCCTCTTCGGGTCGATGCCGCCCTTACGCAGGTGATGGCGATCTGTTGTTCGACCGTGTCGACGCCCTCCAGATCGGGTAGCAGGAGGGCCTGTCTGCCGTCGTCCGTCTGCACGATGATGCCGAAGCGCTTGGGGTCGAGATCCTCGATGCCGGCGACCTCCTCGGCTTCTCCGAGCACGTCCACGGAGACGTCGAGACCCTCCAGCTCGTCCGGCCTCACGGGGTCGAAGCGCGGGTCGCGCGTGGCGGCGCTGATGGCGTTGCTGACGATCTCCCCCTCGATGCCAGGCTGCGTAGGCTGGGTGGTGCCGATGCAGCCCCGCAAGGAGCCGTCCGGCAGATGAAGCGACACGAACACCCCGGCCCGGCGCTGTTCCAGGCCGGGCAGGGGTCCGGGCTCGACCACCTTGCGGTCGCGCACGTAACTCTCCACGGCCTGCCGCGCGAGAGCCACCAGCGGGTCCACTCCGGGCGCTGTCCCCTGCCGCTCGTCCTGGCTCAAGACCGACCTCCTTCCTGCGCGGCGGCGACGCGGCCGCGCTCTCGGCGCCTCGCGCCGCCGCGGCCGCTCCGCCGATGCCGGCGTCAACTCCACCTCGCCCACCAGGTACCCGACCCCCCACGGGCCTTCATACGAGAGCAGGCGGTTGTGGGTAGCGCCACCCGCCGCCTCATAGGCGGCCACCACTCCTGACAGCACGGCCAGTGACCGGTATCCGCATTCACCCGCGCTGCCCACCAGGACCGGGATCGATGGACATGAGGCCGTCCCAGTCGCCGGCGGCGAAGGTGTCGGCGACGGCCCGGTCGAACCCGGCGGCGCGCGGGTCGTAGCCCGCCGGCGCCCCGGGGATGAGGCGGTGGCTGAGGTCGCTGCTGGCGACGTAGAGCACCCGCTGCGGAGCGTCCATGAGCGTCTCGCCGATCACCCGGCCGAAGCGGACATGCTCGTCCATATCGAGATACGAGAACGAGAGCAACACCAGCCGGGCCGGCCGCTTCAGCGCGCCGGTCAGATAGACCAGGGGCACCATGGCGCCGTGATCGAGGTCGAAGACGTCCTCTCGGGCGACCGTCTCGGTCACCGGCAGGCCATGGGCGGCGGCCCGCTGCATGATGGTCTCGGCCAGCGCCACGTCCCCCTCGGCGTCCACCCGCACCTGCGGCGCTCGGAAGTAGGCCAGCGACCCCTTGTACTTAGCGGCCATGGAGACGCCCATCTGGCTGCGGGCCAGGGGGCTGTGCGGCGAGAGCAGGACGATGGTGTCCGGATCGAGGACGGCCGCCCTCTCCCGCAGGGCCGACATGGAGCGGACCGTGGCGTCCGCGTCAGCCAGGTTGGAGCCGCCCACCTCGGGGATGATTATCGGAGGATGGGGAACGGCGAAGCATCCGACAAGACTCATGGCTCTCCCTCCTCGGTCCGGCCGGCGATCGCCCAGCCACAATCCGGGCAGCATCCGCCGGCGGTCCGGTCTTTCCTCAAGCTGTTCCCCGTCCGCTCCAGCACCACGGCCCCACATCCTGGGCAGAGGGTGCTCTCGGACGAGTGTCCGGGGACGTTGCCTCCATAAACGTACCGCAATCCCGCCTCCCGCCCGATGCGGACGGCCTTCTCCACCGTGGCCACCGGCGTGGGAGGAGCATCCAAGCAGACGGTAGGTGGGCCGGAACCGGGAGACGTGCCAGGGGATGTCGGGCGACACCGACACCAGGAACTCCGCCAGGCCGCGCAGTCCGGCCTCATCGTCGTTGTGCCCGGGGATGAGCAGGGTGGTCACCTCGGTCCACACCCCCATGCCGTGCAGGCGCCTGATGGAGTCCAGGACCGGCTTGAGCCGCGCCCCCGCCATCGTGCGGTAGAAGTCGTCGGAGAATGACTTGAGGTCCACGTTGGCGGCGTGCAGGTCCCCGTCGATGTCGGCGAGGGTCTCGGCGGTCATGAAGCCGTTGGTGACGAACACGTTCTTGAGCCCTGCCGCCGTGGCCAGCCGGGCGCAGTCGCGGGCGTACTCGTAGAAGATGGTCGGTTCGGTGTAGGTGTAGGAGATGCTGCGGCAGCCGGTGGCCTGCGCGCCGGCCACGATCTCCTCGGGCGTCATCGGCTTCCCGACAATGCGGCCCTGCTCGGCCGGCATCTGGCTGATGTCCGCGTTCTGGCAGAAGGTGCAGGTGAAGTTGCACCCGACCGTGGCCAGGGAGTAGGTGACGGTGCCGGGCAGGAAGTGGAAGAGCGGCTTCTTCTCGATGGGGTCGACGGCGGTGGAGACGGGGCAGCCATAGACCAGGGTGTAGAGGACGCCCTCACGGTTCTCCCGTACCCCGCACTTGCCGACGGCGCCGGGTTCTATCCGGCAGTGGTGCGCACAGAGAAAGCAATGGACCTGCGGTCCCCCGCGCCACGCTTCCCAGAGATCCGCCCGCACCGGCTCCACGGGCCGCTCCATGGGGTCACCTCCTCAGCAGCTTCCGCACGCCCTTGCGGCGAAAACGCGTCAATACCGCCCATGGCTGCAATGCCCAATTCAGGATGTATTCATGCAAGCGCAGGCCTTCCCGGACCGCTCCGGCGGCCACCAGATCCGACCAGGTCCTCCCGGGTGGGTAGGCGGTCGATGGTGACGTAGGCCCCGCCCACTTCCGTGCGGCCGTGCGCGTCACTACCGGCGCCTTGCGGCTTGCCGTGGCGGCGGGCCAGGTCGTAGGAGTTCCTCACCGACCGGTAGGTGAGCGACCGGCCGTTCAGGACTTCGATGATGTCGGCCTGCTCGGCCGCCTGCTCCCGCACATGCGCGGCGACGGCGCCCGCGGCGCAGGGCGTCGTAGGGATGGGGCAGATAGACCAGGCCTCCCCGCTCCTTGATGAGGGCGATGCAGTCGAGCAGCGGCATCCCGCGCGGTATGTCCTCGTGGACGTACAGGGCGACGACATCGCCGTCGGCGGAGGAGATCTCCACTCCGGGTATCACCCTGGGCAGGGTCGGGTCGGCCTCAGACAGAGCCAAGGCCTCGAGCGCCCCGGCCACCGTGTTGTGATCGGTCACCGCGATGCAGCCCAGCCCGTTCGCGCGGGCGGCGCGAAGCAGACTCGGCGGGAGCCATCGACCCCGTCGGACGAATACGCCGTGTGGTTATGAAGATCCAGACGCACGCCGGGACCGTTCATGGCAGCCAAGCTCGTTAGAACGGCTCCCCGCGGTCAGACTTCGGGGATCTCGCCCGGACGCCGGCGCCGGCGGTCACGGAGCATGCGCGTCTCGCCGCCCTCGTCGGAGACGCGGCGCTCCCTGACGCGGCGGTCGATGATGACTTCCACGCCCTCGACACCCTCGAAGCGCTTCTTGAACTCGTCGTAGTGTTTGTCCGCCAACTCACGGGGGATGACGTAGTAGATCATCGCCGCCCACCTCCAGGACCCTCGGTCGGCGGCCGAGGTTTGGTTTTTCAGCAGCCTATTGGTCTATGATAGTGTCTGTTGACTCCACGTCCAATAGCGAGGCTTTCAAGGCAGGCGTATGGCTGACCCCACCGAGGAAAGCGGGTCTGGGCCGCTCCTAAAGAACCGCTACCGGCTCGGCCGGGTGCTCGGTCGTGGCGGCATGTGCATCGTGTACCAAGCTTGGGACACCAAGCTGCAGCGCGATGTGGCCATCAAGCGCCTTGAACCCCCTCTCAACCAGGATCCGCGCACCCGGGCCCGGTTCGATCGTGAGGGGCGCGCGCTCGCTCGGCTTTCCCATCCCAACGTGGTCACGCTCATCGATCGCGGCTCCACGGAGAACGACGACTACCTCGTGTTCGAATACGTCGAGGGCCGCTCGCTCAAGGAGATGGTCAAAGAGAAGCCGCTGTCTGTGGAAGATGCCGGCCGCATCATGGGCCAGGTGGCCGAGGGTCTGGCGGCGGCGCACCAAGCGGGCATCGTCCACAGGGACGTCAAGCCGCAGAACATCCTCATCGACCGGCAGGGCCACGCCAAGATCACCGACTTCGGCATCGCCACGGGCCCCGACTGGACCAAGGTCACCAAAGTCGGCTCCATCATCGGCAGCGCCCGCTACATGTCCCCCGAGCAGGTCAAGAGCAAGCCGGTGGATGTGCGCTCCGACGTCTATTCGCTCGGCGTGGTCATGTACGAGATGCTCGCCGGCCATCCCCCGTTCGACGGGGCCAACATGCCCGAGATCGCCCGCCATCATCTGAACACGCCGCCGCCGCCGCTCGGCCCGATCCGCTCCGACCTGCCGGCTGGTTTGGAGAAGGTCGTCATGCGCTGCCTCGAGAAGCTTCCCGAAGACCGCTTCGTATCCATGGACGAAGTGCTCGGCGCGCTGACCGGCCTCGGCCTCTATTCGCTGGTACGCTCGGAGATCACCGGCAAGCAGAGGCGCGGCGCCGAGGATGAACGCAAGCAACGCCATTCCCCGGGCGGCGCCTCCTTCGATTCGGGAGCCGGACAGAAGGACGCCACCGGAGAGGACATACCGTCCTGGCAGCGCGACCGGATCCGCCGCCGCGAGCGCCAGAAGCGCAGCAAACGCCGGTACGTGATAGGCGGGGCCGTCGCGGCCGTCGTCATTATCGCGGCTGTAGTGGTCTCGCTCGTGCTCGCGCTGTCCGGGGGCGAGACCCCCAACGTGGAGGGCCTCACCCTCGACCAGGCCCGCCAAGCCGCGGCGGACGCGGGCATGCAGGTGGAGGTCACGGCGCAGATACCCTCGTTCGAGTCCTCCGGCATCGTGCTGGAGCAGAATCCTGACGCCGGCATCAAGAGCGACACCGACGTCCTCCAGCTCACCGTGAGCCGGGAGCCCACGCCTGTGGCCGTCACCGAGATCAAGTCGTACGACCCCGAGGGCGACCAGACCGAGAACGACGACACGCTGAACAACCTCATCGACGACAAGGAGAGCACCTCCTGGTCCACCGAGCTCTACAAGTCGGCGGCGTTCGGCAATCTCAAGGACGGAGTGGGGCTCGAGTTCACGCTGGAGACCCCGGCCACCATCATGGAGATCGTCTCCACGGTCGACGGCTGGAACGGGGAGTTGCTCCAGGACACCACCTCCGGCTCCGCGGCGAAGATCATGGACCTGGACGGCACAAACAAGATCATCACCCTGCGCGAGCCGATCTCGGCGGGGCGTCTCTGGTTCACCAAGCTCATCGAGTTGTCAGACGGCCGCTTCGGCGTGGAGTTGTCGGAGCTGCGGTTCTACAAGTAGCCCCGCGGGAGAAGCGTCGGGCGGCGAACTCGGGCCGGTCTTACGTATCGACCCCAAGGTCTCCCAGCAGGTCCCTCACATGCGAGCCGAAGCCCGGCTCCGCCACCATGCCTTGCCGCCGGGGGCGGGCCAGTCCCACCGTGAGTTCCCGCTTCACCGAGCCCGGACGAGAGTTCAGCACTATCACCCGGTCGGCGAGATAGACGGCTTCCTCGACGTCGTGGGTGATGAACACCACCGTTCGTCCGAACTCCTGCCACACGCCGCAGGAGCCAGTCCTGAAGCTCCTTGCGCGTGAGAGCGTCCAACGCTCCGAACGGCTCGTCGAGCAGAAGGGTGTCGCAGCCGGTGAGCCAGGTCCGGAGCAGCGCGGCGCGCTGGCGCATGCCTCCGGAGAGCGCCGACGGATAGTCGTGCTCGAAGCCGCTCAGACCGAAGCGCGGGAACATCTCGAGAGCTTCCTGCCGGGACTCTCTCCGGGGAGCGCCCTTGATGTCGCGCGGCAGGACAACGTTGTCCAAGACGCTCCGCCAGGGCAGCAGCAGATCCCGCTGAGGCATGTAGCCGAGCATGCCGAGACGGTTCTTCGGCTCATCACCATCGATGATGATGGAACCCTCGTCGGGTTCGAGCAGGCCCACGCAGAGATTGAACAGGGTGCTCTTGCCGCTGCCGCTCGCGCCGATGATGGTGACGAACTCCCCGGGCATCACCTTCAGCGAGACGTCGCGCAGTGCCGGAACGGTGCGGCCGTTGCCGACGAAGGTCTTGCTGACGTGCCGTAGTTCGATCCGAGGTGTCACCGCCGGCACCACATCACGGCAGGAACTGGTTGGTGAAGGCGTCGTTGACGTCGGCCGGGGCCGGCACCACATCGTTCTTGGCCAACCAGTCGGAGTAGCCCTGCCAGACGCTCTCCTTCTGCTCGCCCCAGCGCGGGGCCTCGGCGATGTAGTAGGCGGAGAGCCAAGCCTGGCTCTCCCGGACGAGCGCGCCGTCCAACTCCGGCACCGCCGCCAGTAGGATGTCCGCCGCTTCCTCCGGCTGCTCTGCCGCGAACGTGTACCCGCGCGAGAGCGCGCTCAGGACCTTCTTCACCATGTCCGGACTGTCGGCGATGGTGGATTCGCTGGCGATCACCACCGGGGTGTAGAAGTCGGGGACGGAGCCGGGATAGTCCTTCATCATGACGATGCTCAGGTCGATGCCCTTCTGCTTTGCCTGGATGCCCTGCCAGCCGTAGTAGATCCACACCAGGTCGACCTGCTTCTCGGAGATGAGCGCCAGCGCGTCTGAGAACCCGGTGTTCACTATCTCCAGCTTGTTGAAATCGGCGCCTGAGCCTTCCATGAGGGCCTTGAGCGTGGGGGTCTCCGACGGCGAGCCCCAGGCGCCGTAGCGCAGGCCTTCAAAATCGGCCGGGCCGGTGACGCCCAGAGCGGCGGGCGAGGCGAAGCCCGACGTGTTGTGCTGGAGGACGGCGGCGATGGAGACGATGGGCGCCTTCTCGGCCCGAGCGAGCGTCACGGATTCCTGGAAGCTGATGCCGAAGTCGACAGCTGCCGCTGGCCACCGCTGCTTCCGGGTAGACCTCGCCGGGCTCGATGATCTTGACGTCGAGTCCTTCCTCCGTGAAATACCCCTTGTCCTGGGCGACGTAGATGCCGGTGTGGTTGGTGTTCGGCACCCAGTCGAGCATGATGGTGACCGGCGTCAGCTCCGCCGGCATCGGAGCCGCCGCAGGCGCCCAGGGACGCGGCGAGGAGCAGGGGCAGCAACAGCGACGCGATGATGGCAGAACGCTTCATCCTCGATATTCCTTCCAACGATCTAGTAGATACCCGACCCTTCCCACTGCTCTCTTCGCTGGGAAGAGTGGTACCAGGGCAACGTCATGCGTTCGATGCCGCGGACCAGCAGGAACAGGCCCACGCTCAGCAGCGAGGTGACGAACATCGCGGCGAACACCTGGTCGGTCGCCAGCGAGTTCTTGGAGCGGAGCAGGTACAACCCCAGCCCCGGGGAGCCTCCCACCCACTCCCCGATGGTCGCCGCCACGACGCTGTAGGTGACCGCCATCCGCAATCCGGTGAAGAACGACGGCAGCGCCGAGGGCACGCGCACCATCCGCCAGATCTGCCTTCTCCTGGCGCCCATGGCCCGAAGCAGAGCGATCAGCTCCGGGTCGGAGGAGGCGAGGCCGTCGGCCGTGCTGATCGTCAGCGGGAAGAAGCAGAACAGCACCACGATGGAGACGGTGGGAGCCATACCGAACCCGAACCAGATGACCAGGATCGGCGCGATCGCGAGTATCTGTATCGTCTGCGACACCACCAGGAGGGGATAGAGGGCGCGGCGCGCCAGCGGCCAGAAGTCCACCAGGGCCGCCAACCCGATGCCGGCTAGCGAGGGCGAACAGCAGCCCGATGACGGTGGCGAGCATGGTGGTGCCGACCGCGTCCAGCAGCAGGCCCCTCGTCTCCCAGGCGGCCCGCGCGACGTCGCCGGGCGAAGGCAGCACGAACGACCCCAGCCCGCCCACCTTGGCCACGAAATACCAGCCGAGGACCAGCACCACCACGAGCAGCACGGGCGGAGCGATGTCCTTGCGCCATTCATGCTCGTCCCACGGCTGCCGGCTCACTGTCACCGCCGGCGTCCAGCCCCTGCTGGATGTCGCCCACGAGTTCGTCGGTGGGCATCCCGGCGGCGAACGTCGCGGTGAGCACCGCGGAGCCGTGGCGCTGCGCGGCGCGGAACGCCGCCCGCAGCGCCGCGAACACCTCGTCTTCACTGCCCCACATCAGCGTGCTGAGGTTGCCCACGCGCACCGAGACGCCCGTCTCGGCCGCGGCGTGGATCACGGCCTGCACCGGCGTGTCGATGTCGGCCTGCCGCAGCGGATAGACCGAGAACTGGCAGCCCAGCACATCCGCATCCCCGTAGCCCGCGCCCTTCTCCATAGCCATCTCCTCTTACCTCCCGCGATAGTGGATCAGGAGCAGCGCCCCCGCTCCATGGGTCACCCGGGCGCGATCGCCCGTCATCTCGTTGCTCACGCCCCGCGTGGCTCCCTGCAGCAGAGTCTCCCCGCAAAGCGGGTACAGCAGACCTTCGGTGCGCACGTCCTGTACGGTCTCGGTCAGCGGGAGCAGCGACACCGTGTCTCCCGCCCGGCCGGTCACCATGCCGTCTCCGCCCACGAGGAAGGCCTCGTGAAGCCCGTCCACCAGCGTCACCCGCGCCGCGGCCAGCCAGGGGGCCGTGAGCAGCAGCAGGTTGCCGAGGAGGTGGTCCAGGCGCGGCCCGCCCAGAGCATTGAAGACGGTGATGTCGGTGGCCCCCCGGTCGATGGCCAGGCGCAGGGCGGCCTCGGTGTCGGTCTCGTCCTTGGCGGTCTGCAGGCGCACCAGTTCGACCCCGCGCGCTTCGAGGTCGGCGAGCACGGCCGCCGAGACGGAGTCGAGGTCACCGATCAGCAGAGCGGGCGTCAGCCCCACCCGGGCCAGGGCGTCGGCCCCGCCATCGACGGCGATGAGCAGATCACCCGCCGCCACCGCGGCAGGATCGAGTTCGCCCACCAGCAGCGAGCCGGCTACGACAACAGCATGCACAACGGCGCACTCCTCTTCAACATGGAGTACGCGCGATCCGCGAGAGGTCCAAACGCCGTGAAACGGCTTTGCGGGCGGTTCACCGTTACTTCCCTTCGCTGGCATTACCCAGATCAGGTTCGCAGGGTCTGTGGCCGGGCCACACTCTCAGCTACGCGCTCCCCTAGCAAGGTCTAAGACGCGGGGATTATAGCACCGTGGCCTTTTTTCCGGCCCGGAATGGTAGTAGCCTTTTGCGATGATCACGGCGCCTGTGGGAAAGGTGACGTTTTTCGAAAATGCCGCTCAATCACCCGCGAATTCGACATAGAAACATCGCTAGGTGTATAATGCGGTATCGTTTTTGCTGGGTTTGGGAACCCGAGCAAGTACCGGCGGTGGGGGGTTCATTGCCGGGCAAGCCACAAGAAGGAGCATCGTGTTTGCCATGGCCGAAGTTCGGCCACCCCGCGTGAGCGGGGGTTGTGGGAGGGCGCCCTCCGGGCTGCTTGCCTGCATCCACGCGACCTGGAGGATGGCCATATGAGCGTCGTTCCTACGCCGGACCGGATGCCACCGGCACCCGAGACCGGGCAGAACCTCACCGAGATCCGCTGGCACGCCCGCGGCGGCCAGGGCGCGGTGACAGCCGCCAAGATGGTGGCTGAGTTGGCCCTCGGCCAGGGCAAGTACTTCCAGGCCTTCCCTGAGTACGGCCCCGAGCGCTCCGGCGCCCCCATCGTGGCCTTCACCCGGGTCAGTGACGAGCCCATCCAGCTCTACTGCGGCATCGAGCATCCCCAGATCGTCATAGTGCTCGACCCCTCGCTCATCGCCGCCACGGACGTGCTCAAGGGCGCGCCCGACGACGCCCTCGTGCTGGTCAACTCGGAGATGACCCCGGCCCAGGTGCGCAAGCAGTACGGCCTCAAGGGCGGCCGCCTGTTCACCATCGCCGCCACGCGCATCGCGATCGAGACCATCAAGCGGCCCATCCCCAACACCCCCATGGTCGGCGCGCTCACGCGCATCACCGACCTGTTCCCCATCGAGAAAGTGGTGGAGTTCCTCCGCTACGAGTTCGGCAAGAAGTTCCCGCCGAAGGTGGTGGAGGGGAACATCGCCGCCATCACCCGCAGCTACGAGGAGGTCCAGGGCGAATGACGGCTAAGGACGAGTCCACCAAACTGCCGCCTCGCTGGGATGTCGACGACATCGCCACCTGGGGCCCCGACAAGCACCAACTGGGCGCCACCATCCCCTGTGCGGGCAATTCAGATGAGTTCGAGACCGGCGGATGGCGTTCGTCCACCCCGGAGATCGACCAGGCGAAGTGCACCGGCTGCATGCTCTGCTACTTCTACTGCCCCGACGCCTCCATCATCATCGAGGGCGGCAAGGCTACGGGCGTCGACCTGAAGCACTGCAAAGGCTGCGGCATCTGCGCCAAGGAATGCCCGGAGCAGGCCATCACCATGACCTCGGAAGAGAAGGAGTAGCCGCGTGGCCGACAAGCATGTGACTACCGTCGCGGTCACCGGCAACGAAGCCGTGGCCGAAGCCATGCGCCAGATCAACCCCGACGTCGTCTGCGCCTACCCCATCACCCCGCAGACCGAGGTGGTGCAGCTCTACGCGCAGATGGTGGCCGACGGCCTGGTGGACACCGAGTTCGTCACCGTGGAGTCGGAGCACTCGGCCATGAGCGCCGCCATCGGGTCGGCGGCGGGCGGGGCGCGCACCATGACCGCCACCTCCTCCCAGGGCTTCGCCCTCATGTGGGAGCTCCTCTACGTGGCCGCCAGCTACCGCCTGCCCATCGTCATGACCACGGTCAACCGGGCGCTTTCCGGTCCCATCAACATCCACTGCGACCACTCGGACAGCATGGGCGGCCGGGACTCGGGCTGGCTGCAGATCTACGGCGAGGACCACCAGCAGGCCTACGACAACTGCCTGCAGAGCGTCCGCATCGCCGAGCACATGGACGTGCGCACGCCCACCATGCATATGTACGACGGCTACGTGATCAGCGGGGCCATCGGGCCGCTCGTCATCCTCGAAGACGAGAAGGTCCGGGAGTTCATCGGCCCGTACGAGGCCGTCAACCCCATGCTGGACATGGCCCATCCGGTCACGGTGGGCCCCTTCGACGGCCTGCACGGCTGGTACTTCGAGCACAAGGTGTCCCAGAACCGGGCGATGGACAGGGCCTTCAAGGTGATAGCCGACGTGGCGGACGAGTACGCGGAACTCACCGGGCGCCACTACGGTCTGCTCGACCCGTACCGCCTGGAAGACGCGGAGATAGCCATCGTGGTCATCGGCTCCACCGCGGGCACCACCCGCATGGTGGTGGACAAGCTGCGGGCCAGGGGCGTCAAGGCGGGCATGGTGCGGGTGCGGGTGTTCCGGCCCTTCCCCCACGAGGCCTTCGCCAAGGCGCTCGAGCACGTCAAGGTGGTGGGGGTCATGGACCGGGCCGACTCGTTCGGCGCCCAGGGCGGCCCTCTCTTCCTGGAGATCCGCGCGGCTCTCTACGACAGCGACCCGCGTCCCCAGGTGCTGCCGTTCATCTACGGCCTGGGCGGGCGCGACATCTACCCCGACAACATCGAACAGGCGTTCGCCGTGCTCGAAGAGACGGCTCGGAGCGGGAAGAAGGCCACCACGGCCCGCCGCTACCTCAACCTGCGCGAAGACTGAAGGTACTGACGTGGCGAACAATAACGGAAACACCAAGTCGACCGGCACGGCCCCGAAGGGCTCCGCGCTCTACGAGGTGCTGAAGGGCATCGACTTCGAGCGCCGGCAATTGGTGGACAAGCCCGAGGGCAAAGGCCTTCTGAGCCTCACCGAGAAGCCGGACGGCGGCTACAAGTGCTACGCCTGCACCCTGTGCGAGCGCACCTGCCCGGTGGACTGCATCGAGCTGGAATACTGCCCCGAGTTCCCGGAGCAGCCCTTCGACGTCGAAGCCGCGCGCGCGGCCGCGCTGGCCGCCGGTCCCGGCGAGAGCTGCGGAGCGGCCTCGGCCTGCGTCATGGGCGAGAAGCCGGCCGCCTACCTGGCGCCGGTGGACATGAAGATGCTCGACCCGGTCATCGCCGGCATCCGCTCCGGCTCCGGCCTCATCGAAGCCATGCACGCCACCCAGGAGGCCTACGGGTACCTGCCCCGCCTGGCGCTGGAAGTGATCGCCGAGGAGATGCACCTGGACTTCTCCCGGGTCTACGGGGTGGCCAGCTTCTACAGCCAGTTCCGCCTGAAGCCGGTGGGCAAGTACGTCATCGACGTGTGCATGGGCACCGCCTGCCACGTGGCCGGGGCGCCGCTCGTGCTGGAGGCGTTCAGCCAGGAGCTGGAGATCCCGGTGGGCGAGACCACGCTGACGGTCTCTTCACTCTGCAGACGGTCAACTGCGTGGGCGCCTGCGCGCTGGCCCCGGTGGTCCGCCTGGGCGACGACGAGACGTTCGGCCGCATGGGCCCGAACGAGGCCCGGCGCCTGGTACGCAAGCTGCGCAAACAGGAGGCGGGAGCATGACGCCTCTGAGCCCCATCATCGAAGCCCGCCAGGCCGCCATCACGGCCGGCCACGGCGCCTACCTGGCCGACGACTCCCGCCGGGAGATCCGCATCTGCGCCGGCACCGCCTGCCACGCGTCCGGCAGGGTGGCGCTGAGGAAGGCTGTCGACGCGGCCCTCGCCGAGCGCAGGCTCACCGGCAAGGTGGCCGTCATCGAGACCGGGTGCCACGGCTTCTGCGAGCAGGGCCCCATCATGGTGCTGCGGCCCCGCGGCATCTTCTATCCCCGGGTGCAGCCCAAGGACGTCGCCGACATCATCGACACCAGCGTGGTGGGCGACGGCATCGTCGAGCGCCTCCTCTACAAAGACCCGGCCACGGGCAGCCCCATCTCCCTGGAGCAGGAGATCCCCTTCTACGCCCTGCAGACCCGCATCGTGCTGGGCCTGAACGGCAAGGTGGACCCGTTCTCCCTGGACGACTACCTGGCCCACGGCGGCTATTCCGCGCTGGCCAAGGTGCTGGCCGAAGCCGACCCGGTGGGGGTCATCGACCAGATCGAGAAGAGCGGCCTGCGCGGCCGCGGCGGCGCCGGCTTCCCCACCGGCAAGAAGTGGCGCACCTCCCGGCGCAACCCGGGCGAGGTCCACTACGTCATCTGCAACGCCGACGAGGGCGACCCGGGCGCGTTCATGGACCGCTCGGTGCTGGAGGGCAACCCGCACAGCGTCATCGAGGGCATGGTCATCGCCGCGTACGCCATCGGCGCAGGCAACGGCCCGGTGGACGGCTACGTCTACGTCCGCCACGAGTACCCGTTCGCGGTGGAGCGCCTCCGCTACGCGCTGGACCAGGCGCGGCAGCGCGGCCTCCTGGGCGACGACATCCTGGGCTCGGGCTTCGACTTCGACATCCGCATCAACCAAGGGGCCGGGGCCTTCGTCTGCGGCGAGTCCACGGCTCTCACCGCCTCCATCGAGGGGCTGCGCGGCATGCCCCGGGGCAAGCACATCCGCACCGCGGCCCACGGGCTCTATGGACAGCCGACGAACCTCAACAACGTCGAGAGCTACGCCAACGTGCCCTGGATCATCAACCACGGCGCGGACGCCTTCGCGGCCACCGGCACCGAGACGAGCAAGGGCACCAAGATCTTCTCGCTCACCGGCAAGATCATGAACGGCGGCCTCATCGAGGTGCCGATGGGCACCACGCTGCGCAAGGTCATCTTCGAGATCGGCGGCGGGATGCTGCCCGGGCGGCAGTTCAAGGCCGTGCAGCTGGGCGGGCCGTCGGGCGGTTGCCTGCCGGCCTCGCTGCTGGACGAGCCCATCGACTTCGAGAGCCTGCTGGCCGCGGGTTCGATGATGGGCTCCGGCGGCATGGTGGTCGTGGACGACACGACCTGCATGGTGGACTTCGCCAAGTTCTTCCTCAAGTTCACCGCCGAGGAGAGTTGCGGCAAGTGCGTGCCCTGCCGGGTGGGCTCCACCCGCATGCTCGAGATCCTGGAACGGATCTCCGCGGGCGAGGCGGCGGTCGAGGACATCGACCTGCTGGCCTCCCTGGCCGACGACGTGGTCGAGGGCTCGCTCTGCGCCCTGGGCGGCAGCGCCCCCAACCCGGTGCTCGCCACCCTGCGCTACTTCAAGGACGAGGTCATGGCCCACGTGCTCGAACACCGCTGCCCGGCCGGGGTGTGCCGGCCGCTCATCCGCTACCGGATCGACGCGCACGCGTGCACCGGTTGCCGGGCGTGCGTGAGCGCCTGCCCGAGCGCGGCCATCACCGGCGAGCGCAAGCAGCCTCACATCCTCGACCAGGCCCTCTGCATCAAGTGCGACGCCTGCCGGCAGGCCTGCCGATACGATGCCGTCAAGATCGACAGCGGAGCACTCGCGCCGGCCGGAAGGAGGCGCAGATGAGCATCTCCATCAACATCAACGGCACCTGGTTCGACGCCACGTCGGGTGAGACCGTGCTGGACGTCGCCCGCCGCGAAGGCGTCTACATCCCGGCCCTCTGCAGCCTGGAGGGCACCGCCGCCTGGGGTGGCTGCCGCCTGTGCCTGGTGGAGGTCGACGGGGTGGACAAGCTGCAGGCCGCCTGCACCACCTGGGTCGTCCGACGGCCTGACCGTCCAGACCGAGACGCCCCGGGTGCGCGCCCGCCGCGAGAGCTACCTGCGGATGTACCTGTCCGACCACGACTCCTACTGCGAAGCCCCGTGCACGCACGCCTGCCCCACGCATGTGGACATCCCCGGATACATGGCCGCCCTGGCCGCCGGCGACGCCGGCCGGCGCCGCTGCCATCGTGCGCGACGAACTGCCCTTCCCCGGCATCCTCGGCCGGGTCTGCCCGCGCTACTGCGAGCCGGTCTGCCGGCGCGGCGACGTGGACGAGCCCATCGCCATCTGCGATCTGCACCGGGCGGCGGCCGATCACTCCAAGAGCACACCTCGGGCGCGGCCTCGACCACCGGCAAACGGGTGGCGGTCATCGGCGCCGGGCCGGCGCGGCCTGGCGGCGGCCTGGTTCCTCATCGGGCGCGGCCATCAGGTCACCGTCTACGACTCCGAGGAGCAGCCGGGCGGCGCTCTGCGCTACCTGCTCCCTGAGTTCCGCCTGCCGGCTTCGGTGCTCGACGCCGAACTGCAGCCCCTGTGGGAGGCCGGCGCCCGCTTCGTGGGCGGCTCCAAGATGCACTACGAGAGCGACCCGCAAGTGCTGTTCGACGCCGGCTTCGACGCCGTGGTGGTCAGCACCGGAGCCAAGGCCGGTGGCCGCCAAGAAGGCGGCGCCCGGCGGACGCAACCTGGACGCGCGCGAGTTCCTGCGCCAGCAGCGCACCGGCCCGCGCAAGACCCTTTCGGGCCGGGTGGTCGTCGTCGGTGACAGCATCACCGCGGTCGATGCGGCCCGCACCGCCCTGCGCTCCGGCGCCGAGGCCGTGACGCTCGTCTCCCGCTACGACTCCCAGACCATGCCCGCCGGCGCCCGCGAGATCGCGGCCGCCCGGGACGAGGGCGTCTCCTTCGAGTTCGGCGCCTCCGCCGAGGCCATCGCGTCGGCAACTGGCGGCCGGCAAGGCCACCGTCATCCTCGCCACGGAGAACAGCGACCCCGGCACGGTGGCGCCGCTCAAGGTCGGCGGGGAGCACGTGTATCCCAACCGGTTCACCGGCCGCACCGCCTACACCGGCCTGTTCGTGGCCGGCGACGCCGGCGGCGGCGCCCGCTCGGCCATCCATGCGGTGGCCAGCGGCAAACGCGCCGCCCTGGCCGTCGACGCCTGGCTGCGCGGCGAGGACCTGGCCACTCTCGAGAAGATGCTGGCCGACCACGCCAAGCTGCCGTATCTGGAGCAGCTCGAGCAGGGCGAGGCGCTCGGCGCCACCGCGAAGCGGCTGGCCGAGCGCGACCCGGTGTGGCTCACGATGGGGACCGGCGCCGAGCCGCAGGCTCGCGCCCTGATGCCCAAGACTTCCAAAGCCAAACGGCTGACCGGCCTCGATGTCGAGGTGGAGAAGGGCTACTCCCTGGCGGCCGCCCAGACCGAGGCCCAGCGCTGCCTGCAGTGCACCTGCCCCAGCCTCGGCGACTGCGAACTCCAGCGCCTGGGTGTGCGAGTACGGCATCACCACGCAACGAACTGGTCAAGAAGGGCAGCCGCGTCCGCGTGGTCGAGCCCCAATTGGAACATCCGTTCATCCGCCGCGACATGGCGCGCTGCATCGCCTGCGGCCGCTGCGTCCGGGTCTGCCGCGACGTGGCCGGCCCGGCCTGCTACGACTTCACCGGGCGAGGCTTCAGCCATCAACGTCGACACCCCCTACGGCGAGGCCGCTCCAGCTGGCCGACTGCATCAGCTGCGGCCGCTGCGTCAGCACCTGCCCCACCGGCGCCCTCATGTTCAACGAGCGCAAGCTGAACTCGTTCAAGGTGGACGAGAGCCGCTGCATCATGTGCCGCGAGTGCGTCAACGTCTGTCCGGTCGACGCCCTGGAGGAGACCAACACCTTCGAGACCGCCCGCAAGGAATGGCTGAACCTGGTGGCCAAGGGGAGCGGACTGGCCGGCGGGCACCGCATGTGCGCCGGCTGTGGCGCGCCGATCGTCGTACGCCAGGTCCTCATGGGCACCAGCGACCCGGTGGTGGTCAGTTCGGCCACGGGCTGCCTCGAGGTGAGCACCACCATCTACCCGTACACCTCGTGGAAGAGCAGCTTCATCCACACCGCCTTCGAGAACTCGGCGGCCACGCTCTCCGGCGTCGAGACCGCCTTCCGGGCACTCAAGAAGAAGGGCGCCATCGACGAGAACGTCAAGTTCATCGCCTTCGGCGGCGACGGCGGCACCTACGACATCGGCCTCCAGTCCCTTTCGGGCGCCATGGAGCGCGGCCACAAGATGCTCTACGTCTGCTACGACAACGGCGCCTACATGAACACCGGCTTCCAGCGCTCGGGCGCCACCCCGACCGGCGCCTGGACCACCACCAGCCCCGTCGGCTCCGAGTCGCCCGGCAAGCTGCAGGCGCGCAAGAACCTGACCGAGCTCATGATCGCCCACGGCATCAAGTACGTGGCTCAGGCCTCTCCGCACGACCCGCGCGATCTGGTGCGCAAGGCGGCGAAGGCCCTGTCGGTGGACGGCCCGACGTTCCTCAACGTGCTCGCACCCTGCCCCCGTGGCTGGCGGGCCGACGGAGCCGAGACCATCGACCTGGCCCGCGAAGCGGTCAACACCTGCTACTGGCCTCTGTTCGAATACGAGGACGGCGAGTATCGCCTCACCTACCGGCCGCACCACAAGCTGCCGCTGGTCCCCTGGCTCAAGCGGCAGGGTCGCTTCGCCCACTTGTTCCAGGCCCAGAACGCGCCCACTCTCGAACAGCTCGAGCGCTGGGTGGACGAGGAATGGGAGAAGCTCCTCTGCAAGTGCGGCGAGCCGACCGAGGCCGATTGGCAGGCCCATCTCCAGGAAGAACGGCTGTCTGCTACGATGAGCGGCCATGGATGCTGGTCGTGACATCGCCGGGCTGGAGATACGCCCGCCCCGGCAAGAGGAGTTCGAGGAGATACTCGCACTCGCCAACTTCGTCTTCGCGGAGGAGAGCCTTCCCGAGGACGTAGAGGACTCGCGCCGCGCCTTTCCCTGGGATCGGGCGCTCTGCGCCTACGACGCCGGACGCGTCGTCGGGACTCTCGGCGTCTACTCGCTGGAACTCACCGTTCCCGGCCGGGCGGCCCTGCCCGCCGGCGGCATCACGTGGGGCGGAGTCCTACCCACCCATCGGCGCCGCGGGATCCTCAGCGCGCTGCTGGCGGCCCACCTGGAGGACATCGTCCGGCGCGGCGAGCCGCTTTCGGTGCTGCTGGCCTCCGAGGCGGGCATCTACCCGCGGTTCGGGTACGGGCCCGCGACCAAGATGATGAGCTTCTCGATCGAGCGGGCGCATGCCCGTTTCGCCTCCCCATCCCAGGATGGGCCCCCGCGCGGTCTCACCCTGCTCACCGACAGCGAGGCGGCCGAGCGCCTGCCCGCGATCTACGAGAGCCTGCGCCTCGGCCAACCCGGCGCCGTCCTGCGGGACTCCTGGTGGTGGACCCATACCCTCCACGACCGCCCGGCCGACCGGCAGGGCGGCTCGACGCTCCACCATGTCGTCCACACCGGGCCGGACGGCGTCGCCGACGGCTACCTGACCTACCGCCTCAAGGGGCGCTGGGAGGCGGCCACTCCGCTGTTTGAAGCCCAGGTCGTGGAACTGATGGCGGGGAACCCGGAGGCTTACAGGGAACTCTGGCGCTACATCCTGGAGACGGATCTGTGCCAGACCATCTCCTACGAGACCGGGCGAACGGACGAACCACTCCGCCACCTCCTGGCCGATTCGCGCCGCATGAGAGTGAGCGCCTACGAGGACGACCTCTACGTCCGGCTGCTCGACATCCCGCGGGCGCTCTCTGCCCGCACCTACGCGGCCGGCGGCGAGCTGGTGTTCGAGGTGTCCGAGACGTTCCCCACCCAGAAGACCGGCCGCTACGTGCTGTCCGCTCCGGCGGGCCGCCCCGGCGCCACCTGCCACGCCACCGACCGGCCGGCCGACCTCTTCCTTGAGACCGCCGCGCTGGCGGCCGCCTACCTGGGAGGCGAGAGCTTCACCACCCTCGCCCGAGCCGGTCTCGTCGCCGCGCCCGACCCGGCGAAGTTGGAGGAGGCGGACGCCATGTTCTCGTGGGGCATCGCCCCGCATTGCTGCACCATGTTCTGACCATTCGCCGGAGGCGCCCCCGCATGCCCGAGCACACCGATGATCACCGGCACGGCCCCCACGCGTGCCACCACAGCCACGCGGCCATGGCGCCGCCGACGGCCGGATCTCAGCCGGGCACGCGGAACGCCTTCTCGATCCCAGCCGCCTGGTGACCCAACTCGGCGAGCACGACCTCGCCCGGTTGCTGGCGCTCCGCGGCGATGAGGACGTCATCGAACTGGGGAGCGGGGCCGGCTTCTACACCGACCGTATCGCGGCGCTGACCACCGGGACGGTCTACGGGCTCGACATCCAGCCCGAGATGAACGAGTTCTACCGCGAGCGCGGCCTTCCCGGCAACGTGCGCCTCATCACCGGCGACGTCACCCACTTGGACCTCCCGGCGGACAGTCTGGATGTGGCCTGCTCCATCTCCACCTGGCACGAATCCGGCGGCGTGATCGATCTCGAGGGGCTCGCCCGGGCGCTCCGCCCCGCCGGCAGGCTGGTGGTCGTCGATTGGCGCAAGGACGATGAATCACTCGAGAAGGGCCCGCCGCTGGCCATCCGCTTCACAAAGGAAGAGGTGGCGGCGATCCTCGCACCTCACTTCCGGGTGACCGGCAGCGAGAACCTCGGAGAGCACATGTTCGCGGTGAGCGCCGTCCGGGCGTAGCCGCGGCCCCGGCGCGACGGAGCGACCGGCGCCGGAAGGGGCGCCCCGGTCGCGCCGCTACTCGTCCGCGTCGACGGGGAAGTTGCGCTCCCGCTTGAGGCTCCCGCGGATCCGCTTCTCCTCGAGCCGCTTCTCCTTCTCGGCCCTTGGGACCCTGACCGGCACGCGCTCCGGCTTCTCGCTGAGCGCGTCGCGGATCAGCCCGGCCATCCGCTCCACGGCCGCGTCCCGGTTGGCCAGTTGGGTGCGGTGCTTCTGCGACACCACCCGCAGCACGCCCGCCCGGCTGATGCGGCCGCCCAGCCGCTCGCGGAGCAGCGCCCTTTGCGCGTCGGCGAGAGCCGCCGATGCGTCCACGTCGAAGAGCACGGTGACCCGCGTGTTCACCTTGTTGACGTTCTGCCCACCGGGCCCGCTGCTTCGCGAGGTGGCGAACTCCAGCTCCCCGTCGGGTATCTCCAGATTGTCGAGCACATGTACCATGGCCCTATGATATTCCCCCCGCAGGATCCGGTGCCTTTCCTGACCTCGCTCTTCCACGCGATGGTGGCCGCGGCGGACCCGGCGCTGCTGCTCCCCGCCCGGTTGCCGGCGCCGCCCGCGGGGCGAACGGTGGTGATCGGGGCCGGCAAGGCAGCCGCCGCGATGGCCCGGACCGTCGAGGAGAGCTGGCCGGGCGAACTCACCGGTCTGGTGGTGACCCGGTACGGCCACGGACTCCCCTGCCGGCGGATCGAAGTGGTCGAGGCGGGCCACCCGCTTCCGGACTCCGCCGGTTCCGGCGCCGCCGCCCGTATCCTGGACCTGGTGCGGGGGCTGACCGAGGACGACCTCGTCCTGGTCCTTCTGAGCGGTGGGGCCTCCTCGCTTCTCAACCTCCCCGCGCCGGGCCTGAGCCTTGCCGACGTGCAGGAGGTGGGCCGGCAACTGCTCCGCTCGGGAGCGCCCATCGCGGACATCAACTGCGTGCGCAAGCACCTCTCGGCCATCACCGGAGGGCGTCTGGCGGTTGCGGCCTGGCCGGCTCCGGTGCTCACCTTCGCCATCTCCGACGTACCCGGGGACGACCCGGCGGTCATCGGCTCCGGGCCGACCGTCGGCGACCCCTCCACCTTCGCCGACGCTTCGGAGATCGCGGCGCGCTACTCCCTCGACCTTCCTCCGGCCGTGCGCCGGCGCTTCCAAGAGGCCTCCGACGAGACGCCCAAACCCGGCGACCCCAGGCTCGCCCGCAGCCGGTATGAGGTGATAGCCACCCCGGCATCCGCGCTGGACGCGGCGGCCCAGATGGCGCAGCAGGCCGGTGTGATCCCGCTCGTGTTGGGCGCGGAAGTGCAGGGCGAAGCGCGGGCGGTGGCGGCGCAGCACGCTGCCCTCGTGGCCGGGCGGCCGAGACCCCTGCTGATCCTCTCCGGAGGCGAGACCACGGTGACGGTGAAGGGCCATGGCGCTGGTGGCCGCAACACCGAGTATCTCTTGGCGCTCGGGCTGGCGCTGGAGGCGAGCGGCGCGACCCGCCAAGGTGCTGTTTACGCCCTTGCCGCGGACACGGACGGCATCGACGGCACGGAGGACAACGCGGGAGCCGTGCTGCTCCCCGATTCGTTGGAGAGGGCCCGGAGGGCCGGCCTCGACCCGAGGGCTCTCCTCGACGCCAACGACAGCTACGGGTTCTTCTCCGCCCTCGGCGACCTGCTGGTCACCGGCCCCACCCGCACGAACGTCAACGATCTCCGGGCCATCCTGGCACTCTGAGTGGCCGCGGCGCCGGGAGCGGCGGGCCTGGGTGGCCCGGCCGCGGGCCCGGGCGCTAGTCCTCTTTGGTCATGAGGATGCAGTGGCCGGTGATGGCCGTCATCCCGTGAGCCTCGCAGTAGGCGAGGGCGGCGATCGACTCGGCTCCCGGCTGGAACCACACGCTGTCGATGCCGGCCTCATCCGCCTCGCGGACCACGCCCTCACTTGCCTTGGGAGGCACGACGATGAGCGCGCAGTCGACGTGCTCGGGAAGATCGGCCAGGCTGGATAGGCCGCCTCGCCTTCCACCTCGCCCGCCTTCGGATTGACCGGGAACACCTTCTTGCCGCGACGACTTGAGTTCGCGGAAGGTGATGTTGCCGAACTTGCTCCGGTCCTCCGAGGCCCCGACGACCGCCCACGTCTCGGCCCTGACCAGTTTGATGAGCTTCTCCCTATCGACCATGCCGGGTCTCCTCCATCCGTAGCGCTGAGATGATATCCCCCGTCACCTCGCCGACCGAACCCATCACCACGTCCGCCAGCGCCAAGGAATCGGGGTCGGGCGGATAAGCCATGTTCGGGATGGCGACCAAAGCCAGCCCGGCAGCCGCTGCCGCGCGCAACCCGTTGGAGGAATCCTCGATGGCCGCCGCCCGGGCCGGTTCGGTGCCCAAGACGCCGGCAGGCCTCCAGGTACACGTCAGGCGCGGGCTTGCCCACCGCGACCTCGTCCGACGACACGACCGCCTGGAAGTACGTGCGCAGCCCCGCCAGCCGAAGCGAGTGCTCGATGAGTTCGAGGGGCGACGAGGAGGCCACGCCCAACTTGAACTTCACAGCCAGCCCGGTGACCGCCTCCCACGCTCCGGGGATGAGCGGCAGGTGCTCGGAGTAGCGATCGCGGAGCGCGTTGACGACCCCGTCGTAGATCTCGCGCGAGGAGAGCCCGATGCCCACCTTGTCGCGCATGTACTCCGCCCACTGCATGGAGTTGGCGCCCATGAGGGCAGGTTGATCGTGCTGGCTCCAGTGGCCACCGTGCCGGGCGGCGAACTCCTTGCGGACTTCGTTCCACTCCTGCTCGGTCTCGATGAGGACCCCGTCGAGGTCGAAGATGACGGTATCGATAGCCACGATGCCGGGAAGCTTAGCAGACGGCCGAGGCGGCGTGCGCCTGGGGCCGGCCGCAAACCGGCCGGCGGCACGACCCAGCCTACTCGTCCTCCGCGGCGTCGCCGCCCCATCCGGCTTCCGCCGTGTCTTCGGACGGTTCGTCGAGCGGGCCGAGGGCAAGCAGGTTGCCCGCCGCCTCAGCGGGCAGTTCCTGCACGGTGCGCAGGCTGCGCTCGATGGTCCTGCTCTTCCTTGCCGCGTCTTCGATGGTGGACGACGCCTGGTCGAGCTTCTTGTGCACCTTGTCCAGCAGAGCCGCCGAACTGCCCGAACTGGGTCTTGACCGCCCCCAGTAGTTGCCACACCTCGCTGGAGCGCTTCTCCACCGTCAGGATGCGGAAGCCCATCTGCAGGCTGTTGAGGAGCTGCCCCCAGCGTGGTGGGCCCGGTGACCAGCACCCGGAAGTCCCGCTGTAGCGAATCCGCGAACCCGGGCTGTCGGAGCACCTCCGCGTACAGCCCCTCGGTGGGCAGGAACATGATGGCGAAGTCGGTGGTGCGCGGCGGGTCGAGGTACTTGGTCTGGATATCCCGAGCCGACGCTTTGATCCGGGTCTCGAGCGCCTTGGACGCGGCGTCCATGCCCGCGAGGTCGCCCTTTGTCCTGGGCGTCGAGCATGCGCTGGTAGTCCTCGACCGGGAACTTGGCGTCGATGGGCAGCCAGACCTGGTCGCCCTCCCGGCCCGGCTGGCCGGGCAGCTTGATGGCGAACTCCACCCTCTCGGCACACCCGAGCTTGCAGGCCACGTTCGTCCGCGTACTGCTCGGGGCTCAGCATCTGCTCCAGCAGCATGCCCAGCTGCACCTCGCCCCAGGTGCCCCGGGTCTTGACGTTGGTGAGCACCTGCTTGAGATCGCCCACGCCGTGCGCCAGGGTCTGCATCTCGCCCAGGCCCTTGTGCACCTGCTCCAGCCGCTCGCTCACCTGCTTGAACGACTCGCCCAGCCGCTGCTCGAGGGTCGCGGTGAGCTTCTCGTCGACGGTCTGGCGCATCTGCTCGAGGCGCTGCGCGTTCTCGGTCTGCATCTGTTTGAGACGTTCGTCCACGGTGTTGCGGAGTTCGGCCGACGCGGCGCTCGTTCGAGTTCGGTGAGCGCCTCCAGCCGCTGGGCGAAACTGTCGAACTGGGCCTTCTGCTGGAGCCCCATCTGGCCGATGCTGGTGATGGTCGAATCACCCAGGCCCTTGAGCGTGGCCGCCACGTCTTCCCGGACCTGCTGGGAGTTCTGGGCGGCCTCCAGCCTCGCCTGGCCCATGACCTCGCGCAACAGCCTGTCCGACCGTTCCTGGCCTGCCAGCACCTCGTCGAAAGCCGCCTCCGCCGACCCCGAGCGTTGCCTTTGCAGCAGTGCCACCAGCAGGATGACGGCCACCACCAGCAGGACCACGGCTATCACTGACAGAGCTAGGGACATGTCTGCTGCTCCTCACGTCGCTTCCCGGGCCCTTCGCCCGGTCTCCTCTCAGCCGGCCGGCGCCCGGCTCCCCACTACTATAGCGAGGCCTCCGGACAGTCTGCGCCAAGGGCATGCAATCCCCGGCCGTTACCTGTAGAATCACCGGAAAAAGGAGGTCGAAGTGATCGACTGGGAAGGCAAGATAGTAGGTGAAGGCCTGACCTTCGACGACGTTCTCCTCATCCCCGCGGAGTCGAGCGTCCTTCCGAAAGAGACCGATGTCCGTACCCGCCTGACCAGCAAGATCACTCTCAACGTCCCCCTTCTGGCGGCCGCCATGGACACCGTCTCCGAGACGGCTCTCGCCATCGCGCTGGCCCGCGAGGGCGGCCTCACCATCATCCACAAGAACCAGCCGATCGAGCGACAGGCCGACATGGTGCGCAAGGTCAAGCGGAGTGAGGCGGGGATGATCGTGGACCCCATCACCCTCCCGCTCACCGCCACGTACGGCGACGCCGAGGCGCTGATGAAGGAGTACCGCATCTCCGGCGTCCCCATCATCCATCCCGACGGCACGCTGGCCGGCATCATCACCAACCGCGACACCCGCTTCGAGACCGACTTCAGCAAGCCGGTGACGGCCCTCATGACGTCCCAGAACCTGGTGACCGTGCCCGTGGGCACCACCCTGGACCAGGCCATCGAGCAGTTCAAGATCCACAAGATCGAGAAGCTCCTGGTCGTGGACGACGACTACAAGCTGCGCGGCATGATCACCATCAAAGACATCACCAAGATGATCGAGTTCCCCAACGCCTGCAAGGACGAACTGGGCCGGCTGCGCGTGGGCGCGGCGGTGGGCGTCGCCAGGGACACCAACGAGCGGGTGCAGGCGCTGGTCGAGGCTCAGGCCGACATCATCTGCATCGACACCGCCCACGGCCATTCGCGCGGCGTGCTGGACGCGATCGAGAAGATCCGCGAGCGCTACCCCGACATCCAGCTCATGGCCGGCAACGTCGGCACCGCCGAGGGCACCAAGGCCCTCATCGAGCGGGGCGTGGACTCCATCAAGGTGGGCATCGGCCCCGGCTCCATCTGCACCACCCGGGTGGTCATGGGCTGCGGCGTCCCGCAGATCACGGCGGTCTCCGAGTGCGCCGCGGAGGCCTACAAGTACGGCATCCCGGTCATCGCCGACGGCGGTATCCGCTACTCGGGCGACATGGTCAAGGCCCTGGCGGCGGGCGCGCACAGCGTCATGATCGGCTCCCTGTTCGCGGGCACCACCGAGAGCCCGGGCGAGCGCATCCTCTGGGAAGGCCGCAGCTACAAGGTCTATCGAGGCATGGGCTCCGTGGGCGCCATGAACGAAGGCAGCGCCGACCGGTACTTCCAGGAAGACCAGAAGAAGCTGGTCCCCGAGGGCATCGAGGGCATGGTCCCCCACAAGGGCCCCCTCGGCGACCTGGTCTACCAGATGGTGGGCGGCCTGCGGGCCGGCATGGGCTACACCGGCTCCGCCACCATCGACGAACTGCACAAGAGAGGCACGCTTCATCCGGATCACCGCGGCGGGCCTGGCGGAGAGCCACCCGCACGACGTGCACCATCACCAAGGAAGCGCCCAACTACGAGCGGCGGTTGCCCTTCTCGTCAGCCTGCAGCGACGGCGCGTCGCCGCCGGGGGCCGCTCAGTGCCCGTGAAAGGCCAGGGTCTGAGCAGACCACCTGCTCCACCTCGGCGGTAGCGCGATCGTCCAGATCGAGGTCTTTGATCTCGGCCAGCGAGTTCTGGCAGAGCGCGCGCAGCGTAGCCACCGCGCCGGTGCTGAGGGCGAAGCAGGATACGCTGCGCCGTCTGGACGCAGGCGTCGCACACGCACGCCCCCCAGGGCGGGCGAGAACCCGTAGAGCGGCCCTTCGCTGCCGCACCGGGCGCAGTGGGAGACCTCGGGGGCGTAGCCCATCAGGACCAGCAGCTTCAGCCGGGTGGCGAGCACGATCCCGGCCGCCGCGGCCGCATCCTCGGCCTCGCACAGGCGGGCCACTCCGCGCACGAGCAGGTTGAAGGCCGGCGGCGCTGGCTTCCTCCCCGGGGAAGAGGTGGCGCACGGCGCTCAGCAGCCGGGCTCCCTCCTCCATGCGGAACAGCTCGTCCCGCACCCCCTGGAACGTGCGGACCGTGTCCACTCCGACGATGGTGTAGAGGCTGCCCTTGCCGGAATGGAGGCTCATCTTGCACCAGGCTGAACGGCTCCAGCCTGCCTCCGACCTTGGACTTGACCCGGCGCACGCCCTTGGCGACCGCGCTCACCGCCGCGCTCGCGGGTGTAGAGCGTGACGATACGATCGGCCTCGCTGTAGCGCATGGAGCCGATGACCAGCGCGTCGGTGGTGAAGAAGCGGGAGCTCACTCAGATCCTCCCTAACGCAGCGGTCAGTCCCGGTCGGCGGAGAACTCCTTGATGATGTCCACGGCATGCGACGTCCCGATGCGGGCGGCGCCGGCGTTGATCATCAACTCGGCGTCCTCGGCGGTGTCGATGCCGCCGGATGCATCCACACCGACGCTCTCGGGCAGCAGGTCGCGGAACAGTTCGACGTCCTTGGCCGTGGCCCCACCCGGAGCGTAGCCGGTGGAAGTCTTGATGAAGTCGGCCCCGGAATCCTCCACGATCTTGCAGACCAGGCGCTTCAGCTTCTCATCCAGGTAGTAGGCCTCGACGTTGGCTTTCACCAGCACCAGGCCGCGGCCCGTGTTGACGCTGGTCATGCGGACGGTGCGGACCACACTGCGCAGTTCGTCCCGCACGTAGCGGAAGTCGCCGGAGAGCATGGCCGGGATGTTGAGGATGACGTCCAGTTCGTCGGCGCCGAGGGCTACCGCCTGCTCGGCCCCCGTGACCTTGGTGCGCTGCGAATCGGCGCCAAGAGGATAGGAGACCACGGTCCCCACCTTGACGTCATACCCCTGAAGCAACTGCCGGGCCACCGG
The DNA here is from genome assembly GCA_963736705.1 of uncultured Actinomycetota bacterium. Taxonomy (GTDB): domain Bacteria; phylum Actinomycetota; class Thermoleophilia; order RBG-16-64-13; family RBG-16-64-13; genus CAIQPS01. The sequence continues at coordinate 65,745 of CAVTPV010000001.1, forward strand.
CACGCAGTAGGGGAGAACGCAGACCGACGCGAAGTGATAGGAGATGGCGTCCCTGCACAGTGCTTCGACGGCCGTGGTGGTGCTCGTGGCCTCGAGCAAGGTGCTATCGATGGTCTTGGCCAGTTCTTCTACTCTCACTGCCCGCCTACCTCCTTTGGTCGGACATCTATCATACCCAGCCCGGCAAGCCCTCCCTCCGGAGGGAAATACCAGCGCAGTATGTATCTGTCCTCCTTCTCCCCGTAGAAGTGCGGGACGAATCTTTCGACGACGAACCCGGCACCTTGATACAGAGCGAGCGCCGCGGTGTTCGTGGGCGCCGTGGTCAGCACCAGGCCGTTCGCCCCGAGCGCGCGGCTCTCTTCGGCCGCCAGCCGTAGGAACTCCCGGCTGAGGCGCCGTCCCCTCCATTGCGGCCGGATGTAGAAGCCGACCACGTAGAAGAAGTCGGGCTCGTCCAGCACCCGCATCAGCTGGCAACTCCCGACGATCTCGTCGTCGATCTGGGCCAGCAGCACCATGCCCGCTTCGGACATCACCGCCAGGTCGTACGTGCGCAGCCCGGTCGGCCCGAACGCCTCGAAGTCGTACTCCTCGAGCTGCTTCAGGAGTTCGGGGCTCGGGGATCTGAGCCGGGTGAGCTTCACGCCCCGGCCTCGGTGGACGCGCCGCCGGCTGCGGCCGCCGCCGCCCCGGCTTCCCCGGGCGGCCCCGCCGCCGCCCCTCCCGGTATCTCACCCAGCGTCACCACCACCCAGCGCCCCAGGTACTTCACCACCACCGGCAACTCCGGGTCAGCATCCTCGGCCCCCGCCAGCCATCCGCCGGCCGGCAGAAGGGTCTCGCCCGCTTCCCCGGCCACCGCGAAGGCCGCCGCTTCCGGCTGGGTGTGCGTCGCTGTGGCCGCCGCGACAGCTGCGGCCAGGCTCTGCCCGGCGTGGACTCCGCCGTCCAGACCGAGTACCGCCCATCCCTCGCGCCGCACCCGGGCGTCCGTGCCGCCGAGCGAAGTGCCGCCCTCCGCGGCCGCACCCCCCGCCGCGGCCTTCGCGGCGTCGATCAAGCGTCCGAGTTGTGGTGTCAGACGGTCTTCGTCCATCGCCATCTCCTAGTACAGCAACTGGAAGATCACGGTGGTCACCGCCACCCCCAGGAGCGCGCCCAGCAGCACCTCCAGCACCGAATGGATGCCGCTCTCCACCCTGGTCTGGACCACCAGGACGGCCATGATGAACGTGAGGAAGCTCACCAGGATGCCCTGCGGCTGCCCTGCCACCACGAACGTCACCGCGGTCCAGGCGGCGAAGGCCAGGGTGGCGTGGCCCGACGGCAGCCCGCCCGATAGGGGCGTTCCTCTGCGGCTGAAGGCCTTGAGAGCGATGACGGCCAGGACCAACACAGCCAGGGCCACTATGGTCAGGTGGGCCGGCGAGCGCCGGATGGCGGTGAGCAGGTCGAGCGATACATGGGTCAGACGGTCGGACAGCACCAGGTAGGCCACCACCAGCGCATTGATGGCGGCGATGAGCACAGCTCCCGCGGCCAGGTCCTTCGCGGTCTTCGCCCGGGGATCGATCTGGTCGGTGACGAGGTCGACCACCGCCTCGATGGCCGAGTTGATCATCTCGGTGATGAACACGAGCGCCACCGCTGCGAAGATCGCCACCAACTGGAGCCGGGACAGGTTCAAGAAGATGCCGATGATGAGCACCAGGAAGCCCAGGATCAGGTGGATGCGCATGTTCCGCTGATGCCGAACTGACGACACGAGTCCTTGGAAGGCGAAGTTGAAGCTCCGCAGGAGCGAGCCCTGCCGGGGTCGACCCCCCGCGGGCTTGTCACCCTCAGACTCGGCGCCTTCTGGCGGCATCGATCGCGGGTCCACCATCAACGGCCTCCCGTCACCCGCGGTCTTTCGCGAGGGCCAGCATACCCACCTGGGTGCTCAGTCGCCGGAGCAGCCCCTGCTCGTGATCGCGCATCTCGCCCTGGTCGGTCTCGTGGTCGTATCCGGCCAGGTGGAGTGCCCCGTGGATGAGGGTCCAGCCCAACTGGACGGCCGGATCCCGGCCCTCCTCGGCGGCGTAGCGGATCACAACCTGGGGACACACCACGATCTCCCCGGACACGGCGACCCCAGTGGGATCCTCGTCGGAGTAGTCGAAGGAAAGGACGTCCGTGGGACCCTCGGCATCCCGGTAGCGGACGTTCAGGTCCGCGATGGCCGCTTCGTCCACAAAGGCCACGGCCACCTCTCCCGGCAGGTCCTCCGCCGCCAGGACCGCCTCCACCAGCCCCCGCACCGCCCCGTGATCCACCACCAGCCCGGTGGCGTCGATCACATCGACCGAGACTGTCATGTCTCGTCTCTGGCCGTGTCATCGACTCCGGGGATCTCCTCCGGAGCCGTGCCCTTCTTCTCAGAGCCGCCCCCGGCCGGGCCGCGGCGCCGCTGCGTGCCGGATCGTTCGGGATAGGCGATGCGGTGCCCCACGAGCCCGCGGAGGCTCATGTCGAACGACTCCCGGATCTTGTGCAGGTCGCCCTGGGTGAGGTCGGACTCGTCCAGCTGGCCGTCTTCCACCTTGTGCTTGATGATCTCCTGGATCATCGCTTGGAGCTTTCTGCGGGTGGGGTTCTGCATGGCCCGCGCGGCCGCTTCCACGCTGTCCGCCAGCATGACGATCGACGCCTCTTTGGAGCGGGGCTTCTGCTCCTCGTAGCGGTAGCTCTCCTCGTAGACGTTCGTCTTTCGTGGACTCGAGAGCCTTGTGGTAGAAGTACTGGAGCACCGAGGTCCCGTGGTGCTGCACTGATGATGTCCACCACCGGCCGCGGCAGTCCGTACAGGCGGGCCAGATGCTCGCCGTCCCTGACATGGGCCGTGATGGCCAGCTTCGACAGGTTGGGGTTCAGCCGGTTGTGCGGGTTGTCGACGTAGATCTGGTTCTCCACGAAGTACTCGGGTCGCACGGTCTTGCCGATGTCGTGATAGTAGGCGCCCACGCGGGCGAGCAGCGGGTTGGCCCCGATGGCTTCCGCCGCGGCCTCCGCGAGGTTGCCCATCTGGATGCTGTGGTTGTAGGTGCCGGGCGCCACCTGCAGCAGGCGCTTCAGCAACGGCTGAGCCGGGTTGGCGAGCTCGAGCAGCCGGAGCGGCGTGGTGAGGTTGAACACGGTGTCGAGCAGCAAGAGGATGAGCACGGTGGCCGCCCCCGCCAGGACGCCGTTGGCCAGACCCCAGGAGGCCGCCCGCAGGGCCGCTCCCATCCCGCTCTCCGTGAACAGTTCCACGCAGAAGATGGTGAAAGCCGCGATACCCATAGCGGCGAAACCGGCCCCCATGAGCCCCGCCCGTTGCGTGACCCGCGACACCAGGTAGAGGGACAGCGCCCCCACCAGCACGGCGACCACCGCGTAGCGCATGTTGAGGTCGGTCATCAGCCCGATGTTGAGCGACGTCAGAGTCACCAGAAGAAGCGCGCTGCGGGCGTTGAGGATCACCGCCACCGTCATGCCGAGAGCCGCCACCGGGATGATGTACGGCGACAGAGGATGGATGATCAGCAGCCGCGCCAGCAGGGTGAACGCGAGAAGCAGCGAGGCCAGCGCCAACTTCATGTTGTTGGGGAAGCCGGCCGCCCGGTTGAAGCGGTAGAGCAGCCGGGAGAAGATGGCCGTCTCCAGGAGGACGAGCAGGAAGACGCCCAGCCAGACCTTCCAGCCCGATCGGGATCCGGTGAGTCCCAGCGCCTTGAACACGATGGTGTCCTGCTCGCTGATGATCTCGCCCTCCTGCACCACGGTGTCGCCATCGCGGACGGTCACCATGACCGGGGTCACCTTGGTCCATGGCCGCCTCCTGCCGAGCGAGGGTCTGCGCCTCGTCGAGCACTTGGTTGGGCCGGATGTAGCCCGCGGCCACTTCGTAGACCGCTGTCGCCGTCTCCGACGACCCGGCGAGCGCGCCGGCGATCGACTTCAGATTCTCGCGCGCGGCGGCGATGGTGTCTGACGGTGATGCTGTCGGCGAACACCGTCTCGAGCGCGCCGCGCGCCTGCCGCTGCAGAAGGTCGTAGGCGGCGGCGTCCGCGGTGAGCAGGTACCCCAGGGTCTGGTCGGAGGCGGTGTCCGGAGCGATGCCGCTCAGCTCGTCGATCGCTGCCGCCGCGTCGCCGCCGCCCGCGAGCGTCGCCCGCAACGAGTCTACCTTCGCGAAGAACCCCTGAAGTGCTCCAGTGGCCTTGGGCAGCGCCCCCGTATCGGGGTTGTAGACGGGCTCGACCAGTTCGGCCACTTGCTGTTTGAGGCTCTGCGGTGGCATCGGCGTCGAGCACGGTGACGGTCTGGCCCGCCACGATGGTCCGCGGCGCCGGCTGGCCCGCACTGAAGCCGTGCAGCGCGGGCAGGAACGCCGTCCAGATGATCACGGTGATACCTACCAGCAGGCAGGCGAGGAGGACGAGTTCAAAGCGCCAGGGGCTCCGGCCGTCGATCCATTCGCGGAAGTCCGCCAGCCTATGCCGCAGGCGGGATAGCAGCTTGTTCATGGCTTATGTCCCGGTGGCGCTCACTGGGCGCCCGCGGTCTCTCCCCGGCCTCCACGGCGGCGATCCGCCGGACCCCGTCCTGAGGGCGCGTGGCGGACAGGCACCTGCAAGGCTTCCCCGTAGGCTTTGTAGGCCGAGACGATGTCCTGCACGAGCTTGTGCCGCACCACGTCCTGGCTATCGAAATAGACGAACGCGATGTCGGGGATCTTCGAGAGGACGCCGGCCACGTTCACCAGACCGGAATGCTGTCCCCGAGGCAGGTCGATCTGGGTGATGTCCCCGGTGACGATCATCTTGGCGCCGAAGCCCAGCCGCGTGAGGAACATCTTCATCTGCTCGGGCGTGGTGTTCTGCGCCTCGTCCAGGATGATCAGGGAGTCGTTCAGGGTGCGGCCGCGCATGTAGGCGAGCGGCGCCACCTCGATGGTGCCCCGCTCCAGGTACTCGGTGAGCCGCTCGCTGTCCATCATGTCGTACAGCGCGTCGAACAGGGGGCGCAGGTAGGGGTCGACCTTCTCCATCAACCCGCCGGGCAGGAAGCCCAGCTTCTCGCCCGCCTCCACCGCCGGCCGGGTGAGGATGATGCGGGCCACGTCGCCGGCCAGGAAGGCCGCGGTGGCCATGGCCATGGCCAGGTAGGTCTTGCCCGTGCCCGCCGGCCCGATGCCGAAGGTGATGGTGTTGGAACGGATGGCGTCGATGTACGCCTTCTGGTTCTTGGTCTTCGGGCGGATGCGCCTGCCCCGGTGCTCCAGGATGACGTCGCTGACGATCTTGTTGAGGTCGGTGGCCCAATCGACGGTCTGCCCGGCGCTGAGCGACGCCGCCAGCTCGAGCGTGGCCCGGTCGAGGCTCTGCCCCGACTGCAGCAGCGCCAGCAGCTCGCCGATCATCGCCTCGCCACGCTCCACCTCGGCGTCGGTGCCCTCGAGGGTCAACTGGTTGCCGCGCAGGCTTATCTCGGAATCGAGCAGCTGTTCCAGGGCGCGCAGATGTTTGTCGTTCTCGCCCACCAATAGCGCCGCCACACGATTATCAAGGTCGATGTGCTTGGTCACGTATTCGGCGCTCACGCCGCTTCTCCCCCTCTGACCTTCCGCGACCCCTACATGGTTGGGCCGGGGTCGTCTCACGCGGATAGACGCTCCTTGACCAGCCGGGAAGCCGCCTTGCCGTCGAGCGCCGCTCCCCCCTGAGCCATGACGGCCGACATGACCTTGCCCATCTCCTTGGGCGGAGGTGGCGCCGGTCTCGGCGATGACGCGATCGACAAGGGCGGAAAGATCGGCCTCGCTCATCTGCTGGGGCAGCAGCCCCTCGATGAGACCCGCCGCGTACTCCTCGAAGGCGGCCAGTTCTTCGCGCCCGCCCGCCCGGAACGCCTCCAGGGATTCCTGGCGCTTCTTGAGTTCCCGGCGCAGCACCGCGAGTTCGGTGGCCTCGTCCAGGTCGGCGCGGGTCCGCTTGGCCTCGTTCTGCAGTTCGCAGACCACCATGCGAAGAGCCGCGACCTTCTGTTTGTCGCCGGCCTTCATGGCTTCTTTGACCGAGTCCTGGACGTCAGACAACATACTCATCGAAGATCACCCAAGTATTCCCCACCCAGGAGGTGGAAGTGCATGTGCTGGACTTCCTGCGCCCCGTCAGGACCGATGTTGGTGATGACCCTGTAGCCCGTTTCCGCTACGCCCACCTCACGCGCCACCTCGGCGATGAACTGCAGGAGCGCATGCCCTTCGCAGTGTTGCCAAGCGCTGAGATCATCGATCGAGACAAGGTGTTCGCGGGGGATGACGAGGATATGCTGAGGAGCCTTCGGGTTGATGTCTCTGAAGGCCACGAATTGGTCGTTTTCCAGCACTTTCCCGGCCGGGATGCGCCCATCGGCGATCCTACAGAATATGCATTCGTCCATGGCTTCGATTATACTACCAATCCCCCAGCGCAAGTCTCGCCACCGCCACCGCCACCGGACCGGCGGTCTCGGTGCGGAGCACCCCCCGGCCAAGCCTGGCCGTAGCCACCCCGGCCTGCACCAGGCCGTCCCGCTCGGCGGCGGTCCAGCCGCTCTCCGGGCCCACCCAGAGGGCCACCCCGGCGCGCGGCCTCGGGCGCGGCGCTTGCGCGGCTCGGCCAGCACGTCGTACAGGTTCCGGCCGGCGTCGGGGTCCAGAAGCACCGGCAGCAGACCGAGCGCTCTCACCCGCTCCAGCGCGGCGGAGATCGTCACGGGCGCCTCCACCGGCGGCACCGCAAGCTGCTTGCTCTGCTTGGCCGCCTCCCGGGCGATGCGGTCCCACCGGGCCTGACGGCCGCCGGCGTCCTTGCCGGCCGGCCGGGGCGAACCCGCCGCCTGCACCAGCATGATCAGGCTGGCGCCGGCCTCGGTGCTCTTCTCGATGGTCCAATCCAGGGCCGACGGGCGGGCGACGGCCTGTACCAGCGCGACCGTCTTCTCGTAGGAGGCTCCCGCTTCAGGGCCCTCCAGCCGCTCGCCCAGCAGCAACTGCACCGTCTTGCCGCCGGCGGGCCGCACCGTGGCCGCGTGAACGGCGGCCCCCACCACCACTTCGCACGCGTCGCCGGCCCGCAGCCGCAGCACGCGCAGCGCGTGATGGGAATCTTCGGCGTCCAGAGTGACGGTGAGGCCGGCGAGGCCGGTCCCCGCGTCGGGGCGGCCGTCAACATCGGCGGGCGAGATGAAGAATCGGGGACGGAAGCCGGACATGCCGGGTCCCTCAGTTCGTGGTGGAGGTGGTGCCGGTCGGGGCGAGGAAGGTGGTGGACGTCGTGGAGGACGTCCCGGTCGAGGGCGCAGCGCCCCCGATGAGCGCGAAGCGCCTCTTCCACAGCCTCGTCGACGGCGGCGGTCGTGGGATCGTCCGGCGCGGTCACGTCGGGGGAGATGCCCGTCTTGTTGATGTCGCGGTCTTTGGGCGTGAGGTACACGGCAGTGGTCGCCTTGAGCGCGCCCCCGTTGGAGAGCGGCTCGATGCTCTGCACCAGGCCCTTGCCGAACGTGGTCTCACCGATCAGAGTGGCCCGGCCGTAGTCCTGCAGGGCGCCGGCGACGATCTCCGAAGCGCTCGCGGTGTACGGGTCGGTGAGCACGTACACGGGGATGTCCAGGTAGGCGCCACCCGTGGCCTCGTAGACCTGCTCGGGCGAGTGGAGCCCCTCGGTGCTGACGATGATCTTGCCCTCGGGGATGAAGATGCTGGCCACGTCCACCGCCTGGTCGAGCAGCCCGCCGCCGTTGCTGCGCAGGTCGAGGATGATGGCGTCGACCTGGTCGACCTCCATGACCTGCTTGACCGCCGAGCGGAGCGCCGAAGCCGAGCCCTGGGAGAAGGTGAAGAAGCCGATGAGAGCCACCTTCTTGTCCCCGGCCTGCAGGATCTTGGTCTCGGTGACGGGGATCGCGATGTTCTTCCGCGTGAGCGTGTATTCCTTCTTCTCGCCGCCCGGCGGCAGGTTCGAGGTGTCCGCTTTCTGGACAGCGGTGGTGCTGGTGGTCGTCTCGGCGCTGCCTTCGGTGGTCGTCGCGCCGGCGATGGTGCTCGTGGTGGTCGGCGCCGTCGGGAGCGGCCGATAGACCTCTATCTTGACCGTGGTGCCCTCGGCGCCGCCCTTCATCTGGGCCACCACCTGATCGAGGGTCTCCCCGTCGACGGGCAGGTCGTCCACGCTCAGGATGATGTCGCCCGCTTCGATGCCCGCCAGGTCGGCCGGGCTGCCCTTGAACGTGGCGACGATGGTGACCAGGCCGTCGGCCATCTCCACCGTCATGCCCAGGCCGGTGTACGAGCCGGAGGTGCTCTCCTTGAAGGCGGCGTACTCCTCCGGGTCCCAGTAGACCGTGTAAGGGTCGCCCAAGGCGGCCACCATGCCGTCGATGGCGGCGGCCTGAAGGATCGAGTCGTCGACGGCCTTGTAGTACGTGGAGTCGAGCTTGTCGAGCACTTCCTGCTGAAGGTCGGCGGACTCGTTGCCCGACGAGGTGCCCACCACCGGGAACAGCCCCCGGAGCGCCGCGCTCAGGTCGTTCCGAGCGCCGAGCAGGAAGCCGCCCGACACCAGCAGGATGGCGGCGATGAGGCCGCCCAGGATGAGCAGGGGTATTCTCAGGCTTCTACGCATGCCTAGAGAGGATACCCCACGCGAAGACTACCCATCCGCCAGAGTGCGCAGCATGATTTATGCGGAGCTTATCGGCCGTTGAGATCGCGGCTACACCTTGAGGAACCGCCGCAGGCCTATGGCCGAACCCACAGCCCCGATGCCCACGCCCACCGCCAGCAGGATGACGGTCACGACCACGTTGGGCACCGCGTCCAGGGGGACGGACATGAAGGTGAGGTTCTCGCTGATCCTGCCCGATCAGCACGCTGTTCAGCACGAGAACGACCACCGCGGCGAAGACGGCTCCTATCAACCCGACCGTGACCCCCTCGATGATGAACGGCCAGCGGATGAACCAGTTGGTCGCCCCCACCAGCTTCATGATCTCCACTTCCCGTTTTCGGGCGAAGATCGACAGCCGGATGGTGTTGGAGATGAGGAGCACCGCCACGATGCCGAGCAGCGCGATGAGCCGCCACGAAGAGGTTGCGCAGCCACGAGGTGACGCTGAACAGCTTGTCGGCGATCTCCTTGCCGTAGCGGACCTCATCGACGATGCTGTTGCCTTCGAAGCGCGACGGCGACGGAATCCACGGTCGTGGGATCCACGAGGGATATCTCGAACGAAGCCGGGAGCGGGTTGCCGGTGAGCCCTTCCAGGATCTCCGGGTTGTCCTCGAAGTCCTCCTTGAGGCGGTCAAGCGCTTCCTGCTTGGTGACGAACACCGAGTTCTTGACCTCTTTCCAGCCCGAGATCTCGGCCGAGAGGGCGTCGATCTCTTCCTGGGATGGGATCGGGGTCGGTGTTGAGGTAGACGGTGATCTCCACCTTCTGCTCGACTTCCTTGAGCAGGGCGTCCGTGGTGTACACGAAGACGAGCACGCCGCCGAGCACCACGATCGACAGGAAGACCGTCACCAGAGCGGCGATGGTCATGAAGAAGTTCCTCCGCAGAGACCCGAAGGCCTCCTTCAGGAAGAAGCTAATCCTCCCCATAGCCGCCTCGTTTCTGATCGCGCACGACTTTGCCCTCTTCCAGGGCGATGACGCGCCGGCGCATGCGGTCCACCATCTCGCGGTCATGGGTGGCCATGAGCACGGTGGTCCCGGTCTTGTTGATGCGATAGAGCAACTGCATGATGCCCATGGAGGTCTCGGGGTCGAGGTTCCCGGTGGGCTCGTCCGCGATGAGGAGCGGGGGATGGTTCACGAACGCCCGGGCGATGGACACCCGCTGCTGCTCGCCCCCGGACAGCTGCGTTGGGAAAGCTTTCCTCCTTGTGACCCAGTCCTACCAAGTTCAGGATCTCGATGGCCTTCTTCTTGGAATCGTGGCTCGCGTTGCCCGTCACCAGGAGCGCGTACATGACGTTCTCGAGCGCGGTCTTGTTGGGCAGCAGCTTGAAGTCCTGGAACACGCACCCGATGTTGCGCCGAAGATAGGGGATCTTCCAACGCCGGAGCGAGGCGAGATCACGGCCGCCCACACTCACCCGGCCGCGGTCGGGCTCCAGTTCCTTGATGAGCAGACGGATGAAGGTGGATTTGCCCGAGCCGGACGGCCCCACCAGAAAGACGAACTCGCCCTTCTCGATGTGGAGGGTCACTTTCTCGAGCCCCACGGTGCTCGGAGGATATATCTTCGTTACGTCTTCGAATTTGATCACGTGCTACCTGCGACTTCCTTCTGAGGACACCCTCACAACTATTCTTCGGGACTCGGCGGATACCTCCCGCCTTATCGCTGCGCCCAGCCTGCCGGTGGATCTTTGCCATACGTATTCGCGGATGAACTCGTCGATGGCCCCGTCCAGGACCGCCTCCACGTTGCCCTTCTCGAAGTTCGTCCGGTGGTCTTTCACGAGCGTGTACGGGGCGAGCACGTAGGAGCGGATCTGGCTGCCCCAGGCGATCTCCTTCTGTTCGCCCTTCTCCTTGGCCATCTCCTGGTCGCGCTTCTCGTGCTCGAGGAGGAGCAGCTTGCCGCGCAGCATGCGCATGGCCGTCTCGCGGTTCTGGATCTGGGAGCGCTCGTTCTGGCACTGCACCACCGTCTTGGTGGGGACGTGGGTGATGCGCACGGCGGAGTCGGTCTTGTTGACGTGCTGCCCGCCCGCGCCGGAAGAGCGGTAGGTCTCCACCCGGAGCTCCTTCTCGTCGATCTCCAGGGTCACATCGCCCTCGATGAGCGGCGTGACGTCCACGGACGCGAACGAGGTGTGGCGCCGGCTGGCCGAGTCGAAAGGCGAGATGCGCACCAGGCGGTGGACGCCGCGCTCGGTGGACATGCAGCCCGTAGGCGTTCTCGCCGTGGATGGTGAAGGTGACGCTCTTGATGCCGGCCTCGTCGCCCTCGCTGGCCTCGTTCAGCTCGACGTTGAAGCGCCGCTTCTCGGCCCAGCGCAGGTACATGCGCAGGAGCATCTCGGCCCAGTCCTGGCTCTCGGTGCCGCCGGCCCCCGGGTGGATGCTGACGATGGCGTCGCCCGCGTCGAACTCCCCGGTGAACAGCCGCTGCTCCTCGAGCGCCTCGAGGATCCCGCCGACCTCGGCCGAGAGCCGTTCGACGTCATCGGCCAGCTCCTCGGGGACCATCTCGTCCTCGGTCTCCTCGGCGGCCATGTCGAGCAGCAACTCGAAGTCGTCGACCTGCGCGGCGAGCTTGTCGAAGTGCTCGAGCTTGCTCTTGAGGCGGCTGTACCGGGTGCTCAGCTCTTGGGCATGGTTCTGGTCGTCCCAGAAGTCGGGGGCACGCATCTCCTCCTCGAGGGAGGCGACGTCACGCGTCTAAGCGAAGCGGGGTCAAAGATACTCCCTTGCCCAGAGGAGCTTCTCGCGATAGACGCCCAGAAGCTCACGGTATTCGGCCAGGGAGGTTGTCTTGCTCTCAGTCTTTTCAGCCATATGCAGGGAGGATTATAGCTTACGATCCAGGAAGCGTCACGGCTAGGCGCCGCAGCACTTCTTGTACTTCTTGCCGCTGCCGCACGGACAGGGGTCGTTTCGGCCCACCACGTTGGAGACTGTCCTGGGCGCCACCACGTTCTTGGCCGCCGCCTGCGCCGCGTCGTAGGCCTCGCCGGAGCTGTCGGCCACCCCGGAACGCCGGGCCGCCGCCGCGGTGCCCGCGAAGTTCTGCTGCAGGCCGGTGTCGCCGCCGCCGGAGTAGTTCGAGTGGGCGGGCCGGAGCGGCCGCCGGCTGCTCCTCCTTGACGATCTCCAGGTGGATAGACGTAGCGCACGAAGTCCGTCTGGATGGACTCCATCATCTCCTGGAAGAGCTGGAAGCCCTCGTTCTTGTACTCGATCAGCGGGTCGCGCTGGGCCAGAGCCCGCAGGCCGATGCCCTCGCGCAGGTAGTCCATCTCGTAGAGGTGCTCGCGCCACTTGGAGTCGATGGTGCGAAGCAGCACCCAGTCGGCCATCTCGCTCATGGCCTCGGCCCCGAAGCGCTCCTCCTTGGCCTCGTAGACACCGACGGCGTCTTCGACGACCATGTCGGCCAGCGTCTCGGCGTCCAGAGTCGGTGGGGTCGCCGAGCTTCTCGACCGTGAGCGTGGTGGGGTAGAAGTTGCGCAGGGTGGTCAGCATCTCCTCCAGGTCCCATTCCTCGGAGAACCGGCTGGCCCCTGTGAACAGCGCCACCTGGTCGCGCAGGATGCGCTCGATGATGCTGAGCACGTCCTCGCGCAGGTCGTCCCCGCCCAGGATGCGCTGGCGCTGGCCGTAGATGACCTCGCGCTGCTTGTTCATGACGTCGTCGTACTCGAGCACGCGCTTGCGGATCTGGAAGTTCTGCTCTTCCACCTTCTTCTGCGCGCTCTCCACCGACCGGGAGATGAGGCTGTGCTCGATGGGCACGGATTCCTCCAGCCCCAGACGGTCCATCAGGCGGTGGATGCGCTCGCCGCCGAAGATGCGCAGCAGATCGTCGTCCAGGGAGATGATGAACTGGCTCACGCCGGGGTCGCCCTGGCGGCCGGAACGGCCGCGCAGCTGGTTGTCCACGCGCCGGGCCTCGTGGCGCTCGGTGCCGAGCACGAACAGACCCCCGGCTTCCACCACGCCCTCGCCCAGCTTGATGTCGGTACCACGGCCGGCCATGTTGGTGGCGATGGTGACGGCGCCCTTCTGCCCGGCGTCCGCGATGATGGCCGCTTCTTTGTCGTGGTGCCTGGCGTTGAGGACCTCATGGGGCACGCCCCGCCGCTTGAGCATCTCCGAGAGGCGCTCCGACTTCTCCACCGAGATGGTGCCCACCAGGACGGGCTGTCCCCGCTTGTGGCAGTCGGCGATGAGTTCGGCCGCCGCCGGAACTTGGCCTTCTCGGTCTTGAAGATGAGGTCGTTCCGGTCGTCGCGGACCATCGGCTCGTTGGTGGGGATGACCACCACTTCCATCTTGTAGATCTCGCGGAACTCGTCGGCCTCGGTGGCCGCCGTACCGGTCATGCCCGCGATCTTCTCGTACAGGCGGAAGTAGTTCTGCAGGGTGATGGTGGCGAGCGTCTGGTTCTCTTCCTTGATCTTGACGCCCTCTTTGGCCTCGATGGCCTGGTGGAGCCCTTCCGAGTACCGGCGGCCCTCCAGGATGCGGCCGGTGAACTCGTCGATGATCTTGACCTCGCCGTCGTGCACCAGGTAGTCCACGTCGCGCCTGAAGAGCGCGGCGGCGCGCAGGGCCTGCATGAGGTGGTTGACCAGCTGGCCGGAGAGGTCCTCGTAGATGTTGTCGATGCCGAGTTCCTTCTCGACCCGGGCCAGCCCGCTCTCGGTGATGGCGACGGTGCGCTTCTTCTCGTCGACCTCGTAGTCGCCCTCTTCCCCTCGCCCGCCCGAAGCCGCCGGGCGATGCGGGCGAAGTCGTAGTAGGTCTTGGCGGCCCGCTCGCCGGGGCCGGAGATGATGAGCGGCGTCCGCGCCTCGTCGATGAGGATGGAGTCCACCTCGTCCACGATGCAGTAGAAGTGGCCTCGCTGCACCTGCTGCTCGGTGCGCAGCACCATGTTGTCGCGCAGGTAGTCGAAGCCGAACTCGGTGTTGGTGCCGTAGGTGATGTCGGCCAGGTAGGCCTCGCGCCGCTCGGCCGCCTCCATGCTGTTCTGCAGGGCGGCCACCTTGAGGCCCAGGAACTCGTAGACCGGGCCCATCCAGGCCGCGTCGCGGCCGGCCAGGTAGTCGTTGACCGTGACGAGGTGCACGCCGCGCCCGGCCAGGGCGTTGAGATAGACCGGCATGGTGGCCACGAGGGTCTTGCCCTCGCCGGTCTTCATCTCGGCGATGGAGCCCTGGTGCAGCACGACGGCGCCCATCACCTGCACGTCGAACGGGCGCATGCCGGTGGCCCGCCTGGCCGCCTCGCGCGCGACGGCGAAGGCCTCGGGCATGAGGTCGTCCAGGGTCTCGCCGTCGGCGAACCGCTGCTTGAATTCCGGCGGTCTTCGCCCGGAGCGCGCGTCGGAGAGCGTGGCCACCTCGGCCTCGAGCGCGCTCGACCTGCGCGACCGCTTCTTCCAGCAGCCTGAGCTTCTTGCCTTCGCCGAAGCGAAGCATCTTGTCAACGATGTTGATCATGAAAAACCGTGCCTTATGGACTGCTCGAAGAAGCAGGATCGCGGACGCACGGAGGCAGCGAGAGCGCCCGGCCCGCGGCCGAACAGACTACTGTCAGGACTGTGCCTCGATGAGCCCGTAGTTGCCATCGCGGCGGCGGTACACCACCGCGGTCTCGTTCGATCTCGGAGTTGGTGAAGACGAAGAAATCGTGCCCCACCAGCTCCAGCTGCAGCGCCGCTTCCTCCGGCGTCATCGGCTTGACCATGAACTGCTTCGTCTTGACGATACGAGGCAGTTGGGTTTCTTCCTCTATCTCCTCGGCCTCCGCCGGGAGCGGCGAAGCCCTGAGCCACGAACTTGGCCATGTCCGGGCCCTGATGCGACTGCGAGCTTGCCGCGGTACTTCTTGACCTGCCGCTCCAGCTTCTCGAACACCAGATCTATCGAGGCGCGGATGTCGGTGGACGCCTCGCGCGCCCGGATGACCGGGCCCTTGGTGAAGATGGTCGCTTCCACCACCTGGTTGTCGGAGATGCTCGGGTTCTTCTCCGTCCAGATCTCCACCTCACAACGAGCCCCGTCGACCAGGTACTTGCCCAGCCTTCCGATCTTCTCTTCGGCGTAAGCGCTGATGGCCTCGGTAAGAACGAGATTCCTGCCTTTTACGGTGAGGTTCACGCCGGTCCATCTCCTTGTTTCGTGGTGGACGGGGTCACATATCCCATTATAGCCTCCCTCTGTAAGCGCCCCGTCAGTCGTGCCCTTCGGCCCGGCTCGACACCGCGCGAGAGAAGGTGAACACGTAGACCGGCAGCCCGGTGCCCGCCGCCAGGACGTGCGCGACTTCCTGGGTGGTGGCCCCGGTGGTGTAGACGTCGTCGACCAATATGAGCGACGCGGGCGCTGCCCCGGCGCCCGACAGATCGGCCGCCTTCTCGTCCAGGACGAACGCGCCCCTGAGGTTGGCCTGCCGGCCCGCTCTGTCCAAGGCCTTCTGGTGCCGGGTCCGCACCGGCTTGCGCGCCAGTCCCGCGGCCGGGAGCGCCGGCCGGTGCCCATCGGCGAGGGCCCGGGCGAGCAGTTCCGCCTGGTTGTAGCCCCGCTCTCGCTGAGAGGCCGCATGGGTCGGCACCCAGGTGACCAGGGCGCCGGCGGCCGCACCGCGCCGCGGGCGCCCGCTTCGGCCTCCGCCACCAACTCCGCGAAGGCGGGCGCGGCAAGCCGCGCCATCAAGGGAGCGAGCACCGGCTGCCCTCCGGACTTGAACTCCACGACCATCCGCTTGGCCGCCCCGGCATGGACGAACGCGCTCCGCGCCCCGGCGTACGCCGACTCCACCCCCATGCAGTGAGAGCAACGCCGGCCCACCAGCGGGCGCGGCCCGGGCTCTCCGCATCGCGGGCAGCAGTCATCGCCGATAGCGGCGAGCGACGCCTCGCAGCGCGGACACAGGTGATGCTCGAAGTCGCCGCAGCCGACGCAGCGCGGCGGGAAGAGCACCGAGATGACCGGCTCGGCGACGAAATCGCGCAGCCAGGCGCCCACCGTCCTCGGCCTGCTCGATAGTGGCGCTACCGCCTCACGGCTCATGCCTGGTGCCGGGCTTCTGGCCGAGGATCCCTTCCACGATCACCGCTCCCGAGGGCACGCACGAGTCGGCGAGGACCACCGCCCGCACCACCTGGGCTCCGGCGCGGACGACCGAACGATCGCCCAGCACGGCCGGCCCTTCGATGGACAGCATCCTCCTCGATGACGCAGTCCCGGCCGATGACCACCGGCCCTTCGATGCTCGCCGAAGCCGCCACGCAGGCCCCTTCGTCCACCCAGACACCAGGCCGCACTTCCTCGCCGGGAAGCTCCACACGCACCTTGCCGGTGAGAGCATCCGCGTTGCCCCGGAAGAACTCTCCCAGGTTGCCCACGTCGCTCCAGTAGCCGGCGGACTCGTGGATGTGGAACGGCACGCCCTGCCTCAGCATGTCCGGGAAGAGCCGGCTGCCGAAGTCGTCGAACTGCCCCGCCGGGATCAGCGACAGGAGCTCCGGCTCGAAGACGTAGATACCGCAGTTGCACAGGTTGGAGCGGGCCTCCTCGCGCGGGGGCTTCTCCTGGAAGCCGACCACGCGGCCCTCGTCGTCCGTCACCAGGACGCCGTAGAGGCTCGGGTCGGCCACCTCCTTGACGGCGATGGTGGCGATGGAGCCGTTGCGGCGGTGGGCGGCCACCAGGGCGGTGAGGTCGATGTCGGTGAGCGCGTCCCCGCTCATGATGAGGAACGTCCCGGTGCCCAGGAAGTCCTCGTTCTTCTTGACCCCGCCGGCCGTGCCGAGCAGCTCCGGCTCGAAGGAGTAGCGGATGTCCAGCCCCACATCCGAGCCGTCGCCGAGGTATTCGGTGATGACGTCGGGCAGGTGATGCAGGTTGAGCACCACCTCGCTGATGCCGTGGCGCTTGAGCAGGCGCAGGATGTGACGGAGCACCGGCCGGTTGGCGACCGGAGCCATGGGTTTGGGCAGGAGCTCGGTGACCGGCCGGAGCCGCGTGCCCTTGCCGGCAGCCATGACCATCGCTCTCATGCTCAGCGCCTCCAGGCTCTCGGTGAACGGGGGCTTTGCCACGCCGCGGTCGGTGATGATGGCCGCGATGTTCGCGTTGGGGGTCACGTCGAAGGCCGGGTTGCGCACCTTGACTTCCCAGGGCGCGCAGCGCACGCCCGCCGAAGCTGGTGACCTCGGTCTCCACCCGCTCCTCGATGGGGATGGAGTCCCCGGTCGGGCAGCGACAGGTCGATCGTGGAGAAGGGCGCGGCCACGTAGAACGGGATGCCGTGCTCGCGCGCCAGCACCGACACCATGTAGGTGCCGATCTTGTTGGCCGTGTCTCCGTTGGCGGTGATGCGGTCGGCCCCGACCACCACGTGGGTGATGAGCCCCTTCTGCATGAAGTAGCCCGACATGTTGTCGGTGATCAGGCTCACCGGGATACCCTCTCGCACCAGTTCCCACGCGGTCAGACGGGCGCCCTGCAGCAGCGGCCGGGTCTCGTCGGCGAACACCTGCAGCTTGGGGTTGCGGGCGTAGGCGGACCGGATGACGCCCAGCGCCGTACCGTATCCCGCCGTGGCCAGAGCCCCCGCGTTGCAGTGTGTGAGTACCACCGGCTCCTCTCCCGTGATCAGATCTGCCCCGTACTCGCCGATGGCGTGGCACGAAGCCAGGTCGTCCTCGAAGATCTGGATGGCACGCCGCTCGATGGCCTCCGTGATCTCGGCCGGCGAGAGGTCGTCGCGCTTCCAGATGGGCTCCATCTCCCGGAGCGCCCAGGGGAGATTAACCGCTGTGGGCCGGGTCTCGAATAGGGCTTTGGATGCACCTTGGACGGCGTTCCGGAAGAGGCCGGGGTCGCCACCGCTCTCCGCGAGCGCGGCACGGGCGGCCAGAGCCATGCCCATGCCGGCGGTGACCCCCAGAGCGGGAGCGCCGCGCACCGTCATGTTGCAGATGGCTTCCGCCACTTCCTGCCACGTGGAGCACCGCACATCCACCTCTTCGAGGGGAAGGCGGCGCTGGTCGATCAGCACCACCGCTCCGTCGCGCCACAGGACCGGCCGGATGTTGTCCACGGCGGCTACGCGCGCGTCGCACCCTTCACCGGACGCCACGCCGTCGAAGGCGGCCACGATCAGGTCCCCATGTGCCAGCTGTTGAGGTACTCCACCTGCTCGGGCGTCAGTTCGTCGATGGCGGTGCCGAGCGAGGCCACCTTGAGTCTGGCGATCTCCTTGTCGATGGCCTCGGGCACATCGTAGACCTTCTTCTCGAGAGATGCGGCGTTCATGACCATGAACTCGGAAGCCAGCGCCTGGTTGGCGAAGCTCATGTCCATGACGCTCGACGGGTGGCCCTCGGCGGCGGCCAGGTTGATGAGCCGGCCTTCGCCCAGCAGGTAGAGGTTGCGGCCGTCGGCCATGGTGTACTCGTCGACGAACTCGCGGACCCTGCGGCTGCTCTTCGCCAGGCCTTCGAGCGCCGGGATGTCGATCTCCACGTTGAAGTGGCCGGTGTTGGCGACGATGGCGCCGTCCTTCATGACCTCGAAGTGCTCCTTGCGGATCACGTGGATGTCGCCGGTGGCGGTGATGAAGATGTCGCCGATGGGAGCGGCCTCAGCCATGGGCATGACCCGGTAGCCGTCCATGATGGCTTCCAGGGCGCGCAGCGGATCGACCTCGAGCACGACCACGTCGGCGCCGTGACCCTTGGCCCGCAGAGCCACGCCGCGGCCGCACCAGCCGTAGCCGACGATGACGACGGTCTTGCCGGCGATCAGGCGGTTGGTGGCGCGGATGACCCCGTCCAGGGTGGACTGGCCGGTGCCGTACCGGTTGTCGAACATGTGCTTGGTCATGGCCTCGTTGACGGCCACGATGGGATAGCGAAGGACGCCGTCCTGCTCCATCGACTTGAGGCGGATGACCCCGGTGGTGGTCTCTTCCGTCCCGCCGATGACGCCCTCCAGCGCATCCTTGCGGTCGGTGTGCAGCAGGCCCACGACGTCCGCGCCGTCGTCCATGGTGATCTGCGGATGGAAGTCGATGACGCTCATCATGTGGCGATAGTAGGTATCCCGGTCCTCAGCCCTTGATGGCGAAGGTGGAGATACCGTATTCGGCGACCAGAGCGGCGGCGACGTCGTCCTGAGTGGACAGCGGGTTGGAGGCGCAGAGAGCGATCTCGGCCCCGCCGGCCTGGAGCGTGCGCATGAGGCTCGCGGTCTCGCTGGTCACGTGCAGGCACGCGCCGATGCGGACGCCGGCCAGCGGCTTCTCTTTCGCGAACCGTTCCCGGATCATCGCCAGGACCGGCATCTCCTTCTCGGCCCATTCGATCCGGAGGACGCCCGCCGCGGCCAGGCCTATGTCCTTAACGTCATGTGCGACCACCATCGTCTCCTTCTGTCCAGCCTTCCGGCCTATCTGACCATTACTACCGCGGCGACGCGCAGGCCCATATGGGCTGCGACGATGACCGGGGCGACCAACTCGGAACTGACGGCCGCCCACCCGAAGCGCGCAGCCATCTCGGACTCATATCCTCCGACGGCCCGGTCGTCCGGCACTCCGGCCACGACTCCGCTGACTACTATGATACCGTCCACGGCGGCACCCGGCGCCAAAGCGGCCTCAGGCGCGTAGACGCCGTCCATACCCGGGAAGCGGGGCCCCGCGCTGTCGTCGTTGACGCCGGCCAGCGGCGAGCGCCAGGTCAGGTTGACGTGGTCGGTCACCACCACCAATCCGGCCGCCGGCGCCGCTCCCCAGCACACGTAGCCCACCGTCCCCGTCTCACCCCGCAACACTTCGCGCAGAGCATGGACTTCGGCGGCGCTGAAGCGGCGATAGGGGTCCCGGAGGCCGAGAGAGGCAAGGGATACGATCCGCCCGTCTTCACCGGCCAGCCTGCCACAGAGCCGGGCGGCGGCTCCGGAAGGTTCGAGGTCCACACGCGGACCGGCCAGCACTTTCATCGAGCCAGGCCCCTCCCGCCCGCGTTCATTGCGCGGGCACGACGATCATCGATTCGGCGATCTTCAGCATCTCGTCCTGATCCAGCCAGTGGGACAGCGTGTTCGACACGAAGTAGAGCACACCATCACGCTTCCACCATACCCGTTCGACCTTGGTGTCGTTGCGCACCACCGTGAACACCACGCCGTCGTGCGTCACCTCCAGGCCCGCGCTGGCGGCCGGAGCGTCGAGCCAGGTGGTCTCGGTGATGCCCAGCACCTGATCGGCGTTGCTCTCGGCCGCGTAGAGCATGCGGAACGCCCGTTTCTCGCCGTCCCCGGTCTTGATGTTGTAACAGGCGACGGCGTCAGGGTAGCGCAGCACGAAAGCGTAGTGCTCGGGGATGTACACCGGCGCCTCGACGGCGAAGGTCGTGAGGCCGGCCCACTGCTTCCACACGGCCGCGTCGGGGACGTTGTCCGGGCCGTCGGGCAGTGCGAACGCCTCCGGGAGCACGAAGTCGTCCCCCAGGACCACGGTCACCCTGTCCACCTTGCTGGTGCGGGTGAGCTTGCTCGATGCCCGCGCCGGCGGCGACGTGCTTCGCGTCGGCCAGGGCGCCCGTCGGGTACTGGACGACGCTTCGTGCCTCGGTGGTGGCGGCATCGTCGGCATCGGTGACGACCGTCGCCCCCATGCTTTGCAGCCACGCGGCGGCAGCCGCCGCTTCGCCGGCGCGACCGCTGGCTCCAGTGACATCCACGCTGATACCGCTCAGGTTCGCGGGCACCGTTGTGCTGGTGGAGCTGGTGGTCGACGAGCCGTAGGCGGAGGAGAAAGCCGGCGCCGTGGTGCTGGTCGCTTCTTCACCGTCCTCGGTGGTGTCGGTGGCGTCGGTTGTGTCGTCAGTGTCGCTGGTGTCGTCCGGAGCGGTCCGGTAGAGCAACTGGGTGACCGCGTGGGCCAACTGGTCCTCGGTGGCCACCACATACGCAGCCCCGTTGATGGTAGGCGTGCTACCACGCAGGGTGATGCCGCGGATGCTGTCGCCGTTCAGACCGATGCCCCATCTGGCCAGCCGGAGGATCTCGTTTGCGTCGAGATCGGTGGTGGTGTTCTGGAACAAGGCCGATATGAGCCCAGGGAGCTTGAACGGCAGGTTCCATCCCATCGCCTGCTCGCGGAACGCCGACATGAATCGCTGCTGCCGCTCCATGCGGCCGAAGTCCATGTTGTGGTCGTGACGGAACCGCACGTAGTCGAGAGCGTCCGCCCCGCTCAGCAACTGATAACCCGGCTGGATGTCGATGGGCTCGTAGTACCAGAGCGGGTTGTAGTACCGGTTGTCGACGTCCACATACACCCCGCCGAGCGAGTCGACGATGTCGGTGAACGCGTCGAACCCGATCTCCATGTAGTGGTTGATGTCGATCCCGGTGGTCTGCTCGATGGTCTTGATAGCCAGAGCAGGACCTTCGAAGGCGAAGGCTGTGTTCAGCTTGCCAGTGCCGTGCCCGGGGATGTCCACCCGCAGATCGCGGGGGAGGGAGAGCACCGACAGATAGTCCTCTTCGGGATCTATGTGGACGATCATCAGAGAGTCGGACCGGCCGCCTCCCGAGGATTGCTGGGAACGCCGGTCTGAGCCGATGACCAGCAGGTTCATGGCCGAGGGGGAGGGCTCCTCCAGGGTGGTCGCGTTCTCGCTCCCGGCGCTCACCAGGGCGGCCGCCGTGGTCAACGTCGTGGAGGGCTTCTCCTCTAGCACCTGCAAGACCTCGGGAGCCACCCGGCCGTTAGCGGAAGACACCTGCGCCCGGAACCAGAGATAGGAGCCAGCGGCGATGAACATGACCACCAGGATGACGGCCACGGAGGACCAAAGAACGATCCTCTTCCACGGGCGCCTTGGACGCCCCTCTACCTCATACTTCGTGTATCGCTTTCCAGCCAAACCAGTCCCGACTGTAGTGCCGCATCGCAGAAGACGCCGGAATCAGCAGACTCCGGGCCTCGAGGCGGTCGCCCGCTCCACGTCGGCCCCGAGGGACCGCAGCTTTTCTTCAAAACGCTCGTAGCCGCGGTCGATGTGGAACACATCCCGCAACTCCGTACATCCTTCGGCGACGAGGCCGGCCGCCGCCAGCGCCGCGCCGGCCCGCAGGTCGGTGCACTGCACGATGGCGCCTGTCAGGGCCCGCCCGCCGTTGATGACCGCATGATTGCCGTCCACCCGGACGTCGCCCCCAAGGCGGATCAACTCGTCCACGAAACCGAACCGGTTCTCGAACACGTTCTCAGTGAGCACCGAGACGCCGTTCGCGACAGACAGCAACACCATCATCTGGGCCTGCAGGTCCGTGGGGAAGCCCGGGAAGGGCAAGCGTCGCCACGTCGACCGCCGAGTAGCGCTCGGGATCTCCGGTCGCCCGGATGCTCCGCGTGTTCTCCTGCACCTGCACGCCCACTGCGCGCAACTTGGAGAGGAAGAGATCGAGCACGTGCGGGCTTATCCCGTTCACCTCCACGTCACCACCCGTGACGGCCCCCATGATGAGGAAGGTTCCCGCTTCGATGCGGTCGCCGATCACTGTGTGCTCCGCCGGGCGCATCTCCTTGACCCCGTTGATGCGGATGGTGGAGCTTCCCGCGCCGGTGATATCGGCCCCCATGCTCACCAGGAACTTGCACAGATCGATGATCTCGGGCTCGCGGGCCACGTTCTCCAAGGTGGCGGTGCCTTCCGCCATGACGCCGGCCATGAGCAGGTTCTCGGTGGCTCCCACGCTCGGGTAGTCGAGGAACAGGTCGACGGCGCGCAGCCGCTCCGCCGTGACCTCGACGAACCCGTGGTCGGAGCGGACGTCGGCGCCCATCTGGGCCAGACCGCGCAGGTGGATGTCGATCTTGCGCGGGCCAAGGTTGCAGCCGCCGGGCATGGCCACCCGGGCGTGTCCGAACCGAGCTACCAGCGGTCCCATGATCTGGATGGAGGCGCGCATCTTCTGCACAAGGTCGTACGGCGCCACATGCGATTGGACGGCCGTGGTGTCGATGGTCATGGTGCCCTGGTCGAAGGCCACCACCGCGCCGAGGTATTCAAGGACCTCACGCATGGTGTGGACGTCCTGGATGTCGGGCACGTTGTGAAGGACGCTGGTGCCTGACGCGAGCAGCGAAGCGGCCATCAGCTTGAGAGCGGAGTTCTTCGCCCCAGCGACCGTCACCTGTCCGTCCAAGCGACGCCCACCGCGCACCAAGAGGCGCGGCTCTTCAGTATCTGGAGCCATCAAACGTCCTCGGATGGGGCCTCTAGGAGGCCATCTGGGCGACTTTCAGCCTGTTGCGAGCTCGCTTTAATGCAAGTTGCTCCCGGTATGGATCGATGAGGTCGTCCTCGGGCACCGTGCCCGTCCGGACCATCTCCAGCCTCTGGAGAGCCCGCTCCACCCCCTTCTCGGCTCGCGCCACATCGATGGCGCTCGCCTCCTCGGCGGTGTCGGCCAAGACTATCACTTTATTGAACTGGACCTTGACGAAGCCTTCAGCCACCGCGAACGTGAGCCATTTGCCCTCGCCGGTGAGCGCGCGCAACTGACCGATGGCCAGCTGAGCAACCAACGGGGCGTGGCGGGGCAGGATACCGATCTCGCCGGTGACCGCGGGCACGACGACCATCTCGACATCGCCCTCGAACACGCGGCCGCGCGGAGCGACGAGCTCCAAGCGGAGGGAAACGCTTTCGCCGTCAGCCACTGGTCACGACTCCTATCAGACGGCCGCGCCGGCCGGCGCGGCTTCCGCGGCAGCCGCCTGGACGGCCGCTTTCTGGGCGTTCGCCACGGCTATGACATCGTCGATGCCTCCCTGCATACGGAAGGCCTGCTCGGGCAGGTCGTCGTGCTTGCCCTCGATGATCTCCTTGAAGCTGCGCACCGTCTCCTTGAGGGGTACGAACTTGCCTGGGATGTTGGTGAACTGCTCGCCCACGAAGAAGGGCTGCGACAGGAACTGCTGGATCTTACGGGCCCGGCGGACGACCACTTTGTCTTCGTCGGAGAGCTCGTCCATCCCCAGGATGGCGATGATGTCGCGCAGGTCCTTGTAGCGCTGGAGGATCTCCTGCACCTTGGTGGCCACTTCGTAGTGCTCGTCGCCCACGACCTGGCGGGAGAGCGCGCGGCTGGTGGAGTCGAGCGGGTCCACGGCCGGGTAGATGCCCATCTCGGCGATGGACCGGCTGAGCACGGTGGTGGCGTCCAGGTGGGCGAAGCTGGCGGCCGGGGCCGGGTCGGTGAGGTCGTCGGCAGGCACGTAGATGGCCTGCACGGAGGTGACCGAACCACGCCGCGTGGAGGTGATGCGCTCCTGGAGCTCACCCATCTCGGAGGTCAGGGTGGGCTGATAACCCACGGCGGAAGGCATGCGGCCGAGGAGGGCCGACACTTCGGAGCCGGCCTGCACGAAGCGGAAGATGTTGTCGATGAACAGGAGCACGTCCTGGCCCATGACATCGCGGAAGTACTCGGCCATGGTCAGGGCCGACAGGGCCACGCGCAGACGGGCGCCCGGGGGCTCGTTCATCTGGCCGAACACCATGGCGGTCTTGTCGATGACCCCGGACTCGCTCATCTCGGTGTAGAGGTCGTTGCCCTCGCGGGTACGCTCGCCCACGCCGGCGAACACCGAGATGCCGCCGTGATGGGTGGCGATGCTGTGGATAAGTTCCAGGATGACGACCGTCTTGCCCACGCCGGCGCCGCCGAACAGGCCGACCTTGCCACCCTTGACGTACGGGGCCAGCAGGTCGATGACCTTGATGCCGGTCTCGAGGACCTCGGTGGTGGGTTCCAGCTCTTCGAAAGCCGGGGCGGGACGATGGATGGGCCACTTCTCCGTGTCGGCCGGGAGAGCGGCGCCCTCGTCGATGGGATCGCCGAGCAGGTTGAAGAGCCGGCCCAGGGTCGCCTGCCCCACGGGCACGGCGATGGCCGTCCCGGTGTCGACGACTTCCATGCCCCGGGCAAGACCGTCGGTGGAGTCCATGGCCACGGCGCGCACCTTGTTGTCGCCCAGGTGCTGCTGCACTTCGGCGACCAGGTGGATGTGGCCCGAAGGCGTGTCCACGTCGAGCTCGAGCGCGTTGTAGATGGCCGGCAGCGTGTCCGGGAACTCTACGTCGAGCACCGGTCCGATGATCTCAACGATCTTGCCTTTGTTCATGGCTTTCTGTTGTCCTCCTCGTTATGCCCGGTTCGGGGCTCGATCGCTATCCGGAGAGCGCGTCGGCGCCGGCCACCACTTCCAGGATCTCCTGGGTGATGGAGTACTGCCGCGCCCGGTTCATCGCTAGGGTCAGCTCGTCGATCATCTCGCGGGCCGCGTCGGATGCAGCCCTCATCGCCGTCATGCGCGCGCCCTGCTCGCTGGCCATGCCTTCCAGGATCGCCCGGTAGATCGAGATCTCGATGTAGGAAGGCAGCAGGTCGTCC
The DNA here is from genome assembly GCA_963736705.1 of uncultured Actinomycetota bacterium. Classification (GTDB taxonomy): domain Bacteria; phylum Actinomycetota; class Thermoleophilia; order RBG-16-64-13; family RBG-16-64-13; genus CAIQPS01. The sequence continues at coordinate 90,978 of CAVTPV010000001.1, forward strand.
AGGACGGCTTCCGGCGACGGCTCGAAGGCGAAGTCCATGTGCTGGCCCGCCCCCTCCGGCGTGTAGAGACTGGTCAGTTCTTCCTGGATGGGAAGGACGATCTGCTCGTCGACGTGCTGGTCCATGGCGCTCTTGAAGCGGTTGTACACCAGGTGCACGCGGTCGATGGTCTCGGCGTTGTAGCGCCGGATGACCCCTGCCGTGATGGCCTGCGCTTCGAGGAAGGCCGTCCGCTCGGTCACGTCCAGATAGGCCTTGTCCACCCGGTAGCCCTGGAACCGCGCGGTGCTGTAGCCCTTGCGGCCGAGGATGACCAGGTCGCTCTCGACACCCTGCGCCTTGTAGGTGTCGACCAGGTCGAACGCCCGGCGCATGATGTTGGAGTTGAAAGCTCCCGCCAGGCCGCGGTCCGCGGTGAGGGCGATGATCGCGACCTTCTTCACTTCTTTGTGCGGCTTCAGCAGGGGATATTCACTCCCGCCGACGGGTATGTAGCGCACCAGTTGCCCGATGAACTCGAGCATGTTGAGCGCGTAGGGCCGCGTCGACTCGATGCGCTGCTGGGCGCGCCGCAGGCGCGCCGCCGCCACCATCTCCATGGCCTTGGTGATCTTCTCCGTGTTCTGAACGGAGGTGATCCTGCGGCGTATGTCTCGGAAAGAAGCCATAAGCCCTTAGGACTCGCCCTTGTCGGCGACCCACGAGTCACGGAACACCGTGATGGCCGCGCGCAACTTGGCCTCGTTGTCCTCGGACAGGTCCTTGGTGGACACGATCTCGGCCCCGATCTCGGGATACTGCTGGTTGAGGAAGTTCCGGAGTTCGCTCTGATAGCGGGAGACCTCGCTCACCGCCACCGCGTCGCAGTAGCCCTGGGTGGCGGCGAAGATGATCATCACCTGGTCCTGCACCGGCCAGGGAACGAACTGCTGCTGGTTCAGCGTGGCCACCAGGCGCTCGCCGCGGGCCAGGGTCCGCAGGGTCTCCTGGTCGACTTCGGAGCCGAACTTGGCGAAGGCTTCGAGTTCCCGGAACTGTGAGAGGTCGAGGCGCAAGGAGCCGGCCACCTTCTTCATGGCCTTGATCTGGGCGTTGCCGCCCACGCGCGATACCGAGATACCAACGTTGATGGCCGGGCGGATACCGGAGTAGAACAGCTCGCTTTCCAGGAAGATCTGCCCGTCGGTGATGGAGATGACGTTGGTCGGGATGTAGGCCGAGACGTCGCCCGCCTGGGTCTCGATGATCGGCAAGGCGGTGAGAGAGCCCCCGCCCCGCTTGTCGCTCAGCTTGCAGGCCCGCTCCAGCAGGCGGCTGTGCAGGTAGAAGATGTCGCCCGGGAAGGCTTCGCGGCCCGGCGGGCGGCGCAGCAGCAGCGACATCTGCCGATAGGAGTCGGCGTGCTTGGTGAGGTCGTCGTAGATGCAGAGGGCGTGGCCCCCCTTGTAGGTGAAGTACTCGCCCATGGCCGCGCCGGCGTACGGGGCGATGTAGCGCAGAGGAGCCCCCGTGGAGGCCGAGGCCATGATGACGATGGTGTATTCCATGGCGCCGTACTGCTCCAGGCGGTTCACCAGGCCGGCCACCGTGGAGGCCTTCTGGCCGATGGCCACGTAGATGCAGATGACGTCTTGGCCCTTCTGGTTGATGATGGTGTCCAGGGCGATGGCCGTCTTGCCGGTGCCGCGGTCGCCGATGATGAGCTCGCGCTGGCCGCGGCCGATGGGGATCATCGCGTCGACGGCTTTGATGCCGGTCTGCAGCGGCTCGTTGACCTTCTGCCTGTCGATGACGCCCGGCGCCTTGAACTCGACCGGCCGGAACTCGGTGGTCTCGATGGGGCCCTTGTCGTCAAGCGGCACGCCCAGCGGGTTGACCACGCGGCCGATGAGCGCTTCGCCCACCGGCACCTGGATGACCTTGCCGGTGCGCTTGACCTGGTCGCCCTCCTTGATGAGCGTGTCTTCGCCCATCAGCACGGCGCCGATGCTGTCTTCCTCCAGGTTGAGCACCAGTCCCATGACGTTATGGGGGAGCTCGAGCATCTCGGAGGCCACCGCGTTCTCCAGGCCCTGGATCCGGGCCACGCCGTCGCCGACCTGCACGACGGTGCCGACCTCTTGGATCTCCACACCCGGCTCGTAGCGCTGGATGCGGGACTTAAGGACGGATGTGATCTCCTCAGGACGCAGTTTCAACTGAACCCTCCAAACTAGCCATGGGGCTGATCAACGATTCACGGAGGCCATCGAGGCGGTGGCGGACGCTGGCGTCAGCGACCCTGTCACCTATCCTCAACTTGAGCCCTCCGAGCAGTTCCTTATCGACACTCAGCTTCAACTCGATCGTCTTGCCGAGCGACGCGGCGAGTCTGGCCCGCAGCGTCTCCTGGATCTCGACCGGCAAAGCCACGGCCGAGGCCACTTCCACGTGCACCAGACCCTGCGCCTCCTCCACCAGCCCCACAAAGGCCCGGTAGATGGCGGACACTTCGCTCTCGCGGCTCTTGTCCACGAGGATGCGCAACAGGTTGCGCACCATCTCTTCGCCGCCCTCGGTCAGCTCGATCAGGATCGCCTTCTTCTTAGGGTTGGAGATCTCGTCGGTGACGAGCAGATGGCGAAGCTCAGCGGAGGCCGCGGCAGCCTGGGCGAACTCGCCCAGGTCGCGCCGGACCTGCTCCGTGCGGCCGGCCTCTGTAGCAGCTTGGTACAGAGCCGTCGCGTACACTCGTGCGATCTTGCTTTCGCTCACGGTCCTCTTCTAATTCTCGCTGATGGCGCTGAGGTCGATCTCGTTGATGGCTTCCTTGATGAGCCGCAGTTGGTCGGCTTCCGACAAGCTGGTGCGGGCCACCTTCGCGGTGGCCGCCACGGCCAGGTCGGCCGCTTCCTCCCGGATCTTCTGAAGCGCTTGGTTCGTGTCGCGTTCTATCTGCTGGCGAGCACGGGCGAGGTTGGCCTCGGCCTGTACCCGAGCCTCTTCGAGGATCTCGGCCTTGTTGACCTCGCCGGCCTTTCGGGCCCTGTCCACGATGGCGTCCGCCTCCGCGCGGGCTTGGGCCAGTTGCTTCTTGTAGTCGGCAAGCAACTGCTGAGCCTCGTCGCGCAGGTTCTCCGCGTCCACGATGGACTGGTGGATCTGGTCCTGGCGCGCCTTCTGCAACCGCATGAGCGGGTTGAAGGCGAACTTGTAGAGCAGAGCCAGGAGCACCACGAAGGTGACACACGACCAGACGAACAGGCCGGGACTGATGGTGAACAGTTCGGGGATTACTTCTTGCATGCCTCTACCTCGCGGAGTGGACCCGTCCTCACTAAGCGACGAAGATCAGGATGATGGCGATGACGAAGGCGTACAGCGCCAGGGCTTCGGCCAGAGCCAGACCGATGATGAAGACCGTGCGGACTTCGCCGCTGGCTTCAGGCTGGCGGGCGATAGCCTGCGTGGCACCAGAGGTCAGAAGCCCGATACCGATGCCCGGGCCGATCGTAGCGAAGCCCATCGCGATACCTGCGGCGAGAAACTTTGCTGCATCTGCATCCATTACCTTAGTCCTCCTTGATCCGGGTGGGGCCTGGGTTAGTGTCCGGCGTAGATCGCCGATTCGATGTACACGACCGACAGAATCGAGAAGATGTACGCCTGGATGAAAGCGACGAACACCTCGAAGACCAACATGATCACGACGAACGCGCCGGCCGGGACGACGAGCGCGATGCCGTACTGCAGGATGAGCCCCAGCATCACCAGGATGATCAGGTGACCGGCGACGATGTTGCCGTAAAGCCGGACCGCCAGGGAGAGCGGCTTGAAGAACTCGCCCATGAAGTGGACGACGAAGAAGATGGCGTTGAGGACCGGCTTCATGGCCTTCGGCACCCCGGGCGGGGCGAGCCACGAGCCCACGTACTTGCGGAAGCCGTGGCGCTTGAAGCCCTGGAACTGCGTGACGAAGAACACCACGATGGCCAGGCCGAACGTGACGTTGATGTTGGCGGTGGGCGTGGTGGGCATGATCTGCGACGGCTTCGGGATGAGGCCGATCAGGTTGGTGACCATGATGTAGCTGAACAGCGTGAGGATGAGGTAGTAGTACTTCTTGCCCTTCTCGCCGATCTGGCCGGTGAGGTGGCCGGTGGCGAAGTTGAGCAGGATCTCGGCCGTGGTCTGCAGGCCCTCCGGGGACTTCTTCATGCGTTTGGCGGCGATGAAGAAGATGATGAAGACCACCGCGGCGCCGAACCACATGTAGAGCACCGTGTTGGTGATGGAGAAGTCGAAGGGACCGATCTTGGGGATGGAGACGACCGCACGGTCGTTCATCTCCGCCATCGCTTCTACGATCTTGTTCGCTCCTGCTTCTTCCAGCAAATACATGCGTATCCCTCGGCTAGACCCCGGTGGCGTCCGCGGACGGCGGGACGCTCCGGCGCTTGGACATCAGGACGTAGACGGACCAGACACTGAGGACCGAGAAGAGAACCACGAAGGCCAGGCAGACGGCCAGGATGTTGAGCGGCGTCCACATGCCCAGAGCGAACAGGACGAAGACGATGACGGCGAGACGGACGAGGAAGCCGGCAATGACGGCTGCAGGGCCGGCGACGGTATTGCTGCGGACGGCGAAGCGTTGCACCCGCGCCGCGAACACATGGTATGCCACGGCAAGCGCAAGCCCTACGACCACCGATATCAGCGTCAGCGCCAGAACTCCTCCGATCCGATGTGCATGGCGTACACCGGTCCTCGCTTCTGGTCCTCAGCCCTTTCTGCCCCCCGTACCACCTCGTCCCCGCTTGTCACGGAAGAACAGAGATCGTCACCAGATAGGCGAAGCCCCATCCAGCCCCTACAAACGTCGCCACTATATCACGCACAAATGATATTGCTATAACGCTGGCTGAGATTTCTATTCATAGAAGTGCGCTCCCATACGGCCTCCGTATACCAGAGCGGAAGACGCGTCACTCCACCGGAAAGAGCTTCGTACCCGCCTCTTCGAACACCTCCATGGCCAGCGGGTCGGGGTAGGGCCCGGAGAAGTAGACGGCCACGATATCGGCGTTCACCAGCATCTTGGCGCACACGACGCACGGCTGGTGAGTGCAGTAGACTTCGGCGCCGCTGATGGCCACTCCGTGATACGCCGCCTGCACGATGGCGTTCTGCTCGGCGTGCAGACCGCGGCAGAGCTCGTGCCGCTCACCGGAGGGGATGCCCAGTTGCTGCCGCAGACAGCCCCGCTCCTCGCAGTGCTGCAGACCGCGCGGGACACCGTTGTACCCGGTGGCGAGGATCTGGCGGTTCTTGACCACCACGGCCCCCACCTGGCGCCGCATGCAGCTGGAGCGAGTGGCGACCACCTTGGCGATCTCCATGAAGTACTCCTCCCAGGGAGGCCGGGCGGAGCAGCCCGCGGAGGCGCCCGACGCGATCTGGGGGCCTCCGGAGTCATTCCTCAGCAGCCGCCCAACGTGCGGTACAGCGGGAAGGCGGCGGTCAGCTCGCGGCCGCGGGCGAGCAGACGGTCGAGGGTGGCTTCGGTCTGGTCGCCGGTGAGGGTGTCGGCGATGATGCCGCCCACTTCGCGCATCTCCCCGGGGCCGAACCCGCGGGTGGTCATGGCCGGGGTGCCCAACCGGATGCCCGACGTCACGGCCGGCGGCCGCTCGTCGTAGGGTACGGCGTTCTTGTTGGCGGTGATGCCCACGCGGTCCAGCAGTTCCTGCGCCCGCTTGCCGGTCATCTCGGTGCCGGAGAAGTCCACGAGCATCAGGTGGTTGTCGGTGCCGCCGGAGACCAGCTTCATACCGCGCTCGAGGAGCGTGGCGGCGAGGGTCTTGGCGTTCTCCACGGTCAGACGCTGCTTGGCCTTGAACTCCTCGCCCGCGGCCAGCAGGAAGCACACGGCCTTGCCGGCGATGATGTGCTCGAGCGGCCCGCCCTGGAGGCCGGGGAAGATGGCCTTGTCGAGACGGGCGGCATCCACCTCGCGGCAGAAGCAGGCGCCGCCCCGGGGGCCGGCCAGCGTCTTGTGCGTGGTGGTGGTGACCCACTCGCAGTGCGGGAACGGCGAAGGATGGACGCCCGCCGCCACCAGCCCGGCGATGTGGGCGATATCGGCCATGAGCGTGGCCCCCACCTCGTCGGCGATGGCCCGGAAGGCGGCGAAATCGATGATGCGCGGGTAGGCGCTGGCGCCCAGCACGATGATCTTGGGCTTGTGCTCGCGCGCCCGGGCCCGGACCTGGTCCATGTCGATGAGCCCGGTCTCCTTGCTGACCCCGTAGTGGAAGAAGGCGTAGCCCCGGCCGGAGAAGTTGATGGCGTGGCCATGCGTCAGGTGACCACCGTGGGCCAGGCTCATGGCGAGCACGTGGTCGCCCGGCTCGAGAGCCGCCCAGTAGATGGCCTGGTTGGCCGTGGAACCCGAGTGGGGCTGCACGTTGGCATGCTCGGCGCCGAACAGGTCTTTGGCCCGCTGGATGGCGATGGTCTCGATCTCGTCGACGATCTCGCAGCCGCCGTAGTAGCGGTTGCAGGGCAGACCTTCCGCGTACTTGTTGGTGAGCACGCTCCCCATGGCCTCAAGGACGGGCACGGGCGTGAAGTTCTCGGACGCGATCAGCTCGATGTTGTGCTGCTGGCGGGCGAGCTCCTCACCGATGAGGCGATGCACCAGGGGATCCACCTGCTGCAGGGGCTTATCGGCGTAGCTGGGGGCGCAGTGCGTCTCACTCAATGGGGGTAGCCTCCTTCGGAAAAAAGCAGCCCCAAGGATACCAGAGGCTCACCTGAGAGCGGCGTGGATGCGGCGCGCTACTTCCTCTCCGGCCACCGCTCCTTCACGGAGCACGAGGGGCTCCGCGCCGGCCTGCCAGAGGCCGCAGGTCGACGACGGTTGAGGCGATGCCGGCGGCCGCGGGCGAGCCGCTCTCGGGGACTATGGCCACCGAGCAGTGGGCCAGCACAAGCGGGTCGACCTCCGCCGCCGTGGCCGGCGCCGGCCGGCCGGTGACGTTGGCGCTGGTCGCTGCCACGGGCACGCCGACGGCGGCCAGCAGCCGGAGCAGATCGGGCTGGTCGGGCATGCGGACCCCCAGCGAATCCGGGGTGCCCACATGATCGGGACGCGACACCTCAGTGCCCACCACGAAGGTGTAGGGGCCCGGCAGCAGTGCCTCCAGCACACGGGCGGCGGCGGGGTCGAGGTCGGGGAGCGCCGTCTTGATGGCCTCCACGGAAGGGAAGAGCACCTGCACGGGCTGTTCCGGGGAACGCTGCTTGGCCGTGAACAAGCGGCGCGTACCGGCGTTCGAGTCCCACTTGGCGGCGATGCCGTACACGGTGTCGGTGGGCAGGCCGATGATGGCCCCGGCGTCGAGGGCGCGGCGCAGCGTTTGCGCCGCCGCGCCGTCCAGGTCGGACACGGTCAAGAACGGCGCCCCGGGAAGGATGGCCTCCACCATGCGCTCCTTCCGCGACATGTCCTTGTGGACGGCCACGAAGGCGAACCCGGCGCCCAGCGCCAGCCCGCCCACATCCGCAGCCTGGTCTTCTCCCACCTCCAGCAGGAGCGCGCCGCCCGGCCGCAAGGCCCGGGCCGCCTCCGGCACCAGCCGCCGATACACGTCGAGCCCATCGGGCCCGCCGTCCAGGGCGGCCACCGGCTCAAAAAGGCGGACGTCCGGCTCCAGCCCCGGTATGTCTCCGGCGCGCACATAGGGCGGGTTGCTCACCACCAGGTCGAGCGAGCCGTCCGCCACGCCGGCCAGGAGGTCGCCCTCCCGCAACTCAAGCAAGTCGCTCAGTCCCAACGCCTCGGCGTTCGCCGCGGCCACCGCCAGCGCTTCGCGGCTGGCGTCCACAGCGAGCACCCGCACCCCGGCTTCCTGGGCCAGACTCAACGCGATGGCGCCGCTCCCGGTGCCCACGTCGGCTATGGCCGGCGCGCCGGTCACCGGCTGCTCCGGCTGCCCCCAGGCCGGCCGGAGCCGCAGGGTCTGCAAGGCGAGGTCCACCAGTTCTTCGGTCTCGGGTCGGGGAATGAGCACGCCCGGGCCGACATCCAGACAGAGATGGCGGAAATAGGCCTTCCCTCTGATGTAGGCCACCGGCTCCCGCGCCGCCCGCCGGGCGACAAGCGCTCGGAACGCGGTCACTTCGCCGGGCGTCAGGGGGCGGTCGTGCTGGGTGTAGAGAGCGATGCGCTCCACGTGGAGGCTGTCGGCAAGAAGAAGTTCGGCGTCAAGCCGCGCTGATGGGGAGCCCTTCTCTTTGAGATAGCCGGCCGCCGTCTCCAGCAGCGTCCCGATGGTCCACGCTTCCATGGGGTGGCAGACCTCGCCAGGACGTCAGATCTGGGTGGCCGCGAGCTGGTCGGCCCGTTCCTGCGCGCGCAGGGCTTCGGTGAACTCATCCAGCTCACCCTGCAGGATGGCCTCGAGGCGGTGTGACGTCACACCGATCCGATGGTCGGTCACCCGGGTCTGCGGGAAGTTGTACGTGCGGACCTTCTGAGCCCGGTCGCCGGTGCCCACCTGGCTGCGCCGCTGCGCTGCGACCTCAGCGTTCTGCTCGGCCTGGGCCATGTCGTAGAGCCGGGCGCGGAGGATCTGGAAGGCCCGCTCCTTGTTCTGGAGTTGGGACTTCTCGTCCTGGCAGGAGACCACCAGCCCCGAAGGGATGTGAGTGAGCCGCACGGCGGAGTCCGTGGTGTTGACCGACTGCCCGCCCGGGCCGGTTGAGCGGTAGACATCCACGCGGACCTCGTTGGGGTCGATGTGGATCTCCACGTCCTCGACCTCGGGCAGCACGGCCACGGTGGCGGTGGACGTGTGGATGCGTCCGGTGGACTCGGTGACCGGCACCCGCTGCACCCGGTGCACGCCCGATTCGTACTTGAGCGCGCCGAACGCGCCCTTGCCCTTGACCTCGAAGATGACCTCTTTGACCCCGCCCAGACCGGCTTCGGTGGTGGACAGGACGGTGGTCTTGAGGCGCTGCCGCTCGGCGAAGCGCATGATCATCCGCTGAAGCTCGGCCGCGAACAGGGCGGCTTCGTCGCCCCCGGCGCCGGCCCGTATCTCGACGATGGCGTTCTTCTCGTCGCGCGGGTCCTTCTCCAAGACGGCGATCCGCAGCTCATGCTCGAGCGCCTCGATCTTCTCCTTGGCGGAGGTCTTCTCCTCGAACAGGAACTCTTTCATCTCCGGATCGAGGCCGCTCTCTTCCAGCATGGCCTCCGCTTCCGCCAGGGCGGCACGGGTCTGCAGGTAGTCCGCGGCCAACCGGTGGGCTTCCCCCAGATCGGCGTGCGCCTTGGACGTCTCGGCGTAGCGGGCCTGGTCGCGGTGGATCTCCGGATCGGACAGCTGCTCCGTGAGAGAGGCGTACTTCTCTTCTATCTCCTGTGCCAGACGCTCGATCATGCGAGAGCCGACTTCTCCTTCAAAGCGGCGGCCTCTATCGCATCCATGGCCATGACTTCCTCCAGAGAGGCGGCGGCGACTTCGAGCTGCTGGAACGATGGTTCCCTGGTGGTGAGTCGCTGCAACTGGATACCGGGCCACAGAAGGATGCGCGCCCACAGCCGGTTGGACCTCCCGGCCCACTTGATGCCTATCTCGTACCCGATGCCCACGATGATGGGGATACCCACGATCCTCGACAGCACCAGCCAGGGTACGCTCGGCTTGCCCACGAGCGCGAACAGGAACACGGCCAGCACGAACACGAGCAGCAGGAAGCCCGTGCCGCAGCGGGGATGGCGCGTGGAGAACTTCTGCGCGAACACCGGGTCTGGCCGCCCACAGGCCTCGTAGGCGTGGATGAGCTTGTGCTCGGCTCCGTGATACTCGAACACCTTGCGCAGGTCCGGGATCAGGCTGACCCCGACCAGATACAGGATGAAGATGATGATCCGGATGACACCCTCGACCAGGTTGAAGACGATGGGGTTGGCGAAGGTCTCCTGGAACTGCTTGACGACCACCAGCGGCACCACGATGAAGAGACCCACCGCCATCGCCAGCGCGATGGTGACCGTGACGGCCATCTGCTTCCATCCGAACGCGGGCGGCTGCTCGTCCACCTCCACCACGGTCGAAGTCGCCGGCACTCCGCTGCCGGCCGCTTCGCTCGCGGGCTCGGCGGTCTCTTGGGCCGTCAAGGCGGCTAGGGGCGCCACGGCTTCCGCAGTAGTGGCCTCGGTCGGCGCGGCAACGTCGGACCCATTCGCGGCAGCCTCCGCGGCCTCTTCCTCGACGAGGCCCTCCAAGCTGATATTGGCCGAGAGACCGAGGGCCTTGATGCCCAGGCTCAGCGATTCGTACAGGGCGACGACGCCGCGGATCACCGGGAAGCGCAGGACCTTGTTCCCGGATCCCGCCGGAGGTAGCGGGTAGGCCACGCGGGCGATGTCGCCGGCGGGACGCCGGACGGCCACTCCCCAGGAGTGGCGCCCACGCATCATGACTCCCTCGATGACCGCCTGACCACCGAACGCTTTGTCGCCGGGCGTGCAGACCTGAGGTTGCTGTTCTTCGGTTTCTTGTCTGTGCTGTCACGTCAGACCAGATCTCCTGTTGCGCCGACCAGGTCCATACCCAGGACCTCTTCTTCTGTATATGGTCGGCCACAGGACATCTTTCCTTCAGGACATCCACCCGTCATGCATCCCGGGCCGGTGCCCTCGAACAGCAGCGGAGCGGCGGCGAGGACGAGCGTGCGCATGGTCCAGGCCAGCCTGTTGATCTCCCATTGAGCCCGGCGGCAGCAGCGCAGCGAGAAGAAGTGCCGCAATTCCCGGGCGTTCATGGTGACGACGATCTTCGTCTCGGCCGCGTTGGGGAGCACGAAACGCGCATCCTCGAACACCGACTCGTTGCCCCGGCCCTCGGCCTGCCCGATCTCCACCAGGCGCTCGTAGGACTTGCGCGCGTTCTCCATGGCCTCTAGGAACACCCCGGCGGCTTCCGGGTTGGCCGCGATGCTCGGCGGCATGACGAAATCGCCCTGCGGAGTTGAAGCGCACGTAGCGCTGCGACTGCTGGCTGTAGGAGGCCACCCTGTGCCGCACCAATTGATGCGAGCACGCGCGGGAGATGCCGTCCACCGCGAAGGTGAAGCTGGCGTGCTCGAGCGCGCTGTGGTGCCCCGAACGGACCAGACCCCGCACCAGACGGCGGACATCGTCCTCGGCCATCTCGGCTTTGAGTTCGGCGGCGCTTATGGGCGCATAGCAAAGCCGCCCCGCGGAAGCGACTGCGCGCTCGGGGAGCGGCGTATGCTGAAGAAGAGTGACCCTAAGCTCGGCGGGCACAGCCGACGAAAGCTACTTCGCCGCTTGTTCGGGACGCCGGTACTTCCGGTTGAACCTCTCCACGCGGCCGGCGGTGTCGACCAGTTTCTGCTTGCCCGTATAGAACGGATGGCAAGCTGCGCAGACCTCTACCTTGATCTCAGGCATGGTCGAGCGGGTCGTGAACGTCGAGCCGCAAGAGCAGATGACTTTGCTCTCCTCGTACTTCGGGTGAATGCCTTCCTTCACAGTGCCTCCAATGACACGTATACCACGCAAAACAAGCCCACAACGGGGCCGATATGATACCACGGGCCGGGCGGGATGGAGCCCTTGCGGGCCGCGGCCCATCCGCACCCTTTCCCGGGGCGCGCCGTTTGATTGTACGACAACGGCGACGGCGACGGCGCGGCCGCCCCAGACGACGATCGATGGAAAGCGAGGTGGCCAACGTGGGCAAGAGGATCCTACTGATGATCGGCTTGGTGGGAGCAGCGGTGCTCCTGATCGTGGGAGTCGCGGCGGCAGCAGGAGGCCCTGCGCCAAGCGAAGAACCGTCCACCTCTACCAGCCTGCGAAGCAACCAGACACAACAGTCGAGCAGACCACCACCACGGCGGTCACGGTAGACACCGCCATCATCCCGGACGAAAGCACGACGACCACACTTCTGGAAGACGACGACGAGTCGACCGAGCGGTCATCCCGACAACTTCGGCGGCACGATCTCTGCACTACGGCACGCTGGAGACCACACCCCGGCGGCAGTGGTGAAGGGGAAGACGGTGCCCGGCTGGACCAAGAAGCACCCAGAGGCGACGACCACTACGACCGAGGTCTCTCAGGGGGGCTAACGCCCAGGATCGTGAAGAGCGGCGCGGGCGGCCGCCACCGCCTGTTCGGCGGTGTCGGCTTCTCCTGCCTCCCAGGCCAGCCGAGCGGCCCGGAGCGCTTCACCCAGGAGCGGCCCCGGTTCGAGCCCCAACTCCATCATGAGCTCGTTGCCGTCGAAGGGCAGGCTGGGAACTCCGGACACGGCCCGGGCGCCCCAGGCCGCCATGAGCCCGGCCGCGCCTGAGCCGGCGCCCACCGCGGCGCCCCGCCAGGCGGCCTCTGCGAGAAGGATGGCCTCCGGCTCCCACGGCGCCGCCGCCCACAGATAACGCACCGCTTCGCGGCCGGGGCGGGCGGCGGAGGGCGACGACGCGGGTAGGGACTCCCAGCGGGACATCCGCGCGGCCGTTTCGACGAGCGACATCATCGGGCCGGACAGCTTCAGCCGGCGCCCGACCTTGGGCGCCCGGCTTGGATCGACGTTCCGCAGCAGTCCGGCCAGCCTGAGAGCGGTCGGGCGGACGAAGGCTCCGTCCACCGGCTCGCCCAGACGGGCCGCCAATGCTCCGCCGGCCGCGGGGAACACGGACGGAGGATCAGCCAGGATCCCCTCCAGACGGTCGAGGGAAGCGCACAGCGTCGCGATATCCCCTTGTCCCTCCACCTCCGGCACCAGCGCCCGCAGTAGGCCCAACCCCTCCCAGAGCCGGACGGCGTCGCCCGCTCTGCCGGCATCCAGGGTCAGGATCATCTCCGCGAGCGTCCGCTCTGGAGCCGCCCGCGTGATCTCGGCGGCCTGCTTGCGAACGGCCTGGCGCAACGGCGGGTCGAGCTGGAGACCGAACACGTGGGCGAACCGGGCGGCCCGCATCAACCGGAGAGGATCGTCGGAGAAGACCCGCTCCGAGACCGCCGCGGAGACGCATCGCCCGCAGGTCGGCCAGGCCGGCGAACGGATCGATCAAATCGCCCAGAGAGCCCCCATCGCCTATCGGCAGGGCCATCGCGTTGACGGTGAAGTCACGTTCGCCGAGGTCGGTGAGGATGTCTCCGCCCCGCACGGCCGCCACGTCCACGTGCGACGCTTCGCCCACGACCCGGTAGGCGCGGAACTCGTCGGAGAGAGCGAACCAAGGCACGCCCAGCGACCGGGCCACGCCGCGCGAGATGGCGCAGGCGTCACCGGTGACCACCACGTCGATGTCGGGAGAGGAACGGCCCAACTCACGGTCGCGGACGCTGCCGCCCACCAGCCACCCTTGGGCGTCGTGCTCGCGGAGGACCGCTGCCACGACCCCCAGCATCTATTTCTGGAAGTGCTGCCCGCTGCCGCCCTTGAGCTTGCGCAGCCGGTTTCTGTAGGTGAACTTGTCCGTGAAGTACACGATGAACGTGAAGGCCACAAACCCGATGACCGCGATGAGCAGATTGCCCCAGACGGTGGTGGTGGGGTTGCCGGCCTCATCCTTCTGGACCCACAGGTACTGGATCATCACAAAGAAGGCCACGGCAAGCAACGCCCCGAATGTGAGGGACCGCCGCCAACTGGGCGGCTTCAGCCCCTGAGCGCCGGTGGTGGTCCTCGCTTTCATCTTCTGGCTCTTGCTTCTGTATTTGCCGCCCGCCGGCCTGGCGCTGGGCCTCGCGCGCCCGGTCCTGCCTCCGGCCCTGGCCGATGGCCTGGGCGCCGGCGCTTTCGCCTTGGGGAAGGCCTCTCGTGCCGCTCTGCGTGTTTCTTTCTTAGACATACTCTCCGCCGGCTCTAGTGCTGTTCGTACTTCGGTCAGGCCTTCTGCTGGGCGATGGCCCGGACGATGTCGCCGCGGGTCACGATGCCCACGAGCCGCCCGTTCTCCGTCACCGGCACCCGGTTGACATTGCGGTCCGCCATCAGCGTGGCCACCTCCCGCACTGTCTGGTCGGGCGACACCGAGACCACATCTTCGGTCATGATCTCCGACACCTTCGACCCGAACGCCTTGCGGAAGCGCTCCTCGAACTTGTGGACGCTCTGCAGGTAGATGACGCTCTCGAGGAACTGGATGTAGTAGGGGAAGTGGAGGTCGGCGTCCTGAACGATGACGTCTGCCTCACTGACCATCCCCAGCATCCGGTCCTCAGCGTCGACCACGGGCACGCCGCTGATCTTGTTCTGGGCAAGTATATCGGCCAGTTCGCGCACCGTCGTCTCCGGCTTCACCGTGATGACCGGGCTGGTCATGATCTCGCGCACTTTCAGCTCGTCCACGAAGGTCTCCTCTCATAGATACGATCCGCGATGACCGCGGGGATCAGTTCCACCAAGTCGCCGGCCAGCAGTCCCTGCGGGTCGGTCTGTGCTCCCAGCATACCTGCTTCGGCGTGCAGCCAGGCTCCGGCGTAGGCGGCTTCGAACGGCCCGAGGCCTTTGGACAGCAGGGCGCCGATGACGCCGGAGAGCACGTCTCCGGTACCGGCGGACGCCAGTTGGGGCGGCCCCTGCACGACAACGCGGACCTCCCCGGACGGGTCGGCCACGAGAGTCGACGAGCCCTTGAGCAGTACCACCTGACCGGTGGCCGCCGCCGCGCGGCGGGCGGCGGCGAGGTGCTCCTTCGCCACATCCGCCACGCTGCTCCCCGAGCAGAGCGGCCAACTCACCGGCGTGTGGCGTCAACACCAGCCCTGAGCGGCCCTTGCAGCGCCTCGGCCTGCCCGGCGAAGGCGAACAGCCCGTCGGCGTCCAGGACGCACGGCACGGCGCTCTGCAGCACCACCTGGCGCACCGCTGCGGCGGTGGCCGGGTCGCGGCCCAGGCCGGGTCCGCACACCAGGGCGCCCAGCCGCCCATCGCCGACCGCCGCCAGCACCCGCCCGGCGTCGTCCAGGATGTCGCCGTCGCCGATCTCCTCCAACACGGTCTCCACCAAGCGGCTCCGCACCGACTCGGCGGCGCCGGCCGGCATGAGCAGCCGGACGTACCCGGCCCCCGTCCGGTAGGCGGCCTGCGCAGCCAGCCACGCGGCGCCCGGATACGACTTGGACCCGGCGAGCACCGCCACGTAGCCGGCGCGGTACTTGTGGTCGTCCACCCGGCGGCCCGGGATGTTGACGTCCTCCTCGGTGACCACCCACAGGTCGGGGTCGGGCTCGAGGAACCCGGGGATGCCGATGTCCCACACGACGATCTCCCCCGCCGCTTCAGAGCCCGGCGGGCACACCAGCCCGGTCTTGGCGGCGTGGAAGGTGATGGTGAGATCGGCGGCCACGCACCCGGCGGCCATGGCGCCGGTGGAGGCGTCGACGCCGGAGGGCACGTCCACCGCGATCACCGGGATGCCCCGCGCTCCGGCCGCGTTGATGAGCGCCGCCCATTCCGCCACCCGGCCCTTGAGTTCGCCGGCGGCCCCGGTGCCCAGCAGGCAGTCCAGGATCAGCTCGGTCTCGTCCCACAGGTAGTCGGGGACGGCGTTGATGCGCAGGTTGACGCCGGCCTTCTCGGCCGCGGCGTAGTTGAGGGCGGCGTCCGGCGAGAGGTCCGCCGGGGAGGCGGCCGCCACGATGCAGGCCACCGGATGCCCGGCCAGGTGCAGTTGCCGCGCCGCGGCCAGTCCGTCGCCGCCGTTGTTGCCCCGGCCGCAGACCACCAGCGTGTGCCGGCCCGCGAAGCGGGCCCGCACCAGCGTGCTGACCCCCAGGGCGGCCCGTTCCATGAGCACGGGCCCTGGAACGCCGATATCCTCGATCGTCGCCCGGTCCATCTCCCGCATCTGGGCGGGCGTGAACACGGCGGGGCTATCAAATACGTCCGCGGCGCCGTACGGCGTGCGGCTGTCTCCCGGCGCGCCCGCCAGAGCGTCCCCCGAGTCGCCCGGTCCGCCGGTACGGAAGATGTCAGGGATGCCGTCCATCTCGCTACCTCCCCAAGGACGTGCGACCACCGCCAAGACCGCCCCCGCGACAGAATCGACGTGCGACAGCGACACCTGGAGGTCCGTGACCCCCAGATCCGCGGCGGCCTCCGCGGTGCGCCCGCTCAACTTGATCCGGGCGGGACCCCGCTCGGGCAGATCGGCCAGCACTTCGATCTCCTGCCACGAGACGATACCCGTACCTAGGAGTTTACCAATCGCTTCCTTAGCCGCGAACCGCGCCGCGAGGTGCAGCACCGGCTTGGCCCGGCGCCCGGCAGTAGGCGATCTCCGCCGCGCGTGAACACGCGCCGCTCCAACCCCGGATGCCGCTGCAGAGCCCGCTCGAAACGCGCGACCTCCACGAGGTCCAGTCCGGCCAGCGCCCGTCCGCCCGCCTGCGCCTGCGCCGGCCCCTCCGGCTGCGCTGCTCCGGGCCCGTCCACGCCTACTCGACCGTGACGGTCTTGGCCAGGTTGCGCGGCTGATCCACCTTCTCGCCCTTGTGCTTGGCCACGTAGTAGGCGAACAACTGCAGCGGCACGATGGAGACGAGCGGAGCCAGCATCTCGTCGGTGCGGGGCACAAAGAGGATCTCGTCGGCCATGACCGACAGGTTGGTATTGCCCTCGGTGCCGACGGCGATGACGCGCGCCCCCCGGGCCCGCACTTCCTGCACGTTGGAGACGAGCTTGTCGTACACCCGGCTGTCGGTGGCCACCACCAGGACCGGGGAGCCCTCTTCCAGCAGGGCGATGGGACCGTGCTTCATCTCACCGGCGGCATAGGCATCGGTGGGGATGTAGGAGATCTCTTTGAGCTTGAGGGCGCCTTCGAGCGCCACCGGAAGGCTCATGTTGCGGCCCAAGCACAGGAAGAACCGGCTGGCGGCGTACTTCTTGGCAACGTCCTCCACCTTGGCGGCCGCGCCGTCCTCGAGGTAGTCGCGCAGCAGGGCCGGGATCTGGCGCAGCTCTTCGGTGAACCCCCGAACCTCCGCGGCACTCAGATGACCGCGCTGGTCGGCGAAGTACAGGGACAGCATGAGCATGGCGAGCACCTGGGTGAGAAACGTCTTGGTGGCCGCCACGCCGATCTCCAGACCGGCCCGGGTGAAGAGCACCCCGTCCGCCTCCCGCGTGGCCTGGGACCCCACGATGTTCGTCACGGCCAGCACGCGCGCCCCGGCCTGCCGGGCCAGGCGCATGGCCGCCAGGGTGTCCGCCGTCTCGCCGGACTGGCTGATGGCGATGCACAGGCAATCCGGACCGATGACCGGATCGCGGTAGCGGAACTCCGAGGCCACCTCCACCTCCACCGGCATCCGCGCCCAACGCTCGAGCGCGTACTTGCCCACCAGACCGGCGTGATACGAGGTGCCGCACGCCACGATGATCACCTGGCGAACGCCGCGGATGGTCTCGGGATCGAGACCCAGTCCATCGAGCACTATCCGCCCGTCGGGGCCGACGCGCTCGGTGAGGGTGTCGGCGAGGGATGTGGGTTGCTCGTGTATCTCTTTGAGCATGAAGGTCTCGTAGCCGGCCTTCTCGGCGGCTTCCTCGTCCCAATCCACCACCTCGGCCTCGCGGGTGACGGGGGCGCCGTCCAGATCGGTGAGCTCAACGCCTGCCCGGGACACCACCACGACGTCCCCGTCCTCGGGGAAGATCACGGTGCGGGTCTCGGCCAGGAACGCCGGGATGGCGGAGGCCAGGAAGTTCTCACCCTCGCTGAGACCCACCACGAGCGGAGTCTCCTTGCGGATGGCCACGATGACGTCGGGCTCGTCCACGGCTATGGCGCAGTAGGTGAAGTGGCCTTCCATCTGCCGGTAGGCGGCCACGACGGCATCGCGAAGCGAACCGTCGTAGGCCCGCTCGATGAGGTGGGCGACCACTTCGGCGTCGGTCTCGGAGGTGAACGTGTGGCCCTCGGCCTGCAGTTCGGCGCGGAGGTTGAGGTAGTTCTCCACGATACCGTTAAGCACGATGGCGAACTTGCCGGAGCAGTCGGTGTGAGGATGGGCGTTCTCGCTGGACGGACGCCCGTGTGTGGCCCAGCGGGTGTGAGCGATACCCACGGTGCCGCCTTCCCCGAGATCGGGCAGCACGGCCTCGAGGTTGTCCAGGTTACCGACGGAGTGGAGCAGCTTGAAGCCGCCCTCGTGGACTGATGGAGATGCCCGCCGAGTCGTAACCGCGGTACTCAAGCTTGCGCAGACCGCGGAAGAGGATGTCACGGCATTCCCTGTCGCCGACGTATCCGATGATCCCACACATCAGAAAGAGACCTCCGTTCTCATCGGTCCAGCAACTTCACCTCGACATACGGGGAAGTCCATGCCGCGACCAACGCTTCGTATGCAGGAAGCATCTCGACGACCGAACCAACGGCCGGCGCGGTCATTCCTTCGGCCATCTCGACCACCAAGTAGTCGGCCGAGCGGCCGATCTCGAACAGACCGGGCTCCCGGAAGGCGACGGCGCCTACGCTCAGGTCCTGCCGTCCTATGCCCAGGACGAGCCTCAGAGTCCGCCCGAACTCAGTCGGCCTAGTATACGCTTCGAGCACTTCGGCCCGAAGCACACAGGTATCGCGGCTGCACCCCCGCAGAGGCTCGTAGAAGAGGGCTTCTTGGCCCAACAGCAGAGCTTCTCCACAGCGCAACTCGGTGACCTCGGCCGGCAGCAGGTCACCCGGTTTGAGTGTCCCGAGCACGCTCGAGTTCCCGGCGGACACCCGGCTGATCTGGTGGCCCTCGCCGCGCAGCGCGCGGGCGGCCCGGGCGACGCCCTCCACCGACATGTCGATACCGTAGGGTTCGCCCAGGAAGCAGGCGTAGTTCGTGGACACGCCCTCCAGCGTCAGCCGGGGCTCCGCGGCGATCACCGCCGCCAGTTCCAGCAGGTCTTCGGGGGGCACGCCCTCCCGCTCGTCGCCGGTCTCCACGTGGATCATCACCCGCCGGGGCGCTCGGGCGGAGCCGAGCGCCGCCACAGCCGCGGCGCCGGGCGCCGAGCTCACGTAGGTGACATCCGCGGGGTCGAAGGGCTCGCAGAGCGAAGGTAGGTGTATCCGGTGTAGTTCCGCGGCGGGCAGAGCAGCCCGCAGCCGGGCGAGGTTGGGGTCGCGAGTGTCGGCGAGAGCGATGGCGCCGCCGGCCAGCATGGCGGCGGCCACCCTCGGCTCACCGAGGCATCCCTTGGTGACCCCCACCAGGGCCACCCCACGCTCGCGCAGCAGAGACGCGACGACTTCCGAGTTCCGGCCGATCGCATCGACATCTACGCGCAATTCAGGCACAGATCCCCCTTGCTTGGACAAGGCTCAGAAAAAGGAAGAGGCGAGGGAGAATTCTCCCTCGCCTCCCATTTTCCCTTACTGGATAAGCGAACTAGCGCTTGGAGAACTGCGGGCGCTTGCGGGCCTTCTTGAGGCCGGCCTTCTTGCGCTCGACCATACGGGCGTCGCGGGAAAGGTGCCCGGCACGCTTGACGTCGGTCTTGAGCGACGGGTCGGCTTCCACCAGCGCGCGAGCCACACCGTGCTTGAGGGCGCCGGCCTGACCGGATTTGCCCCCGCCCACGATCTGGGCGATCACGTCGTAGCGCGCTTCGGTCCCGGTCTCGACGAGCGGGGAGCGCACCAGCAGCGTGAGGGTCTGGCGGTTGAAGTAGTCCTTGACGTCCATGCCGTTGACGGTGATGTTGCCGGTACCGGGCATGAGCCGGACGCGCGCGACGGCGGTCTTACGTTTGCCGGTCGCCGCGTAAATTACTGCTGCCATTGCATCTCCTCAGGCTTCTGGGCGGCATGCGGATGCTTGGGCCCAGCGTAGATCTTCAACTTGCCGAGCTGCTGCGCGGCCAGCTTGTTCTTGGGCAGCATGCCCTTGACGGCCTTGCGCAGCACTTCGGCCGGACGGCGCTGCAGGAGGTGGCCGAGCGACTCAGCCTTCAAGCCACCTGGATAACCGGAGTGCCGGTAGTAGATCTTCTGGGTCAACTTGTTGCCGGTCACCGCGATCTTGTCCGCGTTGACCACCACGACGAAGTCCCCGGTATCGGTATGGGGAGTGTACTGGGGCTTGTTCTTGCCCCTCAATACATTGGCGATCTCCGACGCCAGCCGGCCCAGGTTCTTGCCGTCCGCGTCGACGACCCACCAGTTGCGATCAACTTCGCCGGGTTTCGCCGAATAGGTCTTCACTCTGCCTCCTCTGAGCCCGTTCCGCAACGACACCTCGCCAACCCAGTCGCGCGTTGGACGACAGGTCGCTCCGAAACGGGCTTTCTCAAACGCGACCGCAGATAATAGAGAGGCAGGAGAAAAGTGTCAAGGTTCGAACCCGCATTCTAGACGGCTTGTTGAGCCGTCGCGGCCGCGGTGGCCCCCACTCCGGGAAGCGCCTCCCCCGGCATGGCCACGAAGCTGGCGAACATGACGTCCAGCCAGTGTCCCGCGATCTCCTTGTCCAGGAAGTGCGTGAAGCCCATGGTCTGGGAGACGTCGCCCGCGAAAGCGAACCCGGTGATGAACCAGGCCACCTGCTCGGAGTCCACATGTGGGGGGATCTTGCCCTCGGCCTTGCCCCGTTCCACGATCTGGACGAACTCCTTGAGGGTTTCCAGGTGCTTGGAGGCCAGGGTCTCGCGCAGGCCCTCGCCCGGCGCCCCCGCGACGAACTCCAGCAGCAACTGCGCGTGGTGGCGCTCTCCCTGGCCTTCCCACAACTCTATATGGTGATCGCAGATCTCCCGCAGACGCGCGAGGGTGTTCTCGTTGGACCGGGTCATGCGCGACGCGTAGATGCGCTCGTAGATGACATCGAGGGCCGCGAGGAGGATCTCATGCCGGCTCTGGAAGTGACTATAGAGAGAGGCTTGCCTGATACCCGCCCCCGCCGCGATCCGCGACATGGTCACGCCCTGAAGGCCGTGCTTGGCGATGAGATCGAGTGCGACCTCGACTATCTGCCGCTTCCGGGCGACCGCGGCCATACGAGGTGTGAAGCGGGCCGATTCTTCGCTCAACGTTCATCCCCAAGCATACGATGGTAGGTGCAGCCGACTCACGGTAACACGCCGCTTCGGGTAGAGGTAGGAATCGGAGGGAAACGGGCACGATTCCGGCCGTTCTTACCTTGACAAACTGTCGTACGGTAGGTAGTTTACGACATTGGCAAACTGCCGGTCGGTAGTTTAGGGGATCCGCGTTCTGGTGACCTAACTCGGCAGGATCAGCCCCTCATTGCGGCGCCCGGCTCCCCCGCGGACGACGGCGCGCCGAGACGTCGGGCCAGACCATTGTGCACACCGGCCGCTCACTAGTACGAGGGAACGAGGGATGACAATGGGCGCCACGCGTCGTTACACCAACCTGACCACCGGCGGGCCGGTCCACGTGGACGTGGAGGACGGCAAGATCGTCCGCATCATCCCGCTGCAACTGGACGAGACCGACGGGCCGACGTTCACGATCAAGGCCAAGGGGCGCGAGTACACCCCGCCCAAGCGGACCACCCTTTCCCCGTACACCGTGGCGCACAAGTCGACCATCTACTCGCCCGACCGTATCCTCACGCCGCTCAAGCGCGTGGACTTCGATCCTGACGGAGAACGCAACACCGACAAGCGTGGCGAGTCGGGCTACGAGCCCATCAGCTGGGACGATGCTCTGGACATGGTCGCGAACGAGATCATCCGGCTCAAGCGCGAGTACGGTCCGGCGGCGATGCTCACCACCACCGGCTCTCACCACCTGTGGGGCAACGTCGGCTACCGCTTCAGCGCCTACAACCGCTTCATGAACCTGGTCGGCTACACCTACGGCGAGCACAACCCGGATAGCTGGGAGGGCTGGCAGTGGGGCGGCGCGCATATGTGGGGCTTCAGCAACCGCCTCGGCATCCCCGAGCAGTACGACCTTCTGGAAGACGCGCTCAAGAACAGCGAGATGATCGTCTTCTGGTCGGCCGACCCGGAGACCACCGGCGGCGTGTACGGCTCGTTCGAGAGCACCATCCGGCGCGACTGGCTGAAGCAGGCGGGCATGAAGATGATCTTCATCGACCCGTACTACAACCACACCGCCGGCCTCATCGGCGACAAGTGGTTCGCGCCCCGGCTGGGCACCGACGTGGCCATGGGCCTCGCCATCGCCTTCGTCTGGCTCACCGAAGACCTCTACGACAAGGAATACGTCGCCGAACGCACCCACGGGTTCGACGAATGGAAGGCCTACGTGCTCGGTGAGAGCGACGGCGTACCCAAGACCCCGGAGTGGGCCGAGATCGAGACCACCATCCCCGCCCGCGAGACTCCGGGCGCTGGCCCGCGAGTGGGGCACCAAGAAGACCATGCTCGCCGCCGGCGGCATGGGCGGCTGGGGCGGCGCCTGCCGGGCGGCCACCGGTAACGAGTGGACCCGCACGATGATCGCCCTGGCGGCCATGCAGGGTCTGGGCAAACCGGGCAGCAACATCTGGTCCACCACCTCCGGCGCTCCGTTCGACCGCTCGTTCTGGTTCCCGGGCTACGCCGAGGGCGGCATCTCCGGCGACACCGCCGGCACCGCGGCCGGCATCCGCCTGGCCCATCGCATGTGGCCCGACGGCGGCACCTTCTCCAACCCGCATCACTCGCCCGAAGGGCAGATCGTCTCGCGTCTGCGCATCCCCGAAGCCATGCGCCACGAGAGCATGGAGTGGCGGGCCAAGGGCTTCTGCGGCGGCTCCATCGAATCGCAGTTCACCAAGTACAAGTATCCGGCCGCGGGCTATCCGCACGTGCAGATGTACTACCGCTACGGCGGCTCCTTCATCGGCACCATGACCGACACCAACCGCTACGTCCAGGCATACCGGGACGGCAAGGTGGGCTTCGTGGTCAACCAGTCCATCTGGATGGAGGGTGAGGCCCGTTTCGCGGACATCATCCTGCCGGCCTGCACCAACTTCGAGCGCTACGACATCGGCGACTGGGCCTACGCGTCCGGCTACGGCGCCAACAAGTTCGACCAGTGCAACCACCGCACCATCGTGTTCCAGCAGAAGTGCATCGAGCCGCTGGGCGAATCCCGCTCCGACTACGACATCTTCGCCGACCTGGCCACCCGCCTGGGCGTGGGCGACATCTACACCGAGGGCGGCCACACCGACCTCGACTGGGTCAAGCGCATGTTCCACGCCAGCGACCTCTCCCGGCGCATCTCCTGGGAAGAGTTCGAGGAGAAGGGCTACTACGTGGTGCCGGTGCCGGAAGAGCGCGCCTACACCCCTGCCCTGCGCTGGTTCGCGGAAGACCGGGTCAAAGACACCCCCGACGGCTCGCCCGTGTGGGACACCGTCAAGCGCAAGGGCCTGCAGACGCAGAGCGGCAAGATCGAGTTCGTGTCGAGCAGCCTCACCCGCTTCTACAAGACCGACGGGGAAGACCCGGAGCGCCCGGCCATGGGCCCGCAGTACATCCCCAGCTGGGAAGGCCACCGCACCACGGAGCTCTACGACAAGTACCCGCTGCAGATGCTGTCGCCGCACGCCCGCTTCAGCTTCCACACCATGGGCGACGGCAAGGGCTCGTGGACCAACGACATCAAGGACCACCGCGTCCTCAAGAGCGACGGCCATCACTACTGGATCATGCGCCTCAACACCAAGGACGCAGCAGCCCGGGGCATCAAGGACGGCGACATCATCCGGGCCTACAACGACCGGGCGGAAGTCATCCTGGTGGCCCAGATCACCGAGCGTGTCCCGCGGGGCTGTGCCCACTCGTACGAGTCGTGCGCCGACTACCAGCCGGTGGGCGAGATCGGCTATTCCGCCGACAAAGCCGGTTGCGTCAACATGCTGACGTCGCACCGCTTCATCACGCCCACCTCCACCGGCCAGGCTCCGAACTCCTGCCTCATCGAAGTGGAGAAGATGTAGCCCCGGCCTCCGGGACTCACACGAACTTGAGCCGGGGCCTCCACCCCCGGCTGGGTTATCGGGGCGGCGCGCCGAGGGGGGACCGGACGTCGCCCCGTTTATTGCCCGGTTCTGTTACAGCGCCCGCCAGCCCTCCGGCTTGAGCCGCGCTCCGCTCCCCATCTCGATGACGTGGTCCAGGCCGTCGAGCAGGGCCTGCTTGTCCTTCGGAAGAGTGCCGCGCAGCGCCAGGTAGTTCGAGGCGTGGTTGCTGCGGAACACAGCGTTGGTCACATCGATGTTGGCGATGATCTCGCGCAGTTCGCGCAGGAGGTCCAGCGGTTCGGGGACGACGAACTGCCCGCTTCTGACCGCTTCGGTCATCTCGGTGCCGGCCTCCAGCATCAGCGAGAGGATCCCGATGTACTCGGGGTCGATGGCGGATAGCGCCTTGCCGGTGCCGATGGCGTGCTCGTGCGTGCGCTCGTTGCCGCCGATGCCGAGGATGGCGGTGACGGACATGGCGAACCCGGCCGCCTTCGCCTTGCGGCAGCCCTCGATCTGCTGCGCCACCGTGACGCCCTTCTTGATCCATTCAAGGGTCGGGTCGTCGCCGGATTCGAGCCCCAGATAGAGCAGTTCGAGCCCTCCCTGACGGATCTCGGCGAGGTCCTCCTGCGCGAGGCGCAGCAGAGAATGGGCGTTGGCGTAGGCGCTGATGCGCTGGAGGCTCGGGAGTTCGGCGTGAAGCAGGTCGAGCAGTTCGAGCATGCGGCGCTTGGGGATGGCGAGCGCGTCGCCGTCGGCCAGGAAGACCCGGTCGATGTGGGCCTTGTAGCCCTCGGGGAGGTTCTGGACGTCCTCGATGACCTCGGCGAACGGGCGGACCCGGAACGGCTTGTCCACGTACGACCCGCAGAACGTGCAGTCGCCGTGGGAGCAGCCGTACATGACCTGGAGGATGAGGCTGTTGGCCTCGCTCGGAGGTCGGATGACGTGCCCGTGGTACCGGGGGTAGTTGCTCCACATATTCAGGCCTCGCTGTCTGCCGTGTGTTCTGTCAGTCGGCGCCGCCGTCGCCGGCGGCGTCCTCGGGGATTGTCCCACAGGGGCCGCCGTATGGTGGCGCCTCGCCGCCCGCCTGGTAGGGCGGCCGCTTCGCACCACCACGGCCGTACTTGATGTCCCAGAGGAAGAGCCCGTGCGGCGGGGCCGTGAGGCCGCCCGCATGCCGCGGGGCGCCGTCCAGCAGGCTGCCGGAACTCGTCCAGCGACGATTCGCCGCGCGCCACGTCGATCATCGTGCCCACCAGCGTCCGCACCATGTGGCGCAGGAAGGCGTCGGCTTCGATCTCCAGACAGAGCATGCCCTGGGCGCGGCCCGCCGCGGCGCCGGGGCGCCCGGCCGGCCGCCAGGGCGCCACCTAGTGGCTGCCCGCCCAGCGACCGCCCCCGGCAGTGCCGCACCGCCGGCGCGAGCCCAACGGCACCGCAGGACCGTTCGGTCGAAGAAGACATGCTTGGTCTCTGTGGGAGTGAAGGCGGTGAAGCGGTGGCGGCCCGCCGCCAGCGCGGCCGCCTCCGCCATGACGGGCAGGATCCAGGTCGTAGCCGCACACCTGCCAGCAGTAGCCGTCCCAGAACGGCGACATCACCGGCTCGGCGCAGACGTAGTAGCGGTAGCTGCGGCTCGTGGCGTCCCGGCGGGCGTCGAACGCCGCGGGGGCCGGGCGGAGGTCGAGCACTGCGATGCCCGGCGGGGTCAGAGCGTTCAGCGAGCGGCGCAGCTTGGCCGGGTCGGCGCCGGCCGGCAGCAGCAGACTGACCACCTGGCGACGGGCGTGCACCCCGGCGTCGGTGCGCCCCGCGACCCGCAGCAGAGGAGCGTGCCCCAGCGCCGTGCGGAACGCCTCTTCCAGGCAGCCCTCGACGGTCCGAAGGCCGTCCTGCTTGGCCCAGCCGTGAAGACCGGTGCCGTCGTACTGCAGTTCCATGCGGTGGTTCCGCTCCACCGACCCTCCTGTCATCGCCTACCCAGACAAAGCAAATGCCGGGGCTTTTCAGCCCCGGCATCACTATAGCCATATCGCTCTGTGCGCGCGTCCCTGGCGGGATGCGCCGCCGGTCGCGCTTCGCGTCGGTCCTAGACGAGTTCCAGGAACACCATCTCCGCGGCGTCGCCCTGGCGAGGCCCGACGTGGATGATGCGCGTGTAGCCGCCCGGACGATCCGCGTACTTCGGCGCGATATCGTTGAACAGCTTGTACGAGATCTCCTTGTTGTGGAGCTGGCTGATGACCACGCGCCGCGAGTTGAGGTCGCCGGCTTTGCCCATCGTGATCATCTTCTCGACCATGGGCTTCACTTCTTTGGCCCGGGCCTCAGTGGTCTTGATCCGTCCGTGCTCAAGCACAGAGCAGGCAAGATTCGCCAGCATCTGCCGGCGGTGGCTCGGCTGCATACCGAACCGTCTTCCTTTTCTCTGATGCCTCACCCTATTCTCCCTTTAGCTTCAAGTTGTTCTTCTCGAGGCGCTCGCGCACCTCTTCTATGCTCTTGCGCCCGAAGTTCGGGATGCACATGAGTTCCTGCTCAGACTTGTTGATGAGATCGCCGACGGTCTCGACGCCTTCACGCTTGAGGCAGTTGTACGAGCGGACGCCCAGTTCCAGCTCTTCGATGGGCGTGTCGTCGAAGCTCGAGCCCTTGGCGGCCAGCCGGTTCGCCCGCGCGGGCCGTGGCCAGAGCGCCTTCTTCTTCCTCCTCAGCGTCGCCGGTGAAGATCAGCAGCTCTTCCCGGAGCATCGCGGCAGCCTTGCCGACGGCCGTCCTCGGGTCGAGAGCCCCGTTGGTCTCCACTTCGAGCGTCAGCTTGTCGAAGTCGGTGCGCTGGCCGACGCGCGCCGGTTCGACGCTGTAGGCCACTCGCCGCACCGGCGAGAAGATGGAGTCGATGGGGATGACACCCAGGATGGTCTGCTCCGGCTTGTTGTCGTCGGCGGAGGCATAGCCCCGGCCGCGACGCACGGTCAGCTGCATCTCCAGGCGGCCGCCGTCCTCGAGGGTGGCGATGTAGGCGTCCGGGATCCATCACTTCGACGGCGGACGGAAGCTGGATGTCAGCCGGCGGTGACCGCGCCCGGGCCGTCCTTGACCAGGATGACCTCGTGATCGTCGGCTTCGCCGTGAAGGACGAAGACGATCTTCTTGAGGTTCAGGATGATGTCGGTGACGTCTTCCTTGACGTGGGGCACCGTCGAGAACTCGTGCTCGACCCCGGTGATCTTCACCGAGGAGATGGCAGCGCCCTCGAGAGAGGACAGCAGCACGCGCCGCAGGGAGTTGCCGAACGTGTACCCGAAGCCGCGGGCCAGCGGCTCCACGATGAAGCGGCCCCGGTTCTCACCGACCGGTTCATACGTACTATGCGGGGTGGCGAAGTCTAGCAATCGGCCCTCCTCAGGACTACTTGGAGTACAACTCGACGATGAGTGACTCCTGGACGGGGATGTCGATATCGGTGCGCTCAGGCAGTCGAAGGACTTTCCCCACCATGTTGTCGTGGTCCGCCTGTAGCCACGCCGGCACCGAGGCCGTGAGATCCGTGGCGTCTTCGACGACCGTCTTCAGACCTTCACTGTCCAGCACGGCGGTGATGATGTCATCGGGCGCACGCGGTAGGACGGGATGTTGACCTTGCGGCCGTTGACCAGTGAAGTGGCCGTGCCGCACCAACTGGCGGGCCTGCCGGCGCGAAGCGCCGAAGCCCAGGCGGTACACCACGTTGTCCAGCCGCAGTTCGAGCAGCCGCAGCAGGTTCTCGCCGGTGATGCCGGACTGCCGGGAAGCCACCTCATAGTAGTGATGGAACTGGCCTTCCAGCACGCCGTAGTAGCGGCGGGCCTTCTGCTTCTCGCGCAACTGCGTGAGGTACTCGGACTGCTTGCGACGCCGCCCGCGACCGTGGTCGCCAGGCGGGTACGCACGCCGGTCGACGCCGCACTTGTCGGTGAGGCAGCGCTCGCCTTTGAGGAAGAGCTTCTCGCCCTCCCGCCGGCACTGTTTGCACTGAGGAGATGTGTCTCTTGCCATTCTCTATGCTCCGCTATACACGGCGCCGTTTTTTAGGACGGCAACCGTTGTGGGGGATCGGGGTGACATCTTTGACCGACGTGACGTCGATGCCGGCGGCCTGGAGCGAACGGATGGCGGTCTCGCGGCCGCTGCCCGGCCCCTTGACGTAGCAATCCACCTTCTGCAGGCCGTGCTCCATGGCCGCCCGAGCGGCCCGTTCCGCAGTCACCTGCGCCGCGAACGGCGTGGACTTACGGGAGCCCTTGAAGCCCGCGGAGCCGGCGCTGGCCCACGCGATCACGTTGCCCTCTTTGTCGGTGAGGGTCACGAGGGTGTTGTTGAACGACGTCTTGATGTAGGCGTTGCCTACGGCGATGCTCTTCCGCACCTTGCGGCGCCGTCCGCGCGGACCGGTGACTGTGCGTTTGGGTTTCGGCATCTTTCTAGCTCTCCCTGGTCATTCCTTGCAGGCCCGCCCCGAGGGCTAGACCCGCACCTTCTTCTTGACGCCCACGGTGGGTTTGTGACCCTTACGCACTCGCGCGTTCGTCTTGGTGCGCTGGCCCCGGACAGGCATGCCACGACGATGGCGGATGCCCCGGTAGCAGCCGATCTCCATGAGCCGTTTGATGTTCTGGCTGCGCTCGCGGCGCAGGTCGCCCTCAACGGTCACGTTCTCTTCGATGTAGCCACGCAGACGGATCTCTTCGTCCTCGGTGAGATCCTTCACGTGCGTGTTGGGGTCGATCTGCACTGCCTCCAGGATCTTGTTGGACGTGGAGCGGCCTATCCCATACACATAGGTGAGACCGATCTCGATCCGCTTCTCCCGGGGGAGCGTGACACCAGCGATACGAGCCATACCCTTCTCCTACCTAGCCTTGCCGCTGCTTGTGACGCGGGTTCTGGCAGATCACCAGTACCACGCCCTTGCGCCGCACTATCATGCACTTTTCACACATCGGTTTGACCGACGCTCTGACTTTCATCTAGCGTCCTTCCTCTACTTGAACCGGTACGTGATCCGACCCCTGGTCAGATCGTACGGTGACAACTCCACCTTCACTCGGTCGCCCGGCAGGATGCGGATGTAGTTCATGCGCATCTTCCCGAGATGTGAGCCAGTATCTCCAGCTCATTGTCGAGCTTCACCCTGAACATGGTGTTAGGCAAGGCCTCGAGGACCTCGCCCTCGAGCTCGATTGCTTCTTCTTTAGGAGACACGATCACCCACTTCTAGACCCCTGTCCGAACGCCGGCCGCCTATCATAGCACACCGCTCCATCCGCCTAACGCCCCACTGCTACAGAGTTGGTAAGGATGCGCGGGCCGCTGTTGGTGATGGCGACCGTGTGTTCGAAATGAGCCGACAGGCTACCGTCTCTAGTGTAGATAGCCCAGCCGTCTTCGCCCATCTCGACCTGATATCCGCCGGCATTGACCATCGGCTCGATCGCCAGGACCATGCCTTCCCGCAACTCGGGGCCCTGATGGGGCGGCCCGAAGTTGGGCACCTGCGGATCCTCATGCATGTCCCGGCCCACACCATGGCCCACCATGCTCTGCACCACAGCAGTACCCATGCGATTCCGCATGGACCTGGACGGCGTGCGAGATGTCGCCGACCCGGTTGCCGACCCTGCACTGCTCGATCCCCTTCATGAGAGACTCCTCCGTGACCCGCAGCAGCCGACGGGCTTCCTCGGAGATCTCGCCGATGGGGAAGGTCATTGCAGCGTCAGCGATGTAGCCTTCCATCGTCACGCCCACGTCCACACCGAGTATGTCGCCTTCACGAAGGCGGACCTTCCCCGGGATGCCGTGGACCACCATGTCGTTCGGAGAAGCGCAGATGGAACCGGGGAAACCCCGGTAGCCCTTGAAGGTGGGGATACCACCCTGCGATCTGATGTACTTCTCCGCCAATTTGTCCAATTCTCTCGTCGTGATCCCCGGCCGGGCCTCGCGGCCCATCAGTTCCAGGCAGCCCCGGACGACGGCCCCAGCGCGGGCCATCTTCTCTATCTCAGCCGGTGATTTCCGAATGATCACGTTAGTCAAACATCCAACTCGGTCGGACCGAGTCCTAGGCCCCCGCCGGGCCCAAGGCCATGCGGACGTCTTCGTAGACACCGTCGGGCGATTTAGCGCCGTCGACGCGGGCGACCACGCCGGCCTTGTCGTAGTAGTCGATGAGCGGCTCGGTCTGATTGCGGTAGTTCACGAGGCGGTTGCGCACCGTGGTCTCGTTGTCGTCGTCGCGCTGATACAGCTCGCCGCCGCACTTGTCGCACACGCCCTCGACCTTGGGCTGATTGAACATCACGTGGAACGGAGCCTGGCAGGCCCGGCACACGCGCCGTCCGGAGAGCCGCTTCACGAGATCGTCCTCATCCACCAGGATGACGACTACCTTGCTGATGGCCCGGTCGAGCTCCTCGAGAGCCTTGTCCAGGGCTTCGGCCTGCGGGATGGTGCGCGGGAACCCGTCCATGAGGAAGCCCTTCGCGGTGTCCGGCTCCTGCAGGCGGTCCTTGACGATGCCGATGACCACGCTGTCGGGGACCAGGTCGCCGGCGTCCATGTACCTCTTGGCTTCCAGGCCCATGGCGGTGCCGTTCTTGACGGCGCCCCGGAGGATGTCGCCCGTCGAGATGTGCGGAATGCCGTACTCGGCGACGATGCGGCTGGCCTGCGTGCCTTTGCCGGCCCCGGGAGGCCCAAGAAGAACGAGGTTGAACTGGCTCATGTATCAGATCCCTTCAGAGTATTGCTAGAGCCTGCGCTACTTGAGGAAGCCCTCGTAGTGGCGCATGAGCAACTGCGATTCCATCTGTTTCATGGTGTCGAGCGCGACCCCGACGACGATCAGCAGCGAGGTGCCGCCGAAGTAGAACGGGACGCCGATGCCCTTGATGAGAGCGGTCGGCAGCAGCACGATGGCAGCCAGGAACAGTGAGCCCGGCAACGTGATGCGCGTGAGCACCCGGTCGAGGTAGGCGGCCGTCGGACGTCCGGGGCGGATGCCCGGGATGAAGCCGCCGTACTTCTTGAGGTTGTCCGCCTGGTCGATGGGGTTGAACTGCACCGCGGTGTAGAAGTACGTGAACGCGATGATCAGAAGCACCTCGAGCAGGATGTACCACCACGTGCTCGGGCCGATGGCGTTCGGCCGCCTTCTCAGCCCAGCCGCCGATCATGCTGCCCGATGGTGACCGGGAACAGCAGCACGGACGAGGCGAAGATCACCGGGATGACGCCCGCCATGTTGATGCGCAGCGGCAGGTACGTGCTCTGCCCTCCATAGACCTTGCGGCCCACCACCCGCTTCGCGTACTGCACCGGGATGCGGCGCTGCCCTTCCGTGACGTAGATGACGAAAGCCACCACGAGCACGGAGACGACGCCCATCAGGACCCAGTAGCCGGGGTTGAGCCGGAACAGCTTGCTGATGCCGTCGGGAAGGCGGGACACGATGCTCGTGAAGATCATGAGCGAGATGCCGTTGCCGATGCCCCGCTGGGTGATGAGCTCGCCCAGCCACATGATGAGCGCGGTGCCCACGGTCAGCGTGAGGACCACCAGGAAGAAGCGCAGCGGGGTGAGCCCGCCGACGCCGCTGAACGCGTTGTACTGCTTGTCGAACAGGAAGACGAAGCCGATGGACTCGATGAGGGCCAGGATCACCGTGAAGTAACGGGTGTACTGGTTGACCTTCTTCTGGCCGGACTCGCCCTCTTTCATCAGCGTCTCCAGCCGCGGGATCACCATGGTCAGCAGCTGCATGATGATGGACGCGGTGATGTACGGCATGATGCCCAGGGCGAAGATGGCCACACGCTGCAGCCCACCGCCGGTGAACAGGTTGTAGAAGTCGAAGACGCCGCCGGCGCTCGAACTGAACGCATCGGAGACGGCCTTCGTGTCCACGCCCGGCACCGGGATGTAGCAGCCCAGCCGGTAGATCGCGATGATCATGGCCGTGAAGAGCAGCTTCTTGCGGAGATCCGGGAGCCTCCAGGCATTGAGGAGTGATTGCAGCATCAGGCTGTCACCTCATAGGTCCGCAACTCGTCGACGCACTCCCCTAGATGACTTCCGCCGTACCACCGGCGGCTTCGATCTTGACGACGGCAGCGCGCGCTGAAGCCGTGAGCCTTGATGGTCAGCGCCACTGGTTGAGCTCGCCGGTCGCCAGGATCTTGACCCGTTCGTCCAGCTTCTTGATGATGCCCCGCTCCAGCAGGGTCTCCGGGGAGACGACGTCGCCGGCCGCGAAGCCTTCGAGCCGGGACAGGTTCACCGGAGTGCTGTAGGTCCGGAACGGACCGATGGGCATGGAGGTCTTGGCCAGTGGGCCGCGCAGCTTGGGCAGCCTCATATGCAGAGGCATCTGGCCGCCCTCGTAGCGGGGCGAGATCTGACCGCCCGAGCGCTTCTTGGAGCCTTCGTGACCACGGCCGGAGGTCTTGCCCAGTGCCGGAGCCCGCGCCGCGGCCCACGCGTTTGCGCGAATGCGTCGCCCCTGGATCGGGGCGTCAGGTTGTGAAGGAAGACGTCTGCCATCTCTATCCTTTTTTCTCGACGTCGACCACTTCGACTTGCGACCATGTATTCGACCTTGTGGATCATGCCCCTGATGGAGGGCGTGTCCTCGTGGTACACGGTCTGGTGCATCTTGGAGATGCCCAAGGCGTCGAGAGTGGCCTTGTGGTCTTTCTTACGATTGATGCGGCTCTTGACCTGCGTGATCTTCAACATATCGTCACGCTCCGGTCGTGGCGGCTGGTTCGGCGGCCGGTTCGACCGGTGCCGACATGCCGAGCACTTCACGGATGGTCTTGCCACGCTGGCGAGCGATGTCCTCGGGACGTTTGAGGCCGCGAAGACCTGCTTCGGCCGCCCGCACCATGTTGATGGGGTTGGTGGTCCCCAGGCACTTGGTGAGGACGTCGTGCACGCCACCCAGTTCCAGCAGAGCGCGGACGCCGCCACCGGCGATGACGCCGGTACCGGCGGAAGCCGGGCGAAGCAGGACTTTGCCGGCGCCGTAGCGGCCGACGGTCTCATGGGTGATGGTGCTGCCGTGCTTGGGCACGACGAACAGGTTCTTGCGAGCGTCCTCGATGGCCTTCTGGATGGCCAGCGGGACCTCTTTGGCCTTGCCGTAGCCGATGCCCACGGTGCTCTCGCCGTCGCCCACTGCCACGAGGGCGGTGAACGAGAAGCGCCGGCCGCCCTTGACGACCTTCGCAACGCGGTTGATGTGGATCACGCTCTCCTGAAGGTTCAGCGTATCTGCCTTGATCTGCGCCAAAGTGCTACCTCACTCTCCTTCAGAAGTCCAGGCCACCCTCGCGGGCGCCGTCCGCGAGGGCTTTTACTCGACCGTGATACAGGTACGGGCCGCGATCGAACACCACGTGCTCCACGCCGGCAGCCTTGGCCCGTTCGGCCAGAAGCTTGCCGACCTTGGCGGCCTGATCGGTCTTCGACAGGCCTTTCTCGGTCACATTGAGCGTCGAAGCGCTCACGAGCGTGTGACCGGTGCGGTCGTCGATGACCTGCGCCCACATGGCCCGGTTGGACCGGAAGACCGTGAGACGCGGGCGATCGGCTGTGCCCCGTACCTTGCTGCGGACACGGAGCGTGCGCCGAGCGCGGGTCCGCATCTTCTTCTCTTGAATACTCATTTCGTCCTCTTCCTACCCACTAAGCCCGCTTGCCGACTTTGCGCCGCACGACTTCGCCCTCATAGCGGATGCCTTTGCCCTTGTAGGGCTCGGGCTGCCGGATGGAGCGGATGTTGGCGGCCACCTGGCCGACCCGCTGCTTGTCGATACCCTTGACCACGATCTGCGTGGGAACAGGCACTTCGAACTCGATGTTCTCCGGCGGGTTCACCAGGACCGGGTGGGAATAACCCACCAGGATCTCCAGATCGTCGCCCTTCTTCGAAGCACGGTAGCCGACACCCTGGATCTCCAGCTTCTTCTGGAAGCCGGTGGTGACGCCGGTGACCATGTTCGAGAGCAGAGTGCGGGTGAGCCCGTGCAGCGACCGGTTGGGCCCAGAATCGTTGGGCCGGGTCACGGTCATGATGCCGTCGGCGATGGTGACGGTCATGTTGGGATGGATGTTCATGGCCAACTGCCCTTTGGGGCCCTTGACCGTGACGGCCGTCCCGGCGATGTCGACGTCGACGCCGGCGGGGATGGTGATGGGTGCTCTTCCTATCCTCGACATGACATCACCACACGAAGCAGACGACTTCGCCGCCCACTCCCAGTCGTTGCGCTTCGCGAGCGGTCATCAGACCACGCGAGGTGGAGATGACTGCCGTACCCAGGCCGCCGAGGACCTTGGGTAGACCATCCTTCTTGGCGTAGATCCGGCGGCCGGGCTTGCTGATCCGCTTGATCTGCGAGATCACCCGGCGGCGGCCGTCGGTGTACTTGAGTTCGACGACCAGCTTGTCGAAACTGCCGTCTTTTTCTACCGAATACGCCGTGATGTAGCCCTCGTCCGCGAGGACGCGAGCCAGTTCCACCTTCAGTGAGGAGGACGGCATCTCGACCTTGGCCTGGAGCGCCTTGTTGGCGTTCCTGATGCGGGTGAGCATGTCGGCGATGGGATCGGTATGTGACATGACCCCCTCCTACCAGCTCGACTTTGTGACGCCGGGGATGAACCCCTGATGCGCCAGTTCACGTAGACAGATGCGGCACAGGCCGAAGCGGCGGACATAGCCGCGCGGCCGACCGCAGCGGAGGCAACGGTTATGAGCCCGAGCAGAGTACTTCTGCGGGCGCCGCGCCTTAGCGATCATTGATTTCTTTGCCATTCGCTGGTGCTCCTATCAGCTCTCGCGGAAAGGCATGCCCATGAACTTGAGCAGCGCCCGTCCCTCGTCGTCCGTTTTCGCCGTCGTGGTGATAGCGATGTCCATCCCCCGGAGCCGGTCGATCTTGTCGTAGTCGATCTCCGGGAAGATGATCTGCTCTTTGACGCCCAGGTTGAAGTTGCCCTGGCCGTCGAAGCCCTTCGGGCTGATGCCCTGGAAGTCACGGATGCGGGGAAGCGAGATGCTGATCAGACGGTCGAGCATCTCGTACATGCGGTCGCCGCGGAGGGTGACCCGCAGGCCCACCGGCATGCCGGCGCGCAGTTTGAAGTTGGCCACCGACTTGCGGGCCCGCCGGATCTGCGGCCTTCTGCCCGGTGATCTGGCCCAGCTGGGTGGCCGCTTCTTCCATCTGCTTCGCGTCGTTGGTGCCGGCGCCGACGCCCATGTTGACGGTCACCTTGACGACCTTCGGCACCTGCATGACGTTCGAGTAACCGAAGCGCTCACGCATGGCCGGCACTATCTCTGAACAGATATTTCTCTTTTAGTCTCGGTGCCATCGTTAACCCTTATCCACCTGGACGTTGCATTTCTTGCAGTAGCGGACCTTCGCGTCGCCTTCCATGCGCACGCCCACACGCACGGCCTGGTTGCAGCTCGGGCAGACCAGCTTGACGTTGCTGATGTGAAGGCTGGCTTCGCGCTCGATGACCCCGCCCTGCGGCGTCTTCTGCGACGGACGGACGTGCCGCTTGATGAAGTTCACGCGCTCGACCACGACCCGCTCATCGGCGGTGAGGACACGCATGACCTTGCCGCGCTTGCCGTTCTCCTTGCCGGCGATGACCTCGACCGTGTCGCCCTTCTTGATGCGGAAGCGCTTGGCCGGCTCCTCGCCATGATGCTTCTTGGACATCACAGCACCTCCGGCGCAAGCGACACGATCTTCGCGAAGTTCTTCTCACGAAGCTCGCGGCCCACGGGGCCGAAGATCCTCGTGCCCCTCGGGTTCAGCTGCCGGTCGATCAGAACGGCGGCGTTCTCGTCGAAGCCGATGTAGGTGCCGTCTTTGCGGCCGTAGGCCTTCTTGACCCGCACGACCACAGCGCGCACCACGTCGCCCTTCTTGACGTTACCGCCCGGAGTGGCCTCTTTGACCGCCCCCACGATGATGTCGCCCACCCCTGCGTACCGCCGCTGCGATCCACCCATGATGCGGATGCAGAGCAGCTCGCGGGCGCCGGTGTTGTCGGCGACTTTAAGTCTTGTCTCTACTTGAATCATCTCTCACCCGTCTCCTGCCGCGTCACTCGGCTCGCTCGAGCACCTTGATAAGGCGCCACGTCTTGTCCCGCGAGAGCGGCCGGCATTCCCGCACGAGGACGGTGTCACCGATGCGGGCTTCGTTGGTCTCGTCGTGCGCCTTCAACCTGCTGGTGCGGCGGACGACCTTCTTGTACTCCGCATGGGGCTGGACCGTCGTCACCTGCACGACGATGGTCTTGTCCATCTTGTCGGAGACGACAACGCCCTTCTGTTCCCTCTGCTTGGAGGTAGTGGTTTGCTCGGCCATCACAGCTCCCTCGACCGTTCTCTCGTCGATTGCACGGTCATGATCCTCGCGATGTCCTGGCGCACCTGGCGCAGGCGGCTGGTGTTCTCCAGCTGACCGGCTGCGTGCTGGAAACGGAGGTTGAACAGCTCCTCGCGCGATTGCTTGAGACGCTGCACCAATTCCTCATCGGCGAGCTCTAATAGATCCTTAGGCTTCAAGGCCAGATTCCTCCCTAGTCGCGAATCTGCACTTGACGGGAAGTTTGTGCGCGGCGAGCCTGATGGCCTCTTTGGCCAGCTCTTCCGGGACACCGGCCAGCTCGAACATCACGCGGCCCGGCTTGATGACGGCCACCCACTGGTCGGGGGAGCCTTTGCCGGAGCCCATGCGCGTTTCCGCGGGCTTCTTGGTGATCGGCTTGTCCGGGAAGATGTTGATCCACACCTTCCCACCACGCTTGATCTTCCTGGTCATCGCGATACGAGCGGCCTCGATCTGCCGGCTGGTGACCCAACCCGGCTCGAGCGCCTGCAGGCCGTATTCGCCGAAATGCACGGTGGTCTGGCCTTTGGCACTGCCGGTCATGCGACCCCGGTGCTGTTTGCGGTGCTTGACCCTTTTTGGTAGTAGCATTTCTTATCCTCGTTCTTCTTCAGATCCTCGTCTTACTGTCCACGGCCCCGGGTGTACCCCTAGCCCTCGACAGGGATTTGGATCATAAGCCGTCAGCCTGCGAGAGACTCCGTCGACTGCGTCGGCCGGGGACCCTCATTGAAACCTGCGGGCATGATCTCGCCCTTGTTGATCCACACCTTCACGCCGATCTTGCCGAACGTCGTGTTGGCTTCGCAGAAACCGTAGTCGATGTCCGCACGCAGGGTGTGCAGGGGCACGCGGCCCTCGCTGTAACCCTCGACGCGCGCCATCTCCGCGCCGCCCAGGCGGCCGCCGGACCTTGACTTTGATGCCCTCTGCGCCGGAGCGCATGGCCGACGTGATGGCCCGTTTCATCGCGCGGCGGAAGCTCACACGGTTGGCGAGCTGCTCGGCGATGGACTGAGCGACCAGGTTGGCGTCGAGCTCGGGGCGTTTGATCTCCACGATGTTGACATGGACGGTCTTGCCCGTCATGTCGTGGATGTCACGCCGGAGAGCGTCCACTTCCGACCCGGACTTGCCGATGACGATGCCCGGCCGAGCCGTATGGATGTCGATGACCACTTTGTTCGTGTCCTTGCGGATCACGATGGTCGACAGGCCGGCATGGCCCAGTCTTCTTCTGGATGTGCTTGCGGATCGCCAGGTCTTCATGAAGGAAGCTTGCGAACTGCCGCTCGGTGTACCAGTGAGCCTTCCAGTCATGGATGATACCGAGCCGCATGCCGCCGGGATGAACTTTCTGACCCACCTGCTACGACTCCTTCTTCTCGTCGACGCTCACCGTGATGTGACTCGTCCTCTTGTTGATGCGGCTGGCGCGTCCCATGGCCCGCGGCTGGAACCGCTTGATGGTCGGGCCCGGGTCGGCGTACGCCCTGACGACAAAAAGGTCGTCGGCATCCAAGTTGTTGTTGTTCTCGGCGTTGGCCACGGCCGAGTCGAGGACTTTGCCCACCAGCTTGGCGGCTCCACGGGTGCTGAGTGCCAGGATGGCTCTCGCCTCCGCCACTTTCTTGCCCGCGGATCATAGCCGCAACGTCGCCGGCTTTGCGCGGGGAGACCCGCACGTATTTGGCTGTCGCGTTGATCATACCCGTCACTTCCTCTTCATCCGGCGTTCTTTGTTGCCGCCGTGTCCGCGGAAGGTGCGGGTGAGAGCGAACTCGCCCAGACGATGGCCCACCATGCTCTCGGTGACGTACACGGGCACGTGCTTACGGCCGTCGTGCACGGCGATGGTGTGCCCGATCATCTCCGGATAGATGACGGAAGCGCGCGACCAGGTCTTGAGCATGCGCTTCTCGCCGGTCTCGTTCATGCGTCGTCGATCCGTTGCATGAGGCGCTCTTGGACAAAGGGGGCTTTCTTGCTTGATCGTGTCACGGTGCTCTTCTACCTCCCTTTCCCAGCTCGCCTGACGATGTACTTCGTCGAGGGTTTCTTCTTGCTACGGGTCTTGTGTCCCAAGGTCGGGACCCCCCACGGGGTCACCGGGTTACGGCCGGGAGGCGTGGAGCCCTCGCCACCACCGTGCGGGTGGTCGACCGGGTTCATCGTCGTACCGCGGACGCCCGGACGGACACCCATCCAACGCTTGCGGCCGGCTTTGCCGGTGGTGAGGTTCTCGTGCTCGGCGTTGCCGATCTCGCCGACGGTGGCCCGGCACTCGATGTGGATCATGCGCATCTCCTGCGAGGGCAGGCGGAGGATGGCGTAGTCGCCTTCCTTGGCCATGACCTGCGCGGAGCAACCGGCCGGCACGGGCGATCTGGCCGCCGCGGCCCTTGTACATCTCGATGTTGTGCACCACGGTACCGACCGGGATGTTACGCAGCGGAAGCGCGCAACCGATCCGGATGTCGGCGGTAGGGCCCGCTTCGACCATCGCGCCGACGACCAGCTTGTTCGGCGCCAGGATGTAGCGCTTCTCGCCGTCGCGGTACACGATCAGAGCGATGCGGCAGTTACGGTTGGGATCGTACTCGATGGAGTCGACCCGGCCCGGAACGCCGTCCTTGTCACGTTTGAAGTCGATCAGCCGGTAGGCCCGCTTGTGCCCGCCGCCCTGGTGCCGCGTGGTGATACGGCCGTAGTTGTTACGGCCGCCGTGGCGCTTGACCGGACGGACGAGGGACTTCTCGGGTTCTGACCGAGTGATCTCGTCGAAGGCCGGCGTGGTCGCGAACCTGCGTCCCGGGGAGGTGGGCTTGTATTTCTTGATAGCCATAGTCTCTTACCGCTCCCTTATCAAGTCGCGCCGAAGAACTCGATCCGGTTGCCCGGGGCGAGCTCCACTACGGCCTTCTTCCAGCGCTTGGTGAAGCCGGCATGGGCTCCGCGGCGCTTGGGTTTGGGCTTCACGTTGATAGTCTGCACGCCGATGACCTTCACTTTGAAGATCTCCTCGACGGCTGCCCGGATGT
The DNA here is from genome assembly GCA_963736705.1 of uncultured Actinomycetota bacterium. Classification (GTDB taxonomy): domain Bacteria; phylum Actinomycetota; class Thermoleophilia; order RBG-16-64-13; family RBG-16-64-13; genus CAIQPS01. The sequence continues at coordinate 130,478 of CAVTPV010000001.1, forward strand.
GGGGCTTGGTCGCCCGATAGTTCACCTCGAAGGAGTACCGGTTCGTGTCGATAGCCCGGTAGCTCTTCTCGGAGATGATCGGACGGATGATGATCTCTCGCGCGTCCATCAGGCCTCGCCTTCAGTCTTAAGGCCGCCCTCGAGGAACGAGACGGCGGCTTCGGTGAACAGAAGGCTCTTGGCCCACACATAGTCCTGCACTTCGGCGTCGCCGATGGCGAGCGCGCGGGTGCCGGCCAGGTTGCGGAAGCTCTTGAGCGCGTTCAGTTCGTCGCCGCTCACCAGGACCAGCAGCGGCCGGTCGAGCGAGGCTTTGCTGATGAGCTCAGAAGCCTTCTTGGTGGAAGGCTCGCTCCACGTCGCCCCGCGAGAGCACGCGGACCGTGCCGCCGGACACCAGGTCGCCCAGGGCCATGCGGAAGGCCTGCGCCCGGACCTTCTTGTTGATCTTCTGCGCGTAGCTGCGCGGGATGGGTGGGAACGCCACGCCGCCGCCGGTGAAGTGCGCCACTTTGCCCGAGCCCACGCGCGCGCGGCCGGTGCCCTTCTGGCGCCACTGCTTGGCGGTGGTCCCTGCGACTTCGCCGCGGGTCTTCGCGGAAGCGGTGCCCTGCCGGTGGTTGGCCAGTTCGGCCGTGACCACCTGATGCAGCAGTCCGATGTTGATGCGATCCTGCACCAGATCGGTCGGCCAGCTCGTGCTGGCCGACGACCGCGCCGTTCTCGTCTAGTTTTGTCGATAGATGGCATAGGCCTAACCTCTGATCACGACCAGGGAGCCAGTGCTCCCCGGGATCGCGCCTTTAACCATGACCAGGTTCTTGTCCGGGTCTGTTTTGACCACGGTGAGCCCGGTCTGCGTGACCTTCACATTGCCCATCTGGCCGGGAAGCCGAGTGCCCGGGTACACCCGGGACGGGTCGGCCGACGCGCCGATGGAGCCGGGGGCGCGGTGGAAGTGAGCACCGTGGTACGCCGGACCACCGGCGAACCCGTGCCGCTTCATGACGCCCTGGAAGCCTTTACCCTTGCTGACGCCGGTCACTTTGACCTTGTCGCCGGGGGCGAAGACGTCAACGGTGACGGACTGGCCCACGGTCAGCTCGTCCTCGCCGCGGACCTCGATGAGGTGGCGCTTGGGAGTCGACGCCGGTCTTCTTGAGGTGGCCGAGCAGGGGCTTGTTGAGCCGCTTGGCTTTGCACGTCGCCGAAGGCGATCTGGGTGGCGGCGTAGCCGTCGGTGTCCACGGTCTTCTTCTGGGTGACCACGCAGGGGCCAGCCTGGATGACCGTGCACCGGACGACGGTGCCGTCGGTGTCGAAGTACTGGGTCATACCCAGTTTTGTTCCTAGGAGCGTTTTCATCACAGTTTGATCTCAATGTCCACGCCGGCCGGAAGGTCCATACGCATGAGCGAGTCGACCGTCTTGGGCGTGGGCTGGTGGATGTCTATCAGACGCTTGTGCGTCCTGATCTCGAAGTGCTCGCGCGAATCCTTGTCCTTGAAGGGACTGCGGATCACGCAGTACACGTTCTTCTCGGTCGGAAGAGGGACCGGGCCGGAAATGGTGGCGCCGGTGCGCTCAGCCGTCTCCACGATGCTCCGAGCGCTCTTGTCGACCAGTTCGTGGTCGTAGGCTTTGAGCCTTATGCGTATCTTCTGTTGCGCCACCGAGTGACTCCTACTTGATGATCTTGGTCACGGCGCCGGCGCCCACGGTACGGCCACCCTCGCGGATAGCGAACCGGAGACCTTCTTCCATGGCGATCGGGGTGATCAGTTTGGCGTGGATGGTGGTGTGGTCGCCCGGCATGATCATTTCGACGCCCTCTTCCAGGGTGCACGTCGCCGGTCACGTCGGTGGTACGGAAGTAGAACTGCGGACGGTACCCGTTGAAGAACGGGGTGTGACGGCCGCCCTCTTCGCGGGACAGGACGTAGATCTGAGCTTCGAACTCGGTATGCGGGGTGATGCTGCCCGGATGGGCGAGGACCATACCGCGCTCGACTTCGTCGCGCTTGGTGCCGCGAAGGAGAACGCCGATGTTGTCGCCGGCGCGGCCTTCGTCAAGCAGCTTGCGGAACATCTCGACGCCGGTGGCGACGGTCTTGGTGGCCTGCGGATGGAGACCCACCATCTCGACGTTGTCGCCGACTTTGACGATACCGCGCTCGACACGGCCGGTGACGACGGTGCCGCGGCCCTGGATGCGAGAACACGTCTTCGATCGGCATCAGGAACGGCTTGTCGATGGCGCGCTCGGGCTCAGGGATGTAGCGTGTCCAGAGCCTCGGCCAGCTTGAAGATGGAGCCGCACTGCGAGCACTCGCGTCGCCGCAGCCGTGCTCGAGAGCCTGGAGGGCGGAGCCGGCGATGATCGGGATCTCGTCGCCCGGGAATTCATACTCGGTGAGCAGTTCGCGGACTTCCATCTCGACCAGCTCGAGGAGTTCCGGGTCGTCCACCATGTCGGCTTTGTTCATGTAGACGATGATGTAGGGCACGCCCACCTGACGGGCGAGCAGGATGTGCTCACGGGTCTGGGGCATGGGGCCGTCGGCGGCGGACACGACCAGGATGGCGCCGTCCATCTGGGCGGCACCGGTGATCATGTTCTTGATGTAGTCGGCGTGACCCGGGCAGTCCACGTGAGCGTAGTGCCGGTTCTCGGTCTCGTACTCGACGTGGGCGGTAGCGATGGTGATACCGCGCTCGCGCTCTTCAGGAGCGTTGTCGATGGAGTCGAAGCTCCGGAACGCGACGTTCGGGTTCAGGTTGTGCAGGCACTTGGTGATGGCCGCGGTCAGCGTGGTCTTGCCGTGGTCCACGTGGCCGATGGTGCCGACGTTGACGTGCGGTTTGGTCCGTTCGAATTTCTGCTTCGCCACTTTATCCTCCCTTGCGTTAGGCGATTAGTCGTTGGATGCTCGTGCCGCCCTGCTGGGCGATTATTTCCTGCGCGATGGTGCTCGGCACCTCAGCGTAGTGACTGAATTGCATCGTGTACGTGGCCCGGCCCTGGCTCATGGAGCGGACGTCGGTCGCGTACCCGAACATGGTGGCCAGCGGGACCCTGGCCCGGATGACCTGCGCGCCTGCCCGGGGCTCCATGCCCTCGATGTGGCCGCGCCTGGAGTTGAGATCGCCCATGACGTCGCCCATGAACTCCTCGGGGACCACTACTTCGACGTCCTCGATGGGTTCCAGCAGGACCGGGTGCGCCTTCTTGGCCGCTTCCCGGAACGCCATGGATCCGGCGATCTTGAAGGCCATCTCGGAGGAGTCGACCTCGTGGTAGGAGCCGTCGATGAGCTCCACCTTGACGTCCTCCATCGGGAAGCCGGCGAGCACGCCGGTCTCCATGGCTTCCACCATTCCCGCTTCGACTGCCGGGACGTATTCCTTCGGGATGGACCCGCCCACGATCTTGTTCTCGAACGATGAAGCCCTTGCCGTATTCGTTCGGCGTCATCTTGATGACGACGTGGCCGTACTGGCCGCGGCCGCCGGTCTGGCGGACGAAGCGAGCCTCGGCCTTGAGGACCGGCTTGGTGATGCCCTCGCGGTAGGCCACCTGCGGGCGGCCGACGTTGGCGTCCACTTTGAACTCGCGGAGCAGGCGGTCGACGATGATCTCCAGATGGAGCTCGCCCATACCGGCGATGATGGTCTGGCCCGGTCTCCTCGTCCGTGCGGACGCGGAAGGTGGGGTCTTCGTCGGCCAGCTTCATGAGGCTCTCGCCCAGTCTGTCCTGGTCGACCTTGGTCTTGGGCTCGATGGCCACGAAGATGACCGGCTCGGGGAACTCGATGGACTCGAGCACGATCGGGTGGCCGTCGTCGCAGAGGGTGTTGCCGGTGGTGGTGACCTTGAGGCCCACAGCCGCCGCGATGTCGCCGGAGAACACCTGGGTGATGTCCTCGCGGTGGTTGGCGTGCATCTGCAGGATGCGGCCGACGCGCTCTTTCTTGTCCTTGTTCGAGTTGTACACGTAGGAGCCCGCTTTGAGCGTGCCGGAGTACACCCGGAAGTAGGTGACCTTGCCGACGAACGGGTCGGACATGATCTTGAAGGCGATGGCCGAGAAGGGCTCGTCGTCGTCCGGCGCGCGGGTGATGGTCTCCCCGTTCCTGGGGTTGGTGCCTTCCACCGGCGGGATCGTCGAGGGGCGACGGCAGGTAGTCGACCACCGCGTCCAGAAGCATCTGCACGCCCTTGTTCTTGAACGAGGAGCCGCAGAGCACCGGGGTGAGGTCGATGTCGAGGGTGGCCTCCGGATGGCGGCCTTGAGCCGCTCCACGGAGATCTCTTCACCCTCGAGGTAGTCGATCATGAGCTCGTCGTCACGTTCCGCGAGCATCTCGATCATGTGAGTGCGCTCGGCTTCGACCCGGTCGCGCATGTCTTCCGGCACGGGGATCTCCTGCCACTCGACGCCCATGTCGTCGTCGTAGAGGTAGGCCACGTTGCGGACGAGGTCCACTATGCCGCGGAACTGGTCTTCACGGCCGATGGGGAGCTGGAGGATGAGCGGACGAGCGTGCAGCCGGTCGATCATCATCTGGACGCCGCGCATGAAGTCGGCGCCCGTGCGGTCCATCTTGTTGACGAACGCGATGCGGGGCACGCCGTACTTGTCGGCCTGCCGCCACACGGTCTCGGACTGGGGCTCCACGCCGGCCACCGAGCAGAACAGGGCGATGGCCCCGTCGAGTACCCGAAGGCTGCGCTCGACCTCCATAGTGAAGTCCACGTGCCCGGGCGTGTCTATAATGTTGATACGGTGATCGAGCCATTCGCACGTCGTAGCAGCCGACGTGATGGTGATGCCCCGCTCCTGCTCCTGGGCCATCCAGTCCATCACGGCAGCGCCGTCGTGCACTTCACCGATCTTGTACGTGCGGCCCGTGTAGTACAGGATCCGCTCGGTCGTGGTGGTCTTACCGGCATCGATGTGAGCCATGATGCCGATGTTCCGCACCATCGCGAGCGGGTGCCTCGGGGCCGACTGCGCGTCGGATTTCTTTGCTGTGGCCTGAGCCAATTCCTAACCTATCGTCTTTCTTCTGCTACCAGCGGTAGTGCGCGAAGGCCCTATTGGCCTCTGCCATGCGGAGCAGGTCTTCTTTTTTCTTGATGGTCACGCCGGTGCGGTTGTAGCCGTCGAGCAGCTCTCCCGCGAGGCGTTCGGCCATGGTGTGCTCGCGGCGGGCGCGGCTGTGAGTGATGATCCAGCGCACGGCCAGCGTGTACGAGCGGCGGGTGGGGACTTCCACCGGCACCTGGTAGTTGGCGCCGCCGACCCGGCGGGACCGTACTTCGAGGGCGGGGCGGACGTTCTCCACCGCTTCCTTGAGGACGCCGGCGGGATCGTTGCCGGTGCGCTCGCGGAGGATGTTCATGGCGCCGTACATGATGTGTTCGGCGGTGGACTTCTTGCCGTCGAGCATCATGCGGTTGACCACCTGGGTCACCAGGCGGCTGCGGTAGACAGGATCGGGCTGGATGTCCCGCTTGGTTGTCTTAGACCTTCTTGCCATCGCTCAGTACTCTTTCCTTACCTATTTGCCCAGCTTGACGCCGTACTTGGAGCGGCCCTGCTTACGATTGGCCACGCCGGCAGCGTCGAGAGCGGCCCTGATGATCTTGTAACGCACACCCGGGAGGTCTTTCACCCTGCCACCGCGGATGAGGACCACGGAGTGCTCCTGAAGGTTGTGCCCGATGCCCGGGATGTAAGCGGTGACTTCCATCCCGTTGACCAGCCGCACACGCGCCACTTTCCGGAGGGCCGAGTTAGGCTTCTTGGGGGTAGTGGTATACACGCGGGTGCACACGCCACGCTTCTGCGGGGCGCCTTTGAGGGCAGGCGTCTTAGTCCTCTTGGACTGTTCCTGCCGGCCCTTGCGGATCAACTGGTTGATCGTCGGCACAGATGCTCCTCGTCTACTTCTCTTATCTACTCTCTCATCGCCGTCGACCCCGTAAGCGCATGCGAACAGCACGCACCCGGCGGCGCAGCGGCCGCGAAGTATAGCAAAGGCTGTGGGGACCTGCAACCGATGGTCGCAAGTCCCCACAACGCTTTGGTCGCTATGGTTCCTCTTCTGCCTACTCCTCGTCGGCGAAATTGCCGGCGTCGAAGAGGTCGCCGCCAAGGAGCGCGGTCTCGGGCTCGTCGCTCACGATGCCGCCGCCCAGGAGCGTCTCACCGTCTTCGGTGATCTCTCCGGCCTCTTCACCGGCCAGCGTCCAACCCTTGTCGGCCAGGCGGGCCTTGACCTCTTCGAGGCTCTTCTGGCCCAGACCGGGGATGTCCATCAGCTCCTTGGTGGAGTAGCCGAGCAGGTCGCTGACCCGCTCGATGCCCGCTCGGCTGAGGACCGAGTGGACGTAGGTCGGCAGGTCGAGGTCGTCGACCAGCATGTTGTACGCCTCGACATCGTGGGCCGAGCCGGTGAGGGCCGCCCACTGCTCTTCGGGCGACAGACCGGGGCCGGCTCCGCGTCCCACCATCATGTCTCCGAAGACATCCATCTCGGCCGGGATGCCCGCGGTGACCAGTTCGATGTTGCGGTAAGACCGCAGACCGGTGGCCGCCGGGATGAGCTTGCCGATGATGACGTTCTCTTTGAGGCCGCGCAGTTCGTCGACCTTGCCTTCGAGGGCCGCGTCGGTGAGCACCTTGGTGGTCTCCTGGAAGGAGGCCGCCGACAGGAAGCTCTCTGTGGCCAAGGAGGCCTTGGTGATACCGAGGATGATCTCCTCGCAGGTGGCCGGCTCGCCGCCGTTCTCGACGACCTGCGCGTTCTCGTCATCGAAGATCAGGCGGTCGACCATGCGTCCGGGCAGGAAGCTGGTGTCGCCGGGGGACTCGATGAGGACCTTCTTGGTCATCTGGCGGACGATGAGCTCGACGTGCTTGTCGTCGATCTGCACACCCTGCTTGTGGTACACGTCCTGGACCTCGCCCACGATGTAGCGGGCGGTCGCCAGTGCGCCGCGGTACTTGAGCAACTCGTGCGGGTTGAGCGAGCCTTTGTAGAGCTGATCGCCCGCTTGGACCGTCTGGCCGTCTTCGACCGTGATGTCGGCCCGCCGGCTGATGACGTAGCTGTGCTCCTCGCCCTTGTCGTCGGTGATGACGACCTTCTTGGTCTGGCCCGACTTCTTCGATCTGCACCTTACCGGCGACCTGCGTGATCTTGGCCTGCCCCTTGGGCTTGCGGGCCTCGAACAGCTCGACTACGCGCGGAAGACCGTGCGTGATGTCGGCGCCGGCCACACCGCCGGTGTGGAACGTACGCATGGTCAGCTGGGTGCCCGGCTCGCCGATGGACTGCGCCGCGATGTGGCCGACGGCCTCACCGATGGCTACCAGATCGTTGGCGGCCAACGAACGGCCGTAGCAGAGCTGGCACACGCCGATGGGGCTCTGGCAGCCGAGGACCGAACGCACCTGCAGTATGAAGCCGTCGTCCAGCTTGGGATGCAGCGCGAGCATCTTGTTGAGGCTGCGCTTGTTGATCATCTCGTTGCGCTCGTACACGATCTCGCCGGTCTCAGGATCGGCGAAGTCGACGGCCAGTACCCGGCCGAGCAGCAGCTCGTTGGTGCGCTCGTTCTTGCGCAGCGGCATGTCGATGGACTTCTCCGTGCCGCAGTCGAGCTCCCGGATGACCACTTCCTGGGCCACGTCCACCAGACGCCGGGTCAGGTAACCCGAGTCGGCGGTGCGCAGCGCGGTGTCGGCCAGACCCTTACGGGCGCCGTGCGTGGAGATGAAGTACTCGAGTACGCCCAGGCCTTCCATGAAGTTGGCCTTGATGGGGTTCTCGATGATGTCGCCCTTCGGCGACGCCATCAGACCGCGCATACCGGCGAGCTGGCGGATCTGTTTGAAGGAACCGCGGGCTCCGGAGTTGGCCATCATGAACACCGGGTTCAGGCGGCGGAAGTTCTTCTCCATGGCGTTGGCCACTTCTTCGGTCGCTTCGGTCCACAGGTCGGTGACCCGCTCGCGGCGCTCGCTGTCGGAGAGGGCGCCGTGCATATAGGCGTCCTGGATCTCCTTGACCTTGGTCTCGTAGCCGGCAAGGATCTGCTCCTTGTCCGGCGGGACCACGATGTCGTTCTTGGAGATGGTGACCCCGGCGACGCTCGCGAACTTGAAGCCCAGGAACTTGAGGACGTCAAGCAGGTGGGCGACGGCGATGGCGCCGTAGTACTCCACCAGGTCGCTGACGAACGTGGTCATCTCGTTCTTGGTGAACACCTTGTTCTGGAACTCGTAGTCGTCCCGGCGGATGGTGCCCTCGGGGCCGGCCTGCTCCCAACTCCTCGCCGAAGTAACCCCTGCAAGGAGTCGACCACGGCGCAGTTGAACATGGCCCGGCCGACGGTGGTGAGGATGCGGCCGTCGTTCCAGCGGAAGAGGATCGGATCCTGGAGGCCGATGCGCTTCTCGGCGTAGGCGTGCTCGAGCTCGGCCACGTCACCGAACGGACGCGGACGGAGGGTGAGCTTCTCGCAGTCCTCCTCGCTGAACGGATCCATCTTGGAAAGATCGAGCTTCGGATCCTCCGGATCCTCGAAGTAGGTGAGGTAGTAGCAGCCCAGGATCATGTCCTGCGTCGGCACTGCGATCGGACGACCGTGGGCCGGCGAGAGGATGTTGTTCGAGGACAGCATCAGGATGCGGGCCTCGGCCTGCGCCTCCACGGAGAGCGGCAGGTGGACGGCCATCTGGTCGCCGTCGAAGTCGGCGTTGAAGGCGGTGCACACCAGCGGATGGAGCTGGATGGCCTTGCCCTCGATGAGTTTGGGCTCGAAGGCCTGGATGCCCAGGCGGTGCAGCGTCGGCGCACGGTTCAGCAGGACCGGGTGCTCGGAGATGACCTCTTCGAGGATGTCCCAGACTTCCGTGAACTCGCTCTCCACCAGCTTCTTGGCGGCCTTGATGTTCTGCACCTGCTTGCGTTCCACCAGCCGGCTCATGACGAAGGGCTTGAACAGCTCCAGGGCCATGGTCTTGGGGATACCGCACTGGTGCAGCATGAGTTCCGGGCCGGCCACGATGACCGAACGGCCCGAGTAGTCCACGCGCTTGCCCAGCAGGTTCTGGCGGAACCGGCCCTGCTTGCCCTTGAGCATGTCGGACAGGGATTTGAGCGGGCGGTTGCCCGGGCCGGTGACGGCCCGGCCGCGGCGGCCGTTGTCGAACAGCGCGTCGACGGCTTCCTGCAGCATGCGCTTCTCGTTGTTGACGATGATCTCGGGAGCGCCGAGGTCGAGCAGCCTCTTGAGCCGGTTGTTACGGTTGATGACCCGGCGATAGAGGTCGTTGAGGTCGGAGGTGGCGAAACGGCCGCCGTCGAGCTGCACCATGGGGCGCAGTTCCGGCGGGATGACCGGGATGGACTGCAGGATCATCCACTCCGGCTTGTTGTCGGAGCGAAGGAAGCCTTCCACCACTTTGAGGCGCTTGACGGCGCGGGAGAGCTTCTGGCCCTTGGAGGTCTTGATGATCTCGCGCAGGCTCTTGGCCTCGGTCTCGAGGTCGACGGCGGCGAGCAGCTCGCGGATGGCTTCCGCGCCCATGCCGCCCCGGAAGTACACGCCATACCCGAACGGGCTGCCGTACTTCTCTTTCATCTCCCGGAAGAGGGTCTCATCGGTCTTGATGTCGCCCTTCTTGATCTGCTTGAACTCGGCCCACAGCTCGCGCAGGCGGGCGGCCTGCTGATCGGCGTAGCGCTCGAGGTCGCGCAGGCGCGTGTCGGCGTCGATGCGGAGCTCGCTGGCCCGCTTCTCCACCTCTTCAGGCGTCCACTCCGACAGAGGCGTCTCGTGGAACCCGAGGGCGAACTCGTCGTCCTCATCGGGCGTGGAGTTGCCGTAGAGCACGGAGACCCGCTTGTCGCGCTCGGCCATGACCTTGACCTTCTGCTCGTCACGCGAGGCGAAGGTGTTCTCGATGTCGGCCTGGACGAGGTCTTCGAGTTTGCCGGCGTCGCGCTGGCGCTTCTCGTCGTCCACGCACGTCACGATGGACGCGGAGAAGTAGAGCACCCGCTCCAGCTGCTTGGGCGAGATGTCGAGCAGGTAGCCCATGCGGCTGGGGACACCCTTGAAGTACCAGATGTGGCTGACCGGAGCCGCCAGGTCGATGTGACCCATGCGCTCGCGGCGCACTTTGGCCCGGGTGACTTCCACGCCGCAGCGCTCGCAGATGATGCCCTTGTAGCGGACCCGCTTGTACTTGCCGCAGTAGCATTCCCAGTCCTTGGTGGGACCGAAGATGCGCTCGCAGAACAGGCCGTCCTTCTCGGGCTTGAGAGTACGGTAGTTGATGGTCTCGGGTTTGGTGACTTCGCCCGATGACCAGGCGCGGATCTGTTCGGGCGAGGCTAGGCCGATCCTGATGGCGTCGAATTCATTGATGTCTATCACGGATCGCTCCTATTCCTCGTCGGCGAAGGTCGGGAGCTCGATGCCCAGGACTTCGTCGCCCTCTGTCGAGATCGAACGTCGACGCGATCTCAGGCGCTCCCTCGAACTCGTCCGTCTCCTCGGGCTCGTCGTCGGCTTCCTCGTCGAACTGGGTGGTGTCGGTGAGGACGACGTCGCCGTGGATCTGCTGCGAGGCCCGCTCTTCAGCGCGGTAGCGCGCCGACAGGTCGATGCCCAGCTCTTCGGCGGCGCGGAGCAGGTCGTCCTCCTCCTCGCCCACTTCGAGCGCCCCGCCTTCCTCGCTCATCACCTGGATGTCGAGGGCCAGCGACTGCATCTCCTTGAGCAGCACCTTGAACGACTCGGGCACGCCCGGCCGCGCGATGTTCTCGCCCTTGACGATGGCCTCGTAGGCCTTCACGCGGCCCTGAGTGTCGTCGGACTTGATGGTCAGCATCTCCTGGAGGGTGTAGGCGGCGCCGTACGCTTCGAGCGCCCACACTTCCATCTCCCCGAACCTCTGGCCGCCGAACTGCGCCTTGCCGCCCAGCGGCTGCTGGGTGACGAGGGAGTACGGGCCCGTGGAGCGGGCGTGGATCTTGTCGTCCACCAGGTGGTGCAGCTTCAGTATGTACATGTAGCCGACGGTGATGTCCTGGTCGTACGGCTCGCCGGTGCGGCCGTTGTACAGCCTCACCTTGCCGGCCACCCGGGTGCCCGGGTTGTTGTCCAGGCTGACGGGCATGCGGACGGCCAGGTTGGGCTCCAGGCCCGGGTTGGCGTCGCGCCAGGCCTGCAGGCGGTCTTCCTGGGCCACGATCCAGCCCATGAGGGTCTCGTCGACGTCGAGCTGGGTGGCACCGTCGAACACCGGCGTGGCGATGGGCACGGGACCGGCGGCCGTGGAGCCGTCGACGATGTCGTAGTACTTCTTGACCAGGGCGGCCTGCTCGGCAGTGCGGCAGCTCGTCGCTGTCCGTCACGTCGCGCGCCGGCGGCGACGTCGTTGCGCTTGAGCTGGTAGAAGCCGTGATGCGCGGCCCAACCCAGGTGGGTCTCCAAGACCTGCCCGATGTTCATACGCGAAGGTACGCCCAGCGGGTTGAGGATGATGTCCACCGGCTGGCCGTTTTCCAGGAACGGCATGTCTTCCTCGGGGACGATCTTGGAGATGACCCCTTTGTTCCCGTGGCGGCCGGCCAGCTTGTCGCCCTCGGCGATCTTGCGCTTCTTGGCCACGTAGACCCGCACCAGGCGGTTGACGCCCGGGGACAGGTCGTCGCCGTTGTCGCGGGAGAACTCCTTGACGTCGATGACGACGCCCTTCTCGCCGTGCGGCACCTTGAGGGAGGTGTCGCGCACTTCGCGGGCCTTCTCCTTGAAGATGGCCCGGATGAGTTTCTCTTCGGCCGTCAGCTCGGTCTCCCCCTTCGGGGTGATCTTGCCGACCAGCAGGTCGCCCGAGGAGACCTCGGCGCCGATGCGCACGATGCCCTCTTCGTTGAGGTCGGCCAGCGACTCTTCCGAGCGGTTCGGGATGTCGCGGGTGATCTCTTCGTCGCCGAGCTTGGTGGACCGGGCTTCGACCTCGTACTCCTCGATGTGCACCGAGGTGAGGACGTCGTCCTTGACGATCCGCTCGCTGATGACGATGGAGTCTTCGAAGTTGTAGCCCTCCCAGCTCATGAAGGCCACGAGCAGGTTGCGGCCGAGCGCCAGCTCGCCGTCCTGGGTGGAGGCGCCGTCGGCCAGGACGCTGCCCGGCTTGACCTCGTCGCCCACGTCGACCACCGGCTTCTGGTGGATGAACGTGCCCTGGTTGGACCGCTCGAACTTGAGCAGGTCGTAGGAGTCGATGTCGCCATCGTCGGTCTCGATGAGGATGCGGTCGGCGGACACGCCGCGCACCTTGCCGGCCGCTTGGCCAGGAGCACGTCACCGGTGTCGACCGCGGAGCGGTACTCCATGCCGGTCCCGATGAGGGGCGCCTCGGCCTGGAGCAGCGGCACCGCCTGGCGCTGCATGTTGGAGCCCATGAGGGCCCGGTTGGCGTCGTCGTGCTCGAGGAACGGGATGAGGGCCGTGGCCACCGACACGATCTGCAGCGGGGACACGTCCATGAAGTCCACGGTCGTCGCGGCGCACGCTCACGTACTCGCCGCCCGGAGCGCGGGCCAGGACCATCTCCTCGGCGAACTTGCCGGTGGCCGGGTCGATGGGCGCGTTGGCCTGGGCGATGGTCTTCTTCTCTTCCTGGTAGGCGGTCAGCCATTCGATCTCGTCGGTGACCTTGCGCGTCCACCACCTTGCGGTACGGCGTCTGGATGAAGCCGAACTCGTTGACGGTGGCGGCGCTGGCCAGCGAGCCGATGAGGCCGATGTTCGGACCTTCAGGCGTCTCGATGGGGCACATGCGCCCGTAGTGGGTGGGGTGCACGTCGCGCACCTCGATGGGGGCGCGTTCCCGGGTGAGGCCGCCGGCGCCGAGGGCGGAGAGCCGCCGCCGGTGCGTGAGGCCCGGCCAGGGAGTTGGTCTGGTCCATGAACTGCGAGAGCTGCGAGCTCCCGAAGAACTCTTTGAGAGCCGCGACCACCGGGCGGATGTTGATGATGGACTGCGGCGTGATGGTATCCACGTCTTCCGTGGTCATCCGCTCGCGGACCACGCGTTCCATCCTGTACAGGCCCACGCGGAACGCTTCCTGCACCAGCTCGCCCACCATGCGCAGGCGGCGGTTGCCGAAGTGCTCGTATTCGTCCAGCCGGTTGGCCACCTCGTCCCAGGGAAGGCTGGGGGCCACTTCGGCCAGGTCGCGTGCTTCCTCGAGCAGGTGTTCGTGGTCGATGGCCAGCGGCACGGCCACCAGTTCCCGCACCAGAGCCACGATGTCGCCCTTGGTGAGGGTGCGGACGTCGAGGTCGGTGTCGAGGTTCAGGCGGGCGTTCAGCTTGTGCCGGCCGACCCGGGTGAGGTCGTAACGCTTGGGATCGAAGCAGATGTTCCACAACAGGTTGCGGCTCGCCTCGAGCGTGGGCGGTTCGCCCGGGCGCTGCTTCTTGAACAGTTCCACAAGGGCTTCCTCGACCGAGCGGACCGAGTCCTTGTCGAGGGTAGCCTTGATGAACGGGTTGCCTTCGAAGAGATCGATGATCTCCTCGTCGGTGCCCTTGGAGAGGATAGTCGGGGTCGTCGCCGGTGCGCTCCGAATCGATCCCGGCGAGAGCGCGCAGGAAGACGGTGGCCGGCAGCTTACGCTTCCGGTCGATGCGGACGGAGACGGCGCCACGCTTGTCGATCTCGAACTCCAGCCAGGAGCCGCGGGCCGGCATGAGGTTGGCGATGAGCACCTGCTTCGTCGGGTCCTTGGCGGCCATGACGTAGGCGCCCGGAGACCGCACCAGCTGGGTGACGATGACGCGCTCGGTGCCGTTGATGATGAAGGTGCCCTGCTCGGTCATCATGGGGAAGTCGCCCATGAAGACGTTCTGCTCGCGGATCTCGCCGGATTCGCGGTTGACGAACCGTACGGTGATGAAGAGCGGAGCAGCGTAGGTCTGGTCTTTGTCCTTGCATTCCTTCAAGGACAGCGTCGGCTCGTTGAACGAGTAGTCGCCGAATTCGACCGCGTAGTTGCCCGTGTAGTCCTCGATCGGGTTGATGTCCTCGATCGTTTCCTTGAGGCCCTGGTTCTTGAACCATTCGAACGATTCGGTCTGTACGGCGATCAGGTTGGGGAGGTCTAGAATGTGCTGCAGCTTTGAGAAAGACTTACGCGGTTTGGGAGTCGTCCTTTCGCCCAAAGGGGATCACTCCTCGCATGCCGGGGGTTTTTGCTTGGGTCAACGCGCAAACGTGCAGGATACCACGACCGTCAATGCGCGGCAAGCCCGACCCCGGGAGTATCCTTTCGGATACCCAGGGCCGGGCTCGCGGCAAGCCGGCAGGCGGCCGGAGGGCTTGCTCAGCCCGCCGGGACGCCGTCCGGCCTCAGAGATTACTTGACTTCGACGTCGGCGCCGGCTTCTTCGAGCTGGGCTTTGATCTTGGCCGCTTCGTCCTTGGTCACAGCCTGCTTGACCGGGTTGGGAGCACCGTCGACCAGGTCTTTGGCTTCTTTGAGGCCCAGGCCGGTGATGGCGCGGACTTCTTTGATGACGTTGATCTTCTTCTCGCCGGCAGCCTTGAGGATGACGTCGAATTCGGTCTGCTCTTCGACTTCCTCGACGGGGCGGCGGCAGCCGGACCGGCGGCGACGGCCATCGGCATGGCGGCGGAGACGCCGAATTCCTCTTCGAGGGCTTTCACGAGCTGGGACAGCTCGAGAACGGTCATCTTCTTGATCTCTTCGATCATTTCCTGCGGGGTCATGTTCTAACTCCTTCTATGAATCAAATACCAGTCACACGTTCTTGCGCCGCGCCCGCGGGGACAGACCCCCGGCTACGCTGCGCTCTGCTTGTCCTGCACCTGGGCCAGGACCACGACCAGTCCGCGGATGGGACCGTTGAGGACGTTCGCCAGGCCTTGGAGCGGCGAGGCGATCGCGCGCACCAACTGCGCGATGAGCACTTCGCGGCTGGGGAGCGCGGCCAGGGCTTCCACCTGCTGCGCCGTCAGCACGGAGCGCTGAAGCTTACCGCCGCGGATGGCGGATTTCTTCTTCTCTTTGATGAAGTCCTGGATGGTCTTCGCCGTCTTGGCCGGGTCGCCATGCACGTAGGCGATGGCGGTCGGGCCGGCCAGCAGTTCGTCCAGACCCTCCACGCCGGCGTTGGCAGCGGCGATCTTGCCGAGGGTGTTCTTGACGACCTTGAGATCGGCGTCGACCTTGCGCAGGCGCTTGCGGAGTTCGGTGGCCTCAGCGAACGTGAGACCCCGGTAATCCACGAAGTAGTAGATGTCGGCCGCCTTCAGATCGGCGGTGATCTCCGCTACTGCGTCGATCTTGTTCTGCTTGGGCATACTGTGTCACCTCCTTCAAACGAAAAATCGTCCACCTCGGATAGCAGAGGCGGACGATGACACTGCATGCCTTGCGGCCGTTATGTCGGTCACACTCTGCCTCGGCTGGCGGGCCGGCTCTGCCGGTCGCTTCTACCGCGGGTGCGGTACCAGCTGTCTCGGGCGGGTTGCGAGGCGGGATTATAGCAGGTGGCGCGCCGTTGTCCAGCCGGGGCGCGTTGGGGCTGCGACGGCGGAGCGCACCGGCTGCGCGAACCAGGCGATGGCCGGCCGCGACGCCGGCCGCACCCGCGGCCCCAGCCACCTACCGGACACTCCCCTGCCGGGGCCCGTCCAGGATCCGTGCGAACCCGGACGAGGCTCAGCCCCGGCGACACGCGCGTGCGCTGCCAGACGAACGTGGAGATGGGGCTGAGCAGCCGGCCCGGATGCCGAGTGGTGACCGCGCCGAGATAGCCGGCCGCCCGGGCGGCGGCGATCACCGTCTTGTCGAACCGCCCCTGGGGATACGAGAGGAACCGCGCACCGGCGCCCAACTCCGTGGCAAGTGCCTCCCGTGACCGTCCCAGCTCCGCCGCCAGGCCGGCGGCGCCCAGCGTGCGCAGGTCGGGGTGCGACACGGTGTGGGACTCGATGTCCATGCCGGCGGCCTGCATCTCCCGCAGTTGGTCCCAGGTCATGCAGGCCCTGCCGCCGACGTATCCGGTGATGACGAAGAAGGTGGCGGTGAATCCGTGTTCCCGGAGGATCGGGAACGCGACGCCGTGGTTATCGGACCCGCCGTCGTCGAAGGTGATGGCCACCGGCCTGCTGGGCAGCCGGGCGCCGCCGGTCATGGCCGCGTAGACCTGGGCGATGGTGACGGGGTGGTAGCCCTCGGCGGCCAAGTAGTCCATCTGGGCTCCGAACTCCCGCGGAGACACGGTGAGGCCCGCGGCGGCTGGACCGGTGTCGGGCGGCGTGTGGTCGACATAGTGGTACATCAAGATGGGGACGTTGAGCGGCGCGACCACGAGCGGCGCCATAGCGGCCGGCGCGTCCCGGTCGGGCTGCGCACACGGCGGCCGCGGCACCGCGGCGGAGGCGCCCCCGTCGAGAAGGAGGACGCCGGCGAGCAGCCCCGCCGCCCCTAGGGCAAGGGCGATGACTGTGGCTGTCCTTGTTCCATGCATGGCCGGCATTCTAACAAGGCGGCACATCCTCACGGTTTCCGGCTCGTCTTCCGATACCTATTCCGAGTCCACTATCTAGTCATGACCGGTGTGGAGGCAGAAACATGGCGAGGATCAAGAAGCTGCTGCCGCTTCTGGTGATCGTGCTGGTGGCGCTGATCGCCTTCGGCCTTTTCCAGACGGGAACCTGGCCTTTCGGCGGCGGCTCGGATGAGGACACCACCGACACGACCACCAGCAAGGTGGCGAAAACCTCCACGACGGCCGCCGCGGGCTCTTCCGGTGTCGCGGTGGGGACCGCGGAGGAGCAGGCGCTCCAGTACGCCTCCGACCTCAAGGCTTGGAGGGCCCAGTATTGGGACAACATCGACGCCGGCGCTTTCACCTTCAAGAAGGTAACGGCTCCCACCAAGACGGAGATCGCGCGGGCCCAAGCCGTCGCGGACCAGCAGACCGCCGCGGCGGCGGCTCTCGAGTCGATCGCGGCGCCCCAGCCGGTCGCTGTGGTGCACGCCCAGTACATCGAGGTAATCGCCGCGGAAGCGCGGGCCGTCCAACGCATGATGACCGCCATCAAGGACAAGAGCTGGCGTGACGTGGAGCTGGCCATGCGCTCCCTCACCGAGTCCCACACGCTCGAGATCGCGGTGGTGGGCGAACTCGACGACTACATGTCCCAGTTCCGGACGGCCTCGGCGTCGGCCACCGATACGGCCGGCTACGCGACCTTCTCGGACGCGAAGTTGGGCTTCACCGTCCAGTACCCGAAGGCGTGGCAGGAGTTCCCGGTTAAGACCCTTGGCCTCGACGCCCCTGCTGACGCAGCGGTGACCGCTATCGCTGCCCCGGAGGGCGGCACATTCGGAACGGTCCCGGCGAACTACATCCTGTTCGGCGCCGATCCCTACGAGGCGAAGGAGGACGGCACCTCCCGTTCGGCGGTGGACGGTGACCTCGAGGCGTACAAGACCACCTTCCCCGGATACACCATCGTCTCGGAGCCGCGCGAATTCCAGTTACAGGGGCTCGAAGCCGCGGAAGTGACGATCGGCGTCTCCGTCCAAGGTCACACGCTGATCATCCGCACAGTCTATGCGCACACCGACACCGTGTCGTTCACGTTCCAGCTGTGCGCGGAAGCCACCCTCTACGAGGCGAACACGGCGGTCTTTGAGGCTGTCCTGAACAGCCTGAAAGTGGGGTCGTCCGCCTAGCTCGCGGGCGCCCGGGCGCTGCGGAGGCGCCCCAAGACAAAAACGGCCGCCGCACCTCTTGCGAGATCCGGCGGCCGCAGTGGCTAGGCGGCGCGGCTTGGACCCGCCGCCACAGCCCCCTCCTAAGTGTCTGCTCTAGGCTTCGTCGTCCGCGAAGCGGGTCTTGGAGGTGTCCAGCGGGACACCGGGACCCATGGTGGTGGTCATGGTGATGGTGCGCAGGTACTTGCCCTTGGCGGCCGCCGGCTTGGCGCGGACGATCTCGCCCAGCACCTCGGCGTAGTTGCCCACGAGCTTCTCGGCGTCGAAGGACTTCTTGCCGACGATGAGGTGGATCACGCCGAACTTGTCGGTACGGTACTCGACCTTACCGGCTTTCATGTCCTGCACGGCCTTGGCGACGTCGAACGTGACGGTGCCGGCCTTCGGGTTCGGCATGAGGCCGCGGGGACCGAGCACCCGGCCGAGCTTGCCGACCACGCCCATCATGTCGGGAGTGGCGATGGCGGCGTCGAAGTCGAGCATGCCACCCTCGACCAGAGTGGCCAGGTCTTCAGCGCCCACGATGTCGGCGCCGGCGGCTTCGGCCTCGGAGGCCTTCTCGCCCTTGGCGAACACGGCGACACGGATGGTCTTGCCGGTGCCGTGGGGGAGCATGCACGTGCCGCGCACCTGCTGGTCGGCGTGACGGGGGTTGACCCCGAGCTTGATGTGGACTTCGACGGTCTCGTCGAAATTGGCGGTCTCAAGGCTTTTCAGCAGTTTGGCCGCTTCGAGGGGGGTGTAGAACTTGCCCTGCTCGACGGCCTTCTTGGCTTCCTTGAAGCGCTTGGAATCCTTGCTCATCTCATGTACCTCCTGGTGGTCAAACGGCTCTCGCCTCCCACCTTCCGGCCCGTGTCCCGCGCGATCTGAGCGTCACGCGGCGGGCTCTATTTCACCGGCGCCGCGGGCCGTTGACGCCCGCCCGCCGGTAGCTACCTGTTTCAGTCGACTACCGTGACACCCATGCTGCGCGCGGTGCCGGCCAGGGTGTTCATGGCCGCGTCGACGTCGAGAGCGTTGAGGTCGGGCATCTTGATCTCGGCGATCTCGCGCAGCTGCGCTTTGGTGATCTTGCCGACTTTGTCCTTGCGCGGGTTGGCTGCGCCCTTGCTGATGCCGGCCGCGTTACGGATGAGGACGGCCGCCGGGGCGGTCTTGAGGACGAACGTGAAGGAACGGTCCTCGAAGACGGTGATCTCGACCGGGACCACCGAATCGATCTTGTCCTGCGTGGCGGCGTTGTACGCCTTGCAGAACTCCATGATGTTGACGCCGTGCTGGCCCAGCGCGGGGCCGACCGGGGGAGCCGGGTTGGCTTTCCCGCCCACGATCTGCAGTTTGACTATCGCCCGTACCTTCTTCGCCACCTTGATTCTCCGTATCTATCCAGGATCCCCGGTGAGACCGGCCTAGATCTTCTTGACCTGCTCGAAACCCAATTCGGTCGGTGTATCCCGCCCGAAGATCGACACCATGACTTTGAGCTTGTTCTGCTCGATGTTGACCTCGGAGACCTCGCCCGTGAAGTCGGCCAGCGGCCCGCTGACCACCCGTACCTGGTCGCCCACCACGAACTCGGCCTTGGCTTTGGGCTTGGCCACCGTGGTGGTGTGCAGGATGCGGTCCACTTCGGACGGCATCAGCGGGGTCGGCTTGTTCTCGCTGCCGACGAACCCGGTGACGCCCGGCGTGTTCTTGACCAAGGACCACGAATCGTCGGTGAGCACCATCTTGACCAGCAGATAGCCGGGGAAGATGCGCCGCTCGACCTGGACCTTCTCGCCGCCCTTGGTCTCGACCACCTGCTCGGTGGGGACGACGATCTCCTTGAAGTACGGCTCCTGGTGCATCGACTGGATGCGGTGCTCGAGGTTGGTCCGGGCCTTGTTCTCGTGCCCCGAGTACGTGTTGATCACGTACCACGTGGCATCCATCGTCGCCGTACTGGTCTCGTCAGCCACTTCTTACTACCCCAATCCGACCAGACGGACGATCGTGTTCCAGATGAAGTCCCATACCCCGATGTAGACGCTGGCGATGACGACAGCGACGATGACCACGCCGGTGGAGGTGATGAGCTCCTTGCGCGGCGGCCACGTGACCTTGCTCATCTCCACGCGCACTTCGCGGAAGAACGTGCGCATGCGGCCGGCCGGCTTGACGCTCGACAGCGCCGCGCGGAGCCTGCGACTTGCTTGGAAGTCGCGCCGGAAGAACGACGCGAACGGGTTCTTGACGACCCCCGCCGTTCTGTTTGGCCGGGGCCTTGGTGCTAGCCGTCTTGTCGCTGACGCTCTTGGCCATCTTTACTCTCTTCGGGAAGAAATGGCAGGGCAGGAGGGATTTGAACCCCCAACATCCGGTTTTGGAGACCGGCGCTCTACCGTTGGAGCTACTGCCCTACGTCTCCAGTCTTCCTGCTGGACTACTTGGTCTCTTTGTGGACTGTGACCGTATCGCACCACTTGCAGTACTTGTTCAGCTCGATCCGCTCGGGATCGTTGCGCTTGTTCTTCATGGTGGTGTAGTTACGGCGCTTGCATTCCTGGCAAGCCATCGTGACCCGAACCCGCATTACTTCACCTGCTCCTAGCTCTTTTAACGCCCTGGCATGCTACCACAAACGCAGGTAGCGGCGAGAGGACTCGAACCTCTGACACGCGGATTATGATTCCGCTGCTCTGACCAGCTGAGCTACGCCGCCCCTCTGACATGGAGCCCCCATTCGGATTTGAACCGAAGACCCCTTCCTTACCATGGAAGTGCTCTGCCAACTGAGCTATGGAGGCCCTTTCGCCGGCAGGCCGCTACGACTGCTCCGGCTATCGCTCTCCGCGGATCCGGAGGTGGCGGGGCGAGGATTTGAACCTCGGTAGGCAACGCCGACAGATTTACAGTCTGCTCCCTTTGGCCACTCGGGCACCCCGCCACGCGCGAGACCCCACGCGGAGGCGAACTCGCATGATACTCAAAGGGCTTTTCCATTTCAAGGAACTTCGGCACGCCAGCTTCCCCCGAGACCCATGCGTCGTATGATTACGGGGTTCGTGTTCCCTGATAGGAGTCGTGCCATGCCTCAGGAATTGTCCGTCCGCGCCGTCCGCGAGAGCCTCATGTGCTTCACCGCCAGCACCGGAGAGCACAGCGTCTGCCTCGACTATCCCCTGGGCCCCGGACGCCACCGCCGGCCCCACGCCCCTGGAGATGCTCCTCACCAGCCTGGCCGTCTGCGCCGGCAGCACCCTGGGTCTGGTGCTCGACCGGATGAAGCAGCCGGTCACCGGCTTGACCGTGGAGGCGCGCGGCAAGCGGCGCGACGAGCACCCCACCGTCATCACCGAGATCTCGCTGGAGTTCGTGATCACCGGCGCCGGCACCGACCCGGCCAAGGTCACCCAGGCGCTCAAGATGGCCGAGGAGCAGCTCTGCCCGGTGTGGGCGATGCTCAAGGGCGGGACGCCGATCAGCACCAGCTTCCGGATATCGAGGACTGAGAGACGGCGCGCGCCGCGCACCGGCGGCCGCCCAGGCCGCCGCTAGCTGCGCGGCCGCGGCACGGTGATGCTCGCCTCGGTGAGGAACAGCACCTGCGCGTCCGCCGCCTGAGTGGCCAGCGCCGCGTCGACTGCTTCCTGCACGCTCGCGAACGGCTTCATGAACATCGCCCGGACCTGCTCGTCCGGCAGCGAGGTCACCGCATAGATGTCGGCACGCTGCAGCACCCCGGCGATGCGGGTGGCCTGCTGCACGCCCAGGCGGTACTCCTCCTGGTCGGCGCGCTCGAGCGCCGCGGCCGGGGACTCGGCGGCGGCCAGCATGTCGTAGAGGGTCTGGTTCTCGCCGAGGCCGAACGGGCACTCCGACACGACGATGAGGACGCCCCCGTCCTTGACGGCGGCCGCGCCGCCCTGGATGGCCTTGTTGGTCTGGTAGAAGTTGCAGTCCATGGGGTGCGGCGCGACCGCCACGACCACCTCGTAGCGCCGGTCGATGTCGAGGACGAACTGCTTGTCGGCCACTTCGACGGCCCGGCGGAAGGTGTCGTCCAGGGAGCCGGCGGCGGCGAAGCCGACCCGGTGGTCCTTGTCGAGCACCAGCTGGATGGAGAAGACCTGCTTGCCGGCGATGCCGACCTCCAGCATCTCCTCGAGGTCCTCGTGGACGGGGTTGCCCTCCAGGACGAGGCTCTCGGAGCCCGGCTTCATGGACAGGGCGTGGTTGGCCCACACGGTCTGGTAGCCCGGCCAGGCCCGGGGAACAGCGACTTGCGGCCGCCGGTGTAGCCGGCGAAGTAGTGCGGCTCCACCGAGTTGATGAGGATGACGCTCCGCGCCTCGGCCAGCCGCCGGTTGACGTGGACGTCGACCCCGCGGGAGGTCCGGCCCTGGTGGAAGAGTTGCGCCGTGTCCTTGGCGTCGTGCGAGGAGATGCGCTCCGCGTGGGCGGCCAGGAACTCCTTGCCGAAGATGTGCTCCAACTCCTCGGGCAGACGCCACCCGGTGAGTGCCGGTGGCCACGACGAGGGAGAGTTCCCGGTCGCCGGCTGCCAGCCAGCTCCTCCAGATCGGCGCGGATGACCCGCAGCACCTCGGCCGACGGCGTCGGCCGGGTGGCGTCGTTGACCACGACCAGCAGCGGCGAGGGGGCCCCGCCGAGGAACGTATCGAGGTCGGCGTCCGGCGAATCGAGCGCGGAACGAAGCATGCCCTCGGGATCAGCGGCCCTTTCCACGTTGGCGCCGAGGATACCGGCCACCCGGTGCTCGTCGACATCGACCGGGACGGTCGTGGTCCCCCACGGAACGTCGACTTGCATCTGCGGCTCCCTCCGCTCGTCATCTGTATCCACAGCATAACGGATAGGGCCACGGCCGGGCATGAAAAGACCACTCGCACACGGAGCGGGCCGAGGCAGGGCATCTACGAGCAGGGAGGTTCAGGTGATCAGAGTCGCCCAGGGAGGTGTCACCGGCGGAGGCTTGCAGCCAGGCGGGGCCGCCTCTCCGGGCCATGCCACTCCGACCAAGTGGTTCGGCTTCTGTCACTTCTTAGCGCGCGGCAGGAGGTCCGCGACGGTATCATCCGCTGGGTCGGCTGGGTTCTCGGTAGTCAGTCCGATTGATGTATTCGGCTGAGCCGTCGTAAGAGACGATCTTGGCGGGAATGCCAACTACGACAGCGTTGTCGGGCACATCATGTGTCACAACCGCATTAGCGCCGATCGCTACGCCCGAACCAATCCGCACAGCGCCGACCACCTTCGCACCAGGCCCGACATAAACCCGGTCTCCTAGTGTGGGGAAGCCCTTTCGTGGCCCCCTGTTGGACTGGCCCAGCGTGACACCTTGGGAAATATTGCAGTCTCTCCCGATCTGGCATCGGCCGTTTACGACAATGCCACCGAAGTGACCGACATAGAAGCCGGGGCCGATCTTGGTGGAGGGAGGGATGGAGATCCCGTACTTGAAGGCGAGATGGCGTCTGACAAGACGGGGGACGGGAGACCACACCTTCCTCCCCGGCTTGCCCTCAGCCGTTATCCAAGCCACCAACCGCAGCCAAAAGATGTAGTTGAATTCTGGGCATTGCAGCGACCATCGCACGAACGTTCGGAGATTCGTGCTGCCCGCGTACCTATGAAGATCCGAAGCTATTAATTGACATAAGTCGAAGAAACTCATCAGTTGCTCTCCGAGTATCCTGATTGTTCACGCCCACCTTGGCAGCTTCGTCCTTGGAACAACAGATCTCGCTGCATGGCATCTCAGTCCCAAGCGAGTTCACGGTCTCCTTGAATGCCACGAGGTCCTCACCCCACTCGATCGCTTTCGGTCCCACCCCGATCTTCGCCCCGTACTCGTCGAGCACGCCGGCCTGATGGAGCTCGAGGACCGGCCCAAGCCCGACTGCCGCCCAGGCTGGGCAGGAGAGCATCCGACTTGGCGGCCGCTATGACCTCACGCAGGGCCAAGTTGAGGGGCTCGATGAGAGTCTCATTGGCCATGACCGAGTCGGTAATGATGGCGGCTGGATCACACTTCACAGCACCAACTGTACCCCAGTTTGCGTATAGCCGTGCCGGTGTGGGTGCCGGAGTACTCGAGCTCGCAAGCCTGCCCGATAACGATGGGTCCCGAGCCGAGATGAGTACATTGCGGATATCAGTACGCTTCGGCACGCGAACTCCTGCAGAGCGGCCGCTGCGACGAACGGGCACACGACGCTGCAAGCGCGGCGGTCGCCCTGGACCGATTGTATCGTGAGGGATGCGCGACGAGGGGAAACAACGGGCAACCAGCCTCAGCCCATGGCATCAGGGCGCAGAAGACCGGCAACGATAGGTGGGGCCTTGCCGGCACCGTCATCTCATGTCTCGAGCCGAGATTGACGACAACTGTGGTTAGGCCTGAGCGGTCGAGAGCAGGGGCCCAGGCCGTGGCTCGGTTTGCTGCTACCGGTTGTGCAGTCCATCTTGTATCGTGCGAGTCGCGTACTATGGCCGGCGCACCAGACGCTGCTGGTCCACCAACAAAGGTGGGGATCGAGAATAGCCGGTGAGACCCGACAAGAACGACGACGCCACGCGCTGATGCTGGACCCTGGCCAGACGGAGGAAGAAGTGTTGAGGAGCGATAGATCACCTTCCGCCCCTCGCCGGTCCATGGCATTCCTCGTCGGCTCTCTGGCTGGCGGGAACCTGGCTGCAATGGCATTACGCATGATCGGGGGCCTGCTCATTGCGAGAGCGGTGGCTCCGGCCACCTTAGGGCTCTTCAATGGCATCGGGTTGGTTCTGCAGTATGTGCCTTTCCTTCAAGTAGGCATTCTCAACGGATTAAACCGGGAGCTTCCATACTTCGTCGGACAGGGTGACCGACGACGTGCGGAAGAACTCGCGGCGGCAGCGCAGGCGTTCGCATTGGCTTTGGGAGGAGCAGTAGCGCTCGCGCTAATGGGCATCGCGGGCTGGTATTTTGCCAGAGGGCGGGCTTGGGAGGCCGCAGGCTGGCTCGCCAATGGGATTCTGGGATTTTTCCTCTTCTACAGCACTACGTACCTGCAGACGACCTTTCGCACGTCGCAGGACTTTGCCAGGCTCGCGCTCGTAAATGCGCTGGAAAGCGGCTTCGCCTTGGTGTTGGTAGCACTGGTTGCGCTTCTGAACTTCTATGGACTGTGCCTCAGGGCCGTGCTCGTGGCCATCTTGAGCGCCGCCATGCTTCATCACTGGCGCCCCGTCAAGGTCCGCCCGACATGGGGGTGGTCTCACCTCAAGCATCTCCTGAAGGTGGGGGCTCCCATCTTCGTTGCGGGCCAGATCTACGCGTACTGGGCAGTGATAGATTCGACGCTTGTCCTTCGATTCACTGGTACCACCGGTATGGGACTCTACGCCGTGGTTCTTCTCGCCACGTCAGCTCCCCAGCTTCTTCCGAGTGCAGTCTCACAGGTCGTCTATCCCAGAATGGCCGAGCAGTATGGAAGGACGAATAACCTTGATGAACTGCTGAAGATCGTACGAAAGCCGATCATCTTAAGTGCCATCGGCTTGCTTCCCGTTATCGCCATTGCGGAGGTAGTCGTTCGGCCAGCCGTTCAGTGGTTGTTGCCGGAATACGTTGGCGCGGTCTCGGCTATGCGCTGGGCACTTCTGCTTCCCTTCGTAGGAAGTTACCAGCCTGCCGCGATGGTATTGACAGTCACACGCCGGCTGGACCTATACACAGCAGCGGTTGTTACGGGCATGGCAGCCTATGCAGGTAGCCTGGCATGGCTGATCCACGATGAAGTGTCTCTCGCCGCGTTCCCTCAGGCGATGCTCATAGGACGCGCTGTGCTGATGGGCATGTATTACCTACTTATTCGTTACCTTCGGTACAAGCGGCGTACCGCTCCAGGGGTCTGACATGTCCTGGCGCGGTTCACTCTTCGGCCGCGCCTCTACGCTTCCAGAACGAGTCCTCTTAGCCCGGCATGCGCGCGCCGGTCGGGTGCGAAGCCGGAGTCCGATCCAGTAGCTGGAACACGGGAAGTCCCGCGCGGTAGTGGGCGAACACGGTTGGCTCAAGAACCCCGGTTGCCCGACCTGAGGCGCCCGCTGCTCATAGACCTTCCAGTAGTTGGTGGGCTGATAGATGCTAGGCGCCCTGCTGAGAGCCGAACGCCGACGGAAGAGAGTCTAGAACCAAGAGGTTAGCCGAACTGTCAACGCAGGTTTCCCCGGAGCAACACATGCGAGGCTGGCGACAGAGCCTCCAATTGTGCGCCATGTGCTGGTCCTCAGGATGTCGAGTCATTTGATGGAGTATTCTTCCTGCCGACTTCCACGGAGAGCGGAGGAATGGACGGGGACATGCAGCCCACGGATCGCGAGGAGACACGGGGAACGCCGGTGGTGATCATCGGTGGGGGCGGACACGGCAAAGTCCTGATAAGCGTCCTGAGGAAACTCGGTTATACCTTTGCTGGCTATACAGACTCTCAGGACGGAGATTCCATCCTGGGGGTCCCCTACCTGGGGAACGACGATATCTTGCCGGAGTTGGCTCAGAGAGAGCGGCGAGCCCAAGCGGCCATTGGTGTCGGAAAGATCGACACTTCCGACTTCAGGTCGCGTCTTGCGTCACAGGTTCAGGTGCTGGGTTACAGACTCCCCACCATTGTGTCTCCTCAAGCTACCGTCAACGAGGAAGTGGAGCTCGCCGAGGGAACAGCAGTCTTCGATGGTGCGGTGGTAAACAGCGGGACCGTCGTGGGGAGGCTCTGTATCATCAACACGAACAGCGTTGTAGAGCACGATTGCCGGCTGGGAGAGAACGTTCATGTTGCGCCGGGCGTAATCATCAGCGGGGGAACGACTATCGGTTCTCACTGCTTGATCGGCGCTGGCTCCACCCTCATCCAGGGCATCACCGTTTGTGCCGGTTGCCTAATCGGGGCTGGGTCGACGGTCATAGGCGACCTCACGGTCTCCGGAAAGTATGCGGGCAATCCCGCACGAAAGATCGGTGACAGTTTTTGACGCGCAGCCACTGCCGACGTCCTGAAAGGCCGAGAGAATGCCTATCCCGCTGACTGTCTCGGAGTTTCGGGAGATTGAGGCAGAACTCTCCGAACTGCGCTACGGAGAAATCCCCATAGGCTTAACGTTGAGCGATCAGCTGGTCATCGACTTCTTCTGGGGAAACGGTGACTGGCCATGGCGAGTCAAATGGCTGAACCGGGTACGGCGCGCGCGCCATCGAGCCCTGCCGCGGCGCGGGGCCTGGGCTGACAGCTCCAGCCTGGACGGCCGGGTACTTGTTACTTGGCAGACCTCGACTCCGCGGATCAACGACATGCTGCTTCCCGTAGTCGAAGAGCTTGGCGACCAACGCTGTGCTGTGATCATGGCGCATGAGAGTGCGATCCCCGGGTTGAGCCCACACCTTCCTGTGGTTGATGGGGGTCGCGGGCCAGCCTATCGCGTCGACGCGTGGCGAAGTCGATACGAAGGGGCTCATCCCGGATGGGCAACGCTTGTAAGCAGTCTTTGCCGTCAGCATGGTCTGCCGCCGGGCGCCTTTGAAGCTCTGTCTCTAGCTTTGTTGGCCAGCAGTCAACGGATTGAGAAGTTCCTCCAGCTCTTTCAGGCGCATCGACCTTCCGCCGTTTTGACTGAGTATGACCGGAACCATGTGTGGTCGTGTCTGGTTCTCGCCGCGCGCCACTTGGGGATACCTACAGCCACCCTCGTTCATGGCGTAATACCGCCCACAGCGGTGGGATTCACACCCGTCTTGGCAGACCGGATCATATGCTGGGGGGAACTGGACAAGGCCAAGCTGCTCTCCGCGGGAGAGGCTCCTGAGAAGATCGTGGTTGGCGGGTGCCCGAGGTTGACGAGGGACCTTGGCACCCGAGCGGTGGCAGGGGAGAAGCTGGGGGTAAGACCCGAGGCGCAGGTAGCACTACTTGCAACCTCCCCCGACAGGGGATACCTGGAACTTGCTGAACTGTTCTGCCGGACCTTGGAACACATGCCCGACTTCGACGGGATCGTACGACTGCATCCTTCCGAGAACAAGGCTGTCTACGCCCGGGTGGCCGGACGTTATCCCGCAATCAGGTTCATGGAGAACCAGGAAGCGTCCCTCGATGAATCGCTTGCCGCCGCTGACGTCGTGGTTGTGCGCGGTAGTGGCGTCGGGAGTGACGCTCTACTCAAGAGACGGCCGGTCGTGGTTCTGGACCCAGGTTCTGGACCGGCCGGTCACGACGAAGACCTTGTGGAGTTGGCAGGGTGTCCCCGCGTCCGCTCGAGCGAAGAGCTTTCCGGGACTCTCCGGCAGCTGCTGTGTGATCCCAGCTTTCGTGAGGATCTCTACCGCCCAGCGGAGAAGTACATAGCCAACTTCTGCGCGGCATTCGGCAGGGAATCAGCCCGTCTCATAGTAGAGACCGTTGAGGAACTAATCGAGCAACCACGGGAGCCCCAGTGATCGCGGACAACAGAGCTTGTATGGCGGTGATCCCAGCCCGCGGGGGTTCGAAGCGGATTCCCGGCAAGAATGTCAGAACGCTTCAGGGGCGACCCTTGATCGCTTATACCGTGGATGCCGCCCGCAGGAGCGGTCTCTTCGCAAGGATCGTCGTCACTACGGACAGTCCGGAGATCGCCGAGATCGCCAGGGCAAACGGAGCGGAGGTTCCCTTTCTCCGCGAGCCGGCGCTCGCGGACGACGTCACGCCCGTGTCAGCGGCCACCATCGACGCTCTTGAGCGCCTGGATCCAGGCGGAGAGACGTACTTGCAGGTCTGTCAGTTGATGCCCAACTGTCCCCTGCGCACGGCTGCGGATATCGTCGCGAGCTACCAGCAGTTCGTAGACACAGGGTCGACGCTCAACTGTCGGTCGTACGCTACGGTTGGCAGAACCCTTGGTGGGCCATGCGCCGCGCATCGGATCTCACTCTCGAGCCGCTCTTCCCAGAGCACATGGCCGAGCGCAGCCAGGACCTGCCGGAGTTGTTCTGTCCCACCGGCGCGGTGTGGTGGGCCAAGGCGGAGGTGCTCCGCGCTCAGGGCACCTTCCACCTCCCGGGCAGGACGGGCTGGGAGATCTCGTGGATTCACGGCATCGATATCGACACCGAGGATGACTGGATCTTGGCGGAGGTGCTCGCGGGCCTCGATTCAGACCTCGAGCGTCATGGCCGGTAGCTTCCGTTCGATGGAGAGCTTGGCGGTCTATACGACGATGTATCCTGGAGTCAAGGCTTTCTTTCCGACTGGTACGGCTCGGTGCAAGGCAGACAGACCAGGATTTCCATCTGTGGATCGGTTTGGACGCACTCGAGGTCGAGGCGGTCGAGACCGTTATTGGGGGCCGAGATGCGACCTGGGTGTCCGGAGAAGCAGGAGACACACCGGCGCAGGTCCGCCAGCGCGCCTGGGAGCAGATCGTTCGCCGGTACGAGGGCGTGGTTATGGTGGATAGCGACGACGTGCTCCACCCGACCCGGGTGGCGGCAGCGCGCGCAGCTCTCCGGTCCGCCGAGGTCGCCGGATGCGCCCTGCGGCTCGTGGACGAGCACGGCGGGGATCTGCGCCTGGTCATGCAGTTGCCGGAGGGGACCGCACCCACGAGATCCTGCCCCGCCACAATCTCTACGGGCTCTCCAACAGCGCGTATCGCTGCGAC
This sequence comes from uncultured Actinomycetota bacterium, assembly GCA_963736705.1. GTDB lineage: Bacteria > Actinomycetota > Thermoleophilia > RBG-16-64-13 > RBG-16-64-13 > CAIQPS01. The sequence continues at coordinate 160,010 of CAVTPV010000001.1, forward strand.
GTGCTCGGCCGATGCCTGCCCGTCCCGGCCGAGGTGGTTCACGTGGACTGGTTCCTCGTTACCCGGGCCTGGCTCTACGGTGCGGTCCTGGCCTTCGACCCAGTGGTGCGCATGGATTATCGTCAGCACGGGCCAACATGGCGCAGATCCGGGCCCTTTCACGGCCGACCGGGTACGGACGGACACGGTGTCCGTCCGCAGCACTTCGGGATCTTCAGGGCATCGCCCGGATCCTCTGCCGCGCCTGGTCGTCTGCCCTGCTGGAGCAGGTAGCAACCGACATCGAGGCCTTCTACCAAGATGTGGTCATGGACCCGGGGCGGCTCGAGTACCTTTGCGCACTCAACGCTTTGGCTCCGTCGCCGCTATGGTGGTCACACGTTGCCCATCCCTCACTGAAATACTTGTGGACGACCAAAAAGGAGCCAGCATGAAGACCGTCAACCTGGGAAGCGTCACCGTCGGTGAAGGACACCCTCCCTACATCATCGCCGAGGTGGGCTCCAACCATAACGGCGACATGGATCTGTGCCGACAGTTGATCGATGCCGCCGCCGACGCCGGCGCCCACGCGGTCAAGTTCCAGTCGTGGAGCGAGTCGTCCCTCATCGCGGACGAAGAGTACGACCGCAATCCCGAGTATTCCGACAAGAAGAAGCACTTCGGCTCGCTGCGAGAGATGGTGCGCGCCTACCAGTTCACGCCCGACCAGCATCGCGAGGCCTCCGCTCACTGCGGCGAGCGTGGCATCGCCTTCTGCTCGAGCGCCTTCTCCCCGGAGGAGGTGGATCTGCTGGACGAGCTTGATGTGCCCTTCATCAAGATCGCCTCGATGGACATCGTCAACCTGCCGCTGCTCGAACGTGCGCCCGAACGCAGCGGCCGGTGATCATCTCCACCGGCATGGCCACTCTCGGAGAGATCGAGCAGGCGGTGGAGACGGTCCGCGCCCAGGGCAACGAGCAGATCGTGCTGCTCCACTGCGTCTCCATCTACCCCCCCGAACCGGAGACCATCCATCTGCGCAACATGGCCACCCTGCGCGACGCCTTCGACGTGCCGGTGGGCTTCAGCGACCACACCCTCGGGACCTCCATTCCCCTGGCCGCGATCGCCCTGGGAGCCTGCGTCATCGAGAAGCACTTCACCCTCGACAAGGACATGGCCGGCTGGGATCACGCCATCTCGGCCGATCCAGCGGAGATGCGCACCATCGTCGAGGAGGGCCTGACGGTCTTCCAGGCTCTGGGCAGCACCAGCCGCACGGTGTCGGAGGCGGAGCTCGAGAAGCGCAGGCAGTTCAGGCGGAGCCTGGTGGCCCGCCGCTCCCTGCCGGCCGGTCACGTCATCGTCGAAGACGACCTGGACGCCAAGCGACCCGGGACCGGTATCGCGCCCGACGAGATCCGCTATGTACTCGGCCGCAAGCTTGCCGATGATGTCGAAGAAGACCAAGTGATCCGCTGGGAGGATCTGCAGTAGGTCGGTCCTGCTGTCGAACGGGAGGTCTGTGTCTGGCACCGTCCACGTCGTCCACTGCATCGATACCGAAGGGCCGCTCCACGAATCGGTGGAGGCCACGTTCGAGCGGCTGAGGGCGCATCTTCGGACTTGATCTCGAGCCGAGAGCGAGCTGCTGCGCCGCCTGCAGGCCGGCGAGGTCGACCTGGGTGGCATCGAGGCGGCCGTCCGCAAGGTGGTCGACCCTCACCTTCTCGCCTACAACGACACTTGGGACAAGGTCGACGCCATGCTGGAGGATTGCATGTCGGCCGGCTTCCGCGATCGGCTGCGCGATTCCGACGGCAACGGGCTGGGTCTACAACTGGTTCTGCGTCGATCATGTCGACTATGACGTCAATCCCAGACGGCGGGACATCGGCTACCACAACGTCTTCGACCACTATCGCCGGATCCATGGTCCCGACCGACTCGCTGGCGCGACGGGCTGCATTTCCACTACCATCCCCACAACTTCCGGCGCGAGGCACACCGGTGCGCCACCCACTGGTGGGCGTCCTCCGACAGCCTGCAGCAGGTCCTCTCGCGGCGGGTCATCGACCGGCAGTGGTTCCCGGCCGCCAACCGGCCGGGTTCCACGTGATCCGCCCCGACAGCCACTGGTTCCTCGAGCAGTTCATCCCCTTCGACTTCTCCAGTCAGGCATCGGCCCCGACGGCTGAGGACACGGCCCAGGCCGGGCTGGAGGACGGCCGCTGGGGTGACTGGCGCCGCGCCCCGGCCACCTGGGAGCCGTACCACCCCGCCACGATGACTACCAGGTGCGGGCGCCTGCCGGCGCTGGATCGCCCGTTGCCTCAATGTCGGCACCCGCTACCGGTTGCTGGGCGAAGGGGACGTGCGCCAGGCCTTTCGCGAGGCCGGGCGGGCCGGCCGGTGGTGCTGGCCTTCACCGACCACGACTTCCGTGACATCCGGCCCGACGTGGATGAGGTCCGGCGCCTACTGGACAGAGTCGGAAGGATTTCCCCGAGGTCCCGTTCCGCTTCTGCGAAGCGGTCGAGGCCATGCGAGGGCCTTGCTCTCACCCCGGAGCCGGCGTGCCCTCTGGAGGCCATCTCTCCGCCTCAGCGGCGACTCCGCGTCACGTGCTCGAGATCCGGTCGAGCGTCCCGACCTTCGGCCCCCAGCCCTGGCTGGCGCTCAAGACCGTGGCAGGCACATATCATCACGACAACTTCGATATCGATGAGCCGTTCCACCGATGGCGTTACGTGTTCGATGAGGAGACCTTCCCCCTCGGCGCTCTGAGTTCGATCGGAGTGGCGGCCAACAACTCCTTCGGAGTCACGACCGTGTTACTGATCGAGCCGGAGACGGGAGATGTCACGGAGAGGTATTGGAATATGCCATCCGACTGCCGGCTGGCACCGAATGAAGGTATGACTATGAGCGATCACCCGAAGCTGAATGGCGACTAGAGAGCTTCCTCGACGGTGTGATAGTCTCACCGACCTGTCCATCGCCGAAGCCATCTCCCGACTCGATCAAGCAGGCACCGGGGCGTTGGTGCTGTGCGAACCAGGGAGGCGGATGCGAGGTCTGCTCACCGACGGCGATATCCGCCGCGCCATCCTGCGCAAGGTATCCCTCGACGAATGTGTCCGCGAGATCGCTGCACTCGACCCCATCGTCGCACGAGCCCCCATCTCGACTGCGGACGCGCTGCGACTGATGCTGGAGCACGACATCAACCACCTACCTGTGGTCGATGCGAGACGGGAATCTCCTCGACTTCCTCCTCCGCAAGGATCTCGTGGCCGACGCCGACTCCGACCTCTCGGCGGTGATCATGGCCGGCGGTTACGGAAGACGACTGCATCCGCTCACCGAGCAGGTGCCCAAGCCGATGCTGCCGGTGGGCGACCGGCCGCTACTGGAGCGTACCATCGAGCAGTTGCGACGGTCGGGCATCCGCGAGGTGCACCTGACCACTCACTACCTGCCCGAGAGCATCGTGAGCCACTTCGGCGACGGCGAAGCCTTCGGAGTCAAGATCAACTACACGAACGAAGATCAGCCGCTCGGGACCGCAGGAGGGTTGAAGCTGCTTCGACAGGGCCAACGGCCCATTCTTGGTGATGAACGGTGACGTACTCACCGGCGTCTCCTACCAGGACATGCTCCGCTATCACCAGAGAGCAGGGCGCATTGATGACTGTCGGCGTCCGAGTCCACCAGATCCAGGTCCCCTTCGGGGTGGTGGAGTGCGAAGACGCCCGTGTCAAGGAGTTGAGGGAGAAGCCGACCCTCACCGTGCTGGTCAATGCCGGCATCTACCTCCTGGAGCCCGCAGCCTGTGACTATATCCCAGACGGTCACCGCTTCGATATGACCGACCTGATACAGCGCTTCTGGCTGAGGGGCAGATCGGTCGCCAGCTTCCCGGTCATCGAGTATTGGCAGGATGTGGGCCAGCACGAGACCTACCGTCAGGCCCAAGAAGATCTGCGCGACGGGAAAATATGACCTGGAGGTGCCGTCGCATGAACGACCTTGGAACACGGATTTCGACGCCTGCGGCCCGGCCCTGCATGCCCTCGTGGCCGAGTTGTTCCCGCTCTGCCGGAGCATCACCGGAGACGGTCTCCGGGACACCCTTCGCATCATCCAGCGGCACATCCCGTTGACCATGCACGAGGTGCCCTCTGGCACTCAGGTCTTCGACTGGACGGTTCCTCAGGAGTGGAACATCCCGGATGCGTATATCCTCGACGAGAGCGGCACTCGCGTCGTCGACTTCCAAGAAGAACAACCTGCACGTGGTCGGCTACTCCGTCCCGGTCGATGCGACCGTTTCCTTGGCCGAACTGCAGGAGCATCTCCATTCGCTCGAGGACCAACCCGACGCCATCCCGTACGTCACCTCGTACTACGAGCGACGTTGGGGCTTCTGCCTGCCGCACCAGCAGCGGCAGACCCTCTGGGAGGGCCTCTATCGGGTCGTCATCGACAGCGAACTCAAGGACGGCTCACTGACATACGGGGAGCTCATCATTCCGGGTGCGAGCCGGACGAAGTGTTCCTCTCGACCTACGTGTGCCACCCCTCATGGCGAACAACGAGCTGTCCGGCCCCGTCGTGACGACCATGCTGGCCAAATGGATCAGGAGCCAGCCGCGTCGCTACACCTACCGCTTCGTCTTCATTCCCGAGACCATCGGTTCGCTCATCTACCTCAGCCGACACCTGGAGGAGATGAAGGCGAACATCGTGGCAGGTTTCAATGTCACCTGCGTCGGCGACGACAGGGCGTTCTCCTACCTGCCGTCGCGGACGGCGGGACACTTGCCGACAGGGTCGCTCTCAACGTGCTCGAGCGAAGCATCCCGATTTCATCCGGTACTCGTACCTGGACCGTGGCAGCGACGAGCGCCAGTACTGCAGCCCCGGAGTGGATCTGCCGGTGGTCTCGGTGATGCGCTCCAAGTACGGGAGTATCCCGAGTACCACACGTCACAGGACGACTCGACCTGGTCACGCCGCTGGGGTTGCAGGGCGGCTTCACGGTACTGCGGGACTGCCTGGAGCTTCTGGAGAACAACGGCTACTACCGCACCACCTGTCTCGGTGAACCCCAATTGGGCCGCCGAGGCCTGTATCCTACGCTCGGCACGCGGGATTCGCACCACGACGTCGGCGCGATGATGGATCTGCTTGCCTACGCCGACGGCACTCACGATCTCATCGAGATCAGCGATACGATTCACGTTCCCGTCGAGCGTCTGTACTCCATCGTTCGCGCGCTACTGAACGCCGGCTTGATTCTTGACTGCACGCCCGAGCGGCGTGACGCATGAAGGTTCTTTTCATCAACGATTCCACGAGCAGCCCAAACTGGGGCGATCGCGCGGCTGCTGTCTCCCTTATGGCGATGACCTCCAGCCGCGGCGGACAGATCGTCCACTCGATCTCGGAACGGGGACTCATTGATGCATCCTTAGGAGAGCGCAGGGCTTCCGGCGTGCGTGCGCCCAAAGGCCGAGCTTGGCGCGTCGCGGCGGCCTTCGTACCTCCGGCGCCGGAGAAGATCTGGCTAAGAGTCACGGAACGACGTGGCGGTTCCCGCGAGAGTCGGTTGATCCCCAGAAGATGGGCGGATTTCGAACGGGCGGCAGATTTGGTGTTGGCGAAGAAGGACCTGTGGCCGGCCTTGAGGAGCATGCTGCCCAGTGTCGATCTAGCCGTCATACACGGGGACGGCGCAATGGTCAACAATGGTCCCCACCCGCGGGCTATTCTATTTCTCACTTATTTGATCAAGACTCGCTTCGACAAGCCCGTGATCATCGTCAACCATACCGCTGACTTCAATCATCCTGACTTGCGAGAGACGGCCCATCATGTATACCCGCTGTTCGATGACGTTGTCTTCAGAGACCCAATATCGCTCGACCGGTGCAAGATGTTCTGCGGCGGTCGTTTCGCACCCGACACCGGATTCTGGTTCAAACCTCTGCACCACGACCTGTGGGCGCAGGTCGCCAGACGCCCCACCTTCTTCGATGTGTGGCCGGATTCAGCCGTCTTCGACCCGGCCGAACCGTATGTGTGCTTGGGCGGATCGTCGATTCTAGGTCCCCTGAACGAGCGCGCCTCGGCGATCCCCCGCTATGCCGAACTGGTCCGCCAGATTCAGGCGGTCTATCGAGGACAGATTGTCCTGACCGCCTCCGATCCCGTGGACGAGGAGATCTTTCGCCCCCTGGCAAGCCGACTGGGTCTGCCCTTGGTCGGGCTGACCACTCCGATCCAGCAGGCGGTCGACATTCTAGGAAACTCGGATGCCTACATCGGCGGTCGCTGGCATCCCAGTATCTTCGCCCTGCGAGGCGGGGCCCCCATCCTTCCCCTCTCATCAAAGACATTCAAGATGCAGGCGCTGTCAGAAATGGCAGGTCTCTCAGTACCAGTCTTCGATGCCATGCATCCGGAGCGCGATGGACACGCCATTGCCCGACAGCTCAGGTCATTCCTGGAACGAGGCTCTGAACTGAGAGACCAGTTGCGGTCCTGGGCTGAGGGGATGGCAGAAGACAGCTGGGACAATGTAGCCCATCTCGAGAAGGCCGACCGGAGTGAAGACGCTCTGGCAATCACGATACGTCCTTGAGCCCGCGCCACCACATGGCTTGGCGAAAATCGGGACGTCAGTCGTCCACTTGAGTACGTGTGTCAGCAGCAATGCCTTTTTGTATAATATGCCCCATAGCCGAGTTCATCAGCGCCACGAGGTCCGTGGGATGCCCGAAGCCACCAACCGATTGCCCACACCAAATGAGAGTTCCGTGAGCGACCAACCTGAAGCGAAGGTCGCCATCATTGTACTCAACTACACAAACTACTGGGATACCATCAACTGCTTGGACAGCCTTCGACGGGTCTCTTGGAAGAACCTGGAGATCATCGTCGTTGACAACGCCTCCGAAAACGATTCGTTGGCGCATATCGGTCGACATCTGGCGAGCACAGGCCAGCGATTCGCTATTGCGGGCAATGAGCCTCATACAGACGCGTGGGGATCGGGTCCATCCACTCTCCTTTTGCAGGCATCAGATAACCGAGGGTACGCCGCCGGCAACAATATAGGGATTCGGCTTGCGCTCACTAGAGGGGCTGAGTTCGTACTCGTCCTGAACAACGATACGCTGGTGGAGGAGGGCTTTCTTGGCCCACTTGTCGAGTATATGAGGGCGCACCCGAACGTCGGCGCCGCCGGTCCGATGGTAGTTGATGCCGAAGGACACATCGATAAGATGTGTGCACGGCGAAGGCCTGCCACCGCAGACTTCTTCTTCCTCTGGGGGCTTGGAAGGATCCTTTTTCCAATAATCGGCGGGTTCGAAGACACACCTACGAGGGTGAGTATTACTTCGACGATGCCAGAGAAGTGGACATGCTATCAGGGTCATGCATTCTGTTTGCCGTCAGTACTCTAGAAGGAGTCGGTCTCTTTGACGAATACACTTTTCTATACGCCGAGGAGCTGATACTGCACGAACGGCTACGTGCTTCAGGGCTGACGTCGGCAGTGGTGCCAACCAGCAGGATTGTGCACAGGCACGGTCAATCGGTGGCGACGATTCCTAGCACACTCGAACGGGCTACCGAGAAGCGGAGCCTCCGTTACTATTGGATTCGCTACCGCCGGTTTCCTCCCACTCTCGTGACAGCGCTGTTTGCGCTGGGTCCAGATGCACTTGATCTTGCCCGGACCTTCCGTCGGTACTATTGTTCGGTTCGCGCCCGGTTGGCCCCGTAGCCTGTGGGGTGAAATGGGGCGGCGTGGGCTGTTGGACGGCCGCGGACATACGGTCCGAAGGAGAGGACTTCTTCGTAGAGGTCCTTCAGCTCCTGGAAGCTACGTAATTCGCTCAGAAGTGACGATAACTCGGTGTGGAGACACCTCTCCGGGTGGGGCGGCGAACAGAGGACCAATGACCGTATGAACAACTGCCTGAATACCAATCGGGCATTCGATAAGTCCAGGGGGCGAGCGGCCGGACCAGTGCATGTAGCGCTTTTCGTGCCTACAATGCACGGGGGTGGGGCCGAGAAGATGTTCAGACGCTTAGCCTTGGCGTTTGCCGGCCAGGGCATGAGAGTGGACATGGTCTTGGCCACCGAAGGCGGCCCCAATGCAGAGGGGCTGGCTTCGGCTGTCCGGATTGTCGACTTGCACCAGTCACGGGTGCTTGCCAGCATCGGGCCGCTGGCACGGTACCTTGAGGCGGCTCAGCCCGACGTACTCATCTCCACCCTGACCTATGCGAACATCGCAGCGGTCTGGGCTCGAGCGATCGCCGTCAAAAGACCGCAGTTGATTCTAAGAGAGGCCAACACTCTGGGCGTGGCGAGCGCCGAGGGGTCGGGTGTGCGACGTCGTCTGCTTCCCGCTCTCGCTAGCATGTTCTATCCGCGTGCCGACGCCATCGTCGCCGTGTCTCGCGGGGTTGCCGAAGACCTCATAAATGGGGCAGGTGTCCCTCGCTCTCTGATCAGGGTTATCCACAACCCGACGTTCGACAACAGTATTCTGACACTGATGCGAGAGCCCGTGGAGCATGCGTGGTTAGGCGACGGCGGGCCTCCGATCATACTTTCCGTCGGCCGCCTGACAGCTCAGAAGCGTTTCGACATGCTCATCCGTGCCATTGCTATCGCGAGACGTACCCAGCCAGTCCGAGCCATCATCCTGGGAGAAGGGGAAGAACGGCCCCGATTGCAGGCCCTGATCCGGGAACTTGGGTTGGACGATGATGTTCTGCTTGTCGGGTTCCAGAAGAACCCCTACGGATTCATGGGGCGAGCCCGCCTGTATGTGATGGCGTCAGCATTCGAAGGCTTTCCAAATGCGCTGGTCGAAGCAATGGCCTGCGGGCTACCCATCCTCTCCACGGACTGCCCCAGCGGACCCCGAGAGATCCTAGGCATGCATGGTACTGGTACTGGGAAGTTCGGAACGTTGGTACCGGTCGACGACCCCAATGCCCTGGCGCAAGGGATACTGCTTGAGCTGGGATGCGAGCGCGATAGTATGGTCAATCAACGGCAGGCGAGACAATTCTCTTCGCAGCGCGCCGCTGCCCGATATATCGATCTGATGCGGGTTGGACCCCGCCCCCAGGGGTAGCTCGATACGACATGCGGACGTCTGAAGACAACATGCACAGTCATCTCGCCCCGGGTACAGTCGGCCGCGCACGGGGACGGCATCAGTCGGAAATGCCGGCCACAACTGTCTTCGTCTTCTTGTATGTAGTGGCGGTCATCCTGTTTTCATCCCGGCCTGGCTATTCTTTGGTCGCGACGGTCAGTGGATTCATGCTGGCCTTAGTCTTTTTCGTGGAGTTATTGGTTCATAAGCACAGGTTATGTTTCCCTATTCCGTTATTGATGTTCTTCTTGTTCGTATGCTATGCCATAGTCCAGATGATTTGGGCTCCCGGTAACACCACATCGCTCATAACACTGATTCAGTTGTTAGTATTTGCTTTTATACTTGTCAACTATATCGTAATTAGCAGAAGCATGTTATCTATAGAACTAGCGGTGTATCTCGGAACCATCATCAGTTTTATCTATATACTAGTATTCCATGACTACGGAACCGATAATAGAATAGGCGCTACTGTTGGTAATCAGAATGAGTATGCATATGTGCTCATGTGCGGAGTGCTTCTTATCAGTCGGCGGCTTCTGTTGACTTGGCAGAGGGGACTATGGAACCTCAAGGCGTTCGTGCCGTGTGTGCTGTATCTCGCCCTGAGCATGTACGGCATCCTTTATTTGACTGGCTCCAGAACGGGCACAGCAGTGACTCTCGCCTCATTGGGCCTTCTGGCCCTCTACTGGGCGATTTGCCAGCCGGGTCGGCGCCGCATTTGGGCCTTGCTAGGGATCGGCGTTGTATTCGTTTCGCTGGGTTTCGCTGTAGGCCTTTCGCCGCAGTCATCACGCTTCATCCCGCTGGGCGCGTATTTGCGGGGCGACGCAATCGAAGACAACAGCATGCTCATTCGCGATTCTATGCTGAGGGGCGGTGTCGAGCTCTGGCTCAAACGGCCGTTCACGGGATGGGGCCTCGACATGTATCGCAATGTGTCAGGTTGGGGGACCTACGCTCACGACAACTACGTCGAGTTGCTAGTGGATGGCGGAGTGATCGGACTCCTGTCATACCTCATGGTTCATGTGTCCGCAGTTGCGTGTCTGGTGCGGAGTCGGTTCGTATTTCGTGATGCCTGGGCCAGAGCAGAGGTGTTCTGGGGCGCTTACCTTGGTTCTCGCACTAGCCGCGTTTGATATCGCTGGAGTAACCTACTACAGCAAATTCAACTGGCTCATGCTGAGTCTCGTCATTGCGGTGGTTGCGAGAGAGGCGGGGGAGCATAAGGACCGCCGTCTCAAGCGACTGGCCGAAACCGGCGGCCACAAGGTACCTGATTTCGCACAGCCCTCTATGCCAACGCAGCCTAAGGCGGTTCACCTGCAGCCCATGCGAGCCGACTGTCCGCAGGCGGCGAGGAAATCATCAAGAATGGCGTCTTCTGGCCAGACATGCTCCTGGCGCCAGACACCCTGACGATCCCAGTATCCTTCGCACGCGTGAACGGCAGAAGACAAGTACGAGTAGCTGATCTCTCCAATCATGGGCTCTTGTGCTGCGGCAAACAAGAAATCGAGGGCGAGGCTCTGGTATCCGAGCAGATTCCGCCACTCTGAACCCGATCTCGACACAGCGAGGGTCGACGGATGCCGGGTCATAGTCTATTCTTCCGCTTCCAGATGCTCTGAAATCACCGGGCCGGTTCGCTCGCCTGAAGCCGAAGGCTCGATTCCCGATGATAGTGATGCGAGTGTCGAGTCGTTCCCGGGGAAGAAACTCCTGGAAGTACACATACCCTCTCTCGCGCGGCAGTTGTCTGCCGGCCCTGCGGGTATTCCTCATGGAACTTGGCGCACGTCTGAGTTTCGCCAGAAACTCCTGCACGTTTCTTGTCCGGCTGATGCGGGTTCTCAAGTCCTTTGAGTAGCCGCTGAGCGCTGGGAAGCCCGGCCCGAACGCCTGGCGGTAAAGCGCAACAGCCTCCGCCCGAGACTGCACGAGCCTCACGTTTGTAGAGCCGGCGCCAGATCGCAATTTGAATACCTTCGGCCAGGTGGTTACTTCTATCCATCTCATGGCCTCCGCCTTGCTGGTGAAGACCCAGGTTGGGATGAGCGGCGCATTGATGGCCTCAAGCAGGTACTTCTGGGCGATCTTGTCATCATAGTGCCAACATGAATTGACGCTCGGAAAGAGGAGTAGCCCCATCGACTCCAGCGATGCGATGACCTGACGAGCCACGAGCTGGGAGCGTGGGTCGTTGTGGAGCCAATGCCAAAGTAGCCCATCCAAGCCTTGACACTGCGAAACGACATCCGTGGACAAGCAGTCAACACGTCTGAAGGGGACCGCATGCTTCTCGCAGTAGAGAATCCATCGGTCAGAATACGTCCCAGGGGAATCATGGATTCCGATCATGTCCTCATGCCTCCCAGCCCCGCGGCTCTCGTTCGCAATGGCCCCTCCAGCCGTCAGGCGTCCTGAACGGCAATCGTTCCACTCGGGCCAGGGCTGTCGATGCCGCTCCCCCTCACGCCAAACCACTACGTCCTCTGGGGCGAATGGGCACAGCGGGTAGCGTGATGGAGAGAAGGCTTCACGAATGACTGGGTCTCCGCCAATCGAATCCCATGAGGCGTGCGTGAACAAGGTCCGCAGCGGCGGCGTTCTCAGCCCAGGTGACTACTCCCAACTGGTGCGGATCGGGAGCGAGTGGTCCTTCGCCCTGCCCCGAGACGATCGCGTCGGTGATTGAGAGCACTCTCCGCTGGGGCGTGTGGCCATAGTGCTATCCGGCGACCGTACAGAAGGACGCGGTTTTGATCTAGCACCATGCGCCAGACAGTGTCGTTACCGTACCAACTCCCGTCCAGGTTGGCGTCTGCTCCCGACACGCGGGCCAAACCGTAGCTACCAAGCGCAGCCTTCCCCAGCAGACGAGCTCTCGTTCCTTCTTCACGGTTGGCCGCGTCCAGGAGGTATTCAGCGATCAGTTTGAACGGGTTCCCGCCAGCGTAGCAGTCACCGCCGTTCTTGCTGCCGCCGAGGCGGTGGTGGGGCAGGTAGTCCTTGCTTCCGTTGATCCCGACGACGTTCTTCAAAGCTCCGGTGACGCACGCCTTCTTGTGTGTCTTGAGTTTGGGAAGGTTGATGACCAAATGGCATTGATGACCTCGCGAGCCACAAGATACCTATGCAAGCCAGGTCGATGAGCCTCTCGCATCACATCGGGGCCGTACATGGTGACCCGAAAGCGTCGTGAGTCCTGCGAGAGTGGCTCCAGAAGACTCTGAGCGGCAAGGTCAGAAAGGAGATAGTCCTCCATGCCACGGCCCGTCTCGCGTCTCCGTGGTCCCCCAACCGCATTGACGAGCACCGACCGACGGAAATCATGCCATTCGACCGGGATTTGAGTCTGCGCGCACCGCGCTTTGACTGCCTCATACCCTCCCAGCCTCATGAGGCTGGGACAGGTCGCAGCCCTGAAGCGGCGCGTCGCCCACAATGATGCGACCCCTTCCTCTCATCGCTCGGAAGCACCATTGGATCACTGCAGATACTAGCTGGGGATGCGTTACTAGACACTCCAAGCCAGCCGGGGATTGGTTGGCATGCACCACCCAGTTGGGCTTGATGACCACGCACTCCCCAGGAGATACATACCGATCCAAAGGATTGTCCGGATCGAGACCCATGTGTTCCAGAGGGCCTCTGCAGCGCTTCAGTCAGCGCGTGCGTACTCACCTCTTCGAGCATCGCCATACGTGTGGCAGCTAGCTATGAGTACGTCGGCCTCTCCCGTAGTACGCCCTCCCAACTCATGTCCAGCCCCGTGGTACACGCGAGGCAGTCTGTCACTCAAAAAGCTGTTGGGCAGGAAGGCCGTTGCGCAGCGACGTTCCTAACGCCCTCCGCTCCACTCGCCGTTCTTCGGCGCAGGGCTGCCGCTTGGCCCGCTTCTGCCGGGAACGCTTCACAACGAGATTCGTGGCCGACCGGCTCGAGGTCGAACGGGGCGAGCGAACAACCCCGAGCATTATCCTCCATAAAACGTATCGGCGCGATAGGCGGACGGGCTTCGCCCGATTGGGATTACCTTAGGAACCGACGTCCTGAGTTCGGTAGGGAGTCAACCTGGGCCAGACGCGAGAGCCGGGCCGGCTCTCATTCGTGCTCGCAGGCAAGGTAGGGGTAAGGTCCCCCCCAGCCTCACCCCACCGTCACGTTGCTATAGGTGGGCGCGGTGCCGCTGTGAAGCGAGCACCCCGTGGGCGTGGCACTCTTGAACTTTTCGCAGTTGGTCATGCTGCCGTTTTCGAACACCACCGAGCCGCAGTTCCATAGCTCAGCCAAGAAACCCAGCTTCCCCGGGGTCCCGGCGAAATCGAAGTTCTTGATACCGAAGTCCTTCACATTCGACAGAGTGACCATAGCGTAGTCATACTCATAGCGACTGCTGCGTAGCGTGACGCCGTCGAAGTGGTAGTTGCTCACTCCATCCCCATAGATGCCCGCGAGCACGTCAGTGAACACGATGTTGCTGAAGTGGAGGTTGGTAGCCGGGGTACCGCCATCGGTGTGGGCATCGATAGACACATGCTGCCCGCCAGATAGAGTGCAGTTCGAGACGTAGAGGCCGTCCACGTTGTCGTTACGTAGAAGTGGTGAGGACAGCGTCCGGGTACGCAGTCCACCCGGTTCGCTTCGAGCGTACAGCCGGAGACTCGTATGTTCCGGGCATAGGCGAAGAAGAAGGGATTGAGCACGTTAGTGAGGGTGCGGCAGTTGGTCACCGTGATGTCGCTGGCCCGGGAGGAAGATCCTGAACTGGTGGTCCTCAGGGCGTACTCCCCTCCGTCAAAGGTGACGTTACTGAGAGTCAGACCGCTGGTGCCGTCCGCGCGGATCAGCTGTACGCTCGCGCGCTTGTTGGTCTGGGTCCCCATGAGCTTGAGGTCTCGTATGGCCACGTTGCTCTGACCCACGATCTGGAGACCGTTGGAGCGCTTGTCTTGGCCGTCGTCTTGAAAGACGAGCACGCTCGCATCCCCCTCTCCCTGTAGGGTGACGTTGGAGGGTATGTTGAGAAACACACTGCTCTGACTCATGAAGTAGGTGCCGGCTGGGAAGTAGACAGTCGTGCCCGCCGCGGCCCCGCGTTGACGGCGTTCTGCAGGGCGGTACGGTCGTCGCTCACGCCGTCGCCCTTGGCGCCGTAGTTCTTGACGCTGAGGGCGCCGGAGGGTGCCGACGGTACTCGTCGGGGTGGTGGCGGGCGGCTCGGTCTCGTCGGGGTGGGGCTGGGCGGCTCGGTCGTCGTCGTGGTGGTGCTGGGCGGCTCGGTCGTCGTCGTGGTAGATGGCGCGTTTGTGGTGGTTGTAGTCGAAGGGGCCTTCGTGGTTGTGGTTCGAGCTGCCAGGGAGCAGAAGGGCGAGTGTCCCCAGTTTCACAGGATGAGGACCGCGACAGAAACTAGTCTTGTTCCCCATGCAGTTGTCCTAAGGTCCGTCATAGTCCCTCCAAGGGTTAGCTCGGACCAGACAAGGCAGACAACCGCCCATCGGCTTGGAAGATCGGCGCCCAGGGCAACCGAAGCTGATTCCCGTGGCTTTCCGCCGCCGCCCCACGCCGGGTGTGCCTTTTCGGTGCTGGCCCCCTAGAAACACGTCTGCAGCTATCATCGACCGGGAGGATTGACTACTTGAGCGAAAAACTTTGCGCATGACGACAACACGCAGGGGGTCCATCAAATGCTGGCCCTTTTGACGGGCCCCGCTTTGGCGACCGGCAGTCGTCTAGGCAGGTGAGGAGTAGAATGAATCTGTTGGCATCCCTGTCGGTGTGCCAAGCATGGGCGCCAGGCTCGGATGGGCCCTGGGTCGCCAGCAGCCACGATCTACAGCGGCTGGTCGTTGAAGAGCAGCAAGCGCCTCCCGGATGGCGCGAGAAGGCATGAGCGGTAGGAGACGGTGGGCTGTGGAGGAGCAGGTCGACGTCAGGGATCCCGTGGCAGTAGGCCCGAGAGTGTTGACCTCCCGCCGAACATACCGGGTGCTAACGTCTCGCCTGACCAACAACACGGGATAGACCTACTGAGGAATCTTAGGGATAGCTGCGGTTTCCTGACATCGGTGCTGATGCGCTGGCCTCTTCTGCAAGTTGTGAACTCGATGGGTGGGCGGAAACGACCGACTCACGTGATCTTTTGCATGGTCGACCACTACGAGCCAGGGATAGTGGGGGGCGACTCCCGCGTGCATATGCAGGGTGTCGCGGAGCTCTCTCGACAGGTACCCTCGGCTGGCAGACGCACATGGCGACGCATCGGGACGCCCTCCACGGCGGACTTGGTTCTTCCCGCCTCATGAGCATCGTTACGGGAGCCTCCGCCAACTGGCGTCTCTCTGTGAGCGTGGCTACGGTGAGATCGAACTCCACTTGCACCATGGAAAGACTCTCCCCGATACCCCAGAGAATGTGCGCCGCACCATTGAGCTATGCTTACGCGATTACTCACAATTTGGCGTCTTCGGGACCGAAAGCGGTCGCCCGCGATATGGGTTTGTCCACGGTGACTGGGCTCTGAACAACTCGTTAGACGGAAGATTCTGCGGGGTGAACAGCGAGTTGTCGATTCTGCAAGAGACGGGCTGTTACGCGGACTTCACATTCCCCTCGTGTATCCGCAACAACCCCAGACGGATCAACCGCCTGTACTACGCGAACGTCGATCTCCACCGCCCAAAGTCCATCTCTTCCGGGGCGTTGGCGCGCGCGGGTGCCGGCTCTCAGAAAGGCTTGCTCATGGTTCAGGGTCCCGTGCGCCCGGTCTGGGTTGATGGGAGGCTCACGTTTGGCGACTCCATAAGCGATTCGAGGCCACCTGTGAGGAAGCTCATAGACGCTTGGGTGGGCACAACGATTCACGTCGCAGGGAAGCGGGATTGGATCATCGTCAAGGTGCACACTCACGGAGCGGGAAGCCGAGAGGCAGTTCTGGGTGACTCTGCCATGGACCAGGCCTTCACCTACTTGGAAACGGCATATAACGACGGGTCCAGGTACGTGCTTCACTACGTCACGGCTCGCGAGCTGTTCAACATAATAAGCGCCGCTGAAGCCGGGGAAACGGGTGACCCCGCCGACTATCGCGATTACCGCATCAAACCACCCTGTTTCGACTCAAGCCCCGAAATACTCGAGGCGTCGGCCGAACTGAGAGATGCTGTTGCAACGACCTACTGCTACTGATGCCCCCCGGGTGAAGCGCCGCCCATTGATTGAAGGCACCCATGCGATTGGCCACGCGCCGATACGACTGCTGTACGTCACGGTCTCCATGCCCTTTGGCCACGGGGAGCAGTTCCTAGCCCCCGAAGCACTGCAGCTCATTCAGCAGGGATTCGATGTTCTGGTCGTCCCCGCTCTCCGAGGGGAGGGGTCTTCAACCAGGACGCCACCGACCTGGTGGCCCGCAGCGTTCGCAGACGACTTCTTGGTTTGAGGACGCTTGCGTCTGCCGCCGTCACGCTGCTGTGGCACCCCCTGAGAACCGCGCGAGGGCTGATGGTCATATCCAGGAGCGAAAGCCTTCGTGTGGCAGCAAGGAATGCCCTGGTGCTTCCCAAGTCCTTGTGGCTTGCTGATCTGGCCACGAAGTGGCATGCGCAACATATTCACGCGCACTGGGGCCGAACGACCGCGACCATGGCAATGATCGCATCCGAGATCACAGAGATTCCATGGAGTCTGACCCTTCACCGAAATGACATCGCCGAGCCAAACATCCTGTCACTCAAGATGGAGCGGGCACACTTCACCCGCTTCATTTCCAAATCAGGCGTCGAAATGGCACGGGCCATTGGGCTTTCCCCCGATCCTGCACGGACACACGTCATTCACATGGGAGTAGAAGTCCCGGCGAGCGCTGTCGTGGCGCGCGCGGAGAGCACAGGGAGCCGCGATCCACTCGTTCTGTGCCCGGCCCACTTGTATCCTGTGAAGGGTCACCAGTATCTGATCTCGGCCATGAGCATTCTAGAGACCGCGGCATCCCCTGCTCCTTGTGGATCGCCGGCGAGGGACACCTGCTCGAGAGACTTCAACGCCAGGTGGACGATCTAGGGCTTCAAACCACTATTCGCTTTTTAGGTGCCGTCCCTCACGAACGAATCCTTGATTGGTATTGGGCCGGCGACGTTGACGTCGTCGCTCTTGCCAGCGTCGATCTGGGCCGCCACGAGTACGAAGGCATACCCGTCGCACTCATGGAGGCGATGGCCTACTGCATTCCCGTGATCTCGACGAAGACTGGAGGAATTCCAGAGTTGGTTGGCGATGGTGCGGGAATCGTAGTGCCGCCTGAGGATCCGGAGGCCCTCGCGGCAGCGTTGGAGCAACTGATTCTTGATTCGCCTATGCGTGGCCGGATAGCTCGTGCCGGGAGGGCAAGGGTGGAGGAGCAGTTCAACGTCGAGCGCACGACTGCAGAACTGGCGAAGCTCATAAGGTCCGACTGACCGAGTCGAGAGTTTACGGTCTTGGAGTCGCCCCCTTTCCCATGCGGAGGAGTCGGGTTGACATGGGCAGAGACCAAATATCGCCCATCAGACCTGCGCGCGCTACAGCCCGCACCGAACCCCGATATACTTGATCCGATGAGGCAGCTGAGTGACTGGGTGGCTGCGACCTGCCGCGGCTGAGGCCCGCCCCCCTTCCTGGAGAGACACGATGCGGATCTGGATTGCGACGATAAGCGAGCAGGTGCCGGCCGATTCGCCGAACGAACGTCTGCTGAGAGGGGGCATTTGGGCTCACGAGTTGGCACGACTCGGTCACGAAGTGGTCTGGTGGACCGACAATGTCGACCACATGCGGCAAGCGGCTGCGGGCTCGCTGACAACGTGAGCGTCCACCTGGCGCCCAACCTCGAGCTCCGAATGGTCGCCGGACCGGTTACCGGCGTAGCGTCTCCGCTGCTCGTCTTCTGCACTACCGCCGCACCTCAGTCGGCGTTGGCGAAGTGGATGAGGGCGAGCGAACCACCCGATGTCTCCGTCGCCGCTCTTCCGGCTCTGGAGTGGGACGAGATGGTCCTTGACGTCGGGGATGCGACTGAAGTTCCCCGTCGTCATCGACTGTCGCGACATGTGGCCGGACATCTTCGTCGACCATGGTTCCGACGGTGCATGAGATAGCCGACACGGCTGGCTCTCGAGCCATTATTTCGCAAGAAGAAGCGAATCCTTCGACGAGCCTACGCAATCTCGGGAATTACGAGTCAGTACTTGGAGTGGGGCTTGAAGGGAGCTGGACGCGAACGCGGCGAGCGTGATTTTGTGGCACACCATGCGTACTCGCCGTCTGATTGTGGGGCTGAGGAACTGGAGGAAGCCGGTCGATTCTGGGACGAGCAGGGGTCTCGCAGAGGACCCGCAGCAATTGACCATCTGCTATTTCGGTGTATTGGGAACCAGCTCCGATTTCCGTCCCGTCATGGCCGGCCTCAGACTTCTAGGACGATTGGGTGAACGAGTACGACTTGTCGTATGCGGAGACGGCTTCAGGCTTAACGAAATCCGGCAACTGGCTTCAGACATGCGCAATGTGCACTTCGCCGGTCATGTCTCAGGCGCACATATCAAGACGATGATGGACCGATCGGACGTTGGACTAGCCCCCTTCGCCCCTATTCCCAACTTCTTGTCCAACATACCAGGCAAAATCAGTGAATACCTGTCTGGGGGATTGCCCATACTCTGCGGGATCTCAGGCGCCACAGGAGAGTACGTACAGGCCAATCAATGTGGATGGTCATACCAAGACGCGGCAGATTTCGCGGGTTGCATCAGCAAGCTGATCAATGAGCCTCAACTTCGTAAGGACGCGGCTACACAGGCCGCTGAGGCATTTCAGCGCGATTTTCGCGCGGTTGAAGTCGTGCGGGCTGCGGAGCAAGCGCTGCAGTTCATTGCCGCGGAGTGGCAGCATCGGCCTGGGTGCCTTCTTGCCGGTAGAAGTTTAGGTGCGTGCGGGAACCATCAGTCGGACCTCCGCTGATGACCTGCTAGCTTCACGAATGTCCTGAGGATCACGCCTAGGTCGGTCCACAGGGATCGCCGGTCCAGGTACTCCGTTTCGAGTTTCAGCTTAGCCGGCATGATTCGCTCCCGGTACGCCTCTTCCCAGTCTTCTCCCTTGAGGAGGGATTCCTCGTCCAAATACTCAAGAGCCGCCACGCCCGTTATTCCCGGCTTCACCGAGAGCACGCGGCACTGCTCCTCCGTGTAAAGCGCAACGTAACTGGGGTCCTCGGGACGAGGTCCCACGAAGCTCATGTCACCCAGCAAGACATTGGCCAACTGGGGCAGCTCGTCCAGTTTTGTTCGTCGCAGCCGTCTGCCGAGTGGCGTCACACGGGAATCTGCCCACACCGTTACCGAAGAACCTCCGGAGGAAACCATGGTGCGGAACTTGAACAGCGTGAACAGACGACCGTCTTGGCCCACCCGGCTTGCCCGATAGATGACGGGAGAACCATCTCTAAAACGAACAAGGATGGCTATGACTCCCAGAAGGGGGGTCAACAGTGCCAGACCCACTACCGCAGCCAGCGTTTCGAACAGTCTCCTCATGCCAATACCATTTCGTAGGCGCGAAAGAAGAGCGTGGGCCATTCTTTCGACCCTGACGAAGACCAGCTGCCGGTCTCCGGATCAAGGTGACAATTAGCCTTCAAAAGCTTGATGTCTACTCTCATGCTCTGTTTGGCGAGCTGAAATAAGGCGAGACAGTAGCCGATCTTCGTGTACGCTCCTCTATGCTCAGGGGTGCATCGGGCGCTCAGGATCGACCCTATCCAAGAGAGCGCTCACCTCCGCGATATGTTCGGGAGTCAGCGTCACCGAGCACGGAAGATTCACCACTCGCTCGTAGAAACCGGTGGCATTATCAATCTGGTAGGCCTGGCAATCTACGTAGGGGCGCTGAAGGTGATTCGGGAACCACAAGGGTCTCACCTGAATCCCCGCTTCGATGCAGGCGCCGATCACGCGCTCCTTCGCATCCGCGTCGCTGCACAAATAGGCATAGAACCAGCGGTTCGAATCGCTCCACTCCGGCTGTTGGAGCAGTCGGCCCGGGCCCAGGGCCTGTTCATAGAGCGCGAAGTTGTTTCTCTTGACGGCGATTCTCTCGGTCAGAGACTCCAGCTGTGCCAGGCCGAAGGCCGCCAGGATGTTATTCATACGGTAGTTGTAGCCAACCGAATGATGCACGTACTCGATGCCGTCTTCCTTGGCCTGCGTGGTCAGATAGCGCGCCTGCTTGGCTACCGCCTCGTCGTTTGTGACGATCGCCCCGCCGCCGCCGGTTGTAACGATCTTGTTGCCGTTGAAGCTGAGGCATCCGATACGAGAGAGGCCGCCGCACTTCCTACCCTTGTACAGCGACCCTAGCGACTCGCTGGCATCTTCGATGACCTCCAGATGGAAAGCGTCCGCCGTCTCTAGGATGGAATCCATATCGGCCGAGGTGCCGAAAACGTGAACTGGAATGATCGCTGACACACGGCGTCCGGTACTTCTGTTGATTGGCACCCCGTCGCGTTGCTCGCACTCCTCGGCCAAGAAGCGGCGCAGGTCTTCCACGTCCAAGTTGCAGTACTCGTCGCAATCTAGGAACACCGGCCACGCACCCGCGTAGCGTACGGCGTTCACTGGTGCTATGAACGTCAGCGTCGGAACGATGACCTCGTCCTCGGGCTGGACCCCAGCAAGCATCAACGAGATATGGATGGCGGAAGTCCCGCAGTTGCAGGCGACCACGTGCTTGACGCCGAGGTAGTCCGCGAGCAACTCCTCCATACGCCAGACGTACTTGCCGTTTGCCGAGATCCAACCACTGTGGATGCACTCGGTGACGTATTCGAGTTCCTTGCCTTGCAGGGCGGGTTCGCTTAGAGGAATGGTCACTCCGCCACCTCAGGAGTTGCGGTATCGAGCCGCGAACGGATCAGTGATCAATCCACTCTGAAGCGCCGTCACTATCTCTGCGATGCCAGCCGCCAAGCGCATCTTAGGGTTGAAGCCAAGACTGCTGATCCGGTCGAAGTTCACGCGATAGTCGCGAGGGTCTTCGTCCTTCTCCACATACGTGAGTTTGACGGGCACTTGCCTGGCGACCTCTTCCGCGACCGTTCGTTTCTGGTAGTTCTCCTCGTTGGAGCCGATGTTGAAAATCTTGCGGGCGACCAGCCGAGAGTCTGACCCGAGCACCAAGCCGATTGCGACGGCGATGTCTCGCACGTGGCAGTACGGACGCCAGAATTCGGGCCCGTATACCTCCAACTCGCCCTTCAGAAGAGCGTCTCTGACAAACTCGTTGATTGTGAGATCGAAGCGGGGCCGGAGGGAGAGGCCGTACACAGTGGCAAACCTCAATATCGTGAAATCGACCGGCGTGGAGCGCTCGAGCAAGTACTGTTCGAATCTCACCTTGAGTTCGGCGTAGAGACTGACCGGTCGCAGCGGAGCTGACTCGTCGAGCATCCCGCCCGCTTCCATCTTGCCGTAGTTGCTGCAAGTCGAGGCGAAAAGGAACCGACGCACTCGGTGCCGCTCGGAGGCCTCAAATAGGTTCTTGGACCCATCCCAGATAGTTCTCGTCGCCAACTCGGGTCGGGCCTTGCACGCTGGGTCGCCGACGATGGATGCGAGATGAACGACCGCGTCAAATCTGTATCGACTCAAGAGCGCTTCCACCTCGCCGGCCTCGCTCACGTCGACTCTGCGAAACGCGAAGGACGGGTGCGAGAGGAGATCCAGCAGGGACTCACCACCGAACATTAGCGTGTCCGCAACGGTTACATCGTATCCTCGGTGCAGGAGGTCGCGAGCGAGCATCGAGCCGACGTAGCCAGCTCCTCCTGTGATCAGGACGGTCTTGTCGCCGCGGTCGCCTGCCATAACCCCTCCCGAGTCGATACCATACCGGTAGTGTATATTAATTGTCCGGCACAAAGCACTTCCTTTCTACTCGGCAGAATGCTTCCGTGAGCGTGAGGCAAGGCACTCATCGCCGTGGTTGCGGGTGTTCCGTGGGTGCGGCTGTTGTTCCTCAAGTCTTCGCCGGCCCGCGATTGGCGGCGAGCTGACCCTAGGTCATAGGGATTACCGCTCAAGATGCTCCCAAGAACTAAGTTGGGGGAGCTCAAGTGCGCGAGCAGACCGGTCGAAGAATCTTGTGGAGCGCGCAAAGCTCGACACTGCAGGAGTAGATCAAGGCACATGAGGCTCGCATCGGTTGGCTCGACATCGATCCCGTCAAGGTCGATACGTTTGAGGGTGGCGGGACGCAATCAAGGTGTCATGCTGGCCGACGATCTCGCCCGAGGATGTCGTGGGCACCTGGGCCGAAACCCAAGCGGCCGAGAAGCTGCTGGGCCGGAAGCCCGAGGGGACTCTGGAGCAGAGCGCGGCCAGAACCAGCTCCTGGTTTGTAGTCAATCCCAATCCGATAGTAGACTGGACAACTGATGGACAATAGCGATCATCTGCGTGATGCAACCTTGGGCGCTGAGCCTGCTGACTACTTGCGGGTAGTTCGTGAGCGGAAGTGGATCATCCTTGCGGTCGTGGTTGTTGCCGTCGGGCTGGCGATGGCCTACTCCCTGTCTCAAACCCCCGTGTATAAGGCCTCGGCCGATATGCTCCGTCAGACCGCAGCACTCGACCAGACACTATTCGGCACGAGTGTGTTCCAGTTTCAGGACGCCAGCCGCCAGTTGCAGACGGGGGTAAACCTAGTCAAGATCGGCGCTGTCAGTCAGATGGTCAAGGACGACCTGAGGTCAACGCGCTCGGTGCAGTCGCTCCTCGATATGGTAGAGGTAACCGCCCTCAAGGACAGCGACATCATAAGAATCTCAGCGGAGAGTTCCAGCCCTGATGAGGCGGCGGCCGTCGCCGACTCTTTCGCTGGCCAGTTCATCAAGTATCGGCAGGAGGCCAATAGATCGATTCTCGCCGCAACCGATGAAAAGGTGATGACTGAGCTCTCCCAAATGACTCCCGAAGAACTGAAGACAGAGAGCGCCGCTACCCTGAAGCAGAAGCACGAGGAACTTGGCATCCTTCAGTCCATGCAAACAGGGGGGTACGAGCTGGTACAGCAGGCGTCGGTTCCCAAGTCACCCATCTCGCCAAGGCCCTTCCGCAATGCTGGGTTCGCGCTTGTCGGCGGGCTCTTCCTTGGGGATTCTGGCGGCCTTCTTGGTTGACTACCTCGACCGACGCATCAAGAGCGAGGAGGCGATGGAACGGGAGTTCGGCCTACCCGTATTGGCAAGCGTGCCCAAGGCATCTCGAAACTGGACAAACAGGTCAGGTCAACGCTCCAACGAGGCAATAGGTTTCCCGGACCCTCAATCCCCGTTCCTTGAGTCATTCCGCACTTTGAGATCCAGCCTCAGGTTCTATCAGTTGAATCAGAAGACTCAGACGCTGCTCGTTACAAGCGGTCTTCCTCAAGAGGGCAAGACAGTTACCGTCGTCAATCTAGCTTTCAGTCTGGCATTATCCGGGGTCCGCGTCATCGTGCTGGAAGCCGACCTTCGCCGGCCCATGCTCCACCGGTATCTGGGGCTTGACAATGGGGTCGGCGTCTCAGACGTGCTCGCGGGTACAGGCACGTTCGCGCAGTCTCTCCAGGTCGTCAGGGTACCCGATTTCGTGTCTCATGCGCGGGACATGCGTGGCGCGTCTCCCGATTGGACGATGCAAGGAGAATTCCTTTGCATGACCTCGGGTCCCTTGCCACCCAACCCCGCCGAATTGCTCAGCTCATCGCGCATGGGCGATTTGCTAGCAGCAGCCGCGGACGGCGCCGATTACGTGCTGATAGACACCCCGCCGATTCTCCTTGTGTCAGACGCGCTGAACCTGGCCGACAAGACTGATGGTGTGGTAGTTGCCGCAAGGATGAGGGAGACCCGCATCGAAGAGGCCCGGGAAGTGCGCACCATTCTCGAAAGGAGCGACTGTCGCGTCCTCGGCCTCGTGGTAAACGGAGTCAGCAAGAAGCGCGGATCGTACTATCGCGGTCGATACGAGGGATACTTCGAGACTGCGGGTTCCTCTCGGGAGCTTGATGGGCCCGCTGTCGGCGGCGCGTAGGACCCGGGACCACAGGGCCCGCAGGTTGAGCGCCGCATAATCCACGTTCTGGGGCCTGTTCTCGTGTCAAACGACCTTGTTTGACCCAGCCGGATTGCAGTCCCGCCGTGCTGACCTGAGGAGACGTCGAGATAAGGTCTCGAGCTGTCCGGTGTCCTTCGCCGCGGGGATAGCCGCCAGAGGACAGCACGCCGAGTGGCCCCGCCACAGCAGCCTTCTATGACTCCCGGGCATCAACCGATTGATCCAGTGGTGAAGCGCGCTCGGGTCTGCTCAGAGGTCCAAGTTCGGGAGCGTGGCAATCGGACTCGCGGGTGTCTTCCCCCGCCCGCGCAAGTCCCCCTAGGTACTCACGGCCAGCCCGTCAGCATCCCAATAAGAGGACGTGCTGACGGCTGGCCGTGAGCTAATCTGGTGGGAGCGACATCGACGATCAGATCGTCGTTAGCTACCCCCAGCCTCACCCCACCGTCACGTTGCTATAGGTGGGCACGGTGCCGCTGTGAAGCGAGCACCCCTTGGGCGTGGCACTCTTGAACTGTTCGCAGTTGGTCATGCTGCCGTTTTCGAACACCACCGAGCCGAGTTCCATAGCTCAGCCAAGAAACCCAGCTTCCCCGGCGTCCCGGCGAAATCGAAGTTCTTGATACCGAAGTCCTTCACATTCAACAGAGTGACCATAGCGTAGTCATACTCATAGCGACTGCTGCGTAGCGTGACGCCGTCGAAGTGGTAGTTGCTCACTCCCGCCCCATAGATGCCCGCGACCACATCGGTGAACACGATGTTGCTGAAGTGGAGGTTGGTAGCCGGGGTACCGCCATCTGTGTGGGCATCGATAGACACATGCTGCCCGCCAGATAGAGTGCAGCCCGAGACGTAGAGGCCGTCCACGCCATCGTTCACGTAGAAGTGGTGTGGATACCTGCCGGGCATACAGTCCACCCGGTTGGCATCGAGCGTACAGCCGGACACTCGCACGTTCGTTGCATAGGCGAAGTAGAAGGGATTGAGCACGTTACTGAGGGTGCGGCAGTTGGTCACCGTGATGTTGCTTGCCCGGGGGAAGATCCTGAACCGGTGGTCCTCAGAGCGTACTCCGCTCCGTCAAAGGTGACCTTATCGAGAGTCAGACCGCTGGTGCCATCCGCGCGGATCAGCTGCACGCTCGCCTGCTTGTTGGTCCGGGTCCCCATGAGTTTGATGTTCCGTATGGCTACGTTGCTGCGACCCACGATCTGTAGACCGGTCGACCGCTTGTCCAGTCCGTCGTCTTGAAAGCGGAGCACGCTCGCTCCCCCTCTCCCTGTAGCGTGACGTTGGAGGGGATGGTGAGAAACACACTAGTCTGACTCATGAAGTAGGTGCCGGCCGGGAAGTAGACAGTCTTGCCCGCCGCTGCCCCTGCGTTGATGGCGTTCTGGAGGGCGGCACGGTCGTCGCTTGAGCCGTCACCCTTGGCGCCGTAGTTCTTGACGCTGAGGGTGCCGGAGGGTGTCACGGTACCCGTCGGGGTGGTGGAAGGGGACAGCACCGACCCGGCCACGTCGAAGGCGTCCACACTGATGTACTTACCGGTCGCGCTGCTCGGGTCCCGCCAGATCTTGACCGTGTGTTGTCCGGAGGCCAGACTGCCCGTGCACCAGACCGTCTGCTGGTAGGCGACCGACGACCGGGAGAGGTCGACTGAGACCGCAGGCCCACCGTCGAGTGAAACGAACGCCTTGCCCAGCGTGGTCCCTTTCGTGGCGACCCAGGCGAGGTAGGTCCCGTTGAACCTTACTGTCGCTGAAGCCTCATTTTGGCTTGAGCGGCGGTAACTTCCGGCGGAAGCGCCGCTGGTGGAGAGTGTCGACCACGTGCCCACGTAAGCGATGTTCGAGTCTGTCTGCTGATAACGGGTGGTCGCCGGGACGGTCGCCGCCGACGCTGACGACGCTTTGACTACTCCGACAATGCCGAGGGCGATAACCAGGGCCAGGGCTATAGATACAATCTTGCGCACACTAATCTCCTGAACTTTTGATTCTGGAGCATGCCGCATCCTGTGGTGCCGCCGCCGCCCGGTGATCCGAGCCATGTTTAGAACATGCGTCCGGCAGGAATAGAGCAAGGTGCGAGTAGGATGCTGCGAGCTCCTGTTCTGCAAGGGAGGCCACTCCCAAAACCGAGTGAGAGGCAGAGCCCGTCCAGGGGCGAAGCCTCTCTGCTCCTGCCTGAGAATGGGAGGCGCCCTGGGCTCGAGCGACGAGGCGATAGGTTCCGCGTGGCAATGGGGGGAAGGCATATCCGCCACCTTTCCCTTTGTGCCGCCCGCGACGCAAACCACCGTCACGGGGACCATCAACATATTGGTCGGCATCTTCAGGTTCGGCCACTCTAACGGCCGGACCCAGGCATGTCAAACCGGCTTGTGGGTGCCTCAATATGTGCTCCGATTCTTTGATTTGCAGGTAGAATAGGTATCGACAGGGACCCGGAATACCTTGAGTGACGTCCTCCAAGGAGTACACTGGTCAGGCTCTAGTCAGGTTCTGAGGGAGCCGGCCACGGTGGCGCGGCTCGGGATCGATGGGGCTGGACGCCGGCCCAGCGGCCCTGTTGCAGGAGGGGCGAAGACGGGTGTGCCGGCCGTCGGTTGCGCGCGTCATCCGGCATGGGCTAGAATCGACAGAACGGCATCGACAGGATGACTGAGGGGTCGGCGATGGAATACCACAGCTACCGCATCTCCCCGGAAGTGTTCGAACGCTTCCCCGGTTACGTCCGCGGCGTCGTGGTCTGCTACGACCTCACCAACGGCGCCTCCCCCGACGAGCTCGTCCAGATGCTGCGCGAAGCGGAGGAGTCGGTGCGGGATCGCGGCGTGGCGGTGGAGCAGATCGCCGAGGAGCCGCACATCAAGGCGTGGCGCGAGGCCTACCGCGCCTTCGGCGCGAAGCCGGCCGAGTTCCGTTCGTCCATCGAGGCCATGGCCCGCCGGGCCCTGCGCGGCGACGAGCTTCCGGCCATCAGCGCGCTGGTGGACATCGGCAACGTCATCTCCCTGCGCCATCTCCTGCCGGCCGGCAGCCACGCCATCGACGTGCTGAAGGGCGACATCGAGCTCAGGTTCGCCACCGGTGAAGAGGAGTTCGTGCCGTTCGGCACCAACGACCTGGAGCATCCCCTGCCGGGCGAGGTGATCTTCGTGGAAGGCACCCAGGTGCTCACCCGCCGCTGGACCTGGCGCCAGGCCAACCACACCCTCACCCTGCCGGGGACGCAGGCCGTCGAGTTCAACGTGGACGGACTGCCGCCGGTGACCAGGGCCGAGGTCAAGGAAGCCTGCGAAGAAGTGGCCGAACTGGTGAACTACTACTGCGGCGGGACCAGCCGGATCGACTATCTGACGGCGGAGACGCCCACCATCTCGCTGGCGCCCTAGCAGCCTAGCTAGGGGCGCACCAGCCGGGCCACCACCTCGGCCGTCTCGTCGGTGCTCTCGCACACGGTGACGCCTGCCTGCTGGAAGGCGGCGATCTTGTCCGCCGCCGTGCCCCGGCCTCCCGTGACGATGGCGCCGGCGTGGCCCATGCGGCGGTCCGGCGGCGCCGTCCTGCCGGCCACGAACGCGACCACCGGCTTGGTGACCTTCTCCGCGATGAACGCGGCCGCCTCCTCCTCGTCTGACCCGCCGATCTCCCCGATGAGGGCGATGGCGTGCGTCTGGGGGTCGTCCTGGAAGAGGGCGAGGATGTCGATGAACGTCGTCCCGATGATCGGGTCACCGCCGATGCCCACGCACGTCGACTGCCCCACTCCCAGGCTGGTGAGCGCCCCCGCTATCTCGTAGGTGAGCGTCCCGCTCCGCGAGACGATCCCCACCGGCCCGGGCATGAAGATGTTGCCCGGCAGGATGCCCATCTTGCAGCAGCCCGGCGTCATGATGCCCGGACAGTTGGGCCCCACCAGCCGGCATCCCCGGGCTTTGACGTGGGCGCAGATCTTCACCATGTCGAGCACGGGGATCCATTCGCTGATGCAGACGATGAGCGGGATGAGGTTGTCGGCCGCCTCCACGATGGCGTCGCCGGCGAAGCGGGCCGGGACGAAGCTGACCGTGGCGTTGACGCCCGTCGCCTCGACAGCCTCCCGCACCGACTCGAACACGGGCACGCCCTCCACCCACTCTCCGCCGTGGCCCGGCGCCGTACCGGCGACCACCTGGGTGCCGTAGGCCAGCATCTGCTTGGTGTGGAAGCGGCCTTCGTCGCCGGTGATGTTCTGGACGAGGACCCGGGTGTCGCCTGTCGACGAGGATGCTCACGCCCGCCTCCCCCGGGCGCCGTAGGCGCGCCGCGTCGCCGCCAGTCGCGCCCCCGGCCAGCGCCACCACGGTCTTGGCGGCCTCGGTCATCGTCTCGGCGAGGACGACGCTCGTCCCTTCGATGATCGCCCGCCCCTCGGCCGCATTGGTCCCCACCAGCCGGGCCACCACCGGCACCGTCACCTCGCCCGCCGCCATCGCGTCCACGACGGCCTGGGCGACCACGTCGCAGCGGGTGATCCCCCCGAAGATGTTCACCAGCACCGCCCGCACGAACGGATCGTGGAGAAGGATGCGCAGCGCCGCCCGCACCTGTTCGATGTGGGCGCCGCCGCCGATGTCCAGGAAGTTCGCCGGTTCTCCGCCGTACAGCTTGATGACGTCCATGGTGGCCATGGCCAGACCGGCCCCGTTGACCAGGCAGCCCACGTTGCCGTCGAGCTCGATGTAGCTCACCCCCACGCTCGCGCGCCTCCGCCTCGGCCGGCTCCTCGGCCTCGGGGTCGTGGAGCGCCGCCAGGGACGGCTGCCGGGAGAGGGCGTTGTCGTCCACGATCATCTTCGAGTCGAGAGCCATGAACTCGCCCGCCTCGGTGAGGGCCAGCGGGTTGACCTCGAGCAGCGTGCAGTCGTTCTCAAGGAAGGCCTTGAAGAGCGCCGCGATGACGCCCCGGAACGCGCGGGCCTGGGCGCCGGTGAGGCCGGCGGCGCGGGCCAGGTCGCGGGTCTGGTAGTCGGCGAGCCCCAGCAGCGGATCGGCCGAGACCCGGATGATGGCCTCAGGCGACGTCCGGGCCACCTCCTCGATGTCCATGCCGCCCACGGCGCTCACGATGATGGTGACGGCCTTGGCCGAGCGGTCGAGCACCGCGCCGAGGTAGTACTCGCGGACCACCGAGACGGTCTGCGCCACCAGCAGCGTGCGGACCGGCTTGCCCTTGAGCGGCGCGCCCAGGATGGCGGCCGCCGCCTCACGAGCCTCAGCGGGAGTGGATGCCTTCTTGATGCCCCCGGCTTTGCCCCGTCCGCCGACGAGGGCCTGGGCCTTCACCACGACGGAGCCGCCCAGTTCACCGGCGACAGCCTCCGCCTCCTCGGGAGTCCGGGCCACCCGGGCCGCGGGGAAGGGAACGCCGTAGCCCTGCAGGATCTCTCGCGCCTGATACTCGTGGGTCTTCATTGGCGGATCTTCATGGATGCTCCCCGCCGCCTAGACGCCCGCTTCGACCACGGTGGCGATCCCCTGCCCCCCGGCGATGCAGAGCGTGGCCAGCCCGTACCGGGTGCCGCTGCCGCCGCATCTCGTGGAGCAGCGTCGTGAGGATGCGGGCCCCCGAGCAGCCGAGGGGGTGGCCGAGGGCGATGGCCCCTCCGTTCACGTTGACCCGGGACAGGTCGAGACCCAGTTCTCTGATCACCGCCAGACTCTGGGCGGCGAAGGCTTCGTTCAACTCCACCAGGCCGACGTCGGAGACGGTCAGCCCGGCCGCGGCCAGCGCCTTGCGGCTGGCCGGCGCCGGCCCGATGCCCATGATCTCCGGCGAGACCCCCGACACGGCCTGGCTGCGGATGACGGCCAGCGGCGTGAGGCCGCGCCGCTGCGCCTCGGCGGCCGACATCAGCAACAGCGCGGCGGCGCCGTCGTTGCGGCCGGAGGAGTTGCCGGCGGTGACGGTGCCTCCCTCCTTGAACACCGGCCGGCAGCGCCGACAACGCCTCGAGGCTGGTCTCGCGGGGATGTTCGTCGGTGTCGAAGATGAGCGGCCAGCCCTTCTTCTGCGGAATCTGCAACGGGGACGATCTCGTCCGCGAACCGCCCGGCCGGCGATGGCGGTCGAGGGCCTTCTCGCTGGCTCTCCAAGGCGAAGCGGTCCTGCTCCTCCCGGCTGATGCCGTACTTGGCTGCCACGTTCTCGGCGGTGAGGCCCATGGTCAGGTCGCCGTAGATCTCGTAGGGCTGGGAGCGGGGCTGGCTCTCGGTGTTGGAGTCGACGAGGACGGCGTTGCCGGAGCCGTAGCCGAAACGCGCCCTTCTCAGATAGTAGGGGGCGTTGCTCATGCTCTCGGTGCCGCCGGCCACAACGATGTCGGCCAGGCCGCACATGATGGCCTGGGCGCCGTTGTTGACCGCCTGCAGACCGGAACCGCACTGGCGCATGACGGTGTAGGCCGGCACTTCCACCGGCAGACCCGCTCGAAGGGCCGCGACGCGGGCCAGGTTGGCCGCGTCGGCGCTCTGCTTGGCCTGCCCGAAGATGACCTCACTCGACCGCCCCCGGCTCGACCCGGACCCGCTCAAGGGCTGCCTTGATGACGGTCACGGCAAGATCGTCCGGCTGCACGTCCCTGAGCGTGCCGCCGATCCTGCCTCCCGCGGTCCGGACCGCGCTGACGATGACGACTTCGTTCATCTCGGCCCCCGCTGGAACGCTTTGCCTGTCTCCCCTAAATAGTAGCGCCGCCCGGCGTGAGCCGGGCGGCGCCTGAAAATCGCTGGCTCTGCCGGCCCTATGCCCGCTCGAGGACGATGGCCCCCAGGTTGACGTCGGAGTTCGTGTTGATGTCGAACGTCTTGGCGCCGTAACCGGCGAGCTTGACCGTGACTTTGAAGGCCTTGTTCTTGTCCAGACCCTCGAACTCGAAGTCGCCGTAGCTGTCGGACGCGGTCTCCAGCTTGACGCCGTCGCCCTCCAGAGTGATCGAGGCGCCCTCGGCGCACTCGCCCGTGTTGTCGGCCCGCACCACTTCGCCGGCCACGAACCGCTTGGGGATGCCCACGTACATCACGGCCGGCTTGGTGCCGTACTCGGGATGGAAGGCCTCGATCTTCTTCTCGGCCATGTAGGTGGAGATGAGGCTGTTCGGATCGTCCAGGTCGCCGAAGGTGAGAGCGCCCGTGGGGCAGGCTTCCACGCAGCGGGGCTCTTTGGCGCCCTTCGTCCAGCCGGTGCGCGCACATGGTGCACTTCTGCGGGATCTCGAGCTCCTTGTTCCAGAACACCACCCGGTACGGGCAGGCGTCGGCGATGGCCTTCTGGCCTTTGGCCTTCGCAGGGTCGATGATGACGAACCCGTCGGCGCGCTTGTAGCAGGCGTTGTCGGCCGCCACCGCCACGCAGGGGGCGTCTTCGCAGTGCTGGCACGGGAGCGGGATGTAGTCGAGCTTCGGCTTGGGATAGCTGCCGCGTTCGATCTCTTTCACCTGCATCCAGAACTGGCCGTCGAGCGGCTGCGCGGCTGAGTAGGGCGAGTAGTCGTTGTCGAAGTACTCGTCACGGCAGGCCAGGAAGCAGTTGTGGCAACCGCTGCACTTGGTGACGTCGATGAGCAGACCTAGGCGCGCCATGTCAGGCCTCCCACTTCTCGATCTCGATCAAACAGGAGTTCGGCGTCATGCCCGGGCACGTTCTTGGACATCATGCGGGCCGGCGTGAGGATGCTCACGCAGCCGCCCCGGTCTATCGACGTGGGATCCCCCGGTTGGAGCGGGTCGTAGTGCGCCGCCGAGGCGTAGCTGTGGATGACGCCCGGGAGCACCCGGCCGGTGATCACCGCGATGCAGAGCACCGAGCCGCGGTCGTTGTAGAGCCGGACGATGTCGTTGTTGTTGATGCCGCGCGCGGCCGCGTCCACCGGGTTGAGGCGGGCCGGCCACCAGGCGTGGCCGTCCTTCTTGATGCGGTGCACCGAGATGTCGTTCAGCCAGTCGGTGTGCTTGTCGTAGTGGCAGTGGAACGACATGCGCGGGTGCGGCGACATGAGCGCCAGCGGGTACTTGTCGAAGAGCTCCTTGGTGTGATGGCCCTCGAAGCTCGGGATGTAGCGCGGCACCACCGGGCGCTCCTCGTCATCGGGGAAGTACTGCTTGAGGCTCACCGACTCGAACTCGATCTTGCCGCTGAACGTGCCCAGCTCGGCGCGCTTCTCGGTGAGGCGCTTGGGGTTGCCCTGGTCGGGGGTGTCGCAGTCCCGGCCTTCGTAGAACCAGCGCAGGGACGGGGTGGGCTTGTAGTCGTCCGCGATGTTGATGATGTGGTAGCCCTTCTCGTTGAAGTCCTCCCAGCTGACCACCTTGGGCAGGTCGGAGATGTCGAAGAAGGCCTTGGCCCAGTCGAGTTCGGTCTTGCCGCCGTCGGTGAACTCGTCGCGCAGGCCCATCTTCTCGGCGACCAGGGCGAAGATCTCGTAGTCGGACTTGGATTCCCAGAGGGGCTCGATGCACTTCTGCTCGCGGACGACGTAGCGGTAGTTGCAGCCGCTCGACGCGTGCACGGTGTAGCCGCCGATGGCCGCCCACTCGCCGATGTCGTCACGCTCGAAGTTGGTGCAGGCCGGCAGGATGATGTCGGCGAAGCGGGTCTCGCTCTGCCACCAGATGTCCTGGTTGACGACGAACTCCAGCTTGGGGCTCTGGTACATGCGCACCCAGTTGTTGGTGTCGCTCATGGTGCCGATGAAGGAGCCGCCGTAGCGGTACCAGAGTTTGATCTCCGAGTAGCCTTCCATCGGGTACTTGTAGTGGATGAACTGCTGCTCCAGCGACTTGCCGCAGAAGCCGTCGCCGTACCACTCCGTGTGGCCGTCGAGGATGGCTTCCGGCACGGTGAGGCGCCACAGGCGCTGCTTGGTGGGGTTCTGCGGGATGTACTTGGCGGCCTTGGTGGACATCGACATGCGGCCTTCCGGCTCGCCGTAGCCCGGGAACCAGATATTGGTGTCGTTGGGAGCGCCCATCGTGGTGCCCCAGATGCTGCGGCCCGGAGCGCCCAGGCCCTGCATGGCCTGCAGCAGCACCATCATGCGGGCCCACTCGGTGCCGTACGCCGTCCGGCACGCGCCGCCCTCGCCGCCGCGGGAGCCGCCGGAGAGGATGGTCCGCTTGGCCGCCCATTCGCGGGCCAGGGTGCGGATGACCCGGGCGTCGACGCCCGACTCCTCTTCGGCCCATTCCGGGGTCTTGGGGACGCCGTCGGTCTCGCCCATGACGTAGGGCTTGAACTTGTCGAAGCCGATGGTGCGGTCCGCCACGTATTCCTTGTTATAGGTGTCTTCCGTGATCCACACGTGGGCGATGGCCATGGCGATGGCCGTGTCGGTGCCCAGGCGCGGGGCGATCCACTTGCCGCCCATGACGGCGTTCGTGTAGTTGTAGAAGGGGTCGATGAAGACCATCTTGACGCCCTTCTCCTTGAGCCACTGCCGCCACATGGCGGAGTCCTGGCCGGAGTAGGTGCCGCGGGTGGTGTCCGGGTCGTTGGACCAGTACACGATCTGCTCCGCGTTCTGCAGGGCGTCGCCGAGGCAATCGTAGGGCTCCGGCATGCCCAGGCGCCAGAAGAACCCGTAGGTGTGCGACGCGCCCCAGTGCCAGCCTTCCCAGCTGTCGGGGTTGTCGAGCACCGGGGTGAACTCGAGCATGTTCATGAAGCGGGCGAAGGGGCCCATCTTGTAGCCCACGATGCCCCAGTTGTGGTGCGACGAGGTGATGCCGCTGATGGCCGATCCGCCGTAGGTCTCCTTGACCCGCATGATCTCCTTGGCCACGATGGTGGAGGCCTCTTCCCAGGAGATGCGCTCGTACCGGGATTTGCCGCGGTTCTGGGGGTTGCGCTCGCCGTCGGGGTCGAAGTCCACACGCTTCATGGGGTACTTGATGCGCTCGTCCGAGTAGATGCGGCGGCGCTCCGCGTGGATGTACGGGGAGAGCGTGGGCTTCTTCCAGGGGGAGTACTTCTTGCCGCCGGCCTCGATGGTCCAGGGCTTGAAGTCGGCCGGGTCCACGACCAGAGGCCGCACCCGCACGATCTTGCCGTCCTTGACATAGACCGAGACCGGTCCACTGTTCGTGAGGTTCGAGTACACTTTTTCAGCCATCAGACTTCGCCCCCAGACTATCGAGTGTTGCGCGCCGACCCGACCTGCCGCTTCGTAGCAGCCTCCAAAACGATATCTCGATATTGTTGAATAATATTGATAGTATCGTAGCTATCGTAGCGGAGCGCGACGCCCAATTGCAAGACAGGGGCGCCGCAAACAACGTGGGAGTCCGTGGGGGGCTGATGGCGACAAGCAAGGAAACCCGGGAAACCGACCCCTTTTCTGTAAGGGCGCTGGTGCGCGGGCTTTCCATCCTCGGCCTGTTCGACGTGGACCATCGCGAATGGACCATCGACGAGATAGCCGAGCAGACCGGCCTGCTCCGCATGACCGCGTACCGCATGGTGCGCACGCTCGAATCCATGGCCTTCCTGGTGCGCGACGCGAGCGCCAACCGCTACCGTCTGGGCCCGGCCGCTCTCGCCCTCACCTACATCGCCGAGGACAACTCCGTCCTTGGTCCAGGCGGCCCGGCCGTTCCTGGAGAAGCTCACCAAAGACACCGGGGAATCGGTCACGCTGGCCGTCGATATCGACGGCTTCCCGGTCTGCGTGGACATCATCAACACCACCCGGCCGTTCAAGCGCCGCACGGCGCCCGGCCGTATCCTGGGCGACCTGGTCTCGGTTCACGGCAAGCTCTTCGCCGCATACAGGACGCCCGAGGAGCGGGAGGCCCTGCTCGCCGAGCCTCACCCGCAACACACGCCGTACTCCGTGGTCGACCCCGACGTCCTGCGCGTCGAGATGGAGCAGATCGCGCGTGAAGGCGTGGCTTACGATATCGAAGGGGTCTACCTGGGCACCTGCGCCGTGGGAGCGCCGGTGCGCGACCAGGTGGGCAACATAGCGGCCACCGTGTCGGTGGTCGTACCCACCGGGCGCTTCGGTCCCGTGGAGCGCGAGCTCTGCACCCAAGCCGTGAAGTCAGCCTGCGCGGCCTTTTCCGCGTATCTCGGATGGAACCCGAGCCAGACTGCCAAGTAGTCCAGACAACGACGTCGAGCGGCCAACCGGGGGGAGGTCGGTTCACGAGTGAATAACGATAGGTCGGACAAACGAAGAGGAAAGGATGACGATTGAAATGGGGGATAAGGACCGCAAGAAGGTCGACGTCAGCGTCGACAAGGTCACTATTAAGAACTTGGCCATGGGCGGCCTCCTCGGCGGCGGCGGCGAGTGCTTCGTCGACGTCAAAGACGGCAAGGCCATCCGGATCAGGCCTTACAAATACGACTGGAAATGCGACTTCGAGTCGCTCCGGCCGTGGACCATCACCCGCAACGGCGAGACCCTGAGCCCGCTGGCCAAAGCGCTGCCGGCGCCGTTCTCGCTGGCCTACAAGAAGCGCACCTTCTCTCCCAACCGGATCAAGTTCCCCATGAAGCGCGTGGACTGGGATCCCAACGGGGAGCGCAACCCGCAGAACCGTGGCAAGAGCAAGTACGTGCGCCTCTCCTGGGATGAGGCCATCGACATCATCGCCAACGAGATCACCCGCATCCACAAGGACTACGGTCCGCTGGCCATCCTTGCCCAGGGCGACGGCCACGGCGAGAACAAGACCATCCACACGCCTCACGGCCATCAGGCCCGCCTGCTCGACATGATGGGCGGCTTCACCCAGCAGGTCCGCAACCCGGACAGCTGGGAAGGCTGGTACTGGGGCGCCAAGCACGTCTGGGGCCAGGGCTTCCAGGGCATGATGTCCCCGGCCGCCAACCTCATCAAAGACATCTCCGAGAACTGCGACCTGGTGCTCAAGTGGGGCTGCGACGAGGAGACCACCCCCTGGGGCTTCACCGGGCAGTACGCCAGCCGCATCTCCCAGTTCTGGACCCGGGCCGGCATCAAACAGGTCTACATCTGCCCGGACCTCAACTACGCCAACGCCGTCCACGGTGACAAGTGGATCCCGGTGCTGCCGAACACCGACGCGGCCATGCAGTTGGCCATCATCTACATCTGGCTGACCGAGGGCACCTGGGACAAGGAATACGTGCAAGACCCACACGGTGGGCATGGACCAGATCGAGGAGTACGTCCTCGGCAAGGACGAAGACGGCTTCCCGAAGACCCCCGAATGGGCTTCCAAGAAGTGCGGCGTGCCCGAGTGGACCATCAAGGCCCTCGCCCGCCAGTTCGCCAAGAACACCACGTCCATCATCCACTACTTCGGCGGCTCGGCCTTCCGCGGCCCGTACTCGCACGAGCCCGGCCGGCTGGAGTGCGTCATGCTGGGCATGCAGGGCCTCGGCGGCCCCGGCGTGCACCAGTGCCAGATGACCTACTTCGGCATGCCTCGCGCCGAGGGCCTGGGAAGCGTCCGGTTCTTCAACCCGGATCTGCCCGAGCGGCTCACCAAGCCCTGCTGGACCACGGTCCACGCCTGGGGCCCGCAGCTCATCCCCAAGACCCTCATCCAGGACGCCATCTTCAAGGGCAATCTGGTCTTCCACGGCAGCGGCGGCCAGGAGTGCCAGACCGAGGAGCAGTTCACCAAGTACACGTATCCCATCGAGAAGGAAAAGGGCGGCGTCCCCATCCACATGATCTGGACCGACACGCCGTGCCGCATCACCTGCTGGAACCACGGCAACTGGACCATCGAGGCCATGAAGGACTCGAGCATCGAGTGCGTCGTGGCGCAGCATCCGTGGCTTGAGAACGACTGCCTGTACGCCGACATCATCCTGCCGGCCAACACCACCCTCGAGGTGGAAGACATCGTCACCACCGTGCGCCAGGGCCCGCACTTCGCCAGCGTGTCCATCCAGGAGCAGTCGGTGCTGCCGGTGGGCGAATCCAAGAGCGACTACGAGATCGTGGCCGCCATCGCCGAGAAGCTCGGCTACGGCGACGAGTTCACCGGCGGCATGAGCACGCTCGACCTGCAGAAGATCGTCTTCGACGCCATGAAGATGGACAAGCTCACCACGTGGGAAGACTTCTACGAGAAGAAGACCTACGTCTACAAGACCGCTCCCGACTGGGAGACAGGATCCTCCGGGATTCCGCAAGTTCTACGAGGATCCGAAGGCCAACCCGCTGCCGACCCCGACCGGCCTGCTGGAGTTCTACTCCGAAGCCCTGGCCACGCACTTCCCCGACGACAAAGAGCGTCCGCCCTTCCCGCAGTGGGTGGAGAAGGGCATCACGCACGACGAGGGTCTCATCAGCGAGCGCGCCGGCATGTTCCCGCTGCTCCTCATGTCCAACCACCCGCGCTGGCGCACGCACGCCCAGGGTGACGACATCGTGTGGACCCGCGAGACCCCGACCGGCAAGGTCCTGGGCTTCGACGGCTACAACTACGAGCCCATCTGGATCAACCCCAAAGACGCCGCTGCCCGGGGCATCAAAGACGGCGACGTCGTCAAGGTGTACAACGAGCGCGGCATCGTGCTCGTCGGCGCCCGCGTCTGGGAACGCATCATGCCCGGCGTGGTCTACGTGGACCACGGCGCGCGGCACGACCCGCTGATCCCCGGCAAGGTGGATCGCGGTGGCGCCATCAACACCATCGCCCCCAACGGGCTCACCTCC
Organism: uncultured Actinomycetota bacterium; assembly: GCA_963736705.1. Lineage (GTDB taxonomy): Bacteria > Actinomycetota > Thermoleophilia > RBG-16-64-13 > RBG-16-64-13 > CAIQPS01. The sequence continues at coordinate 198,045 of CAVTPV010000001.1, forward strand.
AAGAACTGCTGTGGCCAGGCCACGAGCGGCTACCTTGTCGACGTCGACAGGGTCAAGAACGAGGAATGGGAAGCCTGGCGCAGGGATCACCCGGCAGCGTTCGCCCGCGAATACGATCCCGGCGCCGGTCTGCGGTTTGACGCCTGGATCCAGGAAAGGTAAGGCATACATGAAGGTATTCGTCATCGATGTCGACAAGTGCGTGGGCTGCTACGCCTGCCAGTTCGTCTGCAAGGACGAGCATGTGGGCAACGACTGGTCGCCCATCGCCAAGCCCCAGCCCGACACCGGGCAGTTCTGGATGCATCTCATCGAGCACATCCGCGGCACCGTGCCCAAGGTGGAGATGCACTACCTGCCGCTGCTCTGCCAGCACTGCGATGATGCTCCCTGCATCCCGTCCTGCCCGGTCGAAGGCGCCATCTACAAGCGCGAAGACGGCCTCGTGGTCATCGACTCGGACAAGTGCATCGGCTGCAAGAACTGCGTGGATGCCTGCCCGTACGACGTCATCTACTTCAACGAGGACCTCAACCTGGCGCAGAAATGCACCGGTTGCGCGCACCTGCTGGACGGCGGCGAGTGGAAGATCCCGCGCTGCGCGGACGCCTGCCCCACCGAAGCCATCCTGTTCGGTGAGGAAGCGGACTTCGCCGACCTCATCGCCAAGGCTGAGGTCCTGCAGCCCGAACTCGGCGCGAAGCCGCGGGTGTACTACCTCAACATCCCGAAGAAGTTCGTGGCCGGCACCCTGTACGACGCGGCCGCCAAGGAGATCGTGGAAGGCGCGACCCTGACGCTCAAGGGAGCGGACGGCGCCACCTGCACGGCCACCACCGACGGCTTCGGCGACTTCTGGTTCCGCGGCCTGGCCGACGACGCCAGCTTCACGCTGACCATCGCCGCCAAGGGCTTCGCCACGAAGACCATCGACGGCATCGTCACCGCCAAGGACGTCAACCTGGGAGACATCCCGCTGGCCAAGTAACGGCCTGCCTCAGTCTTCGCCAGGAAGACCTCAGGAAAGACAGAGCCCCCCGCCGCGATCCGCGGCGGGGGGCTCTTTCGCTTCGGAGCTTCAGGTGATGAAGCTCGAGGACTACTGCCCCACGGAGGTCAGGTCGCCGAGCAGTCACCTGCTCGTAGGTCTTCACGGGCACCCAGGTGAGGACGTCGCCCACCTTCTGCACCTCGAGGATGAAGAAGTCACGCTGGGCGATGAACGCGCTCTTGAACGGCACGACCGTGAACTTGCCGGCCGGTCCGTCCATGCTCAGTTTCGCCATTGCCGGGATGACCTTCTTCGGGTCGGTGTCGCCACCAGCGGCCTTGAGGGCCTCCAGGTACATCATCACGCCCTGCCACGCGCCGTAGGCCTGCGGGGTCGGTTTCTCCCCGTTGTACAGCTTGCTCGTACGCCTCGATGAAGGCGTTGTTGGCCGGGTTGTTCAGGGTCCAGGCGTAGTAGTCGCAGGCGATCATGCCCAGGCCGGGATCGTCCCAAGCTCGGCCAAGCTGAGCGTCGCTGAAGTTGTTGGACATCGGGACGGCCACCGCGCCGGTGATCCCGTAGTCCTTGAACTGCTTGACGAACGGGACGGCCCCGTTGCCGAAGATCCAGTTGACGGTCACATCGGCCGGCTTCATGGCGCGTCAGGTAGGAGCTGAAGTCGACCACATCGAGAGGTATGTAGTTCTCGCTGAGGATCTGGCCGCCGCCCTCGTCCACGAACGCCTTCTTGAAGCCGGCGGTAAGAGCATAGGCCGGGGTGTCGTCGTAGTTGATGACGTTGGCGGTCTTGTAGCCCTTCTCGGCCAGGTACTTGCCGAAGTAGTAGCCGTGGGTGTCGAAGAAGCCGGTGTGGATGAAGGCGAGCCCGTTGGCGGTCTCCAGGTTCTCAGTGGGCTGGCCCACGATGGAGATCTCGCGGGATGCCGCTCGACTTGGCCAGGTAGTCGGCCACCGACTTGGCAGAGGGCGAGAAGATGGGGCCGATCATGACGTCGATCTTGTCGCTCTCCACCAGCTTGCGGGCCTTGTCGACCGCGACCACCGGGTCGGAGCCGTTGTCCTCGGCGAAGTACTCGAGCGGACGGCCTTCCCACTGGTTGTTCAGCATGGCCAGAGCGGTCTTGACGCCCTGGTCGGCGAGCTGGCAGTCATAGGCCATGAAGCCCGTGAAGCCCTCGTCAAAGCCGATCCTGATGGGCGTCGGTGGATGCGGCGCCGCTCGTCGCGGTGGTGTCGCTGCTCCCCGGCGTGGTGGCGGCCGTGGTGTCCGTGCTTGGCGCGGCAGTCGTCGCGGTGGCTCCCGCCGTGGTCGTGGTCGTGTCGGCCGTGCCGCATGCCGCGGCGAGAAGAGCCACCCCCAGCAGCACGGCTAGAAGCAGCAGAATGATTCTCTTATGCATGCTTTCCCCCAATCGAATACCGGATTGTTCAGCCCCTCTTGCAGTTCTCAGCGCTCCTCCTTCCCCTCACAGTTCGCCCTGCCCCCAACGATCACTCTCCGACGCCCAGATAGGTGGCCTTGACGTGCTCGTCCGCGATGAGCGCTTCCGGCGCTGACTCATAGACGACGGTGCCCTTGCTCATGATGTACGCGTAGTCCGCGACGCTCATGGCCATGCTGAAATCCTGCTCCACCAGGAGGATCGATTCGCCGGCCTCCTTCAGATCGCTGGATCACCCTGAAGACCTCATCCACGACGACGGGCGCCAGCCCCTCCGACGGCTCGTCGAAAAGCAGGAGATCGGGGTTGGTCATGAGGGCCCGGCCTATGGTGAGCATCTGCTGCTCGCCCCCGCTCAGCAGGTTCCCCTTGTTCTTGCGGCGCTCGGCCAGCTTGGGGAAGACCTCGAACACCTTCTCCAGGGTCCACGGGTCCTTCTTGCCGCTGGATGCGGGCCGCCATCTTGAGGTTCTCGAGCACCGACAGCGAGGAGAAGATCAGCCTGCCCTGCGGGATCAGGCCGATGCCCAGACGGGCGATCTTGTAGGTGGAGAGCCCTACCAGTTCCGTGCCGTCGAACTGGATGCTGCCCTTCCGGGGTGGGGTGAGCCCCATGATGGACCGGATGGTGGTGGTCTTGCCCATGCCGTTGCGCCCCAGGAGCGCCACGCAGGTGGCGTCCTTCACCTCCAGGGACACGCCCTGCAGGATGTAGCTGTCGCCGTACCAGGTGTGGATGTCGTTGACTTGCAGCACGCCGTCACCGACCCACCGCCGAATTGCTTGCGGCTGCCCATGTAGATCTCCCGGACCATCTCGTTGGAGCGTATCTCGTCGCAGGTGCCCTCGCAGGCGATCTCGCCGTAGTGCAGCAGTATCACCCGCTCGGCCACGCCGAACACCAGGTCCATGTCGTGGGCGATCATCAGCACCGTGATCGCGGAGCCCAGCGCCTGGATACGCTTGGTGATGTCGGCGCTCTCGACGGTGGTCAGGCCGCAACTCGGCTCGTCGAGCAGCAGCAGGTCGGGCTTGCTGGCCAGACTCAACGCTATCTCCAGCTTGCGCTGCTGGCCGTAGGCAAGAGAGCTGACGATCTCGTCCTTGAGATCCCAGATCTCCGCGGACTCGAGCAGTCCCTGGGCGGCGGCGGCGAGCTCCTTGTCTTTGAACAGCGGCCGGAAGAACCGGTAGCGGCTCTTCTCAGTGCCCTGCAGCCCGATCATCGCGTTGACGAGGACGCTCTGGTAGGGGAACAGACTCGTGATCTGGAACGAGCGGGACATACCCAGATGGGTGCGGGAGAACACGCTGGCGTTGGTGATGTCCTGCCCCTTGAAGAGCACCTGGCCACCCGAGGGCTTGAGTTGCCCGGTGAGCAGGTTGAAGAGGGTGGTCTTGCCGGCTCCGTTCGGCCCGATGAGGGCCAGCCGCTCCCCCGGCTCGATGCCGAAGGTGACGCCCCTGTACCGCGGCCAGGCCGCCGAAGTGCACCGATAGGTTCTTGGCTTCAAGCAGCGCCACGGGTCACCCCTTCCGCTGCGGTCGCGAGAGCAACGCCGGCACCACGCGTTTCAGCCACTTCCACAACCCGAGGAGCGCCGGCCCGAACCCTTGATACCGGTTCTTGCTCCAGGGCATGGCCATGATGGCGATGACGATGAGGGCGCCGAAGATGAGCGGCCACCGGGCGGGCAGGTAGATGCTCGCCAGGTACTCGACGCCGACGTAGAAGATGGCGGCCACCACCGGCCCGAAGAACACAGTCGTGCCCCCGAGGATCACCAGCAGGAAGGAGATGTCGCTCGTCACCATCGCCAGGTTGTTGGGCACGAGCGTGCTGCCGAAGAAGGCGAACAGCACGCCCGCGATGCCCCCGAAGACGCCGGCGATGATCCACGACGAGTACTTGTAGAGCCAGGTGTTGTACCCGAGCGCCTGCATGCGCCGCTCGTTGTCGTGGATGCCGCGCAGGGCGTAGCCGTAGTGAGAGGTGACGATGCGGTACATCAGGAACAGGCAGATGACGCCTATGACGAACACCAGGTAGTAGTACTGGGAAGGACTGACCTTGGCGCCGAAACCCAGGTCGGGCGCCTTGATGCCAGATATGCCCGGTGGATCCGCCCGTCACCGACCGGACGCTGATGGCCAGCCGGGACAGCAACTCGCCGAACGCGATGGTGGCCAGCAGGAAGTAGATGGGGTTGGCCGCCCCGGCCCCGACGCCGAACACGCGGAACGCCGGCACCCCGAGGATGGCTGCGACCGCGGCGCTCGCCACGATGGCCAGCACGAGACCCAGCCAGAAGTTGGTGATGCCCACCTTCATGATCATGATGGCGGCGGTGTAGCCGCCGACCCCGAAGAAGGCGGCATGGCCGAAGCTGGGGATGTTCGCATAGCCCCAGATGAGGTTGAGGCTCGTGGCGAAGAGCCCGTAGATCATCATCTTGCTGATGAGGCTCGACAGCCACGTGGGCGTGAAGAGCGGCAGCAGCAGCACGATCACGCCGATGACGGCTATCGCCGAGAGGTCCGCCCCCGTGAGCCGCCACCCCGCGCCGGCCCGCGCCGCTCCTTTGGCAAGACCACCGCCGGCGACTGCCGGCTGGGGCGCAGGCTGCTTCGTCCCGGCGCCCATCAGAACACCTTCCTTCCGATGAGCCCGCTGGGCCGCAGGAGAAGCACGGCGAGGAAGACGATCCAGGCGAAGAACAGCGCCACCTGCGGGATGTACGCCTTGCCGAACGTATCGAGGAGCCCGATGACGAGGGCTCCCAGCATGGTCCCTTGGATGTAGCCGGTGCCGCCCACCACCACCACGATGAGGGTGAGCAGCAGCAGGTTGTCACCCATGGACGGATACGCCCCGGTGATGGGCGCCCCGATGACCCCGGCCACGCCCGCCAAGGCCATGCCGAGCAGGAACACCATGGTGCTCACCAGCCCGTAGTTGATGCCCAGGCTGACCGTCATGTCCTTGTTGTCCATGCCCGCTCGGATGATGGCCCCGGCCCGCGTCCGGTCCTGGATGAACCAGAGCAGCGCCAGCACCACGATGCCGACCCCCACCACGAACAGCCGGTAGATGGGGAAGCTCAAGGCGCCGATGTGGATGACCCCGGCGAAGAGATCGGGCGTCTGCATGATCTTGGCCCGCGGACCCCAGATCCAGAAGACGACGTTGGCGATCATCAGAGCGACCCCGATGGTCAGCACCCCTTGCTCGGCCGCTCGCCCGTAGAGCTTCTTCAGGAAGAACCAGTAGAGAGCGAAGCCGATGATGGCGAGCGCCACGGCGGCGACGATGATGGCCAGCCAGAACGCGTCCACCCAGGCGAGCACCTGCAGGCCGATGTATGCGCCGAGCATGTAGAGCGCGCCGTGAGCCAGATTGAGGACCCCCATGACGCCGAACGTCAGAGAGAACCCGGCTGCGAGCAGGAACAGGATGAAGGCGTACGACAGGCCGTTGAGCCCTGTGACGACAGCTTGACTCATTCTCCCCCCGTGAACTGTCGAAGGTGTCCCCCCGCACGCTCCGCGCCGCGACAAGCGCGCCGAGGTACAGGCAGCCAGAGTAGCACGTGGCAAAAACTCCCGCTCATGGCCAAATGGCCTTGGTACGGTCGGTGATGTTCACCACAAAGGCACGCGCCCCCACCGGGAAGTCGACCACCCCGGCCGGGGCCGCGTGCCCGAAGATCTTGCCCATGGTCCGCATGGCCTGGAAGTCCACGATGACGGCCCCGAGCGTGGGAACGATCTTCTCGCGCCACACGAACAGGTAGAGGTCGTCGCCCAGCTTGAGGTAGTGGCAACGATCGGTGTCGGCCAGGCCTTTCTCGGAACCGAGCAGGCAGTGCCAGGTGTAGAAATGCTCGTTCAGATAGATGTGCTCGTACCGCTCGGTGGCGCTGTAGGTGTACTCCACCCTGCGGCCGATGAGTTCGGCGGTAGGTTCGTGGCGCGGGGTGGCGGCGGTGAACGGTGTGTCGATCGCCGCGCTCGTGAAATCCGCGGTGACGGCGGTCAACTCGTCGCCCCGGGCGATACGGGCCATGAGCGACTCACCCGCGTCCGCGGACCGGGGCAGCCGGGCGACCAACCTGGTTGCGATGCCGCTGAGCAGGTCGAGCACCAGGCTGACCGCGGTGGGCGGGTCATCACCGGCAACGAAGTCAACGAAGAAGATGCCGTCCCGCGGCGTCAGGGCGAAGTAGTCGGCTTCGCCGCGCTTTCCGCCGGCCTCGCTCCAGGCCAAGCGCGATCCCGACAAGAACCGGTACTCCGCCGCCTTTCCATCCTCAAAACGGAGGGTGTGGGTCGACCCCGCGAGCGCGGGCGTCGGCGCCGGAGTGTGGCTGTCCGGGCTGAAAGCCTCGGCCAACTCCCCTACAGATATCCAGCGGGCAGGGTCAGACATCTCTATCCCCCTAGGGGTGGTATCGCTCTCCGGTCTCGGGTGTGTGGATCAGTAGTCCTTCAGGATGTCCAGCGTGATGTCGATCGCCTTGAAGGCGTAGTCCCTGCGGCACCGTGAGCGGCGGCATGAAGCGGAAGACGTTGCCGTAGCGGCCGCACGGGGTCATGAGTACGCCCTTGTTGAGGAGCTTGAAGGCGATCTCGCCGCACTTCTCCGGGGCGAGCGGCTCCTTGGTCTTGCGGTCGGCCACCACCTCCACCCCCACCATGAGGCCGCGGCCGCGCACCTCGCCGATGCACTTCACAGTGCTCATGGCGTCGGTGAACATGCCTTTGACCTCCGCGCCGAGCTGCGGTGGCCCGGCCGAGCAGGTCCATCTCCGGGTCGGTGATGAGGTCGATGTTGGTCATGCACACCTCGCTCGCCAGGGCGTTGCCTGCGAACGTGCTGGGCTGCGACCCTTCGGGAAGCTTCGCCTCGAACTCGGCCCGGTAGGTGATGCCGGCCATGGGCACGTCGCCGCCCATGCCCTTGCCCCAGGTGAGCATGTCGGGCTTGACGCCGGAGTGCTCGATGCACCACATCTTGCCGGTGCGGCCGGCGCCGGACTGCACTTCGTCGGCCACGTACAGGCAGCCGTACTTCTCGCAGGCGGCCTTGATGATCTGGAAGAACTCCGGCGGCGGAGCGACGTAGCCGCCCTCACCCTGCTGGCTCTCGATGATGACCGCCGCCACGTCGTCGGCGGCCGTGTACGGGGTGTTGAGGACGTAGTCCACGTACTTGGCGCACTGCACGTCGCAGGCGGGATAGGTCATGTTGAACGGGCAGCGGTAGCAGTAGGCGTAGGGCAGGTGCTGCACGCCGGCGATGAGCGGCCCCCAGCCGTGCCGGTAGTTGTAGCCGGTGGTGAGGGCGGTGGTGCCGCACCACACTCCGTGGTAGGCGCCCTGGAAGGCGATGATCTGGGTGCGGCCCGGTGACCTTGCGGGAGAACTTGATGGCCGTCTCCACCGCGTCGGACCCGGCCTGGAAGAACGAGGTGTGGCAGTCGCCGCGCAGGCCCTCAGGCATGATCTCCGACACCCTCTTGGCCAGCGCGATGCGCTTGGGGTTGGTGATGTCGGTGGTGTGCATGATCTGGCAGCACTGCCGGTTGATGGCCTCGAGCACCTTGGGATGCCCGCGGCCCACGGCGTTCACGGCCACGCCGGCCGCCATGTCTATATAGAGGTTACCGTCGGCGTCCTTGGCCGTGGCCCCCTTGCCCTCGGAGAGGATCACCGGGAAGCCGCCGCCGCCGCGGGTGAAGGCCTCGTACTTGGCGGACTCCTCCATGAGGGCCGCCACCTGCGGGCCCGGCACGGTGGTCAGCATCTTCGGCGCATCGGGAAACGACAGCTCCAGGAGTTCGGCTTCGGAGATCATATGCCCCCCATCCTTTCGGCTCGAGGCCTGGATATTTGGCTACTGCGGATGCTCGCTATCTTAGATTTCGTAGGGCGTATAGTCCATGCCCACGCCTTCGGCCACAGCCTTGGACACGAGCTTGCCGTCCACGACGTTGAGAGCCTTGGCCAGAGCCGGGTCGGCCTTGAGGGCCGCCTTCCACCCCAGGTTCGCCAGCTTCAGAGCGTAGGGGAGGGTGGCGTTGGTGAGGGCGAAGGTGGACGTGCGGGCCACGCAGCCCGGCATGTTGGCCACGCAGTAGAGCGTGACGCCGTCCATGCGGATGACCGGGTCGTCGTGGCTCGTGGGCCGCGCCCCTTCCACGCATCCGCCCTGATCGATGGCCACGTCGACGATGACGGAGCCTTTGCGCATGGCCGCGATGTGCTCCTTGGTGACCACCTTCTTGGCTTTGGCGCCCGGGATGAGCAGCGCGCCGATGACCACGTCGGACTCAAGGACGGCCTTCTCGACGTTGTAGTCGTTCGAGGCCAGCAGCGAGATCCGCCCGCCGAGGACGTCGTCCAGATACCGCAGCCGGTCGAGCGAGAGGTCGAGGATGGTGACGTGCGCGCCCATGCCGAGCGCCATCTTGGCCGCGTTGATGCCCACGGTGCCGCCGCCGACGATGGTGACGTTGGCCGGCGGGGTCCCGGGGACACCACCCAGGAGGACTCCGATGCCGCCGTTCTCCTTCTGCAGCCAGTGAGCGGCCACCTGGACCGAGAGCCGTCCCGCTACTTCGCTCATGGGAGTGAGCAGCGGCAGGGAGCCGTTGGCCAACTGGCAGGTCTCGTAGGCTATGCCGGTGACGCCGCAGTCGAGCAGAGCCTTGGTGAGCTCCGGGGCCGGGGCGAGGTGCAGGTAGGTGAACAGCACCTGGTCTTTGCGCAGAAGAGGGTACTCCTGCGGGAGCGGCTCCTTGACCTTGACTATCATGTCGGACTCGGCGAAGACGGCCTCGGCCGTGGGCCGGATCTGCGCGCCGGCGGCCACGTACTCCGCGTCCGCGATGCCGGAGCCTACGCCGGCTGAAGCCTGGATCAGCACGGTGTGGCCATCACCGACGAGGCTCTTGACCCCGGCGGGCACCATCGCGACCCGATACTCGTGGTTCTTTACTTCCTTCGGAACGCCGACGATCATGCCCGTCCCCCTTGGTGAAGGCCGCTCTTGGACCGCACTGATTTGTACGATCGATTAACATCACTTATATAGCAGCGAGGGCGAGGGCGTCAAGAGCGGCGGCGGGTCGGCATCCAAGTTTGGCTGAGTGGCCAATCGCCGCCCTCCACGGTTTGTACACCCGGCTTACACGAACGGGTAAGATGGGACCGGTGGTAGTATCTTCTGGATCGGTCTTCTCGGAACAGGGGGACGGGTGATCATGGAGGCGGAGGACCCGAGACCGGCGGCCGGCGAGGGCAAGAAGAACACCACCCGGCGCGAGGCGTCGCGCCGAAGCGCGCCGCTGCTTCCGGGGGCGGAGCCGCAACTGCCGCCCACAGCCCAACGCCTGCTCGACGCCGCTTACCGGCTCTTGGTGCGCTCCGGCTACAACTCCCTGTCCGTCGAGGCGATCGGCCAGGAGGCTGGGGAGAACAAGGCGCTCATCCGCTACTACTTCGGCTCCAAGAACGGCCTGTTGGTTGCGCTCACGGATCGGCTGATCTCGGCCACACTGTGGCAGGCCCGCCAGCGGCTCTCCGGCCTGTCAGACACGCACGATCGCGTGGATGTGCTCGGCGACACGATGGAGGCTATCGCCAACGATGAGGCCTCGTACCGCCTGCTTTTCGACCTGCTGCCCAGGCTGCTTGAGAACCCGCGCATGACCCGGCAACTCGCCGATCTGTACCGGGGTTATCGGGAGGTGAACGTCCGGGCTCTCTGGGGCGATCGCCCCGGCGACCCTCCCCCTGCCGTGCACCATCTGGCGGCCATATCGGTGGCGCTCCCCGACGGTCTGGCGGTGCAGTTGCTCGCTGAGCCGGGCAGCGTGGACGTGGCGAGCGTCATGACCATGTACCGGTCGTTCATGGAGATGGTCATGGCGGCGGTCGCGGCGGCGGAGCAGCCGCCCGGCCCCTAGTCGCGCCGGGAGTACCCCAGGAAGGCCGAAAGCGAATCGGCCGCCACCTTGACCGCCTCGGCGTAGCGCGGGCGCTCGGGAGCGCCGAAGCGGCCCGTCGGCACTACTATAGAGAGAGCCGCGATGACCTTGCCCAGTTGGTCGCGCACCGGAGCGGCCACGGCGCACGTGCCGACGTTCCTCTCCTCCATGTCGAAAGCCACGCCGTCGCAGGCCACCCTGTCGAGTTCCGCCTCGAGCAGGCCCGGGTCGGTGATGGTGTTGGGCGTGATCTGCGGATGTGGCTGAGCCAGCAAAGCGGCCCTCTCGGGGCCGACCTTGAATGCGGCGAACACTTTGCCGTTGGCATTGGCGGTATCACCGATGATGCGCCCCACGGCCACCTCCCGCCGGAACGGGCGCGGCGTGTCGACCAGGTCGACACTCACGGCCACGCCGTCCACCTCGACGGCCAGGGTGGCGGACTCCCCGGTCTTCTCCACGAGTTCCCGGAGATAGGGCTTTGCGATATCCACGAGTTCCGCATAACCCTCGGAGAGGTACGTGGCAGCCAGCAACGCAGGGCCGAGATGGTAGCGGTTGGTCACCGGGTCGCGCACCAGATACCTGGCCGACTCCATGGTGCGGATCATGCGGTACGCGGTCATGCGGGGCAGGCCGGCATGGTCGGCTATCTCGTCCAGAGTCCACTCGCGGTTCTCCGCATCGAAAAGACCCAGCACGCTGAGACCTTTCGAGAGCGCACGCACAAGGAAGGCGCCTTCGGCTGAGCCGGTGAGACCCTCCCCTTGCTCTTCTCTCGTCCGCGGTCTAGCCATCCGCTGAACCCCCAAACCAAGTTTCTGACGCACGGTCGAATTCACACGATGGTAGCATGTAGGGTGATATCGGTATACCGGAAACCGGCCGAACACTCATGCGAACTCTGAATGAAGTGTCCGTAGTATTCCATTCCTCGTTATATTGATATTACTAGGTATATCTGTGCTATCGTGGCATGAGTTCGGTCTTTCCGCAAAGGGGAGGTGCCATGGCGAGATGGGGGATGGTTATCAACCTCGCGAAGTGCACCCGATGCCATGCTTGCGTAGCTGCGTGCCGCATCGAGCACTTCCTGCCACTGAGGGTCACTTGGCCCAGGTTGATCGCTCTCGAAGTGGACGAGGGGTACAAGGTGGACGTTTCCACGTACCCGGTCCGCTGCAATCAGTGTAAGGACGCTCCATGCGTCGACGCGTGCCCGACCGAGGCCTCGCACAAGCGGGAAGACGGCATCGTGGCCATCGATTCCGACAAGTGCTTCGGGTGCCGGTACTGCGTCATCGCATGCCCGTACCAGAACCGCACCTACCTCTCGAGGAAGAGGGACCCGGGCCATTTCCCCGGTTTCCCGAAGACCTCCTTCGAGAAGAAGGGCGAGAAGCTCTATCCGCATCAGCGCGGCACCACGGAGAAGTGCAACTTCTGCCTGGAGCGCATCGACGCCGGCCTCGAGAAGGGCCTGCAGCCGGGCATCGACCGCGACGCCACGCCCGCCTGCGTCAACATCTGCCAGGCCCGAGCTCTCACGTTCGGCGATCTGGACGATCCCAACAGCAACGTGTCCAAGCTCATCCGTGAGAAGAGCGGCTTCGTGCTCCATCCGGAGTACGGCACCGACCCTTCCGTCTTCTACATAGACTACAAGCTGGGCGGCAACGACAACACGGCCCCGGTGGAAGCGCAGACGGGCAGCCACATCCAGCATCTGAGCACTGTGTACGAGCCGAGCAAGGCTAAGCTCGCGGTGAAGCACGAAAAGCCCTGCCTCGCCAAAGACAAGTCGGAATAGGGCCGGGGGGACTACAACATGAATGCTAGAACAGCCCGTCAGTGGATGGTCACCCACGAGTGGATGGTCAAGCCCATGGCCCAGACCGAATGGATCGAGGGCAAGGGCCTGCTCGTGTGGCTGGCCGAGGTGTTCTCGGCCCTGGGGACCGGCCTCTTCCTGGTCTCCCTCTTCTTCGGTCTCAAGGAGGAGTTCGCGGTCACGGCGTTCTGGGCCGGTATCTTCGGCTGGGTCATGATCGCCATCTTCAAGCTCCCCCTGCACCTGGCGTACCTCGGTAAGCCGCTGCGCTTCTGGAAGAGCTTCCCGCCGTTCAGCAACGCGTGGAAGACGTCCTGGTTCGCCCGGGGCATCGTGTTCACCATGATCTTCCTGGCCTTCGGCGCTCGTGCAGATCATCATGGAAGGCCTCATCGCCTACGAGGTCTCCACCAGCCAGGGCGTGTGGGCGATCAACTACATCTTCATGGTGCTTGCCGGCGTCTTCTGCGTGATGACGGCGGTCTACTGCGGGTTCGCCATGAGCTACTGCAAGAGCGTGCCCTTCTGGAACACGGGCCTGCTGCCCATCGTGTTCCTGTTCATGGGCGTGGCCGACGGCCTGGCCCTCGCGATGGCGGTGGGCCTTGTCGCCGGACAACAGCGTCACGGAGGTGGCCGAGTCCGCCACCCGGATCATGCTGATCCTCAACTCGCTGCTCATCGTGGCCTATCTGGTGAACGCCAACTACCAGTCGGAGACCGCGGAGCTCTCGGTGAAGGAACTCGTCCGCGGCCACGTGGCCTGGGTCTTCTGGCTGGGCATCGTGATCCTCGGGATCATCGTCCCCTTCGGCATCTCCGTCGGAAGCTACTTCACCGGCCAGGAAGCCTCCTTGGGACTGTTGGTGTTCGCCATCGTCTGCCACACGATCGGCGCCTTCTCGCTCAAGTACGGCGTCCTCAAAGTCGGCATCTACCGGCCCCTGCTCCCCAAAGCCCACGCTTACTAAGCGCGCGCACGTGCTTTAGGAGACACTATGGCTAACAGAGAGATACTCTATTCCACCTGCAAGAGCTGCCACGGCGGCTGCGGGGTGAAGATCACCAAGGAAGACGGGGTCATCGTCCACATCCAGGGCAACCCGGATTCCCTCACCGGCGGCACCATGTGCGCCAAGGGTCTCTCGAGCATCCAGCACATCGACAACCCCTATCGCATCAAGTACCCCATGAAGCAGGTGGGCAAAAAGGGCGAGGGCAAGTGGAAGCGGATCTCCTGGGACGAAGCCCTGGACACCATCGCCGACAAGATGAAGGCCGCCATCGCCGATCCGGGGCCGCAGAGCATCGCCATCTCCCAGGGTACCGGCCGCGGCTACAACCGCTACACCATGCGGCTCGCCCGCTCCCTGGGCACCGGCAACGCCATCACCCCCGGTTACGTCTGCCACAGCCCGCGCCTGGGCCTCTACGCCCTGGTCACCGGCTACGGCCGCCTCTACTGCGACTACCACGGCTGGGGCGGGGTGTTCCCGAAGACCCAGATCATGTGGGCCAAGCAGCTCGAGATCAGCAGCGCCGACTCCGAGATGTGCTACTGGTTCATGAACTCGCTGGACTACGTGCAAGAACCTCATCATCATCGACCCGCGCGCCAGCGCCTACGCCTCGCGGGCCAACCTGTGGATCCAGCCGCGTCCGGGCACAGACTGCGCCCTGGCTCTGGGGATGATGAACGTCATCTTCGAAGAGGAACTCTGGGACAAGGAGTTCGTCGACAACTGGACCTACGGCTTCGAGGAACTGCGCGAGCGCGCCAAGGACTTCACGCCGGAGAAGGTCTCCAACATCTGCTGGATACCCAAGGAGCACGTCACCGAGGCCGCCCGCATGTGGGCCATCGACACGCCGGGCTGCATCCAGGTGGGCAGCTCCCTCGAGCGGCAGGCCAACTGCGGCCACACCCTCCGGGCCATCACCAACCTCATGGGCCTCACCGGCAACATCGAGGCTCCGGGCAGCATGGTCAGCTGGGTGCTCCCCGACACGGGCCTCATCGAGGACTTCAACCTCGAGCTGCCCATCACCGACGAGATGAAGTCCAAGATCATCGGCGGCGACCGCTTCAAGATGGGCGCCACCCGGACCTGCAACCCCGACACGATGGTCAAGGCCATCAACGACGGCAAGGCCCCCATCAAGGTCTGGTTCAGCGTCGGCGGCCAGCAGATCGTTCACATGGCCAACACCAAGGAAGTCGTGGCGGCCATCGAGAAGGTCGACTTCATGTCGCACACCGACCTGTTCATGGGCCCCATGGCCGAAGCGGCGGACATCGTGCTGCCGGCGGCCCACTGGCTCGAGCTGGACGACGTCTACGACATGCACCCGCGCTTCATGATCGAAGCGCACAACAAGGTCGTCGACCCGCCCGGAGAAGCCAAGTCCGACGCCTGGATCTTCAACGAGGTCGGCCGGCGCGTGGTGCCCGACAAGTGGTGGGCCAACGACGACGAGATGCTCGACTACCAGCTGCGGCGCGGCAAGGGCAAGGACGGCGGCGCGCTCACGTTCAAGGAGTTCAGCGAGAAGCTCGTCAGCGGCTGCTGGGGCCCCGACCAGGTGTACTACAAGTACAAGACCGACTTCTGGAAAGAAGGCGGCGGCTTCCCGACTCCCACCGGCAAGTTCGAGTTCAAGTCCAAGCACCTGGAGTCCCTCGGCTACGACGGCCTGCCGGTGTTCAACGAGCCCGGTGAGAGCCCCATCTCCACTCCGGAGCTGTACAAGGAATACCCGCTCGTCATGAGCTCCGGCTACCGCCAGCCCTTCTACTTCCTGGGCCAGTACCGGAACATCCCGTGGCTCCGCAGCTTCATGGAGTTCCCCACCTGCCAGCTGCATCCGGAGACGGCCAAGCTGTACGGCGTGGAGGACGGCGATATCGTGTGGATCGAATCCCCGCGGGGCCGCATCCGCCAGAAGCTGCGCACCTTCCCGGGCATCAAGAAGGGCGTCCTCATGGCCACGGCCAACTGCTTCTACCCGGAAGAGCCGGCCAAGGGCTACCACGGCGTGTTCGTCTCGAACCCGAACGTGCTCACCAGCAACGACCACCTGGACCCGATGTACGGCTCGCCGGACCTCACCTGCCTGCTGTGCAAGGTCTACAAGGCCAAGGATGAGGAACTCACCGAGAACGTGTTCCACACCGAGGAGTACGGCTTCGTGCCGCAAGAGAGCTGACCCCCACGTAACCTCAGTCAACCACCTCGGTGACGAGGTGGAGGCTTTGGCTGGAAACGCCCCTGGAAGCCCCCCTTCCAGGGGCGTTTTCGTTCCATGATGATACTGTGCAGACATGATGGTGCGCGCATACAGCATCCGCGATCTGGAGACGATCACCGGGGTCCCCCGGACCACCATCCATTTCTACCTGCGGCAGGGTCTGCTCCCCCATGCCCAGAAGACGGCCGCCAGCCGGTCCCTCTACACCGACGAGCACGTGACGATCCTCGGCCGCATCCGGGAGCTCAAGGCCCAAGGCAAGACCCTGGCCGAGATCGAGAACGAGCTGCAGCCCCGGCTCGACGAAGCCAACGAGGCCGCGGTGGATCTGGCCGCCCAGGAGTGGCAGCGGCTACACGATCGCATCCTGGCCGTCGCCACCCGGGAGTTCATCGCGAGCGGCTACAAGAACACCCACGTGACCGCCATCATGAGGGAACTCGGCGTCACCGCCACCCTCTTCTACAGTCACTTCCCGAGCAAGCGCCGGCTGCTGGCCGAATGCGTGGCAGGGCAGGTCGGGCGGAGCACCGTCTACGTGGACAGCAAGGAGAAGGAGACCGGCAGCCCTGGTGAGCGGCTGTTGTGGGACGTCTTCGGGAACTCTCAGGCGTTCGAGCTGGTCGCTTCAGCCCTCGCGGTGTTGCGCGTCGAGGGCGCGGAGGACGACGCGGACTTGGAGCGGCTCTTGCAGGAGGCGCTGGCCACGGAGGTGAATCGCCTCCGGCGGATCCTGGACGCCCAGCAGGGGGAACACCCACGCCCCTCCCAGTTCTCCGGCGAACTCGTCGCACTCGGCCTCTTCGCCAGCCACCAACCGCTGGCCCTCCCGCCCCTCTACGAGGCCCACAGCCGTAGGGATCTGCTCGAAGCGCGGCTCTGGCTGTTCCTGGCGGCCCAAGCGGCCCGCAACGGCGAGGTGGACATCGATTCCAGACTCGCCGGGTTCGCGGACCTGCTCGACACGTTGGCCTCGGAAACACCCCCGTTGCCGCCGGGTCTCGCGGACCCGCCCCTCAAATGAAGACCGCGGGCCTTTCGGCCCGCGGTCTCGGTGCTCGTTCTGTGAGCGGCTGCCAGAAGCGGATGCCGGGTGCCGCGGTGCGGTCTAGACGAACGCCATCGTCCCGCCGTCGGGATACAGGATGCTGCCGGTGACGAAGTCCGACGCCGGGCAGGCGAGGAAGACGGCCGGGCCGATGAGGTCGAACACCTGGCCCATCCGGCCCATGGGGATGTTCACCAGCATCTTCTCGTAGCGATCGGCTTCACGCTTCACGCGCTCTTCGGTCATCGGGGTGATGGTGATGATCGGCGCGATGGCGTTGACGTTCACATGCCGGGAGGCGAGTTCGACGGCCAACTGCTTGGTCATCATGTCGATGGCGCCCTTGCTGGAGCAGTAGGCCAGGTTGCCGCCAAGAGCCGCGCGGGCGCCGCGGATGGACGACAGGTTGATGATCTTGCCGCCGCCCTGCTCCACGAAGTGCTTGGCGAAGTGCTTGCAGCACAGCATGACGCCGCGGACGTTGACCATGAAGAGCTTGTCCCAATCGCCCACGGGGAACTCGATGGCCGGCGCTTTGGTGTTGAAGCCCTGCGCGTTGATGACGACATGGACCCGGCCCATGTCGGCCACGACCTGCGCCACGAACTCCTCGACGTTGCTCTCTTCGTTGGTGTCGAGGCGGTAGCTCTTCACCGGCATGTCGCTGAACTCCTTCAGCTCCTCCACGGCGGTCTCAAGACCCGACAGGTTGACGTCAGCGATAGCCACGCGAGCACCGTAGGCGAGCATGCCCGACGCCAACCCCCGGCCGATGCCGCCTGCCCCGCCGACGACAACGACGTTCTTGCCCTTCAGAGAGAACAGGTTCTCGAGCTCTGTGGGTGTTGGTTTGTGTGCCGCTGTGTCCATGCATTTCCTCCCAGGTCTATATCCGCTTGTAGATACGGTCTTTCATATCGTTGAAGACGTCGATCATGGCCGCGTCCCGTTCGTGGAGGACATCCTCCAGCGGCCGTTCATCGTAATCGAAGAACCCTTTGCCGGTCTTGACGCCCACTTCGCCGCGCTCCACCCTCTCCACGAGGCTGCGGGGAGCGCTGTCAACGGGGGCATCGACGAAGCACTTGTTCTGCAGGTTGTTGTAGGCGAGGTCCAGGCCGGTGAAGTCGTAGCGCTGCACGAAGCCCACCACCATGGCCCGGGGGACGATGCTGGCCTTGACGGCCACATCCAGCTGCT
The DNA here is from genome assembly GCA_963736705.1 of uncultured Actinomycetota bacterium. Lineage (GTDB taxonomy): Bacteria > Actinomycetota > Thermoleophilia > RBG-16-64-13 > RBG-16-64-13 > CAIQPS01. Next base: position 215,818 of record CAVTPV010000001.1, read on the forward strand.
CGGGGGTCACGTACCCGTTGTCGAGCAGGAAGAGCACCTCGCGGCCGATGCCGCGCAGCAGCCGGTTGATGCAGAAGCCCGGCAGGAACTTCTCCATGACGGTGGGCACATGGCCCACCTCCTTGACCAGAGCCACGACCGCGTCCACCGTCTCCGCCCGGGTCTCCGGGCCCTTCACCACCTCCACCAGCGGGATGATGTGCGGCGGAGCGAACCAGTGGGCTATCACCGTCTCGGGCAGACGCCGCGCCGGGACTATCTCGAAGATGTTGAGATAGGAGGTGTCGCTGGTGAACAAGACGCCTTCGGGGCAAAGGGCGTCGAGCTGCTCGAAAAGGGCGGTCTTGGCCTCGCGGTTCTCGATGATGGTCTCGATGATCAAGCCGGCATCGGCGGCGGCTTCACTCACCGACTGGGTGGGCGATATGCGTGCGGCGATGACCGGGACGTCGGCCGGGTCCGACCATGCCGCGCTCGGCGAAGGTGGCGAGATTCGCGGCGATGACGGAGGCCGCCCGCTCCAGCGTGGCCGAGGTGCGCGACCAAAGGGCCACGTCGTAGCCAGCGGTGGCGAAGACCTGGGCCAGGCCCGGCCCCATCGTGCCCGCTCCGAATATGGCGACTTTCTTCACGCCTGTTAGGCCCACATGACTCCGAAAGGCTAGACGCCGGCAGGGCACGCGCCCCGGGAAAACTGGTATGAGTATACCAGGATGCGGAGCGCAAGCCGCCCGGTTCTGAAGCGTCCACTAAGGACGGCGGAGAGTCCGGGTGGCGCTGCGCGAAGCCGGCGCGTGGCTACGGGACGTAACTCCGGAGGTCGCGCAGGAAGTCGTCGTTGGGACGTTCGAGCAGGAAGGTGCTGGCCAGTCCTTCATACGGGCGGACGAACGGATACTCGGGCTCAGTGGCCCAATCCGGGCGGCTGCACGAGGCGGCGGCCGCCTCCACGAACCGCTGCCAGTCGTCGAATGTCTCGAACCAGAGTTCGAGCACCCTGTCCCAGCGCGGCTGGACGTTGCCCGCGGGCGGCTCCGTGTCGGGGCGCCAGCGCCCGGGAACGTTGCCGACGTCTTGGAGGACCTTGTAGCTCATGAACCGCACCAGACCGGGCTGCGCGGCCAGTTCCGGCGCATGCACGCTCAGGAACCACTCCTCCCCCTCCTCCGCGGACACGCCCTCCGGGTAGCGCAGCAGCATCAGCCAGCGGATGCAGGCCTTCTCCAGCGGCAGCCAATCGCAGGCCACGAAGTGCTCCGTGGGCTGCGGCCGGACGAACACCGGCGCCACCCGGGCCCACACCTTCGGCGGGGTGAAGCAGAGGTCGTTCTCGGAGCCCGCCTCAGGCAACTCGCGCCACCAGCCCTCGGTCATCCTCCAGTTGTGGAAGCCGAAGGCCGCGACGTCCACCGGGGGCTGCACCGGCAGGTAGCACTCGAACCGGGCCAGCCAGGGCCCGTAGCGGCGCACGATCTCGGGCGCGTGGTCGCGGTAGTACCAGCGCTCGAGCGCGGCGATGTGGTTCACCGGTACGTCGTGGAGGGCGAAGCTGCGGAGCATGACGTCACCTTCCTTTGTGGACTAGCGCTGCACGAACTCCACTATGTTCCCTGAGTTGTCCCGCACGAAGGCGCACAAGGACCCGTCGTGCTCCACGATATCCCAGACCACGTCCACGCCCTTCGCCTTGAGCCGCTCCATCAGAGCGTGGATATCGGCGACCGCGTAGGCGACGTGCTTCATGCCCTGGGTGCGCAGGTCGGTGGTCGGGTGGCGGCGCTCCTCGGGAAGCGGAGCCGTGCCGTCGATGCAGAAGAGCTCCAGAAGGAAGTCGCCCTTGCGGATGAGGGCGAGCCTGCCGGTGTCCTCTGGGATGTCCACGACCCGGTCTACCGTGAAACCGAGCATCTCGCCGTACCAGGCGATGGAGGCGTCGAGGTCGGCCACGCTGATGCCCGCGTGATCGGGACGGAGACCGTCGAGTGGGTCGTTCATGTCATGCGCCCTCCCCGGCGCCTGCGTCTGCCGCGGCCTGCCCGGCGGCAGGTGCCGCTTGCTCCACCTGGCGCGAGCCGACAGCCGTCAGCCGGCCGGTCTCCTTGAGGAAGTAGGCCAGGACCGCGCCCACCACGAAGACCCCGGCCGCCATGAGGTACGAGTATTCAAGGTTGCCGTGGGCGTCGGCCAGCCGGCCGCCCAGGATGGGACCCAGAACCTGCCCGATCCCCAGGAAGATGGTGATCATCCCCAGAGATGCCGACGCCATCACCGGTCCGAACTGATCACCACAGGCGGCACCGATGATGCCGGGGACCGCGATGGACGTCACGCCGAAGAGGATGGCGGACAGGACCAAGCCCGGCGTCGACGGCCACAGGGCGAAGAGCACCGCGGCAGCCGCCTGCAGGACATACATGAGGGCAAGGGCGCGGCCCCGGCCGATGCGGTCGGAGATGGTGCCCCAGATGACCCCGCAGAAGATGCTGAAGACTCCCAGGATGAGGAAGTATGTGCCCGCCCTGCCGGGGGTGAAATCCAGGTCGGTCACCAGCCTCTTCTGGAAGAACGTGAAGTAGACGATGTAGGCGAAGCCGAACATGCCGTATACGGCCCCCAGATGGTAGGCGTAACGGGAACGCAGCACGCTCTTGTAGTCGATCTTCTGGCGGGCGGCCTGCGCCTTGCGTGTGGCGGCGTGAGGCCGGTCGCGCTGGAACGCGAAGGTGAGGACGCCCACCAGGAAGGTGAGCGCGGCGAAGAAGTACCAGCCCAGGCGCCAGCCGTGGGCGCCGCCGGCGGCGATGATGAGCGGCACCACCGGGCCGGTGATGACCAGAGCCAGCGACGATCCCGACGAGACTATCCCCGAGGCCATGCCCCGGCGCCTGACGTCGAACCAGGCTGACATGAGAGCCACCGAAGGCACGAGCACCCCGCCCCCGCCCAGACCGGTGATGAGCCTGCCCAGCGAGGCTGTCACCATGCCGGTGGAAAGCCCGGTGAGGAGCATCCCGGCGGCCGCCACGACCGAGCCGATGGCCACCACCTTCCGCGGTCCGAACCGGGAGGCCAGAAGCCCGCCGATGGTGGCCATGATGACGTAGCCGGCCAGGTTCCACGAAGCCAGAGAGCCGGCCGCGGCCGTGCTGATGTCGAGGTCCTTCTGCATCGACGGCAGGATGGCGGAGTAGCCGAAGCGGCCGAAACCGAGGGCGCCGAACACGGCCAGGAAGCCCATGCCCAGGACGACCCACCGGTAGCTCTGGCTGCGGATGAAGCTCACCGCCGGCCTACCGGGGGTCGGTCGGCGCGCGGAGTCCCTCCCAGATAAAGAGGGGCGCGGCTTGCGCCGCGCCCCAAAGAAAGCAGGTCCAACAGTGTGCCGGGTCCGCTCACGCGGCGCCGGAAGCGCAGGATGCGGCGGGGTTGGCGGCGGTGGCCACACCCAGCCTGAAGGCAGCCATGTTCACGTCCACGCTCTTCGGCGGGACGGCCTTGCGGATGACGGCTTCCCAGGTCTCCTGCTTGAACGGCAGGGCCGGGGAGACGGCGCCGAGCATGACCACGTTGGCCGACTTCACGGTGCCGGCCTGGATGGCCAGCTCGTTGGCCTTGACGCACTGCACGCGCGGCCAGGCGGCGGCGATGCGGCCGTCGATATCGTCCGGGTAGGTGGCCAGACCCGCAGCCACCGGGCTGGGGTTGATCTTCTGGGCGTTGTAGACCAGGAGACCGCCCGGCTTGAGCCAGTTGATGTAGCGCAGGGCTTCCAGGGATTCGAAGGCCATGAGGATGTCGGCCGCGCCGGGCGAGACCAGCGGAGCCCAGACCTTGTCGCCGAAGCGGAAGTGGCTGGTGACGCTGCCGCCGCGCTGGCTCATGCCGTGCACTTCGCTCTGCTTGACGTCGTAGCCCTCTTCGATGGCCACGTGGCTCAGCACGAAGCTGGCGAGCACCACGCCCTGGCCGCCGACACCCGACAGGAGCATGTTGATGGTGGGGCGAGACATCAGGCCTTCCCTCCTTCGGCCCCGGCGGACCGCTTGATGGCGTCTTCTTTGCACATCTGGGCGCAGATCCCGCAGCCGTTGCACTGGGCCGGGTCGATCTCCACCTTGCGGTCGCCGTTGGCGTCCGTGGTCAGGTTGAGGGCCATGCATCCGACTTTCAGGCAGGCCTTGCAGCCGATGCAGAGGTCGGACTCCACCTGGAAGATGGGGCGCTTGATCTTGAACTGCAGCACGCAGGGATACTTGGTGATGACGACGGAGGCTTCTTCCGCTTCCAGTTCTTCGCGGATGACCTTCTCGACGAGGTCCAGATCGAACGGGTCTTCGATGGTCTGCACGCGCTTGATGCCCAGGGAGCGGACGAGGGCTTCCAGGTCCACGGAGTGGGAGGGCTCGCCGAGCAGGGTCTTGCCGGTGCCCGGGTTCTCCTGGCCGCCGGTCATGGCCGTGGTGTTGTTGTCCACGATGATGGTGAGCACGTTGCCGTTGTTGTAGGCCACGTCCATGAGGGAGGTGATGCCCGAGTGGTAGAACGTGGAGTCACCGATGATGGCGACCACCTTGTTGCGGTAGTCGGGGCGGCGGCCGGCGGCCGGCTTCTCAGCCGGTTCCTGCACCTTGCTGATGCCGTGGGCCATGCTGATGCTGGCGCCCATGCAGGTGCTGGCGTGCACCGCGTTGAAGGGCTCGAGGGCGCCCATGGTGTAGCAGCCGATGTCGCCGCTCACGAACACACGCAGCTTCTTGAGAATGGTGAACACGCCGCGATGCGAGCAGCCCGGGCAGAGCGTCGGCGGGCGGTTCGGAAGGCCCTCGGCGGTGGCGCGCACGTCCCCGAGAAGTTCGGGGTTGACTCCGGGCACGCCGGCTTTGGCCAGCGATTCGGCCACCGATTTGGGGCTGATCTCGCCCAGCAGGCTGTTCAGCTCTTTGCCGCCGTCGATCTTGATCCCCATCAGCTTGATGTGATCCTCGATGAACGGATCGAACTCCTCGACGATGTACATCTTGTCCACCATGGAGCGGAACTTGGCGATCAGCTTCTTGGGCAGCGGATAGGTGAGGCCCAGCTTCAGGTAGCTGGCGCCGGGAAGGGCTTCACGGGTGTAGCCGTAGGCGGAGCCGGAGCAGATGATGCCGATCTTGGGATCGCCCATCTCGATGCGGTTGAACGGGCAATCCTCGGCGTACTCCTCGAGGTCTTTGACCCGCTGCTCCACGATGACGTGCCGGGCGATGGCGTTGCCGGGCATCATGACGTACTTGTTCCAGTCGCGGGTGAGCGCGGTGACCGGCTCGGTCTCTTTGCGCTCGCCGAAGGTGACCAGGCTCTTGGAGTGCGAGGTCCGGGTGGTGGTGCGGAAGAGTACCGGTGTGTCGAACCGCTCGGAGAGGTCGAAAGCCATGACCATATAGTCCTTGGCCTCGCCGCTGTCGGAGGGCTCCACCAGGGGCACCCGGGCGAACTTGGCGTAGTTGCGGTTGTCCTGCTCGTCCTGCGAGCTGTGCATGCCCGGGTCGTCGGCGGAGACGACCACCAGGCCGCCCTTGACGCCGATGTAGGAGGCCGAGAAGAACGGGTCGGCCGCCACGTTGACGCCCACGTGCTTCATGCAGACGAGGGCGCGGCCGCCGGCCATGGAGGCGCCGATGGCCACTTCCATGGCCACCTTCTCGTTGGGGGACCACTCGGAGTAGATCTCCTTGTAGCCGGCCAGTTCTTCCAGGATCTCGGTGCTCGGCGTGCCCGGATAGGCGGACGCCAGCTTGATGCCCGCTTCCCACGCGCCGCGAGCGATCGCCTCGTTACCCGAGATGATCTCCAGTGCGTGTTCTTGCTCTACGTTGATCGCCATATTTCCTCCACCTTGGCCAGGGGGTTGTTAACTCGTTGCGAGCCGGTAGGCACCATACCATTCCATGCGGTCGAGAGCGCGCGCGGCCGCTTGGGGAGTGCCGAGGACGATGGGTTTGTACGTCCGGCCGTAGTCGAACACGGAGCCCCGGATGGGGCTGTCGGGTACGTTGATGATGGGTTTGCCGGTCTGCTCCATGAGGTCCGCGACAAGCGTCATGAAGCTGGTCTCCCAGGGGCTGAGACCGGAGAACTCGCCGTCGACCGCGGCCCGGCCTTCGCCGAGACCGCTGGTGGGCACGCCGAGGCAGGACAGCACGATGACGGCGTCCACTCCCTCGCAGGTCGGCCACGGCCTTGAGCACGCTCGGACCCACGTCGCCGCCCGCGGCCGCCACCATGTCGAGCGGGTTGTGCCGGCTGTAGAACGGGGGCAGGATCAGGTCCAGCTCGGTCCAGAGGTCGGCCGGGAAGTCGGCCAGCTTGAGGCCCGCGCGCGCCACCTCGTCGGCGCACATGACGCCCGCGCCACCGCCGTTGGTGACGATGGCCACCCGCCGGCCCTTGGGCAGCGGGTTGTAGGCGAGGCAGGTGCCGAGATCCACCACTTCCTGGGTGTGACGTGGTGGTGATGACGCCGCACTGCCGGGCCGCGGCTTCCCATACGGCGGCGTTGCCGGCCATGGCGCCGGTGTGCGACGCGGCGGCGCGGCTGCCGAACTCGGTGAGGCCGGTGCGCAGCACGGTGAGCGGCTTCTTGGCCGTGGTCGTCTTGGCCACCTCCATGAAGCGGCGCCCGTCGTCGATGCCCTCCATGTAGGCCATGATGCTGGTGGTGTTCGGGTCGTCCTTCAGGTAGTCGAACGCCTCGACCACGCCCATCTGAGCCTCGTTGCCCACGCTCAGGAACTTGTCGATGCCGATGCCCCGGCGCTGGCAGGTATTGGTGGTCATCACGCCGATGTTGCCCGACTGCGACACGAAGCTCAAGGAGCCCTTCTCAGGGTGCAAGCACCACGAACCCGACCGCGTGCAGGCTCACCTCGTTGGAGATCATGCCCATGCAGTTCGGGCCCATGAGGGTCACGCCGGCCTCGCTGGCGATGCGGGCGATCTCCTTCTCGGCCTCGGCCCCGCTTTCCCCCATCTCGGAGAAGCCGGCGGCGATGGCGATGGCCGCCTTGATGCCCTTCTTGCCGCACTGCTCGAGCATGGGAGCGATCTGGTGCCCGCCCACGGCCAGCAGAGCCAGGTCGGGAGCCTCGGGCAGTTCGTCGATGCTCGTGTACGCCTTGAGGCCGAAGAATTCGCCGCCCTTGGGGTTCACCGGATAGATGGTGCCCTTGTAGCCGCCGTTGATGATGGAGAGCAGGGCGGAGCCGCCCCACTTGGTGATGTCCCCGGAAGCGCCGACCACAGCCATTGACCGCGGGGCCACCAGGAACTTGAGGTCAGGCGTGAACGAAGACTGCTCCGGCTCAGCGGCCGGCTTGTCCGAGAGGATGATGAGCGCATCCGCGGCCACCGGCTGATCGCCCTGGACCATGAGCGGGTTGACGTCGATCTCGGCGATCTCGGGATTGTCGAGGGCCATCTGGCCGATGGCCTGGATGACCTTCGCCAGCGCGGCGCGGTCCACCGCCGGATAGCCCCGGAAGGCGCCGAGCAGTCTCTTGGCCCGGATGAAGTCGGGGAGTTCGGCGGCCTCGCGGTCGTCCAGCGGCGCGACCCCCAGGGCCACGTCGCCGAGGGCCTCGGTGAGCACGCCGCCCAGACCGAAAGCCACCACCGGACCGAAGGCGGCGTCGCGCTTCATGCCCACCATGAGTTCGCGGTTGCTCTTGATCATCTGCTCGATGAGCACGGACTCCAGGGCGCCCTTCGCCCGCTCTTCCAGGAGACGGTAGGTGCTGCCGACCGCGTCAGCGTCGGCCGCGTCCACACCCAGGACCACCAGCCCGGCTTCGGTCTTGTGGTGGATGTCGGAGGCCACGCCCTTCATCACGACCGTGCCGCCGATCCTGGCGGCTGCCTGGACGGCCTCCGCCTCGCCGCTGACGAGGGCGCCATCCGGCACGGCTATGCCGTAGGAGGCGAAGAGCCTCTTGGACTCGAACTCGTCCAGCGCGGTCTTGCCTGCCGCCAGAGCGGCCTTGATCATGTCGCTAGCCACGGGCTCTTCCCCCATCGGTATGTATTGGTCCATATAATAGATGTTTGGACCTTGTTGTCAAGAGCATCGCCTTTGGTATAGTGGTCTCACTATAGTCCAAAGGTGCATGATCACCGGGGAGCACCGTGGAAGACCACGTAGAGAATCCCTCCGACATCGCTCTCGAGACCGAGACGGCCAGCGACAGCGCCGTCCGCTTCCTGCGCGCGCTCATCTTCTCCGGAGAGCTGGGCCCGGACGACAAGCTGCCCCCCGAGCGCGATCTGGGCGCCCGACTGGGGATATCGCGGATGACACTCCGGCTGGCCCTCAAGGCGCTGGAGAGCACGGGCTATATCGTCACCACGCGAGGTTCGCGGGGCGGCTCGCGGGTGGCCGACGCGGGCTTCCCTCTCCCGCTGCTGGACCCAATGGATGAACGAGCACGTCGGAGAACTGTACGACATCTTCGAGTTCCGTTCCACCGTCGAGGCGAAGCTGGCCGCGCTCGCGGCGGAGCGGCGCACCGACGAGGACCTGCAGGCGATGGAGCGGGCGGCGGCCGGAGAGCGCCAACCTCAGGAGTGGCCCGCGCTGTTCCGCACCGACGTCGATATCCACCGCACCATCGCGCGCGCCGCCCACAGCCCACGGCTGGAGCGGGCCATGATGACCGCGCGCGGCGACCTGTTCGTGCCCATCCATCTCGATCGTCTCGAGAGCAGACCGCACCAGGTGCATGACAGCCACATCGAGATCATCGAGGCGATCCGAGCCAGAGACCCCATTGCGGCGGCCGGCCTCATGACGGTCCACATCGAGTTGGTCGAGTCTCTGGTCGACAGGGCGCTGGCAGCGGCCGGCATCGAACGCCCGGGCCGCTAGGCCCACCCGGCCTGCCCACCGGTCGCCGGCGGACAGGCCCGCGGCCTTGGGCCTACAGTATCTGGTAGACGTCGTAGGTGACGCCCAGCGCTTCCTGCTTGCCGACACTCACCGACACGATGTTGTTGAGCCAAGCTGTACGGGGTGTCGACCGCGGTCTCGAACATCGGCGCGCCCCGGAGGTAGTAGTCTGCGGGAGGCACGTCCTCGCCGCGGCCCAGACGCTCCCAAGTCTCGGGCGCCATATTGATGATCCCGCGGTAGCTCACGTAGATCACATGACCATCGTGAGTGCGATAGGTGTCGCGCACGTCGCCCTCGGCCACGCCGCCCGGCCGGACGATGAACCAGTCCCCGGTGCCCTGCAGGATCTCGCCCTTAAGCTTGGGACCTTCGAACCAACCGCCCTTCACCCTCACGATGGTGCGCTGGCCTCGGAAGGTCTGGCCGACCTCGTAGAAGCCCTCGACGTCGATGTGCGCCCGATAGAGGAACTCGCTCCTCAGTTCCATGCGTGGAAGATCCATGTTCATCTCCTCGTTTGCGGACTCTAGAAGGCGGTAGCGCCCCCGTCGACACGGATGTCGGCCCCGGTGACCCAGCCGGACTCATCGGACGCCAGGTAGGTGGCGCAGTAGCCGATGTCCTCGGGGGTACCCAGACGGTCGAGCATGATGGAGCCGAGGACCATCTCTTTGAAGCCGGGCTCGTTGTCGAGGCGCTCCTTGGTGTGGGAGGTCACGATCAGCGCCGGGGAGATGGTGTTCGCGCGGATGTGATGCTTCGCGCCTTCGGAAGCCAGCTGCCGGGTCATGGCGAGCACGCCGCCCTTGGTAGCGCAGTGCGCCAGCGCGCCGCTGGGAAGCGACACATACGCGTTGGCGGAGGCGAAGTTGATGATGGAGCCGCTGCCGCGCGCCTTCATGTGCTTCCAGGCCGCTTTGCACGGCAGGAAGACCAAGTCGAGCTCACCCTGCAGAGTGCGCTTCCAATGCTTCTCGTAGTCGAAGTCCTCGACGGGAGCGAACTCCACGAACGCCGCCGCGGTCACCAGGATGTCGAGACCGCCAAAACGGTCCACGGCGAACTGCATGAGGGCGTCGCTGGTAGCGGGATCGGTGAGGTCCGCGATGTAACTCTCGTAGGACAGGCCCTCGGCTTTGGCGATGGCGAGCGTCTCGTCCGCAGCCGCCTTGTTGATATCGCAGCCCACCACGTCGGCGCCTTCGCGCGCGAACATGAGAGCGCATCCCTGGCCGATGCCGAGCCCACCGGCACCGGTGACGACCGCTACTTTTCCTTTCAGTCTACCGGCCATTGCCGACTCCTTGGTTCTGTGGTTTAACCATTGTGCAACTGACATACTAGCAGGTATTCTGGGCCTGGCGGGTACTATTAGTACCTCAGAAAACGCCTTCTCGGAGGGAACCTGATGGGAGCTTTCAGCACCACTATCCGCGAACGCCGCAGCATCCGCCGCTACCTTCCGCGGCCGGTGCCGGAGCCCTTGATCCGCGAGGTGCTCGCCGACGCCTGCTGGGCCCCCTCGTGGGGCAACACGCAGTCCACGTCCGTGTACGTACTGTCCGGAGAGGCCCTTGCGCGGCTCAAGGCCGGGTTGCTCGAACGCGCGCTGAAAGAGGCGCCGGGCGAGCCCGACTTCGAGATGCCGGCGCCCGGCACGTGGCCGGAACCATACCGGTCTCGCACGGGCGGCTTCGTCCAGTCCCGCACGGCCTTCGTCGCGGAGGAGGAGGCGAAGCGAGGTATCGCACCGACAGATCCTCCCGTCCCGCCGCCGGTGGCCGGTGCTGCTCTGTTCGGTGCGCCGCACCTACTCCTCATCGGCACCTCCGCGGGTCTCTCGGTCCCCTACTCGTGCTTCGACGCCGGCGCGTTCACGCAGACGATCGCGCTGGCCGCCCAGGACCGCGGTCTGGGGACCTGCATCATGGCCGGGGTCGTGCGGCATCCCGACCTGTTCAGGGCCCTCGTCCCCGAGTCGGACGACCTGGTCTTTGTGGCCGCCATGACTCTGGGCTACCCCGACCCGGAAGCGCCTATCAACCAATTCCCGCGCCAGCGCGCCGATGTGGAAGAACGCGCCTTCTTTGTCGGCTAGTGACACAGCCCTGAGCCTGCCGTCCCTCGGAGCGGCTGATACCGGCCACCCCCACAAGTGGCTGGTGCTGGTAGCGGTGTCTACGGGTCTCATCCTTGGGATCCTCGACGCGTCGGTGGTGAACATCGCCATCCCCACGCTGATGAGCGGGCTGAACGCGTCGGTGTCGGAGATCTCCTGGGTGCTCAACGCCTACAACGTCGCCCAGGCGGTCCTGTTCCTCACCCTCGGCCGTCTGGCGGAGAGGTTCGGGCAGCGCGTCATCTTCATCGGATCGCTGGTCGTGTTCACGGTCTTCTCGCTGGCGTGCGGCCTCTCCCCCAACGTGGAGTGGCTGATCGTCTTCCGGATCGGCCAAGCCGTCGGCGCCGCCGGCATCGTCCCGGTGTCGCTGATCATCCTGCTCAGCGCTTTCCCGCCAGCGGGAGCACGGTCTCGCCACCGGGCTCTGGGGCTCCCTGGGTACCGTGGCGGCCATCATCGGCCCGCCCATCGGGGGAGTGCTCATCCAGTACGCCACGTGGAGCTGGATCTTCTACATGAACGTGCCCATCGGCATCGTGGCCATCGCGATCTCCCTCTTGGTGATACCGGAACTGCGCCGGGACGAGGAGGGCGCCGGCATCGACCTTCCGGGGATAGTCCTTTCGGGGGCGGCCATCGGCTGTCTGATCCTGGCCATCATCCAGGGCGCCGACTGGGGATGGGCGTCGGGCGCGAGATCGGCCTGCTTGTGGCCGCCGTCGTGCTCTCCGGGGGCTTCGTCATCTGGGAGAAGCGGGCCTCGCGGCCCATGCTCGACCTCGCCCTCTTCCGGATCACGCCGTTCACCGCGTCGACGCTCATGATGATCGTCGGCGCTGTGGGGATGGGCGGTGGCATGCTGCTGCTCGTGCTCTTCATGGTCGACGAGTTGGGCTATTCCGCGCTGTGGGCGGCTCTGGGCACCGTGCCCATGGCGGCGGTCGCCTGCGTCGATCTCGCCGTTCAGCGGGCGCCTGGTGGACCGGGTCGGTCCCCGCCAGCTGGCGGCCCTGGGAGCGGTCCTCTTCAGCCTGGCCTTCCTGCTGCTGGCTCAACTGGACTCGCAGTCGACGTTCTGGGCCATCGCCTGGCGGCAGGTGATCCTCGGCCTCGCCATGAGCTTCACCATGCCGGCGCTGACGGCCGCCGGGCTCACGCCGCTGCCGGAGACGTCAAAAGGGGTCGGCTCGGGGACCAACAGCACGGCACGTGCGTTCGGGAACTCTCTGGGTGTGGCCCTGCTCCTGGCCGTCTACCAGTCGGTGCAAGGCTACTCGTGGCCCTTCATCGTTGCCGCGATCATCTGCCTACTCTCGCTGCCCCTGGCGTTCTTCCTCGGGCGCCGGATCGGCGTTGCGCCGGCGGCATAGGCCGCGGCGCACAGCCTGAGCCGGCGGCCTAGCCGCGCGACCCGCGGCCCCAGCGTCGCTCCACACCGGGCACGAAAAAGGGGCGGCTCGCGGTTTCCCGCGAGCCGCCCCGGACTCACTGCTGGAGTCGGCTAGTCTCCTAGCCTGAGGCGTCTGCTTACTTGGCAGCCTTCACAGCAGCGGTGATCTCGGGCAGGTTGACCGGATCGGTCATCGGCGTTCAGATCGCGAACGAACTTGAAGCCACCCTCAGCGGTGTACTGCCACTGGAAGAAGCCACCGTGGCCACCGACGTGGTCGGTGTTGGAGAACACGTAGCGGCCCTGGGCGCCGACCCAGTCGACCTTGGTCATGGCGGCGGCCCAACCAGCCTGCGTCCTGAGTGGCGGCGGTCTTGATGGCCTGCTCAGCGAGGTGGATGGTGTCGTAGCGCGAAGCCCAGGAACAGGCTGGCGAACGGCTGTTTCGGGTTGTCGGCTTTCCAACGCTCGACGAAGGCGACGAGTTCGGCTTTGGCCGGGTAGGTGTCGGGGACCTGCGTCGGGTCGACGATGGCCGGACCGAAGGAGAAGTCACCGGCGACGTTCTTGGGATCGTTGCCGGCGGGGGCGAAGATCACCAGCGGGTGAGAACCAGAGCCCTGGTTGTAGATCGGGGCGGTGATGCCCAGGCTACGCAGGATCTTGGTCATCTGGTTGACGTGCACCGGGTTGCTGCCCAGAAGGATGGCGTCCGGGTTCACTTCTTTGGCTTTGGCGGCGATCTTGTTGGCGATCGGGGTGACGTCGGTCTCGCCGAGGCCCCAGGAGTCGCTCATCAGGGTGCATTTGATGCCGAGCTGATTGAGGACCGTGTTGGTGATCTTCAGCTCTTCCTGGCTGATGACCATCTGGTCGCCGATGGCGAGGACGTTCTTGCGGCCGTCGGCCTGCATCTCACGGACATACGCGTCGGCGCAGCCGTCAGCGCCGGTGGCCGGCATGAAGTAGTACGGCCAAGCGCTGTGGTCGGTGTTCAGCTCGGAGAGGAGCGGCGGGCCGAAGGCGATGTGCAGGATCTTGGCCTTCTGGGTGATGTCGCGGGTCGGGGCCTGAGTCCACTGCGGGAACGGGCCGATGACGACATCGACCTTCTGGTCGACGAGCTGCTGGATGGCGGCGGCAGCGGTGTCCATCTTGGACTGGTCGTCCACGTACACCAACTCGACCTGGCGGCCGTTGATGCCACCGTTGGCGTTGACGAATTTGGCTTCAGTGTCGAAGCCCTGTTTGATCTGCTCGCACGGAGCGGCGCTGTCGCCCGTGAGGGAGATCGCGATACCGATCTTGAGCGGCGTGGTGTTGGCAGCCGTCGTCTCGGTGGACGGAGCGGCGGTCGTGTCCGTGGGCGCAGCCGTCGTGTCGGTGGACGGAGCGGCCGTGGTGGCCGTAGTCGCCCCAGTCGTAGTGGTCTCTTCGGTGCTCACCGCACGCAGCGGCGAACACACCGAGAGCGAGCACCAGGACAAGCGCTATCGCTATCCAGTACCCTTTCTTCATTACTACCTCCTCCTTGTGAAACAACTCTTTTCCCCTGTGCTGCCTATGCGAAAACGACCCCGCGCTGCCCCTATCCTTGGCCGCCCAGATAGCTGGCGCGCACGCGGTCATCCTGCCGAAGTGCGGTGGCCGTGCCGGACAGGGTGACGTTCCCCGTCTGGAGCACGACCGCGTTGTGGGCGAGGGAGAGCGCCATCTCGGCGTTCTGCTCGACCATCAACATGGTGAGACCTTCCTGGTTGAGTTTGGCGAGCGCTTCGAAGATGCGCTCGACCGCCAGCGGAGCGAGACCCATGGAGGGCTCGTCCAGCAGAAGAAGGACGGGGTGCCCGGTGAGCGCCCGGCCGATGGCAAGCATCTGCTGCTCGCCGCCGGACAGCGTACCGGCGTCCTGCTTGCGCCGTTCCCCCAGGATCGGGAACAGCTCATACACATATGCGATGTCGTCGGCGAGGCTCTTGCGATCCTTCCGGCCCGACGCGCCCACGATCAGGTTGTCCTCCACCGAGAGGGTGGGGAACAACTGGCGGCCTTCCGGAACCTGGCAGATACCGCGGGACACGATCTTCTCGGGGGCCATCTTGGTGATGTCCGCGCCCTGGAAGCTGGATCTGTCCGTGATTGGCATGGATGATGCCCGAGACGGTGTGGAGCAGAGTGCTCTTGCCGGCGCCGTTGGCGCCCAGGACGGCCACGACCATGCCCTTGTGCACCGTGAGCGACACGCCGTGAAGGGCCTCGATGGACCCGTAGCTGGTGACCAGACCGTCGACCACCAGAAGGTCTTCCGGCACCGGGCAATTGTCGCCGTCGACAAGCTCGCGGGTGGCGCAGAGGTCCACTTCGCCCCGGTCGACGCCGAGGTAGGCCGCGATGACCTTCTCGTCCTTCTGGATGTGCTCGGGGACGTCGCAGGCGATGAGCTTGCCGTAGTCGAGGCAGTTGATCTCGTCGCACAGGTCCATGACCAGGTCGACGTCGTGCTCGACCAGGAGGACGGTGACACCTGCGTCGCGGATGGTCCGGATGCGCGCCACCAAGTGATCGCGTTCGGCCGGAGTTCATGCCGGCCGCCGGTTCGTCCAGAAGCAGGAGCTTGGGCTCGGAAGCCAGAGCCCGGGCGATCTCCACCAGGCGCTGCTGACCGTAGGGAAGGCTGGCCGCGGGGAGCATGGCCTTGCTCTTTGAGACCGACCAGGTCGAGGGCGTCGAGCGCCCGCTCGCGCGAACGCTTTTCTTCCTTGCGCTGCCACGGCATGCCGAGGCCGCCGGCCCAGAAGCCGGACCTCTCGTGCCGGTGGCAACCCACGAGCACGTTCTCGAGCACGCTCATGTTCACGAAGATGCGCAGGTTCTGGAAGGTACGGGCCATGCCCAGGCGGGCCGTGTCGGCAGGCTTGAGCTTGGTGAGCTCCACGTCACCGAAGAAGGTGCGACCGGTAGTCATCTGCTGCAGGCGGCTGATGGCGTTGAACAGCGTGGTCTTGCCGGCGCCGTTGGGGCCGATGAGAGCGGTGATGCTGCCCTCCCTGACCTCCATGGAGACTTCGCTCACGGCCTTCAGACCGCCGAAGTGCACGGATACATCCTGCACGCGCAGGAGCGGCGCCGCCGCGCATCTCGGCCTTCTGCTTGGCCAGGTCTTCCGCAAGCAGTCCGCCGATCTTGAGACCTTCGACGGGAGCCGCGATGGCGTTGTCCACGGCAGCGGCTGCTCCGTCGGTCGCGGGCACCGGGATCTCCTCCAGAGCCTCACCCTTGATCTTCGTTCCACAACCGGCGGGCCATCTTGGGCCGAAGACCGAGGATACCCACCGGAAGGAACACCAGCAGCAGGATCATGATGACCGAGTAGACGGTGCCGTTGTACTGCAGCATGCTCTGGGAGAAACCGTTGGTGACCCAGGTCATGAGGATGGCGCCGACGATGGCTCCCCAGATGGTCCTGTCCCCGCCGATGAGCATCATGACGATGGGCAGCACCGAAGCCGAGAACACGAAGTTCTGCGGCGACACGGCGCCGTACATGAAGGCGAACAGGCCGCCGGCGATGCCGCAGAAGACGGCGTTGAAGACGAAGGCCTTGAGCTTCCAGTTGGCGGTCTTCACGCCCAGCGTGGACGCCGCGATCTCACTGATGGCGAGGCCGCGGAGCGCGCGTCCCACCCTGTACTTGAGCAGGCGGGAGACGAACAGCAGGATGATGATGGCCACGACCCAGATCAGGTAGTACTTGCGCATCTGGGTGTTGAACTCGAAGCCGAACAGGTTGAGCGGCTTCACCGGGCCGAACCCGTTGGAGCCTCCGCCCCATTTCCACTCGAGCACGATGGCCAGGAAGATCTGCCCGAGCCCCATGGTGGCGAGCGCCAGATAGAAGTACTTGAGCTTGAGCACCGGACGACCGATGATGAGGGCCACGACGCCCGCCGCGGCGGCACCGGCCACCCAGGCCAGGAAGCGTGTTGACGTGGAACTTGAGGATGAGCAGGCCGCATACGTACGCGCCGATGCCGTAGAAGGCGGAGTGCCCGAAGGAGAGCTGGCCGGCTTGGCCGAGCACGAGACCCACGGCGATGGTGATGATGGCGTAGAGGCCGGCTTGGCTCATGATGTTGAGCGCGTTGTTGCTGTCGGTGAATCTGCCGGTAGATCAGCGGGAAGACGAGCAGGAGCGACGACCACGAGCGATCTTGGCGATGGTCGCGGGACGGGTGAGGTCGCCGAACGAACGTCGACAGCCTGCTGGTGGGCCGTTGGGTCTTCACATCGATGGCCATCAGGCTTCACCCTCCGGAACGCTCTTGCCCAACAGCCCCTGCGGCCTGAAGTAGACCACGATGAGCAGGATGATGAACGCGACCACGTTCTTGTAGCCGGCGGGCACGATGCCCGTGGAGAGAGCCTGGGCGATGCCGAGGACCAGACCGCCGACCACGGCGCCGGAGCTCGAGCCCCAGCCACCGAGCACGGCCGCGATGAAGCCCATCATGCCGTACATGCCGCCGTAGGCGTAGGTGATGCCACCGACATAGCTGGAGATGGCCACGCCGCCGATGGCGCCGATGGCCGCGCTGATGATGAAGGAGATGGTGATCATCAGGGTGACGTTGACCCCGGAAAGGCTGGCCGCCATGGGGTTGGTGGCGGTGGCCGTCATGCGCTTGCCGATGGTGGTGCGGTTGTTGAGGATATAGAGCCCGATCAGCATCACGATGACGATGCCGATGATGTAGAGGCTCTGGGCGCTGATGAACACGCCGCCGACCTGGAACGTATGGTCTCCACCGAAGGCCGGCAGGGTCTTGGTGTAGCCGCCGTACTTGACGAGGGAAAGGTTCTCAAACAGAAGGCTCAGCGCCACGGTCAACAGGATCATGGTGACCAGCGACTTCTTGAGCATGGGCTTGAGGACCAGCAGCCACATGACCACCGCCAGGATGACCACCAGGATGACCCCGATGATGCCGGAGAGCCAGTAGGGCAGGCCCAGTTCCTGGAACATCGAGAAGGCGAAGAAGCCGCCGAACATGACGAAGCTGCCCTGGGCCATGTTGACGATGCGGGAGGACCGATAGATGGTCACGAAACCGAGGGCGATCACCGCATAGACGGCGCCCATGGTGATGCCCGTGACAAGGAGCTGAAGCCACTTATCCATTGCTTCAGCGCCCCCTCTTCAGCCCGGCGGGACCGGGCCGTAGACGCCGATTTCACGGCGACACCGCAGTCGCTCAAGAAATGCCCCCCTTCGCGTGCCGTCTGCCTGCCAAGCCTCCCCCATTCCGGCAAGGCCATACTATAGGACCTTCGCTCTACGTTAGCGAGTGTAGAGCGTACACCTGTCCCACATCGAGGCAGGCTGCGATTGGGAAATACAATATGCCTTTGGTCCATGACTGTCAAGGAGGACCGCTTTCGGGGCGCCTGCCGCCGCGGCCAGCATACCAGCCTTATCGCTTACTGCACTCATTAACGCCCGTTCGCTTCGTCGGGACCGGTCCGGTAGCTCCCGTACCAGGCCATCTGCGCGAGCGCCTGGGCGGCGGCCCGTGGCGAGCCCAGGACCACCGGAGTGTGCTCGCCGCCGGTCGGGATTTGCCCGTGGACGGGAACATCGGGCACGTGGATGATCGGCTTGCCGGTCTCCGCCATCAGCTCGGCCGTCTTCTCGAGCATGGCCAACTCCACCGGGGTGAAGCCCTCGAACTCGCCGCTCGCCAGCCGCTCCCGGGCTTCTGACGTGCTGGGCACCCCGATAAAGTTCAGGAACATCACGGCGTCGACCGTGTCACACCGGGCGACCAGTTCCAGCGCTTTGAAGCCCGTGTCACCGAGGCCGGCCGCCACCAAGTCCAGGGGGTTGCGCCTGCTCCAGAACGGGGGCAGCACCTCGTCGAGGGACGCGATCAGCTCCGGGGGCAGAGGCGCGAGCTCCAGACCGCCCAGCGACACCTCGTCGGCGCCCAGCACGCCAGGGCCGCCCCCATTGGTGACCACGGCCACACGGCGGCCCTTGGGCAACGGCAGCTGGGCCAGACAGGCCCCCAGGTCCACCAGGTCCTGGGTCGTCCCACATATCACGACGCCCGACTGGCGGGCGGCGGCGCGGAACACCGCAGCCGACCCAGCGAGCGCGCCGGTGTGCGAAGCAGCCGCTTGCCCACCGGCTTCGGTGAGCCCGCCTCGCAGGACCACGACCGGCTTCGTTTCCGTGGTCCGTTTGGCGGCCTCGAGGAAGTGGCGGCCGTCGTCGATGCCCTCGAGATAGAGCATGACGCAGTCGGTGGCCGGGTCGTCGCGCAGGTAGTCGAGCACGTCGAAGGCGCTGACCATGGCTTCGTTGCCCACGCTGATGAATTTGTCCAGGCCGATCTCGCGGCGGCTGCACATGTTGATGACCGTCGGGCCCATGCTGCCCGACTGGGAGACGAAGCTGAGCTTGCCCACGGCCGGGTGCAGCGCCACCAGACCGGTACCGTGCAGCCGGGCTTCGTTGGAGAGCAGCCCCATGCAGTTCGGCCCGATGAGGGTGATGCCGTACTCGGTGGCCACCCGCAGGATCTCCCGCTCCTGGGCGGCGCCCTCGGCGCCTGTCTCGGAGAAGCCGGCAGTGAGGACCACGGCGGCCCGGGCGCCGCGTTTGCCCGCGTCTTCCAGGACGCCCTTGACCTGCGCCCCGCCCACGGCGAGCAGCACCAAGTCGGGGGCTTCAGGCAGGTCGAGCAGGCTCGTGTAGGCCTGCACGCCGAAGAACACGCCGCCCTTGGGGTTGACCGGGTAGATCCTCCCGGCGTAGCCGCCGTCCAGGATGTTGCGCAGGGCGGATCCGCCCCACTTCCGGATGTCGTCGTTGGCGCCGATGATGGCGATGGACTCCGGGGCGAAGACCGCCCGCAGGTCGGGTTCGAACGGACGGACGGCGGGCGCCGCGGCCGCGCCGGCCCCGAGTATCACCAGGGCGTCGGCCGCGACCGGCCGATCCCCGGCCACCATCAGCGGGTTGATGTCGATCTCCGCCACCTCAGGGAAGTCGGTGGCTATCCGCCCCACGGCCTGGATGGCCTGGTGGAGCAGCGCCCTGTCCACGGGAGGCGCGCCCCGGAACGTCCCGAGCAGCTTCTTGGCCCGGACAAGATCGGGGAGCTCGGCAATGTCGCGCTCGCGAAGGGGGACCACAGCAAGCGCGACATCGCCCAGCACCTCGGTCATGATGCCTCCGAGGCCGAATGCCACCACGGGCCCGAAAACGGGATCCCGCTTGAGCCCCACGAGCAACTCCCGATTGCCGCCCAGCATCTCTTCAACAAGGACGCCTTCGAGAGCGGCCCCCGCCCGCCCGGCGATGAGGCGGTAGGCCGTGGCGACGGCTTCGGCGTCGCCGGCGGGGATGCGCAGCTGAACCAAGCCGCCCTCGGTCTTGTGATGGATGTCGGCGCCGACGGCCTTCATGGCCACCCGGCCGCCGATGCTCGCGGCGGCGGCCACGGCGTCCTGCTCGGTGGTGACCAGGGCGCCTGCCGGCGTCGGGACACCGTACGCGGCGAGCAACTGCTTGGAGCGCCACTCGTCGAGCGCGGGCAGGCCGGCTGCCACGGCCGCGCGCACCAGCGCCGCCGCTTCGGCCGGCGGTGCCGGCACGGGCAGGGTGGCGGGGGCCGCCGCGGCATTTGCCGCGGCGGCCACACCGGTCTCTCTCATGTCAGGCGTCACCCAAAGACCCCCCGGTCGGTGATCGTCGTCAAGTCGTTACAGCTTGGGCGGGAACTCAGGCAGTTCCGCGAACTCCGGATGCTTCTCGGCGCCCGGTATCCCGGCTGCCCGCATAGCGGCGGCGCGGTACCGGCCCCAGTCGGCCAGCTGCAGGATGGACATCTTCTGAGCCTCCAGCGAACCTTCCGCGTGGATGGTGAGGACGTCCTCGTAGCAGGAGGTCAGGTCGCGGATGAGCTTGGCCATGCGCAGCCGGTGTTCGGTCGGCACGCCGGCTTTGCCCGCGAAGTACTTCTCCATGAAGTCGTGGGTGGCCGGGTTGTAGTAGTCCTTGGACGACGGCGCGGTCACGATGATGCCGCCGCCGATGTCCTGGATGTACTTGGTGGCCGTGTGCCAGTTGTCCGCGAAGTAGTACTTGCAGATGTTGGCGATCATCGGGTTCGGATAGACCAGGTCGTCCTCGTTCACGCAGTGCTCCACGGCGGCTTTGCCGAGGGTCTCGACGGCCTCCGTGTACATCACCAGCCAGGTGAGCTTCTCGCGAACGTGGGGCTTCTTGATGATGCCGTTGTACTCGGCCATCAGGCTGGCGGCGCCGGTGAAGAGCTCCAGCTCCAGCGCCTTGTACGTCTCGGCGCTCAGGCGGTGGAAGTTGGCGAACATGTAGGCCACTTCCCCGGCGAACTCCCACTCTCCCTTGAGGAAGATGCGGTCGTTCGGGATGAACACGTTGTCGAAGATGATGGTCGCGTCGTTGATGTAGACGGCGCCGGACACCGGGTTGTCGAACAGCGACACGCCCTCGTGGATCTCGGGCTGGGCGCAGATCATGGTGATGCCGGGGGCGTTCAGGTTGATGCCGAAGGCCACGGCGTAGGCGGCGTCGTCCTGCTGCATGGCGCGGCAGGGAGCGATGAGCACCTCGTTGCAGGCCGGAGCCTGGCTGATGTGCGTCTTGGCCCCGCTCACGATGATGCCGTCCGGCCGCTCCTCAACGATGCGCACGTAGAAGTCCTTGTGCTGCACCTGCTCGGACGGCCGCAGGCTGCGGTCGCCCTTGATGTCCGTGAGACCCATGGCGAAGGCCAGGTCGTTCTTCGCCAGGTGCCGGCGATACGCCTTGACGTTGGCGGCGTAGCAGTGCCGTACTTCTTGTCCACACGCCGGGAGACCACGGTCACAGCGTTCAGACCGTCCTTGGCCACGAACTTGGCGCCGGTGGGCTTGCCGAAGCAGACACGGGCCCACAGTTTGACGATCTCGCGCAGCCGGAACAGGTCCTCCGGAGTCTTCTGCGGCTGCAGGGCGAAGCTCACGCGTTCGCCATCCTCGTCGAGGTCGGTGAGGAGGTCCTGCCACTTCGGGTCGTTGTCCATGATGTAGTCCATGGCGACCCAGTCGTTGGTGATCTTGCAGACGGGATGCGTGGTCACATCAGGGACCAGTTCGCCGTCGAAGTAGACGACGCGCCCGTCCTTGAGGCTTTCCAGGTACTGCTCGGGTGTTCTGATGGCCACGGTGTGCCTTCCTCTAGTGCGGGATACCCAGCTGGGTGGTGTTCCCATCGAGATCGGTGCGGCTGAAACTGAGGTACGAGACCTTGATGTCGGTGAACTTGTTGTTCACGAGCTGATACATGATGATGCCGTGATAGTCGAAGCTCTCGCCCGCCTTCACCGGACCGAACGGCGAATCATCGTCGTCCCGCTTGACGCCGAAGTGCGTCCACATCTGGATGGCGAGGGTGTCGTCGTCGCTCACGAACCGCTCGACGTGCAGCTCCTCCGAGCACGACCTCCAGATCCTGGCGTAGTGCGCTTTCATGCCCTCGGCGCCGTTGATCACGAGCGTGCCGTTGAGAACCACGCACTTGGGATCGATGTAGTCCTCAAAGGCACCGGGATCACGGGCGTTGAACCGTGCGATGTACTCGTCGAACGTTGCCTTTTCCATGTCTGCTCCCTTGGGCTTGTCGTTACAGCGATTTGGCGGTCTGGAAGCCGGCGCGCACCGCGTGCACGATCATGCCGGACTCCTTGGCGTCGCCGATGAGGAACACTTCGGGCACCTTGCCCTCGAGCTTCTCGTAGAGGTCGTCGTCCGGCTTGAGCGGCGCGGTGGGCATGACCGTGTCGGCCTCGATCTCGACCTTCTTGCCGTCCTTGTCCTTGAACTTGAGGCCCTTCTCAGTGACCTCGATGTCGTCGGCGTCGGTGATGATGCGGACGCCCTTGGTGGGGAACCAGTCCATCGTCAGGCCCAGCCGGAAGTCGATGACGCCTTCGCCGATCACGCTGGTCGGCTCGACGACGGTGACCTTGCGGCCGCGTTTGGCCAGGAACTCAGCCGTCTCCAACCCGTGCAGCCCTGCGCCCACGACCACCACGTTCTTGCCCATGGGCAGGTAGTAGTTGGTCGCCCAGCCGAGGAACTTGGGCCCGAAGCGCTTGAGCCAGGGCTTCACCTGCTTGTGCAACTCCGGAGTGGTGACGATCTTGCCCTTGGCCTTCTTGCTGCCGTCCAGCTTGGGCGAGGTGAGCTTGCCGCCGGTGGCCAGGATGACCGCGTCGGGCTTCATCTCCAGGAGGGACTTCACGCTGGCCTCGGTGTTCAGCTTCACCGTGACTCCCGCGGTCTCCAACTGGGTCTTGAAGTAGTCGACAAGACCGGGCAGGTCTTCGAGTTCGACGCCCTTGATGAGAGCGGCCAACTGCATGAGACCGCCCAGCTTGGAGCTCTTCTCGAGCAGGGTCACGTCATGTCCGCGCAGAGCGGAGACCCGGGCGGCTTCCATGCCGGCCGGACCGCCACCCACGACGACCACTTTCTTCTTCTTGTCGGCCTTGGGCACGCCGTACATGCCGAAGCCCACCTGGGCGTTGATGCGGCAGTGGCGCAGGAACGACTCGCTCTGGTCGAGGCAGGTGCCGCAGCGGGTGCAGGGGGCCACCAACTCGGGATGCCCGGCCTTGAGCTTGTTCGGCAGTTCGGCGTCGGCGATGAGCGGGCGGTTCATCCCGATGAAGTCCGCCTTGCCCTCTTCCAGCATCTGCTCGCCCAGCTCTGGGGTCACGTAGCCGATGAGGATGATGGGGACGTCGAACTTCTTCTTGGCTTCCTCGGTCATCAGCCGGATGGCGCCTTTGCCGCGGTCCTTCCCGTAGTACTCGGGCGGCATCTTCTCGTAGGGCACCTGAACATCCGGGAAGTAACAGGTAGTCCGGCAGGAAGCCGGGCACGTGCAGACCCAGCCAGCTGCTGCGGATCATCAGGGCGTCCGCGCCGGCGTCCACGGCCATCTCCATGGTCTTCAGGGCCAGTTCGTGATTGAAGACCTTGTCGTCGGGCTCGCCCAGCAGGTAGCCACTCTCAAAGCCGTTGACACACACGACCACGGCGAAATCGTCACCGCAGCGCTTCTTGATGCCGGTGATGATGTCTTTCACCAACTTGGCCCGGTTCTCCGCGCTGCCCCCGAACTCGTCGTCACGCCGGTTCCACCAGGGCGAGAGGAAGTTCATGCCTGATATGGGTGGAGCCCATATTGAGGTCCACGCCGTCGAAGCCGGCCTTCTTCGCCCGCTCCGCCGCGTTGATGTACTTCTGGATGATGTCCTCGATCTCGGGGATGGTGAGCGGCCGGATCATGTCCCGGTGGAAGTCGCTCATGCGGTCGGGGATACACACGGCCGACGCCCCGACCGGCGGCCCGTCGTACGTGGCCGGATGGTTCGGGAACAGCGGGTTCTGCCAAGGACCGTCGTGCTCCATCTGCATGAAGGTGGGACAGCCGTTGCTGTGGATGAGATCGACGAGCTGCTTCATCCCCGGGATGTACTTGTCGTCGTCCATGCGGTAGCGATGGTGCCACCGGCAGCCGTGGGGATAGTCGATGGTCGGCGCTTCCACGGAGATGATCCCGACCCCGCCCTTTGACAGGGCGTCGTAGAAGCCCAGGGTGTTCTCGTTCATCGAGTCGCACTCGGTCTCTTCGAAGGAGTGCATGCCCGCGGCCGACTTATAGATGCGGTTGCGGGTCTTGACCTTGCCGATCATCCCCGGCTCGAGGAGCTTCGCGTAGTTGGTGACTGCCATGGGATCCCTTTCTCAGACCGGCTCGAAAGCGCCGATCTCGGTGAGGTAATCGATCATCTTGAGGTAGAGCTCGTCGCGCTTCTCCAGGATCTGCGCCTCGGAGCGGCCCTGGTAGTCGTAGATGCCGGCGCCCGATTTGGCGCCATTGCGCCCGGCGCTGACCCGGTCTTCGACGAAGGAGTAGACCTTGCCCACGTTCCTCTGGTAGGCGAGGAGCATGTCCAGGCCCTGGAAGTCGAAGGTCTGCATGACACCCACGATCGGCAGGCGGATGCCCAGAGTGGCTTTGATGGCGTCGTCGATCTGCTCCGGCTCCACGAGGCCTTCCTGCACCATGTCCATGCAGGTCTCGCCGATGGCGCGCTGGATGCGGTTGACGATGAAGCCGGGGCCGAACTTCTTCATGACCACCGGGGTCTTGTTGCAGGCCTTCATGAAATCGACGGTGAAGGCGATAGCTTCGGGGGTCGTCCCCGGGCCGCCGACCACTTCGGCCAGCGGGATGATGTGCGCCGGGGCGAAGAAGTGCGCAACCACCATGTTCTTCTGCCGACCGGCGGGCACCAGCTCGAACACGTTGAGGCTCGAGGTGTTGCTCGCGAACACGGTGCGCTCGGGGCAGATGCCGTCGAGCTCGGCGTAGAGCGCGGTCTTGGCGTCTTTGTTCTCGGCGATGGTCTCCATGACGAAGTCGGCGTCTTTGCCGGCTTCCGCCACCGACTGCGTCGGGTGGATGAGGGCCAGCGCCCGGTCGGCTTCCGCAAGCGTCAGGCTGCCGTGCGCCACCAGGGTGGCCAGGGCGCCCTTCGCCGTGGCGATGCCCTTGTCGAGAGTCTCCTGCTTACGCGAGTAGAGAGCGGTCTCGTAGCCGCACATGGAGAACACCAGGGCGAGGCCCGGACCCATCGTGCCGGCGCCGAAAACGGCGACCTTCTTGACGTCTTTGACCTGCATGTCGCAGCCCTCCCTAGGCTTTGCAGCTGCGGCCGCCGTCGACGTACACGACCTGGCCGGTCATGTAGTCGGACGCGGCGGAGGCCAGGTAGACGACGGTGCCCATGAGCTCTTCCGGCTCGGCCACGCGACCCAGCGGATGAAGGGCGGTGGCGCCGGCCAGCACTTCCGGCGGAAGAGCGGCCTTCATGCCCGGGGTGAAGATCACCGACGGGCCGATGGCGTTCACGTTGATCCCGTGCTTGGCCCATTCGAAGGCCAGCATGCGGGTGAGGTTGTGCACGGCGGACTTGCTCGCGCAGTAGCCCACGTTGCCGGCCAGCGGCACCCCACGGTCGCCCGCGACGGAACCGATGTTGATGATCTTGCCCTTGCCCTTGGCGATCATGACCTTGCCGAACTCCCGGCTGGTCAGCATGATGCTCCTGACGTTCTGGGCGAAGAGCGAATCCCAGTTGTCGGTGACGATGGAGTCGAAGGGCTCCTTGATGTTGAGGCCCTGGGAGTTCACCAGGATGTCGACCGTGCCCATGTCGGCCACGATCTTGTCGCAGGCCGCTTTGACGCTGGCTTCGTCGGTGGCGTCCATCTGGAAGGCCTTCAGCGGTTTCTTCACCTCCGCGTCGGCCGAAAGCTCGTCGGCCACGACCTGCAGTTTCTCGAGGTTCCGGCTGCACAGCGCCACATTGGCGCCATACCGGGCCAGACCGAGGGCCAGGGCTTTGCCGATGCCCCCGCCGCCGCCGACCACTACCGCCACCTTGCCGTCCAGGTTGAACAAGTCCGCCATCATTGCCTCACTTTCATCTGTAGGGAAGCCAGCATTCCATGAGTTCGTCTATGGGCCACAAGCTGAGCCGCTCGTAGCCGTCCTTGGTCACCAGGATGTTCTCTTCCAGCCGGACACCGAACTTGCCGCCCTTCTGGCCCGCGTAGGTCTCGACGGCCAGCACCATGCCCTCTTTGAACACCTGCTGGGGCACGCCGGCCACCTGGTTCATGCGGTTGAAGAAGGGGCGGTCGTGCAGGGTCAGGCCCAGACCGTGGCCCAAGGCGTACGGACCGACCTCGGCCCAGGTGTTGTGGCCCCAGTACTTCGGGGAATCCGGCCATTTCTCCAGCACTTCCCAGTCGGTGGAGCCGTCTTTGATGGTCTCCATGCCGTCGTAGAGCATCGTGCGGCACTCTTCGTAGACGGCCTTCTGCTCCGCGCTGGCTTTGCCCACGCAGAACGTACGGTAGACGCAGGACTTGTAGCCCTGGTAGGAGGCGCCGTCCACGTCGATGTAGACGAGGTCGCCCACCTGCAGGGGCTTGTCAGTGAAAGACCAACCGTAGGGGTTGGTGTTGTGACCGGAGCAGCACACCAGGTCCTCGGTGTGGTCGCAGCCCTCTTCATAGAGAGCCTTGATGCCGATGCCCACCAGGTCCATCTCCCGGATGCCCGGGCGGATGGCGTCCACGATGGCGGCGAAGGCTTTCTCGGAGTTCGCGCAGGTGATGCGCATGAGCTCGATCTCGTCCACCGTCTTGATCATGCGCGCGTGGTCCATTATCGGCTTGGCGTGCACAACCTCGATGCCCCGCGCCTTGAAGGCCTCGGCGTAGACGTACGAGAGGGTGGTGCCGTCGATGCCCAGCGGCTCCTTCTCCACCCCGTACTGCACCATGAAGTCGAAGATCTGGTTCACCACGTTCTGCACCACCTTGTCGGTGGGCAGGAACGCGGCGATCTTGGCGATGCCCGCCGGCGCGTGGATGCGCCCTTCCATCCAGGGCATGCGGCGGATGAGGCCTTCCTGGTCGTTCCCGCCGATGATGTGCGGGTCGCCGTTACGCGCGCAGAAGCAGAACTGGGCTTCCAGCGGCCGGTTGGGCGTGGTGATGTAGTAGCCGGTCATGTAGCGGACGTTGGCCTCATCCCACGTGACGATGGCGCCAAGGCCCGCCTTGTTGATCTCGTCCTTCGCCCGCTGCAGCCGCTCGGTGCGCAGGCGGACGTAGTCCACCCGCTGTTCGTAGTCGACCGCGAATTTGCCGAGCACCATGTGGATCCCCCTACAGTCTCTCGAAGATGGCCGCCGCGCCGATGCCGCCGGCCACGCACATCGTGACGCACCCGTACTTGGTCTCGGGGCGCTTCTGCATCTCGTGGAGCAGGGTGGCGGTGAGCTTCGCGCCGGTCGCCCCCAGCGGATGCCCCAGGGAGACGGCGCCGCCGTTGACGTTCACTTTGTCGGTGTCGAGATCGAGGTGGCGGCAGACCGCGAGGGCCTGGCTGGCGAACGCCTCGTTCAACTCGATGAGGTCGAGGTCGGCGACAGAGATGCCGGCGAGCTTGCACGCTTTCGGGATGGCCACCATAGGACCGACGCCCATGACGCCCGGGTCCACGCCGCCGCAGGCGAAGCTGACGAAGCGGGCCAGCGGCTTGAGGCCGAGCGCGGACGCCTTCTCGGCGGTCATCATGACGGTCATGCCGGCGCCGTCGCTGGTCTGCGAGGAGTTGCCGGCGGTCACCGAGCCGCCCTTCTTGAACACCGGCTTCAGCTTGGCCAGCGTCTCCGGGGTGGTGCCCGGCCGCGGGCCTTCGTCCACGGTGATGATCTTGGTGTCGGCGACGATGGTGCCGTCCGGACCCGGTTTGTAGTGGGTCACCGGCACAGGGACGATCTCGTCGTTGAAACGCCCGGAGGCGATGGCTGCCAGGGAGCGGTCGTGGCTGCGAGCCGCGAACACGTCCTGGTCTTCGCGGGAGACGTTGAACTGCGAGGCCACCTTCTCAGCGGTGAGGCCCATGCTGAGGTAGGCGTCGGGACTGGCGTCCATGAGAGCGGCGCCGAACATGGGCTTGTTGCCCCCGCCCGGCACCCGCGACATCGACTCGACGCCGCCGGCCATCATGATCTCGGCCATGCCGGACATGATCTGCATGCCGGCGAACCCGATGGCCTGCACGCCCGAGGAGCAGAACCGGTTGACGGTGACGCCCGGCACGTCGATGGGCAGGCCGGCCTGGAGCCAGGCGTTGCGGGCCACGTTGAGGCCCTGCTCGGCTTCGGGGAAGGCGCACCCCATGATGAGGTCGTCCACTTCGGCGGGATCGAAGCCGGGCGCCCTCTCGAGCGCGGCCTTGATCACCAGAACGGCCAGGTCATCGGGGCGGACGGTGCGGTACATGCCCTTGGGCGCTTTGCCCGTGGCCACGCGGACCGCGCTGACTACGACTGCTTCTTTCATCAGAACTCCTTACTGCGGCCCGCGCTGCTAGTTGCGCAGGGGTTTGCCGGTGGTGAGCATGGCCTGGATCCGCTCCAGCGACTTGGGCTGGCGGCAGACCTCGAGGAACATGGTGCGTTCCAGGTCGAGCAGGAACCACTCGTCCACCTCGGTCCGCGGATCGACGCCGCCACCGCTGAGGACGTAGGCGATCTTCTCGCCCAGGTAGCGGTCGAACTCCGAGATGAACTGGCTCTGACCCATGTTGTAGAGGACGCTGCGGAAGTTGCTCGACGCCGTCGTAGCCCATGACCTGCACCTTGGCAGGAACGGGCGGCTGATAGCCGGCTTCGAGCATCCCCAGCGCCACCTGCTTGGCCGCGTAGATGACGCTCTCGCGGTTCATGGTGACGCCGTCGCCCTTGCGCATGTAGTTGAGGTCGAAGGCCTCCCAGGCGGAACCGGTGGTCTTGGCCTGCGCCAAGCGCCTCGAAGGTGGGCATGAGGTTGGGCCACGGCCAGGTGACGCCCTTGAGGACGTCCATGCCGCGGATGAGCGATTCCTTGATGCCGCCGGCGGACGGGATGAGACCGACGCCGGTCTCGACCAGACCCATGCTGACGTCGGCGTCGGCCTGGATGCGGTCGCAATGCAGGCAGATCTCAAGGCCGCCGCCCAGCACGCGGCCGAACGGGGCGGCCACCACCGGGATGGGCGAGTACTTGAGAGCCATGCTCACCTTCTGCACGTAGCGGATGGTGGCGTCGATGGCGGCGAAGTCACCGGCCGTGATGCGGTCGGCCATGAACTTGAGGTCGGCGCCGCCGGAGAAGTGCGAGCCCTGATGGCCGATGACCAGGGCGTCATAGTCGCGCCCGGCGCCGGCCAGGATCTTCTCGAGGAAGCGGTGGACGTCCTCGGTCATCATGCCGGCTTTGGTGCGGAACTCGAGGCAGGCCACCCGGTCGCCCAGGTCGATGAGGCCGGCCGCGGGCGATTCGTCCAGGGTCTTGCCGGCCGCCTTGAGGTCGGCCAGGCTGATCTGGCGCGGGCGCGGGGCCAGCGGGACGTGCTTCTTCTGGGGGCCGTAGGCGGTGAGGACGGCGCCGTCCTTCTTGTAGAAGTGCGGATCGTCGGACTCGGCCAGAGCCACCACCCATTCGGGCACCGCGCGGCCCTCGGCCTGCATGCGGGCGACGGTCTCCTTGACGCCCAGGGCGTCCCACAGCTCGAACGGACCGAAGTCCCAGGCGTAGCCCCAGCGCATGCCCCGGTCGATCTGGGCGATGTCGTCGCAGATCTCGGGGACGCGGTTGGCGGAGTAGACGAAGGTGGCGGCCAGCAGGTCCCAGCCGAACCGGGCCGCGTCGTCATCGAAGGAGATGAACTTCCGGACGCGTTCCACCGGGTCGCTGATCTTGTTGGCTTCGGCGAGGCTCGGCTGGCGCGGATCCTGCCAGGGCTTGTATTCGAGCGTGGCCGGGTCGATGACCAGGGTGCGCTTCTCGCGGAAGAAGCTGCCGCCGGTCTTCTCGCCCAGGTAGCCCTTGGCCACCATGTCGAGGATCCACTGGGGGAGCTTCCACTGCTCGCGCATCTCGTCGTCGGTGGCGGTCGCGTAGTGGCTGGCCACGGCGTAGGACAGCACGTCGGTGCCGGCCAGGTTGGAGGTGCCGTAGGTGGCGGTGACCGAACGGGCGAGGGCCCGGCCGCTCGCCGCGTCCACTTCCTCGATGGTGAGCCCGTACTTGTCCATCGCGTTGATGGCGTAGACGGTGGAGAAGATGCCGACGCGGTTGGCCACGAAGTTGGGCCGGTCGTTGCTGAGGATGACGCCCTTGCCCAGCCGCAGCTCGGCGAAGTCCTTGAGAGCGTCCACGATGGCCGGGTCGGTCTTGTCGCCCGGGATGAGCTCCAGCAGGTACATGTAGCGCGGCGGGAAGAAGAAGTGCGTGCCCAGGAAGCGGGTCTTGAGATCGTCGGGCAGGTCGGCCGCCATGGCGTTGACGGAGAGGCCCGACGAGTTGGTGGACACGATGGTGTTGGGACCGACGACCTTGGCCACCCGGCCCAGCAGGTCCTGCTTGATGTCGAGCTTCTCGACGACCGCTTCCACCACCCAGTCGACGTCGGCCAGCTTGGCCAGGTCGTCGTCGAAGTTGCCCGGGGTGAGCAGACCGATGCGGCTCGGGTGAGCGAACGCCGCCGGGCGGCCCTTGGCCGCCGTGGCGATGCCGGCTTCGGCCAGGCGGTTGCGCACGGCTTTGCTCTCGAGCGTGAGCTTCTTCTTCTGCTCGTCCTCGGTGAGCGCCGTCGGCGCCATGTCCAGGAGCAGCGTGGGGATGCCGGCGTTGGCCAGGTGAGCGGCCACGGCCGTCCCCATGCGCCCGGCGCCGAGCACCGCGGCCTTACGGATCATCAACATGAAGCAGCCTCCTCGAGTCGTCTATCCGCGCTCGATGCCGAGCCCGCGGAAGAATGAAGTCGACAAGGAACTCCACGGCCGCGTCTACCGCGGCCTCGTCGGACAGGTCCAGGCTCCAGCCACGCAGGGCCAGGAAGGTGCACAGGAAGGCGACGATGCTGGCCGCCAGTTCGTGGTCGGGCTCCATCGCAGGGCCGGCCGGGGATCTCGGCGAGCAGATGGCGGTAGAAGCCGATGACGTTACGGTCATCCAGTTCCAGGGCCTTCCGCAGGTGCTCCCGGTCCATGTACTTGCTCTCGGTGTACAGGAACTGGAAGAGATCCCGGTTCTGAGAGAGGAACTTGATGGAGAGGCGCAGGCCGTGCTCCAGCTTGGCCACCGGATCGGTGATCTGATCGAAGCCGCCCTCGGCCAAGCAGCGGTGCCACTGTTCCTGGCTGGTGAGGTGCATCAGGAACAGGATGTCGTCCTTGGACGAGATGTAGTGGTACAGCTGGCCCATCGACATGTCGCAGGCGGTCGCGATGTCGCGGATGGAAGTGCCGTGGAACCCCTTCTCGAAGAGGATGGCGCTCGCCCGCTCCACTATCTGCCGCTGCTTCATCTCGGTGAGCTCGCGGTCGGCGGGGCCGCCCGGCAGGTCGTGCTCGGCTACCCGCAACTGCATCTCGTCGAGGTGGCGTTGTGTGCTGTTCATGGCGTCCTGGTTCTCTTCCGCTGCTATCTTCGCCACCGTTCCTCCCCTGGATGTGGCCCGGCCCCCGTCGCGCAGCGCCTACCACGCTCGTTCGATAGAGCGCTCGCTCTACGCATTCTGTCAAGCAACCGGCGCGCTGTCAAGGGGCCGCGCAGCGGCCCCGGGGGTCAGAGTCGCGAGGTCCGGCCGCGGCTCACCAGAGCCCGGTCGGCGGGCCGCCGCCCGGCAGGCCGATGGTCTCGTGCCAGCGCATCACGGAGATCTTCCAGGCCCCGTTCTCGCGGACGTACTCGTTGTCGTAGTAGCCCTGCACCCAGAACATGGACTGGCCGGTCCGCTTGTAGAAGTACATCATGTAGAGCAGCCAGTTGCCGGTGGCGGTGTCCCCGTCCACGGCGATGATCGGGTGGATGCAGACGTCGCCCTCGGCGCCGGAGTGCGTCACCGACAGCTCTTCTTTGAACCAGTGCCGGATGTTCTCGCGGCCGCGCACCGGGTCGTGCAGGTACACGTCCACCAGCGCGTTCTCGGAGAAGCAGTCGGCGCAGGTGTCCCAGTCGGTGGCCATGAGCGCGTTGAGGTACTTCCACTGCACCTCTTTGATGTCGTTGACGTCCTCGGTCACCTGCACGCGGGCCTGCAGGTCCTTGACCGTCGCCTCCATCTCGCAGGAGGCGCGCTTCCAGTTGATGTGCGTCCACGTTCGAGCCTTTCGTTCTACGGGGTGAGCAGGATCTTGATGGCGCCGTCCGTGCGCTTCTCGAAGATGTCGTACGCGGCGATGACGTCGTCCAGCGGCATACGGTGGGTGATGAGCGGGGTCAGGTCGAGCCTGCCGGCCGCGATGAGGTCGATGAGTTCCTGGATGCGGCCCAGGTCGCCCATGCCGATGGTGAGCGTGGTGTTCTTGGCGAGCATCCGCGGAGCGTTGATGGACACCGGCTGCTGGAACACGCCCACCACGGAGACGACCCCGCCCGGCGCCGAGACGGCGATGGCGTTGTTCAGCGTCTCCTGCCTGCCGACCGCCTCGACCACGTAGTCCGCGCCCCAGCCGTCGGTGGCTTCCTTGATGATCCGGCGCACGTCCTCCACCGAGGCGTCGATGACCAGGTCGGCGCCCAGCCGGCCGGCCATCTCCAGGCGGTACTCCTCCATGTCCACCACGATGATCCGCGCCGGGTCGAACACCCGGGCGGAGGCGACGGCGCAGAGCCCTACCGGGCCGGCGCCGAAGATGACGATGGTGTCGCCCGGCCGCGGGCTCCCGGCTGCCGGGCGCCAGCCCCGCCACCGCGGAGTAGGCCGTGGGCAGGATGTCGCCGGCGAAGAGCACCAGCTTCGTCCGACAGACCGGCCGGGATGTGGTGCAGCGTGACATCGGCGAAGGGCACCCGGACGTAGTCGGCCTGGGCCCCGTCCAGATCCGCCGAACAGCGGCCCGTTGCCGAAGATGGCCCCGTTCTCGCAGGCGCTCAGCAGCCCGGCGCGGCAGGCGCGGCACCGGCCGCACCAGACGGCCGCGGGCCCCACCACCCGGTCGCCGGCCGCGAACCCCTCGACCGCCGTCGCCCACCGACTCCACCACGCCCACGAACTCGTGGCCGATGATGGCCCCCTCGTTCATCTGGGGCATCAGGCCGTGGAGCACGTGCAGGTCGCTGCCGCAGATGCTGGCGGCCGTCACCCGCACGATGGCGTCTCGCGGGCCCTGCAGCACCGGCCGCGGCACCGTCTCCAGGCGGATGTCGTGGGGGCCGTGGTAGACGACGGCCCTCATCATCGCGCGGCCCCCCGGGGCGCCGCGCCGGCCGCTGGGCGGCGGCCGCTCACGCTGGCCACGTCCAGCCCGTGCCACACGATGTACTCGTCGTCGCGTGGACACGCAGCCGCTGACACCCGAGGCGTCCTGCTTGCCCAGGAACAGAGCGGCGGCCACCATGGTCTCCGGCCCGGCGAAGGTCTTCTTCTGTTCCTCGGTGGCCCACATGCTCATGCCCTCGGTGCCGATGACGCGGGCCGGCATGACGGCGTTGACGGCGATATTGAACTGCCCCACCTCGGCCGCCAGGGCGTAGGTGAAGCGGTCCAGGCCCGCCTTGCACGCGGCGTAGGCGGCGCTGTAGCCCACGGTGCCGGTGCCCTTCTCGGAGCCGGCGTGGGAGGTGATGTTGATGATGCTGCCCCGACCGCTGGGCGATCATGGCGGGCAGCACGGCCTTGCTGCACAGGAACGGACCGGTCATGCCCACCCGGAACACGACCTCCCAGCGCTTGGCCGACATGTCGACCACCTTGGCGGGGAAGTCCACGGCCGCGTTGTTCACCAGCACGTCCACCCGGCCGAACTCCGCGAGGGTCTGCTCCACCATGGCGTTGACGCCGGCTTCGTCGGTGACGTCGCAGCGCACCGCGAGCGCGCGCCCGCCGAGCGCCTCGATCTGTTCCACCGTCTCGTGGATGCTGCCCGGCAGCCGCTCGCTGGGCGCGGTCTCGCTCCGGGCGGCCACGATCACCGTGGCGCCCTCCTTCGCGTAGGCCAGAGCGATGGCCTTGCCGATCCCCCGGCTGGCGCCGGTGACTATCGCGACCTTGCCCTTCATGGTGCGTCCCTCACTCATTGGCGTTCCCAGCCTCGCGCTCGTAGGCCTTGGTGGCGTTCCCCACCGAGAAGTGGAAGATGGGCCGGTCCGCCGGCCGGACGTTCATGGGGCAGTGCTTCGTGCCCGCCGGGATGTACACCAGGCAGCTCTCGGTGAGCAGGAGCCGCTCACCGTCGACGAACAACTCGACTTCGCCGTGCAGGTTCATGGGATCGTCGGGATCGGCGCCGAAGAAGGCCAGGGTCTCGTCGAAGTCGTGCGTGTGCTCCTTCGGCGAGTACTTGGTGGCCTTGTGGAACCAGTGCGTCTCGCAGTAGAAGGCCCCGGGGATGACGCCCCCGTCCAGGTAGGCCATGGAGGAGATGACGTCCGGTCCGTCTTTGACCTCGTAGCCGTGCTCTTCCTTCATGGGCTGGGTGATGACGTACTTGGCCATGTTCGACTCGCTCATCGCGTGGCGCCTTTCGCTCGGATCGTGTGTCGCAGGATCGGTGTGACAGGGCCGCGGGCGTCCTAGGAGACGTCCAACCCGCCGTCGACGGAGATCGTGTTGCCGGTGACGAACGTCGCTTCGTCCGAGCACAGCCAGACGACGACCTTGGCGATGTCTTCCGGAGTGCCCATGAGATGGACCGGCGGGCCTTCCCCCTCGGGGGTGCAGCTCATGAGGCGGTTCATCATGC
Source organism: uncultured Actinomycetota bacterium (assembly GCA_963736705.1). Classification (GTDB taxonomy): domain Bacteria; phylum Actinomycetota; class Thermoleophilia; order RBG-16-64-13; family RBG-16-64-13; genus CAIQPS01. The sequence continues at coordinate 250,668 of CAVTPV010000001.1, forward strand.
CGGTGCCCTTCGTGGGACCCGGCGCCACCACGTTCACGCGGATGCCTTTGTCCTTGTTCTCGGCCGCCGCCAGCCGGGTGAGCGACATGACCGCCGCCTTGCTCGGCCCGTAGGCGCCGAAGCCCGGCATCATCTTGAGGCCGCCGGTGGACGACGTGTTGACGATGACCCCCGAGCACTGCTCGCCGCATCTGCCGGAGCTCGTGCTTCATGCAGAGGAAGACGCCCTTGAGGTTGATGTCCACCACGGTGTCCCAGTCGGCCTCGGCGAGTTCGGTGAGCGGGACCGAAGGGGATGGTGACCCCGTCCGGGCCGACGCCGGCGTTGTTGAAGGCGAAGTCGAGAGAGCCGAAGCGGGCGACGACCGCGTCCACCATGGCGGCCACTTGGGCCTCGTCGGTGACGTCGCATTGGACGAACATCGCCTCACCGCCCGAGGACTCGATCTCTGCGGCGACCTGCTCGGCGGCAGCCACACTCCTCCCGGTGACGATGGCCACTTTGGCGCCTTCCGCCGCCAGGGCGAGAGCGGTCACCCGGCCGATGCCGGACGCGCCTCCGGTGACTACCGCGACTTTTCCTGCGATGCCAGTTGCCATGCGCGCCGTCCTTCTTCGTGGAGTCCCGCCAAGCGAGCCCCTACGCCTCCGTCAGCTAGATAGAGCGCTCGCTCTACGCATTCTGGCAGGGGACCGGCGCAGGTGTCAAGAGGAGGCCGATTCCGCGGCTTTGGCCGGCTGCCCGTTGGAGTGAAGGACCTTCTGGATCCGCTCCGTCAAGTCATCCAGGCGCTGGCAGCAGGTCCGTCCGGTAAGCCGGGTCCATGTCGGCGAAGATCTCGTTCATGCGGGCCTCGCGGATGTGGCCCTTCTGCCGGTCTATCTCCCGGCCGACGTCGGTGACGTACACCCGGGTGAGGCGCGCGTCTTCGCTGTCGCGCTCGCGGCGGACGGCGCCCGCTTTCTCGAGGGCCTGCACGATCGCGGTGACCCTCGCCCGCGATATCCGCATGGCATCCGCGATCTCGCGCTGGCAGATGCCGTCCCTGTCGGTCAGCATGCGCAGGCACGTGACCTGGCTGGGCTGGGCCCCCTCTTCGGAGAGGTCCTTGATCATCAGTTGCTCGAAACTGTTGACCACCTTGTTGAAGGCGAGGAACGTCTTGAGGGTGTCCGGATGGACACCCTCCAGTTGTTCGGGGAACGGTAGCGGCTGCCAGCCGTCGCCTCTTTCGGGGGGGACGGGGATCAAGGCTTCACTGCCACCTTGACCAGCGAGCGGTCGGCCACCAGCCGCTTGAAGCCCTTGTCGATGATGTCGTCGAGAGCGATCACATCCGAGAGCATACCACCGGTCTTGAAGCGGCCCGACGCCAGATAATCGAGCGTCAGCTTGGCTTCCTGCGCGCCGTAGGCGAGGCTGGACTTGAGGCCCACCTCCCGGACCGCGAGCATGGCCGGGACGATCGGGAGCGGCTCGCCGCCCGCCCCGATGTTGAGCACCTGCCCGCCGTTGCGGACCAGGTCGATGCAGAGCCCGAGCGACTGGGCCTTGCCGGCACACTCGGCCACGATGTCCGGACCGAGACCGCCGTAGACAGCCGCGATCCGGTCCTTGAGCCCCTCGGCCTCAGCCACCGGGTCGAGCACCAGGTCGGCGCCCAGAGCGGCTGCGAGAGCCCGCTTCTCCGGGACGATCTCGAGCGCGGTGACGTGCCGGGCGCCCGCCAGCTTGAACACGCCGATGGCCGCCAGCCCGATGGGGCCGGCGCCGGACACCACCACGTTGTCGCCCATCGTCAGGTCGGACTGGCTGATGGCCCGCAGCGCCGTGGCGATGGTGTCGGTGAGGACGGCGTCCTCGAACGAGACGTTCTCCGGGATGGGATAGAGCATCTGCCGGGCGTCGCGCACCAGCATGTACTCGGCCATGCCGCCGTCGCGGGTGAGGCCGTTGGTGTTGCCGAAGCCGTCCACGCAGAGGTTGGGCCGGCCGTGGGTGCAGTAGAAGCAGCGGCCGCAGTTGCCGGGAGGGCCGGCCACCACGCGGTCGCCGACCTTGAAGCCCTCGACCCCGTCGCCCAACTCGGCGATGACGCCCACGTTCTCGTGCCCGGGGACGAACGGCGGCGGGAGCATGCCCTCGAAGTAGATGTGAAGGTCGGTGCCGCAGATGCCGCACAGCGCGATCTTGACGACGGCTTCGCCGGGCCCGGCTTTGGGCATGGGCCGCTCGACGATGCCGGCCGTCTCTTTGCCTTCGTAGAGAAGTGCTTTCACGGTCCCCCCTACTTCGCGCCGGACGACGGCAGTTTGACGGTCGCTCCGCCTTCGAGCCAGATGTCGCCCTCGATGGTCTCGATCCACCAGGTCAGGTCCACGAAGAAGTCGCCGCTTCGCACGTACTTGTCGTAGACGTACGACTTGACGATGGCCAGGTCGCCGGTGAGCCCGTGAGCGAGCGCGTGCTTGCCCGGCCATGAACGGCACTTTGCCCAGGAAGTACTCGCAGCCGGGGTCCTTGGGCACGTTCTTGCCCAGAGCGGCGTGCGCCTCGGCCGGCATGATGCCCCAGCGGACGTTATGCAGCCAGCCGCGATCGCCCATCCAGTTGTTGATGTGACGGATGGCCAGTTCGCGGCCCAGGAAGTTGATGAGAGCGGCCCGGCCGGCGCCGGCTTTGTGGATGTCCTGGGTGTCGACGGCGCCGTCCGCCTCCTCAGCGTCGGGATCGACCATGAAGAAGGGCTTGACGCCGTCCGGCACGGCCGGCACGTAGTCGTCCTTGTTGGGCAGGCGATAGACGCCATCGTCGCCGCGGACCATGGTCGCGAACGTGGCCGGGTCCATGATCTCCTTGCGCAGCGTCCGGCTGCCGCCCGAGCCCAGGCCGTAGGGGGCGGTGGGAGCGAGCGACTCCTCGATGGGACCGTCCACGGTCCACACCGGCTGGTCGCCGACCTTGACGTCCTCCCAGTAGAGAGGTTCGGCCCCGCGGCGCACTTCCTTGGCCCACAGGTCCTTGATGAAGTCCCAGTCGGCGTCGGTGTAGACGTGAGCGGGACGGGCCATCCAGTCCGGCGCTTCCCACATCTCCGGGAAGCCCATCTTCTCGGGGCGCTTGCCGTCTTTGTAGATCTTGAGGCTCTCGGTGACCCGCCAGGTGGTGTCGTTGATCTTCTCGCCCCGCTGGTTGTACACGGAGCCGAACGAGGCCAGCGTGACGTGCCGGTAGATGGAGCCCTCGGGCGCGGTGCGGTCGATCACCCAGCGCTTGTTGCTGACCAGGTAGAGCGTGTCACCGGGGTACACGGGGGCGTAGCTGGTGACGCTGTGGTTGAGCTGGGAGACCAGCAGGGTGTCCCGGGCGTCGGGCGGGTAGGGCACCATGAAGGTGTCGTCGTGAGCCCCGTAGCAGGGCATGGCCGGGATGTCCTTGTAGCCCAGCGACCGGGCGTAGTCGGCGTCGTGCAGCAGCCGGTTGTCCGGATCGTACTTGTCGGTGTTGTAGCGGACCATGGCCTCGGTGACCTCGAGCTTGGGCCCAAGTCCGGGGGTGTCGGCGGGCAGGGTGCCGGCCGCCAGAGCCTCGGTGTCGATCTCGCCGCGGTCCTCGATGGCCTTGTTCGCGGCGAAGTACGCCGCCACCGGCTCAGCTTCCCGCCCGGCATACACGCCGGGATAGACGATCTCGAAATCAGCCGGGTCGAATGGGCCCATGGTCACTGCTCCTTGTCACGCGTAACTGAATAACCCCTTAACGAAGAGACTAGCATCCGCATGGGTCAAAAGGCTATACCCTTTGCATGCCCACACCACCAGGCGGAGGAGGACCGAAGATCAGCCGACAGTCACCGACCACGACACATCGCGAGGCCCGAGAAGCCGGGACAACTCGGCCCGTACCAGCGCGTCGATCGTGGCCGTCGGCATGCCGTAGACCAACACCGCCAGATCCAGCTGAGTGGCCTCGCCGGCCGGGAGTGCCACCGGCGCTGCGAGTCCCCGGACCGAGCAGCTCGCCCCCGCGCGAAGCGACGTGAGGTTGCACGCGACGCCGCCCCCGGAGAGGTGCAAGAAGCACTTGAGGTGGCCAATGACCGTTGCGCCGGAACCCATGCAGCCCGCGGCCAGACCCCCAAGGAAGTCAGCCAGGAACGGCTGCGGGTCGAACCCCGCCGTGGCCGGCCGCAAGCTCACCCGCGCCCCGTAGGGCTCCAAGGGGCCGGCCGCCGAAGGCGGCGGCTGGTGGTGGACGCTGTGGCCGTCGCTCATGGCTGGTCTCCTGATGCGGACGGGTCCTCCTTCGTGCCGGCCACCCAAGCCAGAAAACCGGCGAGCGACTCCGCACGAGGCGAATCGACCACGAAGACCGGTTTGTCCGGTGCCAACCGCGCGGCGGCTTCGGTGGTGAGGGTCAGCTCTTCGGGTGTGGCCTCACCGGCTTTGGTGACCACCAGACAGTCCGCGCCGGTGATCTGCCCTTCGATGAGCGGGGTCAGCACCTCCTGCAGGGCTTCGAAGCGGGTGGGGTCAATCACGGTGACGGTGCGGATGGTCTCCAGCGTCCGTGGCGGATAGCTCCGGATGGCGTCGAGCACTCCCGCGGGCGTGGCGATCCCCGAAGCCTCCACGATGACCAGGTCGGGCCGGAACTCCTGTTCGAGGTCGCGCAGGGCGCGCACCAGATCCACCCCTATCTGACAGCAGATGCAGCCGCCGGTGATCTCCACCACTTCCATGTCGCCCAGCCGCAGCACCTCGCCGTCGATGCCCACTTCGCCCACCTCGTTGACCAGCACGCAGACGCGCAGGTGATCGAGCGCGGCCTTCCTGGCCAGAGCGAGTATGAGCGTGGTCTTGCCGGAGCCGAGGAAACCGGCGAACAGGAGCAGCCGCATGGATGCCTTTCCGAGTGGACGACCGGATCACAGGCAGCGCCGCGGAGGGCCGCGGGCTGCGCCGCGGCAGAGACTAGCAGACCGGGCCCGACGCGCCTACCGGCCGGTGAGCGCCTTGGCCGCGGCCGCGACCGTGTCCGCCGGGATGCAGAAGCCGATGTTCTCCGCGCCTGTCTGGGCGGGCGGCAGATAGACCTCCGGCATCCCGATGAACTTGCCCTGCGTGTCGAAACAACCACCTCCGGAGTTCCCGGGACTGATGGGAGTGTCGATCTGCATGAGCCCGGTCAGCGGGGGCGTCCCGGTCCCTGTGTCAAGCGTGCGATCGAGACCACTCACGATGCCCAGGGTCACCGTGTTGCGGAAGTCGAGCGGGCTGCCGATGACGATGGCCCACTCAGCCAGCCGCACGTCTTTGGAGGCGCCGAACGTCACCGGAGCGAGGCCGGTCTTCTGCACTTGGATGGCGGCGACGTCCTTCGTGGCATCGGTGGCGACCACGGTGGCCGGAGCGGTGCTTCCGTCACTGAAAGTCACGGTGATCTGCTGCCCCGTGGTGACTTGGCCGTCCAGAGTGACCACGTGGTCGTTGGTGAGGATAAGGCCGTCGGCCGTGTAGATGACGCCCGAGCCCACGCCTCCGGCCGTCTGGCCGCGGACGGTGACCGTCACCTGGATGTTCACCACACTGGAGTAGACCGAGTCCAGCACCTCCTGCGCGGGGCTGAAGAGGTCGGCCTGGACATCCGGGTGGCCTTGCTCGGTGGAGACGGTCGCGGGAGCGCCGGCGGAAGGAGTCGCCGTGGCAATGGCGCCCGGAGCGGTCGTGGCGCCGGCGGCGCTGCTCGCGGTGGATGGGCCGGACGAGCCACCTCCACACGACGCAAGCAGGAGAGAGAGTAGAAACACCAGAAGAACGACCGCAACGTTCCTTATCGCTGCCGCGCTCACCTCGACCTCCTTGGATCGGATCCGTCTGGCAACAGATACCCGTTTCGGAGCGAGGTTGAACCGGCGGAGACGGGGTCAGACGAGCGGCAGCCTGAGCTCGAACCGGGACCCAGCTTCCGAGCTGGAGACGGTGGCCGTGCCGCCGTGCAGCGCCATGGTGGCCTGGACGATGGCCAGTCCCAGACCGCTGCCCGGGTAGGCGGCCGCGTTGCGGCCCCGGTGGAAGCGGGAGAAGAGCGCGTCCAGAGTCCTCGGGCGGGATACCGATGCCGGTGTCCGCGACCCAGATGACGGCCTTCCCGTCCTCCGCCTTGACGCCCAACTCGATGCGAGCCGCCGGCCGGAGTGAACTTGAGCGCGTTGTCGACGAGGTTGTCCACGGCGCCGCGCAGTCCGGACTCGTACCCGTTGACCATGATGCGGCTCGGCGGGCACCAGCCACCGAGAGATCGACGTCCGCCTGCTCAGCCCGCGAAGCGAAGGAACCGGCGGCGGCCCGGACCAGAGGGCGCCAGGTCGAGGGGCTTCAACTGGCCTGGCTGCCCGTGTCGAGCAGCGACAGCCTCAGCAGCGCCCCCGACAGCCGCCCGATCCGGTCGGCCTGGGTGATCGCCCGGTCAAGGACGCGTTCGCGCGCCGCCTTGTCGTCGCCGTCGCGGGCCAACTCGATGTCGGACCGCAGGGCGGTGAGGGGGGTCCCGATCTCGTGAGCGGCGTCCGCCACGAAGCGCCGCAGGCTGGTCACCGTGGCCTGGTTCTTGTCGGCCATGGCGTTGAACGACTCGGCCAGGATGCCGATCTCGTCGGCCCGGTCCACGTCCGCCCGGACGGCCAGATCGCCCTTGGCCATGCTGTTGCTCGCCCCGGCCATGGCCAGGATGGGCTTGGTGAGATGCCGGCTGTACAACCAGCCCGCCAGCGCTGCCAGGACGACCGCGGCCAACCCGGCGATGAGCCAGGCCACCAGTGTGGTGCGGACCACGGCCGCGCCGTAGTCGGGCCCTTCGGAAAGCAGCAGGTTCGCCACGGCCGTCCCCCCGCTCAGGAGCGAAGCCTCCATCGTGAGGTCCGACCGGTAGCCGGTGTCGCTCTGCGCCGTGCCGAACAGACCGTCTCCCAGCGGGTTGGGCAGGCCGTGCATCCCGCGTCCGTTGCCGCCACCCATCATGCCGTGGCCGGTCACTGCCGTCGCCGTCGCGTCTCCTCGCCGTCGCCGTACTCATCGGCGAGACCCACGACGTCGATCTCGCTGGGCAGACCGGAGTCGACCAAGAGACTGCCGGAGACGGCATAGACGCGCACGCGCACCTGGGTGCTGAGGGCCACCAGCTCGGCGCTGGTCTGGGCAGCCGACGTCGTGGCCCCGGACGAGCCCGCGCCCGAGGCCTGCTCGGCCGCCACGGCCTGCCAGTCCACGCCGGACAACCCGCCGGCCGCCTGCTCCGCCGCCGCTTTCAGGTAGGAACGCTCGGTCCGCGAATAGTGGTCGCTCACCACGGGCAGCAGGATGGCTCCGAGGGCGACCATGGCGAGCAGAGCCACCCCCGCGAAGGCGATGGGGAGCTTCCGACGAAGAGAGATCCTCGCGAAACGGCGGCGCATGCCGAAGAGGGTCTTCATGTCCCGATGCTCAGCGCGCGGCCTCTCACACCGCTCCGTTCAGCCGATAGCCCAGACCGGGTTCCGTCAGGATGAGCCTGGGATCGCTGGGGTCGATCTCGATCTTGGAGCGGAGCCGGCGGATGTGGACGTTGACGGTGGTCTCGTCGTAGTAGGCATCAGCGGAGCCCCACACGTTCTCGAGCAACTGCGGGCGGCTGAAGACCTGGCCGGGATGCTGTGCCATGAAGACCAGCAGCCGGAACTCGATGGGAGTCAGGTCGATGCGTTTGCCGCCCCGGGTGACCTGGGCGCTGGTGCGGTCGATGACCAGATCGGCCACGTAGAGCAGGTCGGCCTCGGCCGTGGAGAGCTCCCCGTAGGCCCGGCGCAGAAGAGCGCGGATGCGGGCCACCAACTCGCGGAGCTTGTAGGGCTTGGTCATGTAGTCGTCGGCGCCCATCTCGAGGCCGAGGACCTTGTCGAGTTCGTCGGCCTGCACGGTGAGCATGAGGATGGGCTGTCGCAGACCGAGGCGGCGCAGTTCCCTGCAGACGTCGAAGCCGGAGGCGTCCGGCAGGCGGACGTCCAGCACCACGAGGCGGGGATGCTTGTCGCGGGCGAAGGCGACGCCTCCGGCCCCGGTCGATTCCCAGTGGACGCCATAGCCTTCGCGCCCGAGACCCTCGCCGAGGCTCTCGGCGATGGCCGGGTCGTCTTCGACCAGGAGGATGAGCGTCTGTTCGTTGTCGGTCATGGCGCGAAGGCTACCACTTGTGCTGTCGGGTGCGCGTGAGGCGGAGTCGAGAGGCCGGCGCCGCGGGGCGCCGGCGCAACGTCAGGGGCGCGGCCTCCCGAGGGGAGGCCGCGCCCGGCTAGGTTCGCGGCGCCGGCCGTGCGGCGGCCGGCCGTGAGCCCAGGTGTCTTAGATGGTGTCGGCGCCGTTCTGGCAGCGTCCGTTGTCGCCACCCATGCGCCCGCCGCCCATGCGGCCGCGGCCCATGCCGTCACCCTGCTCAGCGGTCTCGGTCTTGACGACCTTGAACGACTCGTCCAGGTAGACGTTCACGCAGGTGCCGTCGGCCTTCTTGACGTGAGCCTCGTACTTGGCGATGCCGTCATCGTCGGTGGTCGCGCGCATCAGCGTGGAGCCGGTGCCGGCCGCCGCGAGAGCCGCGTTGGTGACCTGGGTCAGCGTGTCGCCGGTGAGAGCGACCTCGTCGCTGTCGCCGCCACCCATGTGGCCGCGGCCAATGCCGCCACCGTTACCACAGGTCTCGACGCTCACGACCTTGTATGACTCGTCGATGTATACCATCACCATGGTGCCGTCGGCCTTGGTCGCGTGCACTTCGTACTTGGCGTTGCTGTCGGCGTCGGTCTCGGCGCGGATCACGGTGGCGCCGGCGCCGAGGTTGGCGAGCGCGGCAGCCTTGACCTTCTCGAGGACGTCACCGGTCAGGAGCGTCTCGTCGCCGCGCTGCCCACACCGGCCGCCGCCGTTGGCGTCGCACTGGGTCTGCCCCGCCACCGTGGTGCCGGTGGCGCCGGTCGTGACCGTGGACGACCCGCTGGTGGCGGCGTAGGCCCCACCGGCGATGGACAACGTGAGCACCAGGGCCGCGGCCGGGATGGCCCATTTCTTCTTGAATGCTTTCATCCATTTCTCCTTACGAGCATTTCTGCTTCTCGGCGTCCGCCGGGCGGGAACCGGCATGGCCGATGTCAGGAGTATGAACGCGTCAAGAAACGTGCCGGTAAAGGCTGGGTGACGGTCTCGTAACATCGCGGCAGGGCAGCGGGTGACCGCTGAACGTCCAGTCTAGTGACTGGTCTCGCCTCTGCGTTCGGCGGCAAGGTGGAGTTCAGCGGACAACAACACCTCGAATACCAATATGGTCGCGAGGGAGGCCACGAAGAACGCCAGCCAGCCCTCGAGGGCCCGCGCGGCCGCCCATCCCGCCACGATGCTCCCCATCACGGAAACGACATGTATGCCGCCGAACGCCCGCACCGAAGGGTCGCGCTTGGGCAGAGCGCATCGGAGACTTCGGCAGGTGACCAGGATCACGATGGCCATGGCTACCAGCGCCCCACCGGCGTAGGCAAGCACCTCGCCGAGGCCGGGTATGCCGAAGCGATGGGACTGCAGGGCCCCCGACGACCATACGATCAGTGGAAACCCGTACATCTCGGCCTTGGACGCGAGCGCCCGGGAGAGAGCGGTCTGCAACGTGTCCACGGCGCCCTACTTCCGGAGGCTGATGAGCCACTCCCTGATCTGTTCGTCGGTGCGGTACTTGGCCTGGTCGAACCGCTCGTAGTGGGTCATGTCGTCCAGATCCCGCACGCGGCGCGGTTTCGCTTCCATCGCCGGATGGCCGAGGCCCAGCATGTCGTAGATGCAGTAGCCGTCCGGGATGCCGAGGAGGTCGCGGATCATGGCCGACGGGTAGGTGGCAGACACGAGGCTGGCCCAATGCGAACCGAGGCCGAGGCTGCTGGCCGCCAGGGTCATGTACGAGAAGGCGGAGGCCAGCGCGGAGATGAGGTTCTCTTCCTTGCGCTCGACGTACGTGAGCAGCGGGAACGACTTGCTCACCCGGGGGTCGCCGATCACGAGGATCAGCACCGGGGTGGTCTTGAACACCGGGTCGGACACCGGCCGCGCCGCCGAAGCCCAGCGCAGTTCCTCCGGCCGGGTCAGCTCCGCCTCGTGGACCAGGTGCTGCTGGTTGACCGCCCAGGCGGCCATCTGGTCTTTGGTCGCCTGATCGCGGATGACGATGAACTCCCAGGGCTGGGAGTTGGCTCCGGACGGCGCCCAGCGGGCAGCCTCGAGGACCTTCTGCACGTCTTCGTCGGAGACCGGTTCGTCGGTGAAAGCCCGGATGCTCCGCCGGGTCTTGAGCAGTTCGAGGAACGCGTCGTATTCCATGTTACTGTCCTGCCTCTCCGTGGCGGGCGACGTTGCCGGCCCGCAGCTTCTTGATCTGCTTGCGCAGAGACTCCTCGTCCATGAACTCGTCGTCCTTGGCCCGGTCGTAGTGGGTCATCTCGTCCAGAGACCGGGTCAGTTTGCCGCCGGGCCCGCCTTCCATGGCGTTCTCGCCGATCATCAGGATGTCGTATACCCAGATGTAGTCCGGCAGGTTGAGGATGTGCTTGACCAGGCCCTGCAGCTTGGGGTACTTGACCGCGGAGATGGGGCACACCGCCAGGCCCAGCGAGTGAGCGGCCAGCCACGCGAAGATGAACGCGTTGGACAGGGACGAATCGAAGATGGAGTCGCCCTTCTGGTTCGAGTAACGGGCGGCCATGGGCAGACCGATGCGCCGGCGGGTATCGCCGCCGAACACGATGAACACCGGAGCCAGCGGCAGGTCGTGGGTGCCGTGGGTGGCCATGGTCCAGGGATGGCCCTGCCATTCTTCCCGAGTGGCTTCCATGGGATAGAAGTCGTTGTTCTTGTAGTCGTCGACGACCCGTTTGATCTCCTTGCGGAGCGCTTCGTCCTTGACCACGATGAACTCGTTGGGCTGCATGTTGAAGCCGGTGGGCGCCCAGCGGGCGGCTTCCAGGATCTTCTCGATAGACTCATCGGGGATGGGGTCGGTCTTGAGCGCGCGGATGGTGCGGCGGGTCTGCATGAGGGATAGAAGTTCTTCGTATGCCATCTCGGGCTCCCTTGCGCGGTAACGATGCGATACCGAATTCTAGCGGGCCGCCCGGCAGAATGCGAGTGAGCGCTTACTCGGGAGACGGCGAGAGACCCGTCAGGGCCGCAGAGCGGTGAGGTCCACCACTCCCGAGGAGGCCTCCGACAACTGTCGCCCGCGCGGCGGGAAGGCGGCGTGCACCACGCGCTTGCCCCGGCCCTCCACGAAATCGACCACCGGACGAAGGGCCGGCTCGGCCGACAGCAGGACGGCTATGTCCAGGGCGTCCTCGCGGACCAGGCGGAAGATATCGGTGGCCATGGCGTCGCCCATGACCCCGCCAAGCCGGCTGAGAGGCGATGTCATGTTGCGGCAGTGATGACAGCGCGGCGTGCGGGCCAGGTCGCAGGCGAGACAGTCGCCGGCTCCGGCCGCGCCGGCGCGCACCATGCGCACCTCCACCCGGGGATCCGTTGCCAGTCGGGCGGTCACTTCTGAGGCGCCGCCGGGCGCAGCCCCGGCGCCGGCGCGGCCGAGCGGGTCGCCGGCGGCGTAGATCAGAGCGCCTGCGTAGCGGAGACCCTCCATCGGAGTGAGCAGCGCCGCGGACGCGGCCTCCACCGCGAGCCAGGCCGGGAAGCCCTCCCAGTCGAGCGCCGCCTCGGCGGCGGGCAGCCCGCCCAGCTCGGCCAGCAGTCCGGGCAAGTCGATGAAGACGAAGACTCGGGCCGTCTCCGGTCCCTGGACAGCCTCGTTCATCGTAAGGCTCGCCGCCCCGACCCTATCCCTGCTCCGAGAGCCACTCCCGGATAGCAGCCTCGAGCGGCTCCGCCCCCGCGCCCACCTCATCACGGAAGCGCACCGGCCGTTCCGGGATGCTCCGCACCAACTCGGCGCCGGCGCTCCCCGGGTCCAGCTCGTCGAGGGCCGCCACCAGCTCGAACTCGTCCTCGGGCAGCGGCGTGTCCGGCGAGAGGCCGCGCAGTCCGCGCATGACGTCGGCCGGGAACTTGCTCCAGTGGGCCGTCGAGACGATCAGCATGGGGGCGTCGCCCTTGTGGCGGCGGGCCACTTCCCAGGCCACCGCGGTGTGCGGGTCCATGAGGTAGCCGTCCTCCTCCCACACCTGACCGATGGCCCTGCAGGCACGTCTCGGTGTCCACCCAGTCGCCGGCGAAGTCGCGGCGCAGGATGTCGAGGGTCTCCTCATCCACCCGGAAGACGCGCTTCTCCGCGAGGTCCTTCATCCAGGCGCGCACCTGCGCGCCGTCCCGGTGCACCTCGAACAGCAGGCGCTCCAGATTGGACGAGATGAGGATGTCCATCGACGGCGACGCGGTCTTCACCAGGCTCCTGTCGGAGATGTCGTAGACGCCGGTGGAGAAGAAGTCGGTGAGGATGTTGTTGGTGTTGGACGCGCAGATCAGCCGGCCGGCCGGCAGGCCCATGAGCTTGGCGTAGTAGGCGCCGAGGATGTCGCCGAAGTTGCCGCTGGGCACGCAGATGTCGAGCGGGTCGCCCATCTGCAGAGCCTCGCGCTTGACCATGTCCGCGTACGCGCTGAAGTAGTAGACGATCTGCGGGAGCAGCCGGCCCCAGTTGATGGAGTTGGCCGACGACAGGCTGAGGCCGTACGTGCCGGCGAGTTCCGCCGCGAAGGCCTGGTCGGCGAAGACGGCCTTCACCGAGCGCTGGCAGGCGTCGAAGTCGCCCTCCACCGCGAGCACCGTGAGGTTGTCGCCGGCCTGCGTGGTCATCTGCGCCTGCTGCACCGCCGACACCCCGCCGCTGGGGTAGCAGACGATGATCTTGACGTGCGGCCGGTCGGCGAAGCCGTTGAGCGCCGCCACGCCGGTGTCTCCGGAGGTGGCCACCAGGATGAGCTTGTCGGTCTCCTGCCGGCCCTCCGCATGGGCGGTCTCGAGAGCCTCCGAGAAGAACAGGGGCATGCACTGGAGGGCCATGTCTTTGAAAGCCAGGGTCGGTCCGTGCCACAGCTCCAGAAAGTAGAACGGCCCCTCGTCAGACCAGCCGTCGACCTCTCGCACCGCGGCTACGTCTTCGTCGTTGAAGTTGGCCCCGTAGGCCGCCCGGCAGATCTCCCGGACCTTCTCCGCGCGGCACGCCGAGTTCGAACCGCTCGTAGATGACAGCCGCGCGCTCCCAGTAGGGCAGATCGGCCAGCGCGAGGATATCGGCGGGGCTCAGAGCCGGCAGTCGCTCGGGCACGAACAGTCCGCCGCCCTGGGCCATCCCCTCGAGGACGACGTCGCGAAAAGGCAGCGGCTGCTGAGAGATTCGACCGGGTATCGAAGTACTTGATCATGCCTGTATGGGGGTCGGTTGCCACGGCCCTGCATCCTAGCATACGCGCGGATAGCGCCCGGCGGTCGCGCACAGCCGGCGCCGGCCACCACGAACACGTAGAGCCGTGTGCGCCACAGGTTCACTCCCAGGCTCTGCGCGGCCAAGTCGTCGTCGCGCACGGCCTTCAAGGCCATGCCGGTGCGAGACCGCAGGATGAAGTAGACCACGGCGATGGCGATAGCGGCGGCGGCGAGCGCCCACCAGAAGGTCCCGGCGATACGGGACTCGTTGCTGATGCCGGTGGCCGCCTGGATAGTCACGCCGGACCCTCCACCGGTCGCTTCGATGTTGCCCACGATCATGCGGTACATCTCGGCGAGCACCATGGTGCCGATGGCGAGGTAGCCCATACGCAGCTTGAACACGACGGCGGCCGACGGGATGGCCACCAAGCCTCCGACGACAGCGGCAAGGACCACCGAAAGGAACAGAGGCACGTGGAGCACGTCGGCGAACAGCCAGACTGAGTAGCATCCGATCCCGATGTAGCCCTGCTGGCCCACGGAGATGATGCCTCCGAAACCGAGCAGGAGGTTCCACATCTGGGCCATGGCTACGAACAGCAGGAAGTCTATAAGCCTTCGGGTCCAGGCCGTGCCGCCGAACAGTGGGAAGAAGGCAAGCACCACGAGGATGGCTATGCCGATCGCCAGCGCGATCAGGTGGCGACGGTTGGCGACGGTGACCGTCACCCGCCGGCCTGCAGGGGGAGTATCGGACCGGACAACAGCGCTATCGGTCCTCATTGCGAGCCCCCCTGTTTCACGAGAACGGTCCGGGCCAGCAGCCCCTGTGGCCGGACCACCAGGATCAGGACAAAGATCGCGTGGCCCGCGAAGATCGCCCAGGACGAACCGAGGAGTTGCGCGCCGAGTGTCTGCGCGAGTCCCAGTACGACCCCGCCGATGAGCATCCCCCATCCCGAGCCCAGCCCGCCGATGATGACGGCCTCGAACGCGAAGATGAGGCGCTGGCTACCGAGCAGTGGGTCGAACGTGGTGCGGATGCCCATCATGACGCCGCCGATGACGATGATGGCCAGCGCCACCCCCATGGCTATGGCGTAGACGTTGCGGTTGTTGACCCCCACAAGCCGGGCGGCCTCCTGATCGTCCGATATGGCCCTGAAGGCCCTCCCCAGCTTGGTGTGATCGAGAAAGAGTTGCAGGGCCGCGATTACCACCACTGCCATGATGAAGATCAACACCGGCAGCCACCCGATGGCAAGACTCTGCCCAATGGCGATGCTCTTGTTCTCGATGGCCCCCGCATCCAGCCCCTGAGAGTCGGGGGTGAATGCTACGAGAAGCCCGTTCTGGATGACCATGGAGATACCGAACGTCACGATGACGCCGATGGCTATCTTGCTCCCCACGATCCGGTTGAGCACGCCGCGTTGGAGCGCGTAACCGATGATGAACATGATGACCATGGTGAGGGGGATGGAGTAGAACGGGTTGAAGTGGACGGCGTTGACTATTATCAGGGCGACGTACGCTGGAAGGATCGTCAAGTCGCCGTGAGCCAGGTTGGCGCGACGCCGAACAAGCGGTCAGGTCGAAGGCTCCAGCCCTGAGTTCGTGACCAGCGCGGAGGGAATATCTGTGGCGGCTTCACCAATGGCCGGCGATGTAGTGTTGTGCAGTAGAGAAGTCGGTCTCCCCGAGTTCCCCGGCCTTGCGCACCACGGCGGGGTCGCGGCTCCGACGATGACGGTGATGCATCGACGTCGCCAGGAAGATCTCGTCCTTGATGTTGACGGGTTGATTGAGTGATTTCGGCTTCGGTCAGAGCCGGCGATATCATCAAGAGAGGATATTGATATCTTGGCAACTCGGACTGAGCTTGATGAGAAGAGTCAAAGAAGGAGGATTGATTTGTCAGGGTGATTAGATGTGATACAGTGTGTAGAGCTGCGTTCGGCATGTTGCGGCCGTGGTGGCGTCACAAGGACATTATTGAACACGGTCATGCCGAGAATGTTTGGGGATTGGAACGTCGGCCGATACAAGAGAATGTTCGTGACAGGCATATAGGTGATGTATTGCTGCGAAATATTTTCCAGATAGCTGATAGATGATAGTTGAAAGTGGTTTGATGCGTTGGAGAGATAAGATTGTATGAGTTATGCTAGTGTGATCACAAGACCATAGAACGACTTTCGAAGGCCTTGAGTAGCGCCCTGCGCGCAGAATTTGGTATGTGCTTGCCCAGGCCCGAACCGGAGGAGGGATCTTTGCCTCGTTGCGGCGCTCGCGCTTCAATGCAGACACTCCCTTGCACGCGGAGAAGCAGCCGCCCCCCGGCTGCTTCCCCGCTCTACGGTCACGATTGACTCACCTGCGCCTCGCGGGGTGGCTCGGCGCGGATACTCGGCTACGCGTAGACGATGGGCGCGATGGGCCGGGCGAGCGGGATCTTCGGGCTCGAGGCTGCCACGAGTTCCACGTCATACGGCCACGGGCCGCCCTGGGCCTTGGCCCATTGCCCGCTGGCGATGGCGATGAGGTTGACGTTGAGGACGGGATGGGTCGTGCCCATCTTCACTGGAGCCGTGAAGTCGATGAGACCGTTGACGGTATCGAGCTTCGTGGTCTGGATGGCCTTGAGGTATTCCTCTTTGTTGTCCAGGTCGACGGTGCGCTTGCACACATCGATGGCCCACTCGAACTTGCCGTACTGCCCGATGGGCTCGGTCCACCCCTTGCCGGTGTCCTTGCTGTACTGGTCGGCCAGTTCCTGGCAGGTCTGCCCGCTGAGCGAGCTCTTGTACGGGAAGGTCGGATGCCAGACCACCTCGGCCGACAACCCTTGCACGATGTCGCCCAGGGCGCTGGCGGTCTCATGGAAGAGCAGGGCCAGGCTCATGGTGACGATCTTGGGCTTGTAGCCCTGCTGCAGGCACTGCTTCCAGAAGTTCGTGAACGTCGGAGGTTGCTGAGCTCCGGTGAGGATCTCGCAGCCGGCCTTCTTGAACTCGAAGATCTGCTGGGTGAAGTCCTCGGCGTTGGTCTCGTGGAAGCCGGGGATGAGGAGCTCGTAGCCCATGTCCTTCATGTGGAAGGGGATGCCGGTCTTCTCGTTGGCGAAGGCCCGGCCCGACGTGTCGTTCGGGAGGATCACGCCGACCTTCTTGTTGGTCGAGATCTGCTTCCAGGTCTCATCCCGCAGGCGGCCGGACGCGCCGTAGCCGTAGTGGGACATGTAGGTCCACTTGAAGGGCTTGTCGGGAGTGCCGCCGCGACCGAAGTAGAAGGCCTCGTACGGGACGAAGTTGGCCAGGAACGGCACGCCGTTGACTTCGCACTGGTCTGCCACGGGGTTGACCGTGTCGGGGTTGGACGAAGCAAGGACGATGTCGACCTTGTCGTTGAGGATCAGGTCGCCCGCCACCTGGGCCGCCCGGTCGGCGCGGGACTGGCTGTCCACGATCTTGAACTCGAACTTGTGCAGCTTGCCGTCGCCGCAGACGACTCCATCTTTGACCGACGCGGCCACCGTGTCGACGATCCACTGGTCGGGCTTCGCGAACGAGGCCAAGCTCCCCGTGAGAGGCGAGACCACACCCATCTTGATCATGCGGCCCTCTTCAGCCGACGCGGCGGCGGAAGTGCTTGTGGACCCCGGGGCAGCCGTGGTGCTGCTGCCCGCCGCGGTGGTGGTAGAGGTAGCTGCCGCGGCCGTCGTGGTGGTGGCGTCTTCTCCACCGCATGCCGCTAGGGCTCCGCCCAATCCCGCGCCCAGCCCGATCGTCGCTCCTGCATACGGCCCGCAGCAGCCGCCGCCGTCCTTCTCTTCAAACCACCGCTGCAGAGAACCCCGCAGCTCGGCCTTCTCCTCTTCTCCCACGGCCTTGCCCAGCGCCTCCACGATGGTGGCCTGCTCGGGGGTGAGCGTGCTCGACAGCCGGTAGTGCATCCACAGCCCATCCCGGCGGTCCTCCACCAGCCCCGCGTTGTAGAGGTAGCGGAGATGGCGGGAGATCTTGGATTGGGTCTGTTCGAGCGCCCCGACGAAGTCGCACACGCACAGCTCGTCGTTCTCGAGGAGCAGCGTCATTATCTGCAGACGGGTCTCGTCCGACAGCGCTTTGAAACTGTCTTTCAGCAGCCTCATGCCTCAGCGGCCCTCCCGGATCTTGGCGGCGAGTTCGAGTGGCAGCCCCGCGGCGGCAATGGCCGCGGCGGCGCCTTCCACATCGTACCCGACCCGGGCGATCTCCACCTCCACATCGGCGCCGGCGCCCGCCGCAGCCCGCAGCACCACATACATGGCCCGAGGATCGCCGTCCTTGGGCCGGCCCACCGAGCCCACGTTGACGAAGAGGGTTCGCCCGTACCGCCGGAACCAGGGGTCGTGGGTGTGGCCGAAGGCGAGCACGTCGGCCGTCTCCGCCTCGGCCAGGCGCAGATAGGTGCGCTCGTCCCGGTCGCGGAGCAGATACTCGTTGATGCGCCGCGGACTGCCGTGCACCAGGTGCACCTTCTTGCCGGCGAGGTCGAGATGCGCCTCGCGCGGCAGGGCGCGCAGGTAGGCCTTGTTCTCAGCCGTGACCGTGCGGACGGTGAAGGCGTAGGAGGCGTCGCCGATGCGCCGGGCCTCCGCATCCGGGAAGAAGCAGCCGCAGTCGCCCGTCTCACCGCCCACGCCCTCGTCGTAGTTGCCGAGCAGGCTGGAGATGCCCCGAGCCCGCAGCAGGTCGATGACGCCGTTGGGGTCCGCGCCGTAACCCACCAGGTCGCCCAGGCAGTGCCGCCGCTCCATACCCCGGGCGTCCAGCTCGGCGAGCACCGCCTCCAAGGCCCGGATGTTCCCGTGAATGTCGGAGAATAGCGCGAGGCTTTCACCGGTCATCGCAGTCCGCCGTTCATCGCGGTCCTTCCGCTACCGGGGCTTCGTGGCGGTCATGCTGGCCGAGAGGACGTAGTCCTCGAGCTTGCGCCCGGGCTCCCAGTCCTGGATGAACTCGCGGCTTTGATCCTTGGGCTCGATGAGGATGTCCACGAAGCCGGCAGCCCGCAGCATCCCCTCCACCTCGGCCACACTGGACGCGCCGGATATGCAGGCGGAGAGCAGGCGCATGTCGTCCCGCCATTCCTGCGGCAGCTCGGCCGTTGCCACCACATCGCTCACGGCCAGCCGGCCGCCCGGCCTCAGCACCCGGTACGACTCGTTGTAGACCGCCTGCTTGTCGGGCGACAGGTTGACCACGCAGTTGGAGATGATCACGTCGGCGGTGTTGTCGGCCACCGGCAGATGCTCGATCTCGCCCAGGCGGAAGTCCACGTTGGCGAACTCCGACTTGCGGGCGATGTCGCGCGCTCGCCCGACCATCTCGGGAGTCATGTCCACGCCGATCACATAGCCGGTCGGCCCCACGGCCCGCGCGGCCAGGAAGCAGTCGAAGCCGGCCCCGGCGCCGAGGTCCACCACCACTTCGCCCGCCTTCAGAGCCGCTATCGCCTGCGGGTTGCCACAGCCCAGGCCGAGGTTGGCCCCTTCCGGCGCCGCGGCCAGTTCCTCCGCGGAATACCCGAGCCGGGCCGACTCCTCGTCGCCTGTCTTGCGGGTGAGGTAGGCCTCCACGGCGTCCGCCTCCTCGGCGGACGAACCGCAGCAGCACGAAGAGCCGGTCTTGGCTACCTCTGCGTAGCGGTCGCGCACCGCGTCGCGGACCTTGTCGTCATCTCGTTGCTGGACCATGGGTCATTCCCCTTTCGGGTCGTTGGAAGTCGGGAGTACGTGGGAGATGGTGGTGGGACAGCCGAGGTCCTGCCCCTCAGGCAAGGCCGGTCCGGCCGGAGCCCCGTCCTTGGCCGGCCAGTAGCGGCGCTGTAGCCAGAAGGCCACGTTCACCAGTCCGATCATCACCGGCACCTCCACCAGCGGCCCGATCACGGCGGCGAACGCCTGCGCCGAGCCCAGCCCGAACACCGCCACGGCCACGGCGATGGCCAGTTCGAAGTTGTTGGAGGCGGCCGTGAAGGCGAGCGTGGTGCTCCGCCGGTAGTCGGCCCCCACCCGCTTGCCCATGTAGAAGCTCACGAAGAACATGATCACGAAGTAGATGAGCAGCGGGACGGCCACCCGGACCACGTCCAGGGGCAGGTGCACGATGATCTCGCCCTTCAGGGAGAACATCACAAGGATGGTGAAGAGCAGCGCGATCAGGGTGAGGGGGCTGACCCGGGGGACGAACTCCGAGTGATACCACTCCTTGGTCTTGAAGCGGAGCATCACGAACCGGGTGAGGATGCCGGCCACAAAGGGGATGCCCAGGTAGATGCCCACGCTCTTGGCTATCTGCCCGATGCTCACGTCGACCGCCACCCCCTCCAGGCCGAACCAGCGGGGCAGCACGGTGATGAACACGTAGGCGTAGACCGAGTAGAAGAGCACCTGGAACACCGAGTTGAAGGCCACCAGCCCGGCGGCGTACTCCGTGTCGCCCTTGGCCAGGTCGTTCCACACGATCACCATGGCGATGCAGCGCGCGAGTCCGATCATGATGACGCCCTGCATGAGCGCCGGCTTGTCGGACAGCAGCAGGATGGCCAGGAAGAACATGAGGATGGGTCCGATGATCCAGTTCTGCGCCAGCGAGAGGCCCAGCACCTTCCAGTTGCGAAACACGTCGCCCAGCTCCTCGTAGCGCACCTTGCAGAAGGGCGGATACATCATGAGGATGAGGCCCACGGCTATGGGGATGGAGGTGGTGCCGATGGAAGCGCTCTCGATGGCCTTGCCGATGGCGGGCCAGACGTAGCCGGCCCCCACGCCGATGGCCATGGCCAGGAAGATCCACAGAGTCAGGAATCTATCCAAGAAAGACAGCCGCTTCATGCTCGCCCCCCTGGTCGTCCAGTCGACGCATCTGGTGCTTCGGTACATCAGTGCCCACATGTTATCACGTATAACCGTGTGTACGGTTATATCGGAGGCATGATTTCGCCCGCTCTCGGGGTATCTGGCGCTGGAACCGTGCAGCGAAGGAGGAATCCCCATGAGGCAGGCATCGAGAAGCCGAACCCGGCGCCGCAAGCCAGCCGCGATCGTCGCCGCTGTGGCGTGCGTCATCGCGATCCTGGCGATCAGTGTGTTCGCGGGCGCATGTGGCGGCACGGCCACGACCACCACCACGGCTGCGTCTCCGGGCACCACGACAGCGGGCGGCACCAGCGCGGCCCAGATAGTCATGAAGGGCTTCGCCTTCGTCCCGGCGGATGTGACCATCAAAGCCGGAGAGAGCGTCACTTGGACCAACGAGGACTCCGTCACCCACGACGTGACGGCGGACAACGGCGAATTCCAGAGCGGCAACATGGAGAACGGCGCCACCTTCACGTTCACATTCGACAAGGCCGGTAGCTATCCGTATTACTGCGCCCTCCACCCCACGATGACCGGCACCATCACCGTGCAGTAGCGGCGCGGCGCGCGACCACACTAGGAATGGGAGATGACATGGAAGACTTCATTCCGTTGACGACCACCGCGGGCATCGAGATGGGAGGGATGAAAGCGGCGGCTATCGAGGATCACGAGATGCTGGTGGCCCACGTGGGCGGCGAGTACTTCGTCTCCGATGCACGATGCCCGCACATGGGCGGCCATCTGCCCGACGGGAAGCTCGACGGCACCATTCTCACCTGCCCGCGCCACCACTCGATGTTCGACCTGCGGGACGGCCGGGTCCTGCGCTGGACCGACTGGGAAGGCGCCGCGCTGACCATCGGGAAGCTGGTGAGGCATCCGCGGCCACTGCGGACCTATGAGGTGCATGTCGAGGGCGAGACCATCCTTGTGGGGCCGGAGAAGACGCCCCCGCCCGTCGAAGGATTGTGACCGGCCGCGGCCGAGGTGGGGACCGGCGCGAGTCCGCCTCGGGCGCCGAGAGCCGGCGCGCAGCCGATCCCGGCCGCCGAGCGCCACATTGTCGCCTGCCAACTTGTAAGGTCGGTCGCCAGCTTCTAAACTAAAGCGCCCGCGGAAATCTGGAGGCGCCCCGCCTCACCCCCGCGGATGTTCCTCGCCGGCGTAGCTCAGATGGCAGAGCGGCTCACTCGTAATGAGCAGGTCAGGAGTTCGATTCTCCTCGCCGGCTTCCCGCAGCCCCCAGATGGCCGGGGACTTCATCCATTGCGTTAGTCGAATAACCTGCTAATCTACTAGCAGATTAGTAGATTAATCGGCAAGCCTGGGGCGGAACGAGCACATGTACGTCTACAGCACCAACACCCGCATAGATGCTAGTCTGGCCCGTCTGGCCGACCTGAAGCAACGGCTCGATTCAAGGGGCCCGCTTCCACGCATTTGGCTTGGCAGGACACGCCAGGAACTGGAAGCCGGGGCAGTCGCCGCCTCCACCTCCATGGAGGGAGTGTCGGTCACCGTGGACGAGGTGCGGCGGATTCTCGCCGGCGACAGGCCCACCTCTGTCGCATCCCGGGACGTGGCCTTCGTCGAGGGCTACCGGGACGCCATGAGGTTCGTTCTCAACCGGTCGGACGACCCAGGTTTCGAATGGCACTCGGAACTCATCTTGGGGATCCACTATCGCATCATGGGCGAGGACTACTCGCTTGGGGCCGGCCGGTTCCGGCAGACGCAGAACCGCCTGGTCGACGTCGTTGGCCAGCGGCAGGTCTTCCTTCCGCCGCCGCCCGAGGAGGTTCCTCGGTTGGTCGCTGAGTTGGCGATGTGGGCAGAGCAGCAGAAGACCGCACCCGCCCCGCTCGTGGCCGCTGTGATCCATTGCCGGATGGCCGGGATCCATCCCTTCGCCGATGGGAACGGGCGGACTGCCCGGATACTGGCCTCTCTGGCAATGTACCGGGGGGGATACCGCTCTCCGGAGTTCACGAGTCTGGAAGAATGGTGGGGCGGACACATAGCCGACTACTACCGGGCTTTCGAGTGCCTGGGCTCTGAGTGGACGGACTCAGTGGAGGTGACGCCTTTTGTCGAGGCCCATGTTGGAGCCCAGGTGAGGCAGGTGGAAGCGCTTTCGTTGCGGCAGGCGACCGAAAGGATCCTGTGGCTGGCCCTCGATGATGCCGCCCAGGCCGTGGGGGGTGGTGATGGCCGGATGGCGCATGCCCTCTTCGATGCCTTCTTCGGGCGAGAGGTGACAAACCGCTTCTACCGGAGCCTGGCGGATGTTTCCGTGGCAACAGCTGTCACAGACCTGGCTAGACTGGAGAGCAACGGACTGCTCAAAGCCGTCGGCGCCGGTAGGAGCCGCAGATACGTCGCGGGAAGCCGGTTGGCCGGCCAGATAGCTGCCAGCGCAGGCATCACCTCGATGGTGGATAGCGAAGGTCCGCTGGAGTCTCAGCGCGACGCCATCATCGTCGCACTGGCCGAGAGGGCAAAGCAAGGAAGCCTGAACCTCTGACGGAGACCGACAATAGGGGGTCCGATCGTGAGTGGCGCACCATCAGTGATCGAAACGACCAGGGCGGAGCTCGACCGCTGCCTCCGGGAGCGTGACCGGCCGGCGCCGTGCAGGCCATCCTCGCCGCGGTGGACGCGGGGCTGCCCATAGACGGACCTTTACACCTCCGTGCTCCAACCCTTCCTGGCTTCGGTGGGCGACAGCTGGCAACACGGGCAGACCGCCGTCTGGGAGGAGCACCTCATCGTCGGCGCCGTGCGCGCGGGCGTCGAGGCTCTCTACCCGAAGGTTCTCGAGCACAAGGCCGGCGTGCCCGCGGTGCCGGTGACCGTCGCCTTCTTCTGCCCTCCCGAAGAGACCCACGACCTCGGCCTGCGCATGCTCGCCGACCGGTTCGACCTGCGCGGCTTCCACACGGTCTACGTGGGAGCCGGGACCCCGGTGGAGGAGATGGTCAAGTGCGTGCAGGCTGAGAAGGCAAGCGTCGTCTGTCTCTCAGCCTCCACCCACTTCCAGAGGGCGGCCCTGCACAACGTGATCGCCAAGTTGCGCGAGCGCCTGCCCGGTGTGCGGCTGGTGGCCGGCGGTCCGGCCTTCGCCCATGGAGCGCCGGGTTGGGAGGAGTACGCGGTCGACGACTACGACGCGCTGCTCGACGGACTGGCGGGGCGGACGGGCGGCGCCAACCTTGGCGGCGCGGCCGGCGCCGCGGCCGCCACCGAGGAGCCTGACCATGCTTGAGCTCAAGATCGCCTGGCGCTTCCTGTGGCGCAGCAAATCGCAGTCCATCCTCATCATCCTCGGCATCGCGGTGGGCATCGCGGTGCAGGTGTTCGTCGGGTCGCTCATCACCAGCCTGCAGGCCGACCTGGTCGACAAGACCGTCGGGTCCAGCTCGCAGGTGACCGTCGAACCGGCGGCAGGGCAGGCATCGTTCGCGTTCACGGCGGATGACCGGGCCAAGCTGGAGTCCGACTCACGGATCAAGGCGGTGGCCGCGGTACAGGTGGTCTCCGCGCTGGTGCCGGTGGGCGGCACGAGCTCCCCGGTGGTCATCAAGGGCGGCACCCTCGCCGACATCGAGGCCATCTACAAGCTGTCGGGCAAGGTGATCGCCGGCGAGGCGACCCTGCAGGGCGACCGCATCTTGCTCGGCAAGGACTTCGCGACGCAGTACGGGCTCAAGCCCGGCGACCCGGTCAAGCTGGTGCTGGCCGACGGCGCAGACCGTGAACGCCACGCTCGAAGGCGTCGTGGACCTGGGCTCCCAGGCGGCCAACCAGCAGGTGGCGTTCGCCGGGCTCGAGGCGGCCAGCGCGGCGCTCGGGCGGCCGGCCGACCAGGTGAGCGCCGTGGAGACGCAGATCGCGGACGTCTTCACCTCGCCGCAGGTGGCGGCCGATGTGGCGGCCAAGTTCCCCGGCGAGACCGTCACCGAGTGGCAGGCCAAGAACGCCGAACTGCTCACCGCCCTGCAGAGCCAGAGCACGTCGTCCTACATGATCCAGGTGTTCGTGATCATCGCCGTGATGCTCGGCATCGCCTCCACGCTCGCCATCTCGGCGGTGCAGAAGACCCGGCAGATCGGCATACTCAAGGCCCTCGGCATGGCGGACAGGCGCACCGGGCTGGTGTTCCTGTTCCAGGCGGGCATCCTGGGGGTGATCGGGACGGCGGTCGGCATAGGCATCAGCTTGGGACTCATCGCCGCGTTCAGCTCCATCGCCAAGTCCGGCAACTCAGGGCTCTTCCCCATCACCCCGCAGCTGAGCTTCGTGCTGCTGTCGGCGGCCATCGGCATCATCATCGCCCTGGTCTCGGCCATCATCCCGTACCGCAAGACGGCGCGGCTCGACCCGATCGAGGTGATCCAGAGTGCCTGACATCATCGCCCTCGAAGGCGTCACCAAGGAATACGGGGACTCGGTCAAGACGCTGGCGCTGCGCGGCGTCAGCTTCCGGGTGGCGGAGAAGGAGTTCCTGTCCATCATCGGCCAGTCGGGCAGCGGCAAATCGACGCTGCTCAACATGCTCGGCCTGCTCGACCGGCCCACCGCGGGCACCGTCTCGCTGCTGGGCACGGACGTCACCAAGCTGAACAAGAAGAAGCGGGCCGCGTTCCGCAACGAGCACCTGGGGTTCGTCTTCCAGTTCCATCACCTGCTGCCGGAGTTCTCGGTGCGGGAGAACCTGCTGCTGCCGGTGTGGATAGGGGGCTCGCCTCAGGCGGTCAAGGGGCCGAAGGGGCGGGAGCGGGCGGACGAGATCCTCGAGTTCCTCGGGCTGGGCGGGCTGGCGGGGAAGAACGCGAGCCAGCTGTCGGGCGGGCAGAAGCAGCGGGTGGCCATCGGGCGGGCGCTCATGAACTCGCCGGACATCCTGCTGGCCGACGAGCCCACCGGCAACCTCGACACCGCCAACTCGGCCTTGGTCTACGACCTCTTCCGGCGGATCCACAACGAGCTGGGGACGACGTTCGTCATCGTGACGCACGACCGGTCGATAGCGCAGCAGACGGACCGCATCATCGAGGTGACCGACGGCGCCGTGTCGCAGGACGTGCGGAACGACTACCTGGGGGCGGCGGCCGGCGGGAGGTAGGCCTTGGCGCCGCCCTCGCCGCCCCCTACGAGTCCACCATCGGCCAGTCGACCACGTGGATCTGCTCGCTGTCGGCCACCGGCCGCGACCAGTCGACGGCGCCGCGCTGCAGCACTCCGCTGATGAACACCGCGTAGTCCGGCTTGACGCCCGCCGGCTCGGCGATCAACTCGTAGAGGCTGGTGCTGCCGTCCTTCAGGTGGACCGAGCGCAGGATGTCGCCGATGGAGGCGGTCGCCGCGTCCACCCTCACCTCGCGGGCGCGCCACCCTGCCGCGGTGGCGGCCCGGCCCGGCGTGATGTTGACTATCGCTCTCATGCCAGGACCCTTTCCAGTATGAGGCCGGCGTCCGCGCTGTAGGGCCGGGCGAACGCCTCCGGATACGCCTGCCGCAACCCGGCCAGGTCCGCGGCCTCCACCTCCACCAGGAAGCCGCTGCACACCATGCCGGTCGCGTTCTTGGACGTGATGTTGTGCGGCGTGATGGTGTTGATGGCGCCGCCCCGGTCGAGCACCCCGGGCACGATGGGGTCCCAGCGGGCGCCGTGGTCGATGTAGACGGCCCCCGGGCAGATCCGCTCCGTCACCGAGGCCCCCGCCAGCACCGCCCCCCGCTCGTTGAAGATCTTCACCACGTCGCCGTCCGCGATGCCCCGCGCGGCCGCGTCGCTCGGATTGATCCACAGCGGTTCGTAGTAGTAGCCGTCGGGCCCTTCCACCTTGCAGGTGCGGATCTCCCGCAGCCACTTCATGTCGTCGTGCTGCGAATGCACCCGCCAGCGCGGATGGTTGGATATCACCAGCAGGGGATAGTCCCGCCCCCGCGCGCCGTCCCGGCTCTCCTGGTGCGACTCGCCCTCCGGTATCCACCGGGGCACCGGCGGCCGCTCGTCGTCGTCGGGGAAGAGCTCGGCCAACCGGCTGGAGTAGAACTCGATCTTGCCGCTGGGCGTGCTGAGCGGGTGCTCCTCCGGCTTCTCGTAGAAGTCCAGCAGACCCGGCCGGACCTTCTCCCAGTCCGGGTCCTGGGGCACCACGTAGTAGCCCTTCTCCTTGAGCTCCTCGAAGGTGATCTCCCCCGCCGCGCCCGAGTTCTGGTAGCCGGCCTCTATCCACTGCTCCACGCTCTTGCCGCCCGTGTACTCCTCCAGCAGGCCGAACCGCTCGGCGATGGCGCAGACGATCTCGTAGTCGCTCTTGCACTCGGCCTTGGCCTGCATGGCTTTGGGCGAGTGGAACAGGCAGCTGAACTGGGCGCTCATCGACTCCACGCCGATGTCGTCGGTCTCCATCTGCGTCAGCGACGGGAGCACCAGGTCGGCGAGCTGGCAGTCGTTCTCCATCCAGGGATGCTGGGCGAGGATGAACTCGATCTTGGGATGCTGGAAGGCCCGGATGTACGAGTTGGTGTCGTTCCAGCAGGTGATCCAGGACGGCGTGTCGGTCCAGACCATGTGGATCTCGGTGCCGCCTTCCCGGGGATAGGTGTACTTGATGAACTGCTGCTCCACCGAGTCGCGGGAGAGCGTCGTCCCATACCAGCTGATGGGCGGATGCAGGATGGCGTCGTGGATCATGTCCTTGGGGATGAACTGGGGCGGCGTGTCCATGTACGCCCAGCCGCGATGGGCCGCGAGCACCACCGGCACGTACGCGGGCGGGGGCAGCGGGATGTTGGCCTTGCGGTTGTAGAGGCCCCACTCGATCATCTTGAACTGGTGCACGCCCGGCTTGCCCACGCCCTGCATGGAGAGGAGCAGGGCCTGCAGACGCGCCGGTTCGGTGGAGTAGGGGCCGCGGATGCCCGGGCCGCCGTTGCCGATGGCCACCGAGACGGTGTGCGTGCCCCAGTAGCGGGCCAGGGCCTTGATGGTGCGGGCCGGCACGCCGGTGAGGGGCGCCGCCCACGCGGGGGTCTTGGCCACGCCGTCCTCTTCGCCCAGCACGTAGGCGCGGAACTTGTCGAAGCCGACGGTGTGGGTCTCCACGTAGTCCTTGTCGTAGAGGCCCTCCGTCATCCACACGTGCGCGATGGCCAGGTACAGGGCGGCGTCGGTGTTGGGCAGCACCGGGATCCACTTGTCGGCGTGGACGGCGGCGCCGTAGTTGAGGTCGGGGCAGATGTAGATGGACTTGATGCCGAGTTCGGTGAACCAGTAGCTCACCCGGCTGGCCAGCTGTCCGTTGAAGCCCCAGGGGGTGGTCTCCGGGTCGCATCCCCAGAACAGGATGCCGTCGCAGTGCTTGGCCACGTCGGGGATGACGTTGGCCACCGGCGTCATCTGCCCCAGGCTCTCGCAGCCCCACACGTGCTTGGCGCCCCAGTACCAGCCCTCCCAGCTGTCGGTGTTGCGGGTCTGGAGCGTGTAGCCGCCGAGCAGGCGCAGGAGCTTGCGGTTGCAGCCGTGGGCCGCGTGCACGATCTTGGTCTCGCCGTGGCCGTCGGACTGCGAGAGGACGGCCTCCATGCCGTAGCGGTCCTTGATCCGGCGGATCTCGCCCTCGACGATGTCGAGCGCCTCTTCCCAGGAGATGCGCTCGTACTTGCTGCTGCCGCGGTTCTGGGTGTTGCGCCCGCCGGGGCCGGTGGAACCGGGCGCGCCGCTGGGGTCCCAGTCCACCCGTTTCAGCGGATGGAGCACCCGGTTGGGCGAGTGGACACGGTTCTTGTAGCCCAGACTGAGGGGCGGCGCCAGGGACTTCATCGACGGCGAGAAGCTCTTGCCGCGCGCTTCGATCCGCCAAGGCTTGAGGCCGGGATACTTCCAGTCGTAGCGCAGAGGGCGGATACGGATTATCTTGTCTTCATCGCAGTCGACCTGGACGCTGTTGGCGTCGGCCGGTATCCCGATGAAGGAGAGCCCGCGAACGACAGACCACTTCTTCTGCATGACGATCCTCCCCAGAAAGCTGACAAGGCTCACCGTAGAGCCAAATCCGGGAGAGAGGGGGCGTTCGGCCGCGATCGTCATGGGTCGCGGCAGGTATTCCGAGTTCGAGAGGAAATCGTGGAAGTCAATCTTCTGAAAGCCTTCGTGGCCGTCACCGAGACCCGCAGTATCAGCGGGGCGGCGGTCAACCTCAACCTGACGCAGTCCGCCCTCAGCCGCCAGATCGCCCGCCTGGAGATGGAGGTGGGCGCGCGCCTCTTCGAGCGGTACGGCCGGCACGTGGAGCTCACCGCCGACGGGCAGTTCCTGCTGCCGCTGGCGCAGGTGATCATCGCCCGCACCGACGAGACCATCGCCCTCATGCGCGAGCGGGCCGGAGCCCAGGCGGCCAACGTGGTCCGGCTGGGGGCGAGCGGCATGGTGTTCGCCCACTTCCTCACCCCCATCCTCAGCAGCTTCATGGCCGCCAACCCCACCGTGAAGATCGACCTGGTGGAGGGCCACGACGTGGAGCTGGAGGAAGCGGTGGTGGCCGGCAAGCTCGACTGCGCCGTTCACACTCCCTGGAAGGCGAGCCGGGCGGCGGGCCGGCTGCTGGCCACCGAAGAGCTGTTCCTGGTGGTCCCCACGGGGCACCGGTTGGCCGCTGTGCCGGCGGTGGATCCCACGATGCTCGCCGACGAGCGGATCCTGTTGCCCCCGCCCTTCTACAGCACCTCGAACATCATCATGGACGTCTTCCGGGTGGCCGGCATCAAGCCCAAGACCACCTACCGCGCGGTCTACCCCGAGCTGCTCAAGAACCTGGTGCGCGAAGGCCTGGGGATCACCGCCATGCCGCGGATGCTCACCCAGCCCGAGACCCTGGAAGGCTTGGTAGCCGTGCCGTTCGAGAAGAAGGTGGAGCGAAGGATCGTCCTCATCCACGCGTTCGACCGGCCGCTCACCGCGACGGCCCGAGCGCTCATAACCCACATCCAGAGACAGGCGGCGGCCATGTCGCCGAAGCCCGCCGGACGCAGAGGGGTGTCAGACCGCAGCCGCCGGCCGCGGCATGCCGTGGAGGAGTAGCCCGGTCTAACGGCCTTACTCGCCTCCGCCGGAGCTCCCGCCCGGCGCGCCCGCGCCGCCGCCGTTCCCATTGGCGCCGCCGCCTTCGCCACCACCGTTGCCGCCCCCACCGCTAGGCCTGCGCCGTCTGCGCCGCCGTTTCGCGCTGGAACTGGTGCCGCCGGCGCCGTCTTCGGGACCGCGCGGACCGCCTTCGGGCGAGCCTTCGCCCGCCGGTGGCCTGCGTTGCTGCGCCTGCTCGCCGCCGGGAGCGCCACCCTCGGGTCTGTGTGCGACACCGCCGCGATGCCGTTCAGGATGCCTGCGGCCGTGCTCGCTCTGATGGCGGACGCCCTCTCCGCTGGGCCGGTTACCGGCCGCGGCCGCGTCGCCCGCGACGCCGCCCTCACCGGGCGCGCCGCCTTCACCGGCTTCGCCCCGACCCCGTCCGCCTCTGCGGCCCCGGCTCCGCCGGCGCCGCCGCGAACCCTCGGAGACCACGACATCCACCGGCTGGCCATCCTCTCCAAGGACGACCTGCGCTTCGATGACGGCCAGCTCTTCCTCATCCTCGGCCAAGGTGGCCCTGGGGGCCGAGACGAGCCCTCCCGCGAAGCCCAGAAGCTCCGGCGCGGCGGCCGGCTCGCCCTCTTCGGGGACGAACAGCAGCCCGCCGTCGGCCTGGCACTCGCAGCAGCAGAGCTTGATGTCGGTGTTGTGCCCGTCCTCGGTGCGCACGGTGATGGCGTCCTTGAGGACGTTGTAGCCCACGATGGCGCCCGGACCATCCGGCGTCTGCACCCGGGTGCCCTTGGGCGGCGCCTCCTTGCGGAAGCGCACGTACTGTTCCTGCTCGTACTTGAGGCAGCACATGAGGCGGCCGCACAGCCCCGAGATCTTCGCCGGGTTGAGCGGCAGGTTCTGCTCCTTGGCCATGCGGATGGAGACCGGATCGTCCCCGGGCGGGAACAGGGTGCAGCACAGGCCCCGGCCGCACGGACCGAGCCCGCCGACCATGCGCGCCTCTTCGCGCGCGCCCACCTGGCGCAGTTCGATGCGGGTCTTGAGCACCTTGGCCAGATCGGCGACCAGACCACGGAAGTCCACCCGCTCGTCGGCGTAGAAGCTGAAGGTGATCTTCTCTCCGCCGAACGACATGTCCGCGCCGACCAGCTTCATGTCCAAGCCGTGCTGGGCGATCATCTCGCGGCAGGTGATCATGGCCTGCTTGCGCAGGTTCCGAGCCTCCGCCTGGGCCTCGAGGTCTTTGTCCGTGGCCAGCCGCGTCACCTTCTTCAAGGGAGCCGGCAGCTCGGAATCCTCGATGGTGCGGATGGGCTCGACCACCTGGCCGATCTCCGGACCGGTCGAGGTCTGGACGACCACCTGGTCGCCTCTCGACAGTTCGAGACCGGCGGGATCGAAATAGTACGTCTTGATTCCATTGGGGAAGACGACCCCGACGACATCGGCCACTACGCGAGGGCCTCCTTGATCGAGCGAAACATGTCCCCGATGGCACATCGGGCATCGACATTATACCGGAGCCGCTCCTCGGCCCTCTGCACCGCCCCCACAGCCTGGGTATAGGCGGCCAGACCGTCCGGCCGGACCACCGTCTGCAGCTCGCTCAGGCGGTCCTGGTTGAGCACCGCGTCCTCGGCGCCCACCGACACCAGAGCCAGGTCGCGGTACCAGCCGGCGAACACCCGGGTGAGGGTCTGCAGGCCCTGCGTGCGAAGGCGGCGCTGCTGCCGCTTGATCTTGTCCTCGCTGCGCTTCTCCAGCCACTTGCGCGTCCGCGCGTCCCCCGCCCACTCGAGCGCCCGCTTGAGCTCGGCCTTGATCTCGGGCACCACCTCACCCTGCCGGGACTCCGACGCTGGCCATGGCCTCGTCGAGCGCCAGCTCGGTGTCGAGCAGCCCCGCTCCGGGCAGGTCGCGGGCAAGGTCGAGCAGGACGTCCCGCTGGCGGCGGGCGCCATCGGACGTGGCCAGCTCCCGGGCGTAGCTCAGATTGCCTCCGGCCACCCGGGCGAGCAGCTGCGCCTCCTCCGGCTTCAGGCCCCACCGGGTGGAGAGATCGGCGGCGATGGCGCCGGGCCGGCACCGGCGAGAACGCCACCAGCTGGCAGCGCGACGCGATGGTGGGCAGCAGCCGCTCGGGCCGGTCGGTCACCAGGATGAAGTGCACGTGGCCGGGCGGCTCCTCGAGCGTCTTGAGGAAGGCGTTGGCCGCCTCGATGTTGAAGTTGTCCGCCTCCAGGAAGATGTAGACCTTGGCGCGGGCTTCGTACGGCCGGTAGGCGGCGTGGAGGTTGATCTCGGTGATCTCCTCCTTGCGGATGAAGTTGCCCTCCGGAGCGACGATCTCGATGTCGGGATGGAGCCCCTCCTGCACGCGCCGGCAGGTGGCGCAGGCGCCGCAGCCCCCCTCGGGACAGGCCAGGCCGGCCGCGAACGCGAGAGCGGCGATCGGTCTTGCCCACGCCGGGCGGTCCGGAGAACAGGTACGCGTGTGAGGCGCCCTGTTCGAGGGCTCGGGTGAGCAGAGCGACGGCCATCTCCTGGCCGATGATGTCGGAGAACAGTCCCCGCACGACGTGCCTCGCGATCGGTCGGCGACCGCTGTTCGAGCCTCAGTGGCTGAACAGCTCGAGTTCCTGCTCGATGATAGCGCGGACGCGCTCCTGCACCTCGGCCGCGCTGCCGGTGGCGTCCACCCGGCGGATGCGGTGGCGGTGGACCATGAGCAACTCCCGGAAGCCTTGGGCCACGCGCTGGTGGAAAGCCTCGTCCTCCGCCTCCAGCCGGTCGGGCACGGCCGCCACGCGGGTGGAGCGCACCGAGTCGTCGAGGTCGAGGAACAGGGTGAGGTCGGGAAGAGGCCGTCGGTGCCCCAGTCGTTCACCAGGAGGATGTAGTCGGTGCCCAGGCCCCGGCCGTAGCCCTGATAGGCCAGCGACGAGTCGATGTAGCGGTCGCAGAGGACGATCTGCCCGTCTTCGAGCGCCGGACGGATGACCTGTCTCCACCAGATGGGCGCGAGCGGCCGCGTAGAGCAAGGCCTCGGCCCGCGCCGACATGCCGTGGTGCTTCGGGTCGAGGAGCATGTCGCGGATACCCTCGCCCAGCGGGGTGCCGCCGGGTTCGCGGGTCACGGTGATCACGTAGCCCGCGCTCGGACAGGGCCTGCGGCCAGGAGTTCCATCTGGGTGGATTTGCCGCAGCCGTCGAGACCTTCGAACGTGATGAAGACGCCCTTGAGGCAGCTGCCCAGCCCGCTCAGCACCGAGTCGTCGAGCGACGCGTCCTCGGGAGGGAGCGGATGGGCGTCTTCGTCCAAGGCTAGGCCTCGGTGTCGCCGGCGGCCGGCGCGGCGGCCGGCGCCTTGGCCCGGCTGCGCGTGGCCGTGGTGGTCTTCGCGGCGGCCGGCTTCTTCGCCGCGGCGGGCTTCTTGGCGGCCGGCGTCTTGGTCGTGGCCGCCTTCTTGGCCGCCGCCGTCTTGGCGGCCGCGGGCTTCTTCGCGGCGGCCGTGGTCTTCTTGGCCGCCGGCTTCTTCGCCGCCGGCTTCTTCGCCTTGGCCGCGGTCTCGCCGTCGCCCTCGCCGGCGGCCGCCGCCTTGCCGCCCGGGCCGCCTGCTTCTCCCGGTACTCGTCCTTGGTGGGGCAGTGCGGGTCGAGGCAGAGGATCCAGGGACGCCGGCCGCCGAGGATCTTCACCTTGGGGCTGCCGCACTGCGGGCAGATCTCCCCGTGCCGATGACGTCGCCCCGTTGCGGCAGCGGGTAGGTCTGGTCGCACTCGGGATAGCCCTCGCAGCCCACGAAGCGCTTCTTGGTGGCCTTCGAGCGGATGATGCGGATGCGGTGCGTCCCGCACTTCGGGCAGTCGCCCAGGATGCGGTCGTCGGTGATGCCCTCGTAGATCTTGGTGGCCATCTGCTGGCGGTTCTCCTCCAGCGAGCCGTAGGCCTGCCGCAGCAGGTCGCGGGAGATGGTGACCACCTGCTC
The DNA here is from genome assembly GCA_963736705.1 of uncultured Actinomycetota bacterium. Classification (GTDB taxonomy): domain Bacteria; phylum Actinomycetota; class Thermoleophilia; order RBG-16-64-13; family RBG-16-64-13; genus CAIQPS01. The sequence goes on from CAVTPV010000001.1 coordinate 284,097, forward strand.
CTTGGTGAGGTCGCGCTCGGAGATGAGGTCCATGTCCTTCTCGAGCTGCGCGGTCATCTCCGGAGAAGCGATGCGGGGCGCGTACTCCTGCAGAGCCTCGGCCATCTTCATGCCCATCTCGGTGGGCTCCACGGGGTTGCCGTGCACGTAGCCGCGGTCGTACAGGTTCTGGATGATGGCGTGCCGCGTGGCCTTGGTGCCCAGGTTGTGCTTCTCCATGAGCTCGATGAGCGTGCCCTGGCCGTACCGCGACGGCGGCTGGGTCTCGCGGGCGTCGATCTGCTTGTCGACGAGGTCCACCAGGTCGCCTTCGTGCAGCAGCGGCAGCTCAAGGTCCTTCTGGCGGCTGTAGGGGTAGTGCTCCAACCAGCCGGCCGTGACCACCCGGTTGCCGCGGGCCACGAAGGGCTCGCCGCTGATGGCGACGTCCACCCGGTTGGACTCCATGACGGCGTCGTCGGAGAGGGTGGCCATGAAGCGCCGGACGACCAGTTCGTAGAGGCGCCACTCCCGGTCGCCCAGCTCGCCCCGGCGGGGATTGCCCGTGGGATAGATGGGCGGATGGTCGGTGGTGCGCTTGTCGCCCCGGCTGGCGTGCAGCGTCGTCGCGGCTGAGAAGCTGGCCGACCTCCCGGGCGAACTCGCCTTCGGCGAGGACTTCCAACGCCTCCCGCAGATCGAGGGACGGCGGATAGACCGTGTTGTCGGTACGGGGGTAGCTGATGTGGCCGGCCATGTAGAGGTCCTCGGCGATGCGCATGACCGCGGCCGCGCTGTAGCCGAGAGAGGTGGCCGCACTGGTGAAGCTCGTGGTGTTGAACGGGGCCGGCTTCTGGACCTTGCGCGAGGTCTTCTTGACGGCGGTGACCTTGCCCGGCGTGGCCAGCTTGTCGAAGACGGCGGTGGCCCGGGCCTCGTCGGTGAAGCGCTCCTCCTTGTGGAGCGCGCTGAACCGCTGCCCGTCGGACTCCAGCTCCACCTTGACCACCCAGAACGGCTCGGAGACGAACGCCCGGCGCTCCCTCTCGCGCTCGGCGACGAGCACCAGGGTGGGCGTCTGGACCCGGCCCGACGCTGAGGAACTGGCTGCCCAGCCGGCCGGTGGCCAGCGAGACGAACCGGGTGAGCGTGGCGCCCCAGATGAGGTCGATGTCCTGCCGGGCCTCGCCGGCCCGGGCCAGCGGCTCGGAAAGGTGGTCGAGATCGGAGAAGGCGCGTTTGATCTCTCCGGCGGTGAGGGCCGAGAAACGCGCGCGGCGCACGGTGCGGACCAGCTTGGAGTTCTCCTCCACGGCCAGGTTGAGGGCCTCGAGCCCGATGAGCTCGCCTTCGCGGTCGAAGTCGGTGGCGATGATGAGGCTGGTCGCGTCGACCGCCAGCTTCTTGACGGTGCGGACCACCGACTTGGCGGTCTCGGTCTTGACCAGCGGGGCGTCGATGAGCTCCCGCGGCTCCACCTTGCGCCACTCCGAGAACTCCGGCGGGAAGTCCACCTGGACCACGTGGCCCTTGAGCCCCACGGCGACCGACGGCTCGCCGTCGACGTCGTCGAAGATGTAGTACGGGACCTTCAGATACGACTCGGCGATGCACGCCGTTGGCGGAGAGTATCCCGGCGATCTTCTTGGCGGCGTCGTTCTTCTCTGTGATGATCAGTCGCAAGAGACAGACTCCTCTGTCCCAGCGGTTAGCGAAGCGGAAGATAGCACGCCCGGCACGATAGCAGCCGCTACCTTAGACCTAGACTGCCTCTCCGTACCCCTCAGGCGGGGCCACCAAGCCTTGTGCGCGGCTACGGAGCCGTCGTGGTGGTCGGAGCGGCCGTGGTGCTGTGGCGCACGGTCGTGCTCGTCACCGCCGAAGCCGTCGTCGAGGTGGTCGACGGGCCGTGGTGCTGGTGGTGGCAGCGGTCGTCGTGGTGGTCGCGTTCGCGGTCATCGAGGCGATCTCCTCCCGGATGGTCTGGGCCTGGGAGCCGTTGGGCGCCAGAGCCAGGTACCTCTGCCAGGCCAGGATGGCGGCGGAAGTGTTGCCCAGGCTGCGCTGAGCCAGGCCGAGCTGAAGGTAGACGTCCGGATCGTCCGGGAATTGGGCCTGAGCCTTGTTGAGCAGGATGACCGCGCTGTTGTAGTCGTAGAGCGAACTCGTGTAGATGGACGCCAGCTTCAGATAGATGGCCTTCTGAGTGGGATCGGCGGCGATGGCCAGCTCGAGGTACTTGGCGGCGTTGGTGAAGTCCTCGTCGTCGATGTACGCGGAAGCCAGGGACTGGAGGATGGTGACGTCTTTGGGATTCTGAGCCAGAGTGGCCTGCAGAGCCGCGATCCTCTCGTCGAAGGTCGTGGTGTCGGTGGTGTTCTCGTTGGCGCAGGAGAACGCGTCGAGGACGTTCATGCCCCCCACGCCCGAGCCGATACCGATACCCACGGCGCCCACGCAGAAAATGATCGCCAGGATCAGGGCGACCCAACGAGCCCACCTCTTGATACGTCTACGGTCGAGAAGCAACTGTGATCACCTCATCTTGTCCGGCGCAGTGCCCGGCCCAGGAGGACCGGCCCGCCGCTCGGGACGCTGTTGCCCGACAGATTATGCCTTATAACTGGCTTCAGAATGAAGCGGCGCGACGCGCGGCGCCCGCTACCCCTTGAGCCCGAGCTTTCCACGGGCCGCCCGGTAGCCGGAGAGATCGGCTGACGGAGGGATACCGGCCGAGAAGACCACACTACCGGCCACCATGGTCAGGCGGACGTCGGCCGCCGAGCCGCCGGCGACGAGCGCCTCCACCGGCGAGGCCGCGGGAGCCGGGCCGGAGACGGCGGCCGGGTCCAGCCGGCGCGGCCGGAAGCCGCACGGCGATAAGGTCGGCGCTCTTGCCGGCCTCGATACTGCCCGTGAGAGACCCCCACCCGAGGGCCCGCGCCCCTTCCAGTGTGGCCATGCGGAACACCTGCTCGGGTGAGAGCGCCGCCGGGACAGCGCCGGATCCCGGCCGCCGAGCTGCCCGCTGCGCGGCCCTGCGCGGCGGCCAAGGCCGCCCGCATCTCCGCGAACATGTCCAGGGAGTCGTTGGAGGCCAGGCTGTCGGTGCCCAACCCCACGGTGACCCCGGCCTGCAGCAGTTCGGCCACCGGCGCCACGGCGCAGCGCAGGCGGGCGTTGGAGCGCGGGCAGTGAGCCACGGCCGCGCCGCTCGCGGCGAGCGACGGCGATCTCCGCCGCGTCGACCTCCACGGCGTGGATGACGAGGGTGTCGGGCGAGAGCGCCCCGGCCGCGGCCACGTACTCCACCGGGCGCATGCGGGGCGGGGTCCAGGAGGCGCCGGTCCACAGCTGGGCCACGCGGTAGGCCTTGGCGATGGGGCCGCTGCCTCGGGCCAGGACCTGCACTTCGGCGGACGACTCGGCCACGTGAGTGGCCAGGCGGAGGCCGGCGCGGCGCGCGAAGCGCGCCGCCTCCCGGTAGAGACGCGCAGACACGGTGTAGGGGGCGTGGGGCGAGACCCCGGCTTCCACCAGAGGGACGCCCGCCGCGTCGCGCGGGGCCGTGGCGATCTCGTCGCGCAGCCGGGTCATCACTTCCTCGTAGCGTTCCATGGTGCGCGGCAGGGTGGAGTCGTCGAGGCCGAAGACCTCCTGGTAGACGCGGGCGCGCAGCCCCGCGGCGGCGGCTGCGCGCGCCACCGCCAGGCCGTCGTAGGCGGTGTCGCCGAACGAGGTGATGCCGCAGCGGGCGGCCTCGAAGGCGCCCCAGAGTGCGGACACCGCGAAGTCGGGCTTGTCGAGCTTGCGCCGGGCCATCAGCAGGTTGAGCATCCAGCGGCCGAAGCTGGAGGGGCGGGCGAAGCCCTGCAACACGGACAGTTCCAGGTGAGTGTGAGCTGTTGACGAAGCCGGGCAGCAGCGCGCAGCCGGGGAAGGTCCTCACTTCGTCGCCCTCATACCGGGCCCGCAGCTGCGCGGCGGGCCCCACCTCAGTGATGCGCCCCCCGTCCACGCGAACGCCGGCATCGGCCAGAGGCGCCGAACTCACGGGGATCACCCAGTCGGCGAGAAGAAGCACGTCATCCTGCCGGTTCAGGCGCCCGTGGCGACTCAGCGCGCAGGGCCGCTGAAGCAGCGCTGCGACGGCGTGCCACGGCGTCCCAAAGCTGGGACGGGATGACGCCGATGAGGATGGTGGCAGCCGCGGTGATGGCCAGCGCAGCCGCCATGCTCCCCGAGATCGGAGCGCGAAGCGACAGCTCCTCTTCCGGCTCCTTGAAGAACATGTAGACGATCACCCGCAGGTAGTAGTAGGCCGACACCGCGCTCAGCACCACGCCGATGACCGCCAGCCAGATGAGGTCGGCCCGCACCATGCCGCCGAACACGTAGAACTTGCCGATGAAGCCCGCTGTGCCCGGAATACCGGTGAGCGACAGCAGGAACAGCGACAGGAGCACGGCCGCCCAGGGTGAGCGCCGGCCCAGTCCCGCGAAGTGCTTGAGCGAGAAGTCGAACTTGTCCGGGCACTGCGCCTTGAGGTAGGTGAGCACCGCGAACGCGCCCAGGTTCATGAACGTGTAGGCGGTCAGGTAGATGAGCACCCCCATCCCCGCCGGGTAGGTGTTGCTGCATCCAGCCCATGGCCGCCAGCCCGCCGAGCAGGTAGCCGGCGTGCGCGATGGACGAGTAGGCCAGCATGCGCTTGATGTTGGTCTGCACCAGGGCGAAGATGTTGCCCACCAGCATCGTGATCACCGACAGCACGATGAAGAAGATGCCCCAGTTGTGCGCGGCCCCCGGGAAGGCCATGACGAACGCGGCCATGAACACCGCGAAGGCGCCGATCTTCGGCCCGGTCGAGAAGAAGGCGGTGACCGGCGTGGGCGCGCCCTGGTAGACGTCGGGAGTCCACATGTGGAACGGCGCCGCCGAGACCTTGAAGGCCAGACCGACCCCGATGAGCACCACGGCCACGAGCACGGCCGCGGAGCCGCCCCGAGTGTTCAGCGCCACGGCGATCTGGTGGTAGTTGGTGGCCCCCGTCTCGCCGTACACCAGCGAGATGCCGTACAGCATGATGGCCGACGCGAACGAGCCGGTGAGGAAGTACTTGAGCGACGACTCGTTGGACTTGGTCCGGTAGCGGAAGTAGGCCGCCAGCAGGTAGCTGCTGATGGACATGAGCTCGAAGGCCACGTAGAAGAGGATGAAGTCGCGGGCGCCGGCCATGAGGTCCAGCCCGATGACGGCGAAGATCAGCAGCGCGTAGAACTCGCCCATGTGCCGGCGGTGCGCCTCCAGGTAGCTGCCGGCGATGAGCACGGTGATGAGCCCGGTGAGCCCGAAGAGCACCTTGAAGAAGACGGCCCAGTAGTCGAGGGCCATCATGCCGGCGAAGGCCGTGCGGGTCTCGCCGTGCAGGATCACGGCCACCACCACCGAGCCGATGAACCCGAGCAGGGCGATGGCCATGATGGCCGTCCGGTCGGGCGGGATCTCGCCGCAGACGGCGCCGTTCTCGTCCAGTTGCGGCCGCGGCTTGAGGAACGGCTCCACCATCAGGATGACCAGCGCGGCCACCAGCAGGATCAGTTCCGGAAGGATGGCGATGATGTCAGAGGCGTTCATCAGTTACCTCCGAACAGCGCCGAGACCAACCGGGCCAGACCGTCACCGTGCTCGGCCAGGTACGGCTGCACCTGGGTGAGGATGTTCTGGGCGGGAGCGTCGATCATGTTGAGGAACGTGTGCGGGTAGAGGCCGATCCACAGGGCCATCCCCACCAGCGGCACCAGCGTGATGATCTCCCGGGCGTTCAGGTCCTTCAGCGAGAGCCACTTCTCGTTGGCCTGCTGGAACATCGTGCGCTGGTACATCCACAGGAGGTACGCGGCCCCCAGGATCACCCCGATGGAAGCGAGCACCGCGAACACCTTCATGTAGGTGAACGCGCCCACCAGGATCAGGAACTCGCCCACGAACCCGGCCAGACCCGGCAATCCCAGACTCCCGAGGACGAACAGGCTGAAGAAGGCGGCCGCCACCGGCATCGGCTTGGCCATGCCCCCGTAGTCCTTGATGAGCCGGGTGTGCGTCCGGTCGTAGAAGAAGCCGACCATCATGAAGAGGGCGCCGGTGAGGATCCCGTGGCTGACCATCTGCAGGATGGAGCCCTGGACGCCCTGCGCCGTGAACGTGAACAGCCCCAGGGTGACGAACCCCATGTGGCTCACCGAGGAGTAGGCCACCAGGCGCTTCATGTCGGGCTGCACGAGCGACATGGCCGCGCCGTAGACGATGGCTATCACCGACAGGATGATCACCGGCAGCATGGCCTTCACCGCCACCTCGGGGAAGAACCCGATGCAGAAGCGGATCATGCCGTAGACGCCCATCTTGAGGAGCACGCCGGCCAGGATGACCGAACCGGCGGTGGGCGCCTCGGTGTGGGCGTCGGGCAACCAGGTGTGCACCGGGAACATGGGCACCTTGATGGCGAACGCGATGAAGAAGGCCGCGAACGACCAGATGGCGATGGGCCCGGAGAACCCGGCGTGTTGCAGCGTGAGTATGTCGAAGGTGAGGAAGCCGCCGTTGTCGCGGTACCACCAGACGATGGCCAGGATGGCCACCAGCATCAGCACCGAGCCGATGAAGGTGTAGAGGAAGAACTTGACCGCCGCGTACACCCGGCGCGCCCCGCCCCACAGCCCGATGATGAAGTACATCGGGATGAGCTGGATCTCCCAGAACACGTAGAACAGGAACAGGTCCATGGACACGAACACGCCGATCATGCCGGTCTCGAGCACCAGCAGGCTGATGAAGAAGGCGAGCCCGCGGTCTTTGATGGAGTTCCAGGTGCCGAGGATGGCCACCATGGAGAGGAGGGTGGTGAGCAGCACCAGGAGGATGGAGATACCGTCGACGCCCAGGTGGTAGGAGATGCCCAGGTTGGCGATCCAGGAGTGGTTCTCCTCGAACTGGTAGGCGGCGGTGCCGGTCTGGAACGTGGCCGCCAGGTAGACCGAGAGGGCGAAGGTGATGATGGTGGTCACCAGGGCGGTCATCTTGAAGGCGTTCGGCCTGCCCCGCATGAACAGCAGCATGGCCAGGGCGCCCGCCACGGGCAGGAAGGTGAGGATGGTCAGCATCACGTGAACATCACCACCGTCACGACCGTCATCAACACGAACAACCCGATGAAGATGCCGAGCAGGTAGTTCTGCACCTTGCCGGTCTGGACCGGCCGCACCAGCGCGCCGCCCTTCTGCCACAGCCAGCCGGTGCCGTTGACCGCCCCGTCGATGATGAGCTCATCGAAGTGCTTCCACACCCAGCGGGAGCCATCGACGGCCAGCCAGACGAACGTCTTGGCGTAGAACTCGTCGATGTAGAACTTGTTGTAGACCACCTTGTAGACCGGCCGCAGCTTCGCGCCCACCAGGACGGGCAGGTCGGTGCGCCGGATGTACATGAACCACGCCAGCGCGATGCCGCACATGGCCACCACCAGCGACACCGCCATGAGGATGTAGTCGATGGCCAGGAGGCCGTGCTCCTCGATGCCGAGGACGTCGATTGGCCGATGCGAACACCGGCTCGAGGAACCTCTGGCAGCACGCCCAGCTTGCCCGGCAGCCCCAGGAACCCGCCCAGCAGCGAGGCGATGGCCAGCACCACGAGCGGGATGATCATCGACAGCGGGTTCTTGTGCACGTGATGCTCGTCGCCGTGCGCCGGCCGCTCTTTGCCGAAGAACGTGAGGAAGATCATCCGGAAGGTGTAGAAGGCCGTGATGAACGCCGCGATGATGCCGACGGCCCACAGGTAGTACTTGCCGTGCCGCCAGACCGATGCCCAGGATGTCGTCCTTCGACCAGAAGCCGGCGAACGGGAAGATGCCGGAGAGCGCCAGGGCGCCGGCCACCAGGGTCCAGTAGGTGGCGGGGATCTTCTTGGCCAGGCCGCCCATCTTGTCCATGTCCTGCTCGCCGTTCATGGCGTGGATCACGGAGCCGGCCCCGAGGAACAGGAGGGCCTTGAAGAAGGCGTGCGTCATGAGGTGGAAGATGGCGATGCTCCACGCCCCCACGCCCAGCGCCATGAACATGTAGCCGAGCTGCGACACGGTGGAGTAGGCCAGCACCTTCTTGATGTCCTTCTGGCAGATACCGATGACCGCCGCGAAGATGGCCGTGAGCGTGCCGATGGCCCCCACGACGATGAGCGCGGTCGGGGCGCTCGCGAAGATCACGGCGCTGCGCGCCACCAGGTAGACCCCGGCGGTGACCATGGTGGCGGCATGGATGAGGGCGGAGACCGGGGTGGGGCCCTCCATGGCGTCGGGCAGCCACACGTGCAGCGGGAACTGCGCCGACTTGCCCATGGCCCCCATGAACAGCAGCAGGGCGATGGCCAGCAGCGTCCCCTGGCCTGCGACGCCCGCGTCCACCCCGTCGAAGACGCCGGTGTAGTTGAGCGTGCCGAAGGTGATGAAGATGAGCATCACGCCCAGGCCGAAGCCGAAGTCGCCCACCCGGTTGACGATGAAGGCCTTCTTGCCGGCCGCGGCCGCTTCGGGCTTGTGATAGAAGAACCCGATGAGGTAGTAGGAGCAGAGCCCCACCGCTTCCCAGCCGAAGTAGAGCAGCAGGTAGTTGTTGGCCATCACCAGCAGCAGCATGCTGAAGGCGAACAGGCTCATGTAGGCGAAGAACCGGTAGTAGCCCGGGTCGCCGTGCATGTAGCCCTTGGAGTAGATGAAGATCAGCAGGCCCACGCCGGTGACCACCAGCAGCATGACGGCCGTCAGCTGGTCCACCTGCAGGCCGAACGGCACCTGGAAGCTGCCCGACCGTAGAACCACTTCCACAGGTCCACGACCACCGGCTCCTCGGCCCCGCGGATCTGCACGAAGGCGGCTATGGACAGCCCGAACGAGCCGGCCATGGCCAGGATGGGCAGCCAGTGCGCGGCTTCCTTGATCCACCACTTGCCGAAGATGATGGTGATGATGAAGGCCGCCAGCGGCAGCACCGGTATGAGCCAGATGTAGCTCTCCACGTGCCTCCCCTAGCCCTTCATGGTGTCGAAGAGGTCGACCATCAGCGTCTTCTTGTTGCGGAACAGGGCGGTGGCGATGGCCAGCCCCACTGCCGCTTCAGCCGCCGCGATGGCCATGGTGAACAGGACGAAGTTCTGGCCGGTCATGTTCTGATGGAAGCCGCTGAAACCGACCAGGTTGATGTTGACGGCGTTCATCATCAGCTCGAGCGAGAACAGCATGATGAAGAGGTTGCGGCGCATGAGCACCCCGGCCGCGCCGATCATGAAGAGGACCGCCGACAGGTAGAGGTACCAGTCGACCGGGATGGGGACGCCTCCGGGAACGGTATCCATCGGCTACACCTCCTCCTCTGCGACGTCGGCGGGCGGTTCGGCGCCCGGCTCCCACGCCCGGGTGGCCAGCTGGGCGTTCTTCTCCTTCTTGACCATGATGATGGCCCCCACCATGGCCACGAGCAGGACCACCGAAGCCACCTCGAAGGGCAGCAGCATGTTGTTGAAGAGCGTCTGGCCGAACACCTTGTTGTTGCCGCCGGCGGCCGCGATCTCGGCGGGCGAGAAGCCGCCCTGCACCGAGGTCGAGCGCGAAGCCGTCCCGGATCTGGGTGACTCCGTAGAGCACCGCCACGAACTCCACCAGCACCAGCACGGCCAGCACGAGCGCGATCCACCGCTGCCGGTGGGTCTGCTTCTCGCTCTGGAAGCTGCGCAGGTTGAGGAACATGATGACGAACACGAACAGCACCATGATGGCCCCGGCGTACACCAGGATCTGGATCATGGCCACGAAGTAGGCCTGGGTGAGGAAGAAGATGGCGGCCACGTTGAGGAACGTGAACACCAGCAGCAGCAGCGCGTGGATGATGTTCTTGCGGGTGATGGTGCCGATGGCGCCGGCCACGATCATGACCCCGAAGATGATGAAGAGCACCTTCTCGACCATCGTCAGCGCCCCTCTTCCTTGGCACCGCTTGCGGGCGCCGCGCCGCGCGGCGCCGCCTCAGCCGGCGCTTGCGCGGCCGGCTCCACGAACACTTCCTTGCTCGCGTAGCACTGGTTGGCCATGAGCGTCTGCTTGTCCAGCAGGAAGTCGCGCTTGTCGTAGGTGCTGCCCTCGTAGAACCGGGTCATGACGATGGCCGCCACCGGGCAGACCTCCTCGCACAGCCCGCAGAAGATGCAGCGGGCCAGGTCGAGGTCGAAGCTGCTTGGCGTGGCTGCGGCCGTCCGGCAGCTCCTCGCCCACCACCTGGATGCACTGCGACGGGCAGATCGTGGGGCAGAGCATGCAGGCCACGCACTTGGAGTCGCCCGTGGCCGGGTCGGTGAGCAGCGCGTGGATGCCGCGGAAGCGCGGGTAGGTCTCCAGCTTCTCCTTGGGATACTCGACGGTGACCTTGTCCACCACGAAGTAGGTGCCGGTGACCGACATCCCGCGCAGGATGTCGACGAAGGCCGCTTTCTTGACGACGTCTATCAGACCCATCTCAGCCCACTATCGCGACGACGATGGCCGTGACGGCCAGGTTGGCGATCGACAGAGGCAGGAGCACCTTCCATCCCATGGACATCAGCTGGTTGTAGCGGTAGCGGAAGATGGTCCAGCGCACCCACATGTAGATGAACACCATCACGCAGATCTTGAGGAACAGCCAGATGGGCCCGGGGATGAAGTCGAGCACCGTGAAGGGCGCCTGCCAGCCGCCGAAGTAGAGCGTGGAGACGATCCCGGAGATGACCACCAGGTTCACGTACTCGGCGAACATGAAGATGCCCCAGCGCATGCCCTGAGTACTCGGTGAGGTAGCCGGCCACCAGCTCCTGCTCGGCCTCGGCCAGGTCGAAGGGCGTGCGGTTGAGCTCGGCCAGCGTGGCGATGAAGAAGATGATGCCGCCCACCAGCTGCGGGGCCCAGTACCAGTCCCAGAAGTTGCCCGACTGCCCCGCGACGATGGTGGTGAGGTTCATGGAGCCGGCCATGACCATGACGCCCACCACCGAGAAGCCCATGGCCAGCTCGTAGGAGATCATCTGGGCGCCGGCGCGCAGGCCGCCGAGCAGCGAGAAGTTGTTGTTGGACGACCAGCCGGCCAGCACCACGCCGTAGACGGCGATGCCGCCCATGGCCAGGAACAGCACCAGGCCGGAGTCGAAGTTGGCTATCACGTAGTCGAAGCGGTAGCCGAACAGGTTGGGCTCCCCGCCCACGGGGCCGAACGGCATCACCGCCATCACCAGGAACGCCGGCACGAAGATGATGTACGGCGCCAGCTTGAAGACGAACTTGTCGGAGCGCGCCGGGATCAGATCCTCTTTGGACAGCAGCTTGAAGATGTCCCCGAACGATTGGAAGGCCCCGCCGGGGCCCAGGTAGGTGGGACCCACGCGGCCCTGGAAGAAGCCGGCGAACTTGCGCTCGAAGAAGATGACGAAGGCCACCATCATCACCACGAGCACCGGCATGAGCACCGCTTTGATGATGAGGAATATGAGCTGGGCGATGGCGTCGTTCATCGGTCACAGTCTCCGAGGACGACGTCGATACTGGCGAAGATGGCCACCATGTCGGCGATCATCTCGCCCCTCACCAGCGCGGGCAGCGCCTGGCCGTGGTAGAAGCTGGGGGTGCTGAAGCGCACCCGGGCGGGCGTGCCGCCGCCCTCAGACCGGATGTACACGCCCATCTCGCCCTTGGGCACCTCGATGGCCCGGTAGACCTCGCCCTTGGGCGCCTGCGGTCCGCGGAACACCTGGTTGAAGTCCTGGATCATCGCCGCCGGACTGGCGCATCACCTCGGGCTTGCGCGGCAGCACGTGGCCGGCGTCGCGGGAGATGAAGTCCCCGGGCGGCAGCTGGTCCAGGCACTGCAGCACGATCTTGCACGACTCCCGGATCTCCTTCATGCGGACGAGGAAGCGGTCGTACACGTCGGCGTTGTACTCGACGGCCACCTCGAAATCGATCTCGTCATAGGCGGCGTAGGGCTCGTCCTTGCGCAGGTCGCGCGCCACCCCGGCCGAGCGCAGCGGCGGGCCGGTGACCCGCCAGGCGTAGCAGTCGGCGGCCGTGAAGACGCCCACGCCCTTGGCCCGCTTGTAGTAGATGCGGTTGTGCTTGATGATGCGCTCGTACTCCGCCACCCGCTTGGGCAGGAACTCCATGACCTTGCGGCAGCGGTGCTCGAAGCCGTCGGGCAGGTCTTTGGCCACCCCGCCGATGCGGGCGTAGGAATGCGTGAGCCGGGCGCCGCACAGCATCTCGAACAGGTCGAGGATGTACTCGCGGTCGCGGAAGCAGATGCAGAAGAAGGTCTGCGTGCCCAGGTCCATGATGTGGATGCCCAGCCACAGGATGTGGTTGGAGATGCGGGCCAGTTCGTGGGCGATGGTGCGGATGTAGCGGCCGCGGGCCGGCACCTCCAGGCCCATGAGCTTCTCGGCCGCCTCGCAGAACCCGTGGTTCATGGCGAAGCGAGCTGATGTAGTCCAGGCGGTCGGTGAGCGGGATGATCTGGTGGTAGGTGCGGTGCTCGCAGAGCTTCTCCACCCCGCGGTGCAGGTTGCCGATCTCGGGCCGCACGTCCACGATGATCTCGCCGTCGAGGTCCAGCACCGCCCGGTACACCCCGTGCATGGAGGGGTGCTGCGGGCCCATGCTGATGGTCATGAGGTCGCGGGTGGGCTCTATCTCCTGCCGGGTGGCCAGCTTGCGCTCCGCCAGTTCTTCCTGGGTGGGCCGGCCCGGCGCGAGCGGCGCGGCCGCCCCGTAAGAGTCGTGTGCGCCGCTCATCAGATCTTGCCCCGCAGGTCGGTGCGGACCCGCCCGCCGATGGTGCCCTGCAGTGGGAAGTCCTTCCGCATGGGGAAGCCTTCGAAGTCGTCGGTGGTGAGAAGCCGGATGAGGTTCGGATGGCCGGTGAAGACGATGCCGTACATCTCCCAGGCCTCGCGCTCGTCGAAGTCGGCCGACGGCCACAGCACCGTGACGGTGGGCAGCGTCTGCCCCTCGGCCAGGGCGGTCTTCACCCGCAGCCGGTGACCGTGGGTGTGGGAGACGAGGTGGGCCAGCACGGCGAACGGCGCGGAGGCGCGCTCCGGCAGATGGTCGCCGATGAGGCTGTCGAGTCGGTCGAACGCGGCGGCCTCGTTGTCGCGGCAGAACGTGAGGACGTCCAGCCAGGCCTCGCGGGCCACGCTGAGGGTCAGCTCGCCGCGGAACTCGGTGCGTTCCAGGATGCTGCCGCCGAAGGCGGCGGCGATGGCGTCGGCCGCGGCCACCAGGGACGCGGGCAGGGTCTGCGGCATGCCGGCCCCGGGCGTCACGCGTTGTCCTCGCACGGCTTGGCGCCTTCCTGGACGGCCAGGAGGTCGCGGGCCGGGATGCGGCGCAGGCCGTCGTAGGCGTGGCTGCTCTGCTTGATGCGCTCGCGGATCATCTCCAGCCCCTGCCACAGAGCTTCGGGGCGGGGCGGGCAACCGGGCACGTACACGTCCACCGGGATGAGGCTGTCGATGCCCTGCACGATGTTGTAGGTGTCCCAGACGTTCCCCGAGATGGCGCAGGAGCCCATGGCCAGCACCCACTTGGGATCGGGGATCTGCTCGTAGAGGCGGACCACCCGCGGGGCCATCTTGGTGCTGCACCAGCCGGCGACGATCATGCCGTCGGCCTGGCGCGGCGATGCGCGCATGGCCTCCATGCCGAACCGCGACATGTCGAAGCGGGAACCGCCCAGGGCCATCATCTCGATGGCGCAGCAGGCGAGACCGAACAGAAGAGGCCAGAACGAGAAGCTGCGGCCGAAGCCCAGCACGCGCTCGATCTGCACCGGCATGGCGATGCCGCCCGGGAAGCGCACCGCGCCGCCCATGAGCTCGTCACCGGGGCCTTCACCCGGCAGGCAGAGGCCGCCGAGGGTCCGTCTCTTCGAGCGCGGGCTGCAGGAGCCCGTCGCGGACCATGAGATGCGGGCGGCCGGCGGGCGCGGGCATGCGGTCGGCCTCGGGGTCGTAGCGGTAGAAGCCCTCGCCGAGGATCGTCTCCTTCATTCCCATTCGAACACGCCCTTCTTCCAGGCATAGAAGTAGCCGACCAGGAGGATGACGATGAAGACGAACATCTCGACGAGCGCGCCGGTGCCGAGCTCCCGCAGCGATATGGCCCAGGGATAGATGAACACGGCCTCCAGGTCGAACAGGACGAAGAGCACGGCCACCAGATAGTAGTGGACGTTCATGGGCGCCCGGGCGTCGGCCTCGGGCACCACGCCGCATTCGTACGCCTGGTCCTTGTTGGGGTTCTTGCTCTTCGGGCGAAAGAAGATGGGAGATGAAGACGAATAGGATCGCCATCGCCGCGCCGATGGCAAGCATGAGCCCGAACTGGATGACCAGATCGATGGTAGGACTGACCAAGCGCGCTCCTTAACCGGATGAGAATGTTCGGAGCCGGCCCCCTCGCTCGGCTGTCCGCGCACTGGCGAACATAACAAATCGGCGCTTACCCTGCAAACCTATGCCATGTTCACGACGCCGCGATGGGCACGGCGTCCCGCGGCGGCGGCCGCGCCGCGGGCGTGGGCTATACTCTCCAGCACACCGATCCTGGAGGATCAGCGCACCGTGAGTTGGACCGTTTCGTAGACTGAGGGATCGAGTATTGAGCAAGGATCCGACCGGGACAATGCCCCTGATGGGGCACCTTGGCGAGCTGCGCAAGCGCATCACCTACACCGCCATCGTGGTCGTGGTGTTCATGATCGCGGCGTTCATCGAGAAGGAGTACGTCTTCGCGGTCATCATGTGACCCGCTGAGGAACACGCGGCGTCGACAAGCTCGACGACGTTCGCGCCCGACCGAGGCGTTCATGCAGGTGCTCAAGGTCTCCATCTACGCCGGCCTGATCTGTCGCGCTGCCCTTCCTCCTGTACCAGTTCTGGGCCTTCATCCTGCCCGGTCTGTACGAGAACGAGAAGCGCAGCAGCATCCCGTACGTGCTGCTCACCACCCTCCTGTTCCTGGCGGGCATCACCTTCGGCTACTTCATCGTGCTGCCCATCGGCCTCAGGTTCCTGGTCGGCTACGGCGGGCGAGCAAGCTTCTTCAACCAGCTGCTGCAGGCCGAGCGCTACGTCAGCTTCGTGTCGATGTTCGAACTGGCGTTCGGCATCGTCTTCGAGCTGCCGCTCATCATGATGCTCATCGCCTGGGCCGGCATCCTCGACCACATCAAGATGCGCAAGTGGCGCAAGTACGCCATCCTCGTCGAGGCGGTCATCGCCATGGTGCTCACTCCCAGCCAGGACCCGGTGAGCATGGCTCTCATGCTCGTCCCGCTCATCGTCCTGTACGAGTTCGGCATCCTGCTTGCCCGGGTGGCGGTCAAACGCAGGGACCGCCGTCGCGAGGCGAAGGCCTTGGCCGCCGCGGAGCAGGACGCGGCCGACAAGGACCGGGATCTAGCCGAGGCTGAGGCGGCCCAGGTGGCCAACCAGACCACGACTGCGGGATAGCCCGAGCGGATCGGCTTCGCCTGACGACGGCGCTTCCGTCGAGAGGGCGATGGTGTTACCATCAGTCCTATGACAAAGGACTCTTCTTCCGACAAGACGAACGGCGCCGAGCGGCGTGAACCGCTGCTGAAGCCGGTCGTTCCCCGGACGATCACCGACCAGGTCGCGGAGCAACTCCGCCAGCTCATCAACTCCGGCGAGTACAAGCCGGGCGACCGCATCCCCTCCGAGCGCGACCTCGTCAGCTCGGCTCGGCGTCGGACGGCCGGCGGTGCGGGAGGCCCTCCGCGAACTCAAGGCCCAGGGCCTGCTGGTGGTGGGCCGGGGCGCCCAGGGGACCAACGTGGCCAAGCTCCCTTCGCCCAGCTTCACCGACAACATGACCCCGCTTCTCGGCTCGGGCGCGGAACGCATGGCGGAACTCATGGAGATCCGCAGCGCCGTGGAGATCGAGGCGGCCGGGCTGGCGGCCCGCCGGGCCACGATGGAGGACCTGCAGCGCATGTCCATCCTGTCCACCGGCCCGGGCAAGGCGCTCTCCGCCGACGACGACGGGGCCTTCCACGCGGCCATCGCCCAGGCGACCCACAACGCGCTGTTCGAGAAGGTCATCCGGGAGCCGGTGACCCTGCTGCAGGACCACATGGCCGCCATCCTCAACGCCTACTACGCGGAACCGGGCGGCGGCATCGCCCTGCAGCAGCAGCACGAGGCCATCCGCCGGGCCATCCGGGCCGGCGACGAGCAGAAG
This sequence comes from uncultured Actinomycetota bacterium, assembly GCA_963736705.1. GTDB lineage: Bacteria > Actinomycetota > Thermoleophilia > RBG-16-64-13 > RBG-16-64-13 > CAIQPS01. The sequence continues at coordinate 300,418 of CAVTPV010000001.1, forward strand.
GCCCGCGCGGCCATGCGGCAGCACCTCGACTACGTGGCCCGGGGACTGGCGCAGCTGGCCGGCACCGGCCGCATGATGAGGCTGGTGTTCATCGACATGGGCGGCACGCTCGTGTCGGGGCCGCGGCACATCTCGGAGCGGGTCAAGAAGACCATCGCCACGGTGCGCGAGGGCGGGGTCGAGGTGGTCATGGTCTCGTCCAGGCCACCGCGGGCCATGCGCCCCTTCTACCAGCAGCTCGGCCTCATGACCCCGATGATCGCCTGCGACGGCGCCCTGCTCTGGAACGTCCAGGCCGGAGCCGGCATGCGGCGAGTCTCGCTGGCCGCCCCCCTCGCCGCGGAGATCGTGGCCGCCGCCCGCGCAACTGGGAGCGGTGGCCAACGTGGAGAGCGACGACGAATGGTTCACCGACCGGGTGGCCGACCTGGTGCGCGACGGCATCCTCAACTTCGACGTGTCGGAGCCCAACGACGTGGGCCGCATCGACGAGGTCATCAGGGCCGGGGAGCCGATCGACAAGGTCTTCATCGACCTTCGCGACCTGGACGACGAGACCGCGGCCGCGGCGCAACTCTCCCTGCAGCGCACGTTCGCCGGACGGGCCAACATCTACGAGAACCTGCCCGGCCTTCTCGACTTCACCTCCATCGACGCCTCCAAAGCGGCCATGGCGCAGCAACTCGCCCGGCAGATGGCCATCCCGGCCGAACAGGTCATGGCCATCGGCGACCACGACAGCGACGCGGCCCTGCTGCAGTGGGCGGGGGTGGGCGTGGCCATGGGCAACGCGAGCCCGGCGGCCAAGACGGCTGCCGACGTCATCACATCATCGAACCTGCGTGACGGTGTGGCGGAGGCTCTGGATCAGTGGGTGCTCGGACGCCGAGGCGGCGCCACGGTGAGCGTTCCCAACCCGGGACTCGTGGGCGACTGACCTTCTCGGGCGCCTGTGGCGCCGTCGGCGCCCTACAGGATGGACCAGAGGGTCACGCCGAGGAAGGCGGCGTAGAGAAGCCCGCCGAAGAGCAGCGACCCCACTCCGAACCCGCTCTTGGTGAAGCGAAGCCGGCCGTAGAGGAGCAGCCCCGACAGCACGGCGACGCCCGCGGCCACGGCCGCATGCCACTCACCGCCCTCCCACAGCCGCCACTGGGTGAACACCATCCCGATGGCCACCGGGAACGTGCTCTGGAAGACCATGGCCCCGGTGATGTTGCCGAGGGCCAACGTGTCCTTCTTCTGCCGCATCCACATGACGCTGTTGAACTTCTCGGGCAGCTCGGTGGCCACCGGGGTGATGAGCAATGAGATCACCAGCGCGGGCACACCGATGGCGGCGGAGATGCTGGTGAGTTCTTCGACGAACAGGTTGGCGCCGAAGATGATGGCCGCCAGAGCCACGATGATCTGAAGGATCACCCGGGGAAGGTCGGGCGACTCGGCCGTCCGGTGGAAATAGAGCGCGCGGCACTCGCCCTCGAGGTCGCCCTCGCTCGCCATGGTCTTCTTGACGTAGACGCCGTAGCCGATGATGAGCAGGCCGGCCACGGCGTAGCGGAACGGGCCGATGTCGAAGATGCCGGCCGCGATGGCGATGATGTAGGCCACCAGGAAGAAGCCAAGGTCCCGGCGCATGATCTCCCGGTTGTACTTCACCTTCCTGGAGCGCCGCTTGGTCATCGAGAAGATGACCACCGAGATGCCGCACACGAAGATGGCCAGCGTGGAGAGCATGAACGGGGCGCCGAGGATGGCGCCGATGCCGATCTCGTCACCCGCCTTCGCCGCCCTGGATGAGGATGGCGATGAGCGGGATGATGGTCTCCGGCAGCGCCGTACCCACGGCCGCCAGGACACTCCCGACAGCGCCTTCCCCCAGATGCAGCTTGCGCCCGAACCACTCGATGCCGTTGACGAACAACTCGCACCCGGCGAGGATGACGGCGAAAGCGACTATGAGCAGGAAGACCGACATGGCTGGGGGATTCTACCGAAGACCGCTTGTCCGCGCTACCGCCGTCACAGCAGACCCAGAAGACCACTGAGAACGAGCACCGCCACAGTGATCGTGGCAAGACCGGCAAAGAGCCACAGCCGCCGTCGCGCGAAATCCACGCCGAGCGCGACCGCCCGGGCGAACGGCGTCGCCAGGAGTACCAGCAGTCCCAGGCTCAAGTAAGCCGGTTGCATCGCCGGCCGCGAGCAGTCGGGGTAGATCGGTGATGGAAGTCACGGTCAGCACCGAGCCCGGTCCTTGCACCGCCGCCAGTACGGCGCCCGCGACCAAGAGCCCGATAGCGACAAGCAGACCGGCGAGCAGCAACCGGGACAATCCGGAGCTCGAGTGGGCACCGCCCTGCAAGCCGCCGGCGGCACTCGGTCCTGAGGCGCGCCCCTTCTCCTGTTCCACCCCGCTCACCTGAAGCTGATCCCCGCGGCGGCCAGGATCATCTGCACGGAGAGGGCGAACAGCACCGCCGCCAGGACCACGGCGAGGATCGAGGAGCGCACCTTCAGGGCGATGCGAGACCCGAGCAGCGCCCCGGCGGTCACGCCAAGCACCACCGGAACCGCGACCGTCGGATCGACGAGGCCTTTCGCGAAGTAGACGATGGACCCAGCGCAGGCCGTCACCCCTAGCATGAGGCTGCTCGTGGCCACCGCCGCCCGCATGGGCATGCCCATCGCCAGCTTCATCACAGGCACCGTCAGAAAGCCTCCGCCCACCCCCAGAAGCCCGGACACGTTACCCGCCACCAGTCCCGTGAAGATGCCGAAGGGCAGTCTGCGGACGTGATATCTGACATGCTCCCGCCGCTGCCGGTCGTAGTAGGCGGACCCGAGGAGACCAAGAGCAGCCCCGTCATCGGGCCGCGTGGAGCCGCCTCCCCGGTTCACCACCATGTACACCGATACCGCGACCATCACGCCGCCGAAGATCCCACTCAGCACCTGCTTGTCGAGCATCGCTCCCACGAAGCCCCCGGTGAGCGCACCGGCGGTGAGCGCTGTCTCCAAGGTCACGGCGACCCGGTAGTTGGTGAGGTGCTGCCGAACGTAGGCGATGGAACCAGCGGTGGAAGTGGCAACGACGGCCACCAGACTCGCGGAGATGGCGGCATGGATGGGCACTCCCAAGAAGAGCGTCAGCGCCGGGATGATGAACACGCCTCCGCCGAGGCCTACCATCGACCCGAACGCGCCGCCTACGAACCCCACGATGCCAAGAAGGATCACGTGCGTCATGCGAAGAGGCTATCACAGGGTCCCGGTCTTCCCGCGCCGCCTCGGACTTAGTACGCTGTAGGGGTCGAACATCCAGGGGGTAGCGATGTATTGCTCGAGTTGCGGTGTGCAGATGCCCGACGGGACCCGCTTCTGCCGGGAATGCGGAGCCTCGCAGGCGCCTGTTCAGGCCCCGGCGCAGGGCGCGGCCCAGACCACCCAGGTCCGGCCGCTCGTCCAGGCCCCGACCCAGGCCGCCCCACCGCCTCCGCCGCCTCCGCCGCCCCCGGGGGGCTTCTATCCCCCGCAGGGCATGGCGCCCCGGCCGTCGGGCGGAGGGTCCTCGAACACCATCTGGATCGTGCTGGCCTGCGTCGGCATCGTGGTGATCGCGCTGGCGGTCGCGCTGCCGCTCATCTTCCTGCGCGGCGGCGACGGCAACACAGACGACACCGTCGTCGTGAGCACCACCGTGGTGGTCCGATCCACCACGACCGAACCCACCACCGAGACCACCGAGCCGACCACCGAGACCACGGAAGCTCCCACCACGACCACGGCCGAGCCGGCCGCCGGCGTCCCCGGCGACTCGGCCGGGAGTTGGGCGGAGACCAGCATCAGCGGGATCCAGGCAGGAAGTGGTGCAGATCGCGGTGTCCGACGACGCCCTTCTGCTGCAGACGGGCGGCACCAACCTCTTCGCCTACATGTTCGGCTCCGGCAGAGACCATCTCGATCCCCACCAGCGCCACCACCGTCGGAGCAATGGACATCGACGGCTCTCTGGCCGTGTGGTGGGAAGCCAACGGCGCGGACGTCATCAGTGACGCGCACATCTACGCGATGCGCCTGCCCGACGGCCCGAAAGTGGAAGTGGCCTCCGGCACCAGCGTCGCCTACCCGCAGGTGACGAAAGGGATGATCACCTGGGTGGAGGGCAAACCCTGGGCCACGGAACCCGACGCCTGGTGGGATTACACCATCAAGGCCGCGTCCATCGACGCCGACGGGCAGCCGACCGGCTCGGCGATCACCCTGGTGGACTACGGGTCCGCCATCGCGGCCACTCTCGGGGACTCCACCTGGAGCTACAGCCTCTCCGATGGCTACCTCGCGTGGGAACAGCAGAGCGACGCGGGCGTCATCGGGATAGGCAGCTACGTCATGGACCTGGGCCCGATGGAGCCCTGGAACGTCGACAGCGACGCCTGGCGGCCGTCTCTCTACAAGGAGAGGGTGGTGCTCACGCTCAATGGGGTCAGCTACGCCGACTTCTTGGAGAGCGTCAAGACGCTCGACGGGGCCGGGGATTTCGCGACGGCCGCTCCCACCTACGCCGCCTACTACCGGCCGACACCCTCGGGTGACGGCACCTCCTGGGCGGTCGTGGCCAAGGGATACACGGGCAAGCACGAGCAGGTGCTTCTGGACGACACGGGCAACCCGCCGTGGTTCCTGGCGCCCATCGCGACGTCAGGCCACCACGTGGCCTTCACGCTCGACGGCGACGCTGCGCCTGTTCACCTGGCAGGAGTAGCGGAAGTCCGGCTGCGGCCGGGCCGGGCTGCCGCGCAGCCGGCGCCGCCGCGCCCGTCACTCCGGGACGCAGGCCACCACGCTCATCTCGAACTTGAGCCGGGGGTCGGTCGCCAGACGGACGACCTCCACGGTGCAGCTCGACGGCCGGTGGGCGCCGAAGTACTCGGCCTGCACCCGGTTGATGGCGTCCTGGTTGGCGGCGACATCCTTGATGTAGCGGGTCATGAAGACCACGTCGCTCAGCGTGCCGCCCGCCGCCGCCAGCAGTTCCTTGAGCTGCTCCATGGTCCGGCGGGCCTGCCCCTCGGCGTCGTCCGGCATGTCGTCGAACTCCTCGGGCCGGTGCGGATGGTGATGGTAGGTCGGCGCGGCCATCGCCGCCGTGAAGAGCAGCCGGCCGCCGTTGACCACGATCGCCGGCGCGTACGGCAGGTTGTAGCTCGGGTCGTTCTTCGCCGGTGTGGATGACTTCGATGCGCGGCCTATCCTCGGTGCTCATCTCTCCTCCTACTGGTCTGCGGACGTGTCTGCCACGGCGGAAGCCCCGCTCGGCGCCTCACCGGAGGCCGCCGCGCCGCTGTAGTAGCCCCACTTCCAGTCCTTGACCACGGGCATGTCGTCCCCGGTCTCCCGGATGTAGCCGGCGTGGTCCACGTGGATGTCGCGGATCATCTGCCGGACGTGGGCGGCGCGCTCGGCCAGCCCCGGCACCCGGTCGATGACGTCCCGGGCCAGGCTGAAGCGGTCGAGCTCGTTGAGCACCGTCATGTCGAACGGGGTCGTGGTCGTGCCCTCTTCCTTGTAGCCGCGCACGTGCAGGTTGTCGTGGCCGGTGCGCCGGTAGGTGAGGCGGTGGATGAGCCACGGGTAGCCGTGATAGGCGAAGATGACGGGCTTGTCCGTGGTGAAGAGCGAGTCGAACTCGCCCGTCGGTGAGCCCGTTGGGATGCTCCTCGTGGGGCTGCAGGCTCATGAGGTCCACGACGTTCACCACCCGGATCTTGAGCTCCGGGATGTGCTTGCGCAGGAAGTCGACCGCCGCCAGGGTCTCCATGGTGGGCACGTCGCCCGCGCAGGCCATGACCACGTCGGGCTCAGAGCCCTGGTCGTTGCTGGCCCAATCCCAGATGCCGATGCCCGCCGAGCAGTGGCGGATGGCGGAGGCCATGTCGAGCCACTGGAGCTCCGGCTGCTTGCCCGCGACGATGACGTTGACGAGCCCCCGGCTGCGCAGGCAGGTGTCGGTGACCACCAGCAGGGTGTTGGCGTCCGGCGGCAGATACACGCGGGTGACCGCGGCCTTCTTGGTCAGCACGTGGTCGATGAACCCCGGGTCCTGGTGGGAGAAGCCGTTGTGGTCCTGCCGCCAGACGTGGGAGGTCAGCAGGTAGTTGAGCGAGGGGATCGGGCGCCGCCAGGGGATATCCCGGGTGACGTCCAGCCACTTGGCGTGCTGGTTGAACATCGACGAGATGATGTGGATGAACGCCTCGTAGCACGAGAAGAAGCCGTGGCGCCCGGTGAGCGTGTAGCCCTCGATCCATCCCTCGATGGTGTGCTCGCTGAGGATCTCCATGACCCGGCCGCCCGGCGCCAGCCGGTCGTCGTACGGCTCGATGGCGGCCTGCCAGGCGCGGGGCGTCACGTCCAGGACGGCGTCCAGGCGGTTGCTGCGCGTCTCGTCGGGGCCGAAGACCCGGAAGTTCTTGGCGTCCAGGTTGAGGCGCATGGTCTCAGCCAGGAACTGGCCCATGACGCGGGTGGATTCGGCCACGGTGACGCCCGGGGCGGGGCAGTCCACGGCGAAGTCGCGGAAGTCGGGCATCTCCAGGTCGCGCAGCAGCAGGCCGCCGTTGGCGTGCGGGTTGTCCCCCATGCGCCGCGCAGCCGTTGGGCGCCAGTTCGGCCAGCTCGGGGCGCAGGGCGCCGGCTTCGTCGAAGAGCTCTTCCGGCTTGTAGCTGAGCATCCACTCCTCGAGCAGCTTGAGGTGATCGCCGGTCATGTCCGCGAACGGGACCTGGTGGGAGCGGTACGTCCCCTCCACCTGCTTGCCGTCCACGGTCTTGGGGCCGGTCCAGCCCTTGGGCGTGCGCAGGACGATCATCGGCCAGCGCGGGCGCTCCACCACGCCGTCTTCCCGGGCCCGGCGCTGGATGGCGGCGATCTCGTCGAGGACGTGGTCCAGGGTGGCCGCCATGAGCTGGTGCACCGTGGCCGGGTCGTCGCCCTCGACGAAGTAGGGCGTGTAGCCCATGCCCCGCGAAGTAGTCGGCCAGCTCGTCGTGGGTGATGCGCGCCAGCACCGTCGGGTTGGCGATCTTGGCGCCGTTCAGGTGCAGGATGGGCAGCACGGCGCCGTCGGTGGCCGGGTCGAGGAACTTGTTGGACTGCCAGCCGGCCGCGAGAGCGCCGGTCTCGGCCTCGCCGTCGCCCACCACGCAGACGACGATCAGCTCCGGGTTGTCGAACGCCGCGCCGTAGGCGTGGGCCAGCGAGTAGCCCAGTTCCCCGCCCTCGTTGATGGACCCGGGAGTCTCCGGCGCCACGTGGCTGGGGATGCCTCCCGGGAACGAGAACTGCTTGAACAGCCGCTGCATGCCCGGTCTCGTTCTGAGGGATATGGTTGTAGTACTCGCTGTAGGTGCCCTCGAGGTACACGTTGGCCACCATGGCCGGGCCGCCGTGCCCCGGACCGCACACATAGATGACGTCGAGGTCGCGGGCTTTGATGACCCGGTTGAGGTGCACGTACACCAGGTTGAGACCCGGGCAGGTGCCCCAGTGGCCGAGCAGCCGGGCCTTGACGTCCTCGAGCACGAGCGGCCGCCGGAGCAGCGGGTTCTCCTTGAGGTAGATCTGGCCCACGGACAGGTAGTTGGCCGCCCGCCAGTAGGCGTTCATGCGTTCGAGTTCGTCGGGCGCCAAGGGTGTGCGCATGCGAACGGCGCAGGCGCCGGGCAAGCCTTCTTCGGTGATGGATCCGCGGTGCTCATGAAGTTCCTCCTAGACCCAGCCCGGCCGCAGTTCCGGGTAGCGGAAGCAGTCGACGGTGTGGTCGTTCACCATGCCGGTGGCCTGCATGTGCGCGTAGCAGATGGTGGGGCCGACGAACCGGAAGCCCCGCTTCTTGAGGTCGGCGCTCATGCGCTCCGCCTCCGGCGTCTTCGCCGGTATCTCAGCCATGGTCCGCCACTCGTTCTGGATTGTCTCGCCATCCACGAATCCCCAAACGTAGGCGTCGAAGCTGCCGAACTCCTCCTGCACGCGCAGGAACGCCCGGGCGTTGTCGATGGCGGACTCGGATCTTGAGGCGGTTGCGGACGATGCCCGGGTCGGCGAGCGAGGCGCTCCACGTCGGCCGGACCGAACGCGGCGACCTTCTCCGGCTCGAACCCGGCGAAGGCCTCGCGGTAGCCCTCCCGCTTGCGGAGGATGGTCAGCCAGCTGAGCCCGGCCTGCGCGCCCTCGAGCACGAGGAACTCGAAGAGCAGGCGATCGTCGTGCACGGGGACGCCCCACTCCTCGTCGTGGTAGGCGAGGTAGAGCGGTTCCCGGCCCACCCAGGCGCAACGCGTCGGTTGCTCAGGAGACAAGGCGCCGCTCCCGTTCGAGGGCGGCCGCCATGCCAAAGGCATGGAAGTATCGGCGCCACGCGGCATCCGATGATCCGAACTCGTTGGGACCGAGGAAGTAGTCGAGAAGCGCCTCGCGCAGGCGAGTGAGCTCCTTGAGGCGCCCGCGATGACGCGGGTCGGCGATGGTGAAGGACAGGAGCTCCAGACCGCGGTCGAACGCCTTGGCGCAATGCTCGGATTGACCTTTGCTGGACCAGTTGATGGCCCGCTCCACCTCGCTCCCGACGTTTGCCAGTTGCTCCACGAGGGAGAACGCCTGCCACTTGGCGTCGGTCAGTCCTGCGTGAAGAGCGGTCATCGAGTCACGAGAGAGTCGACGAGGGCAACAATGCGATCCCGGATGAGGGGGTCGTCCACACTACGCGACCGGTTCCCCTGCGACGGGCGGATATTGATCATGGAGTCGAACTCGATCCAGTCAGATGGAGGCATGCCGGGATACAGATTGATCCCCCAAAGATCCGCCTGGGTCGAGCCGTTCTCGAGCAGCAGAGCCTCCTCGTCTGAATGGAGATCCGCATCGACTGCCATCGCACCTCGACCGATGTCGACCACGGCCTTGACCAAGTCGCCGAAGCGGCCCTCCGCCATCGCCTGGAGGTCGCCTAGGGTGATGCTCGTGTCGACCAGCTTCATAGCTCGACTGTAGCATAGGCCGGCTCTACGGGATGTTGAGCACCGTCTCCCCGATGAAGGCCCGCGTGCGGGACGTGTCCAACGCCTCATCTTCGAGGCGCCGCACCGCCGCGAGGGTGGCTGCGCCGCCCGCGGAGCGAAGCCAGGTCCGCCGGAGCATCGAGGAAGAACTCGTCGATGACATCGAAGTACTTCGGGTCGTCGCCGTCCTCGTGCTCAACCTCGCTCACCGTGTGGTTCTGGATGTAGCCGGCGATGCCGGCGGGGCGGGAGTCCTCGGTGAAGATGGCCCGCATCCCCTCGAGCCAGCGCTGCTGGAACTCCACACGGGAGAGCCCGGGGGCGCGGCGGCGGTAGTAGAACACCCGGCTGAGAGTGCGCTCGCCACGGAGCACCGGCCACTCCTTTGTGTAGTGCATGACCGCGCCCTCGCCGGCGAAGCGGTGCTCGTCGGGGCGGAGGATCTCCATGTAGCCGGGACGCTTCATGTTGTCCTTCTGAGCCTGGACGCTGTCGAACGACGCCTCGGTGCAGATGTCCAGGTGATCGGCGAGCGGGTGGCCGAAGGCGGTGTCCACGGCTCCCGGGGCCGGGAAGTTGTAGTGGTAGTGGCGGATGTCCTGAGCCACCGCGGTGACGCTCCGCACCAGCGGACCGTGCACGTCGGTCACGTAGGCCCGGAACTCGGCGTGGGTCATGCCGGCGCGCCTGGGCGCCAGGATCATCATCTTGATCATGGGTGTCTCCTTGTCGCGGCCGGGTGTGCGGCCGGCTCAGAACGTCCGGCTCTGCCCCTCGTCGTTGACGATCACGGCGAAGTCGGAGCTGGCCACTTCGATGTGGCCCGGCATGTCGCGGAGCGTCTTCCAGATGCCGCCCGGGGGCTGGTCCAGCGGCACGCCCTGCTCGACAAGCGACTGCCGCACCCGGGCGCCGTCCAGGTCGCGGGGCGCGACGCCCTCCTTGGCGCACATCGCCGCGGCGGTGCCGGCGGCCTGGCCCATGACCATCGCGCAGGCGATGATGCGGATGGTGCCCAACGCGTGGAACTCCGCGGAGACGTTGCGGCCGGCCGCCAGGAGGTTGCTCACCTTGCTGGCCACCAGGCTGCGGTAAGGCACTTCCGCCCAGTCGCGGGGGTTGGTGCGGGCCTCGTACCCGCCCGGGGTGACGAACGGGTGCATGCGGAAGTTGGCGTCGTCCTCGGACGGACGGGTGATGGCGCCCTCCACCGGCTCGCGCAGGTGGATGTGCCGCACGGCCACGTAGTCGCCGCAGGTGGGATGGTGGGCGTCGAAGAACTCGGGGTTCCGGGCGATGCCGTCGTCGAACTTGGCGGCGCGGGCCATGTCGGCGTCCGTGAAGATGTACTCGCCCACGATGCGCCGCGAATCACGGACGCCGTTCATGCTGGCGACCGCGGAGATGGCCGACTTCTCGAAGCCGGGCACGTACTTCTTGAGGAAGGCCGCGAACCACTGGACCTGGCGGTGCTGGTCGACGATCTGCCGGGTGAGGTCCTCGACGTCGTCGTTGCGGCAGAAGTAGGTCTGCGTGGCGTCGAGGGTGACGTCGCAGCATTCCGGGTCGCCGCCCGGTACCGGGTACACCAGCAGGCCGGGGACGACCAGCCAGGGCAGGTCGCCGTTGGCGATGGCCTCGTGCTCCTTGGCCACCACCAGTTGCATGCGGGTCTCGAGGGTGCCGGTCTTCTGGAACTCCGCGTCCGCTTCCACGTACCGGTTCACGTTGACGTACGAGAGGCGCATGCCCATGGTCACGGACTGGTTGAGGCCGCAGTACTCGGCGTTACCCACCTCGCAGGGGACGCCGGCGGCGAAGGCCAGGTCCGCGTCGCCGGTGCAGTCTATGAAGACCTTGGCCTTGATCTCCATGAGGCCGCTCTTGGAGAAGGCGACCACCGATTCGATGCGGCCGTCTTCGACCTCGCAGTCCACCACGTGCACCCCGTACAGGATGCGACAGCCGGCCTGGAGGAGCATCTGCTCGAGTTCCATCTTGCCCATCTCGGGCTCGATGACGGGGAGGTGCGGCCGCTTCAGCGCCGCTCCCTTGGCGGCCAGCCGGTCCACCCACTCCTCGCAGAGCCCTTCCACGACGCCCGCGATGCCGCTGATGTAGCCGTTGGTGCAGAGTCCGCCGAGCGACTCCCGGCCTTCCACGAGCAAAGTGCGGGCTCCCAGCCGCGCGGCGGCTACGCCGGCCGCGGCCCCCGCGACCCCACCGCCGCAGACCAGGACGTCCACATCGAACTTCTTGGCGATGTTCATCCCTTGCGCTCCTTTCTATTCCGGGCGGCCGGCCGCGCGCGCCGCCCTGCGCGCCGCTCTCATCTCGCCGTCGCCGCCTCGTCCAGTTCCAGTTCGTCCGCCGGCCGCCCTTCGGGGGCCAGCACCACGCCGTACACGTCGAGCGCCCGCGCCGGCGATATCAGCCCGTCGACGACGTCCTCCCACACCTTGCGCGGGTCGCGGTCCAGCGGGTCGCCCCAACCGCCGCCGCCCGGGGCCTTGGCCAACACTACCTCATCGGCGAGCACCGGCTCGTTGGACATGGTGCGCAGCGTGTGGCTGCTCCCATCGGGGCTCTCCACCCACATCTCCAGCTTGGCTATCGGCACGCCGGTGGAGCCGACGGCCGGCACCACCGCGCCGTCGCAGTTGCCGGTCATGAGGAACGACGGGTGCCCCGGCTTCACGTCGGAGACCATCTCCACGAAGATGCCGGGGCCGCCGCGATACTCGCCGGCGCCTTCCGCGTCGGTCATGAACTCGTAGCGCGTCACCCGGAACGGCACCTCCGATTCGAAGTGCTCGATGTCCGGCCGCACGAAGCTGCCCAGGAACGATCCCGGGCCCACTCCCGGCCAGCCGTCGAAGCCCTTCATGGCCCCGCCGCTGCCGTCGGACGCGAACGTCTCGGCCATGTACTGCTTCACCGACCCGGTGCGCGGGTCGATCTCGTCCAGGTCCATCCCCACGTTGATGGGGCAGGCGTGGCGCGAGAAGCCGCCGGTGGCCCGTTCGGGCATCGCCTGGGCCAGCGCGATCTTGCAGGCCTCCATGATGGGCTCGCCCACGCTGATCTGCCCGGCCCCCACCGTCGCCGGATATCTCGGGTTCACCACGGTCCCCAGCGGCGCGATCACGTGGACCGGGGCGAAACTGCCCTGGTTCTTGGGCGCCATCGGGTCGATGAAGGCGTAGAACGACTCCATGCAGATGGAGATGGTGTTCCCCAGCGGGCTGTTGACGAAGGTCACCTGCGGGTCGCTGCCGTGGAAATCGAAGGTGAGTTCGTCGCCCTTGACGGTCATGTCCACCCGCACCCACACCGGCTTGTCGGTCATGCCGTCCCAGTCGCCGGCGGACTCGCCGTGATAGGTGCCGTCCGGCATCGCGGCGATCTCCGCGCGGGCAGCCCGCTCTCCGGAGGCCAGGATCTCGCGCATGCAGGCCCTGACCGTCTCGGGACCGTACTTGTCGATGAGCTTGGCCACCTGCGTCTCGGCCTGCGCCAGCGCTCCGTTGATGAGCATGGTGTCCATGTCCACCTGGTTGGAGTTGCGCACGTTGCGGCAGACGAGAGCCCACAGGTCCTTGTCCACCACGCCGCCCTTGATGACCTTGAGCGGCGGGATGTTGAGACCCTCGGCGATGATGTCGTAGGCCTTGGGACCGTAGCCGCCCGGGCAGGAAGCCGCCGGTGTCGGCCATGTGGCCGCGGAACTGGAAGAACCCGAACAGTTCGCCGTTGTGGAAGACGGGACGCAGGAAGGCCCAGTCGGACAGGTGGCCGCTCTGCACCAGGTAGGGGTCGTTGCCGATGATGAGGTCGCCCGGGGCGAAGTCGCCGTTGAACGGCTCGATCATCTTGCCGGCGGCGTGGCCGGCCGCGAAGATGTGCCGGGCGATGTAGGCGGCCGCCACCACGATCTCGCCCTTGGGGTCGAGCCAGCAGAGCCCGAAGTCGCGGACCAGCGCCAGCACGTACGACTGGGTGGCGTGGAGCACCTTCTCCCCGGACTCGTCCAGGAGGCTCTCCAGGCGGTTCCACACCACCGAGAGCGTCGTCGGGTCCAGGCCCGCTTCGCGGGGGGCGGCGGCCGGGGTCTGGGGCGCCGCCTGGGACGCCGCGGCGGCTTCGCGCGCCGCGCCAGAAGCCGAGCCGAAGTCCGTGCCGCCTGAGGCGCCGGGCCGGCCCCGGCGCCCAGGGCTGCGCCGATGGTCGTGTAGCTGCCGTCCGGATCGACGGTCACGGTCTCGCCCGGAGGAAGCACCAGGGTGGTCATCCGCTCCTCGATGATGCACGGGCCGCTGATGACGTCACCCGCGCCGAACTTCTCGCCGTCGTAGACAGGCACTTCGGTGAAGCCGCCCGCCTCCGCGAAGTAGGCCGGCCGCCGCTCCTTGAGGGCGGCCGCCAGGTCGCCGCTGCCCGGCGCGATCTCGCGCGGCGGCGGCGGCACGATCTTGGCCACGCCTGCCAGGTGCAGCCGCACGATGACGGTCGGATAGCCGGGCTCCGAGTAGCCGATGACCCGGCGATGCTTGTCGTGGAAACGGTCGACCGTGATGGCCAGGGTCTCAGCGGTCACCGGGCCGTCGGGCACGGCCGCGTTCTGCTCCCTCACCTGGCCGTAGTAGTGGATGTCCATCGACCGCTCGATGCTGACGTCGGCCGGAGCCGCGCCTTCGCGCTCCAAGCGTGGCGCGGGCGTCGGCTTCCATCTCCGCGAACAGATCGTTGATGCGGCCGAGGTCGGCGCCCTCGGCCTGAGCCGCGAACGGCCGTGTGTAGTTGTGCTTGAGGTCGGCGTACATCATCCCGAAGGCGCAGAACACCGGGGCCATCCGCGGGGAGATGAAGTGCTTCATGCCCAGTCTCCCGGGTGAGGCGCGCCACGTGCACCGGTGCGGCGCCGCCCGCCGCGATGAGGGTGAAGTCGCGCGGGTCGCAGCCCCGCTGGCTGAACATGACGTCGATGGCGCCGGCCATCTTGGCGTTCACCACGTCGTAGATGGCGGCCGCCGCCTGGGGCACGGTGAGGCCCAGCGGGTCCGCCACCTTCGCCTTGATGGCCGCCTCGGCCAGGTCGCGGCGCAGGGGCCGCTCACCGCCCAGGAAGTAGCCCGGGTCGAGGTAGCCCAGCACCAGGTTGGCGTCGGTGACGGTCGGCTCCGTGCCGCCCAGTCCGTAGCAGGCCGGGCCCGGGACGGCGCCCGCGCTGGCCGGCCCCACCTGCAGGCGGCCGCTCATATCTATGGAGGCGATGCTGCCGCCCCCGGCGCCCACCGCGTTCACGTCCACGGTCGGGAGGGCGTACTTCTTGCCGTCGATGATCTTCTTCTGGCTGACGTTCACCTGGCCGTCGGGGATGATGGAGATGTCGAAACTGGTGCCGCCCATGTCGGCGGTCACCAGGTCGGAGACGCCGCGCGCCCGGCCGAGGCTGACGCCCAGAGCCGGTCCGGCCGCCGGGCCGGACACCAGGAGCGCCGCCGGGTTCTCACACACCACCTCGCCGGTGGCCACCCCGCCGTTGCTCTGCATGAAGGCCAGCGCCCCAGCGAAGCCGTCGGCCGCCAGCAGCGCGCTGATGCCTTTGACGAACTCGGTGGTCTTGGGAGCGACGTAGGCGCTGAACATGGTGGTGCTCCAGCGGCCGACCTCTCCGACGGCCGGCAGCACCCGCGACGAGAGCGCGACGTACGCCTCCGGATACTCCTCCTTGATGATCTGCTCCACCCGCAGTTCGTGAGCCGGGTTCAGGTGGCAGAAGAGCAGGTTGACCGCGATGGCCTCCACGCCCTTCCCCTTGAGGTAGGCGACAGCCGCCGGACGTCGTCGTCGCTCAGCGGGATCAGCACCTCGCCCTTGAAGTCCAGCCGCTCCTCGACCTCCGCCACCAGGTGGCGCGGGGCCAGCGGCCGCGGGTAGTCGCTCCGGAAGCTGAAGAGTTCGGACGCCGTGGCCTTGCGGTCGCCGCCGAGGTCGGACTTGGCCACGTGCAGGAAGGCCAGCCGGTCACGGATAGCCCTTGGTGGTGATGGCCCCGGTCTTGGCGCCGGTCCTGGTGGCCACGATGTTGGTGGCCAGCGTCGTCCCGAGAACGATGGTCTTGGTGGCGGCCAGGAGCTCGGGCAGCGCCATGCCCACCTGCGCCGCCAACTTGCCGAGGCATTCCACCACCCCGCCCTTGGGGTCGGCGGGGGTGCTGTCGGCTTTGGCCGCCCACACCTCGTGAGCGTCGCTCAGGAGGATGCCGTCGGTGAACGTCCCGCCGCAGTCGACGGAGATACGGTAGGTGCTGTTCGTCCTGTTGGTGCTGGTCATCCGGCGTACCCCACTGGTTGCGAGAAGGTGATCAGATGGTCGGGGCCCAGGCCCATGGCGGCCGCGAGCGGCGCCCGGTCGAACTTGGCCCGGCACACGGTAGCGAGGCCGGCGGAGGCGCAGTAGAGGTAGACGTTCTCCACTGCCGCCGCGCTGTCGGCCCAGGGGAAGACGCTCTTGTCCCAGTCATCGGAGTGGTCCATCCGGGCCAGGTCCGCCACGTAGATGAGGATCATGGGGACTTCGAGCACGAAGGGCTGCTCCTCGTGGGCCGTGAGGTGACGGATGTCCTCACCGAGGACCCCTTCCAGCCGGTGCTCCTTCCAGTCGTAGCGATACAACCCGTCCGTCGTGGCCACGTACAGGTCGAGCTCCTGCCAGTTGTGGGCGGCGGGCGCAGCGTGGCTGCCGGTGGTGCGGATGCCGGTGCCGGCGTAGTCGCGCGTCAGCCCGTAGGCGGCCCAGAGCACCTCGGACAGCTCCTGGAGCGATAGCGGGGTGGTGCTGTATTTCCTGGTGCTGCGCCGCGCCTTGATCGCGTCGAGCAGGGGCATGCCCCCAGTCGTAGCGCGGCTCGGGCAACTGGATGTCGGCGGGTTTGCCCGCTTGTGGTGTCGGTGTCAGCCATGTCTTCCTCCGGACCGGCCTGGGACGCGGTCGATATGCACTTCGGCTTGGTTAATCTTTATTAACTTAGACCACCCGACCGGCGAAGTCAAGGGCCGCGCGAGAAGGGCGAGCGGGGCAAGGGCTGTATGATGGACGGCATGCGAAAGAACCATGATGAGAGACGCGTCGAGATCGCCGCGGCGGCGCTCAAGATCGTCGGCGAGTACGGCGTGGCGGGGATGACCATGGCCCGCGTCGCCGAGGAGGTCGGCATCTCCGGCCCGGCGCTCTACAAGCATTTCTCGGGGCGCACGGAGATACTCGAGGCCGCCATGGACCTGCTCCTGGTGCGTGTGGTCTCCTGGCTCGACTCATCGAAGAACCCCGACGCCCTCGAGCGGCTGCGCGAACTCGGCGCCGGGCACGCTTCCACCATCGCATCGGACTACGAGGGCGTGGTCGCTCCTCTCTTCGAGTTCGCCGCGGCCGGGCCGCGCTCGCAGCTCTCCGGGCAGCTCGCCCAGAGACAGCGGAGCCGCTCTGCGCCGGTTCGTCAGCATCATCGAGGAAGGCCAGGCCCAGGGCAGCATCCGCCCGGATATCGACGTGCAGGTCACGGCCTGGAGCCTCATGGGGCTCACCTGGATCGAGAACCTGGCGGCGCTCGAAGGCATGGATGAGTTCGTGGGCGACGGGATATCGGGCCGCATGCTCGACAGGATACTCACCGACATCGCGGCCGGCGGCGGACCGGCCCGTGCGCAGGCAGAGACCGGGAACTAAGGGGGCATCATGGGGATCATGGACGGAAAAGTGTGCGTCGTCACCGGCGGCGGAGGCAGCATCGGGCTGGCGGCGGCGAAGGCGCTCCTGGATGAGGGGGCGCGCGTGCTGCTGGTGGGCCGGACGGCGGACAAGCTCGCCAAGGCGGTGGCGTCGCTCGACGCCGGCCCCCGGCATGCTCGACAGCATCGTGGCCGACGTGGCCGACGCCGCGGACACCCGCAAGTACCTGAACCGGGCCGTGGCCGAGTGGGGCAACATCGACGTCATCTTCAGCCACGCCGGCATCTCCGGGGTCATCAGAGCCGGTGACCGAGTATCCCGAGGACGTGTTCGACCAGGTCATCGCCACCAACATCCGCGGCTCGTTCCTGGCCTGCAAGTACGGACTGCCGCTCATGAACGACGGGGGCAGCATCATCATCACGTCGAGCATCATGGGCACGCGCGCCGACCCGGGCGTCGTCGCCTACGCCACCTCCAAGCACGCCCTCATCGGCATGGCCCGCGTGGTGGCCAAGGAGGCGGCGCCGCGCAACATCCGCGTGAACGTGTTCGCGCCCGGCCCCATCTACAACGAGTTCCAGGACATCATCGAGGAGCGGCTCACCGAGATCGTCGGCCAGAACGGCACCGACTTCCTCAACGGCATCATCCCGCTCGGCCGGCACGGCAGGCCTGCGGAGGTGGCCCAGATGGTGCTCTTCCTGGCCTCCGACCAGAGCAGCTTCTCCACCGGCAGCGTCTTCATGGCGGACGGCGGCATGAACATCTGATGCAGTCGGCACCCGGCAGCAGCGAGGACAGCACCGCGGATCTCGGCGCCCTCCGGCAGCCATATCGGTGGGTGGTCCTGGCCATGGCCTTCATGGGCATCTTCGGCGCCCTGGGCCTCGGCCGTTTCGGCTACAGCGCCGTGCTGCCCGCCATGCAGAAGGGGCTGGACATCAGCAGCGCGGCCGCCGGCTCGCTCGCGTCGTGGAACCTGATCGGCTACACGGTCATGTCGGCCGTGGGTGGCGTGCTCACCCAGAAGTGGGGGCCCCGCAAGGTCATCACGGTCGGCATCATGCTGACCGCGGCCGGCATGCTGGCCACCGGCTTCGTGAACACCCTGGCCGGCGCATCTGCCGCGCGCCTGCTCACCGGCATCGGCAACGGGCTTGGTGCTGGTGCCCTCCATCAGCCTCATGGCCGCCTGGTTCGAATCCCGCAGACTGGGGCTGGCGTCCACCATCGTCCCGTCGGGTTCGTCGCTCACCCTGGTCGTGGTGGGGTTGGCGGTGCCGGCCCTCATCAGCGCCGGCGGGGACAGCGGATGGCGAATCACCTGGTACTTCTTCGCCGGGGCGACGTTCATCCTGGGAGTGCTCAGCTTCCTGCTCATGCGCGACCGCCCGGCCGGCGTCGCGGCCGGCGACGCCGGCGATATCGTGCTCGACAAGTTCGCTCCTCCCGCCATCCGCGCGCGGCTTAGCCCCGCCCTCCTTCGATCTGCGCCCGGTGATCCGCTCCAAGTACGCCTGGCATTCAGGCGGCGTCTACCTGCTCTTCGGCATCGCCTTCCTGCTCTACTTCACCTTCTTCCAGAAGCGCATCACCACCGACCTGGGCTACTCCAACCAGACCGCCGGCTATCTGTTCATGCTCCTCGGCGCCGCGGGACTGGCCGGCGGGATGTACTGGGGCTCGTTCTCCGACCGCTTCGGCCGGGAGCGCACCCTGGCTCTCAACCTGTTCCTGGCGGGCATCGCCGGGTTCCTCTTCGGCACCGCGCACCGGGACGGCCGGGCTGATCGTCTCCACCATCCTGTTCGGCTCCACCGGGCTGTCGTTCCCCGGCCTCATGGGCGCGGCGTGCGCCGACCGGTTCGGGCCCAAGCTGGCGTCGGCCGCCCTGGGGCTCATCACCATCTTGGTGGGGGTGGGGCAGGCCATCGGGCCACTCATCGGCGGGGCCATGAACGATGCCCTCGGCTCCCTGGCCGCCTCGTATCTCTTCTCGGGAGCGGTGTTCCTCGTGGCCAGTGTCGCCGCGCTGTTGCTCCCGCGCGGGGCGGACTACCGGGACTACACTCCCGCCGACCTGCCCGAACTGCCGGGCCGCCGCCGGGTGAAGTGATCCGTCCCCTGACCCAGACGCCGCGGCTACCGGTTCGTGGTGGCCGGCATGGCCTTCGTGGCCGTCTTCGCGGCCATCGGGCTCGGCCGCTTCGGATACAGCGCCATCCTCCCTTCGATGAGGGAGGAACTCGGGCTCAGCGGGGCGGTGGCCGGTTCGCTCGCTTCGTGGAACCAGATCGGCTACACCGTCATGGTCCTGGTGGCGGGCATCCTCGCCTCCCGGTTCGGGGCGCGGATCGTGGTGGGCGTCGGATTGGTCGTCACCGCCGGGGGGATGCTCCTCACGGGTGTCGCCGGGGGGCTGGTGGTGGCATCGACCGGCCGGGTCGTCACCGGGCTGGGGAACGCCATGGTGCTCGCTCCTTCGATCGCCCTGATGGCCGCCTGGTTCGAGCCTCGCCGCCTGGGGACGGCCTCGGGATTGGTGCCTGCCGGCTCGTCATTCGCCTTGATCATGGTGGGACCGGTCGTCCCGCGGATCATCGCGGCGGGAGGCGGCGACGGCTGGCGCTGGGCCTGGTACTTCTTCGCCGCGGCCACCCTCTTCATCGCCGTGCTCGCCATCGTCATCACCCGTGACCGCCCCTACGCGCAGCGGCACGTGACCCGTAGCCACCTGCGTTGGACGGATCTGACCGGCATCATGCGGTCGCGCCGCGCCTGGTTCCTGGGGTCGCTCTACTTCTGCTACGGCTTCGCCTTTCTCCTGTTCTTCACCTACTTTCAAGCCCGGCTCGGCGACCTGGGCTACAGCGCCGAGACGGCCGGCATCCTCTTCCTGGTGCTGGGCGCCGGAGGGACGCTCGCCATGCTGTGGGGGCGGGTATCGGACAGCATCGGCCGCGGGCGCACGCTCGCCGCGGTGCTGGGCCTGCAGGCGGTGTGCGCCCTCGTGTTCGCGCTGTGGGACAACATCGCCGCGCTGGCCATCGGCGCCGGGCTGTTCGGCCTCTGCGGGCTGAGCGTGCCGGGCCTGTTCGGAGCGGCCTGCGGCGACCATTTCGGCGCGCCGCCGGGCGGCGGCATCCCTGGGCTTCGTCACCGCGTTCATGGGCGTGGGGCAGACCATCGGCCCGTACGTTGGCGGAGCCCTCGACGACGCTTTCGGATCGCTGACCCCGTCGTACCTCGTATCGGCCGGAGTGTTCGTGGTGGGAGCGATGGCGGCCCTCTTCCTGCGCGACCGGCGCCCGGCTGCCATGCAGCCCGTTCATACCACGGAAGCCTCATGAAATCTCGGCCCGAATCCCATCGGGGGCTTTTCCCTGCACTACTATGCTAATGCTGGAGTGGCATCCTCGCCGCGAAATCCCTCGGCGTATAGTTAGATGCCTGTTCATCAGATGGAGGAGGCGAACCGCATGGCAGACGAAACGTACAAGCCGCCAACAGCGAAAGCGACCGGGGCCGACAAGACGGTCCATAAGGCGCTCGGTCTGAGCGGCGGCATCTTCGGCGCCTGCCCGTGCGCCGTGGATGTCAAGGACGGCAAGATCATCCGCATCAGGCCGCTCCACTGGGACTCGGCGTACGATCCCAAGACGTTCAACCCCTGGACGATCGAGAAGAACGGCAAGACGCTCAAGCCCTACTACAAGGCCGTGCCGGCCCCGTGGAGCCTGGCGTACAAGAAGCGCGCCTACTCCCCCAACCGGGTCAACTACCCCCTCAAGAGGGTGGACTGGGACCCGAAGGGCGAGCGCAACCCGCAGAACCGTGGCAAGAGCCAGTTCGAGCGCATCTCCTGGGACGAAGCGGCGCAGATCGTGGCCGACGAGGTCAAGCGGCTCTGCGACACCTACGGCCCGCTGTCCATCCTGGTGCAGGGTGACGGTCACGGCGAGTGCAAGATGGTGCACGCTCCTCACGGCTGCTCCACCCTGCTGCTCGACAAGATCGGCGGGTTCACCCAGCAGATCCGCAACCCCGACAGCTGGGAAGGCTGGTACTGGGGCTCCAAGCACGTGTGGGGCAAGGGCTTCATCGGGATGATGGCCCCCAACGACAACCTCGTGAACGACATCTGCCAGAACAGCGACATGGTGGTCGTGTGGGGCGGAGACCCTGAGACCACCACCTGGGGCTTCCGCGGCCAGTTCGCCAGCCGCCTGCTCTACTTCTGGACCGAGATCGGCATCAAGCAGGTCTACATCAACCCGGACCTCAACTACGCGGCCGCCATCCACGCCGACAAGTGGATCCCGGTGCTGCCCAACACCGACGCCGCCCTCCAGCTGGCCATCATGTACGTGTGGATCACCGAGGGCACCTACGACAAGGAATACGTCGAGACCCACACCGTGGGCTTCGACAAGATGAAGGCCTACGTCCTGGGCGAGGAAGACGGCGTTCCCAAGACTCCGGCCTGGGCTTCGCCCAAGTGCGGCGTCCCGGTCTGGACCATCAAGGCTCTCGCCCGCGACTGGGCCAAGAAGATCGTCACCATCGGCCACTACTTCGGTGGCGGCATGGCCCGCGGCCCGTACTCCACCGAGCCGGCCCGCCTCGAGTGCGTGCTCCTCGGCATGCAGGGCCTTGGCAAACCGGGCGTGCATCAGGCGCAGGTCGCCTACACCGGTATGCCGAAGAACGTCATCACCGGCGGCGCCGACCATATGGGCCCGTTCGCCAACCTGATGAACCAGCCCTACGGCGATCGCCTGCTCAAGCCGCACCGCGGCACTCCGACCGCCTGGGGCAAGCAGATGATCCCCAAGGTCCTCATCGAAGAGGCCATCCGCGACGGCAAGTGCGAGTTCTGGGGCACCGGCGGCCACGAGGAACCCACCTCCGACCAGTACCGGCGCTACGAGTACCCCATCGCCAAGGAGAAGGGCGGCACCGAGATCCACATGATGTGGACCGACACCCCCTGCCGGGTCACCTGCTGGGGCGGCGGCGGCGAGGTCATGGAAGCCTTCCGCAACCCGAAGATCGAGTGCGTCGTGGCCCAGCATCCCTGGCTCGAGAACGACATCCTGTGCGCGGACATCATCTTCCCGGTGACCACCACGCTCGAGTGCGACGACATCTCCCCGTGCATCCGTGAGGGCGACAGCTTCCAGAGCGTCATCCTCATGAACCGGGCCATCGAGCCGGTGGGCGAGGCCCGCACCGACTACCACGTGGTCTGCGCCATCGCCGAGAAGATGGGCAAGCTCGACCTGGTCACCGACGGCTTCAGCGACGAAGAGCTGGTCAAGGGCACCTACGTCGGCATGAACTTCGAGCAGATCACCCCGTGGGAAGAGTTCAAGGAGAAGCAGTACACGGTGCTTCCCGTGGCGCCCGACTGGGAGAAGTGGCCGGCCGGTCTCTACGAGTTCTGGAAAGACCCGGTCAACAACCCCATCCCCACGCCCACCGGCAAGCTCGAGTTCTGGTCGGAGAGCCTGGAGAAGGCCTTCCCCACCGACGAAGAGCGCCCCGGCATCCCCAAGTGGATCGAGAAGGGCATCACTCACGACGAGCGCATCTCCAGCATCGCGGGCGCGGGTCTACCCGCTGCTGGTCATGTCCAACCACGGCCGCTGGCGCACTCACGCCCAGGGCGACGACATCCCCTGGACCAAGGAAGCGGTCACCGGCAAGATCAGGGGCTGGGACGGCTACTTGTACGAGCCCTGCTGGATCAACACCAAAGACGCCGCCGAACGGGGCATCAAGAACGGCGACATCGTCAAGGTCTTCAACGAGCGCGGCACGGTGCTCTGCGGCGCCCTCGTGTGGGAACGCATCATCCCGGGCTGCATCTCGGTGGACCACGGCGCCCGCGCCGACTTCATCGACGACGACTTCACCCTCGAACGCGGTGGCGCCATCAACGTCGTCGCGCCCAAGGGCCTGACCTCCAAGCATGCCGGTGGCCAGGCGACCAGCGGCTACCTCGCCGACGTGCAGAAGGTCAGCATGGCGCAGATGGAAGAGTGGAGAGAGAAGTATCCGAAGGCGTTCGCCCGCGATTACGATCCCGCTTCCGGCCTCCGCTACGATAGTTGGATCAAGGAGGGGAGGTAACCATGGGCAAGAAAGTCTTCGTCATCGACACCACCATCTGCAACGGTTGCTACAACTGCCAGATCGTCTGCAAGGACGAGCACGTCGGCAACGACTGGTCGCCCATCGCCAAGCCGCAGCCTGAGATCGGGCAGTTCTGGCTTCACCTCGAGGAGAAGGTGCGCGGCACCGTGCCCAAGGTGAAAGTGGCCTACCGCCCGCACCTCTGCATGCACTGCGACGACGCCCCGTGCATCGAGGCCTGCCCCATCGAGGGCGCGGCTTACAAGCGTGAGGACGGCCTGGTCATCCTCGACACCCAGAAGTGCACCGGTTGCCGCCTCTGCGTGGCCGCCTGCCCGTACGACGTCATCTTCTTCAACGAGGACCTCAACATGGCGCAGAAGTGCACCGGTTGCGCGCACCTCATCGACGACGGCTGGGCCGAGCCCCGCTGCGCCGATGCCTGCCCGACCGAAGCCCTCAAGATGATGGACGAGGACGAGGCCAAAGAGCTTATCGCCAAGGGCCAGGTCTACGCGCCCAAGTTCGGCGGCGACACCAAGCCGCGGGTCTACTACATCGGCCTGCCCAAGAAGTTCATCGCCGGCACGCTCTACGAGCCGGTGGAAGAAGAGGTCGTCATCGGCGCGACCGCGACCCTCAAGGCGGCCGACGGCAAGGTGCTCACCACCGAGACCGACGCCTACGGCGACTTCTGGTTCGAAGGCATCGACGACGGTGTGTACTCCCTGGAGCTCAAGTACGGCGGCAAGGTCAAGTCGTTCGCCGGCCTTGACACCACGGAAGTGGACATCAACCTCGGAGACATCCCGCTGGCTTAGCGATGGCTCGAGGAGATCATCCCGGTTGTGAGTGAGACCGCACTGCGGGGCGGCGAGGCAAATGCCTCGCCGCCCCGCTGCGTTGGGGGACGCAGGTTTCGCAGGTAGGTCGGGTAACGCGGGAAAGGGGGAAACATGAAGGCAGAGAACCATCCGAAGACGGTCGGCAAAACGGTACTGAAGTCGCTCGGCTTGAGCGGGGGCATCTACGGGGCCGTTCCCTGCGCCGTGGATGTCAAGGACGGCAAGGTATTACGGATCAGGCCGCTTCACTTCGACGCCGAGTACGACCCGGCAACGTTCAACCCCTGGAAGATGGAGAAGAACGGCAGGACGTTCGAGCCCCTCATGAAGGCGGCGCCGTCTCCGTGGAGTCTCGCCTACAAGAAGAGGACCTACTCGCCGAACCGGGTCATGTATCCACTGAAGCGGGTCGACTGGGACCCAAGCGGCGCCCCCGACTCCACGGGACCGGGGGGCCGAAACACTCAGAACCGCGGAAAGAGCAAGTACGCACGTATCACCTGGGATGAAGCGACGGAGCTCGTCGCCGCCGAGATCAGGCGTATCCACAAGGAATACGGCCCATTGGCGATCCTGGTCCAGGGCGACGGCCACGGCGAATGCAAGTTCATCCACGCGCCTCACGGCTGCTCCACCCTGCTCTTGGACAAGATGGGCGGCTTCACTCAGCAGGTCCGCAACCCCGACAGCTGGGAAGGCTGGTACTGGGGGTCGCGGCATATCTGGGGCAAAGGGCTGGTCGGGATGATGAACCCGGCCGACAACATCGTGAACGACATCTCCATGAACTCCGACATGGTGGTGGTGTGGGGCGGCGACCCCGAGACCACGCCGTGGGGCTTCCGCGGCCAGTTGGCCAGCCGTCTGCTCTACTTCTGGAACGACATAGGCCTCAAGCAGGTGTACGTCTGCCC
Source organism: uncultured Actinomycetota bacterium (assembly GCA_963736705.1). GTDB lineage: Bacteria > Actinomycetota > Thermoleophilia > RBG-16-64-13 > RBG-16-64-13 > CAIQPS01. The sequence continues at coordinate 325,109 of CAVTPV010000001.1, forward strand.
CGAGGTCAACTACGCGTGCGCCATCCATGCCGACAAGTGGATCCCGATCCTCCCGAACACCGACGCGGCCCTCCAGCTGGCCATCATCCATACGTGGATCAAGGAAGGCACCTACGACACGGACTACGTCGCGACACACACCGTGGGCTTCGACAAGGTCAAGGCGTACGTCATGGGCGAGGAAGACGGCATTCCCAAGACCGCGCAGTGGGCTTCGCCCAAGTGCGGCGTGCCGGCTTGGACCATCAAGGCTCTCGCCCGCGACTGGGCCAAGAAGACCGTCACCATCGGCCACTACTTCGGCGGCGGCATGGCCCGCGGCCCGTACTCGCATGAGCCGGCACGCCTGGAGATCATCTTGCTCGGCATGCAGGGCCTGGGCAGGCCCGGTGTGCACCAGTCGCAGATCGCGTATCTCGGCATGCCGCGCAACATCGCTGGGCGCGGGCCGCCAGTACATGGACATGTTCAACAACCTCGTGACCTCGCCTGTCGGCGATCGGCTGCTCAAGCCCCACCGGGGCACCCCGACCGCATGGGGCAAGCAGCTCATCCCCAAGACGCTCATCGAGGAGGCCATCCACCGACCGCCGGTAGACTTCTGGGGCACGGGCGGGCACGAGGAGCCGACGGCCGACCAGTACAGGAAATACACCTATCCGCTTCCACCCGAGCAAGGGTGGCACCGAGTTCCACATGATGTGGACCGATACGCCTTGCCGGGTGACCTGCTGGAACTGCGGCAACGACGTCTGCGAAGCCATGCTCAGCCCGAAGGTCGAGTGCATCGTGGCGCAGCACCCGTGGCTGGAGAACGACTGCGTCTACGCGGACATCATCCTGCCGACCAACACCACTCTGGAAGTCAACGACATCATGCTCAACCTGCGTGATGGCGACAGCTTCCAGACCGTCATCAACATGCGCAAGGCCATCGAGCCCGTCGGCGAATCGAGAGAGCGACTACGAGGCGGTCTGCGCCGTCGCCGAGAAGCTGGACATGCTCGACCAGGTCACCGACGGCTTCAGCGAGGCCGAGTTGATCAAGGGCGTCTTCGACGGTATGGGCTTCGAGCAAGTTCGTGAGCTGGGAGGAGTTCCAGGAGAAGGACTACTTCGTCGTTCCCTACGAGAAGGACTGGCAGAAACACACCGCCGGGCTGGCTCGACTTCTACAACGACCCGGTGGCCAATCCGCTGCCCACGCCTACCGGCAAGCTCGAGTTCTACTCCGAGAGCGTGGCAGCCGCCTTCCCCACCGACGAAGAGCGGCCGCCCCTCCCGAAGTGGATCGAGAAGGGCATCACCCACGACGAGCGCATCACGAGCACGAGGGCGAGGGTCTACCCGCTGCTGGTGATGTCCAACCACGGCAGGTGGAGGGTCCACGCCCAGGGCGACGACATCCCCTGGACCAAGGAAGCGGTCACCGGCAAGATCAGGGGCTGGGACGGCTACCTGTACGAGCCGTGCTGGATGCACCCGAGCACCGCAGCTGAGAGAGGCATCAAAAACGGCGACATCGTCAACGTCTACAACGAGCGGGGTGGCGTACTCTGCGGCGCCCTCGTGTGGGAGCGCATCATGCCCGGCGTTCTGTCCATCGATCACGGAGCCCGCGCGGATTTCATCATTCCGGAAAGACTCGACCGGGGCGGCGCCATCAACACCATCGCTCCGGCAGGGCTGACCTCCAAGCATGCGGCCGGCCAGGCCACGAGCGGCTACCTCGCCGACGTGCGAGAAGGTCAGCATGGCGCAGATGGAAGAGTGGAGGCACGACTATCCGGAGGCCTTCTCCCGCGAGTACGACCGGGCCTCGGGCCTCAGGTTCGACGCGTGGGTCGAGGAGAAGGAGGTAACCATGGGCAAGAAAGTCTTCGTCATCGACACCACCGTCTGCAACGGTTGCTACAACTGCCAGATCGTCTGCAAGGACGAGCACGTCGGCAACGACTGGTCGCCCATCGCCAAGCCGCAGCCTGAGATCGGGCAGTTCTGGCTTCACCTCGAGGAGAAGGTGCGCGGCACCGTGCCCAAGGTGAAAGTGGCCTACCGCCCGCACCTCTGCATGCACTGCGACGACGCCCCGTGCATCGAAGCCTGCCCCATCGAGGGCGCGGCTGTACAAGCGTGAGGACGGCCTGGTCATCCTCGACACCGCAGAAGTGCACCGGTTGCCGCCTCTGCGTGGCCGCCTGCCCGTACGACGCCATCTTCTTCAACGAGGACCTCAACCTGGCGCAGAAATGCACCGGTTGCGCGCACCTCATCGACGACGGCTGGGCCGAGCCCCGCTGCGCCGACGCCTGCCCGACCGAAGCCCTCAAGATGATGGACGAGGACGACGCCAAAGAGCTCATCGCCAAGGGCCAGGCCTACGCGCCCAAGTTCGACGGCGACACCAAGCCGCGGGTGTACTACATCGGCCTGCCCAAGAAGTTCATCGCCGGCACGCTCTACGAGCCGGTGGAAGAAGAGGTCGTCATCGGCGCGACCGCGACCCTCAAGGCGGCGGACGGCAAGGTGCTCACCACCGAGACCGACGCCTACGGCGACTTCTGGTTCGAGGGCATCGACGACGGTGTGTACTCCCTGGAGCTCAAGTACGGCGGCAAGGTCAAGTCGTTCGCCGGCCTCGACACCACGGAAGTGGACATCAACCTCGGAGACATCCCGCTGGCGTAATATTCACAGTGATGATCGGATCCATGCGCCTGCAGGGCAGGCTATGCGCCACCCAGCGGTGCGAACAATACGTGACACATGGGGGACGTAATGGCACAAGACCAGTTCGAGCACCTCTTCTCGCCCTTCCAAATGGGCAAGGTGCAGATGAAGAACCGCATGGCTAAGACCGCGGCTCAGACCTACCTCTTCGACTCCGGCGAGAAGCGCTTCGGCCCGTATGCCAAGGCCTTCTACGGCAACGTGGCCAAGGGCGGTGTGGGTCTCATCATCGTCGAGACGCCGGCCATGGAGTGGCCGCTCGAGAACGAGGGCGACCGCCGGCTCCGCGTCGACGACGACAAGTACAAGAAGGACATCGAAGAGCTGGCCGAGACCATCCACGCCGGCGGCATCCCCTGCTTCATGCAGTTCTACCATCGCGGCGGATGGGGCGGTATCTACCACACCATCGCCCGGCGCCTGGCAGCTTCGCCGGTGACCTTCCCCTCCGTCTTCGACGTGCACGAGGATGAGCCGCCGGAGCAGATGAGCCTTGAAGACATCCAGTGGTATGTGGAGCACTACGCCGACTGCGCCGGCCGCATCTGCGATGCCGGCTTCGACGGCGTGGAGATCCATACCGGCGCCGACCATCTGTTCGACACCTTCCTGTCGCGCTTCTGGAACCGCCGCGACGACCAGTACGGGGCGCAGAACTGGGAGAACCGCACCCGGTTCGTCCGCGAGGTGCTCGCCGCCGTGCGCAAGCGCTGCGGCGACAGCTTCCACATCCAGTTGTTCATGAACGGCATCGAGTTCGGCGTGGGCGACCTGGGCCTCAGCCTGGAAGAGAACAAGCATCTGGCTCAGATGTGGCAGGAGTGCGGCGTCGATTCCCTGCACGTGCGCTCCCATTGGGTGGGCATGCACCAGGGCTCGTACCTCAGCGACACCCTCTTCTACCCCGAGCCGCACATCCCCTTGAGCGAGTTCCCCAAGGAGATGGACTGGACGCACTACGGCCAGCGCTGCAACCTGCCCCTGGCCGCCGAGATCAAGAAGGTGGTCACCATCCCGGTGATGACCGTGTGCGGCTTCGACGCCGCCTCTGCCGATCAGGCCATCGCCGAAGGCAAGACCGACTTCGTGGGCTTCAACCGCCGCCTGTTCGCGGACGCCCAGTATCCCGACAAGATGCGCACCGGCCGGGCCCTCGAGGTCCAGCCCTGCACCAAGTGCGGCCACTGCTCCAGCACCTACAACGTGCCGCGGCACTGCCGCATCAACCCCTGCTTCGGCACCGAGTCGTACGACCTCACCCCGCTGACCGCCAAGAAGAAGGTCCTGGTCATCGGCGGCGGTCCGGCCGGGATGCAGGCGGCGCGCGTGGCGGCCTGGCGCGGCCACGATGTCGCTCTCTGGGAGAAGGGCAAGTACCTCGGCGGCTCCATGTCGCTCGCGGCCATGGTCAAAGGCTCGACCATCGAGGACGTGCGTGAGGTCATCTGGTTCCTGCGCCGCCAGGTCAAGAAGTACGGCGTCGACGTGCAGCTCGGCAAAGAGATCGACGCGGCGGCCATCGAGGCATACAAGCCCGACGTGGTGCTGCTCGCCTCCGGCGGCAAACCCCAGCTCCCGGACGTGCCGGGCGTCATGGGCAAGAACGTGGTGCGCAGCAGCGACCTCTACGGCACGCTGCAGTTCTACCTGCGCCTGGTGGGCCCCAAGATGCTGCGCGACCTCACCAAGATGTGGATGCCGGTGGGCAAGAACGTGGTCATCATCGGCGGCGCCATCCAGGGTTGCCAGTTGGGCGAGTTCATGACCAAGCGTGGCCGCAAGGTCACCATCGTCGATACCGAGGAAGAACTCGGCCGGATGATGTATCCCGAGCGCAAGACCCGCCTCTTCTATTGGTTCGACAAGAAGGGCGTCGAGCTCCTGGGCGGCGTCAAGCTCCTCGAGATCACCGACAAGGGCCTCTCGCTGCAGACCAAGGAAGGCGAGAAGCGGTTCCTGGATGCCGACAGCGTGGTCATTGCCCTGCCGTTCAAAGGCGACCACTCTTTGGAAGAAGCACTCCAGGGTAAGATCCCCGAGGTGTACTCCATCGGCGACTGCGACGAGCCGGGGCTCATCCCCGACGCCACCGCGGCCGGCTGGAAGATCGGCAACGCCATCTAAGGAGGAACGACGTGGACGAGCTCATCAAACTGGTAGCCGGAAAAGTGGGGATCTCCGCGGAGCAGGCCGAGCAGGCGGTTAACACCGTGCTGGGCTTCCTCAAGGACAAACTGCCCGCACCCATCGCCGGTCAACTGGAGAACATCGTCGGTGGCGGCGCGGGTGGCGCCGGCGCAGCCGGCGGTCTTGACCTGGGCGATGTCGGCGGGGCCCTTGGCGGTCTGTTCGGCAAGAAGTAACGCTCGCACGGAGCCGCCGCGAGCGACAGCCCGGTCCCGGCTCTCGATGAAGCGTCCTGCAGGCCGGGCGGAAGTCTCTTCCGCCCGGCTTTTTTCTCGCCCGAGGTCGTCGTGGCGAGGGGTATAGGCTATCCTTCCCGCATGCCGGTGAAACCCAAGAAGAGCGCCCCTTCGAAGAGCACCTCTTTTCGGGCTCGCGCCTCTTCCAGAAGCCACACTCCATCCAGCAAGCGCAGGCGGCGCCGTAAGCGGCTGTTTGTGACCGCCGGTATCGGCGCGGTCGTGCTCGTCTTCCTGCTCCTCATGCTGGTCGACGCCACGATGTACCACGGCAAGATCCACGGGGGCGTCACACTCTCGGGCATCCCGGTCGGGGGGCTCACCACCGAGGAAGCCAAGGAACTCTTGGACCAGCGTGTCAAGGAGGCCGGCGAGAGCAAGGTCACGCTCAAGAGCGGCGACAAGACATGGACCGTCTCTCCCGACGAACTGGACACCGAGATCGACACGTCCGCCTCCGTCGGCGATGCCATGAAAGCCTCCCGCAAGAGCAACTTCCTGGTTGACCGGTTTCGCGGTTTCGCCATGTGGTTCAGGGACACGAACATCCCTCTGACCGGCTCGGTGGACGCGGACAAGCTGGAGGAGTTCATCTCCGAGATCGCCCACTCCATCGACGTGCCCCCCATCAACGCCGGGCTGGTCTTCGACGGCTCCAAGATCAAGAGCGTCAAGGGCCAGAAGGGGCGCGTGGTGGACCAGACGGTCCTCAAGTCGCAGCTCAAGGACGTCCTGCTCTCGCTCGCGACCGCCGAACTGCAGGTGCCTCTCACTGTCAAGGACCCCACCGTCCTTGCGGATGACTTCGATCAGGCGCTGCAGCAAGCCGTCACAATGACCGGTGCGTCCATCACGCTCACCAACGACAGCGACTCCTGGACGCTCACCGCCGAGGACATCATCGCCTACATGGACTTCAGGGTCGAGAGCAAGGACGGCAGATCCGTGCTCATCCCCTACCTCTCCGCCGACAAGATGGCGCCCTTCCTCAAGGAGATCGCCGCCAAGGTCAAGACCGACCCGGTGAGCGCCACCTTCAAGGGCGATGGCACCAAAGCCTGGGTGGTGGCGGGAGTCCCCGGCAAGGCGCTCGACGCCGAGAAGACGGTGGAGGCGCTCAACGCTCACCGCGCTCGATGCCAACGACCGCTCGGCTAAGGTGGCCCTCACCCTCAGGGATCCCAAACTCACCACAGAGGAAGCCAAGGCCATGGGTATCACTGAAGTCCTCGGCTCCTATCAGACGGTGTGGGAGGGCACGCCCGACCGCCAGACCAACGTGAAGATAACCACGGAGTACGCCAGCAACGTCCTGCTGGCCCCGGGAGAGATCCTGGACTTCGACGAGACTATCGGTCCGCGAACGGTCGCACGGGGCTACAAACCGGCCCCCGGTATCGTCAGCCCGGGCCAGTTGGAGGACGTCCTCGGAGGCGGTATCTGCCAGGTGGCTACCACCTTGTTCAACGCGGCGTTCGAAGCCGGCCTCGACATCGTCGAGCGCAAGAACCACTCCATCTACATCTCGCACTATCCAAAGGGACGGGACGCGACGGTCAGCGCCGGCGGGCCCAACCTGCGCTTCAAGAACGACACCAAGCACTACATCCTGGTGAGGGGCGCGTCTGATGGCGTCACCACCAAGTTCGTCATCTATGGCACGGACGACGGCCGCACCGTGAGTTCTGAGACCGGTGAGTTCTACGACATCGCCGAGCGGACCGTGGAGTCCACCACCAACAAGTCGCTGGGCAAGGACACCACGAGCATCCTCACCGTCGGGCAGGACGGCAAGAAGATCAAGGTCAACCGGATCGTGAAGTCGGCGGACGGCAAGGTCCTCCACAAGGACGTCTTCGTAAGCGTCTGGCAGATGCTGCCCCAGGAGATCGAGGTGGGTACCGGCACGGGCAGCACCACGACGACCAAGTCGAGCACCACCACCACGAAGGCGCCCACGACCACGACCACCGAGGAGACCACCACCACGACCACCGCAGGCGGGTAGGACCAAGACGACCCCGCCGCCGCGGGTGGGTGCGGCTATCTACACAAGCGCCTCAGCCGTTCCAATTGCGGACGGTGTCGATCATTGTCTTGAGATTCTCAGCCTTGGCGTCGTCGAGCACCGCGCCGTTCTGAAGCAGCACTCCGCCGTCTCTGGCGCAGCCGTCCAAGATCTCGGTGACGTACTTCTCCACTTCGCCGGGCGTCGCGAGCGCCAGAAGAGCCGTGGGCACGTTGCCGGCTATGGCCGCCCGACCGCCCAGGGCCCGCTTGGCCGCGAACATGTCGGTCTGGTCGAACAGCCAAACGACGCTGCCCGTCGGGATATCGTCGTCGGCGATGGCCTCAAGGCGTTTGTTGTAGCCACCCTCGGCGAACATGAACGGGACGATACCCTCGGCGATGAGACCCTTCATGACAGCCTTGAGCGTCGGCCAGTAGAAGTTCTTGAAGTCGGCATCGGACATGAAGCTGTCGGCGCCCTTATGCAGCACAAAGGTGATGAGCGGCGCATCGGACCGCGCCGCCTGGCGCACCCCCCATTCGGTGACCACAGGCACGAGCCGTTCCGAAGCCTCGAGTATCTTCTCGGGCCGCCGGAAGCGGTCCATCATGATGCCCTTGGTGCCCCGCAACGTGTCTGCCAGGATGTCGTACGGGGCTTTGCCGAAGCCGCCCATTGCCCGTGGTATCCCGAGACGGCCCGCCGCGTCGGCCCCTGCCGCTCCGGTGGTGATGAGCCATTTGAGACACTCCTGCGCGGCGGTCGTCAACCGCTGGACACCCTCCAGGACCGCCGGATCGGCGAAGGGGAGGATGCTGAACAGCATGGTGGTGGCTTCCATCATGTCGGTGAAAGGCGAGACCGAACCCAAAGGCCCGAAGGCGGACCCGAAGCGGGGGAGCAGGGTGCGCCGGAAGAAGGTCTCGGGGTCGGCTATCAGGGCGTCGTACTCATGCTCGCCCATGTACTCGGACTCGACATACTGCCAGGGGGTCTCGTCGGAGAGTGTCCCCCCCGGCCACTGCACCAGGTTCAGCCCCAGTAGCTCGAACACCCGGGCCGGCGCGACAGCACCGACTTGGTAGTCCGGCTGGAAGTCCTCGTGGAACTTCTTGACTGCCGCGGCGGCCTTGTCGTAGTCGTACATGAACTCTTTCTTCGACAGCCCGCTGTGCTTGCCCACGAAGTACCCACACAGGGTGTTCACAGGCACCCGCGCGGGCTTCTTGAGGCGGATGACGTCGATGAAGAGCCGGACCCGCTCCTCGTAGGCCTTTCGCGCCGCGTCACTCTGGAACTCGACGCCCGACGCGCTCAGCCAGCGCTGGAAGCGCCGCTCCCGGCGCTGAGTCCAGTCGAGCTGATCCCACCCGTCGAACGTCGGGTCGGACGGCGTGGCCGGTGGCCGGTTGACTGTGGGGTCGTCACTCATCAGGGTCACCCTCTCGGCGTTGCTTTGCCGGTCACGGCCCGTGCGCTCCTGCGCAAGGTACGTCTACAGAACGTCGTTCAGCATGGACTCCAGAGAACTTACGCCCTGTTGGGGACCCTGTCAAACGCCGACCCCCCGGCGCTCTCTGATCAGGGAGACGGCCATCCCCAACAGAGCGAACCCGGTGCCGGTCCCTTCGATCCACCCGCAGAACGCAAAAGGGGCCGGCGCCCGAACGGGCGCCGGCCCCGGACACTAACTCATACCCGTTACAGGATGATGTCGCCCAGGTTGACCGACTTGTACAGCTTGACGTCGATCGCCTTCGGGTCGTAGCCGGCCGCGACGACGCGCACCTGATACTGCGTGGGGGCCGCGCAGGCCTTCGAACTCGAAGTCGCCGAAGCCGTCGGTCTTGGTGGCTGCGACGGTCTTGCCGTCGGCCTCCAGGATGACGTCGACGCCCTTGGCGCACTCGTCCTTGTCACCGAAGACCACCGCTCCCGCGATGAACTCCTTGGGCAGTCCGATGTAGCAGACCTTCTCGCCCAACTTGTAGTTGCCGAGGGTCTCGCACGCGCCGGAGCGCACCAGCTCGGAGATCTCGCTGCCGGGGTCGTCCAGGTCGCCGAACACCAGGGCCTTGGTGGGGCAGGCCTCCACGCAGCGGGGCTCTTTCCAGCCGTCGTCCAGCAGGTGGGCGCACATGGTGCACTTCTGCGCGACCTGCTTCTCCTCGTTCCAGCTGATCACCCGGTACGGGCAGCGGTTGACGAGGTCTTTGTCGCCCGCTTTCTTCGGGTCGATCATGATGATGCCGTCGTCCCGCTTGTACACGGCGTCCGGGTTACCGTTGCCACACGGCATGGCCTCGCACTGCTGGCACATGTACCCGACGTAGTCCACTTTGACCTTGGGATACTGCCCGCGTTCCTTCTCGACGACGGTCAGGAGGGTCTGCCCGGTCATGGGCAGAGCGGCGATGTAGCCCTTGTGGTCGTTACCGCAGTGCTCGTCCTTGCAGACGATGAAGCAGTTGTAGCAACCGTTGCATTTGGTGACGTCGAACACCATTCCGAATCTGGTCACCTTAGGCCTCCCATTTCCGGATCTCGATGAGGCAGGAGTTGGGAGCCATGCCCGGCACGTTCTGAGACACCATCCGGCTCGGGGTGAGCATGTTCACGCAGCCGCCCTTGTCGGTGGTGCCGGCTTTGCCCGGCTCGATGGGATCGTAGCTGGCCGCTCCCTCATAGGAGTGGACCACGCCCGGACGGACCCTCTCGGTCACGTGAGCCACGCACAGCACCGACGCGCGGTCGTTGTGCAGCTCGATGACGTCGCCGTGCTTGATGCCCCTCGGCTCGGCGTCCGACGGATGCACGCGCGCCACCCAGTACTTGTAGCCACCGTTCTCCATGCGGTGCCCCGGGATCTCCGAGAGCCACGGCACGTGGTGATCGTGGTGGGTGTGGAACGTGAACCGCGGGTGCGGCGAGATGAGGGCGATCGGGAACTTCTTGAACGCCTCGGACGTGTGGCCTTCCCAGCTGGGGATGTACTTCGGCACGATGGGCCGCTCGAGGTCGTCGGGCAGGTTGGCCTTGAGACTCTCGGACGCGAACTCGATCTTGCCGCTGTAGGTGCCCAGTTCGGTGCCCTTGTCGGTGTGCCGCTTGGGGTTGCTGGTGTCGGGCGTGTCGCACGTCCGGTCCTCGTAGAACCAGCGGAGCGCCGGGGTGGGCTTGTAGTCCGGCAGCTGCGGGACCACGAAGTAGCCCTTCTTCTTGAACTCGTCGAACATCACGTACTTCGGGAGGTCAGACTTGTAGAACATCTTCTCGATCCACTGCTCCCAGGTGTTGCCCTCGGTGTACTCCGCGAGCACGCCCAGCTTCTCGGCCAGGCCGCAGAAGATGTCGTAGTCCGACTTGGACTCGCCCACCGGCTCCACGCATTTCTGCTGGTAGATGATGATGCGGTGGTTGGCGCTGCCCGACGCGTGCAGGGAGTAGCCGCCGGAGCTGGCGTACTCGCTGATGTCGTCGCGCTCCAGGTTGGTGCAGGCCGGCAGGATGACGTCGGCCAGACGGGTCTCGGTGGAGAACCAGCAGTCCTGGTTGACCACGAACTCCAGGTTGGGACTCTGGTACATCCGCACCCATTTGTTCGTGTCGACCATGGTGGACAGGAAGGCGCCGCCGTAGCGGTAGAACATCTTGACCGGCGAATGGCCGGGCAGCGGGTATTCCCACTTGATGAACTGCGCCTCGAGCGACCCGCCGCAGAACGGCTGGCCCGTCCACGCGTCTTTGCCGTCGAGGATGGCCTCGGGCGCGGTGAGCCGGTACAGGCGCTGCGCCACCGGGTTGGTGATGGGCTTCTCGGCCATGAGGTTGAAGTTGCCGCCGCTGGCGTAGCCGGGGAAGTCGAGCGTGTGGTTGTACGGCGGCCCGTTGGCCGTCCCCCAGATGCCGACGCCCGGTTTGCCCAGGCCCTGCATGGCCTGCAGGAGCACCAGCATGCGGGCGTGCTCGGTGGCGTAGGCCTGACGGCAGTAGCCGCCCTCGCCGCCCTTGGTGCCGCCGGCCAGCGTGGTGCGGTGCGAAGCCCACTCGCGGGCCAGGGCCACGATGGTGCGGGCCGGCACGTCGGTGACTTCCTCGCCCCACTGCGGGGTCTTGGGAACGCCGTCGGTGTCGCCCATGATGTAGGCCTTGAACTCGTCGAAGCCCAGGGTCTTGCGCTCGACGTATTCCTTGTCGTACGTGCCCTCGGTCATCCACACGTGGGCGATGGCCGCGGCCAGCGCCGAGGTGGTGCCGGGCCGGTAGGAGATCCACTTGTCGCCCACGTGGGCCGCGGTGTAGTTGAAGTACGGATCCAGGAAGATCTGGCGGACGCCCTTGTCCCGGAACCACAGACGCCACTGGGCCGACTCGTTGCCGCCGTAGATGCCGTGCGTGGTGTCGACGTCGTTGCCCCAGTGGATGATGAGTTCGGTGTTCTTGAGGCTGTCCTCGAGCATGTCGTAGTGCTCGGGGTTGCCCAGCCTCCAGTAGAAACCGAAGGTGTGGGTGGCGCCCCAGTGCCAGCCTTCCCAGCTGTCCGGGTTGTCCAGGATGTCGGTGAAGCCGATGAGGCTGAAGAACCGGGACCAGGCGCCGGTACGGTAGCCGACGTTGCCCCAGTTGTGGTGCGAGGACGCCCGGGAGGTGATGGCCTCCGGGCCGTACTGCGTGCGGATGCGGATCATCTCGCTGGAGACCAGTTCGAAGGCCTCTTTCCAGCTGATGCGCTCGTACGCCGATTTGCCCCGGTTCTGCGCGTTACGCCCGCCGGGGCCGGTGGAGCCCGGAGCACCCTTCGGGTCGAAGTCCACGCGCTTCATCGGGTACATGATGCGGTCTTCGGAGTAGACCCGGGCCCGCTCGGTGAGCGTGAACGGAGCCACGCAGGCTTTGCGCGGCGGCGAATACTTCTTGCCGTTCGCCTCGATGACCCACGACGGCGCGTCGGTCTCGTCGAAGACGAGCGGGCGCACCTTGGTGATCTTGCCGCCCTCGACGTGGACCCGGATGGGGCCCCCGCCGGTGCAGTTCACAAAGGTCTTTTCCCCCATCAATAACCCCCTGTCGATACCGACCTTTTTCAATTCGATCCGACTCATTAGGCGGTCGGGGCGCCGATGAGCAGCGCGACTTCCGTCGTGGAGAACCCGTGCAGGAACGTGTAGACGTCGCGGACGTACTTGCAGATGGGGAAGTCGTCGTCGCCGGTGCCCATGCCGCCGAACAGGCTGATGGACTTGCTGGCGATGGACAGGCCGATCTCGTCGACGAAGGCTTTGAAGAGCATGCCCATCTTGGGATCGTAGTCGTACCGCTCTTCCCACGCGAAGCAGCACTTGAACAGCAGGGCCTCGGCCGCCGCGATCTGTACTTTCATGCGGGCCAGGTCGATGGCCACGTGCTGCTGCTCGATGACCGGTTTGCCGCCCTGGATGCGCTGCCGGCAGTAGTTGAGAGCCTCTTCGTAGCAGGCGATGACGGTGCCCAGGTTGACGGCCGCGCCCAGCAGGCCGAACGGCGGCGGAGCGCCGGGACCCTTGGTCCAGTCCTTCTGCGGGCCGCCTCCGCCTTCACCCTCGGAGCCCCAGGCGTCGCCCTCTTTGCCGATGAGGTTCTTGGCCGGCACGCGGCAGTTCTGGAACACGAGTTCGGCGTTGGGGAGCAGCCGGCGGCCGAACTTGTTGTGGTAGCGGCCGATGGTGAAGCCCGGCGCGTCGGAGGGCACCAGGATCACGCTCATGCTGGTGGAGATGGGGGCCTTCTTGTCGGTGCGCACATAGAGGAAGTACAGCTTGGCGGCGCCGCCGGAGGAGATGAAGTGCTTGGTGCCGTTGATGACGTACTCGTCGCCCTGGCGTTCGGCGTAGGTCTGGATGGACTTGCCGGGCTCGTCGTACAGGAAGTGCGAGTCGGTGCCGGCGTCGGGCTCGGTGCGGCCCAGGCCCAGCAGGAAGGTGTCGTCCTTGAGGAACTTGGGCAGCCACTCGTCGCGCTGCTCCGGGGTCAGTTCGTGCACCAGGCGCGGGGATTCCGTGTAGCAGCCCCGGATGATGCTGGCGAAACCGTGGTCGGCCTTGCCCAGTTCGAGCAGGATGAGGGCCAGGGTGGTGTAGTCGGCGCCTTCGCCGCCCCACTCCTCGGGGATGGCGGCGGTCCGGAGACCCAGCTTGGAAGCCTTCTTGAGGAGATCCCAGGGGATGCAGTCCTCGGGTTTGGCGTTCTTGTCGAGAATGATCGCGGCGGGCTTGACTTCGTTCTGAGCGAAATCGCGGACCATGTCCCGCGTCATTTCCTGCACGTCGGTCAACTTAAAGTCCATGCAAGCTCCTTCTGGATTCTCGTTCCACGGCACATGATAGTCCCGGCGGGGACAAGGGTCTTCATTCGGGCCTACATTTCATGGGTGGCAGAAAGTATGACGTCGACGTATACCTGCCGCTGATTGGTGCTGCACGCCCGGCCCGCACGTGAGCCATGACGGCCCGGGTGGCGGCGGTCAGCGGCCGGTCGCGCGGATAGATGAACACCAGGTCCCTCGTGAGCGGCTTCTCGAAGGGGATGGCGACCAGGCCGTCGAGCGGCGCGACCAGCATCTTGGGCATGGGCGCCACGCCCAAACCGCGTCCGTACCAGGGCTTTTGTCAGCTCCGGGTAGTTGGCGCGATAGGAGAACTTGGGCTCGTAGCCGGCCCGGCGGATGGCGTCGGCCACGATGTTGCCGGCGTTCATGGTGGCCCGCGGAAGCAGGATGGCCTCGTGATCGAGCATGTCCATGGTGACGGCCTTGGCCCCGGCAAGCCGGTGGGCCTGCGGCCACCACCAGGAAGATCTCCTCGGTCAGCAGGTACTGGGTGGCGGCCCGGCTGGACCCCCAGGGCGTGATGACCGCGCAGTCGAGTTCACCGCTGATGACCGCCTCCTCGAGGGCGGCGTCGTCCTTCTCGATGAGGTCCACCGTGACCTTGGGATAGGTGGCCAGGAACGACACCAGGATGGGCGTGAGTACCAGGGCGAACACGTTGCCGACCGCCCCCAGCCGCACGGTGCTCGCGCCCGCGCCCGGCCTGCTCTTTCATGAGGCTGATGGCGTCCTCGGTGCGGGCCACGATGGCCTGGGCGAGCGGCAGAAGAAGCTGCCCGTTGAAGGTGAGTTCGACGTGCCGGCCGTAGCGCTCGAAGAGCCGCGTGCCGAGCTCGCTCTCGAGCCGGCCGATCTGCCGGCTGAGGGTGGGCTGGGTGGAGTGGACCGTGCGCGCGGCGCGGCTGAAGCTGCGCGCCTCGGCTACCGCGAGAAAGGATTTGAAGAGGTCCAGTTCCATCTATACGACATCGTAATACTTCCTGCCAGGAATGAAAAGTTAGGGAGAATGGCGCTGCCCGGCGCAGTAGTCGGTATCATGTAGCTTCGATCCCACGTGAGAAAAGAAGGGAAGACTGTGAACATCGTCGTCTGCGTCAAGCAGGTGGTCGACACCGAGGCCGAAAAGCGGCTCGACCCCGATTCCTGGCGGCTCGACCGTAGCGTCGACGCCGTCCTCAATCCCTACGATGAATACGCGGTAGAAGAAGCCCTCCTCATCAAAGAAGCCCACGAAGGCAACGTGACCGTCCTTTGCATGGGTCCCGAGGAAGCCGACGACGCCATCCGCAAGGCCCTGGCCATGGGCGCGGACGACGCCGTACTGGTGAGCGACGCCGCCCTGGCCGGCTCCGACCTGCAGGGCACCGCCTACGCGCTGGCCGAAGCCCTCAAGACCATCCCGTGCGACCTGGTCATCTTCGGCAGCCGCTCCACCGACGGCGAGACCGGCTGCGTGCCGGCGGCCGTGGCCGAACTGCTGGGCCTGCCCCTCCTCTCGGCCACCGCCAAGCTGGAGATCGACGGCTCCACCGCCAAGGCCAACCGCGAGACCGACTCCGGCTACATCACGTACGAGTGCTCGCTGCCGGCTGTCGTGTCGGTCATCAAGGGCATCAACGAGCCCCGCTATCCCACCATGAAGGGCATCCTGGGCGCCAAGCGCAAGACGGTGGACGCCAAGGACGCGGCCGCCCTCAGCCTCGACGCTTCCCGCATCGGCCTGGCCGGCGCGAAGACCAAAGTGACCACGGCGCGCGTGGCGGAAGCCCGCAAGGCCGGCGTCAAGGTCGAGGACGACGGTAGCGGCGCCAAGCAACTCGTCGACTTCCTGGCCGGCGAGAAGCTGGTATAGAGAGGAGATGGCAATGGAACAAGACTGGCATCCTGATCGTGGGCGACGCCGGCTCCGGCCGTCTCGCCAACGTTTCCCTTGAGAGCATCACCAAGGCGCTCGCCCTCGCCGGCGCCATCGGCGGCGACGTATGCGCGGCCGTCATGGGCGCCGACACCGCGGCCCTGGCCGCGCAGGCCGGCCGCTACGGCGCCAAGAAGGTCTTCACCGCTGAAGGCGCGGACTTCGCCACGTTCCGCTCCGGCGCCTACACCGACGCCGCCATGGCCGCCATCAAGGCGGCCGATCCGGCCGTGGTCCTGTTCTCCGGCTCCCCCGACGGCCGCGACCTGGCTTCCGCCTGCGCCGCCCGCCTGGGCGTGGGCGTGCTGGTGGACATCACCGGCCTGGAGGTCAGCAGACGGCAAAGCTCACCGCCACGCATCCGTGCTTCGGCGGCGGCATCATCGCCGAGAAGGAAGCTGTGGGCGAGCCGGTCATCGCCACCGTGCGCTCCGGCTCCTTCGCCCGCGAGGAAGTGGGCGGCGAAGCTGAGGTCGTCAAACTCGACGTGCAGCTCAGCCCCGCCAGCCTCATGGCCAAGGTCCTCGACGTGGTGTGCGAGGAAGTGGGCGTCATCAGCCTGGAAGAAGCGTCGGTCATCGTCTCCGGCGGGCGCGGCATGGGCAGCGGCGAGAACTTCGCCGTCATCCAGGCGCTGGCCGACGAACTGGGCGCGGCCGTGGGCGCCAGCCGCGCCGCGGTCGACTCCGGTTGGAAGCACCATCAGCATCAGGTGGGCCAGACCGGCAAGACCGTGTCCCCGCAGCTCTACATCGCGTGCGGCATCTCCGGCGCCATCCAGCACCGGGCCGGCATGCAGACCTCGCAGTACATCGTGGCCATCAACAAGGACCCCGACGCCCCCATCTTCTCCTTCGCCGACTTCGGCATCGTGGGCGACGTGTTCCGGTGGTGCCCGCGCTGGTCGAGGAGATCAAGCGCCGCAAGGCCGCGAACTGACATTTCTAGGGAAGCTGGGGAGGGTCTGATATGACTGTTGACGGCGCCATCTTCATCGTGGTCCTCGTGATCGCCTTGGCGTTGTTCTCGTACGCCCTCGTCCGGCGCCTGCGGCTCATCATGGTCGGCCGGCCCGAGTGGCGGTTCGACCGGCCCATCACCCGGACGGCTGGGCTTCGTCGTGCTGGTGTTCGGGCAGAAGAAGCTCTTCAAGGAGAAGGTGGGCCTCATCCACTTCTTCGTCTTCTGGGGCTTCATCGTCATCGCGTTCGGGACGCTCCAGATCCTCGCCGAAGGCATCAAGCCCGGGCTTCGTCTTCCCCTGGAGCCGACAGCTACGGGTTCAACATGGCCAAGGACATCCTCAGCCTCATCGTGGAGGCGGGCCTGCTCGTGCTGGTCTACATCCGGTACGTCTACCGCAAGACGCCGGCTGGAACCGAGCGGCGAGGCGGCGATCATCCTCGGGCTGATCTTCTTCCTGATCCTCTCCGAGTTCTTCTACAGCGCCACCGCCTGGGCCCTCGACTACTTCCCGGCCCGGGACGGCGGGTTCGTCTCGGCCTGGCTCGGCGGCCTGATCGCCGGTGGCAGCGAGACCGCGCATCGACGTGGCCGGCCACTTCCTCTGGTGGATCCACGTGATCCTGCTGCTGGCCTTCCTCATCTACATCCCCATGTCCAAGCACATGCACCTCATCATGTGCCCGGTCAACGAGTGGTTCCGCAACCTCAAGCCGCGGGGCGCCCAGATCGTCACCCTGGACCTGGAGAACGAGGACATCGAGGAGTTCGGCGTCAGCAAGGTGGAGGGCTTCACCACCAAGCGCTCATGGACGTGTATGCCTGCGCGGAATGCGGCCGCTGCGAGATGCACTGCCCCGCCACGCAGAGCGGCAAGGCCCTCGACCCGAAGCTGCATCATGACCAAGCTCAAGGACTACCTGGAAGAGCGCGAGCGAGATCGACCGCATCGTGCGAGGCGGCGGAGGCTCACGGTCTCGAGGTCAAGTCCAAGGAGAAGCAGCTCATCGGCGATGTGTTCTCGCAGGACGAGATCTGGGCCTGCACCACCTGCTACTCCTGCCAGGAGCAGTGCCCGGTCCAGAACGAGCACGTCAACAAGATCATCGACATGCGCCGCAGCCTGGTGCTCGACCAAGGGCGACTTCCCCGCCGAAGCCCAGCTCGCGTGCCGCAACATCGAGAAGAACAGCAACCCCTGGGGCGTCGGCAACCAGAACCGGGCCAACTGGGCCAAGCGATCTGGACGTGCCGCTCGCCGGCAAGGACGGCGTCGGCGAATACCTGTTCTGGGTCGGCTGCGCCGGCTCCTTCGACGATCGCAACCAGAAGGTCAGCAAGGCCATCGTCACGCTGCTCCGGGCGGCCGGCGTGAGCTTCTCCATCCTGGGCAAGGACGAGAAGTGCTGCGGCGACCCGGCCCGGCGCATCGGCAACGAGTACCTGTACCAGTCGCTGGCGCAGGAGAACATCGAGACCCTCAAGGCGCTGGGCGTCAAGAAGATCATCACGCAGTGCCCGCACTGCCTCAACGCCCTCAAGAACGAATACCCCGCCTTCGGCGGCGACTTCGAGGTGGTCCATCACACCCAGCTGCTCGCCGACCTGCTCAGCCAGGGCAGGCTCAAGCTGGCCGGCGGCGCCTCCGCCCGGGTGGCCTACCACGACTCCTGCTACCTGGGCCGCTACCAGGGCGAGTACGCCGCGCCGCGCAAGGTACTCAAGGCCGCCGGCATGAACGTGGTGGAAGCCGACCGCAACAAGACCAAGAGCGTCTGCTGCGGCGCCGGCGGCGGCCGCATGTGGATGGAGGAAGAGCCCGAGCACCGCGTCAACGAGATGCGGGTGGGCCAGCTCCTCGAGAAGGATCCCGAGATCATCGGCGTCAACTGCCCGTACTGCCTCACCATGATGGAAGACGGCATCGGCGCCAAGGGCAAGGGCGATTCGGTCAAGGCCTTCGACCTGGCCGAGATCCTGGTGGCCCAGCTGGCCGGTGAGCTGGCGGCGGCTGTGCCGGCGCCCGCGGCGGCGGTCCCGATCCCGGTGACGGCGCCCGAACCGGCGGCTGCGGAGCCCGAAGCGGCGCCCTCGCCCGAACCGGCGGCCGAAGCCGCCCCCGCCGCGGATGCGGCACCTGAACCTGCGGAGCACGTGGCGAAAGCGGATGCTGAAGCGTCCGAAGCGTCCGCGACTACGGATACCGAAGAAGCGTAAGCAAGAACTCGCGAAGAAGGAGAGCTCGAATGCCACGGCCAGAAGAAGTCGAAGTCGTTGCCGCGATGAAAGCCGCCAAGACCGGGGAAGAGATCCTCGCGTCTTGGGCCAAACAGCGCCCCGGCTACGTCCCCGGCGCCAAAGGCGACCCGTCCCTGGACATCTGGGTCGAAGCGCCGCCCCGACATGCTGCACACCTTCGCCCAGAACCAGCTGAGCGGCCTGCTGGATCGCGGGATCCTCGATCCCAAGACCCGCTACCTGCTGCTCGTGGGCCTGTACATGATGAACGACCACTATGACGGCGTTCTGCCGCAGGCCTGCAACGCCAAGGCGCACGGCGCCACCGAAGAAGAACTCATGGAAGTGGCCTTCTGCTGCTGCTACTCCGTGGGCAAAGCCAAACTGCAGGAAACCGGCATGTGCCTGGACACCATCTTCAAGAGCCCGACCTTCCAGGCCATCGCGCCCATCCAGAAGTAGGACTCACTCATAGCGGCGCCGCCCGCGCAAGCGCGGCGCGCCGGCGACCTTCGGGTACCGAAAGGCCCGGGAGCGATCCCGGGCCTTTTCTCTTGGCCCCACCCCTGTCACGCAAACTCAGCGCTCCGCGGCGCATTCACGGCACACGCACGCCACGCCCCGCGCCTTCGGGGGCACACGGTCCATCACGTCCTGGGGGACGACCACGGTCTTGCACCAGCAGTCCGGCTCTCCCCGGAGGGCCGCGCACTCATTGGGCCGCCCGCACAGCGGACAACGGGAGGGGTCGACTCCATCCAACGCCCGCTTCTGCCGAGCGATCTTCGTCTGCCACTCCGCCATGTCGCCATAGAAGAACTCGAACACCAGGTAGTCGGGCGATATCCAGTCGAAGAGCCGGCTTATCCCGGGATCATCGAAAGGCTCGTGCTGATCGATCTGGAGCACGTGTGACTGGGCGATGCCGAAGCGCTCCCAGAACTCCTCGACGCCCTCGAACGGGCTCGGACCGCGATGGAGCCGCTCGGCGTAGTCACCCGACAGGCTGCGCGTCAGATGCAGTGCTTTGACCAAGTGGCGGTATTCGCCCAAGTCGCTCAGGGTCTGGATCAGGTACTCGATCCCTTCCGCCTCGGTACGGAGACGGGGATTCTTGTTGAGCACGTGTCCAGTGTCCAGCACCAGGCCGCAACGCGGGTAGTCCACCTTCTCGAAGAGCAAGGCGATCTCCTCAGGCGAATCAAACCGCATGCTGCCGGGGAACCAGAGGTTCTCGAAGAGTATCTGCCCCGTGTAACCGCAGCCGCGCGTGGCCTCGTTGATGATCTCCGCGCACATGCCGACCGTCTCCTGCCATGTCCACGGACAGTCCCAGGTGTAGACGGATTCGACCTCGGTCTGCGCGACGTGAAAGACCACGTACTCGCAGCCGAGCCGCTCCGCCACAGCGAGTTCCCGCCGGTAGGTGTCGATGATGGCTCGTCTGCCCGGCCCGCCGTAGAACGACTCGACCGTCGTCTCGTCGCCGAAGATCTCGCGCAACCGCCGGGCGTCGCCCCGCCACATGGCGTCCAGAAGGGGAAAGAACTTCAGGTGCACCGCGGTGATGATGTCGGCCGGTATCCCCTGGGCGTCATCGACGTGGGCCAGCGACAACTCGAACCCGTCGAAGCCATTGCGCGCACAGAAGCTCCTGGCGTTGTTCCAGTCGTTCCCGATGACCTCCAGGTCACACGCGTGCGTGCTGATGTTGAGAAGGCGCTTCAAACCGGAGGTCAAGGTAGCACGTGGCTCGTGACTACGTCGGTATCACCGGCAACAACAGATGCGACGGGTACTCGCTGTTGTGGAACACCTTGTGCAGCACCGTCTTGCTCGAGCACACGTGGTTGGGGATGTACTCGGCGAAGGTCTCGCCGGCGACGCCCTCCGCCAGGTCCAGGCTGGTGATCTCCAGGCAGATGCGGTGTCCACGCTCGAACAGGTTGGCCGTGGCCAGGATCTCCACCTGATACTCGTTGATCTCGCCCGGCACCACCGGCCGGATGCTTTCCGGACTCAGGAGGTGCCAGGGCTTCCAGGGCTGCGTGCGCTCCGGGTCCAGTGCCCGATACGACGCCTTGAGCCAGCCGCGCGTGAGTTCCCGCTCCGGTAGGTCCGCCGGCACCGCGCGCTCGCCGGGGCGTGCGGTCTGCACCGATACGTCGGGGCCGACGTCCTTGAGGATGACGATCCAGTTGGTGTCGTCCTCGTCGAGGGAGGCCCAGAAGGTCAGCGAGATGGGACCGGCCACCAGCAGCGGGTCGGCGAGGGGCTCCGTGATGTAGCGCAGCTTCTCGACGGTGTTGGTCTGGGTGGGCGGCATCTGCACGAAGGCGTCCGGCGGCTCGTTGATGTACGTGTGCGCCGCCGGCAGGTGGCCCTTGGCGCTGAGCTTCTCCCAGCTGTGCAGGTAGAACTTGGTCCACTGGGTGTCCGGCACCGGCCAGGCGTCGAACGAACGCCACTTGTTTTCTCCCTGGATCCACATGCGTACCGCCGGGTCGCGGTCCACGCCGTTGTCGATGCCCTTGAGCCAGTGGTCGTACCACCGCAGCATCTCGTCGTGCCACTCGTGCAGCGGGCGTTCGGCGTGGGCGGGCGGTGTGGCGAACAGGTGCTTGTGCGGCTGGTCGATGCCGTCGAAGAAGCCCTGCGCCCCCTGCCAGTGCATCTTGTAGGAGTAGGCGCCCTCGAAAGCGCCGGTCACGAACGGAATAGTGACCTTCTTGAACAACTCCTCCGTGCGCTCGATGGTGCCCGGGCGCTCGAACGGGAAGAGCAGCGGATAGAACATGCCCGGGTCCCGCTGGCCGCGCATGGTGAGGATGTTGTAGAGGTTCACGTACATCATGTAGTCGGGGTTCTGCATGGCGGCCTGCCAGGCGGCCTCCACTGGCGGCGGCAGTTCCGGCGGCAGGCCGATGTGGGTGCGCAAGGAGTTGAACAGGCCGATGTGGTAGGGCATGGTCTGGATGACCCCGCCCGGGTGCTGGTCGCGGAAGCCCTCGAGGCCCCCGTAGCAGCCGCCGGCGTCGAACGGGAAGATGGCCTTGAGCGCCGGGTGGCCCTGGGCCGCGGCCCGCCACTGCTCGGCGGCGAAAGCGGAGATGCCCACCATGCCCACGTTGCCGTCGCACCAGGGCTGCTGGGTGATCCACTCGATGGTGTCGTAGTGGTCCCAGTCGTCGCCGACGACCGAGCTCCCCCTCCGACTTGTGGCCGCCCCGCACCTGGCCTATCACGTGCACGTAGCCGTTGGCGACGAAGCGTTTGGAGTCACCGCCCTCGATCACCCCGTACCACTGCGTGGACCAAGCCGGCTGCCCCACCTTGAGGTTCTCGGCGATTTCAACCCGCTGCAGGTCCTTGTTGTGCATGGCGCAGGTGTAGAGCACGGGAAAGGCGCCCGGCGCGTCGGGGCGGTAGACGTCGACGCGGAGGTTGATGCCGTCCCGCATGGGGACGGCGAGGTCGTAGTCCTTGATCATGGTGTCGTAGTAGTGGCGCTCTTCGGGCATGGTAGCCTCCGGACAAGCTCGTTAACTAACGGTCGTTAGTATAACTCCCTGATAGGATGGTCGCGAAGATTCCCTGCCGCCGTGGAGAGGGTGAAGGGTGAGCACGACCGAATCTCAGACTCCGGCGCGTCGCGGGCGCTGGGCCAAGAAGGAACGCCGAGCCCAGGTGGCCGCCATCACTCTCGAGATCATCGCCCGCGAAGGCGTTCACGCCGCGTCGCTGGGGCGCATCGCGGAGGCGGCCGGCATCACGGCCCCATCCCTCTACAACCACTTCTCGGGACGCACGGAGATACTCGAAGCCGCCTCCGACCTACTGCTCGAACGCGTCCTGGCCTGGATCGACTCCTCGACGAACCCCGACATGCTGGAGCGGCTGCGCGAGATCGGCGGAAGCGTCCACGAGAGCCGCATCGGCGCCGATCAGGAGTGGGTCATCACCCCGCTGTTCGAGCTGACCACCGCGGCGCGCGCGGAGGGCCTCACAGAGCACATGGGCAGGAACCAGCTGATCGTGCTGCAGCGCTTCGTCGACATCGTGGAGGAAGGCAAGCGGCAGGGGACCATCCTTGCGGACGCCGATCCAAAAGTGGTGGGCTGGAGCCTCATGAGCCTGGGCTGGGCAAAGGACTTCGCCACGCTCCAGGGCCTTGGGCAGTTCGTGGAAGAGGGGACGGCGGGGCGGATCCTGGAGAACGTCCTGAATCGGGTCGCCGCCAAGCCGCCGGCCGCCGCGGCGCCGGCCGGCTCCTGACCTAACCCAGCGCTTCGGGCGGCGGTCCGCCGGTGGCTTCGCCGCGGCCCCCGCCCGGACCTCCCGCGTGCTCCTCGCGATGCTCCCCGATCCTGCGCCCGATGCCCACCGAGAACGGGATCGACAACAGCGCCACGATGGCGCCCGCGTAGTACGGCCAGTGGAAAGCGCCGGCGATGCGGTCCTTGAAGATCTTGCCCAGCGCCGCCCCCAGCTGCTCCTGCAAGGCAGCCTGGGGTGATCCCGGCGTCGCCTGCGGAGCTCCCGCGAGGATGTCGATCTTCCTGCCTTCGCCCATCCCCGAGCCGCCCGCGTTGGCGGCGGCGGCTTGGTCGATGGCGGTGATGATCTGCTGCTTGGCGACGTCCGGGATCTGGCTCTGCGAACTCGACGTAGGCCTTGGCTTCGGCGACCGCGGTGGTCGTGGCGCCGGCGATGGTGGAGGTGAAGATGGCCACCAGGATGGCCACCCCCAGCACGAAGCCGAACTGGCGCCCGGTGTTCAGCACCCCCGAGCCCACCCCGCGCGACTTGTCGGGCAGCGAGCCCATGCCGGCCGCGGTGAGCGCCGGCATGCTGAAGGCGAACCCGGCCCCGGTGATGACGATGCGCCAGGAGACGTCGAACACCGTGGCGTCGCCATCGAGCTGCGCCAGTAGCACCAGGGATATCGCGAACAACAGTCCCGCCGATGGCCGAGAGGATCGACGGACCGATCTTCTCAAGCATCTTCCCGAGGAACGGCCCCAGCACGAGCCCCACCGCCGGCATCGGGGTGATGGCCAGCGCCGCCCGCAGTTCGCTGTAGCCGAGGACGTTGACCATGTAGATGACGATGAGGAAGATCGCGCCCCCCACCGCCGTCCCGATGAAGAACATCGCACCGGTGGCCGACACGAACGACCGGATGCGGAACAGGCGCAGGTTGAGCATGGGCGATCGGGCTTTGGCCTCCCAGAACCCAAAACCGGCCAGCAGGACGACCGCGGCCACGAGCAGCGTGACGATGCGCCACGACGACCAGCCCCAGTCGTTCCCCTGGATGAGCCCGAGCGTGAGCGCGAAGAAGGCCGCCCCCGAGAGGACGATGCCCGGCAGGTCGACGCCCGCCTCTTGCCCGGCCCGCTTGTGCTCGGGGATGAGCCAGAAGGTCCCGGCGAGGGTGATGAACGCGATGGGCACGTTCACGTAGAAGATCCAGTGCCAGGACGCATACTGCACGAGCACGCCGCCGAGCGTCGGCCCCACGGCCGCCGCCACCGATCCCATGACGCCCCACAGGGCCGTCGCCATGCCGTGCTGATGCCGGGGGAAGGCGCTCATGAGGATGGTCAGCGACACCGGCACCATGGCGGCCGCGCCGAGGGCTTGCCCCACCCGGAAGACGATGAGCCAGCCGATGTTGGGCGCCAAGCCGCAGGCCAGCGAGAAGCCGCCGAACATGACGATCCCGAGGACGAAGATGAGCCGCTGCCCGTAGCGGTCGGCAAGCCGCCCGAAGGTGAGGAAGAAGACGGCCAGCCCGATGTTGTAGGCGTTGAGCACCCAGGAGACCACGGAGATGTTGGTCTTGAGATCGGTGACCACCGCAGGGATGGCGATGTTGACGATGGTCGAGTCGAGCAGGGCCATGAACATGCCCAGAGCCACCACCCACAGGATGAGCCACTTGCGGGGATGGCCTTGGTCCAGCATGCCGGCTGCCGGTGCGCTGGGTCTCACTATCTGCTTCTCCCTACCTCGAGCGATGCGTCAGCGGCCCATTATACGGCTGGGAACGAGGGGTCGGCCCGCAACGAGGACGCCGTCTCTGTCGAGGCGTTCACTAAATGAGACTCATGCGTCTTGGATTTGTGATACCTTTCCGTCCTGCTTGCCGCTTGAACTGCATGAGGAGGTCCTCCGTGTTCTCTCGTCTCGGCCTTGTGGTCACGCGCCACCCCTGGTGGGTCATCGCCTGTTGGGTCGTCATGGCCGCGGTGATCGTCTTGGTGGCTCCATCGCTTGCGAGCGTCTCCAGCTCGGATCAGACCGGCTTCCTCCCCGATTCCTACGAGTCGGCACAGGCGCAGGCGTTGGCGGAGCAGCAGTTCCCCCAGAGCACGAACGCCACCTCGGTGTTCGTGGTCAAACGAGCCGACGGCGGCGCGCTCACCCCTGCAGACATGCAGAAGGCCACAGCCTTTGCAGACGGGCTGAGCGGCGCCCAGGTCGACAAGGTGGCATCCGTCATCACCAGCGAGCAGTCGATATCGCCCGACGGGACAGCCCAGTTGGTGACCGTCGTCTTCAGCGGGCCGCAGGGCGACGAGTCCCTTGGCGACGCGGTCCCGGCGCTGCGTGACAAAGCCGAGGCGCTGCTCCAGGGCACCGGGCTGCAGGCGGGCCTCACCGGCATGGTGGCCATCCAATACGACACCACCGATTCGTTCCGGTCCACCGAGAGGATCGTCACCATCGCCACCGTGCTCCTCATCATCGTGCTGGTGGGCCTGATCTTCCGAAGCCCCATCGCGGCCATCCTCCCCATCGTCTCCATCGGCGTGGTCTATGCGCTCTCCACCTCGGTCCTGGCGTTGCTGGCGAAAGGCATCGGCTTTCAGCTCGACGAGTCCATCAGCGCTCTGCTCATCGTGGTGCTGTTCGGCATAGGCACGGATTACATCCTGTTCCTGCTCTTCCGTTACCGGGAGCGGCTACGTGCAGGCGAGGAGTCGCGCAGTGCCGTGGCCACGTCGGTGGCACGGGTCGGGCAGGCCATCGCCTCCTCCGGCCTGGTGGTCATCGCTGCGATGGCCGCGCTCGTGCTCTCCGATCTGAAGTCGTTCCAGACGATGGCGCCGGCCTTCATGGTGTCGGTGGCGATGATGTTGCTGGCTTCGCTCACCCTGATACCCGCGCTGCTGACCCTGATCGGGCCCAAGGTCTTCTGGCCCTCGAAGCACTGGCAAACGCCGCCCAAGAGCCGGGTCTGGAAAGGATTCGCGCGGCAGATAGGCCAGCATCCGGTGCGCGTGGCTCTGGTGTCCGGCGGGTTGCTGGTGGCTCTGGCTGTGGGCGCCCTCTTCATGACCTCCGAGTACGGGTTCTCCGGCCTCCTCCCCTCAGACGCGCCTTCGTCCGCGGCTACCAAGCAACTCGAAGCATCGTTCCCCGCCGGGGCGCTCAGCCCCACGCAGGTGTACGTGACCTCGGCCCAGCCTCTGTCCGAAGCGAGCCTCACCAAGATCTCGACGGCTCTGACGGCGGCCGGCGGCGTGGGCGCGGTAGCTCCCGCGGTGCTGAACCAGGCTGGAACCACAGCCCTGATCAACGTGAGCCTGGCCGATTCGCCCAACAGCAGCGTCGCGCTGGACACCGTCGGCGAACTACAGGTGGTGGCCAAGGCAGCGGCAGGTCCCGGCGAGCAGGTGCTGATCGGCGGGCAGACCATGGCCTTCGCCGACATCAGAGCCGCCGCCAGCCGTGACTACAAGGTGATCTTCCCTGTGGCGGCCGTGTTGATCTTATTGATACTCGCCCTTCTGCTGCGCAGCGTCGTGGCCCCGTTCTATCTGCTGGCCGGCGTTTGGCTCGGGTTCGCGGCCACTCTTGGCGCCACGGTGATCGTCTTCCAGGGCATCGGTGGGTCGCCCGGGGTGATGTTCATGATGCCCATGGTCTGCTACGTGTTCGTGGTGGCGGTGGGGTCCGACTACAACATCCTGCTGACCACCCGCTTGCGCGAGGAGATCATCGAGGGCGCCACCCCGCACGACGCCGCCGCCATGGCGGTGGAGCACGCTGGGCCGACGGTCGCCTCCGCCGGCCTCATCCTCGCGGCCACGTTCGGGTCCATGATGCTCTCGGGGATCGGCATGCTGTACCAGATCGGCTTCGCAGTGGCGATCGGCATCCTGCTCGTGGCCATCGTGATGGCCACTGCCCTCATCCCAAGCGTGGCCACCCTTCTGGGCAGGAGAGTATGGTGGCCGGGCCACCAGGTTGACCGGACAGTGGCGACGCGGTCCGACGAATCGAGTGACGCACTGGTCGCGGGCCCTCTCTCGGTGGAGGAAGAGCCGCTGATATAGTGGAAGGACTTGTGAGGTCACCCGTCTGAGTTCGGGAGGCAGCCTGATGAGTGCTCAAACCGCCGAATCTGCCCGCCGTCCCTATGGCAGGCGGACGGACGCGGAGAGGAACCGCGAGACCATCCTCGATCACGCCGCCCGGCTGCTCGTGGACGACCCCTCCGCGGGCATGAACGACATAGCCGCCGCGGCGGGAGTCGGGCGCGCCACCCTGTACCGGCACTTCCCCACTCGGGAAGAGCTGGTCGAGGCCATTGGCGACCGAGCCATCGAGGAGACCGACCGGGCGATCGACGCAAGCCGGCTCGAGGAGGGCTCGGCCGTGGAGGCCTTCCGCCGGCTGATCGCGGCCTTGTTCGAGATCGGAGACCGCTACGTCTTCCTGCTGAGACAGAGCACATCCCACGCCCAGACCGAGGAGGGCGTCACGGAAGCGATGGAGCACATCGGGACGCGCCTGGTCTCATTCTTCGAGCGCGGCCAGGCAAGCGGAGAGTTCTCCCGGACCCTGCCCGCGCCCTGGATGACCGGGATGACGGGTCTTGTGATCGTGGCCGTCGCCCACTCCGTCATGACCGGCCGCTTGGCGGCCGATCAATCGGTGGACGTGGCCGTCGAGACGCTCCTCAACGGCTTGACCGGCTCCCAGAGGTAGCAACCGACCGGCGCCCGCCCGCGGGGGGCGCGCCGGCCCGGGCCGCCGCCCTACCGCTGCACCGAGTCCACCATCGCCTTGACGTTCTCGAACTTGGCGTCCGGCGGGATGGCGCAACCCATGGCCATGATGAAGCCGTCCGGCCCGACCTCGTCGAGCAGGCGGTCGCAGTAGGCCTTGACGTCCGTCGACGGTCCCCAGGGTCAGCATCGCCGGGTGCACGTCGCCGAGGATGCACATGTGGCCGGCCAGGATCTTCTTGGCTCGGAAGATGTCGGTCTTGCCGTCGAGTTCGAGGACGCAGCGGCGGGCCGGCAGGTCTTTGAGCCGCTCGATCTCGCGGTCCCAGTTGGCGTCGTAGTGCAGCACCGGGGTGCCGCCCTCTTCCGCCACGATCTCGACCAGTTCCTTCATGTAGGGCCAGACGAAGCGGTTCCACAGACGCGGCGACAGGAACTCCGGCGCCGTGCGCCAGCTGCCGACCCAGTAGCCCAGCCCCGGCTGCCCGACGGCGCGCAGGAACTGGCGGGTCTGCTCCCGCTTCTCGGCCATGATGACGTCGAGCACGGCCTGGACCTTGTCCGGGATCTGGAAGAGGTCGAGAGTGAACTCCTTGACCGTCCGGCCGCCGGCGATGTGCTCGAACGGGTGGTCGACGGTGAGCGGCGAGAAGACGACGTAGCCCTTCTTCATGTACTCCATCGTCCAGCGCGGGCCGGCCTCTTGCAGCGCCTGCCCGGCCGCGGCCGCCGCTCCGAGGTGCTTGCCGATGTACTGGCCGAACCAGGCGCTCCACCCCATCTCCAGGATCTTGTCGTAGTCCTCGCGCTGGATGCGCACCTGCTCGTCCATCTGCCACTGGGAATGCTCGGGCAGGTCGCGGCCGGGGATCTTCATGGGAGCGAGCCACAGCATGCCGAGAACGTCCGGGGCGTAGGTGGGGAACTGGATGGAGTCGACGTCGCCCAGCTTCTCCATGGCGCCGAGCATGGCCGCGCCGGCGATGTCCACGCTCGAGACGAAGTCGGGGTAGCTGACACCCATCGACGTTGGCCGCGAAGAGGTCCATCACCAGCGAGAGCGGCACCCGGTCGGGCGTGCCGCAGGCGACGGCGGTCTGCAGGCGCTGCATCCGCTCGAAGAAGAGCGGGGGCGGGGCGAAGCCGCCGGGGGCGCCGGCGCTCTGCGTTGCTGTCGTGCGTGTCGGTCATCAGTTCACCCCCAGCACTTTCTTGGCGGCGGCCACGCCGTCTTGAGCGGTCTTGCAGTAGAAGTCGGCGCCCACGTAGTCGGCGCAGGCCTGGTCCACGGGGCCGCCGCCGATAAGGACGGTCACCTGGTCACGAAGGCCGGCGTCTTTGAGGGCGGCGATGGCGTCGCGCATGTCGTCGAAGACGGTGGTGAGCAGGCAGCTCATGCCCACGAGGGTGGCGCCGATCTCCTTGACGGCGTCCACGAAGGCCTGGTGCTCCACGTTCACGCCCAGATCGATGACCTTGATGCCGTTGGAGCTCATGACCGTGGCCACGATGTCTTTGCCGAAGTCGTGGATGTCGTTCTTGACCGTGCCGAGGACCAGGGTGCCGTAGCTACTCTGCACGGAGTTCTTGAGCTCTTCCTGCAGGGGGGCGCCGGCCTTCTTGAAGATGTCGGCGGAGTAGATGAGTTCGGAGAGGTAGTACTCGCAGTCCTCGAAGCGCTGGCCCACGATGCTCATGCCGGCTTGCAGCTCTTCCAGGATGGCAAGGGCGGTCTCGCCTTTGGCCAGCTTGTCTTGGACCAGGGTGATGGTCTTGTCTTCTTCGAGGTCGCCCAGGGCTTGGGCGAGGGGGGAAGTGGTCATCAAGCCTCCTTCTTCTATCGCGAGCCCCGAGGGGCCTAGTACGCTCCGTATTCCTTCGTGAAGTCCACCATGGCCTTCACGTTCTCGATCTTCACGTCCTCGGTCTGACCCGAGGCGCCCATGATGAAGCCGCCGTCGCGGCCCACGCTGTCGATGAGGTCCTTGCAGTAGGCGCGGACGTCGTCCGGGGTGCCGACGCGTGAGGAGCGAGATGGGCACGTTGCCCGCGATGCAGGCCCTGCCGCCCAGGACCTCCTTGGCCCGGCGCATGTCCACGTGGTCGAACCAGTAGCAGACCTTGCCGGCGGGGATGTCGGCCATGGTCTCCAGCCGCGAGTCTGACCCGCCCTCCACCAGCACGAACGGGTTGAGCCCGGCGTCGGCCAGCGCGACCAGCGTCTGCTGCAGCGTCGGCCAGTAGAAGCGCTTGTACTGCTCGAGCGACATGAAGCCCTCCACCCCGCCGTGGATGGCGATGAACACCCGCGGGTTGTGCGACATCGCCGCGCCGCGCACCGCCATCTCGATGGCCATGGGCAGCATCTTCTCGGCCGCCGCCTCCAGCTTGTCGGGGCAGCGGAACATGTCGAGCATCACGCCCTTGCGGCCGCGCAGGAAGTCGCCCACCAGGTCGAACGGGGCGGCGCCGAAGGCGCCCCAACTCATCGGGATAGCCGGCCTCGGCCAGCCGCCGGCCGTGGGCGCCCAGAGCCATCACCGTCTTGAGCCCGGCCGCGCCGGCCTCCCGCAGCGCGTCCAGCGCCTCGATGCCCGCCGGCGTGCCGAAGGCGGCGAACGCGAACGGCCCGGCGAAGTAGCCCTGGCCCTCGCGCAGCGGCATCAGCCCCGCCAGCCCCGCCAGCCGGCTGTAGGCCCGCGGCCAGTACTTACGCACGATGAAGTCCGACGGGTCGTAGATGAGCTCGTCGTACTCCTCGGGCTTCATCACCTCTTCGTCCACGAACTGCCAGCCCGAGCCGGCCGGCAACCCGTGGCCCGCCCACTTGAGGTGCCGGTAGCCGGCCGGCGCCAGCGTCGCCCCGATGGGCGGCATGAGCTCCACCATGTCCGACTGGTAGTAGAGCGCCGTCTGGAAGTTGGCCTCCAGCGACTTGTCCACGTCGGTCATCTGCTCTTCGGGCGTGATGCCCAAGACGCTCGGCCGGGTAGCGCCCGGGCACGCCGTGCCACACCGGCACCCGGTCGGGCTTGCGCAGGGCGATGGCGTCGGTGATGCGCTTCTCGCGCTCGGCCAGTTGGTTCATAGATTCCTACACCACCCGTACGAGATCCGTGTACTGAGCCAGCGAAGCGTCCGCGGTGAGGAGCACCAGCGGTTCGGTCATCGCCTGCGCGACCAGCAGACGGTCGAACGGATCTCCGTGATGATGCGGGAGCTGTCGCCACGAAGGCCGCGTGCTCCGCAGTGACGTACAGCTCGAGAAAGCCGCTCGCGTCGAGAGCCGCAGCCAGCTCGGCTCACATCGACCGGGAGCTTGCCGAGACCTGCCTTGATGGCCACCTCCCACATGGACGCCGCGCTCACGTAGACCTCGTCCGCACCTTCGATCGCTGCTCGACCGCGCGCGCGTGAGCTTCGGGCTGTCGTGACCGCCCAGAGAAGCAGGTGCGTGTCGAGAAGAACCCTCATTCCCGCCCTCGAACAGCCTCAGAACGTCATCCGGAAGCGGAGCGTCGAAATCGTCCGGCACCTCGAATCGGCCCTTGAGCAGCCCGAACTTGACGGTGTTCCGCTTCCTCGGCTCGAGCTGACACAGACGAGCCACCGGCCTGCCGTTGCGAGAGATGATGATCTCCTCGCCCTCCGCGGCCCGGTCGACCATCCGCGACAGGTGGGTCTTGGCTTCGTAGATGTTGACTGTTGTCTGGCCCATATCGCGCTCCAATACTGATTGACTAGACCAAGTCTAGTCTACCTCTTCTTGGGCGCCGCGATGTAGTTCCCCCACGCGTTGAACGCCGCGATCTTCTCCTGCACCTCGGGCAGCGCCAGCTGCTTGGGCTCGTCCACCCACTCGTGCTCCATGATCCAGTGCAGGTGATGGGCCTCTTTGGGGCCGGAGAAGCGCGGCTCGCGCACGTCGTCGGCGTTCCAGGCCACGGAGTACTTGCCGTCGGCGCCGACCGACATCATGCCGTGCACCTCGCAGGTGGGGCACATGATCTCCGGGAAGTCCTTCTCGATGTAGAGGATGTTGCAGTGGCACACCGGGCAGGCGACCGGCGTGTCGTCGCCCAGGAACTTCCACTCCTCGAACGGCAGGTCCATGGTGCGGGCCATGTTCTTGCCCAGTCGGCGGCAGCGCTCGACGGCCGCGTCGTTGTCCGGGGTGAGGGCCGCGGCGATGTTGGCCACGTGGTCCACCTGCACCTGGTCCACCAGGGTGGCGAAGTGCTGCAGGAACAGGTTGATGGAGGTGAGCCCCAGGCTGGTCCAGCCGTCGTAGCCCGAGCCGCCCACGGAGATGGCCGCCCCGGCGCGCTTGCGCTCGAAGATGCCCTCTTTGCGGGAGAACATGTGGTTGGTCTTCTCGGCGATGATCATCAGGTAGCTGCAGGCCCGCAGGTGGTAGACCGGCGCCGAGATGATGATGCCGGCGTCGCCGAGCAGGGTCTGCTCGAGGATCCAGTCGGTGTCGTCCTTGGCGCACTTGCCGGTCTTCATGCAGGTCCAGCAGGAGTTGCAGGGCGTGACCTTGTGATCGAACGCCCGGATGATCTCGGTCTCGCACCCCTCCTCTTCCGCCGCCATGAGCGCCGCCTTGAGGAGCAGTCTCGCTGTTGCTGTTCTTGCGGCCGCACGAGAGGCCGACGATCTTCTTGGTCACCTGTCTTCTCCTATCGCTGAAAAGGTCCGTTCCCTTGTCCTACAATCCTATAGTCTGCCGCACTCTTCGAGGGCTTCTCGCAAGGCCAATACGTTCTCCGGCTTGGCTTCGTCCGGGATGCCTTGGTTCCCATCTACCATAAGAGCCCCCGTGTCACCGAACAGATCGATGAGCTCCTTGACGTCGTCCTTGACCTCCTGCACCGTCCCTGTGCACAGCAGAGACGCCGGCACATTGCCCCAGAAACACATGACGTCGCCGCAGATCTCCTTGAACTTCTTCCGGTCCACGTGGTCGAAATGGGCCGCGACCTTTCCAGGGGGCAGTTCCGCCAGATACTTGAGCCGCGACGTGTAGCCACCCTCGAACAGAGGCATGGGCGTGAGTCCCGCTTCGATCAAGGCGTCGATGAGACCCCTGAAGGTGGGCCAGTAGAACCTCTCGAACGCCTCTTCGCTCATGAAGTTGTCAGCCCCCCGGTGCATCGGGATGAACACCCGTGGGTTGCCGGACACCTGCGCAGCGGCCACAGACAGCCCTATGCAGGAAGGCTGCATGAGTTCGACCGCGGCCATGAGCTTCTCGGGATTGCGGTAGATGTCGATACTGCCGCCCCGTAGCCCGCGGAAGAAATCCGAGACGACGTCGAACGCCGGGGACGTGACCGAGAAGTACCCGAACGGGTAGCCCAAGGCGGCCATCTCCGCGACGTGAGCGCCGAGCGCGGCGGTGCTCGCCTGAACGGCGTCCGCCAGATCGAGCAAGGCCTGCAGAGCAGCTCTAAGCGGCGGTGCGGTCAGCATTCCGCCGAACGCCCCCATCAGCGTGTAGGAGTTCGAGAACCAGAAGGTGGGAGGCAGCGGGATATGAGCGAGTCCCTCCAGCTTGCCGGCCACCCTGGGCAGTATCATCCGAGTCGTGAACCCGTTCGGGTCGGCCAAGAACGCATCATATTCGTCTTCGCGCAGGTACTCGGCTTCGACGAACTGGAAGGGCGCGTCCGCGGGCAGGTCACCCCCAGGCCACTTCACCTGCTTGACCGCCAGAGCGTCCATGCCCTGCGAAGGGAAGAGACCGTTCGCCGGCGCGAAGTCCCAGCCAAAATCGACAACGGCCTCCTTCATGCATCGGTAGCGAAGGGCGTGATCGTAGCCCGCGTCCTTGTTCGAAACGCCTTTGACTCTGGTGGGGAAGTAGTGAGTGACGAGCGGGATGACCGGCACGCGATCCGGCTTCCGGAGCGCCACGATGTCATTGAAGCGCTGTTCGCGCTCCTGCTTGAGCGTGTTCGACTGCTTGATCATGTGCTTCCTGCTCAGGTTTGGGGGGGCCGGGGCCGGCCGCAGAGCGGCCGGCCCCGGCGTCACTCGGTCGGGATCACCTCCAGAGGAAGGAGCGATCCCAAATCACCGGGGGTCGAGGTCTAGTTGACGGTGTTCACGAGGACGAACTGAGCGCCCTTCACCTGAAACTCGACCATCTGCCCGGTCACGCCCTGAGAGGTCGCCTCAGGAGTGAAGTTGACGATACCCTGCAGGGCGACGAAGTCCTTGAGGCTGGTGAGGGCCTTCGCGACGGCAGCTTTGTCGTCGGGGCCGCCGGCCTGCTTCATGGCCTCGGCGAGAACCGAGACCAGGTCGGCGCCGGCTGCGGCGAAGAAGTCCGGCGCTGCGCCGTACTTGGTCTGATACGCCTCGTAGAACGCCATCTGTCCCGCCTTCAGCGGCCAGTTATCGGGAAGAGCGGCCGGGTTGACCAGGCCACCCGAATCGAGGACCAGAAGCCCTTCGACGGACTCCGGACCCATGGCAAAGATCGCCGGGTTGGAAGCGGCGGGGCTACCCTGGATGGGCACGTCCACGCCCAGAGACCGCAGACCCTTGTAGAGCGGCGGCAGGGCGATCGGGTTGACGAAGAGAGCGATGGCATCCGGCTTCTGGGCGTTGTAGGCTTCCATGAGCTTGTTCAAGATCGGCTGGAAGTCGGTCTGGTCGAAGCCAAAGGTGTCGGGCAGCTTGGTCAGGGTGAAACCTTCGGCCGGGCCGTTCTTGGCAACCAGGTCGAGGGTCTCCTGATGGATGGACAATTGATCCCCGATCGCGAGGACGTTCTTCCAGCCGTTGGCCTTGATGACCTTGGTCAGGGCGTCGGCGTGGGTCGGGGGGGACGCGGAGATCATGACGCTCATCTTATAGGCCGTGTTGGCAGCAAGCTGCTCCAGAGTAGCCGGGCCCATGCCCACCATGGGGGTGCCGGTCTGCTCGGCGATGGCGCGCGCGGGCTCCTGCATGAACTGGGCGAACGGCCCTACTGTCGCCGCAACCTTGTCCTCCTGGATCATCTTATTGATGTTGGCGAGCGCAGGAGGAACGTCAGACTTGTCGTCGAGCATGATGATCTCGAGCGGACGACCGCCGATTCCGCCATTGGCATTGATGATCTCCGCCATCAGGGCTACGCCGTTGCCTGTCGAGCCGGCAGGAGCGGCCGAAAACCCGGTTATGCTGTTGGAGAACCCGACCTTGATCGGCTCTCCCGTGGCCGGACCGGCAGCTGCAGTGGTGTCCGGACTGGGGGCCGCGGTGGTCGCCGGACCGGGTGCCGCGGTGGTGTCTGGGCTCGGAGCCGCAGTGGTCTCTGGGCTCGGAGCCGCGGTCGTAGTGGTCTCTTCCCCGCCACAAGCCGCGACCGCCAAAGCGACCACCATCATGAGCACGAGAAGCCCTATGGATAGATAACGCCTCTTCATTCGTCCCTCCCTGTCTTTCACGTCGGTCCCTCTTTCTCTCTGACAGCGTGCGCCTAGTCTCGAGCCGCGCCGAGATAGCTAGCGTGCACGCGATCATCCGCTTGGAGCGCTTCCGCAAGACCGGACATGACCACCTGTCCCGTCTGCAATACGACGCCGCGGTGAGCCAGCGAGAGCGCCATCTCAGCACTCTGCTCCACCATCAGCATGGTCAGTCCGTCCTTGTTCAGCTTGGCCAGCGCCTCGAAGATGCGCTCCACCACCATCGGAGCCAGGCCCATGGAAGGCTCATCCAAGAGAAGCAACTGGGGCCGGCCGAGGAGAGCGCGCCCGATAGCCACCATCTGCTGCTCTCCGCCTGAGAGAGTCCCCGCCAGCTGCTTGCGCCGCTCCCCCAGGATGGGGAAGAGCTCATACACGTAGGCGATCTCATCGGCGAGACCTCCGCGCCAGTCCCTACGCCCGGAAGTCCCCACGACGAGGTTGTCCTGCACGGATAGCTCGCGGAACAACCGGCGGCCTTCAGGCACCTGGCACAATCCCTGGGCCGCGATCTTCTCCGGGGCCAGATGAGTGATGTCGATCCCGTGGTACGTGATGGTGCCGGCCTTGGGCCGCAGAAGGCCGGAGATGGTGTGAAGCAGGGTGCTCTTGCCCGCGCCGTTCGCCCCCAGGATGGTGACCACCTGTCCCTTGGGCACGGTGAGCGAGACCCCATGGAGGGCCTCGATCGACCCGTAGGAGGTGACGACGTTCTGGACCACCAAGAGGGCGTCGGGCTCGGGGCAGCTGGCATCGGCAAGCTCCCGGGTCTGGCAAAGGTCCACCCGGCCCTCCAGTTTGACCCCGAGATAGGCCTCGATGACGGCCGGATCCTTCCGCACCACTTCGGGCCGCCCTTGGGCTATCAGCCGCCCATAGTCGAGAACGTACACCTGCTCGGAGATGCCCATAACCAACTCGATGTCGTGTTCCACCAAGAGCACGGTCACACCGGAATCCCGGATAGAGCGTATCTGCTCGACCAGATGGGCCCGTTCGGCCGCATTCATCCCGGCAGCCGGCTCGTCCAAGAGGAGCAGGCGCGGCTCCGATGCCAGAGCACGGGCGATCTCGACCAGGCGCTGAGAACCGTAGGGAAGACTGGCAGCAGGCAGGAACGCTTTGTCAGCGAGACCCACCGCGGTCAGGGCCCGGAGAGCCCGCTCCCTTGAGGCCTTTTCCTCACGACGCTGATGGGGCAGACCCAGACCGCCCGCCCACAGCCCCGAGCGTTCGTGCTGATGGCAGCCGACCAGGACGTTCTCCAGCACCGTCATGTTCACGTAGATGCGCAAGCTCTGGAAGGTTCGGGCCATGCCCAGCCGCGCGGTGTTGGCCGTCGACATCTTCGTCACGTCTTGTCCTGCGAATCCGACGGAACCCGCCGTGAGCTTCTGCAGCCGACTGATGGCGTTGAAGAGCGTCGTCTTGCCGGCACCGTTGGGACCGATGAGAGCCACGATCATTCCTTCGGGCACCTCGAGCGAGACCTCGTCGACCGCTCTCAGACCGCCGAAGTGGACCGAAACGTCCTTGACGGTCAATAGAGCGCCGTGGGACCCGTCCTGGACGGGTGCTTCAGGCAGCGACGACCCCGCCGATGGCGTCGCCACCCCAGCCTCGACTCCCGGCGAGACGGCCAGAGGCATGGCCACAGCCGTGGTGCACTGACCCGCTGCATCCTCTTCCTCGGCAGCCACCAAGCACTGGGCCGACTCCTGTGTTTTCTCCCGCCGCAGCAGGGCCTTGAGACGGGCCCGCTGATCGGGCCGCAGCAGCAGCCCCGCAGGCAGGAAGATGAGCAGTAGGATCATGATTATCGAGTAGACGACCCCGCTGTACTGCTGAACACCGGAGAACCCGTTGATGACCCAGGTCATGAGGATGGCGCCCACCACCGAGCCCCAGACGGTTCCTCCGCCCAGAAGCATCATGACGATGGGCAGGATGGCGGCGGTGAAGGTGAAGGCGCCGGGGGTGACGGCCATGCTGACGAAGGCATAGAAGCCGCCGGCCAGCCCGCAGATGATGGCGCTGGCCACAAAGGCCAGGAGTTTCCAGTTGGCCGTCCGCACTCCCAAGCTCCTGGAGGCGATCTCGCTGGTGGCGATGGCGCGTAGGGCCCGGCCGGCGCGATACTTGAGGGCCCGGTCGACGAAGATGATGACGACCGCGGCCGCCACCCACACCAGGTAGTACTGGCGAAGGTTGGTGTTGAACTGGAATCCAAAGATGTTGAGGTAAGGAACCGGTGCCAGCCCCGCGGTGGATCCTGTGATGGTCCGCAGTTGCTGGATCAGTACCAGGAAGATCTGACCCAGGCCGATGGTGGCCAGAGCCAGGTAGAAGTAGCGGAGCTTGAGCACCGGACGTCCCACGATGAGGGCGATCACCCCGGCCACCAGTGCCCCGATCACAAGAGCAGCCAGGGTGGGGAACCCGGCCTTCATGGTGAGGATGGCAGCGGTATAGGCGCCGATGCCGTAGAAGGCCGAGTGGCCGAAGGACAACTGGCCCGCCTGGCCCAGGATGATGACCACCGCGACTGTGATGATGGTGTAGAGACCGCCGGTCGTCATGATGCGCATGGCGTATCCGCTCTGGTAGAGAAGCGGCCACACCAGCAGGACGACCAGCAGAAGCGTCTTGAAGATGAAGCTGCGACCCGTCAGCCAGGCGAACCTGTTCATCAGGCATCACCCTCGGTGGACGCGTGGCCCAGGATCCCGCTCGGACGGAAGTAGAGGATGAGGATGAGGATGACGTACGCGATGGCGTCCTGATAGCCGGCGGGCAGGAAGCCGGTGGCCAGCGACTGGATTATCCCCAGGACGAGGCCACCAACCACCGCACCCGTACTCGACCCCCATCCTCCCAGGATGGCGGCGACGAAGCCACTCAGCGCGTAGATGCCTCCCGATAGGTAAGAGGTCGAGTTGATGGGCGTGACAGCGATGCCGCCCAGAGCCCCGATGGCTGCCGATATCGCGAAGGCGAGGAGGATCATCCTGCCGGTGTTGACACCGGACAGGCTGGCGGCACCCGGGTCGTTGGCGGTAGCTGTCATCTTCTTACCGACGCGGGTCAGGTTGGTGAGGGCATAGAGCCCGATGAGCACCAGGATCATCAGGCCGATCACCCACAGGCTTTGCGGAAAGACCGCCACCTTGCCGAAGAATAGTGCCTTCTCGCCGGTGAAGGCGGGCACGCTCTTTCCATAACCCCCCCACTTGAGCAGGGCCACGTTCTCGAAGAGGATGCTCAAAGCCATAGTGGCCAGGATGATCGAGACCAAGGAGATCTTGATGAGTGGCCGCAGCACCAGCAGATGCATGACCATGCCAAGAACGGCCACGCAGACGATCGAGAGGATGGCAGAGAGCCAGTAGGGCAGACCGAGCTCAGAAAGGAACGCGTACGCGAAGAAGGCGCCGAACATGACGAAGGCGCCCTGGGCCATGTTGACGATCCGGGAAGTCCGGTAGATCGTGACGTAGCCAAGCGCGATGAGCGAGTAGATACTCCCAACGGTGATGCCCGTGACGAGAAGCTGGATCCACTTGGCCAAGAGTCCCCCCGGAAGACGTCGCGACCCAGCCCTTCGCCAGGTAGTTAGATAGTAGGGCACATCATCGCCGGTTGTCAACGTTAGGAATCATCGTTCGGCAGCGTGTACTGCGACGTGAATCGGCAAAGAGGTATGATGTCTGCATGGGCGAGTTGATGACCATATCCGCGCTTTCGGCGAAGACCCGGGTCCCCCGGTCTACCATCCACTTCTACCTGCGCGAGGGGCTGCTTCCTCAACCACAGAAGCGGGCATCCAACCGCTCGTTCTACACCGAGCATCATGTGGCTCTCATACACCGCATCAAGGATGCCCAGGAGTCGGGACGGTCCCTGGCCGACATCAGAACGGAGATCCGCGACGAGCTTTCGCAGATCGAAGAGCGTGATGTAGGCCTTATCGAGCGGGAGAACCAGCGAGTCCGCAAGGCCATTGTACGGGCGGCCACCGAAGAGTTCCTTCAGCGGGGTTACGAGCAGACGCGGGTCATCGACATCATCCGCAAGGCGGGAGTGACGTCTCAGGTCTTCTACAGCCTCTTCCCCGGAAAGGCCGAGTTGCTCGTCGAATCCTTCGAGACTTTCGTTTCCTGGAACCTGGCGTTCGTGGAGCCCAGACTCGAGGCGGCGGACCCGGGCGAGCGACTCCTTCTGCGCATGCGGGCCGACGAACGAGCCAACGAGTTCGGCTCATCGGTCATGTCCGTGCTGCGTTCGGAAGCCCAGAACGGGAACGGGAGCGGGAACGATCGTACCCAGTTGGTCGAGCAGGCATGGGGACCGATCATCCGGCATGTCGTCCTCGAGTTCGAGTCCTTTCTCCAGCCCGGCGTGCCCCCTCCGGTCCCTCTCGAACTCCTCGCTTACAGCATGATCGGGGCCAACCACAATTCATCCAACCGTGCTTCCTGGGACGACAAGTACAGCCGTGAGGATGTACTTGCCACTCACCTCTGGCTGTTCCTGACCGTGCTCGACGCGCTGGCCCGGGAAGAGGGCGCCGATCCGTACATCTCTCGCTACAGGGACCTCATCAGAGAGGTCGCGCAGCGCAGGCCGGAGAGCCCCCCCGCGCTCGAGGAGTAGCTACCTCACCGCGGCGATCATCGCCGCCACGTTCTCCACCTTGGCCGTGATGGGCACTTCGCACCCCGAGCCCAGGATGAAGCCGCCATCGTGGCCCATGGACTCGATGAGGTCCTTGCAGTACTTGGTCACTTCATCGGCGGTGCCCAGCGCCAGCAGCGCGTGATGGACATCGCCCTTGATGCACATGTGACCCTTGAGCACCTCCGCCGCCTTGCGGATGTTGGTGGCCCCGTCCAGCTCCAGGATGCAGCTCGCCTTGGGCAGTTCGAGGAACCGGGGGATCATGAGGTCCCAGTTGCCGTCGCAGTGCAGCACCGAGGTGAGCCCGGCGGCGTGGTAACCCTCCACCATCCGCTTGAGCGCCGGGAACGAGATGTCGTCGAAGATCTTGGGCGAGATGAAGCTGGCGCTGGAGCGCATGGCGAA
Organism: uncultured Actinomycetota bacterium; assembly: GCA_963736705.1. Classification (GTDB taxonomy): domain Bacteria; phylum Actinomycetota; class Thermoleophilia; order RBG-16-64-13; family RBG-16-64-13; genus CAIQPS01. The sequence goes on from CAVTPV010000001.1 coordinate 365,321, forward strand.
GATGGCCACCCGATCGCCCCTGGTGCGCTTGGCGTTGGCGATGCCCAGCTTGATCATGGCCTCGGTGCCCACCTCCACGGCCTTCTTGACCTTGTCCGCGTTCTCGAAGAGGTCGCGGTAGAAGGGGCGCAGCGAGCGGCTGAGCGAGAACACGTCGAACGCTGGGGCGACGCCCGTGTGGAACATCACCGGCATGCCCTGGGCCTTCCAGTGCTTGATGTTGGTGTTGGTGTTCTTGCCGGTGCGGATGAAGCCGAACAGCACCTTCAGGCTGGACAGCGGCCCGGAGAGCGGCGGATTCTGGATGCGCTTCATGAAGTCGGTGTTCCAGACGTTCCAGCCCTTCTCGAGGATCATGTCGTAGTCGGAGAAGAGCATGAACTCGTCCTCCACGAACTGGAAGGGCTCGTCGGGGCCGAGCTCCTTGCCGGGGAGCTTCACCCGCATCGACTCGATGTAGGCGGTGTCGAAGGGGTTGAGGGGGAAGACCACATCCGGCTTGCCCACGCGAGCGAAGGTCTTGTCGCAGGCGTCGAGCCAGGCCTGGTTGGAGCTGAACAGCTGTTCCTGGGTGATGCCGGCGCAGCGCCCGGCGAAGGTGACGATGTGCGGGTACACCGGGATCTCCGGCGTGGGCTGGAGGGCTATCGCCCGGTGCAGCTTTTCGAACGAGTCCAAGAGTCAACCCCCAGTGTTCCGTGTTTCAGACTATGGCCAGCGCCGCCCGATAGGCCGATTCGGTCGCGTTCACGACCTTGCCGACCGTGTTGCAGTCGCCGACTTCGAAGACAGGCACGTCCGGCCGCGACAGCGGCCTTCAGCGCCGCAGCCGCGGCCGAGCAGCTCTTCATGCCGATGCAGACGCACACGGTGTCGGCCTCGATGACCTCTTCGTTCCCGGCGCCGTCGACCACCTTCACGCCGCCGGCGGAGATCTCGGTGCATCGGCGACCGAGCACCTGGCGGATGCCCTGCTTGTCCATCTCGTTGAGCAGCGCCGCGCGAGGCATGCTGAACGTCTCGGGAGCCATCCTCTCCTGCATCTCGATGACCGTCACCTCGTGACCGGTGGCGGCCAGGTTGAGGCCCGTCTCGCAGCCGGCCAAGCCTCCGCCGATGATGGCCACCCGCTTGCCCACCTTGTCCAGGTCGTCGTAGAGCGTCAGCGCGTCGACGGCGTTCTCGATGCCGGGTATGGGCGGCATGATGGGAGCCGAACCGACGGCGAGGACGACGGCCTCGGGTGGAAGTCCGCAAGGAACTGCGCCGTCACCTCGGTGCCGAGCAGCACCGTCGACCCCCTTCGCCTCGACCTCTCGGATGAGGACCTCCTTGAAACGGCGCAGGTCGGTCTTGTAGACGTCGTGGTCGGTGAAGTTCAGGATGCCGCCCAGCACCGGCGACTTCTCGGCGAGGGTGACCTGGTGCCCGCGGTCGCTCGCGGTGATGGCCGCCTGCATCCCCGCCACGCCGCCTCCCACCACCAGCACCTTCCGGCTGCCGGCGGGGGCCGGCATCAAGCGTGGGGTTGATGTGGTAGTTGGAGACCGGGTTGATGGCGCACTGGCCCACCACTTCCATCATCTTGGCCCGCACCCACGGCTCGAACTCGGCCAGAGGCGGCTCGGACTCGTGTTCGCGGTAGACGCCCGGGTAGCAGTGGAAGCAGCGGACGCACGGCCTGATGAGGTCGGCGCGGCCGGCAGCGGCCTTGTTGGGAAACTCCGGGTCGGCATAGGCCTGGCGGGCGATGATCACCAGGTCGGCCTTGCCGGAGGCGATGATGTCCTCGGCCATCGCCGGATCGTTGATGCCCCCGATCACGGCCACCTTCGACTGCGCGACCGCCTTCTTGATCTGTTCCGCGAACGGGACGTTGTAGCCGTGGGCGTCGTACATGCTGGTGAAGCAATGGGTGGTGTAGCCCAGCCACTTGAGGCCGTTGGAGACGTGGATGATGTCCACCTTGCCGTCGATGATCTTGCAGAACTCGACGGTGTCGTCGATGGTCATGCCGCCGGGCAGCCCATCCTCGGCGCTGAAGCGGAGCTCGATGATCTTGTCGTCGCCGATGGCTTCGCGCAGCGCTTTCAGCACCTTGAGCGGGAAGCGGGCCCGATTCTCCATGCTTCCGCCGTACTCGTCGGTGCGGGTGTTGAAATGCGGCGAGACGAACTCCTGGAACAGGAAGCCGTGCCCGGCGTGCAGGAGGATGCCGTCGAAGCCGGCCGCCATCATGAAGCGGGCGGCGCGGGTGAGGTCGTTGATGATCTTGTCCATCATGGCCTCGTCCATGGCGAGGACTTCCACGCCGTCTTCCCGGGTGAACGCCACCGGACCCCAGGGCTGATAGGGCGGCTTCACCTCGGCGTACGCCACGTCGTGGCCGAACTCCACCATGGCGATGGCGCCGTGCTTCTTGATGCGGTCCGCGTACTCCTTGTAGCCGTCGAAGTAGCGGCCCTCGTGCGCCGAGTAGTCGATCGGGAAATTGAGGATGCAATCGCCCTCTTCGGTATTGACCGCTGCCTCGCCGGTGGTGACAGAGGCCGCGCCACCCTGGGCCCTGCGCTCCACCATGGAGAAGATGCCCTCCTCGAAGCCCGGGATGAAGATGCCGGCCGCGAACATCGTCGGGCCGGTGATTATCCGGTTGCGGTAGACGTGGCCGCGGATGGTGATGGGGCTGAACAGGTTCGGATACTTGTCCATGCGTGAGACCCTTCCGGTGGAGTGACCGGCCTAAGTATATCTCCCATAACGGCTGTTATATGGGCGAAAGCGGGGTGCAGCGCCCCGCCTCCCCCTCACTTCCAGGCCAGTGGGAGGATGCCCTTCTCGCGAGCATCCCAGATGTTCACCCAGCCGTAGCTGGACTCCGCCGCGTCGATATGCGGCAGGGCCTCGTCAAACTCCTCACCCGCTCTGGTCACGGCGTCTGAGAACGAAGCGCGCCCGATCATCGTGGTCTCGATGAAGTAGTAGTCCGCGTTCTCCTGGTCGATGCGCACGGCCATGAACGCATGACCGGGGATCGTGATGAGCGCGGTCTCCAAGTCCATGGCCTCCGCCGCGGACGCGTACAGCAGGGCCAGTTCTATGCAGTTTCCGCCCTGCTGCTCCAGCACCTCGGACGGCAGCCTGATGCGCTGCACCGCGCCGGGCGCGAACGACACCCATGTGCTCACGTAGGTGAGGTCGTAGTCGTTCTCAGCGTCCCAGACGGCTTCCAGGCGATCCCACACTCCCCCGCCGGCATCATTGACGTCGTCTCCATACCCGCTCCACATGATGCCGGAGTCGGTGTAGTCCGCGGCCTTGCGGAGCAGCTCCTCCACGGAGGGGTCGTTGGGCGTGACCATCGCCGCGAAGAACTCGAGCACCTCGGGGTAGGTGAAGCCCTCGATGGTCAAGGGGTAATCCCGCCGGGCGAGGACGGTGGTCTGGGCAGTCTCGTCCAGGATGGTCTTCTCGACCCCCTCCTCCAGCGCCGTCACCTGGATGTGGACCTGGGCCGGCTTCTCCACGTTCAGATCGTCGATCACCGCCGGGATCAGCAGCGGGTTCTGGCCCACCTCAAGAGTCTCCCCTGCCGCCAGGTCCACGGTGTCTATCGCGGGGTTCGTGTATCCCACGATCTCGCTCTTCACGACCACCCGGGCCGGAGCGGCGCCCTTGTTGTGGAGCGTGACGTTCACGAAATCATCGAGCTTGGACCCATACAGCGGGTAGATGATGGTGATCAGTTCAGTCGTGTAGACGTACTGGGCCTCGATGTCGCCCACGCTGAAGGTGGATGCGGGCGGGGCCGCGGACGGAGTGGTGGTCTCGACCGCGGACGGGGCAGTGGACGCACTGCTGGACGGCGCGACCGCCTGGGTGGTCGAGGAGACGTCTGAGTTCGCGCACCCGAGGCTGAACAGGAAGACGCATAGGACAGTCGGCGACGGCGCCTACCAGGGACGCCGTACACGTGCGGTGGAGTCGGCGGACCATGAACCCCTCCTCTCGGACCTGCTCCGGCCTCACCACTATACAAACTGAACGCCCGGGGCGAGAAGTCCGCTCAGGTGGGCGCGAGAGGAAGCGCCTCAGAGATCGTCGGGAAGCAACCCGGTGTGCTTCGCGATGCGCGCCAGCATGCGCGGACCTATCTCCTCACCATCATGGAACGCGAAAACGAAGTCTGGCCTACCGGGCCGCGACATCACTCGGTGAGATCCGGACTGCCGCTTGATCGTCCAGCCCGCCCCGAGAAGCGCCCCGAGAACGCGCCTCGCAGGAGCACTGGGCCATTCGCTCATGCAGCGGCGAAAGGAGATGTTCAGGAAGTGCCGGCCTGCCTCGTCATGCTCCAGCCGATCGGCTACTACCCGCAGCGCCAATGCCTGGGCCCGGGCGATCGCCTCATCCTGACTGGCACCGTAGGCCAGCACGCCGGGGAGTTCGACGACCTCAGCGATCCAGCGCTCGTCCGTCTCGCGCTCGAGTTCGATCGTCAGCACTACCGACATCTGTTCCTTCCTGTCCATCCTTTTCAGGATACTACTGAAGCGTGGGACGGGGCCGCCGCACCGCGACGATGGTGTCACACCTGCAAAACGAGCCACGCTCAGACCTTGGACCGAGACTGGCGCCTACCTCGTGGTGATATACCCCCGCCACTGCTGCAGGTGGTCGGAGTCGGGCCGGTCGAGGATGAAGATGCCCACGAAGTCCTTGTAGGGCTCGAAGAAGGGCGCCTTGTCCCAGGTGGCCCAGGCGGGCTTGGTGTACTGCCCGGCCTTCTCGGCGATGGCCTTGCGCCACCCCTCGGAGTCGTCGAACCAGACCTCCACGACGCGGTGGAAGGGGTTGATGCGCGGGTCGTCCAGCTGGCGGCTGGAGATCATGCGATTCACCTCGGGGTTCGCGCAGATCTCGGGCGCGAACACGTCCTTGAACCACTGGTCGCCCTCGTCGACGGACACGCCGTCCGGGTACTTGAGGAAGAACAGCCAGCGGTAGTTGACGCCATCGTCGGTGCAGCGCCCCTCGCCCTTGAAGTCGTCCTCCCAGAAGATGGGCGCGAACGAGAAGACGATCGGGTGATAGCCGTCGCGGCTGCCCTTCCACCCGGACTGCCGCAGTTCCTTGCTCGGCGGCTGACAGGTGATCTCCATGAAGTCCTCGGGGTATCCCTCGCCGAAAGCGAGACCGCGGGGCATACCGGTCCCCTGGCTCTGGAAGATGTTGAACAGCCAGTAGTGCTCGGTCATGAAGCCGTTGTAGGTGCCGAAGTCCTGGGCGCCTTCCGGCAGCGCCATCGCGTAGTAGGTGGCGTACTTGGTGCAGTACGGCATGAACTGGGAGATGCTCTCCGGCACGTGCTGCTTGAACAGCCAACGCAGGACTTTGGGCCGATCGTTCTCGGACCGGATGTTCTGCAGGATGAAGCTCCGCATGGGGCGGAATTCGGGGAAGTAGGCCATGGCTACAGCTCCTTTCGCTCGTCGGTCCTCGGGGCGCTCCTCCTCGCCCTTCGGCCTGCCCCGCGGGCCGGAGGCTTGATGGGGGTCAGATAGTCGCGATACTTCTGCGACCGAGCGCCCGCTTCGCCGTAGTTGGCCGGCGGCTTGAGCGACACATCCGCGAGTTCCTGCAGGTGCTCGAACTTGCCCGACAGGAACAGGTGGGAGTGCGGCCGGTCCTCGTCGCTGACGGTGAACTTGGCAGCGCCGTCCTCCACGCTCAGGGTGCCGCGCACGCCGCAGACCCCGCAGATGCACGGGTATGGGTCGGCGCCGTTACGCACCTCGATGAGCTTGCAGTGGCAGAGCGGGCACATGCCCGGCTCGCCGATGTATTCCGCGTTGTCCACGCCCTTGTTGTAGCTCTCCACCACGTGCTTGCCGGAGCGGTGCGCCCGCGCCAGCTTGTCCTCGTGGAAGGTGACCACCTTGGGCAGGCCGATCCAGTTGATGAGGATCTGGTCGACCACGGTCATCTGCAGGGTGAGGGCGAACATGCCCATGATGGGGAGCGCCAGGGTGTCCCACTCGGAGCCGCCCACCGCGATGAGCGAGGCGGTGCGGGGCTTGAAGGCCCGCGGGTCGGGGCCGGTGCCCTTGGTGATGCCCTTCTCCTCGCGGATCTTCTGGGCGATCATCCGGAAGCCCACGTCGTGGCTGGGGCCCATGCGGTCCTCGAGGGACTTGAGCTGGCCGCTGGGCGACTTCTCGTAGATGGGCGAGCCCAGGACGAGGGCGTCGCAGTCCATGATGAGGTCGTCGATGAACGGGAAGTCGTCGTTGCGCAGGGTGCACGCGCCGCCCCCGCCCTTCTCCATGAGGTCGACCACGCAGGAGTTGCAGCCGGTGCACGGCTTGATGTAGTAGTCCTGCAGGCGCAGGAACTGGACCTCAGCCCCCGCCTCTTCGGCGCCCATGAGGGCTTCTTTGACCATGATCTCGGTGTTGCTCATGCGGCGTCCGCACGAGATGCCCAGGACCTTCATGCTTTGCTCCTCCCTATACCGTGCAGCGCAGCACGTAGATGCCGTCGGTGAACGTGTCTATGAAGATGTTGCCGCGGTTGTCCACCAGGATGTCCTCGGCGGTGCCGATGCGCGGGCCGGGGAACAGGTCGCCGGTCTTGTTGTTGAACAGCCACTTGGGCGGGTCCGGCGGGATGAAGTAGGCGATCTCTTTGGGGATGTAGGGATCGCTGATGTCGTAGATGCGCAGGCCGGCGTGGAAGTAGCAGCAGTACAGCCGGTCGGTGCGGTCTTCCAGGGCCGGATGGCTAGTGCGGTTCGTGGATGTTGTGCGGCCCGAACGGTCCGCGGCCCACACCGGGGATGTTGGTGAAGTTCTCGTACGGCCACTCGGCGGGGATCTCCGGATAGGGGAACACGGAGATGAGCTGCGGGTCCTTGGGATTGGAGATATCCACCATCCCCAGGATGTTGAGCGGCTGGCAGCCGGAGTCGGCGATGATCTTCTCGTTGAAGTAGTGGTAGCGCTCGCCCTCGGTGGTGAACACCGCGTACGGCCGATCGGAGAGCGGCAGCACGGTGTGGCAGCGGGCGCCGGACATCTTGCCGGCCAGCGGCGGATGGTGCTTGAGCTGCCCGATGAGCTGCGGCACCTTCGGGTCGGCGATATCCAGGACCATCATGCCGCCGCCGCCGTAGCTGACGTAGGCGATGCCGTCCTTGGGATAGGCGGGACCGTGCATGACGGCCCGGTTGAGCATGTCGAGCTGCGGGTCGCCGTGGCCCGCGGGCTGCGGCACCTGGCCGGCCAGCCACTGGTCGGGAGCCCACCACTTGCCGGCTTCCACCGGGTTGCTGGGGTCGGCGAGGTCGAGGATCACGTAGATGAAGCCACGGAATCCGTCGTAGGTGGCGGAGAGGTGGCAGTAGCGGCCGCCGTCGTAGTAGAAACGATGCACCCCGCCTATGCCGCCGCAGTGCCACTCCGACAGCTTCTTGGGGTTGACCGGGTCTTTGACGTCCCAGATGATGACGCCCTGCTCGAACGGGTCGCCCCACTCGGTGCCGTGCAGGAAGGGCAGCGTGCCGCCCAGGGCGGTGATCATGAGGCCGCCGGCCACCTGGATCTTCGGCGTGCCCTGGCCTTTGAGCGGCGGCCCGTCGATCCACTTGACGTAGTCGGGCTTGGCCGGGTCGGTGACGTCGAGGATGTGCCAGCCGGGATGCGCGAACGTGGCGCTGTAGATGTAGTAGCGCCCGTCCACTTCCTGCATGGCCATCTGGAAACCGGGCTTGCCGTTCAGGTCGTGGTAGCCGATCTGCTCGATATTCTTGGCCAGCGCCGTGGTGCGCGGGATGAATTCCTGGCTGTCGCCCATGCTCGCTCCAGTCGTTGCTCATGGTCCGGTTCCGCTATTGGCACTATGGTAGACCAAATAACGCATTTAGTCTCTAGCGAGCAGCGGGCAGCGACGACTGGCCGGGGACGACGGAAGCTCGTAAGATGCTCGCATGGGATGTGACAGGCTCAAAGGAAGAGTGGCGTTCGTCACCGGAGGCGGCTCCGGCATCGGGCGGGCGATAGCGCGCAGCTTCGCCGAAGAGGGCGCGGCGGTGTGCGTGGCCGGGCGCAACCTGGAGAACCTGGAGAGCGCGGTCTTGGAGCTCGAACTGGTGGGCGCCCGGGCGCTGGCCGCCCAGATGGACATCTGCGTCGAGCAGGACGTGGCGGCGGCCGTCCGGAAATGCGTGGACGAGCTCGGCGGCATCGACATCCTCGTGAACAACTCGGGTGTCGGCGGGCCGACCAAGTATCTCTGGGATCTGACCCTGGACGAGTGGAACGAGGTGCTCACGGTGGATCTCACCGGAAGCATGCTCGCCTCCCGGGAAGTGCTGAGGCACATGGTTCCGAGCGGGCGCAGTGGTTCCATCATCATGATCGGGTCCGAGGGTGGGCGTTCAGGCGATGGGCGCTCCGGCTATCCCATGCGCGCGCCGTATTGCTCGGCCAAGATGGGCCTCATCGGCCTCACGGAGACACTGGCTCGGGAGTGCGGGCCGCACGGCATCCGGGTGAACTGCATCACGCCGGGCGCGGTTGCAGGCGACCGGTTCGTGGGCATGATCGGCCGGCGCGCCGAGGCGGCCGGCATCACCTACGACGAAGCCTTGGCCGCCGAGATGAAGATGTACTCACTCCGCCGCCCCGCCGAGGAGTCGGAGGTGGGGCAGGTGTGCGTGTTCCTGGCGTCGGACGAGGCAGGGGCCATCACGGGACAGACGATCCCGGTCAACTGCGGCATGAACATGTGGAGCTTCTAGTAGGAGGCGAGGGAGGGCACACTCCCTCGCCTCACTCCTTGCCGTCAGTCATTCTTTGCGGGACCCCAGCTTGCTGAGTTGGCTCGGCTTCGCCATTGCCCTCGAGCTGGGCTCGGCTTTCGCCTCGCCTCTCTCTAGCCCCACTCACCGCCCAAGGTCCCCACGCCCTGCGCGAACGCGTCTATCACGTGGATGCCGCCGTCGTTCATCAGTGTCGTGCCGGTCATGAAGCCCGAGTCGGGGCCGGCCAGGAAGACGAACAGGCCGGTCATGTCGGCCGGGCTGGCGATGCGCTTCAGAGGGACGAACTCGCCCATCTTCTCGAAGACGCCGTCCAGGTCGGTGTGAAGCACCTCGGTGAGCGGGTGCACGTTCATCTCCAGGAGGGCGGTGCGGGCCGGGCCCGGGCAGATGACGTTGCAGCGGACGTTGTTCTTGCCGAAGTCCAGGGCCACCTGCTTGGTCAGATGGATGAGACCGGCCTTGGTGGCGCAGTAGCCGGGGCCGCCGGGGACGGCGCGGACGCCTGCCAGGGACGACACGTTGATGATGGAACCGCCGCCGCCCTTGACCATGTGCGGGATGGCCGCTTTCATCATGAGGAACGGACCGGTGAGGTTGTTCTCGAGGGTCTGCCGCCAGACGGCCACGTCCAGGTCCACGACGTTCTTGTTGTGCTCGATGGCGGCGTTGTTGACGAGGATGTCCAGCCTGCCGCTGATGCCGAGCGCGATCTCCACCATCTTCTGCGGGTCGCCGTCGGCGCAGCAGTCGCCCTGGGCGATGGTCACCGTGCCGGCGGGCAGGGATGCGGCCACCTCTTCCAGCTTTTCGCGGCGCCGGCCGGTGATGCAGACCCTTGCGCCTTCCTCCACGTACCGTTTCGCGACGGCGGCGCCGATGCCCGTGCCACCCCCGGTGATAAGCGCGACTTTGCCCTGCAACTGCATGCCGACCCCTTTCAGCCGATCACGGCTCCCCTGTCCGCTCCACTCACCATCTTAACGTAGCGGCCGAGCACTCCGCCGGGCGCGCGCCGCGCGGCGCGCCGCCCCGCTTCCGAGTCCCACCCTGCGCGCCTGCGGTCCAGTTCGGCGCCGTCCACCTCCAGGGAGATCCTCCGCCCGGGAATGTCGATGTCGATGACGTCCCCGTCCCTGATCAGGGCGATGGGGCCGCCGTCAGCCGCCTCCGGGACCACGTGCCCCACGCAGGCGCCGCGGGTGACCCCGCTGAAGCGCCCGTCGGTGACGAGCGCCACCCGGTCGTCCAGGCCGGAGCCGGCCAGCGTGGAGGTGGGCGTGAGCATCTCCGGCATGCCGGGGCCGCCCTTGGGCCCCACGTAGCGGATCACCATGACGCTGCCGGGGAGGACGCGGTCCGAGGCGATGGCCTCGACCGCCGACTCCTCGTCGTCGAACACCTGGGCGGGACCACGATGGCGGAGCATCTGGGGCATGACTGCCGCTTCTTTGACCACGGCGCCCCGCGGGGCCAGGTTGCCGAACAGGACGGCCAGGCCGCCGGTGGGGCTGTGGGGGTTGTCGAGCGGACGGATGACCTCGTCGTCGCGCGGCGATGGTGGCCGCGAACTGGGCGCCGAGCGTCTCCCCGGAGACCGCCGGCACGCTCCCGTCGATGAGCCCCGCCTCCGCCAACCGGTGCAGCACGGCCATGACGCCGCCGGCCCGGTGCAGGTCCTCCATGTAGTAGCGCCCCGCCGGCGACAGCTTCACCAGGTGGGGCGTCCGCGCCGACACCTCGTTGAACCGCTCCAGCGGGATCTCGAAGCCTGCCTCGTGCGCTATGGCTATCAGGTGCAGCACCGTGTTGGTGGAGCAGCCCAGCGCCGCGTCGAGCACCAGGGCGTTGCCCAGGCTCGCCGGCGTCAGGAAGTCGCCGGGCGCGCCGCCCGGCGCGCGCCGCTTCCACCGCCCGGACGCCGGTCTGCCGCGCCAGCGCCAGCCGCGCGGAGTAGACGGCGGGGATGGTCGCGTCGCCCGGCAGAGCCAGGCCGAGACACTCGGTGAGGCAACTCATGGAGTTGGCGGTGAACAATCCGGCGCACGACCCGCAGGTGGGGCAGGCGGCGTCTTCGAGCTCATCGAGCTCGGCGGCGGTGATGCGGCCCCGGAAGTACGCGCCCACGGCTTCGAGGACGTCCTTGTTCTCGATCCGCCGTCCGCCGTGATACCCCGCCAGCATCGGCCCGCCGGAGACCAGCGCCACGGGCAGGTCCACCCGGGCGGCCGCCATCACCATGCCGGGCACCACCTTGTCGCAGTTGGGTATCAGCACCAAGCCGTCCATGGCGTGGGCCCGGGCCATGATCTCCACCGAGTCGGCGATGACCTCGCGGCTCACCAGGGAGTAGTTCATGCCCTCGTGGTTCATGGCCAGCCCGTCGCAGACCCCGATGACATCGAACTCGAGTGGGATCCCCCCGGCCTGATACACGCCGAACTTCACCTGCTCGGCGATGGAGCGCAGGTGCATGTGGCCGGGGATGAACTCGTTGAACGAATTGGCCACCCCGATGAGCGGCCGGCCGCCGGTCCCCAGTCGTCCCGCCCAAGCCCGAGCGCCCGAAGCAGAGAACGGTGAGGGGCCCTCGCGGGCCCCTTGGTGATTTCGTCGCTACGCATGGTTGATGGTGCGCCGGCGGCCCTATGAGCCTTCGGCTACGCCTTGCCCCATCTGGCCTGGAACTGCGCGTCGGCGTTGCCGACGATGGCCGCGCCGTGGGCGAAGCACGCCACCCGGAACTTCTCGTTCGCGAGCTTCTGAAGGCTCTCGGCGGTCAGCTTCGCGTCTTCGTATATGGGAGGCCCGTTCAGCCCCTCTACGGTGTTGGCCGCGTCGCCGGTGAAGAGGACCCCTCCCTCGCCGGGCCATAGGAACACGAGGTGACCCGCGGTGTGCCCGGGGGTGTGGACGGCCTTGATGCCTCCCGCAAGTGGGATGACCTCCCCGGGACGGACGCGGTGTTCCACCGTGACCGGCTCGAACGTCTGGGGAGAGCGCCGCACCACGCGGTAGCCGAACCACCAGTGGCGCAGTCCGGGGGCGGCCTTCCAGGGCCGGAACGCCTTGCCCTGTTCGACCATATCGGCGTCGGCGGCGTGCATCCACACCTCGGCGCCGGTGGCTCGCTTGATCTCCGCCAGACCACCGGCATGATCGATGTGGCAGTGGGTCACCAGTACGTTTCGGACGTCCGCCGGCGTGCGCCCGATCTCGCCCAGCGCGGCGTCGATCAGCGGCCAGGTGCCGGGAAATCCGGCGTCTATCAGCGTGACGCGTTCGGGCTCCTCGACCAGGAACACCTGGCAATCGCCCGTGCCTACGACGTAGACGTGCTTGGTTACCATGCGGTCACTTTTCATAGCGGCCCCATGCTACCATCTTGGATGTGGAAAACCATTGGACCATACTTCCTCCCGGCAATATCGGCATAACCACCGAGCCGGTCACCGCCAGCGACAAGACCGAAAGCGTCCTGCGTGCTCTCATATTCTCTGGGCAATTGGGCCCTGGCGACAAGCTGCCTTCTGAGCGGGAACTGGCCGCGCAACTTTCCACCTCGCGCCCCACTCTCCGTACCTCGCTCCGCGGCCTCGAGGCCCTCGGGTTCATCAGGGTTCGCATAGGCTCCAAGGGGGGCTTCTGGATCAACGATGCCGAGACCATCCGCAAGCGCTGGAACGACTGGATGCACGCAAACAAGTACCAGATCGAGGAGATGCTGGACTTCCGCCGCTGGGTGGAGGTGGAGATCGCGCGCCGGGCTGCGGAGCGCCGGACTCCCGAGGACATCGCCATCCTGCAGAAGTGCTGCGAGCCCCCCGCGAGTGCCGACCGGCTCACGCTGGTGCGTTGGCATATGGGCGTTCATGACGCTCTGGCTGCGGCCGCCCACAACAAGTACATCGAGCACGCGATGGCCACCATCCGCGGGCAGCTCTTCGCCCCGGTCGACACTCGACCCATCGAGATGCGCGTCGAGGACGTGGTCAAGGTCCACCTGCCGCTGATCCATGCGGTGTGCGCCGGCGATCAGGCCCAGGCCGTCGAGGAGATGACCCTCCTGGTGGAGAAGGCCGAGGCACCCTTCCGGCAGTAGCGCTCCCGGGAGCCGCTCGCCGGCTCGCATGAGGCGCCGCTGCGCAGCCGCGGCGCATCCGCCGTCCTACTTCAGACGCCGCTCGATGAATCGGAAGACCCGCTGCAGATTCTCGGGCGTCTCGAACCACGGGTCGGCGTGGCCCGCGTTCTCGGCCAGATCGAGCTCGTAGCGGTCCGATCCCACCCGCGCTTCGATAGTCTCCGCCAGCTGCACGGACTGCTGGAACGGGACCAGGTTGTCCGCGCGGCCGTGCTGGATGAGGATGGACGGCATGTGTTCGCCCACGTACGTCAGCGGGCTCGCGAGCCTCACCTTGTCGGGGACCTCCGTGATCTTCGCGCCCAGATACTGCGACTCGGGCGACGCGGCGTCGTTGTGGTCCTCCGGGCCGAGATGGTTCTGTGCGAGTTGCTCGTCCATCGTGAGGAAGTCCATCGGCCCGAACCAATCGATGACCAGAGCCACATCGCACCGGTAGGCGGCGTTGCCGAGGGCCGGGTCGTCGAACATGGGCTCGTTGGCGGTCACCCCCACCATGGTCGCGTAGTTGGCCCCTGAGGACCCGCCCCAAGCCACGATGCGCTCCGGGTCCAGCGAGTACTCGCCCGAGTGGGCGCGCAACCAGCGGATGGCGGCCTTGGTGTCTTGCAGGCCGGCCGGGAAGATCGCCTCACCGCTGAGCCGATAGTTGACGCTGACCACTGCGAAGCCCCGGTCCAGGCCGGTCAAGAACGGATTGAGCTGCACGTCTCGCTTGTCCCCGATGGCGAAGGCTCCTCCATGGATGCTCAGCAGCACCGGGAAAGGCCCATCACCCTCGGCGGGCAGGTAGATGTCCAGCTCCTGAGCTGGGGAGGTGGTCGCGTAGGGCACGTCCAACCACTTCCGGGCGATATGGCTCACGTCGGCCGGCGGCGGTGCGAAGCCCTCCGGGGGCGGGCCACCGGGAAACGGCGCCCCGAACGGCGGCGGTCCCCCGAAGGGCGACGGTCCCCCAAGGGGCGGCCGGCCGGGCGGGGGCGCGAAGGGAGGCGTGCCGGAGAAGTCCACGAGATCCGTCCTTTGTGGCTAACGGTGCTTTGTCTTGAGGCGAAGGTTCTTCTGGTACTCGTCGAAGGCGACGGCGCCGAGTAGGATGAGGCCCCTGACGATGAACTGGGCGTAGGTGCTCCAGCCCGCAAGCTGCATCCCGTTACCGAGCACCGCGAGCACGAACACGCCGGCCACCAGCGCCGGGATGTTGCCCTCACCGCCCAGGAAGCTCACTCCCCCGACGATGGCCGCGGTGAGCGCGGTGAACTCCGTCCCCGGTCCGAACGATGGCTGCATCGAATTGGCTTTCGACACCATGACGATAGTGGCGATGGCGGTGAAGAAGCCGCAGGTGGTGTAGATGAGCATCTTGAAGCGCTTGGTGTTGATTCCCGAGAGTCTGAGCGCTTCCTCATTGCCGCCGAGGGCCACTACTCGCGTCCCGATCTTGGTCTGATAGAAGACCACCGAGACGATGATGATGATCACTATCGCCAGATAGACGTCCAGAGGCACGCCCAGCCAGCGCAGCTTCGTGATGTCCTGGAACGACTGCGGGTAGTTCCGGTACGTGCCGGCTTTGGACACGATGTACGAGACGCCCTGGAAGACCACGGAGGTCGCCAACGTCACGATCAGAGGGAAGGTCCGGATCCGGGTGACGATCAGCCCGTTGATCAACCCGAGGAAAGTGCCGAGCGCCAACCCTGCCACGAGCGCCAGCCACACCGGCAGCGCCCACTTGGTCATCATCATGGCCATGATGATCCCCACAAGTGACATCTGGTAGCCGACCGACAGGTCGATGCCGCCGGAGATGAGCACGAAGGCGAGGCCTATGGCCACGATGATGAAGTAGGTGTTCTGCGTGACGATGTTGGAGAAGTTCCTGGCGCTGAAGAACTGCGGGTTCACCAGCGAGAAGAGGAGCACCAGCAGGAGCAGCACGAGGACGACCGCGTACTTGCGGAGGATCCCCAGGTTCACCTTCTGTAGAGCGGTGGTCTTTTCCGGCGTCATGGCACTCTCATCCGAACGACTTGTACTGGACATCGACAGGCTGGGACACCGAGTTGTCCCGGCCTCTGACGATCAGCGTGACGACATCGTCGAGAGTGACCTCGCCGACGTTCAGGACCCCCTGGCGCATGCCGCCCTTGAGCACGAAGACCCGGTCGGCGATGGCCAGGATGTCGGGGATACGCTGAGTGATGAGCAAGATGGAGAGTCCGCCATCGGCCAGGTTGCGGATAAGGCCCAACAGCTTGTTGGCTTCGGTGACCCCGAGGGCGGCCGTGGGCTCGTCCATGATGAGTATCTTCGACTCGAAGGCGATGGCCCGGGCGCAGGCCACCATCTGCCGCTGGCCTCCAGACATGGTCATCACATTCTGCCTGGGCGACTTGATGTCGACCTTGAGCTCCCTGATGAGATCCTCGGTCTTCTTGTACATCCGCTTCTTGTCGAGGAAGACCCCGAGCGGGCCCCTTGTGTACTCGCGGCCCACAAAGATGTTCTTGGTCACGTCGAAGTTGTTGAAGAGGGCCAGGTCCTGGTAGATCATGCCGATCCCCAGGTCGGTGGAATCTTGAGGATTGCGGATATGGGCCCGTTGGCCGTTGACCCATATCTCGCCCTCGTCGGCGACGTAAGCGCCTGAGAGGACCTTCATGAGGGTCGACTTGCCGGCCCCGTTGTCTCCGACGATTCCCATGATCTCGCCGCGCTTCAGTTGCAGATCCACGTCCTTCAACGCGTCTATCCCGCCGAAGCGCTTGCAGATCCCCTTCAGCTCGACGATGTAGTCTTCGGTCATCCTCGTATCCAAGATGTGGTTGTTAAGGGCGAGCCCAGGGCTGAGGACTATCGGTCCTCAGCCCTTGATCTCACCGCAGGGGGGCGACTGTCAATCCCTATCCTAGTCTGTCACTGACCGACCGTGATCACGCCTTGATTGATCATCGGTTTGGTGGCCAGTTCGCCATTGGCGCCTGCGGTCACGCAGGCCAGTTCGTCCCAGGTGATCTCCGGAAACTTCTCGCCGGACAGGATCAGCTTCACGAGCGCAGCCGTCTTGCCGGGAAGGTCGATGCCGCCGAAGGCGACGGCGCCACGGAACACGCCCTTGCCCTGCGCCGACGCCTTGATCGCGTCGCCCTCGGGGCCGAACATGCCCACGCCGAACACCGCTATCTTGCTGAGGTCCTTGACCACGCTGCCCGAGCCCTTGGCGAACTCGTCCATGATGGCCTGCGAAGCGCCGTTACCGCCATCGGAAGCGTAGCTCAAGACAAGCTGGATGTTGGGGCTCTGGGTCAGGAAGTTCTGCATGGCGGTCTGGCCGGCCTGGAACATCTCCGCGTCGGTCTTCTGGACGATCTTCACCGCGGGGCAGTAGACCGGGTTGGCCACCCTGTCGGCGTCGGATTTGCCCGCCAGGTAGGCGCCTTTGTCATCCGAGAGAGGGTTGCCCTGCGCGTCCACGTAAGCGCCGGCGGAGTTCTTGAGATACGGCTCAGCGATCATGAGCAGGCCCTTGGACCGCTCCACCGCCTCGGTGGTCAACTGGGAGGTGAAGACGCCGGTCTCGATGGATCCTGCCGCCGCTCCGGGGAAGGTGGCTTCCACCCACTGCTTGCCCATCCAGGCGCAGTAGGCGCCACCCAGGTACTGGTCCATCTTCATGACGGCGTCACGTCCGGACGCGCCGGGCTCGCCGCCGATGACCATGGTGATGACGCCCGCCGCGCGGGCCGCCTCGAGCTTGGGCAGCAGGCTGGTGGCTTCCACCGCCATGACGCAGAGGAACTTGACCTTCATGGCCGTGTAGTTCTCGACCTGGTTGGACTGGGTGTTGGGGTTGCCGTCGGCGCTCGACACCTGCACGTCGTATTCGGCGCCGAAGTTCTTCACGAACGTTTCTTTGATCTCCAGCATGAGCGGGTTGTCCATCGCCGGCAGGCACACGGCGATGATCTGCTTGGCCCCGCCGCCGTCGGACACCGCGGTGGTCGAGGCGCCGCTGGTCGTGGGAGCGCTGGTTGTGGGAGCGCTTGTGGCCGGAGTCGCCGTCGTGGGCGCGCCGGTGGTGGTGGACTCTTCGGTGGTGCCGCAAGCCGTGGCCAGCAGCGCCAAGCCGAGCACCAGAATCGCGATAACGATCCAGAGCCGCTTCATCGAGATAACCCCCTTCCAAGCTTGCGGTCCACTGGGGACCCTCTGCTGAAAGAATACATATTCTGTTATGGCAGCGCAAGATAGGAGAACCAATCTTCTCTTATTGATTCTGTTACGGGCAGCCTTCGTCTATACTGATGCCATGGACACCATCCCTGGCACGTACCACGAGCCCGCACGCAAGCCCGGCCGGGCGACTCTCGAGCGGCTGCTGAGCGCCGCCGAGGACCAGTTGCGCGAGGAAGAACTCGACCTTTTCACCATCCAGAGAGTGCTGGATAGAACGGGGCTCTCGGTCGGCGCGTTCTACTCGCGTTTTCCCAGCAAGACCGCGCTGCTTCATGCCGTTCAGGCGCGCATGCACGCCCGCTTGGAGCCGGCCATCATCAACGCCCTCGCGGTTCAGGCCCACGTGCGGGAGTCGCTGGAGGAGGCGGTACACCACGGCTTCGGCATCCTGATCGACAAGGTCCTGGCCGAGAGGGAGTTGTCCCGAGCCTTCATGATGCTCTCGGCGTTCGACCCCGTGATGCGGGCCAGGGGCGAGCAGAACAACCAGGCGCGACGGCAGGCGCTGGGCGCCGTCCTCGAAGCTCACAGGGATGAGATCACGCACCCCGACCCGGATGAGGCGATCGGCATGGCCTACGCCCTGTACGCCTCGGTCATGCACGGCAGGCTGGTGTTCTTCGGGCCCACCAACGTGCTGCACTTCGGGGTGAGCGACCAAGCGGTGTTCGCCGAACTCAAGCGCTCGATAGCCGCCCTCCTCAAGGGCGCGTAGACCACCGAGCAGCGGCCTCTAGTAGCTGAACGTCTCGCTGAACGTCCGGTAGGGCACGGGCGGCTCCGGCGTGTACGGCGCCCGGGTGAACGGGCTGTATCCCTCGTATGTCATCACGCTCGGCGCGTTCGGCTCCGGGAACCCGGGGATCTTCCGCAGGTCGATGTTCGGCCCGGCGAAGTAGTCTTCCACCCAGCTGTGCTCGTACGGGCGTGCTGAAGTCCTTGCCCACCCACAGGTGCCAGATCTTCCAACCATCCTCTTCTCGCGCGAAGTCGATGGCGTAGCGGTCCCAGTGCCAGAGGCCCTGCAGCTTGCCCCCCATGGGGGCGGCGATGTAGCCGGGCGATATCCACACGGCTTTGGCCGTCTGCCGGTCTTCGGCCACCTCGATCACCGGCGTGGTGAGCGTGTGCAGGATGCGCACGCCGAAGGGCGGGCCGGTGTCGGGACCGGGGTCCACGTCGGGATACATCTCGCGCATGGCCCTGCGCATCACGCCGAAGAACTCCTTGTCGAACCAGTCCACATAGTAGGCGCGGACCGCTTCCAGGCCGACGTAGCGGCCGTTCAGCACGGCCTCCTCCATGGCCAAGCCCGGAGTCTTCGTGGCCCAGATGGCGTCCACCTCGTCGCTGTGGCGGCCCACCGCGTGGTAGTACTCATGCATAGAGAACACGTTTTGGATCTCCAACGCGTCCTTCACCCGCAGCAGCGACCAGTTCTCCGTTTCCAGCGAGGCCAAGCGCGCCTCCAACTGCGCCAGGCGTGCGTCCGTGGCGGCGTCTGTCATCGGGCCTGCCCTCCTCCGAGGTAGCAGCGTTTGACCTCGTCGTTGTCGATGAGATCCTCGCAGTTGCCGGCGAGCGCGATGCGGCCGTTCTCCAGGATGTAGGCGCGGCTCGCCAGCCTGAGCGCCATGCGGGCGTTCTGCTCCACCAGCAGGATGCTGATGCCCCGTTCCTGGTTGATCTCTCTGATGATCTTGCCCACTTCGGCCACCAGGATAGGCGACAGCCCGATGCTTGGCTCGTCCATGAGAAGGATCTGCGGGTCGGCCATGAGCGCCCGGCCCACCGCCAGCATCTGCTGCTGGCCGCCGGAGAGCTCTCCGCCGTTCTGGTTCTTCTTCTCCCGCAGGATGGGGAAGTGCTCGTAGACGGATTCCAGATCCCGCTTGATGCCGGCCTTGTCCTTGCGCCGGTGGGCGCCCACCATGAGGTTGTCGAGCACCGACATGAGCTGGAAGATCTGCCGCCCGGCCGGCACCTGCACCACGCCGAGCTTGACCACGTCATACGCAGGCATCCGGTCGATCCGCTTGTCGCCGAAGGTTATGGTGCCGCCGCTCGGCTGCTTCGCGCCGGAGATGGTGCGGATACAGGTGGTCTTGCCGGCCCCGTTGGCGCCGACGATGGAGACGATCTCCCCTTCGCCCACCTGCAGCGTCACCCGTGACAGCGCGAGCGCCTTGCCATAGTAGACCGTGAGGTCCTTGACTTCGAGGACGCTAGTCATCGAGCAACATCTCGTCTTTCCCCAGATAGGCTTCGATCACCTGCTCGTTGTCCTGGATCTCCCTGGGCAGGCCTTCCGCGATCTTCTGGCCGTGGTCGACCACCACGATGCGGTCGCACAGGCTCATGACCGCGGTCATGTTGTGTTCGATCATGGCGATGGTGATGCCGCTCTCGCGGATGCCTCTCACCAATTGGAGCATCGTGTCGATCTCGGTCTCGTTCATGCCGGTCATGGGCTCGTCGAGCAGCAGCAGCGTCGGGTTGGACGCCAAGGCGATGCAGATGCCCAAGATGCGCTGATATCCGTGCGGCAGGTTCTTGGTGATCTCGTTCTTGACGGGGCCCAGCCCCATGCGGTCAAGGATCTCGTCACCGCGGCGCCGGAAATCCTTCTCCTCCTTGCGGGCCGATGGCCAGCGGAGCAGGCGCTTCCAGATGGCCGCCTTGTAGTCGAGATGGAAGCCGTAGAAGACATTGTCGGAAACAGACAGGCTCATGAACAGCGTGGACGTCTGGAACTGCCGGCCGATGCCCAAGGCCACGATCTCGTGGGTCTTGAGCTTGGTGATGTTCCTGTCCTTGAAGAACACCTTGCCGCCGGTGGCCGGGTAGAAACCGCTGATGACGCCCAGGATGGTGCTCTTGCCAGCCCCGTTCGGCCCGATGATGCCGAAGATCTCGCCCTCGCGGACCTCGAAGCTCAGGTGGTCGACGGCCACCAAGCCGCCGAAGTGTTTGCTGACGTCCTCCACGCGAAGCAGAACGGGCTTGTCCGCGGCGGTCATAGCTCACCGCCTTCCGCGCCGGCCCCAGGGCCTTCGTCCTCGACGGGCACCACTCCTGTGCCTCTGCGTATCGCCCTCCGGTCTCGCCATGCCCGATAGCGGGCAGGCACCTCGCCGAGGCTGAGCAGGCCGTTGGGCAGGAACACCACCACGAGCAACACCAGCGCGCCCACGATGATGATGGCGTACTTCGTGTTGCCGCTGAAGGCTTCGTTGAAGAAACTGAGCGCCGCGGCCCCCACGATGGGGCCCAGCGTCGCGAACCCGACGCCGCCCAGCACCGCGAACACCTGGATGTAGATGGTCTTCGGGAACAGGTTGAACGCGGTGGGGATGATGAAGGTCTGATAGTGCGCGTAGAAGCTGCCGAGGAGACCGGCGATGGCGCATCCCACCACGAACGACACCAGCCGGTAGCGGAACACGTTCACGCCCATCGACTGCGCCAGGCGCGGATTGAGGCCGATGGCCTTCCAGGCCCGCCCCGCCCACGAGGAGTAGAAGGCGTTGATGACCAGCATGATGATCACGAAAAGGATGAGGCCCAGGTAGAAGAAGTCCACCTTGGAGTCGAAGACTATGGAGCCGAGCGCGCCGAAGTTCAGGGTGTCGGGCGCCGGGATGTTGCTGACGCCGTTGTAGCCGCCCATGCTCCCGATGTTGCCCACGGCCACCACGAACAGCATGCCGATGACCGTGGTCATGATGACGAACGTGAAGCCGGCGCTGCGGATGATCACGTACCCGATGATGACCGCCGCGATGGCGGTGATGATAGTGGCCAGGGGCAGGCAGGCCCAGAAGGAGAGATGCGCGTGCACCGACAGCATGGCCGATGCGTAGGCGCCGATGCCCCAGAAGGCGGCCACCGCGAGGCTGATGAGACCGGTGCGGAACAGCATGACGAACGTCATGGCCAACCCGGCGTTGATCATGATGACGATGAGCAGGTCGATGTAGTACGGCGAGTCCACCCAGGTGGGGAGGAGCGCGAAGAAGATCACAAGGATGATGAAGCCGACGAGGCGCTTGCGGGCGGCGAGGGCCGCTGTCACCAGGTTCACGCTACACACCCAGGTCCGTACGATGGCCCAGCAGGCCGTTCGGACGGAAGTAGATGACCACGCCGATGAACAGGAACAGATAGACCACGTTCATCTGGTGGACGTAGTACTGTCCGAAACTCAGCACCTCCCCGACGATCAACCCGCCTACGACCGCACCGAGCAGGCTGTCCATGCCTCCGAGCATGGTCATGAGGAGCACCGTGGCGATGACGTTGTTGCCCATCCCCGAGGAGATGTTGTAGGCCGGCGCCAGGATGGCCCCGGCGAGTCCGGCCAGCGCGCACCCGACCCCCATGGTGATGAGATACACCCGGGACGGGTTGATGCCGTGGAGAGCCGCCACCTCGGAGTTGAGGGAGACGGCCCGCATGGCCCGCCCCACCTTGGTCTTCTCATAGACGTAGAAGATGATAAGGGTGACGGCGATCCCGATGCCGATGACGACGAGCTTCTTGACCTCCATGTGCACCCCGCCGACGTCAAGCGCACCGGCGAATACGTTGGGGATGCTCTTGGGCTGGGTGCCGAAGGCGTTCATGACTTCCTGGGCCAGGATGAGCGAGATGCCCAGAGCCGCTGTCACGGTGATCAGGAAGCGGTTGTCCATGTGCTGCATCCGCTTGAATATCAGCTGGTAGCTGACCAGCCCCATGACCGCCGTGGCCACGACGGCTGCGATGAGGCCCACCACGTACGGCATGTTGAAGTGGTCCACCACATACCAGGCGACGTATGCGCCCCACATGTAGAACTGACCGTAGGCCACGAAGAAGATCTCGGTCACGCTGAGCACCAGCACGAGGCCGGCCGCCAGGATGATGTAGATAAGGCCTATGGTCAGTCCATCGAAGGCAAGCTGAAACAGCACAGACATGCTCGGGCCGCTCCTACCAGTGAGATTCCGGGTTCTTGCTCTGACACCGGGGGGAGACGGGACTACTCGGAGTCCCGCCTCCCTTTGCCGGCATCAGGATGCTTCGAGCTGCTACTTGGCGGTGAGGACCGCCGGGTTGAGGTAGCTCTTGCCTTCGTCGAGGGTGATGTAGTGCAGCAGGGTCGGCACGCCGCCCACGATCTTCTTGACGCAGAACTCAGAGATGTTGTCCACGGTGCGGGAGATGCCCATGTCGTTGCGCGGGATCATCTCGCCTTTGCCGGTGGGGCCTTCGAAGGTGAGGCCGGTGGCCAGTACTTCGGTGACCTTCTCAACGTCCAGGGAGCCGGCTTTTTCGAGAGCCGCGCGCAGGGCCGCGTAGGCAGCGGTCAGCTGGATCTCGGGGCCGTCCCACTTGCCGTACATCTCGATCCACTTGGCCTTGAACGCCACGGCCATGTCGGTGGCGGCCGGGTCGAACTCTACCGGCCACGCGCCGGCGATGAAGCCCTCGAGGGCGTCGGCCGGGACGGCGGTCTTGAGGGTCTCGTAGGTGACGGTGGTGGTGGAGAACAGCAGGCCTTTGTAGCCGGCCTGGACGACAGCCTGGTAGACCAGGGCGTCGGTGGCGCTGTTACCCACGGCGATGAACGCGGACGGGTTGTCGGCCTTGACCTGGGTGCCGATGGCGCTGAGGTCGGTCGACTGCGAGGGGTACTTGATGGGGGTGACCTTGATGCCGTAGGCCTCAAGGGTGGCCTGGACGCCCATCGCGTAGCCGATGCCCCCGGCTTCGTCGGGGAAGGCGAGGTCGACGGTCTTGATCTCGGGAGTGTTCTTGGCGATCCAGCCGGCGACTTCCGGGGTGGCCTGCATCATGGTGCCGCCCTGGAACGTGTACTTGTAGGTGGGATCGAACATCGTGGGGATCGGGCAACCGGTGAGGGCGACGACCTTGTTCTTCTCGGTCTCGGCGAAGACCGCGCCCGGATACATGGTGTCGGTGATGAGGAACTGGACCTTGTCCTCATAGATAAGCTTGTTCACGCCCGACATGGTGGTCGCCTGGTCGTTGTTGGATTCCACGAAGTCGAACTCGATCATGTACTTCTTGTCGCCGATCTGGATGCCCCCGTTGGCGTTGTCGAGGGCGACCATGACGTCGACGCCGCGCTTCATGTCGTAGCCGAGCGGCCACTGGGTCCAGATGACCGCGCCGATCTTGAGGGTCTCGGTCGCCGCCGCAGCGGTGGTCTCGGTGGGGGCCGCGGTGGTCTCGGTGGGAGCCGCGGTGGTCTCCGTGGGGGCCGCGGTAGTGGCGGTGCCACCCGCGGTGGTCTCGGTGGTGGTGCCACCGCAGGCCGCTACCAGCATCGAGAATGCCAGCAGCGCCACGATGAGCACTGCTAAGACGACAGGTTTCTTCACAACGAACCCCTCCCTTTCTTCCTGACAGCGTCCACACCTGAAAGCGATTGCGAGGCAGGTGTCAAGGCTCGCGAAGCCGCCCCCCGGCTGCCGGCCCTCTTAGATAGAGCGCTCGCTCTACCAAACCTCAATACCATTAGAGCAATTCACCCGCCGACTGTCAATAGTGAGTGCTTACCCCTTGGATAACCCGACTGGGCGTCTCCGCGCAATGAGCGTGTTTTGTGTCGATCTGTTGAGCACGGCGTCGGAACTAGACGGCCATGGCGGCGTCGTAGCCCGTCCGGACCGCGTTCAGGATCTTGCGCGGGCGGACGCAGTCACCGATGGCCATGAACTCGGGGGCGAGATCGGCCCAGGCTTCGATCAGCTCAGGATCAGCCTTGTAGCCCGCGGCGACCACCACGGTGTCGCAGTCATGGAGGGTGCGGCCGCCGTCCCGGCCGGCCGCCACGACTGCCCGGTCGCGGACCTCGACGCAGGTGGCTCCGGTGAGTACTGTCAGCGATCCCACGGCCTCCGCCTTCGCCAGCTCGAGTAGCAGCGCCCGGCGATGCATCAGGTTGGCGTCGCGGGCGACGTCATCGAGCATCTCCAGGACGGTCACCCGCTTGCCCTTCGCCACCAAGTGGAGAGCGGTCTCGCAGCCCACTTGCCCGCCCCCGATGATCAGCACGTCGTTCCCCACACGGGCGCCGGCGCCGTGTACATCCACGGCCATCATGACGTCAGGTCCGCCGATGCCCGGGATGTCGGGCACTATGGGCTGGGCACCCACGGCGGCGATGACCACGTCCGGCGTTTCCGCGGCTGCCACCTCCGCCGACATCTCGGTGTCGAGCAGCACCCGCACCCCGAGAGCGGCCAACCTGCCGGTCTGGTAGTCCCGGAACCGCGCCAGGTCTTGTTTGAACCACACGTCGTCCGCGTGGTTCAGAGCGCCGCCCAGCCGGCCGCTCTTCTCGCAGATGACCACCTCGTGGCCGCGCTCCGCGGCGGTGATGGCCGCCTGCATCCCCGCGGGCCCGCCGCCGGCCACCAGCACTTTCTTGCGCGCTCCAGGCGCGACCGCAGGCGCCGGCAACGCCCACTCCCGGCCGATGACCGGGTTCACCGAGCACTTGGTGGTCCGAGTGGCCATCATCCCGCCGATGCACTCGAAGCAGCGCAGACAGTGAACGATCTCCGGGTCCCGGCCCGCCTTGGCCTTCCTGGGTATCTCCGGGTCGGCCAGAAGCCCGCGCGCCACCGCCACCACGTCCGCCCGGCCCGAGGCGACGATCTCCTCCATCTGCGCCGGGTCGGAGATGCCGCCGATGGCCACCACCGGGATGCCGACCGCCTTCTTGACCGCCTCCGCCAGGTACACGTTGCATCCGTGCGGCAGGAACATCGACGGGTGCATGACGGTCATCGTCTCCACGAAATAGTGGGCCCCACAGGAGACGTGCAGCAGGTCGACCTTCTTCTCGACAAGCCGGGCGAAGGCCACCGCGTCGTCGATGGTGTAGCCGCCCTCGGCCAACTCCGACCCGCCCATGCGCAACTCGATGGGGAAGTCCCGCCCCACCCGCGCCCGGACCGCGTCGATGACCATGAGCGGGAAGCGGGCCCGGTTCTCGAGACTTCCCCCGTACTCGTCAGTCCGCTTGTTGAGCAGGGGCGAGAGGAACTGCGCGAGGAGCCAGCCGTGAGCCGCGTGGATCATGAGCATATCGAACCCCGCGACCTTCACCGTGCCGGCGGCCGCCCCATATGCGTCGGCGATCTCCCGCATGAGCGCCGGGGTCATCTCTTCGACCTCGACCCGCTGGGCCTGGTCGCTCATGAACCCGATGTCGACGAAAGCGGCAGAGGGGCCGATAGGCCTCCTGCCGTTCAGGAAGGCCGGGTTGGCCTCCATGCCGCCGTGCGACAACTCGATGGACGCAAGCGCCCCGTACTGATGGATAGCGTCCGCCGTCTCGACGAGCGAGGGGATGATCCCTGGGTCGTCCAGAAGGATCATCTTGGGATGGGACTTGCCGGTGGCCGAGTGGACGATGCTCTCGCCGACGGTGACCACAGCCGCGCCGCCTTTGGCCTTCAGCTGGTAGTAGGCGATGTTCTCCCGGGTGAGATACCCCTCGGGCGACAGCTCCGCCAGCGACGTGGGCGCGGACACGATCCTGTTGCGCAGGGTCACGGATCCCACCCTCAGGGGGCTGAAGAGCTTGGGGTACTTCCGATCGACTTCCGTCCAGTGTAGGTCTGTCAACGTGCCGCCCCCTCCCGGATCAACTCCCACAGCGCCCGCACATGCCGCTCCTCGGTCTGTGACTGGCCCACGCACACGCGCAGCACCAAGCGGTCGCGCAGGCGGGTGTGGCTGATGAAGGCCCGGCCCGAGCCGTTCACGTGGTCCATGATGGCCTGGGTGGCGGCATCCCCCGCCCGGTGAGAGAAGCACACCAGGTTGAGCGGTACCGGCGCCGCCAGCACCAGATCGGGGTCGTCGCGCACCCAGTCCGCGAACCGCTGCGCCAGGGCGACGTGCCGGCGCACGTGGAACCGCAACCCCTCCACGCCGTAGTGGCGGATCATCATCCACAGCTTGAGCGCCCGGAAGCGCCGCCCCAGCGGTATCTGCCAGTCGCGGTAGTCGATCACAGCGCCCGATTCGCTGGCCTGGTTGCGCAGATACTCCGGCAGGATGCTGAGCGTCCGGATGAGCGGCTCCCTGTCGGCCACGAAGAAGCAGTCGCAGTCGAAGTTGGTGAACATCCACTTGTGCGGGTCGAAGCAGAAGCTGTCGGCCAGGTCGAGGCCGTCGTGGAGGTGGCGGAACTCCGGGCAGACCGCGGCCGTGCCCGCCTGGGCCGCGTCCACGTGCAACCAGACCCCGTGATGCCGGCAGACCTCGCCGATGGCGCGCAGCGGGTCCATGGCGTTGGACGAGGTGGTCCCCACCGTGGCCACGGCGTAGCAGGGCTTGAGGCCGGCCGTCCTCGTCGGCGCGGATGGCCTTCTCGAGCAGGTCGGGGCGCATGGCGTACGATTCGTCCACGTCGATGAGGCGCAGGTTGTCGCCGCCCAGGCCGGCGACGCGGACCGCCTTCTCCACCGAGGAGTGCACCTGGTTCGACGCGTAGGCGGTGAGGGTGCCGTCTGCCCCGCGGTGGTTGGCGGCATAGCCGGTGGCCCGCTCCCGGGCCGACAGCAGCGCGCAGAGCGCCGCGCTGGAAGCGGAGTCCTGGATGACGCCTCCACCGGCCGAGTCCGAGCGGAAGCCGGCGGGCAGGCCGAGCAGGTCCACCACCCAGTCCATCACGAGCGTCTCCAGTTCGGTGGCGGCCGGGCTGGCCGCCCACAGCATCCCCTGAACGTTCAGTCCGGCGGACAGCAACTCGCCGATGGCGGCAGGCCCCGACGTGTTCGCCGGGAAGTATCCGAAGAAGTCGGGCGACTGCCAGTGGGTGAGCCCCGGAACGACGATCTCGTCCATGTCGCGGAGCACGGCGGAGAACGGCTCCCCCTCCTCGGGCGGCTTCTGAGGCAAACGCCCGCGCACGTCCCCCGGAGCGACCGTCGACACCACGGGCATCCCTTCGACGTCCTCCATGTACCGGGCAAGCCAGTCAACTGCGGCGTGGCCCGCCTGCCGGAACTCGTCCGGCGTCATGTGATAGCTCGACCGATCCACCCGTCCTCCTGTCAGTACGCGGTCAGAGCAAAGATCACGGCCAGCGAGTTCACCAGAAAATGCACGATCATCCCCGGCCAGATGGAGTTCGTCTTCTGATAGAGAAACGCGAGCAGGATGCCGATCAGGAATGCGGGGAGCAGGAACAGCGGATCGAGATGGGCCGCCGCGAACAGCGCGCCGCTGATGACGGCCGCCCACCACCAGTCCATCCGCCCTCGGAGTCCGTTGAACACGAACCCCCGGAAGAAGACCTCCTCCACCAGCGGGGCGAGGATCACAATGGAGAACACGAGCGGCCACGGGCTGGAGAGCTCCCGGATGGTCGGGCCGACATCGCGCTGCATCTCGAGGCCGAGCGCCGCGAGTATGGCGGCGTAGTAGGCGTTGAAGACGTAGTAGGCGATGAGTGACCCCACCGCGACGGCAAGCCACCAGGGTTTGAACCTTCTGAAGCCGAGCGCCTTGGCCAGCGGCACGTGGTATTTGCGCTTGACGAACCACCAGACCGGCACCAGCAGCACCAGCTCGAGCACGGCGGAGAACAGGGCCAGCCAGAGGTCCACATCGGGGTCCACCAGCAGGTAGAGCAGCAGGTAGGCGGCCCCGTAGGCGAGGCCCGTGAGCACCACCGCGAAGAGCACCCCCAGCCAGACGTCCCGCATCCGCCAGGGGACCGAGGCCCGCGCCCTGCCGAGGACATCCCTCAGCCCCGCGCCCCAGCCCGAGCGGACGTCGCGGTCAACGGTGCATTCGTTCCGCAAATAGTAGATGGTGTCGGTGATGGGGCCTGAGATCGGTGCGCGGCATTGGCGGCAGCGGGCGGGGTTGCGGAACAGCCAGCGAGTGCCGTCGGGGGCGGGGGTCAGCCGGTCCTCCAGGGCTTCGCGGTCCGCAGCGGTGAGCTCCCAGGGCTGCTTGGAACCCACCGCGGCGGCATACTCGCGGTCGAACGAGCTCCAGGTGAGCGTGCAGTCCCCGGTCTCGTTGTAGAGGAACCCCTGGTAGCCGTAGCCGGCGTGATAGGGATAAGGCTGCGCGAACACGTTGCCGTGCCCGCAGTGAGGACAGGTAACGACGATATGGGTCGGTTCGTACATCATGCCGAGCATACCGCAGTCGCCCGGCGTTTTCGGTGCGAGCCCGATGCTAGACTCCTCTCATGAGGTACGTGGCCCTTCTCCGCGGCGTCAACGTCGGCGGAGCCAACATGGTCAGCATGGCCGATCTGAAGGCGGCGTTCGAAGCCGCCGGCATGGACCGCGTCCGGAGCTACATCAACTCCGGCAACATCATCTTCGGCAGCGGCGCTCCCGACCGCGAGGGATTGACCGCGACTCTGCAGGCGGCCGTGCGCACCGTCGGCGGACTCGACATCGACCTGCAGCTCCGCAGCGAGGACGAACTCGCGGTAGTGGTGGAGGCCATCCCGGCTGGCTGGGTGAGCGATGGCGCCATGAGATGCGACGTGGTGTTCCTGCAACCGGACGTGGACCGGCGGAGCCTTCTGGAGGAGCTGGGGCCCCGGCCCGGCATCGAGGACGGCCTCTACGTGCCGGGTGCGATCGTCTGGCGAGTGGATCGCGAAAACGCCACCCGAAGCCGCCTCACGAAGATGATGGGGACCAAGCTCTATAAGCGGGTGACGGTGCGCAACTGCAACACCGCCCGGAAGCTGCTGCAGCTCATGCGGGAGTGACCGGCGCCGGCGACCGGCGCCCTTTCGCCCGGTCTGCCGGCCGACTCAGGCCGTCAGGGCTCGATGGTTATCGGCGTACCGACCTCGACGGCCGCGTAGAGTTCCGCCATGTCGCCCTCTTCCAACCCGACGCAACCCTGGGTCCAGTCTTTGTCCGACCCGCCTGCATGGATGTAGATCTCTCCCCCGAGGGCCGTCTTCATGGGGGGCGCCTGCCCGGCGTCTACGGCGGCGACGATGAGGCCATATTCCCGCTCGTCGATCAGACCCTGGCGCAGACCGCGCTCGGCATCGTCCCTGCTCGGATAGCTGACGCCCAAGGACACGCCGAAGCTGCTCTCGGGGTTCTTGATACAGACGTAGAACTGCCCTTCCGGCGTGCGGCCATCGCCCTCGCGCTCTTTGTCGCCCTCGGGCGCGAAACCCAGGGCTATGCGATACGTGTGGATCAGAACGCCGTCGGTGTACAGGTCGAGCCGGCGGGCGCTCTTGCGGATGACGATCTCCGGCCCGGCCGACCGGGCCTGCGAGGTGACCGTGGTCTGCTCGGCGCTGACGGTGGTGGGGACGGCCGTGGTGGACGGCGCGGTGGTGGTGACCGCGGGGGCGGGGGGCGGGATGGATGCCGCCGTGGTGGCAGCAGCCGCCGTGGTGACGGTAGTGGCAGCCGAGTCGCCGGCGACCGATGGGTTCCCGCAGGCCGAGGCCGTCAGCAGGATCGCGATGCATATCATCGTGGCGATCGCCCCGGACGCGCGCGTTCTCATGGTTTCGACCCGGCCGGGCAGGCGAGTTCGCATTCCCGGCAGTATCGGATGAATGGCGCGGTCGTCGCCGCGTCGAGCTTCATCTGCTGATCACAGCGCAGCCGGTCGTAGACTCCCGTTCGACCGGGAAGCTCGGGCTGCGCGTAGTCGGCTTCGGAGTAGATCAGGCGTGCGAAAGCCTCCTGCGGACACGCGGTGCGACAGGGAGCGCCGCAGTCCTGGCATGGATCGGGCCCCGTCGCGCCGGCCGACGGCAGATCCGCGGCCGTCAGCATCATCCGCAGCCGGACCCGTGGTCCGAACTCGGGCGTGACGAGCATGTTGTTCTTCCCGATGTGGCCCAACCCGGCGAGCACGGCGGCGTCCTTCATGTACGCTCCGCCCCGCTCGATGTGGTAGGGCAACGGGAGACACCGGATGCCCAGATCCGCTTCGATCCACGCCGCCAGGTCGGCGACGATGCGCATCAGCAGCCGGTTTCCCGAAGTGTTGCCGCCCGACCCGCCCTTCTCCCACCAGTCCAATTCCGGCATGCCCGCTGGATGCTCCACGCCCAGGACGACCGCGGACAGGGCGCCGTCCGGCCAGGTGACCAAACCGCGCCTGCCGCTACCGGCGTCCCTGGTGCCGACCCCCGCGAACTCGGGCAGCCTCGCGCTCAGTTGATGAGACGGGGAACGCTTGAGGTCCTCCACACCGGCGATCCCCACGAGGTCGGCACCGAAGCCTCTGGCTTTGTCACATATCAGCGCGGCGAGCACATCCGTCCTATCCGTAGGAACAGCAGTAGTCCGCCACCCCGTCGATCTCCAGCTTGAACGAGGCATCCGCCGGCACCTCGAAGCTCTGGCCGGCCGCGAAGGTCTGCCACTCTGTCGCGCCCGGCAACAACACCTTCATCTCCCCGCCAAGGACCTCCATGACTTCGCGGGCGCCGGTACCGAACTCATACTCGCCGGGCATCATGATGCCGAGGGTCTTGCGCGTGCCGTCCGCGAACAGAACGGTGCGGCTGGTGACCTTGCCGTCGAAATAGACGTTGGCCTTCTTGACGATGGTGACGTTCTCGAAGCAGTCTGACATGTGTGCTCGTCCTCGCTCATGTGGATGATGGAGTGCGCCTCTCGGGTCGTGGCGCGATGATACCGTCACGGGGTCCTCTTCCGGTACTCCACCCGGTCCATCCCGGCAAAATGAGCGTCCTGCGTCCACAGGGTGGCTTCCTCCGCCCGCGCTGTGGCCAGGATGATGGCATCTGCCATCGCCAGCCCGTTCTCCAGCGAAACCCGCGCGGCATGCAGAGCGAGGTGGCCCGTGAGGGTTACGACCCGCCCCTGAAGCATCACCGCTACGGCGTCAAGCGCGATGGTCTCGTCTTTGATCTGGCAGATGCGCTTGAAGACCTCATAGATGGTCAGGGACGGCACCACCAACATCTCGGGCGACTCTATCGCGCCGGCGAACTCCGAGGCGTTCGCCCCGTCACCGAAATACTCAAGCCAGGCCGAGGAGTCAACGACATTCACGGGCGATCGCCTTCGTCCCGCATGTCCCGGGTATCGAGGCCCCGCAGCACGCCTCGCAGTTCACTGGCCGGCCGCACGGGAAGGAACTCGATACGGTCCCCGTACGCCATCGCCTGGATCTTCTGCCCGGGAACTAGGCCCAGTTGCTCGCGAATGCACTTGGGGATCACAACCTGGAACTTGGGTGAGATGGTCACAATCTCCACCGACAGACCTCCTTCGTCATACGGAAAGTCTATCGATACTCTTTCTGTCTTGCAAGCCATGCGCACCTCCATGCGGTCATTCTCGCGCGCGGCCCCCCGGCGGAACTGCGCCTTTGGATGGAGCTTGGACGGCGCGCGCCGCCGCCCTCGGACCCTTTGGTACTCTGTGTCGCGCAACCTTGCGGAAAACTCGGTGCGACACCGTTCATCGGAAAGGAAGGGATCGGTATGCGGGGCATGTTCCGGTTCGGTCTGTTGGCGGCGATGCTGGTGCTGGCGAGCGTCGTGCTCTTTGCCTGCGGGGGCGGGGACGATCAGAGCAGCGCGGGGGCGTCCACCACGGCGCAGACCCAGACGACCGCGCAGGACGGGACGACGCTGGCGAGCGAGTCCACGGCGACCACCGCTGAGGAGGCCGCCACCGAGGCCGAGACCGAGGTCTCCGGCATGCCCGCGGAGTTCCCCAAAGATGTCCCGGTCCATCCGGGCACCGTGACCGCCTACGAGCCTGTGAAGGTGACCGACACCACGACCGTCCACCAGCTGACACTGGTGACCGCGGCATCGATGGACGACGTCATCGAGTGGTACAAGACGAAGCTTCCCTCAGGCTGGTCGGTCGGATTCCTTGAGGAGAAGGACGGCCAGGCGAAGATCGCCCTGAACGGCGGCAGCTACACGCCCGCTGACCCCGACGGGATGGGCGGAGGCGTGCTGCTCGGCCTCCAAGAGGGAGACAAGACGACGATAGTCATCACCGTGACCGTCATGGGGAAATAGCGGGCGGGCGACCGGCGACACGGCCGGCGGCGGCGCACCTGGACGAGCAGACTCGCGGCCGGCTCAGGCCAGCGCGATCACCCTGGCAGGGCCGGAATCCGCCTTCAGGAGAATGGGCAGCGCCATGATGTAGCAGCGCTTGCCGGTGACCTCGTCGATCTGGCCCCCGACGTTCTCGATGAGCAGGATCTCGTTCTCGATGAGACAGATGCGGTGCAGCGGATGATCCCAGTGGTCCTGCTCGCTGCCCGGCTCCACGCAGATGGTGTCCATGCCGATCATCTTGATCTTCTTCTCGAGAAGGAACTGTTCGCAGGCCTCGCCATCCAGCCCCGGGTGCAGGGTGCCGTACTCCTTGCTCCCGAACCGAGGGTGCCGGCCCGTGTTGATGATGATGATGTCGCCCTCTTCGATCTTGGGCTCCGCCTTGGCGAGGTCCTCACCGGTGATGGGGTAGCAGTCGGGCAGGTGCCGGAAGTCGAGGACGACGCCCGGTGCCCATGAATGCGTCCAGCGGGAACTCGTAGATGGCCTTGCCGTTGATGTTGAAATGCCAGGTGCCGTCCACATGCGTACCCGTGTGGGTGCTGATCTGCACATCGTGGTAGATGGGCCAGCCCGGCGCGGGGCCGCGGCCGCCGCCGCACATGGCGGGCACTCCGTCGGGCATGAGGTGTTTCTCGACCACCACGCGCGCCCCGGCCGCTTCCTCCGCCGGATGCATCTGCATATCGGTGAAGGTCATGACGCTCAGGTCGTAGACCTTCTCGTACTGGATGCTCTGCATCTGCGGACCTCGCTTCGCTCGTGATCTGTGGCTCGCCGATATATCGTCTACGTGTGCGTACGATTATGGGCGGATGGCCCGGGGTTGTCAAAGCCGACTCCCCGGACCGCCCTGGCCATGATCAGATCGTCCTGCACGTCCTCTCCCAGCAGGAATGTCTGCCGTCCGACGACCGCGAAGCCCCATTTCGAATAGAACGCGACGCCCCGCGGGTTCCTCGTCCACACGTCCAGCCAGACGACGTCGCAACCCATGGCGCCGGCCACGCCCAGCGCCGCCTCCATGAGCGCCGGCCCCACTCCGCGTCCTATCCACGGGAGATCCGCGTAGAAGCGGACGAGTTCCACGGGGTTGCACCCGGCGACGCAGTCCGGGGCCTCGCCGAGCCGCAGCCTGGTGTAGCCCACGGGAGCGCCATCCGCCCGCGCGATCAGGAACAGGCTGCGCTCGTCCGCCAGCTCCAGCGCCTGCTGCGCCGGCGAGAAGCATTCGGCGAGGTACGTGGCCATGTCCGCCTCGGTGTTGTCCGCAGCATAGGTGTCGAAAAAGGTGCGGGCCCCGAGTCCGGCAAGAAGGGCGGCGTCTGCGGCGGTCGCCGGGGCGACGGTGATGGCGATATCGGTCATGGTCGACTCCAATTCTCGTGGGCTGGAGCGCCCACGATCATCAGGCGCCGATCAAAAAGGCCGGATGGTAGGCGATCTCCCCCACAGGTTCTTCGGTGGAAAAGGGCAGGCTGAGGACGTACTCGTCCGGGACACCGGGCCAGGTGACCCCCGAGCATCGTCGGAAGCCGCCGATCCGTTGACCTGGTGCACCGGAAGCACCGCGAGCGGTCCAACGAGGAACCAGCCGGAAGCCACGTCGCCGATGCCCGCCGCCGAGTAGGCGATGTGACCCACCACCTCGCCATCGACCTCAGCCACGAGCGACAGCGCAAGCGCGCCATCCGCCGCAGTGACCGGTGAAGGCCAGGCGCACGAGATCCCTGATGGCGTCGATGTCGGCGGGCTGTTCTGGGCGGGTGCTTATCACCCGGCTAGACTACCAGTCGGCGCGGCCGCTTGGCTACGACCCGACGTCCACGACGACGATGCCGGTCTTCTGGCCGGTCTCCACGTAGCGGTAGGCGTCCCGGATCTGCTCGAGCGGGTAGCGCCGGTCGATAACAGCGCGGAACCGTCCCATTTCCAGATGGACGCTCATCCTCTCGACGAACTCCTTCGTGCTCTTGGGGATCGGGAAGATCGACCTTCTTGCCCCGGGCCACCTTGTGCCAGAGCAGGGCATAGATGTTCTGGCCCCAGGGGCCGAAGTCGGTGGCGGCGAAGGTCCCGCCCGGCTTGAGCCACCCGCGGCAGCGCAGATAGCCGGCCTTGCCGACGGCGTCGAGCACGAAGTCGAACCTGGGCCCCAGGTCGGTGAGATCGCCGGCGGTGTAGTCGATCACCTCGTCGGCACCCAGGGACGCCGCCAGTTCGAGGTGCCCGGTGTCGGTGACGGCCGTGACCGTGGCGCCGTGGACCTTGGCCAACTGCACCGCCGCAACGCCTATGGCGCCCGACGCCCCGTAGATGAGGATGGCGTGGCCGGGCCGCCGGCGCGAACGCCTGCATGTAGGTGTCGGCGTAGTGGGCGCCTTCGCAGACCACGGCTTCGGCGAACGGAAGGCCGCCGGGCATGACCGCGATGGCTCCCTGCTCCGGCATGACCAGATACTCGGCGTGGCCTCCATATCCACCTGGCGCCATCCCGAACACGCGGTCACCGGGTCTGAACGAGGTCACCCGCGCGCCCACCGCCTCGACCTCTCCCGCGAAGTCCATCCCCAGGATGGTCCGGCGCGGCCGCAGGATCCCGGTGAACAAGCGTACGAAGAGCGGATGCGCCCGCAGCGCCTCCCGGTCGGTGCGGCTGACGGTGCCGGCCATCACCCTCACCAGGACGTCGCCCGGCCCGGCCTCGGGTGTAGGCACGTCCATGACCTCGACGGCGTCGGGTCCGCCGTAGCGGGTGTTGACGGCGGCTTTCATTGCATCGGCTCGTTGAACGACAGCGGCCCCATGGGCACTGCACGGATCACGGTCATGCTGTCGAAGTCGATCTCGTAGTGGGTGAGCGTGGCTTCGTACGGGTCGATGATGGTCTCGAGATCGACGAACAGAGTGTGGCCGCTCCACGTGGGGTCGAAGCCCGCGGTGCCCTCCACCGCCCCGAGCGACTCCCCGGGCGCCTCGATCAGCCGCCAGGTGGCGCTCTGCGTGTCCTCGACGGCCATACCCCGTCCGTCCAGAAGAAAGTGCAGACGGAAGCGACCATCCTCGCTCACGACGGCGTACTGCGGTTGGTAGGAGTCGAACGGGGGCGCGGCGGTCGCGGTCAGCTTGCAGTCGATGTAATGGGCCGCCAGCATCTTGTACTCCGATGACGGCGGTTCGTGCCCATGCGCGTCGGGAGTGGTGGAGGGCGACTGGTCGACGAACAGGTCGGCGGGAACATGCGGCTTGACCCACTCGCTGGCGGCGGACCAGAGCGCATCTCGCATCCGCGAGCGGGCCTCGTCGGTATCGGCCTCCGCGCGCGCCCAGTCGGGCATGATCCGAGCGAGACTCTCCACGTATCCCTCGCCGTCCTGCGGCGCTTGGACCCCGTCCAGGCGGAAGCCGGCGCCGTCCGTCGCCAGCCGGATGGTGGCGGGGTAGATGGAGCCACTGCCCTGCACCGGTTGCCATCCGGCGAGGGAGAACCATTGCGCCCAGACCGTTGCGTAAACGTCGGTGCCGGTCTCGGTCCGCGCGGCGCCGGCGATGTCGAGCACCACGATGAGGTGGTCCCCCAGCGCATACTCACCCTCGTTGGCGGCGATGCTTGCAGGGAACGACGTCGCGAGGGCATCGGAGATCGCGCGGTCGTCGCGGACGGCCTGAGCACCCAGGTCGGCCGCCGCCAACGGCTGCGCGCCGGAGCGGGCGGTCACCGCCACTTGGTAGCTCACGCCGCCGGGTGCGGAGACGCCGGTGGTCGAGGAGACCTGCGGAGTCGCCGCGGCGGTCGTCTCCGGCGCCGACGTCCGGCTGCAACCGGTCACCAGAGGCAAGGGCCAGCAGAAGCACGAGGACACTGATTCGTCGCATCTTCGGCCACCTTTGCTCGGGGTCAGGCGCCCACCCAGTTCTCGATCTTGATGCCAGGATACCCGGAGAAGTCGCCCTCGTTGTTGGTGACGAGCGTCACGTCAAGCGCCACTGCATGGGCGGCGATGAGCTTGTCCAGCGCGTCTCTGCTCTTGTCGCGGGTGGCCTTGCGGATCGGGCCATAGACCCGGGCGGCTACGGGGTCGAAGGGCGCAGAGGGGATGTCCTCGAGCAGCAGATCGAGCGCCCGACGGTTCCGCTCTTCGCTTTCGCCGGAGCAGGCGACGCCGTATTCGAGTTCGGCCAAGGTGATCACAGACATCACCACCTCCCCCACGGAGCATTGCGCGAACCTCTGGGCCACTTCAGCGGGTTGGCGCTTCATCAGATAGATGCACATGTTCGTGTCGAGCATGAAGAGAGGCTTCACAAGGCGTCCCGGTCTGAATCGATGTTCGCTTCTCGACCCGCAGACATGAAGTCAGCGGAAAACCCCGTGAACTTCGCCAACGCTCCATCAAGAGAACGTCCTGCTGGGCGAATGCGTAGTTCGTCGCCGACCCGTTCGATCTCGACGTCCAAGTCCGACCTATCGTAGGCCAGTTCGGCCGGTATGCGCACCGCCTGAGAGTTGCCGTTCCGGAAGATCCTCGTGACAGTCATGTCAAGACCCTTCTGTGTGTACACGTACATCCTACCTTCCCGGCCGAGACTCCGCAATCCCGGGCGAAGACTATCCAAGGACCGCGAGGGCGTACTCGGTCCTTTGGCGCATCTTGGAGGGGGCGCCTCGCGGCGCCCCCAAAGAGCACAGATCATCGTTGGCCAGTCCGGCAGAGCCGCGTTTGTCACGCGACGGCACCTTCAGGCCGGCCCACCGGCGCCGCCACCCCTGCCCACCGCGGCCTCGCGCGCAGCAGGACCACGCCGAGCCACACGAACCACACGATCTGCAGCATCCCGAACCCGTAGGCCAAGTCCCTGAGCACCGGCACCACCGAGAGGATGCCCACCGCGCCGAGCGCGACGCCGAGCCAGTTCAGCGCCCGGGGCAGTCTCCTGGCGCGCAGAGCCGCCACGCTCACCAGCAGCACCCACAGACCGCCCAAGAGCTCGCCGCCGGACCCGCCGAGACCCTGCGCCACCGGCTCCACCGCCTGCCACACAGCCACCGCCTGCGCGGGGTCCGTAGCCTGCAGATCGACGACCGCGGCCATGCCGGCGTTGAACACCAGCCCGCTGGCCACCAGCACGAGAGCCCAGATGAGCCCCACGACGGCCGCCGCCTGCGCCAAGATCGGCGCCTCGTCCTTCGTGCGGTGGTAGAGCGTCAGCGCCAAGACCGCCAGGACGATGCCGAACACCACATACGTGAGCAGGTACATCACCTGCAGGCTGCCGTGGTTCGCCACGAGCATGGAGACCTTCTCCACCGGATCCACCACATCCGGGAACTTGACGAAGAGAAGGAAGTACGGCATGGCCGCCACAAAGGCAGCAGCCACGTACAGCGCGGCCCAGCCTCCCACCTTCTGCTGCCGCTCGATCCAACCAGCCAACGTTCTCATCCTGTCCTCCTATTCAAGAATGGTGCGCTTCCCTTGCCGGGCCAGGCGCGGTAAACTTATGTTGTAAGTCTTACACTTACATTGTAAGTCTGTCAAGTGGGTCTTTGCGACGGCCGCCCCAGGGCGCGGCCGAAGTCCGAGGAGGATGCGATGGCGAAACGATCGGCGCCGGGCCCCGAGCCCCGGGCTCCGCTCACCAGGGAGAGAGTGCTGCGCGCCGCCGTCGCGCTCGCCGACGAAAAAGGCATCGATTCCCTCACCATGCGGGAACTCGGGCTGCGAGTCGGGGTCGAGGCGATGTCGCTGTACAACCATGTGGCCAACAAGGACGACATCCTGGATGGCATGGTGGACCTGGTCGTCGGGGAGATCGTCCTGCCTTCGGACCCGGCCGACTGGAAGGAAGCCATGCGCGAGAGGGCAATATCCGCGCGGGCGACCTTCTCCCTCCACCCCTGGGCCAGCGTCCTGTTGGATTCTCGCCAGAGCAGCGGGCCGGCGCGGCTCCACTACCTCGACTGGGTCATCGGGACGCTCCGGCGGGCCGGGTTCTCGCTGGAACTGTCCGCCCGCGCGTTCTCTCTGGTGGACAGCTACATCTACGGGTTCGGGCGGCAGCAGTTCAACATGGCCGCCGACGGCGACATCGCGCCCGAAGACATCGAGCGAAGGCTTCCTGCGGGCGATCCCCGCCGACGAATACCCGTACCTCAGGGAGATGGTCGTGGACTACGCCATGGAGGCCGGCTACGACGACAGCGCGGACTTCGAGTTCGGGCTGGATCTCATTCTGGAGGGGCTGGAGAGGTTGCTGAAGGCGGCGGTCGCCGCGGACTTGGAGGCATCATGAGCAATGGCTTGAAGGCAGTGGTATTCCCCACATCGGACCTGGCGAAGTCGAAGGAGCTGCTCTCCCTCGTGCTGGGCGTCGCCCCGGTCTTCGACGAGCCCTACTACGTGGGCTTCCAGGTGAAGGGACTGGACATCGGGCTGGACCCCAACGGTGCGAGCAGGGGCATGACGGGCGCCACACCGATGTTCGAAGTGGACGATATCCGCGCGACCGTCGCTGCGATGACGGCCGCCGGGTGCACCATCGTGGAGGATGTCGAGCCGGTGGGCGGCGGCCATTTCATCGCCATGCTGCGCGATGCCGAAGGCAACATGATCGGTCTGGGTCAGACGCCGTAAGGCTTACGCCCGCCCCTGCCGGTGGTCAGCCCACAGCGCTCTTGATCAGCGCTTCAATCCTTTCCTCCACGGCGGGGGTCAGTTCTTTCAACGCGAACGAGGTCGGCCACATGTCGCCCTCGTCCAGGTTCGCAGCGTCGCTGAATCCCAGGGTCGCGTACCTCGACTTGAACCTCTTTGCATCCTGAAAGAAGCAGATGACCTTGCCATCGAGCGCGTACGCGGGCATGCCGTACCAGGTCTTCGGCGAAAGCCCGGGCGCGCTGGCCTTGACGAGCTCGTGGAGCCGCTGGGCCATCTGCCGGTCCGGATCGGCCATCTCCGCGATCTTGGCGAGCACGTCGCTTTCGCCGTCCATCTTGGAGCGCGCACCGCGGCTCGACTCCGCCTTCAGTTCTTGGGCGCGCTGCTTCACGGCCGCCTTTTCCTCAGCCGAGAATCCGCTGGGTTTCTGGTCCATCTCGAGGATCCATCCTATCGATCCCGTTCCTGCGCCAGCTGCCGGAACCATTCCCCCAGGATGATGCCCGACGCCACGCACAGGTTGAGACTCTGCGTCACACCCCGCTGCGGGATGGTCAGGCGGACATCACAGGCTTCGATCACCTCCGCGGGCAGTCCGTGCGCTTCCGAACCGAGCACCAGCAGGTCGTCCTGACCGAACTCGAACTCGTACAGGGACGTCGCCGTCTGGTCGGGCACAGAGGCGATGCGTGCGATGGGGGTAGCCGAGGATGAACTCGACGGGGGCGGCCACCGCGACGAACTCTATCCGGAAGAACGCGCCCGCCGAGACCGTCCGCAGCTTCCTGGTGTATGACTTCCCATATGCCGGGCGGATGATGCGATGCGGATCGAACACGTGGCAGCGGCCGATGCCGAGCACTTCCAGGGTCCGCGCGAGAACGCAGACGTTGTTGAAGTCCTCCGGGGCGTGGAGCAGGATCTCCATCAGGAGTCGGAGAGCGAGACGGATGGAGCGGGCGGACGCCGCCGCGTCCAGGCGGGCGTGGAGGGCCTTGGACCTGGCCTTCACGTCGGCCTCGCCGGCGGTCTCGAGGCGCGCCTCCCGCAGGGCCGCGCGGAGCTGCTCGACGTCCAGCAGCGTGGCCGCTATGGAGTAGTAGGTCTTGGAGCGGCCCTCGTTGAACTCGGCGAGCATCTCGCGGAGCAGGTCCTCCCGAAGGCGCTGATCGGCGTCGAACGCCTCGATGCCGTGGCGCTCGATGAAGGCGATGTTGTCCTCGAGCCCGGCGTAGGTGACGAAGCTGTCGTGCTCGCGGCCGGCCGCCCGGTGGCTCGCCCAACGTTCGCAGGACGACTTCTCGCCGCAGTCCCCGCAGAACTCGATGCCCCTGCGCTTCACCGCGCACGTGAGGAAGGCGCAGCCGGCGGACATCCGGCTCTCGCCTTTGCATCCGGTGCAGCGGCTTGCGCCCGCGGTGTGGTAGTGCGGGCACAGCCGGCACGACAGCCCGCAGACGGCCACCTCCGGGTAGCGGATCCCCAGCAGGCCGGCCATGAACTCAAGCGCCGGCGCCACCTGATCGCCGTCCCAGTCGCCGAACTCCGCGCGGGCGTGCCCGTCCCACACGATCAGATACTCCAGATCGGGATCGATCTGCACGCCGACGCCGCCGCCCCCACCGCTGCCGAACGGGAACACGGCGTAGACATCCGCGGGCTGCATGGCCCAGCGCAGGAAGACGGCCCCTGCCTGGAGCCCGGGGAATCGCTCACCAGCCGCCTCCAGGAACCGGCGGCCGAATCCGGGGGACCGGGCAACAGCGTCGTCGCGGGACTCGACAGCCCACGTGCCGGGAGCCCACCAGGAGCGTGGATCGAACTCACCCCACGGCGAAGCGCCTTCGCCTGCTGCGCTCAGCGGAACGTCAGGGTGTCGATCTGAAACCTGTCCTTGACCTCTTGCCTGATCCACTCTTCAGCGTCTTCTCGCTCCCGGAACACCATTACTCCCGTTTGGACATCACCGGACATGAGTTCCCACATCCGCGCAAGCCCGAAGATGACGTCCTTACTCGCCACTATGGCAGTCACGCGGTCGGGGTCCATCTCGGCCGCCTTCTTGGAGTACCGGGCGATCTCCTCGACGGCACCGGTGGAGATCGTTATGGAAGTGACGGCCGTGTAGTCATTGATGCTGTATCTATAGGTACGAGACCCGAGCATGCCTTGCGTGAGCTCTCTCGTGTAGAAATCGAGATACTCCGCTTCCGTCACATCTCCGCTGCCGATGATGATGAGTCCCAGACCGTTGTCTGTTTCTCGCGTTTCAACGGGCATGATCAGACCCTCCCGCCGCGTGGCCGCTGAGATCGTGGACCGTGGGTATTCATAGAATGAACAATAGCAGCCCGGCCACTCCGGTCATGACCATGACGAACACGCGATACCCCCTTTCGGGGATCTTGCCGGCCGCGAAGATGCCGATGGCGGCGCCGACCGCGATCGCGGGCACCATGATCGCGTTGAAGGTCAGCGTGCCCGCGCTGATGTTCTCCCAGAAGAACACCTGGAGGGGGACCTTCAGCAGGTTGATGATGAGAAAGAACCAGGCCGCCGTCCCGATGAACGCGTTCTTGGGCATGCGCATCGAGAGCAGGTAGATGGAGGTTATCGCCCCCGCCGCGTTGCCGATCATGGTGGTGAAACCGGCCGCCAGCCCGGCCACGATGGCGAACCACCAAGCCTGGGGATAGTGGGGCTCCTTCTTGCTCAGGTCCTGCCAGACCATGAGACCCAGCAGTACCAGGATGATCCCGCCCAGCAGATACCGGAACGCGTCGTCCGACAGCCTTCCGCCCACCACCACCCCGGCCGCGAGACCGACCACCGCGGGCGGCAGCAGCTTGAGCAGGTACTGCCATTCCGCGTGCCTGCGGTACCACGCCACCGCGAAGAGGTCGCCCACGCACAGCATGGGCAGAAGGAGGCCGGTGGAGGCCCGGCCCCCGAAGGAGATGGCCATGAGCGGGATGAACATCAGCGTGAAGCCGGTGATCCCGGCCTTGGACATGCCGATCACCATGGCGCTGACTATGGCGAGGACCCACTGATAGGCCTCCACCTGGGAGATGTCAAAGTGCATGGCTACGCGCTCGCTGCATGAGGCGAAGCGGACCGCGGGGTTCCGGCGGCCGCCTCAGCGGACCGCGGCGCTCAGCCAGCTCGCGTCGCGAGCGTAGAACAATCGCAGTATCGCGGTCTTGTCCAACGGCATCCTTGGGCCCGGAAGCCGGGCCAATCCGGCGGCTTCGGCTTTCTGGAGGGTGATGTCAAAGGCCGGCCTGGAAACATGGAACGGTGGCTCGACCAACAGGACCTGCCCCGCCGGTTTCAGAATCCCCGCTATCTGCCGGAAAAACCGGTCCTTGTCGGGAAGCTCGTGCACCATATAGAACAAAAGGACGAAGTCCACCTTTTCGGCCACACCGATGCTGTCCGGCCCACTTCTGAAAGGTGGTGCGTTTT
Organism: uncultured Actinomycetota bacterium; assembly: GCA_963736705.1. Taxonomy (GTDB): domain Bacteria; phylum Actinomycetota; class Thermoleophilia; order RBG-16-64-13; family RBG-16-64-13; genus CAIQPS01. Next base: position 407,746 of record CAVTPV010000001.1, read on the forward strand.
TCCACAACGGTCCCGCGATCGTCGCTCTCACTGCGAGCATCTCCTCTGCAGATCCGCGGCGATGACTCGTCCAGAGCTTCCGACCAGTTGTGCCATCGGCAGCGTGAAAAAGCCGGGACCGCAGCCCACATCCAAAGCCGTCATTCCTTCTTGAACGTACGGCCTGAGTATCTTCAGCGGGTTCTGCAGCAATCGCCTCATGCGATTGTCGAGGCTGCCGGCCAGCTCGGCCGGGCAGACACTGCCCTGCTCTTCGCTCATGAACGTCTCCGATTCATCGCAGTTGATGCCACAATGCGCGATCATGGCCGGGCGCCGTCAACCTGGGGCCTTCTTGATGAGCGCGGCGATCACATCCTCCGCGGCCGGTGTCAGTTCCTTCAACGCGAAGGAGGCCGGCCACATGCGGCCCTCGTCCAGATCGGCGGCGTCGCGGAATCCCAGAGTCGCATACCTGGAGTCGAACCTCTTCGCGCTCTGGAAGAAGCAGACGACCTTGCCGCCAAGCGCGTACGCAGTCATCCCCCACCAGGTCTTCGGCGAGAGGCAGGCGCGTTGACCTTGACGTGACGTGGAGCGCACCGCCCTCTGCCGGTCTGGCTCGGGCACCGGCGACTTCGCAGGCACGTCGCTTCTCCGTCCTTCTACGATCGTCGTGCCGCGCTGCGATTCCGCCTGCAGCTCCCGGGCGCGCTCCTTCATGGCGGCTCGCTCCTCAGCCGAGAATCCGCCGGGTTCGTGTTCGTTCTTCTTCGGCGAGCGGATCACCTTCTTGACCTTGCTCGGACTTCAAGGTCCAGACGCTCGCCCAGCGCATCGGCCGCGACGTCGAGATCGTACTCTGCCTGAAGCCCAAGCCAGAACTGCGGTGAAGTGCCCAAGTAGCGTGCCAGCCTGAGCGCCTGTCGGCCGTCCCCGCGCTTGCCGAGAACGATCTCGTTGATACGGCGCGGAGGCACACCGAGGCAGAGTGCAAGCCGGTTCTGGCTGAGTTCAAGAGGCTTGAGGAACTCCTCAAGCAGCACTTCGCCCGGGTGGACCGAGGCGAGTCTCTCCATCACTATGCTCACCGCGCTTTCAGTGGTAGTCCACGATCTCGACATCGTATGCGTCGCCGGCGTCCCACACGAAACATACCCGCCATTGGTCGTTGATACGGATACTGTGCTGGCCGTCGCGCTCGGCCGCTCAACTTCTCAAGTCGATTCGCGGGAGGGCTGCGAAGATCGTTGATCGAGTGCGCGTTGTTGGAGCATCCGCAGCTTACGCAAGGCGACCGGCTGGATGTCGGCAGGGAGCCTTGGCGAGAACTCGCGCCTGAACACCTTGTCGGTCTCAGCGTCGGCGATCGTCTTGATCACGTGGTCATCCTATAACGGGTCGCGTTATACGTCAAGCGTTATGGCGGAAGGGACCGGCCGCACCGATTCTCATAGATGCACGCTCAAGTGAACATGAGACTTTGGTTGGGGATTGGCGAGCGCGAGCGCGCTACGCTGCCGCACTCCTCCACGGCCTGATCTTCCCCAATTCACCGGCGAGCTTCTCACGCGCGACTTCCGTGTCATGGGCGATCTGGGCTCGCAGCCAGTAGCCGTCGGAGAGGCCGAAAAAGCGGCACAGCCGCAGGTCTGTGTCCGCGGTGATAGCGCGTTTGCCCGCCACATGAAGCCACCGGCTTGCGTGCCCCTAGCCCACGTTGATGACCACATTGCCTCGCTTGTGACCGCTGCCAACATACCGATGGGCGTCGACGATGTCGGCCAACTCGAAGGTGCGGTCAACGACGGGCAGCAACGCGCCGCAGGCGGCGAGATCTGCGAGAAGGACCAGGTCGTCGCGCCGAAGCTTCGGGGTGCCGTCGTCGACCGAGATCGAACGACCACCCGCAGCGAGCGCTCGCGCCGACTGCCGCATCGCCGTCGCACTCTTGCGCTTTCCGACCGCGTCGAGGATGAGGTCGTACGCGACTCCGTCTTCCCACATCTCGCCTGTCGTGTAGTCGATCACGCTGGTCGCGCCGAGCGAGCGCACGAGGTCCAGGTTCGACGGACCGCACACGCCCGTGACGTCGGCTCCGAAATGCGTCGCCAGTTGGACCGCGCACGTGCCCACCGCGCCCGATGCGCCGTAGACCAGGACCTTCTGTCCGCGAGAGAGTCCGCCCCGGCGCAGGGAGTGCATGGCAAGCAGTCCCCCATAGGGCAACGCCGCCGCGACGTCGTGAGTGAGCTCCGGTAGGCCGAAGCACGATCAGACCGTCTTCGGGCCAGCAGACGTATTCCGCGTACGTGCCGAAGAGATGCCGGTTGAAGCCGAGGACCTCGTCGCCGACGCGGAAGGTGCGGCACTCCGGCCCGACGGCATCGACCGTGCCCGACAGCACCATGCCGAGGATGCGGCGTCGGGGCGCTGACCATCCGAGCGCGATGCGAGCCATCAGCTTGTAGGCGGGGCTGAGATCCAGTCCACGTACGTAGCAGTCGCTCGAGGTCACGGCTGTCGCCGAGATCCGGATACGGAGGTCGTTGCCCCGCGGCACTGGCTCGGCCACATCCTCGAGCCTGAGGACCTCCGGAGGTCCGTAGCGCGTGCAGACGACCGCCCTCAACGCGCCTCCCGCGACGGACGGTACTGCTGCGTGGGGCAGGTCAACCCCCCGCACCACCGGTTCGGCGGCGATCGCGGACGTGTCGAAGCCCTTGGCTATCAACCACCCGGCGAGAACGAGCTCCTGCACGAAGATGGGGAATGCGAGCGGGATGTAGCTGGTGATGCGGTTGCCACTGAACAGGGAGAGCAGGCAGGCCGCCGTCAGCGCCAGTGTCGCGATCGATGCCGAAGCCCGACAGCCAGCGGGGCAGGAGCCGCGCCCGGAAGAACAACAGGTTGTAGAGGAACCCGCCGACGCAGAAGGCGAACACTCCCAGCAACGACGCGGCGTAGGTACGCAGACTCAGGAGCGCGTCACCGATCGCCTGGAGCGATGCTCGGTCCGCGACCCCCGCCACGGCGAACTGCCCGCTGAGCTTGAGCAGGGCCAGCAGGCTCATGGCGCCGATCAGGTAGAACGCCGCCTCCAGCGTCCGGAAGACGACCGAGCCGAGAGCCAGTGCCCGCATTCGCCCGCTTCAGGACCTGGTACATCGCGACCGCGATGCCGGCGCACGCGAGCGCGCCGATGACCTTCGCGAGCACGCCCGCAGCCGCCAAGCCGCCGTGAGCGTAGAGCTGGGTCAGGTAGTCCGGACCGGAAAAGGAACGCAGGAGAGCGTCGCCTGCGAATCCGGCGACGTCTGCCACGATGAAGAGCAGGCCCGCGATCAGCGCCGCCAGCCTGGTCGAGCTTCCCTGGCGGAGCCCGGCGCTCGGCGTTTGGTCTGTGGATCTGAGCCCATCTTGGTCCTTCTTTCCTGCTATACTAACGCTGTTAGTTAATACAAGCTCAGCTTAAACTAACATTGTTAGTATGTCAACCGGCATCGACCGGCGAGACGCGGAGGAGCCACCATCACGGCACGGGCGGGCAGCAAGCAGCCGAGAGGCACGGTCAATCGGGAGCGCACCCTGCGCGCGGCGATGGACCTCGCGGACGAGCGAGGCCTCGATTCCGTCACCATGCGCGAGCTCGCCGGAAGGCTGGGGGTGGAGGCGGCGTCTCTCTACAACCACGTGTCCGGCAAGGAAGACCTGCTGAACGGCATGGCCGACCTCGCGATCGAGGAGATCGAGGTCCCCGGCCCGGATGTCCACTGGAAGCAGGCGATGCAACAATGGGCGGCGTCGGCGCGAGACGTCTTCTGGCGTCACCGTTGGGCGGCGGCCCTCATCGAGTCCCGCGACCGCACCTCACCGCGCAAGCTGTCCTATGTGGACCGAGTCCTGAGCGCCCTGCTCGCCGCGGGCTTCACGCTGCAGGTCGCCGCGCAGGCGACGCTGGTGCTCGACTGCTACATCCGCAGCTTCGAAGGGCACCGGTCGGACCGCTCCGAGCCGGATCTCCAGCCCCAGGTCGCGGTGGCCCGAGAGGTCCTGGCCGGCATCCCCGACGGCGCCTACACCGCGGCGGCCCGTGTGGCGACGGAATTCGCCGCGCATCCGTTCGATGAAGACGCCGCCTTCGACTTCGGGCTTGGGCTGCTACTCGACGGGCTGGAGCGGCTGCTGGGCTAGCAAGAGGCGGCCGCCTCGCGCAGATCCCTGCCGCGCACTCAGTCGACCGGCTCCGGCCGGCCGACTCGAGTCCACCCGCGACTGTATCCGCGTCCGCGCGGCGGCTTATGCCCTCAAATCCAACTATAGTCGCTGAGTGAGATGCGCGCGGGCCGTTAGGGTATGCTGGCGATGCAGGCACGAGACGTGCTCAGGCTGCGGTGCGCCGCCCGCTGGTTCCTGGTCGTCAGACGACAGCCATCGAAGCTCGGTGAGGACGTCCTGGGCAGCGTCGAAAAGCGGGGATGTCGGATCGGAGCCGTTCTCCAGCGCCGCAAGGCTGGCGGAACAGCGCTTCACGCCCGAGTAGGTGAGCAGATAGTAGTAGACGGTGTCGTCGGGCGGATAGGGGTAGTCCGTGGCTGGCTCACGGGCCTTGACGAAGTCACCGGCCAGGAGCACGCAGGCCCGGGCGGCATCTCGCACCTTCTCATGACCGGAGCCGCCGAGGATGCCGAACGTGGAGGTCGTGTAGACGCTGGCGTTGCCATCGCGCAGAGCGACGATCGTCGCTGTGACATCGTCGATGGGCCAATCGACCACTACGCCGTAGACCACCGGGAATTCGGCATCGGCGGCGAACGCAAGCTCCGCCGGGTCCGTCGTCAAGATCATGTTGCGCAGCCCGGGACCAGCCGACTGGTTTGAGGTCGAACTGCTCTGAGGTACGGTGGCATCCGAGCCGCACCCGGACATCAGCGCAAGCCCGAGAACGACGGCTATCCCGATGAGAGCCTTCACGTGCCCTTGGGTCCCTCGCCCATCACCTTCGCAACGATCTCCGCGGTCAGGATCTGGTCGGTCGGAAGACCATCCGAAGTGATGCCCGTGGCCTTCAGCGCGCGGACTCCGGCTCGGACCGCCTCGGGGACATCGGGGGACGGCAACCTGAAGCAGGGGAGGCTGAAGCCGGCCGTGCGGTATGGCTCCAGCAACGGCCTCATGGCCTCAAAGGGCACGAGGATCTGGTCCTTCTTCCTCCCTCCCAGAAAGCCCTTGGGAGCCAGTTCGTCGCGCAGGATCATGAGGTAGTCGGCCTCGGGGATCAGCTCTGAGATGGCGTCCGGCCGCACCACCGCCGTGGCCTCCCGGCCGGCGGCGACGATGGTGAACACACGGGGCACGAAGACATCCTCATCAAGCGACTCCTGAAGCTCAGCCCGGACGAAGTTCCACCGCCATACCGCTTCCAACCTATCCGCGGGCATGGTCCACACGTGATCGGGACGATCCTCGCTGCGGAGAAGCGAGGAGTAGGCGAACTCGTTGCCATGGTTCCACGCCCGCACGAACTCGTCTTTGGAGAACGGCCCGTCACTCAGGTCGTCAACCTGAGCATCGTGGACCGAGAAGCCGAAGTGATCGACGAAAGCGGCGATCTCGTCCGCAGCCTCGAGTGCGAAGATGTGCGAGCGGAAGTAGTTCAAGAAGAGGATAGCCGATATGGTCGACGATGTCCGGCTCGGTCTCCGCCGGGTCGTGATGCTCGACGATGAAGTAGACCCCGGTGTCCTCGTTCTCGTAGACGGCCTGCTCGTTCGAGACTTCGTAGTGCGGCCGGTCGCTGAAGTAGTCCTCGAACTGCTCCAGGGTGATGGCGGGGCGGGTGAAGTAGAGGTCATGGCTCATTGTGGACAGAACAGTCGCAATGCTCTGCGGTTCTGTCAAGCCGAGACGTGTAGCTTCAGCCCGAGCGACCGCACGATCTTCATCACCGTACCGAGTTCAGGATTACCCTGAAGCGACAGCGCCTTGTAGAGGCTTTCGCGCCCCAGACCGGTCTCGCGGGCCAACTGCGTCATTCCCCTTGCCCGGGCGACATCGCCCAATGCAGCGGCCAGCAAGGCCGGATCGTTCTCTTGCAGAGCTGCGTCGAGGTAGGCGGCCATCGCCTCATCCGAGTCCAGGTAGCGGGTGACATCCCACGGGTGCGTCTGTGTTTGCGCCTTCGTCATGGCTGTCGTCCTACAGTCCTCGCGCCAGTTGTTTCGCTCTCTCGATGTCTCAGGTCTCGCTCGATCTATCACCGCCGGCCAGCAAGACGATCACCGCCTCCCCACGCCGAGTGATGTACACTCGATAACCGGGGCCGTGGTCGACGCGCAGTTCGAGGACGCCCTCCCCCACCGGCTTGAAGTCCCCGAAGCTCCCGAGCGATAGACGCCGCAGACGAGCGAGAATGCGAGACCGGCCGGCGAGATCCCGGAGTCCCTCGAACCACTGCTGATACTCGTCCGTTTCGTGGATCTCTGACTGCTGCATTGTATCCTATGAGATACGGTCTTGTGAAGTGCGTGATGGGGGCGCACACGCCTTGACCAGTCACGACATTGTCGATGAGGGAGAGGTGAAGAACGCTCAGCCTTTGGCTTGAGGTTGGCTGGAGAGGACCGAGCGGCACACTGCGATGGCTAGCGCGACCCACACATGTCATCTGACCCTGTAGACCTCGTCACCGAGATTCCGGCAATGACCTCGATCGGCCCGGCTTTCAGTACACACATGCATCAAGAATCGACAGCACTTCCTCGACCACCGGCTCCGGAGCCGGACCGATACGCTTGACGCCCCGGGCCCGGAAGTCGAGCGACTTGACCTGCTCCACCATCACGACCCCGGTCACGCCGAGCCCATCGGGGATCGCCACGTGAAAGGGATAGTCGCGTCGAGTGTTCGTGATGGGGCAGACGATGCAGAGACCCGTCGCCTTGTTGAACAGATCATTGCTGACGACGAGCGCCGGACGACGGCCCTTCTGCTCGTGCCCAGATCGGGGGTCAAGGTCCAAGGCGATGAAGTCTCCCTTGCGGGGAACGTAGGCCGGCAACTACCAGACCTCGCGACCAGCGGGCGAGCCCCAGTCGAGTTCGCCAGGCTGATAGTCCTGGGGCACACGCGCCACGAGATCCTCCAAGCTGCGGCCACCGCGAACACGACGCGCAGGGGTGATGACCAGCGAACCGTCCCGCACGCTCACATGCACCGGATCGCCCACTTCGATGTGGACATCCGCGAGCAGTTCCTTGCTCAGTCGCAGCCCCTGGCTGTTGCCCCACTTCTGAACCTTCGTGACCATCTGCCACCCTTCACTCGGATATCCGAAGTATAGCCCTGTCGCTGCCGCCGCGGCAATGGATGCCGGAGCGCGCGAAGGACTGCACATCTGGTCGAGAAGTGAAGGTAGGCCATCCATGATGCCTATTGTGACGGACGGGCACCCGGCTGCGGGTGCAACCTTGGACTGACCATGCGCTCAACTACTCGGCTTGGGCCCCCAGTCAGCCCTCTCTGCTGCGTACAACCACGGCAGGCGTCGAGTCACGACTCGCGCCGCGCCTTTACCAGCGATTCGAGCGGATCGACGAACGCCCGCTTCCAATACGGCAGGCCGAACGCCGAGACCATCCACCCGTACAGCGGCTTGAGCCAGCGGTGGCGGACCGTCACGAAATAGGTGTACTTGATGCGCGTGCCCTCCGGATCGTCGACGAGCAGCAGCTCCTCGTCTCCGGTGGTATGGAATGTGAGGTTGCGGGTGGTGCAGCGATAGCCTCGACCTGGAAGCAGGGTGGCCGTCATCTCGATCTTGGCCGGCGGGAACAGCGAGCCGAACGAGGCCGACTCCGCTTCGAGCGTGAGCACATCGCCATCGCGCTCCACGAGTCTCATCGCGCGAGCGATCTTTGGGAAATGCTCAGGCATGCGCTCGAAGTCCGAGACGATCGCGTAGACCGACTCGCGGTCCGCGCGCACGAGCCAGTCGCCGTGGACGGCCACTACGTCGCGCTGGCCTGGTGTGAGAGAGTCCGGTCTCGTGGACGCCTCCTATTTCGTGGCCGACAGGTTGATGCGCCGGAAGGTCTCGAAACACCGGCCATCAGTCTGCCTCGTCCTGTCGATCATCCTGCCCACCACATAGTCCCGGAAGGAGGGCTTGGCAGGATCCGCCACCAAGGCGAGGAACGGTACGAGACTCGGCTGATCGATCCAGCGGATCATCGCTTCCGCGTCCGGGAAATAACGATCGGCGTTCTCACCCCATACTCGCACGTCGCGCAGCCCGCTCGACGCAACCAGGCGGCTGTACTCATCGACCGACGGCATGTACCACGGCCATTCGAACCGGGCGAAGTGGACGCTGAACTCGGCCGATACGATCGCCTCCCGCACCACCGCGAAGAGGTTCATGCAGTTCCCATCTCCGGCGAATTGGAACCGAGCACGACCGCCGATGCGGAGCGCTCGCGAAACGTTTCCCAGCAGACGCTCGTGATCCAAGACCCAATGGAGGGTGGCGTTGGAGAACACCACGTCGAATTCGTCCTCGAAATCCACGTCGTCGATGTCCATCTTGCGGAACTCGAAGGTTCCCCCGCTCTCTGGGAAGGGCGGCGTCGATCATGCCCTGCGAAGCATCTATCCCCAGGACTCGTCCGCCGGGAAGAAGTCCTGCGATCTGGCTGGTGAGCACGCCGTCGCCGCAGCCAAGATCGAGAACATGTTCACGTCCCTTCAAGCCCAGCTCGGAGATGAGCTTGGCTCCCCACTCCTTCTGGTGGGTGGATGCGCTCTCGTACTTCTGTCCGTCAAATTCGTGTGTCATGTCTTGTCAGGTCAGGCGGCCCGCGCTATCGACGCGGCCCACGTCTTCTCGCGTGGCGCCCAGCCGCAACAGCGACCGGACGGCTTCCTCAGGCGTCAGGCCCAAGAACTCGGCGGCGTCGGTACGAGCCCGCTTGATCCGCTTGTTAGACGCCGCCACTGGCCCCCTTCATGTAGTCGGCGAGCAACTGGCTGAGGTTGTCGCGATACTCGAGGAACGCTTGGTCGAGAGCCTCAAAGTCCTCTTCCGCGGACTCCTCGAGGTCGTCAAGGCGCTCCTGACGCGCATCGCGGTCAGCAGGCGGACCGTCTGCGCCGAACAGCCCGTTCGCGCGATCGACGATGGAGGCAGTGTGATCTGCGCCGATCGCACGAAGCGCGCCGGGCACGTCGGCCGCGATGTCGCCGGAGTTATTGAAGTAGAACTGGCTGAAGCCGCCGTTGTTGACCTCAGCCTCGAGGGTCCAGACGCAGAAGAACACCCTCTCGGCGGGCGCTAGAGCGTCGTAGCCCTCCGTGCCTTCCTTCATCTGGATGTCGTCGACAAGAGTGAAGAGGTATTGTTCGGACGGCGGCTGGGCGGCAGGTGGCCGTGACAGGCCGCCCTGCGGCTTGTCCCCGCCCCCGAACAGCTTGCCGAGAAAACTCATCGATCCTCCTTTGACCTCGTGACTCTAAGGTCTGGGCGCTGAACTGCGCAACAGAGGAAATCATACCGTGGCAACCGCCAGGTCGAGCCGCAACCAAGCCTTATCGGCTACGCCTGCACAATCGCCAACCGGAGAGGCTCGTCCCCTGCATTCCAACTGTTGTGGCCTGCGCCACTCACATCGCTGGTGAAGATGTGCGTGCCCGGCTGAAGTTCGAACTTCGTGCCGTCGCCGGCCTCGTACCCCATGCGCCCCGACAAGCAGATGACCCATTGCACCTTCGGGCTGGGGTGCCAGCCGCCCTGCCAACCGACGGGAAGCTCGAGAAACGCCAACGCGCTGGCGCTCGGCGCTCGCCCGACGAACATGGGAGGGGCGGGCGGAGAGAACGGCACTTCCTCTAGATCGGTCGAGTATCCAGGATCGACTCTCGTTATGCCTTGGGCATCAGAGTACAGGTGTAGGCACTTCCAGGTCAGCATCACGCACTCCTCATCGGCAATAGCGGCACGTAACGTTCCAGCGCGTCGGCCGCGGGCCTACTCACCCTCCCCCCAGTAGCCGGGGCGCTGCCTATGGTGGGCCAACGCCGTGACATGGACCGTCGTGCGGTCAAACCAGTACAGGATGGAGTACGGGAACCGGCCAACGACGCGCTTGCGAGTCTCACCCAGAAGCACCGGGAAGGCGGCGGGGTTTTCGGCCACAACAACGAGCGCAGCCTCGACGGCATCAAGGAACTCGGTTCCGAGTCCGGGTTGTTCGCGGTCGTAGAAGTCGGCCGCCTCGTTCAGTTCGCGAGAGGCGGCAGGCTCGAACAACACCCCACGATTCATGCGCGGGCGGCTCGTGCCTTGGCGAACACCTCGTCCATTCGAATTGGGATCGACGTGCCCGACTGAACGTCGGCGCGCCGGCGCTCAGCCTCCTCCAGCCACAGACGCTCGACGTCAGACTCCGGTAGATCGTCCAGGCTTTCGAGCAGCTCACGGGCCAGATCGGCCCGAACCGAGGGATCGAGCCGTAGGGCCTCACGCTTGAGTTCGTCGATGGTCATGGCGCCTCACCTCGCAGCAGGACTGATGCACGGGACTATGATACCCCCGACCGCGGGCGCCTAGACTGCGGCGTCTAGGAAGCTGGCCCGCGCGGCGGAATGGCTCCGACATATTGTCTACGGAAGGCGTCCGCCCAGCCCTCGGTCTTTGGGCCGGGATTGGCGGGCCCCGGAGCGCTGCCCAGAGCACGTGTTCAGCCCGCAGCCACTTGCCAGACGCCCGCCTCACGCTGACGACGCACTGTGACGATGCTCTCGAGAGTCTTCCCGGGGCTGGCTTCAATCTGCAGGGGGTAGGACACCTTCGTGCTCCTCCCCAGATAGCGAGCGTCTGAGTCAAACCATAAGGAGAAAGTAGCCGTATGTCTTCTTGGCCCTGAAGCCAACTCGGCACGCAACGTTCACAGCCGGAGGTGCCTCCACTCTTTCGACGGGTAGATGGTCAACCTGAAGTTCAAGGATTTCTCCTTCGAGAAGCCTTCCCTGCCCGTTCCTCGCCGCGATACGCATCCCACGAGAAAGAGCCATGTCCTCGATCCTGAAGCAGATGATCGAGTTGCCGTATACGGCGATTGGTGCAGGCAATGCGACGGCTCGGTATCGGACCGAGAACTCCGATACCGAGAGGGCGCAGACCTCATGAAATGCCTCTCCCAGCTGGCGAACGTAGTCGGCGAGTTCCTTCACGTACGGGATGCCCAGAATGTCGTCAGGCCAGCTGTGCGCAATCGTGTTTCGGCGATCGACCAGGGTCGCGAGATCCTCAAAGACGGCTTCGTCGGGCAATCGCTCAACTCCGCCTGGGTATTTGAAGCTGAGATACGCCGACAAGGCCTGTGTGCAGACGACCTTCTTCGAGAACCCAGCCAAGCCGACATCCTTGAACAGCGCGTTTACTACGCCAATCTTGAGATTGGCATTGTGATCGATGTATGCGAGGGAGTTCAGTTCGTACGGCAATCCACCGGTACAGGAGGCAAGTCGTCGGGCCACCTCCAACGCTGTAGTACGGTTCCGATATTTCTCATACCCGAGGTTCAGAATGAGGCGAGCGGAAAGCTGATCGTGCGTATCCTTGAGCGCTGTCGGCAGATTTGCGTAAGTCGGAACGAGGTTCCCAAGCGCGTCGACATAGGCCATAAGCAATGACTCCACGAACTGCTCGTACAGGCCATAGAGCAACACCATGCAGCTAGCGTAAGTGTAAACATGCCGGTCAGTCTTGCCGTCGAGCAGCCGTCTCAACGCCGGCCGGAGCTCAACAAACGGCACATCGCTGGAACCACCTATTTCCAGGGCCGAGAGTTGATCGACTAGTTCCGTCTCCTCCAGTGAGCGATGGAGCTGGTTGAGTCGGTCAGTGAACTCACACAGGGACGAGTACATCTATGCTTCCAAGAAGCCTTCAATAAACTCTGTGAAGAGATCGTTCCGCGCCCGGATGTCTTCCTGGTTAGTGCTCCGCCCCTTGAACGTATCGGCCTTGTCTTCGTAGAGCTTCTTCAGCGCAGCGCGAATTGCCACCGCTTGGCCAACCAATACTTCCCGCTCACCGATGTGGTTGCTAAACGCGTGCATCAGCGGGTCATAGAGAACCTTCGTCGGCCGCTCGAACCACGTCCACCCGTCCTCAGCATTGCTTCTTTGCCTGTAAAGATAGAACGCCGTCTCTCCCAGCACCGCGTAGACGAGATCGCTAGTGGCCACAAACAAATCTCTCAGCCTGGCAAGGACCAATTCGTCGAAGCGATTGCCCTTGCGGAGGTACTCGTCAAGGTAGTCGCGAAGTCTCCCCTGCTCAACCGCGGCCAGCTGTCGATAGGCGAAGAAGCGAAGAACGAGTTCAACGTCCTGCATCTTCTGGTACAGAGAATTCCGGAGAAGGGGATTCTGGCTCTGTTCTGCTGGCTCGTCACCCTCGAAGTCCAGCACCAGCTGTTCCCCATTCTCCCTCAAGTCCGTATCAGTAGGAATGCTCCACATGCGGCAGAATGAATCGGTACGAGCCAGCTCAATGCACAACCGATTGAGCGGTCCGTTGTACAGGGCGTTCCTCGACTCTTGAGGTTCGAGCTTTTCTCCGCCCGAGTTGATCCTCTCGAAGACGAGCTGCTTCATCCGCTCAGCTTCGCCAGGACTCTGGGCCGTTTCCTGCAACAGAATGATTGAAGACAGATACCGGCGATCTATTCCCCGGCGGACCTGCTCCGGAAGCTGTGAGTACTTCATCCCGTTCAACTCAGGCCATTGGTCCAGTCCCACCAACGTATAGCCATCTCTATAGAACTCCGAAATGGCAGTGAGACGCTGCAGTCCGTCCATGACTTCGTAACGGGAATACGAAACCTCATAGAGGAATATAGGAGGTATCGGGACGTTCATTATGAATGACTCAATCAGGCGCGACTGTTTCAGTGGACTCCATCGATGCCGCCGCTGAAACTCGGGGTTAAGGTCATAATCGCCTGAATCAAGCATGGTAACAATCGTGCTTAGCGGGTAGCGCGCCTGCTCGGTTACAATGCGCACTTCGCCTCGTGAATACTTCTCATTGATGAAATCGTGGGATGCACTCACTGGACCCAGCATTTCCTTGGAGAAATCCAGTCTTTCGCCCTCGAACAGGTCCACAAGCGCCCCCTCTTGTACGAGCAGAATCAGACCTCGCCCGCCCGAATCACTCACATATTTCCAGTGTAGTCGACACATTGCGCCCGCAGATTGTCACCGCCCCTAATCCGGTAAGCCAAACCGTCCACTGCGCGCCCCTTGGACCAGACTCAGACGCTCTGTCCCGGCGCGCTTGACTTGCTGACATCCACCAATGCGCCTGGAATGCGGCGCAATCGCGCGACTTGCCGCATCAGCTTCAGTTGATGCCGTGCCAGTTGTTCCAGAAGGTCTCCCTGAGCAGGCGGTCAGCAGTGATAATCCTGATCGTCGTGCCGGTGATGCGCTCTTTCAACAAGTAGTAGCGGTCTGTGCCCGGCTTCCGAGCAAGGTCGTATTCCATGGTCCCGCCGAAGTAGCGGGCGAGCAAGTCTATGGCATCTTTGACCTTGTTGGTGACCATTGCGCCGTTGACAATGCCGGTGTCGAAATGGATCAGGCGCATCAGCGGATGCGCATCCCGGTAGAAGCGGTATAGCTCCCGTCCTTTCTCGTCGTCGGGACATCCGCCCACACGCGACGCTTCCGGGCAAGCGGCCGGGGGGCACCTTCCAGGACCTCTATCGCAGCAAGGCTGCTGGCCTCGGCCCACGAAGACCCCGCCGAGGCGCGCTGAAACCCAATCTCGTAGACACGATTCAACTGTTCCGGGCTCATCCCGAAGACGCGGGCACTGGCCTCGTGCTCGCCGAAGGCCACGAGGTTGGCAGCGAGGTCTCGGCGCGAGATGACCAGCACAGAGCCGCCAGTCAAGTGGCTCCAGTCAGATACGGTGCTCTCGCCATGCTTTGGGCCGGCGTCCGGGGATTCCCGGATGCGCCTGGCGAATGGATTCTTCACGGCCTTCCCCCTATCCGCGGATCTGGTTCGTGAGATGGCTCTGTCGCAACAAGACGCGGAAGAACCCATCTTACGAGGTCCTCAATCGGTAACGAGCCGCCAGCGTTGCCGTCGAGACTAATCGGACCATGCCGCCCGCCCAATTGGTAGCGAGAGCGATTCCGACGGCCATGTCTCTTATCGATTCCCCCCATTTGGCGTCCGCCTCGTGGTTTGCGCATGATGCGGCGATGCGAGACCGCTGCTGAGCCAGATCACCACTATCCTACGCCGTCCGCTCGATGCGTTTGTTAGGCGTCTACGTGGATGAGGAATACCAAGAAGTAGTCCTGACGCTTGCCTGAAAAGTAGTGACGGGATGGCCTTTCCAATCAAGCCACGACGCGGATGTGTCATCAGAAGGAGAGATGCAAGATGGCCAAGTATGTGGACGGGTTTGTGCTCGTCGTACCGAATGACAAGACCGAGGAGTACAAGAAGATGGCGGAAGGCGGCCGCGATTCGTGGATGAAGCATGGAGCGCTTGCCTATTTTGAATGTCGGGGTGACGACCTTATCACCCAGGAAATAGGTGGCGAAAAGGCTCGTGAATTTCCCGAAATGACCGGGGCAGGCGTCGATCAGACAGTGTGGTTCTCCTTCATCGTCTTTGAATCGAAAGCGCATCGCGATGAAGTCAATGCCAAAGTGATGAAAGAGATGGAGGGGGCAGCGAAAGAGTATGAGAATATGCCTATGCCGTTTGACATGAAGCAAATGGCGTACGGAGGATTTCAGGTCGAAGTCGAAGGCTCGAAGCTCGACTAGTATGATCTTCCCCGCTTTCGCACCCTGCCTCGCCGGCCGGGACGATCTGGTGGGGCAGTGCAGGCGCGGACCCTCTCCACCACGGAAGGGGGCGCCTCCCGGCGCCCCCAAAAACGAGTCCTTCTTAGAGCTACCCTCCGCTACAACTCATCCGGCAGCTCATTCAGCTCCGCCAGCGAAAACACCGGCCCATCCACACAAACATACTTGGGCCCCACATTGCACCGCCCACAGATCCCGATGCCGCACTTCATGCGCTTCTCCAGCGTGGTGAAGATCTGCTCGTCGGTGAAGCCCAGCTTCTTGAAGCTGATGAGCGCGAACTTGATCATGATCGGCGGGCCGCAGGTGATGGCTATGGTGTCGGCCGGGTCGGGGTTCATGCGCTCCAGCACCGTCGGGACCATGCCCACGTCGCACTGCCATCCGTCGCATTCGCGGTCGATGGTGAGGGTGAGGTTGATGTCGTCGCGCTTCTGCCAGTCGGCGATGTCGGCCTGGTAGGTGAAGTTCTCCGGGGCCGTGGCGCCGTAGAGGATGCTGACGCCCGAGTAGTCGGCGCGGTGTTCCAGGCAGTACTCGATGGTGGCCTTGAGCGCCGCGCTCCCGATGCCGCCCATGACGAACAGGATCTTCTTGCCCTTCCAGGCCTCCACCGGGAAGCCGCAGCCCATGGGGGCGCGGATGCCCACCTTGTCGCCCTCGCGACAGGTTGTGGATGGCTTTGGTGACCTCGCCGGCCTTCATCACCGAGAACTGGATGAACTCCTTCTCGGACGGCCTGCTGGTGATGGCGAAGGTCGACTCGCCCACGCCGAACACCCCGAACTGTCCCACCTGGCCGGGCATGAAGGAGAAGCTCTCCATCACCGCCGGGTCGTCGAACTTCATGCGGAAGGTCTTGATGTTGGGGGTCTCCGGGATGATCTGGACGACGGTGGCCACCTCGGGGAGGTAGGAGTTGCCGGCCAGCTTGCCGGCTCTCGCGGTGCTCGCGCCGGGGACCACGTCGGCCGCGGTGAGGCGTTTCTTGGCGCGCTCGGTGTCAGCCATCTACGCCTCCCCTCCTTCGGCCGCCACTGGCGCGGCTGCGCCAGCCGCCGCGCCGCTCAGCGCCGTAGCCTTCGGCGCCCCCATCACACTGATGACCTCGCGGATATCGATCCGCGTCGGGCAGTGCACGATGCAGCGCCCGCAGCCGGAGCACAGCAGGCTGTCGTATTTGTCCGGGTAGTACCAGAACTTGTGGCTGAAGCGGTTGCGGAACCGGTTGGCCTTCTTGGCCCGCGGGTTGTGGCCCGAGGTCTCCTCGGTGTAGAGCGGGTTGAAGCAGTTGTCCCAGCAGCGGTACCGGTCGCCCTTGGTCTCCACGATGGAGTCGTTGATGCTGAAGCAGTAGCAGTTGGGGCACACGTAGGTGCAGGTGCCGCAGCTGATGCAGCGCATCGCCTGGTCGGCCCAGCGGGCGTCGGCGATGTTGTCGTGCAGGTTGTCGCGGACGCCGTCCAGGTCGAACGGGACGTCCACTTTGCCCGCGGCCGCCAGCTTGACCTCGTTGGCCGCGGCGGCCTGGGCGTCCGTGGCGTCGGTGAGCACCGCGCCGGTGGCTTCCGCGACGGCCTCGCCCTTATCGGTGATGGGCTCCACCAGGAAGCCGCCCTCGATCTGGGTGAACAGCACGTCGACGCCCTCGCGGCTCGACGGGCAGCCGCCGATGGCCGTGCAGAAGCACGTGGACCGCGGCTCGGCGCAGGTGACCGCCAGCAGGGTGGTGGCTTCGCGGCGCGCGTTGTAGAGCGGGTCGAAGTAGAAGCCGCCGTAGCCGCCGAACACCTGGTCCATCTGGACGAAGCCCCGGGCGTCGCACGGGCGCAGGCCGAAGATCACCTGGCGCGGCGCCTCGTTCACCGGCTCCACCGCCACCGTCTCGTACGGGATGGCCGCTTCGCCTTCCGCGCCTTCCGGGATCGGCGCCATCTCGTAGCCGAACTTCAGGTAGGTCTCGGTCTGGCAGAACACGTATTCCTTCGGGCTCTGCTTGGCCAGCAGCACGTCGAGCTCGACATCCTTGCCGGACTGCCAGGGCTCGAACTGCACCACGCCGTCCCGCTTGAACGGCGCGACAACGCGGGCATTCTTCGCCAAAGCCTCCAGAAGGGCCGGCAGCGCGTCAGCTTTCAGGTATTTGATCGCCATCGTCCCTCCTTTCAGTCGCCGAATTGGTCTTTGAGGTCGAACACCTGGAACACCGGTTTCTCGTCGAGCTTGACGCCCGGCTCGAATCCGAACATGTCGTAGAGCTCCTTGTTCATCTTGGCGTGCAGCAGGCCCAGCGGGATCTCCACCGGGCAGGCGCGGTCACAGGCTCCGCACGACGGGCAGCGGCCGGCCACGTGGAACATGTGCACCATCTGGAACAGCAGGTTCTCCTTGGGGCCCACCTTCTGGCTCACCAGTTCCGGCGTCCGCGAGCGGTTCACGCACTTGTCCCAGCACACGCACACCGGGCACACGTGGATGCAGGCGAAGCAGCGGATGCACGTGGCGTAGATGCGCTCGAGCAGCGCCTGCTTGGCGTCGTCGGTGAGGTTCTCGTAGTCGCTCGAGGGCGCTCCAGTCGGGCTTGACCTCGTCGCGGTCGGGCTCGGGCGGCCAGGGGGCCGGCGGTGTCGTTGCTGTATACCGGGTTGGGGTAACGGCAGTGGCTGCAGGCGACGAGTTCGACGTCTTTCTGGTCAAAGTTCTTTCGTCTCCCCGGCGCGGGTGGTGACTTTCACCTTGCCGCGTTCGGGAAACTCGATGGCCACGATCTCGGAGGAGAACATCTTCTCCAGCTTGCGCCGGTCCACGATGCCGTCGCAGGGGACGCCCACCACGTAGAGGCGGTCTTTGTCCACGAGCTCTTCCTGGAGCAGGGCGCCCAGGGTGCGGCTGTCGCAGCCCTTGACGCAGAGGCCCACTTTGGCGTCGGCGGGCTCGGGCATGTTGCGCTTGATGAAGGTCACCAGGTTGTGGTGGCAGAGCGGGTTCCAGATGAGCTGGTCCACCTCGGCCGGGTCCTTGACGAACGCCGGGATCACCTCGGAGCTGTTGTAGCCCTGCTTCCAACCGATGAAGTAGTCCACGCGGCCCTCGGCCAGCGCCTTCGCCGCGAATTCGCGGATGTGGTCCTGCCGGCTCATAGGGCCTTCCCTTCACGCGGGCCCAGCTTCTCCACGCCGGCCACGAACTCGGTGACCACCTTCTGCCAGCGCTGCCCTTCGGAGGCGGACACCCAGGTCCACTTGAAGCGCTCGGCCGGGATGCCCAGGTGGTGGATCATCCGCTCCGCCAGCTCGAACTTGCGGCGGGCGTAGTAGTTGCCTTCGGAGTAGTGGCAGTCGCCCGGGTGGCAGCCGCTGATGAGCACGCCGTCGGCGCCTTTCTCGAAGGCTTTGAGGGCGAACAGCGGGTCGATGCGGCCCGTGCAGGGCACGCGGATGAGGCGCAGGTTCGGGGGCTGCTTGAAGCGGCCCACGCCGGCCGTGTCGGCGCCGGCGTAGCTGCACCAGTTGCAGACGATGCCCACGATCTTGACGGGGCGGTCTGGGGCTCCGGCGCCGGCCTGGCCGGCCGCCGGGGCTGCGCCTGAGGCGGCACCCTGGGTGGCGGCGCCGCTGGCTTGGTTGTTGATTGCTTCGGCCATCTTCACCACCTCCCTAGGATTGTAGTACTTCTTCGATCTGGTCCAGGATCGCGTCTGTGGAGAATCCCTTCAGCGCGATGGTGTTCACCGGGCAGGTGGCCACGCAGACCCCGCAGCCCTGGCACACCGTCTCGATCACGTGGCTCTTCGACGTCGCCGTTGCGCAGCTCCTGCTTCTCGGGAGCGCTGAACGGACACACCTCGATGCACTTCCAGCAGCTCACGCAGTTCTTCTGCTCCACCACCGCGATCATCGGGCTGGTCTTGAGCTTGTCCTTGGCCAGCAGGCCCATGACCTTGGAGGCCGTGCCGCGAGGCCTGGGCCACCGTGGCCGGGATGTCCTTGGGCGCCTGGCAGACGCCGGCCAGGAACACGCCGGCGGTGTTGGTCTCCACCGGGCGCAGCTTCGGATGGCCTTCTTTCATGAAGCCGAACTCGTCGTAGCTGATGTTGAGCTTCTGCGCGAGCTCCTTGGCGCCGTCGGCGGCGTTGATGCCGGTGGCCAGCACCACCAGGTCGGCGGCTATCTCCACCTGCTCGCCCAGCAGGGTGTCGGTGCCGCGCACCATGACCTTGCCGTCCTCCTCGTAGAGCTTGGACACGCGGCCGCGGACGTACTTGACGCCGAACTCGGTCTGGACGCGCTTGACGAACTCCTCGTAGCCCTTGCCGTTGGCGCGGATGTCGATGTAGAAGACGTAGACATCGGTGTCCATGCCGCAGTGGTCTTTGGTGAGCAGCGCCTGCTTGGCCGTGTACATGCAGCACACGGTGGAGCAGTACGGCCGGTTGACCGACTCGTCGCGGGAGCCCACGCACTGGATGAAGACCACCGTCTTGGGATCCTCACCGTTGGACAGGCGATTCACGTGGCCGCCGTAGGGGCCGGAGGCGTTCAGCATCCGCTCGTACTGCAGGCCGGAGATGACGTCCTTGATCTTGCCGCCGCCGTACTCGCCGTAGTGCTTCTCCCAGGGGAAGACCTCCAGGCCGGTGGCCACCACGATGGCCCCGAACTCCTTGGTGACGATCTCGTCCTTCTGTTCGTAGTCGATGGCGTCGGCCGGGCACACCCGCTCGCAGACCTTGCACTTGCCGGTCTGGAAGTAGCGGCAGTAGTCCACCTGGATGGCCGCCCGCTTGGGCACCGCCTGCGGGAACGGGATGTAGATGGCCTTGGTCGGCTCGAGCCCCACGTTGAAGCTGTCGGGCGCTTTGGCCGGGCACTTCTGCACGCAGATCTCGCAGCCGATGCACTTGGTCCAGTCGACCATGGAGGCTTTCTTGCGGATATCCACGGTGAAGTTGCCCACGTAGCCCGCTGACCTTCTCCACTTCGCAGTAGGTCATGAGGCTGATGTTCTCGTGCTGCGAGCAGTCCACCATGCGCGGCGTGAGGATGCAGGCCGAGCAGTCGATGGTGGGGAAGGTCTTGTCGAGCTTGGCCATGACCCCGCCGATGGTGGTCTGCTTCTCGACGATGGTGACCTTGAGGCCCGCGTCGGCCATGTCGAGGGCCGCCTGGATGCCGGCCACCCCGCCCCCGATGACGAGGACGTCCTTGTTGACCTCCACCTCGTTGGAGTAGAGAGGTTCGAGCTGCCGGGCCTTGGCCACGGACATCTTGATGATCTCCCAGGCCTTCTCGGTGCCCACTGCCATGTCGGGATGGATCCAGGAGCAGTGCTCGCGGATGTTGGCCATCTCGAAGAGGTAGGGGTTGAGGCCGGCCTTGTCCACGCAGCGGCGGAAGGTGACCTCGTGCATGTGCGGCGAGCAGGCGGATACGACCACCCGGTCGAGCTTCTTCTCGATGATGGCGTTCTGGATGGCGGCCTGGCCGGGCTCGGCGCAGGTGTACATGATGTTCTCGGCGTGGACCACGTCCTTGAGGGTGAGCGCCCGCTTGGCGATGGCGGCCACGTCCACGGTGCCGGCGATGTTGCTGCCGCAGTGGCAGACGAAGACTCCTATCCTCATGGCTGCGCCTCCGCGTCCGGCGATGTAGGCGCCGCTTCTGGGCGGCGGCGGGCGCGGCAGGCGCCGCCGCGGGCGCCGCGGCCGCTTCGGCCGCCTTCGCGGCCTTGGCCGCATCCTTGGCGGCCTTCTCAGCAGCCTTGCGCTCTTCCTCAGCCCTGATGGCCATGCCGTTCTGGATGGCCAAGCCCACCAGCACCGTCGGGTCCACCACGTTCTGCTTCAGGAGGACGTCCTCGCCGCTCAGGCCGAACGCGAGGCCCAGCACCTGCGACAGATACAGGATGGGCACCTTGTAGTCGGTGCCGAGGTAGCTGTTGATCTGGCCCTGTTTGAGGTCCAGGTTCACGTGGCAGAGCGGGCAGGCCACCACGATGGCTTCAGCGCCGGCGGCCAGGGCCTGCTCGATGATCTTGCCGCTGAGCTTCCGCTGGATCTCCATCTTGGGCATGCCCACGGAGGCGCCGCAGCACTCGGTCTTGTAGTTCCACCACTTGACGTCCACGCCGGCGGCCTGGAGCAGCAGGTCCATCATCATGGGCTGCTCGATGTCGTTCTCGCCGGTGAGTTCGCCCGGGCGGCCCAGCAGGCAGCCGTAGTAGGGGACCACTTTGAGCTGGGAGAGGTCGGTCTTGACCAGGCTCGCGATCTTCTCCTCGCCCACGAACTTCATGAGGTACTCGGGCAGCGACCAGACGGTCACCCGGCCGGTGTAGGGCTTGTCGAGCATCTCGTTGACTTCGGCCCGGAAGGCGTCGCTCGCGTGGATCTCGACTTCGGCGTTCTTCTCCCGCTGATAGCAGGAGGGGCAGGGAGCCAGCAGCTCGTCGGCCACCGTGGCGGCCTGCCGCAGGTTGCGGGCGGCGAGGGACTGGGCCAGCAGATGGTCCATCATGTGCGCCGGGGTGGAGCCGCAGCAGGTCCAGTCGGGCACCTCTTTGACCTCGACCCCGATGACGTCCAGCACCTTGCGGACGGAGACGTCGTACTCGGCCGAGGACTTGTGCAGCGAGCAGCCGGGGTAGTAAGCGAGGGTCATTCCGCCACCCCGCCTTCGCCGCCGGTGCCGCAGACGGCACAGGGCTCGGCGCCGTGGCCGTGGCCGGCTGCGCCGGCCGCTCCGGCGGCTTTCGCCGCCTGCGCCCGGGCGGCCTCTTCGCGGGCCGCCACCTCAGTGAAGGCCTTCTCGCGCGCCTTGGCCTTGGCCATGGACTTCTTGTAGATGCGCCCCACCTCGTCCGCGCCCTTGGCGCGCCGCGGCATGATGGCCATCTTGCCCTTGGTGAGCATGGGCACGGCCAGACCGGCGTCGCCCATGGCCATCTTGGGGTTCATGGTGCCGAGGTAGAACATGCCCATCATGTAGAGCTCGGGCAGCCGGCCGAAGCGGGCCACCGCGTTCATGAAGGCCGCGTTGAAGGTCTTGGCGTGCTCGGGCACGTCGCGGCCCTGGCCGGTGGCCACCGTCTTCAGATCCTCGAAGATGCCCGCCACGTCGATGTTGCGCGGGCAGCGGCCGGTGCAGGTGAGGCACTGCACGCACAGCTGGATGGCCTTGGAATCGAGCACCTTGTCCACCATCCCCACCTGCAGCATGCGCATCATCTGGTTGGGCATGAGATCGAAGGTGAACGCGGCGGGGCAACTGGCCGTGCAGTTGCCGCACTGGTAGCAGTCGCGCACGTCGGTCTCGACTTCCTTGAGAAGCCTTGCCCGAGTCCGCGCTGCCTCATTTGCGTCGTACCGTATCAAACCTACCTCCTCGCACTGAAAGAGGGTGAAGACGATCTGGAATACCGAGGGATTATACTCTCGCGCGCCCGAAAAGCCGCTGCAAATCTAGGCCAATTCGGGGACATCCTGCACGGCCACGCCCTGGGACTCGGCCACGCCCGCGTAGGTGAGCCTGCCGTGCCAGGTGTTGATGCCCAGCCGCAGCGCCTTGTCGTCCTTGGCAGCCTGGATCACACCCTTGTTGGCCAGGTCGAGCACGTACTTGAGCGTGACGTTGGTGAGCGCGAGGGTGGACGTCCGCGGATACGCGCCGGGCATGTTGGCCACGGCGTAGTGCAGGATGCCTTCCTCGTAGTAGACCGGGTCCTGATGGCTGGTCGCATGAGTGGTCTCGAAGCAGCCGCCCTGGTCCACGGCCACGTCCACCAGCACCGAGCGGGGCTGCATGAGCTTGAGCATGTCCCGGGTGACGAGCTTGGGCGCCACGGTGCCGGCCACCAGCACCGCGCCGACCACCAGGTCCGAGCACGGCAGGTGCCGCTCGATGGCCGAACGGTCGCTGTGGACGGTCACGCAGTTCCCGGGCAGGACGTCGTCCAGGTACTTCATCCGGTCGGCGTTCACGTCCAGGATGGTGACCCGGGCGCCGAGCCCCGCCGCCATCTTGGCCGCGTTCAGCCCCACGATGCCGCCCCCCGACGATGAGCACTTCCGCCGGAGCCACTCCGGGCACGCCGCCGATGAGCCGCCCGCCGCCCCCATTGGGGTAGCCCATGTAGAAGGCCCCCACGGTGACGGCCATGCGACCGGCCACCTCGCTCATGGGCACCAGCAGCGGCAGTTCGCCATTGGGAAGCTGCACGGTCTCGTACGCCACGCCGATGATGCCGCTGTCGAGCAGGGCTTTGGTCAGATCGGGGACCGGCGCCAGGTGCAGGTACGTGAAGAGCACCAAGTCGTCGCGGAAGTACTGGTATTCGCTGGGGAGCGGTTCCTTGACCTTGACCACGAGCCCGGAACGCTTCCACACCTCGGAGGCCGTGGATACGATCTCAGCGCCTTTGTCCCGATACTCCTGGTCGGAGAAGTGGCTGCCCGATCCGGCGTCCTTCTCCACGAGCACCGTGTGCCCGGCCTGCTTCAAAGCCCAGACTCCGCCCGGGGTCAGACCCACGCGGTTCTCGTTGTTCTTGATCTCCTTGGGGCAGCCGACTATCACGGCGTCTCCTTTTTCCCGAACTTTCGGCACCGGCGTAGGGTCGGAGACCCCCCCGGTGAAGCGCTGCCCCCCAACGCCCCGACCGCACCAGCCCATGGTGCTACCTACTGTATCGCTGGGGATAGCGCCAGTAAAGCGGATGTGCGCTCGCTCGCCGGCGTGTGCGCGGCGGTAGCCCGCAAGTGTTTGCCCTTCCCTGCCGATACAAGGAAGAGAAACTCCGAAAAGGGCGGGGCCCGGCTGATGGTATCCATACGTCGCGTGAGGTTCGTTCTGGCGCTTGCTGTGGCGCTGGGACTCGGCATCCTCTGGATCGCGCCTGCTCCGGTCCAAGCGGTACCCCCCACACTGCCGGGCAGCCTCGCGGGATCCACCACGACAACGGCCTTCGCGCTGAGCCAGGGAGCCCAGACTCAGGTGGACGCTCTCACGGCGCAGGCCCAAGCCGTCCAGGTGGAGATCGCGGCCCTCAACACCCAGCTCGACCAGAAGATAGACGAGTACTACGCCTGCCTGGCCGGCCTCGACGCGGCCAACGCCCGTCTGGCGCAGCTCCGCCGCCAAGTGGCCGACGCCCAGGCGAAGAAGGCTGAGGCCCAAGCCACGCTCGCGGCGCGCATCAAGGCCGTGTACATGGCCGGGGGCCGCGACCAGCTCCTGCAGCTACTCCTGGTGGCCGACGATCTGAACGACCTCTACAACCGGATGCGCCTGGTCTCCACCCTGGCCGATCAGGATAAGCGCATCGTATCCACCCTCCACGACAGCTCGGCGAACCTCGATCTACTGCTCAAGGCCACCGACGCCGAGAGGCGCCAGGAGTTGACCCTGCGGCGGCAGCTGTCCGAGACAGCCGGGGATCTCCAGAAGACCGTGGCCCGGAGAGAGCAGACGCTGGCCAGCCTTGATGCCCAGGTCAAAGCCATCGTCGAGCAGGAGCGCCAGCGGCAACTGGCGGAGCAGGCCCGGCTGCAAGCCGAGCTCCAGGCGAAGCTCCTGGCCGCTCAGCAGCAACTGCTCATGAACGGCTACACCGACCCCAGAGGCGTCAACCGCCTGACCCCCGAGCAGATAGCCATAGTCGCCCAGAAGGCCGGGTTCACCGGGAGCAACCTGGTGATCGCGGTGGCGGTGGCACTGGCCGAGTCGGGTGGCAACGCCAACGCGCACGGCGATGTGACCATCGGAGGGAGCTTCGGCCTCTGGCAGGTCTACTGCAAGGCCCATCCCGAACTGATACCGCCGGACAACCCGGACAGCGTAGCCTGGTACGACCCGTATCAGAATGCGCGCTGGGCCTACGAGATCTCGGGCAAAGGGGTCAACTGGCGCCCGTGGTCAACGTACAAACACGGGACCTACCAGGCGTTCATGGACAAGGCCCGGGCGGCGGTGGTGGGTCTCATCACCGACCCGTCGGGTACCTAGTTCAGCGTCCCTATCACGTCGAAGGCATCCACGCTGATGTACTTGCCGGCCGCGTCGGTCGGGTCACGCCAGATCCTCACCGTGTGAGTGCCCGACCCGAGCGTCCCGGTGTTCCATACCTTCTGCTGGTACGCCACGGCGGAACGCGCGAGGTCGACGGTCTGGGCGGCGCCCCCGTCAAGTGACACGTACGCCCTGCTCAGCGTGGTCCCCGTGGTCGCGATCCAGGCCAGGTAGGTGCCGGTGAACGTCACCGTCACCGAGGAACTGCCGGTGCTGGTGCGCCGGTAGCTGCCCCCGGACGCCTTGGTGGTCGAGAAGGCGGCCCAGCTGCTCGAGTAGACAAAGTGGGAGTTGTTCTGCTGATAGCGCGTCGCCGGCAACTCGCCGACGGCGTGCGAGGTCGAGTCCACGTATCCGCCGAAGTCGGTGGTCCAGTAGTAGACGTAGGGCGACCCGGGGAGCGTATAGAAGCTGACCCCGATGACCTTGTAGGCCGAGCCCAGCATGTTGGTGTTGTGCCCAGAGGAGGCCTTCCACGCCGACATCACGAGCGCCGCCGTGCTCTGCCCCGCCGCTATGTTCTCAGCCTTGCTGGTGCTGTACGTGTACCCACTCGCGGACATGCGGGTCCACGGGGAGGCGTCGACCGCGAACCAGTCGGACTTGACGCTGTAGTGGCTGAAGAACTTGTACTTGGCCATGTCGTGGTTGTGCCGGTAGCACGCTTCGGAGATGGCGTCGGACACCAGGAGGGGCTGAAGCCCTTTGGAGGCGCGATACTGGTTCAGGCTGTTGATGAAAGCGGTCTCTTGCGCGTTGTAGCTGGTGGCTGCTTGGGCGCCCTCGGCGAACACGGAGCCGAGGAGCACGGCACAGACCAGAAGAGCCGCCATGGATAGGCCAAGGACTCTCAAGCGAGTGGGGACGGACATTGCATCTCCTATCCTGCGGGCCATCAGGCCGCCTGTGCGAAGGGCCATTCTACCCACCTGCCTACGCGTTCCACAAACCGTTGCATCTCCCTGTAACGATCCGCGCGGCCCAGGGACACGGACGAAACCACAACGGCGTCCCGTCCCGTCCACCAGATAGCAAGTCCACCGGTTCAGTGGCAGGGCCACGCCGCCAGGAGGTATCGATGCTGATAAAGCTGATCCAACCGCGGATGACCATGCGGCCGATGGACACCATCATGAAGCCCCGTATGGCTCCCTCTCTCGGCCTCCTCACGCTGGCGGCCCTCACCCCTCCGGAGCACACCATCACCATCGAGGACGAGAACGTCAGGAAGCTCACGCTCGACGACCGCCCCGATCTGGTGGGCATCTCGGCGAACGTCGACAACGCGCTGCGCGCCTACCAGATCGCCGACGGGTACCGCGCCCGGGGCATCCCGGTGGTGGGCGGCGGCATCCACATCAGCTCGGTCCCCGAGGAGGCGCAGCGGCACTTCGACGCCATATGCGTGGGAGACGCCGAGAAGGTGTGGCCCGATATCTGCCTGGACGCGGCCTCAGGCGCGCTCCGGTCCGTCTATCGCAGCCGGATCCCTCTCAGGGGCGCCGACATACCCATCCCGCGGCGCGAACTGGTCGCCCCGGGCGCCTATCTCTACACCAACACCATCAGCACCAGCCGGGGATGTCCGTTCAAGTGCGAGTTCTGCTACAACAGCTGCGCGTACGTGGACTACAAGACCGTCAACCGCCCGGTGGCCGAGGTCGTCCGCGAGGTCAAGAGCCTCCCCACCCGGCACGTGCTGTTCATCGACGACAACCTCATCGGCAACCCGGCGTGGACCTGGGAGTTCCTGCGCGCGCTGCGGGACGAGGAGATCCCCCTCAAGTGGAACGCCGCCGTGAGCGTGAACCTGATCAACCATCTGCCGCTCCTCGATCTCATGGCGAGCACCGGCTGCAACAGCCTGTTCGTGGGATTCGAGAGCATCAACGAGCAGGCCCTGACCGAGGTGGGCAAGCGCCAGAACAAGGTGGCTGAGTACAACCGGCTCATCGCCGAGATCCACCAACGGGGCATCATGGTGAACGCGAGCCTGGTCTTCGGCCTCGACCACGACGACGCATCCATGTTCAAGGCCACGATGAGGTGGCTGGTAGACAACAGGGTGGAGACCATGACCGGCCACATCCTCACCCCGTATCCCGGCACGGTGCTGCACGACCGGCTGGAGGCCGAGGGCCGCATCATCGACCGCGACTACAGCCACTACAACACCGCCAACGTGGTCTACAAGCCGCTGCTTCTCTCCCCCGAGGAGCTTCGCGCGGGCTATCTCTGGATGTACAAGGAGTTCTACTCGTTCAAGAACATCTACCGGCGGATGCCGGAGAGCAAGCGGCAGGTGGCCCCGTACCTGCTGTTCAACTTCGCCTACCGGAAGTTCGGTTGGGCGACGGCGATCCTGGCCCGCTTCGGGCTACTGACCTGGGTGGGGCGCTTGGCGCGGCGGCTTGGCCTACCACGTGGACTAGAATAGGGTCCAGCACACCGCGGATGGAGGAACACATGGCACTGCTCGATGGCGCCTGCCGCGAGGTACTGGACCAGACCGAGTTCGTCGCGATGGTCACCAGCGGCCCGGAAGGACCGCACATCACCGCCACCTGGGGAGATTACGTCCGCACCCTGGGGTTCGGGGCCGACAGCCTCGTCATCCCCGCCGGCTACTACCACCAGATGGAAGCGAACCTGGCCCTGAACGACCAGATCCAGCTCCTGGTGGCGTCACGCCAGGTGGCGGGCAAGCTCGGACCGGGACAGGGGTTCACCCTCAAAGGCACCGGCAAGCTCGTCGACTCGGGCGAGGAGATGGATCGCGTCAAAGCCCACTTCCCGTGGGCGCGCGCCGCTCTGATCGTGCAGGTCTCGGAGGCTGTCGCTCACCTGTAAGGGAGCGGCCGCCGCTCAGGCCGCGGCGCGGGCCTCCGCCACCACTTCCCGCAGGAAGTACTCGTGCAGCCGGGTGTCGTCGGTGAGTTCCGGGTGGAAGCTCACGCCCAGCAGATGCCCCTGCCGCACCCCCACCGTGTGACCGTCGCACGTGGCCACCACCTGCACCCCGGGGCCGTGCTCCTCCACCCAGGGCGCGCGGATGAACACGCCGGTGAGGACCGTGTGGTCGTCCTCGCCCGCGAGGGTCAGATCGACCGGAGCCTCGAAGCTGTAGACCTGGCTGCCGAAGGCGTTGCGCCGGACGGTGATGTCCATGAGCCCCAGAAGCGTCTGGGTCCCCTCGACGGTGCGGCTGGCCAGCATGATGAGCCCCGCGCAGGTCCCGAAGACCGGGTGCTTGGCCGCGAACGCCCGCAGCGGCTCGGTGAGGCCGAAGGTGTCCATGAGCTTGCCCATGGTGGTGCTCTCGCCCCCGGGGATCACCAGGCCGTCGAGGCTCGTCGAGCTGCTCGGGGAGCCGGACTTCCACCGCGTCGGCGCCGAGCCGGCGCAGCATCACGCACGTGCTCGCGGAACGCCCCTTGAAGGGCGAGGACGCCTATCCGGGGAGAGCTGTGAGCCGGCAGACTGTGCGAGAAGGCCGCCAGCGCGCTACCAACCGCGATGCTGGATGAGGTTCGCCTCGCCGATGGCGCCGATCTCCAGGCCGGGCATGGCGTCGCCCAGTCCGGCGGAGACCTTGGCGATGATGGCCGCGTCCTGATAGTGGGTGGTGGCTTCGACGATGGCCTTGGCCCGCTTGCCCGGGTCGGCGCTCTTGAAGATGCCCGAGCCCACGAACACGCCCTCGGCGCCCAGTTGCATCATGAGGGCGGCGTCGGCCGGAGTGGCGATGCCACCGGCGGAGAAGTTGACCACGGGGAGCTTGCCGTTCTTGGCCACCCAGGCCACCAGTTCGTACGGGGCCTGCAGGTCCTTGGCGGCGCGGTAGAGCTCTTCTTCGCCCAGGACGGTGAGCTTGCGCATCTCGCCGATGATGGTGCGCATGTGCCGCACGGCCTCCACGACGTTGCCGGTGCCGGCCTCGCCCTTGGTGCGGATCATGGCCGCGCCCTCGGTGATGCGCCGCAGCGCCTCGCCCAGGTTGGTGGCGCCGCAGACGAAGGGCACCGTGAAGGCGCACTTGTCGATGTGGTGGGTCTCGTCGGCCGGGGTGAGCACTTCGCTCTCGTCGATGTAGTCGACCTCGAGGGCCTCCAGCACCTGAGCCTCGACGAAGTGGCCGATGCGGGCTTTCGCCATGACCGGGATGGTGACCGCCGCCTTGATCTTGACGATCATCTCGGGATCGGACATGCGGGCCACCCCGCCGTCCTTGCGGATGTCGGCCGGCACGCGCTCGAGGGCCATGACGGCGCACGCGCCCGCATCCTCGGCGATCTTGGCCTGCTCGGCGTCGGTGACGTCCATGATGACCCCGCCCTTGAGCATCTCGGCGAGGCCCGTTTTCACTCTGAGTGTTCCGTGTCTTCATCGCTGGTCCTTAACTACGGCTCTTGGCAGCCTTTTCACGTTTTGTCCCTGCTAAATGTACCATCGAAGGCTAACGCGGCCTCCACCAACGAGTAGTCGGTGCGCCGCTGCGCGGGGACGAAACCCGCCTCCCGGATGGCCCGGACCAGGTCTTCCTCGTTGGCCCGGACGGTCAGCCCCGTGGCCGAGACCACGTTCTCCTCGATCATGGTGCTGCCCAGATCGTCCGCCCCGAAGCGGAGCGCCACCTGCCCGATCTTGAGCCCCTGCGTGACCCACGACGCCTGGATGTGCGGCACGTTGTCCAGGTAGAGCCGGGAGACGGCCAGGGTCATGAGGTACTCCACCGCGGTGGCCGCCTGGGTGGTGCCCTGCAGTTCGGTGCGCCCGGACTGGAAGCTCCAGGGGATGAAGGCCCGGAAGCCGCCGGTCTCGTCCTGCAGATCGCGGATGGCCCGCATGTGCGCCACCCGGTCCTCGAGCGACTCGACGCTGCCGAACATCATGGTGGCCGTGCCCGGGATGCCCTGCTTGTGGGCCTCGCGCATGACGCCCAGCCACTCGCGGGTGTTGGCCTTGCCCGGAGCCAGTTGCTCGCGGACGCGGTCCACGAGGATCTCGGCGCCGCCGCCCGGCAGCGAGTCGAGCCCGGCGGCCTTGAGGCGGCGAAGCGTCTCGGGCACGGTGAGGCCGCTCACCTTGGCGATGTGGACGATCTCGGGCGCCGAGAGCGAATGGATGGTGATGTCGAAGCGCTCCTTGATGGAGCGGAACAGGTCTTCGTACCAGGCGATCTGGAGGTCGGGATGGAGGCCGCCCTGCATCATGATGGCGGTGCCGCCCAGGGCGATGGTCTCCTCGATCTTGGCGTGGACGTCCTCCTGGGAGAGGACGTAGGCGTCGGCGGCGCCCGGCTTGCAGTGGAAGGCGCAGAACCGGCAGCCCGAGATGCAGACGTTGGTGTAGTTGATGTTGCGGTCGATGATGTAGGTGGCCAGTCGCCCGGGACGAGGCGCTCGCGCACTTCGTGGGCTCGCGCCCCCACTTCGAGCAGGTCGCGCGAGCGCAGGAGGTCGAGGGCTTCCTGGTCGGTCATGCGGGTCATGAGGCGGCCTCCTGTCGGGCCGCGGCGCCGTCCGGCGCCCGGCGCCCGGCCGCAGGTGCGGCTCCGCCGCCGCCGGCGCCGCGCCGCCGCCCGCCACCTCGTCGATGAACCGCAGCCGCGGCACCTCGTCCAGCTCGCCGGCCTCGTGCGCCAACTGGTAGAACCGCGTCAGGCCTTCCTGGTACTCCTCGGTGAAGTCGTAGCGAAGACGGGCGAAGTAGCGCGTCAGCCCCGCCCGATCGAAGCGGTACCGGCCCAGCGCCGACTCCACCACCTCCGGACAGATGGCTCCGGCCGTAGTCCATGCAGCGCACCAGTTCCTCTTCCACCGCCAGGAGCTCCGCTCCGTTCGTGCGGGCGAAGTCCTCCCGGGCCGCCCACACGGCGTAGACCATGGGAAGCCCGGTCCACTCCTGCCACAGCGTCGCCCAGGTCGTGGCAGACGGTCCCGGGCGTGGGGAAGTAGAGCGCCTCCAGCCCCTGGTCGCCGATGAGGAGCACCGCGTCGTGCGCTCCAGAGCGGTGGTCCACCGGAGCCCGCCAGCTCCGAGTAGACGACATCCTGCCTGATAGCGCAGCTTGAGGAGGGTCTTGAGCAGAGCCACCGACGTCGCGCTCTGCGTGGTGAGCGCCACGGTGCGGATCTCCTCGAGCGGGACGCGCGAGACCAACTGGATGCTGTCCACCGCCCCGACCGACGAGATGCTCAGGTGCCGCGAAAGCAGCAGGCTCTCGTGGTTGCGGGCGTAGGCGATGGAGCTGATCGGGCCCGAGATCGATGCTCGCCGGCGGCCAGCATGCGGTTGAGGTCGGTGGGGACGCCGGGAAGCAGCTCCACACCCGGACGATCCGGACGGTCGACATGGCCGGTCGTCGGCCAGCATGCCCGTCTGCTCGAAGCCGTAGTAGAGCGGGTAGCAGTTCAGGAACTCGATGTGGCCCACGCGGACGGTCATCGCGCGGCCTCCGGCTGGGCGGCGCTCGGCTCGGCGCCTGGCGCCGCGGCGCGCCGCGGCGCCCGGCGCCGCCGGCTCGTCGTACCGCCGCACCGTCCGGTACAGCCCGTCCCGCTCCACCGGCATCCGGCCGGCGTCGCTGGATGACCCGCACCAGTTCGGCCTTGCGACAGCGCCTGCCCATGACCGGCCCCCGACAGCAGGGAGATGACCTCCTCCACCACGGTGCCGTCCATGTCGTTGGCCCCGAAGAACAGGGCGAGTCTGGGCCAGCTTGAGCCCGGTCATGACCCAGTAGGTCTTGATGTGGTCGAAGTTGTCCAGCAGCAGGCGGGCGACGGCCATGGTCTTGAGGTCGTCCGATGCCGGTGGTGCCGGGCAGGTGGGCCAGCGGCGTGCCCGGCGCCGGCTGGAAGGCCAGCGCGATGAAGGCCTGGAAGCCGCCGGTCTGGTCCTGGGTGTCGCGCAGCCGGAGGAAGTGGTCCACCCGGTCCGCGTAGCTCTCGATGTGGCCGTAGAGCATGGTGGCGTTGGTCCTGATGCCCAGCCGGTGCGCCAGCGCATGCACCTCCAGCCAGCGCTCGCCGGATATCTTGGCCGGACAGACCTCGGTCCGCACCTTCTCGGCGAAGATCTCGGCGCCGCCGCCCGGCATGGCGTCCAGCCCGGCCGCCTGCAGATCGCGCAGGATCTGCTCCACCGGCGCCTTCTCGCCCTCGGCGAAGTGCACGATCTCCGAAGCGGTGAACGCCTTGATGTGCACGGTCGGGCGACAGCGCCCGCACCCCGGCGATCATGGCCCGCACGTCGGCGTAGGGCAGGGCGGGATGCTCGCCGCCCACGATGTGGATCTCGGTGGCTCCCTGCTCGATGCTCTCCCGCGCCTTGGCGAGGACCTCGTCGACGGTCAGGGAGTAGGCGCCCTTCTTCTCCCTCGGTGCGGGAGAACGCGCAGAAACGGCAGCGGTTGCGGCAGATGTTGGTGTAGTTGATGTGGCGGTTGACCACGAAGTAGACGTCGTCGCCCACCTTGCGCCGCCGCACTGAGTCCGCCATGCGGCCGATGCGCAGCAGATCGGGGGATTCGAACAGGGCAAGGCCGTCGGCGAACGAAAGGCGCTCTCCCCGGGCTACTTTCTGTTCGACGACGTCAAGAGGATCGGCACGCGAGATGGGCGGCATGGCCGGAGTCTAGCACCGCTACGCGATCGCCGTAGTGCAGCGCGATGATCCCCCCGGCCAGGATCTCGTAGCGGACGTTCCGCAGACCGGCCTGCTCCATCAGCCCTTTGAGCTCCTCCGGAGGCGGGAAGCGCAGCACCGACGCGGGCAGATACGTGTACGCCGAATCGTCCCCGGCGGCCAGGCGGCCGAGCACCGGCACCGCCCGCTGGAACCAGAGCTTGTAGAACTCGCGGAACACCGGGATGGTCGGCTGGGTTATCTCCAGGCAGACGACGCGGCCGCCGGGCCGGCAGACGCGGCGCATCTCGCTGAAGGCCTGCACGATGTCGGGGACGTTGCGGATGCCGAAGCCCACGGTGCAGGCGTCGAAGCCGGCGGCGCGGCGCTGCCCGCGGCGGCGCCGGTCGCGGCGGCGGCCAGCGTGGCGGCGGCCCAGGCCGCGTCCGGCGCGCCCGCCGCCCCATCCGGGAACGGCAGCGCCAGCACGTCACCCTGCAGGAACTCCACATAGAGCTGGTTGCGGCCGCACTTGTCCCGGGCCACGTCCAGCATGTCCTCGGAGAAGTCCAGCCCCACCACGCGCCCCTCGGGGCCGACGGCCCGCCGCAGCGCGAAGGCCAGGTCGCCGGTGCCGCAGCACACGTCCAGCGCCGAGCAGCCCGGGCCCACCTGCGCCACCATCACCGCCAGCTCGCGCCAGCGGTGGTGCAGCCCGGCCGTCATGAGGTCGTTCAGCCGGTCGTAGGAGCCGGCGATGCCGTCGAACATGGTCCGCACCCGCTGGGGCTCGGGAGTGGCGTCGAAACGGGTGGCGTCCAGCGGACTCATCGCGCCGCCTCTGCTCATCGCGCACGAAGAGGGCGAGCGTCGTGAAGAACAGGAACACCACGCTGATGATGCCGTTCATGGTCATGAAGGCCACGCCCACCTTCTCCAGGTCGGCCTTGCGCATCAGCCAGTTCTCGTAGAAGAGGAGCGCGGCGCAGACCGCCACGCCGATGTAGTAGACGAAGCTGATCCCTCCCGTCGCCGAACTCGCCCCCTGCGCCCAGCCGGTGAGCGCCAGCAGGACCACCGCCAGCAGATGGAAGCCCCGCGTGGTCCACAGCGCCACCCCGTGGCCGAAGTCGGCCGGGATGGAGTGCAGCCCCTGCTCGCGGTCCACCTTGACGTCCATGAAGGCGTAGATGATGTCGAACCCGGCGATCCACAGCCCCACGCCCGCGCCCAGCGCGAACGGCTCCCACGTCACCGTGCCGGTCACGGCCACCCAGGCGCCGACCGGCCCCAAGCCGTCGGCCACGCCCAGGACCAGGTGGCAGAGGGGCGTCCACCGCTTGGTGTAGGGATAGACGACCATGGGGATGACCACCACCGGCCACAGGTACCGGGTGATCACCGGCAGATGGAAGGTCGAGTAGACCAGGATGGCCAGCCAGACGATCACGAAGATCCACACGCTGCGGCGGCTCAGCCTGCCCGAGGGGATCTCGCGCCCGGCGGTGCGGGGGTTGCGGGCGTCGAGCTCGGCGTCGATCAGCCGGTTGATGCCCATGCCGAAGCTGCGGGCCGCCACCATGGCGATGGTGATCCAGACCATCCGCCAGAAGCCGGGCACGCCCGGGCCGGCCAGGAAGGCGGCCGCGTACGCGAACGGCAGGGCGAAGATCGAGTGCTCGAACTTGATGAGGTTGACGAACTTGCGGGCGATAGCTGAGCAGGGACATGGGCTCCTCAGGCGCCTGAGCTGCGCGGAACCGGCCGTCCGGCCGGGTTCGCCGAGGCCGAGAGACGGCCACAACTCATCCACCCGGGCCTTGACGTCGGCGGACATCTCCACGTCGGCGGGCCATTCCCGGTCGTGCCCCTCCTCGGGCCACTTCCGTGGTGGCGTCGATGCCGATCTTGCCGCCCCACACCGGGTGCGGCGAGGAGTGGTCGAGCACGTCCAGCGGCCCCTCGACTATCGTGACGTCCCGCTGCCAGTCGACGTTGTTGAACACGCGCCAGGCCACCTGGGCGTAGTCGTGCACGTCCACGTCGCCGTCGACGACCACGACGCACTTGGTGAACTGCATCTGCCCGGTGCCCCACACCGCGTGCATGACCTTGCGGGCCTGCAGCGGGTAGCGCTTGTCCACGGAGACGATGACGCAGTTGTGGAAGCCGCCCTCTTTGGGCAGGTCCATGTCCACGACTTCGGGCAGGGTGAGCCTGCAGCAGCGGCAGGAACAGGCGCTCGGTGGCCTTGCCCAGGTAGGCGTCCTCCATGGGAGCCTGGCCCACGATGGTGGTGGAGTAGATGGCGTCCCGGCGATGGGTGAGCGCCGTCAGATGCAGCACCGGATAGTCGTCGGCCAGCGAGTAGTAGCCGGTGTGGTCGCCGAACGGGCCTTCGCGGCGCGCTTCGGCCAGGTCGACGTAGCCCTCGAGCACGAACTCGGCGTGCGGCCGGGACCTCCAGGTCCACGGTCTTGCAGCGCACCATGTCCACCGCTTCCTCCCGAAGGAAGCCGGCGAAGGTCATCTCGTCGATGGGCCCGGCAGCGGCGCCGTGGCCGCGTAGGTGATCGACCGGGTCGGTGCCGATGGCCACGGCCACTTCCATGCGGCCGGCGGCGGCGCCCGCGCGGCGACTGTGGCGCTCGCAGCGCCGGGCCGCGCGCGCCGGCCTGCGCCGCGCCGCCGCCTGCTCCGCCGCCACCCGGTAGTGCTCGGCGCGCATCCTTGTGGATGTGCCAGTGCATCCCGGTGGTGTCGCGGTCGTAGACCTGCAGCCGGTACATGCCCACGTTGCGCTGGCCGGTCGGCCGGATGCTTGGTGAAGACCAGCGGGAGGGTGATGAAGCGTCCGGCGTCGAGGGGCCAGCACTGCAGCACGGGCAGCGCGCCCAGGTCGATGTCGGCGCCGGTCTTGCACCACTTCCTGGCAGGGGCCGCTCTTGACGGTGCGCGGCTGCACGCCGGCCAGGTCCTTGAGCTTGCCCAGGGCCTTGACCTTCTCCCAGGCGCCCGCCGGCGGCTTCGAAAGCCGTGAGGGTCTGGATGCGGGCGCCCACCTCGTCGTAGGAGGCGGCGCGCAGAGCCAGGCACATGCGCTCGTCGCTGCCGAACTGGTTGATGAGCACCGGGAACGACGAGCCCTTGGGATGGGTGAACAGGAGCGCCGGACCGCCGGCCTTGACCACCCGGTCGGCGATCTCGGTGATCTCGAGCACCGGGTCGACCGGAGCGTCGATGACCGACGAGCTGTCCCTTTTCGCGAAGCAGCTGGATGAAGTCGCGCAGATCTCTCATGAGCGCGATTTTACTCGCCCGGAGCGTTCTCGCGGGAAACCGCGCTTAAGAGGCTGCTAAGACTCCTCGAGAACGCTGCGATAGACGTCCAGAGTCTCCTCCGCCGCCTTGCTCCAAGGGAACAGCGCCGACTGCCGGAGGCCGTCCTCGCGCAGGGCCTCGTAGAGGTCGGGCTCGGCGCAGGACGCGCTTGACGCAGTCCTCCAGGCTGTCGAGCGAGGTGGGGTTGAAGAGCAGCGCCGCCGACCCGGTGACCTCCGGCAGCGACGACGAGTGCGAGACCACGCAGGGGGTGCCGCAGGCCATGGCCTCCAGCGGCGGCAGCCCGAAGCCCTCGTAGAGCGACGGGAAGACGAACAGGGTGGCGGCCGAATAGACCGCGGGAAGATCGTCGTCGCGGATGAAGCCCGGGAAGAGGACCTTGTCCTCCATGCCCCGCTTCTCCACCTCTTTCCGCAGCTTCCGGTACTCGCCGCGCTGCGCGCCGGCCAGGACCAGCACGGGCGGATCGGCGATGTGATGCCCCAGGCGCGACCAGGCGTTGATAAGGAACGGGAGATTCTTCTCCGGCCGGAAGTCGCCCACCCAGAAGACGAAGCGCTCCGGGAGGGAGTAGTGCCCGCGGGCCGCCGCCTGCTCGTCGGGCGTGGCCGGGCGGAACCGCTCCGCCACGCCGTTGTGGATCACGCGCACCTTGGCCGGACTCACGTTGGCGTACGCGCTGAGCGCCGACAGCGACACCTGCGACACCGTGATGATGCGCTTGGCGTGGGTGAGGGTCGTCGTTGAGCTGCCCCTTGTAGCGCATGCGCAGGCGGAGCGGGAGGCTGCGGGGATAGAGCAGCGGGGTGACGTCGTGGACGGTGGCCACCAGCGGGGTATCGAGCGGGGCCGGGGTCCAGGGACTGGGTACGTGGAGCAGATCCACCTTGGACTTCTGCACCAGCGAGCGGAAGCCCGACTTCGACTGGGACAGCGGATCCATGTTGGCCGAGACCAGGGTGAAGGAGTCGACGGCGGGCATGGTGTCCTTCTCCTGGTCCTGGCAGAACACCACGACCTCCACGCCGGCATCGGCGAAGTGGCGCAGGAGGTTGCGCGAGTAGGTGCCGATACCGCGGTAGCTGATGGCCCTTGCGTCGAATCCTATCCTCACATGCCCTCCAGCCCGTGAGACGACCTCAAGCGTGTGGCTAATACCCTCCCTGGGAAAATAGTATCAAAGGAGGCTCTATAGTCCTTGCCGGTGTCTGACGATGAGATGGACTATAGAGTGAATAGGTTATAAAATGTGTGCAAATCTTGTCAGATGAGCGCAGAGGTTCCGCCCGTGCCGAAGGAAGTCAGTCAATTGCATCCCCTGGATCCTCCAGAACGAGCGGTCGTACTGAACAAGGCCAAGCGGATCCTTGAAGAGAACAAGCTTGAGATCACCAAGGTCTGGCTCAATCGTCTCATCACCCAGATCGACGATCTCCGCGCTCTTCAGCGCTTCCCCACCCAGGAGACCATCCGTACCTCGGTGGAGCTCATCGAGGGCCTGGCCAACTGCCTCTCCGACGAAGACACTCTCTCGCAGTTCGGCCCCGGCGGCCTCTATTACCGGCAGGCCTCGGCTCTCGGGCTCCTGCAGCACGACGATTCCGGCGGCATCGGCCCGCTCATCGGCAGCCTCGACGCTCTCGAGGAAGCCATCTGGGAGCAGCTCGAAGGCGGCCTGCGCCAGCAGGACAAAGAGATCCTCGAACTGGTGCGCATCCTGCGGCTGGCTCTGCACCGGGTGATGATGAGCGCGGCGGAGGCCTATCACAGGCAGTCCAGCGCCGAACTCGACCGCCTGGCCCACACCGACACTCTCACCAGCCTGCACAACCGCCGGTACTTGGAGCAGGAGCTCGATCGGCATGTGGAGCTCTACAAACGCTACCGCCACCCGTTCGCGGTGCTCATGCTCGACCTCGACAGCCTCAAGCTGATCAACGACACCTTCGGGCACGCGGCCGGCGACGAGGCCATCAGGCACTTGGCGGCGGCGATGCGGGTGAACATCCGCGATACGGACATCCCCTGCCGGTACGGCGGGGACGAGTTCGTCATCCTCATGCCCGAAGCCGACCGGAATCGCCATCAGACTCGGTGGGCAAGAGGATCGCGGAGTCCATCAGCAAGGACCGGCTGCAGGTTGGGCGGAGGCATGGTCAGCCTGGAAGTGAGCTTCGGGGCTGGCGCAGTGTCCCGCGGACGGCACCACGCGCGAGGCGCTGCTCAAAGTGGCCGACACCAACCTCTACGCGGCCAAAGAGCGCAAGACGGGGCGCGGACGGTCGTAGTCTAGCAGGCCCCGGCGAGGGCGCCGGCGGGGGCCGCGGCTGCGGCGTCCGGCGAAGCGCACTCGAACGCTTCCCCTCTCACCGTCTCCACGGCATGGTCCGAGCACCGGCGCTATCACCGCGAAATGCTCTCTGCAGGCCTTGGGGCTTCCCGGCATGTTGATGATGAGCGTCTGCTTGCGCACCGCGGACGTGGCCCGGCTGAGCATGGCGTTGGGCGTGACCGCCAGCGACGCGGCCCGCATGGCCTCGGCGAAGCCCGGGGGCCAGACGGTCGGCCACGGCCAGGGTGGCCTCGGGCGTGTGGTCGCGGGGCGCGAGACCGGTGCCGCCGGTGGTGAGCACCAGGTCGATGTCGCCGCCGTCGGCCAGTTCGCGCAGGGTGCGCTCGATGGTGGGCTGGTCGTCCGGGATGACGATGGCGTCGCGCGGCGATCGCCCCGATGCCCCGCAGCAACTCCACCAGCAGCGGACCGGAGGCGTCGGCGCGCAGCCCGGCGCTGGCCTTGTCGCTCAGCGTGACCACCGCCGCCCGGATGGGCGACGAGAGCTTCCCGCTCACCCGCCGTACCCCCAGGCCCGCACCGTCACCGGATCGCCCGGAGCCACCCGGCCGCCCCGCAGCACGCGCACGAAGATGCCTTCGCGGGGCATGACGCAGTCGCCGGCCTGATAGTAGATCGCGCAGCGGGCGTGGCATTCCTTGCCGATCTGGGTGACCTCCACCAGGGCCTCGCCCATCTCGAGGAGCGTCCCGATGGGCAGCGCCGCCACCTCGATGCCGCTGGTGGTGATGTTCTCGGCGAAGTCGCCGGGGCCGACGCTGAGGCCCTTCGCCACCATCTTGTCGATGGACTCCTGGGCCAGCAGGCTCACCTGGCGGTGCCAGGGACCGGCGTGGGCGTCGCCTTCGATGCCGTGCTCGCACGCAGGAGCGTGACGTCGGGGGACGCTTTCTTCCGCTCGCCCTTGTTCGCGCTGACGTTGACCGCCACCACGGAGCCGGCCGACGGAACGGCGGGCATGGGCTGGGGGACGGATGCGGACTGCGGCGCGACGCGCGCGGCCTGCCCGGCCGCGGATACAGGCTCTTCGGGACGCACGTAGTCCTCCTTGCCGCCTGTCTTCTCCAGC
Source organism: uncultured Actinomycetota bacterium (assembly GCA_963736705.1). Lineage (GTDB taxonomy): Bacteria > Actinomycetota > Thermoleophilia > RBG-16-64-13 > RBG-16-64-13 > CAIQPS01. The sequence continues at coordinate 447,084 of CAVTPV010000001.1, forward strand.
AGGCGCAGGTCACCGACCACCATCCCCCGGTCCACCGCCTTGCACATGTCGTAGATGGTGGTGGCGGCCACCGAGGCGCCGATGAGGGCCTCCATCTCCACGCCGGTGCGATCCTCGGTGCGGGTGACGCACTCGATGTCGATGCGCGAGTGCTTCCTCGACGATGGAGAAGCTCAGATCCACCTGGGTGAGCGCGATGGGATGGCACAGCGGGATGAGTTCGCTGGTGCGCTTGGCCGCCATGATGCCGGCCACCTTCGCCACGGTGAGCACGTCGCCCTTGGGCAACGCCTGCTCCTGCAGCAGCCGTAGGGTCTCCGGCGCCATCCAGACCCGGGCGCCGACCCGGGCGGTGCGGACGGTGGCGCTGCTTGCCGCTCACATCGACCATGCGGGCCTCGCCCGTCTCGTCCACGTGGCTCAGCCGCGGCGCCGCGGCGTCCTCGGCGGCCTTGCTGCAGTCGCGCGACTTGGCCATGTCAGCCTCCAACCTGCGACATGTTCCGTGAGGTCTGCCCGGGCAGCACGTTCTTGTCGAACGTCTTGCACCCGAGCGACTCGGAGACCGCGGCCAGCACGGCTTCGCGGTCCCTGGCCTGCATGGCCGGCCTGGCATCCACCTCGTGGCTGGAGAACAGGCAGTTCTTGAGCTTGCCGTCGGCCGTGAGGCGCAGGCGGTTGCATTCGTTGCAGAAGTGGTCGGACATGGAGCCGATGAAGCCGATGGTGCCCGCGTAGCCCGGGAAGCGGTAGTAGCGGGCCGGACCCCAGCCGCCCGGGGAGGCGACCGGCATCGGCAGCCCGGCGCCGTCGGCGCCGATCTTGTCCAGTTCGGCCATGAGCCGTTCCTTGCTGAGAGCCTCGCCCACGGTGCGCGGGCCGCATCCGCCCACCGGCATCCACTCGATGAACCGGACGTGCAGCGGCCTATCCTTGGTGAGAGCCACGAAGTCCGGCAGTTCGCGGACGCAGCTCGGGCATCATCACCACGTTGATCTTGACCGGATGGAACCCCGCGCGGAGCGCCGCCTCGACGCCTGCGAAGCCCGCCTCCAGCGAACCGCCCCGGGTCAGCATCTTGTACCGGTCGGGGTCGAGCGAGTCGACACTGATGTTCACGCGATCGAGGCCGGCCTCTTTGAGTTCCTCCGCGTGCCGGGGGAGCATGACGCCGTTGGTGGTGAGCGAGATGTCGCGGATCTCGGGGATCGCCCGGATCTGGCGCACCAGGTCGGCCAGGCCCTTGCGCACCAGGGGCTCGCCCCCGGTGATCCTCACCTTGGTGATGCCCAAGCTCGACGGCGGTCTGCACGAAGAAGACCATGTCCTCGTAGGAGAGGATCTGCTCGTGCGGCTTGAACTCCACGCCCTTCGGGAGGCATGCAGTACACACAGCGGAAGTTGCACCGGTCGGTGACCGATAGCCGGAGATAGTCGATCATCTGCCCCGCGGGCGGATTCACGTGCCGTCCCCCGTGTCGGCCCGGCCCGGCCGTTATACTCGCGTGAGTATACGCTCTTCGACGAGGTCGGCCAAGGCTTTGAAGTCGTCCAGATCGCACTGGGGGACGGGGTAGTCGGGGAAGCGCTGGTCGCTGGTGATGCCGATGAGTTCGTCGGGCGTGCTCACCAGAGTCTCGCTGCGCGCGCGCCGCGACACCTCGATCTTGGGCGCGTCCTGCTGCTTGAAGCCCTCGGTGATGACGAGGTCCACGGGCTCCCTGATCTGGCGGATCAGCTCGCCCAGAGAAGGCTCCTCCTCGGTCCGCACCTGCCACACGTAGGTCCAGGGAGAGGAGACCCCCACCACCTCGGCACCCAGTTCCTTGAAGCGGTACGAGTCGGTGCCGGGGATGTCGATGTCGAAGCCGTGGGTGTCGTGCTTGAGGACAGCCACCCGGTAGCCCCGGCTCGCGCAGCTCCTTGATGACTCCGAGGAGCACCGTGGTCTTGCCGGACTTCTTCTTGCCGATGAACGACACCACCGGGATGGGGCTGGCGTCCATGAAGGCCTGGATCCGGGGCTGGAGCGCCGCGCGCCAGCCCCCGCCCTCCTGCGGCGAGACGCTCGCGGGCCGCCTCCAACTCCTCGGGAGTGTTGACGTTCATGAACAGCTTGTCCGGATCGCCGAACTCCCCTCCGTCCAGCTCGAGATACCCGGTGTTGAGATCGGGATAGATGTCGAAGATCCGCCGGCCGCCCGAGGCGATGAACGCCTGGTAGGCGTCCAGGGTGCCCTTGCCGTACACCGCGCAGAGGGGTTGCATGAACTCGGCCGTGCCGGGGCACGAACACGTCGTAGCCCTCGGAGCGGTCGGCGAGCACCCTGAGGAACCGAGGGGTGACGAACGGCATGTCGCAGGCCAGGCAGATGACCCGTTCGGTGGGCGCCGCCAGGACCGCGGTGTAGAGGCCGACCGCGGAGCCGGTGTCGGACAGGGCGTCGTTGACCACCGGCAGGCCCAGGTCGTGGAACCGCTCCGGCTGCGCGGGTGACCACGAAGACGTGCGGGAAGACCGGAGCGAACCGGTCGCGCATCCATTCGATGAGGGTCTTGCCGCCGAAAGGCGTGAACATCTTGTCCTCGCCCATCCGGACGGAACGGCCACCGGCCAGCAGGGCCAGGCTGACATCGGAGCGGTAGGGCTTCCAGAACGTGCTCATGTCTTGTCTCCTTGCGTCACGCCGGGTCTGCCGCCCGGCCGGGAGAGATTACCGTACCCGGGGCACAGGTCGAGCAGCCATGGGACTACGTCCGGCAGACGGCCACCCGGGCCGGGTCGACCCACACCTGCACGGGCGCGCCGGGCGCAAGCGCCAGGCGCGCCACCTCCGGCGGAAGGACGAACACCGCGAACACACAGGCAGCTTCGCCGCTGCCGTCCGCCCCGCCGGCATAGCGGACCCTCACGGTCCAGTGGGCCGAGCCCGGTTCGACGCTCTCGACGAGCGCGGGGAAGACGTTCGACCTCCCCGCCGCCGGAGTCTCGGCGGCCTCCAATACCAGGTCCTCCGCCCGCAGGGCGACCATCACCGGGCCGGGGGCTCCGCCGCCCGGCGCCCCGGCCATGAGAGCCGGCCCTCCCGTGACCGTCACGACCGGCTCCGCCGCCAAGGTACCCTCCAGCAGGTTCTCGCATCCCACGAGTCCGGCCACCGTCCGAGACGCCGGCGCGCGCATCACCTCCGCGGGCGCGCCGGTCTGAAGCAACCGGCCGCCGGCCAGAACAGCGACCCTGTCTCCCAGCGCGACGGCCTCCTCCAGGTTGTGGGTCACGTGCAACACCGTCACACCGAGGCGGCCACACAGCCGCTTCACCTCACCCGCCATCTCCCGGCGAGCCGACCGGTCGAGCGCGGCCAGAGGCTCGTCCAGAAGGAGCAGCCGCGGCCGGATGGCAAGCGCCCGGGCGAGAGCCACCTTCTGCTGCTCGCCGCCCGACAACCCGGACACCCTCCGGCCCAGCAGGCCTTCCACCCCGGTGAGCACAGCCACTTCCCGGATACGGCCCACCCGGTCCGCCGCGGGGACCCGGCCCTTCAACCCGAACCCGATGTTCTCCCCTACCGACAAGTGCGGGAACAGCAGGTAGTCCTGATAGACGAAGCCGACCCCTCGTTCCTCCGGCGGCCAGGCGGTGACGTCGTTCCACGTGGGGGCCGCCGCGTCGCCCAGAAACTCCACCCGCCCCCCCGCGACGGCGTGCAGCCCGGCGATGGTCTCCAGCAGCACCGTCTTGCCCGCCCCGTTCGGACCCAGGATCACCAGATACTCCCCGGGGACGACTTCGAGTGAATCCAGCCGGAGGCCGAACTCGCCCACATCGACCGCGAGGTCCGTCAACTTCAGCATGGCGCCACCCGCCGAGTCGTCATCCACCCCTCCAGCCGCGGCCCGACGTCCGCGAGGGCAGTAGCAGCCGGAAGATCACAAGGATCACCAACGCGATCAGGATCACCAACGCCGTCACCGGCAGCACCACCGACAGACCGTACCCGCTGAACAACTCCCAGGTGAGCACCGAGATGGTCTTGGGGTTATAGGCGAGGATGACGATCGCGCCGAACTCACTTATCCCTCGCGCCCACATGAGGACGGCCCCCGCGGCCAGCCCGCGTCCGGCCAAGGGCAAGAGCCACACCGGAGAAGGCCCGCCACGGGGAAGCGCCCAGCGTGCGCGCGACCCGCTCCAGCCGGGTGTCCACCAGCCCGAAGGCTGCCTGAGCCGACCCGACGAACAGCGGGACGCTCACGAAGAGCATGGCGATGACGATGCCGGCCAGGTTCTCCGTGAAAAAGACCCCGACGCCCGCGAACGGCTTCCCGATGATCCCCTGGCGCCCGAAGACCATGAGTAGCGCGATGCCGGCGGCTGTGTGAGGGATGACCAAGGGGACGTCGACCAGCCCCTGGACCACGCTCTTGCCGGGGAAGTCGCGCCGGGCCAGAAGGTAGGCGAGGGGAGTGCCGAGCACGAACGCGACGATCGTCGCGATGAACGCCGCCAGGAAGGTGATCCCGATCGAACGCAGGACGCCCCACTCCCGGGCGACCTTCACCAGCCCGCCCCATCCGCCTTGGACGATGGTCACGGCGAGCGGCAACACGATGAAGATGAGAAGCAGCGCCGCGAGGATCCAGAAGATCCACCCGGTGCGGCGATATCCATTGGGATCGCGGGTCACGAACACCTTCCCCTGCTACTTGGCGACCAACCCCCGCAGTTCCTCGGGCAGCGCTCCCAGGTTATCGCACCAGGGCTGGGCGAGCATCGGGTGGTAGTGCCGCTCCATGATGGCCCGCCCCTCGGGGCCGAGCAGGAACTGGACGAACAGACTCGCCGCGTCGGGATGAGCCGCGTTCGAGGGGATGGTGAGAGAGTAGGTGATGGGCAGGCCTTCGAAGCTCGGCTTGACCGATGAGAAACGCTGGTAGTCAAGGTCCACCCGCACCTGTTTGTAGATGGCTGCCGACGCCGCGTCGCTGAGGTTCAACTCCGCGGGCAGCGCCACGTACTTCAGGCCGTGCTGCTTGATGACGCTCAGATACTCGATCGCGTAGTCGATGTCGCCGCTCTCGAGCAGGGGCAGCAGTTGGACACTGTAGCCGCGCATCACGATGTGGGCCCCGGATGCCGTCTCGAGCAGCTCGGGGACATGGACGGCCGTGACCCCGCCCGACTCGTCGTCCTCGGCCGTGATGGGAGTGGTGAACTGGCCGTCGAACGTGTCGAAGAAGAGGGCCGGCTTCTCGTACCGCCGGCCGGCAAGCGCGAACATCATGAGCGCCCGGTAACCGTTTGAGTCGAAGCGGGGGTCAGCCAGGCCGAGCCGCACACCGGGCCGGGAGACCACGTCGTACCAGTTCTCGGCGGTGATCTCCGACGCGTACTTGCTGTCGTCCGTGTACCCGATGGCCATCTCGTTGGTCGCGAAATCGATGCGCCAGGAGCCGTACGGGATCTTGCTCTCCGGGTCCTCGCTGGCGTAGAGCAACATGGGGATGAGTTGGGAGTCGGCACTGATGAGGACATCGGCTTCTTCGTGGATATCGCTCACGTGGCGGAGCACCTGGATGCTGCCATGTCCTTCGCCGTTGATGTCGATATCGGGGTGGAGCGTCTCGAACCGCTTCTCCAGTTCCCCGAAGGGGATGATGAGGCTGCCTGCGTAGAGGATGCGGATGGTGGTCTTGCCGCCCGTGTCCGCCGCCCCGGGGCCCGTGTCGCAGGAGGTGAGTCCGGCCGCGAGCGCGGCCGTCAGGAGCAGGGTCAGAACGACCACGAGGACCGAGCGGGGCGGCGGCGACGCCATCCGCGTCGCCGCCGCCCCCAAGGACTCAGACCTCAGTCTCACTTCGCCGGCAAGACGAAGCGGATCTCGGTGACTCCGCCGACAGAAGACTTCGTATCGACACCCGGCCCGACCAGACGCAGAGGTGCGTCCTCTCCGGTCAGTTCGGCGTCGTTCATCTTGTTGGCGAGGAAGTACTCCTTGCTGAGCGCCACCTTCGAGGAATCGAAGGTCACCTTGTAGCCGTCGGCCCCGACGATCTCCACAGGGTAGCCTTCAGCGGCGAGCGCGCTGTTGAAAGCGCCATTGTCGTGCTTCTGCTCGTCGTCGGCGCGGCCCATGAGGTAGTACAGCGGCACGCCCGACCAGGTGACGCCATCGGCGTCCTTCCACGTGACCCCGTGACATTTCGGCGCCGAGCACGAATCGAACGAGCCACGGTCCACCTTCTCCTGCAACGCTCCGTTCACCGCGAGGGCCCATCCGGCGCTCGCCGGCTTGATCTCGATCTTCGTGACCCACTTGACCCACCAGTGGCCGTCGGTCACCTGGTTGCCCTTGTCGCTCAGGATGGCGACGCGAAGCGCGCCGTCGGCCTCCGGATCGGTGGGTTCGCCCTCATGCTCATAGGCGAGCACAAGCGTGAGCGGTCCGTCGACGCTGATCTCATCTCCGGTCGAGACGTCGTATGTGATGAACATGCCGTTCTTGACCTGGTCTGCCGACATGGTCATCTCGTAGCCGTCCTTGGCGACAAAGGTCACGCCCGAGCCATCCGGGATGCCTCCCAGGGACTTGACCAGCTCATCGACGGTCACTCCCGCGTACTCGCTGGGCGGCGTGATGTTGCCCGCGCTGTTCTTGATGCCACCCTGGGCCTTCACGGCCGGCATCTTCTTGACCTGCTTCAGAGTGAACGTCTGGGACCCCGTGGAGGTGACCACCTGCAGAGTGGCGTCGCTCGAGCCGTCCGAGCCACACGCCACCGTCTGCAAGGTCGCAGCCACGAGGAGCGCGAGCACGAATGCCAGGAAAAGCACGCGTCCCGCGATCTTCGCCCTTCTCATCCCCGAACCTCCCCCACCGGAAGTCCCGGACCGGTTACTTGAATTCCCAGGAGACGACATCCTTGGCCCACGCCTTGCTGCTGAGGCCCGGCATGACCATGTCGAGCGTACCGTCGCCGATGGCAAGCATGGCGTCGGCGCTGGCGGAGATCTCGGACAGGGCGGCTTCGGCCATGTAGCCGTCGGAGGAGGTCATGACCAGCGTGGTGGCGGAAGCCTGTACGCCCAGGGTCGTGAACAGGTCGGCCAGTTTGACACCGGTGTATTCGGTGGCGCCTTTCTTGGGATGCTCGGCGGTGATGGTCACCGGGTTCATCTTCTGCAGGTCGGCGGCGGTGAAGGTGGCCGGCTTGTCGACCATGCCCTTGACGACCAGGGTGCCGCCGGCGGCGGCATCGGTGGACTCGGTCGCGGCGGCCGTGGTATCGGTGGCCGGAGCGACCGTGGTCGCAGTCGGGGCGGCCGTGGTGGTGGTCGTATCGCCGCTGCCGCACGCCGCGACCGCGAAGGCGGCGATCGCCAGGACCAGCACGAGCGTCAGAACCACGAAATACTTGCGCTTCAAGACCATGGGAATCCCTTTCGCTTGCTTGAGGACTGGGAACACTGCACAACGAGACTCACTGCTGCCGTTATACTTCTGTTGAATCAACGTTGTCAATCTCTCACCCACCTGCCGCGTTTGTCAAGTAAGACGGTCGCGCGGTGCGCGTTTACCGCTCGCCGCAACTGGTAAAGTATTCGGCCACTATGCGAACTCCGGGTTCACGCACAGTCAAGATCATGGTCGCGGCCGTTGTCGTGGTCATAGCCGCAGGGGTACTCCTCTGGCTGAGCATCGGGCGGAGCGCGGTCTACTACTACTCGGTGACGGAACTCAAGAGCATCACTGAGGTGGGCAACGTCCGTGTCTCCGGGGAGTTGACCGGCGGCACGCTGGTGCAGGAGAACGGGACGCACTTCACCTTCACCATCCGCGACCGCGACAATGCCGGCGACACCCTGCAGGTCGTGTACGACGGCGCTCTTCCCGACACGTTCAAGGATGCCGACGGCTCAGAAGTGGTCGTCGAGGGCACCCGGTCGGCCGCCGGAGTGTTCGAAGCGCACACCTTCATCGCGAAATGCCCCAGTAAGTACGAGTCCGCCTCATGAACCAGGCAGGCATCGCTCTACTGGCGATCGCCGCTCTCGCGAGCCTGACGGGCCTGGCGTTCTCGCTGCTCGGTGAGATCCGGCGCCGGCCGCTGTGGACGCGGATCGGGCACCTCTCCATCTACGCGGTGCTCGCCGGCTCTGCGGGGGCCATGCTGCTCCTGCTGGCCGCGTTCCTCGCCCACGATTTCGGCAACGTCTACGTCTATGAGCACAGCTCCCGGGCGCTGTCCGCGGTCTACACGATCTCCGCGCTCTGGGCCGGCAACGCCGGGTCCCTGCTGCTCTGGCTGCTGCTGCTCGCCATCTTCACCACCATCGCCTGCCGGCGAGCGCGCCGGCGCGACCCGGGCTTCGCCGCGATGGCCACCGCCGTCCTCTCGGCGATGACCTTGTTCTTCAGCCTGCTGATACTGTTCGGGCCCCAGTGCGACCCCTTCGCGGCCAACGCCGTCACCCCCACACCTCTCGACGGCCTGGGACTCAACCCCCAACTCGAGAACCCGGGGATGATCATCCACCCGCTCGCGCTCTACGTGGGCTACGTGGCCCTGGCCGTCCCGTTCGCGCTCATGATCGCCGGGCTGGTCAGGAAGCAACCCACCGACTCGTGGCTCACAGCCACCCGCGCCTGGGTGCTCGTCGCCTGGCTGTTCCTCACCATCGGCAACGTGGTCGGGCGCCTGGTGGGCGTATGTGAGTCTGGGTTGGGGCGGCTACTGGGCATGGGACCCGGTGGAGAACGCCTCCCTCATCCCCTGGCTCACGGCCACAGCGCTGCTACACGCGGTGAGCATCTCCCGGCGGAGGAACAAGCAGAAGCACTGGATGGCGTGGCTTCTGGCCGTCTCCTTCCTCCTGACCGTCTTCGGGACGTTCCTCACCCGTACGGGAGTGGCGTCGTCGGTCCACGCCTTCGCAGGATTCGGGCCTGATCTCATGGTTCGTCGTCTTCATGGTGGTGATGTTGGTGCTGGCCGTGGTCGTGCTCATCTGGCGGCGGGCGCTGCTGCGGAGCGAGATCTCGACCGGCTCGGTCGTTGACGAGCCGGGGACCTTCCTCTACGCCAACATCATCCTGTCGGTGCTGACCTTCGTCATCCTGTGGGGGGTGGTCTTCCCGCCGATCGCCACTGCGGTCTCCGGCAGCAAGATCGAGCTGGGCACCGGCTTCTTCAACATGGTCAGCGCGCCGCTGGGGCTCATCCTCATGGCGGTGCTCGTGGTCTGCATGCTGGCCCGGGTGCGGCGCGGCTCCTGGCAACGGTTCGCCATCGACTTGGGGATCTCGGCCGGAGTCGGGATCGTCATCCTGGCGGTCCTCCTGGCCTTGGGCGTCACCAAGCGCTACCCCGTCGCGGCGTTCGCGCTCTCCGCCGCGGCCATCACGGCCGTCGTCATCGCTACCCTCCGCACCGGCCTCGGCTGGAAGCGGCGGCGCAGCTACGGCGCCATGCTCGTCCACCTCGGCTTGGCCATCCTCATCATCGGCATCGCGGGCTCCTGGGCCTACAAGACCTCCACCGAGGGCGAGTTGACTCCCGGCAAGACCCTCACCCTCGGCACCGCCCAAGTCGGGCTGGTGGAGATCATCGAGAGTCAGAGCGCCGACCGGGAGACGACGTCCGCGGTGCTCGATCTCACCATCGACGGCAAGCCGAACGGGCAGCTGGTCCCCCGGCTCGAGTACTACCCGGCCAGCGATCAGAACTGGACCCGTGTGGCGCAGCGCACCTCGGTCACCGGCGACATCTACGTGATGCTCCAAGCCGCCGACCCGGCGAACGACACGGTGAACGTACGCGTGGAATCGCATCCGCTGATCGTCTGGCTCTGGGTGGGCGGCGCGGTGATGGCGCTGGGCGGCCTCGTCGCCCTGCTTCTGGGACGGCGGCCGGCCGGGGCGAAGGCGGCGAGCGACGGCGCGGGAGCCAAGGGCGCGGCGACCAAAGGCACGGGCTCCGCCGGCTCCAAGGGCGCCTCCTCCCGGAAACGCGCACGCTGAGGGCCGACCGCATGGCCGGCATACAGATCACCGGTCTTCAGTTCTCGTTCGGCGGTCCGGCCGTGCTGAAAGGCGTCGACCTCCACGTGGAAGAAGGCACCGTCCTCACGGTGTTCGGGCCCAACGGCGCCGGCAAGACCACCCTGCTCAAGATCCTGGCCGGACTCCTCCGCCCCTCCGCGGGCAGCGTCGTCATCGCGGGCGTTGACGCCACCCGGGCTCCGAACTCTCTGCGCAGGCTCATCGGGATGATCTCCCATCAGCCCTATCTCTACCCGCAGCTCACCGGCAAGGAGAACCTCGAGTTCTACGCCCGCCTCTACGGCTTGGACGACCCCCGCGGCCGCGCGGCCTGCATGTTGGACGAGATGGGGCTGACGGCCGCCGGCGCCAAGGAGGTCGGCGCCTACTCGCGCGGCATGCAGCAGCGCCTGGCGGTGGCCCGCGCCCTTCTGCACGACCCCCGGGTTCTCTTGTTGGACGAACCCTTCACCGGACTGGACCAGCAGGGCCGGGAGCAGCTCTCCGGCCTTCTGCACCGGCTCCGCGACGGCGAGCGGACGGTGGTCATGACCACCCACGACATCGCCGAAGGCCTTGACCTGTCGGACCGGCTGGCGGTGTTGGCTCGCGGCAGAGTGGCCCTCGAGGTGTGCGCGGCCGGCCTGGATTGCCCATCGTTCCAGACGCTCTACCGGGATGCGCTCGCCTCATGAGCACCGCGCTCCACCAGATCTGGACCATCGCGCGCAAGGACCTGCGCACCGAACTGCGCGCCGCGAGCGGCATCATCACCATGGTGCTGCTGGGGTTCCTGGTGGTGCTGGTGTTCAGCTTCAGCCTGGAGCCCGGTTCCAGCGATTCCGCCCTGGCCCGTTCGGGCGTGCTGTGGGCCGCGTTCCTCTTCCCGGCGCTCATCGCCGTCGGCCGCTCGTTCGAGAGCGAGAAGGAGGTGCAGTGCCTGGAGGGGCTGCTCCTCTGCCCGGTGGACCGGTCGGTCATCTATCTGGGGAAGTTGGTGAGCAGTACCATCCTGGCCCTGGGCAGCGGGTTCCTGGTGCTGGTCTTCTTCACGGTGCTCTACGACGTGAGCATCGGGCTGCCCTGGCTGGCCCTGCTCGGCGTCATCGTGCTCGCCGCCGTCGGGCTGAGCGCCGTCGGGACCCTGGCAGCGGCCATCACCGTGTCGGTCCGCGCCCGAGGGGCGCTCCTCACCATCATCGTGCTACCGTTGCTCGTGCCTCTGCTCATCGGCGCGGCGCGCTGTTCGGTGGCTCTTCTCGGCTCGGACCCCTGGGCGCTGAGCCTGTGGCCGGAGATGATGGTCGGCTTCGACGTCGTCTTCCTGGCAGTCGGTGTGGCGACATTCGACTTCGTGGTGGAGTGATGGCTGATACTTCTTCACAACCGTCCGCCGGCGATCGGCCTCTCGCGAGAGCCTGGCGAGGCAGAGCCCTCGTCGCTCCCACGCCGCTCTTCGGGTTCGTGACGGCGGTGTGCCTGGTCTTCGCCACCGTCGCGGCGCTCTGGCTGGCGCCCACCGAGTCCACCATGGGCGACGTGCAGCGGCTCTTCTATTTCCACATGCCCAGCGCCTGGATCGCCCTGGGACCGGCGTTCACCTGCGTCTTCGCGTTCAGCATCGCCTACCTGGTCAAGCGGGACCTCCGCTGGGACCGCTACGCGGCCGCGTCCGCCGAGATAGGCGTGATCTTCACCACCATCACGCTGATCACCGGGCCGCTGTGGGCCAAGCCCGTGTGGGGCGTCTTCTGGACGTGGGAGCCGCGGCTCACCACCACGCTCATCCTGTGGTTCATCTACGTCGGCTACCTGCTGCTCCGCTGGGTGGCCCCGCCCGGTCACAAGCGGGCCCGGCTGGTGGCCGTCTACGGCATCGTCGGCTGGATCGACGTCCCCATCGTGTTCCTCTCCATCTGGTGGTGGCGCACGGTGCATCCGCGCGTCCTGGGGGACGGCGGTTTCCAGATCGAGGGCTCCATGCTTTGGGTCCTGATGTTCTGCCTGGGGACGTTCACGCTGTTGTTCGTGTACCTGCTGTTCCTGCGCGTACGCATGATGGAGACGAGCGCCCGCCTCGACGCCCTCGAGGCCGCGCGCGAGGAAGGAGATGACCTGTGAGCGGACTGGCGTATCTCGCCACGGGCTTCGCGGTTGTGTGGTTCTTCCTGGCCTGCTATCTCTACTGGCTGGGCCACAAGCAACGGAGTCTGCTGGCCAGGCTGCAGCGGCTTGAACAAGGGTCAGAGCCCGGGCAGGCCGACTGAGCCGCCGCTGGGCGGCGCGGCGGGCGGACTTCGGCGGCTGACCGGGCCGTATCTGTGTACCACTCTCCCTCTGGGGCGTTGTAGCCGATAGAATCGGAGAATCACTCGCGGAGGTAATGGTGGCCGGTTTCGAACGGATACTCGCAGCTTACGAGCACGGCATGCAGAAGTTGGCCGATGAGTTGGTGGCTGAGCTCGACCCCACCGACGAGGAGCGCGGCCACCTCATGCTGGCCTCGCAACTCGCGCAGTCTGTCGTGCGCGCCTACGACTCCTTCCGGCTCGACCGGGGTCCGGCGCTCGACGCCGCCAAGTCGGTCATGTACGCGGCGGCCAACCAGCCGGAGCGCAGGGTGCTCAACGTGCCCCTCCGCACCCTGGTGGACAACAGCACCCTCACGGGCGTCGAAGCCCGCCTCCTGTCCGGCTCCCTGAACCTGCGGCGGACCATCATCGTGTCCGGCGGGCCCAATGTGGGCAAGTCGACCCTCCTCAACGCGCTCGTAGACCTGCTTCCCCGCGACCACCGGCTGGTGTCGGTGAACGACACCGAGGACGACCTGCCGGCGCTGCGGGACCGCTCGTTCGCGGTGCAGCTCACGGCGAAGCGGGGGACCCCGGCCCGGGCCAACGTCTTCCGTAAGGCCGCCGACATGAAGCCCACGTGGATCATCGCCGGGGAACTACTGCGGCGCGAGGGCCCGACCTTGTTCGAGGTCATCAACCCGGGAACCGCGGGCCTGGCAACGGTCGAAGCGCCCGACCCGCAGTTGATCATCGCCGATTGGCTCTCCATGAGCAGGGAGATCGGCGAGCAACTGACCGCCATCAAGCCGCTTTTCGCCCACATGGAGAGAGACCAGGGCGGCAGGCCGCGTATCCAGAGACTGGTCGAGGTCACCATAGACGGCGCGAGGCCGGTGCTGACCACGTTCCGCCCGTCCTAGGCGCGGGCGCCCGCCGGCGAGCGGCGCCTTCCTATTCGGCTCCGTCGCCCTCCACCAGCGCCCGCAGCTCAGCCTCGCCGAGCAACCGCACTCCGAGCTGCCGCGCCTTGTCCAGCTTCGAGCCGGCGTCCTCGCCAACGACCACGTAGTCCGTCTTGGCGCTCACCGAGCCGGACACCTTCCCGCCCGCCGCCACGATGAGGTCCGTGGCCTGCTGCCGCGACAGCGAGGGCAACGTGCCGGTGAGCACCAGACTCTTGCCGGCGAGCGGCCCGGCCGCTCGGCCGGCGCCCTCGCCCGTGTCGGCCTCGGGCAGCTCCATGGTCACGCCGGCATCCGCCAGCCGGTCGACGAGATCAGTGTTCCGCGGGTCCTGGAAGAAGTCCACCACGCTCTCCGCTATCACCGGGCCGATGCCCGGCGTCTCGCTGATCTCCTCCACGGAGGCCTCGCGCAGCGCCGCCATGCTCCGGAAGCTGCGCGCCAGCAGATCGGCGTTCTCCCCGCCCACGTGCTGGATGCCCAGAGCCCAGAGCACCCGGGCGAAGGGCCGCGCCTTGGAGGCCGCGATGGCCCCCGTGATGTTCTCGGCCGACTTCTCGCCCAGCCGCTCCAGCGACGCCAGATCCTCGGCCTTCAGGTCGTAGAGGTCGGCCGCGTCGCGGATCATCCCCACCTCCAGCAGACGCTCCACCAGCTTGTCGCCGACCCCGTCGATGTCCATGGCGCCCCTGCTGACGAAGTGCTTGATGGCCTCCGCCCGCTTGGCCGGACAATCCGGGTTGGGGCAGCGCACAGCCACCTCGCCCGGTGTCCGCAGCCACGGGCGTGCCGCACGACGGGCAGTTCTCCGGCATGCGGAAGGGCTTCTCCTCCCCGGTGCGCAGGTCGGTGAGCGGCGCCACCACTTGGGGGATCACGTCGCCGGCCCGCTGGATGATCACCACGTCGCCCTCGCGCAGGTCCTTGCGCAGGATGTCTTCTTCGTTGTGGAGCGTGGCCTTCTCCACGGTCACCCCGCCGACCTCCACCGGGTCCAGTTCGGCCCAGGGGTTCAGCACCCCGGTCCGGCCCACGTTGATGTGGATGCTGCGCAGCCTGGTCTGGGCGGTGGTGGGGGCGAACTTGTAGGCCACGGCCCAGCGGGGGTCGCGACCCACCGCGCCCAGGGCGGCCTGCAGGCGCCGGTCGTCCAGCTTGATGACCACGCCGTCGATGTCGTAGTCGAGGTCCTCCCGCCGTTCCTGCCAGGAGCGGCAGCCGCCGATGATCTCGTCCAAGGTCTCGGCCACCGCGTGTCGGGATTCACCCGGAAGCCTGCCTTCTTCAACCACTCCAGCGCCTCGTGATGGGTGGGGAACTCCGCCCCCTCCAGGTAGCCGACCGCGTAGAACCAGGCGGCGAGCGGCCGCGACGCGGTCACCCGGGGGTCGAGCTGGCGCAGCGACCCGGCGGCGGCGTTGCGCGGGTTGGCGAAGGTCGGTTCCTCGGCGGCCACCCGTTGCTCGTTCAGTTGGGCGAAGGCCTTGAGGGGCAGGTAGACCTCGCCGCGCACCTCTATGGCCGGCGGGAACGGCGCGGCCTTGGGCGACATGGACAGCGGCACCGTGCGGATGGTCCGCAGGTTGGTGGTGACGTCCTCCCCGATCTCCCCGTTGCCGCGGGTGGCCCCGACGGCCATGACGCCGTCGTCGTAGCGCACGGAGATGGCCAGCCCGTCGATCTTGGGCTCGAGCACGAAGCGGAGGTCGCTCCTCCGCGGCCCCGGCTTCCGCCGCCAGCTTGACCACCCGGGCGTACCAGGCCCGCAGTTCGTCCTCGTTCTTGGCGTTGGCCAGAGAGAGCATGGCCTCACCGTGCCGCACCTGCGTGAACCCGGCCAGCGGCTTCGCCGCCGACCCGCTGCGTGGGGGAATCCGCGGTGACCAGCTCGGGATGAGCGGCCTCGAGCTGCTCCAGTTCCCGGTAGAGGGCGTCGTAGTCGGCGTCGGAGATCTCGGGGGAATCGAGGACGTAGTAGCGGTACTCGTGATGCCGAAGGAGCTCGCGGAGCTCCGCCAGCCGCCGTTCCACCTCAGCCGTCCCGCCTGTGTCCGCGGCGCCGACTTCAGCCATCGAGTCCCCTCCTAGGAAATCCCCAGCGCTCCCGCCAACTCGTCCATAGTATGGACCAGTATCTCCGGCTTTTCAGCAGCCAACGCCTCGGTGCTGAACACGCCCCACGTCACGGCGATGCCGACCACTCCGCGCGGCGTGCGCGGCCTGGATGTCGGCGGGGCTGTCGCCCACGTAGGCGGCGTCGGCCGGGGCGATGCCCAGGTGCTCCAGGCAGAAGAGGATGGGGGCGGCGGTGGGCTTGTTGCCCGGGGCCTCGTCGCAGCAGACGGTGGCGTCGAAGTAGGGCTCGATGCCGGTGAGGTCGAAGGCCATCTGCGTGGTGGGCCGGGATTTGGACGTGACCAAGCCCAGCTTGCAGCCGGCTTTGGTGAGCTCGTTGAGCAGGTCGAGGATGCCGTCGTAGAGCTTGAGCATGCGGTCGTGCTCGCGGTGGTTGAACTCCCGGTAGACGGCCACCAGTTCGTCGGCGTGCTCGGGGCTGATGCGCACCATCTGCTCCTTGAGGGGCGTGCCGACGTGCTTCATGGCCTCTTCGTAGGAAGCCTCCCGGTGCATCACCTCACGGATGGCGTGCTGGAACGACAGGGCGATCAGTTCGACCGAATCGACGAGGGTGCCGTCGAGGTCGAACACCACGGCTTTGAACACCGGCGCCATCAGGCACCTCCCTCTTCGTCGGCCCCGGCGCGCCCGAGCGCGCCCTCCCAGGAGCGCAGCCGGTCGAGGGCCTCGTGGGACATCAGATCGAACTGCAGAGGCGTCACCGACACGTAGCCCGCGGACACGGCCTCGAAATCGGTGCCCGGGGCGTGGTGGAACCCCAGGTCGTCGTTGTAGATGTGGTACTGGCGGCGGTTGCCGCTGGTGCCGCGGTGCTCCACCTTGTCGCCGTAGATGCGCCTGCCCAGCGTGGTGAGCCGGGTGCCGGCGAGATCGTCCCAGGGCCGGTCGGGCACGTTGACGTTGAGGAGGGTCTTGGCCGGGAAGCCCTTCTCCAACACCAGTTCGACCAGGCGGCGCGCGAAGCGCGCCGGCACGGTGAGGTCATATCCGGGGTGATAGCGCTGCGCCGACATCGCGATGGCGGGGATGTCCAGCATGATGCCCTCGAACGCGGCCGCCACGGTCCCCGAATAGGTGATGTCGTCTCCGAGGTTCTCGCCCAGGTTGATGCCCGAGACGATGAGGTCGGGCGCCCGGTCGAGCAGGCCCAGGGCGGCCATGCGCACGCAGTCCACGGGAGTCCCGTCGGTGCTGTAGGCCAGGCTGCCGTCCGGCAGCGCCACTTCCTCCACCCAGAGCGGAGCATGCATGGTGATGCTGCGGGCGGCTCCGGAACGGTTCTGGTCGGGAGCCACGACCTGCACGTCGCCCACGCGGGTCCAGCGCGGTCTTCAGGGCGCATCAGCCCGGGTGAGGTGACACCGTCGTCGTTCGTGAGAACGATGAGGGGCCGGCGACAGCCGAACGCGACCAACTCACAGTCCCTCCCGGTCATGGGCGGAAGGGGAGGCTCAGTCTTTTTTCGCGGCCGTGGATGCCGGCTCGGCGGCCTTGGCGGCCGGCTCTTTGGAGGCCTCGGAGCCGCCGTCCTTGGCGGGCGCGGACGACTCGGAGGTGCTGCCACCGTTGGCCGTGCTGGTGCCGGCGGTGCCGATGGCGTTCTTCTTGGCGTAGTCGGTGCTGTAGAAGCCGTTGCCCTTGAAGTGGACGGCCACCGGGAACAGCAGTCGCTTGACCGGCTCCCCGCAGACCTCGCAATCCTTCACGGGCTCGTCCGACATGCGCTGAAAACGCTCGAACTGGTGTTCGCACGAGACGCATCTGTATTCGTAAGTAGGCAAGGCTCTTCTTCCTCCTAGCTCAACAGAGGAGATTATAGCGAAAACCGAGCGGCTCGTCACCCGCTTTGGCACTCGGCATAGGAGAGTGCCAACTGCCGAGCCTTCAGCGGCTTGTCAGCGGTTACGGTTCCAGGCGAGGAACGCCGCGAAGAGCATGACGACCCAGTTGATGATGCCGCGCGCGCCGAGGGCGAAGACCACTGTCTGCCAGTTGACACCGTAGCTGATGCAGCGCCGCGACGAGAGGAGGAAGGAGGAACCCGATCAGAGTGGCGGCTGCCGCGGCGGCGGCCGTCTGCCAGCCCGTGGAACCGCCCCGAGACCCGGCTCACCACCTCGCCGACCAGATAGCCGATCCCCGCGGCCACGAAGATGAACAGGAAGAAGAAGCCGTATGCTGCCCAGGATGTAGTAGTAGGCGAACCCCAGCGCGATGGCTGTCGCCAGACCGGCCGCGGCCGCCAGGACCAGTTTGCCCGGCTTGAGCATCACCCGGGCGGAGCGCGGCAGACGGGCGCAGTCCTTGCACTTGATGCCGACGGCGGAGAACACCATGCAGTCGGGACAGAGGGGCTTGCGCGCAACTGCTGCAGGTGACCATGGTCGGCCGATCGGGATGGTTGGCGCACGGCTGCTCCGTGGCGCCGGGCAGTTCCTCCGGACTCACCGGCCGCGCCGCTTGTCGGTGACGACGATGAACGGCTCCGGCGGCGGAGAGGGGCACCAGTTCTTTGCGGTAGCTGCGATGCACGGCCTCGAGCTCGTCCCGGGCCTGGGCCGCGAGGCGGTCCATGTCGGTCTGGAGACGTTCCAGACGGCGCTGGAGACTCTCCAGCTGCTGTTCCATCTCGAGGACGCGTTCCACGCCGGCGAGGTTGAGCCCGCATTCCGCCACCAGTTGCTGGATGCGGCGCAGCCTCTCCACGTCCGCCAGCGAGTAGAGGCGGGTGCTCTTGGATGACCGGCTCGGGCGGATGAGCCCCCGGCGCTCGTACATGCGCAGGGTCTGAGGATGCATCTCGGCCAGCTCCGCCGCCACCGAGATCATGAAGACCGGTCTGAGTTCGTCCTCAAAGGGCATCTTCGTCTCTTCCGTCCGGATTCGTGCCGCCATGATAGACCATCTTCTCGCAGCCTCCGCCAAGCGCCGCTAGTCGCCCCAGCCCTCACGGCCGGCACGCGGGTCTTCCTTGCGGGCGTCGGCGAACTTCTTGAGCAGGTCTTTCTGCTCCCCGCTCAGCTTCTCGGGAGTCAGCACCTTGACGCGGGCGAGCAGGTCGCCCTTGCCCGAGGCGCCCAGGCGCGGAGCCCCTTTGCCTTTCAGCTTGAGCATCTTGCCGTGTCTGGGTGCCGGCCGGGATCTTGAGTCCCACACTCCCCTCGGGAGTGGGCACCTTCACCGTGGCGCCCAGCGCCGCTTCCACCATGGTCACCGGCACATCCACCACCAGATCGGCGCCCCGCCGTTCGAAGACCGGGCTCTCATCCACCTGAGCGATGACATAGAGGTCGCCGGGCGGTCCGCCCCGCGCGCCGGGCTCGCCCTTGCCCTTGAGCTTGATCTTGGTGCCGTCTTTGACGCCGGCCGGCAGAGGAACGCTGAACTTCCTGAGCGCCCGGGCCTTCCCGGTGCTGCCGCATGCCTTGCAGGGATCCTCGATCACCGTGCCGCTGCCGCCGCAGCGCGGGCAGGCCTGGGTCATGGCGAATATGCCCTGGCTCACGTTCACCGCGCCCCGGCCCTGACACTGCGGACAGGTGGTGGGGCTGGTGCCCGGAGCCGCTCCGGTGCCCCGGCAGGCCTCGCACTCGACGTTCTGGGGCACGCTGATCTTGGTGGTGACGCCCTTGAGCGCATCGTCGAACGACAGCTTGACCGCCACGCTGACGTCCTCGCCCCGCTCGGGGCTGCGTTGCCGGCGCCCGCCGCCACCGCCAAAGCCGCCGCCCCCGAAGCCACCTCGCCCGCCGCCTCCGCCGAACAGGTTGCCGAACAGGTCGCCCCAGTCGCCCATGGGAGGCATGTTCTGCCCCTGCCCCGGTTGGTACGTCCCGCCGCGCGGCGCCCCTTGCCCGAAGTAGCTCGGACCGGCGTCGTAGACCTTGCGCTTCTCAGCGTCGGAAAGCACCTCGTAGGCGCTGGAGACTTCCTTGAACTTCTCCTCGGCCTTGGGGTCGTTGGGATTGGCGTCCGGGTGGTACTGGCGGGCCAGCTTCCGGTAGGCCTTCTTGATCTCGTCCTGGGTGGCGCTCTTCTTGACTCCCAGGACCTCGTAGTAGTCGCGTTCGCCGGCCATGTCCGTCCTTGGTCTCAGGCTTCAGCCGGTCCGGAGGACACGACCACCCGGGCAGGCCGCAAGACGCGGTCGCCCTGTGTGTAGCCGCGCTCGAGGACCGCGGTGACCGTCCCTTCTTCCTGGACGGACGGCTGCATGACCACGGCGTCGTGCAGGTGAGGATCGAACTCGGCGCCGACGGTGGCGATCTCCTCCACCCCGGAGCGGCGCAGCAGTTCCACGAACAGGTCGCGCACCATGCGCACCCCGCCGATGACCTTGCCCTCGTCGTGATGCTCGGCCGCGTCGAGAGCCCGCTCCAGGTTGTCAAGCACGGGGAGCATCTCCGTGAGCAGCTCGCCCTGGCCCCGTTCGCGGGCTTCCAGGGCCTCGCGGGTGGAACGCCTGCCGGAAGTTGTCGAACTCAGCCCTGAGGCGCAGTGTCGCTGTCGCGCAGAACGTCTGCGCTCGCCGCGGAGCGCTTCGAGTTCGGCCTGGAGGTCGGCCGCGCCGGGCGCCGGGGCGCCGTCAGCGCCCGGGCCGGCGCCGGCGGGCTGGGCCGCCGCGGCGGACATATCGTCCGCCGCGGCCGGCTCGCCGTTGATCGGTATGCGTTTTTTCGTTCCGGTCATCCTGTTATTTCTGTTCCGTGGCGGTGGCTTCGACCGTCTTCGGTCCGCCGCCGCCGATGTTCACGGTGATCTTCTTGGGCTTCACGACCTCGGCCTTCTGGACCGTGATCTTGAGGATGCCGTTCTCGTAGGCGGCGTCCACCTTGCTCTCGTCCGCGGTGGGCGGGAGCGCCAGTGACCGGCTGAAGGAGCCATAGCGCCGCTCGATGCGGTAGAACTTGTCTTCCTTCACTTCTTCCTCGAACCGCCGCTCGCCGCTGACGGTGAGGACGTTGTCCTGCACCTCGATGTTGATGTCTTCCGGCTTCATGCCGGCCAACTCGGCTTTGAGCACGATGGCGTCGTCGGTCTCGACCACGTCTATGGCCGGGATCCACGACTGCCGCTCGGCCACCTCGCCACCGGTCGCCCGGGTGAAGAGCCTGTTGACCTCGCTCTGCAGAGCCGAGAGGTCACGGAACGGGTCCCATCTCACAAGTGCCATTGGTTTGTACCTCCTACTGTCTTGCCTTACTCACCGGCTAAGAGGCCGGGACTATTTCTTGTCCTCGTCGATGACCTCGTAGTCGGCTTCTTCCACCACTTCCTCTTCGGCGCCGCTCTGGCCGCCGCCCTCGTAGCCACCGCCGGCGCCGCCGGACTGCTGGCCCTGGGCCGCCTGGTAGGCCGCTTCGGAGAGTTTGTAAGCCGCTTCCTGGAGCGCGTTCATCCGGCTGCGGATGAGTTCCACGTTGTCGCCCTTGATGGCGTCTTCCAGGTCGCGGATGCCGTTCTCGATGTCGCCGCGAGCCGCGCCGTCCACCTTGTCGCCGATCTCTTTGAGGGACTTCTTGGTGGAGTACACCAGGTTCTCCGCCTGGTTGCGGGTGTCCACCGCTTCCTTCTTCTTGCGGTCGTCTTCCGCGTTCGTCTCGGCGTCGCGGACCATCTGCTTGATCTCATCGTCGCTCAGCCCGGACGAGCTCTTGATCTCGATCTTCTGCTGGTTGCCGGTGGCCATGTCCTTGGCCGACACGTGGGTGATGCCGTTCGCGTCGATGTCGAAGGCCACCTCGATCTGCGGGATGCCGCGCGGGGCCATCGGGATGCCCGTGAGCTGGAACTTGCCCAGGGTCTTGTTGTAGGCCGCCAGGTCGCGCTCGCCCTGCAGCACGTGGATCTCCACCGAGGTCTGGCCGTCGTCGGCCGTGGAGAAGATCTCCGCCTTGCGGGTGGGGATGGTGGTGTTGCGGTCGATGAGCCGGGTGAACACGCCGCCCTTGGTCTCGATGCCGAGGGACAGCGGGGTGACGTCGAGAAGGATGATGTCCTTGACTTCGCCCGCCAGCACGCCGCCCTGGATGGCCGCGCCGAGAGCCACGACCTCGTCCGGGTTGATGCCCTTGTGGGGCTCTTTGCCGGTGAGTTCGCGCACTTTGGCCTGCACGGAGGGCATACGGGTCATGCCGCCGACGAGGATCACCTGGTCGATGTCGCCCATCTGGAGGTTGGCGTCTTTCATGGCCTGCTTGGTGGGGCCGACGCACCGCTCGACCAGCTCGCGGGTGAGCTCTTCCAGCTTGGCCCGGGTGAGGGTCATCTCCAGGTGGAGCGGGCCGCTCGTGTCCATGGTGATGAACGGCTGGTTGATGGTGGTCTCCATGACGGAGGAGAGCTCCACTTTGGCCTTCTCGCCCGCTTCGTAGAGACGCTGCAGGGCCTGGCGGTCGCTGGTGAGGTCGACGCCCTTCTCGCGCCGGAACTCGTTGATGAGCCAGTCGACGATGGCCTTGTCGAAGTTGTCGCCGCCCAGGTGGGTGTCGCCGTTGGTGGACTTCACTTCGAAGACGCCGTCGCCCAGTTCGAGGATGGAGACGTCGAAGGTGCCGCCGCCGAGGTCGAACACCAGGACGGTCTGTTCGTGTTCTTTGTCGAGGCCGTAGGCCAGCGCGGCCGCGGTCGGCTCGTTGACGATGCGCTTGACTTCCAGACCGGCGATCTTGCCGGCGTCCTTGGTGGCCTGCCGCTGAGCGTCGTCGAAGTACGCCGGCACGGTGATGACCGCCTCGGTGACCTCGGTGCCCAGGAAGGCTTCGGCGTCGCGCTTGAGTTTCTGCAGGATCTTGGCCGAGATCTCCGGCGGCGAGTACTGGCCGTCTTTGATGCTCACGCGCACGTCGCTGTTGGGGCCTTCCACCACTTTGTAGGGGACGATCTTCATCTCTTCGCTCACGTTGGAGTACTTGCGCCCCATGAAGCGTTTGATGGAGAAGATGGTGTTCTCGGGGTTGGTGACAGCCTGGCGCTTGGCCACGGTGCCCACCAGCTGTTCCCCGGTCTTGGTGAACGCGACGACGGACGGCGTGGTGCGGCCGCCTTCGGCGTTCGGGATTATGGTCGGCTCGCCGCCTTCAAGTACGGCCATCGCTGAGTTGGTCGTACCGAGGTCGATGCCGATGATCTTACCCATTACATGTCCTCCGGAACTCGCTCTAGGTTCATTAGCTTGTCGTCATTATAAAATCTGAGTCGGTTACTGTCAAGGTTTGGGATACGACTCTTTACAGGCTTCATACCCCTTCCAGACCGTCGAGGAAACCTGGCATTCGGTACAATGCGTCGCAGAGCAAGGCGCCCGCCAAACCCGGCGGCGCGCCCTCAGCTCTCGAGGTGTCACATGAGGGTCGGTCGAGAAAGACGCAGCGTCCGCCGCAGGCGCGCGGAGAAGGTCCACAGGCGACGCATCATCATCCTGGTCGCGGTGCTCGTGGCCATCCCGCTCTTGGCGGCAGGTGTGTTCGCCGTCATCTTGAGCCTGGGGCTCCACACGGTCGCGGCGGTGGAGGACCAGATCCCCTCTCTCGACGACCAGCATCAGGTCTCCCTGGCCCAGACCAGCTCCATCTACGACGCCAACGGCAACCTTCTGGCCTATCTCCACGGGGTGGAGAACCGCACGGTCATCAGCGGCAAGCAGATCCCGCAGGTGCTGCGGAGCGCCATGGTGGCCATCGAGGACGAGCGCTTCTACCAGCACCAGGGGGTGGATCTGGAGAGCGTCGTGCGCGCGCTCGTCAGCAACGTGAGCGCCCGCCAGACCACCGAGGGCTTTTCCACCATCACCATGCAGCTCGTGGGCAACCTCTACCTCGACCGCACCGACATGTCGTTCAACCGCAAGTTCAACGAGATGGCTCTGGCCTGGCAGCTCGAGCGCAGGTACTCGAAGGAGGAGATCCTCGACCTCTATCTCAACACGGTGTACTTCGGCTCCAACGCCTACGGGGTGGAGGCGGCGGCCAAGACCTACTTCGACAAGGAACCGGCCGAGCTGACCCTGCCCGAGGCCGCCCTCATCGCGGGGCTGCCGCAGGCGCCCACCGGCTACTCACCGCGCAAGCACCCCGAGCGGGCCATAGCCCGGCGCAACCTCGTCATCAACAGCATGCACCTGAACGGCTTCATCACCGACGATGAGGCGGAGGCGGCGCTGCTCACTCCCATCGAGCTGGCCCCGTACTCTCCGTACACTCAGGTGCAGGAGCCGTACGTGGTCGCTTACGTGCGCAAGCAGCTCATCGACATGTTCGGCGAGGACAAGGTGTTCCAGGGCGGCCTGCAGGTGGAGACCACCATCGACCCCGCGTACCAGAAGCTCGCCACCGACGCCATCACCTCCACGCTCAACAAGCAGGGCGACCCCTCCGCGGCGCTGGTGAGCATCGAGACCGACCACCGGCTACATCCGGGCCATGGTCGGGGGGATCGACTACAACGCCTCCAAGTTCAACCTGGCTTCCCAGGGCCGGCGCCAGGCGGGGTCGGCGTTCAAGACGTTCGCCCTCACCGCCGCCGTCGAGATGGGCATCGATCCCGTGGAACACCTACTACATGTCCATGCCGCTCGAGCTGGCTAGTCCCGGGCTCCACCGAGCCCTGGAAGGTCAAGACCTACTCCGGCAAGGGGTACGGCATCTCCACGCTGGTGTCGGCCACCCTCCGAAGCGACAACACGGTCTACGCCCAGCTGGCCCTCGACGTCTCGGCCGACCGCATCGTCGACATCGCCCACCGCATGGGCGTCACCTCCTATCTCAACGCCGACCCGGCCATCGTCCTCGGCGGTCTCAAGTACGGCGTCTCTCCCCTGGAGATGGCTTCCGCCTACGGCACCCTGGCCAACGCCGGCGAGCACGTCGAGCCGACGATCATCCTGCAGATCAAGGACTCCACCGGCAAGGTCATCTGGAAGGCCAATCCCAAGCGGACCCAGGCCATCTCGGCCGGCGTGGCCTACGACGTCACCCGGATCCTCGAGCAGAACGTCCAGTCGGGCACGGGGACCAAAGCCAAGATCGGCCGCCCGGCCGCCGGCAAGACCGGCACCACCCAGGAGAACAGCGACGCCTGGTTCTGCGGCTACACCCCGCACCTCTCCACCACCGTCTGGGTGGGGCATCCCGAGGCGCAGATACCCATGAACGACGTGCACGGCATAGCCGTCACCGGCGGCAGTTTCCCCGCCATCATCTGGCAGAAGTTCATGTCCGTGGCGGAGAGCGAATACCCGGAGGCGGAGTTCGCCGCCCCATCGGTACTGGTGAAGTACAACCCGCGATGGACCAGCCAGTACGCCACCTGGCCGTCGTCCACCACCACGAAGAGCACCACCACCACGCTCGCGCCGCCGCCCACCACGGACACCACGGTGCCCGCGTCCACCAGTTCCACCGCAGAAGACGACCACCACCGTGGTGGCGCCGTAGTACAGGCTCCGTGCGGCGCGTCAGGAGCGTTTGGGGCGCCACTCGGGCGGGCATGAGGAGCACATGACCATGCAACTGGAACGGTTCACACTCAAGGCCCAGGAAGCGCTGGCCGCCGCTCAGAAGACCGCCATGGAGCGCGGGCACGCTCAGGTGGAGCCCGAGCATCTCGCCGTCGCTCTGCTGGATCAGGACGGCGGCCTCACCGTGCCCATCCTGGAGCGGATCGGCGCCAGCCCGGCCCCCTTCCGCGCCGAACTGGCGCAGCGGCTGGAGCACTTCGGCACCGTCCACGGCGACACCCAGGTGGGCTTCGCCCGGGAGACCCAGGCGGCGCTGGAGACGGCCCAGTCCGAGGCCGACAAGATGAAGGACGCCTACGTCTCCACCGAGCACGTGCTCATGGGGTTGGCGGCGAGCCAGGGCTATCTGGGCGATCTGTTCAAGCGCTACGGCGTCACCCGCGACGCCATCCTCACGGTGCTCAAGGACCTGCGCGGCTCCCAGCGGGCCGAAGACCCCAACGCGGAGGAGAAGTACCAGGCGCTGCAGCGTTTCGGCCGCGACCTCACGGAGCTGGCGCGGCGCGGCAAGCTCGACCCGGTCATCGGGCGGGACGACGAGATCCGCCGCGTGATCCAGGTGCTCAGCCGCCGGACGAAGAACAACCCGGTCCTCATCGGGGAGCCGGGCGTGGGCAAGACGGCCATCGCCGAGGGGCTGGCGCAGCGCATCGTGTCCGGCGACGTGCCCCGAGGGCCTCAAGGACAAGCGGGTCATGGCGCTCGACATCGGCGCGATGGTCGCGGGCGCCAAGTACCGGGGCGAGTTCGAGGAGCGGCTCAAGGCGGTGCTCAAGGAGATCGCCGATTCCGAGGGCGAGATCGTCACCTTCATCGACGAGATGCACACCATCGTGGGCGCCGGCGGCGCCGAGGGCGCGGTCGACGCCTCCAACATGCTCAAACCCATGCTGGCCCGCGGCGAGCTGCGGGTGGTGGGCGCGACCACGCTCGACGAATACCGCAAGTACGTGGAGAAGGACGCCGCTCTGGAACGGCGCTTCCAGCCGGTGCTGGTGGGCGAGCCGTCGGTGGAGGACACCATCGCCATCCTGCGCGGCCTCAAGGAGCGCTACGAGGTGCACCACGGCGTGCGCATCCAGGACTCGGCGCTCATCGCGGCCGCGGTCCTCTCCAACCGCTACATCTCCGACCGCTTCCTGCCCGACAAGGCCATCGACCTGGTGGACGAGGCGGCCAGCCGGCTGCGCATCGAGATCGACTCCATGCCCATGGAGATCGACCAGGTGGAGCGGCGCATCAAGCAGCTGGACATCGAGCATCACGCCCTGAGCAAGGAAAAGGACGCGGCCTCCAAGGAACGGCGCCAGGCCATCGAGGCCGAACTGGCCGATCTGCGCGAGCAGTCGGCGGGCATGAAGGCCCACTGGCAGGCCGAGAAGGAGGCCATCGGCAAGATCCAGGCCGCCAAGGAGCAGATCGACTCAGCTCAAGACCGAGGCGGAGCGCGCCGAGCGCGTGGGCGACCTGCAGAAGGCCGCGGAGCTCCGCTACGGGCGCATCCCGGAGGCGGAACGGCAGCTGGCGGCGGAGAACACCCGCCTGAACGAGCTGCAGCGCGACGTGCGGATGCTGAAGGAAGAGGTGGAGGAGGAGGACATCGCCGAGGTGGTGGGCAAGTGGACCGGCATCCCGGTCAGCAGGCTGCTGGAAGGCGAGGTGGAGAAGCTCATCACACATGGAGGAGCGGCTGCACCTGCGGGTGGTGGGCCAGGACGACGCGCTGGAGGCGGTGGCGAGCGCCATCCGGCGGGCCCGCGCCGGCCTGCAGGACCCCAACCGGCCCATCGGCAGCTTCATCTTCCTGGGCCCCACCGGCGTGGGCAAGACCGAGCTCGGCCGGGCTCTGGCGGAGTTCCTGTTCGACGACGAGAAGGCCATGGTCCGCGTGGACATGAGCGAGTTCCAGGAACGGCACTCGGTGGCCCGGCTCATCGGGGCGCCTCCCGGCTACGTGGGCTACGAGGAGGGCGGCTACCTCACCGAGGCCGTGCGGCGCCGCCCCTACTCGGTGCTGCTGCTCGACGAGATCGAGAAGGCCCATCCGGACGTGTTCAACCTGCTGCTGCAGATCCTGGACGAGGGCCGGCTCACCGACGGGCACGGCCGCACCGTGGACTTCAAGAACACGGTGGTCATCATGACCTCCAACGTCGGCAGCCAGTTCATCCTCGACCCCGACATCACCGAGATCGAGATGGACGCCCGGGTCAGCGAGCTCATGCAGGCCACCTTCAAGCCCGAGTTCCTCAACCGGGTGGACGAGATCATCATCTTCCACCGGCTGAGCCTGGAACACATCAAGGGCATCGTGGAGATCCAGCTGGGGCTGCTGCGCAAGCGCCTGGCCGAGCGGGACATCACGCTGGAGATCACCGACGCGGCCAAGACCTACCTGGCCCAGCAGGGCTACGACCCGGCCTACGGCGCCCGGCCGCTCAAGCGGCTCATCCAGAAGGAGATCCAGGACAAGGTGGCCCTGGCGCTCCTGAAGGGCGAGTTCCGCGACGGCGACACCGTCCTTGTGGACGAACGCGGGCTGGAGCTGACGTTCGAGAAGGTGGCCGGCGCGGAGCCCGGCGCCGAAGACGCCGAGCCCGGACCGGCCACCCAGAGCTAGCCCGGGGCCGAGACGCGCCGGTCAGTTCAGCTCGAAGTCCTTCTTCGTGAGGTTCGGGTAGATGTCTTTGAGCGGGGAGAAGTCGGTGACGGCCGTGTCCTTCAGCTCGAGGGTCTTCAGCTTGGTGAGGCCGGCCAGCGGGGTCACGTCGCTGACGGGGGTGTTGCCCAGTTGCAGTTCCTCCAACCCCTTCATCCCGGAAAGAACGCTCAGGTCGCTGATCTTCGAAAGACCGATGAAGAGGACCCGCATCGACGTGAGATTCTTGAGCGCGGTGTAGTCGGTGGCCTCGCAGCCGAAGATCGAGAGGAAGTCCAGCTTCGTCAGGCCCGCCAGCGGCGTGATGTCCCGATCCGGTTGCCGCCCATTCCAAGTCCTTTGAGGTGCACCAGCCCGGCCAGCGGGCTGATGTCGGTGACCGCGTGGAACTGCATCCCCAGCATCTCGAGGTTCACGAAGTGCTCGAGGCCGCTGATGTCCTTGATCATCATCTCCTCGGGCGACCCCCAGTCGATGCTCAGTTCGAGTTCCTTCACCGTCGCGGCTTCGGCGGCGGTGATGTCGCCGGTGGGCTTTTTCAGGGCCGCGCGGACGCCCTTCTCCAGGACGGGGTCCTTGAACGCGACGACACCCGCGGCGGCTGCAGCGGTGACCATCTCGAAGTCCTTCTTCGTGAGATTCGGATAGATGTCCTTGAGCGGGGAGAAGTCGGTCACCATGGTGTCGGCGAGCGAGAGGTTCCTGAGCTTGGTCAGCCCGGCGAGCGGCGAGACATCGGCGACCTTCGTGCTATGCAACTGGAGCATGTCCAGGTCCTTCAGGCCGGCCAAGACGCTCGTGTCGGCGAAGGTCGAATACTCGAGAAGCAGGGTCTTGAGGAGCACCAGGTTCGCCAGCGGGCTGTAGTCGGTCGCCTGGCAGTTGAACAGCGACAGGAAGCCGAGGTTCGTCAGACCGGCGAGCGGCGAGATGTCGGCGATCCGGTTGCCGCCGAGAGCCAAGCCCTGGAGTCGCGTCAGCCCCGCGATGGGGCTGATGTCGGTGATGGCGTGGAACTGCAGCTCCAGGATCTCGAGGTTCACGAAGTGTTCGAGACCGCTGATGTCCTTGATCATCATCTCTTCCGGAGACTGGAACTCGATGTCGAGGTCCAGTTCCTTCAGCGTCGCAGCCTCGGCGAGTGTGATGTCCCCGGTGGGCTTGCTCAGGGCGGCGCGGACGCCTTTCTCCAGAACGGAGTCCTTCAACACGACGACATCCGAGACGGCTTCGGTGGTCGGAGGCAGCGTCGAGAGCGGTCGAGACCGCCGTGGTGGCCGCGGGCTCATCCGCTGAGGAGCCACAGGCCGCCACTCCCAGCGCCAGCATCATGACAACCGCTACCAACCACACTGCCTTCTTCATGAGTACGCTCCGATCGCTTGGGGAATAGTGCCGGGCGGTTGACCCGCTGGAAAGAGTACCGCACTGATGAGCACCTACTCAACAGGGGTCTTCGGTCTGCGTTCGCCCGGCTGCGCGCGCCCGGAGGCCGGCGACACGTCATGCTGACGGCGGATCGCCTCCGCGTTTCTTGCGCCTCGGTTTTGCCGCTACACGGCTGATGGTCTGAGGAAGGTCGACCGGCGTGGGAGCCTGGATCCCGAACCGCAACGCCGCCACCCGGATCGCGAAGACCAGGGCCACAGTGACGAGCATCCCGATGAGCGCGGGAACGCCGAGCCACTTGGCCATCGACACATACACGACGGCCCCGATGATGGCGCCGAAATGACCGATCGGGCCCGGGAGCACCAGTTCGGGCGTCTCTCCGGCCAGCAGGTGCATGAGCACCGAGCCGCCGGCCGCGGTGACGACGCCCACCAGGATCGCGGAAAAGCCGGACAGTCCGACGGCTAGAGCCTTCTCGGCGCCGACGACCGCGTAGAGACCGAGCCAGACGGCGTCCATCAGTAGGATGGGCTTGTTGAACCGGCTCACGAGCGATCCGAAGAAGAAGCCGATCATGGCAGCGGCGACCACGGTGGGCAGGTAGGCGGGCCTGGTAAGGGCCACCGGCGGTCCGTTCTGCAGCAGCAGGTCGCGAAGGATGCCGCCGCCGAGACCGCCGGCCACGGCCAGCGCGACCACCCCGGTGACCGCGAAGCCCCGCCGGACGGCATGCAAGGAGCCGGCCAGCCCTCCGAGGAACACGGCGGTCAGGTCGAGGTACAGAGGTATGGTGACCGGTTCGATCATGGCAGCGAATCTATCGCGCCGGGCAGAAGCCCGGCAAGCCGCGTGCTCGGCGCGGCGGCTCGCTATAATGCCCAGTCCTATGGACTCCACCGATCATCCCCAGCAGACCCCCGCCGGCGGCACCGCCGAGCGGCCCGACCGCAGGCCCAAGCTCCAGAAGAGCGAGGTCATCGAGCTGAGCGTCATCAACCTGGCGTTCGGCGGGGCCGGCATCGCCAAGATCGGCGAGTTCGTCGTCTTCGTCACCGGCGCCGTGCCCGGCGACGTGGTCAAGGCGCGCATCACCAAGATCAAGAAGACCTACGCGGAAGCCCGCACCGTGGAGATCGTCACCCCGTCGGCGGAGCGCATCGCCGCATCGCTGCCCCTCCTTCGGCACTTGCGGCGGCTGTGTCTGGCAGAGTCTCGACTACGGCGCACAACTCGAGTACAAGACCCGGCAGGTCCGCGAGTCCTTGGAACACCTCGGCGGCCTGCGCGATTTCGAACTGCTTCCCATCGAAGGCATGGCCGACCCCTGGCGCTACCGCAACCGGGCCGACTTCTCCATCGGCGATGACGAGGAGCGGGGCGTGGCCATCGGCTTCAAGCTGCCCGGCCGCTGGGACACGATCCTTCCCATCTCGGAGTGCCACCTCCTCGACCCGGGCATCGAGAGGGCGCGGGCCATCGTGGAGGAGTGGCTGCGCGAGCAGGGACTGCCCGGATGGAACCCCCGGCGGAACGAAGGTTTCGCCCGGCACCTGCTGGTGCGCTCGGCCCAGAAGGGCGCCGAGTTGCTGGTGAGCCTCGTGACGGTCCCCGGGGAACTCCCCGGCGTGGAGCGGCTGATCGAGCGACTGCGCGCGGAGCTTCCTCAGCTGGTGGGGTTCGTCCACTCCATCAACAGCGGCCCGGCGGAGCTCAGCGCCGGACTGGAGGGCACGACGCTCTGGGGAAGGCCGCACCTCTTCGAGAAGGTGGCCGGCATCACCCTGAAGATCTCCGTCAACGCTTTCTTCCAGACGAACAGCCGCCAGACCGAGGTCCTGTACGGGCTGGCCGCGCGGGAAGTGACCGCGGCTGCGCCGAGCCGCGGCGAAGCCCCGGGGCCGGGCGCCGGAGCAGCCGAGGCCGGCGGCGCCACCCGCCCTGTCATCTGGGACCTGTACTCCGGCGTGGGCTCCATCGGACTGTCCCTGGCCGGGCACGCCGCGGCGGTGCTGGGCATCGAGGCCATCGCGGATGCGGTGGAGGACGCGAAGGACAACGCCCGCCTCAACGGCATCGAGAACGCCCACTTCCTCGAAGGCGACGTGGCCAAGGTGCTGCGCGCGGTCGCCGAAGGCAGCACTCGAGTTACCGGCGGCCGTCGCCAGACCGGACGTCATCGTGGTCGACCCGCCCCGGGCCGGCCTCACCGACAAGGCCATCATCCGCATCGGCGAGATCGGGGCCCCGCGCATCGTCTACGTCTCCTGCAACCCGGCCACCATGGGCCCGAACGTCGCGAAGTTCCAGGAGTACGGCTACCGTCTGATCGCGTGACCCCCGTGGACATGTTCCCCCACACGCCGCACGTGGAGTGCGTGGGGCTGCTCAGCCGGGATAGCCTGCGCCCCGTCCGCGGCGCCTCGGGCAGGTACTAGTACGGCGGTTCGTCCGCGAACCATTCTCCCAGGCTGCGGAAGGCCTTCCAGAACTCGGCCTTGGCTTGGTCGTCGTCGAGGCACTCGTCGATGTCCGGGGTCACAAGCGCCTGGCAGAACGGCGTGAAGGTCTGCAGCGCGCCCGGATCCCAATCGAGCTTCTTCATGCCGGCCACCCGGGTCTTGTTGATGGCCTGGAGCGTCCGTTTCCCCATCACGACGATCATCCGCGGATGGTTGATGTTGAACTCCTCCAGCCAGTAGAACGGGCAGTGCTTCTCTCCCTCCACCGGCCGGACGTCGTGGCACTTGATGAGGTTGGTGCCGTAGACCACCAGGGGGTTCACGCTCAGCCGCTCCATGCTCTTGATGATGGCGGAGCCGGAGCGGCCGTAGAAGGAGACGCTCTCGTTGACCTCGAGGTAGTGCGGCTGGTATTTGACCAGCATGATGTCGGCGAGTGGATGGCCCGACCCGACCACCGGCAGGAACCCCTGCCCCCTGCGGCAACTGCGGCAGGCGACGATGCGGCGGTTCAGATCGTTGCTATCGCTGATCGCCCGCTCTTCGAGCTTCTGATAGATCTCGGTGGCTTCGGTGAGCGGCTGGGAGTCTTTCATGCTAGCTATATTGGCCGAAGAGACCCGAAATCCTCCGGCGAGTGAGGACACTCTCGCACGCGCCGAGTGGCTTTCGGCGACAGAGGCTCGTCTTGGAAGGTCTACTGGTCCTCGGGAAGCACCCGGTCCAGAGTGGTCTGCAGCAGTTTGAGCGACTGCAGATAGAGAAGGCTCTTCTTGCGGGCGATGATGTCCGCCTCCCACAGGGCGGCCATGAAGCTCTCGGGGTCGTGGAAGCGCGGCATGCGCAGCATCGCGGTGCCGAGGGCCTGGCGAACGTGAGCGTCGCTGCCCGCCCCGGCCACGATGTTGTACTTGGCCGCGAAGCGCTCGGCGCTGAGGTTGAAGGACGACAGCGCCACCTTGGCGTTGTAGATCTCGATGACGTCGATGCGGTGCAGGTTGTCCACCAGAGCCTGGTACGACGGGGTGGTGCGCAGCGCGTCGAACGGATGCGGCACGTACACCAGGGCGCCCTGCTCCTTGATGCGCGAGAGTGTCTCGTCGAAGCTCAGCTTGGGCGGTATCCACTCCTTCAGGAACAGCCCGATGACCTCGCCCTCCCGGGACTTGATCTCCTCCGCCACGATGACGAACGGATCGCCCTCGGCCAGTTCGCGGGCCCGCAGGGCGCCTTTGATCTCATTGTGGTCGGTGACGGCGATGGCGCCCAGGCCGATCTCCCGGGCGGTGCGGATGATGGTCTCCACGGAGTTCTTGGAGTCCTTGGAGAAGGTGGTGTGCATGTGCAGGTCGGCGTTGATCCAGTCCGGCCGGGCCGGGCTGGAGACGGCCTCCCGCGCCCACCTGCGGGGCGATCTCCTCCCCGATGCCGCGCACATGGAGAGACCGAGTAGCCGCCGGCGTCCTGCCTGCCACCCGGTCGCCGGTTGCGGCGGCGATGGTGTCCCGGTAGAGCTCCTCCAGCCGTTCGGCGACCGCCGCCATGGAGTAGGGCGACGCCGCGCTGCGGCGGCGCCGGCCGGCTGGGTCTTCGGCCGCCGTTCCGGCGGCCGCCCCAAGGGCGGCCTGGATGGCAGTGGCCACCGAGGCGAAGTCGTTGGGCGAGAAGACAGCGCCGAGCGAGGTCACCGCGCCTGCCGGACCGGCGCTCTCCGCGGCGCCGGCAGAGGCCAGGTAGTCCCTCACCGGCGGCAGATCGGGCCCCACGACGGGACAGCCGCACACGGCGGCGTCGGCGATGGAGTGGCAGAGCCATTCGCCACCCAGGAATGGAAGGATGGCTACTGCGGCTCCGTCATACACCGGACCCAGTTCCTCGACCGACTCGAACCGCACCAGGTCCACGCGCGAGCGCAGCTTGCGGGGGACGGCACGGGGTGGCCATTTCTCGGCCGAGGCGGCGTGGAACGCGATGACCAGCCTGTCCAGCCCGGCGGGCCAATCCTCGGCCAGAGCCCGCAACAGCGCGCGCAGCGAGCGGCGCGCGTCGCCCTGGTAGACGTGGAGAGCGTAGCGCGCGGAGCCGGTCGGGCGGGCGGCAGCGCGGGCCGCCGCGCCTCCATCCGAGACAGGGATGGTGCTCCCACACGGCACAACGTCGTAGTCGCCCGGATAGAGTTCGTCGAGCATGTCACGGGCGGCGGGGAACGTGACCACCCGGCCGTCGAAACGGCGGAAGAAGCGTTCGAGCACCGGCTGCCCAAGGTCGTACGCGGCCACCGCCACCGGGGTCATGTGGAACGTCGCCACCACCGGACACCGCGATTCCCGAGGGCGGTGAAACCAAGAGACGGCGCCAGAGGTTCGTGCACGTGCACCAGGTCGAAGTCGGCTCCGACCAGGAGCTTCTCCAGCCGGGAGGTGACATCAACCGGAAGTCCAAGGTTGGCCACGCCCCCGTTCAGACGCACGGGGAAGCTGTAGCCCACGGGGATCACCGGGATACCATCGCCTGGCTCCAAGGGTCCCTTGCCGGCGGACGGCAGCAGAAGCGGATCGGCGTCGGCTCCTGCCCGGTAGTCGGCCAGAAGACTGATGAGCGGGCCGCGTGTGCGGTTGAAGAGTGTCTTGGTGCGGTTGCCCTCCGCGGTGTCGTCGAAGGAAGTGACCACGACCGGCCGATGCCCGCGGGCTTTGAGCGCCCGGGCCAGTTCGCCGACATGCTGATCGACGGCGTTCGGCTGGGTCCACGAGAACGGAGCGACCAGTGCTATGTGCAGACCTTGCTCCATGCGCACCCTCAGCTACAAATGGACAAAGGCCCGGGAGGACTGAGAAGTCGTCCCGGGCCCCTGATCATTGCCCTGCTGTGTCCTAGCCTACTCGCACTGCGCGGTGCCGGAGATGAAGGCTTCGGTCTTGACCCGAGCCTGCTCGTCGCTGTACTGGATGGGCGGGCTCTTCATGAAGTAGGAAGCGGGCTCGAACAGCGCGCCGGAGACGCCGCGGTCCAGGGCCAGCTTGCAGCACCGCACGGCGTCGATGACGATGCCGGCCGAGTTCGGGGAGTCCACCACTTCGAGCTTGAGCTCGATGTTGAGCGGCACGTCGCCGAAGGTGCGGCCTTCCATGCGGATGTACGCCCACTTGCGGTCATCGAGCCACTCGACGTAGTCCGACGGGCCGATGTGGATGTTCTTGGCGCCCATGTCGTAGTCGAGCTGAGAAGTCACCGAGTTGGTCTTGGAGATCTTCTTGCTCTCGAGGCGGGAGCGCTCGAGCATGTTGAGGAAGTCGGTGTTACCACCCACGTTGAGCTGGGAGGTACGCTCCAGCCGGACGCCGCGCTCGCGCATGAGGCGGGTGAGCACCCGGTGGACGATGGTGGCGCCGACCTGCGACTTGATGTCGTCGCCGATGATGGGCAGACCCTTCTCGATGAAGCGATCCTGCCAGTATTTCTCCCGGGCGATGAAGACCGGGATGCAGTTGACCATGCCGCAGCCGGCTTCAAGGATCTGCTCGACGTACCACTTGGTGGCCATCTCGCTGCCCACGGGCAGGTAGTTGACCACGACGTCGGTCTTGGTCTCTTTGAGGATGCCCACCACGTCGTCGGTCGGGCCGGGGGCCTTCTCGATGACTTCCGACAGATACTTGCCAAGACCGTCGTGGGTCATGCCGCGGTAGACCTTGACGCCCATCTCGGGGACGTCGCAGAACTTGACCGTGCAGTTGCGGCCGCCCCAGATGGCCTGGGACAGGTCTTTGCCGACCTTGGTCTTGTCGATATCGAACGCGCAGGTGAACTCGATGTCGGAGATCTTGTATCCGCCGAGGTTCACATGCATGAGGCCGGGGACGAACTCATCGGCTTTGGCGTTCTTGTAGTACTCCACGCCCTGGATGAACGAGGACGCGCAGTTCCCCACCCCGATGACAGCTACCCGAACTTTATCGCTCAACGGATCCTCCCTGTTCCCGTTTCATACCGAGCTCCCGGTACGTGTGGACAACGCGCTGGATGACAGTGAACACCGTCAGCGCCAGCATTATGTAGATCACATACGGCAGCACATTGAAGAAGAGCCCGATGGCGACGAGGATGATGCGCTCGGGACGTGGTCATGATCCCGGACTTGCATTCCACACCAAGAGACTCCGCTCGTGCACGAGTGTAACTCACCAGGATGCTGCCAAGAAGGGCAAGCACCACGAGACCGGCGTCGATAGCCGCCCTCTGGCCGCCCTGTATAGCCAAGAAATACGCGATACCCGCCAGGACCATGCCCTCGGACACCCGGTCGAGTGACGAGTCGAGGAAGGCGCCGAACGGCGTGGCGCTCTTCGTGAGGCGGGCCAGACGAGCCGTCGAGCATGTCGAACAACCCCGCGACGAGGAGCAGGATGCCCGCATAGATGAGGTGGTCGAAGACGACCAAGGCCGCAACACCCGCATTGAGCACGGTGCCGGTGACGGTGACAGTGTTGGGGGTGACCCCGAGCTTGTGGAGAGCGGAGAGGAACGGCGTGAAGCCTTTGCGCAGACCTAATCCGACCGAATCGCGAATGTTCTCCATTGCCCTGCTACGTGTTGAATATCCGGGCTACCCACCCCGGCATCACGCGATTGTAACAGTATCGCCACCGGGCCACAAATGGGCGGCTGGGCTTACCCTTTGTCGTCTTCCGGTTTTCTGGCCGGGTCGGACGGCGCGGCGGACGCAGGGGAGGCTCCCGCGGGTGGCGGGACCTCGGTCTTGGCCTCTGTGGTATCACCGTAGAAGGCGCTGCCAGCGGACGTGGGCGGCGGGACGGGAACAGACGGCACCCTCCGGGGCGGCGGCGCTCCCGACCTCGCGGGGATGAGCGCTATGCCGTCGTCGGCCGCCCAGGGCGCTTTGGAACGTTCGAACTGATAGAACTGCATCGTATGGCGCAGCATGGCAAGGATCGGCAGTGAAGCGATGATGCCGACTATGCCCCCGATCTGCGCCCCCGCCAGCAGAGCGAATATGACGATGAGCGGGTGGACCCCCACCGAGCTGCCCACGATGTTCGGCGCCAGGATATGGCTCTCCAGTTGCTGGATGACGAAGTACACGATGATCACGACGAGCGCCGCCGTGGGAGAGTGGAAGAACGCGGCCAGCACCGGCGGGACCGCGCCGAGGAACGGGCCGACGTACGGGATGACCTCCGTGATGCCCGCCCAGAAGCCGAACAGCAGAGCGTACTGTCCGCCCTCCGGCCAGACGCCCACCATCTTCCAGCTCAGGATCCAGACGGCAAGCCCCGACGCCAGACCGATGGTGGCGGCGAGCAGGGCCTGCCCGCGCACGAAACGGCTGAAGGCGGTCTGGATGCCGCGGACGTATGCCTCCTTCACGTCAGGAGTGTCGCCCGGGACGATGCGGCAGACGAAGCGGAAGATGCGCTTGCCGTCGATGAGCATGTAGAAGCTCACCACGATGGTGAGGAAGATGTTGACGATCACGCCGGCCACGCTGACGCCCACCGAGAACAGCGTCCCCACCGACTGGCTGCCCTTGGTCTGGAGCCAGTTGACGATGTCGGTGGTGTTCAGCTGCAGGTTGACCGTGATGTTGTGCGTGGCGAGCCAGGCCTGCAGATCGGACAGCAGGCCGTTGAAGTCGTTCAGCCAGCCCGGGATGGCCTCGAACAATCTCTGGAACTGCCGGACCAGAGGCGGCCCGAGGAAGACGAAGAACACCACGACGACGGCGGCGAAGGCCAGATAGACCACGGGAACAGCCAGCCACCGAGGGACCTTGAGCTTGCCCATCCCCAAGACGACCGCGTTGAGCAGGAGGGCCACCACGATGGACATGAGGAACACGAAGACCGCGTGACTCGCCACTTTGGCGAACCAGAGGGCAAGGATGATGGCTACCGGGATCAAGACGGCCTGGGCCCATCGAGGAATGGTGATGTGCACCTGGCCTCCTTGTCTCGCGTTCGCCCGGCTCGTGCCACGCTTCCTCACCAGATTAGCAGTCCGCCAGGCTGGCTGCTGATGGAGTATTGCCGGATACAGGCTCTTTTGTGGGCAATCATGGCGGGTGGTGGTAAGGTAAAGTCGATGAACGAAGGGGCATCTTCACCCGAAGTCGTGCGCCAGGACGGACTCGTCAGGCGCAACCGGCGCAAGGAAACCCTGTATCGCAGGCGCAGGATACGCTTCGCCGTGGGCTTCGCCGTGGTCTGTCTTGGCGGTCGCCGGCGTCATCATCGCGGTCACGGCGGGCGGATCCACCGCACAGGTGAGCTCTCAGGGTCTGCTGGCAGGCACGCGATTCTTCCACTGCCGCGGCCACCACCGCGGATTCCGAAGGCCATCCCGCGTTCGCCCGTATCGACGACCGGAACCTCCTGCTGCCGGTCCGCGGCGAAGGACGCCACCATCATCGCCTACCAGCCGGTGGCCGACGGCCAGGCGGTCAACTTCTCCCCCATCGGCGAGCAGGCAAACTCCAACGCCGTCGTCCGCTTCTTCCGCGGGATATTCTCCGGGGACCCGGCCATCCGCTACTACCTCCTTTCCGGCAAAGGCGCGGACGCCCACGGGAGCCATCCTGGTCGGAGCTCCGGCCGGGTGTCCGGTAACCGCCCCCATCTCCGGCACCGTCACCGCCGTCAAGCACTACAAGCTCTACGGCAAGTACGACGACGTGCAGGTGGACATCCGCCCGGATGAGATGAGCGGCGTCACCTTCTCCATCCTGTTCATAGACGAACCGGCGGTATCCATCGGCGAAGTGGTCACGGCCGGCAAGACCGCCATCGGCAAGGTGCGCGCGTGCCCGGAGGACCTGGGCAAGCAGCTGTCCATCTTCACGCACGACGAGGGGTCGCACGTGTTCATGCAGGCCACGGAGGAGCCCATCAGCTGAACGCTCGCTTCTGCTAGCAAGTGCGGCGGTCAGATAGAGGTGCAGGACGGTGGGGGACCGGCCTCGCGACGTCTGTGGCGTGTGCGGCTCGGTCTTCTATCAGAACCCTCTACCGGCCGCGGCCGCCCTCGTGCTGGACGACCTGCGCCGGGTGCTGCTGGTCAAGCGCAAGTACCCGCCGGGCGAGGGCCTGTGGTGCCTGCCCATGGGCTTCGCGGAACTCGGGGAGACCATCGCCGAGGCGGCGCTGCGCGAACTGCACGAGGAGACGGGCGTCACCGGCCACGTGGTGCGCCTCATCAACGCCGAGTCGTCCTACGGGCCCTTCTATGGTGACGTACTCGTGGTGACGTTCGAGGTGGAGAAGCTCCTGGGGATGGAGCGCGCGGGCGACGACGCCGAAGAGGTGGACTACTTCCCCCTGGACCAGCTTCCACCGCTGGCCTTCGCTCACAACGAGAAGGCCATCCGGCTGTGCGCCGAACTCCACCGGGACGAGTGGGCCATCCACGATTCGTTCCGCCGGCTTCAGGAGGGCGCCAGCCGACAACGGGGCTGAAGGCTCCACGGGCGCGGCCGGGGCGGAGATGCTGTCCGACAGCCTCATCGGCTTCGTCAACGAGAGCATCCCTCTGGTGGCCCGGCTCTGGCTGGCCGACGTCCGTTCCAACCGCACCACCGCGAGCTACCTGCGCCTCGAACCCGACAAGCTCCTGGCCGAGTGCACCACCAGCCTGCAACAGCTGGGGCGCTGGCTCGAGGGCGAGAGCACCGAGGAGCAGATCCGGCAGTTCTTCCACGACCTTGGCGTCCGCCGGAAGTCGCAGGGAGTGCCACTTCACGAGTTGCTGTCGGCCATCATGCTGCTCAAGCGGCAGATCTGGGCGCACGCCCGCTCGCAGGGCGTGTGGCAGCGCCCCATGGAGATGTACCGGGTGATGGAGCTGCAGAGCCGCTTCGCGGTGTTCTTCGACCGGGCGACGTACCACTCGGCCCGGGGCTACGTGGGGGAGTAGGGCGCCCCTACACGTTGAACCGGAAGTTGACGATATCCCCGTCCTTGACGATGTAGTCCTTGCCCTCCACCCGCAGCACGCCGGCCTCCCGGGCCGACTTCATGCTGGCGTTGTGGGTCATGAAGTCGTCGTAGGAGATGATCTCCGCGCGGATGAAGCCCCGCTGGATGTCGCTGTGGATGGCGCCCGCCGCTTCCTTGGCCGTCTCCCCCTTGCGGATGGGCCAGGCCCGCACCTCGTCGGTGCCCGCAGGTGAGGAAGCTGATGAGGCCGAGCTGCTCGAACGCGGCCTGAGCCACGATCTCGGAGGCAGGTCCGGGCAGCCCCAGCGCGGCGGCGTATTCGGCCTGCTCCTCTATAGAGAGCTGGGACACTTCGAGAGCGTCCGGGAAGGGGAACGCGATGATCCGCCGGCCCCGCGCGGGGCCCTCGAGCGCCGCCAGATCGGGCGTCGCGCCGGACTCGGTGTTGAGCAGCAGCAACTGCGGGGTGAGCGTCAGGAACTGGTATCCCCGGACGAAGGCCAGATCGGCCTCGTCGAAGTCCACCTCCCGCAGCGGGGTCTCGGCTTCGAGGTGTTCCTGGCACTTGAGCCAGGGCCTTCTTGCCGGAATCGGGGATGGGGGCCTTCTTGGCCCGCTCGAACGCCCGCTCGATGCGGATGAGATCGAACATCAGGAACTCGTTGTCCAGTTCGGCGAGGTCGGCGGCGGGATGGGCCTCTTCCCCGAGCATGGGGCTGTCGAAGCCGCGGAGCACGTGGACGTACACCTGGCCGCCGCCCAGCGCGTCGAGGTACTTCTCCATCTCCCCTTTGCGGCCGCTGGCCTCGGGCCACGCCACTTCGCGCACCTTGAACTCGGCGAAGGTGGTCTTCTTGGGCATGGAAGATCTCCGAGAGGGCCCGCACCCGGGCGTCGCCGACGTGGACGGTGGCCACGTGGCCGTCGCCGCGTCCTTCGGCAAGGGCCGCGACAAGGGTCGTCTTCCCGCACCCTTTGAGCCCGATGATACGTGCCTCCACTGCTTCCTCCCGGTCGATCTGCGCCGCGCCGCCTGCCGCGACGTTCCAGCCTTCAGTGTAGCCCACGCGGTCGGCCACGTACGGATTTGGGATACGATGGGAGCCTGCAGTGCGTACAGTGCTACCCGGGGCTCGGCGCCTTAGGGGGCAGAGGAGGGCGATCGTGAAACGAGCACGCGGGTACATCGTCACCGGCGTCGTGGTCTTGGCCGTCATGCTGCTTTCGGCGGCGCTGGCAGGTTGCGGTTCCGGCGAGAAGCTCTACACGGACTCCACCTACGGCTACAGCTTCACGTACCCGAGCGGGTGGAAGGTCCAAGAGGGGTCCAGCGACGTGACCGCGGGAGGGCAGTCCGCCGGCAACGTGGGAGTCTACGACTCCGAACGGGACGAAGGTCGGTGAGACATATGTGGACTTGGCGATGATCATGGTCTACCCCCTCAACTTCACTGTGGACGACCCGTGGTCTTCGGACATCAAGACCGAGCTGGAGGGCGTACTGACGGCGCTCGAGAACCAGACAGCCGACGTGCAGGTGGAGACGCCGCTCGCGCAGACCACCAAGGCCGATCTTAAGGGCTACACCATCACGTACACGTTCACCAAGGACGGCACCGCGATGCGTTCGACGCTCTACTTCCTGTTCGACAGCACCAGAGAGTACGAACTGACCGAGCAGGCGGCGGTCTCGGTGTGGGACACCACCAAGACGGCGCTGGACGACATCCTCGACAGCTTCCAGGTCGAGAAGCAGGTGACCACGACCACGGGCGAAACGAAGTAGCAGCCGCGCCGGCGCCGACCGGCGCGAGACGCGGCTAGACAGCGGGGCCCGGCGGCGCCGAAAGGCGCCCCGGGCCCCGTTGCATTCCAGGTACCGAGCCGGACGGGGGCGCCGCCTACCTCTGCAGCGGGTACTCCTTGCAGACCTTCTGCTCGTTCCGCTCGTCGTAGGCCACCAGCTTGCCGTCCTGCTCGTCCAGCGCGAACCACCACTTGTCGGTGGCTTCGGTGGGATGCACGTAGTTCTCGGCGACCAAGCGGGCCTTCTGCTCATCGGCGCGGCGGTGCAGCCACTCGATGCTGCCATCCCAGGCGGCGAAGTCCTCGGGCGTGGTGAACGGCACATGCCACGGGCAGACCTTGGTGCACCGCCCGCAGACGCAGCCTTCCTTGTTGAGCACGTCGAAGTCGGAGCAGGTCTTGCTGTCGAGCTTCCAGGTGTAGTAGCCGTTGTAGAGGGTCTTCGGCCCGCGCGCGATGGCTCCGGACGGGCACTGCTGTGCGCAGACCGTGCACCGGCTGCAGTATTCCTGCAGGCCGAAGTCGATGTAGCCGTCGACCTCCAACTCCATGTTGGTGAGCACGCAGGCCGCCTTGAAGTTGGCGCCCAGGAACGGGTTGAGGATGATGCCCATGCGGGACACCTCACCGAGGCCGGCGTCCAGCACCACTTGCGGCATGAGGGTCAGATAGCGGTTCATGTTCGAGGCTTCGGCCTCGAAGCCCAGCCTGCGCAGATAGTTGGCCGTGGTCTCGGTCTGCATGACCAGGCGCTGGTAGGCCTGGAAGCTCGCCGGATCGACGATCTCCTCCCAGCCGTTGGCCGCGTTCCAGGTGGGCTCGTGCTTCTGGCACAGGAAGACGATGGCGTACTTGTACGGCGCCTCGAGTTCCCGGCCCTTCATGTTGTGGGTGTAGACCGCAGACTGGCTCAGATGGCCGATGCCCACCATGTCGGCGCCCAGGAAGTGGGCCAGCATCTTGACGTGCCGGCTGAGTACCCGGGGATCGTCGGGGATGGGCGCCCGCTCGGGAGCCACCGGGTTGCGCTTGCGCAGGATGGCGTTGTTGACCAGGTCCTGCATATCCCAGAAGGAGCCGCCCAGGGGGTAGCGCCGGGTCATGCGCATGAACTCGCTGCTGGATCTCCTCCCCGTACTCGCCGTACAGCGACTTGCCGAAGGGGCTCTGCCGCTCGTCCTGCC
Organism: uncultured Actinomycetota bacterium; assembly: GCA_963736705.1. Classification (GTDB taxonomy): domain Bacteria; phylum Actinomycetota; class Thermoleophilia; order RBG-16-64-13; family RBG-16-64-13; genus CAIQPS01. The sequence goes on from CAVTPV010000001.1 coordinate 489,491, forward strand.
GCTCGATGGGCCCGACGATGTCGTTGGTGGGCTTGTCGACCCGCTTGAGCTTGTCGGTGGGCCATGGCCCGATCTGGCGGTCGTCGTACAGGATGTCTCGATACTTCAGGCGTTCCATCAGGCTATCCCCAGTCCGGCAGCGTTACGGAAATACAACAGTTCCTTCTCTTCCTGCGAGAGATCCAGGTTCTCAAGGAAAGCCAGGCTCTCGGTCATCTCTTCGTACGGGTAGTCGGTGCCCAGCAGGATCCACTCCATGCCGAACGCTTCGCGGCTGCACTTGAACGCCGCCGGCAGATAGTTGCCGCTGGTGGTCATGAGCATGTTGTCGCGCAGGTATTGGCTCGGGACCCTCTTGAGATCGGGCACGACGTCCGGGTCCGCCGCTTTGAGGTGCGGCCGTACGAACGGGTGGTCGATGCGCTGCATGAGGAAGGGCAGGCCCTCCGCGTAGTGGCCCAGCATGATCTTGAGCCTCGGGAAGGCGTCGAACGCGCCTGACAGCACCAGGCGCATCATGGCTGTGGCGGTCTCCACGCCGAAGCCGAACGCGGCGCCGGCCAGCGCCAGGCCATAGGTGCGCAGCTCCTTGATCATCGGAGCCACCGGGTGCAGGTAGATGACCACGCCCAGTTCCTCGGCCTTGGCTAGGATGGGCCAGTAGAGCTTCTCATCTATATAGGAGTCGCCGAAGTTGGAGTGTGTCTTCCAGCCTTTGAACCCGTACTCCTTCACGCAGCGCTCCAGTTCGGCGGCGGCCGCGGCGGGGTCTTTGGGCGCGAGGGCCGCGAAGCCCATGAGCCGGTCGGGATGCCTGGCGATGGCCGCGGCAAGCTCGTCGTTGGCCCGGCGGGCGATGCCCGTGCCGACGCTCGGCTCGAAGTGGTCGACTCCCGGGGAGGTCAGCGACAGGATGGCCTTGTCGATGCCGCCCTTGTCCATCTCGGCTATTCGCCCGTCCCCGATGTCGAGCAGGCGGTTGAGCAGGAAGTCGCCGTGTGGCTCGAAGGCGTCCTCCCGGTAGTACATCCGGCGCCGCCCGGTGGCGGGATCATCCTTGAAGCGCGGGTACCCGGGGTTGGCGTACGTGGCGTCCACCCATTCCTGGGTGACGAAGTGGGTCTCGAAGTCGATGGTCTTCATCTGGGACAGGCCTCCCGCTGTCGGGATGAACGCGAGTGCCGCCGCCCGTTGGTAAGCGTTCACTCAGTAACGCAGTAAGGATATCAACCTTGGCGGCAAAGTGCAGGGGAAAAAGAAGACCCCGGTCGCCGTTCCGGGCGGCGCCGGGGTCCACTTTGCTACCCAGCCAAGGCCGGGCGGGCAGATTTGGTCAGGACTACGCCAGCGGCGTGGTGGCCTGTTCCACGGGGATGATCTCGTGGCCCGCGTTGCTCGTGATCTTGAGCTCGACGGCGTACTTCGTGCCTTTGACCCACTGACCACCTGCGCACACCGTCCGGTACACGTTGGGAACCGGGTGTTTGGTGCCTTCGGCGACCGGAAGGGTGAAGTCGACCGGGCCGGCGATCGTGTCCAGTTTCATCGTGGACAGCGCCGTGGCGATGGCCGCTTTGTCGTCGAGGTTCTCGGTACGCTTCATCGCGTCGAGCGCCATCTCGAACAGCGCGTAGTGATACAGGGGCTGGACCCACTGCTCGCCCTGGCGTTTCTCGTACTCGGCCCCGTACTCCGCGCAGGTCTCGCCGGTGAGCGACGACTTGAACGGGAAGGTCGGGGTCCAGTAGACCACGGTGGTGAGGCCGAGGCCGATGTCGCCCAGCTTGTCGACGGTCTGCCAGAACTGGAGGGCCTTGCCGATGGTCACGGCTTTCGGAGAGTACCCCTGCTGCTTCGACTGCGTCCAGAAGTTGGTGAAGTCAGGAGCGGAGAGAACGCCGGCGACGATGTCGGCGCCATCATTCTTGAACGTGGAGATGACCTTGGTGTAATCCTCGAGGCCATCCTCGAAAGCCCCCGGGTCGGAAAGCTTGTACCCCTTGGTTTCCAGCTTCGGCGGCCAGGACTTGCGATAGGCGTTGCCGTCGGCGTCGTTGGGCCACAGGGCGCCGTAGGTCTTGTTGTTCGGGAACTGGTCCCACATCGCGAAGTACAGTTCCTGGATGTCTTCCTGGCCCCAGAAGCAGTGGTAGACCCACTTGAGCTCTTTGGTGGCGTCGCCGCCCTTGAGGCCGTTGTACCAGGCCTGCCACGGGGTGTCGTTGGAGATACACGGGACGCCGGAAGCCTCCGCCTGAGCCGCCACGGGGACGGTGGTGTCGGGCGTGGAAGCGACCATCATCATGTCGATGCCCGTGTTGTTGATGAGGTCACCCGCCACCTGGCTGGCCCTGTTCGGGTCGGACTGGCTGTCCTGCAGTTCGATCTGGATGGGGTGGCATCTTCTTGTCACCGAGGACGATGCCGTCCTTGGCATATTCGGTCCAGCGAGCCTGGACGTACTTGTCGGCCGTCCCGAAGGTGGCCAGTTTGCCGGTGATGGGGCTGACGAAGCCCAGCTTGATGGCGCGGCCCGTCTCGGCAGCGGCGCTCACGCTCGTGGTGGTCTCGCCCGCCGCGGTGGTAGTGGTCTCGCCGGCTGCGGCCGTGGTGGTGGTCGCCGCGGCTGCCGTGGTGGTGGTCTCGTCGCCGCCGCCGCAGGCCGCAAGCACGCCGCCAAGGCCGCCCGCGACGCCCAGGGATGCACCGGCGATCCCCGCCTTCTTCAGAAAATCACGCCTACTGATCGTGTTGTCCAGCATCTGCGCCCCCTCGCTACTCTTTTGTGTTGTTCGGCGACGACCCTGCGCATAGGGCCCCCGAGTCGAAATCAAGAATAGAGATTCTCGTGTCACAAGGCAAGGGATAAGAACGAGAATTCTGATTTTTTTGTTGGACTCGCCAAATCCCCCTTCTCAGTGTCCGAGCGGTCTGTATAGTGGCCCCATGGAAGACCAGTTGACGCCGTACAAGTCGCCACGCCAGAAGCGCAGCCGCGAGTCTCTCGAGCGGCTCCTGGAGTCTGCCGAGCAGCAGATCCGCGACAACGGCTTCGAGACGCTCACCGTCAGTGGGGTGGTCAACAACATCGGTCTATCTGTCGGTGCTTTCTACGCCCGCTTCCCGGACAAGACCGCCCTCCTTCACGCGGTGCAAGACAGGTTCCACGCCAAGCTGGAGCCGAAGATCCACCAGGAGATGCTCGATGAGGCCGCGACTCAGACCACCCTCGCGCGAGACTGTCGAGGCCGCCGTGGAAGTGCTCATCCGGAACGTCGTCGGCGAGCGGGAACTGTCCCGGGCGTTCATGACCCTTTCGGTCACCGATCCCATCCTTCGGGCGTTCGGCGAGCGGGTCAACCGGCAGAGGCGCGAGGCGTTCACCGAGATCGTCATGCCGCATGCCGCCGAGATCGGGCACGAGGATCCGCGGTTGGCCGTCGACATCGCCTACGGCATGTACGCCGCCGTCATCCGCGGACGCCTGGTGTTCGGGGCGGAGCACGAGCTGTACTACGGCATCGACAGCGCGACCCTCTATCGGGAGCTCAAACAAGCCATCGTCCTGTACCTCAAGGGCGGCAAGACCACCGCCTGATCCCCGCCGAAAAAGCGGAGAGCCCCGCTTTCGCGGGGCTCTCGCTTCTCAGCGTGTCTGCTGAAGTATGTCAGCCGAAGCTACGCGCCGTAGGCCATGGGCTGGACTTTGGCGACCACCGGGAGGTCCGCATGGTTGGCGTTGCTCACCATGACCGGCTCGAACCCGAACTTCGGTGCCCTTGACCCACTGGGCGCCGCCCACCGGGCACTTGTAGATGTTCTTGACCGGGTGCTGGCTCTTGGCCAGGTCGGCCATGTCCACCGGCGCGGTGAAGTCGATCGGGCCGAGGCAGGTGTCCATCTTGGTGGTGTCCACCGCGGCGATGATCTCTTCTTTGTCGTCGATGTTCTTGACGCGCTTGAAGACATCCACGGCCCATTCGATACTTGGCGTACTGGGCGATGGGGGCGGTCCACTGCTCGTTGGTGGCGGCCATGTAGGCGTCGGCCATGTCCTGGCAGGACATGCCCGTGATGGAGTCTTTGTACGGCCAAGAGGGTTCCCACACGCCCTCTACCGTCATGTTGTAGTTGAACGGCCCCTCGCCGAGGCTGTCGAGCGTCTGCGGGAAGAGCAGCGCCTTGCCGATGGTGAGGACTTTGGGGTTGTAGCCCTGCTGCACCGACTGCTTCCAGAAGTTCACGAAGTCAGGGGTGATGACCGTACCGCAGCAGATCTCACAGCCGTTCTTCTTGAAGTCGGAGATGTACTTGGTGTAGTCCTCGGTGCCGACCGTGTAGAGATCGGGCAGGAAGTACTCGTACCCGGCACCCTTGACTGCCGGCGGCAGGCCGGTGGCCATGTCGGTCCAGGCTGCGCCGTCGGCGTCGTTGGCAAAGAGGAAGCCGACCTTCTTGTTGGTCTCGACCTGCCCCCACATGGCGATGAAGTTGCCGACGATGTCTTCGAGACCCAGAGCGTGAGCATAGGTCCACTTGAAGGGTTTGTCGGGCGCGCCGCCGCGGGCGAAGATGAAGGGCTGCCACGGTACGAAGTTGGCGATAGAGGGACAACCGAGCGCTTCGCACTGGTCGGCGACCGGGTTGGCGGTGTCCGGAGAGCCGGACGCCATCATCATGTCGACCTTGTCGTTGGCGATGAGGTCACCGGCCACCTGGGCAGCCCGGTTGGAGTCGGACTGGCTGTCGGTGCGCTTGATCTGGATCTTGTGCAGTTTGCCGTCGCCACCGATGATCCCGTCGGGGGTAGCGGTCTCGAGGGCGAACTTCACCCACCAGTCGTCGGCCTTGGCGAACAGGGCCAGCGGACCGGTGCTCGGGGAGACCAGCCCCAGGATGATGTCGCGGCCGGCTTCCGGGCCCGCGCTGACGGTGGTGGTGGGCTCGGCCGCGGTGGTGCTCGTGACGGCGCCGGTCGTGGTGGTCGGCCTGCGCGGTCACCGACGTCGTGGTCTCGTCACCGCCGCCGCAGGCCGCTACCACTCCACCGAGGCCCGCGCCCAGACCGATGGTAGCTCCGGCGACCCCGGCGATCTTGAGAAAGTCACGACGGCTTACATGCTTGTCTTCCATATCCCCTCCTCAGCGGATACAACTGATGAGGGCCGCAACCAACGGCCCACGAGTCCATCCTAGCACTCAAAAAGCCTCTGAGCGATAGGCTAGTGAGCGTTCGCTTCGTTTCTTCGCGGACTTCTCGACCCTTCCCCCTGAACCGGCCGGTATCCACTGTTTTGGAGGCATCTTTATCTCCTCCTTACGCGAATCGGGCTATACTTCTCCGGCGCCGTCTTCGCAATCTCAGTCAAGAGAGGTTCTAAGTGACCAAGAAATCCCTCCTTGCCTTCTTCGTGGTGGTCCTCCTGGCCGGAACCGTCGGCCTCGTGGCCGGCTGCGGCGGCAACCTACCGAAGGATGCAGTGGCCAAGGTCGGTAGCGTCATCATCACTCAGGAGGCGTTCGACCAGCGTGTGGCGGACTTCGAAAAGCAGTACGCCGGCCAGATCCCCGACAAAGAGACCGCTCCCGAGGACTACAAACTCTTCCAGCAGGACGTGCTGGAGTACATGATCACGTACGAGTTGGCCAGCCAGGCCGCCGCCGATCTGAAGCTCACCGTCACCGATGCGGACGTGCAGACCGAGATCGACAAGATCCTCACGGAGACCTTCGCCGGGGATCAGACCACGTTCGACGAAGCCCTCGTCACACAGGGCATGACCCTCGATCAGCTCAAGCGCAGCTACAAGGAATCGATGCTGCTGCAGAAGGTCTACGACGACGCCACACAAGGCGTCACCACCGTCCCGGATGCCGACATCCAGGCCTACTACGATGCGCACATGACCGACTACTTCGTGGCCGAGACCCGCACGGCCCGGCACATCCTGCTGACCCCGGCCGCCGACCGCGTGGACGCCACGACGTCCACCTCCGCGGCGACGACCACCACCACAGCGGCGACAGGTAGCAGCGCTACGACCACGGCCACCGCGGCCTCGACCACCACCACCGCCGAGCCGACGGAGGCCGACTGGGCTTCCGCGCTGGCAGCGGCCAAACTCGTGCAGTCGCAGCTCAAGGCTGGTGCCGACTGGACTATCGAGGCCAAGCAGTACTCCGACGATCCGGGCTCCAAGGAGACCGGTGGCGACCTGGGCACCATCTCCAAGGGCGAGATGGTGCAGGAGTTCGAGGACGCCGTCTTCTCGCAGGAGAAGGACGCTGTCTCCGATCCGGTCAAGACCGCTTACGGCTACCACGTCATCCAGGTGACGGGCATCAACGAGGCCAAGCAGTACACCCTCGAAGAGGTCAAAGAAGAGATCAGCAGCTCGCTCCTGAGCGAAGCCAAAGCCAAAGCCTGGAAGCAGTGGATCGATGACCAGAAGGTGAAAGCAGACGTGGTCTACGCCGCCGCGTGGGTCACCACGACCACCACAGCCGCCACGACGGTCACCACCGCTCCCACGGGCGACACGACGGCCACCACGGCCGCTGCCACCGCCACCACCGCGGCGCCCGCCTCGACGACCACCTCGGTCTCAGGCACCATCACCACGGCGGGAGCGACGGAGACGACCACCGCGCCGTAGCGCCGGCGCCGAAGCGACCGCGCCGCGAGGCGCGAGGCTACCTCATAGAACGACCGAAGGCCGGGGGCCAAAACCCCCGGCCTTCTTCTTTGGCACCGTGCCTCCGGTGCCGCGGCTCCTACCGCAAAGGAAAGGCCCGAGGGGCGATGCCCCTCGGGCCCTATGAGTCCCGAATCTGGAGACGGCGGGTCTGCCGCGCCGCGGCGGCGCTTCGCGCCCCGCGGCCGCGCTCAGCGCCCCTTACTTGCCGGTCTCGAAGCGGAAGTCACCATCCGGGTCGGTGATGGCCAGCAGCCGCACGATGCAGCCGTCGCCCTCAGGCCAACGCCACGGGAAGCACATGAAGGTGCAGCGCTTGCCGCTGATCTCGTCCAGCGCGCCGCCGGCGTTCTCGATGCCGGGGATGCCGCCCTTGACCATGAGCGTCTTGTGCGCCGGTTCCCACTTGGGGAAGTCCTCGGACGGATCGTGCCCGTAGGTCTGCTTCCACTCCTCGATGAGGTGCGGGTGTGTGGGGCCAAGCCCATGATTCACGAGTTTGGTGGCGATCGGGTGATCGTTGGCCTGGCAGCCGTAAGCCACCATCTTGACCTTGTGATCCACGAACCACTGCGCCGCGTCTTCCCGCGCGCCGGGGCCGTAGGCGAAGTACTCGTCGGTGTCGCCCCAGAGACGATGGAAGCCCGTGTTGATGACGACGATGTCGCCTTCCTGGATCTTCGGAGTGGCGTTCTCGAGATCCTCGGCGGTGATGGCGCCCCACTTGTCCTTGGGGAGATCGATGCACACACCGGTGCCGAACAGGCGCCACAGCGGGTAGTCGTTGATGGTGGGGGTGTTCTCGGTCACGTGGATGGGAGCGTCCATGTGAGTGCAGCGGTGCATGATGCCTTCCCACTGGACTTCGTAGACGCCGTCTTTGGCGTGGAACTTGTTGATGTCGATGTTCACGCTGGGCGTGGACGGCCATTCCGGCATGAACTGCGTGAAGGTGTGGGTGAGGTCGTATATCTTGAGGGCCATCGCTAGTCCTTTCGGCTCCGCGGGATGATTACTTACCAGGCTCGATGCGGCAGTTGCCACTCGGGTCGCACATGGCGACGAAGCGGACCTGGCAGGCATCGCCGTGCTCGAACTTCCACGGGGTCGCGGCGAGGGTGACGCGCTTGCCGCAGACGTCGTCGACGTCGCCGCCCACCTGCTCGATGGTGGGGATGTCGGCGCCGAGGATCGTCCGGTGGGCGACGTTCCACTCGGGATGCTCTTTCTTGGGATCGAGACCGGTAGCCCGGGTGTATTCACCGGCGAGGCGCTTCATGTGCGGGCCGCCACGGTGGTTGGTCATGGAGGTGGCCAGCGGATGGTCGATGAACGGGGTGTCGATGGCGACCATCTTGGGCTTCATGGACACGAGGTACTCAGCGGCTTCCTTCGACAGGCCCGGAGCCTCGCCGTAGTACTCGAGAGCATCGGAGTACTTGTGATGCCAGCCGGTGTTGATGACCACGATGTCGCCCTCTTTGATGCCCGGTTTGGCGTTCTTGAGGTCGTCGGCCGTGATGACTTCCCAGGACTTCTTGGGAACGTCCAGGACGCAGCCGTTGCCGAAGTAACGCGCCGGGTCGACGGCGGCGAAGTCGGCGCCCTTCTGGATCATGTGGATGGGGGCGTTCATGTGGGTGCCCGTGTGCATCACGGTGATGATGCGCCAGGCGAGGACGCCGTGCTGCGCGTGCTTGACGCCACGCTTCATGATGACGTCGTTCTGGCCCGGATAGGACGGAGCCCCATGGCCCCACACGTGGCTCAGTTCGACGAACTGTAGCCCGGTGACGGGATCGACCACCGCGTTCGACATGCTTCGCTCCCCCTTGGGATGATTGGATAGCACGAGGGTACATACTGGACATACCGGAAAACGGTACGAGTATACCAGAAAGGGCTATTCGGTGCCTGTGAGGAAGTCGAACACCCTGCGTCATGTTCTCGCGGTCGCGAACTCGAGGGTACCGTGACCGGCGCCTGCGGCAGGATGTCGAGCTGGCAGCGCCCTGGGCCGACGCGCTCCTCGATGAACCTGGCGAACTCCGGATGCGATTGCTGTACGTCGGGACCATGCGGATCAGGCGTCGCCGTGCTCGGATGAGGACTGCGGCGGGATCGCCCGGGTCGCAGGTACGTGGCCCGGGTCGGCGGCGCGGACCAGGTGCGGCGACCTCGGCAAGCTGGACGCGCCCAGGTACTCTCGATCTCCGGCGGAGCCGCTGGGAATCGGGCCCGGGGAGGCCGCAGCGGCGCCTGCGATCACAGGACCGCTGCTGGACCTCGCGCGCTCGGTCCGTGGCGGCGGCCCAGAGTCGAAAGCGTTCTCGGTCTTCAGACGGTCCCCTTGCACCAGTCGGCCAGGTCGGGTCGATTTGCCCGGCTGCCAGCCGGCGAGTCACCTCGCCGGTGGCGGCATGTTGGAGGCCTTGACCTGCCTGAGCATCGGTGACGTTCCGGCCGACCTCGGGGGTGAGCCCCTCGCCGGATGGTCGTCCGGGCGATGAGCGGCCACGTATGTCCACTCCGGAAGCCGCATCGTAGACACCGACTACCGATACGGCCCCGCGTCGGCGAGCATGGATACGGCACGTCTCACTGTTGGCCCTGCGCCAGCTGGAGAAGCGGGAGTGACGCTCATGGCGGCACTTCGACCGTTGAGAGCCGCTCAGCTCGGGTACGGCGACCGCCGACAATGCGGTCGGTCAGACGAACGGAAGTCTCCGGATAGAAGCAAGGCCCCACTTGTCGCCCATCTCGAAGCCGCCCGACCGTGGATTCGAAGGATCACCGGGAACGGGCCCTCGCCCTCGCCGGGCAGGTGGATATCCGACCGCTGGGCAGGCGAGGAGACCGGCGTAGGGGCTATCAGACCACTTCGCGTGCTCGACTCGGACATCCCGTCTCCTGTCTCATGGCACTACTCGTCTCCAGAATAGCGAACGCCCGGCCCTCCGAAGAGAGGCCGGGCGTTCCGGGATCACCGGCCGAGCCCGTGGGGGGACGGCCAGGGCCGCTGTTGCCTACTTGCAGACCTTCTTGTCGCCCTCGGCCACGGTCTTCTTGAACTTGTCCAGCATGGCCCGCGGCGTCGCGTTCGGACGCTCGTAGCGCGGCATCTCGGGGTCGATGCCGGCCAGGTAGCGGGCGATGCCCTTGAGCGGTTCCAGGTCGTAGCGGGCCATCATGGTGATGGTCTCCATGACCGGCGAACCGCCGCCGTGCACACCGGCCACCATCTGGGCGCCGGAGAACGGGTCGCAGAGCTTGTTCTCCATCATCCGGAAGACCCGGTGCGCCTCTTCGGCGGTGTACTTCGGGTTGCGGGTGATGTACTTGTTCATGAGATCGGCCGTCTCGGGATCGTAGAACGATTCCTCGGTCGGCAGCGACGCGCAGATGCCGCCGCAGAGGTCGGCCAGGACTTCGTACTCGTGGTAGATCTCATTCCCCGCGATGCGGCGGCCGGCGTTGGTGAGGATCTCGTCCGGCACCCAGGAGCCGTTGGGGAACTCCGTGGCCCGGTAGGCGCTCATCTGGCCGGCGGCGAACACCAGCTCGGCGGTCCCGATGATGTGCGAGATCTTCTCCTGCACGTGGGGGTACTTGGTGATGCCGTTGACGTCGGCCACCAGCGCGGCCTGAGAGGCGATGACCTCCGACACGGCGGTCTTGCAGCCGCAGTACGAATGGCGGTGGAAGTGGGCGAACATGAGGGCCAGGTAGCCCGCGTACTGCACGACGTCCGGATGCTCGAGACCGTTCATGAACACGCGCTCGTTGGGAACGAACACGTCGTCGAAGATGGTGAGGCTTTCCACGTCGCCCACGCAGGCGTCGGGAGAGTCGAGGCGCTTGCGCTTGTGGCGCAGGCCGGGGAGAGCCATGAGCTTGATGCCGTCCCAGTCGGAGGGCAGCGAGAAGGCCACTGCGTAGGCAGCCTCTTTGGGGCCCATGAAACGGGTCGGCAGGGCGATGATCTCGTCGGTGTAGGGGGCCGCCGAGTTGCAGACCTTGGCGCCGCGCACGATGATGCCGTCCTTCTGGACGTCCACGATGCGCAGGTACTGGTCGGGATCGGGCTGATCGATGGGACGCACCCCGCGGACACCCTTGACGTCGGTCTGGGCGCAGCAGCCCACGATGTCCAGATCCTGCCAGTAGCGCAGCAGCTTTTCGAAGCGGGGGAAGTACTCGGTGCCGTTGGCTTCGTCGCAGTCGTAGGCGACGACCGAGATGGCGTTCATGGCGTCGGTGCCCATGCAGCGCTGGATGCAGCCGCCCACCCGGTGGCTGAGCAGCTTGGTCATGAGCTGCTTCTTGAGCAGGTCGTCCACGGAATGGTGGATGTGGGTGAAGCGGTTGATCTTCTCGCCGGTGAGGTGGGAGGTCGCCGTGCAGACGTCGTCATACTTGGGATCGTGCGCGCAGTCGAAGGTCTCCTTCATGACGTAGAGGCCGCCGCGCATGTAGTCCTCGGTGCGGTCGTGCTTCTTGCCGTCTATGTAGACGTTGGGCTTCATCTTCGAGAGCCGCTCGTAAAACGCGTCGTAGGTGCCTATCCCCATCACGACCTCCAAGGTCTGATCGCGAGCTTTTGACCGATGGGGGCCATTATACGACAAATCCGAGCGTAGAGCGAGCGCTCGATTGACGAGCGGACCGTGACTGCACCACCGGCCGGCGCCCGGTGCGGGCGGCAGAGGCTCAGCGAAGCGTCAGCGGCACGAGCTTCCCGCCGGCATCCAAACCAAGGCCGGTCCGGCCGTCATACGACAGGCACAGCGGCGCCACTTTCAGCGACAACTCCGTCTCCACCGGCAGCACGCCGGAGAAGTCCACGAGGGTCGTGGTGCCCGGTTCGGCTTCCGCATCCCCGTGACCCTTGATCACCATAAGGGTCTGGGCGTCCAGCCAGCGGCTCACGGGAGGCTCCGTCGAATCGTCCCTTAGTTGCCACAGGGTCGAGCCGTCGGAGGCCGATAGCACCTCCACCCTGTTCTCGCTCGACACGGCCTTGCCCTGAGCGTCGGTGGTGGTGAACGCCCACGAAGAGAGGACCATGCTTCCGTCCTCGTTGAACTCGGCCCCCGGTCCGGGCACGTCGATGGCCCACACTTCCCCGAGGTTATCCTCCCAGGCGTACATGGTGAGCAGAGCATCACCGGGGAGCGCTTCGATCCCCGGTCGGCTGACGGTGAGGGCCACCTCGCAGCCATCGACACTCAAGGCCACATGCTGATCCTGATCGGACGCGAGGGTATGCGTCCCATCCGCGCGGAACAGCAGTGTCTGGAAGGCCTGGCCTCCGCCATCCTCGTATCGGACGAGCGTCAGTCCGGCCGATTCCAGATCGCCATCGATGGACCAGCCGGAGCAGAACCATCTGCCCGGGATCGCGAACTCCCGGATTGTCGTACCGTAGATGTCGATGACCTCGAGCGACCCGGTGGCGTCGGCAGAGGCATCCCCGGCCGCCGAAGTGAGCACGGCCACGCTCGCGCCGTCCCGGGCGATGGCCACCTCGACGGATTCGTTCTCGCCCACCGATATCTCGCGAAGCAGGGTGACGGTGGCGCCTCTGCCGTCGGAGTCCTGGTCGACGAGCAGGATGCGTTCCGTCCGGGGGCCGCTTCCGCTGTGCTCGAGGGGCCTCGCGGTCATGACCGCTCGATAGACCGTGGGACAGGCATCCATCTGCCCCGGCGCCCAGCCTCCAAGGATCAGCGACCAGCGGACCGTCGCCGATGCATCCAGGCAGTACAGACGGTCGCTCACGAGGTTGACGCCATCGGCGAGTTCGTCCTGGTGCTCGCTCCAATCCTTGCTGTACGACGTGGCGAGAAAGCGGTCTCCCCCGAAACCCGCGACGCCGGCGGGATAGAAGCTGGGGGTGTCCGAGCCTTCGCAGCCCGCGAGGACGCCGGCCAAAACCACCGCGGCAACGGCCATGGAAAGCAGCGTGAGCAGGCAGCGCAGATCGCGGCGCTTCACATCCGACCTCCTCACGGCTCGGCGCGGCGATGTCCCTCTGAACCGTATATGTCCGGCACATGGATCTTTGTGACAGAAGCTGTGGCGTGCGGTCGGCACTCCCCTCAGAGGTGACGCCTTGCAGGGGAACCACGACATCTCCAGAATCGGTATTGCGTACGACTGCCCCCATGTTCGCTTATCGAGTCATGTGGCCGTGACAGTCGGAATTCGCTAACGAGAGGGGTGCGCACATGAGTTGGGGAAACGCAACGGGGATAGTCATCTACGTGATCGTTGTGTTAGCCGTAGCCGTCTTCATGCTGGCGGCGATGTGGCGAGTCTTCTCGAAGGCGGGGCAGCCGGGGTGGGCGATCTTCATCCCCATATACAACGCGATAGTGCTACTGCGCGTTGCGGGCAAGCCCTGGTGGTGGTTGTTCCTTTACCTCATCCCGATCGCTGGACATCGTGGTGGCCATCATGGTCTACGCCGGAGTGGCCACGAACTTTGGCAAGGGCGCGGGCTTCACGCTTGGGCTTATCTTCCTCCCCTACATCTTCTACCCGATCCTGGGGTTTGGTGGGGCCGTGTACCAGGGCCCAGTGAGTCGCTGAACCGGGACCGTCTGCGCGGCCACGGCTAGCTATCCGTGCCGACGCATCCGCCGGCAGCGTTGCTGAAAAGACGAGGGCGGCTCCAGTGGAGCCGCCCTCGCTTTGTTCGAAGATGATTCTGGATGAGGCCGGGCTCTCGATGGGAGCCGCGGCCCTGACGGGGTCTCCGCCTACGCGGCGACCACCTTCTTGGGTTCCCCCACCACCACCCGGCGGCACAGGTCATGCCTGTCGAGCGGACGAAGATCACGACGAAGTAGCCGGACCGTGCCGCGGGGGGACGTGGTATGTTCTTCGGCATGGCTACTCCTCTCGAGCCCATGGGGACCATCTACGATATCCAGGGCTTCTCAGTGCAGGACGGCCCGGGCATCCGCACCACCGTCTTCCTGAAAGGCTGTCCGCTGCGCTGCCCCTGGTGCCACAGCCCCGAATCCCAACGCTTCGACATCCAGCTCTCCTGGCAGGAACGCAAGTGCATCGGGATCGACGAGTGCGGCCGGTGCCTGGACTGCTGCCCCAACGACGCCATCAGCGCCGCCCGTGAGCCCGCGAGCGCCGGCGGGACAGGGGCTTCGGTCCGCGCCGTCCACGTGGACTGGCAGAGATGTGACGACTGCGGGGCCTGCGCGGAGAGTTGTCCGGCGGGTGCGCTTGCCATGTGGGGGAAGCGCTACACCGTGCGGGAGGTGGTCGACAGAGTGGTCCGGGACCGGCCGTTCTTCGAGCGATCCGGCGGGGGAGTCACGATCTCGGGCGGCGAACCACTATCCCAGGCCACCTTCACCACCGCACTGCTCAAGGCCTTCAAAGACCAGGGGCTGCACACGGCCCTGGACACCACCGGCTACGCCCCTTGGAGCGTGATGGAGGGGACCCTGGGCTTCACCGACCTGTACCTACTCGACCTCAAGTGCATGGACCCCAGGACGCACCGCGAGGTGGTGGGCGTGCCCAACGAACTCATCCTCGACAACGCCCGCAAGCTGGCGCAGCGGGGCGCCCTCATCCAGGTGCGCATCCCGCTGATCCCTCGCTTCAACGACACCATGGAGGCGATGGAGGCTCTGGGGCGGTTCATCTCGTCGCTGGGTAGCGCGGTGACCCTTGTGCAGCTTCTTCCCTACCACGCTATGGGAGTGTCCAAGTGGGAACGCATACGGCCGGAGGGCGCGGTCTTGGAGGCCGGCACCATCCCCGACGACCGGGTGGGAGACCTGCGGGTCGCCTTGCAAGACTGCGGTGTTCCGGTGCAGCTCCACTAAAGGGTACTACCCTGCTACCATATGGTGCTATGTACGAGTTCTCTCCCCTAGCTCCGCGGGTGACGGCCATTCGCCAGACCTACCGGGACAGCGTGCCCAGCGTCTGCGTGGAACGGTTCGGACTTGTCAGCCGGTTCTATCAGGAACACCCGAACCTGCCGCCCATGATCAAGCGCGCCGAGAACCTTCGTAACCTGTGTGAGAGCGTCACGGTCTTGGTGAACGAAGACGAGGTCATCGTCGGCGAGGTGGGCTCCCGCTATCGCGCCTCCGCCCTGTTCCCCGAGTACGGCATCGGTTGGCTTTTCGACGAGATCCGGTCGGGCCACTTCCTCGACCGCGACTTGGACCCCTACGCCATGACTCAGGAAGACATGGAAGCCGTCATGCCGTGGGAGGACTTCTGGGCGGTCAACAACCTGAGCGCGTACACCGACGCGGCGCTGCCCCCGGAATTTCACGACATCGTGGGCAACGGCGTGGTGCAGTTCGGCGTGAAGCACACGGGCGCCGGCCCGGTGGGCCACTTCTGCGCGGGCTACGACAAGCTCATCCGCACGGGCTTCGGCGCCATCAAACGGGAGGCACTCGAGAAGATCGACGGTCTGAAGGGCAGGCTCTACGGCGAGGACGCCCTCAAAGAGGAGTTCTACCGCGCCGTCGCCATAACGGCCGACGCCACCATCGTCCTGGCCGGGCGCTACGCGGCCGAGTGCCGCCGACAGGCTGCCGAGTGCACCGGCGCGGCGCGGCGCGCTGAGTTGCTGACGATGGCCGAAGGGCTGGAGTGGGTCCCGGAGAACCCGGCACGCAGCTTCCAAGAAGCCGTGCAGTCGATGTACATGTACCAGATCGCCATGTCGCTCGACGGCAATCTGCACGGGCTGACGTTCGGCCGGGTGGACCAGTACCTGATCGACTTCTACGAGGCCGACCTGTCCGCCGGGCGGATCACCCGCGAGCGCGCCCAGGAGATCCTCGACCTCTTCTGTCTCAAGATCGCCGAGATGAACAAGATCTGGCCCTCCTTCGCCACCGAGGCCGCGGGCGGCTACACCAGCGGCCAGCTCATCACCCTGGGTGGGGTCAAGAAGGACGGCGCCGACGCCACCAACGAGATCACCTACATGCTCCTGGAGTGCGCCCGCCGGCTGCTGCTGCACGATCCGCCCATGTCGCTACGCATCCACGAAGGCACGCCCGATCTGCTTTGGGACGTGGCGGTGGAGTGCACCAAGGCCTGCGGCGGGGTGCCGACCTTCGAGAGCGACAAGGTCATCATCCCCAACATGCTGGACCGAGGCCTGTCACTCGAGTCGGCCCGCAACTACTGCCTCATAGGCTGCGTGGAGCCCGGAGGCTGCGGTGACGACTGGTCGGCCAACGGCGGACCGGGCCAGGAGAGCTTCTGGCGCATGCCGAGCGCGGTGCTGCTGGCCATCAACGACGGCGTCAACCCCATGCCCCGCTCCGATGGGCTTCCCCAGACCCGAACGGGCTTGCCGACGGGCCACCTCTACGAGATGGAGACCTTCGACGAGGTGCTGGCCGCGGTCAAGACGCAGATGGAGTATTTCGTCGACTGGCAGGTGGCTTTCACCAACGTGCGGGAATCCGTGGCACGGCACTACATGCCTCTGCCGCTGGTCTCGGCCACTTTCGAGGGCTGCATGGAGAGCGGCAGAGACGTCATGTGGGGCGGGGCGAAGTACAACGGCACCGGCACAGCCGCCGTGGGGATCGGGACGGCGACGGACAGCCTGGTGGCCATCAAGTACATGGTCTACGACAAGAAGCTTGTTTCGGCGCGCGAGTTCTACGACGCGCTCATGGCCGGCTGGGTGGGCCACGAACCGCTGCGGCAGCGGATCATGAAGGAGGTCCCCCACTACGGCAACGACCTCGACTACCCCGACGAGCTCGCCGAGTGGATCTCCAAGGTATACACCGACAAGGTGCGGTCGTGCGTGGGCATCCGAGGTAATCACTGGTCACCGGGGTTCTACCCCGTCGCCACGCACGTGGCGTGGGGCAGACTGACCTGGGCCACGCCCGACGGCCGCAAGACCGGAGACCCGCTGTCCGACGGCATCTCGCCCATCCAGTGCATGGACACGAGCGGTCCGGCGGCCACGCTCAAGTCGGCGCTCCGCGTCGACCACGAGCACTCCGGCAACGGGACGCTGCTCAACATGAAGTTCCATCCCAAAGCCCTGGAGGGCGGAGGCAAGGGCAAGCTCATCGACCTGATGCGCACCTACTTCGACCTGGGCGGCATGGAGCTGCAGTTCAACATTGCCAGCGCCGAGATGCTGCGCGACGCCCAGGTGCACCCCGAGGACCATCGCGACCTGGTGGTCCGCATCGCCGGGTTCAGCGCGTACTTCGTGGAACTGCACAAGAACCTGCAGAACGACGTCATCAGGCGGACCGAGCTCGACCTGGCGTAGCCTCCCCGCGCGGCGCCCGTGTCGGCCCGGCGGCGCAGCGCAGCCGCCGCCCCGCTAGATGGTCGGGTACCCCTCCGGCGCCGGCTGCGGCCGGCCCGGACCCGGCATGATGGGCGTGCTGGCGTGCTTCTCGCCGCTTCTCCCACTCCTCCGGGATCCAGTTGTACTGGCGGTCGCCGATGTAGTTGGGGTCGTAGCGCTCGCGGATGCCGCGCTGGAAGACGTAGGTCCAGGGCTGCTTGGCTTTGGACCATTTGTCGAAGGCCTGCTCGTCGGTGTAGCGCATCTCTATGTAGAGGGCTTCCTTGCCGGGCGGGTAGTTGATGGTCTTGGCGTCCTCGACCGCGTCGTCCATGTGATACCAGGCGGCCCGGGTGGAGTCGCGATCCGCTCCGTCGTAGGAGACGAACTGCTCCAGGCCCATGATGCCGCCGCCCGGGTAGGCGCCCACGGTGCCCATCATGGAGTCGCCGCCGGCCTGCACGAGAAGGCCGTTGCGGTAGTCACGCTCGTAACCGGCCGCCGCCACGGGGATGTATCCCTTGACCCAGTCGGGGGTGCCCGCCTGCATCCAACTTCCGATGTAGTTGCCGGCGTAGACGTAGTTGATCTCTTTGTGGCCCAGCCGGTTCATGTACATGTTGGTGAACTCGGACATCTCGGGCGTGCAGTACTTCTCGACCTTCCAGCCGCCCACTTCCTCGAGGATCTTGTCGAGCACCTTGTCCTGGAGTTCGATGTCGGCCTCGCTGCGCCCGGCCATGACGATCTGCAGGGAGATGCGCATCTCCTCGCGGAGTTCGTCCATGCCCGGCTGCGCCATGATCTCCGGGAGGTCGCTGAGCTGCTTGGTGGCGTCGTTGTACATGAGCCAGAACGCCGGGGCCAGCTCGGCGCCGGCCAGGTTGTACTGGCGGTGCAGCGTGTAGCCGATCTCGTTGTCGTAGATCTTGTAGTAGAGGTCGGTCCAGGCGTCCCAGTCGGGGACGGCCACGGTGTAGACCCGGAAGGTGTCGTCGATGGGCAGGCGGTAGGCCGGCACGGTGCCCTGCACGTCCCAGTCGGTGGAGCCGGGCCAATGGGCCAGGCGGATGGCGCACTTGGTGTAGACGCCCATGCCGCCGCGGCTGCCGAGGGTGCCGCGCATGATGCCGCGCACGCTGACGGGCCGGGGCCTTCGCTGAAGAACCAGCCGTCGCCGGAGCCGAGCGAGCCGTTGCGGACGATCTCGCCGCTGGGGGTGACCCATTCCATCCCGAGGACGTTCTCGGCGTTGCCGCCCATCCACATGGTGCCGGCCCCGATGCCCGAGTAGGCGCAGGTGGAGGCGACCACCGAGCAGGACGAGCCGGCGCCGATGATGTTGCAGCTCCAACCCCGCTTGATGGCCTCGGCGTGCAGCTGCGCGTGGATGACGTACGGCCCCACGATGGCGATGCCGTTCTTCTCGTCGATCTCGATGTCGTTCATGCGGCGCATGTCGAGCTGGACGGTGTCTTTCTCGTCGCCGTAGCGGGTGCCCGGGTCGTACATCGGCGAGGCCCAGTGGTACCAGCCGGTGCCGTGCGGCTTGACCCCGAAGTTGTACTTGTTGGCCGCCTTGACGATGGCCTGCACCTCTTCGGTGGAGCCCGGCATGGCGATGGCTCCGGCGCGGGGCATGTAGTGGCTGGCGTTGGGCCGCACCAGCTCGACCAGCATCTGCAGGGCATACCCGTCGAGGATGGCCGGGTCGCGGGTGACGTTCCGTTCGCCCACGATGGCCTGGAGGGCTTCGTACGCTTCATTTGAAAGTGCCATGGTCCCTCCTTCCTACAGAGCCTGCTCGACGAGCTCGAGCACGTCGATGGCCTTCATGGTGGTACCGTCGCCCGCCTTCGCGCTGCCCAGGATGCGGTTGCAGCTGGAGCACGCGGTGGCGATGGCCTCGGCGCCGGTGGACTTGGCTTCGTCCAAGCGTTTGGAGGCGGTGAAGTCGGCGAAGTCCGGATACGCCTGCGGGACGGCGCCGCCGCCGCCGCAACACCAGGCCGCTTCCTTGGTGCGCTCCATCTCCACCAGTTCCAGGCCGGGGATGGCTTTGAGCACGTCACGCGGCGGCTCGTAGACGCCGAAGGCGCCGTTGTAGCGGGGGCGCGGGGGATCGTAGACGACGGCCTGGCCGAAGATCTTGGCTTCCTCGCCGTCCCAGGGGACGTGGTCCTCGCCCTGGCGGCCGAGGTGGCAGGGGTCGTGATAGGTGACCTTCATGTTCACCGGCTTGGTGAGCTTGAGCGAGCCCTCCTTGATGAGCCTGTCGGCCACCTGGGTGGTGTGCAGCACTTCGATGTCGTAGCGCGTCGCCGGCCACCTGGGGATAGAGGCGCTTGAAGGTCCAGAAGCAGGTGGCGCAGGGGGTGACGATGGTCTTGACGCCGGCCGCCGCCCACTTCTCGAGGTTGGCCTTGGCGGCCGCTGCGAAGTCGTCGCGGTAGCCCATGTCGTAGGCCTTGCCGCCGCAGCAGCCCTCGTCGCTGTCGATGGCGAAGTCCAGGCCGCCCTTGGCCAGCACCCGCGCGGAGGCCTGCACGACGTTGCGCAAGGCCGGGTTGAACGAGTAGAGGCAGCCGGCGTGGAACAGGACGTCGGTCTTGGCGACGGTGTCGGGGCCGGCCGCCGCACCGGGGGCCGCCAGCTTCTTGAGGCCCAGTCCGTCGGACCAGTCGGCGCGTTTGGCCTGCGGGGCGCCGGCCATGTTGCCGGAGTCGCGCAGCTTGGCGATGACGCCGGGGTAGGCCGGCGGGACGACGCCCTGCTGGTTGAGGTGATACCGGAACTCCCGGGCCCCGTCGAGGATCCACATGTCGTAGCGGCATACCTTGCAGCTGACGTCGCAGTTGCCGCAGAGCGTGCATTCGTAGACGACGTCCACCAGTTCGTCGGTGATCTCGCTGCGCCCGTCGGTGAGCGACAGCAGGGCGACCATGCGGCCACCACCGGAATACGCGTGGAAGTGCCGGTAGTCGACACTCGGGCATCCCTTGGCGAACTCATGGCTGGTGATGCGGTCCTGCGGGATCCATTTGCAGTACGAGCAGCGGTTGCACCGCATCGCTACCGCTCGATAATCATCAAGTGCCATCGTGGCTACTCCTCTTCTCCGCGCCTCAGAAGCAGAGCTTGCTGGGGTTGAGCACGTTGTTGGGGTCGACGATCTTCTTGACCGTGCGCAGGGCGTCGCGGCCGGCCGCGTCCCGGTTGTAGACCGGGCCGGCCCACTCGCCGTAGGGGCGGGAGAAGTAGGCGCCGTCGTCGATCAGCCGCATGCTGGTGGCGGAGAAGAGCGCGCGGGCCTTGTCGGCGTCGCGCTTGTCGTCCTTCGCGTACGGCAGGCTGAATTCCATGTGATAGGCCACGCCCTGGTGCTGCGGCTGCAGGTACACGCCCACGTCGCCCACCGGGTACTTGTGGCCCACAGCCGCGTCGAGCATGGTGGCCAGGTAGCCCGGCGCCTTGTCGAGCGGGGTGTGGAAAAGGATGTCGGCCACGCCGCCCTTGGCGCGCAGCTTCCAGTGAGCGGCGCCGTCGCCGGCGGCCGCCCCGTCGTACATCCCGAACACGACCTCTTCCACGCGGGAGGTGGCCAGGCCGGGGAGAGCCGTCAGCAGTTGCTTGCCGTAGGTCGCGGCCGCCTCGGCGATGTCTTTCTCGGCCACCGCCATGCGGTCTTCGGGGAACAGCGCCCGGCCGCCCACGCCCATGACCAGGACCCAGGCGGGCAGCGCTTCCCGGAGCGCGGCGACGTCCGCGGCATCCTTGCCGGTGAGGGCCGCCAGATAGGCGCCATTGACGATGAAGATCTCATCGGCCACCCGGATGCGGACGACGCGGTACGTCAGTTCGACCAGGTCGTCCAGCTTGGTGGCCGCCACGAAGAGCAGCTTCTTGGGATCGGCGAGCAGTTCGCACTTGACCGACGCCCAGGTGACGATGCCGTACGAGCCCTGCGCCCCGGTGAGCAGGCGGTAGAAGTCGGTCTGCGCCGGACCCTTGGGGTCGACCTGCCGGCCGCCGGACGACCATTGCGCTTCCAGGTCCGCCGGGCCCCAGCCCGCGTCGCCGGTGAAGAACCGCTGGCCGCTGCCCCAGATGACCCCGCAGTTGCGGAGCGGCTCGGGGATAGAGTAGTTGTACCGAGTGATGAGGGTGGGCTGCCGCTCGAGCAGGCTGCCGATGACCGACTTGTTGGCCCGCGGGTAGAGGGGCGGGGTCACGCGCATGCCCTCTTTGGCCAGTTCGGCCTGAAGTTGCGCGTAGGTGACGCCCGGTTCGATGACCACCATGCGGTTCCGCCGGTCGACGCGCAGGATCTTGTTCATGCGGCTGAGATCGACCATGACGGCGCCGGGGACGCTCGGGACGGTATCGCCGTGGAAGTGGGGAGCGCCGGAGCTCACCGGGATCAGCGCGCGTGCCGGTCTGATTGGCCCAGACCACGAGAGCCTGTACCTCTGCTTCGTTCGCCGGCCGGACCACCAGTCTGGGCTTGATGGAAAGGACGAAGCTCTCGTCCTTCGCATAAGCTTCGGTAATCACCGGATCATCGAGGACGTTACCCTCCCCGACGAGACCGATGAGGTCCTGTTTGATGCCTTCCACGTTCACTGACCGCCTTTCGCTATCACTCCGGCGAACCGCTGTTGCAGGTAAAAGCCGCTCGGACCGAGCCAGCAGATATCACTATAGACCCGCCGTGCGGAGAACACCGCCCCCGCCAAAGAGTTTGCATCACTGGTAGCAGGTATTACTCAGTTGCATGGCTGCAGCCGCGCAAGAGCCACAGCCGCGGCCGCGCCTACTACATCAACAGCACGGGCTTGACGGTCTTGCCGGCAGCCGATTCGGCCCAAGCCTCGTTGATCTGCTCGAAGGCGAACGTCTTCACCAGACGATCCACCGGGAAGCGGCCGATCTTGTACCACTCGATCATCTGCGGGATGAAGAGCCGCGGCGTCGACGATCCCGCCAGGATGAACTGGATGCGGATGCCCTTCGGGAACGACACGGTGGGGATGGAGAGATCGGGCTGCTCCGGCTCGGGTACGGCCAGCACGCCGAAGATGCCACCGCTCCCCAAGCACTTGAGGGCCGTGGAGATGGAACTCTGCTTGGCGGAGGTGTCGATGGCGTACTTGAATCCGGCGGGCCGCAGTTCGGCCAGCCGGGCGACCACGTCGTCTTCGCGGGCGTTGAAGGCATGGGTGGCGCCGAGTTCTTTGGCGAGTTCCAGACGGGCCGGGTGCACGTCGATGGCAACGAGCGGGTTCGCCCCGGAGATCTTCGCTGCCATTATGGCGCTCAGCCCGACCGCCCCCGCCCCGAACACCACCAGGTCGTCCTTGGGCCCGACCGCGAACGCGTTGATGACGGCGCCCGCGCCGGTCATGATGCCGCAGGGCATCGCCGCCCGCACTTGGGCCGGGATGCTGTCGTCGACCTTCACCAGGCTGCTGACCGGAGCGATCGCGTGGGTGGCGAACGAGGACTGCTGGAAGTAGGAGCCGTGGATGGGCTGGCCCTTGAGCTTGATGGTCTGGGTGCCGTCCGCACGGCGGCCGCCGAAGTTCAGCGGGAACTGCATCTCGCAGAGGTCGAGCCGGCCGACCAGGCATTTGGGGCACTTGCCGCACGTGGGCCAGGAGATGATCACCCGGTCGCCCGGCTTGACGAAGTCCACGCCGGGGGCCACTTCCTCCACGATGCCGGTGCCCTCATGGCCGACTACCGCGGGCATGCCGAGGAGCGGCTGCATATTCATGTCGGTGTGACACACGCCCACCGCTTCGATCTTGACGTAGGCCTCACCGGAATGGAGGTCGTCGAGTTCGACGTCCTCGATGGTGAACGCGCCTTCCGGCTCGTAGACGACCGCGGCTCTCGCCTTCTTGCTCATCAACGTCCTCCAGTCATTTCCTCAGCCCTCAGGGAGGTCTATGCCTCCGGCGCACCCTTCCAGCTTACTCAAGCACGCACTCGCGAGCAATCGCAGGAAGGGTCGCGGGGCTCCCTTTGCATCGCTCCCATTTTCCATTACTATCCGTAATGCAATGGAACTGGACCAGCTCAGATCGTTCGTCGCTGTCGCCGAAGTGCGCAGTTTTACCCGCGCCGCGTCGCTGGCGCACCTCACCCAACCGGCGATAAGCAGACAAATCGCCCGTTTGGAGGGAGAACTCGGCGTCCGGCTGTTCGAGCGCTACGGCCGCCGGGTGGAATGCACCCCCGACGGCAAACTTCTGCTCCCGCTGGCCAAGGCGATCGTGGCCCGGGCGGACGACGCCACTCGCATGATGCGCGAACATGCCGGCATGGTCTCCAGCCGGGTGCGGGTGGGATCCACCGGCACGGTCTTCGGCTATCTCCTCTCGCCGGTGCTCGCTTCGTTCATCAAGACGTATCCCAAGATCCATCTGGACCTCATCGAGCGGGACGACACGCTGCTCGAAGAAGGGGTCTTCAACGGCGAACTCGACTGCGCCATCATCACGGCGTGGGGGTCGTCCCGCGCCGCGGTCATGCACCTGGTGACCGAGGAGATCCTGCTGGTGGTCCGCGGCGATCACCCGCTGGCGGCCGAGAAGGTCGTCTCCCTGGCGGACCTGGCCGAAGAGCCGTTCCTCTTGCCCGGGCATTCGCTCAACACATCCAACCTGCTCATGGACGCCTGCCGCCGGGCGGGCTTCGAGCCGAAGGTCCCCTACCGGGCCAACTACCTGGAGCTCTCCAAGGCTCTGGTGCGGCAGGGCCTGGGCATCGCCCTGCTCCCCAAGATGTTCGTGGGCCCGGGCACCATCGACGGGCTGGTGACCATCCCGCTCAAGGAGCACATCACCCGGGACCTGGACCTCATCTACTCCAACGAGCGGCCCCTGCCCGTGGCAGCCCGCTCGCTGGCTCTGCATATCCGAGCCAACCTGCAAGAGGCGCACGGGGTGGAGGGCTAGAAAGAAGGGCGGGACCTTTCGGCCCCGCCCGCTCGCATCGCAGACTTCTATCTCTCGCCTAGCGCGGCGCTACACCACCCACTAGCAGTACAGGCTGCCGCCCAGTTCCTTGTAGATGCGCGGCAGGAACTCGTTCCAGCGCGTGTACTCCTTGACGTTGTGCCGGGCCAGACCCTGCACGGCCGCCGCGGGCACAGACACCTTCGGAGGCAGGCAGATCTCGGGCTTGTTCAGCTCGTTGATGCGGTAGCCCATCCAGAATCGGGTGCGGTGCCGGAGCCCACCCTCTTCTTTGTAGAACACGTGCACCATCAGCGCCGGGGCGGTGATGGAGTCGTCGCACTTCTGCACCGTGACCGCCCAGCCCATGCCACCGGCGAAGGTGGCGATGACCTTGTCGAACCTGGCCATGTCGAAGCCCAGGTCGGCGGGGTTGCGGAAGTTGATGTCGATGTTCTCGTAGCCGCAGTCACAGTTCTCCGTGACGTAGTGCACGACGCCCCAGTTCTTCTCCTTCATGGGGACGGCCGGGTCGAGGATGCGGGCCCGGTCGATGGGGCTCAGCATGATGCCGGCATGCTGCGGCGGGTACCAGATGCGGTAGCGCAGGTCCTCCAGCGGATGCCACGCGAACCACCAGTCGATCATCTCGGCGGTGCTGTTGGGATAGAGGATGCTGTTTGCGATGTAGCCGGCGCCGTTGGGCAGGACGCACCAGCCGATCTCGGTGCTGCTGCGCAGCCAATCCACGTCGAGGAGCCGGTTGATGTCCTCGGGATAGAAGGCTTCGCTCGGGTCGATGGGCGTGTCCATCTTCGCGTAGTGGGCGGGATCCGGCTGGGGGATCTCGTCGTAGTAGTACTTGGCGAAGGGCCGGGCCTTCTCTTCTTCGGTGAGTTCGGGCCGCATGGCCTTGAGGACGCTGTCCAGACGGTTCTGGGTGTAGGTCTTCTGAGCCCTCCACTCGGGCTTGGTCATGTCAGGAGTGATCATGTACGTCACCTCAGTCTTTCGGCGGAGCGTCGTCGATGATGCGGACCGGGCGGACGTACAGGTAGAACGACTCCGACCAATCGGCGAAGTCGAGCGGGGATTCCTGCATGGCGGCCACGTACTGCCGGAAGGCGCCCGCCTGCTCGATGCTGTCGAGCCAGAACGACACGAACATGTCGTACACCGGCGGATCGACCATCTTGAAGTGGGCCCGCGCCGCGGCGTCGTTGTCGTTCACGCGGGAGCGCTTGCTCACGACGATCTTGCGGAACTGCTCCTCGGCGTACGGCGAAGCGGCCATCGCAGCATCATGGGCCTGCTGCCAGAGCGCGTAATAGTCGTTGGGGAAGACGTCCGGCTTGCGCATGATGAAGTGCATGATCTTGAGCGCACCCACGCCGGGCTCGCCCAGGCCGGGGTTGAACTTGGGCCGGGGGTTCGCCACCGGCAGTTCGGTCTCCTCGGCCATGACGATGATGTTGGTGGGCTCGTCGGCGAAGAAGCGGCCGTCCTGGTTGGCCCGCGACGTGGTGACGCCTTCGGGCTCGAGGGTGGCAAGCAGCTCGCGGAAAGCGCTGAAGTGCAGCTCCACCACGCCGTCACGGTCGGCGACCTTGTTGTGATGGCTGGTGTCGGAGAGAGCACCGAAGGCGCCATCGAGCACGTGGTTCTGGATGTACTTGTCGATCTTGAAGCGTTCCAGACGGGCGACCGTGCCGTGGTAATGCTCGATATAGCGGAAATACTCCGCCCGTGTGAGCCCCGGCCGGCGGCGGGAGACCGCAGTCAGTTTGATGGGCACCGAACACCTCCTACTATCGCTATGCGCGAACCGTAACTATAGGACTCTGTCTTGGTGTTACTCAGAATAGAGTAGCAGAATGCCCCGCATCGCGCACTGCTCGTGATAGACCGTCTCGTGCTTCAGGAAACGGCGTCGGGCGGCACCGGCGGCGGAGTCGCGGCCAGTTGCTTCACGGTGTCCGCGTAGCGGTCGAACTCGGCCTGGAGGTCGAGGCGTCCGGAGTACACGGCCTGCACCGCTAGGAACATACAGAGAGCCGCCCATAACACGTCGTCCCGGGAATAACGGTCGTCCCAGGAAGCGCGCATGACCACGTTCTCGACACCCCCGAGCAGCGCGTAGGCCATCAACTCATCCGCCACCGGGAGCCGGGTCCCCAGCTTTCGGCGGGTCTCCCCGAGATCGTCGAGCACGTCCTGGGTCATCCCTTTGTATGAGCGCTGGACGGCCTTCCGCAGAGCGCCATCCTCGTCCTCGTGAAGGGCCTCCGACCGCACCAGCCCCATGAGGTCCGGACTCAGCGTCTGCACCCCCAGATAGGCCTGCACCCTGGTGAGCTCGCGGGCGCCCGGGTCGGGCTCTTCGGCCAACCGGCTCTCGAGGAACTTGCGCATCCAGCCCACGAACACCCCGAAGGCCTCAACGAAAAGGTCCTGCTTGGAGGGGAAGTGGCCGTAGAAGACCGGCGGGGTGATGCCCACCTCTTTGATGATGTCGGCCACGCGGGTGCGCTTGTAGCCCTTGCGGACGAACAGCCGGGCCGCTGTTGCCAGGATGGCCTGCCGGGTCTGTTCGTTCTGCTCGGCTACGAGGTCGGTGTCGTCGGCCTCCGCGGCCTCGATCTTGTCTGCCAGACGCTCCTTGACGGCATGCAGAGGGATCCCCTGCTCCTTGAGAGCGCTGATGTCGCTCAGCAGAGCCAGGTGCCTGTCGGTGTAGATGGCCCGGCTGGCCGCGGCCTTCTGGGCAGTCGGCAGCAATCCCTCGCGCACGTAATAGTAGATGGTGCTGCGCGGGATCCCGGAGGCCTTCTCGAGATCGATGATAGTAAGCGACCGCATCATGAGCGATGATGACACCGGGCACGGCCACCGGCAAGCGATGGGACGGACAGATGGAGTGTAAGAAGGAGACCAACCTCAGCCGCTGCACCTGCAGTTGGCCTTCGTGTTCGCGCAAGGGCGTCTGCTGCGACTGCATCGCCTACCACTTGGAGAGCCGGGAATTGCCGGCATGCGCCTTCCCCGCCGATGCGGAGCGCACCTACGACCGCACGTTCGAGCACTTCGCCAGGCTGGTGGAGCAGGGCAAGGTCTAAGGAGTCTGCGCAGCCGGCCGCGGCCGCCTCATGGCCAGCAACCCCTGCACCGCCAATACCAACAGCGCGCCGATGATGCAGGCCATACCGACTGCCTCCAGCGCGGTCACCCGCTCGTGCAGCACCAACGCCGCCGCCCCGATGCCGATCACCGGCGTGGCCAGCGTGCTGATGCCCGCCACTCCGGTGGGCAGCACCTGCAGTACGTAGAGCCACAGCGCCCAGGCCAGCGCCGTCGCCGGGATGACGTTGTAGGCCAACGCCCCGATGAAACCGCCCGTCCACTCGATGGGCCGAGCATGCACGAACACCGCGATGACGATGATGGGAATGCTGCCGTAGAGCATCTGCCAGGCGGTCAGGTTGATGACGTCCGTGGGACCCCGGGCGCGGATCTTCTTGGCCACGATGGCGCTGAGCGCCCAGCAGAGGCCGGAGCCGAGAGCGAGCAGCTTGCTCTGCAGACTGCCGCCCAGGTGCGCCGGGTCGAGCACCAGCACCAGTCCGGCCAGCGAGAAGGCCGCGGCCAGCCAGCCAAGGCCACGAACGCGCTCCCCGAGCAGCGCCCAGCCGAGGATCATCGCCCAGAAGGGCATGGTGTAGACGAGCGCCGACACACGCCCCGCGGCCCCGCTCTGCAGGGCCCACATCAGCAGGCCGATCATGCCCGTGGTCTGGAGCAGGCCGAGGACGATGGTGAGCCCGATCTGCGTGGGCTTCATGGGCCGGCGCAGGATGGCGAGCACGATGAACAGGGCCACGGCGCCGAGGCCGCAGCGGAGGGCGGTGAAAGGCCAGGGGTCGGCGTGTTGCAGACCCTGCTTCATGACCACCCAGTTGTAGCCGAGGAAGATGGACTGGAGCGCCATGGCCCCGATGGCCAGGGGCATCCGGTAATGGTCTTCTCGTCGCGAAGCGGTCATGAACGAGGCCTTTCCTTTCGACGCAATGCCGGCCGGGACAGGTCGGCCGTGCTGGTCCACGCGGCCCCCGCCGCCGCCAGCACGATGGCCACGATGCCGAAGAGTTCACGCAGCGCGAGCCGCTGAGACAGGATGACAAACCCCCACAAAGCCGCGATGGCGGGCTCGATGCTGAGCAGCACCCCGTACGTGGAGGGGCGGACCCGTCTTATGGCCGCCAGCTCCAGCGCGTAGGGCAGGGCCGAAGACATCACGGCCACGGCGAGGCCGAGCAGCAGCGCCCGCCCGTGGCCCCCGAACTTGACGCCCGTCCCGATGAAGATGGGAGTCAGCACCACGCTGGATCCCACGAGCATGAATATGGTCGCCCGCAGCGAGCCGACGTTCCGGGTGGCGAGCTTGGCCGAGAGGATGAACGCCGCCCAGCATCCGCCGGCGACGAGCGCAAAGACGATGCCCAGCCAGGTGGTGGTCCCGCTTGGCTCGGCCAGCAGCGCGATGCCCGCGGCCGCCAGCACCACCCAAAGCCCGTCCAGCAGACGCCGCGACCCCGCTACCGCCACCCCCAGCGGCCCCAGGAACTCGATGGCCACCACGATGCCCACCGGCGCCCGGCTGATGGCTTCGTAGAAGGCGAAGTTCATAGCCAGCAGACTGACGGTGAGGGCCAGCAGCGGCAGCCGCTCCCCCTTGGCCGGCATCCGGAGCAGCCGCGGCCGGGCGGCCACCAGTATCAGCGCGGCCAGCGCGGTCCGCAGCCACAGCGCCTCCACCACGCCCACGTCCTCGATGACCAGGACGGCCACAGCGGAGCCGGCCTGCATGAGCAGGCCCACGACGACCACCAGCATGACCGCTGTGGCCGAGTCGCGCCGGGTGATCTGTGGGGCGTTCGCGAACACCTTCTGAAAGTACAGCGGCGGACCCCATCAGGCAAACCCGAGGTGCGCGCGGGGTGGGACCGACGCCCACCTAGTGAACACAAAGGAGTATCATGGCGGCCACTTCCCCCTCGTTAGCAAGGATATCGGAGGCCTCTTTGCGCGCAATGTGGCGCACCCCTGCGGGGCGCGGTTTCATCATGCTGGCTGTCATGACGGCCTGCTACGGCTTCGCGTCGAACGCCCAGGGCAACATCGTCACGAACTACCTGGAAGAGGTGCTCCACTTCTCCGGGCCGCAGTTCGGGTACTTCACGGCCATCCGGGAAGTGGGCGGACTCGTCCTCATCTTCCTCACCGCGCTGATGTACCGGATCTCCCTGCAGCGGGTCACGGCGGGCGCCCTGGTGATACTCGGTCTGGGCTTCGCGTTCTTCACCGTGGCCCACGACTTCGTCACCCTCATCCCCTGGGTGCTGCTCAGTAGCTTCGGCCTGCACACCATCCTGCAGACCCAGTACTCGCTCGGGTTGACGCTCACCACCCAGGACAAGAGCGGCACCGTCCTCGGCAGGATAGCCGCGTTCGGCCAGGCGGGCACGCTCCTGGCCTACGTGATGGTCTTCTTCCTCTTCCAGTTCAAGTGGATGTCGTTCAAGTGGACGTTCATCATCCTCGGCGTGGTCGCGGTGCTCGGCGCCGTCGCCATCTTTCGCTTCCCGCACCTGCACGAGGGAGAGACAAGGAAGGTCGCGCCAAAGCGGGAGCGCATCGTCTTCCGGCGGGCCTACAAGTACTACTACTGGCTCAACCTGCTCGATGGAGGCCGCCAGCAGATCTTCTTCTCCTTTGGTGTGTGGGTGCTGGTGAAGGAGTTCGATTTCAAGGTCCCGCAGGTATCGCTGCTGCTCATCGCCGTGACGTTCGTCAGTATGATCAGTTCGTCGTGGATAGGGCGCTCCATCGACCGGCTGGGAGAACGCCGTTCCCTTTCGTATATCAACATCCTGTACATCGTGGCGCTGGGCGGCTACGCCCTCTCGGGCAACGTGTGGCTGGCCTGCTTCTTCTACCTCATCTACGCGGTCATCTCCCCGTTCTCGTACCTTGGGGCGGCCGTGTACCTGCGGAAGATCGCGGTGCCCGAGGACGTCGCCTCCAGCCTCTCCATGGGCGTGACACTCCTTCACGCCACGGCGGTGGTGGTGCCGGTGGTGGCCGGCTACATCCTCACCTTCACCGGCTACCAGATACCGTTCTTCATCGCCTGCGGGTTCGCGCTCGCCAACTTCTTCGTGACCCTGGGCCTCGACCCGGTCAAGCAGCGCTGCGCGGCGCGAGTGGCCCTGGATGAGGCGGCCCTGGCCGAGGCCGCGCGGGGAGATGCGGCCGAAGCGGAGTTGCGGCACGTGGGAGGGGACGCCTAAGAAAGACCGGGGCCCCCGGGTTCGCACCCGGGGGCCCCTCGTGTTTCCGATTCCGCCCGTCCGGCCGCCGGTCGAGACCGGGCCTTGACGGCTGGTGAAAGACTTACCTGCCGACCTTCACCGTCTGGGAGGCGGTGTCACCGTTGGCGTCGTCACCAAGGATGGCTTCGTTGGTGATCTTGGTGCCCACCGGCGTGCCGTGGTTGACCTTCACCGTGAACACGAGAGTCTTGATGGCGTGCGCCGGTAGAGTGCCCTTCCACTCGATGCTCTTGGTGGAAGCGTTGTAGTACATGCCCTTGACGAACGTGGTCCCCGCGGGGATGGCATCGGTGAGCGTGTATGGCTGCGCCGCAGGGCTTATGTTCTTGACCGTCAGCACGTAGGTGATGGTCTTGCCGGAGAAGAACTTGGCTTGGGTGGCCATCATGCCCAGGTCGCCGAGCTGCTTGGCGTTCCAGAACGCGATGGTGCCCCAGCTGCCGTCCCTGGCTTTGTCGAGCACGGCCAGGTTGATGCCGTACTGGACGCCGTCGTCGCGCGGATCGCCGGTGCCGAGGATGGTGTCACCGAGATCGAATCCAAAGAAGTCGGGGATGAGGTTCTTGTCGCCGTCGGTGATCTTGGTGCTGTACGCGCCCTTGGTCAGGCATGGCGGCGCTGGCGAACGCATCCCAGAAGTAGAGACCCTCGTCGGCCGGCCGGTACCGCAGACCCGGATAGTAGCCGAGCGAATCGTGGAACTGCGAGACTCCCGGCTGCGACGCGAACGTCTTGGTCTCGAGCACGTCCCCGGTCGCCGTATCGGCGCGGCGGATGGTGAACGATTTCGTCGGCTGCAGCGTGAACGTGGCGTTGCCCGGTTGCGCCCTCGAGTTGAGGCGCAGGTGAGCGTCGGTGGTGCCCATGCCCTCCCACTCGAGCGGCCAGTAGTGGCTGTCCACCACGAGCAACGCGTGTTTGGGACCGTAGCTGGGCGGATCGATCAGAGCCCGCGTCGTAGAGCGTGTAGTCGAAGTCGTAGGCGCCGTTGCGGATCCACAGAAGCATGCCGGGCACCGTGTACGGAGCGCGGTCGACTTCCCACTCGGTGGTGGCTTCGTTGTTGTAGACCGTCACGTAGGGATACTTGAGGCCGCGGTCGAAGCCGCTGTTGTTGCGCCACTCGGCCAGGTAGTACACGGGATGGCTCTTCGTGAGAGGCACTATGACGAAGTTGTTGGTGGTCCAGCCGTTCGGCGTGGTCTCGACGTCATCGGCGAAGAGGGTGGTAGCGCCATCGGCGAGCAAGAAGTCGTCTGCCTGCCAACCGGCCCATTGGACACCCACGTCGCTGACGTAGTGCAGCCGTAAGCTGATCTGCTTGCCCGCATAAGCGGCCAGGTCGAAGCGCAGAGTGCTCGTGCTCTCCCCGGTGAGGCCGATGCCGCCCATGCCGTCATCCACGAAGAGGCCGTCCATGTCGGGCAGCTGGGTCCAGTTGGTCCCGCCGTCCTCGCTGACCTCTACGTAGCCGTAGTCGTATTCCTCCTCGAAGCTCCAGAAGCTGGCGAACGAGAAGATCGGGGCAGTGGCGGCCGTCAGATCGAAGTCGTGCGCCAGATAGAAGTCGGCAAGGTCACTGCGTTGAGACCAGTAGGCGTTGCCGGTGCCCGCTTTGTTGTCGACGGTGACGACCGTGTCGGGCAGGTTGATCTTGAGGCCCTGCTGGGTGCCCCTGGGCCGCAGCGAGAGCTGCCCGACCCTCAGGGTGGTCGCCTTGGAGTTGTAGTTCACCTCGACCGGCTTGGCCCAGCCCACGATGTAGCGGAAGTACAGCGAGAACGGAGCGGGCTGCATGCCGCCGAGGACGCCGTTCCAGGAGCCGGCTTCCATGATGGTCCAGTTGGACGGGGAAGCCTGAGCATCCGTGGTGTAGATGTCCGGGAGACCGAACGCGGCGTGGCCGTATTCTTCGGAGATGACGCCCACATCGAGGTTCTCAGGATCCATGCTGTATTCACGGACGTAGATATCCCGGACGCCGTTGTCGGCCGCGGATGATGCGAGGTAGCCCGCGGGATAGTCGATAGCAGAGGCGTGCGACCAGATGGAGTCCGCACCCTGCTGGCCTCCGCCCGCCTCCTGGCCCATGCCGGCATGGATGACGGTGAAGTTGTCGACGATGCCGTCGCCGTCGCCGTCGTACTGCACCCAGTCGAAGTCCGGGTCGTCGGCGTTGACGGCGTCCACGACCTCCCTGACCAGATCACCGGCGCGGGGACTGTTGTTCGTGTCGCTCTTGTCGTGGCCGTAATAGGCTTCGGAATGCTCAGCCATCAGCCACTTGGGATAGACGGCGCCGTGCGGCTGGAACTTGCCTTCGGACTGTTCCAGATAGTAGTTGGCCATCGTGTTGCCGCGCAGGTCGACCGTTCCGAGGTTGGGATGGTCGACCACGACCCCAGCGGTGGGGCCGACGCCGAAGTACAGCTCTTC
This sequence comes from uncultured Actinomycetota bacterium, assembly GCA_963736705.1. GTDB lineage: Bacteria > Actinomycetota > Thermoleophilia > RBG-16-64-13 > RBG-16-64-13 > CAIQPS01. The sequence continues at coordinate 522,303 of CAVTPV010000001.1, forward strand.
GTAGAGGCTCGGGGAGCTGTCGTCATACCAGATGGTGTTGTTGTCCCGCGGACCGGGCGCCGGGATCGTGTTGTGCAACGGGCCCGCGCCGGTGATGTCGGCACCCCCGTCGATCGGGTAACCCGGGAAGGTCTCTTCCGCGGCTGGGAACTCCACCGCCACGGCAAGGCTCATGAACTGCGACGTGGTCACCTGCACCGGGCTGCCCGCTTGCTCGTTGTGAAGGATCTTCTCGAGCTTGTGCGGGTTCGGAGTGGTGGGGTTGCGTTTCGCCCACTCCTGCCGGAAGGCCTGGATGGCCTGCGCCTTGAGGTTCCCCTTCATGGGGATCTTGAAGTCGGCCAGGATGTCCTCGACGGCGTCGTCCTTGGGAACGACCAGATGCTGCGCGAACTTCCCTTCACTGAACATGGGAAGCGCCTTGACCTGGGCGGTCACATCGGCGGCGTCGGGACCGGATGCCAGCGCCACCGAGGTGATGGCCACAGCCACCACAATGACGGCGATCAGCGCCCCGGCGATCCACCAAAAACGAGGTCTCCGTCCACGCATAATGCCACCCCTTCCAGATCACGGACCCCAGAACGCCGCTTTTCCCCTCGGGGCGAGCACTGCATACCCCTATGCAGGCTCCCAGAAAGCCCACAGTAGAAAAAAGCTTCCGCATTGTCAATGCGCTTTCGACCGGGCGGTCAAGGCAGCTGCGTGGGCTGCGCCGGAAGGTAGCGACAGGCGAGGACGAAGCCCTCCGGGCTTGATAGGTGAGTAATATGCTTTGCGGATCATTTCAGTGGGCAACTGGGTATCTAGAGTCTCTGGAGGCCGCGGAGGGATCTTCGGAGGAATAGATGAAGCGGTTACTGGTGATCGGTGCGGGCACGGCGGGCACGATGGTGGTGAACCGCCTGCGGCGGATCCTCGACGTCGATGAATGGAAGATCACCATCGTCGACCCGGCTGGAGACCCACTACTACCAACCGGGCTTCCTGTTCATCCCCTTCGGCATGTACAGCAAGAACGACGTCGTCAAGCCCAAGCGGGACTTCATCCCGGCCGGCGTCGACGTCATCAAGGCCGCGGCCGACGTCATCGAGCCGGACAAGAACCAGGTGAAGCTGGTGGATGGCGACGATCCTCCACTACGACGTCCTGGTGGTGGCCACCGGCACCGACATCCACCCGGAGGAGACCCCCGGTCTGCAGGGGCCCGAGTGGCGCCGCTCCATCTTCGACTTCTACAGCATCGACGGCGCTCAGGCGCTGGCCAAGCACCTGCGCACCTGGCAGGGCGGCCGGCTGGTGTTGAACGTGGTGGAGAACCCCATCAAGTGCCCGGTCGCGCCCCTCGAGTTCATCATGCTGGCCGACTGGTTCTTCCACGAGCAGGGCATCCGCGACCGGGTCGAACTGATCTACGCCACCCCGCTGCCCGGCGCGTTCACCAAGCCGATCGCCTCCAAGTATCTGGGCGACATCCTGGAGGGCAAGGGCGTCAAGGTGGTGCCGGAGTTCCTGGTGGAGCACGTGGACCCGGAAGCCAAGAAGATCGTCCACTACGACGAGACCGAGTTGGAGTACGACCTCCTGGTGACGGTGCCGCTCAACAAGGGCGACGACCTCCTGGCCCGGTCGGGCATGGGGGACGAGCTCAACTACGTCCCCGTCGACAAGCACAGCTTCCTGTCGCCCGACCACCCGAACGTGTTCGTGCTCGGTGACGCAGCGTCGCTGCCCACGTCCAAGAGCGGTTCGGGCGCCCACTTCGCGGTCGACTGTTTCGCCGCCGAACTTCCTCCGCTACCTCGACGGGCTCGATACCAACCCGCCCTACGACGGCCACACCAACTGCTTCATCGAGTCGGGGTTCGGCAAGGGGCTGCTGATCGACTTCAACTACGACGTGGAGCCGCTGCCCGGCCGCTACCCGCTGCCCGGCATCGGCCCGTTCGCGTTGCTTCAGGAATCGGAGATGAACCACTGGGGCAAGATGATGTTCCGCTGGATGTACTGGAACATCCTGTTGAAGGGCAAGGAACTACCATTGCCGGCGCTCATGAGCATGTCCGGCAAGTACAGGAAGTAGGGGTGGCGTGATGGAAGAGCGTCCCATCTCCGCGGCGCCCGCCGCGCCCGGCCCGGCGGCGGAGCCCGCCGCGGCAGTGCCCCCGGCCACGGACCTCGCCGCTCTCGATCAGAAGCTCGACGTCCTCTCGGTGCAGGTGAACTACCTCATCGAACAGGCGCAGGAGACGGCCCGCCGTCAGCGGGAGCGCTCGGAGCTGCTGCACGACGCCCTGCCCATCGCCAACGACGCCCTCGGCTTGGTGACCGAGCAGTTGGACGAGATCCAGGGATACATCGACCTCTCCGACATCCTCCGCCTCCTCAAGCGGCTGCTCCGGAACGGCCGCAACATCGACAGGATGCTCGATCAGCTCGAAGGCCTCATGGACCTGGCCTCGACGGCCGGCCCGCTGGCCAACGACGTCTTCGGAAGGATCACCGACCAGCTCGAGGTGGCCGAGCAACGCGGCTACTTCGCCCTCGCCAAGGGTGGCGCCCGTGCGATCGACCGGGTGGCCGGCTCCCTGACGCCCGAGGACCTCGATTGCCTGGCCGACAACGCCGTGGTGGTGATCTCGGCCTTCCAGGGACTCTGCCAGCCGGTGGACGCCCCGTCGTTCCGAGGGCTGCTGCGCCAGATGCGCGATCCCGGACGTGCGCCGGGGCCTCGTCGATAGTGATGCGCATGCTGCGCGCCGTCGGCGCCGAAGCGGCCGCCAGACAACAGGCGAGCGCCGCGCCCGGCAGCGGCGCGACCGAATAGAGACGAACCAGGAATCCCCGACCAGGAGGAACGACCGAATGGCTACCCGGGTCATCGCAGGCAAAGAAGTGCAGGTCAACGACGAAGGCTTCATGACCGACGCCACCGAGTGGAACAAGGACATCGCGGTGGCCATCGCGGTGGAGGAGGGCATCCCGGAACTCACCGACGACCACTGGAAGGTGATCGACTGGGCCCGCGACCAAGCCAAGAACGCGAACTGGAAGTCCCCGACGCTCCGCCAGATCACGACGGGCACCGGGGTCAACACCAAGCAGCTCTTCGCGCTGTTCCCGAAGGGGCCGGCCAAGAAGGTCGCCCGCGTGGCCGGACTGGGCAAACCCGAAGGTTGCGTGTAAGGAGGCAGCACATGGCCGACGACGACCACCCGCCACATCGCGTTCATCTGTTCGAAGGGCGATCTGGACATGGCCTATCCCGCGCTGGTCATGGGCTGGGCCGCGCTCGGCAACGGCGTGGACGTGAGCATCTTCTTCACGTTCTGGGGCCTGGACATGATCACCAAGCACCGGATCGACAAGCTGCAGCTCGCCCCGGTGGCCAACACCAGCATGAAGATGAGCATGATGATGCCGTTACCGAAGAACTGGGGCATCCCCAACCTCATGGGCGTCCTCCCGGGCATGACCCGCTTCGCCACGTGGATGATGCGCAAGAAGATCAAGGAGGTCGGCGCCCCGCCGGTGCGCGAGTACCTGGAGATGATGCAGGACGGCGGCGCCAAGCTCTACGCCTGCAAGATGAGCTGCGACATGATGGGCCTCGGCAAGGGGGACTTCATCGACGGGGTCATCGACGGCACCACGGCCGCCGACTTCATCGACATGACCGAGGGGGCGCAGATCGTCTTCATCTAGGAGTGGGGACGGCGCCACGCCTGGCGCGGATTGAGGATTCTCGTGAGGGCCGGAGCACGCCGCTTCGGCCCTCTTGGTTTGCCGGCCCGAGATCCTGTTGCCCCAAGTATTGACAGGTGACGCTATCTACGTATATCATCAACTCTGCAAATACGGGATTGCAGGAGTGGCCTCGGTGGATATGCGCCCTCTCTTCAAGTTGCACGCTTCGGTCTGCCAAGCTCTTTCGAGCGAGCACCGCTTGGCCATCATGTACGGCCTCAAGGAAGGCGAGCGCCGGGTGAGCGACATCGCCGACGACCTGGGCATCTCCGTGCACAACGTCTCCCAGCACCTGCGCATCCTGCGGCAGGCTCTTCTGGTCAAGCCTCGCAAAGAGGGCCAGACGGTCTACTACTCCATCGCCAATCCCAAGTTCATGGAAGCCTGCGCCCTCATGCGCCAGGCCCTGCTCGAAGAGCACCAGGCCGAGGGTACGGCGCTCCACGCCGCCGCCGGGAGTGTTCGACCCCGTGGCGGCCATGTCCACCATGTACGAGAACGGCATCGACGCGGATCACGATTCCGCGGGCAAACCGGCAACGACCCCCGAATCAGGCGCAAACGCATAACGAGCGATCAACCGAGCAACGTTCGGACGAAAGGAAGACGATCATGGACCTCTCCACACTCAAAGGCGACAAAGTCGTAGACGCGCGCGGCACCTCCTGCCCCGGCCCCATCCTGGCCGCGAAGAAGGGCATGGCCGACGTCAAGGTCGGCGAGATCATGGAAGTGCTCGCCACCGACTCCGGCACCCAGAAGGACCTGCCCGCCTGGTCCAAGAAGCTGGGCCACGAGTACCTCGGTTTCGTCGAAGAGCCCGGCTACATGAAGCTCTTCGTCAAGAAGCTCAAGTAACGCACGGACGACCAAGGACCGGCCGTGACCGCAAGCGCGGGGTTCGCCCCCAAGATACTGGTCTTCTCGACCAACAACATCTCCGATCCGGGGATCGACCTGGCGGGTAGCTCGCATCTGCACTACTCGCCGACCGTCATGGTCATCAGCATGCCCTGCACCAGCGGCATCCGGCCGGATTGGATCCTGTACGCCATCGAGCAGGGGTTCGATGGCGTCTTCATCGCGTCGGACGGGGAGGAGTGCGCCTTCCTGCCCGACTGCGCGGAGCGGAGTTCGCACATCATGGCCAGCGCTCAGGAGATGCTGAAGGAGCGAGGGCCACGAGCCCCGGCGGGTGAAGATGGCCGCCGTCTGCTCGGTGTGCGCCGACCCGTTCGTCAACTACATGGGCGAGTTCTCCAAGGCGCTCGCGGAGCTCGGGCCCTCCACCGACCGGGCCCGCGGCCGGACCGTCCGAGGAGCAGGCCGCATGAAGTACGACGCGCTGGTCATCGGCAGCGGCATCAGCGGCATGGAGTCCGCCCTCAAGCTCGGCGACATGGGCTACAAGGTGCTGGTGGTCGAGAAGGAGGCCAGCGTCGGCGGCAAGATGATCCTGCTGAGCAAGGTCTTCCCCACGCTCGACTGCGCCAGCTGCATCTCCACGCCCAAGATGGGCGCCACCATCCACCATCCCAACCTCGACGGTGCTCACCTACTCCGAGGTGGACAGCATCGAGCGCCAGAACGGCGAGCTTCAAGGCCAAGATCAAGCAGAAGGCCCGCTTCGTGGACGAGGAGGCCTGCACCGGCTGCCGGCAGTGCGAGATGGTCTGCAGCGTGGCCGTGCCCGACGAGTTCAACGCCGACCTGGTGTCGCGCCGGGCGGCCTACATCGCCTTCCCGCAGGCGGTGCCCAAGAAGGCCGTCATCGAGCGGCGAGGGCACCTCGCCCTGCACCTACACCTGCCCGGCGGGCATCAAGGCCCACGGGTACGTGGCGCTCACCCGCAGCGGCGAGTACGAGAAGGCCTTCCAGCTCGTGGCCGACGCCACCCCGTTGGTGGGCAGCCTGGGCCGGGCCTGCTACGCGCCCTGCGAAGAGGAGTGCACGCGGGGAGACCTCGAGGGCCCGGTGAACATCCGGCGCATCAAGCGCTTCCTGGCCGACACCCACTACGCCAAGCCGAGGGTGGCGCCCGAGAAGCCGGCGCCCAACGGCAAGAAGGTGGCCGTCGTCGGCTCGGGCCCGGCGGGCCTCACCGCCGCCTGGCACCTGGCCCGCAAGGGCTACGAGGTCAAGATCTTCGAGGCGGCGCCGCTGGCCGGCGGCATGCTCCGCCTGGCCCTGCCGCCCTACCGGCTGCCCAGCGAGGTGGTCGACGAGGACGTGGCCAACGTCACCGACCTCGGCGTGACGATCGTCACCGACACCAAGGTCGAGGACCTGGAGGCCCTCAAGGCCGAGGGCTACGACGCCGTGCTGGTCGCCATCGGCACCCATCTGGGCACCAAGCTGCGGGTCCCCGGCGAGGACCTGCAGGGTGTGACTGCGCGCCACCGAGTTCCTCCGGGCCGCCAAGCTCGGCGAGCCGCTCGAGGTGGAGGGCAAGCGCGTGGTGGTCATCGGCGGCGGCAACGTGGCCATCGACGCGGCCCGCACCGCGCTCCGCCTGAAGGCCGCTTCGGTGCGAGGTGCTCAGCCTGGAATCGCTGCAGCAGATGCCGGCCCACGCCTGCAGGAGATCGCAGGAGGCCAAGCCGGAGGGCGTCACCTTCCGCAACTCCTGCGGCGTGCGCAACTTCGAGGGCGACGGACAGCGTCCGGAGCATCGTGCCCGATGCGCTGCGTGTCCGTGTTCGACGAGAAGGGCCGCTTCAGCCCCAAGTACTCCGACAAGACGCTCGGGCACCATCGAGTGCCGACCTGGTGATCGTGGCCGCCGGCATGCGGCCCGACTCGGGCGAGTTCGGCCTGCCGATCAACCCCTCCGGCACCATCAGGTCGACGCAGCGACACCCTGCAGACCGAGCATACCCTACGTGTTCGCCGCGGGCGACGTGGTGCTGGGCCCGTCCATGATCACCACCGCGGCCGGCCACGGCCGCCGGGCGGCGTACTTCATGGACCGCTGGCTGCAGGGCCAGCCCATCGACGCGCTACGACCTCGACACCCCGCTCCCGATCGTGGACAAGGCCGACGTGCTCGGCCGGCAGATGACCTGCTACCGGGAGATCACGCCCAAGCGGCCCGCGCGAGATCGTGCAGGCTGGCCCCGGGCGAGTTCTATCCCGACGAGGAGACCCTCACCGAAGACGAGGCCTCTGCCTGCACCGGCCGCTGCCTCGACTGCGGCGTCTGCTCGCGAGTGCCACGCGTGCGTGGACATCTGCCCGGCCGACTGCATCGACCTGAACATGAAGGGCGAGGAGATCGAGGTCGAGGTGGACGCGGTGGTCCTCGCCACCGGCTACACGCTCTTCCCGGCCGAGCTCAAGCCGCAGTACGGCTACGGCAAGTACAAGAACGTCATCACCGGCATGCAGATGGACCGCCTGCTGGCCCCCACCCGGCCGTACAACGCGCGTGGTGCGCCCGGGCGACGGCAAGGTGCCCGACAACATCGCCTTCATCCTCTGCACCGGCTCCCGCGACGAGACCCTCGGCAACCCGCTCTGCTCGCGCATCTGCTGCATGTACTCCGTCAAGCACAACCAGCTGATCATGGGCGCGCTGCCGCTGGCCGACGTCACCGTCTACTACATGGACATCCGCACGCCGGGCAAGGGCTACGACGAGTTCTACGAGCAGGCCAAGGCCATGGGCGCCAACTTCGTGAAGGGCCGCGTGGCCGAGCGTCACCGAGAAGGAGGACGGCAACCTGGTCCTCACGCTACGAGGACATCGAGAACGGCACCCTCACCGAGGCGGAGCACGACCTGGTGGTGCTCGCGGTGGGCGTGCGGCCCAACGACGAAGCGCGCCCACGCTGTTCGCCGACGGCGAGCTGGCGCTGGACGACTACGCCTACGTGGGCGAAGCCGACGAGGACATGAACCCCGGCGCCACCAACATCCCCGGCGTGTTCGTGGCCGGCGTCGGCCTCGGGCGTCAAGGACATCCCCGATTCGATCCTTCACGCGGGCGCCGCGGCGGCGCAGGCGGCCGCTCACCTGGAGAGCAAGCGGACGGCCGGCCGAGACGGCGGCCGACGCCGGCGACCGAGCCGCGACGTCGCGGAGGTGGCGCCGATGAGCACCGAGACCGGCAAGCGGCGCATCGGCGTCTACGTCTGCCATTGCGGCGGCAACATCTCCGACTACGTCGACGTGGACAAGGTGGTCGCGGCGCTGGAGGGCGACCCGGACGTGGTGGTGGCCAAGACGGCCATGTTCACCTGCTCCGACGCCACCCAGCAGGAGATCATCGAGGACATCCAGGAGCAGGGCCTCGACGGCATCGTCGTGGCCTCCTGCTCGCCCAAGCTGCACACCTTCACCTTCCGCGAGGTGGCCAAGCGGGCGGGGCTCAGCCCCTTCCAGTACACCCAGGTGAACGTCCGCGAGCAGTGCTCCTGGACCCACACCGACGACCACGAAGGCGCCACCGACAAGGCCACCAAGCTGGTCAAGGCCGGCATCGGCCGCACCCGGCTGACGGTGCCGCTGGAGCCGATCGTCGTGGAGACGGTGCCCAAGGCGGTCGTCATCGGCGGCGGCATCACCGGTCTGCGGGCGGCCCTCGGGCTGGCCGAGATCGGCCTCGCGCGTGTTCCTGGTGGAGAAGGAGGCGCAGCTCGGCGGCTGGGCCGCCGGGTTCGGCGAGATGTACCCGTACGGCAAGAACGGCCGGGAGCTGGTGGCCGAGCTGATCGAGAAGGTGCGCGGCAACCCGGACATCACGGTGTTCACGAACGCCGAGGTCACCGGCAAGGCCGGCAGCTTCGGCAACTACGAGGTGGCCATCCGGGTGAACGGCGGCGCCGGCGAAGCCGCGGCCGAGCGCCGAGACCATCACCGTGCGAGGCGGGCTCCATCATCGTGGCCACCGGCTTCGACGCCTACCCGGTGGCCGAGGACGAGTTCGGCTACGGCCTGGACGGCGTGGTCACGCTGCCCGAGTTCAAGCAGCTGGTGGACGGCGCCGAGCGGCCCGCTCGCAGTACGACGGCAAGCCGGTCAAGAACATCGTCTACATCTACTGCGTGGGCAGCCGGCAGGACGCGGACGAGGTGGACGACGCCCACGAGTACTGCTCCCGCTACTGCTGCACGGCCGCGGTGCACGCCTCCCTCGCAGGTGGCGGCCAAGCCCGGGCAAGCGTCCACCAGTACCACCTGCACCGCGACATCCGCACCTACGGCAAGTACGAGATGCTGTACGACGAGTCGCTCAACAAGGGCTCCGTCTACCTCAAGGTGCCCGACGACGAGCCGCCGGTGGTGACGCGCGACGACGAAGACCGGCCGCCTGCTGGTGACCACCCGCGACCTTCTGAGCCGAGGGCGAGGAGATCGAGATCCTGGCCGACCTGGTGGTGCTGGTCACCGGCATGGTGCCGCGCGAGAACGACGACCTGATCAAGACCCTCAAGCTGCCCGTGGGCAAGGGCGGCTTCTTCAACGAGATCCATCCCAAGCTGCGCCCGGTGGAGACCGTGGTCGACGGCGTCTACATCTGCGGCACCTGCCAGCAGCCGAAGAACTCGGCCGAGGCGGTCGCCTCCGGCCTGGCGGCGGTCACGCAGAGCGCCTCCATCCTCAAGCGCGGCTTCGCCGAGCTCGACCCGCTGGTCGCCATGGTCGACACGGACCTCTGCACCTGGTGCGGCACTGTGCCTGGAGGCCTGCCCCTACGACGCGCCCCGGCAGGTGGAGGAGGACGGCAAGAAGGTCGCGCTTCATCGACAAGACCGCCTGCAAAGGCTGCGGCGGCTGCGTGCCCGGTCTGCCCGGTCAAGACGCCATCGACCTCGAGGGCTACACCGACGCCCAGATCCGGGCCATGATCGACGGCCTGCTGTCGGAGCCGGCGAATGCCCGGATGCGTGACCGCAGGAGGTGCTCGGCATGAGCACGCCTGAATACTGCGCCGGCAGCCGGCGCGAGCGACGCCGGAAGCCCCGGCACCGCGATCCGTCCGCGAGATCATCCGCGACGAGCAGATCATGCGGGCGCCGCATCCTCAAGCTGCTCGACGACGGCGCCTCTGACCATCCCCGAGATCGCCGAGGCCTCGGGCGTCCCGACGTCACGAGGTGACCTTCTGGGTCATGGGCATGCGCAAGTACGGCTAGGTGCGCGAGGACAAAGAGGTCACCGACGAGGGCTACTTCCGGTACCAGGCGATCGAGAGAGAGATCGGATGACCACGCGACTTGAATCCCGAGCTCGTCGACGACCTCGGCGCCTGTACGGCGCCGAGGACGTGCAGAAGTGCTACAACTGCGGCAACTGCACGGCCACCTGCTCGCTCGCCGACCAGCACGACAACTTCCCGCGCAAGTGCATGCACGCCCTGCAGATGGGCATGGAGAAGAAGCTCAAGGGCAGCCTGGAGCCCTGGCTCTGCTACTACTGCGGCGAGTGCTCCACGGACTGCCCGCGGGAGGCCTCAGCCGGGCGAGACCATGATGAGCCTGCGCCGCTGGTTGACCGTCGCGCTATGACTTCACCGGCATCGGCCGCCTGTTCTACCGGCGCCCGTGGATCGAGATCGCTCGTGGTGATCATCGTGGCCCTGCTCACCGGCGTCGGCTTCACCCTGTTCGGCGTGTTCGGCGGCGACATCCACCAGTACACCGGCGAGAACTCGTTCCTGCCGGCGGAGACCGTCCACATCTTCGACTGGATCCTCGGCGGCGGTGCTGCTGGCCTTCCTCATCCCCAACATGATCCGCATGTGGTGGTTCACGCTCGGCCGGGACACCCTGGGCCGGGACCGCACCAGGCAAGCTGCCGCGCATGCGCCTACCTCAAGTCCGTCTACCTGTTCCCGCTGCACTTCATGACCCAGAAGCGCTACGCGCAGTGCGAGCGCAAGCGGCCCTGGGTGATCCACCTGGCTCTGATGCTGAGCTACGTGACCATGCTCATGCTCATCATGTTCTTCCTCAAGTACATGTGGAACGGGCCCAAGATCGACTGGCGCGTGCACGTGTTCGGCTACCTGGCCAGCGCCGGCCTGATCGCCGGCGACCACTCTGGGCGCATCGTCGGCCGCCTCAAGAAGATGGAGGCGCAGCTACAAGCACTCCCACGAGAGCGACTGGATGTTCCTGATCCTGCTGCTGGTGGTGGCGCTCACCGGGGTGCTGCAGCACGTGCTGCACCGCGCCGGCGCCGACGTGGCGGCCAACGTCTCCTACGTCGTGCACCTGATGGCGGTGGTCCCGATGCTGGGACTGGAGGTGCCCTTCAGCAAGTGGTCGCACATGGCCTACCGGCCGCTGGCCATGTACTTCTCGGTGCTCCGCAAGCAGATCGTGCCGGTACCGGCCGAAGAAGAGGCGCCCGAGCGGCATGCAGACCGAAGCCGCCTGACCGACGACCCGACCCGAGATCGCGACAGAAGGAGTCCCATGGCAGACACCCACCAAGAAGACCATCATCCTGTTCAGCGGCGACTTCGACAAAGTCATGGCCGCCCTCATCATCGCCAACGGCGCTGCCGCGATGGGCGACGACGTCACCATCTTCTGCACCTTCTGGGGCCTCAACGCGCTCCGCAAGCCGCAGAAGGTCAAGGCGAAGAAGAAGTTCCTGCAGGGCATGTTCGGCATGATGATGCCGCGCGGCGTCAACAAGCTCGGCATGTCGAAGATGAACTTCGCCGGCATGGGCCCGCAGATGATGGGCATGGTCATGAAGGGCGAGGGCGCCATGACCCTGCAGCAGCTCCTCGACGCGGCCATCGAGCAGGGCGTCAAGCTGGTGGCCTGCACCATGACCATGGACCTGCTGGGCTTCAAGAAGGAAGAGCTGCTGGACGGCGTCGAGTACGCCGGCGTGGCCGCCTATCTGGGCGAAGCCGACGAGGCGAACGTCAACCTGTTCATCTAGCCTCAGCAGACTCCGACGAAAAGGGCGCCGCAAGGCGCCCCTTCTGTTTCTCGCCGGCGTCACGTGTTCTAAGAGATTTCTCATGCGCCCCTCATCCTGGCCTCACGACCCCGCTCTATGCTCGGCGCATACCCCGTTGGGTATGGACCCGCCCTTCCTTTGTGGGCGAGCGGCCGAAAGAGCGACCAAGGAGAGCGGGCATGGGAGTCAGCACGGGTACGACGAGCGCTGCGGGAACAGCAGGCCGGACCAGGAAGCGCAAGCCGAGGCGCACCATTCACTGGCTGCGTCTGGGCGTGCAGATCGTGGTGGCGGTCTTCGTGCTCCTCCTGAGCATCGGGCACACCCTGGCCTGGAGCTGGTCCGCCAACCTGCACAGCATCTGCCCGTTCGGCGGCGTCGCCAACCTGTACACGTACTTCTCCACCGGGGGCTACGTGGCCAAGCTCCATTCGGCTGTGTTCGTGATGCTCCTCGCCCTGGTGATCGGCCTGGTGCTCACCGGGAAGTCGTTCTGCGGGTGGATCTGCCCGCTGGGGACTGTCCAGGAACTGCTGGGCAAGGCCGGGCAGGCGGCTCTGGCCGCGGCTGTACAACCGGGTGCCCCACAAGGTGGAGCGCGTCCTTTTCTACGGCAAGTACGTGATGCTCATCTGGATCATCGTGCAGACGGCCCGCTCCGCCCGACTGTTCTTCGAGTCTTTCGATCCGTACTACAACCTGTTCACCATCTGGTCGGACGAGGTGGCGTGGATCGGCTACTTGGTGGTGGGAGCCACGCTGTTCGCCGCCCTCTTCATCGAGCGGCCCTTCTCGCGCTATGCCTGCCCGCTCGGCGCGGTCAACGGGTTCTTCAACTCCTTCTCGCTCTTCCAGATCAAACGCGACGCCGCCAGTTGCACCGACTGCGGCCGCTGCGACAAGGTCTGCCCGGTGAAGATCGACGTCTCGCATGCAACCGCGGTCCGGAGCATCGAATGCACCCGGTGCCTCGAATGTGTCGAGGCCTGTCCGGTGAACACCCGGACCGGCAACACCCTCAAACTGAAGACCATCTTCCCCTGGACCCGCATGGGCCGTAAGCCCCTGCCCACGCGCGTGTTCGCGGTCATCGCCATCCTCGCGTTCGCTGCGCCGATCGCGATCACCATCGGCACCGGGGACTTCGTGGTCACCAACACCCACGTCTATTCCAGTCCGGCGGACATCAAGGGTTCGTCCCCGCTCGATGATCTCGTGGACAACTTCTCGGTGTCCAAGGAGGCGCTCTACAACGGCATAGGTATCCCGTCGTCGGTGGGCGCGGCCACCCAGATCAAGGACCTGGCCGCCAAGATGGGGCTCCCGGAGGGCGAAGAGACGGTGTCGCCCTCCACGATCCGGATCATCATCACCTACCTTGACTCCCCGCTGTCCACCTTCGTGACTGAGGGAGGGGCGGACCAAGCGGCGGTGTCGGCGGCGGCGGCCGCGGCCGGGCTCACAGAGTCATCCACCGTCCGCCAACTCATGGAGTTGGGGGCCCCGGGAGCGGTGCTTCTGGCGCTGACGACGACTTCGGCGGAGGCGCCCGGGGCGACGGAAAGCACGGCGCCGGCGAGCGCGGAGCCGGCGCCGGCGACGCCCACCTCGGAGACGCCCGCCGCGTCTGAGACGGGAGACGGCACTGCCGAGATCAAGGGCTCGACGACCCTCGACCAGGTAAGAGGCATGGTGTCCGACTTCCCGGCCTTCCTGTCCGAGTTCGGCATCGATCCTTCGGAGCCCGGTACCGCCGCGATGAAGGATCTCAAGACCACGTACGGGTTCGAGTTGGACAGCGTTCGCACCTACATCGCGGACCATCAGTGATCGGTCACGACTGAGGCTATACTCGATGACGGGACGGCGGCCTACGGCCGACCGTCCCGTATCAGGCTTGGAGGTGGAGATGAAGCGATTCGGCCGATGGACGGTACCCCTGACGGGTGTGGGCGTTGTCGCCCTCGTCGCCCTTGCCGCCTTCCTCATCCTCGACTTGAGCAGCCGCTCGGTGGACCCGTCGTCACTCCCGGTCATCCAACTGGGGCAGACGGGAACAAGCCAATCAGGCCAGAACACGCCCGGGTCTGGAACCGCGGGTCAGGGCCCCGGGCCGGGCCAGTCCACCGGCGACCCGGGCACGTCCACCACCGTGGCGCCGGGACCGGGCGTCACCTCGGTGACGGCGGCGGGCGCTACCTCAACGACCACGACGCCAGGAGGGTCCACCACCACGGGCAGTACCGTCCGCGAGACCATCAACGGGGGCGTGCATACTGGGACCACCGGCGGCACGAGTTCCAGCGGGACGACCGGGACTTCGACAGGATCGACAGGATCGACCGGAGGACGGTGATGGCATGCGGGTGCTGGTAGTCGAAGACGAAGAGAGAGTGGCCTCCTTCATCGCGAAGGGGCTCGAGGGCGCCGGCTACGCGACCGAGGTGGCGAGCAGTGGCGCCGAAGCCCTGGATTCGTTCCGGGAGCGGGGCGCCGATCTGGTCCTCCTGGACGTCGGCCTTCCCGATATCGACGGGTTCTCCGTACTCAAAGAACTGCGCAAGGTCGACCAGGAGACCCCGGTGATCATGCTGACCGCGCGGGGAGACGTGGCTTCCCGGGTGCAGGGACTCGACCTGGGCGCTGACGACTACCTGCCCAAACCGTTCGACTTCGACGAGTTGGTGGCCCGCATCCGGGCTCAGCTCCGTCACAGCGGGCAGCCGCAGGCGTCCGTGCTGCAGGCCGGCGATCTTCAGCTGGACCTCAAGACCCGGCGCGCCCAGCGCGGCGAACGCGGCACCGACCTCACCTCTCGCGAATTCGCCTTCCTGGAGTTCCTCCTGCGGCACGAAGGCCAGGTGCTGTCCCGCTCTCAGATCCTCGGCAGCGTCTGGGGATACGGGTTCGATCCGCAGAGCAACGTGGTGGACGTCTACGTGGGCTACCTGCGCGGCAAGCTTGACCGGCCCGGAGAGACGACCATCATCGAGACCGTCCGGGGAGGCGGCTATCGCCTCCGGGTACCCGCTTGAGGCGCCGCCTCACCCTTTGGTTCGTCTTCGCGGTCCTGCTCATGGCTGTTCTCGGGGCAGCCGCTATGTACGCGACCCTGTCCCATCAGCTCCATGACGGCCTGGACTCGCGCTTGGAGCAACAGCTCACCCGGTATCAGGAGACGGCTTCCACCGCCACCGACGAGCAGTCCCTGATAGACATCACCCGCTCCTTCCTCTCGGGCAGCAAGGCCAACCCTCTGCGGCAGAACGGTCTCGTGCTGACACTCCTCACCCAGAGCGGCTCCGTCATCTCGAGCTCGGACGCCATCCATCCGGAGGAACTCTCGCAGAGCGCCCAGGTCCTCGCGACCGGTAAGCCCTTCCTGGCAGACGCGCGGCTGGGCAGCGGGGAGTACCGCGTGGCCGGCACCGCTGTGAAGAACGGCACCGAGGTGGTGGCCGCGGTCATGATCGCCGGCTCTCTCTCCGAAGTGACCTCGACGCTCAACAGCCTGCTCCTCCTGCTCGTCGTGGGAGGCATCATCGGATGCGCCGTTGTGGGCCTCGGCACCTGGTTCCTTCTGGGCCGCGCCCTGGAGCCGGTGCGCCGGATCACCCGCACCGCCGCCGCCATCTCCCGCGAAGACCTGTCCGAACGCATCGGCTACCACGGTCCCAAGGACGAGATAGGCGATCTGGCCAGCACCATGGACGGCATGCTCGATCGCATCGAGACGGCATTCTCAGCCCAGGAACAGTTCATCTCCGACGTATCCCACGAGCTGCGCACGCCCCTCACCATCGTGAAGGGCCACCTTCAGGTGCTGGACCGGGTCGAGGAGCCCGACCCACGGCTGGTCAAGGCCGAGCACTCGCTCGTGATCGACGAACTGGACCGGATGAACCGGCTCATCGCCGACCTGCTCACCCTCGCCCGGGCGGGGCGCGGGGACTTCCTGCGGAAGGAGCGGCTCGACCTCGACCTGTTCGTCAGCTCGCTCGCTGCCCAGGGGCAGCATCTGGGTGAGAGGGAGTGGAAGGTGGACGGACTTCCCGGTGGCGCCATCGAGGCCGACCAAGACCGCCTGACCCAGATCTTCCTCAACCTGATGCAGAACGCAGTGGCTCACACGACGCCCGGTCAGACGATCGCCCTCGGAGGCTCGCGGGACGATGGTGCAGCCAAGGTGAGCTTGTGGGTGCGGGACGAAGGCGAAGGGATGGGCGAAGAGGTTGCCCGCCACGTGTTCGAGCGCTTCTATCGCGGCAAGGGCGACACCGCGGGGGGCCGCGTCGGCCTCGGTCTCGCGATCGCGAAGGCGCTTGTGGCGGCCCACGAGGGGACCATCTCGGTGGAGAGCTCGCCCGGGCGCGGAGCCACCTTCACCGTGACGCTTCCGAGCGCCTGAGCCCCGGCGCGGCGGCCCGCCGCGCTCTCCTGGACACTCTAAGGGCTTTCTCATCCGCCGTTAATGATGGCCTCATCGGCACGCCCGATAGTAGTAAGTGTCGGGCAAGACCGACAAGCCATGCACAAGGAATGTGATGCAAGGAGGCAGTAATGCTTAAACGGAAATGGGTGATCATCCTCGCGGTGGTCGTCCTCTTCACACTGGTCGTAGCTGGCACGGCTCTGGCCGGCGCCGGCCCGCAGTCGAGGACCAACAGCACCGTCGTGCCGAGCAGTTCCACGACAGGCGTACCGAGCACCGCGACCACGTGCTCCCCCAGCACCACCTGCACGCCGAGCACCCTGAGAGGAGCCGCGGTGGCGCCGGCGGCAGCCACCAGCACCGCCAGCACGCTCCGCACTCAGACCCAGCTGCAGGACGAGACCTGCGACGGCACCTGCACGCCGAGCACCCTGCGGACGCAGACCCAGTTGCAGGACGAGACCTGCGATGGCACCTGCGATCCGACGAGCGCCACGGCACAGGACCAGTCCAGGGATCATTCTGGCGTCCGCGATGGTAGCGGTGACGGCAACAACTACGCCCACGGCAACTGAGGGGAAGCTGTTTCCGGCACCCGGGAACGGTAGTCCGATCCTGAGATGAGTCCGGGGCGCATGCCCCCCGATCCGGGGGGCATGCGCCCCGTTCCCCGATGTACAGAAGGATTGTGTGGCTACAGCACCTGGTAGACGTCGTACTGACGCCCAGAGCCTCTGCAGTCTACTGCCCGCCGGCGCCGCGGATCTTGGCGACGGCGTCAACGGCGTGTTCTGAGAGTCGCTGCATGGAATTCGCCCGCTGCGACAGGGAATGAGCCATCACCTCGAGAGCCTCCAGGCCCTGCTGCGTGATGAGGTAGACCCGCCTGCCCGGCCCGGACTCCGGCGTCTCCCACGACGAGGTGACGAGTCCCTCTTCCTCCATGGCGCGCAGGAGCCGGTACATGCTGCCGGCGTCGATGCACACCAGTTCCGAAGCCAGAGCATCGAGCTGGTCGACGAGTTCGTAGCCGTGGGAGCTCGATTCGGCGAGCGACGAAAGTATCGCCACCTCCATGACCGACCTCCGGTAGCGCCCGCCGCCCGCTCCGCCTCCGCCGGCCCAGCCTTCGGCGGCGCCACCACATGCGGCGCGCCCCGCCCCCTGCCTGCCTCGACCGCGAGGTCCAGTATCGTCAGTACTAGCCATCGGCTGACACCCGGCCTCTCTCCTGCTTGCTGACTGGTCTGAACACGAAATCGTCTATCGCGTTGCGAAGAGCAGTCGCCGCGTGGGCGGAACAATGCTCCTTCGCGGCCGGCAACCCGCCCAAAGCGCGCACGATATCGACGTCGTCGACCTGGTACGCGTCTTCGAGCGTCATGCCCGACACCATCTCGCTCATCATACTGCAGCAGGCTATCGCTGCCGGGCATCCTTGCACCTTGTACTTCACTTCGCACAAGCGCTCGTCGCCGATCCGTATCCACACCTTGAAGAAGTCGCCGCACCCGGGATCCCCGACCGTCCCCACGCCGTGCGGATCCTCTATCTCCCCGACATTGCGAGGGTTGAAGAAGTGATCCAGCACCGGGGCCACGTAGACTCCCGGCCGGCGGGGGACGTCGACTGGATCTAGTGGTCGCACACGTTATCCCCGGTGACGAGCTGACCGGCCAGGTAGTCGCCGACCACCGTTGCCGGCTCCATGGCCGGCGCCCCGGTGATCACCGTGATGCCCTGCTCGACGAACAGTTCATGGGCCCGCGATCCCATCCCCCCGGCGATGATGAACTGGGCGCCTCGGGCCGCCAGCCAAGCGGGCAGCTTGCCGGGCTCGTGCACCGGCGCCGTCACCATGGTGGTGTCGAGCAGCTGCTTGGAGAGGGCATCGACATCGATGAGGGCGAACTCGTCGCAATGGCCGAAGTGCTGGCAGAGCACGCCGCCGGTGACGGGCACGGCGAAACGAGTGACGGATTCGTTGATGGGAGCAGCGGCCACGGGGGCCTCCTTTTCCAGATCCATGGCGAGGATCGGCTCGAGCGCTTTGGCGAACTCACGGGCGGCGGGGCTGGACGGGTGTAGATGAACGAACGACACGCCTGCATCGCCGGAACTGACGATCGCCGGGTCGAGCGGGATGCTGGCGAGCAACGGGACGCCGGCCTTCTCCGCCATGGCCGCGCCGCCACCCTTGCTGAAGACGTGCGTCACTTCCCCGCAATGGGGGCAGACGAAGCCGGCCATGTTCTCGACGACCCCGAGGACCTTCAGGTCGAGCATCGAGCAGAACTTGATCGAGCGGCGGACGTTGGCGAGCGCCGTCTCCTGGGGAGTCGTCACGATGATGGCGCCGTCCAACACGCCGATCGCCTGGCAGACTGCCAGCGGCTCGTCGCCGGTACCGGGCGGGGAGTCGACTATGAGGTAGTCGAGTTCGCCCCACTCCACTTCGCCGAGGAACTGCTGGATGGCCACGGCCTTCATGGGCCCGCGCCACACGACCGCTTCATCCTTCTCCCCGAGCAGGAACCCGATGGACATGACCTTGAGGTTCGAGCCGACCTCGATGGGCACGAGCGTCTCGCCGTCGACCGCCGGGCGGCTGCCCTGAAGCCCGAGCAACTGGGGCACGGTGGGGCCGTGCAGATCGACGTCCAAGAGCCCCACCTGCTTGCCTTCCAGCGCCAGCGAGGTGGCCAGGTTGACCGAGACGGTGCTCTTGCCCACGCCGCCCTTGCCCGACAGCACGACGATCTTGTGCTTGATACGGGCCATCCTCTGTCCGATCGCGTCGTCCCGCTCGTCGTGCGGGTGCGAGCAATCTGTTTCCCCGTGCGAACAACTCATACTCATGCCTCCATCAGCATTGCCTGGATTGAATCCCACATTTCCGCTATCTGCCGGGCCACCGGGCTCCGGCCGTATTCGATGATGCTCTTGCCATCGGTCTGCGCGCGAGCGACGGCGAGGTCGTAGTCGAGTCTCGCGACCACCGGCGCGTCCCACTCGACGCAGCGCTTCTCTATCTCTGCCGCCATGTCGGGGTTGATGTCCCACCTGTTGATGCACACGGCAAGCGGCCGGCCGAATCCCTTCGCCAACTCGACCACTCTCTGCAGGTCGTGCAGCCCGGAGACGCTCGGCTCGGTTACCAGGAGCACGAGGTCGGCGCCCGTCACGGACGCGATGACCGGGCAGCCGATGCCCGGAGGGCCATCGACCAGCACGAGCGGAGTGCTCGCCTGCTCCGCCAGCTCCCGCGCCCGCTCCCTCACGAGACGTCACCAGCTTCCCGGAGTTCTCGCCCCCGGCGAACAAGCGGGCATGCACGAGCGGCCCATGCCGGGTATCGGAGAGGAAGAGTTCGCCCCTTTGCGGTTCGAACGTCTCGATGGCCGCGTCCGGGCATGCCAGTTCGCACAGCCCGCAGCCTTCGCACGCAAGCGGATCGATCGAGTGGATCAAGGCGCCGTCTCGGTCCTTGCCGTTCGCCGGCCCCAGCAGGACGGCCTCGAACCGGCAGAGTAGGCGGCAGTCCCCGCACTGGCTGCAGCGGTCCGCGTCGATCCGGGCCTGATACCCGGAGAAGAACGGCTCCTTCTTGAGCCGGACCGGAGCCAGCACGAGATGCAGGTCCGGCGCGTCGACATCACAATCGGCCAGCACGGTGTGGTCAGCCAGGGAAGCGAGGGCAGCGATGACGCTCGTCTTGCCCGTGCCCCCCTTGCCGCTCAGCACCACCAACTCTTTCGGCTTCGCTCCCGGCGGACACGCGCTCATCGGGCCACCTCCTCGCCATGATGGTGCGCACATCCATGTGCGGCGGACGCGCTTCTCGAGGCCGCCGATGGGCCCATGGCGAGCAGCGTGCGACCCAGGCCGCGCAGACCGGCGGTGAACCCTGCTTCGACCCCCGCGAGGGTCTCGCCACGCGATGACGCTTCCGCGATGCCGCGATCCTCCGGGATCTCCAGCAGAGACGGGTATCCGCTGCTCCCGGCAGTACCGCGCGACACCGTCGTCGCCGATCCCCGCCCGGTTGATGACGACTCCGAAGGGGACGCCGAGTTCGCGCACCGTCTCCACGGCAAGCCGCAGATCGTGCAGTCCGAAGCGAGTGGGCTCCGTCACCAGTATCGCGTGGTCGCAGTCCTTCATCGCCTCGACCGCAGGGCACGCCACTCCGGGAGGAGCATCGATGATGACGAGATCGAGCGGCGGAGC
The DNA here is from genome assembly GCA_963736705.1 of uncultured Actinomycetota bacterium. Taxonomy (GTDB): domain Bacteria; phylum Actinomycetota; class Thermoleophilia; order RBG-16-64-13; family RBG-16-64-13; genus CAIQPS01. Next base: position 542,636 of record CAVTPV010000001.1, read on the forward strand.
CCCGGTCAGGTCCTTGACCTCCCGGATCACCGGAGCGGACCGCGCCTCGCCCACGTTCAGGCTCCCCCACCTCAGGTAGACGCCTTGGACGAAGCCCGCTCCGACGCCACCTATCTCCCGGCTCCCCTGGGCGATCGCCACCTCAGGGCAGGCGTAGGTGCAGACGCCGCAACCGTGGCAGAGTTCGGGCAGCAGGAGCGGGCGGCCGGGAAGAGCGACCAGCGCGTGGAACCGGCAGGCGCGAGCGCACGCGCCACATCCGGTGCAGATAGCGTCGTCGATGTCGGGGACCATGGTCGTCACCGGGGAAGTGGCGGCGAAGGACGGCCGCAGGTACAGGTGGCAGTTGGGCTCCTCGACGTCGCAATCGAGAAGCCCGACCGCCGCTTCTTCCGCCATCACCAGCGCCAGATTGACCGCCACCGTGGTCTTCCCGGTGCCGCCCTTGCCGCTGGCTACAACGATCTTCATTCCGCGAGACCTTCCTTCTACCAATGGCCGTCGACGTTGGCCGACCCGGCCGGCAGGAACTGGCCGTGATCGAACTTGTCCAGGTTCTCACTCACGGTACCTTCCGGCGCGAGGTAGACCCTGATGCCGGCGGCCTGCAACGCTCGAAATGCCTTCGGGCCACAATTGCCCGTGATGACCGCCTCAGCCTTGTTGTCGATGACGTTCTGCGCGGCCTGGATGCCGGCGCCTTCGGCCACGTTCATCGCCACCGCGTTGTCGAGGGCGGTGAAGGTGCGTAGCGGCGTGTCTACGAAGAGCAGGTACTTGGCCCTGCCGAACCGAGGATCGAACGGGCTGGAGAGTTCAGGACCGGTGGACGTGATGGCCAGCTTCATGGGTTGCTCCTTCTGATCGAGATGCCTTGCTTACGAGCCGGTTCGGCACCGGCTTCTTCGACCCATACCTCCGCGCCTCCGCCGGCCCATCCCCCGCTGCCGCTGAGCCGGATCGAGACCGGCCGGAGCGGCCCTTTCCGGCGCATTCCCGCCGGTCTCGAACGTCGAGGACGAACGTGAGAAGGCCATAGACCCCGGAGATCAGCCTTTCGACGGTCTCCAGAGGCCGACTGGTGGACGGTGGGGAAACCCCCGGCCGCGCTGGGGGCGGCGCCTGTTCTCGGCCGGGGGTCAAGGAAGAGGGCCCATCCAAGACGATGCTGACGGACCGGATGGCGCCGGTCATGCAGATCGCGGCGCAGCGGCCACAGTCTATGCACAGCGCCTGGTCTATCACCGCCGAGTTGCCGTTGATCGAGATCGCCTGGCGCTCACATGCGTCGAGACAAAGACCGCAACCCGAGCAAAGAGTACTATCAACGTAAATCATGTTCCCGCCATCTAAGTGCTAATCGCATCTATATGATGACGGCGCAAGCCCTGCTTGTCAATGGGTTGCCATCTAGATGCTGTTGGCATATAGTCGGCGAAGGTCAAGGGAGGTTCAACATGATCGCTGAGGAGATCCGGAGAAGCCGTAGAGCGGGGCGGCAGCCGAACGCACCGTCGCCGACGTCCGCATCGGGCTGGGCTACACCGCCGTTATGCTGGACGACGGAGGCGTGGGAGTCGCCTACACCTTCCATGGAGATGCCAGAGGCGGCTGCTCGGTGTTCACCGGGAGCAGGCCGATCGCCGGACGGCCGGCGCAGGACGTGCTGCGGTATCTCGGCTCCGCGGACCGGATAGAGTGCGCCGTGGGCTTGGCCGTCGCCAACGCGCTCGCGAACCGGCCTTCGCCCGGACAGAGCGAGGGCGACATCCTCGACCTTCTGCCGGTGCGCGCCGAGGACCGGGTCGGCATGGTGGGCTTCTTCGGGCCTTTGGTCGCTCCGCTCGAGAGACGGGCCCGCGAGTTGCTCATCTTCGAGCGCGATCCGGGCCGTTCCCAGCGGACGCTGCCGGCCGAGGAAGCCCTGCGAACGCTGCCTCAGTGCGACGTCGCGGTGATCACGTCGACCGCGCTGATCCTGGGCGAACTGGACGGCCTGCTGGAAGCCACGCGAGATTGCCGCGAAGTGGCGCTCGTCGGCGCATCCACTCCGCTCATCCCGGATGTCTTCGCCCCGCTCGGGGTCACCCTGTTATCGGGTATCACGGTGACGGACGGTCCCGGTATCCTTCAGATAGTGAGTGAAGGTGGCGGCATGGGATTCTTCGGTGGCCGGGTGCGCAAGGTCAATGTGACGGTCGCCGGCTGAGGCGGGAGGCTGCTGGACGCGGATATGACCGGGCTGATCGACATCGGGTCCACTACGGCGAGGCTGGTCCGTAACGGTCTTCGGTACCGGTGGCTGCGCGTCACCGGCAGACCGGGCAGACCTCAAGCCATCAGCCTCGAGATCACCCACCGCTGCGTCTGCAAGTGCGTGATGTGCAATATCTGGCGCGTCCCCGATTCCGTCTCGGACCTTGATGGCGAAGCGTGGCTCCGGCTTCTGTCGAGTGACGCTCTGGGCGATCTGCGGGAGCTGGATATCACCGGGGGCGAACCGTTCCTGCGCGATGATCTTGCTCGCGCTCGTCCAGGGGGTCTGCGAACGGAAGCGGAGCCATCTGAAGCGGCTGCGCTCGATAGCCATCACCACCAACGGGGTGCTCGCCGGCCACGTGGTCCAGACGGTCGAGCGGATGCTCCCCTTCATCAAAGAGGCGGGGCTGCAGCTGGTCGTGGTGTGCGCGCTCGACGCGGTCGACGAGACGCATGACCGCATCCGCCGGTACCCCGGCGCCTGGGAGGCCGTCGACAGCTGCATCACCGGTCTGGTGGCGCTCCGGGCCGCGTCTCCCGAGTTGATCATCGGGGTGAAGACGACGGTCCTACCGGACAACGTCGGGCAACTCGACCGGATCTCCGCCTATGCGGCCGAGCGCGGTCTGTTCACCATCATCTCGCCGGGCATCTTCACCGGCGGCCGCTACCTGAATCCCGAGAAGAAGGACCGCCTTTCGCTGGCGCCGCAAGACCGGGAGTCACTCGCCCGCTTCTACGAAGGCTCGGCGTTCAAGTGGAGCTACCACGCGGATGCGCTGGCCCGCTTCCTGCGGGGCGGCCGGATGAGCAAGCCCTGCACCTGCGGCTTCAACTACTTCTTCGTCCGCAGCACGGGAGAGCTGCACCTGTGCCCGCTGGCGGGCGAGTCGGTCGGCAACATCGGCGAGACACCGGTCCGGGAGCTGCTGCGTTCGGCTCGCGCGCGCAGGGCACGGGCCCGCACCGGCGGGTGGCCGGAATGCCTGCACTGCACCGAGCCGGGACTGGAACGATACTCGCTGCCCTACGAGGGCTTCGCCTATCTGCGCGTGCTTCTCACCAAAGGGCCCCGGTCGTTCCTCGAACTCCACCGCCACCTCGGTCTGGACAAGTACGTGTAGCGGGGGCGCGCCCGCGCCTACATCCCCGGGATGCGCGGCACCTTGCCGAGCTTCCGCAGCCGGTAGTACGTACCCCAGCTCTTCTTGAGCCAGTGCCCGACGATGGGCATGGGGATGAACATGGCCCGCTTGTCGTTGCGATAGATGAAGCCGGCGCCGTTCCCCATGTCCATGACGCAGAGGATGCAGACCTCGTCCACATAGCTGCCCCGCTCGCCCCGCCCGGTGATCTTCCGTTCGATGTCTTCGGCCGCCGTGCGCGCCATGACCTCCGCGATGTGGCCCTGCTTGGCCTTCCAGTCGGGCCCTTCCAGCGCCGCCACGTCGCCGATGGCGTACAGCCAGGGATGCCCCTGCACCTCGCACGCGCCGTCGGTCTGCACGAACCCGGCCTCGTTGAGCGGCAGGTCTGACGCTTTGATGACGCCGTGTCCGTCGCCGGCGGCGATGAACATGAACAGGTCGGCCTCGATCCTGGTGCCGTCCTCCAGGGTCACCGCGCCCTCTTCGAACCCGGTGATCTTCTTGCCGGTGTACGAGCGGATCCCGAGGGACTTGAACATCTTGTCCATCATCTGCACGGCCTTCTCGCCCATGCGGATGCCCGGCTTGGGCATGGGAGCGAAGAAGACCAGATCGAACTTGTCGCGCAGTCCCAGCTTCTTGAGGCGATGGTGCACGTTGAGCAGGAACTCGAACGCCGGTCCGCCCCGCACTCCGCTGCTGTCGTTGGGATTGCCGCCGAACCCCACCGCGATGGTCCCCTTGCCTTTGGCGATCAAGGCGTCGAGACGCTCCTTCACGGTGACGCTCTCTTCCGGGGCGCCGCAGATGGAGAGCACGTGCTCTTTGCCCTTGTGCTGCATCTTGTGCGCACCGAGAGCCAGCACGAGATAGTCGAAGTCGGAGCGGACGCCACCGGTCGCGAGGGTGAAGCTCTTCTCTGCGCCGCTCACCGCCACGACCTCGTCCACGGTGACGCTGAACCCGTGGGCCTTGGCGATCTCGTGAAGGCTGATCTTGACCCGGTCGAATGAGCGTTCGCTCGTGGGGATCCAGATGGCCAGCGGATAGACGAACAGGTAGTCGCGGTCGGACACCACCTCCACCTGGAGGCCCTTCTTGCGCAGTTCGATGGCGGCTTCCACTCCGCCGATACCGCCGCCCAGCACGATCGCCTTCTTCATGGCGCTGCTCTCCTTCAGCTCCCCATTGCATTCTGCAAGGAGCCAAGTATAATGCACAATCGTGCAAAACAACCAGTCCGGAGGGACGGTTTGGCCCGGCCAGCGAAATGGCGTTGTCTTGAGTGTCGTCCCGGTTCGAAGCTGTTCGGCCCGGTGGGAGTACCCGCCCGGCAACTCGAGAAGCTGAGGATCTCGTTCGACGAGCTCGAAGCGCTGCGCCTGCTCCACATCGAAGGGGCCACGCAGGCGGAGGCCGGCCGGCGGCTGGGGGTGTCGGCGTCCACGGTCAGCCGGATGGCGGACCGGGCCCATCGCCTCATCACCGAGGCGCTGGTGGCCGACAAGGCCGTGTGTGTGGAGGGCGGACCGGTCACGGTCGTGCGCGTGAGCGGCAGCGGAAACCCCGGCGATCCGAACACGGGTTTGGAGTCGGGTGAAGATGAGAATGAGACCTCAGAGCAAGGAGACAGGATGATCGTCGCAGTCCCCTATCTACAGGGCCAGGTCAACGCCCACTTCGGCAGCACGCAGAGCTTCATGGTGGCCGAAGGCGTCGACGGCAAGATCGAGAAGACCACCGTGTTCGAAGTGCAGGGCATGCAGCACAACCACTCCGGTATTGCCGGCTTCCTCAAGGAGCAGGGCGTCGAGGTCATCCTCGCCGGGGGCATGGGCGGCCCGATGCAGCAGGCCCTCAAGATGCAGGGCTTCGAACTCTACTGCGGCGTCCAGGGCCCGGCCATCGCGGCGGTGGAGGCGTTCCTCCGCGGCGAGATCGAGCAGTCCGAGAGCACCTGCGGCCACCATCACGGCGAACACGAACACTAGAAAGGGTAGCGGCAATGGCAGACATGGAAGTCTTCTTTCCCGGCGGTAAGCGCGTGTACGCGAACTACGGCGGGTTCACCATCGAGACCGACCAGCCGGTGCGCGGCGGCGGCGAGGGGACGGCGCCGGCGCCGTTCGACCTGTTCCTGGCGTCCATCGGCACCTGCGCGGGCATCTACGCCCTGGGCTTCATGCAGCAGCGCGGCATCGACCCGGCGGGCTCCAAGCTCATCATGCGGCCACAGTACAACCCGGCGGTGGGCCTGATCGACAAGATCGATCTGGAGCTGATCACCCCTCCCGGCTTCCCGGAGAAGTACCGCGACGCCATCATCAACTCCATGGAACTCTGCGCGGTCAAGAAGCACCTGGCGCAGCCGCCCGCGTTCTCGGTCACGACGGTCGCCGGCTCGTAGCCGGCGAAGCAGTCCATCCTGGAATCGTCTATCCTGTGGGTCAAGTAGCTCAGCCCACGGCCGCACCGCCCCCACAGAAGGAGAGAACATGGGTCCCAGACTCCGCCCGACAGCCGCCACGGCGACTCGCCGGTCCGCCCTGCTGGCGATCGCACTGCTAGCGATTCTGCTTGTCACCGCCGGCCTGCTTCTTGCGGCGTGCGGCGGTTCGGATGATTCCACTGCCACCACGGCGGCCGGCGGCAGCGCCACCACCGCGGCGGCCACTCCCACCTCGGAAGCGGCGGCAGCCCTGGGCGCCAACGAACTGGGCGATCAGATCGGCGCGGTGTACGTAGGCTCCATCGAAGCCGTGGCCGTCCTTCTCAAGGACAAACCGGAAGCGGCGACCGTGAAAGCGCAGGTCGAGGACCTCAAGGCATCCACCATCACCAAGCTGGTGGAACTTGGCAAGGCGCGCGAAGCCATGAGCACGTCAGACCGGGCGAAGGTGGACTTCCAGATCAACGCCGCTCTCACGGCGGCCGGGTCCAAGGACTGGTACACCACGTACAACGATGTCTGGAAGCACTACTCCGCGGCCGACACCGAGTTCGGCAACCTGATCGCAGCCTTCAACATCATCGGGCAGTACGCCAACTTCGACCTGCTCAAGCAGCAGTTGCCGGAGGAAGCTACGCGCCTCGGCATCAAGTAGTAGGCTGGCCCGGGCTTCGGGCCCGGCCAAACGCGCGCACAGAACCCGTCGGAGGTGACTCCGGCGGGTTTTTCGTGCTACTGCGCGGCCCCATAGCGCTCGCGGAACTCGCGGTCGACCATGTCGAGCGCCACGTAGTCCGAGAAGCGGCCGTCCTGGAACACGGCCTCGCGATCCCGGCCCACATCGACGAAGCCGACGCGGCGGTAGAGGTCGAGGGCACGGGTGTGGTCCGGCGTGCGCGCGGATCTTGACCGAGTGCAGGCCCAGGGTGTCGAAGGCGTAGCGGAGCAGGGTGACGAGGGCGTCGAAACCGTAGCCCTTGCCCCAATCCTGCTTGCTGCCGATGGCGATGCCCACCTCGGCGCGGCGGTGGACCAGCGTGATCCCCTTGAGCCCGGTGTTGCCGATGTAGCGGCCGTCCTCGGCCACGTGGATCTCGAAGTCGCGCGAGTCGCCGGCGTTGGAGTGCGACTCGTAGTAGCGGCGTTCGTCTTCCTTGCTGATGGGCGTGTGGCCCACCATCAGGTACTTGTAGACCTCGGGGTCGTTGAGCCATCCGCGGATGGTCTCCGCGTTGGCCGGGTCCAACTCCGTGAGATAGATGCTCTCGCCTCTGATCATGCGCCCATGTTAGCGCCCGGCGCCTTGCGGCGCTCGAACACCGGTAGATACGTGCGGAACGAACGGGCGCGCAGGCAGCCCCTGATGACTCCCGTCTGATAGGCCGCGTGCTCGGCCAGGTAGAGGGCCGCGTAGACGGGCAGCGGCAGGCGAGGGCGCTTGGTGAAGTAGTCCACCCCCGACGAGTAGAGCACGGCGGCGGCCTCCAGCCACCAGAAGCCGCGGCTCAGGAGCCCCAGCGCGGTGAGCGGCCCCAGGTAGTAGCGGGTGAGGTGGAAGTAGGCGAAGTAGAGCATGGAGAGGTGGCTGCGCGCCACCGAGTTCCAGACGCGGACGTCGGGCACCTCCACGCCTGCCTCGCGGAGCCGGTCGCGGCGGCGCTTGGCCTCCCAGACCGCGGGAGCGGCGCAGAGGGGCAGCATCCGGGGATCCCGCCTGACGAGCGCCACCGAGACCAGGGCCACAGTCGCCAGCGGAGCCGGGGAGAAGGGGAAGCGCTTGCGCTTGTCGGGATGGAGACCGTGAAGCACGGCCTCCGACGTCCCGTACTGGGCCCGGCGGCGAAGCATGGCCGGCAGGCGGTCGCGGTGCTTGTGGTGGACGATCCCCTCAGGGGCGTAGACCAGATAGTGGCCGGCGGCGCGCAGGCGCCAGCAGAGGTCGACGTCTTCGCCGACGCGCAGGTCGGCGCGCAGGCCGCCAAGTTCCTGATAGGTGGAGCGGCGGACCAGCAGGTTGCAGGTGGGCACGTAGAAGCTGTCGGAGCCCTTGGCCCGCATCATCAGGTGGCGCCCCATGTCGAGCGGGGACGAGACCTCCTCGTAGCGGTCGAGCAGGGACTCGGTGTAGTAGCCGAGCGTGCGGCCCCCGACGGCGCCGACCTTGTCCCAGGCGAAGTAGGCCGTGAGGTCCCGCAGCCACGACCCGGCGGGGACGCAGTCGCTGTCGACGAAGGCCAGGATGTCGCCCTCTGCTTCGGCGGCCGCCCGGTTGCGCGAGTGGGCGGGGCCGCGGTTCTCGCTGTTCACCAGGAGCCGGGCGCCATGCCGGCCGGCGACGGCGGCGATGGCGGCAGCGTCGGCCGACGCCGTCGTCCACGACGATGATCTCCAGCCGGTCGGCGGGATAGTCGACCGCCCGTATGGCCTGCAGGCATTCGTCCAGGTCGCCGGCGCGGTCCAGCGTGGGGATGATGACGGTGACCGACGGGGCGGGGTCAGGCGCGGGGCCAGTGCGCGACCGGGCCGAGCGGGGCCTGCCGGCGCCCGCCGCACATCCAAGATGCCGCGGCCGCGGAAGTACTCACAGAGAGTGAGGACCCGCTCGTCGGAGAGCCCCAGTCCGGAGGCGAGCTCGGCGACGGTCGCACCGTACCGCGTCCGCTTCGAGCAGCCGGGCGGCGGCCGCGTTCACCGTGAGGACCGTCAGCGGCTCCTCACAGATGACCCGCCACGTGCCGTCCTCGCCGGGCTCGAGCCGGACCGGCTCGCGCAGCCGGTACTCGAGAGGGATCACCGGGAGTCGCCCGCTCCGGCCGGTCGGCCGAGCGGCCGGACGCAGGTGGTCGAGCCAGCCCTCATCGCGCAGGACTTCGAAGACCTCCTCGGCGACCTCGGCCGCCGGAGCCGCGGACCACGCGGCCCCCGCGGCTCTTGACCGAGCCCTGCACCAGGGCCAGGATGCGGTCGAAGGCGGGCAAGCGTCGGATCGGGCGGGGTGACAGGATGGAGGCGCGGACGCCGGGGCGCCGGCGGGCCGTATTCGAGCGGCCGGTCGGCGTCGCGGACGGTGCCGGGGATCACGCCCAGGTCGGCCAGGGTCCACACCGGGATGTCCTGGTCGCGGGCGGCCAGCAGCGCCCGGGCGGTGAGCGGCGCGGCCGGCGCGGCTTCGCCGGCTGCGCCCGCGGCCACGGTGACGACAAGCGGGCAGTGCGGCCTCCACCGTCTCGCGGAAACCGCCGTTCCAGTTCGCGGGTGGCGGTGAGCCGGTGAGCGTCGGCGGAGAGCGCCGCCGCCCCGACCCGCGGTGACGCAGGGCACCCGCAGATGCGCCGCCGCCAGAGCACACCGAGTTGCCCTCCGGCGCCGATGACCCCGCAGTCACCGGCGAGCACCAGGTCGAAACCCGCCGCCTGAGCCGCGGCGGCCAGCACGGCGGCTTTGCCGGCCGTCCGGGCCGCGCCGGCCTCCTCGTCCCACACCCGGATGGCCCGGGCGCAGCCGCGGGCCAGCGCTTCGCGCAAGAAACCGTCATTCTCCGCCGGCCCGAGATGGATGACGGTCACCTGCCCGTTGGGGCGGTCGGCGGTGAGAGCCAGAGCAAGGTCGAGCGCGCGGGCGCCCGCCGGGTCGACCTCACGGACCAGCCGGTCTTCGCGCACCCGGCCGCTGCGCGGGTCGCGCTCGGGCGCGATGCGGACGTCGGCCGCCACGTCGAGAAGCACGAGCACCTTCATCGGCCACCGCCTCGCGCGCGACGCCGGCTGCCGATGTCGCCGGCGGCGGCGCGCCGCACGGTCGGCTATGTGAGCCGGAACCGTACACCGTATCCTCCAACGGGGTAGTGCCAATCGAGGGCGCCGCGGTCGCAGACCAGCAGGCAGGTGCCGCACTCCAGGCAGGCTTCGTAGGCGAAGTCCACGCGGTCCCGCTCCTCGCTGTAGGTGTAGCAGCGGGCCGGGCAGGAGAACGTGCAGGCTCGATGATCGCAGCCTTTGCAGATGTCCTGGTTCAGCGTGATGTGGGCCTCGGGATGGATGCGGTAGCTCACCAGATCGAACAGTTCGTCGGGGATCATACCCACCCCCTTCCCGCTTCGATGAGATCGGCCAGCATGCGGCGGATCGGCACGGTCGGCCGGCGACCGCCCGGCGGGCCAGCTTGCAGGATGCGCTCCTTGGGCGTGCCGTCGGACCGGTAGAGGTCCTCCATGAGGGCGCTGATCATCTGCGGATAGATGGTGAACAGGCGGTCGTGGTGCATGAAGTCGATGGCCTTGCCCCAGGTGGCGAGGTCGCGCAGGACGAAGCTGTCTTTGAGCTCCGCCTTGTACTTCGCCAGCCGGCCGGCGGAGAAGTCGCCCGCGGCCAGCGCCTCGGCCCCGACCTGCGCGGCGATGACGCCGGACGCCATGGCCAGGTTCATCCCCTCCTGGGTGAGGCCGTTGGTGTAGCAGAAGCCGGCGGCGTCGCCGGCCACCAGCAGGCCCGCCATGGACAGCTTGGGCACCATGGGGATGCCGGCCTCGGGCAGCAGGTGCGCCGAGTACTCCACCATCGGGGCGCCGCGCAGCAGCGGGGCCACCGGCGCCGAGGCGACGAAGCGCTCCAGCAGTTCGTAGGGCGGGATGCCCCGCTCCTTGAGCGAGTCGAGATGGAACACCAGGCCCACCGACACCGCGTCGGTCTGCGTGTAGATGAAGCCGCCGCCCCGCACGCCCTCGGTGCAGCCGAGGAACTCCTGGGTGGCGCCTTCCCGCCCGGTGATGCCGAAGCGCTCGTTGACGTCCTCTTCGGTCATGGCGTAGAGCGCCCGCACCCCCAGGGCGACCTGCTCGGCGGTGAAGCCCTTGTGCATGCCGGCTTCCTTGGCCAGGAGCGACAGCGTGCCGTCGCAGGCCACCACCAGCGGCGCCTCGATGATGTCGTCGGGGCCGGCCACCTGCACGCCGCAGACGGCGCCTTTCCGGACGACCAGACTCTCAGCGCGGCACCCGGTGAGCAGGGTGACCCCCGCCGCCACCGCCTGCTCCGCGTACCAGCGGTCGAACCGCGGACGGAGCATGGTGAAGCCGGTGAGGCCCTTGTCGGAGGTGGACCCGGCGCCGACGGCCGGTCTGTCGGAGTCCGAAGCGGCCTGGAAGGTGAGCGACGTGGTGGAGCCTTCGCTGGCGACGGAGAGGGTCCGCTTGGTGACCGCCCGCTCCCAAGGAGCGCGCTCCCAGAAATCGGGGATGAGCTGCTCCGGCGCCGGGCAGTAGGCCATCATGCCGCCGAACATGTTCTTGGCGCCCGGGTACTCGCCCCGCTCGAGCAGCAGGACCTTCGCCCCGGCCTGGGCGAGCCCCAGTGCGGCGCTGGTGCCGGCCGGACCTGCCCCCACGACGATGGCGTCGAAAGCCGCGGCGGCCATCAGGCGTCACCGCCGGAGGCGCCGGGCGAAGCGCTGCCGGGGCCGGGCGCCGGAGCGCCGCCGCCGGCCGGCGCGTCGCGCCACGCCTTGATCTTGTCGATGAGCGCGGGCAGGACCTCCTCGAGGTCGGCCACGTAGCCCACGTCGGAGAACTGGAAGATGGGCGCCCGCACATCGCGGTTGATGGAGAGCACCCGGTCGGCCTTGCGCACGCCGGCCACATGGTGAGGCGAGCCGGAGACGCCCAGGGCGACATAGAGCTCCGGCGCGACCGTGCGCCCCGTCTGCCCGATGAGCCGCTCCTTGGGCAGCCGGCCTTCGTCGACGACCGGGCGGGTGGCCCCCACCGAGCCTTCGAGCAGGTCGGCGAGTTCGGCCACCGCGGCTTGGAGCTTGTCGTTGGCCGCGCCCATGCCTGCCGTGACTATCCGCTTCGCGTGGACCAGGTCCACGGAGCGGGCCTCGGGGGGCCGGGTCTCCAGGTGGCGGACGCGGGGAGCGGCGCCCGAGGTGGCGCCGGGCGCGGCGGCCGGCGCGGGATCCAGGACTGCGGCATCGGCGAGGGCGGCCGCCGCTTGCGCGGCCGCGGCCTCGCTGGGTTCGAGGCCGGACAGGTCGAGCGTGGCCACCGGTACGAAGCCCGGCCGTGGCGCGCACTTCCTGCTCCAGCCAGCCGCCGTACACCGGCTTGACGAAGACGAGTTCTCCCGCCGCGGTCACCCGGACATCACTGGCTGCCCAGGACCGCGGCCGAGCCGAGCAGCCGCGCGACCAGCGGCGCCAGCTGGCGCCCGATATCCCCGTCTTGGATCAAGACCGCGGCCAATCCGCCGCCCGCCGACCGAGCCGCGCCGGCCACGGCCGCGGCGAGCCCGGGGAAGTCGATATCCTCGGTGTCGCGCCAGGTGGCGAAGCCCACCAGCGCGTCGAGCGCGGCGGTCAGTCTGTTGGCCTCGGCCGCCAAGGCCACACGGGCCGCAGCAGCCGCGGCATCGCCGGCGGCGGCCGGCGGTTCGACGACCACCAGGAGTGTCCGCGCGACGCTCACACGCGCTTCCCGGCCATGTAGCCCTCGTGGATGGCCATGTCCACGCGGCGCGGCGCCACGCAGTCGCCCACCCGGTAGAGTTCGAGCGGCCGGGCCGCGTCGCCCTCGCCGATGGTCATGCCCTTCAGGGCGAAGTACAGCGAGTCGTCGGCGTCGTTGCCCATGGCGGTCACGATGCTGTCGTAGCCGCTGAAGACATCCCACACGTTGGAATACACGTTGAAGCCGTGGATCTCGGCGCCGGCGCCGGCCTGGCCGCCCTCGCCGGCCGCGGCCGTCTCCGGATGTTTGATCTCCATCACCGCGAAGTCCGGGGTGAAGGTCACGCCCTTCTGCAGCAGGCGCTGGCGGGTGAGGTAGAGGTCCTGCGACGGGCCCAGTTCGGAGCCCACGAACAGGCTCGACGTGATCACGTGCACCTTCTTGCCCAGTTCCGCCAGGAACTCCGCGGTGGCCGTCGCCTGGTGGTGGCCGTCGTAGTCGATGAGCAGCACCTTCTCGCCCAGCGCGTCGTCCACTTCGCCGTTCAGCACCTGCCAGACGTTGAAGACGCCCGGCGCGTCCGCCCCGCCCACCGGACACCGCTTGGGCCGCGAGCCCGTGGCCACGATGACCGCATCCGGCGCCACCTCGGCCACCAGCGCCGGAGTCACCTCCACGCCCAGCTTCACCGGCACGTTCAGGTGATCCAGCTGGTTCCGCTCGTTGCGCACGATGACGCCGAACTCGTCACGCCCGGCGCCCTTGGCCGCGATCAGCACCTGGCCGCCCAGTTCCTCGCCCTTGTCGTAGAGGGTGACGTCGTGGCCCCGCCAGGTGGCGACCTTGGCCGCCCACATGCCCGCCGGACCGCCGCCGATCACCATCACCCGCTTCTTCCGCAGCGCCGGCTTGAGGTGGTACTCGCCCTCGGTGGCCTCCGCGCCCGCCGACGGGTTCTGCACGCAGCCGATGGTCTTGTTGAGGCCCACGCGCCCGTAGCAGTTCTGGTTGCAGGCGATGCAGTACCGGATCTCCTCAGTGCGCCCTTCTCGAGCTTTCTTCGCAAAATCTGGGTCTGCTATCTGGCCCCGCACCACGCCGATCATGTCAGCCTGGCCTTCGGCCAGCACCCGCTCGGCCAAGGCCGGGTCGTTGATGCGCCCGGTGGCGAAGACCGGCAGCGTGGCCACCGACTTGATGCCCGCCGCCAGCGGCACCGTGTAGCCGAGCGGCAGGTGCATGGGGCCGCCCACCAGGTAGAGGTTGTAGAAGGTGGCGAGACTCAGGTTGATGTAGTCCACAAGGCCGGTCGCCTGGATCACGCTGGGCGATCTGCTTGGCGTCCTCCAGGTTGAGACCGCCCGGGATGAGTTCATCGGCGCAGAGCCGCACCCCCAGAGTGAAGTCGGGCCCCACGGCCTTCCGCACCGCCGCGATGACCTCCAGGGGAAAGCGCATGCGATTCTCGAAGCTGCCCCCGTATTCGTCGCCCCGGAAGTTGGTGAGCCCCGACATGAACTGCCGCGCCAGGGAACTGTGCCCGTACTGCAGCTCCACCCCGTCGAAGCCGCCCTCGCGCACGTGCACCGCCGACTTGGCGAAGTACTCGGTGACCTCGCGGATGTCCTCGATCTCCATGGCCTTGGGCGTCTCGCGGTAGAGCACGTCCGGGATGGGCGACGGCGCCCACACCGGCAGGCGGGAGAGGCTGCCGCTGCACTGCTGGCCGTTGTGGTTGAGCTGGGCGAAGATGCGGGTGTCGTACTTGTGGACTTCGCGCGTGAGCTGCTTGTAGCCGGGGATGACCTCGGGATGGAAGGCCTCGATGAGGCGCTCGTAGGCCCGGTCGGTCGGGTGGACGGACTGCTCCTCGGTGATGATGAGCCCCGTGCCGCCGCGCGCCCGCGCCGCCAGGTAGGCGGTCAGCGCCGGGCTGGGCAGCCCGTCGACGGCCAGGTTGGTGAGGTGGGCCGAGAACGAGATGCGGTTGGCCACCGTCACCCGCCCTATCTGCAGAGGGCTGAACAGGTTCGGGAACTGCGTCACCTAAAGTGCCTCCTTGACTCGCGCCGCGGCTTCGCGCGCGGCGCCCCCTCACCGACAGGCCCCGCTCCCCCGGCCGCTTCCACCGCGCGAAGACACTCCGGGTCGGGAAGGCCCATCGATTCCGTAAGAAAATATCCCACAGCGGGACAGCCGCCGTGGCAGATCGAGAAACGGTCGCAGCCGTGGCAGGCTTCCACCTCGAGGTCGCGGAAGCGCTTGAACACCGGCGACGTCTTGAAGATGTCCCAGAGCGGCTCCCCGGTGACGTTGCCCGACAGGAACGCCGGGTCGGCCAGGAAGGCGCAGGGGTAGACGCTGCCGTCGGGCGCCACGGCGCAGGTCATCTTGGCGGCGCCGCACATGTTGAGCCCCAGCTTGCGCCGGCTGTCGGGCGTGAGGGAGAAGAACGAATCGCCGGTGAGGATCTCCGGGTGGTCGCCGAGGAAGGCCGACAGCTCCGCCAGTTGCTCCCGGGTGAGCCGGTAGTCCTCCCAGGTGTGGCAGCCGCCGCCGGAGGGGCGGAAGCGCGAGAGCCGGGTCTTGGCGCCGTAGCCGCGGGCCAGCCGGTCGAAGTCGCCGACCTCGGCGGCGTTCAGCCGGGTGACCACCATGTTGAGGCTGAAGTCGGGGTAGCGGCGGCGCGCCAGCAGTTCGATGCCGGCGGTGATCCGCTCGAACGTGCCGGCGCCGCGGATGGCGTCGTTGGTCTCGGGCTTGGCGCCGTCCAGGCTCACCTGCAGGTAGACGGGCGCGGCCGGCGCGTCGGCGCCGATCTCGAGGAGCGCGTCGACGAGAGCGTCGTCCAGCACCGTCCCGTTGGTGCTCACGCAGGTGGTGATGCCCAGGCCGTGCGCGTAGCGCAGGATGTCCAGGAAGTCGTCGCCGCAGGAAGGGCTCGCCGCCCCCGAAGTTGATCTGGAACACCTGCATGCGGGCCAGTTCGTCGAGGAGGGCGCGGCACTGCTCGAAGTCGAGCTCGCCCCGCGCCTCTGCGCGCAGCTCCGCGGACAGGCAGTGGGCGCAGTCGAGGTTGCAGGCCTCGGTGATCTCCCAGGTGACGTTGACCGGGGCGCGGAGCGGAGTGGTGCTCAGCCGTTGCTCCACGTGTCACTCACCCGGGCCGCGACCAGCAGCCCCTTCGCGACCAGACCGTCGAGCAGGCGCGGACGAGCGCCGCGTCATCCGGCGGGGCCGCGCCCCGGCGGCGATCCGCAGTTCGCGCCGCTCCCCCGTGAACGGCGGCGGCACCAGCCGGTCTCCCGAGCGGACGAAGGTGAGCCTCGTCGAGCGGGTGTCGTAGAACAGGAGGCCGAAGTCCTCCTGCCGCACGCGCACCCAGTCGGGGACGAGGTATGCGGCCACTCGCGTATCCCTCTCCACAGCCCGGCTCAGTCGAACTTGCAGACCCAGCGGCCGCTCAGTTCCCGGCGCTGCATCCTCTCCCGGATGTCGTTGATCTCTTCGAGCGCGAAGTGGCCCTCGATGATGGTGTCGAGCATCATGACGCCGCTCAGGGCGAGGTCGACGTACTTGGGGATGTCGTCCCGGGTGGAGATGGAGCCGTACAGGCCGCCGATGATGGACTTCTGCTGCAGCGGCAGATAGGTGAACGGCATGGGGGACGTCTCGTGCTCGCCCATGATGCCTATGGCCATGATCTTGCCGCCGGACCGGATGGCCCACCAGCACTGCACCATCGCGCCGGGGTCGCCGCTGCACCTCGAAGGCGATAGTCGGCCCCGCCGCCGGTGAGTTCCTGGATGATCGGCACCGGGTCCTCGATGGAGCTGTTGATGAAGTAGTCGGCGCCGAGCTTCATGGCCTTCTCGCGCCGCGCTTCCTCGAGATCCACGGCGATGAGCGGGAACGCGCCCCGCACCTTGGCCGCCCGCAGAGCGTTCTGCCCCACGCCGCCGAGGCCCCACACCGCCACCGAGTCGCCGGGCTGGACGTTGGCCAGCTTGGTCACCGTGCCCCACCCGGTGGGGACGCAGCAGCTCATGAGAGCGGCCTGGTCCAGCGGGATGGACTTGTCCACCGGGATCAGCGCGCCCTCGGGCACCACCGTGTAGTCGGAGAACCCGGAGACGAAGTTGCCGTGCCGGATGGGGTTGCCCTTCATGTCCCGGATGCGGGTGGTGCCGTCCAGCAGCGTGCCGTTGCGGAAGTGGGGCATGCTGCCCGAGCAGATGCTGCCCATGCCGCTGCGGCACTCCGGGCAGTCCCCGCAGGGACACATCCAGGCGCTGGCCACATGGTCGCCCGGCTTGACCCGGGTGACGCCCGGCCCGATGTCCACCACCACGCCGGAGGCCTCGTGGCCGGCCACCATCGGCATGCCCATGGGGGTGTAGCCGGTGGTGTTGCTCAGGTCGCTGTGGCAGTAGCCGGCGAAGGCGTACTTGACGAGGGCTTCGCCCTGCTTGGGCGGATCGAGCTCGAGTTCCTCGATGCTGTAGCCCTTGTTGAACTCTCGAAGAACGGCGCCCTTGATCTTCACGATGCGGCCGCTCCTGTCTAGTAGACGCCGCAGATGCCGTCCACGGCCAGTTCTTCCACCTCGATCTCTTCGAGGATGGCCGGCTCGTCGGCGGCGGAGGCTTCGAAAGCGGGGCTGTCGATCATGTCCATGTCTCCTTCGTGTATCTGTCTATCAGTCGAACTTGCAGACCCAGCGGCCGTTCAGTTCGCGACGTTCCATCCGCTCGCGGATGTCGTTGATCTCTTCGAGCTTGAAGTGGCCCTCGATGATGGTGTCCAGCATCATCTCGCCGCTCAGGGCCATCTCGCAGTATTTGGGGATGTCGTCCCGGGTGGCGATGGCTCCGTACAGGACGCCCTGGATGGCCTTCTGTCCGAACACCAGGAAGGTGAGCGCCAGCGGCGCCACTTCGTGCTCGCCCATGATGCCCACCTGCATCAGCTTGCCGCTGGCGCGCAGGGCCCAGTAGGCCTGCACCGTGGCGCCCGGGTCACCGCTGCATTCGAAGATGATGTCCGCGCCGCCGCCCGTGAGCCCCTGGATGATCGGTACCGGGTCTTCCTGGGAGGCGTTGATGAAGTGGGTGGCCCCCAGCTTGAGGGCTTTCTCGCGGCGGGCTTCCTCGAGATCCACCACGATGAGCGGGAAGGCGTGCCGGGCCGCGGCCGCCCGCAGGATGTTCTGCCCCACGCCGCCCATGCCCCACACCGCAACGCGGTCGCCGGGCTGGACGTTGGCCTTCTTGGTGACGGTGCCCCAGCCGGTGGGGATGCAGCAGCTCATGAGAGCGGCCTGGTCGAGCGGGAGGTTCTTCGGCACCGGGATGAGGGCGCCTTCCGGCATGACCGTGTAGTCGGAGAAGCCCGGACACGAAGTTGCCGTGCAGCACGGTGTTGCCTTTGGAGTCGCGCAGACGGCTCGTGTGATCCAGCATGGTGCCGTTCACGAACTGGGGGAACGTCCCGGAGCAGATGTTGCCCATGCCGGCGCGGCATTCGGGGCAGTCGCCGCAGGGGCACATCCACGCGCTGGCCACATGGTCGCCCACCTTGACCTTGGTGACGCCCGGGCCCACTTCCATGACAACGCCCGACGCCTCGTGCCCCGCCACCATGGGGAGCTGCATCTTGGTGAAGCCCTTGGAGTTGCTGAGGTCGCTGTGGCAGTAACCGGCGTACGCGTACTTGATGAGAGCCTCGCCAGCCTTGGGCGGATCGAGTGTGAGTTCCTCGATGCTGTAGCCCTTGTTGATCTCCCGAAGGACGGCGGCTTTGATCTTCACGTTTCCCCCCGTGATGTCGTGACCTGGAATGTCGCCGCGGGCGGCGAGCAGGCTGCTGAGGCCTTCCGGATGACTTTACCACCCAAATGCCCGTAAGTGGCCTAATATGGCCCCATGGCTCGTTACTACAAATCCCGTTTCATGGCAGAGCCCGTCGTGTACATCCAGGAGGATGGCACCTGGTGCAGCTACGGCCCCTGGGACGAGGTGCGGGTGGCCGAGGGAGAGATCCCCGAGCAGATCATGAAGTACGTGGCCGAGATCACCGAGACCGAGGCCGATGACCTGATCGCCTACCAGAAGGCCAGGAGAGAGGGATGGATCCCGCGCATCCCGGCCCCGGATGGTTCTCCGGTATCCCCTCCCCGGCGGTACACCGCCACGGGACCCGGATACATCCCGCCGCGGCCGAAGGGGATAGGCGGGTATCTCGTCTTCGTCATCATCTGGATCGCTCTCACCATGAGCGGCGGCCTGTCGGTGCTCGGGACAGCGACGGAATTCGCCCAGTTGGGGGTCCCGTCGGCGGTGACCGACGCGGGTCTGGGCGGCTACGGCGGGGCCTGGATCGCCGTCATCAGTCATCGACATCCTGGGCGGGTTGGCGCTCATTGGCGTACCCATCCTGATATTCGTGTTCATGGGCCAGCGGAGGCGCAGCACGCGCTGGCTGATGGTCGGCTACTGCAGCTTCGCCATCGTACTGGCCGTCCTCGACCTCGTCCTGGCCACCACCTTCGGGATAGACAGCCTGAGAACGGCGGGATTCCCGGACGTCGCCGAGACGCTGATCTCCGAACAGGTCGCCAGCATGTTCGGGGCCATGATCGGCCTGTTCTTCGTGCTTCCCTACCTGCTCAGCTCTGAACGGGTGAAAGACACGTTCACCGGCCGGCCTGCCGTGGCGGCGATGGCGGGCCAGGCGGTCAACCCGGCCGGCGGCCCGGCCGCGCAATGGACGGCGACGCCGTTCCCGGGCCCACCCGCGCCCTCCTGGCCGGCAGCCGGACCGCCGCAGTGGGCGCCGCTGGCGCCCGGCGACCAAGAAGAGGCCGGCGGCGAGTGGCGACCACCCGATCTCTTCTGCCCGCGCTGCGGCGCGGCCCGGGTGCCCGACGCGCGTTTCTGCATCAGTTGCGGACGGGAGTTCTAGTAGCGCTGTAGGAGCACCACCCCGTCCTGGTCGTAGAGGGTGCGGAACTCACCCGATGCCAACACCTGCTCGAACACCGGCCGCAGGACCGCCTCCTGGTCGCGCAGCACGATGACGTACTGGACCCGGGCGATCCGATCCGGCAGGGGTTCGCCGTTGCTCTTGCCATCCGCCCAGTTGCGCTGGGCGAACGGGTTCGGGAACTCGTAGATCTCGACTCGATGGTCCAGATGGGTGACGAAGTGGCAGTCGGCCGCCACCACGGCGTCCGCGGGAATGAGCGCGATTGCCGCGCCGGCCGCAGCGCTGTAGGGCTTGGGAGTGTCCGGCCAGTAGGCCTGGTCGCGCGATCCCGGCACCGGCCCCCAGAGCCACAGCCCCACCATCGCCGCCGCCACCATGTAGACCACCAGCCAGCGGCGCACGCGCTTCGAAGCGTGGGCTATTCCAAAGACGGCCGCCACCGTCATGCCCGACACCACCAGCGCCCCGTAGTGGCGCTCTATGCCGTGCTGATACGGGAAGGTGCTGAGGCCGTTGAACAACAGGGGCAGCACGACCGCCGCCATGGTGAGCGGCGAGAGGAACGGGAGGAACCCCATGGGCGCGAAGACCTTGAGGTAGTACAGGGGACGTTCGGGCCCGAAAAGGGCCTTGATCACCTCCCAAGGCTTGCTCCCGAGGGTGCGTAGGAAGCCGCCGACGCCACCGAACGGGATGCGATTCCCGTGGAACGACATGTAAGCCGCCAGCGAGCCGGAGCCGCTCAGGATGGGAAGCACCACGCGGAAGTTCACGACGAGCCACGCCCCGGCCAGCAGAGTAGTCAAGCCTCCGAACTTCCAATCGAACCGGAAGGCCACCCAGAGGCCGAGGCCCAGCACGATGAGAGGAGCGTCCTCCTTGACCAGCATCAGCACGACGATAGTGGCCAGGAACGACCAGCGGCGCTCGCGCATGGCGAACCAGAAGGCCAGAAAGACAAGAGGGACCTCGAACGCGTCCGGATGAAAGCGATCCACCGTGATCCAGTTGACGTAGGGAGTCAGCAGATACGCCCAAGCGAGGCCGCAGGCCAGCCATTCACTCCGAAGCCTCTCGCGGGCCACCAGGAACGCGGGTATCGCCGCCAGACCCAGCAGCAGCGGCTGGAGGACGAGCAGCACTTTGGCGCTGCCGAACACCCAATAGAGAGGCACCACCAGGAACATGATCCAGCTGAGATGGTCGCCGAAATAGGGGTTCCCGGAGATGGTGACGAACGGGCTCTTCCAGTGGCTCATGAGCCAGACGGCCTGATCGTGGATGCCCATGTCGAACCCGTAGGTGGAGTAGTTGGCGTGAACCAGGAGCGCCCAGACGATGTGGAAGCACGAGAAGGCGAGCACCCCCGCGGCAAGGAGCCAGCGGGCCCTCACCGACGCGGATATCGGCTCTGCGTGCTTCTTCGAGACCATGCCGCTCCGTTGGCCGAGGACTACGTTCCTGTCCGGACCGGGCATGGTGGCTGAGCTGGGCGCAGAGAGGGACTCCGCTGCCGCCGCATGTCCTCCACACATGCGCGTCCGCAAGCGGAGCGGCATGGGAATCGAACCCACCCTGGACGGGACTACCGCCCAACACCGGTTTTGAAGACCGGGCCGGCCACCAGACCGAGAGCCGCTCCGCCATCATTGTAGCTTGAGAGGGCATGCGTTCCTTACTCACACTTTGGTCCTATTGCCGTAGGTCGCTCTTCTCGGCACGATGGATCGCACGCTGCAATCTGCAAGGCGTCGTGCTATCCTACTGTGTCGTATAGTGGAGATGTGTTGATGATCTTTGTGGAAAGCCGCTCGTTCACGCGGCGCGTCTGCGAGCTTCTGGGGGATGAGCCCTACCGCCGGCTCCAAGAGATGCTGGCTGTGAGCCCCGACTGCGGAGTCGTCATGCAAGGATGCGACGGCCTCCGAAAGATCCGTGTGGGATCGGACGCAGCCCAGAAGGGCAAGCGAGCTGGCCTCAGAGTCATCTACCTGCACATTCCGGAAGCAGACCGTTGCGAGATGCTCCTCGTCTACGGCAAGAACGAACGGGAGGACCTGTCATGCCGCGAGAAAGCCATGCTCACGGAACTTGCGGAACGCGCCAGACTCGAGGCGATAGCTTGGGCAAGAAGAAACAGGCAGATCCGATGATGGACATGGAGCCGACCATCTTCGAACGACTCAAGGACGCACTTGAGGACAGCATCTCCTTCTCCGCGGGGCAGATATCTCTCGTCACCACGGCCCTCCCCGCCCCGCCACCGCGGCCTCGTCCCGCCGACATCGCGGAGCTGCGCAACGGTCTTCGCATGTCTCAGGCCGTGTTTGCCGCTGTCATCAACGTCTCGGTGAAGACGCTCCAGAGTTGGGAGCAGGGCATCAGGCGGCCATCGTGCGCGGCGTTGCGATTGCTCCAGATCATCGGGGACGATCCGGGATTGGCCCAGACCGTGTTGCAGAGAAAGCGGCCCGACGTGGGGGTCCAGCCCCAGCCGGGGAGCCGGCGGGGGCCGAACCAGGGGTTCTGAGCCAGACAAGGCATCTCAGGCCGCCCGGTCCTCCGGGGCGCCTTCGGGCGCCGCCATCAGCGACTGCACCCAGTCCCGCTTCGCCCACAGGGCGCAGCCACCGTCGCTCTCGCTCAGATGCTCGCCACTCTCGCGGATGCTCCGCAGCAGCCGGGACTGGAGGGCCACCCGGAGGGGCGCTTGGCGCAGGTTGGTGTCGCTGAAGGGAGAGAACGGACATGGTTCGAGATCTCCCTCGGAGCTCACGTGGACGAAACCCCTTCCGGCGGCCATGCAGCCCCCATACGCCGCTTCGCTCGCCGACGAGGCCACGAACGTCGCCCGGAACTCGCTGCGCAGCACGAGCATCGTGAGCGGCTCCGCGTCCCGCTGGGTCTGGCTGGGGATCAGATGCTCCGTCCCGGCTTTGATGGGAACGTAGTCCACGTAGAAGAACAGCTTGGCTCCGCGGTCCACGAGGTCCCGCACGAAGCGGCGGCTGGTCACGAGGCCGAAGTTGCGGCGCGTCACCATGAGCGAGGTGCCGAAGAAGATGCGGCGCTCCTGCAGGCGGGCCATGGTGTTGAGCGCGCGCTGGTAGACGCCGTCGCCCCGGCGGGCGTCGGTCTCGAACTCGAGGCCTTCCAGGCTGATGACCGGGATGACGTTGCGAAGCGACTGCAGCTTGTCGAGCAGCGCGTCGTCCAGCAGCGAGCCGTTGGTGATGAGCGGGAAGAGCATCTCCGGGAAGTCCGCGGCCACGTCGACGATCTCCGGCCGGGTGAGGGGCTCGCCGCCGGCCAGGGCGACTATCGACACGCCCAGGTCGCGGGCGTCGCTGAGGATGGCGCGGATCTCGGCCATGGTCAGCTCGTTGCCGGCCGGCCGGTCCTGCTCGTGGACGAAGCAGCCGGCGCAGCGCAGGTTGCAGCGGCGGGTGACGCTCATGATCATGAAGGGCGGCACCTGCACGCCGGCCTCGGCGGCCTCGCGGCGCCGGGCGGCCGCTTCGCGCTGGTCGAGCGCGGTGCGGGCGAAGTGGAGGGCCAGCCGCGGCTCGCGCATGCTGATGCGGGCCAGGTCCCGGTAGAAGTCCTTGTATGGAGTTGTCGAAGCTTTTCATTGTCGGTCCCCTCGTGGAACTCGCGTATGTGTATGTCGTGCCGCTAGGCCACACGCTCCAGGTCGCGGCCGGCGCCGTCAAGCGTCGGCGCCGCGACCAGCCGGGAGACGTCGTCGGTGACGACGCCGTCACGCATGTGGATCACCCGGTCGCAGGCGGCGGCCACGTCCGGGTCGTGGGTCACCAGGATGAACGTGGTGCCCGTCAGCAGGTTGATCTCGCGCATCATGTCGATGACTTCCGCGGAGCTGGCGCTGTCCAGGTTGCCGGTGGGCTCGTCGCCCATCATCACGCCGGGCCGGTTGACCAGCGCCCGGGCGATGGCCACCCGCTGCTGCTGCCCGCCGGACAGCTCCGACGGCCGGTGGCCGGCGCGGTCTGCCAGGCCTACCGCCTGCAGCGCCTCGCGCGCCATCTTCTGGCATTCCTTGCGAGACTTGCCCGCGTACTGCGCGGCCAGGGCCACGTTGTCGAGCGCCGTCATGGTCGAGACCAGGTTGAAGCCCTGGAAGATGAAGCCGATCTCCTCGCGGAGCAGCTTGGTGGTCTCCCGGGTGTTCAGGTCGTCCACCCGGCGGCCGTTCAGCCAGACCTCGCCGGAGTCGGGGGTCGTCCAGGCAGCCCATCATGTGGAGCATCGTGGACTTGCCGCATCCGGAGGGGCCCATGATGGCCACCATCTCGCCGGCGCCGATGTTGACGGTGGCGCCGCGCAGCGCGTCGACGAAGTTGTCTTTGCCGAGCTCGTAGCGCTTGTGCAGGTCTTTGACGGTCACGATGGCTTTCATCGTCTTGGTCCCTTCTTCTGTCTCGATGATCACGTTGCTGTGTCGTCTATGGCTGCCGGCGCCGCCGGCCACGCCGCTCGAGTCCCGATCGCTCGCCGCGCCGCGCATCATTCGTACCTCAGGGCCAGGACCGGCTTGAGCCGCGCCGCGTGGAAGCTGGGGTAGAACCCGCTGGCCACGCCGAGGACTATCGCGAAGGCGACGGCCCCGATGGCCAGGCGCGGAGTCACCAGGAAGAGCACCGTGCCGCTGTTCTCCATGAGGGCGTTGACCACGATGGCCACGATCCAGCCCAGCGCCAGGCCGGTCGCCCCGCCGAGGAAGCCGATGAAGGCCGACTCGCCGAGGAACTGGCCCACGATCTGGCGGTGCGACGCGCCGATGGCCTTGCGGATGCCGATCTCGCGGGTCCGCTCGAGCACCGACATCGTCATGGTGTTGACCACCGACAGCCCGCCGACCAGGAGGGAGATCAGAGCCACGCCGAAGACGATGCTGTTGAAGATCTTGGTCATGCTCTTGAACTGGTCGATGAAGGCCTGCGGGCCGGACGCGGTCACGTTGGTCACCGTGCCTTCGATGGTGGAGGCCAGCTGGTCGGCGTCGACGCCGGGGTCCGGGTACGCGGTGATCGAGGTGGCCAGGTCGGCCGGGTCGATCTGCTTCTGGACGATCTCCGGAAGCTGCGCGTACAGGAGTTGCTGGGCGTCGTACAGGCTGATGGACACGGTGTTGTCGGGAGCCGTCAGGGTCTTGTCGTAGATGCCGATCACCTCGAACGGCTTGCCCCGCAGGTTGATGGTGCCGCCCACGGTGGCGCCGAGCGCCTTGGCGATGTCGCAACCCACGACTGCCACGCCGCGGTCCTCGGCCACGAGGTCCCGGCCGTCCTTCATGCTGAGCGTGAAGGACTCGTAGCCCAGGGCGCGCAGGTCGCTGCCCACGATGCCCTGGGGCACGCCCATCGCCATGCCGCCTTCTTCGTCCAGCAGCATGTAGATGCCGGCGGTGGCGCGGACCACGCCGGGGACGTTCTCGATCTCGGGGATGCGGCTGACCGCGATGGGGGTCATGCTGAAGCCGCCGGTGGACGCGGAGCCGTCGGTGACCACCACTTTGTCGCTGTAGTAGCGGGTGCCGCCGTCGATGAGCAGGTTGATCTTCTCAGCCATGCTGCCCATGACCACGAGGGCGAACACCCCGATGGTGATACCGAATATGGTGAGGAAAGCCCTCATCTTCCTGCGAAACACGTTCCTGAAAATCCTCATCGCTGCCCCTCCGGCGTTGGCGTCTATGTGCTGGGTCCATCTTCCCGGGGGGCGGGGTCCGGCGAATCAGGCGGCCGGCCGGTCTTGATATGTCTGGATGGGGAGTCTTCCACCTGGCCAGTTGGCCGGGGCGCACCGCTCTGGAATAGGGTTTTCTGGTGATACGCTTGAGTCCGCCGGACGGGGGACTCCGGTGACACTCCGGGGCGGCAGGGGCCGCAGCCGGTCGATGCGCGAGAGGAGCGGGGTATGGCGGAGACGCCGATTCGAGTGATGATCGTTGACGACCACGCGGTCGTGCGCAGTGGGCTGTCGGCCTTCCTGATGGTCTACGACGACCTGGAGTTCGTGGGCGAGGCGAGCGGGGGCCTGGACGCCGTGCGCAAGTGCCCGGAGTTCATGCCGGACGTGATCCTCATGGACCTGATGATGCCCGAGGTGGACGGCTCCGAGGCCACCCGGCTCATCCGGGAGGCCTGCCCGCACGTGCAGGTGATCGCGCTCACCAGCTACAAGGAAGAGGAGCTGGTGCAGGGCGCGCTCAAGGCCGGCGCCATCGGCTACCTGCTCAAGAACGTGTCGGCGGAGGAGCTGGCCAACGCCATCCGCGCGGCCTACGCCGGCCGGCCCACCCTGGCGCCGGAGGCGGCTGAGGTGCTCATCAGAGCCGCCACCCACAAGAAGGAAGAGCCCGACCCCGGCCTCACCGACCGCGAACTGGAGATCCTCCAGGCCATGGTGGACGGCCTCAGCAACCCCGAGATCGCCAAGAAGCTCTTCGTCAGCCGGTCGACGGTGAAGTTCCACGTCAGCAACATCCTGATGAAGCTCGGCGCGGCCAGCCGCACCGAGGCGGTGTCCATGGCCATCCACGGGAAGATCGTGAAATGAGGGCGCCGCGCCGCGGGCCGGGGACACCGGCCGCCAGACTCACCGTCACGCTGGCCGCCGTCATGGCGGTCCTGCTGGTTGCGGTCGCCGCCGCCGGCTGCGGCGGCGAGAAGCCGCTCACCAAGGTCACCCTGCAGCTCAACTGGCTCCACGAGGCCGAGTTCGCCGGCTACTACGCCGCGCAGGCCAAGGGCTTCTACAAGGACCAGGGGCTGGACGTCACCATCGTCGAAGGCGGCCCGGGCGCAGCCGGCCCGCGACCGGGTCATGAACGGAGAGGTCGACGTTCGCCGTGACGTCCTTCGGCGAGCAGCGCGACCTGATCGAGGCGGGCAAGCCGTCGGTGGCCGTCATGGCCGCGTTCCAGATCCCCCCATCCACCATCTTCACTCTGAAGACCTCCAACCTCCGCGATCCCCGCGACCTGGTGACCAGAAAGGTGGGCGTACACCACCGACTACTGGCGCAGGCATACTCGAGGAGACGCTGACCGCCGCGGGCGTGGACCCGGCGGAGGTCACCATGATCAAGGTGGAGGTCAACGACCTCGAGAAGCTCTACGACGGCACCGTGGACGCCTGGCTGGGCTACGCCCAAGACGAGCCCATCCGCGCGACGATCTCCGGCCATCCAGTCAACAACATCTTCCCGGCGGACTTCGGCGTCGGCGGATACGAGGGGCTGGTGATAGCCACCCAGGCGACCATCGACGCGTCTCCTGAGATGGTGCGGGCCTTCGTCAGCGGCGAGCGAGGACGGGTGGCGCTACGCGATAGAGCACCCGGACGAAGCGGCTGAGATCCTCACCTCCTGGGCCAAGGGCACCAGCGTGGACTTCCAGAAGTTGGCAGTGCGGGCCGTGGCCCCGTTGGTGGACACCCCTCAGGTGCCCATCGGCTGGATCGACGCGGCCCGCTGGCAGCAGATGATGGGCGACGCGTACGACTCCGCCCAGCCGGGGTTCACGATGCAGTTCAGTCCGGCCACCCCGTAGCGGTGGACCTCGGGGAACAGGTGGCGTGATGGCTCGCTGGTCCGGCCGCAGATCGCTCGCGCGGGCGAGCACCATCGGAGGACGCCTGGTCCTCTACCTGGGCCTCACCGTGGTGCTGACCGCGGTCGCCATCAGCGTCGTATCGTTCGTTCTGGGGTCGCGCGACGCGCGCGACCGGGTGGTCGGGCAGCTCAGGTCGGTGGCCACACTCAAGCAGCAGGAGATAGCCACCTGGCAGAGCAACCTCTACCTCAACCTCGACATCGTCCTCTCCGGCACCACCGTCGCCAACGATCTGCGCGTTCTCACCGAGCCCGCCACGCCGGACACGGCCGTGGCCAGGCAGGAGAGCTACCGCCGGGCGCAGCAACTGTTCTTCTGGGCCGCCCAGCGGGTGGGCCTGTTCGAGGAGGTGTTCTTCATGGACACCCAGGGGAACGTGCTCGTCTCCACCACGGTGAGCCACGAGGGACAGCGCCTGGGGCTCAACAAGTTCTTCCTCGAAGGACTCGACAAGAGCTACGTCGAGCAGCCTTCGTACTCGCTGTCCCTCGGAGAGATGACCATCGTGGCCAGCACTCCCGTGCGGGAGGGCGAGAACGTCGTCGGGGTCCTGGCGGGGCGCGCCAACCTGCAGGGGCTCAACCAGATCATGATCGAGCGGCCCGGCCTGGGCGACACCGGAGAGACCTACCTGGTGGGCTCCAACTACCGGCTGCTCACCTACCTCCGCCGCGACGGCTACACGATCCCCGACACCTACGTGCGCACGGAGGGGACCCAGCAGGCCATCACCACCCAGCAGATCGGCTCGGCCACCTACGAGTCGTACTCCGGGGACAAGGTCATCGGCGTCTACACCTGGGTGCCGGGCCTGCAGGTGGCTCTGGTGGCCGAGCAGGAGGAGTCGGAAGCCCTCGGCCCTACCCGCTGGACGCTCGGGATCATCGGCGGCGTGGCCCTGGCGGCCGCGGTGCTCGCCATCTTGGCGGGATTCGGTCTGACCCGCCGTATCGTCAGGCCGCTGGCGGAGCTCGGGGAGACCGCGGGGCGCATCGCCGACGGAGAACTCGATCTGCGGGCCACCGTCGTCCGCGAGGATGAGATCGGCGCCCTGGCCCGCTCCTTCAACCGCATGACCGGCCAGCTGGGACTGCTGGTGTCCAACCTGCAGCGGCGCACCGAACGTCTGCAGGCCATCGACGAGACCGGCAGGCAGATCAGCTCCATCCTGGAGCTGGACGAGCTGCTGCCCGTACGTGGCCAAGTCGATGTGTCGAGACCTTCGGCTACGACATGGTGCGCATGTTCCTGAGCACGGATTGCTGCGCCGGCACGCATGGTCATCTGCGCGCGCGGCACGTGTTCGGCGCCGTTCGAGGTCGATCTGACCGGACGTGGGGCTCGAGCCCCCGCTGCTGCCCGAGGCCGACCGTCCGGCCGGCGCGCTGGACGTCATCGCCGCGGCTGCCAGGACCGAGGAAGCCGGTGATCCCCGGCGACGGCGGCCTTGAGTTGGCCGTCCCCATCCGCATCGGGGACCGGCTGGCCGGGGTGCTCGACATCGTGGCCTCCGAAGCCCGCCCCCTCGACGAAGAGGACGTGCTCGCGGCCCGCACCATCGCCGACCAGCTGGCCGTGGCCATCGAGAACTCCCGGCTGTACGAGCAGGCCACCAACCTGGCCGCCAACCAGGAGCGCCAGCGCCTGGCCCGCGACCTGCACGACGCCGTCAGCCAGACGCTCTTCTCGGTGAGCCTCATCGCGGAGGTGCTGCCGCGCATCTACGCGCGCGACCCGGAGCAGGGCGCCGCGCGGCTGGAGGAGTTGCGCCAGCTCACCCGGGGCGCCCTGGCCGAGATGCGCACCCTGCTCCTGGAGCTGCGCCCGGCGGCGTTGGCCGAGGCGAATCTGCCCGATCTGCTCAAGCAGCTGGGCGAGGCCGTCACCGGCCGGGCCCGCATCCCGGTGGAGGTCGAGCACCGAAGGGGCTCCGGAGTTGCCCTCCGACGTCCGCGTAGCGTTCTACCGCATCGCGCAGGAGGCCCTCAACAACGTGGCCAAGCACTCCGGCGCCGGCAGGGCGAAGCTCTCACTGGCCGCGATCCCGGAGCATCCGGAAGGCGCCCGCCTCACCATCGAGGACGACGGCGCCGGCTTCGACCCGGCGGGAGCGGGCGGCGGCCAGCTGGGCCTGGGGATCATGAAGGAGCGCGCGGAGGCGGTAGGCGCCCACGTGGTCATCTGTTCGGAGCGCGGGGAGGGGACCACGGTGGCGGTCAGTTGGAAGCCCGGGGGGACCGCGGCGGGCTGAGGGCTGCCCAGTCCGCGACCAAGGCTGCAATCCCTCTTACGCCGCGCCGCGCCACCATTACGCTGGGCACCGCCCGCTGGCGAAGCCGTGCCTCTGCTAGCGGCGATGAGCGAAACCATCGCGTGCCGGACCATAGACGCAAGCGTCTTCATTAGCCGGCTGCGGGAGAACGACCCCTCTCGCACACAGACAGCAAGACGTTTCTCAACTCGCTGCCGGGCGGAGCCGTGATGGTCGTCATCCCGACGCTGGTCGGCCCCGAGACAACGACGCCGTGTTCGCCGCTACGGCGCAACTGTCCGACTCGGCGATCGTGAGCCTGGACAAGGACCATGCTTCGAGATGCCCGAAGGACATTCTCGCGCTCACTCCCGGGGAGGCGCTCCTAGAGCCGCGTTCCGCGGAGTCTCCGAGCGTGTAGGGCCCCCGGCAGAACCCGTCGGCTCTACAAACGCCAAGAAACGGCGGGGATTATCCACCAGCATGCCGGTGATGTGGCGTTCCTCAATGCCCATGTCGCGCATGAGAGGTACCACGTTCTCGAGTAGGTGCGCGTAGCCGTATCCGCCGTAGGCGCTGAGGGAATCCTTGAAGACAGTATCCTGACCGAGGAGTATCTGATCGACAAAACCCAGGTCGATGAGTTCTTTGATGTCCCTTATCCTCGACACGTCGCTTGTCAGGTTCACCACCCGGCCCAGATAGAGGTGCGGATATCCGAGATTGCCGAAGTTGTCATAGCCGATGTAGCAGCCGGCGCCAAGAAACTTCAGGCGGGTGTCCAGAGCGAAGTCGAACACCTCCATGTGGCTGATCATGACATGCTCCAGCGACGCGCCTGCATCCTGGAGGATATCCACGATGTGCAGAGCCAGTGCGTCGTCGAAGCTCGGGTGGATATCCATGGGTGCCCCTGTCCGCCGCTGGGCTGAGGCCGCGCCGCGCAAGACCTTCAACTCGTTGGCGTCCAAGGGCTTCGAACAGCCGATCTCCCCGATGATGCCGGGCCTGACGCCGGTGCCGTCGGCGCCCTCAAGGATCTCTTCCACGATCTCATCGGCGATCTCTTCGGCGCTCATCTGGTCCATGCTCGCGGGGTGCGAGACTCCGAGATAGTAGCCGCAACCCATGACGATGTTCACCCCCGCAGCCCTGGCGACCTCCGCCAGCCCCTTTGGATCCCGGCACATGCCGCGCGGGCTCATCTCCACGATCGTGCCGCCGCCGGCGTCCTTGAAGCGCCGCACCTCCCGGGCGGCTTCCTCCTGGTCGTTGAGCCGCATGTTGTCGAGGTTGCTGAAGCGGTGCGCCCTGGCCCAGGCCAGGTTGTGCAGCGACAGGGGCTCGCGCGCGCGGCACCTGTCGGCCACGTCCTCCGGCTCCAGAAGATAGGCGGACATGTCGGACAGGATGTGCTCGTGGCTCGAGGTGATCCCCAATTCCCCCGGCTCGATCACCCCGAGCACCGTCTGCACCTTCCCGGCGAGCGTGCCCGCCGACATGTCAGTCTCCCTGCACCGAGGGGTCGAAGCCTTCGTCCTTGAAGAAGTCCTGCGCAAGATCATTTTCAAGCGCCTCACGAGGCACAAGCTGCTTGTAGGTCTTCTCCGTGTGCCGCGGTCCCTGGTTCACTTCCATGAAGATCCACGGCTTGGTCGTGCGGAGTATCCTCCACGGACAGTGCATGAAGTACGGCGGGATGAAGATCACGCACGACTTGTCGATGATGTGCCGCTCCATGTCGGGGCCCAGAAAGACCTCGATCTCTGCGCCCAGTTCCTCCGGATGCTCCGGGTCGCCGCCCATCACCATGATCAGCTCCGCGTCCTTGTGGACATGGGGCGGATGTCCCACCCCCGGCATCGGATCGTCGTGCGGGAAGACCCAGTGAGCCACATAGAAATTGCTGCCGGGCACGGCGTCGTCGTCAAGCCGGGTGATCCATTTCCACGGGAGCTCAGCGAACAGATTCTGTGTATCTGCCGACTCCCCCGCCATATCCGTCGCCGCTTCCACGGGCGCGGGACGGAACCTCTTGTAGTAGCCGTCGTTCTCGAAATCGTAGTGATAGATGTACTTGTTGTACTTGGCACCATCGGCCGGAGCCCGCACGGGCAGCCCGACCGCTCCATCATAGATGGCCTCTGAAGGGCACGGACGTCCCTCCGTCATGCATGACCCGCAGTCGGTGCACACATCCGCATCGATGTACACCTTGTCGTACACGAGCGAGTGGCTGAGCGAGCCCCGACCGACCCCCGTAATGGCCTCTTGTGGACACCAGGAAACACACAGCCCGCACTTGAAGCACCGCTGCTCATCAATCACATGCATGGTCTACCGTCCCCTTCTCATATGCTGTCTTAGCACGACCGGCCACCCAGATAGGCGGCCACCACTGAGTCATCCTGGGCCAACGCGGCCGCTTCTCCACTGAGAGTGATCCGGCCCACTTCAAGCACGTACGCGGTGTTGGCCAACCGCAACGCCATGCGGGCGTTCTGCTCGACCAGGACTATCGTCACCCCCAACTTGTTGATCTCCTTGACGATGTTGGCCACTTCGTTGACCATGATCGGGCTCAGGCCGATGCTCGGCTCGTCCATGAGCAGGAGCTTTGGATTGGACATCAGCGCCCGGGCGACGGCGACCATCTGCTGTTCGCCTCCGCTCAGATCGCACCCGCGATGGGTGAGCCGCTGTTTCAGGTTGGGAAAATGATCGACCAGAGCGGCGAGTTTCTCGGAGAACTCCGCCTTCCCTCTGAGCAAGAACCCACCCATCATGAGGTTCTGCTTGACCGTCAGCGAGTAGAACAGTTGCCGCCCCTCTGGGACGTGCGCGATGCCCCGCCTGACGATCTCGTGGGGAGGCAGCGAGTCTATCCGCTGACCCTGGTACCAGATCTCGCCGCTGCTCGCGCGCTTCAGGCCCGAGACAGTGCGCAGAGTGGTCGTCTTTCCGGCGCCGTTGGCCCCCAGAAGGGTGACGATGCTGCCCTCGGGGACCTCCATGGAGATGCCACGGAGCGCCTCGGCCCTGCCGTAATGTACCCATAGATCCTTTATCTCGAGAAGCACCTCAAGCCTCCTCTTTGCCCAGGTAGGCTTCGATCACAGCGCAGTCGTTCCTGATCTCCTGCGGAGTGCCTTCGGCAAGCTTCTCTCCGTAGCTCACCACCGTGATGCGGTCGCAGACGTTCATGACCACTTCCATGGAATGCTCCACGAGGACCACCGTGATCCCGCTCTCACGGATGTTCTTGATCCTTCGGACCATCTCGGCCGATTCCGTGGGGTTCATCCCGGTGACGGGCTCGTCCAAGAGCAGGAGGATAGGGTCACAGGCGAGAGCCATCCCTACGCCGAGCGCGCGTTGCTGCCCGTGCGACAGGTTGCCGGCGAACTCGTTGGTCAGATCGTTCATACCCATGAAGTCGATGATCCGAGTGGCTTTCTCGCGGGCCGCCCGTTCGTAGCGCCGGGCTGACGGCGAATGCAGGAACTCCCTGATGGGCCCGGCCTGGCAGCTCATGTGGCAACCCACCAACACGTTTTGCAGCACCGTCTGTTCCATGAACAGGTATGTGTGCTGGAAGGCCCGGGCCATGCCCTTCTTCGCGATCTGGTGGGCGGGCAGCCCCGTTATGTCCTCTCCGCGGAAGAACACCTTGCCTGCGCTCGGGACGTCGAACCCGGTCAGCAGGTTGAATACGGTGGTCTTGCCGGCGCCGTTCGGGCCGATGAGACCTAGAAGCTCCCCTTCCTCCACGGCGATATTGAGGTCCTTGACCGCCTGCAGTTTCCCGTAGAGTTTGCCCAGTCCTTGGGTCTCGAGGAGCGTCATGACTGCCCGCTCCCCTCAGAGACGGGCAACTCCCCTGGGGGCGGCTCCGAGGGCTTCGCCGGGCTTCGCTTCCAGCGCGAGAACATCGGCTTCACCCGCTTGTCGAGGACACCCAATACACCCGTAGGCGCGAACATGATGATGAGAATCGTCAGGAGCCCGGTGATGATGACCTCGTACTCCTCAAAAGCCCTGAGGGCCTCGGAGAGGGCGGTAAGGACAAAGGCCCCCAGGACCGGACCGGCCAAGGAGAAACCCAGACCACCCAGCAAGACGTAGATGATGACGTTGATGGACCGGCCGAACCCATAGCTGCTGGGAACCACCATGGCCTGGTACATCACGCTGAAGCTGCCCGCCAGCGCCAGGAAGGCGTTGCCGATCAAGACATTGGCCATTCGATAGCGGACCACGTCCACGCCGAGAGAATTGGCCAACCGCAGACCGGAGCCGATGGCGTCCCAAGCTCGGCCGATCTTGGATTTGTACAGCAGTAAGTAGACGCCGATATTGACGATCAGCAACGCCAACCCGAGGTAATAGATCAGCATCTTGCTGCTGAGGATGTACGAACCTATGGTTATGGCCGGAAGGGCTTCAGTGCCACCCCAGCCGCCAAAGAACTTCACCGTGCCGAATACCTGCTGGACGGCAAGGGCAAACACCATGCCGAACATCATGAATACCATCATTCCACGACGTAGCGACATAGAGAAGACTACATAGCCAATAGCTACGGACACCAGCACTGAGATGGGCAGAGTGGCCCAATATGACCAATGGG
Source organism: uncultured Actinomycetota bacterium (assembly GCA_963736705.1). Taxonomy (GTDB): domain Bacteria; phylum Actinomycetota; class Thermoleophilia; order RBG-16-64-13; family RBG-16-64-13; genus CAIQPS01. The sequence continues at coordinate 576,441 of CAVTPV010000001.1, forward strand.
CCTTGAGCATCAACATCGCTGTCGTGTACGCCCCCACGCCCCACCAGGCTGCCACGTCGAATCTGGGCAGACCGACCTTCCAGCTCAACCGGAAGCCCAGCGCGAGCATGGAATACGTGATGGCGAAGATGAAGATCTGCAGGCGGTAGGCGCCCACGAAGAGCGGCACGACCAGGGCCGCGATCAGCACGAGGCCCACCCATAATCTGTTTGACTTGATCATCTTGACCTCCCCGTTCGACTATTGACCGGGGATGGGCAGAGGCTTGCCGAGCAAGCCCCCCGGGCGGAAGTATAGGAGTAGGGCGACGAGGGCGAAGACCACAAGAGTGCTGAAAGACTCCACGTACTGGAAGGCGAAGCTCTCGACGATGCCCACGAGGAACGCCGCCGACAGCGCTCCGGCCATGCTGCCGGTCCCTCCCACGAGAACGACCAGCATTGCCTTCAAGAACATATTGCTGCCCATGGCGGTGGATGCCGAGAGCACGGGGACCACCAGGGAGCCGGCGATGCCGCAGAGCCCGCAACCGACGGCCATGGTGACCCAGAACACCCGATTGGCGTTTATCCCCTGGAGGCAGGCGATCTCTCTATTCTCCGCGCACGCCATCATCGCGATACCGATCTTGGTGCGCAAGAACCACCACAGAGCGCCCATGACCACGAGCGCGCCCAGCAACACCAGCAGTTTCCCCGGGTTGACGTTTATCCCGGCGAACCGGATCGTGCCCTGGATCACCGGCGACACCACTGCCGTCGACTTGCCGAATTGCAGGACGGCCAGTTGTCCCAGGATGGAGCCGAAGGCCACCGTGACCATCATGGTGTGGAAGAAGCCCGAGCGAAGCGTCCACTTGATCATGGAGAAGTGCACGAACACGCCCAGAAGCGCCATCGCCGCGGCCGAGGCCACGATCGCCACTATGTAAGGCGCTCCCAAGACGCTGGCGACCGCATAGGCGACAAAGGCCCCCAGCATGTAGAACTGACCCTGCGCGAAGTTGAAGACTTGGAGGACCCCCAGGATCAGGGTGAATCCCGAGGCCACCAGGGCGTAGATCCCTCCGATCATGAGACCGTTGAGGAGGAGCTGAACGAACAATGCTGGTGTCATCGAGACATCCTTCCCGTGGCTTCCTCTGCTCGACACCAAGTCGAGACGGGGGCGCCGGCCCGTGGCCGGCGCCCCGCGAACGTCAGTTCAGTGGCTATTTCTGGAGATCCGAGACGTTCAGACGGCTCGGCTGGTCCGGAAACACCGGGGCCCCACTCGTATCCCAGTAGGTCTTGTACACGTCCTGCATTCCGTAGACCAGGATGGAGGACAGGTACTGGTCTTTGCACGCGATGGTCGACAGGTACACGAACTTGCCGTTCTTCACCACGCCGATGTAGTGGCCGGGAGCGCTGTCCACGGTCTTGAGGTTCTGGATGTCCGGCCTCGCGAAGAGCTGGCTGTACCCGGTGAGGGTCCGCACACCCTTCTTGGAGTCCTGCATATACGCCACCAGTTTGTCCACATCGACACTCTGGGTGGAGTTGATCGCGTCCTCGAAGAGGAACCAGGGGCCGATCCAGAAGCATCCACCGCTGAACCAGTCTCCGTAGGAGGCTTTGTAGGCGTCGATGTACTTGAGGGTCTGAGGATCGGTCTCTACGCCCACGGGGTCGTAGGAGCCGGTCTCCATCCCTTCCATGTACTCGACCCCGACCCTCTTGATGCAGTTGTCGAGAGTCTGATTGTCGAGCTCACCCGGGAGGATCTTGCCGGCGTATCCGGCGTCCTTGAGCGCGCCGAGCAGGTTGACCACCTGGTCGCCGGCCACGTAGGACATGAAGACCGCATCCGGACTGGAGCTGACGATCTTGGTGGCGATGGGACCGAAGTCGGTGGTGTCCTGGGCAAAGAAGACCGGATCCTTGATCTCGAGACCGAGCGTCTTGGCGGTGGCGGCTACGAGCGTCGAACCGACCTGCCCCTGCTGGCTATCCGGGCAGACGACCAGACCGGTCTTCGCCCCCTGCTCCATGTAGTCCTGGATGATGTAGTAGAAGAGGCCCTGGCCGAAGAAAAGGCCCTGGGCGCGAATGGCGTATTTGAGCGTGGGCGCGACGGTGCCGTCGGTGAAGTCCAGACCCATCCACAGCACCTTGTTCGGCTCGGTCACCGAAATGGTCTCGGCCGGGATGTCGCCCCAGTTGCACACCATGAACTGCACTTTGTCCTGCAGAACGGCCTTTTCCGCCGCCGACCTGGTCTTGGCCGCGTCCCAGACGCCGCAGTCATAGATCATCGGCTCCACTTTGTACATCTGGTCGCCGATCTTCCAGCCACCTGCGTCGTTGTACAGCTTGGCGAACAGCTCAAGCCACTTCTTCATCTCCACGCCCTGGACGGTGTCGAGACTGAGAAGAGCGCCCACCTTGAGGACCGGCTGTTCCCCGGCAGGCGCAGTTGATGGGGTGGCGGGAGCCGCCGTGGTGTCCGAGCCGGCGGTCGCCGCGGTCGTCGCCGAGGTGTCAGAGGCGCCGGCCGCGGTGGTAGTGGTCGCTTCACCTCCGCACCCGACGACCACCACAACGGTGAACAGAAGGAGGATCAGCAGACCTACGATAATACTTAGCCGTGAATGAATGATTCTCATGTTGCCCCCCGATATTTTGATGCTGATGCTAAACGAGGACATTGCTTCAAAGAACAGGATCTTCACCAGCCGTTCCTACGTTTCCCCCATCTTTTCCCTCCTGATGGCCCCCCCACGCCGCCTAGGTATCAGTCATCGGCCCAAACCACACGGCCGTCCATGATGGTCATCACGTTGTTGATCTTGGAGATGTCGTGATGGTCCACCGAAAGGATGTCTTGATCGAGAACACACAGATCCGCCAGTTTCCCCGGCTCGATGGAACCCTTGATGTGCTCCTGCCGGTCCTGCCACGCCCCACCGATGGTGTACATACGGATAGCCTCTCGAATAGTCAAACACTGGTCGGGGCTGTAGACCGTGCCCGTTGCCTTGCTCTCCCTCAGAACGGCGGACTGAACGCCCTGCAGCCACGACGGATACGTGCAAGGAGCGTCGGAACTCGCGGCCAGATGACAGCCGGCGTTCGCCACCAGTACGATAGGGCCACTCCCTCTGGACCTGCTCCAGGCCGACTATGTCCACGTTCATGTCGGAAATCGTCCAAGGCATCGCCGGCGTGATGTTCACCCCAAAATCATGCCGTGCGACCGTCGCCGCCTGTTCGGGCGTGATGAAATCCACGTGCATGAGGTAATGGCGCAGGCGCTTGGGGTCTTCCCTCTCGGCCTTGAGCAAAGGCCGACGATGGTGGCTTCGATAGCCAGATCGCCCACGGAGTGCACCCCGACCTGGAATCCCGGATCCGTGGGCAAAGCGGATCATCTGCTCGAGTTCGCGCACGCGCTCATCGTCGGTCTCCCCCGGCAAGGCAAGGCTGCCGTGACCCCCCTGGACGTATTCTTGACTCACCCAGGCCGTGCGGTTGGGAGGGATCCCGTCGGCGAATATCTTGATGCCTCCGATCTTCAACTTCTCGTTGCCGAAGTCTGAGTGGAAGCCGAGTTGCGGCAGCGCTGCCTGGAGGTCGGCCAGTGAGTTCGCGCCATACTCACCGAACAGGTAGAGGACGTTCACCCTCACCTTGAGGCGCTCATCGTCCAGCAGAGTCTTGATAAGCACCGATGCACTCGGAGCCGAGCAGACCGCCCTGATACGCATCCCCTCCGGGGCCGAGAGCCGGTTCGGTCATGCTGGTTATGCCCAGAGCATTCATCTCGTCGAGAGCCGTGGAGACAGCCTGCCTCTTCTGAGCGCGGGTCCAGGGTGGTATGAGGCCCATCACGAGGCTGCGTGGCCGCAAACTCGATAAGCATCCCGGTGGGCTCACCGGTACCCGGATCCTTTTCGATCACGCCACCGGGCGGGTCGGGAGTGTCGCGGCCGATGCCCGCCAGTTCCAGGGCTTTGCTGTTCACCCACAAAGCGTGCAGGGAAAAATCGGCCAGTGCGACAGGATTGTCGGGAGAAACCGAGTCGAGAAGCCGCCGGTCCTGGCGAAAAGCCGGGTCCTTCAGACACTCGTCCAGATATCCCGCGTCCCAACCGGTGCCGCGCACCCACTCCCCGGGGGGAAGGGACTGCGCCATCGCCTTGACTTCAGCGAGGATCTCGGCCACCGACCTGACGGTCGGATAGCTGAGGTCGAGCACGAGCGGAGGCCTGGTGCCTGCCCACAGTGCGGTGTGCGAGTGCGAATCGTTTATTCCGGGCAGGACGGTCTTGCCCTTGAGATCGACCAGGACGGTGCGCGACCCTATCAGGCGCCGGATCTGATCGTCGCTGCCGACGGCCACGATCCGGTTGCCCCGCATGCCGACCGCACTACGCACGGAGAAAACGGGGTCCACCGTGACCACGTTCCCATTAACCAGCACCAAGTCGCAGTCGGAAGAGATCGTCATCTCAGCCAGCCCCCGAGAGATGGACGCAAACTCGGAATGCGGGGCTTCCCCTGCCCCGCTCTTCTGTAGTATTTGAGCAGAGGCTCGGGGCGCGGACAATTACACGAATGGGTAATCTTCGCGGTCGAGCGGTCGGGGGGGCGAGTCTCCTGCGGCCGTCAGCGGGGGAGGCCGAGTTCCTGGCGCACCGTGTGGGCGATAGCCGTGCGCGTGTGAGCACCCACTTTGACGGCGATGCTCTGAAGGTGCTTCTTGACCGTGTTCTCGGTGATGAAAAGCGCGTGAGCGATATCCTTGTTGGCCCCGCCGATCATCACCCGGTTCAGGACCTCGATCTCCCGGCAGCTGAGTCCGAAGCGCTCCTTCAGTGGTTCGGCCCAGTCCAACGCACCGCCGAGCGGTTCCAGCGTGATAAGCCGCCCGAGCCTGCCTTGCTCGAGGACCACTTCGCGTGAACTTACCTCCACACCGCATCTCTCCGCGAGAGCATCGAGGTCACCCAGGGAATACCCGACGAAAGAGACGTCGTCCAGCCTCCGCGGAGCACCATCAGTCGCCCTCATAGGCACGCAGAGTTCCCTGGCGACGTCGTTGCAGTAGAGCACTCGGCCCTGAACATCGGTCAGGATCACGCCTTTGCCCGAGGTCATCCGGAGCACGGAGAGAACGGAGGTCGACACCATCTTCTCCAGATGGTTGCCCACGAACGGCGCGATCATGTCCAAGACCGCTACTTCCTCCGCCGAGAAGGGCTTCATCTGATGAGCCCGGTGAAGGCAGACAGCCCCTCGCGCCGACGAACTGGCAGAGACGAACGCCACCAGATCATGGTGGATGCCGCCGGCCTTGAAGAAGTCGTTGTAGAACTCAGTCGAGACCAGCGACTTGTAGTCCACGACCTCCTTGAGATCGAACACCGTGGGGATCGGGGGATGAGCGGGCACCGAGGTGTTGCCCTTGATGAAATCAGGCAATCCCGTGGGGTCAAGATCGCTGTAGTGGTCCACGTACATTCTCGGTAGAGCCGGATCCTGGTTGTGGACCACGAATTCCAGCTCCCGAGTGAGAGGGCTGCAAAGGATCAAGACAGCCTGTTCGGCTTGAAGCTCTGCCGAGATGCACTCCAGCAATCTGCGACAGCCCTCCCCATCTGCAGTGGCGGTGCTGATCTCTTTCAGAGTGTCGAGAATCGCGGAGCAGCGGGCGGGGCTTACTGCGGCCGATCGCGCCAGCCTGGGTTGTATGAGCGTGTTCGGTCCAGGGTTGCGGCCGGGTGGGACCGTCTCGTGTTCATGCCTTTCAGTCGGCGACATGATTCACCTGGATCAGGCTGGTCGATCTCCGCAGAGCGTCCGGGACAACATCAAGCGTATCACGGCGTGGTCGGCGGTTCGGGGTGCCCGGGATCTCACCTACCAGAGCCACGCAGGCAAGCAGAGCGTCCAGAATCCGGCGCTTCCTGCCGATACAGATGCTGAGGCGACTCGGCCCTCACCAGGACTCCAGCTTCGAAGGGAGGATGCGTGAACAGGTGCAAAACGCTGTTCTTCGGCTTGGCTCTGGCTCTCGTGGTGGCGGCTTCGCTGGTCGCCTGGCCTTCACCGGCCAAGGCCGCCCCTGCGGCGGTCAATCTCATCTTCATCCACCACAGTGTCGGCAGTAACTGGCTGAGTGACGGGCTCACCGCGGGACTCAACGGCAGCGGGTACCACGTGGCCGACATCACCTACGGCTGGACCGGCGGCTCAGGCACCGTCTACGGCGACCACACCGACACCGGAGACTGGCCCACCTGGTTCACGAACACCGTGATGAACCTGGTCTACGCCGAGATGGACCCCATGAGCGCCTCCAACACGGTCGACCCGGCTCCGGGCGCCAACACCATCGTCATGTTCAAGAGCTGCTACCCCAACAGCGACGTGGGCTCCGGCATCGACGACGAGAAGGCCGTCTACAACGGCCTGCTCGCCTACTTCCAGGCGCATCCCGACAAGATGTTCGTGCTCGTCACGCCGCCCCCGATGGCCAGCATCTCGTATCCGCTGAAGACGCGCGAGCTCGCGAATTGGCTGACCGACCGGGACGCGGGGTGGCTCAAAGACCTCACCACCGGCAACGTGTTCGTCTTCGATTTCTACAACGTGCTGACCAGTCCGAACGCCCACCATCGCATGTCCGGGGGTGTCGAGGTGCACGAGGTGGTCTCGGGCGCGAACACCCTCTACTCCGGCTACCATCCTGCCGGCGACGACCATCCCAACGCTACCGGCAGCGCCAAGGCCGCGGCTGAGTTCGTTCCCCTGCTCAACGCTTGGTACGAGGAGTTCTCGGGCGGCTCCGGCGAGGACCCTGGCTCCCACGTGCTCTACGGCCAGGACAGCCCCTACATCCAGTCCCTCGGCACCTGGTCGCGCTTCACCACGGCCTCAGCCTACGGAGGGAGCTATGGGCGCTCCAGCACCACCGGCGCCTCCGCGGTGATCAGCTTCTCGGGCACCCGCTTCGACTGGATCGGCATGAAAGGCACCACCGGTGGCGTCGCCGACGTGTATCTGGATGACGTGAAGACGGCCACCGTGAATCTGAGCGCGGCCCAGGCCCAGTACAAGGTGAACCTCTGGACGTCAGGGACCCTCCCCGATGGCGCCCACACCGTGAAGATCGTCCGCAGCGCCTCCTGTCCGGCCGGGAAGTACGTCAACCTCGACGCGGTCGACATCTGGGGCGTCATCAGCGTGCCGCCTGTCACCAGCGTGCGCCTTGAACAGCCCGACACCCGCATCACCAAGACCGGGACCTGGTACGTGTACTCCGCCTCTCAGGCCTCGGGCAAGAGCTATCGCAGGTCCACCACCTCCGGCGCGAGCTTCACCGTCCGCTTCAACGGTACTCAGTTCGACTGGTACGGCCTCAAGGGCCCCTCGGCCGGGATAGCCGACGTCTACCTCGACGGCACGAAGGTGGCGACCGTCAACCTCTACGCGTCGAGCGCCACCTACCAGTTCAAAGCCTGGACGAGCGGGACCCTGGCCTACGGCGCCCACACGGTCCGGATCGTGAGAAGCGCGTCCAGCGCCAAGACCCGATACCTGCCCCTCGACGCCGTGGACATCTGGGGGACGATGGCCTACTGATCCTGCGATGCCCGCTGCCTAGGGACCCGGCGTGCGGGCCTTGGGCAGCGGGGACCCGACTTTTATTGTCGGCAGACATTCCGTTCGCTTTGGTGACGGCCTAGCCTAGAAAGCGGCGGCGTCCAGCAGAGGGAATTGCGGGGGGATCCACGGACGCCGGCAGAGCCGTGAACATGATGAGATGCTGAGACCCGGTCGCGCCTACGAAGCGAGCTGACACTGGTCGTCCTGGGGAATACACCGGCCTGCTACATGTAGAGCTGTTCCATTGGCGGCATTCGCTGGTACTCCGGCTTGGCCTCAATAATCTCCCGCAACTTCTCGAACCAATCCCGGAGCGCCTTCGCCTCTGGCGCAGTGAAGTCGTCTGCGTGATGCCAGGAGATTTCTTTCTGCCTTCCATCTGCCCGTATCTTCAAGTGGTAGCTGTTGGGTGTGCTGGCCGTCCAGCGGGTCCTCGGCTGAAACTCAAACGGATAATCGAGTATGTGAATCGCGCGCAGGTCTTGATACAGATCAGCCAACTCTTCGTTGGTCAGGCGTAGTCCCACGGTGGGGTCCGGCTTGCCGGTCTGACTGTTGATGTTCTTCGTGAACGTTCCCGCAAAGGTGTCGATGGAGTCTCCTGGCCCCGGCCCATACCGCGCGATGAAATCGAAGTCGGCCGGCATTGTTTCTGGCAACTGAGATACGGATGCCGTCGAGGGCGAGGATGGACCGCTCGTCGAGCTCGGAGTCAGCGTAGTGGCGGTCCGAGGCGTCACAGCGCTGCTCATAGGCTGTGAGATCGAAGAGGTAGAAGCTCCGCCGGAAGAGCACGCTGCTGCCGCAAGCGCGTAAACGCAGAAAAGGGCAACCGTGACTACCGTAAGCGGCCTGGGCGATGCCATGAACTCACCTGTCGTCCGACCACGTGCGTTGGCCATTGATTCATCATAGGCCATTGATGAGTCGGACGCGGAGAGACTGCGCCCCAGTCGAAATCGGGTGGAGGTTGACCAGGAGAACGAAGGTGCGCCTTCGCCCTTGTTACAGTCACTCAGGTCCCATCAGAGGAGCGGTCACAGGTTCAATTCGTCCCCCAATAGAAAAAGGCCCGGATTACCAGGCCTTTTTCTTCGTATGGTAGCGGGGACCCGACTTGAATCAACCACCGACATTCCCTTCCGGCTGGCATTGGTCTAGAGTTTGCTGGGCGCCGTACCGATTCGCAGGAACACGCGCCCGTCGTGCGGTACGTCTTAGGCGGGTACTCAACAGGAGGGGGTCTCCATGCTGGGCCGGTCGTTCGTCCTTGGTCTTGCCGCACTCCTTGCCCTGGGCCTCGCCTTTGGGGTGCTCGCGTGCGGCTCGCCCTCTACGCCCGAGTCCTCGTCCACCACGTCGTCGGGTGGTACAGGCTCCACGTCGCCGGCCGGCTCCATCCCCCACCCCACGGGGGCAGCGGACGTGGTGCTCCGCGTTTCAGCCGATGGCGGGATGGAGTCCCCCTACATTGGAGAGAACTACATTCATCAACCGGAATTCACGCTGTACGGTGACGGCCGCATCATCCTCGGGTCCCCTGGTGTGCTTCCCAATCTGCGGACCACGATGGTGTCGGAGAAGGTCATCCAGAACGTCCTGGCCGCGGCCAGGGAAGCGAAGCTGTTTCAGAACGGGGTCGACTACGGCCAGCCCGGAGTCGACCGACCAGGACACCACCACCATCACGATCAACGCGGATGGCACCACCTACAGCGTCCGCCATCTACGCCCTCGGTTTTGTCGCAGCGAGGACGGCTCTGGTCAGTCGGAGCAGCAGAAGGCCCGGGATGTCATCGACGCCTTCCGCGCCAAACTGAGCGACCCGGGCAGTTTCGGAGCGCCGCAGCCCACCTGGGAGGCGTACGACTTCACGGTTCTCGAAGTGTTCAGCGCGGTGGCGCCCCCTGACACCGACACCAGCACCACCGACTACGGGACCAACTATCTCCCCTGGCCGCTCGCCGACTTGGCCACGTCTGGGTCCCCACCGACGCTAGAGGACTCCGCAAGACGGTGATCGCGGGTGACGCCCTGGCCGCGCTCAAGGCCAAGCTCCCCGAAGGCCAACGAGTTCACGAGGTGGCAGAGCGGCGGCGCAAAACTACAACATTTGGCTGCGACCGCTCCTGCCCGACGAAGTGACCACAAACGGCAACGTGACCACGACGAGTATTGCCGGGACGCGAGATACCCCCACGAGCGATACGACGAGCACTACTGAAGTCGCCACGACCACCACCACCGAAGCCGCTCCGACCGCGGACACGTCCGATCACACCGCGGCGAAGTCGCACTATCAGTCCACGGAATCGTTCGACAACTCCAACTGGGCGACACTCGCCGCCGACCCGGCCAGCCATCTGGGGGCAGCGATCGACGTCAAGGGTCTGCCGGCGGAGGTGACGGTAGACCCAGACAGCAAGTACTTAACTTGGCAGCTCACGGTGACGGGAAGCGCTGGAGGGCAGATCCACGGCTTTGTGTAGGACCAACATCACCATCGACCGGACTCTGCTGTCCGGGGGTGGTTGGCGAGGTAATCGGAACTGTGGTCGGGGCCCAGGCGGGGCGCCCCATCATCTACGTCCAAAGCGTTCAGAAAGGGGCTTAGCCTCAATCTATTTCGCGCGGAACTTCCCCCGATGGGGCATGTCACAGGTTCAATTCGGGTCTCAAAGAAAAAGGCCCGGAAATCCGGGCCTTTCTAGGTAGCGGGGACCCGACTTGAACCTGTGACCTTCAGTCTGGGAGACCCGGTCATACCCTCATCCCCGCACGACTGGCCACCCGGCCAGGTCTCAAACCGTCCGGTTGCCCCTGGGAGTCTTGCCTGCGAAGAGGCAAAGTCATGGCATGCACACTCTCATCGCAGATGACAACAGCGAAGTCCGTGCTGCACTGCTCCTCCTCCTGAGGGAACTGAGCGGGCGAGACATCGTGGAGGCCTCCAGCATGGCCGAGGCCCTGAGGGCCTGTGAGGAAAGCGGACCGGGTGCCGCGCCCGAACTGGTGCTGCTGGACTGGGAACTGCCCGCCGGGACGTTCGGCCCCGCCGGCCCGGCGGCGTTCGTGACGGCGCTCCGGGAGGCCGCCCCCGCGTGCCGCATCATCGCCATGAGCGCCCGGCCCGAGGCGGAGGAAGAGTCTTTGCGGGCCGGCTGCGACGCATTCGTCAGCCGCACCGACCCGCCCGACCGGCTGGTGGGGCTGTTGGCCGCGCTCGCGGCCCCCGAAGACCCGGCCCTTCCGGGTCTAGCGCCGGCGGCGCCGCAGGCGCCGCGCGTCTCCCACCCGCAGGGTCAGGCCTTCGGAGTCCATGTGCTCCAGCAGGGCCTGGGCGTAGCGCCGGGAGGTGCCCAGCAGGTCGCGGGCTTCGGCCAGGGTGAGCTGGCCGGCCTCTTCCATGGCGGCGGCCAGCCGGTCCATCAGGGCTTCGAGCCGCTCGGGCGGGTAGTAGAGGTCCTCGCCGACCTTCACCAGCCGCTTCCGCCGCACCAGGGCGTCGACCAGCTTCTGCGCCTCCCGGACCGGCAGACCGGTGACTTCGGCCGCCACGGCCACAGTCGGGGACTCCGCCGCGCCGGGCTCGCCCGACCGGCGGGCCGTCGAACTGCGCCGAGCAGCCGCAGGGTGGTCTCGTCCTCGGGCTCGTCGGCGCCGGTCGGCGCCGGCCACCCGGTAGCCGTGCTCGGTCCGGGCGATCTCCCCGGCGGCATGCAGGCGGTCGAGCGCGGCGTCGAGCGCCGGGCCATTCCTTGCCGCCGGCCAGTTCGCGCCGCAGTTCGCCGAGGGTCAGGTAGGGGTTGAGAGCGTCGGTCTCGGCTCGGCCGGTCAGGGCGCCGAGGGTGCGTTCCACCAGGGCGAGGAACGACGGGCCGTGGAAGAGGCGGGCCGTGGCTGGCCGGGCGGGCTTCGGCGGCAGTCGGGGCGCCGGCTTTCGCGCCGGCGCCGGCGCCGCCGAGGCGCCGCCGGCCCCGGCCGCGAGCTGCCGACCCGCCACCAGGGCGCGGCCGTCGGCCAGCAGGCCGGCGACGGCCGCGCCGATCTCCGCGGTAGCAAACCGCCAGAGGTAAGGACTGGCTTCGAGTCTCCCGCGGATCAGGGCCAGACGGGAACGATTCTTCCAGCAAGAGCTCCGCGATCGCGTCCGGCGCTCCCTCCTCCAGCAGGGCCAGGCGCTCGTGCCACGCGGGCCGGTGCCGTGCTTGTGCGGCGCCGGGTCGATCACCCGGCCGCCGCCGATGGTGGTCACCGGGGTCACCGAGCGCACGATGAACTGATCGCCCGGATAGACCAGCACCTGCTCCTCGAACCGCACCTGTGCGTAGCAGGATTCGCCCGGGGCCAGGGACTCCTGATCGGCCAGCACCACCTTGGCCAGGACCTCCGCGGTGCCGTGGTCCACGCGGACGCGCGAACACCCGGGGCAGCGGGCCGGGCGCGTCGGAGAGCAGGGTCAGACGGACGTCGGCCAGGTAGGTGGGCTCGATGGCCGGGTCCTTGACCACCCATTGGCCGCGGTCGACCTCGTCGCGGCCGACGCCGGTGAGGTTCAGGGCCACCCGCTGGCCCGCCGGTGGCCGACGTCCACGTCCTGGTCGTGCACCTGGATGCTCCGCACGCGCACCTCGTCGAGGTCGCCGGAGCCCCGCCCGGCGCGGGGCGGCAGGATGGCCACCGTGTCCTCGGCGCTCAGCGTCCCCGACCAGAGCGTGCCGGTGACCACCGTGCCGATGCCCTTGCAGGGAGAAGACCCGGTCGACCGGCATGCGGGTGGCCGGATAGGCGGGCCGGGCGGGCACCTCGGCGCCCAGGCGGTCGAGCTCGGCCAGCAGCTCGGGCAGGCCCTCGCCGGTGACGCCGCTCACCGGCACCACCGGCGCGCCCGCGTAGCGGCGTGGCGGCCAGGAAGTCCTCCACGTCGGCGCTGGCCAGCTCGACCATCTCGCGGTCGACCATGTCGATCTTGGTGAGGGCCACCAGCCCCAGCGGGGATGCCGAGCAGCTCGATGATGCGCAGGTGCTCGCGGGTCTGGGGCATGACCCCGTCGTCGGCGGCCACCACCAGCAGGAAGAGGTCGATGCCGGTGGCGCCGGCCACCATGGTCTTGACGAAGCGCTCGTGCCCGGGGACGTCGACCACGCTGAGGTGGCGGCCGCTGGGAAGGGTCAGCTCGGCGAAGCCCAGCTCGATGCTGATGCCGCGCTCCTTCTCCTCTTTGAGCCGGTCGGTGTCGCGGCCGGTGAGGGCCTTGACCAGGGTGGTCTTGCCGTGGTCGATGTGCCCGGCGGTGCCGAGGGTGAGGGGGCGGAGCGGGCACGGCCATCGCGCCGCGGAGCGCCGGCTCGGGCGGCGGCGCTCGGCGCGACGCTCCGGGCCGCGACGACCTGAGCGATCGCCCAGGCCACGCTCTCGGCCACGGCGTCCAGGTCGCGCTCGTCGAGGGCGAGCACGTCCAGGTGCAGGCTGTCCTGGGACACGCGGGCGACCACCGGCAGCGGCGCCCGGCGCAGCGCGCTCTCCAGGGCGACGACGGTGGGGACGGCGCCCGCCGCGAGGGCTTCTTCACCGGTGGAGCCGCCCGGGTCCGCCGGCCACCCCGGCCGGCCGCGCGGTGCCGCCCGGCACGTCACCGGGCACCGGCGCTTCGGGGAAGCGGATGCGCACCGCATGCGACGGCAGTTCGATCAGCGGCATGGAGCCGCCGCCCGCCCGGGCGCTCGACTCCTCCACCTCGAGGATGAACCCGTCGGCGCAGCCGCTCTCGATGGCCGCCTGCAGCGCCGCGGCCAGCGCGGCGGTCTCGGCCGGAGTGCGGGTGAGAGAGCGCAGCATCGGGATCTCCCGGCGGCGCCGCTCCGGGTCCTGGTAGAGCGCGCAGGGTGGCCTCGAGGGCGGCCAGCGTCATCTTGTCCAGGCGCAGAGCCCGGGCCACCGGGTGCTTGCGCAGCCGGTCGATGACCTCGCGCCGGCCCAGCGAGGATGCCCGCCTGCGGACCGCCCAGCAGCTTGTCGCCGCTGAAGCAGACCACGTCGACCCCGGCCCGCAGCGACGCGGCCACGGTGGGCTCGCCCCGGAAGGCGTCCAGGTCGTGCAGGGCGCCGCTGCCCAGGTCGTCGGCCACGACCAGCCCCGCGCGCCGGCCCAGCTCGACCAGTTCGTCCAGCTCCGCCTCCTCGGTGAAGCCCATGATGCGGTAGTTGGAGGTGTGCACCCGCAGCAGCATGGCGGTGTCGGGGGTGATGGCGGCCTCGTAGTCCTCGATGCGGGTGCGGTTGGTGGTGCCCACCTCCACCAGGCGGACGCCGCCCGCCCGCATGATGTCGGGCAGGCGGAACGACCCGCCGATCTCCACCAGCTGCCCGCGCGACACGATCACCTCGCGGCCGCCGGCGCAGCGCCATGAGCAGCAGCAGCACGGCGCCGGCGTTGTTGTTGACCGCGAAGGCCGCCTCGGCCCCGGTGAGCCGGGTGAGAAGGCCTTCGACGTGGGTCTCGCGGTTGCCGCGGGCGCCGGCTTCCAGGTCGTACTCCAGGTTGCTGTAGGAGCGGGCCACCTGCGCCACCCGCTCGACGGCCGCCTCGGCCAGAGCGGAGCCGGCCCAGATTGGTGTGGACCACCACGCCGGTGAGGTTCAGCACCCGCCGCAGCCCGGCGGCCTGCCACTCGGCGAGCAGCGCGGCCGCGCGGGCCAGGACTTCCTCGGCGCCGTTCGCCGCCGCGCCGGCGTCCGCGGCGCCCGCTGCGCCGGTCTCGTCCCCCTCGATGATCCCCCGCCGCGCCGCCTCCAGCGCCGCCCGGACGGCCTCGACCACCTGGGTCCGCGGCCGCGCGGCCAGCAGAGACGCCGCCGCCGGATGGCTCAGCAACTCCTCCACCGCGGGCAGCGCCCGCAGCGCCTGCCGCGTGGTCTCGTCCATCACTTCTCCCTCTCCAGGAAGAAGTCCGCCATCGAGCGCGAGGACCTCGCGCGCGGGGGTGTCGGGGATCCGGTCCAGCGACAGACCGGGCCTTGACGATCAACTCGCGCGCCGTCCGCCGCGCGTATCCCAAGCGAGTCGTACTTGCTGCAGCAGATCGACGACCTCGGCGGCCTGCTCCAGCGTCTTGTCGTGCCCCAGCTGCAGCAGCTCCACCAGCCGCTCGCCGGTCCGCCGGCATCCGCCGCCGACAGGCAGTGGATCACCATGAGCGTCCGCTTGCTCTCCAGGACGTCGGTGAGGTAGTCCTTGCCCATGGTCGTCGTCGTCGCCCACGATGTTGAGGAGATCGTCCTGGATCTGGAAGGCGATGGAGGAATCTCTTGCCAAAGTCTTGCAGCGCTTCTATCTCCTCGGCCGTCGCCCCGCCGATGAGCGCTCCGGCTTTCAGCGGCGCGATGCCGCTGTAGTAGCCGGTCTTGCCCAGGGCCATGTCGAGGTAGTCGTCGGGGGTGAGGTCGTAGATGTCGTCGCGCACCCAGCCGACGTCCAGGGCCTGGCCCTCGACGGTGCGCTCGCTCATCTCGCCGATGACGTCGAGCACCGCCAGCTTGGTGGCGTCGTCCAGCAGGGGGTCGCGCACCACGATGGTGCAGACCAGCCCCAGCGCGTAGTCGCCGGCGTTGATGGCCAGCGGCTCTCCGTGCACGATGTGCGCGCACTTCTGGCCGCGGCGCAGCAGGCTGGCGTCCATGATGTCGTCGTGGATGAGGGCCGCCGCGTGGAAGAACTCGATGGCGCACCCGCCGACAGGGCCTTCGGCGGATCGCCGCCCACCGCCTCGCAGGCCAGCATGGCCATGGCCGGCCGGGCCCGCTTGCCGCCCCGGCTGATGAACTCGTCGAGGATGCCGTAGAGGTAGCGTGCGCAGGGGACTGTCGCGCGACACGACGTCGAGGTAGCCATGCAGATGCGTGTCGATGTCGGGAGTGGCCTTAAGCAGGTACTCGACGAATAGTTCGCTGCCCATGACACGACGATAGCACGGCGGCGCGCCCCGGGCGACGGTGGCGCGGCCGGACGGGGCGGCCGGACCGCTGCGCCGGCCGGAGGCCTACCCTTGCTTCTTCTTCCTGATCCGC
Organism: uncultured Actinomycetota bacterium; assembly: GCA_963736705.1. GTDB lineage: Bacteria > Actinomycetota > Thermoleophilia > RBG-16-64-13 > RBG-16-64-13 > CAIQPS01. The sequence goes on from CAVTPV010000001.1 coordinate 592,162, forward strand.
CCGCTCACGAACAGCGCCAGCGCCGCGCCGATCACCATCAGGACGATCGACACCAGGTAGGTGGTCCGCATGGCGCGGGCGAACTCGCCCATGATGTAGTCCAGGCCGAAGAGGTCCTTGAAGAAGGCGATCACCTGGTCCGGCATCGAGGCCGGGACCTGCGCGATCATGTCCTGGATGCTCGACGGGCATGGATGCCGCCGATGCCGGCGCCGGCCGCATCTGGCCCATGTTGGACGCCGAGGTGGCCCACCGCGTCGAGGATGGCCTGCTTGGCGCCGGCCGGCAGCGGGAAGGGAGCCGCGTCGAGCTTGGCGCCTATGCCGCTCTGAGGTAGGCGACCGCCCGGTTCTGCAGCACCGCGCCCATCACCGCGATGCCCAGCACCGAGCCGATCTGCCGGATGCTCGAGATCACCCCCGAGGCCTGTCCCGCCTTCTCGGGCGCCACCGAGCCCATCACGGCGGAGGTCATGGGCGGCATCACCATGCCGATGCCGAACCCCGACACGACGAACGGCAGCACCAAGCTCGGCCACGAGCGCGTCCGGCTGACCATGACCCGCTGCGTGAGGAAGAAGCCCAGCGCGGTGACGAGCATGCCCGCTGAACATGAGCCACTTGGGTCCGATGCGGTCGGAGAGCGTGCCCGAGGTCGGCGAGGCGACGATGACGACCGCGGCGAGCGGCGTCATCACCAGGCCGGCCTTGATGGCGCTGTAGCCGAGGATGGCCTGCAGGAACACCGGCAGCAGGAAGAACACGCCCATCATCCCGAAGGACATGATCGAGCCCCACCAGGTTGGTGACGCTGTAGGTGCGGTTCTTGAAGAGCGACAGTTCCATGAGCGGCTGCACCTGCTGCCGCTGGATGAGGACGAAGACCACGAAGCCCCACCACCGTGGCCGCGAACAGGCCCAGGATGAGCGCCGAGGTCCAGCCGTAGTTCTGCCCCTCGATGAGCGCGAAGGTGAGGCAGAAGAGCGAGGCCGGTGAGCACGGCCACCCCGGGATAGTCGATCTGCTTGACCGAGGTCGGATCGGTGGATTCGGGGACGTAGCGCAGCGCCGTCGACGAGCAGGATGATGCCGATGGGCACGTTGATGAAGAAGATCCAGCGCCAGGACGCACGCATCGCACCAGGAGGCCGCCGAGGCTGGGTCCGAGCGCCAGCGAGATGCCGCTCACGCCTCCCCAGAAGCCCATGGCCTTGCCGCGCTCCTCGGGCGGAAAGACGTTGGAGATGATGGACAGGGTGTTGGGCATCATCATGGCTCCGCCGAGCCCCTGGAGCGCCCGGAACCCGATGAGCCACCCGATGCCGGGCGCCAGCCCGCAGGCCAGCGACGCCAGGGTGAAGAGCACCAGCGCCCGACGATGAAGAGCGCTTGCGCCCGTAGAGGTCGCCGAACCGCCCGGTGGTGATGAGCAGCACCGCGAACACGAGCAGGTAGGCGTTCATCACCCACTCGACCTCGGAGAAGCTGGCGCTGAACGACGTCGAGGATGCTCGGGGATGGCGATGTTGACGATGGTGCCGTCGAGCAGCAGCATGAACACGCCCACACACAGAATGGCGAGCACGCCCCAGCGCCGCCGGGAGTACTGAATGCCGTCCATCATCACGATCGGTCCCGCCTTCCTACGAGTCGTTCCAGGCCCTCCAAGAAGTCACGGCATGCCTGGTCGTTCATGCCGGCGAGCGCCGACTCCACCTCGCGCCGCCGCTCGGCGAGGATGGTGTCCGCCATCTGCTGGGCCCGGGGGCTCAGCGCCACCCGGACCACCCTCTGGTCGTTGACGTCGCGGCTCCGAGTGACGTAGCCCATCTGCACGAGAGGCTTCACCAGACCTGTGGCCGACGCCATGGTGATCTGCAGGCCCTCGGCCAGCTCGCCCATGGTCTGCGCCCCGTACTGGGCCAGGTGGATGAGCGTCCTCAGTTGCGCGCCCGACACCTCGGGGGGACTCCCGGCCGCGTTGCCGGCGGCGTCGTGCATGGCCACCATGTGCCCGGCCACATCCCGGTTCAGCGATCTGGCCAGATCGGGCAGCAACGTGATGATCTCGCGGGCTATGCGCTCTCTCTCGTCCATCTCTCAGCCTCGATTACTTAGGTTTCCGAAATATTAGCTAGCCTAAGTTCACTCTGCAAGAGGCAAATGTCGATATAGTTACGCGAGGTGGCCCAACTAGGACTTTCGGGCCGCCCGGCAGCGACCGTGGGGCCATAGAGGAGCCAAGGAGCCGCAGTGGACAAGGATGTTCCGATGATCCAGCCCGTCATCCTCGCCGGAGGATCGGGCACCCGGCTCTGGCCGGCGTCGCGGCAGAACCATCCCAAGCAGTTGCTGGCGCTCACGGGTCCGCAGACCATGCTGCAACAGACCGCCCTGCGCCTGCGGGGCTTCACTCACGCGAGCCTGACGTCCTGCCCCATCCTGGTGACCAACGAGGAATACCGGTTCATCGTGGCCGACCAGCTGGCCCAGGTGGGCATCGGCGGCTGCCGCATCGTGTTGGAGCCGGTGGGCAGGAACACCGCGCCGGCGCTGACCGTGGCCGCGCTTCTGGCGACGGGAGAGGCGGCCGGCGGAGCAGCCGCAGGCGGCGCTGATGGCGCGCCGAGCTGGGCGACGGCCGAGGTCGCGGGCGCCTGCGGCGCCGCGGCGCCCCAGACCGACCCCATCCTGCTGGTGATGCCCTCCGACCACCTCATCGCCGATCTGGCCGCGTTCCACCAAGCCTTGGCCGAGGGGGCCGCGCAGGCGGCGGCCGGAGCCATCGTGGCGTTCGGCGTGGTCCCGCTGACGCCGGAGACCGGCTACGGCTACATCCGCACCGGTGGGCCGCTGCCCGGCGGCGCACCCGCGCTCGCCCTGGCCGGCTTCACGGAGAAGCCCGACGCTGAGACCGCCCGGTGCTACCTCGCCGACGGCGGCTACCTCTGGAACAGCGGGATGTTCATGGTGCGGGCGTCGGTATGGCTGGCGGCCATCGAGCTGTGCCGGCCCGACATCGCCACTGCGTGCCGCGCGGCCGTGGCCGGTGCGCGGGTCGACGGAGGTGTTCGCGCGGCTGGACAAGACGGCCTTCACCGCGTGTCCTGCGGAGTCCATCGACTACGCGGTCATGGAACGGTTGGGACAGGCGCCGGCCGCCGCGGGCGCGCCGGGCGCCTGACGGGGCGGTCATCCCCCTGGCGGCCGGCTGGTCCGACCTGGGCGCCTGGGACGCCGTCTGGGCCGCCTCAGACAAGGACGAGTACGGCAACGTCCTTCGGGGCGCAACCATCGTCGAGGACGGGCACGGCAACCTGATCCAGGCGCAGTCGCGGCTGGTGGCGACACTCGGCGTCGACGACCTGGCCATCATCGAGACCCCCGACGCCGTCCTGGTGGCCAAGCGCGACCGGACCTGCGACCTCAAGCGGCTGGTCGACCGGGTGGGCGCCCACGACAAGGGCATCACCCAGTTCCAGCGCCGGGTCTACCGGCCGTGGGGCTGGTTCGAGTCCATCGACGCAGGGACCGCGCTTCCAGGTGAAGCGCCTGATGGTCGCGCCCGGCGCCACGCTCAGCCTTCAGTATCACCGGCACCGCGCCGAGCACTGGGTGGTGGTCTCGGGAGTGGCTGAGGTCACCTGCGACGGCCGGGTCTTCCGCCTGGAGGAGGACCAATCGACCTACGTGCCCCTCGGATCCTCCCACCGCCTCGCCAACCCGGGCACTGAGCCCGTGGAGATCATCGAGGTCCAGTCCGGGGACTACCTGGGAGAGGACGATATCGTCCGCCTCGAGGACAGCTACGGGAGGATCGAGGAGGCCTAGAGGCTGGGGCCCGCTGGGCGCCACACCGCCACAGGCCGCCGCCGGCCTACCCGAACAGGCGTCTCCCTCTACTGGGCGCGCGTTTCGGGAGGAGAGGGATCGGCCGTTTGCCCTCCAACATCCGCGCGGGGTTCACGTTCACCAGCAGTTCGCAGTCTTCCGGGGTCAGACGATTGCCGATCTCGGCGAGCATGGGTCCGACGCTCCACGTGTAGTCCGGCGTGGAGTGGCCGTCTGAAGCCAGCAGACTGAACCAGCCCCGGCGAGCAGCTCGAAGAAGGTCTTCTGGCTGTCTTTGCGGAAGACGTTGGTGAGGCTCCCGGACGTCCCCTGCAAGACCGCGCCGGCGCTCATGCAGGCCTCGAGCACGTCGGGGGAACGCTGCACCCGGTCGTTGCGCTCCGGGTGGGCGATCACCGGCGTCAGACCCCCCGTGCTCAGGCGGAAGATCGTCTCCTCGAAGAAGGGCGGCCAGTTCGTGAACGGCATCTCCACGACCAACACGCCGGTGGAGCTCTCTTGTCCATCGTTCTGGATGCACAAGGTGCGCAGGATGTCCGGATCGGCAGTGGCCGCGACGGTGAGGTCCACCTCGAACCCCAGGAGCAGCCGGACTGGGATGCCTGCCGCCTCGACTGCCGCGACCGTTTCCCGGTGCGTCTCTCGCGCGGTCTGCACGAGGTCCGCGTCGTACTCGTAGAGGTGCGGAGTGCAGCAGATGGTGGTGGTCCCCAGGGCGGCCGCGGCCTCGATCATGCGGAGCGTCGTCTCCAGATCGGGAGAGCCGTGATCGACCAGCGGAAGGCAGTGTGAATGCGTATCGATGACGTTCGTGACGGACCCCACTTGTCTTGTTCTCAACTACTCGGGCCTTCGAAGCCGACAATAAACAATATACCGGGACTTTCCGGTCGAGTTTATGTGGCATCAGAGTGATCCACGCCCGAGGAGGGTGAGCAAAAATGTCGTCGTTCATTCAATGGCCGACCATATACGGAAGCGTCTACTTCCTGCCGGGGATCATCGTCGTGGTCCTACTGCTGCTCCTACTGTTGCTCATGTCGTCGCGCAGACGCTCCAAGGCCGAGCGCAGAAGACTGGCTCCCGAGCCCGCTCTGGCCTTCGCAGGCCCGGCGGTGGAAGAAGAACCGATGGCGCCGGCTCCCGAGGCGGCCGCCTATCCCGACTACGCTCCGAGCGGCATGGCTCAGCCCGTTGCGACCGCGATGGACCAGGGCGGCGTCGTGACCCAGCCTGTCGGTTTCTACTCGCAGCCGTTGGCGCAACAGCCCATGATGGCCGCGCAGCCCGCTGTGCCTCCGTCCCTTACCCTCGTTCCTCCGCCGGTCCCCGCCGCAGCGCCCGCCGTGATGGACGCGCCCGCCGCGATGACCGTATCCGAAATGATGGCCGCGCCGGTCATGGCCGCTGCCGTGACCATGGCTCCGGCTCCTGCGGCTCCGGAGTTCGACGATCCCTTCGAGGCCGACTCGATGTTGGAGCCGGTCAAGTCGGGCCGCCGCGGCAAGTCGAAGGCCGCACGTTCCACCGCCCCCCTCTCGGTCGTGGGCCCGGTGAGCGCGCCCGCCGGGACAGATCCGTTGAACGTCGCCATCCAAGAGATCCTTAACGGCTGGGGTGAACTCTCCCCTGAGGACATGAAGCGGCTCGAACTTTTCCGTCCCGACCGTCTGAATGCCGCCCTCATGGGCGTCCAGCTGACCAAGTCCCATCCCGCCGACGCCAAGGTGCGGCTCACCCAGATGCGGCAGTACGGCATAGGCCTGGAACGTCGGGCTCAAGCCATGCAGACGGTCGAAGCTGCGACCGCCGGGGCCACAGTAGACGTGACCCCCGCGCCGGCCGCCCCGATGCCGAATGGCGCCTCGCCCGCCGGATCCCCCGGCCGCCCGGCGTTCTTCGATGAGCCGCCCATCGAGCAGCGCTCTCCGATCTTCACCGGCTACGCCAGCCCCGAAGAGCCGCCGACCACCGATACCGTCGCCGCCGTGCAGGCCCCAGCGCCGGTTGCGCAGGAAGCCGCCGGCCCCGGGTACCCGCTCCTTCTACGACGCCGAGCCGGAGATCAAGCAGGCCACGCCGATGGCCGATCCCGATGCCTTGTGGGCAGAGCCCCGGCCCCTCTGGGAACCCGACCCCGAGCCGGCGTTCGAGGAGATGCCCGAGCCCGTCTTCGACGAGATCGAGATGGAGCCTGTGGTCAACCGCGGCGTTCACCTGGACACCTCCGCTCTGACCGCCGCCCTCAACATGCCCATGGGCATGCCGGTCCGCGATATCCCGGCCCCGGAGGCCGACCCGCTGGAAGAGGCCTTCGTCCCGGCCCCGGCACAGCCCGAAGCGCCCGCGTTCGCCAAAGCGCCTGTCGACGACGACCTGTTCTGGGACGACGAACCGGAGGCCATGTCACGTCTATCGATGAAAGTGGAGACGGCCGAGCAATTGCTGGCCCTGCCTCCCGCCGAGCGGGCGGACATGACCGCCTTCCTGCCGCCGACCGAGTTGGCCGCCACCTTCCGCGCCACTCACGACATGGAACTCAAGAGAGCGGTCATCGACACGCTGGAGCACATCGGGACGCCCGCTTCGCTGAACGCGCTGGGCAACTGTTTCGAGGATGCGGACCCGGACATCCAGGTCTACGCGCTGGCCGCGGCCGATCGCCTGCTCGGCGTGGCCTCCTAGCCGGCCGAAGAGCTACTCGGACTGACCGAGAAGATCCCTCCGGAGTTGCCGGGTTCGATAGAGGACCTCGTCCTCGTCGAGCCCGGCTCTCCACGCTACGAACGGGGAGTGCTTCCCCAGATCAAGAGGTTGCAGGAACAGGTCCTGCTCGGTGAGGGTCACGGCCCCGCCGCCGGCTTCCCGCAGGATCAGAAGCCCCGCCGCCACATCCACGGACCGGCACCGGACGGCCGCCACCAGCAGATCCGCCGTTCCCACCGCCAGATAGCAGAGAGACAGGGCGAGAGAGCCTATCTGCCGGAGCCGCATATCCCGGCTGGCCCCCACCGCGCCTATGCTGCTGAGGTCGTGATAGCGGAAGTGGTGACGATCCGGACGCCCGGCCTCGAACAGGACGATCTCCACCAGATCGGCGGCGGCCGGCGCCACCGCGCCGTCGCGCCAAGCCGGAGACAGAAGCCCCGCTCCGCGCACGGCACTGAACACCCGCTGCCGGGTGTAGTCCTCGATGTAGCCCACGCGGACGTCGCCCAGGGTAGCGCCATCGGCCACTGCGATGGAGGCCGCGAACGGCTCCAGGCCGCGCTTGGCGTTGAGACTGCCGTCGAGCGGGTCTATCACCACCCGCCAGGGAGCATCCTCGGGGCCGCGCACGCCCACCTCTTCGGACACCACGGAGTGAGGGTACGGCGCCTCCCGGTCGAGCACGTCCAGGATGGCCGCCTCGCAGGCCCGGTCGAGTTCAAGGGTGCGATCGCCGCCGGCGCCCCGGCCCAGGACCACCCGTCCGCCGGCCGTGCCGTACAGGCCTTCCGCCGCGACCTTGCCCGCCGCGGCCATGTGCGCCGCGCAGTCGAGCCATTTTTGTTCTTCGCCAGTCATGTCGGCACACGATAGCACTCGCGTCCGGGGGCCGCGCTACCATTGGGCTGTGGGAACCATTCTGCACATAGGCCGGGGCGCGGGGGCGGCGGCCGCCGCCGCAGGCGCAGCTGCCGCCGCGTACATGGCTTTCGAGGCCCAGTGGCCGGTGTGTAGCGAGTCCGACCTGGAGGTGCCAGGCCTGCCCGCCGCCTGGTCGGGGGTGCGCGTCCTTCATCTCTCCGACGTCCACGCGGGCGTCTTCCCCACCAACGAGCGCAGTCTGGCCAAGGTGGTCGACTGGGCGGTCCCTCTCAAGCCCGACCTGGTGCTGCTCACCGGGGACATGCTCGGCGAGCCCCGCCACAGCCTCCGCACGCTGGAGCTTCTCGCCCGGCTGCGACCCCCGCTGGGCATGTTCGCCGTCACCGGTAACCACGAGTACGGCCTGGGAAAGGGCCCTCTCGCCAAGGCGCGAGACTCGGGCGTTCTCTGGGCAGGCACAGGCGTCACCCTGCTCCGCGATGCCTGCGCCGCACTGCCCGAGCGCGAAGGCGCCAGGTTGGTCCTCTGCGGCGCCGACCACCTCACGGGCGGCTTCGGCTTGAGCGACGTCACCACGACGCCGGGCTGCGCCGCGGCGGCAGACCGCGCGCCCACCGCGCCGCCACCGGACCGCGCCCTTGAGGCGTCCAGCTTCCCCATCCTCCTCATCCACGAACCTCCGCCCTCGACCTCCCCACTGGCCGGCCGTTTCCCACTGGCGTTCGCGGGGCACACGCATGGGGGTCAGCTGCGCATCCCAACCCCAGACGGCCTGAGGCCGCTGGTCAGCGAAGAGGGCGAGTTCCTGTCAGGCGTCCACGAGTGGGGCGGGGGTCTGCTGGTGGTCTCTCGGGGAGTGGGAACGAGCTTCCTGCCGTTCCGTCTGCTGGCCAGGCCGGAGGCGACGCTGTGGCGATTGGTATAAACTTCGAGTCAGAGAAATCGACGCTTCAGCACGTGAAGAGGAGGCGTTATGGCTGAGCAGGAAGATGACCTGCTATCCGGTGACTTGCCGATGGCCCCGAGCGAATTCGCGGACGAAGAGAGGCCCCTACTCTCCCACGACGTCGTCGCCACCTACGTAGCGGACGCGGCCCGGTCGGTCGACGGCGTCGTCGGCCTGCACTTCCCTGCTTGGAAGACCCTCTCACCGCGGGTCCGCGAGATGCGTGCCGGCGGCATCGTCGTTCGCGACGCCGGCCCCGGCGCTGTGGACCTCGACATCCACGTGGGCGTGGCCTGGGGGACGTTCATCCCCGAGCTGGCCGGCAGGGTGGAAGAGGCGGTCAGGGAGCGGGTCACCGCGCTCCTCAGCATCGACCTTGGCACCGTGACCCTGTACGTTGACGAGATAGCTGCTCCGGCGGTGGCCGGGATTTCGTAAGGAGGGCCGCCTGATGCCCGAATACCTGCCGCTTGGAGCATTTCGGCAGGGACTCCTTCCAGGCGACTGCAGCTCGTGCGCCTGGTGGCAGACCGCAGGTTCTGCGCCCGCTCAAGGGGCGGGCGCGGTCGATGCGCGCCACGAGTGGCTGACCGATCTCGAGCACGACTGGGGATATGTCGGGCTCCTGGCGCACGATGCGAGCGCGCGGCGCGAGGCAGGCGGCTCTCAGGACCCGGTGATCACGGCCTCCATCCACTTCGCCCCGGCTTCGTCCGTCCCGCGCTTCCGCGAGCTGCCCTTCCCGCCGCTGCCCGCGGCCTCGGCGCTGCTGTTCTGCCTTTACACTGATGGCGAGGCCTCTCGCTCCATTGCCAAGCGGGTCATCCGCCGAGCCCTCTACGAGCTCCGCGGCCGGGGGATCCCCGAGGTGTACGCGGTGGCCCACCGCCCCGGGGCCGATGACGCTGGCGAACCTGATTGCCGCTTCTTCGCGGCAGACTTGCTGGCCGAGAACGGCTTCGCGGAGGTCGCCCAGAACGGCGGCCTCACCCTGATGAGGATCGACAGCCGAGGCCTCGTCTCGCTCGCAGAGCAGGCCGAGACGGCGCTCCGCCGCATGTTCGCCCGGGAGAAGGAACCCGCGCCAAGCCCGGCAGCTTGGGCCAGGGAGGAGCGCTAGAGACCACGGGGAGGCAGGGCCTGGTCACCGGGATTGGGCGAGCCCCAACTGGACCAGGACGGCCCGTTCGACCCGCTCCAGGTCCGATGGCGCCAGATGGCCAGCCCGATTCGACAGGCGCATCTTGCTCACGGTGGTAAGTTGATCGGCCATCGCTTTCACCTGCCTTCCCGACAGCGTTACAAGGGCCTCACACGGATACACTCGATCCACCGTTGTCGTGAGCGGCACGACCTGCACGCGGTTCAGATGGCGATTCGAGGCGTCGTTACTGACGACGACCGCCGGCCTCTCCTTGACAATCTCGCCCCCCGCGCCTGGCCCGAAAGCCACCCACCAGACGTCACCCCTCTTCATGGCGGGGTCCCCCCAGATCCACGGCGTCACAGGCGGCCGCCTCGATCCATGCGAGAGCCTCCGCCTCGCGCCTTTCGTCAACGGCCAAAGCCGCGTATCCCTCGTCGAGATCGGCCATGACCACGTGGGGCCTAGCCAGCGTCTCTATGAAACTACTGATGTGTCGCGGACCCACCACTCTGCGCAACCCCTCGTACACTTCTTCGTCAATGGTGATGGTGAGCTTCTTCCTCATTCGTGCCGCCTTTATACGTGTACTACACGTATAACTCTACCACCCACCGAGAAGCCTGTATCACCGCCGCAGAGCGTAGCAACGGCTCGGAAGCCGCCCAGTCGAACTTTGGTTGGAGCCTGGACCTGGGGTGATGACCCGGCCGCCCGTGTGCTATAAATACCGGACTGCCTGGGGGTATAGCTCAGATGGGAGAGCGGCGCGTTCGCATCGCGCAGGCCAGGGGTTCGAGTCCCCTTACCTCCACTCCGGCCCGCACAACACCCGAGGTGATGCAGCATGGGCGGTTCCATTCTTGAGATCTCCGTGCGCACCCCGGAACGCGAGATCCTCGTCGACATCACCGAACGCGTGCAGTCCGCCGTCGCTCAGGCGCGTCCCGGGTTCAACGGCCTGGTGAGCGTCTTCGTGCCTCACACCACCGCCGGCGTCACCATCAACGAGGGCGCCGACCCCACGGTCATCCGCGACATCATCGATCACCTGCGCCGCCTCGTTCCCCGCGAATCAGGCTTCCACCACTCCGAGGGCAACTCCGACGCGCACATCAAGGCGTCGCTGATAGGGAGTTCGGCGATGGTCCCCGTCGAGGGCGGGCAGGTTGCGGCTGGGCACGTGGCAGAGCGTCTACCTGGCCGAGTTCGACGGACCGCGGAACAGACAGGTGTGGGTGATACCGGTGACCGGCGACCACGAAGGAGCGCACTCATGAGCGACGACTCGCGGGCGAACGCTGCCGACTCGGCCTGCGGCCCCGGCGGCCTGGCCGATCTCTGCGAGCGGGTCCTCAGCGACTTCATCGCCGACCCGGCGCGTAACAACCTGGGGCCCGGCGCGCCCGATCCGGCCTGGGAGGGCTACCTCCTCGGTTTCGCCGCCGGCAACGACCCGCTGTGGGAGGAGTTGAAGACCGCCGCCGGCCCCGAGCACTGGACCCCGGCCGAGGCCTTCGCCGCGGCCCGCGACGCGAGCACCCCGGCGGCCGGCTCGCCGAACAGCAAGCAGCCCACGACCCCGTGGGCGGCAGGACCAGCCGCGGCGGCATCCCCGGCCGCGCCCGAGGACCTCACCGTCATCAGCTGGGCGGTCGTCCAGACAGAGGCGACCAAGGCCTCCAACCGCCTCGAGACCCGCATGCCCTCTGAGCCCTGGGCCCGGGCCCGCGTCTTCGGGCAGATGGCGAACCGCGAACTGCACCATGTCTTGCTCGACGCCGTGAGAGCCGAGGGCTACGAAGCCATCGCCCCGGCCATGCTGGCCGTCGTGGGGTGAAGTCGCCCAGGGAACGAACGACTGGCATTCCGCCTGGTCGGAGCGGCACGTAGCCTATGTCGCCGGCCTCGGCACGTTCGGTCTCTCGGGCGGCCTCATCACCCGCAAGGGCCAGGCCGTGCGGTTCGGCTCTGTGGTGGTGAGGGCGGTCATCCCCGCCACGCCGCGCCCGTATTCCAGCCCCTTCGCCTACTGCCTGCACTTCAGCGGCGACGGCTGCGCCGAATGCGCTGAGCGCTGCCCGGTGGGCTCCGTGAACGTGCAGGGACGCGACAAGACGGCCTGCGTCGGCCAACTGGACCGCGCCGAGAGCTACGTCAAGCAGACCTACGGCTTCGACGGCTACGGCTGCGGTCTGTGCCAGACCGGCGTCCCCTGCGAATCCGGCATCCCCGAGGGACTCAGCCGGCCAGGCTCCTAGGAGTCTTCCTCCAGCCGCAGCAGGTCCTCGATCGGGTCGGCGCAGGGAAGGTCGTCGAAAGCCACTTCGCCGTCTTCTCTGGGTAGGTCGTAAGGTCCGAACGTGACCTCGCCTTGCACCGCGTCGGCGGAGGGACTCCACCCCTGATCCCCGGCCTCGTACCGCGCCAGGACTGACCCGGCATCGGCGTCTTCATCTACGGCGCCAAGATCCCCGAAGCCCGCGTCTTCGACACCCTCGACCTCAGCCGTGGACTCGAGGTCTCCGCCGACGATGAGGCCGGCCGGCTCCCTGCCTTCAAAGTAGTGGCCGGTGAACTCGTCCACCGGGATGACACCCGCCCCGCCCCCGCCGGCCAGGCGGCGGCGGCGGCGCCAGAGGATGAAGCGCCAGATGGACACGCCCGACGAGGATCAGCCAGCCGATGATCTCCAGCGTCTGGCCGACAGTGTTGGCCCAGGTGCGTCCGTACGTCATGACCACGTGCGTCTGAGTGGGGATGACCATCATGAACGACGGCGACGCCAGGAACGGCCCTTCCGCCCCGGTGACGTGCCAGTTGGGGAAGTACGAGATCTTGACCCAGACGGGCTTGCCCACGGCAGCCTCATCCACGTCGAAGGTGAACTGCTCGTTGTCGAGTTGCTCGCTGAGAACGTGCCCCTCGGTGGTGTAGGGCACCTGCGGCGGGGTGGCGGCGTCCTCGGGGGTGATCGACGCCAGATCGGCCTCGTCGAGCGCCGGGTCGCCGTTGTCCAGGATGATGGGGGTCTCGAGGTCGTCCATGTTCTCGTACCACTGGACGGCCATGTCACGCCAATCGGCCTGCAGGATGTCGATCCTCACCGGCTTGTTCTGCATGACCTCGGCGTAGCCGCTCATGCCCGAGATGCGCCAGATGTTGTAGTCGCCGAAGGTGGCGAGAAGCTCGGCGCGCGGGTCGGCCTCGGTGGCGGTGGTCACCTCGTCGGTGCAGGAGATGAAGTACTCGATGTTCATCAACTGCATGTGGGTGATGCCGTTGGCCACGTCCAGGCTGGGATAGTCCACCCCGATGATGGCGTTACTGGCCTGTTTCGATAGCTCCGCCTGGTTGATGAAATGGAAGGGGGCCGTGTAGGAGGCCTCCATGAGGGTCCCCTCCATGGTCCACAGGTTCGTCCAGTAGGGGATGATCTCGAAGGCGCGGGGCGTGCCGAACTCGTCGATCTTCGTGTTGTGCTCCACCATCACCCGCTGCTTGCCGCCCAGGGTGTTGAGGAAGTCGTTGATCTACTGGTACTGCGCCCACGATTCCTTGCCCTCGTAGCCGGAGTAGTTCCAGCTGGATCCACCCGGCCGCCGTATGGCTGGTGAGCACCACCGCCACAAGGAGCGCGGCCGCGGTCACCGGCACGAAGAAGCGCCGACCGGTACGGCCGCGGGCCGCGAAGAGATCGTGGAACAAGACGGTGAACGGCCGGATCATCCAGGTGATGCCGTACGCGGCCCACAGATGCACCGACATGTACCAGAACGGCACGACGCGAGCGTTCCACAACCGGCCGCTGGGGAGGAGCCAGTAGACCACGAGGACGATGATGCTCATCCAGAGCAACGGGAGCAGCCGCTTCTCGCGTTTGACCGCCGCGAAGAGCACGCCGATGATGGCCGGGATGGCCACAGGCACGAGCCACCAGCCGCCGAGCCCTCTCCACGCCGAGCTGGTCCCACGCCATGTGCGCCGTCCACTGCAGGTTCGCGGCGAACGGTATGGACCAGAAGGCGCTGAGGCCGAAGCCGATAGCGGCCACGGCCGCCAGGTAGCCGAGCGAACGCCAGCGCGGGTTGACCAGCAGCAGCCCGGGCGAGATGAACACCAGGGCGATGGTGGGCACGATGTGCGACAGCACCAGCGCCATGAGGATGAGGCAGTTGAGCACGAAGAGCATGTTGAACTTCGGCTTCTCCATGCCCCGGTACATGGTGCCCAGCCACAGGAAGACCAGGGCGAAGCTCAGCATGTAGCCGAACTCGCCGGCCAGGGTGCTGAGGATGTTGCCCCCGTAGATGGAGTAGCTCTCCATGAGAAGGCATGCCACCGCGAAGACCGCCGCGATCGTCGGGAAGGGCCGGCGTATGCGCAGCAGACGCCCGAACGCATAGACCGTCACGGGCAGGATGAAGATGCCGAGCACAGTACACGAGCTTGAAGGCCAACTGATACGGGAGGATCCAGTTGAGGATGGCGATGAGCAGGAACGGGAACGGGAAGTAGAACGTGAGCATGGGCATGCCGGCGTACCAGCCCGGCGCCCAGCCGGTCAGCCTGAAGTGCGGCAGCAGTTCCTGGATGAGGTACTGGGCCGGGTAGTGATGCGCCCCGGTGTCACCGCCGGCCGTCGTGGTGAGGCTGAAGAGGAGGTTCGGCTTGATAGAAGACGAAGAGAACGGCGTAGATGATGACGAAGGCGATGACGGTGGGGACCCAGTCCCAGATGTCCCCCTTCTCGACCAGGTCCTCCCGCTCAGGTGCCCGCATTCCTCTCCTTCCACAAAATCAACCGCAAGCGAAGCAGCGCCTTCATGGTGCGCGGTATGCGACGTACTATAGACGAACGCGCCTTCCTTTTCTCCTCCACAGTACACGGGGATGGCGGCGACCTTCACCTTGCCGCGCCGCGCCCGGATGATCAGCTCCGTGTCGAAGATGTCCTGCCGCATGACCGTCTGGGGCGCGTACTTCTGGACCACCTCGCGGCGCAGGGCCTTCATGCCGTGCGTGTCGTCCATCCTGCGGTCGAAAAGGACGCGCAGGATGGTGGTGAACCCGTAGGAGATCAGGTGGCGGACGGGAGAGCGCTTGTCCTCCGCCCCCTCCATGAGCTTGCTGCCCACCACGATGCCGGCGTCCTTGGCCAGCAGGTCGCCGGCCGCGAGCATGAAGGGCACGTCGTGAAAGTCGATGTCGAAGTTGACGATGAAGTCGCCCCGGCCGGTGAGCATGCCGGTCTTCATGGCGTAGCCGTAGTCCGGGATGGGGACGCGCAGCGCCTGGATGCGGGGGTTCTCGGACGCGAGCCGCTCGGCGATGGCCGGCGTGGCGTCGGCGCTGCCGTTCTCGGCGAGGATGAGCTCGTAGTCGACGCCCTTGGCGTCCATCTCCGCGACGAGCTCCGCGACCTCGGCCTCGAGGCACTCGGCCTCGTTGTGGATGGGGATGATCACCGAATAGCGCGGGCGCGCCGCGCCGGATCAGGCATGTTCTTCCTTCTCCATGGATGAGCTGTTCGACTGTTTCCTCGGCCGCTCCGGTTTCGGAGGCGCCGTCCTTCTTGAGAGCGGTGTGTCGGAACGCAAGATACCGGCTCCCGAGGAAGTTCCAGACCACGGCGACGACCGCGGCGACGAACGTCTTGCTCTCGCGGACGAGGAATGATTCGGACGTGAAGCCCAGAGCCGAGCGCGCTGAACACCACGACGTTGACGATGAGCGGCGGCAGGTTCACCAGGAAGAAGAGGCCGAACTCCCGCCAGCCGTGACCCGACTTGCGGGCGCTGAACGTCCAGTACTTGTTCCAGACGAAGCTGTTGCGATGCCGAACAGGTACGAGATGGTCTTGGCGGCGATGTCGGGGACGCCAAGCACCCTCGCGAGCAGCGCAGAAGACGCCCAGGTCGACCACGCGTGTTGCTCAGCCCGACGACGACGAACCGCATCGCCTGTCCGGACGCGCGGTCGCGGCTGCAGGAGCCGGGAAACAGCGGAAGGTATCCGACGGGAAATCACGGGCTATATGCTAACATCCGTCGCCCATGGCGACCCCTGCCGACAACATCCCGGGCCCCGGGAAGACCGTGGCCTTTCGCACCATCGGGTGCAAGCTCAACCAGTGTGAGACCGCCCAGATGCAGGAGACCCTGCTGGCCGAGGGCTACCGCCTGGTCGACTGGGATTCCGCGGCCGACATCCGGGTGGTCAACACCTGCACGGTCACGGCCAAGAGCGACCGCACCTGCCGCCACGAGATCCGGCTGGCCAAGCGCCTCGACCCAGAGCAGCACCGTGGTGGTCACCGGCTGCTACGCCCAGATCGACCCGGAGGCCGTGGCCGCCATCCCCGGCGTGGACCTGGTGCTGGGCAACCTGGACAAGCTGCGGCTGGCGGAACACCTGGCGGACGTCGCCGGGAGCGTCCGGCCGGCGAGCCCGACGGCCGGCGCGGCGCCCAACCGAGCCGGCGCGAGCACCGACCCGCGCTGTCCGTCTCGCCCTACCCCGAGCATCCCGAGTTCGAGGGCGAGTTCTTCAGCCACTTCTACGGCTACACCCGGGCCTTCCTCAAGGTCCAGACCGGCTGCGACTCCTACTGCGCCTACTGCATCATCCCCATCGCCCGGGGACCGGCGCGCAGCATGCCCAAGGCCGACGTGCTCCGCGAGGTGGACCTGCTGGCGGAGCGGGGCTTCCGCGAGGTGGTGCTGACCGGCATCAACCTGGGAAGTTGGGGACGCGACACCGGCGAAGGGACCGTGGCCGATCTGCTGGAGGCCTTGCTGGGCGCCACGCGGAGCGGCACGCGGCCGCGGACGCCGAGCCGGCGCGGGCCGCCATCGGCCGCTACCGGCTGAGTTCCATCGAGCCGCTGGAGGTCGACGGGGCGCTCATGGCCGTCATCGAAGCCGCCGGCGACCGGGTGGCGCGCCACTTCCACCTGCCCCTGCAGAGCGGCAGCGACGCCGTGCTTCGCCGCATGAACCGGCCCTACACCGCCGCCGAGTATCTCGCGGTGGCCACCGAACTGGCGCAGCGCTTCCCGGACGCCGCCATCGGGGCGGACGTCATCGTCGGCTTCCCGGGCGAGACCGAGGCCGAGTTCGAGGAGACCATCGCCTTCATCGAGCAAGCGCCGCTCACCTACCTGCACGTGTTCAGTTACAGCGATCGCCCGGGGACTCGCGCCTCCGACATGAGACCGAAGGTGTCCCCGGAGACGATCCACGAACGCAGTGTGCGCCTGCGAGCGTTGGGAGAGCGTAAGAATGCTCGCGTTTCGCGATAGGCTGAGAGGGACCACGCAGCGAGTCCTGGTCCTCAAGGAGCGGGACGCCGCCGGATGGCTCGTGGGGATCACGGGGAACTATCTAGAGGTCCTGCTCGAGGGAGACGACGAGTCTGATGAACCGCTTCGCCACAGTGCGGCTCGAGGAACCGGGCGACGACGGCCGCTGGACGGCGGCGCTACTGAGCGTCGAGCCGGCGCCGGATGTCGCGCGGGCCGAAGCGGCAGGCGGCCGGGCTGCGGCGCAGCCGGGCGGCGGCCCCGTCGGGGAGCCCGCCTGATGCGCGCCCTGGTCCAGCGGGTGCAGCGCGCCTCCGTCGAGGTGGACGGCGCGGTCGATCGGCGAGATCGGCCCCGGGCTGCTCATGTTCGTGGGCGTCGGCAAGAACGACGTGGACGAGGACGGCGGCCTCAGCCGGGCGCGCGGCCTGGCCGACAAGGTGGCCAACCTGCGCATCTTCTACGACGCCGAGGGCAAGTCCAACCTCTCGCTGCTCGACACCGGCGGCGCCGCCCTCGTGATCAGCCAGTTCACCCTCTACGCCGATTACCGGCGCGGGCGGCGGCCGTCGTTCAGCGACGCGGCCGACCCCGGTCCGGCCGCCGCGCTGGTGGACGAGTTCCGGGCGGCCCTCGGCCGGCTGGGCGTCTCGACGGCGTCGGGACAGTTCGCGGCCCACATGATCGTGTCGCTGGTCAACGACGGTCCGTACACCATCCTGGTGGACACCGACGAGCTGGAGGCGCCGCGGCGCGGCGCCGGCCGGATGGACGCGGCCGCCGATGCCGCGGCCGCGACCGCAGGGACCGCCTGACATGCGCCTCCCCGACTACCATACCCACACCGTCCGCTGCGGCCACGCCAGCGGGACTCCGGCCGAGTATGTGGCGGCCGCCAAGGCGGCCGGCCTCCTGGCCATCGGCTGCGCCGACCACCTGCCGCTCCTTCCCGTGCACGACCCCGAGCTCTCCATGAAGGCGTGCCAGCTGGGCGACTACGTCGCGGAGGTGCAGGGGCTCAAGGCCGAATACCCGGGGTTCGTCCTGCTGGGTATCGAGGCCGACTACCGCCCCGACACCGTGGACGAGGTGCGCGCGTTGCTCGCCGGCCGGCCCTTCGACTACGTCATCGGATCGGTGCACCACCTGGGCGACTGGGGCTTCGACGACCCGCGGCAGATGCACCGCTACGAGCACGCCGACATCGACGACATGTGGGCGGACTACTTCGACCTGGTCGGCGACGCGGCGGAGACCGGGCTGTTCACCATCATGGGGCACATGGACCTGGTGAAGAAGTTCGGCTACCGCGCCACCCGCACGCTCGACGTCGAGCTCGACCGGCTGCTGGAGCGTCTCGCCCGGACCGGCGTGGCCGTGGAGATCAACACCGCCGGGCTGCACAAGCCGGTCAAGGAGGCCTATCCGTCGCCCGGCATCCTCCGGAAGCTGCGCGAGGCGGAGGTGCCCATCACCTTCGGCTCGGACGCTCACCGGCCGGAAGAAGTGGGCCGGGACTTCGCCCACGCGGTGGACCTGGCCCGCACCGCCGGGTACGACTCGTTCGCGGTCCTCACTGCCGATCCGGACGGCGGCCGGGCAAGCCTGACGCAGTCGGCTGCCGCTGGCCGATGAAGGCCGCCCTCATCTTCAACCCGCAGTCGGGAAGAGGCCGGGCAGGCGCCATCGCCCATTCGGTGGAGCAGAGCCTGGCCAAGCGCGGCATCGAGTGCGAACTCCACGCTACCCGCCGGCCCAAGGAAGCCATCGGTTTCGCGGAACGCCACGCCCCTCAGACCGACATCGTCGTGGCCATCGGCGGCGACGGCACTGTCAACGAGGTCACCAACGGCATGGCTCGGGCCCGGGACAAGGCCGGCCCCGGAGCGCGGCAGCCCAGCTTCGGCATCATCCCGGCCGGCACCGTCAACGTGCTGGCCCTCGAGCTCGGCATCCCCTTCCAGGTGGAGCGGGCCTGCGAGGTCATCGCGCAAGGGAAGACCATGTCGCTGGACCAGGGCAGGGTCAACGACCGGCGGTTCATGCTGATGATGGGGGCCGGCATCGACGCTCTGACCATCCGCAACCTCGATCTGACGGCCAAGCGCCGCTTCAAGGAACTCGCGTTCGTGGGCACCGGCCTCAAGACCGGCTTGGCGCACCGCCACCCCATCTTCATCGTCCGCGCGAACGGCGAGGAGTATATCGCCACGTTCATGGTCGCCGGGAACAGCCGTTGGTACGCGGGGCGCTACGGCATCACGCCCATGGCCGACCCGACCGACGGGATCCTCGATATCGTGCTCTACACCGGCCTGGACCGCCCCGGCCTGGCCGCCTTCTGGCTGGGCGTGCCCACCGGCCTCCACCTGCGGGGCAAGAAGGTGCTCTATCTGCATGCGGAGAAGGCCGAGGTCTTCCCGGTGAGCAACGACGAGCCCGTCTGGTTCCAGACCGACGGCGAACTGGCCGGCCGGTTGCCCGCCAGGGTCGAGATAGAGCCACATGCCATCGAGGTCCTGGTTCCCTGAAGGCGTAGTGCCCCCAGGTCAAGCAGCGCTAGACTCTCTGGCGGAGTCCGCATCTGTGTCGTTCAGGGCCGCCTCGCGTGACCTTTCACTCTCGGATTCGTGTAACAAGGCGGCCTCGTTTGGACATAGACGAGGTAGGGATACACGCGCCAGTCGATCGAACACTTTGGAGGTACGCATGACAGGCAGGGGCGAGTCCGTAGTCCGGCACGGTGGCAGGCGAGCCAAAGCGAGCCCCACGGCCATTGTGCTCATGTTCTTGCTGGCGGCACTCATCCTCCTCTCGCTGGCCGCTTTCAGCGGCGCGGCGGCCGCGCCCTCCTACGACAAGTACACCGGGTTCTCCGACAAGCCCGCCGCCGGGGCGAACACCGCCCAGGCGGGCGCACCTGATACGGGCGACCTGATAGCGCGCCCCGGCTCGTCCGCGGCGCCGACCGACACGAACTCCGCCGCGAACGTGACGGGCACCATCTCCGGTAGGGTGACGAACGCATCCGGGACCGGGCTCGCCAACGTCGAGGTGGACGTCTACAACGAGGACTGGGACATCCTGGGATACGACATCACCGACGCCTCCGGCAACTATTCCATCGCCGACCTCCCGAACGTCTTGGTGATCCCTCTGACCTACAACAACCAGAACTACGTCGACGAGTGGTATGACAACGTGCCGTACCTGGGCAACTGGGACGGCGAGGGAGCTGACTGGCTGGACCTCGGGGCCACCCCGACGCAGACCGGTATCAACTTCGCACTGGCCACCGGGCGCTCCATCTCCGGTAGAGTCAGCACCAGCGCCTCCGTGGCCATCGCCGACGCGTGGGTGACCGTATACAAGCTCGATGGTACGGGCATGGGCGCCACCACCACCGAGAGCGACGGCACGTACGTGCTTCGGGGGCTCCCTGCCGGCCAGTACATTCTGAGCGCGGAGAACACGCAGGGATACATCGACGAGTGGTACAACAACGTCGTCATGGCCACCCATCCTGACGCGGCGGGCGCCACCCCGGTCAACGTAACCTCGGCGAGCGCCACCAACATCAACTTCTCCCTGGCGTTGGGCAAGACCATCTCCGGCACCATCCATAACGCCACGATCACCGCCGCCGTGGTCGAGGAGTCAGTCTGGGTGACCGCATACGATCTCGACGGCAACTACATCGCGACGTGCGTGGACCAGGAGGACGGCGCCGCCTACCTCATCAACGGCCTGCCGGCGGGCGAATATCTGATCGCAACGTCGAACGACCTGGGCTTGGTCGACGAGTGGTACGAAGACGACCCCTTCCTCCTCGACCCTGATGGGAGTGAAGCGAAGAGCGTCGACGTGCGCGTCACCAACGCCACCGGCAAGGACTTCACCCTTGAGATGGGCCGCACCATCGGCGGCGTCGTCACCGGTACCGGCGTGGTTCCAGCGGCCCTCAGCTCACCGACCGCTCCCTTGGAGAACGTCGAAGTGCGGATCCAAGCCTCCACGGGAGGACTCACTCTGGGCGTGCTGACTGACGTGGATGGAGCCTACGAACTCAGCGGTCTCCCGGCGATCTCGTACGTCTTGTACACCGCGAACGACCAGGGCTATGTCGACGAGTGGTACGACAACGTCGCCGTGCCCCTCGACCTCTACGGTCTCGGGGCAAAGACAGTCAGCCTCGCGTCGAGCGACGAGCTTGCCATCAACTTCCTCCTGGATCCGGGCACGGTCATCGGGGGTAGTGTGATCGACAGCCAAACGGACCAGGCGCTGGACGAACCCGGCATGGACGTCGAGATCCTTAACGGCGCCGGCGACATCTGCGCGTACACCACGGTTGGCGGCGAGAACGGCAAGTACTACGCGACATGGGCTCTGCCCGACGGGACTTACTTCGCCAAAGTGACCGACTACTGGGGCTCGGACTACGCGACGGAGTGGTACGACGACCTGAAGTGTGCGGAATACGATCTGGCTTCGGCCACGCCGATCACCATCCCCGCCCAGCCGGCGATCGCCTCCATCGACACCGTCCAGGTGGACTTCGAGCTCGACAAGATGAACAAATACGATCAGACGGACGCCCATATCACCTACGTGGGCTCCTACACGACGTACGCTTCGGCCCCGTCATACGGAGCCAGCTACGCCCGGCTGACGGCGACCGGCGCATCGGCCACCATCTGGTTCAACGGCACCCGCCTCGACTGGATCACCATGGTGGGGACTACCACCGGTCCGGCCAAGGTGTACGTCGACGCCGACCCGGCCTTCGAGGCTGTGGACCTTACGGCCACCTCTGCCAGCTACCAGGTCAAGGTATGGAGCACCGGCGAACTGCCGCGGGGCCTCCACAAAGTCAGGATCGAATGGAACGCGGGCACCGGCAAATACACGACACTTGACGCCGTGATGATCGACGGGACCATCGCCTCCGCTCCGCCGGTCGTCTCCGGTATCAGCCCGGCCTCCGGCAGCATCGACGGCGGCACCTCGGCCACCATCAGCGGCACGGGGCTCCTGGGCGCCACGGCAGTGACATTCGACGGCACTCCGGCCACCGCTATCAGCGTGAACCCCGCCGGCACCCAGCTTACCTGCACCACTCCGGCCCATGCCCTGGGCGCGGTCACGGTGGAGGTCACCACACCGTCGGGCTCTGACACCACCACCTACACGTACGCGGCAACGCCGGCAGTGAACCGCTACGACCAGACCAACACCAACATCGTGAGGACCGGCACCTGGACCAACTACACCAGCGCCGCGTCGCATCTGGGCAGCTACGGCCGCTCCAGCACCGCCGGGGCCTCCGCCACCATCTGGTTCACGGGCACCCAGCTCGACTGGATCGCCATGGAAGGCTCCACCACCGGCAAAGCCGACATCTACGTGGACGGGGTGAAAGTCACCGGCTCCACCCCCATCAACCTCTACTCCAGCCCCGCCGCCTATCAGCAGAACGTCTGGACCACCGGCCCGCTGCTCCCCGGTCTGCACAGCGTGAAGATCGTGCGCAGCACGGCGAGCGCCGCCGGTAAGTACCTGACATTGGACGCGGTGGACATCTACGGCACCATCGAAGCGCCGCCCACCCGTTATCAGCAGACCGACAGCCACATCGTGAAGACGGGGGTATGGAGCACCTTCTCGAGCGCCAGCGCCTCCAATAGCAGCTACATGCGCACCAACACCGCGGATGCCACGGCCACTATCACCTTCACCGGTACCCGCCTGGACTGGATCGGCATGAAGGGCACCACCGCCGGCACCGCTGAGGTCTACGTGGACGGCGCCCTCGTTCCCACGGCCACCATCGTGATGAACGCGTCAAGCGCCGTCTACCAGCAGGTGCTCTTCTCCACCGGCACGCTTCTGAACGAGGAGCATACCGTGCTCATCAAGCGCATAGGGACCGGTAGCCTGTATCTCAACATCGACGCTTTGGATATTTGGGGAGCGATTCAGTAAGGACGTCGCCGGCGTGAGCCGGCCGCTGCACGATCGCCTCTCAACGAGAAAGGCCCCGGTCGCGAGACCGGGGCCTTTCTCTTGGAGTGGAGGCACGGCCCGCCTACCGCAGCGAGCCGATCACATCCACCGCGTCGATGCCGATGTTGTAGTCCGTGGCCGCCGCCCGCTTGGTGCCGTTCCACTTGATGGTCACCGTGTGGTCGCCCGGCGCGAGGAAGCCGCTCCTCCAGACCGTCTGCTTGAACAGCGCGCTGGCGCTGTAGAAGTCGACGAGCACGGCGGGCTGGTCGTCGAGCTTGATCTCGGCTATGCCGTACACGGGGCTCTTCTTGGCGATGAGGTTGCAGCTGATGCCGGTGAACTTGACCGTCACGGAGGCGCCCGACTTGTCCGCGAACTTGAAGCTGGATCCCGACGCCGAAGTGGTGGTGGACGTGGTCCACGTGCCCGCCCACACCAGCTTGGAGGAGGTCTGCTCGAAGCGGGTGGCGGCGGTCAGGCTGCCCATCACGTCCACGGCGTCGATGCTGACGTTGGTGCCGGTGGCGCGAGCCGTTCTTCTCGCCCGGTCCACTCGATCTTGACCCAGTGCAGCCCGGACGTCAGCTTCCCGCTGTTCCAGGCGCTCTGCTGATAGAGCGTCGCCGCGTCGTAGAGGTCCACGGTGCGTCGGTCGCCCCTCCGTCCACGGTCACCTTCGCCTTGCCGTACGACAGGGCTCTTCTTGGCGATCCAGGATAGGTACGTGCCGGTGAAGGGCACGGTCACCGACGCCCTCGACGACATTGGCGTACTTGAAGGTGCCGCCGGAGGCCGAGGCCACCGTCGACGTGCTCCACGTCGCCGGTGTAGGCGAGAGCGGCGGCGGTCTCCTGGTAGCGGGTGAGCGCGACGGCCTGGGTCAGTGTCCCCTCCACGTCGAATGCGTCCACGCTGACGTTGGTATCGGTGGCCGAGCTGTTCTTCGTGCCGGTCCACTCGATCTTGACCGTGTGGGTCCCGGACTCGAGCGTGCCCGTGTTCCATACCGGGCGCCGGTAGAGAGCGGAGGCGCTGTAGAGGTCGACCATGACCGGATCCCGGTCGTCCAGCGTGACCTTGGCCTTGCCGTATACCGAGCTCTGCTTGGCGATCCAGGTCAGGTAGGTGCCACTGAAGCTCACCGTGACCGAGCCGGTGGCGTTGCAGAAGCGGAAGCTGCCCCCGGAGGCCGAGGTGGTTCTGGAGACGGTCCAAGTACCCGTATATGCGAAGTGGGTATCGGCCTGGTCGTAGCGGGTGAGGTAGAGAAGGTCGTCGCCGCTGCCCGAGGTGCTCGAGGTGCCTCCGGCGGCCGTCACCGTCACGTCCACCTTGCCGGCCGCGTGTGCCGGGGCCACCGCCGTGATCTTGGTGGGCGAGTTGACCGTGTAGCTGGTGGCGTTGGCGCCTCCGAACTTCACGGCCGCCGCTCCGCTCATGCTCAGAAAGCCACTGCCGTTGATGACGACTGTGGCGCCGCCCGTCGTGGGCGCCGTCGCCGGGTCGATGGAGGTGATCTCGGGGACGGTCACCGGGTAGGCGACGGCGGTGAAGACCTGGTAGTCGCCCCGTCGCCAGCCGGACCAGGCGATGCGATCACCCGAGACCCGCGGCCAGTATTCGTTCCGGGCGTTGGAGGTCACCTTCACGGTCCCCCCGGCCGGCGTCCAGCAAAGACCTCGTCGTCGGCGCCATCCGTGTCCGAGCCAGATGACCCGATCGCCGGAGACTTCTGGCCTTTCCTCCTGGTAGGCGTCCCTGGTCAGTTGCTGGGTGCCTCCATCCGGGGTCCAGGTGAAGATGTCGCGGTCCGTTCCGTCGATCGCATGCCAGGCGATCCGGTCGCCAGATACAACGGCGTAGCTTTCGTGTAGCGGATTCGAGGGGATCTCAACGAGCCCGCCTGCCGGCGTCCAGGTGACCAGCCGGTGGGGCTGTCACCGATGCACACCCAGGCGATACGGTCGCCCGACACCGCCACCGACTCGCCGACATGTCCTTCCGTCGTCAAACGGACGGTGCCGTCCTCAGGAGTCCACGTGAACGCCTCTGAGGAGCCACCGCAGTACGCGACCCAGGCGACGCGATCACCGGACACCTGAGGCAGCCCGCCGTCGGCGCCGTCTACGCGAGGCACCTCGACGACGCCACCGCTCGGGGTCCAGGTCAGGATCTTCGGCCATTCAGACCAGACGATCCGGTCGCCGGACGAATTGATGACGTACACGTCGTCAACACTGGCGACGAGCGACCGTCCCTCCTGTGGGTGTCCAGGTGTAGATGTCTTCTCCGCTCGACACGACTTTCACCCACACCAGGCGGTCGTCGGAGATCCCGCCGAGCTGGTCGTCGACCGTATTGGAGGTCAGCCGGATCGTGCCGGTCTCAGGGGTCCACGTGAAGATCTCGTTGTCGTGCCCGTCAGTATCCGGACCACGCCACGCGATCCCCGGACACGAGCCGGGCACGTCGCCTTGATTGTCGTGGTCAGTTGGTGACAACCCAGGCCTCGGAAGGCGCTGCCAGCGCGCCGCTTGGTAGCAGGAGCACCAGGAACAGCGAGGCGAGCCCCGCGAAGACCACGAGAGCCAGACGCTTCTTCATGATGCCCCCTTTTCTTCCGGCGCCTTCGCGCCTCTTCCCTCGGAGCACGCGGGTACCCGTGCCCAATCGTAGTACATCGGACTCCGCGCCGCTCAAACGGTTCCGCCTAGGATGGCGAGTCATGCTGCCCTCTCTGGACGATTCTCAAGAGCCTTCCGACGGCCGCGGCCGGGCTACCGCGCGGGACTGACGACCGCCGCTACTTGGCGGCCGCTTTGCTCACCGTCTCGTCGATAGCACTCTCGTCCATCGGCAGCGCGGTGTACTTGGCTCCATGATCCGCCGGGACGAAGCGCTTGGCCACGCCGTCGTCGATGACGAACCGGCCCTGGAAGGTGCCCATGGGCACGTAGAACGTACCGGGGACTATGGGGATATCACCCACGCCCAGGAAGTACAGACATGTCTCGCCCACCTCGCTGAGGGGTGACCCTTCCAGAAGGACCTTCACCTTGGTCTCGGTCTGTTCCTTGGTGGGGGTGCCGAACTTGTCGCCCACGATGTTGGCCATGGTGGTGATGCCCCCCGGTTCGAGGATGGCGATCTCCTCGCCCGCGGCGATGCCGCCCTTGAGGCACTTGTCCACTCTGAAGGTGACTTTGGTGTGGGTGGCGGTGTTGAAGTCGAGGTACGAAACGGCGACGACCTCACCGCGAACCACCACGTCGGCCGCTTCGGTGAGTTGCGCGACGCTCGTGTAGCCGACGGCGAAGTCGGCCGTCAGGACGTGCTCCTGCATCTGTTCGGTGACCGCGGTGGTCGAGGTGGACGGGACGACGAGCGTGACCACCTGGGGGGTGTCCGCAGACTGGGTGGCCGGAGCTCCGTCGATGAGCACGAAGGACACCACTATCGCGGCCGCGATAACGGCGATGCCTGCCAGGGAAGCGATCATTCTTGGAGAGAGCTTCATGTTCGTCCCCCTAGTACAGGTAGTTGATGCCGTTGGCGTCGTCGGCTTGGCATGCGTTCACCGTGCGTCCATCCTCCAGCATGCACATGACCCTGCTAGTGGTGGTCACGTGGCCCAGGCCCATCAGATGCCCGATCTCGTGCGCGCAACTGCCCTCTTCGTTGTAGTCGCTGAGGGGGTCGTAGCACGGGGTGTTGAGCTTGATCTTGCCCCAGTTCCAGTTGTTGCTGGTGGGGAGGATCACCACGTTGTTGCGGATATGCTCCGTGACCGCGATGATGCCTGAGTCTTGGGCATAGTAGGTGTTGTGGTAGAAGTCCATGACGCTGGCGCTCTGGGTGGTCGTCTGCAGCCAGTAGATGGGGGTGGTGATCCCCAGGCGCGAGGTCGTATGGATCCAGGTGTAGATCGCGTCGTCGATGTCGTCTTCGTGGTAGTCGGCGGAAGCCGTGATGTAGTAGTAGCGGGGGGTCGACCCGTAGTTGCCCACGCCGCCGTTGAGGACGTGATTGTTGTAGGTGGTGTACGCGGATGCCGTTCCCGGCAGAGCGAGTATCACCACCAACGCCGCGACGGCTGCCATGATCGCCGCTCGTTTCAGCCTCACAAGAACCCTCCCACTTTCAGGATGTATGGACCCTCCTAACCGCTATATGTCCGGCAAGGGGTCAATACTCACAAAACTGGGAGAACGGGCCGGCGGACCGGTGCCGCTGCGGTGCGGCGCTAGTCTGTCTGGTAATCCAACGCGAGTTGCAGCCTTGCCACCAGCCTGTCCTCCACGGGCTTGGTCAGCGGCTGAGCGGCGTCGAAATCCCCGTCCTCGGGCAGGATGATCCCGGCGGCGCGCAGGAAGTCGATGGCCCCCAGCTCATCCCCCACGGCCCCCGGATCGGCGGAGGGTGACGGGGAGAGGGGCGCGAGAAAGCCGCCGAAAGCCTGGACCAGGAACATCGCGTACTCGCCCTGGGTCATGGGACCCGACCCCGCATCACCGGAGACCGCCTCGCGGGGGATCAGACCCATGCCCGCGGCCTGGCCGGCAAGGGTCGCACCGTTCGTCAGCGGGGCGGAATCGTAGCCCTTCAGGTTCTTGTACATGGGCATGACGCCGGCTACCGCTTCATTGATCGACACCTGCTGCGCGGCGGGCGCGGAGGTCACGGTGGAGGCCACCCGGCGCTCCTTGCCTTCGTCCTGGAACAGGACAAGCACCGTCAGCACGACGGCCAGCACCACGACGATCGCCGCGCCGGCGGCGAAGGCCAAGCGTGGACCCATCCCCCAGCCGCTCCGCCTCTGCTGGGCGGAATGGCCCGGAGACGCCGACCTGTCGGATTCGATCACCCGCTGCAGCACGCGCCTGCCGCGCTCGCTCTCGACCCATTCATCACCGGTGGGCCGCAGTTGCGGCCGCGCCGCCCGGATCTCGTCCAGGGATATGTCATCTCGTCTTTTCATCTCTCTCCCGACTCCACGGAGGAGGAGTTATTGCCTTCTAACCCTGTATATGTCCGGATGCCCCCGATTTCTTCCAAAACGAGTTGCCGCGCTCTGAGGACGCGTTGGGCGAGAGCCCCCGGCGAGCACCCGAGGATGGCCGCCGCCTCGTGGTATTTGAAGCCATCCCAGGTCACGAGCAGTAGGGCCTCGCGGTCTTTGTCGCGCAATCTCGCCAGTCCCCGCCGGAGCACAAGGTTCTGCGCGATCCGGCCCGCTGGGTCCTCTTCCATGTGGGGCGTGGCCAGCAACTCCAGCCCGCTGCGCTCGGCGAGGGCCAGCCGCCGCTCGGAACTCCGCGACTGGTTGGCAAGCACCTTGTGGGCGATGCCGAACAGCCAGGGCAGAGTCTCGTTCTCGGGGAGGGGAGCGTCGTCCAGCCGTCTGGTGAGGACCATGAACACCTCGGAGACCACGTCCTCGGCCTCCGTGAGGGTGGCGCCCCGGTGGCGGGCGTAGTCGAGCACTCGGCCGGCGTAGGCCTTGAAGGCGGCTTCCAGCCGGAGGCGTCGTTCATCGGCGGCCCCGAGCCCGTAGCCCGGCACGGCCACGCCCCGCCGGCTGCCCTCAGGCGCCCGATCCTCTTTCCCCGGCCGCAGAATCCCCATGATTGCCGGAATATATCAAGCGTGACGGTTGACCACCCGGAGAAACCGGACTCCCGCCACGTATATCCCGTAACCGAGGAAGGCACTGACGGTGTTGAGGATGATGTCGTCGACGTCGGTCTGGCGATACGGATAGCCCACGACAGCGGACAGGCAGAGTTGGATGAGTTCGATGGCCACGGAGCCACCAAGTCCGGCGACGAGCGGCCACCGCCAGGTACGGAGCCCCTGCCAGAACATGGGGCCGAACAAGGTGAACGGCACGAAGAGGAGCAGATTCCCCCCGAACTCGCGGATGATCTGGGGGGTGGTCAGCTGGGAGATGTTGGGGGCCAGTTCCCGGAAGGGCACCCAGTTGACCCAGGACATCGACTGCAGTCCGCCCGGCGCCATGGCCGCCACGGTCTCCGGCATGGGCATCGGGAAGAAGGCCACCGAGCAGATCCAGAGAGCGTAGGTGGCGAGCGCGACGGCCGCGAGAACGCGCGGCCACCCGGCCCGGCGCCGCAGTGGCCGGTAGGCCACGGCGGCGGCCACCACCGGCCACGCTATCCAGACGAAGTTGCCTGAGATCATCACGCGCCTTGGACGCTCCGCGACAGGGTGTGGGTCCCCAGGTGAGCCAAACGAGGCGGTCGGAATACCCGCCGGCCAACCGTAGCCGCAGACGCAAAACCCGCACTGAGCGTAGAAACTCGGCTCAGGTTGTCCGTGGCGCCTGCCGATAGTACTCGCAGACCGGAAGAACCGGTTCTTACTGGAGGACTCGATGCACGCTCTTGATGTGACACCGGTAGTGACTGAGCGCTTCGACGACGGCTACACCGTCGTTCTGAGGGGAACGGCCGCTCTGGCATCCGTCGCGTGCGGGTGGTTCAAGACCAAGATCGCGTGGTGGCGCTCTGACACCATCGCGGGAGAAGACATCCTTCTCGACATCGCCAAATCCAGCCGCGAGCCTGCCCTGGGAACAGTGTTCGACGCCGCCCTGTATTGGACCGAGCGCGGGCCGGGGCGGGGAGAGCCGATCTGGGCCGGCAGGTTCCGCGTCACAGACACCCGGCGGGGCACCATCCTCGAAGAACTCGAGTTCGCGGGCGGTCAGGTCTAGCGACTAGCGCGCCGCTTTCCTCGCCAGAGCCTCCTCCACCAGCCGGGAGATCTCTTCCGTTCTGGCATCCCATGAATTCCCAGCGGCCAGCGCCGCGCGTTCGGCGCGCTTCTCCGGACCATCCTCGGCCAGCGCTTGGCGCACCAAGTCCGGGTAGTCTTCGGCCTTCTCGGCCACGCCGATAGAGCCGCTCAGGCGCCGGAGTTCCGGTAGCCCGCCGACCACCACGGGGACGCCCGCGGCCAGGTACTCGAAGAGCTTGAGCGGGAAGATGTTCTCCGTGAGCGAGGTGGCCCGGTAGGGGATCATCGCGACCGCGGCTCCGCGCAGGTAGCCGGGGATGTCGCCGTGAGGCCTCTCCCCCAGAAGGTGTATGTTGGCGCGGCCCTGCAGGCGGGTGGTGACCTCGGGGGTCTTGACCGGTCCCACCAACACGACGTGCCAGGAGGGGTCGCCGGCGGCCAGCAACTCCAGGGCATCCAGGTCGAGTCGGTAGTCGAGGGCGCCGACCACCATGAGCCGCGGCTCCGGGATGGCCGCCAGGTCCGCGGGGACGGCGGTGGCGGGGTCGAGGGCTTTGGCGAACAGATCGGTCTCGGCGGCGTTCAGCACGGTGTAGGTGTGAGGGTTGAAGGGCCGGCGAGCGGCCGCCAGGCTCTCCGCGGTGGCGATGACCACGTCCGCCCGCTCGGTGAGGGCCTTGTCGTAGGCCTTGACCACCTCGGGGTCCAGCAGGCCGGGGAAGGCGGAGTGCTCGTCCACGCAGTGGTAGACCACCAGGGCGGAGGCGGGGCCGGGTCGGGGCCGGGGCGAGGCTGGCGCCGAGCCGGGATCGGCGCCGCGCCGCCCGCCGCGCCGGCCGCCCAGCCTGTCCAGGAGCGCGACGCTGCCGGGCAGGTACGCCCACACGATCGGGCGGCCGCTGAAGCCCAGCCGGCGCATGCCCCAGCGGACGTAGGCCGCCGTCACCCGCTGGTTCACGCGATTGACCGCCGGCTTCTTGTTGCCGAACGGGAGGAGCGGCGGCAGGGTGAGCGCCCACAGGCCGGGCTCCACCGCGCGCAGCCGCGGGATCAGGTGGCGCCAGCGGCGCCACAGGGCCGGGACTTTGAGCGGCGCCAGCATGGTGACCGGCTCTTCCACGTAGAGCACGCGGTTGTCCGCCGCCAGGCGATGCATGGTCTGGTGCATGGTGCCCCACATCCGCTCCCAGTCCTGGGAGGAGAGGCAGACGATGTCGGCGTCGCGGAGCATCAGCGGCTGTCCGGGGCGGGGCGGCGGGCGGCGTTGACGGGGCGGCGGCGGCGGCCCGTTCGGCGCCGCGCCGCTGGCGGAGCTTCCCAGCCCCACCGCGGTCAGGAGCCGCGCGGTGGCGCCGGCGTCCTTGTCGGTGAAGAACAGGGAGGTGAGGCGCCGCCGCGAAGCTGCGGCGGCGTCCCGGCCCTCCAAGATGTCACCAACCGCCGCGAGGAACTCGCCGGCGTCATGGGTGAGCGGTCCGGCAAGGTAGTCCTCCACCGGGCTGATGGAGAAGCCCCGCGTCCGCTCGTACTCCCGGATGTCGGGGAAGTGGTGCACCACGGGCCGGTCGGTGATCAGATAGTCCACGTAGACGCTGGAGACGTCCGTGATGAGGGCGTCCGATTCGCCCAGCAGCTTGTAGAGCGTCGAGCCCCGCTCGTGCAGCCAGCCGTCGGTGATGAAGCGGAAGCTGTCCAGCTTCGGCGGGTCCGCGGGCAAAGCCATCGGGTGGGGCTTCACCACCAGGACGGCTCCGTACTTGGCCAGCAGCGCGTCGATCTCCGGCAGGGCGTCGTCCGGGACCCCCAGGGTGTGGACGCCCTCTTCCCAGGCGCCCCGGAAGGTCGGCAGCCACACGATGAGCTTCGCCCCCGGAGCGCAGCCCAGCGCCGAACGCAGCCCCGGGTCGCGGGTGAGCAGGTGATCGTTCCGGGGCAGGCCGGTGACCAGCGTCCCCTTGCGCGGCCGCAGCGACTCCTGCACCACATCCGCCCAGAACGGCGACGTCGCCACACTGTACGTGGTGATGGGGACCATGGGGCCCTCGTTGTTCATCCAGCCGACGCGCTTGACCGGCATGCCGTGCCAGACGTTGGTGGCCACGACGTTGCGCGGGAAGGTGTGCACCAGGCAGGTGTGGGTGAAGAAGACGTACTTCGCCACGGCCAGGTAGGCGTAGCCGGCGAGCGACCCCATCCTCACGAACCTGGTCTTGGGTCCCACCTCGGGCGGCCGCCCGGCCCCGCCGGCGCCCCGCGGCACGAGTATCACCGTCTTGCTCACCGGCGCGCCGCGAAGAGCGCGCTCCAGAGCCATCACCGTATCGTCGTGAAGGATGAACCCCGCCAGCACCGCGATCCGGACCTTCGGCAGCACCGCATACGCCCGCCACGCCACCCACTTGATGGTCCTCTTGGCCAGACGGACCGCGCCGGCGGCGCCGAAGCTCACCTCAGGTCGCCCCCGCGCTTGCCGATCTCCTCGATGATCTCGGTGGTGGAGATGTTCTCCGTCCGCGGCAGGTACACCACTTCGCAGTACTCGCTGAGATGGTCGAACTTGCCCTTCCAATCGTCGCCCATGACGAACACGTCGACGTTGTGCGCCTGGATATCGGCCGCCTTCTGCTCCCAATCGTTCTCGGGGATCACGAGATCCACGTAGCGGATGGAGTTGAGGATGAGCTCCCGCTCCTCATACGGATAGAAGCAGCGCTTGCCCTTGATCTCGTTGAACTCGTCCGTCGACAGCCCCACGATGAGCCGGTCGCCAAGCGCCCGCGCCCGCTGCAGCAGCAGGACGTGGCCCTTGTGGAGCAGGTCGTAGGTGCCGTATGTGAGGACGGTTCTCATGGTCGAAAGCCCAGTTTACACCGCGTCCTTCAACCACTGTCTGATCGCGGCCATCCCGGTGGCCAGGTCGGTCTTGGCTTCGAACCCCTGCTCGCTCCCTCCATCCCTTCGTTGTGGAGCGGATGAGATCCCCAGAGGTCGCGTGGAGGTGTGCCTCTATGGCCCCGACCGGATGGACCCCCAGATCTCGACCGCGTCCAAGGTGAGGAACTTGCCGGTAGCCGAGGTGTCGCTGCGCACAATCCGAATCGTGTGAACCCCGGACGCAAGGGTGCCCGTCGACCAAATGAGCGTCTGATATGTGGCCGGCGAAGCGTAGAGGCTCAAGCCTTCCACCACTATCTCCCCATCCAAGTAGATGTCGGCAATGCCGGTGGTGGTCCCCTTCATGCCTATCCAGTCCAGGCGGCTACCGGTGAAGTAGATGGTGGCCGAAGCTCCGTCGGTGCTCGACCGGCCGTAGCTTCCGAGGTAGCTTGCGGTGCTGGTGTAATTGGCCCAGACGCCGGTCTTCTTGATGTCGGTGTTCTTGTGGTCGTAGCGGGTGGGGGCCGGAGGCGGAGCGTTCAGGGTCCCATAGATCTCCACAGCATCGAGGGTGAGGAAGCGGCCTGTGACGGTGGAAGAGCTACGGACGAGACGCACCCAGTGATCACCCGCGGGCAGAGTGCCGGTGGACCACACGTTCTGCTGGTATACGGCGGGCGAGGTATACAGGTTGAGCCCGGTCGTGACCCTCTCCCCGTCCACCCAGAAGTCAACGATACCCGAGGTGGTGCCTCGCATGGTGATCCAGTCCAGACGGGTGCCGTTGAAGTAGATGGTGGCCGAGGCCCCGCCGGTCGCAGACCGGCCGTAGCTTCCCAGGTAGCTCGCTGTGCTGGAGAAGTCGTACCAGCTGCCGGTCTTCACGATGTTGCCGTTGACCTGGTCATAGCGGGTGAAGGCAGGGGCGACCTGGTAGGTGAAGTCGTCCGCTGCCGTATCGACACTGGTGCCGCCAGCGGCCGTCACCTGCACTCTCACGGCACCGGCGTCATGCGCCGGGGAGGTGGCTGTGATGCGGGTGGAGGAGTCCACGGTATAGGTGGTGGCCGGGAGACCGCCGAAGGTCACCGCCGAGGGGCCGGAGAGCCCGGTGAAGCCAGAGCCGTTGATGGTGACGTGGGTGCCGCCTACGAGCGATCCGGAGGTTGGGCTGAGACTCGTGATGATGGGCGGCGGGTCAATCAGCGTCCCCGCGACGTCTACCCGGTCGAGAGTGATGTACTTGCCCGCCAGGTTGTCCTTGTTCCACACGATGCTGAACTTGTGCACCCCGGCGGGAAGAAGACCCGTAGACCATACATCGACCTGGTAGGTGGCCGACGTGGCGGCCAGATTCACCGTCGTCTTGAATTCATCGTCCAGGTAAACGTCGGCCTTGCCGGTGGTGGTGCCTTTCATGGCGATCCAATCGAGCTGTGTGCCGTCGAAATAGACCGTGGCGGAGGAGCCGCTGGTATTGGCCTTCATGTAGGCTCCACCCGAGGACGAGGCGCTCGAGAATCTGACCCACGCGGTGGACGGGGAGAGCACGATGTGCGCGTCCGTCTCTTCCACTGGGGTACAGCAGGGCTCCGGCCCCCGCAGTGTAGATCTCCATTGTCCCTGATGCGTTCTCGCCCATCCAGACGAGACGGTTGCCGGAGACGACGGGAGCCCACTGCTCGACGGTGTCCGAAGTGACCTGGACGGCGCCCCGCGCCGGGGTCCAACAATATACCTCTGAGTCTTCGGTCCCCCAGTCGAGCCAGACGACTCGATCGCCTGAGACCCGCTCAAGGAACTGATCGGCGACCCCGTTGCTCACCTGCGTCGTTCCTTCTGACGCAGTCCAGGTGAAGACCTGGTTGACGCCGCGGATTTCCGCGTCCCAGGCTATGCGGCCGCCGTCGATACGCAGATCGCCCCCGATGCTGCTCGCGTTGATCCACGAGCCGCCCGAGGGAGCCCACACGAAGATCCGGTCAGGCATGCTGGCGCAGGCGACCCGGTCTCCCGACACCGTAGCGTAATCGATGCTGCGCTCTCCGCTGTATACCTCGACCGTCCCTCCAGACGGTGTCCAGGTGAGCGCTTTCCCGTTGGCCGAGCTGTTATTGACCCACGCGACGCGATCGCCGGAGACCTCCGGGAAGTAGTCCTCGTAGGAGTTCGTGGTCACCCGTTGCTTACCGCCGGAAGGGGTCCAGGTGAAGATCTCGGAGTTCATGCCAGCGGTGGTCTGCGCTTCCATCCACACGATGCGGTTGCCGGAAATGTTCACCCAGCCGTCTTCAAGACTGTTCCGGGTCAGTTGCACCGCACCGCCGGCGGGCGTCCAAGTGAAGACCTCGTCGTCGGCGCCGCCGTCGCTTCCCCCAGTCTGGAGCCAGGCGATCCGGTCACCGGACACGACCGGGTACTGGTCGTCATAGCTGTTGGTGGTGAGCCGCACGACGCCGGTCGAGGGCGTCCAGGTATAAACCTCGTAGTCGCTGCCGCTCGGGATCGCAGCCCACACGATGCGGTCTCCGGAGACCTCCGGCATCTCGTCGTCGAAGCTGTTCGTCGTGAGCCGGGTGGCAGGAAACACCTCAGGCTCACCGGGGGCAGGGAGGAACGTGAAGTTGACGCTCACGTCCAGACTGGTACCGGCGGCAGTGGTCACCTTCAGTGGTACCCGACCGGGGACGTGGGGAGGCGAGACCGCCGTTATCCGGGTCGGCGAGTCAACGGCGTAGCTTGCAGCGTCGAGGTCGCCGAACTTGACCGCTCCGGGACCGACCAGCCCGGTGAAGTTCGCGCCCGTGATCGCCACCGACGTTCCGCCGGCCGCCGGCCCAGATGGCGGAGAGAGAGAAGTCACACTAGGCAGTGGAGCGCGATACGAGAAGTCGTCCGCGGCTGTGTCCTCGGTCGGGCCGCCCAAGGCACTCACGGTCACTTGAACGGTGCCGGCAGCGTGAGGGGGAGTGGCTGCTCTAATCTCGGTACTCGATATCACGGTGTAGCTGGTCGCATCAGTGTCGCCAAACCTGACAGCGCTCGCTCCCGAGAGGCTGTTGAAGCCGCTACCGTAGATTGAAACGGTGGTCCCGCCGGACGTCGGCCCTGAGTTGGGACTGATATGCGTGATCACCGGGGCTGCTACGAACACATACCGGCTGCCGTTGTGGGTGAAACTCTCGTCGGCTGCATCGAAGATCTGCACCGGGCCCTCGCCCGGCTCGTGTGCGGGTGCGACCGCGGTGATCTGGGTATCCGAGTCGACGGTATAGCTGGCAGCGTTGATACCGCCGAAACGAACCGCCGCCGGCCCGGAAAGCGGGCTGAAACCTGTTCCATTTATCACCACTGTGTTCCCACCGCGTGACGGACCCTGCCAAGGTGTGACAGAGCTGACGAACGGGCGCAGGCAGAGATACTGGATGTCAGCCGTGTAATGATCCGACCCTCCCAAGGTCCGTACCTCCACATCCACTACCCCATTCGGATGAGGGGGGAGGACCGCCGTGATCTGGGTGTCCGAATCGACCGTGTAGCCGAGGGCATCCACTCCTGCCGACCTGACCGCCCCAGGCCCCGCCAAACCGACAAACCCGGTGCCGCGGAGCACGACGGTGCCGCCTCCCGTGGGCCCAGACTCAGGACTTATCGACTCTATGGCGGGGGGCCCGCTCAGGTAGTCCGGCAGCAGGTGAGAGTAAGGCGGCGGAGCACCCTGCCCGTCGGCCTTCGGAAGACGCCGATCCTCCCAGGGAGTTCCGATCCGCGAGTCAAAGGCGAGGAAATTGCACACCGCTATCGACCGGCTATAGGAGCCGACTTGCTGAACCGGAAGATATCCAGGCGCTGAAGCTGTCACATCCACTTGGCTACCGAGCGGGAGTCCGTTTCCCCTGAACCGCGAAACGTCGACCAGATAGTCGCCATGGGCGCCGGCGGTGGCCATACCGACCAGGTTGTTGGAGGGAGTGCCGTGGTCGAAGCCCGCATCCGCTGGATTGAGAGAGACCGTCACGTTGGCCCCTGCCAGCGGCACTGTCGCGCCGTTGTTGTCGCCCTGCACAGAGCCGGCAATCTGAGCGTCGAGCGAGGCGAGGACAACTTCTACGTGAGTCCCGTCCGATTCCTGCCAGACGACCTGGTTCCCGGACACAGTGGGAGTGCGCGACTCGTATTGCATGAGGGAGAGCCGGGAGGCTCCGGCCGCCGGTGTCCAGGTCCAGACCTCGCAGTGGTAGCCGGGATTCCAGCGCTCCCACACCACCCGGTCGCCCGATACTTGCGGAGACCCGTGCTGGCCGATCCAGTCATTCGGCGTTGCCGCCACCGTTTCGAACTCAGCATCCGGTGTCCAGCTGAAGATGCCATCACCACGTCCCCACACGATCCTGTCGCCAGATAAATGGTAGTCGGACGTCCCCCCCACAAACACGATCCCACTACCCGGTGTCCAGGTATAAAGGTGATAGTCACCCGTGCCATCGGTCCCCCAGTACACGATCCGATCACCGGATACCTGCGCCCTCGAGCCGACCGCCAAGCCTGCCGTCACCTCCACAGTGCCGGTTCCAGGCGTCCAAGTGCGGACCTTCTTGTCCGGGTCGTCGTTGCTCTCCCAGACGATCCGGTCCCCCGAGATCTGCGGGAGCCGATCGGAGACGCTGTTCGCGGTCAACGGCATCACGCCATCGGCCGCGGTCCACATGTAGATCTCGTAGTCCGTACCGTCGTAGCCCTGCCACACGATCCGGTCACCGGACACCTGTGGTGACTCGTCGGGATGGCTATTAGTCGTGAGGCGGACGGTACCGGTTGCCGGTGTCCACGTGTAGATCTCGGTGTGCGCGTCGTCCACGCCGCCCCGCCAGACGACTCTATCGCCGGAAACCTGCACCTGGCCATCGTCAAAACCGTTCGACGTCAACTGCACGGTCCCTGAAGCGCCTGCCCAGGTGACGATCTCCAAGTCCTCACCGTCGAAAGTCATCCATACTGCACGGCCGCCCGAGATCTTCGCTCCGGCCGGGTCGGCGGCAGCCTCGGTCAGGGTCGTCTTCACGAAGAAGGGCGCGGACCCGGCCGAGGCCGTGCCTGGGAGTCCCAGGACCAGGAAAGCGGCCAAGGACGCGAGAAGGACCATGCCTCTCCAGAGGCGGGCCGGCTTCCCGTGACCCATCTGAGACTCGCGAATCGACGACATCGTTCTGCCCCCTCAGTTCTTGGTCGTGAGCCCTGTTTCCGCGGCCCCGTCCAGCCGCTCGACTCTACCGCGGCGGTCGGCCGCGCGCAAACCGATGGGCGCATGGTGCCTCTTCAACGTCTATGTCCGGCATGCGGGGATCTATTAGCGCCGAAAGCAGTCGGGGGCGCCTTGCGGCGCCCCCGACGTCTGATACTGCCGTCTTCTCCGCCCTAGGCC
>CAVTPV010000002.1:0-134480 GCA_963736705.1 uncultured Actinomycetota bacterium
CATGCGCATCCTCTCCGGCATACAGCCTTCGGGCAGGCCCCACCTGGGCAACTACTTCGGCGCCCTGCGGCAGTACATCTCGCTGCAGGCGGGCAACCAGCCCTTCTACTTCATCGCCAGCTACCACGCGCTGACGACCGTCCAGGAACCCGGCCTCCTGCACGAGTACACGCACGGCGTGGCTCTGGACTTCCTGGCGCTCGGACTCGATCCCGCGCAATCGGCCCTTTTCGCCCAACAAGACGTCCCCGAGGTCACGGAGCTCGCCTGGATCCTCTCGTGCGTCACGCCCATGGGCATGCTCGAGCGCGCCACCAGCTACAAGGACAAGATCGCCCAGGGCATGAGCCCCAACCACGGCCTGTTCGCCTATCCGGTGCTGCAGGCGGCCGACATCCTCATCTACCTCTCGGACGTGGTGCCGGTGGGGCAGGACCAGAAGCAGCACCTCGAGATGACCCGCGACATCGCCGGCAAGTTCAACCAGCAGTTCGGGGAAGTGTTCGTGATCCCCGAGCCGTACATCCTGGACAACACCGCGGTGGTGCCGGGCGTCGACGGGCGCAAGATGTGCAAGAGCTACGGCAACGAGATCGGCATCTTCGACGAGGGGAAGGCGCTCAAGAAGAAGGTCATGTCCATCGTCACCGACTCCACGCCGGTGGAGGAGCCCAAGGACCCGAGCGAATCGACGCCGTACCTGCTGCTGAGCCTGCTGGCCTCCGCCGAGGAGACCGCCGAGTGGGAAGCCCGTTACAAGGCCGGGCGGCATGGGGTACGGAGATGTCAAGAAGCGGCTGCTGGAGCTCATCGACGAGTACTTCGCCCCGGCGCGTGAACGGCGCCGCGAGCTGGAGAACGACCCCGGCTACGTGACCGACGTTCTGCGCGACGGCGGCCGGCGGGCCCGGGCCGTGGCCCAGCAGGTCATGGAGAAGGTCCGCGAGGCGACGGGACTGCCCACGCTGCGCTGAGCGGCGCCTCGCCTGGGAAACGGCGCCCAAACCGGCGCCCCGATGAGGAGGCTGTGATGGCGGAGTGGCAAGAACCGGCGGCGGGAGCGGCACCTGAGGCGGCGCCCGAAGCGCCGAAGGGCGGCGACAACTGGGCGGGCGAACTCTCGTCGATGATCCAGTTCGCCGAGGGGGGCATCGTCAGCAAGACCCTGCTCGACCGGCCCAAGCTCGTCAACATCTCGATGTTCTCCATGGCCACCGGCGAGACCATGTCGTCGCACGCGGCCAGCAGGCCCGCGACCATCCACGTGCTGGGCGGCGAGGGCAAGATCACCATCGGCGACAACGTCTACGACGCCAAGCAGGGCTCCTTCTTCTACATGCCGGCCGGCCAGCCGCACGCGCTCGAGTCGACCGACAACATGGTGTTCCTGCTGTACCTCATCGGAGAACGAGGCTGATCTTCGGCGCCGCCTGCCCTCGGACGTGAGCGGCCCGCGGTGGGGCGCCTGCGCGCCAAGGCCGCGGGGCGCTACTTCGTGGTGGTGGTACTGGCCGACGCGTTCTTGATGCGGATGGTCCCGTCGTACCACGACGGGCTGTAGAGCAGCACCGGCTCGTAGCCGGCCTTCCCCTTGAAGGTCACCAGCAGGTCGAGCGAACTGTTCTTGAGAAGGCTCCGGGCGATGGGCCCCGACCACGTCGCCTCTATGCCCACCACGCTGCTGCCGACGGCGCAGGCGAAATCCTCGGGGTCCACCCGGATGGGCATGGCCCCCTTGTTCTCGATCTTGACGTAGGCCTGATAGAACGACTCGTCGCCCGACGGCGCCGAAGGGGTCTGCTCGCTCATGCGCTGCTCGGGGACCACCGGGTTGAAGGTCGCGTCGAGCACGCGCACGGTGATCACCGCTTTGCCCACCTTGAGCTTCGCGCCGACGGCGCCCTCGATATCGCCGGAGGGCTCGTCCCCTGCTTCGGTGGTCGTGGTGTCGCCGTCGCCGCCGTCACCGGAGCTGCAGGCGGTCACCCACAGCGCCAGGACCGCGGCGAGCAGGGCCATCACCAAGAGGAGCCAGAGGCTGCGCCGTCTCATCAGATGCGTCCCTCCTTCGTGGCGGCCGCCCCGGAGGGCGCTGCCGCCCGCCATCCGGCCAGGACTTCCGGGTTCACGGGGTGCGGCACCGGCTCCGCCGCTCACCGCCGCGATGGCGTTGAGCGCCGCCAGTTCGGCCATGCGGCCGCGGGTCTCCACGGTGGCGCTGCCCAGGTGCGGCAGCAGAGTGGCGTTGGGCGCCGCGGCGAGGCCGGGCGCCAACTCAGGCTCCCGCTCGTACACGTCCAGGCCGGCGCCGCCCAGGTGGCCGCTGCGCAGGGCCTCCACCAGGGCCGCCTCGTCCACGACGGGGCCGCGGGCGGTGTTGACCAGATACGAGCCGGGCTTCATGAGCGCCAGCTCGCGGGCGCCTATGAGATGCCGCGTGTCGGGCGTGAGCGGCACGTGCAGCGAGACGATGTCGGCCTCGCGGAGCAGGTCGTCCAGCGACGCCCGGTACTGCCAGTCGGCGCCGGCCGGCACGGCGGCGGCCTCAAGAGCGCCACTACGCCGCGTATACACGACCTTCATGTCCCAGCCGAGCGCCCGGCGAGCCACCGCCTGCCCGATGCGCCCCATCCCCACGATGCCCAGCGTCGCCCCGGCCACCGAACGGCCCAGCAGCATGAACGGGCTCCAGCGCTGGAAGCGGCCCTCGCGCACCATGGCGTCGCCTTCCACCACCCGGCGCACCGTGCTCAGGATGAGCGCCCAGGCCAGGTCGGCGGTGGCGTCGGTGAGCACGCCCGGGGTGTTGGTCACCAGGATGCCGCGCGCGGTAGCCGCGGCCACGTCGATGTTGTCAACACCCACCGCCATGTTGGAGATCACCCGCAACGAGGGGCCGGCGGCGTCCATGACGGCGCCGTCGATGGTCTCGGTGAGCAGACACAGGATGACCTCTGCCCCGGCGGCTCCGCGCAGCAGGGCGTCGCGCTCCAAGCGGGCGGTCTTCGTCACCGCCGGTCACCGAGAACGCATTCTTGATGAGCGCCATCCCGGGCTCGGGGATACGCCGCGTGAGGAGCAGGCGGGGCTTGGCGCCGCCTGAGGCGCCGGGGGTTGAGGGGGCGCCGGGGGCGCCGCCAGAGGTGAAGAATCAACATCCATCCTCGGCCAAGTATATCCTTAGCCCATGAGCGGCATCCGAGTAGGCACCTGCTCCTGGACCGACCCCACCATGGTGCGGGCCTGGTACCCGCCGTCCTTGCGCAGCGCCGCCGACCGCCTGCGCTACTACGCCGAGCGCTTCGACACGGTGGAGGTCAATTCCAGCTACTACGGCATCCCCACGCCTCAGAACGCCCGCCTCTGGGCCGAGCGGACGCCCCCGGGCTTCATCTTCCACGTCAAGGCCTTCGGCATGATGACCCGCCACGCCGTCAAACCCGAGCAACTGCCGCCGCCGCTCCGTGAGGGCGGTCGCTTCGAGCTCGACAAGTCCGGCCGCGTCATCCACCCAGAACCCGCCCTGCGCGCCGACACCTTCTCCCTGTTCGGCGAGGCGCTCGAACCGCTGCGCGTGGAGGGCAA
Organism: uncultured Actinomycetota bacterium; assembly: GCA_963736705.1. GTDB lineage: Bacteria > Actinomycetota > Thermoleophilia > RBG-16-64-13 > RBG-16-64-13 > CAIQPS01. The sequence goes on from CAVTPV010000002.1 coordinate 3,586, forward strand.
GCTGGGGATGATCCTGATGCAGTTCCCGCCGTATTTCGTGGCGAACGAGCCCAATCGGGAGTACATCGCCTGGGCCCGCGACCGCCTGGCGCCCGACCGCATGGCCGTGGAGTTCCGGCACATCTCCTGGGTGGAGCCCGACAACCTCGAGACCACGCTCGACCTCCTGGGTGGCCTCGGCGCCTCCTACGTCTGCGTTGACGAGCCCCGGATGCAGTCGCCCAACGCCCTCCCGCCGATAACGGCGGCCACCTCGGACGTCGGCTACGTGCGCTTCAGCGGCCGCAACGCCGCCACCTGGAACGCCAAGGTCCCGACCGCGGCCGAGCGCTTCCGCTACCTCTACGAGCCGAGCGAGTTGCAGGAGTGGGTGGACCCCATCCACGAGCTGGCCGGCCAGACGCAGACCACCTACGTGATGTTCAACAACTGCTTCGCCGACTACGCGCCGCGGAACGCGCAGCAGATGATGTCGCTTCTGGATGTGGAGGCGGAGTAAGGGCTACTTCTCGGTCCAGGAGTAGAGGTCGGTGGTCATCCCCGACTCCCGCCACCGCGACCCGAACCGCACCTCCCGCTCGTAGGCCATGCCCAGCTTGATCGCCACGCGCTTGGAAGGTTCGTTGCCCGCGTCGATCAGCGCGACCAGGCGACGGAAGCCGAGGGTGCCGACCGCGTGATCCCGCACCGCCGCGGCCGCCTCGGTCGCGTAGCCCTGACCCCAGTACGTGGTCGCCAACAGGTAGCCGATCTCTGCATCCCGCTCGGCTTCGAACTCCTGCATCGTCAGGCTGGCCCGGCCCATGAACTCGTTGGTGCTCTGCAGCCGGACACACCAGGTGCCGAAACCGTGCTGCCGCCAATGGTCGAGAGCCCGCTCCACCCACGCCGCGGACGCTTCCCGTGCGCCCGGAGAACCGTCGCCGATGAACCGCATCACCTCAGGATCGGCATAGAGGCGGGCGATGTCGTCGAGGTCGCCGCGTCCGATCTCGGTCAGCAGGAGACGAGGTGTTTCCAGCATGAAGCGGTGCTAGCGGGCGCCCGCTGCAGGCCGGTCACTCCCAGCCGGCGCCTGGTCTTTGCCGCAATGCGGGCAGAATCTGACGCCGGGAACGTGCCGTCCGCAGGCCGGGCAGAACTCGCCCTGCGGCTCTCGGTCGGCGGCCGAAGGGCCGGCCGGGCCGGCGGCCGGCGGGAATGGCGGTTGCGGTGGTTGCGGCCAAACGTAGGCGCCGGGGTAGGGCTGCGGCTGGCAATTCCAGGTCCATGGCTGCAGCAGACGGGACCAGACCCGATGCGCCTGCGCCCAGTGCACCGCCCATAGCGCCAGGCCGGCCGCCCCGGACAGGAACCACATCACCCATCCAAATTCGGCCACCTCGTTGTAGTCGCTGTCCCAATCGACGCTGATCCCGGTGGCAGCCGCCGCGATGGCCAGCACCATGAACACCGTCGCCACGCACAGCAGGCAGCCCGCGACGATGGCGAAGGCCCGGCGGGGAGCGTGCAGGTTCCGGATGTCCTTGGTGCGAAGCTCGTACTCCAGCGATTCAGTCAGCGACAGCGCCACGACGATCAACCACACGAAGCCGAACACGGGGATCAACGCCAGCCACACTCTGCGGGAAGGCATAGCCCGCCCTTCAGCCGGAACACTCGACAGGACACCCTCGGCGCTGATGAGATAGAAGACCAGCGCGATGTACCAGCCGATCACGACCGGACTGAGGTAGATCAAGTCCCAAGGGTTCCAGCTGCCGTCCATCCCGGTGCCCCTTTCCCCGACCTTTACGGCTCAGGTGTCTTGGCGTTTCCAGCATGGTAGTACACTTCGAGCGGCCCGGCTCAGAAGGTCTACTCCCACCACCGCTTGAGCTTGTCTGGGAATTTGTAGGGCTCGTCTTTCTTGTTCTTTCTTACCATCCACAGAGGGACGCCGATGCGGAGGATAGCCCACAGCACGCCCACGCAGAGCGCTAGCCAGAAGGGAAGACTGTTGTAGTCGGGGTAACCAGCCAGGACAGCGGCAGCCAGGATGACCGCTGCAGCCACTGCGCCTCCTGCCCATTCATACCACCGCACGGCCCGCTCCTTCGCGAAGCAGCATCGCCAAGACGGCCCCAGGCTATCACTTCGGATTGGTGCCCGTCGGCGAGGCCGGGGCCGGTCTTGACCCTACTGGATGGACTTTGAACCGGTTAGCCGGCGTCTCGGTTAGTCGGGGGAGGAGTAGGGCGCTTTCTCGAAGAGATCGGGCGAAGCAGGCGCGGGTTGCGGCAGGACAAACGTGCCTTCTCATACCAAAGTGCCTGCTCTGGCTGAAGATAGTGCAGGTAGAACGCGGCTTCGGTGCGGCCACCGTCCGAAACCAGGATGGTCTCCTCCCACGCCGCCTGGTTGTAGGGAGAGTCGGCAGTCGCTCCGTACGAGAACCGGCCGAAATCGAGCGCATCCGCTTCACCGTCGAACTCAAGGACTACGAGCCAGGCGTTGCGATAGTTCTCCGAGTACTGGCTGAATAGCTCCTCGCGCTCCTCGGGGTCGGTGATTCGCATCGCGTCGAGTTCCGCATTGACGTCCGCGTCCGAGAACTCCAGTTGATGAAGTCCCACAACTTTCAGGCCGTTGGGGGCTTGCTCGCGGTAACTGCCACTCTCCGGGCCGCCGCGTCGAAAAAGACTCATGTCGTCCTCCTGTGGCACGCCAGAACCTCACGACTAGGATAATCGACGGGTTAACTCCGGCCGGAACGTAGTAGCGGACTTGCCGACCCCGCGGCGAGTCTGGCGCCCAGAGCCAGCTGACAGTGCCCACGCTTGTCGGGCTTCCACAATGGACGCATTCCCTGTAGCTCGGATCTATCGGGAGACCGCATCGGGAGCAGCGGAACTGACGGCCCGGTCACCTATCGAGCGGCGAGCCATGGCGCTACCTTTCTGCTGGTGGACTTGATATGTCCCGGACACATCTCGTCAAATGCCTTCTCCGGCCGGGCCGCCTCGGAAGAACAAACGACGCGATCCCGATGACTGCCACAAAGGCTCCAACGGTGTGCGGGTATCCCGAGAGGCCCAGGAGGTCCTGTAGGAATAGAGGAACCTCAGCCGAATTCGCTGAGACCTGGATGGCGTACGCGAAGGTGACGCCGAGCCCGATCAGAGCGAACCCTGCCGCGACCCAGATGCTCTTGTCCGCTCTGACCATCACATACCAGGCAAGCGCGATCACCGCGACTGCAACGATCAAGCTGATGACATTGTGCAGCCACACCAACCTTTCAATACCGAAATCCTGAGATGCTGCCCTGTAGACCGAGTTGTCCCAGTGCTGGCAGACGTACGCTACGATGAACACGCCGACCAGACCGGCATACGACAGCAGGTTGCTCATCGGTCGTCCGCCGACGTGTCGCATCTCCAGCCCCCTCCTGTGTCTCCTGTGTTCTCCCCTTTCGATTGTACTTCAAGCAGCGATCGGCCACTTCTCCAGCACCTGGCGGGCGTAGGCCTGATCGAAGGCGGTCGAACGCGGAAACTCGTCCCGTCGGGCGAATGGCCAGCACGCGTCGATGAGCACTCGGCTACTGAGCAGCTGGCGATTCTCTCCGGCCGCGCGATGTCTCCTTGAACCGGGTCCCATCGGAGCCTTCGTGATCATTCCATGTATGACTTGGATGTCTTCGACCGTGGCTCTGCCCGCAACGGCAAGAAGAACATCCTTTTCGTTCGTGATGTCGACATCATCGTCCACCACGATGACGTACATGCCGCCGACCGTGTTTGCTCGGCAGGATGCGGCTGCCAAAGCCGCCTGCTTCGCCTGCCCCGCGTAGCTCTGCTTGACCCGGATCACCAAGAACACCGGCCAGATGAGACCCAGACCGAACCACACGCCTGTCACGCCTGGAATACCAGCATGTTCCAGCACGTTCCAGACCTCTGAAGCCATGAGTGGGATAGAGAACGGGAACGGGATATGAGCTTTCAGGGGAGCCACACCAAGGATGATGGGGTCCTCTCGGTGCATGATCGACTTCACTTCCATGACCGGGTGGACTCCCGACGAGTAGGAACGCTTCCACTCGCCAAAAGGACCGTCTTCGACCATCTCCAACTTGGGCGGAGGGGGCATCTCGCCCTCGATGACGAGCTCCGCCGAAGCCGGGACCGGCAAGCCGGTGGTCGCGCCCTCCACCACCTCGATCGGACTGCCCCTCAGCCCGCCCGCGAAGTCATAGGCGCATTCCCCGGCCCCGGTGTACGGATGGCCGGCCGCTAGAAAGACCAGCGGATCCATGCCGCACACGATCGCCACCGGGAACGGTCTTCCTTCTGCGTGATACTTCTTCATCATCTCGGTGCCATGCTTGCCCGGATTGGCGGCCACCGTGATGCGATCATGATCGACGACCCGGCACCGGTAGGTGCCCACGTTGACCCAGCCATCGTCGAGATCCTTCGTCACGACCGCACAGCCCGTCCCGAGGAACCTCCCGGCATCCTTCTCATGCCACAGGGGGGCTGGGAACCTCAAGAGATCTGCCTCTGATCCTGTCAGCACGTACTCCGTGACGGGGCCGGCGCCAACGTCGACGGAGCACAGGGGTGTGGCCGCTTTGAGTCTCTGGCGCCATGCATCCACCATCTCGATGCGAGACGAGTCTACGGCGGCCCCCAGGACCAGCGCTGTGGTCTTGAGATCGATGAAGGCATTGCTGAGCACTCGGAAGCCCTTGGGATAGCCCGGGATCTCGTCGAACAGAAGAGCGGACGTGTCGCGCTCGGCCATCAGCTCGGAGATGCAGCCGATCTCCTTGTCCCAATGGGCTCCCGCGACATGCTTGAGCTTGCCTATCCGTTCCGCCTCGTGAAGCCAACCCCTCAGGTCCGAATAACCGAGCGCTGGACTGGTCATCGGTGTCATTGCTTTGGCTCGTACTCCTCCGGGAGGTAGTTGTACATGCGGTCGCCGATGTCGTTGGGATCGACGTGCTCCTTGATCTTCCGCTGGAAGACGAAGGTGAACGGCTGCTTGGCGGCAGCCCAATTCTTGAAGGTGCGATCGTCGGAGTGGCCCATCTCCAGGTACATGGCTTCCTTGCCGGGCGGATAACCGATGGCGAGAGCGTCAGTGATCGCGTCCTCCATGTGCTTGATGCCGGCGCGGGTGGAGGCCTCGTCGGCCGGGTCGTAGGAGACGAACTGCTCAAGGCAGGTGTTGCCGCCTCCGGGATAGGAGCTCCCCGGGCCCATCATGGCGTCGCCGCCGCACTGCACCAGCAGTCCGTCCTTGGCGTCGCGCTCCAGCCCTGCACTCGCCGCGGGTATGTATCCCTTCACCCAGTCAGGAGTGCCTAGTCTGCATCCAACTGCCGATGTAGCCGCCCGCCCACACGAAATTGATGTGCTTATGGCCTAACCGGTTGAGGTAGACGTTGGTGAACTCCACCATGTCCTTCTCGCAGAAGCGCTCCACCTTCCAGCCGCCCACCTCGGTGAGGATGTCGTCCAGGATCTGGTCCTGGAGCTCGATGTCGCCCTTGGAACGACCGGCAAGCACGATCTGGAAGGATATCCGCATCTCCTCAGTGAGCTCGGCCACCCCCGGCTCTTTGAGGATCGTCGGAAGGTCGCTCAGCCGCTTGGTGGGATCGTTGTACATCATCCAGAAGGCAGTAGCCAGGTCGGCGCCCGCCAGGTTGAACTGCCGGTGGAATACATAACCGAGTCTCGTTGTCGTAGATCTTGTAGTAGGCGTCAGCCCATGCGTCCCACGAGGGCATCGCCAGGGTGTAAACGCGGAAGGTCTCGTCCATCGGAAGCCGGTAGGCAGGGACGGTGCCGGTCACCGGCCAGTCGGTGCGGCCGGGCCAGTGCGCCAGCTTGATAGAACATTTGGTGAACACGCCCAGGCCGCCGCGCTGACCGACGGAGCCCCGCATGACCCCGCGGACGCTCGGGCCGGGGCCCTCGCTGCAGATGTGGCCCACTCCAGAGCCGAACGAGCCGCTACGGACGATCTCGCCGCTGGGGGTCACCCACTCCATACCAAGAAGGTTCTCGCAATGTCCTCCCATCCAGAAGCCGGCCGGCCCCATGCCGGCGAACGCGCAGGCTGCCGCCACCACCGAGCAGGAGCAACCGGCCCCGATGATGGTGCAGCTCCAGCCGCGCTTGATGGCCTCCGCGTGGAGCTGGGCGTGGATCACATACGGCTCCACGATGGCGACGCCGTTCTTCTCGTCGATCTCGATGGCGTTCATGCGGCGCATATCGAGCTGCAGGGTGTCTTTGTCGTCGTAGATGGGCGCAGCCCAGTGATACCAGCCGGTGCCGTGGGGCTTGACCTTGAGCTTGTACTTGTTGGCGAGACGGACGACGGCCTGGACCTCCTCGGTGGAGGCAGGCATCACCGCCGCCACCGGGCGGGGCATGAAGTGGCTCAGCCCCGGGCGAACGAGGTCGGCCAGCCACTGGAACGCGTACCCGTCCATGACCGCCGGGTTGCGGCTGACGTTCTCCTTGCCGACGATGTCCTCGAGCCCGGCATATGCTTCATCAGAAATAGGCATGATCCCCTCGTCTCTACAGCGACTGCTCGAGCAGCTCGAGCACGTCGAAGATCTTGCAGGTCGACGCCGTTCGCGGCCACCGCTTCGGCGAAGTTCTTCTCGCAGCCGGAGCAGGCGCTGACCAGGGCCTCGGCGCCGGTGCTCTTGGCTTCCTCGACTCGCACGGCGGCGGTCCAGGCGTTGAACTCGGGATAGGCCTCGCGGACGTTGCCGCCCGCGCCGCAGCACCAGGCCGCTTCGCGGCTGCGCTCCATCTCGACGAGCTCCACGCCGGGGATGGCTTTGAGGACGTCGCGGGGGGCGTCGTAGACGCCGTAGGCGCCGTTGTAGCGAGGGCGGGGCGGATCGTAGACGACGGCCTGGCCGTAGATCTTGACTTCCTTGCCGTCCCAGGGCTCGTAGTCCTCGCCCTGGCGGCCCAGGTGGCAGGGGTCGTGATAGGTGACGCTGAGCGGCACGCGGCGCATCGGCTTGAGGCTGCCGGCTTTGAGGAGCCGGTCGGCCATCTGGGTGGTGTGCAGGATCTCGGGGACCAGCGGCGCCGCGTCGCGGCCGCCACTTCCGGATACAGCCGCTTGAACGTCCAGAAGCAGGTGGCGCAGGGGGTCACCACGGTCTTGACGCCGGCGGCCGCCCATCTTCGCAGGTTGGCTTTGGCGCCGACTGCGAAGTCGTCGCGGTAGCCCATGTCGTAGGCTTTGCCGGTGCAGCAGGCTTCCTGCCGGGTCGATGGCGAAGTCGACGCCGCCCTTGGTGAGCACCTTGGCCGCGGCCTGCACTTGCGAGCGCAGCGTGGGGTCGAACGAATAGCGACAGCCGGCGTGGAACAGGCGCCGTCGGCTGTGCCGCCAGGGCCCAGCTCCTTCAGGCCCAGCCCTTCGGACCACCCGGCGCGGGCGGCCGCCGGCAGCCCGGCGAAGTTGCCGGCCGCGCGCAGGTTGTCGATGAGCTTCGGGATACGCCGCCGGGACCTTGCCCTGCTCGTTCAGCGTGCGGCGGAACTCGCGTATCGCCGCCAGCGGCTCCATGTCGTAGCGGCAGACCTTGCAGGCCACGTCGCAGTTGCCGCACAGCTGGCATTTGAACGCGATGTCCACCACGTCGTCGTCCACTTCGCTCCGCCCTTGCATGAGCGACAGCATGGTGACCAGCCTTCCGCCCGCCGAATAGGAGTGGAAATGGTTGTAGTCCACACTGGGGCAGCCCTTGGCGTATTGGTGGCTCTTGACCAGGTCGAACGGGATCCATTTGCAGTACGAACAGCGCGTGCAGCGCAGCGCGTCCGCTTTGAAGTTCTCAAGCGCCATGATGGTCGTCTCCGTCCTTCCGGCCTAGAAGCACAGCTTGCTGGGGTTGAGGATGTTGTTGGGGTCGAGGATCTTCTTGACCGCGCGCAGGATGTCGCGCGCCGCGGCGTCCCGGTTGTAGACGGCGTCGGCCCACTCTCCGTAGGGGCGGGAGAAGTAGGCGGCGCCCTCGGCCATCAGCCGCCGGCTGGCAGCGCTGTAGAGCGCGCGGGCCTTGGCCGCGTCGGCTTTGTCGTTCGCCGCATACGGCAGGCTGAACTCCATGTGATAAGCGACGCCTTGGTGTTGCGGCTGCAGGTAGACGCCCACATCCGCCAGCGGGTACTTGTGGGCCGCCGCGGCGTCGCAGCATGGTGGCCAGATGGCCCGGAGCGTTGTCCAGGCTGGTGTGGAAGAAGATGTCGGCCACGCCGCCCTTGGCGCGCAGCTTCCAGTGCGGGCTCGGCGGCGACGCCCGCCGAGCACCGCATCCACGCGACTGCTGGCCACCCCGGGCAGGGCCGGCTGCAGCCTGAGCCCGCGCGCCGCCACCTCGGCGGCGATGTCCTGCTCGCGCCACGGCCACGCGCTGATCGGCCGCGCAAGCGCACGGCCACCGATGCCTATCACCAGGGTCCAAGCGGGAAGCGCCTCGCGAAGCGCGGCGGCCTCGACACTGTCGGCGCCCAGCAGCGCCGCCAGGTAGGCGCCGTTCACGATCAGCAGTTCGTCGCCCAGGCGCAGCCGGGTGAGGCGGCGCGAGAGATCCACCAGGTCGTCGAGCTTGGCGGCGGTGACGAAGAGGGTCTTCTTGGGATCCGGAATGAGCTGCACGCGCACCGACGCCCAGGTCACGATGCCCATGGTCCCCTGCGCGCCGGTGAGCAGTCGGAAGAAGTCGGTCTGAGCGGGGCCTTTCGGCTCCAGGAGTCGCCGACCGGCGTTCCACTGGGCCTCGATGTCCAGCCACCGAGTTGCCGGACTCGCCCGTGGAGAACTTCTGCCCGTCGCCCCACACCACTCCGCAGTTGCGCAGCGGTTCGGTGAGCGCGTAGTTGTAGCGGGGAATCAGGGTCGGCTGCCGCTCGAGAAGGCTGGCGACGACCGATTTGTTGGCGCGCGGATACAGCGGCGGCACGATCATCAGCCCCTGCTTGGCCAGTTCGGGCTGGAGCTGCGCGTACGTGACCCCCGGCTCGATCACGGCGATGCGGTTCCGACGGTCGATCTTGATGATCTTGTTCATCCGGGACAGGTCCACCATGACGGCGCCCGGCACGCTGGGCACGGTGTCGCCATAGAAATGGGGAGCGCCGGAACTCACCGGCACCAGCGGCGTGCCCGTCTGATTGGCCCACGCCACGAGGGCCTGGACCTCGTCCTCGTTGCCCGGCCGGGCGACGGCATTGGGCTTGATCGAGAGCACGAAGCTCTCGTCGCTGGCGTACGAGGCAGAACGTCGGGATCGTCAAGGACCTGATCGCCGCCGACGAGGCCGACAAGGTCTTCTTTCATGTTCGTCACGTGTGACACCTGCCTTACGTTGGTTGCGGTCACGACCGCGGTGCCGGCACGGGACCGCGGTGGTAACCAGTGGCCGCCCGGTTCCTCGGGGGGATGGAACGGATCGGGCCGAGGAAGGGACTAGAGCCAGTTGTCGCGTTCCTCCTCGTATATCTGGGGAAGGAACGACCGCAGATTGCTGAATTCGTCGATGTTGTGCTGGAACAGCCCCCGCGGGACATTCACGGGAATAGCGATGCCGGGAGGCAGGACGCAAACGGGCACACGGTCGACGAACCTGTAGCCGATCCAGAAGCGGGTGCGGAACTCGATGCCGTCGGGAATGGCCCGGATGAAGTGCATCATGATGGATCCCCCGCGAACGAGACGACGGAGGCGGATCGTCGACCATCCCGGCGTTGACCCCGCAGCCGCCGACCACCGTTTCCACATTCGGACTGTGGAAGCGCTTCATGTCGAAGCCCATGTCCTCGGGGGTCAGGAAGTTGATCCAGAGGTGAGCGGGCGCGCTGCTGGATATGCCTTCAACGACCTGATGCGTGATGCCCTGGAACTTGAGCGGCGCGGGAGTGTTCGGGTCGAGGATCCTCTTGCGCGCGCGCTCGTTCACGATCGCCTTCTTGTGGCCCGGCGGATACCAGATCTTGTAGCGCAGGGGCTCGAGGCTGTGCCAGGCGAACCACCAGTTGACCATGTCGGCGGTGACGCCCGGCATCTTGTTGTTCACGGACAAGTAGCCCGCGCCGTTCGGGAGGACGCAGTACCCCGTTTCCACTTCGAAGTAACCCGGGTTCAGGAAGTCGTTGATGTTCTGAGGCATCTGGGCCTGGCTCGGGTCCATCGGGGGCATCTCGCGGGCTGCTTTCAGCTCCGCATTCGGCTCAGCGAGCGGGAGATAGTAGTACTTGGAGTAGGGTCGCGCCTTCTCCTCAGGCGTCAGTTCTTCAAGCTGTGTCATCGCGCTGTCCGTTCTTGTCGATGTTGGTTCAGGTCTCGTATCACGGGACGTAGTGGCGCACGTCCCGCAGGAACTCGTCCGCGGGCCGTTCGAGCAGGAACGTGCTCACGAAGTCGGCGCCCGGCTTGAGGAAGGGATAGGTGTCGACCGTGTTCGGATACCAGGGATCGACGGACCACTCGGGCTTCGTGTACGCCGGAGGATCGTCGATCACCGCGTTCTTCCAGGCGGATGGGCTGTCGTACCACAGCTCCATGGTCCTGTCGAACTGGACGATCGGAGGATCCGTATGCATGGGGACTTGGGGACTCCACGTGCCGGCCAGCGGTATGGGCTCAGGACTGATCTTCGTGCTGAAGAAGCGGCGAAGCCCCGGCTGCTTCATGACCTCGGGAGCGTGCACGTTGAGGAACCAGTCCTCCCCCTCCTCCGGGCGCACTCCCAGCGGGTACCTGAACATGATGTACCAGCGGATGCATGCCCTCTCCGACGGCAGGGCGTCCCAGCCGAGAAAGTCCTCGGTGGGCTGGGAGGAACGTTGCCCACGACCGCGACCTTGCGCCAGGCCGGCGCAGGGGTGAAGCATAGGCTCCCCGCGGCCCGCCCAGAGGGGCCTCGTGCCAATAGGTCTCGGTGACCCGGAAGCTGTAGTAGCCGTAGTCCTTTGCTTCAGGAGGAGCCGGAAGAGGCACGTAGCTCTCATGGCGAGCGAGCCAAGGCCCGTATCTTCGCGCGATCTCCGAGGAGTGGTCGCGATAGTACCAACGCTCCATCGCAGCGATGTCGTCGCATGCGCACATCCATCATCACGATGCTCTTATACACCTGTCACCTCTTCCTCGATGGGTTCATCGTCTCGTCGTCCCAAGACCCCGGTCGTCGAACCGGCTACAGCCAGTTGTCCTTCTCTTCCGCGTAGATCCTCGGTAGGATCGCCCGCAGCCGCGAGTACTCCTCGACGTTGTGAACCGCGAGAGCGCGCATGAGGTCTACCGGGAGTTTCACGAAACCCGGCAAGAACAAGTAAGGCTTCCTGCCGATGATCTGGTAACCCGCCCAGAACCGCGTCCTGAACTCGATGCCGCCGGGTATCTCCCGTATGAAGTGCATCATGACGGCGGGAGACTTCATGCCGGGAGGACCGTCCCGGACGTTGCTCAGTCCGTTCGCGCCCGCCAGCGTGGCCGCGTTCGGGGAGTGCCAGCGACTCATGTCGAACCCGAACTCCTCGGGGGTCAGGAAGCTGATCCAAATGTTGCCTGGTGGTCCTGGCGATGCCCTCGACCACGTGGTGCGTGATGCCCTGGAACTTGAGCGCCGGCGGCGTGGCCTGGTCGAGGATCTTCTTGCGCGAGGGCCCGCTGACTTCGACGCTTACGTGGGCCGGCGGATACCAGATCTTGTAGCGAAGAGGGTCGAGGCTGTGCCAGGCGAACCACCAGTTGACCATGTCGGCAGTGACGCCCGGCATCTTGTTGTTCACGGCCAGGTAGCCCGCACCGTTGGGCAGGATGCAGTAGCCCGTTTCCACTTCGAAGTAGCCCGGGTCGAGGAAGTCGTTGATGTTCTCGATCCTCTGCGCCTTACTCGGGTCCATCGGGCCGTGGCTCAGTTGCTCCAGAAGACCGGCATCGGGCTCGGCGATCGGCTCGTAGTACCACTTCGCGTAGCGCTTCGCCCTGTCGTCCGGGCTCAGTTCCTTCAGTTCAGCCATCGTGTGTGCCTCCATCGGTTCAGACAAACGAGTACGCCGGCCTGCGTCTCTCGTCAGAGCGACACCGTTTGAAGTCGTTGGTGGGCGCCTCGAGAAGAAAGGTGCTTGCGAATTCTTCGTATGGCCGGAGGAACGGGTACGTCTCTCTCGACGCCCAAGCCGGGCGAGTGAACGTGCCCGGGACTGTTGACCGTAGTCCCGCCAGGCCGAGCCTCGCTCGAACCACAGTTCCGAGAGCCGGACCATGCCGCCCGACGCGGCGCCGGTGAACCTGGTGCTGAAGAAGCGCTTCAGCTCCGGCTGTTCGCACATCTCCGGCGCGTGCACGTTGACCCACCAATCGTCTGCTGCCTGGACATCAACGCCGGCCGGATACTTGTGGGCGACCACCCAGCGCAGATTGTGTCCGTCGTCAGGGTCCTGCCGGCGCCCTTGAAGTCGTTCGTGTACCGGCGGTTGAGAAAGCCTGCTGATCGGCGCTTCCGGCGCCCATCGGCCCGCTGACGCCTCGGCATCCCCGGCGGCTCAGATAGGCGTCGTACTCGGGCGGCCACGTGGCTCCCGTCGCTCGTCCGTGACGCCTTGCGGAGGCAGGTCGATGGGCGAGGTGTGCCACCAAAGCTCGGTCACCCTCCAGTTGTAGTAACCCCAATCCGAGGGTTTCTCCCCGTCGGGCATGGGAACAGGCCGGTGGCTGAAGTACCGATCAAGCCTCGGGCCTGCAGTGAGAAGCGTCTCGTCGACGTGCCGAGTCAGGAACCAGCGCTCCATGGTGGGCAGGTGGTCCATGCTCTGAAGGTTCGCCATCAGTACTGACTCTCATGCCATTCCTTTCGGCTGCACTTGAGCGGCCATACGGCCGACCCCCGGGGTCAGGGCGCCGGAACGTATCCTGTCCAAGTCCCTAGGAAGTCCTCGCTGGGGACTTCGAGCAGGAACGTGCTGGTGAATTCGATGTACGGAAGGAGGAACGGGTACCGCGGCCTCGATGCCCACGGAGGTTTGGTGTACTTCGGCGGGTTCCTCATGGCGTTGGCCCACGATGAGCCGTTGTCGAACCAGTATTCGGACCACCGGACCATCGGACTGACCGGGGGGAACGCGCAGAACTTCGTACTCACGAACCGCCGCAGCAGCTCTTGCTCACACACCTCGGGCGCATGCACCCTGACCCACCAGTCGTCCGCTTCCTCCACGTCCACCCCGTCTGGATACCTGTGGGCGACGACCCATCGCAGGAAGGGAGGGTCGTCAAGCGTGGGCGCTTTGCCTTTGAAATCGTTGGTGTGCTCGCGAGGCATGAAGCCACCGGTTTCCGAGAAGGGCGCCCAGCCCGGCGCGCGAGGGTCGGTGCCCGGTCGACCGGTCATCTCGTTGTACGAGCCTTCCGTGGGCCAGCGCTCGCCAAGACTGGTCGATGTCTCCATCGGCGAGGTGTGCCACCAAAGTTCCGTCACGCGCCAGTTGTAGTAGCCCCATTCGGCGGCGTCCTCGCCGTCCGGCATGGGAACCGCGCGACAGGTGAAGTACCGGTCAAGCATGTGCCCTATCCGACCTATCGTGTCGGCGTTGTGCGGACCCGACAGCCACCGCTCCATGATCGGTAGATAGTCCAAGCTCTTGAGATTGACCATGAATGCCAGTCTCAACGCGACCTTCCTCTCAGTAGATCCTGCGCAACCACTCTGTAACAAAGACTCGCGGGACCCACTATAGAGTTAGCGGACGCGCTTGTCAAGCGAGATGAAGCGACGCTTAGGGAGCGTGAGGGCGGCGCTATCTGCGCGCTCGGAAGCTCAGGTCCTCCAGGCGCGAGCGGGACCGGAAGGTGTCAGTCTGCTGGCGACCGGTGGCGGCGTTTCGAACGGTGAAACCGGAACTTGCCCGTTCGCGACTCCCTTGACCGTGCTCCCAGGAGCGGAGGCGATCTGGTTGATCAGGCCATCGTATTTGCCCAGGAGCTCGCGCACGGCGAAGTCCCCGGACCAGATCGCCCGGACACAGGCGAAGATGGCGACGGACGCACGCAGGGCTTCGAGAAGAGACACGTGCCTGCCCATCATCGAGATCACGCGGACGGCGTCGCCGAAACCGAGCAGTCCGTGGGCGAACGTGTCTTCATGCAGACCTTGCCGGCGTGCGCTCGTTCCGAAGTGCCTCCAGCTCGTCTATCGTCGGTTGAACGAGCTTGTTCAAGATCCTCTCGGCCACCCCGTGGCGCGTCTTCACCCTGAGTCCAGCTTTCCGCCCTCAGGAGCGAGAGGAACAAGGGGCTGTTCTTCTGAAGCGACACGAAGGCATCCATGCGCATCAGCAGACGCTCGTACGGGATCCACGACCGACTTGATCGCGCTTTCATTCGCGACGACCAGCCAGCCGACGTACACCTCCAAGGACTCAAGGAACAGCGCGCGTTTCGTCGGAAAATGGGAGTAGAGGACCTGCTTGTTAACGCCCACATCCTTGACGATGTCGGCAACGCGAGTTCCCGCGTACCCGGCGCTCGCAAAGCGGCGAGCCGCTGCCTCGAGGATGGACTGCCGTTCCATGTCGGCCCGGCGGGCGTGGTTATCCGGGTATAGGTCCGCCGGCTCCTGGGCCTCCCCAAGCTCCTGCTTGATGGCCGGGAGCGACAACCCCTGATTCTTCAGCCGCTCGATCGCGCTAAGGCGATCGAGATGCTGCTGGGAATACAAGGCTCTCGTGGCTGCGGTCTTCAAGCCGGGGGAGAGCAGCTTCTCCCGAAGATAGAAGTGGATGGTCGTACGCGGCACGCCCGATGCGCGCTCCAGTTGCGATATCGTCAACGAAGGCGAGTCATTCACGTTGTCACCAAGATGAAGAGTCATGTTCCGGGCAACGCCGGCGCCGAGGCCCGCTACCGGATCACGTTGTCAAGTGAGCCCACGTCCGCATGACAGATTACCGCGTCAGGGGAAGGAATGAGGGAGGCCACGTGTGTGGCCTCCCTCCAGGGGCGCTGCGTCGAGATGCCCAGGGGCAGCGTTATCTGCTATTTCGGGATCGTGTACTCGCCTGTCCCGCCGGTAGGACCTTCAACCATGATCTTCACGGCCTTGTCGACGACTGAGGAATAGTCGACCTTGCCATCAGCCGTCGTGAAGTCGGCGACCTTGGCGCCGCCCGCGTCAACGGCCCAGATCTTGGCGGCGAAGCTGCCTGAGGTGGAGACGGGAAAGACCATTCCCGGCTGAGGCGTGTCCGTGATCAGGACGACATGGTTGCCCAGATCTTTGAAGGAGATACCTGCTCTGCGGCGACGGTAGTTGTGGGACCACCCTCGGCGGGAGGAGCGGCAGGCGGTTCGACCGTCTTCACGTAGACGAACTTGCCGTCCTTGACCGTGTACTGGAACATGCCCCCGTGAGCGCCGTCGTGGACTGTCCGGTGAGAAAGTGTAGAGCCCACCCACAGTCGCCAGCTCGTTCGTCGCCTCAATGGCGTCCCTGAGTTTGGCCTGGTCGGTGCCACCCCGCTTGAGCGCGTCGACCAACACGGCGAAAGCGTCATACCCAAGGGTGGCGAACAGGCCCGGGTTCTCGCCGTACTCCGCATTGAACCGCGCAATGAACTCTGTGGCGATCGCTTTGCTGGGAGCGCTATCGGGGATCGCGGACGGATCCATCGTAGCCTTGCCCATGAAGACCAGACCTTCCACGGGCGCAGGGCCCAGAGCGAACAGCCTCTGCGAGCCCACGTTGGCGGTCGTGTAGATGGGAACCGTGATGCCGAGATCCCGCAGTCCCTTGCAGATGTATGGGGCCTGGTTCTCGTCCATCCCGATATAGAGAGCCTCCGCTCCCTCTTTCTTCACCGCGGCGGCGATCTTGGTCACCACTCCCGAGAAGTCCATCTCGGTGACATCCCACGTATCGTCGTACTTGATGAAGGTTAGGCCGAGCCTTGCTGCCCATCGCCTGCGAAAGCTGTGAGTTGCTCGGAGCTATCCCGGCATGTTCTCGGCAAAACCGACCCACTTCTTCAAGCCGGTCTCCTGCATCATTTGGAGGCTCATGGCCATCATCCCCATGACCGTGTAGTCGACCGCGAAGGTGTACTTCTGCACAGTCGTGTCCGCGGGAGACTTCGGCGTCAAGTAGATGATCGGCACACCGCGCCTTCTCGGCGAGCAGCCCCACGGGCGAGGAGACGAACATGGCGAAGGGACCCAGGATGGCGGTGACCTTGTCGTCCTGGATCAATTTGGTCGCGGCCACCACGCCCTTCTGGGCGTCGGAACCGTCATCGGCCATGATGAATTCGATAGGACGACCGTCGATGCCACCGGCCGCATTGAGGAGCTTGAGCTCGAGTTTGAGCGCGTCGATCACCTCTGAGCTGGCGGCAGCCGCCATTCCCGTCGCCGAGTAGAGCAGCCCGATCTTGATCGGCTCTCCCGTCGCGGGTACGCCGGTGGTCGAGACCGAATCCGTGGACCCGGGAGTAGACGTTCCCGACGTGGTGGCTGGTGTGGCGGTGGTACTCGTGCTCTCCGTCCGAGGACCCGCACCCAGCGGCCGCACAGAGCGATCACGATCAGGATCGCCAGCACCAACGCGACGAAGTGTTTGCCTTTCACAGTTCTGTCCCCCTCCTTCTTTGCACCCTTTGCGTACACCCACACTGCGCTGGTCAGCACAGATAGAGCCGGCGAAGCAGATCGTCTTGCCCGAGTTCGAAGCCCGTGCCACGGAAGACGACGTTTCCGTTCTGAAGAACCAGGCAGCGACGGGAGATGGACGCTGCCAGTGCCGCGTTCTGCTCGACCATGACGAGCGTGAGCCCCTCTTTGTTGAGCTCAGCCAGGGCGGCGAAGATGTCTTCGGCGACGAGCGGCGCCAACCCCATCGACGGTTCATCGCAAAGCAGCAATCTCGGGCGCCCCATGAGGGCTCTGCCGATCGAGAGCATCTGCTGCTCCCCGCCTGAGAGCGTGCCCGCGGGCTGGCGCCGCCGTTCGGCCAAGATCGGAAAGAGGGCGTAAACAAGGTCATAGTCGCTCTCGAGCTCGCGCTTCTTGCGACGAGGAGGCGCGGCGACCAGGAGATTGTCCTGCACGCCGAGGTCCGGGAAGATGTGCCTTCCCTCGGGAACCAGGCAGATGCCTTGGGCCGCCAACTTGTCGCTCGGAAGTCCGGTGATCCGCTTGCCCGTCGAGTGAGACCTCGCCCTTGCTCGGCCGAAGCACACCCGCGATCGTGGCGAGAAGGGTGCTCTTGCCGGCGCCATCGGCGCCGAGAACGGTCAGCATCTCGCCTCGAGGCACCTCGAATGAGACGTCATGCAAGCACTTGGCCGGCGCCATAGGACACGCACAGCCCATCGACCGACAGCAACGGGGCACACGCCTCCGGACGGCCGGCGTCATCCGACGACCGGCTCCGGAGCAAGCCTCGCCGACCTCCACAGACCCCGCTCCGAGGTACGCCTCGCAGCACCGCGGGGTCCCGCTGCACCTCTTCAGGCCGGCCGCTCGCGATCAACTTCCCGTGATCGAGCACCCATACCCAGTCAGAGATGCCCATGACGAGCTCCATGTTGTGCTCCACGAGCAAGACAGCGATGCCCGACTCTCGTATCCGCCCGATGCGGTCGATGAGATGGGCCCGCTCCCCGGCGTGCATACCGGCACAGGGCTCGTCCAGGAGCAGCAGCCGGGGCTTCGTGGCCAATGCCCGCGCGATCTCCACGAGCCTCTGCCCCCCGTAGGGAAGGGAGGCTGCCGGTAGGTTCGCCTGTTTCTCCAGCCCCACAAGGCGGATCGCCTCCATGGCGGCCTCGCGTGAAGCCGCTTCTTCTTTCTTTGGACCCGGCAGTCCCAGCCCGGTGCCGAAGAAGCCGGCTCGTTCGTGACGGTGCCGGCCGACCATGACGTTCTCCAGGACGGTCATGTTCACGAAGATGCGCAGGTTCTGGAACGTCCGGGCCATACCCAGACGAGCCGCGTCGGCGACACCGAGTCTGGTCACTTCGACGCCGTCAAGGAACACACTTCCCGCGGCGGGCTTCTGCAGGCGGGTGACGACGTTGAACAGCGTCGTCTTCCCCGCCCCGTTCGGCCCGATGACCGCGGCGATCTCTCCCTCGCGCACGCTGAGAGAGACCCGGTCCACCGCCACCAGCCCGCCGAAATTGACGCTTACTCCCTCGACCTTCAGTAGTTCTCGCCTGTCGGCCGGCTCGGCCGCTGCGACAGCGGGCCGCTCCTCCGCAGATCCCTGGCCCCCAGAGGAGAGTTCGTGGACCGGGCCGGAACTGGGCAGCAGCCGCATGCGTAGCTGGGTCACTCGTTTCCCGCGCAGAAGGCCAAACAGGCCGGCGGGGAGGAACATGATGAGCAGGATCAGCACGACCGAATAGATGAGGCCGGAATACTGCAGAGCCCCCGAGAAGGCGTTGGAGAGCGAGGTCATGACGACTGCGCCGACCACGCAGGCCCAAAGGCTCCCGGGCCCGCCGACAAGCATCATGATCATGGGAAAGAGGGCCACGCTGAAGGTGAAGCTGTTCGGGCTGATGGCCCCGACGGTGAGGACGAGCAGTCCGCCTCCGATCCCGCAGATGGTGGCGCTCATGACGAAGGCGAGCAGCTTCCACCTGTGCGTCCGGACGCCGAGCGAAGATGCGCCCACATCGCTCACGGCGAGCGATCGCAGGGCTCGTCCCGGGCGGCCTCTGAGCGCCCGTTGCAGGAAGAAGAGTATGAGCAGAGCTACGACCCAGATCAGGTAGTACCGGCTGCGAGGACTGTCGAAGGTGAAGCCGAAGATGCTGAGCGAAGGAATGCCGCCAAGCCCGTTCTGGCCATTGGTCAGTCCCCTCGCTTGGTTCACGAGGACCAGGAAGATCTGCCCCAAACCGATGGTGGCAAGCGCAAGGTAGAAGTACTTCAGCTTGAGGACCGGCCGTCCCACGATCAAAGCCACCAGGCCGGCGGCGGCGGCGCCCGCGACCCAAGCAGCAAGGGTAGGGACGTGGGCTTTCAGAGCAGCAGACCGGTCGTATAGGCCCCGATCCCGTAGAACGCCGCGTGTCCGAACGAGAACTGGCCCGCCTGACCGAGGATCAAGGCGACGGCCAGGGTGAGGATCGCGTAGAGGCCGGCCGAAGCCATGACGCTCCTTGCAACGCCGCTCGAGGAAACGAGGGGCAGGACGAGGATCGCGACGACGAAGACCACCTTGGCGCCCAGCACGTAGTGCTTGGCGATCAATGCGCGCATCAGGCCCTGCCCTCCATCAGCGGAGTCCTCAGCAGGCCTTGGGGACGGAGGTAGAGCACGAGAAGAAGCACCACGAAGGAGACTGCGTCCTTGTATCCGCTGGGAAGGAAGCCGATCGGAGACGGCCTCGATGATCCCGATGGCGAACCCCCCGACCACGGCGCCACCGGTGCTGCCCCAGCCGCCGAAAATGGCGGCGACGAATCCCTTGAGCGAGTAGATGCCTCCCGCGGCGAAGCTCACAGGCGTGAGAGACCCGATGGCCAGCCCTCCGATCGCCCCGATCACAGCACTTATGGTGAACGCCAAGAAGACCATCTTCTGGGGGGAGATCCCGACCAGACCGGCGGCGAACGGATCGCTGGCCGTCGCCCGCATGCGTTTCCCCACTCGCGTCCGGTTGTTGAGCAGGTACAAGGCGGTGACAACGAGCGCCGTCAAGCCCACGACCCATAGAGTCTGCGGGCTTATCACGGCGCCCCCGACCAAGATGGGGTCGCTTCCGGTGAACGGAGGGATCGGGACGGGATAACCGCCCCACTTGAGCAGAGTGACGTTTTCGAAGAAGAGGCTGAGGCCGATGGTGACCATCACCATCGACACCAGCGAGACCGACAGAAGCGGAGCGATGACCAACCGGTACATGAGCAGGCTGACGAGGACCACTCCCACTATCGAGAGCAGCCCGGCGACCCAGAAGGGCAGCCCCCATGAAGAGATGAAAGAGTAGGCGAAGACCGCGCTGAGCATGACGAAAGAGCCTTGGGCGAAGTTCACCACCCGGGAGGTTTGGTAGATGGTGGTGAATCCGAGGCCGACAAGCGCATAGACCGAGCCGGCGGCAATACCGGAGATGATCAGTTGAACCCAGCTAACGGCATCCATTGTCTCGCCCCGCTCCGCTCTCCGGGGGTAGCGGCCTGCCCAGCGTCATCGCCGCTGAGGGCGCTGCCCCTCGTCGGATTCACTATTCAATCAAACCTGCGGGTCTGACTATAGAGTTCGAGCAGAACCTTGTCAAGACAGAAAGGATGACGGCATCCCGGCGGCGCCGACGCCGCCTCCTCGACGCGAATCCCCAACAAAGAAGGGCGGCGCCCCGCGAGGGGCGCCGCCCAGAAGAAACGATCCTTCTTAAGCCCTAGATCTTCGGCAGGTTCTTCATCGCCTCTTTGATCTTCTCTTCCGGATAGGCGTAGTCCTCGAGTTTGCCGTCGAGGTAGTTGTCGTACGACGCCATATCGAAGTGGCCGTGGCCGCTCATGTTGAAGAGGATGACCTTCTCGTCGCCGGACTGCTTGCACTCCTCAGCGAGCTGCCGCACCTTGGCGATGGCGTGGTTGCTCTCCGGAGCGGGGATGATGCCCTCCGACCGGGCGAAGCTGACGCCGGCCGAGAACACGTCGTTCTGCATGACCGACACCGCGTCGATGAGGCCCGAGCTGGTGGCAATGCGACACCATCGGCGCCATGCCGTGGTAGCGCAGGCCGCCCGCGTGGATGCCCGGCGGGATGAAGTCGTGGCCCAGGGTCTCCATCTTGCAGAGCGGGGTGAGCTTGGCGGTGTCGCCGTAGTCGAAGGCGTAGATGCCCTTGGTCATGGTGGGGCAGGCGGCCGGCTCGACGGCGATGATCTTGGTCTTCTTGCCGTACTTGATGTTCTGGCCCAGGAACGGGAAGGAGATACCCGCGAAGTTGGAGCCGCCGCCCACGCACGCCACGACGTAGTCGGGGTACGCACCGGCGAGTTCCATCTGCTCGATGGCTTCCTGGCCGATGACGCGTCTGATGGAGCATCACGTGGTTCAGCACCGAGCCGAGCGCGTAGTGGGTGTCGTCGCGCTGAGCGGCCAACTCGACCGCTTCGCTGATGGCGATGCCCAGGCTGCCCGGCGAATCCGGATCCTGCGCCAGGATGGCGCGGCCGGACGCGGTGGTATCGGAGGGGCTGGGGATGACTTCCGCGCCCCACACCCGGATCATGCTGCGCCGGTAGGGCTTCTGGAAGTAGGAGACCTTCACCATGTAGACCAGGCATTCCATGCTGAACATCTGGCAGGCGAGAGCGAGGGCGGAGCCCCACTGGCCGGCGCCGGTCTCGGTGGTGAGCTTGGTGATGCCTTCCTGCTTGTTGTACCAGGCCTGGGCGACGGCAGTGTTGGGCTTGTGCGACCCGGCCGGGCTGGCGCCTTCGTACTTGAAGTAGATCTTCGCGGGGGTGCCGAGGGCCTTTTCCCATCGGGCGGCCCGGATGAGCGGCGTAGGACGCCAGAGCTTGTAGATCTCCCGAACCTCATCGGGGATCTCGATCAGACGTTCTGCCGACATCTCCTGCGCGATGAGGCCCATCGGGAACAGCGGCGCCAGGTCATCCGGACCGGCGGGCTGATGCGTTCCCGGGTGGAGGGGCGGGGGCGGGGGCGTGGGGAGATCGGCCGCGACGTTGTACCACGCCGTGGGGATCCGGTCTTCCGAGAGCAGATACTTTGTCGCCATGCCTTTGGTGCCTTTCCATCCTTGTGAGGGCATTGAGACTGGGAAAGTAGCACAAAAGGCCGGAAACGTGCATGGTTGAGACCATCCGGGGTATGCTAGCGTCGTTGTAGCCCGACCGGCGGGCACCCCGCCGCCGCGCCGGCCGTCCCACCCCCGACCGGACCAGGGAGGCGCCATGGCCGATCTTCTCCGCTTGACGCCCGAGACGCTCGAGTTCGTCCTTCTCTCCTTCGAAGGACCAGACCAGTACTCCATGGCCGGCGGCCTCGGGGTGCGCATGAAAGAGTTGGCCGTCGAACTGGCGCGCCAGGGCTTCAAGACCCACTTGGTCTTCATCGGCGACCCCGATCTTCCCGCCCGCGAATCGCCCGCCGAGAACCTCACCCTGCACCGCTGGGGCCAGTGGCTCTCCGCCCATTACCGCGGCGGCGTGTATCAGGGAGAGGAGTCCAAGCTCGTCGACTGGAACGAGCAACTCCCCGGCTACGTGGTGAACGAGATGGTCAAGCCCGCCGTCGCGGCCGGGCGCCTCACCGCCGTGTTGGCCGAGGAGTGGCACACCGCCTACTCCACCTGCCAGCTCTCCGACCGCCTGTGGGCCGAGGGCGTGCGCGACAAGGCCGTGCTGCTCTGGAACGCCAACAACACCATCGGGTTCGACCGCATCGATTGGCGGCGGCTCGACTTCTGCTCGCAGATAACCACCGTGTCCCGCTACATGAAGCACGTGATGTGGGATCGGGCCATCAACCCGCTCGTGATACCCAACGGCATCCCCGGCGACCGCGTCCAGCGCGCCGACCCGGAGATGGTGGCCGGCCTGCGCGCCGCCTTCCCGGGGCGCGAACTGGTCTTCAAGATCGGCCGCTTCAGCCCCGACAAGCGCTGGAACATGGCCCTGGACGCCCTCGCTGAAGAGAAGCGGGCGGGCAACGACATCGCCACGGTCATCCGCGGCGGGGTGGAGCCGCATGGCGCCGAGGTTCTGGCCCGGGCGTACAGCAACGGCCTGCAGATCGTGGACGTGAAGCCGCCGCGCGACCCCCGCGAGGCCATCGCGGCGTTGGCGCAGGTGCCGCGCGCCGACGTCTACAACGTCACCAGCTTCATGAGCGACGAGCTCATCAACGTCTTCTACACCGGCGCGGACGCCGTGCTGGCCAACTCCGGCCACGAGCCCTTCGGCCTGGTGGGCCTGGAGGTCATGGCGGCCGGCGGCATCACCTTCGTCGGCACCACCGGCGAGGACTACGCGGTGCCGTTCCTCAACTGCATCGCCCTCGACACGGACGACCCCACCGAGATCAACATCGGCCTCGACTTCCTGCGCCGCCACCCCGCCACGGTCGAGCGCATGCGCGCGCGACGCCATGGAGACGGCCGAGAGCTTCAGCTGGAAGAACGTGGTGGAGGACAGCCTCCTGGGCAAGCTGCGCTACGTGGCCATGCGCCAACTGGTGACGCCGCCCGGCAAGAGCCGGGTGACCCCGGCGCCCGCGGCGCCCGTGAACCCGCCCACGGCCGCGGCGGCCAAGGCGGCCGCGAAGCGGGGCAAGGCCGGAGCGGCCGCGCGCCGATGCGGCCCCGGGCGCCCCAGCCCAAGCCGCCACCACCGCGCCGCCGCCCAACGAGGCCGGCGCCGCCTACGGCGGCGAATCCATGACCAAACGTCCGTCCATCAAGCCCCCCACCACCGACGACAAGGGATAGGCGGCAGCCGTGGCAGAGAACCTCGTCACATACTGCGTCGTCCACCAGCCGCGGCGGGTCAAGCTGCCGGCCCAGGTGATCCCCCGGGGCACCAAGCCCGCCGACATGGCCGGCTACCTCTTCGACGACGTCATGAACAAGCGCTACTTCGACAAGGTCGCCAAGTGGTGCTACTACCCCGCCACCAAGATGTTCCTGGACATGCTCGACCAGGGTTACAAGCTGGGCATCGGGTTCTCCGTGAGCTTCCTGATGGCAGCTGCAGCGCTGGGACAAGGAACTCACCGCGCTCTTCAAGACGCTGGTGGCCCATCCCAACTGCGAGCTGGTCGGCGTGGAGCCCTATCACAGTTTCGCTTTTGCCCTGGATATCAAGCTCTTTCAGAAGGAGATGAAACGGGGAAAGGATTTCGCGGAAGACTTCTTCGGCAAAGAGATCCAGGTCACCGACACCACCGAGATGGTGATGAACAACGAGATCTACTACGCCCTCATGCAGTCCGGTTACAGCGCCGGCGTGCTCGACGGGCGCAAGTGGGTCATGGACTGGCGGGAGACCACCCATCTCTACAGCTACGACGAGCGGGAGTTCGGCCTGTTCTGCCGGCACCACGAACTGTCCGACGACGTGGGCTACCGCTTCAGCAACAAGACCTGGCCGGGCTACCCGCTGCGCGCCGACGCGTACGCTGAGCACCTGCGCGACACCTGGGGCGACTTCGTGTTCATCGGCTGGGACTTCGAGACGTTCGGCGAGCACCACAACGTCGATACCGGGCATCTTCGACTTCATGCTGGCGCTCCCGGGGCAGCTCGAGAAGAAGGGCGTTCGTTGCCTGAAGCCCAGCGAGGCCGTCGCGGAGTTCGGCGGCGGGCCCAAGCCCATGCTGCCGCTGCCCGAGTTCGGCACCACCTGGGCCGGCGGGGGCGGCATGGAGTTCTTCCTGGGCAACGCTTCCCAGCAGGCGATCTTCCGGCTGATGCATTCGGTGCTCCACAAAGCCCGTTTGACCGGCAACCGCACGCTGATGGACCTGGCGCTCTGGCTGCTCCAGTCCGACAACCTGCATCTCATCCAATGGGCGGGCCGGTCGGGCTCGGAGGCCGAGGTGTCCGCGTATTTCACGCCCGACGAGTGGTGGGATCTGGGCCCGGACAGGATCCTGACCGAGCAGCAGCGCGTGTATACGAACTTCGTCCGGGCGATGGATGAGTACGTCTGATAGCGACCGCAGCCGGGAGCGACCGCGGCCGGCCCGCCGCCGATCTGCGTAGCGTTCGTCTGGCACATGCACCAGCCGTACTACCGGTCGGCCAAGACCGGCGCTTTCCAGATGCCCTGGGCGCGGCTGCACGCCATCAAGGATTACCTGGATATGGTGGAGATCCTGGCCGGCTACCCGGCCATCCACCAGACCTTCAACCTGGTGCCTTCACTGGTGGAGCAGCTGGAGGACTATGCGGCCGGAGGGTTGCCTGAGATCTGGTCGCCCAGGACGGGCGAGGTCACGCCCCGCCGACGAGCCGCGCCATCAGCGCCGCCGAGCCGGCGGCTGCGAGCGGCGCCGCCCCGCCGCCCCAGACGGCGCCGGTAACCGACGTCTACTGGCAGCACACCATCAAGCCCGCCGCGGACCTCACCCCCGACGAGCGCGCCTTCGTCGTCGAGCGCATGTGCGAGCGCCCCGACCATCCCCGGGCCAAATCACACCCCCGCTATCAGGAGTTGGCGCAGAAGCGCCAGGCGGAGGCCCACAACGGATGGAACACCTGCGGCGACGCGTTCACGGTCGACGAACTCCGCGACCTTCAGGTCTGGTTCGACCTGGCCTGGTGCGACCCCACCCTGCTCGAGACGGAGCCTCTGCTCAGCCTGGTGCAGCGCGGCCGGGATTTCCGCGAGGAAGACAAGCTGGTGCTGGCCCGCGCTGCAGAACGACGTCCTGCGAAGGGTCATCCCCGCATATCGAAAGGCAGCCGCCGCCGGGCAGATCGAGATCTCCACGACCCCTTACTACCACCCGATCCTCCCGCTCCTCGCCAACACCGACTCCGCCCGCGTGGGTTGCGGCGACACCATCCTGCCGCACCGCCGCTTCGCACACCCGGAGGACGCCTGGGAGCAGGTGGATGCCGGAGTGGCGAAGCACGAACAGGTCTTCGGGGAGCGGCCGCACGGGATGTGGTGCTCGGAACAGTCGGTGGGAGAGGATGTCCTGCCTCTGCTGACGAGGGCGGGCATCCGCTGGACCATCAGCGACCAGGCTGTCCTGTCGCGCTCCGCGACAGGGAGCGCCGCCGCGCCGAACGGACCGGCGGAGGCGCCGTCCCCCTATCAGGCCTACCTGCTGCGCCGGGAAGAGCAGGAAGTGGCCATCGTCTTCCGCGACCACACCCTGTCCGACCTCATCGGCTTCGGTTACCAAAGCTGGGACTCGCGCGATGCCGCCAACGACCTCCTGAACCGCATCCGGGCGATCGGGGCGGCCTGCGTGGCGCCCGCGGCCGGCGCCGCGGGCGGGGGAGAGGCCGGAGCGGCTGATCCCGGCGCGGCCGGCCGGCGCGCCGCAGGCGGCGCGCCGCCGCTCGTCACCATCGCCCTCGATGGCGAGAACGCCTGGGAGTACTACCCGCACGATGGACGCGATTTCCTCCACTTCCTCTACGAGGGGTTGGCGGCCGACCCGGATCTGCGCTGCGTGACGATATCCGAGTATTTGCAGGAGTTTCCCGCCGACGAAGCAGCTCGACTGGCTGCACACGGGCTCCTGGATAGGCGGCGACCTGCGCACCTGGAGCGGTGACCCGGGCCACAACGCCGCCTGGGACCTCCTTCACGACGCCCGCGACCTGGCGGCGGCGCGGCGGCGTTCGGCGGTGCAGGCGAGTCCGGCCGACAGATCGGGCCTGGCCGCGCTCCTGAGCCCGGCCGAGGCCGCCTGGCGCCACATCATGGTGGCCGAGGGCAGCGACTGGTTCTGGTGGTTCGGCGAGCACCATCACACCGAGCTCGACTACGTCTGGGACCTGGAGTTCCGCCAGCATCTCCAGGAGGTCTACCGCCTCCTGGGCGAGCCGGTCCCGCTACGCCTGTACATGCCGGTCTTCGCCGGGGCAGCCGAGACCGCCCCGGTACTGCCCACCGGCGTCATCCATCCGACCATCGACGGGCTGATCTCCGCCGACGACGGCTGGGCAGATGGCGGGCATCCTGCCTCCCGACTCTCCGTCGACCATGCAGCGCACCGAGGGCGCCCGGCTCGTCGAGGCCCGTTTCGGCTGGGGACCCGAGCACCTCTACCTGCTGCTCATCCCCCGAGACAGGAGCGATCTCGACGGACTGGAGATCGACCTCACGGTGACCTATGCCTCCGTGCGGGAGGAATCCGTCTTCCACATGGCTCTGGCCGAGGACGGGCGCGTTGACGTAGCCTGCACCAGCCGCGGCTATCTGGGGGAACCGGTGGCCGGAGCATGGCAGGACGTGGTGGAGCTGGCGTTGCCCGCTGGCCTCTTCGGCGCTCCCCCGCGACGAACGGCTGGCGCTGACGCTCCGCGTGGGCCGCGGTGGGATGATCGATCATGTCTTCCGGTCGACCGACCTGGCGCCCTTCGGTGGGATGTAGGAGGC
The DNA here is from genome assembly GCA_963736705.1 of uncultured Actinomycetota bacterium. GTDB lineage: Bacteria > Actinomycetota > Thermoleophilia > RBG-16-64-13 > RBG-16-64-13 > CAIQPS01. Next base: position 30,722 of record CAVTPV010000002.1, read on the forward strand.
GGTGGAATCCGTGAAACCGCTGCATAGCGTCACCTTCTTGAGCGACTTCGGCACGGGCGGGGGATACGTGGCGGCCTGCGAGGCCACCATGGCCCGGGTCTGCCCGCAGGCCCGGGTGTTTCACATCTCTCACGAGGTCACCGGTCGGCGACATAGCCGCGGCCTCGCTCGTGCTCGCGCGGGTCGTGCCCCTCTTCCCGGAGTCGGTGCATCTGGCGGTGGTGGACCCGGGCGTCGGGACCACCCGCCGGCCTCTCGCGCTCGAGACGCGCCGGGGAGATCTCCTGGTGGGGCCCGATAATGGCCTGCTCATCGATGCCTCTGAGGCGCTCGGCGGTTCCTGCCGGCGCGTGGGCGCTGGACATCGAGAGGGTGCGGTCGTGCGCTGGTCTCCCGCTGGAGGGAGTGTCGAGCACCTTCCACGGCCGCGACCTCTTCGCACCAGCGGCGGCGCTGTTGGCGTCCGGAGCGGACCCGCGGACTCTCGGGCTTCCCTTGCGCCCAACCGAGCTCGTGCGGCTCGTACCTGTCGCGGCCATGCGGGCTGCCGAAGGCGTTTCCGCGCCGGTCATTGAGATCGACCGGTTCGGCAACGTCGGACTTGGCGTAGAATTCGCGCTCATCCCGGCTGGGGGCGACAAGTCTGGCGACCTGTTCCTAGTCGAGGTCGCCGGAGAAGGCGCTCCGGAATGGACGGCCCGGATGGTGCATACATATGGAGATCTGCCCGGCGGCGAGCTCGGACTCATCCGCGACTCCTGGGGACAAGCGGCGCTCGCCTTGAACGGCGCCAGCGCGGCGGAGTTCCTGGGCGTCAGACGAGGCGTCATGGTCACGTTGACGCCGGTGCAGAGGTAGATAGATAGGAAGGGCGACCTGATGGCTGAGAAGCAACGACGCAAACAGACCGACAAACCGAGCGGCGACCGGCCGGCCGCCGGCCCGGGACGACCGCAGGCGCCCAAGCGCCCGGGCGGCGCCGGAACGTCCACGGGGCCGGCCCGAGGAGCATCCCGCCCCACCAGGGGACGGCCCGCCGCCCAAGGGACCACCACATTCCGCTCCGGGGCGCACCCCAAGCCGGGGACCAAGCCGGGAGCCCGGCCTGCACCTGCCGCTCGGCGCGACGATTCCCCCCAGACGGTGTTGGCAGTCTACCGTCCAGACCTGGCCAAGGCATTGGCGGCCGCCGAAGCCCCCTCGTTCAGGTACGCACAGGTGCTGGAGCACCTGATGCGGCGCCCCGGCATCCCGCTGGCTGAGGCCAGCAACCTGCCCGCGGACCTCCGGGCGGCCCTCGACCACGGCGGCCCGTCCGTCCTCTCGGTCGCGGCCACCCGCAAAGCGGCTGATGGTACGACCAAGCTTCTCTTGGAGGCCCGGGACGGCGCCAACATCGAGACCGTCCTGCTCCCTTACGGCAATCGCCTCACCGTCTGCATCTCCAGCCAGGTGGGATGCGCCGTCGGGTGCGCGTTCTGCGCCACGGGAGCACTGGGATTCCGGCGAAATCTGTCCACCGCCGAGATCGTCGACCAGGTCAGGATGGCGGCCGTAGCCTGCGAGCCGGGACAGCGCCTCACCAACGTGGTCTACATGGGCATGGGCGAACCGCTCCTCAACCTCGGAGCCGTTCTCGAGTCGGTGCACGTCCTCACCGCCCCCTCAGGCCTCGGACTGGGGCGCCGGTCGCTCTCCATCTCCACCGTGGGGATCCCGAACGGTATCCTTCGTCTGGCCAAGACGGAGCCGCAGGTCAACCTCGCACTCTCCCTCCACGCCGCCGACGACGCCACCAGGGCGCTCCTCATCCCCGAGCGGTACCGCCATCCTCTCTCGGAGATCCTTGAGGCCGCCTGGCAGCATTTTGAGCTGACTCGCCGCAAACTGCTGGTCGAATACGTCCTCATCGCCGGCGTGAACGACACCGTCGACGACGCCGCGCCGACTGGCCGCTCTCCTGCGCGGACATGTGGTGACCGTCAATCTGCTCGCCTGGAATCCCGTGATCCAGAGGCCGGGCCGGAAGCCAGCCTGGAGCGCGCCCGGGCGCCAACACGGAATCGGGCACGAGGGCGACCGCAAGCAACAAGGCGCCCCGCCGCCGCACGTTCCACCCGTCGAGTCCGGCTGCTTTGTCGGCATTTCGAGCTGTTTTGCGGGCGGCGCACATCGAAGCGGTGGTCCGCCAGAGCAAGGGTGCCGGCATCGAGGCGGCCTGCGGGCAGCTGGCGGGGGCGGCGCAGTCGTATGAGGAGCCCGCTACGGACTGATGGTCGGACCAAAGGCGCGAAGCGAGAGGGCGAGACCTAGTACTCGATGCCCTTCTTCGCCGGGGAGCCACCTCGCAAACGCATGCTTGATGCACCGCATCTCGGTGACGGTGTCGGCCGCGTCTATCAGGCCCAGGGAGGCGCCTCGCCCAGTGATGATCACCGAAAGCCGCTCGGGCTTCTGTCGGAGAAGCTCGAGGATCTCCTCCTCGGACACGTAGCCCTCGACGGCGGCGTAATTGAGTTCATCCAGGACCAGCAGGTCGTACTGGTCTGAGAGCGCTAGCGCGGCGAGAGGCCTCCCAAGCTTCACGGGCAAGCGCCTTCGGGATCGCCGGATCGTCTGCTTTCCAGGTGAAACCTGACCCGATGCGCTGCAGATCAACGTTTGTGCAGGCCTCTAGCGCGGCCGCTTCACCGTAGTTCCCGTCTCCCTTGATGAACTGGACGATGGCCACGCGTTGACCGTGGCCGGCAGCCCGAAGAGCCGTCCCGAACGCGGCGGTGGTCTTGCCCTTGCCCTCGCCGGTATTGACGATGATCCGCCCCTTACTCATGCGCAGACTTCGCTCACGCGCCCGACTTCGCTCACGCGCCGACTTTGCTGTTGGATAGCTTGCCCAGCAAGATCCCGACGGAACCAGGGGCAGCCAGGAGCACCAGCATGACGTCGGTAGTGAAGGGGGCGAGGACGACGGTAAGTCCTTCGAACTCGATGCTCATGGTGTCCAACGATGCCGGCGCTGACCTGCTGCCCGAAGCGCTGGGCAGTCCGCACGGTGTCTACGGCCAGAGCGGCGATGCTTGCGGTGTCGACCCCCTCTTTGGCCATGCTGCTGACGAGCAGTCCCTGGTCGGAGACCAGGAGAGCCGCCTTGATACCGGGAATGGCCAGATACCCTTTCAGAGCTTGCTTCAGGGGATCCAACGCAGTCCCCGCCGCCTGAGTCTGCTGGTCATCGTCAGCCATTCAGGTCTCCTCTTCTATGCCCGCCTTGAGAAGTTGCAGCTTGATGAGCTGCGCGGCGCGCTGAGCCTCCGCCCCCTGACGATAACCTATTTTCAGCCCTTCCGGGAGCCGTGCGAGCTCCGAGATGAACATGCCGGTCCGCACCATCGCGGTCTCGCTGGGCTGCGAGGATCCTGACACCGCCCAAGCCATCCGATTCGAGGAGTTCTCCTTCCGGCCAACTGATGATGGTGTCGCCGGATAGGAAGAGGGCGTTGGTCTCAGCCATGGACAAGCCGACCTTCGCAGTCACCACGTAGCCGCCGGTCGATTGGTCGACGGCATGGGTGACTGCGAAGGCCACGGCTCCTCCCTAGTGCTTGAGCGTGTAGGTGATGGTGACGTTGGCGGTCACGTCGAGCGTGCCGGCGCTCACCGCGGGAACCACCGACTTGACCGAATCCTCGGCTGCACCACCGGTCATGCTGTAGATCGGGACCGGCACCTGTACGGAGCTTTCGTTCATGGTGATGACGTCCCCGATCGACACTCCCCCGGCCGCAGCGAGGCTGTCAGCCTTGGCGCGGGCGTGGGCGACCGCCAGCTTGAGCGCTTCGTTGACGGCCTGGCTGTCGTCGCGGAGTCTCCACTCCGGACCCGACACCAGGGTCACACCACTGTCAACGCCGGCAGCCAAGACCTTGGCGACCGTGGCGGCGTCCTTCATGGTCACTTTCACACTGTTCTGCGCCCGATATCCGGTAAGGGTCTCTTTGCCCGTGTTCGGATCGTAGCTCCGGACGGGGTAGAGCGTCACGCTCGAGGTCTGGATGGCGGAGTCTTCGATCCCGGCGGACTTGAGCGCGGCGAGCAGTTGGTTGCTCTGCGTGGAAGTGGCGTCCATGGCTGCGGTGGACGTGGCCCCGTCGTTCTCGACGGTCAGGATGATGACCGCTTCGTCCGGAGGGCTGGTGACGGTGGCAGAGCCGCTGACCGTGACAGTGTTGGCGGCCCCGGCGCCAGACAAGACTGCGGCCGCACCCGCGGAACCCGCCGAGTCATCGGAGCAACCGGCCAGAAGGAGCCCGAACACCAGGGCCACGCAGGCTACCGCGCCGATACCCGCCAATTGCAGGACTTTGTTGCCCTTCCGCGATGTGATCTCTCTCATACATACCCCTCTCAGAGACGGCTTTGTAGGCCGGTACGACGACGCCCGCCCCGCTCTTGGTTCCTCAGCCCTCCCGGGTCCATCAGCAAGCCTGTCGGCCCAGGTGGTGGTAGACACTGCCCCGCTCGAGTGGCTTACTGCAGCCGATCGAGCAGCCGCGCCAGTTCTTCCCCGTCTTTGAACGGCAGTTCTATCACGCCTCCCGTTCCCCTGTCACGGACTTTCGGCATGACGCCGAGCAAGCCGAAGAACGAGTCGCGGATCTGGTCGAGGACTTCGCCGGGGAGGTTCGAGGCCTGAGCCGGCTTGCTGGTCTTGGTCTCTTCTCCCTTGCGCCGTACCTCGTCCTCGACTTGTCGGACCGAAAGGCCCTTCTCGGCGATGCGCCGGGCCATACGGATCTGCTCTCCGCGCCCCCCGAGTCCGAGAAGCGCCCGGGCATGACCCTCCGAAAGCTCCCCGCTCGCGAGTGACTCCTGGATGGTCCCGGGGAGATCCAGAAGGCGGATCTTGTTCGCTATGGCGGAGCGGCTCTTGCCCACTCGTGCCGCGAGTTTTTCCTGCGTAACACCAAGATCTTCCAACAAGACCTTCAGAGCGAAGGCCTCGTCAACCGGGTTGAGCTGCTGGCGGACCACGTTCTCGATGAGAGCCAATTCCAGACTCTCGACGTCAGAGGCGACCCGCACGATGGCCGGGACGACGGTGAATCCGGCCTGCTGAGCCGCCCTCCAGCGCCGTTCTCCTGCGATCAGCTCATAGCCGTCATCGACCTGGCGCACGATGACCGGCTGGACCACGCCGACCGACGCGATAGAGGTTGCCAGTTCCTCCAGGGCGCCCGCGTCGAAGGCCCGGCGCGGCTGGCGGGGGTTCCTTCTGATGGCCGTGACGGGAAGCTCCACCACGCCAGACCCGTCACCGGACCTCGGGCGGGCGGGCGCATCGCCCTCAGATGAGGCCTTCGCAGACGCACCGAGATCATCGAGATAGTCGTCTGCCTGCTCCTCCCTGAGCAAAGCAGCCAGTCCCCTACCGAGCGCCGGCTTCTTAGCCATGGCTGATCACCTCCAGAGCCAGATCGAAGTACGCATCCGAGCCTGAGCACCGCGGATCGAGCATCGACACCGGTAAGCCGTGGCTCGGGGCTTCCGCGAGTCGAACGTTGCGGGGCACGACTGTGTTGAACGTGAGTGCCGGGAAGTGACTCCTGATCTCTTCCTCCACCTGGCGCGCAAGCGCAGTACGAAGATCGACCATCGTGAGGATCAGTCCGGCGATACGGAGCGAGGGATTCAGGCGTTCCTTGACCGCGGTGACGGTCGATAGCAGCTGAGTCAGCCCTTCGAGGGCGTAGTACTCGGCCTGTACCGGTATCAACACGGCCTCCGCGGCCACCAGACCGTTGACGGTCAGAAGGCCCAACGACGGCGGGCAGTCGATGAAGACGAACGAATAGCGGCCCTCTTCAAGGGACGCAAGCGCCTCTTTCAGGCGGAATTCCCGGCGATCGAGGTCTGAGAGCAGCATGCTCGAGCCGACCATGTCGGAGGAGGCGGGGGCTACGTCCAGCCCAGGCACCGACGAGGGATGGATCACCGAGGCAAGATCTTGCTCGCCGAGCAGCACGTCCAGCATGGCGGGCTCGCCCTGGGGAATGCGTACCCCGAGGCCATGGGAAGCATTCGCCTGAGAGTCCATGTCGACCAGCAGCACGCGCTCCCCAGCCTGAGCGATACTCGCGGCTAGATTGATGGCAGTCGTCGTCTTGCCGACGCCGCCCTTTTGGTTTGCGATTGCGTAGATCAGTGGACTGTTCCTCTCTTGCTCGTCAGGCCCCGAGTGGCCGCTGCTTCGCGAGGCCGGGCCGGCGCGGATATGAGGCTGGAGTCGCCTTCACCTTCCTTGCCATATGGACCCAACGGTTCTCTGCCCCCGTGAAGGGCTCGAGCCGAATCGACTCCAACTCGCCTCCGCCCAGTATATCGAGAGCCTTCTGGCCGTGAATACGCTCTTGGTTGGAGATTTCGCCCTTCATGGCTATCATCACCCCGCCTGGGGCTAGGAGTGGGAGTGAGTACTCGGCCACGACCGTGAAGGCGGCCAAAGCCCTGGAGACGACCACATCGTGAGCCCCACGGCCGGGCCCCCGGCCGTATTCCTCGGCGCGGGCGCACTGGACATCGACGTTCTGCAGGCCCATGGCGGCGGCGGCCTGCTGGATGAAGCCGCACTTCTTGTTGAGCGATTCGACAGCGGTGATCCTCGCCTCTGGCAGAGCCAGCGCCAGGATGAGCGCGGGCAGCCCCGCTCCGGACCCCAGATCCGCAAGATTCTTGGTGGAGCGCACCTCGAGCAGGTCGAGTAGGGAGAGGCAGTCAAGAAAATGGAACTGCTCGATCGCCTCAGGCTCCCGGACGCTGGTGACATTGAAGCCGGGATTGAGCAGCAGATCGCCGAACACGCTCAGCCGGTCGAGGGACGCACGATCGAGGCCGCGCTTGGCGTAGGACTCTGTCTGTGTCAATTCCACCGGGGTTCAGGACTTCTTGACCGCTATCGCTGAGCCGGACGACGCGATGTGGGCCGTATCGGCGGCCTGGAAGACGGGTTCTTCCCCCGTTGTCTGGGCGTCGGTCCGGGGGTTGATCCCGCCCTCAGACCCGCCGCAATCAACGACAGCGCCCGCGCCGCGCCCACCAGAGTCGTCGTTCCCATCGCTGTCTGGCTCGGCCCGCAAGTGCCGGTACAGATGCACCAGACAGCACCGAGATGTCCGCCGGAGAGACGCCGGGCACTCGCGATGCCTGCCCAAGGGTGGCCGGGCGCAGACGGCTGAGCTTGTCCTTGGCCTCATACGTCAGCCCTTCGAGGGGACGGTAGTCGAAGTCGTGGGGGACCTGCAGAGTCTCGGTGGCTCGGTGGCGGCGGATCTCGGCGAGTTGTCGGCGGATGTAGCCCTCGTAGCGGGCCTGCACGTCCAGTTGCTCGATCACTTCCGGCGGGGCCGCCGCGATTCGCTCCCGATCGTCCTCGCTGAGCATCAACAGGAGGTCGTCGAAAGTGATCTGGGGTCTGCGCAGCAGCCTTCCGGCCGACTGCGACTCCTCCAGGGGAGACGTACCCAAAGACTCGAGCAGAGCGTCGGTCTCCCCGGTGGAGCGGACCTGGACGCCTTCCAGTAGCTGGGCATACTCGGCAAGCGTGCGCTGTTTCTCTTCGACCACCGCCAATTGCGCGTCGTTCAGCAGCCCCAACTGGTGCCCCAGAGAAGACAGACGTTCCGCGGCGTTGTCATGCCGGAGAATGAGCCGGTATTCCGCTCTGGAGGTGAACATCCGGTAGGGCTCGTCGACTCCCTTCGTCACCAGGTCGTCGATCAGTACGCCGATGTATGCCTGATCGCGGCGCAGGATGAATGGGGCCTCCTCTTTCGCGTGCAAAGCGGCGTTGATGCCCGCCATCAGACCCTGGGCGGCCGCTTCCTCATACCCGGAAGTTCCGTTCAGCTGGCCCGCGCTGAAGAGACCGGCAACCGCCTTGGTCTGAAGGGCCAGAGTCAGTTGCTGCGGCGGCAGGTAATCGTATTCCACAGCGTATCCCGGGCGCACCAGCCGAGCGTTCTCCAGCCCTGGCGTGGCCTTGATGATCTTCTCCTGGACGAACACGGGGAGGCTCGTTGTGAGCCCCTGGAGGTACATCTCCTGGGTCGTCACACCTTCCGGCTCGACGAACACAGGGTGCTGCTCCTTCTCAGGGAAGTTGATGAGCTTGCGGTCGATTGACGGGCAGTATCGCGGGCCCTTTCCGCTCACCGACCCGCTCTTGAGTGGGCTGAGGTGGAGGTACTTGGATACGACTTCGTGCGTGGCGGATGTCGTATGTGTCAGGAAACAAGGGACTTGCCGCCGCGGGGCCGGCCTCTGCCAGTGCGAGAACGACAGAGGCGAGGTGTCACCTTCCTGCGGGATCATCCGATCGGCGTCGATGGTCCTCCCGTCGATGCGAGGTGGAGTGGCCGACTGGAATCGATCCAGCTCCAAGCCGGCCTCCATGAGGCTTTGGGACAGCCGAAGGGCCGGCAACTCGCCCACACGGCCTGCCGCGAAGATGCGATCGCCGATGACGATCTTGCCACGTAGGAAGGTGCCAGTGGCGAGAACGACGGAACGGCAGGCAAGACGCCTTCCGTCCGCCAGATCCAAGCCCCGGATTGTTTCACGTGAAACATCAAGGGCGACTGCCTCCCCCTGAACTACGTGAAGGTTAGGCGTTCGCGAAAGAGTGACCTTCATCCAGTCTTCGTACAGGCGCTTGTCCGTCTGAGCGCGAAGAGCGCGGACGGCCGGACCCTTGGACGTGTTGAGCATCTTCAACTGGATGAAAGCCCTGTCGGTGTTGCGGCCTTGTTCACCCCCCAGAGCATCAACCTCTCGAGTCAGCTGCCCTTTTCCGACCCCTCCGACCGCCGGATTGCAGGGCATGAGGGCGATGTTGTCCACATGCAGCGTCACCAACGCCGTCCGGCAGCCCATTCGTGCGGCTGCCAAAGCGGCCTCACACCCGGCATGTCCGCCACCCACGACTACCACGTCGTACCTGCAGTCCGAATCCGGTCTGCTACTCATTGACTTGGGTCCGTTCAACCGCTCGCCGGCCACTTCAGATACCTCCGAGCTCCGCGACGACGTCCCGTCCGCCGCGCACTCCCGAGGCAAGGCTTTCAACATAGTCCTCAGCCCCCGCAGACCGTCCCACGACCCATATTCGCCCGCAAGTCTGCAGCGTGTCCAGTCTGCCGGACAGGCTGACGTTCCTCACAACGGCAGCCGTCACCGTCAGCGGCATGCGCGTCAGCACAGACGAAGCGGCGGCGCCCTCACCGTTCTCCAAGGCACGAGCAGCCGCCGTTCCCGGGGCGACGTAGACCTCGCCGGTGGCCGCACCGTCGGGCGAGACCACAGGAACACTCTCGATCCTTCGCGGGCCTTCTCCATTCAGCGCGATCCGGACATCGACGACCATCTGCTCGAACCTTAAGGCCGGATCCAAATGCGGCGCCGGCGGGAAGTCCGCAGGCCAAGACTGTTTCTCGTCCCCCTCGACCATGACAGCCAGCTCCACGACGGATGGCCCGAGTCCCGCGCCTCCAGGCGCCCCGGGAGTTCCCGTCCCTGTCGCCAATCGACTTTCTGGCGCAGGTTCCTGGAGGGCGCGAAAGTCGCCCACCGCCAACCTCGGTCCCACGTGTAGAACGCCCTCACGGCACTGAGCGCCCAATGCCTCCATAACCTTGAGCAGGTCGTTGGAGGCGGGCTCTCCGTACCGACCGCCCTCGACAGTCTCTCCACCAACCGAACTGCGACCGGCGAGACTCAGGCCGACGGCCACAACAGCCGCGTCCGCTTCGAATACCTCGCCGAAAATGGTCTCCGCCTGGATTCTGACCCTTCCGCCCTCCACGACGGGCTCGATGACCCTCAGGTGCGAAACGAACCCCTGCCTGAACTGTAGCCCGGGCACGTGCTCCAACAGCCGCTTGGTCTCAACGCTCACCCTGCGGCGATCGATGTTAAGGACGGCTGCGCCGTTGACCGGGCGCAGACCCGCCTCAAGCCAAATGGCGCGTAGAGGGGAAGGCAGCTCGGCCAGGGCCTCCTCCAACTGACACCACCGGCCATCCGCGCCGGCAGAGGTCGGGGCCATACGCCGGCAACCCTACGCGATCCATAGCGCTGTTGATCAGCGTCACGCCAAGGCCCGCCGAAGCAAGAGTGGCCGCACACGCACAGCCCGACACGCCCGCGCCTATGACGAGCACTGTCGGCCCTGCGTCGCCAGCAGGGTCGATTGCCGGTGTGGGGCAGGTTGTCTGGTCCTGATGGACGTTCTTCACAGCAGGCGGCTCCATCTACTTCCCAATGCAGAAGCGGCTGAAGATCTCGTCGAGAAGGTCCTGCGTGAGATCCTCACCAGTGATCCGCCCTAGCGCGCCGATTGCTTCGCGAATGTCCTCACAGACCAGTTCCTCGTCGGTCTCCAGCGCAGCGGTCGCGAGCGCCGACCCCGTCTTGGCGAAGGCCTCGCCCACCAGACCGCGCTGCCGCTCGCTGGCGAGGACGGGCTCCTCAAGATGCAGCCCTTCGCCTCCGCTCACCACCGACTCTATGCTTTCCCTGAGCGCTTCAAGGCCTTCGCCCGTGACCGCCGAGACCCCGCAGACGCGCCACTCCGCCAGCGAGGAAGCACCATCGCCGAGAAGAGCGGCGACACCCGCTGCCTTGGCAGCGCCATCGTCGACGAGATCGATCTTGTTGCAGACGATTATGGTCCTCGTGCGGTCCAGGCCCTGAATGAAGTCCCGGTCCTCGTCGTCCCACAGAATCGCGGCGTCCAGCACGGCGAGGACAAGATCGGCCTGCTCGATGGCTTTCACCGATCGGGCCACCCCGAGTCGCTCTACGTGATCGCCCCCGACGCGAATCCCAGCCGTATCGACCAGGTGGATCGGTATCCCTCCGATCTCCATCAGTTCCTCGACCGTGTCACGCGTGGTACCCGGGATATCCGATACGATCGCCCGCTCGCGCATGAGAAGCGCGTTGAGCAAGGAGCTCTTGCCCACGTTCGGCTTGCCGACGATAGCTGTGCGCAGTCCGTGCTCCAGCGCCCGACCGAGAAAGGCGGTGCGCAGCAGTCTCTCCAAGTCCTTCCGGGCTGTGAGGAGACCGTCGCCCAAGCCTCTCCAGTCCAGGGAGTCGATGTCCTCGTCGGTGAAGTCGACGGTCGCTTCGATCTGAGCCAGCAATCCCACCAAGGCTCCGCGCACGGCTCTCAGCTTCTCGGAGAGGCCGCCCTCCAGTTGGCGCACCGATGCCCGCAACGCCCCTGAGCTGCGGGCCGAGACGATGGCAGCCACACTTTCGGCCTGGGCTAGGTCTATTCTCCCGTTGAGAAACGCCCGCTTGGTGAACTCTCCTGGCTCGGCAGGCCGAGCCCCAAGATGGACGAGCAACCGCAGTACCGCACGCTGCGCCGCTACGCCGCCGTGGCAGTGGATCTCGACCACGTCCTCCCGGGTGTACGAGTGAGGAGCCCGCATCACAGCAAGCAGGACCTCATCGATATCGTGGTCATCATGCGGATCAGCCACATGCCCGTACAGAAGCCGATGGGTCTCCTCCGGCCTAAGACCGGCTCCTCTGCCCGCTCGGAACACCGACTCGGCAATGCCGACGGCTTCCGGACCGCTCATTCGTACGATCCCGATGGCCCCAAGCCCCGTGGCCGTCGATAGGGCCACGATGGTGTCGTCGCCCCAGGTTTCAGGAGTCCCGGTATGAAGGCTATCGGAGGTCATGCGCGCGAAAGGTGTTCCTCAGATGGTGAGACAAGAGTGAAGATGATGCCAGAAAACCGGACGGCCGGCCATGAAGCGACAACATGCAGCGCAGCCCACAAAGCAGCAGTCGCTCCCGACATGCCCGCCCGATGTGCCTGCCACCCGCCGTGTCGGCGCGGCCTCGCCCTCAGCCAACCCCGCACCACAACAACGCTTGCCGAGGCAGGTACCCCGCCCAGGCTGGGCCATTTCCTAGCGGCGCGCCTCCCTGGCCGGCGTAATGACAACACAGCGGTTGGGCTCCCGGCCCTGGCTGGCAGTAAGCACGTCGGTGCGACCGCGGAGCGTCAAGTGCACGATCTTGCGCTCGGCCGGTGTCATGGGCGTCAACTGCACGGGGCGGCCGCGCTTCGCAGCCTCCTCGGCCTTCCGAAGAGCTACCCGTTCGATCTGCCGCCGGCGTCGGTCCTTATAACCCTCCGCGTCGAGTTCGACGCGTCTACGCGAGTGCGATCCGCTGAACACGGCGATGCTGGCCAGGTACTCGACGGCGTCGATAGTCTGACCGCGGCGGCCGATGAAGATCCCCATGTCCTCGCCGGTGATCTCGGCGAAGAGCTCCTCTTCGCCCTCGGTGATGTGAATAGAAGCGGGAAGACCCAGCTCGTTCAGAACGCGAGAGAGGAAGGCCCTCAGCCTGGCAGCGTCGGGCGTGTCGTCCTCTTCGCGGTCGGGGACCCACTGCCCACGCGGGCGGCGATAGTCGTCATCGTAGTCGTCGTCATCGTCGGTGTCGTGCCTCAGAAGCTCCGGCGGCATCGAATCGTCCTCGGGCCCGAGGAAGTCGAACTCGTCTCCGACCAAAGCCACCTCGACCACCGCGTCAACGGCCCCGACCCCCATGAATCCCTCTTCCGGGGGGATGATGATGGTGACTTCATACTGCTCCTCAGCGAGCTCGCCGGGAGCGAAATCAAGTTCAGCTAGAGCTCGTTGGACCGCCTGCTCCACCGTCCGGCCGTTTGCTCTTGCTACCTGCTGCCTGCCCTTTTGCTGACGTCCCTTGCCCACTGGTATTGCCTCCGCTCTTCTTAGCCGGCTGTGTCGAGGTCGTGGCCTTGGCTTTCGCCGGAGCAGCGCCCGCCTTGGTCCCCGGTTTGGCCCCTGGCTTGACCGGGGTCCGGCAGGAGTCTTGGCGGGTGTCTTCGCCGATGAACTCCTGACGGGTGCTTTCTCCTTAGCCGAAGGTATCACCGCCTGTACAGGCATCGGCTTCAACTTCTCTGCAACGTATTGCTGAGCAATAGTCCACAAGTTGGAAGTGAACCAATAGATGAACAAACCTGCAGGCCACTTACCTATAAACATGAAGATACCCACCATTATGGGCATCATATAGGCGATTATCTTCTGCTGACCTGCGCCTTTTCTGGCGGTCTGCCAGGAAGCCACAAACTGGCTCCCAATGTAGAGGAACATCAAGATGATGTCGAACTTGGTGATATCCGCCATCCAAAGCCAGCCCACGGTGGGGTTCGGGAAGGCGAACGAGCCTCCCGGTTGGCCCTGGTTGCGGAGCATGTAGTACAGGCCGAGGAAGACCGGCAGCTGGAGGATCAGCGGGAAGGCACGAGCCGAAGGGGCTGACCTTGTTCTCCTGGTAGAACTCCATGGTCTTCTGATTCAGGAGTTGCTTGTTGTCCTTGTACTTCTCCTGCAGCACCTTGATCTGTGGCGCCAGCGCCTGCATAGCGCGCATGCTCTTGATCTGACGCCAGGTGAGCGGGATCAGGACGATACGGACGAAGATGGTCAGGATCACGATGGACCAGGACCAGCTGACCCCCCACCCGTGGATGAACTCAAGGATCCAGTAGAAGAACTTGCTGAGAGGAGAGAAAAGACTGTCCAGACCGCCCATGCTATCCCCTCACCAGATGACGGTGCCTGCACATTGGACCGTGTTCGTCGGCCTGCGACATGGCGTCAACAGCTGCCCCTTCCGCGACCCGGGCGCGGAACAGCCTCTGCTTAGACACGGGATCGTACCCACCGTAGCTCAGCGGGTTGCAGCGAAGCACCCGCCACACCGCCAGTACGAAGCCGCGCGCCGCCCCGTGTTCCCGTACGGCGTCCAGCGCGTACTGCGAGCAAGATGGGTAGTACTTGCAGCGGCTGGGGATGCTGGGCGAAACCACCACCTGATAGAAGCGGATGAGCCCGACGAACAGAGCTTTCACCGGGTTACGCGCGGCGTGCTTCATCGCTAGGCCCGCCGCTCGTCGGTAGGCCCGGAGACAAGGGACGCCTTGCGGAAGACCTCAAGCATCTTTGCCTCCACGGACTTCAGCCCGCCGGTCTCTATCAGCTCGACGAGTGGGGTGCGAGCAATGAGGACGAAGTCCATATTCACCTTGAAAGACTGGTCATTGGCTCGAAAGGCCTCCCGGAGGACGCGCTTCACCCGATTCCGATCGACAGCCGTGCCCAAACGCTTCGACACCGAGAACCCGACCCGGGGCCTTACTTCCCCGCCGGAAAGTCCAGGATCAGAGCGCTCGAAATAGTATAGGACCAGATACTTGTTGGCGACAGACCGACCCGCGCGATAGACGCGAGCAAAGTCCTCGGATCTGGAAAGCCGGCCGCGAGACCGATCCACCGTGGTTAGGCGGACAGACGCTTACGACCCTTGTCGCGTCGGCGCTTGAGCACGGCCCTGCCAGCGCGAGTGGCCATGCGGGCCCGAAAGCCGTGGGTCTTCTTGCGCTTGCGCTTGTTCGGCTGATAGGTCCTCTTCACGTTTCCTCACTTGTCGCTCAGCGCCGCGGCAGGAGCCCAACAGGCGCGAAGTAAAAGACACTCGAAGCTTCCTGCCAAGCGCCGGGCGCGCGCAGGGGTGGCGAAGTATACAAGTCAGGTGTGCGGGCGTCAATCGCCTGACGATAGCCGATCCGACGGACCCGGATCTCCGCCCCACTAGATAGAGTGGTCGGCATCGCTCGCGGCTGCGGTGGCCGGACACCGAGCGGGCGCCGACCTCCGCCTCATTATCACACGCCGACCGCCGGGAGAAGCGGGCTGGCGCCCCGCCGAAGGGGTCCCGCTGCAGGCGTACACAGGCTCCTGTGGAAAGTGTGGACAACTGAGGGTATTCGGCGGTTCTGCACGCACGCCAGCACATCTCTCTGTGGAATTCCGCCCGGAGCAGGACGCTTGCAGCGCACAGCTTTCCTGGGGCGCCCGGCCCCTCCCCATAGCGCCAGACGTCGCCAATCGCCTTCCAGCAGCGGGTTTGGCGTGCTCTGCACCTCTGCGATGTTGCCCGAGTGCTCCTACGCCGGGACGCCCACGAGCGATGTCCTGAGTCGGGCGGATCAGCTCCCCGCCCCCGACCCAGGACGCGAGCGGATGTACTCGGCCGCGCCCGATGCCCCGTGGGGTATCGCAGCCGGGCGTTGGGCTCACACCAAGGGCGACCACCACCACCGATTCTCCCCAAGCGCCACACAATCCACTGCCGCGGCAGGCCCACACACAGCGCCCGACGAAACCCACTTTCCCCATTTTCAACAGAAAACCTGGTGTATGCGGGGCTCGCGTTCCATCGTTCTACACGTTTTCCACAGCTGTGGATAGACCTGTGGATACAAAGCGTCTTTTCCCTGCTAACCAGCGGGCATAGAATGCTGGCACACCGCCCGCCGACAGGCCCATCAGAAGGAAATACATGGACTTTCCGGGGTTCCACCGCTGCTCGTCCTGTGGAAAATAGGCCCTTTCGCGGATAGAATGGCTTCGGCTTTTTGGCACACGCGGTACGCACTATTCAGAAAGGCCCGCTTTGCCGACGCGCTCCCTCCCTCAGTCTTCTGATCAGTCGGGCGAACCAGCGCCGGGGACGGCGGCGCCTTCTCGCGGAGACGGCTCCTCCGGCGCGTCCCCTCTGTCAGACGGCTCCCCCCGCATCGCGGTGTACCACGACAGCGGAGCTCCGCCCCTCGTGGTCCCGCTTGCGTCTCAGGGAGACGCGCCCGCCTACGCGCCCGGAGAGGCGCCCGGAGAGGCCGCTGGGGGCACCGCGACCCGCGATCTCATCGAGCAACTGACCGCCCGCGCCCACAGTCTTGCCCAGGAAGAAGGAGGGGGCATCCCGCTCAATGTGTTCCGGGAGTTGATCGAGAACCTGGTCCATGCCTCGTTCAGCGGGGTGGTCATCACGATCCTCGACAGGGGCAACACGCTGCGCGTCAGTGACCAAGGGCCGGGGATCCCAGACAAAGACGCCGCTCTGCGGCCGGGCTTCACCACGGCCGACGCGGCCAACAAGCGCCACATCCGTGGCGTCGGATCCGGGCTCTTCGTGGCGCAGCGCACATTGACCGGGCTGGGAGGGACTCTGGAGATCGAGGACAACCTCGGCAGAGGGACGGTCATCACGGCCCGGATCCCACCGCCCATCGAAAGTCCTCTCGCGCCATCCCCGGCGCCGGAATATAATCTCCCCGAGCGCCAGCTTAAGGTTCTGCTGCTGACGGTCGAGCTCGCGCCGGTCGGTCCGACCCGCATCGCTCAGGAACTGGGCGTCTCTACCTCGACCGTGTATCGAGACCTGGTGTCACTCGAGCAGGCAGGCTTCGTCGCCTGCCGGCCCAATGGGCACCGTTCGGCGACCGACGCCGGATTGGCGTACATCGGCGCGGTCATGTGACGAGTCATACGACGACTCAAGTGACGTGGCGCCGGCATGTGACGAAGTGTGCGCCGCCGTGGGCGTGGGGATGTGGAGGAACCCGTGGAGAATAGCTACAGCGACCCCATCTGGGAGAAGGCTCTCGAAGTCATCTCTCAGCAGGTCAATGAGGGCACGTTCAACATCTGGTTCGCCCAGACAGCCGGGCTCGGCCTGAACGACGGCCTGTACTCGGTGGGCGTTTCCTCGGACTTCGCCAAGGACTGGATAGATTCGCGCTTCCGCGCGCTCATCTCCGACGCGGTGACCCAGGTCGTGGGCTCACCGGTCGAATGCGAGATCGTGGTGGTGCCGAACCTCGAGAACCGGCTGAAGCACACCGCGACCCCGGAGCGCACCGCCCCGCCCGTGGCGGTGGGCGGTGGGCGCAACGGCGGCGGATCGGGCGGCGGGAGGGCCCCCGGCGGAGCCACGTCGCCCGCCGGTCCCTCTGTGCAGACCGCGGCGCCCTCCCCGGAGACCAGCAGGGCCGCGGCGGCAGGTCTGGTCAGCAAGTACACGTTCGACACCTTTGTCGTCGGGCAGTCCAACCGGTTCGCCCACGCAGCCGCCCTAGCCGCGGCCGAGACGCCTGGCACCCAGTACAACCCGCTCTTCATATACGGGGGCGTCGGGCTGGGCAAGACTCACCTGCTTCAGGCGGTCGGGCATTACGTCCTGCGCAACCATCCAGGCCTCACGGTGCGCTACGTGACCCTGGAGACGTTCACCAACGACTTCATCAACTCGCTGCGAGACGACAGCATCGAGGGCTTCAAGAACCGGTACCGCACCGTGGATGTGCTGTTGATCGACGACGTCCAGTTCCTGGCCAAGAAGGAGCAGACGCAGGAGGAGTTCTTCCACACCTTCAACGCGCTCTACGACGCGCAGAAGCAGATCGTCCTGACATCGGACCGGCACCCGAAGGGTCTGGCGACTCTCGAGGACCGTCTGGTGTCGCGCTTCGAGTGGGGCCTGATCACCGACATCCAGCCGCCCGACCTCGAGACCCGCATCGCCATCCTGCGCAAGAAGGCCCGCTCCGACCACATCGCGCTCGCGGACGAGGACACCCTCATGCTCATCGCCTCCCGGGTACCCACCAATATCAGGGAGCTTGAAGGCTGCCTCACCAGGGTGGTGGCGTATTCCTCCATCATCAAGCGGCCCATCAACGTCGATCTCGCCCGCGAAGTGCTGAAAGACATCCCGGAGACGGCGGCCACACGCGTCACCATCGACCTGATCCTGTCGGCCGTATCGGAATCCACGGGCGTCTCGATCACCGAGATCATCGGCGACAAGCGGTCGCGTCCCGTCGTGGACAGCCGCCATATGGCCATGTACCTGGCCCGCGAACTCACCGACTCCAGTCTGCCCAAGATCGGCGAACGCTTCGGCAACCGCGACCACACCAGTGTGCTGCACGCAGTCCAGAAGATCACCAAACTCATGCAGGAAGACCGGGATATGTACAACCGCATCCAGCGGCTCACCACCAAGATCAAAAGCGCCTGACCGGATCGGATGCCGACCCGTTGATCCCTCTTCCACACCACCCTGTCGATAACCGTCGGAAGACGTGTGCACAAGTGCCGCTCTCGGGAGGCTCTCCACAGACCGGGGATAACTCCGTCTCGAGCCGCTCAACTTGTCCACATGTTTATCCCAGGCTCCGCGTTGCTCAAGTTCACGCCGCGCGCCATGCCGGCCGTCTGTCCACACCATTCACAGTGTCTACTAATACCGCTATATTTCTATCTAAAGAAACTACTAGTAATAAGCGCACTGTCGTTCCCCGATCTTCCGAGGAGCACCGATGAAACTGGTCACGAGCAAGCAAGCGCTGGTCGAGTGTCTTGGAATCGTCAACAAGGCGGTTTCCTCGCGCAGTTCCATCCAGGTGCTGTCGGGCGTCCTTGTTGATGCAAGGGTCGAGGGCATCCTTCTCTCGGCGACGGATATGGAGATATCCATCAAGGCGCCCCTCGCCGGCCGGGTCGAACAGCCGGGGTCTCTCGTGGTGCCCGCACGCATCGCTTCCGATATCGCGCGAAGCCTGCCGGTGGGTGAAGTGATACTCGAGCAGCGGGCCGGGGAGACTCAAGTGGAGATCCGCGCCGGCGAATCGCTGTTCAACCTGCATTCGCTACCCGCCGTCGACTTCCCACAACTCCCGGCGCCCATCGGTGATGGGTTCACGGTGAACAAAGCCGCGTTCTTGGAGACGGTCGACCGGGTCGCTCCCTCGGCTTCTCGTGACGAGACTCGTCCGGTACTCACGGGCGTGCTCATCCACTTCAACAAGAACGACATCAAGATGGTGGCCACCGACAGCTACCGCCTGAGCGTCAAGGAGACGCCCATCGAGTCGTCGGTGGCGGACCCCCTGCAGACCATCGTGCCGGCCCGGACGCTGCTCGAACTCTCGCGCATCGCCAGTGGTGTCGCGGACGATTCCATCACCATCGTTCCCACTGAGAACCAGATGATGTTCCAGGTGGGCGGCGTCAACCTGATCTCCCGGCTCATCGACGGGCAGTTCCCGAACTATCGCCAGCTGATCCCGGAGACCTTCGACTATGAAGTCGCCGTAGACCACGACGAGGTCCTCGAGGCCGTCCGCCGCGTGGGTCTGCTTGCCCAGAAGAACGCGCCGCTTCGCCTGCGCTTCGCCTCCAACACGCTCACCGTATCCGCCGAATCTCAGGATGTGGGCAAAGCTCACGAGGCCATGCCCATCCAGTACTCCGGCGACGATCTCGAGATCGGCTTCAACCCCGAGTTCCTGGAAGCCGGCATCGCGGCCGTCAAGGAGAGCATCGTCTATCTGCGCTTCATCAGCCCGCTCCGCCCGGGGCTGGTCAAGGGCGCGGCGGACGACTTCCTCTATCTGGTCATGCCTATCCGCCTCAGCGATTAGGACCCCGTCCGTGCCGCCCGAAAAGGGTCCCCGCAAGCCGGCGGCTCCGCAGAGTGTGCCCGTGCGGCTGCCCATCACCGTGGGGCAGTTCCTCAAAGCCGCGAGCCTTGTCGGCTCGGGTGGTGAGGCGAAGATGCTCATCGCCGACGGCTTGGTGCGGGTGAACGGTGAGGTGGAGCTCCGCCGCGGCCATAAGCTGCAGCCCGGTGACGTGGTGCAGGTCCAGGGCGCGTCCGCCCAGGTGGCCGAGGCGCAGGCCCCGTAGGGGCGCCCCATGTTCATCAGCAGGATCAGGCTGACGAACCTCCGCTGCCGGCATGAGCTGGAAGTGGAGTTGGGCCCCGGTCTCAACATCCTCGTCGGGCCGAACGGCGCCGGCAAGACCACGGTCCTCGAGGCCGCGTCGCTGGTGCTCCAGGGTACGCCGCTCCGCACCACCAACGTGAAAGACGTGATGAGCCGCGATCGCGACCACCTGCGGGTGGAGGTCGAGTTGAGCGACCCTGCGACCCTGGCCGCGGCCGCTTACGGCAGGGACGGCGAGCGCCGGCTGACCGCCGACGGCGCTCCGCTCGACGACGCCGGGCGCTGGAAGGAACTCCTGCCCGTGCGCACGTTCGCCCCCGACGACCTGCGGCTGATCAAGGGCAGCCCGCGGCGCCGGCGGGAGTATCTGGACAGGCTGGCGACCCGCCGCTCCCCCGAGTATCCCGGGACGCTTCGCCGCTACGACGAGGCCCTTTCTCAGCGCAACTACCTGCTGCGGACGTCGCGCGGGGGTCTGCGGGACCCCGAGTTCGAGCCGTGGGAGACCCTGCTGGCCCAGACCGGCCTGCTGGTGGCGGGCTGGCGCGCCGCCGCCCTGGGCGCCTTCGTCGGCGCCTTCCAACGGGTGCACGAAGAGTTGACCTTGGAGCCGGCCGACACCCTGAGGCTGATCTATCGGACGAACGTGGCCGGGATGGACGAAGCCGCCTACAGTGCCCGGCTGGCCGACAGCCGGGCAGCCGACAGACAACGGACCTACACCCACCTGGGCCCGCACCGCGACGACCTGCGGTTGACGCGCGGCCGGACTGGATATGCGCGACTGCGCCTCCCAGGGCGAACAGCGGACGGCGCTCCTGGCGTTGGTGCTCGCAGAGTGGGAGCAGTTGCTCGAGGGCCCGGCTCGGCCGCTCCTGCTCCTCGATGATGTCATGAGCGAGTTGGACCTCTCGCGGCGGAGGAAGCTCGTGGGCTTCACCCGCCGCGGCGGCCAGACCCTGATAACCACCACCGATCTGCGCTACTTCGCTCCGGAAGAGCTCGAGCAGGCGCGGGTGGTGGACCTGGGACCGGCGCCGCCCGAGTGCGCGGCGGAGGCCGCCGCGGAGTGCCCGCCGCATAGTGAAGGCGGCCCGGACGATGGGTGACCTCGACCGGCTCGGCGATCTCCTGCCCCCGGAAGCGTCCGGCCGCGCCGGCACAGCACCGGGCAGGGCTGCGGGCAGTCTGGGCGCCGGGCGGCGCGGCGCCGGGTGACGGTCCCGATGACGACCTGGCCCGCCGCGTCGCCGGCGTTTGGGCTGAGGAGGTCGGCCCGGAGATCGCGCTCAACGCCCGTCCCGTCCAGCTGCGCAACGGGCGCTTGGTGGTAACCACCTCCTCCAGTTCCTGGGCGCAGACGCTCCAGCTTATGAGCCCCATGGTGGTGGAGCGCTTGAATCGTCGCTTGGGCGAGGGGTCGGTGGAGAAGGCTGTGTTCCGGCATGCCGGTTGGGACCCCACCTGGGCCGCCGCGCCGGGTTTCGCCGGCGCATCTGCCGCCACGACGCCCGCGTCCGCCGCCCCGATGGCCACGCCCACGCCGGCCGTGGCCCCGAAAACGGCGCCGCCGGCCGCGTCCGCTACGAGCAAGCCCGACGACCTTTCTCCCGAAGAGGAGAAGGCGCTGGCCGAGGTCGAGGGGCTGCCCTTGCCGCCTGAAGTCAGGCGCACCATACGGCAGGCCATGATCGCCGGCTTCGTACGCGGCAGGCAGGATTCTGGCCGCTCCTAGCGTACTTTGTTAGGTCGGGAAGAGGGTCGATGTGGTAAAATATCACTCGTGGTATCACCACGCTGAGTGACAAGATCGGGCTCCGTCTTCAGCCTTCCGGGACCATCCCCATCTCGCGCCGAAGCGGCGCGCGAACAGGCGGAAGCGCGTGACAAAGAGAGAGGTCGTCTAGGTTTTGGCAGAGCAATACAACGCCAGCGCCATCCAGGTACTCGAGGGTCTCGAGCCGGTGCGCAAGCGCCCCGGCATGTATATCGGATCCACCGGCCATCGCGGGCTGCACCACCTCGTGTACGAGGTCGTGGACAACTCCGTCGACGAGGCCCTGGCCGGCTACTGCACGACCATCGACGTGACCATCCTTCCCGACGCGTCTGTGCGCGTGGTGGACAACGGCCGCGGCATCCCGGTGGATACCATGGCTTCTCAGGACAACAAGTCCGCCCTCGAGATCGTCATGACCAAACTCCACGCCGGCGGCAAGTTCGGCGGCGAGGGGTACAAGGTGTCCGGCGGTCTGCACGGGGTGGGCATCAGCGTGGTGAACGCGCTGTCCGACAAGCTCACGGTGGAGGTCTGCCGCGACGGCTGGCGCTACCGCCAGGCTTACCAGCGGGGCATCCCCACCGCGGACGTCGCGAAGGTCGATCAGTGCGGCGACCGCAAGGGGACGACCATCCACTTCAAGCCCGACTCGCAGATCTTCGACGACCTGAACTTCAACTTCTCCACCCTGTCCCAGCGCCTGCGGGAGATGGCTTTTCTCAACCGCAGTCTGAGGATCAGTCTCACCGACGAGCGCGAAGAGACCGACGAAGTCTCCGCGCTGGGTGTGGAGGACGAGGCCGAAGAGGGCCGGGGGGAAGCGGCCGACGAGGAGGCCGCGGCTGCCAAGAAGGCCGCGGCGCCCGCCGCCGAGATGAGCGCCACCGCCAAGGCTCTCGGGGAAGACGCTACGGTCGAGATCCAGTTCCTGGGCAAGGGCCCGGGCGGTCCCAAGGCGGTCGTCTACTGCTACGACGGCGGCATCGTCGACTTCGTCAAGCACATCAACAAGCACAAAGAGCCCATCCACGCGCATGTCATCCGGTTCGAGGGTGACGAGGAGATCGTCGAGGAGCGCGACGGCCAGAGGACGGTCAAGCCGCACTCCGTGGAAGTGGCCATGCAGTGGAACGCCGGCTACACCGACAACGTGTTCTCCTTCGCCAACAACATCAACACGCACGAGGGTGGCACGCACCTGTCCGGCTTCCGGGCGGCCATCACCCGCACCATCAACGATTACGCGCGCTCGAAGGGCTTCCTCAAAGAGAAAGAGGAGAACCTCAGCGGCGAGGACGTCCGCGAGGGCTTGGTGGCCATCGTCAGCGTCAAGCTGAGCGACCCGCAGTACGAGGGCCAGACCAAGACCAAGCTGGGCAACTCCGAGATCCGCGGGTTCGTGGAGGGCGTGGTCAACCAGAAGCTGGCCGAGTTCCTCGAAGAGAACCCGAGCGAAGCCAAGCAGATCATCAGCAAGACGGTGCAGGCCGCGCACGCCCGCCAGGCCGCCCGCAAAGCCCGGGACCTCACCCGGCGCAAGAGCATCCTGGAGAACACCACGCTGCCCGGCAAGCTGGCCGACTGCTCCATCCGCGACCCGGCATCCTGCGAGCTGTACCTGGTGGAGGGCGACTCCGCCGGCGGTTCGGCGAAGCAGGCGCGCGACCGGAGCTTCCAGGCCATCCTGCCGCTGCGCGGCAAGATCATCAACGTGGAGAAGGCCCGGCTCAACAAGATCCTCTCCAACACCGAGATCCAGTCGATGATCAGCGCGTGCGGCACCAGCCTGGCCGACGAGTTCGACCTGTCCGCCGCCCGCTATCACAAGCTCATCATCATGACCGACGCCGACGTCGACGGGGCGCACATCCGCACCCTCATCCTCACGTTCCTCTTCCGGAACATGGTGGAGCTCATCGACGCGGGCTACGTCTACATCGCGCAGCCGCCGCTCTACCGGGTCATGCACAAGCGCCAGGACTACTACGCCTTCAACGACGCGCAGCTGGAGCAGCTCCTCGAGCGGATCGGCCGGCAGGGCGTCACGCTGCAGCGCTTCAAAGGCCTGGGCGAGATGAACCCGGAACAGCTCTGGGAGACCACCATGAACCCCGACAAGCGGACGCTGCTGCAGGTGACTGTGGACGACGCCGCCATCGCGGACGAGGTCTTCACCACCCTGATGGGAGACAACGTGGAACCGCGCCGCGACTTCATCACCGAGAACGCCCGCTACGTGCGGACGCTGGACGTTTAGCATGGAAACGCTCGAAGGCCGCATAGAACAGATCGAGATCGCGGACGAGATGCGCGCGTCGTATCTCGACTACGCCATGAGCGTGATCGTGGGCCGGGCGCTGCCCGACGTCCGTGACGGCCTCAAGCCGGTGCACCGCCGGGTGCTGTTCGGCATGCACGACTCCGGGATGCAGCCCAACCGGCCGTACCGCAAGTGCGCGAGGATCGTCGGCGATGTCATGGGTAACTTCCATCCCCACGGCGACGCGTCCATCTACGACGCCCTCGTCCGGATGGCCCAGGACTTCTCCATCCGCTACCCGCTCGTCGACGGCCACGGCAACTTCGGCTCGGTCGACGGCGACTCGGCCGCCGCCATGCGTTATACGGAATGCCGTCTGGCCCGGGTCGCCACCGAGATGCTGCGCGACATCGACGCGGAGACCGTCGACTGGACGCCCAACTACGACGAGAGCCGGGAAGAGCCCAAAGTCCTTCCCGCCCGCTTCCCCAACCTGCTGGTCAACGGCAGCTCGGGCATCGCCGTGGGCATGGCCACCAACATCCCGCCGCACAACCTGGGCGAGACCATCGCGGCCACCGTCGCTCTGATCGAAGATCCCACGCTCACCTGCGCCGATCTCATGCGCTACATGAAAGGCCCGGACTTCCCCACCGGCGGGCATCATCATGGGCCACAGCCGGCATCCGGGACGCCTACGAGACCGGCAGGGGCCGCATCGTGGTGCGGGCGCGGGCCCACAGCGAGCCGCTGAAGCAGGGCAAGACGGCCATCATCGTCACCGAGCTCCCCTATCAGGTGAACAAGGCCCAGCTCATCGAGAAGATCGCCGAGCTGGTGCGCGAGAAGAAGATCTCCGAGATCTCCGACCTGCGCGACGAGTCCGACCGCTCGGGCATGCGCGTGGTCATCGAGCTCAAGCGCGAAGCGATCCCCAAGGTGGTGCTGAACAAGCTGTTCAAGCACACGTCCATGCAGAGCACCTTCGGCGTCATCATGCTGGCGCTGGCCGACGGCGTGCCGCGGACCCTCACCCTCAGGGAGATGCTCCGCTACTACATCGCCCACCAGAAGGACGTCATCGTCCGGCGGACCAAGTTCGAGCTCGACAAGGCCAAGAAGCGGGCCCACATCTTGGAAGGCCTGCTCATCGCCATCTCCAACCTGGACGAAGTCATCCGCATCATCCGCTCGAGCGAAGACACCGAAGCCGCCAAGATGAACCTCATGAGCCGCTTCGGGCTCACCGACGAGCAGGCCCAGGCCATCGTCGACCTGCGGCTGCGCAACCTCACCGCCCTCGAGCACCACAAGATCGAGGAAGAGCACCGCGACCTCCTGGAGCGCATCGCGTACCTGCGAGAGCCTGCTGGCGGACGAAGCTCTCATCTACGACGTCATCAAGGAAGAACTCCTCGAGATCAAGACCATGTACGCCGACGACCGGCGCACCGAGATCCGCCCCTCTGAGGACGAGATCGACATCGAGGACATGATCGCCGTGGAAGAGATGGCCATCTCCATCTCCGCCTCCGGCTACGTCAAGCGCCTGCCGGTGTCCACCTACCGCACGCAGCACCGCGGCGGCATCGGGGTCACGGGGATGGACCTCAAAGAGGGCGACTACATCGAGCACCTCTTCATCACCACGACGCACCACTTCCTGCTGTTCATCACCTCGCGGGGCAAGATCTACCGCCAGAAGGTGCACGAACTTCCGCTGGGCAGCCGGCAGAGCAAGGGCCGCCATGTGGCGAACATCCTGCCGTTGGCTCAGGGCGAGAAGATCAAGGCGGTCATCGCCACCAAGGACTACACCGACGCCAAGTACCTGGTGTTCGCGACCATGAAGGGCATCGTCAAGAAGACCCGCTTCCTGGATTACGCCACCAATCTCAAGGCCGACGGCATCATCGCCATCAACCTCGAGGGTAACGACGAACTGGTGGCGGTCCGGCACACCAGCGGGCACGACGACCTCATCCTCGTGTCCAGCGAGGGCAAAGCCATCCGCTTCAACGAGTACGACGTGCGGCCCACCGGCCGGGCGACCCAGGGTGTCCAGGGGATGCGCATGCCGGACAACCACGTGCTTGTGGGGATGGCTGTGGCCGAGGACGACGCCGATCTCTTCTGCGTCACCAGCGGCGGCTACGGCAAGCGCACGGCGATCAACCGCTACCCGCAGCAGAAGCGCGGGGGGCAAGGCGTCATCACCATCAAAGACGCTCCCGACCGGGGCGATCTGGTGGGGGTGACCTCGGTGCGCGACAACCACGAACTCATGTTGATGAGCCAGGAAGGCACGGTCATCCGCTTGCAGGTGGAGAGCGTGCGCTGCACGGAACGCAACACCATGGGCGTGCGGGTGATGCACCTGCGCGGCGCCGACAAGGTGTCCAGCATGGCCCGGTTGGTCAGCGCCAACGGCAACGGCATGGAGGGTAACGGCGACGCTCTGCCCACGGAGGCATTGAACGGCGCCGAGGGCCTCGACGAGACGCTCGAAGGCGATCTGGATATCGGCGACGAGTTCGACGGCGAAGACGGAGAAGACGGCGACAACGAGGGGCCGCAGGACCTGAACTGACCGGGCTCGCAGCCGCCGGCGCTACGGCCGGCGGCGCGGCGCGCTATATGTTGTTCCAGTTGGCCGCAGCTGTGACGATGGCAGCCGCCAACACGGCGGCCGCCAACACGATCCCGATGATCGAGATCACGAGCATACGGCGTGGCGTCAGCCTCCGTCCGCACTTTGGTCCTTCATCCTTGGGCGCCAGCAGAGGGCGTCGACGGGGAAGGAGCCAGATGGCGATTAGAAGGAGGACCAATGCCGACACCAGCAGCAAAAGCTCTTTCAAGCCTTGACCGGGGACTACCCACTCGCGGGCCAGCCTGCTTGCATAGTAGGCGAGGAAGCTCGCACAGAAGGCGACCCACCTCAGCACCGACGAGCTAGCGGCCAGCTTTGACGGCTCGCCGCGGCGGGCCCCAAAGAAGTTGTCGTATGTGCTGAGTGCAGCCAAGAACCACGACTCATCCAAAGCGGATACCTGGTACTCAGCGGAAGTCTTCTTGACCTCGATCCTGACGGATTTCGTGGTGTCAAGAGCTTGGTTCCATGAGTCCGCCTTAATCTCGATCGCGGCGACCACGCGGGGCAGCTTCGGGTGAGACAGAAGGGCGTCGAGAGAGGCGGCGATGATCTCTTTGCGCTGCCAGCCCCACGCCCTCACGGTGAGATGCGACGCGCCGTCCGGGAAATCGCGGTCCAGCAACCCCTGGAGTTGCAGGAGGTCGGTCCTTCCGAGGACCACATAAGGCACGGTCATCGACTTGAAGAAGCTCTGCACTGTGGGTCTGCCTCCACCACATCACCACAACACGCACCCTCCAGACCCATCACACGATACCAGGGCCGGCGCCGACCACATAAGGGCGGGATAAGAGGGGCGCCCCTCGCCGCCCCTCCGCCGCCCCGTCGGGGTCGCCCAGCGAACGGCTGGGGTAAACTCTCTGTCTACACGAAAAGACAAGCTCGCTATAAGAGGAGCAGAACATGTACTACTTCTGGGATTGGACCTGGTTCTTGCTGGTGCCGGCCATCATCCTCGGCATCTACGCCCAGATCCGGGTGAGTTCCACATACAGCCGGTACGCTCAGATCCCTTCTTCACGCGGGATGACCGGGGCACAGGGCGCGCGGATGGTGCTTGACTCCGAGGGTCTCATGGACGTCGGCATCCAAGTGGGCGGCGGCCGTCTGTCCGATCACTACGACCCGCGTAACCGCACGCTCACGCTCAGCCCCGATACGGCCAACAGCACTTCGCTGGCGGCGCTCGGAGTCGCGGCGCACGAGGCCGGCCACGCCATGCAACACGCGGCGCGTTACGTGCCGTTCCGGCTACGCAGCGCGATCGTGCCCATGGCGAACGTCGGCAGCTACCTGGGGATGATCCTCTTCTTCATCGGCCTCATCTTCTACCGCAACGGCCCGCTCATGAGCCTCGGCATCGTCCTGTTCTCGGCCGCGGTGATCTTCACACTGGTCACCCTGCCGGTGGAACTCAACGCCTCCCGCCGTGCGGTGCATGCTCTGGAGGACAGGAACATCCTCGTCGGTGACGAACTAACGGGAGCGAAGAAGGTCTTGAGCGCCGCCGCCCTGACGTATGTGGCGGCTGCCCTCATGGCCATCCTGCAGCTGCTGAGGCTTATCGCGCTCAGCCGCAGGTAGGGACTGCCGCGAAGCAACGCTTCGCGGCCGGCCCCGTTAGGAGACAACACACCGAGGAGGGCCGATGTCGATCCCGCGCCTGCTGCTGGCGCCGTCTCACCGGACGGGCCTGGCGAACGCGGTTGCGGCGGCCATCGCCGAGATCCTCACCGCGCAAGGCCGCAAGGTCCGCTATCACCACCTCGGGCCGCTCGCGCCGGCCGCGAGCTGGGACCGCTGGGAAGGCACCGCGTTCCTCGACCCCAACCTCTACGACGAGTCCAACCTGCTGCGGCTCTACGACGTGGCCACCCGATCCGCCGATCTCTCGCTGCTCTCGGCCACCCAGGGCGTGCTCGACCGGCGGCAGGACTGCCGGTGGCGCCCGGCGGATGTGGCAGTGATGCTCGACTGTCCGATGGCGCTGGTCCTCGACGCTCGTGATTGGGGCGCGGGTATCCGAGCGCTACTCTCCGGCATGAAGACCCATCTCTCGCAGGTGAACCTGGTCGGCGTGGTGCTGTCGGGCGTCAGCGACCGGGGCCATCAGGAGGTGCTGCACCACGCGATCACCGCCGAGGGCCTGCCGGTGGTCGGCTGTCTGTATGGCGGCGACGGCCCCGGGTGGGAGACTCCCGCCCCGGGCGCTTGGGGCCTTCCGCTGGACCAGGCACTGCTCGAGGCCGTTGAGCGGCAGGTGGACATCGGCGCTCTGGTGGACATGGCCGGGCAGCGGGGCTTCCTCTCCTCCCAGAACCTGCTGACCGATCGGGGCAGCGAGGGCCCACTCGTGATGGTGGCCGGCGGCGTGGGATTCACGCCCTGGAGCCGCGATTCCATCGAGGTGTTGCGCGCCGCCGGCGCGCGCATACGGCGCCTCGACCTCCTCGAGGACGATACCCTTCCCGCGGAAGCCGCCGGGTTGGTGCTCGCCGGTACCATCTGGCCATCCAGCCTCATCGACATCGCGATGAACCAGGCTCTCCTCAAGGACATCCGGACGCGTGTGGCCGCGGGACTACCGACCCTGGCTCTGGGCGGCGGCTTCCTCATCCTGCTGAACCGGGTGCAGGACTCGCTGGGGCGCACCGTGGAGTTGGCGGGGGTGCTGTCCGGAGAGGGCGAGATCCTCTGGGACTTGGATGACGCCGCCTACGTCGATCTGGTGGCGGTGCGGGAGAATCCGCTGCTCGACCGGACCCAACGGGCCAAGGGCTGGGTTCTCACAGACGTCGATGTGCCCGATCCGGCCCCAAGCTGGGAGCCTCCCCTGACCATGACGGCCTCCGGGGTGCCCGAAGCCCAGCCCGAAGGAGCCGGGACCCGCAACCTGCTGTGCTCGCGGGCCCTCATCCATCTGGCCGGCGCGCCGGGCATAGCCGCCCGCTTCGTGCAGGAGTGCGCCGTGTACGGGTCGGGCCGCTTCTGGTAGCCTACGCATCTCCGCGAAGATGGACGAAGGAGGCTACGTGGCGGACGCAACGAACGACCCGGTCATCAAGAACTACCGGGAACAGATCTCCGACAACGATGTCAAGATCCTCGAGGCCCTGAACAAGCGCGTCAAGCTGGTCAAGGCGCTCAAAGACTACAAAGACGCCCACGGCGTGAGCTTCTACGACCCCGCTCAGGAAGACTGGGTCATCACGTACCTTTGCCGCGCGAACCGGGGCCCGCTCTCCAACGAAGGCCTTCGCGAGGTCTACCAACTGGTCCTGCAAGTGGCCAAGCGCGAAGCGGCCGCTCTCAGCGAGAAGGAGCAGGCGGAGAAGTAGCACCGGACCGGACGGCGCGGCGCCGTCCGAGGGACCCCGCAGCGAAGGCGGCGCCCCGGCGGCCTCAGGCGGAGAAGTCCTCCGGAGTGACCTCTTCCAGGAAGGTCTTGAACTCCTGGACGATCTCCTCGACGTCCGCGACCTCTTGGTCGAACTCGATGCCGTTGGCGTCGAGCAGGGTCTGTGAAGCGAAGATGGGCGCGTCGGTGCGCACCGCCAGCGCGATGGCGTCGGACGGGCGCGAGTCTATCCGGATCTCCTGACCGCCGGCGTCCAGGCGGAGCACCGCGTAGAAGGTGTTCTCCCGGAGTTCCGTGACCAGCACACCCATGACACTCGCCCGTAGCTGATCGATCACTGTGGCGAGCAGATCATGGGTCATGGGGCGGGGAAGTTCCGCGTTCTGCAGCTTCATCAGGATGGCGGCCGCTTCCGGGTGCCCGATCCAGATGGGCAGGAAAAGGTTTCGCCCCTCCGCTTTCAGAAGGACGATCGGCTGCTTACTGGCGGCGTCAAAGCTGACACCATACACGGAGACTTCTTCGAAACCCTGCATCAGGTCCTCGCTCGCTCGTCTCCCCTTAGCTTATACCCCAGCCCCTCCCACGTCACACGGGGAATGCGGTAAACTACCCCGCTGCGTGGGCTTATAGCTCAGTTGGTTAGAGCGCATCCCTGATAAGGATGAGGTCCGTGGTTCGAATCCACGTAAGCCCACCACGTGTCGCCGGAAGGTCTCCTGTGGGGGATTAGCTCAGTTGGGAGAGCGCCGCCTTTGCACGGCGGAGGTCGCCGGTTCGACCCCGGTATCCTCCACCTTCCCGGCTTCCGAGCCCCAGCGTCGAAAGGTGCCGATGATCTTCACGCGCATACTGGTTCCCACCGATGGTACCGAGGCCTCCCTGCGGGCCCTGGACCACGCGGTGCAGATGGCGGTCCGCTACTCCGCGGAGCTCATCGTCGTGACCGTGGTATCGGTGCCCGACTGGCTTGCCCGGCAGACCATGGACTTCGGCGGCATCGAGGCCTACGTGGAGAGCAACGCCCAGAAGAGCTTCGAGCCGGCGGTCGCCATGCTCGAGCAGGCCGGCGCGGGGGCGGAACTGAAGGTCCTGGTCGGTCCGGCCCCCGAAAGCATCCTCGCCGAGATCGAGAACTCCCACCCCGACCTTGTCGTCATGGGACGACGAGGTCGCGACGAACCCAAAGACCTCCTGCTCGGCAGCGTGAGCGACCGGGTAGCTCGGCACGTCAAGGTGCCGATACTTCTCGTTCCGTAGCGCCCGCCGAGCCCCGGAGCCTTCCCCTTACAGCGAACGCGTACTCCTTGGGCGTACTCGCGCATTTCAATAAAGCAATTTAGCAATATCTATTGCAAAAGTGGTGCAGAACACTTACACTGCAATTGATAACGCATGGAACAACAGCGCACAGCCCCCGGTCGTCGTCTCACCGAGCAGCGCAAGGCTCGGGGCCGATTGCCGCTCCTGATCCTGGTAGCCGTCGTCTTCACTCCCCTGGCCGGGATCCGCTCAGTGCCCGTCTGGGTCTGCTACTCGGTCTTTGCCCTGCTTTATGCCCTGTGGGCTCTGCGCCTGTGCGCCCAGTTCGCGCACGACCGGAGGCTGGGGTACCTTCTCTGCCTCACCGACCTTGCGATCGTTCTTCCCCTGCTCGTATGGAGCTCCGGCGCCGCCTTGCAGGTGGTTCTTGTGGCCCTATGCGTCGCGGGACTTGCCGTGACGTACCTGGGCGCGCGGGCCGACCACAAGAGCGAGCGCCGGCCTGTCGCGAAGGGCGGCGCCGACAGGATCGAAGCGCGTAGCATCGACTCGGGCACAGGCGCGCCGCTTGAGCGGGCGGTACATCTGCGCCTGGCCGTTTTTCGGGCCACCGGCTCGCGCTTCGCGCTCGTAGTGCTCAGGGTGGTCCGCTTCCAGGAGACCAGCGCCTACTACGGAGAAGAAAGCTCTCTGCGTATCCTCTCGGCGGTCAGCCGGCGCGGCCTGCGGATCCTCGGCCCCGATGCTCAGCACTTCGTTCTCCCTGGCGGACGGGTGGCCTTCCTCTTCGAGGTCGACAGCGGCCGGGCTCCCGGGGCGCCCCGCACCACGGCCACCGACTGGGCCGACCCGACCGACATCGAAAGCCTGGCGATGGCTCTTGGCCGCAAATCGTGCGAGCACCTCGTGGACGGGCACCGTGTGGAGTGCGTGGTCGGTTGGGCGTCGGCTCCGTCCGACGGGCTCAACGCCGACGACCTCATGTATGTCGCCGAAGCGGGCGCGCAGAGCACCGCCGCCTTCCGCCGCGCCGCCGGGCAGGTGGCTGTGCCGGAACGGGCCCGGGTGGCTGCCGGCTAGACCCCTCGGACCGTGTGGTACAGTTCCCCGCATGGACCGCGAGACCCTCAAGACCAAGACCATCGGCGTGCTCATGGGCGGTTTGTCCGGAGAACGTCCGGTGTCGCTCCGCTCCGGCCGCAACTGCCTGAACGCCCTTCTCAAGAGCGGTTACCGCGCGGTCGAGATCGATGCCTTGCACGACGTGAGCCGCCGCCTCGAGGACGCGGGAGTGGAGGTCGCCTTCCTCGCACTTCACGGGCGCTACGGCGAAGACGGCACCATACAGGGACTGCTCGAGATCATGGGGATCCCTTACACGGGATCCGGCGTGCTCGCCTCCGCCTTGGGGATGAACAAGGTGGCCGCCAAGAAAGTCGTCGCCGCCAGCGGGCTGCCCACGCCGGGCTATGTGGAAGTGGCTGCCGGGACTGACGCGCGTGACGCGGCGGCCGAGATCGTCGCGAAGCTCGGTCTTCCGGTGATGCTGAAGCCGGTGCAAGAAGGGTCCAGTCTGGGCGTCTCTAAGTGCAAGACTCCCGAGGACCTCGAAAGCTGTCTTGAGGCCGGGCTCTCCGAATTCGGGCGGATGTTCGCGGAGCAGTTCGTCTCCGGCACCGAAATAACGGTGGGGGTCATCGACCGGGGCGGCCGGCTGGAAGCGCTGCCCATCCTCCAGCTCGTCCCCAAGAACGAGTTCTACGACTACGAAGCCAAGTACACGGAAGGCATGACCGAGTTCATTCTTCCGGCTCGGTTGGAGCCGGCGGTCTATCAGCGGGCGGGCGAAGCGGCCGTCGCGGTGTTCGAGGCCATCGGCTGCCGGGGGTATTCCCGGGTGGACATGATGGTGGATGCCGAGGGCACTCCCTGGTTCGTGGAAGTGAACACCCTTCCCGGCATGACCGAGCTCTCCGACCTGCCTGCGCAGGCCAGGGCGGGCGGCATCTCCTACGAGGAGTTGGTGGAGACCATCCTCCTCACCGCAGCCGTCTGACCCAGCCATGAGCGGCGCGGACTCACACGGCGCCGACGGGCAGGGGGCGAGACCGGCCTGGATCGACGCGCACGTCCACGTGTTCCCGCCCCAGATGATCGCCGAACGGGATTCGTACCTACCCCGGGATGAACGCTTCGCCGCCCTCTACGCGGATCCGCGGGCGCGGATGGCGACGGCCGAGGACGTCGTCGCCGAGATGGATCGCAGTGGCGTGGGTCTGTCGGTGATCTTCGGGTTTCCCTTCGATGATCAAGACTTGTGCCGCGAGGTCAACGACTACGTCTTGGAGGCGGTGACGGCGTGGCCCGGCCGGCTGGCCGGGCTGGCCTGTGTGGCGCCCGGAAAGGCCGGCGCGCCCGCGGAGCTGGCGCGCTGCCTGGATGCCGGCATGCGAGGTTGCGGCGAGCTGGCTCTCGGCGCCGCCGCCGCGGACATCGAGGAGTTGGCCGAGGTGGCCGGGCTGCTCCGTGAGCGCGGGCTGCCGCTGATGTTGCATGCCAACGAGCCCGTGGGGCACGGCTACCCGGGGAAGGGCGCGTTCGGGCCCGAGGCCTGCGTGGCCTGCGCGGCGGCATATCCTGGGCTGAAGCTGGTCTTCGCCCACATGGGCGGCGGCACGTTCCTCTACGAAGCCATGCCCGAACTGCGTCGCACACTCGCCGACGCCTACTACGACACCTCGGCTCTGCCCTATCTCTATGACGTGGGCATCTATCGGGCCGTCGAGGCCACCGCCGGCGCCCACAAGCTGCTGTTCGGCAGCGATTACGCCTTGCTCTCACCGTCCCGCTACCGGGAGGGGCTCGACACCCTCGCGCCGGACGCGCGCGCGGCCGTCTGCGGCGACAACGCACGAAAGGTCTTCTCCCTATGAGTCACGACGCGAAGCACAGCCACGACGCGCCGGGCAGCCACGCGGCCCGGCACAGCCACGATCTCCGCCGCCTGCTGGAGGCGCTGGTGGATGGGGACCTCGGCCTGGACGACGCCGTGCAGAGACTGCGGCTGCTCCAGGTGACCCAATTGGGCGAGTTCGCCCGGCTGGACACCAACCGGGACCTGCGCAAAGGCGTGCCCGAGGTGGTCTACGCACCGCGCAAGCGAGACAGGGAGCTCGAGATGATCGTGCGGCGGTTCCTGGCCGACCGGGGGCTGGCGCTTGTCAGCAGGCTGACGCCGGAACGGGCCGAGACGCTGCGCGTGGCCCTCACAGTAGAGTCAGACGCCGCGCCGGGCCCGGGCGCCGAGGCCGCGCCTGCCGCCGGCCCTGTCGAGGGGCTCACCTTCACCTACCAGACCGACGCCGAAGTGCTCGCCGCCTACACGCCGAAATACCGTCCGCCGGAACCGGGGGGCTGCGTGGGGCTGCTCACCGCGGGGACGTCCGACATCCCGGTGGCCGAGGAGGCCGCGCTCATCATCACGCACATGGGGTGTCGCGTGGAGCGGGGTTACGACACCGGCGTGGCCGGCATGCACCGGCTCTTGGAGCCGCTCACCCGGATGATCGAGAGCGGGGCCGACGTGCTGGTGGTGGCCGCGGGCATGGAGGGCGCGCTGCCGTCGGTGGTGGCGGGACTGGTGGATGTACCTGTGATCGGCGTGCCCACCTCGACCGGCTACGGGCTCGGCGGGGACGGGACGGCCGCTCTCTACTCGATACTGCAGAGCTGCAGTCCCGGCCTGGTGGCGGTCAACATCGACAACGGGGTGGGTGCGGGGGCCGCGGCCGCGCTCATAGCGCGGCGCCGCAGAGAGTAAGCCCCGGCCCACCCGGCCGGCGGCCGAGCCGCTCGGGCTCTAACCCGCTGCCGCGCCGGCGAAGGGCGCCGGCGGCCCGGCCCGCAGGCCGAAGCGGCACTCCAAGTGGTCGGCGATGCGCTCCGCTGCTCTGCCGTCCCCGTACGGGTTGACGGCGTGCGCCATGCGCTCGTAAGCGGCTCGATCGGTGAGGAGGGCCAGCAGCTCCCGGGCGATGGCGTCGGTGTCGGTGCCCACCAGAAGGGCCGTTCCCGCCGCGATCCCCTCAGGGCGCTCCGTGGTGTCACGCATCACCAGCACAGGCTTGCCCAGCGCCGGGGCCTCTTCCTGCAATCCGCCCGAGTCGGTGATGACCACGTCCACGGCCTTCATCAGTTGGACGAACGGCCGATAGGGCAGGGGCTCGCAGAACACCACTTGGGCCACGGGGCCGAGGATCTCCTTGAAGGTCTTCCGCACCACCGGGTTGAGGTGGATCGGGAAGATGAAGGTCACCTCAGGCAACGCCGCGCTGACCAGCTCGATGGCCCGGGCCACCCGTTCCATGGGTACGCCCCAGCTTTCGCGCCGGTGGACGGTCACCAGCACCTTGGGGCCGGGACGGCCGAGGGCCTCGGCCAGACGGGGCTCGAGTTCCGCGGCCGGCATGGCGGCGGTGGCAAGCAGGGCGTCGATGACTGTGTTACCGGTCACCAGCAGGCTGCCGGCCGGCACGCCTTCGGCTCGGAGCGTGGCCGCGGCTGCCTCGGTGGGCGGATAGAAGACCGTCGTCAGCCGGTCCGCGAGGCGGCGGTTCATCTCCTCCGGGTATGGGCTGTAGATGTCGTCGGTGCGCAGGCCGGCCTCCACGTGCCCCACAGGGATCATTCGGTAGTAGGCGGCGAGAGCGGCGGCGAAGGTCGTGGTCGTGTCACCGTGCACCAGCACGATGTCCGGCTTGACGCTCTCCAGAAGCGGGTCCATCCCCTTGAGCACCGCCGAGGTGATGTGGCCGAGGGACTGTTTCTCCTGCATGATGCGAAGATCGTGGTCCACGGGAAGGGCAAAGGCTTCGACGACCTGATCCAGCATCTCGCGATGCTGACCGGTGAGGCATACGAACACGTCGAAGCGCCCGCGGCGCGTGAGTTCGAGCACTACGGGAGCCATCTTGATGGCCTCCGGCCTGGTGCCGAAGGTGACGAACACAGAGGGATGGGACACGCTGACAGGCGCTCCTTGGGTGGCTGATCTGCGGTCCCGACTCTATCCGAGGGGTACCGGAAACGCAAACCCCCGGTTATTCGGATAGAATTCCGGGAGATCAGCCGTTTGACGGATATCGCTAAAGGATGGCGTTTTGACTCGTATTCTCGATGACCGGGGCCGGATCTTCGGCAAGGTCAATATCGTCGACATCATCGTTCTGGTGGTCATCGTGGCCATCGTCGTGTTCGCCGCCGTGCGTTTCAGCGGGGGCGAAGCCGTCGCCAGCGTGCCCGTCAAGGTCAGCTTCGTGCAGACCAAAGTCGACAACGCCCGGCTCGCGGGGCTGCCGGCCGAAGGCACGATAAAGGACAACGCCGGCAACGTCATCGGTGATCTGGTGAGCGTCCAGGTCGACCCCTTCGCTCGAGGACCTTCTCACTGCGGATGGCCAGTACAAGGCCTTCCCGTCCAGCATCAAGAGCGACGTGACCTTCGTGGTGTCGGGCGAAGGGACCGTGTCCGACTCGACTGTGCACATCGGCAAGCTGGCAGCCCGCGTGGGCGCCGACGTGCGGATCGTGGGCCCGGGCTACGAGGCGCAGACCACTATCGTCGACGTAGTCTGGGGTCCAGAGGCTAGCAAGTAGCGGCATGAAAGCCGTTGAGAGTTCGCTGTCGTATCGGGGTGTCGGAGCGGCCTACCGCTGGGCGGGCCGCTGTGCGGCCGCTTCACTGACCGGCAGAGGCGTGGCTGTGCTCGGCCGGGGCCTGCGGCCCGCGCTGACCGGCAGCCGGTCCTTCGGTACCACTTGGATCCGCTCCGCCCCGCTCGAGACTCCCTCCGTCTCTCCGGCCGCGGCGGCCGTCATCCGGCCGGCATTCGCGGTACGGTCGGCGATCGCCGGGGGCGCGGCGGGGCGAGGGCTGCACGGGCTGTCGACGGCCGCGTCACTGTCCGCGTTCGCCGAAGGCGCCTGGGCGCGGGTGCTGGGCGCCGCCGTCCTGGGCCTTGGCGGCGGGATGGTCTCCGGCCGCACCGCGGTGGGCGCGGTGCTCCTGGCCATCGGACTCGTCCTGGTCGCGGCCGGGCCTTGGTTGCTGACCGCCATCGCGGCGAGCGGGATAGCCCGGCTGGTCGGCGGGGGCGCGGCAACGGCGGGCGGTGTGGGCGGTGCGGCCGGGCCGCGCTTCGACCGCCTCTCCGGCATACGCGGTGCCACATGGGCAGCCATGGTCTTGGCCCTGGCAGCCGGGGTTCTCGCAGGGGCCGGGTCCAACACCCGCACCGTGGTCGCTCTCGCCGCTGTCATCGCGTTGGCCGTGGCGGTCCTGTGGAGGCCGCAACTGATATTGCTGGGCGTGGCCGCGTTCCCCTGGGTCGACTGGGTGGCTCGGAACGCCCTGGGCGGGATCGGCCCGCTCTGGGATGAAGGCGCGCTCATCATCGGTGTCGCGCTCATCCTGTGGGCGGTGCTGGTGCTCGGGCGGGACGTTCCCCGGTCCGTTCCGGTGGCTCTGCCCGTGCTGTTCATGCTCGTGGCCGCTCTCGCCTCCATCGTGGTCAACCACGTGCCGAATGGTCCGGCGCTCTACGGTCTGCGGGTCTTGTTCCAGCCGATCCTTTTCTATTTCGTGGGCTTCTTCGATCCCCAAAGACCGACGCTGGGTCCGCTGGGCCGCGGGCGTGTTCATCGCGGCCACCACTCTGCTCGCGCTGCACGGGCTCTATCAGTATGCGACGAACGCCCCCATGCCGGCCGCGTGGGTGGACTCCAGCGAGACCGGCATCGGCACCCGCGCCTTCTCCATCGTGGGGAACCCGAACCTGCTGGGCGGGATGCTCATCATGGGATCTCTGGTCTCTCTGAGCCTAGCCCTGTCGCGCGCCACCTCCGGGGTCCGGCGACTCGTGCTCGTTGGCGTGTGTCTCGTGCAGTTGGGCGGGTTGGCCGTCACCTTCAGTCGGGGTGCGTGGATCGGGTTCGCCTTCGGACTGGTGGCCTTGGTGGTTCTCGCGTACCGGCGGTATCTCCTGGGATTGGCGGGCGCGGCGGTCGTGGTGTGGTTCGCGGCTCCGAAGGTGTTCATCGAGCGGCTCCTGTTCAGCTTCAGCAGCGCCTACGCCGCCAAGAGTATGACCGGGCTTGGGCGCCTCTGGCGCTGGGAGAGCGCGCTGCAGCACGTCGCCGATAAGCCTTTGCTGGGTCTCGGGCTGGGCACCTTCGGGGGAACGACCGCGGCCCTGTTCGGCTACTGGGGCATCTGGGTGGACAATTACTATCTGCAGATGGCGGCCGAGGGGGGCCTGCTCCTGCTGGCGTTCTTCCTCTGGCTGATGTGGAGGAACTTGAAAGGCTTGGTGCGCAGCCACGCCATCGCCGCCGACCCGTATCTCAAGGCGTTGGCCGCGGGGGTGTTCGGAGCGGTGATCGCCATCATAGTGGCCGACTTCTTCGAGGCCGATTGGGAGGGCGTGTCGGTCGCTGTTGGATTCTGGTTCATGTGCGGGCTGGCGACGTCGGCCGTGCTGGTGGAGCCGCGGGCGGTGGACAAATGAGTCTGGTGCGGGTACTCCACGTCATCGGCGGGGACGACACCGGCGGGGCCATGAGCTACCTGCTGCCTCTGCTCGGCGCGCTGCGCGAGCAGGGTTGCGAAGCGGAGCTTCTCTGCCTGGGCGGCGGAGGCTTGGCGCAGGCCGCCGCGGCTCGGGGTCTGCCGTACACCGTGATCCCCATGAGCCACGCCTGGGACGCCCGGGCGCTGGCTCCGCTGCGCCGCCACCTCTCCGCGGGGCCGGCCTGGCAAGTCGTCCACACGCACGGCATGAGGGCCAACCTGCCGGTGCGCATGGTGCTGCCGAGTCTACGGCCGCGGCCGCTCCTCTTCACCACCGTCCACTCCGACCTGGCCCTCGATTACTCGAACGAGCTCAAGTCCAAGGCCTACGGCCTGCTGGACCGCGGCACCCGCGCCGGGGTGGACGTGTTCTGTTGCGTCTCGTCGGACCTAGCGCGCAAGCTGGTGGCGAGGGGAGTGCCGGAGAGGCGGGTGCACGTGGTGCATCCGGGCATTGAATTGGAGAGTGCGCGCTTTGGCGCCGGAGCCGGGGAGCCGCAGGCGGCGCCCACGACGGTCGGGGTCTCGGCGCTGCTTGGACCAGCCGGCACGACGTCCGTGGCGTCCGCCGGCCCTGGGCCCGCCGCCGCGCGAAGCCGCGGCGCGACCATCGGTACGGTGGCCCGCCTGGTGCCGGTGAAAGACCTGGGGCTCCTGCTCGACGCAGTGGCTCTGGTGGCGAGGACCATCCCTGAGGCGCGCCTCATCATCGTCGGGGACGGGCCGGAGCGCGCGGCGCTGCAGCGCCGCGCCGCCGAGCCGGACCTCGCCGGCCGGGTGGAGTTCCTCGGCGCGGTGACCCCCGCGTGGCCGCTGCTCTCCAAGATTCGATATCTACGCGACCAGTTCGGAGTCGGAGGGCATACCCATCTCGGTGCTGGAGGCGATGGCGGCCGGTCTGCCCGTTGTGGCGACGGCCGTCGGCGGGTTGCCGGAGACCGTGCGCGACGGCGTCACCGGATTCCTGGTCAAGCGGAAGCCGGACCGGAAGGCCACAGCCGCCGCCTTGGCCGGCCGGCTTACCGAGCTCCTCACTTACGCCGGCATGCGGGTGCGGATGGGGGCCGCGGGCCGGGCCCGGGTGGTGGAGCATTTCTCGTCGGGCGCGGCGGGGATGACCATGCTGGGTATCTACGAGAAGACGTTGGTGGCGCAGGCCGCTTCGCCCGACCCCTGGGGGCCGGGGGAGCAGCCTGGGGGGCCGGCCGCGCAGCGCGCCGGCTCGCCGTGGCCGGCGATCCGGGTCCTCGGCCGCCGGCTCGATCTCCTCGATCTGGAGACTGCAGCGCAGTGGGTGGTGCAGGCGGCGCAACGCCGGGGAGAGGCGGCCGCCGCGGAAACGGGCGGCAGCCCCGAGCGCGCCGGCCTGTCCGGCGGCGCCGGGCCGCTGGCGCAGGGCCGCACGGCCATCGCGGTGTCGTTCAACCCAGAACTTGTCATGCGCGCCCGCGACGACCGGGTGGCCGCCGGGATCCTGCGGGACGCCGATCTCTGCTACGCCGACGGCGTCGGGGCGGTCTGGGCGGCGCGCAGGGAATTGGGGCCGGACGCCGGCTCCGAGTCAGCCGTCTCCCGGGTGGCCGGTATCGACTTGGCGCAGCGGGTGCTCGAACTCGCCGCCGCGGCAGGGTTGAGCGTGTACTTCCTGGGCGCCAAGCCGGGCGTCGCCGAAGAAGCGGCAAAGCGGCAGGCGGCGCAGATTCCCGGCCTTCGCGTCGCAGGATGGCGCGACGGGTACTTCAGCGACACCGACGAGGCCTCAGTGGTCGCGGAGGTGCGCGGCTCGGAGGCCGATATCCTATTCGTCGCCATGGGGGCTCCACGGCAGGAGACACTCCTTTTCACCCACCGCGACGAATGGGGGGCCGGTGTGGCCCTGGGCATCGGGGGCAGCTTCGACGTGTGGGCGGGCAACACCACCCGTGCTCCCGAATGGACGCGCAAGGCGGGCGTGGAGTGGCTGTACCGGCTGGCCCGCGAACCGAAGCGGCTGAAGCGGCAGATGGTGTTGCCGCGCTATGCCTACCGGGTGATGAGGGGAGGGGGCGCGTGAAAGAGCCAGGGCCTGGCCTTCCTATCGAGATCACCGACGGCGCGACGGACGACGCCGCGGCGGCCGACGCCACAGACGCGGCAACCACCACTGCGATGGAGGCCATCGCCCAGACCGCCGCAGGGGCCACGCCCGAGCCCGCCGCGGCCGGGGCTCCCGCCGCCGGCGGATCGGTCCGGGCCGTGGTGGGCAGGGCCGCCATGGTCATCCTGGCGGCGACACTCGTGGGGCGGCTTCTCGGCCTGGTGCGCGACGTCGTGATGGCCGACCTCTTCGGCCGCCAAGCGGAGACCGACGCGTTCTTCCTGGCCTACCGGCTGCCCTACCTTCTCGCCCTGGTTGTCAGCGCCGGTCTGGTGGCCGCCTTCGTCCCCATGTTCAGCCACCGCATCGCTACCGGACGCAAGCAGGACGCGCTCAGGCTCTTCGCCAACATGGGCAAGGTCTCCGCTCTGGCGCTGGTGGGTCTGACCGCCATCCTGGTGGTCATCGCTCCTTGGGTCGTCCCTCTCATCGGCTTTGGATTCAGCGACGAGACCAAGGATCTCGCTGTCTTTCTCTTTCGCATCGTCATGACCGGCTTCGTGTTCGCCGGGCTCAACGGACTCGTCACCGGTATGCTCAACTCCCTCCGCCGCTTCGCTCTGGCCGCGTTCTCCTCGGTCGTCGGGGCCGCCGTCGCCTTGGTGGTCATGGTCGCCCTCGCCCCGTCTATCGGGATCACGTCGCTGGCCGTCAGCATGGCGGTCAGCTATCTTGTGGGCTTCACGGTGGTCATGTTCGGTATCCGCGATCAGGAGGTGCCCTACCGGGCGCGCATCCAGTGGCGGGACCCGGCGCTCCGCGAGGCCGCGGGCATGGTGTGGCCGGTCTTCATCGGCTCGGCGGTGGGGGCGGTGGCCATCTTCTCCAACCAGATCATGGGCTCGATGCTGGAGGTGGGGTCGGTTTCCAGCCTCAGCTACGCTGACAAGTTGTTCCAGCTT
Organism: uncultured Actinomycetota bacterium; assembly: GCA_963736705.1. Classification (GTDB taxonomy): domain Bacteria; phylum Actinomycetota; class Thermoleophilia; order RBG-16-64-13; family RBG-16-64-13; genus CAIQPS01. The sequence goes on from CAVTPV010000002.1 coordinate 72,404, forward strand.
CCCCTGGGCCTGTTCGTCGCCGGGATAACCGTCCCGCTCTTCCCGCTCCTTTCCGAGCAGGTGGCCGCCAAGGCCCCGGAACGGGTCAAAGCCACCCTGTCGTTCGCCCTCCGGCTCATGGCCTTTCTGCTGTTCCCCATCATGGTGGGCTTCATCCTGCTGCGCCATCCCATCACCGGGCTGATCTTCCAGCACGGCGAGTTCACCGCGGCCGACACCGATCCCACGGCGGGGGTCCTTCTCTTCCTCCTGCTCGGCCTCTACTGCTACGCGGGGCGGGACACGCTGACACGGGTCTTCTACGCCTACCACGACATGCGCACCCCCGTGAAGATCAGCGTGATCACCGTGGTGGTCAACATCGGCCTGTCGTACGTCTTCATGCGGCTTCTCGGTGTGGGCGGGCTCGCGCTGGGGACCACGGTGTCGTTGACGATGAACTTCTTCGTGCTCCTGTACCTGCTCCGGCGCAAGATCGGGCCGATGGGACTGAACAAGATGACCGGCTCCCTGGGCAGAGTCGCGGGGGCGTCGGCCGTGATGGGCGTGGTGGTGTGGCTCGTTGACTGGGGCATCTCGGGGTTGGTCTCTAAGACGACGAGCGGCTTCGCGGTGCGGGTGGCGGCCGGCCTCGCCGTGGGTGCCGCCGTCTACTATCTGGCCGCGACGCTTCTCAGATCGTCCGAACTTGCCGAAGTAAAAGACATGCTGCGCGCGGTGCTTCGCCGTTCCTGAGGGAAGGCATTGCAGGCCCGCGGGCGAACTTAGGTAGGGGTAGCCGCGGCGCCCGGCCTGGGTGTATAGTGGCGCCCACTGAACGACGGAGGAGACTTCCAGTGGAAATACAGACCCCCTCCCTCCCGTCCCGTGCCATCCATCCTCAGAGATCCCACCGCTCTCGGGTCCGCCGCATGATCAGGCCGGCCGTGATAGCGGGAGCCATCGCCGTCCTCGCCGGTCTCGTCTTCACCCCTGTCGCCTCCGCGGCGACGGGTGATTTCGTCATCAACGGGCGGGGATACGCCCACGGCGTCGGCATGAGTCAGTGGGGGATGTGGCAAGGGGCCCGCGAAGGGAACACCTACCAGCAGATCCTGGCCTTTTACTACCCGGGCACCACCCTCACCACGGTCTCGGCCGTCAACCCGGCTCGGCAGACCATCACCGTGCGCATCACCACCAGCGTCGACACCTTCACGACCGTCCAGCTGACCGCGATGGTCACCCCTGCCACCCTTTCGGACTCGTCGGGCGCGACGATCCAGGCGCTGGCCGTGGGCGAGAGCGTCACCCTCGTGTACGGCGGCGGCAAGGTGCTCATCCAGGGCACCGACCCTGCCACCGGGCCCTCGTACTCCTATGTGGACCTCAAGCCCGATTCGGATACCGGCCGGGTGATGATCACGCCCAGCGACATCTGGTCGAGCGGGTCAAGACAGTACTGGGGGTACGCGCGCGTCCTCCCCAGCTCCTCGACCGGCGAGCTCTACGTCCACAATGTGGTGGACATAGACGACTATGCGGCCGGGGTCTCGGAGATCGCTCCCGAATGGGCGATGCCGAGCAGCACGTCGTACTTCGCTCCGGACGCGGTCAAGGCGCAGGCCGTGGCCGCCCGGTCGTTCACGGCGGCCCATACGTCTTCTGTCCCGTACGACGACACGCGCGACCTGAACTACGTGGGGTACAACGTGGAGGTCACGTACCCGTTTCTGAGGCAGGCCGCGACCGAGACCGCCGGTGAAGTGCTCACCTACAAGGGCAAGTTCATCGGCGTGCACTTCTCCAGCAGTTCCGGGGGCTTCACCACGGATTCCTATTGGGGCGATACCGGGAACGCGGCCTTCGAGCCGGCCCACGCCGACCCCTGGAGCCTCAGTGCCCCGCCTTCCAATCCCGGCTACGCCTGGACGGTAACAGTCAGTCCCGCTGAGATGGCCGCCGATCTCTCCAGCCATCTGAACGTGGGGACCATCACGCAGGTGGATGTCATCTCCCGCGATGTGGCCGACCCGGGGGCGCACGCCCGCTATCTCCGGGTGACCGGCACCACCGGCACCGACACCATCGCCGCCCGTGACTTCAAAGCCCACCTGGGCCTCAGGTCCACGCTGATCCTGAGCATCGTCAAGGATGGCAGCCTCAACCGGTACCAACAGAGCGACACGAACCTCGTCTATATCGGGACCTGGACGCCGACTTCCGCCACCGCGGCGGCCGGTGGCAGCTTCCGCTACTCAAACACCTCGGGCGCGTCGTGCACCGTGAGCTTCAACGGCACCTCGCTGGCCTGGCTGGCCAAGAAGAGCCCGTCGTACGGCATCGCCAGGCTCACCCTGGACGGAGACGACATGGGGACCGTGGACCTCTACAACGCCTCCACCATCTACGCGAAGGTCTGGGAGACCGCCACCCTGGAAAACGGCACGCACACCCTCAAGATCGAGCGGACCGGTGACAAGAACGCGCTCGCCACAGACAAGAACATCTCGGTGGATGCGTTCGATGTCAACGGGAGCATCGTCCCGGCGCCCAAGCCTCCGGTGACGAAGACCTATCAACAGACCGACTCGAACCTCTTCTATCTGGGCACGTGGACCCCGCAGTCCGCCACGGCGGCGTCCGGGGGCAGCTTCCGGTACATCGACGCCAAGGGGTCGTGCACCGTGAGGTTCACCGGCACCTCCCTGGCCTGGCTGGCCAAGAAGAAATCCACCTACGGCATCGCCAAGCTCACTCTCGACGGGGCTAGCAAGGGCATGGTCGACCTCTACAGCACCACCGAGACATACGGCAAGGTCTGGGAGACCGGCACGCTTGCCTCGGGTGCCCACACGCTCACCATCGAGTGGACTGGCACCAAGAACGCCTCGGCCACCGGCAAGAACATCGCCGTGGACGCCTTCCAGATCGTGGGGACCATCGCCAAGGCTCCGCCACGGTATGAGCAGACGGAACCCGTCATCACCTACGCCGGGACGTGGTCGACGTTCAGCGCGGACGGCGCCTCGGGAGGCAGTTACAAACGTGCCAATACCAGCGGCGCTTCCGTGACCATCGAGTTCAACGGGACCTACCTGGGCTGGATAGCGACGAAGGGCACCACCCTCGGCAAGGCCAAGGTGTCGATCGACGGAGGAACGGCCGTGACCGTGAACCTGGCCGCGACGGCGGTGGCCTACCAGCAACTGGTCTGGAGCACGGGGATCCTCGACAGCGGGCTCCCATACGGTGAAGATCACGTGGAGCACGAGCAACGCGGCCGGCAAGTACATCAGCCTGGACGCTGTCGACCTGGTCGGTACCCTCGAGTAAGGTCGAGCACGAAGAAGAAGGGGCCCCGCGACGCGGGGCCCGCTACAAAGCGGGCCCCGCTCCTTTTCCCGGTGATCCGGTGATCGCGAAGCTCAGGTTCCTGCTATCACGCCGGGTCGAACATCACCGCGTCGGCGACGACGTAGCCGTTCGCCCCCGTCGCGGACAAGGTGATGCTGCCGGACGCGGTCGAATAGCCCGACTTGAACGAGTACATGCCGAGCGAGACCCAGCGCGACCCGTTGATCCTCTGGTTGATGTAGCGCTTGTACGAGCCGGCCGGGGTGTTGACCGTCACCGTGCTCCCGGAGGAACGGTCGGTGCCGGCGGTCCAGCGCATGAAGATCTCGTAGCTGCCCGTGGAAGGCAGGCGCGGGGTCCAGCGCGCCCAGGCGCGTGCCGGTGGTGGCGGCGTGCACCTGGTAGTCGGTGCCCCAGTAGCCGGCCACGCCGGTGGAACGGGTCCAGTTGCCCCCGACGTCCGTGCCGCCGGTGCTCTTGGCCGTCGGGTTGTCGAGGATGATGCCGGAGCTGCTCATGGAATCGCGTCTGATGGGCTTGTATTCGCTCCCCAGGTACCGGCTGATCCGCCGGATCTGCATGCCGGTGCCCGGCGCCTCGTAGATGACGGGCGAGTTCCACGCGTCGCCACTGTAGTAGATGGTGACGTGTCCGGAGACGCCGTTGTTCTTGACCAGGATGTCACCCATCCGCAGGTCCGCCCGGCTGTCCAGCTCAGACCAGGGACCCCCACAGGTTGTAGAAGCTGGCGCTGGTGTAGCGGGAGAACGTGGCGTTGCTGCCGCTCTCTTCCTGATAGTAGAGGGTCTTGGGGACCTCCCAGCACTTGAGGCCGAGGCCGGAGCAGTCCGGGCCGTTGGTGCCGGGGCTGTCGGGCACCCAGCTCTCCTGTCCCCAGATGTAGTCGGTGCCTATGGCCGACTCCGCCCGGGCGATGATCTCGTACGGGGTCATGGTCGGAATGGCCGCCTGCGCGTTCGCCGGGGTGAGCACGAACACGAACACCGCCGAAAGGGCTAGGCCGAAGCCGGCCGCAGCCGATGCGAAACCGAGCCGGGGGCGCCGGAAACGCCGGCCGGCCGGCGTGTCCGGCGTCGCTGCCGCCGTCGCGGGGGTCGAGCTGATCATGGCTGCACCTCCTCGCTGCCGGAGCCGGAGACCGCGCTGCCGGGAAGTGTGTGGATGAAGATGGTGTATCCCTGAGCGCTGCCCACCGGCTGGAACACCCGGCCGTCCGGGGAGACGACGAAGGGCTGGCCGAGGTACGCGAACGGGGAATCCGAAAGGGTGATGGTGTCCGTGAGCGCCGGGGCGGCCTCATTCTGGGCCGCCGCGGCGGCCAAGCGGCCGATGATCAGCGCGGGCGCGACTTTGGAGTCGCTCTTGGCACGGAGCAGCCTGGCGCCGACGATGAGCCCGCCCTGCCCATCTCCATCGACGGAGACGAGAGACTCGATGGCCCTACCGGCGAAGTTCGGCGTCACGGCCTGGGTCTGCTGGCCCTTCAGACTCGTCTTGTCGACCTTGAAGCGCTTGACCTTCATGCCGTCCTTGGGTTTGAAGGTGATCTTGACGGCCTTGCTCAGATCGCGGTCCACGGGGCGACCGGCCATCACGCGGAGGCCTGCCTTGGCCGGCGTGGCGCCTCGGGCGACCGAGACACCGCTATTGGTCAGGTCGACCGCAAACACGCTCTCGTGCGCCACTTCGATGCAGGGCCCGTCAGCGGTGAGCAGCAGTCCGGTGACGACGTCATCCAGCGCCGGCACCTGCGCCCTCTGGAGGACGGCGCCTTGCCAGTCCACAGAGACGAGCATCCGGTCCGCATCCGCGTCGAGAACGTAGACGGCTTCGTCGTCGACCGCCAGGAACCGGGGCTCCGAGAGGGTCAGCGGGATGGTGTCCGCGATCGACCCGTCGGCTGCCAGAAGGACCAGGCGGGAGTTGACTGAGTCGAGCACGGCGATCCGCCCATCGGGCGCCACCGCCAGGGCTTCGGGACCGCGAGTGAGCCCCTCGCCAGGCTGGGCCAGACCCACCTGGCCGTCTCCGGTGCCCCAAGGGAGCGTGACCAGCTTGCGGCCTGGCGCAGGTTCGACGGGAGCCGGGACCGCAGGCGCCTGGTCCGCGGGCCCGGCGTCAGTGGTGACCGGGCCGATGGGCACCGGGTCGGTGTCGGATGGGTCGGCCGGCACGGCCAGAGTGGAACTGGTGGTCTCGGCGGTCGCCGGCCGGACGAACCCCGGCGCTACCAACGCGCAGAACAGAAGCGCGAGTACCGCCAACGCCGAACCCAGCGCGATGAACGGTGGCGCGCCTAACTGGGCGGCGCAGGACCGCATGCAACGGGACACCGCTCTCGGGGTGCCTCGCGCCTGCCCGCCTGCTTGAGGTGAGGGTGGTCTGAACATGGTGGCTTCCTCCTAGCCGTGGCGATTCATGACACGCCGAGGCTAAGTGGCCCGGCCAAGCGGGTCCCATAGGACCAAAGGATGGTCATGGCGGCCGACGGCTGCGCCGTGCGCCGCCGTTCCCGCCGGTAGCCGGGCGGCCCACGCCCGCCCGCCCCCGGCGGGACCCGGTGCGGCTGGGGTACACTGAGGCCATGATCATCCTGTTCTTTGCCGACGTCATCGGGAAGCCGGGCCGCGAGGCCCTCATCAAGAAACTGCCCTTACTCAAGGAGCGGTACAACGCGGACGTGGTCGTCGCCAACGGCGAGAACGCCACCGACGGCAAGGGCATCAAGCCCGCCCATGCCGAGGCGCTTCTGAGCGCCGGCGTCGATGTCATCACCACCGGAAACCACGTTTGGAAGCAGCGGGACGCCTACCGCTATCTCGACGAGCAGCCCCGCATCGTCCGTCCGTACAACTTCCTGAGCTCGAACCCGGGCAGGGGCGTCACAGTGGTCGACACCCGAGCGGGCCGGCTGGGCGTCATCAACCTGAGCGGCCACCTCTACCTGTACCCGGCGCGCTCACCGTTCGAAGCGGTCGGAGAAGCGCTGGAGGAGCTCCACGGGGTGCGGAACGTCCTGGTGGACCTCCACGCGGAAGCCACGAGCGAGAAGGTCGCCATGGGCTGGTTCCTGGATGGCGAAGTGAGCGCCGTGGTGGGCACGCACACCCACGTCCGCACCGGCGACGCCCACATCCTGCCGAAAGGCACCGCCTACATGACCGACGTGGGCATGTGCGGCCCTCGCGATTCCGTCATCGGCGTCAAGAAGGAACTGGTGTTGGAGCGCTTCCTCACCCAGATGCCCGTCCGCTTCGAAGTGGCCGACGGCGACGTGTGGCTGGAAGGCGTGCTGATAGAACTGGGCAACGACGGCAACGCCCTGAGGATAGAGCCGTTCGAAGAGCCGGCCTAGGGCGCGAGCGAGCGAGGCAGCCCGCCCCTGCCCGTCCCCAGCCTCCCCATGTGTATGTCGCCGAGGGATGCTGGCGGCCGATCGAGGGAGGAGTCGCGCCGCTACCGCGGTGCGCAGCCGGAACGAGCGGCCGTCAGCGTCCCTAGTACGCTACGCAGAAACGCCTGTGCGTATGCCGCGGCTCTTCCAGCTCGTCGACCATGGCCACGGCATAGTCGGCCGAGGAGATGCGGCATTCACCCTTCTCATCCACCAGCATCTGATCGCCGCCCAGGCGGAACCTGCCCGTCCGCTCTCCGGGCTGCAGCATGGCGGCAGGGCTGAGGAACGTCCAATCCAGGCCGGGCTCCTCCTTGAGCAGGTAGAGGAACTGCCGGGTGCCGCCCGCTCCCGCTTTCCACTCCGGGGGGAAGCCGGGCTGGTCGATGAGTTGCTGCCCGGGCGCCACTTCCAGGCTCCCCGCCCCGCCGACGACAAGTAGGCGCTTGATGCCCGCCTTCTTCGTGGCCGCGATGATGGCCCTGCCACCCGCTACCATCCGCTCAAAGACGTCACCGGGCTCAGTCCGATCGGGGTTGAAGGCGGCGATGACGGCGTCGTTGCCGGCCAGCGCAGCGGCTAGCGCGTCCACGTCCGCGACATCGACGGCCTTGGCGGTGAGTGACGGATGCTGAGGCAGCCGCTCCGCGCGCCGCACGACAGCAGTGACCTCATGCCCGCGGTCAAGGGCCTCGTTAAGGATCTGAGACCCGACGAACCCGGTAGCCCCGATAACAGCGACCTTCATGATGTTGCCCCCATTTGAGATGTTATGGGATTGATGCCCCGTGAGAGCCGCCAGGAAACGCCGACGGCCCGTCGAGGGAGGAATCGTGGCCGCTACCGCGGCCCGCAGCCGGAACGACGGGCCGTTGGTGTTTCTCGGCCGCCGTCAGAGGGTGTTGGACAGGTCCTGGAACACGAGCCCCGTCGGCAACTTCGGATAGAAGAACGTCGCCTTCTGCGGCATCCGCTCACCGGCGAGGGCCACTTCTTTCACCTGCTCCAACCCGGTGGGGTTCATGAAGAAGCCCGCCTGGAACTCGCCGGCCTCCAGCCGCTCGAACGCGTCGGTGGCGTCCTTGAAGTAGGTGATGCTCCCCTCCGCGGCCGGGCGCTCCGCCGGTATGCCGAGCACGGGCTCCAGGATGAGCTCTTGTAGGATGGTGACGTCGAGTTGCTGGTAGGCGACCGTGTGCCCGGGACTCGCCGCGGCTGCGGCGGCCGCATCGAGCAGACGTAGCCCGTAGACGCCGCCGGCGCCCGGCGCCCACACCGCGAAGGCGCTCCGCGGATGCGCCGCCAGGTAGCCCTCGACGGCTTCGCGGACCCCCGCGATGCCTGACTCGCCCGCCGCCAGAGGCTCCACCGCGAATGTCCCCGCCAGGGCATCGGGCATGCCGGCCAGTCTCGCCGGGTCCACCCCCGCGACCAACCTGTGGGTGCCGTAGATGGCCAGGCCGGGATCGGCCATGTTGCTGAGATAGGTCAAGACGTATTCGTAGGCAGGCGCCGCACTCGGGTGGCCTGCGCCGCCGCCCTCCTCGGCATCCCGGACTCCGGTGGCCTCCTGGACCCGCTTCCTCCGATAGTCGCGATACCGCAAGGCGGTCTCATACCGGTGATGGCCGTCGGCGATGACGAAACGGGCATTCTCCAGATTCCGCGCGACGAGCGCGAGCAGGGCCGGGTCGGAGACAGGCCACACCTTCGTGACGTTGCCATCGTCCCCGGTGACGGTCGCGGCCGGCGGCAGCGCGCCCGGACCCGCGCTCCACGCCGCGGTGATGGGGTCGCCGGGCAGGTCGTAGAGCAGGAACACGGGACTGAGGCTCATGGCCGTGTGGTCCATGAGATCGAAACGGTCCGCTTTGGGGCCGGAGAAGGTCTGTTCGTGGGGGAAGATGATCCCTTCGGAGAAGTCGTGGATGCGCACCGCGGCAAGGAAGCCGTGGCGCCTGCGCGCGCGCCCGTCGGGGCCGGTGAACTCCTCTTCCACGAAGGTCAAAGCCGGGGCCGGGTCGCGGACGAGGACGCCTTCCTTCTTCCACGATGCCACCTGAGCGGCTGCCCGGGTGTACCGGTTGTCGCAGTCGTTGTCGCTGGGCGTGGTCATCCCCAGGTCGATCCGCACCACGTTGTGCCGGCTACGCGCGTAGAGCCGCGATTGGAGGTCGGGACCGATGACATCGTAAGGCGGAGCTACCAGCAGATCGGGATCACCGGCGGCGGGGGAGTAGCGCCATGCGCGAAAAGGAGCGGCAGTGTCCATGACTTGAATGATAACAGCGTGAACGTCTTGCTCCGCTTGCGTTGCCTCTGGCTTGTTCAATCGTTAGATTGGGAAAAGGATGGTTGCTGAAAGACACGCAGAGCCAAGCCTTTTCTTGAGGCAGCGGAAAGAGAGTGCCCAGATGGGATTCAAGGACAAAGTGGGAGCCGGGCTCGAGCAGGCCGCGCACGAGATCGAGAAGGCTCTCGACAAGGGCAAGACCAAGGTCGGCGAGCTGCAGATCGAGATGCAGATGGACGGCCTGGCCAAGAAGCTCGGGTACCTGGTGTTCGACTTCTACCGGGGACGGGAGGTCGACCAAGCCGTGCGGCAGAAGGTCCTGGACGACCTGTCGGGGCTGGAAGACCAGCTCGCCAAGGCCAAGGCCGAGGCCGCTGCCAAGGCCGAAGCGGACGCGCAGGCGCGTGCCGCAAAACAGCAAGCCCAGGCCGGAGGGCCGGAGGGCTAAGGAGTTGAGCGAGTGACCGACACCACGAGAGACATCGATATCGTCGACTTCGCGAACCTCGTGGCAGGTGATCGGAGGCTCTGGGAACGGTTGGAGAAGGGTGCACGCGTCAGCGCGGTCACGCCCTTCCGCTATCCGGGCCGCAGGGGATGGGTGGTCCTGCACGTCACCCCTGTAGTCTCGGAGGTCGACGGGCCGCGGCGGGTGCTTATCACCGACGGCGGAGGGCTCATCAGGTGCCTGGAGGAGCAGGGGCTCGATCTGAGCGTCGACATGATCATCAGCAAGACCGTGTTCCACGCGATCAAAGACATCGACGGAGCGTTCGTGAACTCGGGCGAAGTCTGTCTGGCCTCCACGTCGGACTCCCTCGCCTCCGACCTGTGGCGGTTCCTTCAGTTGCTCACGGAGCTCATCGGCCTGCGGCACGCGAAGTACAAGGAAGCGTTGGTGCAGCTTTCGCGGCGGGGGGACAAGTCGCCCGGCCTGGTCAACTGGTAGGTGCTAGCCGAGGGTGCGGCGGCGGCGGAGCGGGTCCCCGGGTTCCACGGTGGGGATGCTGTCCAGCCCTTCGAGCGCGTCGAGGATGCAGGCGAACCCTTCCTCCACAGCCACAGACAGGAAGGCGGCCTGAGGCTTGTCGATCACGGCCGCTTCGTCGTGCCAGCACTCCGGGCACCAGAGCCGTACGCGCCAGTGATCGTCGTCCTCCTTGGTCCAGCCCGAGGCTTGGACGAGAGGCGAGGAGCACGAGCGGCAATACAGAGTGAGGGCCGCGGCCGGTTGAGGGAAGCTGTCGCCTGTGTTTGTCACAGAACAGCTATCGGCCGCGAAGGGCCTTCGGTTTAGTCCTGGCTTGCGCCTCCCGCGGATGCGAACTTCAAAGCCCCGGAGTTGAGGCAGTAGCGAAGCCCCGTGGGCGGGGGGCCGTCCTTGAAGACATGGCCCAGATGACCCCCGCACCGCGCGCAGACCACCGCGGTACGGGTCGTGAAGAATGAGCGGTCCGTCTTCTCCTCGACGGCCTCCGGGGAGATCGGCTCCCAGAAGCTCGGCCAGCCCGTCCCGGAATGGAACTTCGCCTGGGAGCCGAACAGAGGCAGGTCGCAGGCATAGCACCTGTACGTGCCCGTTTCCCAGAAGTCGTCGAATTCGTTGTGATAGGCGGCCTCTGTTCCGTTCTCGAAAAGAATGCGGAAGCGGTCCGGCGGCAGTAGCCGCCGCCACTCCTCCTTGGTGCGTGTCAGTCTCTCAATCACTGGACCCTCCTCACGGGGGCGCTCGGCTGGTCCGAGCCCAGCTCTAGCGTTGTCACTCCTTCGAGAGAGTGTTCCCCGTTGACCGCCGGTCTACGCTCCCAGGTAGTAGAGCGTCCCGGCGCTCGCGCCGCCGTACGCCGCCGGGTCGATCACGGTCCCGTTGGCCTTCACCCAGTCCATGACCGCCTGCAGGGTCTCGCGAACGATGTCCGAACTGGAGCCGGCGCCTTTTGCCGTCGAGCTGCTGGTGATCAGCACATACTTCAGATCCCCCGAGGCGGTCAGGTTCTGGAGTTCGTCTACCGTTGGATAGGGGTCGCGGCTCTTGTAGCCGCCGATGGTGACCACCGGCTCGCCGGTGGCCAGGATGATGGGGACCGACTCGGCGGTGGCCTGCACCGCCACCAGGTACTTGGCGTCGCCCCGGTTCTGATCGAGGTAGGCGACGAGTCCCTCGTCGACGGTGAGGTCGGAGCCGCTGGAGGTGGCGCTGGGACCGGAGGCGGCGGCCGCGGGACCCGCCGCCGCGGTGTTGCCGGTGATCGCCCTGGAGATGGTGCTCGCCGAGTAGGCGAACGGGCCGGCCAGGAGGGCGACCACCGAGATGGCCGCCGCCGCGCCGGCCGCTACCTGCCAGAGGCGCCGCCGCGAAGGAGCGCCGCGGGGCGGCGCCTTCGGCTGAACGAGAAGGACGGCGAGAAGGCCGGCCGCGCCCACCGCGCCGAGTATCAACGCGACGGTCGCCAGCCCGGGAGCGTAGTCCGTCGCCCGGCCCAGCATGACCGCCGAGAGGATCGCCGTGCCCGCGACAGCGGCGGGCAGGATCCAGGAGGCCCACCGGCGCCGCCGTCCCAGGCTCCAGAGCTCGACCGCGCCGGCGCCTGCCAGCGCCGCCACGCCGGGAGCAAGCACCACCAGTGTAGTAAGAGTGAAGGGTGCCGGAAGCCTTGCTGAAGACGGCGATCATGACGAGCGTCCACAGGCCCCACAGCAGGTAGCCGGCGCGCGCTTTGTCTGTGCGGCGCGCCCGCGAGCGTCGACGGCCAGGCCGGCCACGAGTCCGGCGAGCGGCCAGCGGGAGCAGCCAGGCGACCTGGCCGCCGAGTTGGGAGTTGAAGATGCGCAGCCAGCCCGGGTCGCCCGCGAGGTTGGCGCCGTGAGGAGGTGGTCTCCAGGACGCCGGCGGTGCGGCCGAGGATCAGCGAGATCCAGGAATCGGCTGTGGTGCCGCCCACGTGCGGCCGGGAAGCCGCCGGCCAGAGTTCGACCATGGCCACCCACCAGCCCGCGGACACGATCAGCGCGCCGAGAGCCGCGAACAGCTGCAGGATCCGGCGCCCGAGCTTGGGCGGCCCCGCCACCAGGTAGACGATGCCGAGAGCCGGGACGATCATGAGGCCCATGAGCATCTTGGTGAGGAAGGCGAACCCCAGGATGACGCCGGTGAGGGCCAGCTTGCGGCGTGGAGCCCTTCTCCAGCGCCGACCAGAACGACCAGGTGGCCAGGAGGAGAAGCAGGGTGAGGAAGGCGTCCGGGTTGTTGTACCGGAAGATGAGGACGGCGACCGGAGTGAGCGCGAACGCGAGGGCGGCCAGAAGACCGGCGACCTCACCGCGCCAGCGGCGCACCAGGTGGCCGAGGACGATGACCGACGCCGACGCCGGCCAGGGCCTGCGGGATGAGCATGCTCCAGCTGGAGAAGCCGAAGATGCGGCCGAATAGCGCCATCACCCAGATGGCCACCGGCGGCTTGTCCACGGTGATGAACGAGCCGGGGTCGAGCGACCCGAAGAGGAAGGCCTTCCAGCTGACCGTCGCGCTCTTGACCGCGGCGGCGTAGTAGCTGTTGGCCATGCCGTTCCGGGAGAGGGCCCAGGTGAAGAGGACGAGCGCGAGGATGGCGATCGCGGCCCGGCCGGCGATCGCCCACCAGCGGCCCGGACTCGTCGGTGCGTCAGGCGTCGGTCGTGCGGCTGTCCTCGGTCAACGGTGCTCCGGCCTCAGTCCGACGAACAGGATGTCGCTCACCGACCGCTCGCCGTTCTTCTGCGACGGGTCGTTGACGATGTCGCCCATGAAGTACAGGGTGGAGGAGCCGCCGCCGTCGAGGTTGTAGGCGGTGCTGCAGCCGAGCTGCTGGAAGATCTGCGCGAACTCGGTGCAGGGTCACGCCGCTGCTGTAGCCCGGGCTGCGGCCGTCCACCACCACGAACACGAAGTGGTTGGCGTCGATGATGCCGATGCCGGTCCGCGGGTTGGTCCCCTGGATGGAGTGCCTGGCGTTGGCGTCGGCCTCGTAGGTCGTCGAGCCCGCTCGGCCACCTGGCCGTCGACCAGCAGGCCGGGCCCGAAGGAATAGGTGTTCCACACTCCGTCGGCCAGGAGTTCTTCGGCCGAGGTCGTGGTCTCGTCGTAGACCTTCATGGTGCCGTCTTTGTAGATGGCCAGGCCGGTGCGGGCGGGCACGTCACGGTAGATGACGCCGTTGCGGATGATGATGCCATCGTCCCGAGCGCTGTAGTAGTCGCCGTTGATGGCCACGATGGCGTTGTTGGCCTCGGCCATGGTGGAGGTGTCCTGAGCCTTGCCGCCGTAGGAGCCGTTCGAGAAGGCTGACTCCAGGTCGGTCCCTTCGGTGAGCTGGACATCGGCCACGTAGTAGGTGACCGTGTCGTCGCCGCTGCCTGTGCTCACGGTGCTGATGGTGATGGTCTTGGTGGCGCTGGTGTAGCTCGTGTCTGTGGCGGTGTAGTCCTCGGCCGCGTCGGTGGTCGCCGGCCGCGGTGTCGTCGGCAGCCGCGGTGGTCTCCGTGGCCGGCTGGCCGGCGGTGACGGTCTGGTCCGCTGAGGCCGTCTGGGTGGAGGTGACGGTCTGTTCGTCCGCGGCGCTGGTCGCCGCTGTGCCGGAGGTCGAAGACGAGCCGCATGCCGCGACGCCGACGGCGACGAGCGCCATCAGCGCGACGAGCAGTATCGCAAAAGTCCTTCTCATTGGGTTCCTCTCTGCATCGGGTAGCCTACGTTGCCCACTGGCCGGGGATCCCGCATCCCCGTCCGTGTGCTTCCGTTCACTACCGCAGCCTAACCGGTCGTCCATAAAGATGCCGTCAAAGGCGCTGCTCCGCCCTCGCCGCGCCCAGCTTACGGCGGTTTTACCTGCTCGCCTGAATACTATGGCCATCGTAACCTCGCCAAGGAGATCGCATGAAGACGAAACACACGTATCGCGGGGCCTTGATGGCGGCCGCTCTGATCGCTGCCGTATCCATCTTCGCCGCGGCGTGCGGTGGCGGTTCTGAGACGGCGACCACGGCTGCTTCTGCAGTGACCACCACGGCCGATACCGCGGCCACCGGCGCGGCCGCCACGGACGACACCGCCGCCGCGCCCGGCGACTCCACCGAGAGCGGTAGCATCGTGGTGAGCGGCCTGGTGGACTACCCGATGACCTTCACCGCGGTGGACATGGACTACATGGACTGGGTCACCGCGACCGCTGAGGATCCCGACCTCCGGCTCCGCCAGCTACGACGGCGTACCTCTGAGCGACATCTGGACGTTCTTCGGCGTGCAGACCGACGCGACGACCGTGGTCATCACCGGCGCCGACGGGACGACCGCCGAAGTGACCCTGGCCGACATCGGCAGCGACGCCCTCCTGGCGGTCGCCGACGACTGTCAGCTTCAACATGGTCATGCCCGGCATGGACGCGGAGGCCTGGGTCAAGGACGTCGTCGCGATGGAGTTCAAGTAACACCATGCTGCTCAAGGGCATGACACTGCGGAGCATCGCGCGGCGCCTCGCGGCCATGGCCGCAGCGGCAGTCTTCGTGACCGCCGCCGGCCTGGCGGCAGCGGCGTGCGGCTCCACCGCGGCGGTCGGGACCACCGGCAGCTCCGCTGCCACCCAGATCACGGCGGCGGCCGGTGAGACGGCCGGTGCCGCCGCGTCCGCTGAGTCCACCACTTCCACCACGGCCGCCGCCACGACGTCCACTTCGGCGGCGTCGTCCACCGCGGGGGCTGCGCTCGCCACGGCGGGGGCCGTCCTTTTCGACAGCTCCACGGTCCACGAGATCAGCGTCACCTTCGCCCAGGCCGACTACGACGCGATGATCGCCGCCTACAAGAGCAGCGGCGCCAAGGATTGGATCACCGCCACGCGTCACCATCGACGGCGCCACCTACCAGAACGTGGGCATGCGGCTCAAGGGCAACTCCTCCCTGCGCGGGCTCGCCAACGGGCGCGGCGGAGGACCGGGCGGCAACGTCTCGGCCACCGATCCGCAGGGGCTGCCGTGGCTCATCCGGCTGGACAAGAACGTCGACGGCCAGAACCACGACGGCATCACCGACCTCGTCGTCCGCTCCAACAACTGGCAGACCGCGCTGAACGAGGCGGTGTCCCTGGAGTTGCTGGCCAAGGCCGGCCTGGCCTCCGAGCGCGCCATCGCGGTCGAGCTTCACGGTCAACGGCGGCGCCGCCAAGCTGCGCCTGGCCACCGAACTGCCCGACGACATCTGGATGGCGCAGAACTTCGCCTCCACCGGCGCCCTCTACAAGGCCGAAGCCAGTGGCGACTACAGCTACCGCGGCACCGATCCGGCGGCCTACACCGATGTGTTCGATCAGGAAGCGGGCAAGGACAACACCGACCTGACGCCGCTCATCGACTTCCTCGACTTCATCAACAACTCGGACGACGCCACCTTCAACAGCACCCTTGCCGACAAGGTGGACATCGACGCGTTCGCCACCTACCTGGCCATGGAGGAGCTGATCGACAACTTCGACGACATCGACGGGCCGGGCAACAACTCCTACCTGTACTGGGACGCCGCGACCGGCCGCTTCACGGTGGTGCCCTGGGATCACAACCTGGCCTTCGGCGGCATGGGCGGCAATAGAGCCGGAGGACAGCCTGGCGACGCCCCCGGCAACGCGCCGGGCGGCGACACCCAGAAGGGCGGCCCCCGCACCAAGACCAACATGCTGGTGCAGCGCTTCCACGCGAACGCGGAGTTCGAGGCCCTGTACACGGAGAGACTGGCGCAACTCGAGAAGGACCTCTACGACAGCGGCGCAGCCTCCGATATCCTCGCGAAGTGGGTGAACGTGCTCAAGTCGCAGGCGTCGGATCTGGTGGATCCCACCACGGTGGACACCGAAGCCGCGAAGATCTCCGCGTACTTCCAGGCCGGATAGACTGAGGGACCATGAGATACCGATCCACCAAGAAACAGACTGATCCCGCTGGTGGCCTCGCTGGCCCTGGTCGTGGCCGCGGTCGTGACCACCGGCGTCTTCTACCACGACGTGACCGCGGCCGAGGCCGTCTCCGCATCCGCGGCTGAGTTCCTCTCGTCGGCTACCGAGGATGCCTATGCCGAGGGCGTGGTGGACATCGACCTCTCCGATCTTGCGTCGCTTGACGTGGATGGGATCACCGCTCGAGGACGGGACCCTCACGATAGAGGCCGCCGGCGTCTACAGCCTCACCGGCTCGTACTCCGGGCAGATCGTGGTGGACACCAAGGGCAAGGTCTATCTGGAACTGAACGGGATGGCCGTCACCAGCGACTCGGGACCGGCGCTCTGGATCAAGGACGCCAGCAAGGTGACCCTGGTGCTGACCGACGGCACGGCGAACTCCCTGGCCGACACCGACACCGGCGACTCCGACGGCGCCGCGCTCTCCAGCAACGACTCGCTCTACGTCACCGGCACCGGCAGCCTGACGGTGATCGGCGCCAACAGCGACGCCATCTCCTGCGACGACGACATCGTCATCAACAACGGGCTGATCGCGATCACCGCGGCCGGGGACGGCCTGGCGGCCAACGACGACATCACCATCAACGGGGGCGACATCTCCGTGACGGCCAAGGGCGACGGCCTCGACTCCAACGGGACGGTGCACGTGAACGGCGGCTCGCTGGTCGCCTTCGGGGGCACGTCCCAGGGCGAGGGCGGCATAGACGCGCGCGGCGACTTCGTCATCACCGGCGGCACCGTGATCGCGGGCGGCAACCTCGTTGGCGGCGCTCGGCGACGACTCGCGGCAGACCTCCGTGTACGTCACTTCCTCGGCGGTCCAAGCGGGCGGCACCACCGTCAGCCTCGACCGGGATGGCGAAGAAGTCTTCAGCTACACCCCGGGTGTGGCCTATCAGAACCTGCTGATCAGCTCCGGCGACCTGGTGAGCGGCGTGACCTACCAGGCCTATCTGGGCGGCAAGGCCGGCACCCTGGTGCTGGCTTCGAGGTGACCGCGATGAGCCGGACGACACTCCTTGACTCGGCGGCCCGCGGCCTCCGGCGGCGCCGGCTGCCGGCCTGCCTTCCAACCTCCACATCGCGGTGACGAGCCGGGCCTCGACCCAGCCGCGCCTCAAGGAGCGGGTGGAGCAGAAGTTCTTCGTGCGGCCCGACCGCATGGACGTGGTCATGGGCCTGCTGTTCCGCACCTGCCGCCGCGACCCGGTGTTCCCCGGACGGCCAGGTCAACAGCCTCTACTTCGACACCTACGACCTCGAGGAACACCGCCGCTCCGACGCCGGCGACTCCAACAAGGACAAGATCCGCATCCGGTGGTACGGCACCGAGTTCGACCCGCACCGGCGGTGCACGGGCTTCGATGAGGCGGCGGCCGAAGCGGCGGCCGCGGCCGGGCACCCGGCCGCCGGCCTCATCGGCGCCACGCCCCCCGAGACCATCCAGGTCTGGCTGGAGCGCAAGACCCGCCGCGGCTTCTCCTCCACCAAGCAGCGCCTGGCCCTGGATGTGCCCTCCTCCGCGTTGGCCTTCTCCGCCCTTGGGCGCGGCATCGTGCCGCCGGGCCTGCTCGTCGAGACCATGGCCCGCTTCGGCTTCTTCCCGCCGAAGGCGCGGTTCTGCCCGGTGATAGCCATCTCGTATTCGCGCTACCGCTTCGTGGAGCCGGTCACCGGCTTTCGCGTCTCCCTCGATTGGCGCATCCGCTCGTCGTTGGTGATGCCCGGGCTGGGGCGCGGCGAACGGGGGCTGGAGCTTCCGGGCGCGATCGTCGAGGTCAAGGGCAGCCGGTTCGACGTACCGCCGGCCCTTCGGGATCTGGCCGAACATCGGCGCGTCGTGGACGCGGTTCTCCAAGTACTCATCGAGCATCGACGCGCACGCGGCCGACCTCGGCACCGTGTCGCGGACCTGGCCTTCGGGCCTGATGGAGCGGGAACCCGGGCACATCGGCTGGGTGCCGGCGCCCGTGGACGAGCGGGGGAAACAGTGACAACGGATAGCGAGGGATAGATCATGTGGCAGGACGTCGTTTCGGTGTGGCAGGGCATGCAATCCAACCTTGGTTGGACCGAGGCGCTGATAGCCATCGGTTTCTCGGTGGTGTTCTCGCTGATCGTGTACTTCATGTACCAGTTCTTCTACGGGTCGAGACACATCGGCGCCGGCGTGCAGCGCATGTTCCTGCTCGGCGGCCCGGCCATCACCGTGCTGTTCCTGGGCATTCAGACGTCCATCCCGCTCTCCCTCGGTCTGCTGGGCGCCCTCTCGTTCGTGCGCTTCCGCACCCCGGTGAAGGACCCGGCGGAGATCGGCTTCCTGCTCGTGCTCATCGCCTGCTCCATCGGGGCGTCCTCGGGCAATTTCATGTTGATAATGCTGCTTCTCGTGGCGGTGTTCATCATCCTTCTGGTCAAGTGGTTCCTGCGTGACCGTGCGGCGGTCGGCGCAAGGGGCAGCCTGATGCTCTCGGTGGACCAGGCCGAGTTCGACCAAGCTCGAACAGGGCATCAAGGAATACCTGGCCGGCACGCTCAAAGGCCTCAGCCTCGAGTCGATGTCGGTCGTGGACGGCAGGGTCAACCTGCAGTACCAGTACAGACAACAGGCGGCTTTCGACTGGACCGCGTTCGCCAACGAACTCAACCGGACGACGGCGCCTACGACAGTGGAGATATTCGTAGGATGAACAAGAAGATCCTGACCACCGCTCTGGTCACCGTGCTCGTGCCCGCTCTGGCCTTCGGGGCGACGGCCTGCTCCAGCGCCGACAGCGCCAGCGCGGAGACCGTCGTGGCAAGCAGCTCCGGATCGGCCGCGACGGCGGCGACCGCATCGAGCAGCAGCGGCTCGACCGCCAGTAGCAGCGGGTCGGCCGCGGCCACGGTGACCGTCGCCAGCGAGGCGCTCACCGCCTCCTGGGACACCGAGGACACCGACGCCGCCTACGATGCCTCGAGCGCCTATCAGATCACCCTGAACGGTGACTCCATCGCCTTCGCCGGGACCGGCGCCACCGTGAGCGGCAGCACCATCACCATCACCGAGCCGGGGACCTACGTCCTCAGCGGCACCCTGAACGACGGCCAGATCGTGGTGGACACGGCCACCGGCGGCAACGTGCGGCTGGTGCTGAACGGCGCGGACATCACCTGCTCCACCAGCGCCCCCATCTACGTCAAGAACGCGGACAAGGCCATCATCACCCTGGCCGACGGCACCCAGAACAAGGTCACCGACGGCTCCTCACTACCAGCTCGAAGACAGCACCGTCAACGAGCCCAACGCGGCCATCTTCAGCAAGGACGACCTGAGCATCAACGGCTCCGGCTCCCTGACGGTGAAGGCCAACTACAAGAACGGCATCGGCACCACCAACGACCTCAAGATCGCCGGCGGCACCATCACCGTGGACGCGGTGAACGACGCCATCCAGGGCAAGGACAGCGTCGAGCGTCAAGGCCGGCACCATCACGGTGAACGCCGGCGGCAACGGCCTCCAGGCCACCAACGATACCGAGGCCGAGAAGGGCTACATCGCCATCGAGGGCGGCACCTTCGCCATCACCGCCGGCGGCGACGCCGTGCAGGCGGTCACCACCCTGGCAGTGGCCGGCGGCGACCTGACCCTCACCACGGGTGGCGGCAGCGGCAACGACAAGACGTGACGCCAGCGCCAAGGGCCTCAAGGCCGCGGGCGGCATCTTCGTGAGCGGCGGCACCTTCACCATCGACTCCGCCGACGACTCGATCAACTCCGACGGCACCGTGAAGGTCACAGCCGGCACCATCAACATCAAGTCCGGCGACGACGGCATCCATGCCGAGACCGCCTTCCAGATGGACGACGGCGGTCATCACCATCACCCAGTCGTATGAAGGCATCGAGAGCATGGTGGAGACCTACAACGGCGGGACCGTGCACATCACCGCGAGCGACGACGGCATCAACGTGGCCGGCGGCGCCGACGGCTCCGCGTCGGGCAACTTCCGCGGCGGCGGCGGCGACATGGCGAACAACGCCAACAACATCCTCACCATCAACGGCGGCTACATCGTCATCGATTCCGGCGGCGACGGCCTGGACAGCAACGGCTCCGTGTACATGAACGGCGGCACCGTCATCGTCAACGGGCCCACCAACAACGGCAACGGCGCCATCGACTACAACGGCGAGTTCAAGGTGACCGCCGGATACCTGGTGGCGGTCGGCAGCTCCGGGCATGGCCGAGGTGCCCGGCGAGAGCTCCACCATCTGCTCCATCCTGGTGAACTTCAGCTCGGCGCAGCAGGCGGGCACGCTGGTGCACATCGAGAGCGCGGACGGCGAGGAGATCGTCACCATGGCTCCCAGCAAGCAGTTCCAGTCGATAGTGGTGACGTCGGCGGCCATCGAGCAGGGCGCCACCTACAAGGTCTACCTGGGCGGCTCGTCCACCGGGACGGTCGCAGGACACCATCTACACCGGCGGCGACTACTCCGGCGGTACCGAATACGCGAGCCTGGCCATCGAGGGCATCGTGACGACCTCCGGCTCGGGCGGCGGCATGGGCGGCCCGCAGGGCGGCGGGCGCAAGAAGCCGGGGCAGTGAGACCCGGCGCCGGCTACGCGGCCGGCGCCCAGAACAGCAGGACCCTACCTATCACGCAGCCGCCGGGTGCGCCTTCGGGCCGCCCGGCGGCGCGCGTTCCCGGTCAGTCCGGCCCGCCTCAGTCGACCCCGGTGACCCAATCGACGCCGAGCGCCCGCGCCGCCCGCACCAACCGCTGGTCGGTCGTCACCAGTGGGCACCCCATCTGCTCAGCAAGCGCCAGATACTGACCATCGTAGGCCTGGCTGTGACCCAGCCGGGAGGCCCAATAGAGCGCCCGGCCGTGCAGGGACGATGCGGGGGTGATCGGGTCGATCCGGATGTCCCCCAGCAACTCGATGGCCTGCTCGGCGTGCGCGGTGTCGATGATCCCTTGGCTGATGGCCCGCCTCAGCACGGAGCACACTTCGTATTCGAGTAGGGCCGGGGCGTAGAGCTTCTCGCTTGCTTGGGCGAGGGCGCGCATCGTGGCGCTCGCCTTCTCCGAGAAAGGCAGCGGGAGCACCAGGCCCAGCACCACGCCGGCGTCAACGACGACCATCAGAGTCCCCGCCGAGTTCGGTGTCCCGTTCGCCGCGCACCTCATCCATGAGATCGGCCAGCGCCGTGGCTCCTGACTCCCCTCGCTCGCACCGGATCTCGCCGCGCAAGGAAGACAACGCATCAAGTGCTGCGAGAGTGCGCGCGAGCGCCTCCTCGCCGGAACGGCGGGCGAGATACTCGTCAACGCTCTCGCGCACCAGTTCGGAGATGCTCCTGCCCGATTCCCGCGCGCGGCGTTCGAGTTGCCGGTGCTGCTCGGCCTCCAGTAGGATCTGTGATCGGAGTAGGGTCATGCGGCCAATGGTACACCTACACACCCAGTTACACACTCTGCTTTTCTCATTCGAGCGATTGGGAGAACGAGGTCGCGGGAAAGACCAACTCGAGAACGTCCGATTGTCACGTGAAGCACTGATGGAAAGGGCAGACAGCAGATGATCACCCAGAAGATCGTGCCGTCACTCTGGTTCGACACGCAGACCGAAGAAGCCGTCGACTTCTACATCTCCCTGTTCAACGGCTCGCCCCACAAGAGCGGCGATTCCCGGTTGATCAGCATCGCGCGCTACGAGGAGGGCATGGAGGTCCCCGGCGCGGATGCCATGGTGGGCAAGGTGCTGACGGCCGTGTTCGAGCTCAACGGGCAGAGGTTCATGGCCCTGGACGGCGGCCCCATGTTCACGTTCACCGAAGCGATCTCGTTCTACGTGGAGTGCGAGGATCAGGCCGAGGTCGACTACTTCTGGGACAGACTCTCAGCGGTCCCCGAGTCCGAGCAGTGCGGCTGGCTCAAGGACAAGTTCGGGCTCTCCTGGCAGATAGTCCCCAGGCAACTGGGCGAACTCCTGGGCGCGGCGGACAAGAAGAAGTCCCAGGCTGCCATGAACGCCATGCTCAAGATGAAGAAGATCGTGATCGCGGATCTGCAGAAGGCGTTCGACGAGGCCTGATCGGTCGCCGCGACCTGGCGCCGGCCTCAGCCCTTCACGACCGCGATGACCGCCACGGCCACTAACTCGGCCAAGACGATGCCGATTCCCACGTGCCACGGCCGGAACCACCGCGCCTCGGCGCCGCGCCGCTTGGCGGAGACGTCGAACGCCCGCCCTATCAGGGACGCTCCTGATGCGCCGAGCATCCCGGCCAAGAAGGTCGAGGCAAAGAAGAAGAGTCCGATGATGACGGCCTGGCCGGCCCCCGAGTGCTCGAACGGCGTGGCGATCCCGCCCCAGACTCCGAAGACCACCGCCAGGAACGTCGCCGAAGGCCAGCCCCCAGCCCCATTCGGGGCGGCGCCGGCAGATCAGCTGAAACACCATGGGCCCCAAGACCGGCGCGATGGCCCATATCACCAGTATCGAGTCGTCTGTCCAGTCGATGAGCCAGAACAGGCTCGCCGGTAGGGCGGTGGCGACCAGCCCGGCCAGGACGGCGTAGCCCATCCGTTTGGTATTCGACCAGCTCACGCATGTCCTCCACAGTCCGCGGGAGCGCTCTCCTCGTGCATCCTACAACCAAAGACCGACTGACGCATCCCGCGCCGCGGCGGACAATCGTCGGTGACGGCCGCCCTTTGCTGGGGTCAAATACGTATTGCGGACATGCGGAGGTGCGGACGATGGCTGAGACCGTGATCGTATCGGGGCGAGGACAGATCACCGATTCACAATCCAGCTGCCGTACCAATGATGGTACACTACCCGCATGAGCGGGCGTGGTGAGCACGCTCCCAGTCTGACGGTAGTGTTCTACGCGACCGCTGCTGGCAACGAGCCTGTTCGCGACTGGTTAGTGGGACTGTCGCGTGATGACCGGCGCTTGGTGGGATTCGACATCAAGACCGCGCAGTACGGCTGGCCGCTCGGGATGCCGCTCATCCGCAAGCTCGACCCGAGTTTGTGGGAGATTCGCTCCCACATTGGCCACGGCATCGCCCGGGTGCTGTTCACGGTAACGGGCGACACGATGGTGCTTCTACACGGTTTCGTGAAGAAGTCTGAGAAGACGCCGGCGACAGATCTTAAGACAGCGAGGCAGCGCATGGCCGATCTTCGAGAAGGGTGAAAGATATGACCAGCAAGCATGTCGGTAGTGACTTTGACGATTTCCTGCGCGACGAGGGTATCCTCGATGACGCCGAAGCCATCGCGACCAAGCGTGTGATTGCTTTCCAGATCGCCCGCGAGATGGAGATCTCGCACATATCCCAGTCGGAGCTCGCTCGCCGGATGAAGACGAGCCGTTCGGCCGTCGAGCGTCTGCTGGACCCGACGAACCAGTCGGTCACGCTTCAGACACTTGAGCGTGCCGCGAATGCGGTGGGCAAGAGGCTCAGGATCCAGCTGACGGGGTAGTGCCGTCGGCGCCCGGTCACGCGTACCCTCCGCGGGCCTGCGGCATCGCCTTGTATTCCGGCCTGTTCTGGACCAACTCCATCACCGTGCGGAACCATGCCCGTAGCGCCTGAGCCCCGGGGGTCGTCGAGGCGTTGTCGTCTGTCCACCAGATGTTCTTCTCCGTTCCGAGGACGAAGAGCTGCAGGTGGTAGGTGATGGCAGGTGTCACGAACTGCTCGGTGCCCGTCACGCCCGCGTCGTTGTATGGCGGGTCGAAGACGTCTGGGTAGCTCCAGGGTTCGAGGGCGCGCAGCAGGCGGTAGAGCTCGCGGCGCTCGTCGTCGGTGAGCACCAGTTCGGTGCTCGCGTAGGCAGGTGAGCCGCTGACCAGGTCCTTGGTGAAGTAGCCGTCGATCGCGTCCAGCGTGTTCATCCGCCCGACTCCCCACTCGGCGACGAAAGCGAAGTCCAAGTCCCGGGGCATCTGCTCTGGCAGGCCCGAGACGTGTGAATCGTCCGATCCGGGCTCCACACCGAAGTACTGCCAGACGGACTTGGGCGCGTACATGTCCGCGAGTGCGATGGCTTGCGTGACCGCATCGCCGGGCAGGACCCAGCCCTTCACGAACCAGGCTTGGCCTGTTTTCTGGAAGACGGCTCCGCTTTCGCCGTCACCATGGGACTCCTTCCAGACACGGGAGTAGACGCGGGCCACCGCCCAATCGCCGAGGTTGACGTATTCGCCGACGGTCACCAGATCGGGAGACATGTTGCCACCGGACCACGCGGCCAGGAGTTCCTTGACCTGATCCTCGGTGATGCCGCCGGCTTCCGCGGGCACGGATACGGGCACGGTGGAGGTGGTGGTGACGCCCGTGTCCCAGTAGGTCGATGTGACCTCGGTCGAGTGGCGAGGCTGCGTCATCACGAACACGACGACCACCGCTGCGAGCAGAGCCATCGCCAGAACGACGACCCCCGCCGTGACCGTCACGTTGTGCTGGGTCCACTTCCGTCTCACGCCGACCTCCACTGTCGCCGCTTCGACGCGCCGGCCGCTCCCCACGCTCCCGGCGCCCCTGGCTCCGGCGCCCCTACGTCCCCGAGTTCCCCTGCTGCATCTCGGCGATCCGTTCCATGAGCCCCGGGCGCTGCTTGGTCGACACCACCCACTGCATGGCTGCGGCGCCGACGATGAACACCCCCACGACCGCCGCGAACGTCAAGTCGATGCTGAAACCAGAGTGCGCCACGGTCGAGCGCGCCAACAGCCACACTCCCAACGCCGTGGCCGCCAGCGAGACGATGGCCCAGAACGCCAGGTTGAAGATGACGAACACCCAGGCGAAGCCGGTGGTGTCCATGGCGGCGAGCCCCACCAGGTTGGTCGATACCCGGCCGCCCCGCCGCGACGAAAGGGCGGCGCTCAGGGTGACAACGGAGACCAGCGGGATGGTGAGTATCAACAGGCTGCCGGCGGCGTTCACGGTCAGGAAGCCGGCCGCCAGGCCGACGGCGAGCGTGAGCATCCCGGTCACGATCATGATGCCGACGGGCAGCAGGCAGTGCAGCAACAGGACCTTCTCGAAACGCCAGGGCAAGAGGATCTTGGCGGCCCCAGGCGTGTCGACCTCCTGGCGGAGCGGTTCCAGCAGGGACGAAGCCGCCAGGTAGAGCGCGACCGCCCCGGCGAAGAGCGCGCCGAGCCGGAGGGGCTGCAGAGCCAGCAGATACATCCCGGCGCCGGCCAGCACGATCCCCCAGCCCAGGCGGACGGGCGAGCGCAGCAGGGCGAGGGCGCCGTGCCAGGGCACGGTCAGCACCGGCTTCGCCGGGTGAAGGAGGCGCAGGCGGCCCTGCCAGTTCTGGGCCTTGTCGGCCTTGGCGGCCTGGCCCACCGAGCGGTAGTCGAACGCGTAGAGGCTGGCCACCATCTGCGAGCGGGTGCGGGCGCGCACGCGGAAACCGACGAGGGTCCACTCTCCGGCGGTGCGGAAGATGCTGACCGCGCCGATGAGCGCCAGGGCGCACAGCCCGCCGAGCGCCGCGTAGGTGTACGACGGAGCGCCGTCGGTCAGCGGCAGGATGCCCCAGCCCCACGGTCCCGACCAGAGAGCGGCGAGTCTGGCCGTCTCGCCCCCGGACTGCAGGAAGGCTATCAGCACCGCCAGGCCCAGGAGCGGCAGGGTCAGCCGCATCACCAGAGCGGTCGCCCAGCGCAGCCGCTGCACGTGCCAACTCGTGGCGATCAGCAGCACTCCCAGAGCCAGCCCGGCCAGCGCCCCCAGCCCGACGCGTCCGCCCGAATGCGACCCATCCGACGTCACCACCATCAGGATGCCGGCGATGGCCCCGACGATGGCCAGCAGCACTGTGGCGGAGATGAGCCGGGGCCGGACCAGGTCGCGGCGAAGTATCGGCGTGGGCAGCAGGTGGACGCAGTCGGGCTCCGAGAACGTGACGAACCCCTGCACCGTGCTGTAGCGGAGCACCCCCAGGAAGACCAGCACGATGAGCGCCGGCCCCCAGATGAAGTGATAGAAGCTGGCCACATCCACGAAGAGCGTCCCCAGCCGCTTCGACGCCGTCCAGAACAGTCCGATGATGATCCCCACCACGAAGACGGCGATGTAGATGTTCTCGAGGCGGGTGAGCCAGGAGCGCCCGGGACGGAGTGAGGCCAGGAGCGAGAGCGCGTCGCGAGCCGGGACCGGGACGCCGGCGTCCTCATCGGCGGGCGCCGGGAGGAGCGTGCCCCGCAGCGTGGGTCTAGTCATCGAGCGGTTCCTCGGTGACCTTGCCTTCGGTGATGCTCAGCATCCGCGTGGACACGGAACGGGCGAACGCCTCGTCGTGGGTCATCAGCAGCACGGCGCGCTTGGTGCTCATGGACTTGAGCAGGAAGTCGCGGAGGGTCTCCATGGACGCGGTGTCGAGCCCGATGGTGGGTTCGTCGAGCACCAGCACCGAGAAGGGCCGGATGACCGCGCAGGCGATGGCCGTCTTCTGCCGCATGCCCCGCGAGAGCTGCGCCGGGAAGAAGTCGGCCCGGTTCTCCAGGCCCAGCGACTTCAGCAACCGGGCGATGCGCTGCTCCAGCCCCTCGCCGGCGACCCCGTGGGCGGTGGCCACCAGCCGCAGGTGATCGGCGACGGTGAGGTCGTGATAGAGGTACGGGTTGTCGGGGACGTAGCTCAGGAATCTGCGGGCGGCCACGGCCTCTTTCTCGTGGTCCATGGAATAGCCCGCGACGCGGACCCAGCCGGTGGTGGGCTCCTGCAGGCCGCAGATGAGCTCGCCCGCGGTGGTCTTGCCGCTGCCGTTGGGCCCCATGAGGGCGACGCATTCCCCGGCGGCGATGGTGAGGTCGAGAGATTCCAGGGCTGCCACTTTGTTGTAGTGGCGGCTGAGATTGTGGGTCTCTAGCAGGATGGTCTTACTGGGGCTCGTGGCGTGCTCCTCTGTCTCGGCTGCGCGAAGAGTGTCGCGTCGCTGCATAGGGTACCGCACGAGGCCGTGGGACCGTCCGCGGAGCGCCGGCCGTGGCATGCGCCCAAGGTCCAACCTCCTCGTTCAATAGAGGACTCCTCTCTTGCCGATGTAACTCTCCGTATGCTCGTCATGTCGTCGTGAGGAGGTCTCCGTGGGCAAGCGCTGGACCGTTCCGCTGGCAAGACGCTCGAGATCGTCGAGATGCCCTTCGGCGAGCTCACCGCGGCGGTGGCGTCCGGCACGGTGGACATGGCTGGAGCCTGCATGACCATCACCGCGGATCGGTCGAAGACGGTCCTGTTCTCGGCGCCCTACTACCAGGGCGGCATCGCCGCGCTCGTGAGGCAGTAGGCCGGCGGCCTGTGGGCAACGGCTCATCTGCCGCAGGCGGGGACTTGGTCGTCCGGCCCATGCGGCCGGACGAACTACCCTGGGCTGTCGCGCTCGCGGCCGCGGAGGGGTGGAACCCCGGACCGCACGAGGCCCCGTGCTTCTACGCGGCCGACCCCGGCGGGTTCCTGGTGGGAGAGATCGGGGGCGAGCGGGTGGGCTGCGTGTCCGCGGTGCGGTACGGGGAGGATTTCGGGTTTCTCGGCTTCTTCATCGTGCGTCCGGAGTATCGGGGGCGCGGGTATGGGGGCCGCATCTGGGCAGAGGCCCTGGCCCGCCTCGCAGGCCGGACGGTCGGTCTGGACGGCGTGCCACAGATGGAGGAGGTGTACCGCCGCTCCGGCTTCCGGTCGGCGTATGCGGAGATCCGTTTCTGCCGGGAGCCAGGGGTCGGCGGGGAGGCGGGGCTCAGCGGCGCCGCGGCGCCGGGCCGAGCCGGCGCGGCAGCCTGCGTCATCCGTCCGGCGGCCGAGGTCCCGCGCGACATGCTCCTCGCCTACGATCGCCGGTGCTTCGCCGCGGAACGCGCGGCGTTCCTCGACTGCTGGCTCAAGCTTCCCCAGAGCACAGCTCTCTGCGCGCACCGCGACGGGAGACTGTGTGGCTACGGCATGATCCGGGCGTGCCAGACCGGTCACAAGATCGGGCCCCTGTTCGCCGACGACGCCGACGTGGCCGCCGCGCTCTACGCGGGGCTTTGCGCGTCGGTCCCGGCCGGCGATCCCATCTACCTGGACGTTCCCGAGGTCAACCGGCCGGCCTGCTTCTGGCCGCGGCGCACGGTCTGCGGGAGACGTTCCGCACCATCCGCATGTATCTCGGTCCGGAGCCGGCGATAGCCTTGGACAAGGTCTTCGGGGTCACTACGTTCGAGCTGGGCTGAGGCCGCGGCCCGCGCGGGCCACCGTTCCTAGGCGCCGCCCTCGGTGGTGGTGGTCGTCGTGGAGCCCGAGGTGGACGTGGTGCTCGAGACCGGGGGCTTCGTGGTCGTAGCGCCGACGGCGATCTTCTCCGGGAACATCGGCCACACGTTGTTCCAGATGTCCTTGTGGATGACCTTGCCGTCTTCCTTGACGATGCGGGTGGTCTTCAGGGCCTTGCCGTTCTGCCCAGCGCTGACGAGCGACGTGCGGCCCGGCTTCAGCAGCGAGTCAAGGCTGGATGTGGTGCCCTTCGGGACGACGTTGTAGTACTCACCGATATCCCAGGTGGTGGTCCGGCCCTGGTCGGTGCCCCAGACGCTGATGATGGTGGTGATGCCATCCGACTCGCCTGTGATCCAGATGTAGTGGCCGGTGTCGTTGGTGAAACGAAGGTTCTTGCCGCCGGCGGTGACCGTGGCGTCCCTGCCCTTGGGATAGTGGCTGATGTAGATGGAGTGGTTCCAGCGCTCGTTGATCTTGAGCCCCGCCTTGCCGCCCGCCACCGCGTTGAACATCGTGGTGGAGACCTGGCAGATGCCGCCCCCGAGGACGTCCTCGAGCACGCCCGGGCCGGTGATGCCCTTGGCCAGCTTGAACCCGCGCTCCGGCGTGCGGGGGCCCACCCGCTCATCGAAGTCGTACTGCTCGCCGGGGGCGAGGAGCACGTTGGTGGCGTACTTGGTGGCCATCTTCACGTTGGTCTGCCGGTCGGCGCTGTCGTAGTACGTGGTCTTGTAGCTGGTGAGCTTCGTCTTGACGCCCATCTCTTTGAGCTTGGCCGAGGTGAGCTCGGGATCCATGCTCTTGAGCGCCACCTTCGCCGTGCGGCCGGACTTCTTGAGCGTGGCCTTGGTGATGGCCTCGGCGGTGGCCTCGGAGTCCAGTTGTTTGCCGGTCTTGCCTGCCGCCACCCAGACGTGCGCGTCGTCGTGCTCGAAGTGGGCGTTGGTGGGTTTCTGCAACACCAGCGGGGCGATGGTGTCGAGGAGGGACTGCAACTTGGCGACGTCCATGAACGGCACGAGCGTCGAGCGGCCATCCTTCATCTCGGCTTTGAAGCCCATGGAGGCGGCGATCTGCTCGGGGCTGATGACCCACTCGTCGTCACCGTTGACCACGGTCACATCCGCGCTGATCATGGTCTCGGCCTGCTGCTGCGCCTCCGCGTTGTCGTCGGCCGTGACGGCCGGGGCCTTGTCCACCATGGGCACCGCGAGGTCCCCGCTCAGCAGGGCGAGGAGGGAGCCGGTGAGATCCTTGGTGAGCTGGTCCTGGTCCACCACCCTGCCGTCGGAGCTCGAGATCACCTTGATGGTCCCGTTCTCGATGGCCAGGCCGGCATCGACCGCCGGAACGTCCACCGCGCTCGCGATGCCGGCTATGAACGCCGCCAGCTTGGCGCTGTCCACCGTGCCGGTGAGCGGCACCTGCCTGTCGGAGAAGTACAGCTTCCAGCGAGCGCCGATGTCACCGAAGACGTTGCTCTCGCGGGTGACGTTCATCGCCGTCTTGACCACGGCCTCGATGTTCATCTGGGCCCCGACGTCCGCGGGAAGGACCGTCCAGGTCTTGTCGCCCGCCGTCAGCGTGATGGGGTCGTCCTGCGCCGCCTTGACGGCCTCGTCCAGACGCGGCGATGGCCTCGGCCTTGGTCTTGCCCCCCAGATCCACGCCGGCCACGCTTATCCCCGAGTGGACCTTGTTGTAGTAGAGGGCCGAGTCGATGAGCACGGCCAGCACGAACAGGCACACGAGCGCACCCACGCCCGCCGCCACCCACACGAGGGGCGACCGGCCGGTCACGCGCTTTCTGCGTTTACCGCGCTTGTCCATCACTTGGGATATGTCCGGCACTCCGTCATTTGTCACGGAGATTCTACCCGGTCAGGTCACTTGGTCGCGGTGCCCACCCGGATCTCCTCCGGGATCATCTCCCAGACGCTCGTGAAGACGTCGTCGTGAAGGACCGTCCCGTCGGGCATGGTGACGGTGCGGCGCACCTCCAGCGTGCGCCCGTCCTGGCCGGCGTTGACGGTCGCCGTCTCGCCCTTGGGATAGTCCCTCATCCTCCACCGTCACCGCGGTCTTGGGGATGATGTTGTAGAACTCGCCCTTGCTGGACTGCACCTTCCGGCCGTCGTCAGTGCCGTAGATGCGGAACGTCGTGGTGATGCCGTCCGACTGCCCGTAGATCCAGATGTCGTGGGCGGTGTCGTTGACGAAGCGCAGGTTCTTGCTGCCGGCGGTGACCGCCGCCTCCCGCCCCGCGGGGTAGTGGGCGATGTAGATGGAGGTGTTGTGGCGCTCGGTGATGCCAAGGCCGGCCTCGAACGCCGCGTTGAAGACCGTCGTCGCCACCTGGGCGATGGCGCCTCCGAGGATGGAGTCCTGGAGATCGGTGCCGGACGTGAGCGAGCCGACGGGGACGCTCCAGCCCCGTTCCCGGGTCCGGGGGCCGAGCAGCTGGTCGAGATCGTACTCCTGGTCCGGCTTGAGCAGCGTGTCGCCGGCGTACTGCGTGGCCACCTTCACGTTGGTCTGCCGCACCACGGCGCCTTCATACTTGGTGGTGTACATGGCGAGAAGGTCTGGGCAACCGCGCACGGCCGCCTCTCGGCGGCGGCCCACGCCTCGCCTGGGATCGCCGCCTCGTCCGCCGTCTTGGAGGCGCGGGTCCAGGTAGACGGTGGCCTGCTTGCCGGCGAGGTGGTCTGGGTCGAGCTCCCGTCCTCGCTGCGGCCAGAGCTGCCTGGCGGCGACGGCCTCTGGCACCAGGCATCCAGCTGGCCGACTGCCTGGCGCGACATACTCCGGGTGTCAGGAGGCATCCGGCATCTGATCAGTTCCGCCAGTGCCCGTCGCCCGCCAGACGAGCGTACATCGGGCCAGCGATCCGCCCGCGAGATGGCGTGCTCCGGAAGCGTCAGTCGGACGAGCCAACGCTCGCCGGACTCGAGTCCGGTCGACGGATCTTCGGCGCGGTTCGCCGGCAAGCGCGTGACGATGCTCGGGTCTTGCCGGCGCCCAGCGTCATCCGCAGGTGATACGTTCCGACGGCCTCTGGTCCCCAGTGTCCGCTCCGAGAGCTCGTCCCGACGGTCCGAAGGCTGGCGTCGCCGCGCTCCTCCGAGGAGGGGCCGGGTAGCGCTCAGCGATCTCCGCCAGACGTCAGGTCAGGCCTCGCGGAGACTGCGACGGCCCGTGCGGAGGTCGGCGCCTCGCGGGGCGGTCCCTCCACCTGGAGACTCGTCCAGGCCGCCGTCGGGTCGACGCCAGTGCGCCTGGCGAGCGTCGGTGCAGGCTCGCCCTGGCCAGGCTGCCGCGGTAGCTCTGGACGATCGGCACGCCGGAGCCATACTCGGTGAACTCGGCCTGCAGCCCCGTGCCCTCGCGCCAGACGACGAACCGCCCGCCGGCGAACGCTTCCAGGTCATACGAGACGCGATCGGTGGCGACGGATTTGCGGGTTCCCGCAAGGGCAAGCTGGTCTCCGCGCAGCGTTCCGCTGATGTCGACTTGGCCCGTTCTCCGAGATCGTCACGGTGAAGGTGGGCCCGTCCTCGATGGGCTGGTAGTCCGATTCCGCCAACTGGTCGTTCGGGAACTGCACGCCCGCGAGGTCGCCCTGCCGGTCCACCTGGAACTCCCAGGCGCCGTCGGCGAGCTGCGCCTGCAGGTCGGCGCCGACCGTCGACCCTGTGGACGTCGCATGGTCGGTGATCACCACCACCGAGTCGCTCCCGCCGAGGCGGGCCGCCGCCTGCCAACTGCCCACGCCGATGGCCGCGGCGAGGACCACGGCGCCGGCCGTCAAGGCTATGACCCGGAGCCCGTGCCGGCGCGTTGGCCGCTTGGGGGTGCGGGCCGTGGCGGCCCTGGAGGACAGGGCCGCCTCCGGCCGCAGCGCGGCCGCCAGGTGCGCCTCGTCGGCGGGCGGCGCGTTCCTCTTGAAGAGTCCGCGGAGCTTGGCGTCGGTCTGGTCGTCGCGGGGCGTTTCTTGGATGTCCATCAGTCCACCTCCACCAGCGGGCGCAGAGCTTCCCTTGCTCTCTGAAGGTGGCTCTTGACCGCGCTTTCGGATATCTGCATCGTCCGGGCGACCTCCTTGGTGGAGAGGTCGGCCTGATAGAAGAGGACGGCGGCGATGCGCTGCTGCTTCGGGAGCCGTTTGACCAGCCCGGCGAACTCGGCGTCCGGGGTCCACCGCGCTGAGGGCTCACCGGCTCCGGTCTCGGCCGACAGCCGGTCGAATAACCGGGCTGCCCGCTTGAGCTGGCGCCGGTAGTCCCGGCACCGGTTGATGCCCACGCGGTAGAGCCAGGCGACCGGGTCATCGAGCTCGTCCACCCGGTCCCACCGGAGGTAGAGCCGCAGGCAGGCTTCCTGGGCAGCGTCGGCGGCGAGCCCGGGGTCTAGGGTGATCAGGGTGAGGCTCTTCTCCAGCGGATGGAAATGCCGCCGGACGAACGCCTCGTAGCCGCCGCCGTCCGCGTGCCCGGCGGCAGACCCCGGATCGCTCCACGTATCCCCGAAGTCGCCCATGCCCCTCGCATCGTCGTTTTGCCTCTTCTGAAGATACAGACGCTGGAAGCGGCGCTCCAGGTCTACACGAGGGCTCTATCGCTCTTTGATGAGGCGCTCCAGCGATTCCCGGAAGTGCTCTCTGTCTTCCGGACGATAGGGCGCGGGCCCCGAGGTGCGGCCACCCGCCCTCCTGAGGCGCTGCTCCGCGTGGCGGACGGCCAGTTCTGCGTCCAGGAGCGCGGCCAGGAAGACGCGTCCCCGGGGGTTCAGCGCGCTCGTGCCGCGGGCGAGGGCCATGGCCGCGAGGCCGGTGTCGTTGGTGACCACGATGTCGCCGGGGGCCAGCAGCGGCACCATGGTGTAGTCGGCGGCGTCCGGGCCGGCTCCGACCTTGACTATCTCCACTCCCGGGCGGTCGGCGTATTGGCCGAGGTTCTGCGACTCGTTGGCCACGAGGACCACGGGTATCGAGTGCTGCCGGGCGATGGCCAGAGCGTCCCGGGTGACCGGGCAGGCGTCGGCGTCCACGAAGACCTTCATCGCGTGCGCCGCCCGGCGAACGCCGCGGCGGCCCGGACGAACGCCACCATCAACGGGTGCGGCCGCCCTTCCTGCGAAGACATCTGCGGTACGAACAGTGTCCCCATGAAGAACGGGTGGGTCACCGACTCGGCTATCCGCACATTCCCCTCGTCGTCCGTCCCCGAGACGATGAGGTCGTCGCCGAACAGCCGTTCCCGATAGGCCTCGTTGACCCCGAAGCGGCACATGAACTTCTCGGTGACGCAGCGGGGCTCGGTGCGCCGGCCCCGGTGCCCTGCATCCCGGCGGCGTAGGCCTCGGCCGCCCGGGTGCCCGGCACGATGCGCACCTCCTGCTCGAGTCCCCGCAGGGAGCAGGCCAGCCGGGTGATGACCAGCGCGGGCGAATCGGGGTCGACCTCTTCGAGCTCGGCTTCCGGGATCCCGGCGACGTTGCGGGCATGCTCTACCAGAGCATGTTGAAAACCGCCTCAGGTGCCGAAGAAGGGCCAGCCCAGCTCGCGGGCGAAGCGGACGGCCGCGATAGCGCCGTCCTCACTGCTGGTACGGCGCGCCCGGGCCGAGGAAGACGGCATGGTAGTACTTGAGTTGCAGAACGGAGGTCTCGGTCCGGAGCTCGTCGGTGGGGATCCACTCTGCGGCCACCGTCATCCCGAGAGCGGCCGCCGCGTGCTGCAGCGCGGCGTCGGTGGCGGTGTGGGTCTCCCGGGCGGGGTCGTAGTCGCCGACTATCCCGATCCTGATGTCTGCCATGGGAACTCCCCGCCGCCTAGAGTGGGTTCGCCGAGAATGTGTCTCCCTGCGAGATGTCCCCCGTATCGTATCCGAGCTTGAACCAACGTGCGCGCTGCTCGGAGGTCCCATGGGTGAAGGCGTCGGGCACCACGTAGCCCTGTGCCTGCATCTGCAGCCTGTCATCGCCGATGGCGGCCGCCGCCGCGAGTCCCTCCTCGATATCCCCCGGCTCCAGCAACCCCATCTCGGTCTGGGCGTAGTGGGCCCACAGGCCGGCGAAGAAGTCGGCTTGGAGTTCGAGACGCACCGACAGTTCGTTCTTCCGGGCCTCGCTGGCTCCGGCCTGAGCCGCGTCGACCTGGTCCATGATGCCGAGCAGCTTCTGCACGTGATGGCCCACCTCATGCGCGATCACATACGCTTCGGCGAAGTCCCCGGGAGCTCCGAAACGGGTGGTGAGCTCCTGGAAGAAGCTGAGGTCGATGTAGACCTTCCGGTCCGCGGGCGAGTAAAAAGGCCCCGAGGCGGCGCTGGCGAAGCCGGACGGCGTCTGCACGGTGCCCGAGAAGAGCACGAGGCGCGGAGCCTGATAGGTCTCTCCCAGGAGCCTGAACTGCTCGTTCCATACATCCTCGGTGCTGGCCAGCACCACGGAGACGAACTGACTCGCCTCATCCGCCTGGCCTGTGCCGGTGCCGCTCGACACCGTGGATGGGGTGAGCGGGCTCTGCTGGAGCACCGTGCTCGGATCGCCCCCCAGGAGGAGGACGAGCACGACGGCGACGATGGCCACGATGCCGCCGCCCCCGCCTATCGCGAGTCCCCGGCCTCCGATGCCCCGCCGGTCTTCGATGTTGCCGCTCTGCCGTCTACCTCGCCACTGCACGCTTACCCTCCCTGATGGCTCCCGTCACAGAACGGTTCATTGCCGCAACGGCCGCACCCGCACAGGGCATAGGTCTCCGGGGTGTCGTAGCGCTCGCCCTCTTGCCAGCCGTGGCAGAAGCCCTCGTCGTCCACCTTGATCCGCTGTACCGACAGAGGGACGCCGCCTGACACGACGTAGGGGCCGTCTCGCGTGACCTTGATGTGCATACGCAGATTCTTACACGCGAGACGACTTCAGTGGCCCTCCGGAGGCGCAGGGCCTTCGGCGTCTAGATGCCCGGGGCCCGCAGGCTGACGACCGCCGCCTCTTTCATCGCCATGACCGACTCTTCGGCGGTGAGCAGCGCGGTGGTCTTGATCTTGCTGATATGGCCCGGCACCACGACCGCCATGTCCAACGCGAGCGCGGCGGTGTCGTTCGGCATTTCCGCTATGCAGACCACGTCGTACTCCCCGAGGCAGAAGTAGAACTCGATCAACCGGCCGCCGAGCTGTTCTATCAACGGCCACACCACCAACGACCGGTCTTCCGGCTGCTGGACCAACGCCGCGACAGCCTCCTTCGTGTACGACGCCTGGATCATGTACCGGCCCATCGTGCCTCCTTCCCGCGGGATCTCATCGGATCGAAGAATGTCCGCTTCTGGCGGTGCACATATACCCATCTGGCGAAGGTTCCAACTTTGGTTGTATTCGCAGCCGCCCCTTCCCCCCGCTACGCTGCATCTCCCCGGGCCGGTGATGGGACACCGGCGCCGGGCGCGAAAGCGGAAGCCCCAAAGAGGAGGAAGGGATCGATGAACAGCGTGCACCTGATCGGCCGCCTGGCCACCGACGTGGATGTCAAGGAGGTGAACGGCGGATCCAAGGTGTCGAGCTTCATCCTGGCGGTGGATAGGACCGCGGAAGAGGCGGACTTCTTCCGCATCAAAGCGTGGAACTCGCAGGCCGAGGCGGCCGGTGAGCACCTGGGCAAAGGGCGCAAGATCGCCGTGGAGGGGTCGCTGCGCCAGGACGTCTACGAGAAGGACGGCGAGGAGCGCAAGGCCGTGTCCGTGGTGGCCAAGCGGCTCGAATACCTGTAGC
This sequence comes from uncultured Actinomycetota bacterium, assembly GCA_963736705.1. Classification (GTDB taxonomy): domain Bacteria; phylum Actinomycetota; class Thermoleophilia; order RBG-16-64-13; family RBG-16-64-13; genus CAIQPS01. The sequence continues at coordinate 108,485 of CAVTPV010000002.1, forward strand.
GGTCCGTTCGGCCCGGAGCCGCGGCGCCTGCGGGGGCGCTTCGGCTCCGGGGCGGCGCAGCCCGGACGGCCGGCGGCCCGGCTTCGGCCGCCGGCCCGGGCGGTGACAGGAACATCAAGGCGTCCGTAACTCGTGGGTTCGAAGCGGGGTCAGGCAAACGATGAACGACAGCAACGTCCTGGTCATGGTTGACACCGTGGACCTGTGTGAGGAGACTGTGCCCATCGGTCGACTCCTCTATCGGGACAAGCGGGAGATAGCGCTGGTACCACCTTCCGAGGTCGTGGATCAACGTGCGCGCGCGGTCGCGGCGAAGCTCAGTCTGCCGCATCAGGGGTTCGTCCTCGGCCGTCCGCGGCTGCGCCAGTCCATCCGGACGGTGCGCGGAGGCGGCGTGGTGGCGGTGGTGGCCGGGCCGGGCTGCGGCAAGACGGCCTTCCTGGTGGACGTTCTCGGGTCCGCCGAGGGCCGGACCATCTACTTCTCCCTGGACGAGGGCGACCGGGACCCGGTACGCTTTCTCACCTACCTCATGGCCGGGTTGGCCAACGAGGGGTTGGGGGACCCCGTCGGGGGATCGTCGGCCATGGAACTCACCGCCGACCTCATGGACGCCATCTCGGCCGAGAGCGGGCGGGAGACGCTGCTCGCCATCGACGATTTCCACCTCGTGGACGCATCGCCCCAGGTGGTGGAGGCGGTCGGGATCGTCGCCCGAGGGCTGCCTCCTGGCTGGACCCTGATCGTGTCGTCGCGGCGTCCGCTGCCCCTCGACCTCGAGGCCGTGAGTCTGGGCGGCCGGGTGGTGCAGCTCGACGCCCGCGATCTGCGGTTGACCCCGCGGGAGGTGAGCGCCTGGGCGGCCCAGAACTGGGGCCTGCTGCTGGAGATGTCGGAGGCCCGGTCCTTGTGGCGGCTGAGCGAGGGCTGGCCGGCGGCGCTGGTGCTGCTGGGGCAGCAACTGGCGTCCCGGGGCCACGCGACCCACGCTGATCTGGCCGGCATGATGTCCAGGGGCCGGGAGTTGCGGGCCTATCTGGAACGGCACATCCTCACCGGACTGGACCCGCTCACCGCCGAGGTGATGCTGGCCGGCGCGCTGCTGCCGCGGCTGATCTTCCCGCGCGACGAGGAGTACCTGCCCGGCGCGCCCGGGGAGGCGGAGGCGGCCCTCGAGCATCTGGTGGCGCGGGGCTTTCTCGTCACCCGGTCGGGGCGGCGCAGCTACACGGTCCACCCTCTCGTCAAGGCCTATGCCGAACGCCAGGCCTGGAGCAGCGACGACGGGGCGGCCGCCGTGACCCGGGCGGCTGCGCACTTGGAGCGGACCGGCGAACACCACCGGGCCGCGTCGCTCTATCTGAGGGCCGGCCGCTTCGACGACGCGGCGCGGCCCCTGCGCACTCTCGCCCTGTCTTCGCTGAACGCTGTGGTCGACTTCGCGCACAGCGGCTGGGCGGACCTCCTGCCCGGCGACGACGACGAGTCCGCCGGCGCCTGGCTGGTCGTGGCGAAGGCCCGGATGCTCCAGCAACAGGGCAAGTACGCCGCGGCTGCGACTCTCTACGACCGCGCGGCCCGCTTGCTGGCCGCCGCGGGTGACGACGAGGGACTCCTGCCGGTCCTCCTGGGGTCCGTGTTCTGCCTCTTCAACCTCGGCACGTGGGACGAGAGTCTGGCCGTTCTCAAGCGGTGCCGCACGCTGGCCCGGTCGCCGCAGGAGAAGGTGGAGGTCCTCCTGGTGGAGGGCAACATCCTTCTGAGTCTCTGCCGCTGGGACGAAGCCGTCGAGGACTGGGAAAGGGCCCTGGCCCTGGCGCCCACCACGGGCAAGGATCTCCTGACGCAGCGCATCCACCTGTTCCGCTGCCGCCTGTTCTTCACATTGGGCCATTACCGTCTGGCCCGGCAGTACGCGGACAAAGCCGCCGGGCGGGCTACCGGCAAGTCGCAGTTCCAGGCCATCACGCTCAACGCGGTGGCTTCCGTGGCGGCGCTCATGGGCGATTATGGGACCGCTTCCCGTCTCGCCGACGAGTGTCAGGCCCTCGTGCGGTCGCGGGGCTACGCCTTCATGGAAGTGCCGGGCCTGTTGAACCAGTCGCTCGTGGCCCAGGCTGGTTGGGACTACCAGTCGGCGGTCCGTTCCATCCGGGAGACCCAGGCGCTGGCCGCAAGCCACGGGTGATAGCGAAAGCGCCTTCCGCGCCGAGGACATGTTCGGCGACCTTTCGCGGCGCAACCGCAACCCGGCCCGCGCCCTGGAGCATCACCGCAGAGCCCTCGCCTTGGTGGACGAGCATCGGCTGTCGGCGTCGGAACGGGTGAGCGCCTCGACCGGCATCGGGATGGACCTGGCCGTCCAGGGGAAGACGGCCGAGGCCCAGGCCGCTCTGGAGGAGACGGTCCGCCTCAGCCGGCGCTGGAGCCTCAAAGGCTCCCTGGCGCCGTCCCTCTTCTACCTGGGCTGGCTGCACGCCCTATCCGGCCGGGAGCAGGACGCCGCCCGCTGCCTCACCGAGTGCATGCATATCGCCGAGGAGCACGGGCATGTCCACTTCTTCAGCCAGGAGGCCAAGGTGGCCGTGCCCATCCTCGCGCTGTGCGACAGGGTCGGCGCCGGAGCGTTCCTCCGCAGGGAGGTCGTGCCTCTGCTGCCGGCCCGCTTGGCCCGGTACTTCGAAGACCTGGCCCGAGGCCGCATCTACCCCACCGACGTCCCGCTGGGGCTGCCCCCGAGCAAGCGCCTGGGAGTCACCCTCCCGCCGCCGCTCGCAGGCGGCCAGGTGGACGCCGCCACGGTCGAAGGCATCGAAGCCCTCACCGACCGGGAGCGCGAGATCCTCAAGATGATCGCCCTCGGCATGTCCAACAAGCAGATCGCCGCCAAGCTCTTCATCTCGGAGAAGACGGTCAAGACCCACGCCAACCATGTGTTCCGCAAGCTGGGAGTGTCCAGCAGGCTGCAGGCGACGTTGGCGTTCCAGAGCTATCAGCGGGCCCGCCGGGCCGGAGGCGCGGGGCGGCCGAAGAAATAGGGCGGCGCCCAGCCCCCATCCGCGCTCCGTGTACGCCCAAAGCGTACAGCAGTGGGTGCAGACGAACGCATTTTTCGAGCAAAATGCGCGCTTTTCCGTCTTGTCACACCGTATATGGGGTGTTAGCATCCCGTACTGTACTAGATGTTGTGTACCGGTCATGTACGCTGCGAGTGCCACGGGGGTCGGTCGCCGACCGGCGATAGAAGCCAGACGAAAGCGGGAAAGCGGTTTGAACTGTCCCTATTGCGGCCACCCCGACAGCCGGGTGGTCGATTCTCGGGAGACTGAGAGCAAGGAAGCCATCCGGCGGCGCCGGGAGTGCTTCGCCTGCGGCCAGCGCTTCACCACCTACGAGATGGTCGAGCAGATCCCCATCACCGTGCTCAAGCGCAACGGGGTGACGGAGTTGTTCGATCCGGAGAAGCTGCTCCGCGGACTCACGCGGGCCTGTACCAAGCGGGAGGTCGCCATCGACCGGCTGCAGGCGGCGGTGGCCGACATCGAGCGGCAACTGCGGGAGGAGGGGGCCTATCAAGTCCCGTCCGAGCGCCTCGGTAAGATGGCTTTGGAGCGTCTGCAGTCGATCGATCTGGTGGCGTACATCCGGTTCGCCTCGGTGTACCGGCAGTTCGACAATATCGAAGGGTTCAAAGAGGAATTGGAACTACTTGCGAAAGAGGGGATCAGATGACCGTCGCCGAGCTTGGACACCTTGTGGCCGAGTTGGACAAGAGGTTGTCGCCCAGCGCCAAGAAGGTGCTTGAGAAGCGCTACCTCAAGCGCACCCCTGAGGGCGTGCCCCTGGAAGCTCCGGCTGACATGCTGGCCCGGGTGGCGGAGAACATCGCCCAGGCCGATCTCACGTACCATCCCGAGATCTCGCTCGACGCGGTCATCAACGAGTTCTTCTCCGTGATGGCCAACCTCGAGTTCCTGCCCAACACTCCGACGCTCATGAACGCCGGGCGAGAACTGCAGCAACTGTCCGCCTGTTTCGTGCTGCCGGTGGACGACAGCATGGAGTCGATCTTCGGCGCCATCCGCGACGCGGCCTTGGTGCATCAGTCGGGTGGCGGCACCGGCTTCAGCTTCAGCCGCCTGCGGCCCAAGAACGACCTGGTCAAGTCCACCATGGGTGTGGCAAGCGGGCCGGTCTCGTTCATGCGGGTGTTCGACATGGCCACCGAGACCATCAAGCAGGGCGGCACGCGGCGGGGCGCCAATATGGGCATCCTGCGGGTGGACCATCCGGACATCATGGAGTTCATCCGCGCCAAGGAAGACGAGCACATCCTCAACAACTTCAACATCTCGGTGGGGGTCACCGAGGAGTTCATGGCGGCGGTGCTCACCGGCGGCGAATACGCGCTACGCAACCCGCGCGACCATAGGGAGATCGGCCGGCTGAACGCCCGCGAGGTGTTCGACCTCATCGTCGACCTGGCCTGGAAGAACGGCGAGCCGGGCATCGTGTTCCTCGACCGGCTGAACCGCGACAACCCCACGCCCAAGGTGGGGGAGATCGAATCCACAAATCCTTGCGGCGAACAGCCTTTGCTCCCTTACGAAAGCTGCAACCTCGGCTCCATCAACCTGGCCATCATGCTGAAAGACGGCGCCATCGATTACGAGCGCCTGCGCCGGGTCACCAGGACGGCGGTCCACTTCCTGGACAACGTCATCGACATGAACAAGTATCCGCTCCCCGAGATCGGCACCATGACCAAGAGCAACCGCAAGGTGGGGCTCGGGGTCATGGGCTGGGCGGACATGCTGGTGGAGCTGGGCATCGGCTACAACAGCGACGCAGCCATCAGACTGGCTCACGATGTGATGGGCTTCATCCACGAAGAAGCCATCAAGATGAGCGAGGAGCTGGCGGCCGACCGGGGCGCCTTCCCCAACTGGGAGGAGAGTACCTGGGCAGCGCGGGGCAAGAAGGTCCGCAACGCCACCCTCACCACCATCGCCCCCACCGGAACCATCTCCATCATCGCGGGTGTGTCGAGCGGCGTCGAACCCATCTTCGCACTGGCGTTCATCCGCAACGTCATGGACAACACCGAACTACCCGAAGCGCATCCGGCTCTGGAGGAGATCCTCAAGAAGCGCGGCATCTACTCCGAGGACCTCATGAAGAGCATCGCGGCGGTCGGCGGTCTCCACGACATGGAGCTGCCCGAGGACCTCAAGCGGACCTTCGTCACCGCGCATGATGTGTCGCCGGAATGGCACATCCGCATGCAGGCGGCCTTCCAGGACCACATCGACAACGCCGTCTCCAAGACCGTGAACTTCTCCAACTCGGCGCGGCCCGAGGATGTGGAGCGGGTCTATCTGCTGGCGTACGAGCTGGGTGTCAAGGGCGTCACCATCTACCGCGATGGCTCCCGCCAGGAGCAGGTGCTCAACATCGGCGAAGTCAAGCGTAAGGGCGAGAACGGCTCGGGTCAGATGGAGTTCGGCCCCGACGGCGCCGCCGTCATGCCTGTGCGGCCCAACCGTGCCCCGGTGTTGCGCGGCGAGACCCGGGAGAAGGTCACCGGCTGCGGCAGCCTCTACGTCACCATCAATGAAGACGACTTCGGTCCGCGCGAGGTGTTCGCCAGCATGGGCAAGGCTGGCGGGTGCGCCTCGGCCGCCACTGAAGCGATGGGAAGGCTCATCTCTCTGGCCTTCCGCTACGGCGTGCCGCCGGACAAGATCGTCAAGCAGCTGCGCGGCATCCGCTGCCACGTGCCGCTGGGCTTCGGGCCCAACCAGATCCTGTCCTGCCCGGACGCCATCGGCAAGGCCTTGGCCGACAAGTACCACCTGGCCGGCGGCAACGGGACCAAGGCGATCGGCCAGCTCGAGATGCCCATCGCGCAGGCGCAGGGCGCGTGCCCGGACTGTGGCGGGGCCATCGAGCACGAGGGCGGCTGCATGGTCTGCCGGGCGTGCGGATACTCCAAGTGCTCATAGGGGCGTGAGGGCCCGGGCCGTGGCCATCTTCATGGACATAGAGTTCGTCTCCATCGTGGAGGCCGAGGCGCCGGATGCGTTCTCGGTGGCGTTCGACGTCATCTACGCGGGCGAGACTTGGTGCCGCTCCATCGTGGAGGTCGATACGGCTGCTTCCGCGCGGCATGGCTGGGATGAGCAGGCAGTGGTGGGGGCGGCGCGCGACGCGCTGCTCGATCTGCTGGATCCCGAGCCCGGTCCGATATCGTTCCATCTCAGGTTGGGGGCGGACGGGACCGTTGTCCTGGAAAGAGCCCGGCCCTGGTAGGGGCTGTGTCGGCGTTCCTCGACACGCTGGGCGGCTTGCCGGCGCGATCCGGATCCGCCGGCTGAACAGGCGCCCAGGCCGGGGTCTGCGGCAGGCGGCACGGGAATACGATGAGCGCGTCGCCTTCGCTCAGAGGCGTCTCACCGAGGCCGAACGGAAGTGGGGACCCTACGACGAGCGGACTGTGACGGCCAAGATCGAATTGGAGACCGCCAGGGCGGATACCACCGCGGTGGATCACGCCTGGTCGGAAAGCGACAGGGCTCCGGAGGCAGGCTCGCTGACCGGTCTCATCGACCGGGCGATCGCCAGCAGATCCTCCCCACATCATAGGTCAGCGTGTTCGAGACCCAGTAGAGCACGCCATCCCTGATCCACCACACGTGGTCGGGGGTCCCGAGCGTTCCGACCAGGGTGTAGGTGGTGGCGCCATCCTCGATGACCTTACCGTCGTCGGCCAGTGGGGCCTCGGTCCAGGTGGTGGCCGAGATGCCCAGATAGAGGCTGCCCTTGTAGCGGTAGATCATCCGCACCGCCGGCTTGAGTTTGCCCTCCACCCTGATGTCGTAGGTCCCGTCCCCCGCCGGCACCTTACCGGCGTAGGTGAATCCCTCAGGGAGGTAGGTGGGCGCCAGAAGGGTGAACGGCACCGTCCGCTGGGCCGCCTGCCATTTTGCGAGATCGAGGATGGGCGCGGCGTCGCCCGGGGCTGCGCCCCCAGCATCGCCGGGGCCGGACGCCCCCGTGGTGGTCGTTGTGGCGGTCGCCGCCAGGGCCAGCCGTAGAGCTTCGTCGTCTGCCGCCACCAGTAGCGTCGGGCGGCCCGTGCCGGCCGCGGCCGGCGGTTCGGCGCCGCCGCCGTCTGGTGGCGTCAGGAACTCAGTCACCGCCTGCGCCAGCATCGCCTCGTCGGGGACCACCACCGACTTCCCATCGATGTTCGTCACCGGCCCGTACACGAAGATCTGCTTGATGCGCTCGCCGCCCAACTTGGTGAGCCAGTAGGCCAGCTTGAGCATCTCGTTGGCGCTGATGTTGGTGGTCGCCGTCTCCATGACCATGTCGACGATCCCCGGCAGCTTGATCACATTGCCGAGGCCGCGGGCCTGCTCACGAAGGCCGGCCAGCACCCGCTGCTGCCGCAGCATGCGTCCGTAGTTGCCGGTCTCGTCGAAGCGGTAGCGGGAGTAGAGCAGCGCGTTGTCGCCGCTCAGCAGCTGGTAGCCAGGCGCGAGGTCGAACTTCCACCAAGGCGTGTCCGTGTACTGCCGGTCGACATCCACATAGACACCGCCGAGACGGTCGATGATCCCCGGGAAGCGCGCGAAGCCGACCCCCACGTACTTGTTCAGATCCACCCCGAACGTCCCCTTGACGGTGGCGATGGTCTTGGCCGGGCCGCCGAGGTAGTAGGCGGCGTTGATGCGGTCCTGCCCCACGCCCGGGATGGTCACCCAGAGGTCCCGGTGGATGGACATGATGGACATGAAGTCCTGGCGCGTATCGATGTGCAGCAGCATGAGGACGTCCGAGGCGCCCTCGCTCTCCGGCACTCCCGGCCGCGCGTCTGTGCCCAGGACGAGCACGTTCATGACGGCATCGAGTTCGGCGACGTCTTCGGGAGGAATGGCCGTCGGGGGAGTGGTGACCAGGGTCGTGGGGGGAGGTGCATCCAGAGCCTCGAGGATGTCGGTCCCCACCCTGTTGTTGGCATCCGAAACGCCCGCGGAGAAGGAGAAGTACAGCCACGCGCCGACCCCGAGCGCCACGAGCAGCACCACGCTGACAGCCACCAGAGCGATGCCCAGCCGGATCTGTCGCTTCCCGTGTCTGCCGCTGCCCTCTGTCGTGGTCAAATCCTGCCCCTCGAATGGTACGCCGCCCCAGGGGGGATTATCGCCCACAGCAGCAAAAAAGTTCACTGTTCCCTATGGTCCCTCTCGCGAAGCGGCGCCCAGGTGCCGATACAACTGTGCATCGAGTAGGCGGATGCCTGCCCGCGACCGCTCACGACACCGGGAAGGTTACAGGGGATGGGGGACAAGGGTTTCGATCAGACACTGATGAGCGTCTTCCCCGACGGCATCATCGCGTACGGCTCCGATGGGAGGTGCCTCTCGGCCAACCAGGCAGCCGCCAGGCTCATCGGCCACCCGCTGGAGTTCATCCTTACCCAGGACTTTCGTGCGATCCCATCCTGGAAGACCTCCGGGCTGCTCGCGCGGGCGGAAGAGACGCTTCGCACGGGCCGCGCCTGCATCTGGGAGCGGTACTTCACCACCACCGCGAACAAGAGCTGCTGGATGAGGTTCCGGTTCGAGCGTGTGGAGATCGCCGGCGAGCCGGTGCTCATCACCACCTTCTCGGACGTCTCCCGCCGGAAGCGTCTGGAATCCACCCTCCGCCTCACCCGCCTCTCCATCGACAACGCCGGCGATTTCGTGCAGTGGGTCGGCCCGGACGGCCGCTTCCTGGATGTCAACAGGTCCAGCTGCACCCGCTACGGCTACTCTCGCGCCGAGATGCTCAAGATGAGCATCTTCGATCTGGACCCCCATCTGACTCCCGAGCAGTGGCAGGAACGATGGGAAGACCTCAAGGCCAAGAAGACCTCGAAGGTGCTGGCGGAACATAGGACCAAGAACGGCGAGGCCTTCCCGGTCGAGGTCACCACCAACCACATCCGCCATGACGGCGGCGAGTATCACGTGGCCTTCGTGCGCGATATGAGCGACCGCTGCCAGATCGAGGACAGCGAGCGCCGGGCCCGGGAAGCCGCTGAGGCCGCCAACCGGGAGCTCGAACGGGCCATCCACCGGGCCAACGAGGCCGCGGCCGAGGCGCAGGCGGCCAACGAAGCCAAGAGTCTGTTCTTGGCGAACATGAGCCACGAGATCCGCACGCCTATGAACGGCGTCGTCGGCATGACCGAACTGCTTCTCGACACCGGACTCACCGCAGAACAGCGTGACTACGCCGAGACTATCCGCTCCAGCGCCGACGCGCTGCTGGGAGTGATCGGCGATATCCTCGACTTCTCGAAGATCGAAGCCAAGAAGCTCGAGATGGAGAACATCGACTTCGACCTTCGTCCCACTCTGGAGGATCTGGCCACTCTCCTCTCGTTCAAGGCCCAAGAGAAGGGTCTCGAGCTGGTGATGCTCATGGAGCACGACGTGCCGCTACGCCTCAAGGGAGACCCCGGACGTCTTCGCCAGGTGCTCACCAATCTGGCGGGCAACGCCATCAAGTTCACCGAATCGGGCGAAGTGAGCATCCACGTGTCGGTGGAGGACAACTCCGGGCCGGATTCCGTCCTGCGCTTCAGCGTTCAGGACACCGGCATCGGGATAGAGCGCGATGACCTGGAGCGGCTGTTCCAGCCCTTCACCCAGGCCGACACCTCGACCACTCGGCGGTACGGAGGTACCGGGTTGGGGCTGTCCATCTCCAAGGGATTGGTGGAGATGATGGGAGGCAAGATCGGGGCGGAGAGCACGCCTGGTGTGGGCTCGACGTTCTGGTTCACGGCCTTGTTCGGGCGGGTCGCGTTGCTTGAGGAGGAAGACGAACCTCTGGACCTGGCGGATGTAGCCGGCCTGCGGGTGCTCGCGGTGGACGACAACGCCGTCAACCGCAAGGTGCTGGCCGGGATGCTGGGCGCCTGGGGCTGCCGCCACACCACGGTACCCGGCGCGGACGCCGCGCTGATAGAACTGCGAACGGCAGCCGCGCAGGGCGATCCCTACCAAGTGGCCGTGCTCGACATGCACATGCCCGGCGTGGACGGCGAGATGCTGGGCCGGGTCATCAAGAGCGACCCGGTGTTGGAGAAGACCGCACTCGTCATGATGACATCGGGGGCCCATCGCGGCGACACGGTCCGCATGGAACGGGCAGGCTTCTCCGCCTACCTCCTCAAGCCGGTGAGGCAGTCGCAGTTCTACGATTGCCTGGCGATGGTGACGGCCAGAGAAACCTGTCGGTCAGGCGCCGCCTCCGGAGCGCGCCCCGCGCCCATCATCACCCGGGATACGCTCTCGGCGCGGGTCAAGCAGCGGGCTCGGATCCTGCTGGCCGAGGACAACCCCGTGAACCAGAAGGTGGCCCTCAAGGTGCTGGAGCGCTTGGGCTACTCCGCCGATGTGGTCGACAATGGGCTGGCGGCAGTGGAGGCGTTGCGCACCGGCTGCAGCGGTGACGGCGGCGCCGGCTCCGGCGCCTACGGCGCGGTCCTCATGGACATCCAGATGCCCCAGATGGACGGCCTGGAGGCCACCCGGCAGATCCGCAAGGCGGGGTCGCGCGTAGCCGACCCGCTCATCCCGATCATCGCCCTCACCGCTCACGCCACCGCGGGCGACCGCGCCGACTGTCTGCGGGCGGGCATGGATGACTATCTGGTCAAGCCGATACGCCCGGCCGAGCTGGCGGAGACGCTGGAGCGGTGCCTGCGCTGCTCGGCCGCGCCGTCCGGTGATGCCGCTTCGGCGGCGCCCCGCCCCTCCCCGGCGCCGCCACATGACGAGCCGGCCCCCTTCGACGATTCGGCCCTGCTCGAACTCCTAGACGGCGACCGCGAAGCCGCCGCCGAGATCCTGCAGGACTACCTCCGTGAAGGCCAAGCGACCATCGCCACCATCCACGAAGCCCTCGTGGCCACCGACCTCGCCACCGTGAAGCTCAAGGCGCATTCGCTCAAAGGGGCCTCCGCCAACGTGGGGGCCGCGGCCATGCATGCGTTGGCGGCGCGCCTGGAGGCGGCCGCCGCCGGGCAGTCCCTCTCGGAGTCGCTCTCTGTATTCACCGAGATAGAGGCCGCGTACGATCCGCTGAGCGACTCGATCGGCGTGACTACATCCGGCGCCGCCGGGGCCAGCCTCGCCACCCAGAAGGTGGCGCTGTGAGGGTGCTCGTAGCCGAGGACGACGCGACGTCAAGAAAGCTCCTCGTCCACATTCTTCATAGTTGGGGCTACGAAGTCGCTCTGGCGGGCGACGGCCGCCAGGCCTGGCAGGCGCTGGCGGGTCCCGACTCACCTCCGCTGGCCATCCTCGACTGGGAGATGCCCGAGTTGGACGGGGTCGAGGTGTGCCGCCTGGTCAGGGCGGTGGACACCCCCAGCCCGCCCTACATGATCCTTCTCACGGCGCGCACGGCGAAGGAGGACATCGTCACCGGTCTGGACGCTGGGGCCAATGACTTCCTCACCAAGCCGTTCCACCGGGAGGAACTGCGGGCGCGTGTGGAGGTGGGCAGGCGGTTCGTCGAACTGAACCAGGAACTGGTGGAAAGCCGCGAACTCCTGAGGACGCAGGCGCTCACCGACATGCTCACCGGCATCATGAACCGGCGGGCCATCATGGAGGAACTGGAACGGGCCGTTCTCCGGGCGGAACGCAGCGACGAGGCTCTCGCCATAGGGATGATGGACATCGACCTGTTCAAACACATCAACGACACCTGGGGCCACCCGGCCGGGGATGAAGTGCTCAAAGAGATCGCCAGGCGCTCAGCCGGAGCTCTGCGCTCCGTGGATTATCTGGGAAGGTTCGGCGGCGAGGAGTTCCTGCTGATCCTGGCCGGAGCCACCGCGAGAGCGGCCCGCTCTGCGCTGGAACGCGTGCGGAAGGCGGTCTCCGCCTCCCCTGTGCTGCTGGACGCAGGCACCGCGCAGGTGACCGTGAGCATCGGCGGGGCGGTGTGGCGGGGCGGCTCGGTGGGCCGGCTCATCGTCGCGGCCGACGACGCGCTCTACGCCGCCAAAGACCAGGGGCGCAACCGGGTGGTCATGGCCGGATCGGGCGGCACGACTCCGGGCGACCCCGCGTCGGCCGGCGCCGCCGTGGGCGGCGCCTCACAGACCGGGGCGGCTTCCGCCGCTACTTAGCGCCCTGGCGCTCCCGGTAGTCCTTGATGGCCGCCTGGAGCCCGTCGGCCGCCAGGTTGGAGCAGTGCATCTTGGCCGGCGGCAGGCCGCCAAGCGCTTCGGCGACGGCCTTGTTGGTGATCTCCACGGCTTCGTCGAGCGTCTTGCCCTTGGCCATCTCGGTGACCATGCTGGACGTCGCGACAGCCGCGCCGCACCCCAGGGTCTGGAACTTGATGTCCTCGAGGGTCTCGTCCTTCACCTTGATGGTGATGCGCATCATGTCGCCGCACTGCGGGTTGCCGACCTCGCCCACGCCGTCGGCGTCTTCGATCACGCCCATGTTCCGCGGGTTGCGGAAGTGTTCCATCACGAGTTCTGAGTACATATCAGCTGTCCTTTCAGCTGTCTTTTTGTTTGCAGGCGCAGTTCGTGCACCAGATGGGCGACATGAGCCGCAGCCGGTCGACGATGGGCGGGAACACCTTGATGAAGTGATCGATGTGCTCCTGCGTCGTGCTCCGCCCCAGTGTTACTCTCAGCGAGCCGTGCGCGAGTTCCTGCGGGATGCCCATCCCCAGCAGCACGTGGCTGGGTTCCAGCGACCCGGTGGTGCACGCCGACCCGGACGACACGCAGATGCCCTCCATGTCGAGCATGAGGATCATCGACTCGCCCTCGATGCCTTCCAGCCGCACGTTGAGGTTGTTGGGCAGCCGGGAATCCATGGTGCCGTTGAGATGGATGGCCTCGATGTTCTCGCTGAGGCCCTTCCACAGCCGGTCGCGCAGTTCGGCCTCCCGGACCGCGTCTTCGGCCATGCGCGCCTGGCAGAGCTCGAGGGCCTTGGCCATCCCCACGATGCCCGGCACGTTGAGGGTGCCGGCCCGGCGGTTGCGCTCCTGGGCGCCGCCATGGAAGTACGGGGTGATGCGGGCCCGCTTGCGCAGGTACATCAGTCCGACGCCCTTGGGGCCGTAGAACTTGTGGGCGCTCATGGAGAGCATGTCCACGTTCAGGTCGCTCGACGTCCAGCGGCATCTTGCCGGCCGTCTGCACCACGTCGCTGTGGAAGAGCACGCCGGCCTCGCGGGTGATCTTGCCGATCTCGCGCGATGGGCTGGATGGTGCCCACCTCGTTGTTGCCGTGCATGATCGACACCAGGACGGTATCGGGCCGGATGGCCTTGCGCACGTCCTCGGGATCCACCAGACCGCCGCCGTCGACCGGCACCTTGGTGAACTCCCAGCCCCGCTTCTCCAGATACTCCATGGTCTCGAGGACCGCGTGGTGCTCGATGGCGGAGGTGATGAGGTGCTTGCCCTTCTTCTGCTGCGCGTCGGCCGTGCCGAGGATGGCCCAGTTGTCGGACTCGGTGCCGCCGCTGGTGAAGTAGATCTCATCCGGGTCGGCGCCGATGACGCCGGCGATGGATTCCCGGGCCTGCTGCACGGCGCTCGCGGCGCTCAAGCCCAGGCTGTAGACGGTGGCCGGGTTGCCGTAAGTCCTCGCTGAAGTACGGGAGCATCGCCTGCACGACTTCCGGATCGGTGGGAGTCGTGGACGCGTGGTCGAGATAGATCGCTTTATCCATGAGACCTCTTCGGATTCTTAGCAGCCGCTAAAGCCTGTTCGGTTTTCTCTTGCCCGGCCCTGCCGGACTCCTGCCCGTGCCAGCCTCCGCCAAACGTATCGCCCAGTCGGGACACATGTCCTGGCAGAGCCGGCACGAGGTGCAGAGTTCCGGCTTGGCCAGGTAGGGCGTCCCGTCTTCCTTCTGAGCGATGGCGCCGAACGGGCAGAAGTGGGTGCAGATGCCGCAACGCTTGCACCGGGCCGGGTCGAAGACCGGCTTCGCGTTTCCCGCTCGTTCCGCTGTCGCTTTGGTGGCAGGCATAGTCAGATTGTATATCAAAGACAGCATTGGTGAGTAGTGTGGTGATGTTTTAGTCTGATTGGGGCTTCGAGGCGCTCGCGGATGTCCGGAGCGGGTCTGGTCCGGCTGGCGTCACACCCGGTAGACTGGCAGGCGGTAACCTGAATGCGTTGCTGCCACGGAGGACAGGTGGCCAGAGGTAATCGCAGACTTGCGTTTGATCGCCATGCGTTGTTGTGGGCCGTGGTATCAGCCGCGGTTTGTCTTCTGGCCATGGGTGCCATGATCGCAGTGTTCTTCCTCAGTCCGCTACGAGGATGGGGAGAGAGGGTCGTTACCTGGGGGCATCCCAAGAACGGGTTCGTGTTCAGCGGCACATGGGATGGTTCCTTTGGGCGTGGGAGCATGACCCTCGTGCTCCGAGAAGACCACTCGTTCAGCCAGCATGTCTACTCATTTCCTGGCCTGCCGGTAACTGACTACTCTGGAACGTGGTCCTATTGGAACGGAACCCTATTCTTCTCCCCAGGCCTAATGGTTGATTACACAAGGGAGTCGGGCTCCAGTGAGTATTTCCTACTGCACGGGGCGACTCTCAAGGTGCACAATACAGTTCATCCATCGCGCCAATGGATCGGGGACGAGGGGGCAAGTTTGCGCATGGTGGATGAAGGGAGTTCGAGTGGACTGCTCCGGGTTCGATCGATCACGTCCTCGGACTGGCCGTCGAAGCGGGATGCGGGATCATAGCTACCCTCGCACACACACCCATGGGGCCGGCGCAGGCGTCGACTTCCGTACTCGTGACGGCCACGCCTGAGCAGGTTTTCGAGACCAGCCGCCAGTGGGCGCGACGGCTCGGGCTCGTGGTGCAAGCCACCCGCGACGACGCCGTCATCTTCTGTTTCCCTCGCTTTTCCCGGGTCTTGCGCAATCTTGCCCTGGAAGTGGGGGCGTGGGAGAAAGAGGACGGCCGCACGCACGTCCTTGTCACCAGTTCTGTCCTGGTGGCCAGAGAGGGTCTCTTCGAGGATATGAAGCGGATCGCGCAGGCCTTCGCGATCCATGTCTGCTCGGAACTTGCCCGGCAAGGCGCCGAAGTGGAGCCTCGCGAACTTGGGTGGGACACCCCACACACAGGTCTCCTTTGGAAGTACGGGAGGATCCCTCTCTTTGTCTACTTCGCGCTGGAGATCGTCTTGGTGCCGGCGATGGCTGCGGGAGCGATCTTCTTCCACAACCGGTCTGCCGCGGCGATCTTCATCGCGCTCTGGATCCTGCTTCTCACGTACGTGTGCGGGTTCGTCCGGGTGCGACTGCTGGGCGCACAGGCTGGGGTGATGGTGCTTGTGGCGTGGATCGGCTTCGTCGCGGCCTTGATAATAACGGTCATCCCGCTGTTGCCCTAGGGCCTACGCCGGGCTGCGCGCCGGCGCCCCCGTGCCGCCACCCTCGCCCGCGCCGCGCCGCTTCGCGGGCGGCGCCCCGTACCACGCCAGCAGCGCCCTGAGCCGCCCGTGCTGCCTGCGCAGCGCGGCGCCCACTTCCTTGCGGAAGGCCTCGGCCCGCTCCACGTCCTCACTCCGGGCATGCCGCCCGCCGAACAGCACCGCGCCGGCCCGGGAGGCCAGCAGCGGGTCGCAGGCCAGTCCCAGGCGTTCATCGATGAAGGCGGTCACATCCTCGAAGGTGCTGCTGCCGGTCGCCGCCACGCCGTAGGTCGCGAGGTCGCCGCGGAGCAGCCGCAGCGAGGCCGCGAAACGCTCTGTGAGGTTGCCGCGTCGCAGCCCGCGCTCCCGCCAGAACCGCCGGCCGTAGGGCCACGCCGCCACTATCACCACCAGGCCGATCACCCAGGGGAGCCAGGGGACCTTGCTTATCCAGCTGGGGCCGCTCGGCTGCTGCGCCGGGTCGGGCTCCGTGGTGTGGGTCGGGAACGGGTCGGGCGCGGTGGTGGGGGTCGAGGAGCCGGACGTGTCGCCGGCGAAGGGGTCCTTGAAGCCGGGGCTGGTGGACGAGGCGCCGGCGAAGGGGATCTCGCGGCCCGGCGTGGGGTCGAACGCCACCCAGCCCACCGTGGGGAAGTAGACCTCCACCCAGGCGTGCGCGTTGTTGGTGGACACCGAGTAGACTCCGGTGGACACGCGCTCCCCGCTGGTGAAGCCCACGGCCACCCGCGCCGGTATCTCGTTGAAGCGAAGCAGCAGGGCCATCGACCCGGCGAAGTGCTGGCAGTAGCCGATCTCGGTGTCGAAGAGGAAGGCGGCGTAGGGCGAGGGCAGGGCGCTCGCCGGCGGCCGCAGGTCGTACTGGTAGTGGGTGCGAAGGTAGCGCTCCAGCCGCAGGGCGATGTCGTAGGGGTCGGTGGCGTCGCCCACGATGGCCGCGCTGAGGTCATAGAGGCCGGTCCACTGCTCGCCTCCCGGAGAGTTCCCGGCCATGGTCTCTCGCCAGGCGGCGCCGATATCCGCCCCGGTCATCTGCGAGGGCACGGGGAACGGCAAGGCGAGGTAGCTCTCCATCCCCTCGGGATAGTCGCGGCCCAGCCCCACCAGCGAGGCGGGAGTCACCTTGGGGATGATCGCCTCAAGCGTGTAGTCCGCGGTGGGTCCGAGCGCGTTGACCACGTGGAGCGAGCGCATGTCGTTCATGCGGATGGTCACTTCTTGGCCGATGCTGAGCGTGACCGGGTCCCCGCCGGTGAAGAAGTAGTTGGTGTAGACCGAACGGATGCGGAACGTCTCGGTGACCTTCGTGCCGAGAGGGGTGGGATCGGCTGTGGGGATGGTGTAGTGGAAGGCGCCGGCATCGGAGGTCTTTTCCACGTTCTGGGTGAAGCTCTGGGATGAGATCCAGGCGTCGCCGGTGAAGTCGTCCAAGGCATTGGCCCGCCAATAGGCCGGTTTGGACGATTCCACCCGCATGATCACCGCGTCGTTCTGGGGATCGAGCAGCTGCGGATAGTTCTGCAGCCAGTTGAACGAGTAGACGGAACTGCCCTGGTTGAAGGGGTTCCAACTGCGCCAGTCCTGCCAGGGGGTGGCGGCCGCTGAAGGCGTCGTCACGAGCAGGAGCACCGCCAAGGCCGCTCCTGCCCCACCCACCAGCACCCCGGGGATGGCGTCGCGCAGCTTCCACGTGCGCCGCTCCAGACTTCGCGACAGGGCCAGCACGCAGGCCGCCAGCACCAGGAAGACCAGGGCCGGCGCCAGCACCCGGGGAACGTTGTCCACGGTGAAGCTGAAGCCCAGCAGCAGAAGACCCGCCGCCACGCCGGGTATGGGTTGCCGCAGGCTGAGGGCCATGAACGACGCGATGCCGGTCAGGCCGTAGACGATGGTGGCGATGAGCAGCCGCAACTCGTCCGCGCCGCCCAGGCTGAGCGGGAAGAACTTGCCCGCGTATTGGTCGGCGCCGGTGGCGAAGGCGCTGATGTAGAAGTGGTAGACCGCGCTCGCCCCGTGGACGCCTTCCGCCGGCGGCAGCACGATGCGGAACATCATGTACGCCCCGACAACAAGCAGCACCAGCGATGCCCCCCAGGCCTTGCGGTGCACGAGCCCGGCCGCGCCCAGCACGCCGCCCATGATGACCGCCCGTATGAGGTCGGCCGACATGGAAGGATCGAGCGCCCGGTCGAGGGCCAGCGCCGCGGCGAGGGTCATGCCCAGGAAGGCGAAGAGGTAGAGGAAGCGCGGGAGGATCTTCATCGGCCGCCCGCCGGCTTCGGCGCCGCCACCGCGGCCGCCGCTGTCGCCGCCGCGCTCATCGCGCGCTCACCGCCGACATGCGCTCGGGGCGCCCCGTCTGCCAGACGGACAGGCTGCGCACCAAGTCGTCGCCATAGGCGAGGGTCACACAGCGGATGCCGGCGTTGGCCAGCTGCAGCAGCAGGGCCCGGACCTCCACCGGGAGCTCGCCCGGCCCCGGCTGCGCCGGGGCGCCCCGGCCGCGTGCGCCCGGTCTCCGGTCGCCACCGGCCCCGCGCCCGCCCGCTTCGCGCGGCGGCAGGAACGGCAGCAGCGCGCTCGCCCCGGCGAACGAGAAGCCCGGCACGTAGACGAAGCTCAGGTTGACGCCGTCCTCGCGCAGGCTCACCAGGGCGCGGGCCATCTGCTGGTCCAGGGTCATGCCCACCAGCGTCAGCGACTGGGAGCGGAGTTGCGAGGTCCGCTCGGCCAGCAACCGGCGCATGACCATGGCCAGGGGGGCGGTGGCGTCGGGGCGGGTCTCTGCCAGGGTCTCGAGCAGGATGCGCCGTCCCCCGCCGTCGGCGGTCAGCCTGACCTGCCGGCGTTCGATCTCGTGGGTGATGAGGCTGACGCCGCGCCCCATCCGCAGGGCGTAGTCGGCGATGCTGCCCGCGGCCCGCACCGCCAGCTCGAAGTTGGAGTCGGCCGGGTTGCCCACCACCATGCTCGGCGGTGCCGTCGAGCAGCAGGGTGATGTCGGAGCCGGCCGGCTCCTCCATCTCGCGGAGCATGAGCACCCCGGTCTTGGCCGTGCTCTTCCAGTCGATGTGGCTGAGCGGCTCGCCCGGCTGGTGCGGCCGGATGCCCCGGAACTCGGAGGCGCCCGGCGTGGGCAGGCCTTTGACTCCCGCCCAGTCCTGCCTCAGACCCAGTTCGGGATGGAGAACACACGATCTCAGGAACGCGATCCGGGGGTAGACGGTCACCGTCATCGGCTCGCCGACCCGGTGAGTGGCCGTCGCGACGCCCAGGGGATCTTCGGCCACGGCTTCGGGGACCGGCAGCGTGTGGACGCCTCGGGTGACCTTGCCCATGCGGGTCCGCATGACGCGCCGCCCCCGCGGGCCCAGGCTCTCGACCTCACCCTCCAGATCGTCGCCGGTGAGCCCCTCGGTGTCGGTTCGCAGCCGGAGTTGCGGCCCCGGGAGAAGAGAAGCATTCTTGACCGTGACGATGTATTCGGGTTCGTCGCCGGCCACCGGCCGCTCGGGGATGAGGACGCGGGTCACGCGGATGCGCCTGCCCGTGAGCGCCACCAGCAGCCAGGAGATCACCACCACTGCCGCGAAGGCGAACGCCAGAAGGTACAACTCCCAGGTGCCGATCACCCGTCCCGCCAGGTAGGTCCCGACCGCGAGGCCGAGCACTCCAAAGCCGCGGCCTGTGGGGCGAGGCATCCTCTACCCCCCGGTCTGCGGGACCGGCACCGTCTCGAGCAGTCTGGCCACCACGGTCTCGGCCGTCACCCCGTGGACTTTGGCGTCGGGGGAGAGCATGAGCCGGTGGGCCAGGACCCGGACGGCGAGGTCTTTGATGTCTTTGGGCACCACGAAGTCGCGGCCGCGCAGCAGGGCCAGCGCCTTGGCCGCCCGGGTCAGCGAGATGCCCGCCCGCGGACTGGCGCCCAGGTAGATCTCCCGCTGCTGCCGGGTGGCCGTCATGAGGTCCACCACGTAGCTGCGCAGCGCCGGCGCCACCCGCACGCGGGTGACGGCCTGGATCATGGCCATCACCTCGGAGCTGTGGAGCACCGGGCGCAGCTCGGCCAGCGGGTCGTGGGAGGTCTGCTCGTGGATGATGTTCTCCTCCGCCTCCGCCGACGGATAGCCCAGGCTGAGCCGCATCATGAAGCGGTCGAGCTGGGCCTCGGGGAGCGGGTAGGTGCCCTCGTACTCGATGGGGTTCTGGGTGGCGATCACCATGAACGGCGGATCGATGGGATGCGTGATGGCGTCGATGGTCGCCTGGCGCTCTTCCATGCACTCGAGCAGGCTGGACTGGGTCTTGGGCGAGGCGCGGTTGATCTCGTCGGCGAGGACGATGTTGGCGAAGATGGGGCCGGGCCGGAACTCGAACTCCCCGCTCTTCTGGTTGAAGACGGTGACGCCGGTGACGTCGCCGGGCAGGAGGTCGGGGGTGAACTGGACCCGGGCGAACTTGCAGTCGATGGACCGGGCCAGCGACTTGGCGAGGAGCGTCTTGCCCACGCCGGGGAAGTCCTCCACGATGACGTGCCCGCCGGCCAGCAGGGCCACGACGCAGGCGCGGATGACCTCTTCCTTGCCCAGGATCACCGACCCGATGGAACTGGCGATCTGCCCGGCGCGGTCGGCGACGTCCATCATCTCCTCGTCCTGAAGGACCGGCGGCGCGACCAGACCGGAATCTGCCGAACCTCTGGCGGGGCGAACCTTCACCGGGGGTCGCGGGCGCTCCGCGGCCCGCTCCTCATGCCCGGCGCCCCGAGGCGCCGGCTCGGCGACCCGCCCCAGTGTGTACACCGTGGTGGGGTAGCCATCATCGCCGGGATCGGCGGCGTCGGCCACGGCGAACGGGTCCTCCGGGTAGGGATCCTGGCCGGGTCCGGACGGTTTGGAGCGGCGAAAAATCCGATCGGGCATGACTTCCTCCCATTGACTGACGCGAATTGTACCCCTCCGGGAGGACATCGATGCGGAGAAATACGTGCAAAGCCCTGGGATACGGCGGCCGAACAGCATAATATGGATGGGCATTGTGGCGACGCGGAGGGAGGTGGCGCGCTGACGGACCTGCAGTTTGATGGTGTGACCCCGGCCCAGCGGCTGCCCAAAGGTCCGCTCGAACTCCTCGAGATCACGGAGTAGCTGCGGATGAGCGGTTCTCCGCGACACGCCTCGATCGCTACCGCTATCTTGCTGGGGATCGCCCTAGCCGTCGGTGCCGCCGGTTGCTCCGGTAGCACGGACGAGACCGTCACAAGTACGACTGTCGGCGCGCCGACGACCTCCGTCGTGGCCGTCTCCACCACCACGACGAGCGCCGCGATCCCGGGCACCACAACGACCACCGGGCTCGTGGTCTCCACCACCGGGCCCGGGGAACCGACCACCGGCACCACCGAAGCCGTACCGAGTGATTGGCAGAAGGCCTCCACCGGCCTCGTCGATCTCGCCGCTGCCATCGCCCAGCGCCTCCCCGAGGGGCAGAGCGTAGACCTCCCCGATCATCTACCGGCCGGTTGGGCCTTGGCGCAGCCCGGGCAGCCGTTCGGTGACACCGCCGCCGGCTATTTCGCCGACCAGACGGAGAACCCGGCCGTCACCATCATGGACGGGCCTGACGGTCCGTTCGGCGAGTACCGCGTGGTCTTCACGGACGGCATCGAGATCGCCGGCATCCTGGTGGTCATCGGCGACTGGGGCGAGACCGACTTCAAGGAGATGACGGTCAACGGCAAGACGCTGTATGTCTTGAAGACGAGAGCATCGTCGTGGCCCTCGTGCCCGGGTGGGATTTCGGGACGGTGGTCGGCACGCCGGGCGCCCGCGAGGCCGTGCTGGAGATGGCCGCCTCCATAAAGTCCTGGTAGACTACGCTTTCGCAAAGGCGATGACGGGAACGAGTAGGCGTTGCGCTACCCGAGGGCCGGCCGACAAGCAGGCCCTCAAGCGAGCCGGGGATGGTGTGAGCCCGGCGGGAATCAGCGTCCGAATATCCTCCCCGAGCCGCCAGCCGAACGGCTGAGCCGCCGCGGCGCCCCAACGGCGCCGGCGCCAGGCCCGCGCTTCGCGGGCACCTGCTCAGCCCAGTAGACCTGGACGGGTCCTTCCCGTTATAGAAGGGGGATGTGGAGCGCCGAAGGCGCCGAGCCGCAGCCGCGCAAGCGGCCGGCGGCGGCACACGGTGTGAGCGTCCGCAAAGAGGGCCGCGCCCCCAGGGGCCGCGGCCAAGTAGGGTGGTACCGCGAGTCTGTACGTCTCGTCCCTACGCGCTCCGGTCCGGCGACGAATCGTCGCGGGCGGTGAGCGGCGGCTTCCGGCGAAGCGCCGGGCAGGTCGCCCTCAGCCCCCGCCGTCAAAGGACAGGCAGTCGCCCCGGCGAATCTCGCCGGTGTGCGAAAGCGCGGGGCGGGGCGTTTTTTGTTGCTCTGGAACGGCGAGGATCTCGTGGGGAGGTGGGCGATGTTCTGCAAGCAGTGTGGCACCAAGCTGGCGGAAGGCTCGGCCTTTTGTGAGAACTGCGGCGCGGCGGCGCAGGCCGGGCAGGCGGCGGCGCCGGCTCCGGTCGCCGGTGGGCCGCGGCCGTCGTCCGGCCGGGGCCTGCTCTACGCCCTCATCCCCGTCGCGCTGGTGATCGGGTCTGGCGATAGGGTTCGTCATCGGCTATCTGGTGGTGGGTGATCCGGAGGGCGCGGCGGCCGACACCTCATCGACGACGGCCGTGGTCCAGGAGACCACCACGACCGCGGCCAGCACCACGACCACGGTGGCCGAGACGACCACCGAGTCCACGGCGCCGACCACCGAATCGACCACCACGACGGCCGCGCCGACCACCACGACCAAAGCGCCCACCACGACCACCTGGCCCGACTACGTCATGGAATGGCCCATGGACAAGTCCGGCTGGACCGTGCAGGTGCAGAAGTTCGATGGGGCCAACCCGGCGGCCGAAGGCTGGGCGCAGGCTCAGGCCGAGAACGTCCTCACGGGCGATCTGCCGGCGGGGGTGCTCTACTCCTCGGACTTCCGGAGTCTGCAAGAGGGGTGGTACGTGGTCTTCTCCGGTGTGTTCAAGACGAAGGCCGCGGCGCAGGCGCACAAGGCCAAGTTGGTGGCGGCCGGATATGCCGCCGCGGTGGTCATAGAAGTGGTGCTTTGGGATTGATGTGAGTGGCGCCGCTGCCGCCGCGTAGCTGCGGCGGCCGGCCCTAGAAGGAGGACAGATGGCAGGTCAGTATCGCTCGGTGGACACAGGTCAGAGCTTCCCCGCCCTGGAGGAACGGATCCTCGGGTGGTGGAAAGAGAACAGCATTTTTGAGCAGAGCATGGAGCTGCGGGCCGGTAACCCGGAGTGGGTGTTCTACGAAGGCCCCCCCACGGCCAACGGCAAACCCGGCATCCACCACGTGCTGACGCGCATCTTCAAGGACCTCTACCCGCGCTACAAGACCATGCAGGGCTTCTACGTGGGCCGCAAGGCGGGCTGGGACTGCCACGGCCTGCCGGTGGAGCTGGAGATCGAGAAGCGCCTGGGCATCGAGCACAAGGAGCAGATCGAGGCCTACGGCGTGGCCGCGTTCAACAAGCTCTGCAAGGAGTCGGTGCTCGCCTACGTGGACGACTGGAACCGCATGACCGAGCGCATCGGCATGTGGCTGGACCTGGACGACCCGTACATCACCATGACGGATTCGTACATCGAGTCGGTGTGGTGGATCCTTTCGGAGTTCTCGAAGAAGGGTCTGCTGTTCGAGGGCTACAAAGTGGTGCCGTATTGCCCGCGGTGCGGGACGGCGCTGTCGTCGCACGAGGTGGCGTCCGGCTACCAGATGGTCACCGACCCGTCGGTGTTCGTGCGCTTCCCGCTGGTGTCGGGCGACGCGTCCGCGGCCGGGCGCCGACTCGGGCGCCGGCGCCGCGCCGGCCCCGTCCTGGCCGCCGACGGCCTGCCGGTGTCGCTGCTGGTGTGGACCACCACGCCCTGGACGCTCATCTCCAACGTGGCGGCGGCGGTGGGCCCGGACATCAGTACGCGCAGGCCAAGCTCGGCGACGAGCACCTCATCCTGGCCGCCGACCTGGTGGCGCCGCTGTTCGGCGACGAGGCCGTCATCGAGGAGACCTACCCCGGCACCGCGCTGGTGGGCAAGTACTACGCGCCGCGTCTACCAGTTCGTGAAGCCGGAGAAGCCGGCCTGGCGGGTCATCGCCGCGGACTACGTCGCCACTGACGAGGGGTCCGGCATCGTGCACATCGCCCCGGCCTTCGGCGCCGACGACATGATCGTCGGCCAGGAGAACGACCTGCCCGTGGTCATGCCCGTGGACCTGGAAGGCCGCTTCACCGCCGAGGTCACCCCCTGGGCCGGCGTGTTCGTCAAGGACGCCGACGCCTCCATCATGGACGACCTCGAGGCGCGCGGCCTCCTGGTGCGCCGCCTGCCCTACGAGCACAACTACCCGTTCTGCTGGCGCTGCGACACGCCGCTCATCTACTACGCCAAGATCGTCCTGGTACGTGAAGACCACCGCCCGCAAGGACGACGTGCTCGCCGCCAACGAGGAGGTCACCTGGTATCCCGACCACCTCAAGCACGGCCGCTTCGGCAAGTGGCTGGAGAACAACATCGACTGGTCGCTCTCCCGCGACCGCTACTGGGGCACGCCGCTCCCGGTCTGGCGCTGCGCCAACGACCACGACACCGTGATCGGCTCCCGCGAGGAGCTGGGCGAACTCGCCGGCCGCGACCTCTCCGCTCTCGAACTCCACCGCCCCTACGTGGACGAAGTCACCTTCGCCTGCCCGGAATGCGGCGCCGACGCCACCCGCGTCACCTCCGTCATCGACGCCTGGTTCGATTCGCGGCTCCATGCCCGTCGCCCAGTGGCACTATCCGTTCGAGAACCGGGACATGTTCGAAAAGCGCTTCCCGGCCGATTTCATCTGCGAAGCCATCGACCAGACCCGCGGCTGGTTCTACAGCCTGCTGGCCATCAGCTCCCTGCTCACCGGGCACTCCTGCTACAAGAACGTGCTGTGCCTGGGCCACATCCTCGACAGCGACGGCCGCAAGATGTCCAAGCGGCTGGGCAACGTGGTGGACCCCTGGAGCATCCTCAACAAGCAAGGCGCCGACGCCCTGCGCTGGTACCTGTTCACGGTCAGCTCGCCCTGGTTCCCGCGCCGCTTCGGCCCGGAGAGCGTGGACGAGGTCATCCGCAAGTTCATCCTCACGCTGTGGAACACCTACTCGTTCTACACGCTGTACGCGAACATCGACGGCTTCGACCCCGCCGCCACGTGGGCCCCGACGGCGCCTGCACGGTGCCCGTGGCCGAGCGCACCCTCATGGACCGCTGGATCCTGGGCGACCTGCACATCCTCATCAAGAAGGTGGCCGAGGAGCTCGACGGCTACGACGCCTTCGCCGCCGGCCGGGCCATCGCCGAGTTCGTGGACGAGCTGTCCAACTGGTACGTCCGCCGCAGCCGCCGCCGTTTCTGGAAGAGCGAGGCCGACTCCGACAAGATCGCCGCCTACCTCACCCTGAACGAGTGCCTGACGACGGTGGCCAAGCTGCTGGCGCCGTTCACCCCGTTCCTGGCGGAGGAGATGTATCAAAATCTGGTGGCTGAACGTTCGCCGGAAGCGCCGCGAGTCGGTGCATCTCATCGATTGGCCCGTCGCCGACGAATCCCTCATCGACCAGGATCTCTCCTACCGCATGGCGGTGGCGCGGCAGGTGGTCAACATGGGCCGGGCGGCGCGCAACGCCTCCCAGATCAAGACCCGCCAGCCGGTGGCCACCGTCGTGGTCGGCGGCCGGCACCAAGGAGCAGCGGGCCGTAGAGAGCCTGTCCGCGGTAGTGGCCGAGGAGCTGAACGCAAAAAGCATCGATTTCGTCGCCTCGGCGAGCGACCTGGTGAGCTACGTAGTCAAGCCCAACTACCGCACGCTGGGCCCGAAGTTCGGCAAGAACATGCCGGCGGTCGCGGCGGCGGTGGCCGCCCTCCCGGCCGATGAGACCGGCGACAAGATCGCGAGCGGCCGCAGCGTCATGGTGACGGTGGCCGGCGCCGACGGGGCGCCCGGCCCACGAGTACGAGTTCACCCCGGAGGACTTCGTCGTGGAGACCCACGAGCGCGAGGGCTTCAAGGTGGAGCGCGAGGGCGGCCTGGCCGTGGCCATCGCGACCGCCCTGTCGCCGGAACTGCTGGCGGAAGGCCTGGCCCGCGAACTGGTGCACCACATCCAGAACACGAGGAAGGCCGCGGACTTCCAGATCGACGACCGCATCCACCTGCGGGTGGCCGGCCCGGCGGAGGTCACCGAGATGCTGGCCGTGCACGGCGACTGGGTGAAGAAGGAGACTCTGGCGCTCGACCTGGAAGCGACGTGGCGGCTGAGCGGCGCGGCAGCTGGCGCGGCCGCGCCGCCGGCGCCTACAGCGAGGCGCTCAAGGTCAACGGGCTGGCGGTGA
>CAVTPV010000003.1:0-14649 GCA_963736705.1 uncultured Actinomycetota bacterium
AACCGAGGGCGGAGGCTCATCTGCGCGCTGCTCAGCGGGCTTGGGGCCGTCCTGCTCATCTTCGGCGGCCGGCCGGGGGTCGCCGCCGCCGACGTAGTGGGGCCTTCGCTTCCGCTGCCGAGCGTTGACTCGTGGACCACCTGGGTGGTGGTCGGCGTGTGCGTCGTCGCGGTCGCCGCGGTGGTCGTCGGCGTCATCTTCCTTCGGCGCGCGGCGGCCAAGAGGCGCGCCTCGGGGCCGGGCGGCGGTCTCTGACACTCGCGTTCGCCCTGGGAGGAGCCATGGATCGGAAGCGGACGCTGATCTGCGGGGCGCTTGTGTGGCTGGGAGCCATCCTGATCTTCTTCGCGGCTCAGCCGGGGATCGCGTCGGCCGATTCAGAGGTTCCGTCGGCCCCACTGTCCGCAGGCGAGATATGGTCCACGGGAGTGGTCGTGCTCATCTGCGCTCTCGCGGTCGGGGTGGTGGCCGTCGGCATCCTTCTTATCCGGCGCGCTCGGGGCAATAGGAACGCTTCCGGGCGGGGCGGCGGTCTCTGACAGATCGGGGGGAGCCATGGTGGTCGCCGCGCTCCTGGCGGTCGCGCTTCCGCTCGCGGCCAGCATCTGCATCGAGAGCTTGGTCGCCGCGCTCTTCGGATTTCGGCGGGAACTGACGGCCGTCGTCTGGGTGAACCTGGTCACCAACCCGGTGCTCACCTTGGTGTGGTTGTCGCTGTTCTGGCTCGGCTTCGGGAAGACCGTCGATGCCACGGGTGGCGCGGCCGGCTACGTCGCGCCCTCTACCTGGATGTGGTTCCTGCTCGCCGGGCTCGAGGTGGTGGTGGTCATTGTGGAGTGGCGCCTGCTGCTGATGGCCCTTGGGCGCAAAGCGTTCGGTCCCCGGCGGCTCCTCACCGTCAGCGTGGTGATGAACGCCGTGTCGGCGACGCTCGGGACTCTCCTTCTCAGCCGCCTGAGCTTGTGAGCCTCGCGGGTGGCGGCTCTAGCGCGCCTGCGAGGGCTCCCGGCGCCCGGCGGCGCCCGGCGGTCAGGCCGATGTAGACCGCGACGATGGCGATCACACTGGCGGTCAGGATCACCCACCGGCCCGAGAACACCGTGTAGCCCTTCAAGATGGGCAGCGCGCCCGCCAGCAGCGCCAGGCAGGTGAGGCCGAACGACAGTCCCGGCCGGCCGGGCAGCAGGTTCGAGAGCGCGGCCAGCGTGACCGGCATGGTGAAGTTGAACAGGAACATCCCCAGGATGGCCACCGCGGCCAGGTTCGGGCCGAGGACGAGCAGCGGAGTCGCGATCACCAGGGATCCGACGGCCACCTTGGTCCAGCCGAACCGGTCGGCCAGCACACCCCCGGCAGCCTTGCCCGCGAACACCGACACAACGAGCACCACGGCGAGAGCCATCTGCGACTTCCAGGGAAGGACGATGGCCAGGCCCACCAGGGAACGGACCGCTATGGCCACGAGAAGCCCGAAGAGGACCAGCCAAAAGCGCGGCTGCTTGCGGACCGCCACCTTGGCGTAGTCCATGCGCGGCAACTCGATCGCGTAGGCGGCGATCACCAGAAGCGCGATGAGCGCCACCGGCACGAGCGCGGTGAAATGGCCGTATCTGGCCGCGAGGGTCCCTGCGAACAGGCCCAGCGCCCCGGGCGCGACGAACACCCCCGGACCCGCGGCTCTCTTGGGAGTCACGTTGAGCGCGATGGACCCGCCGCCCACGTGATAGCAGGCGTTCCCGACACCGACCAGGATGATGGCCGCCAGCGGCAAGGGCGTGAGAGTGGCCACGGCGATCACCACCAGCAGGCCGCCGATGAGCGCGACCTCCCTCGGCGCCGCCAACCGGTCGGTAGCGTGCCCGATGAACACCTGGAGGCCGAACGCGAGGACGTTGTAGAGGATGAAGAGAAGCACCACGAGGTCGGACGAACTCGAATAGCGTGCCGCCGCGATGATGACGATGCCGGCGCTCGTGTAGTCGACCACGGCGTGGAGGCCGCCGTAGACGGCAAGGGTGGCGGCTGATCGACCTGTCGTCGTACCGGCCATTGGCGACCGCTAGCTGTGCCGAACGCGGATGATCTCCGCCGCGATGCTCACCGCTATCTCTTCGGGGGTCTCGGCTCCGATGGACATCCCTATGGGTGAGTGCACCCTGGCGATGTCGTCGTCGGTGAAACCCTGCTCCTTGAGCGTCTTGAACGTCTCAGCCACCTTCTTCTTGCTGCCGATCATGCCGACGTACAAAGCGGGGGTGGCCAGCGCCTGGGCCAGCACCGAGCGGTCGAACATGTGGCCGCGGGTCATGATGACCAGGTAGCTCTGCTCGTCTATGGGAAGGCTCGCCAGGGCGCCCTCGAACGACTCCGGGACCACGATGGAGTCTGCGTCGGGGAAGCGCTCGGCGTTGGCGAAGTCGGCCCGATCGTCGACGATGACGGTACGGAAGCCCACCATGCCGAGCAGCGGGATGAGGCTGTGGCCGCAATGGCCCGCGCCGAAGACGTAGGCCGTGCCCGGCACACCGAGGGGTTGCACGTAGATGCCGGGGCGGTCGCCGGCGGTGTGTCCATCCAGGGCGCCGCCCATCTTGGGCAGCGCAGCGAGGTCGTCCAGAGCCAGGGGAGCGTCACCGGTGACGGCGCCGGCCGAGTCCACCAGGCAGCGCTTCACGGTGACCGGTTGCACGCCCACGCCGATGTCGCCGCCGGGCTCGACCGTGATGCCCGTGACCAGCCAGCCCCTGCCGGCGGTGGCCAGCAGATCGCGGAGGGCGATGAGCATGTCCGGCTTGGCGCCCGCTGCCGGGTCGAGATACTCCACCAGCAGCCGCCCGCGGCCTCCGCAGATCATGCCCAAGCCGGCGGAGTCGGCGTTGGTGAGCTCGAAGTCCATGAGCCGGGATGCGCGCGCGTCCAAAGCCGCGAGCGCCACCCGGATGGCGCGGGCCTCCAGGGCGCCGCCCCCGACCGTGCCGGCGATCGAACCGTCGGCCTTGACCACCATCGCCGCGCCGGAGTGGCGCGGCGACGAGCCGCTCGTCTCCAGTGTGGACACCAAGGCGAAGCGGTCTCCAGCCTCGAGAAGGGCCAGCGCAGCCCTGGTAGTAGCCAAGTCCATGACCGTTTTCTCCTTACGCAGACCGGACGTTCGCGTCCATGATAGACACTTTCGTGTTGCGAGATATTACACAAGCGTGTAAAGATTGCAGAGATCATGTTGGGGCACTCTGAGGGTCGGGCGGGTCGGTGATCCCGACCGGTGTCGTAGTCACGCAAATAGGGGAGCTGCCGTATGACCAAGCGCCTCGTTCTCAACATCAACGGTATCCAGAGGACCGTGTTCGCCGACCCTGAAGACAGTCTGGCGAGCGTGCTGCGCGAGCAGCTGGGGCTCACCGGGACCAAGGTGGGGTGCGGGGGCGGACAGTGCGGGGCCTGCTCGGTGTTGCTCGACGGCAAGGTGGTGCGCTCCTGCATCACCAAGATGGGCAAGGTATCGGCCAACGCCAAGATCGTCACCATCGAGGGTGTCGGCACGCCCGACGACATGCATCCGCTCCAGGTGGCCTGGGTCAACTACGGCGGCACCCAGTGCGGGTTCTGCTCCCCGGGCTTCATCGTCTCGGCGAAGGGTCTGCTGGACGAGAACCCGGCTCCCACTCGGGCCGACGTGCGCGACTGGTTCCAGAAGCACCGCAACGTCTGCCGCTGCACCGGATACAAGCCGCTGGTGGACGCGGTCATGGCCGCCGCCTCGGTGATGCGCGGCGATGCCACCATCGACGACATCAGCGTCAACTCCAAGCCGGTGGACGGCCACATATGGAACACCAACTATCCGCGGCCTTCCGGCCCCGCCCGGGCCACCGGCGTCGTGGACTATGGAGCCGACCTCGGCCTCAAGATGCCGCCGGACACGCTGCAGTTGGCTCTTGTGCAGGCCACGGTCTCCCACGCCAAGATCCTCTCCATCGACACGAGCGCAGCCGAGAAGATGCCCGGCGTGGTCCGCGTCCTCACCCACAAGGACGTCAAGGGCAGCAACCGGAGCTTCGGGCTGGTGATCTTCCCGTGGAACAAGGGTGACGGCTACGACCGGCCACTGCTCTGCGACGAGAAGGTGTTCCAGTTCGGGGACGCCCTCGCCATCGTGGCCGCCGAGACCAAGGCCCAGGCCGAAGCGGCCGCCGCCAAGGTCAAGGTGGAGCTGGAGACGCTGCCCGCCTATATGAGCGGCGCGGAAGCGGCCGCGGATGACGCCATCGAGATCCATCCCGGCACGCCCAACGTGTTCTTCGAGGTGAACCTTAAGAAGGGCCAGTGGGACAAGGTCGACGAACTCATCGCCGGCGCGCCCTACGTGGCCGAGAACGACTACTACGTCCAGCGCCAGCCGCACCTCTCCATCGAGCCGGACGTGGGCTTCGCCTACACCGACGCCGACGGGGTGGTCACCATCCACTCCAAGTCGATCGCTCTCTACATCCACCACTTCATGATCTGCAAGGGCCTGGGCCTGGAGCCCGGCAAGCTCCGCCTCATCATGAACCCGCAGGGTGGCAACTTCGGCTACAAGCTCTCGCCCACTCTCGAGGCCTTCTGCGCCATCGCCACCATGGCGACGGGCCGGCCGTGCTTCCTGGAGTACAGCTACTACCAGCACATCACCTACACCGGCAAACGCTCGCCGGCGGCCACCTGGGCCAAAGCCGCGGCCGATGCGGACGGCAAGCTGGTGGCCCTCACCTTCGACTCCCTGGTGGACCACGGGCCATACTCGGAGTTCGCCGACGACCTCACCACCAAAGTCACCCGCTACAACGGCGGCGGCTTCTTCGTCCCCAACATCAAGGGCAAAGGCCGGGTTACCTTCACCAACCACGCCTTCGGCTCGGCGTTCCGGGCGTTCGGCGCTCCGCAGGCGGAGTTCGCGTTCAACGTCCTCATGGACGAGCTGGCCGAGAAGTGCGGGCTGGACACGTTCGACTTCATGGACAAGAACATCCTGCGCCCGGGCGACACGGCGGGCACCGGCGAGCAGCCCGACGTCTACCCGCTGCCTGAGCTCATGCGGATGCTCAAACCCGAGTATGACGCGGCCAAAGAGCGTTGCGCCGCGTTCTCCCATCCCACCAAGAAACGGGGCGTGGGCATCTCCATCGGGATGTACAACGTGGGCGCCGACGTGGCCGATGAGGCCGGCAACGACATCGAGCTGAACCCGGATGGTTCGGTGACCCTCTACAACACCTGGGAGGATCCGGGGCAGGGCGCCGACCTGGGTACTCTGGTGACGGCGCACGAAGCGCTGCTGCCGCTCGGTCTCACACCCGAGCAGATCCACCTCTACATGAACGACACCGCTCTCTGCCCCAACAGCGGGCCGGCTGGCGCCAGCCGTTGCCAGTTCTTCGTGGGCAACGCCATCCTCGACTCGTGCAATCAGCTGCTCGCGTCCATGAAGAAGGCCGACGGCACGTACCGCACCTACGATGAGATGGTGGCGGAAGGCATCCCGCTCAAATACAAGGGGCATTGGACCGAGGCGCCGTACTGCAGCGGACCCGACCCGGAGACCTTCCAGTTCGCGGTGCGCCCGGTGTGCACTTACCAGTACGCGGTGTTCCTCGCCGAGGTGGAGGTGGACACCGAGACCGGCAAGACCGAAGTGGTCAAGCTGATGATCAACGCCGACGTGGGTGTGCTTGCCAGCAAACAGGCGGTCGACGGCCAGATGTTCGGAGGGATGAGCCAGGGTATCGGCCTCGCGCTCTCCGAGGACTTCGAAGACATCAAGAAGCACACCAACATGATTGCCTGCGGCATGCCCTACATCAAAGACGTGCCGGATGACATCGTTGCCAACTACCTTCAGACCCCGCGGGGCGAAGGTCCGTTCGGCGCCGGAGGCTGCGGCGAGATCCCGCTGACCTCCCCGCATGCGGCCATCATCAACGCCATCTACCACGCGTGCGGCGCCCGCGTCACCCACCTGCCCGCCCGGCCGGAGAAGGTGCTTGCCGCGCTGAAAAAATAGGTGTTCTTTCAGAGTCTGTAGGGCCGCCACGGAGGATCTTACGGGCGCTCCCCGGCTCGGGGGGCGCCCGGCTTTGAGGCGGGCAAGACCGGGGCCGGCCGGCGAAATGATGCTAGCCTGTGCGAGATGCTGCAGAGCGATGTCCCTGACCAAGGGGAGCGAAAATGGACTTCTACAGAGGAGCGGTGCTGCGAGTCGACATGACGGCCATGAAGGCTGTCGTCGAGCCGCTCAACATGGAGTGGGCTGAGAAGTACGTGGGCGGCAAAGGCCTGCTGATCCGGTATATGTGGGAGAACGTGCCGCCGAAGGTCGACCCCTGGTCGCCGGACAACCCCATCTTCCTGATGACCGGTCCGTTCGCCGGCACCAACGTGAGCACCTGCTCCCGGCTGGTCGTGGGCGCCAAGAGCCCGACCACGGGCATCCTCAACGACAGCTACGTGGGCGGCTCTTTCGCCCCGGAGATGAAGTTCGCCGGGTACGACCTCATCATCATCTCGGGGAAGGCTCCGGAACCGGTGGTGTTGTGGATCAAGGACGGGGACGTCAAGTTCCTTCCGGCCAAGGACAAATATTGGGGCATGAAGGTGTCCGAGGTGGAGGCCGCGCTGCGCGCCGACCTCGACAAGGACGCCAAGGTGCTGTCGGTCGGCCCCGCCGGCGAGAACCTGGTGCCCTGGGCCTGCCTCAGCACCGACCAGTTCCACAAGGCCGGCCGCGCCGGGCACGGCGCCCTCATGGGCTCCAAGAACCTCAAAGCGGTGGCCATCCGCGGCACGGGCTCCGTCACCGTGGGCGACGCCCGGGCATTCCTGGCCGACATGCGGCGGATGCACGAGGAGTACATCCTCACGGCCGCCAACCTGTGGGCCAACGAGGAAGGCACGCCCATCCTGGTGGACGTCATGAACGGCGCCGGCTGCCTGCCCACGCGCAACTGGTCGGAGGGTACTTTCGACGGCGCGTCCGGGATCAACTCCGAGGCCATGCTCGGCATCAAGGTGGGTAACCGGGCCTGCTACCAGTGCGCGCTCGGCTGCCGCCAAGTGCATGAGGTGCCCGGGATCAAGAGTGAAGGACCTGAGTACGAGACCATCGCGCTCTGCGGCGCGAACTGCTGCGTGAGCGATATCGCGGCGCTGATGAAGTTCAACCAGGAATGCGACGAATGGGGCCTCGACACCATCTCGTCGGGGTCGGTGGTCGGTCTGGCCATGGACCTCACCGAGAGGGGCATCAAGGACTTCGGGATGCGGTTCGGCGAGGCCGAGGGCTACCTGGAGGCGCCGGCTCTCATGGCCACCCGCTCGGGCCTGGGCGAGGACCTGGCGCTAGGCGCCCGAGCCTTGGCCGCCAAGTACGGCGTGCCTGAGATGGGTATGGAGGTCAAGAACCTGGAACTGCCGGGGTACGACCCGCGTGGGGCGTTCGGCATGAGCGTGGCCTACGCCACCTCCGACCGGGGTGGCTGCCACATGCGCAGCTATCCCATAGCCGACGAGGTCATCGAGGGCACCCGCCCGGCCGACAGCCTGGATGGCAAGCCCGAGCAGGTCATCGGCGGCAACGTGGCCAACGGGTTCATCGGGCAGAACTTCAGCTCCATCAAGTTCAGCGGCATCTGGTGCGATTTCTGGGCGGTGGATCCCGACCAGATCGGGCAGTGTCTCAAGCACGTCTGGGGGCGCGACTTCTCCGAGGAAGATGTCATGACCATAGGCGAGCGCATCTGGAACATCGGGCGGCTCTTCAACCTCCGCGAAGGCGTGGAGGCGGACGACCTGCCCAAGAAGCTCTACGAGGAAGAGACGGCGTTCGCCGAGGGGCCGTCTGCAGGCAAGGCTATCGGCGAGCAGGTCTTCCGCGACGCTCTTGCGCACTACTACAGCCTGCGGGGCTGGGACGAGAACGGTGTGCCGACCGAGGCCACGCTGGCCGCGATCGGTGTGGACGTCCGTCTCTAGGGCCGGGAAGAAAGGGACTTCGATGCCTCACGTGATGATCAGCAGCAAGAAGTGCACCGGCTGCCACATGTGCGAACTGGCCTGCTCGGCCTGGCATGAGGGCGCCTACCGGCCGTCCGTGGCCCGGCTGTCGTCCACGGTCAACCCGACCACCACGGCGGTCAAGGGCCAGACCTGTCTGCAGACGGCCTGCGCCAAGTGCGAGGAGGCCTGCCCGGAGGGCGCCATCGAACGGCTGCCCATCGTGGTGACCGTTCCGGGCGGGGAAGCGCCGGTCAGCGGCTACGTGCTCAAGGTCAACGACGACCTCTGCACCAACTGCGGCGCCTGCTACGACGCCTGCCCATACGGCATGATCAGGGAGCATCCGGACAAGGGCGTGGCCTTCAAGTGCGACCTCTGCGACGGGACACCTCAGTGCGTGGCCTTCTGCCAGAACCCGCACGTGCTGGCCGTATCCCTCAAGACTAGCAAGTTCGAAAAGACCGCATCCGCGGCGGTCTGAGCGGCGGACGGCGGCGAGAGGCGCACCGGCCCGGAGTGGGAGACTGAGTTGGCCACAGCGACGATCAAACTGCCCCCCGGGATTGCCGGTAAGGATGGCCCGCGCACCATGGAGTGCCGTGGCCGGAGTGTCGCCGAGGCCCTGGCCGATTGTGTGGCGCGGGAGCCGCGGTTCAAGGAGCGCATCTTCCGAGAAGACGGCACCGTGTGGGTCGGCGTCTTCCTCAACGGACGCAACGTGCGCCAGACCGGTGGGCTGGAGCAGACGCTGGGCGATGGGGATGAGATCAGGCTGTTGCCACCTATCGCTGGAGGATAGGAGACCGGGGTGCTCTGTATGTCATAGTGGATGCAGATGGGGCGCAAAGAAGATGGGGAGAGTCGGAAAGGGCTGATAACGATGGCACAACTCTTCTGGTTGAACGTGAATGGGAGGCAGAGGAGCGTACTGGCAGACCCCGATGAGAACCTGGCGACGGTGTTGCGCGAGCAACTCGGCCTCACGGGTGTCAAAGTCGGATGTGGCAGCGGCCACTGCGGCTCGTGCTCGGTGCTGATCGACGGCAAGGTCGTCCGTTCCTGTATCACCCGGATGGGCAGGCTCGCCGACAACGCGAGCATCGTCACCATCGAGGGGATCGGCACGCCCGAGGCTCCTCACGCGCTGCAGGTGGCCTGGATGAACCACGGCGGCGTGCAGTGCGGTTTCTGCTCGCCGGGCTTCATCGTGTCCGCCAAGGGGCTGCTGGATGAGAACCCGGCCCCCACTCGCGCGGAGGTGCGCGACTGGTTCCAGAAGCACCGCAACGTCTGCCGCTGCACCGGCTACAAGTCGCTCGTGGACTGCGTGATGGAAGCCGCGAAGACCATGCGCGGCGAGACGAGCATGGCCGAGTTGGCTGCCAACTCCAAGCCGGTCGATGGGCATATCTGGAACACGCACTACCCGCGGCCGTCGGCGCTCGCCAAGGTCACCGGTACCTGCACCTACGGCGCCGACCTGGGCACCCAGCTGCCCGACGACATGCTGCATATCGCGCTGGTGCAGCCCGAGGTGTCGCACGCCAACATCCTCAGCATCGACTATCAGTGAGGCCGAGAAGATGCCGGGCGTGGCCAAGGTGGTCACCGCCAAGGACGTCACCGGCACCAACCGGATCTTCGGCACCATCACCTATCCCTGGAACAAGGGCGACGGCTACGACCGCCCCATCCTGAGCGACACCAAGATCTACCAGTACGGCGACGTGGTGGCCATGGTCTTGGCCGACACCAAGAAGCAGGCTTTGGAGGCCGCCAAGAAGGTCAAGGTGGAGATCGAGAAGCTGCCGGCCTACATGAACTGCCTGGACGCATCGGCGGATGACGCCATCGAGATCCATCCCGGTACGCCCAACGTGTTCTTCGAGGTGGACCTCAAGAAGGGCGACCACGAGAACGTGGACGCGCGCATCGAGAACGCCGCCTACATGGTGGAGTCGGACTACTACAC
This sequence comes from uncultured Actinomycetota bacterium, assembly GCA_963736705.1. Lineage (GTDB taxonomy): Bacteria > Actinomycetota > Thermoleophilia > RBG-16-64-13 > RBG-16-64-13 > CAIQPS01. Next base: position 10,004 of record CAVTPV010000003.1, read on the forward strand.
CCAGCGCCAGCCGCACCTCACCGTGGAGCCGGACGTCGGTTTCGCCTATATCGACGACGACGGCGTGGTGACAGTGCACTCCAAGAGCATCGCCCTCTACCTGGCCCACTACCAGATCGTCGAGGGCCTGGGGCTCGAGGCCGAGAAGCTGCGCATCATCCAGAACCCGCAGGGCGGCAACTTCGGCTACAAGATCGGCCCCACGCTGGAGGCCCTCTGCGCCGTGGCCACCATGGCCACCGGCGGCCGCCCCTGCTACCTCGAGTATGACTATCACCAGCACATGATCTACACGGGCAAGCGCGCCCCGTGCTTCTCGAACGTCAGGGTCGCAGCCGACGAGAACGGCAAGCTGGTGGCCATGGACTTCGACCTCATCATGGACCACGGCGCCTACTCCGAGTTCGCCGACGAGCTGCTCGGCAAGGCCTGCCGCTACACAGGCGGCGGCTTCTTCGTGCCGGCCCTGCGCGGGCACGGCCGCACCACCTTCACCAACCACACCTGGGTCTCGGCGTTCCGTGCCTACGGCGGACCGCAGGGCGCCTTCTCCACCAACCTCATCATGGACGAGCTCGCGGAGAAGATGGGCCTGGACACTTGGGAACTCATGAACCGCAACATCCTGCGTGAGGGCGACACCCTCGGCACCGGCGAGATCGCCGACGTGTACCCGCTGGCCACCCTCATGGAGATGATCAAGCCTGAGTACGAGGCCGCCAAAGAGCGGTGCGCAAAGCTCTCCACGCCCGAGAAGAAGCGGGGCGTCGGCCTGGCGGTGGGCATCTACAACGTCGGTAACGACACGGCCGACCTCGCCGATTCCGACATCGAGCTCAACGCCGACGGCACGGTCACCATCTTCAACACCTGGGAAGACCCGGGACAGGGCGCCGACATCGGCACGCTGTCCACTGCGCACGAGGCTCTGCGGCCGCTGGGCTTGGCCCCGGAGCAGATCCGCCTCTATATGAACGACACGGCCAAGTGCCCCGACAGCGGCGCCGCGGCCGGCAGCCGGTCGCAGTTCATGGTGGGCAACGCCATCGTGGACTCCTGCAACCAGCTGATAGCCGCCATGAAGAAGGCCGACGGCACCTTCCGCACCTATGACGAGATGGTGGCCGAGGGCATCGCCACCAAGTACAACGGGCACTTCTCCGCCGCCCACCTGTGCGGCGCGCCCGACGAGGCGACGTTCCAGTTCACGCCTCACGGCCCGGTGCCGACGATGCAGTACGGGGTGTTCCTGGCCGAGGTCGAGGTCGACACCAAGACGGGCGCCACGACGGTGGTCAAGATGCGCCTGGATTCCGACATCGGCGTCATCGCCAACCGGCAGGCCGTGGAGGGCCAGATGTACGGCGGGCTCGTCCAGGGTATCGGCCTGGCGCTCACCGAGGACTTCGACGATCTTAAGAAACACTCGACCATGCTTGGGGCGGGTATCCCGTACATCAAAGACGCTCCCGACGCTCTTGAGCTCAACTTCCTCGAGACGCCCCGGGCGACGGGACCGTTCGGAGCCGGTGGATGCGGAGAGCTTCCCCTCTACGCGCCGCACGCCGCGATCGTCAACGCCATCTACCACGCCTGCGGAGCGCGGATCAAGCATCTGCCGGCGCGGCCCGAGAAGGTCCTCGCTGCTCTCAAGGAGCTATAGGGGGAGCGCGCGGTAACTCAAAGGCGGTCCATGGATCCCCGGGAGATACAGAGTCTCGAAGAGCTGTGTATCCAGGATGACGCCCCGTGGTGCCAGGCGGCATGCCCCTTGCACGTGGATGCGAGGGGCATGCTCGCTGCGATCTCCCGGGGTGACTTCAAGGCCGCGTCCGCGCTGTATCGAAAGAGGGTGCCGTTCCCGGGCATCCTCAGCCGGGTGTGCGACGAGCCCTGCGCCTTGGTCTGCAAGCGGCGGGAGGCCGGCGGAGCCATCAACATCGCCCTCCTCGAGCGGAGCTGCGCCGAGTATGCGGGCTTCGCTCCCGACCGGCCGCTCATGGTGGACCCTCCGAGGACCGGACGGGTGGCGGTTGTGGGCGGCGGCCTGAGCGGGCTCACGGCGGCCTTGGAGCTGGCGAAGCGCCGTAACGATGTGACACTGTTCGAGCGGTCCGACCGCTTGGGCGGCGCGATGCTGGACTTCCCGGCGGACGTACTGCCGCCGGAGGTGGTCGAGGCTGAGTTGGACCGGCTCAAGAAGGAGCGGGTCGATGTCCGTCTCGGGACCTGCATTGGCAGCGACACCAGTCTGAAGGCTCTGCTCGCTGAGTACGACGCGGTGTATCTGGCCACGGGGCCGGCCGCGGCGGCCGCCGGCTGCGTAGGCTCGGCCAGGCTCGGCCTCCGGCCCGACGACATCGACCCTTCCACGCTGGCGACCGCGACCGAAGGTCTGTTCGCAGGCGGCAGCCTGCGCCGCGCGCCCGCCTCGGGCGGCGGCGCGCCGACCTACTCGCCGGTGACGTCCATGGCCGATGGGCGGACCGCTGCCATCTCCATCGACCGGTTCATCAAAGGCGAGTCGCTCACCTCCCAACGGGAGAACGAGGGCCCGTACGCGACCCGGCTCTACACCAGCCTCGAAGGGGTCGAGTCCGCCCGCCCGATCACTGTGGCGGGGCCGGGCATCGGTTACTCGGAGGACGAAGCCACCCAGGAAGCGGCTCGCTGCCTGCAGTGCCAGTGCCTCGAGTGCGTCAAGGCCTGCGAATACCTGCAGCACTTCAAGGAGTATCCGGGGGCCTGCATCCGCAAGGTCACCAAGAACATCACCAGCCTCCCGGGCAAGAGCTATCGCACCCACACCAAGTTCATCAACGCCTGCAGCCTGTGCGGGCTCTGCGGCGCGGTCTGTCCCACCGATCTGAACATGGCCGTGGTCAACATCGAGGCGCGCGACAACATGTGGGAGCGCGGATTCATGCCGCCGGCCATCCACGAGTCGGCCATCCGCGACATGGAGGCGAGCCAGGACGAGACCACGCCTCATCGTGCGCAACCAGCCGGGCCACGACACCAGCGCCTACGCCTTGTTCCCTGGTTGCCAGCTGCCGGGCTCCGCGCCGGCGAACGTCGAACGGGCCTATCGCCATCTCGCGGACACGCTGCCCGGTGGGGTGGGGCTGATGCTGGGGTGTTGCGGGGCTCCGGCCTCGTGGTCGGGGCGGCAGCCGCTTTTCGAAGAGAAGTGCGCGGCGCTGACGGCTCAGTGGGAGAGCCTCGGGCGGCCGCGGATGATCCTCGCCTGTCCCACCTGCTCGCTCGTGTTTGCTGAGAGCCTGCCGGATATCCCCACGGTGTCCCTGTGGGAGGTGCTCGACACAGCGGGTCTTCCGGGCGACGCGCCATCGGGCGCCGGCGCCGTCCTCGCGGTCCACGATTCGTGTACGGCGCGCGCGGCCACGCCGGTGCAGGACGCCGTCCGCAGCCTCGCTCGGAAGCTCGGCTACGAGGTGGAGGAACTCCGGTACAACCGCAGACTCACCAAGTGCTGCAGCTACGGAGGACTCATGTCCCTGGTGAACCCCGCGGTGGGCGGCAAGGTGGTGGAGGCGCGCATCGGGGAGAGCCCCAGCGACTACCTCACCTACTGCTCCAACTGCCGGGACCTCTTCGCGGAGGGCGGCAAAGCGTCGTACCATGTGCTCGACCTGGTCTTCGGGACGTACGAGTCCGGCGCGGTGCGGCCGGGCCCGACCCTCTCGGAGCGCAGGGACAACCGGCGCCGCCTGGCGGCCCGGATGCTCGTTGAACTATGGGGAGAGGCCATGCCCGCGGCGCCGGAGTACATGAGCGTGAAAGTCCACATCCCGGCTGAGGTGGCGGCTCGGATGGAGCGGGACCGCATCTTGGTGGAAGACGTGCAGCAGGTGATCCACGGCGCGGAGAAGAGCGGCGGCAAGCTGCTGGTGCCCGAGACCGGCAGGTCGGTCGCCCACAGGCGGCTCGGCCTGGTGACCTACTGGGTGGAATACTCTCCCGCCGGGGACGATTTCGAGGTGTGCAACGTGTACTCGCATCGCATGCAGATAGTCGACGACCCGGTGGAGGGAGACCGCGCCCATGGTTCCTGACGGGCTCTGTCCGCCCCCCACGCCGCCCATCCTCTGCGCCCAGCACGGGGTGGAGCTGGTCCCGACGAAGGTGAACGTGGCCTACCAGGGGCACACGTTCCCGGTGGACACCCTGGCCTGCCCGGTCTGCGGCCAAGCCTTGATCCCGGAGGATCTGGCCCGGGGGCGGATGCTCGAGGTGGAGCAGACCTTGGAGGAGAAGTAGACCCGCGGGTGGATTGCGCTCTTTATCAGCAGACACCGTTCCGCAACGCGGCCGGAGAAGGCTTCCGGCCCGGTGGGCTGGCCTTGACAGACGAACTGGCCGCCGCCTGCGGCCTTCGGCCGGCCGACCGGGTGCTCGATCTGGCCTGCGGCGCTGGTCTGACAGCGTCGCATCTGACCCAGCGCTACGGTGTCAGGGTGACGGGGCTCGATGCTTCGCCGGAGTTCCTCGGCGAAGCCCGTGAACGCGCCGTTGACGTGGAATGGGTGCTCGGCAGTGCCGCCGACCTGCCTTTCGATGCCGCCACCTTCGACGCGGTCTTCGCAGAGTGCTTCCTGTCCACGTTCGCCGACCCGGCGCCGATG
>CAVTPV010000004.1:0-654792 GCA_963736705.1 uncultured Actinomycetota bacterium
TCGAGCCGTTGATGACCCACTGGCCGTTCTCGAGCACCGCGGTGGTCTTGGTGCCCCCCGCGTCAGAACCGGCCTCGGGCTCGGTCAGGCCGAAGGAGCCGATAGCCTCGCCGCTGCAGAGCTGGGGCAGGTACTTCCGCTTCTGCTCTTCGGTGCCGAACAGGTAGATGGGCATGCAGCCCAGCGATATGTGGGCCTCGTAGGTAAGGCCGGTGGAGCCGCAGGCCCGGCTGATCTCCTCGAGGGCGAGGCAGTAGCTGGTGTAGTCGGCTCCGGCGCCACCGTACTCCTCGGCGATGGGCAGGCCCATGAGGCCCAGGTCGTTCATCTTCTTGATGATGTCGAGCGGGAACTCACCGGTCCTGTCGATCTCGGCGGCCCTGGGGACTATCTGTTCTCTAGCAAAGTCGCGAACGGAGTCCCGGATGATCTGCTGGTCGTCTGTCAGTCTGAAGTCCACTTTGGTTCCCTTTTCTCTAGAAACGCTCCACAACCCTCACAAGGTGTCGTCGTTGAGGCGAACAGCGAACCGTACAACTCGGATTCAAGTACCAAGACCCTCTTCCAGGTCGAGCTCGAGACCGCGGTCGACGGCCTTCTTGCTGAGCTGGACCGCCCTCGGACCCCGGCGCGGCGATGCGCGCAGCCATGTCGAGGCAGTAGGGCAACAGCTCGTCGAGCGGCACCACGTGGTTGACCAGCCCGATCCGCAGCGCGGCGGCGGCGTCGTAGTGGTCGCCGGTGAGGAGCATCTCCTTGGCAAGCCCGGGGCCGATCAAGCGCGACAGGCGCTGCGTGCCGCCGAACCCGGCGATCATGCCCAGCTTCACCTCGGGCTGCCCGAAGACCGCCTTGTCGGAAGCGATGCGAATGTCGCAGGCCAAGGCCAACTCGGTGCCGCCGCCCAGGGCATAGCCGTTGATGGCCGCGATGACCGGCTTCTTCATGCTCGCGAGCATGCCGACGGTCTTCTGCCCCAGGTCCGACCAGGCTCTGGCCCCCGCTGGAGACAAGTCCTTCATGTGAGCGATGTCGGCACCCGCGATGAAGGCCCGGCCCATGCCGGTGATCACCAGCACGCTCGCGTCGCAGTCGTGCTCCACCCGGTCGATGGCCTCCGCCATCTCTCCGAGCATGGCGGCGTTCATCGCGTTGAGGGCGTCGGGCCGATTGATGGTGAGCAGCGCCACGCCGTCACCCTTGTTCTCCAACTCGATATACATGTCGCTTGTGCGTCCTCCCAAAGGCCGATCCGCGCCACACGTGACGCGCCGTCCAAGAAGGCAAGCCGGTGCCCACGAGATTGGTCGGCGCGTCAAGACTCCGAGGCTGCCAAAAAAGGACGTCTCGTTGCGAGAGCGCGATGGACACGCGCCGGGTCCTCGGCCGCATGCGCAAGACAAGGACGCAGGGAACGCCAATAGCAGCGCTATTGGCGCGACCGAGGACGACGTATCGCGCCGTCCGGTGCGTTCTCGCGACCGACACTTCGTTTTTTGGCAACCTCATAGGTAGAATACCCTGCACGCAGCTTACGACACAGTAGGAAGACCCGAATGATCGAGATACGTTGGCACGGTAGAGGCGGCCAGGGCGCCATCACGGCGGCGAAGATCTTCGCTACCGCCGCCTTCCGCTCTGGGTACACCGGAGTGGTGATGGCCCCCACGTTCGGCACCGAACGCCGGGGCGCCCCCGTCTTCACGTCGCTGAAGCTCGCCAAGGAGAAGATCTACGACATCTCCCCCATCGAGACGCCCGACATCGTTGTGGTGCTCGACCATCTGTTGCTGACCGAAGCCGACGTCACCGGGGGGCTGAAGCCGGGGGGTCTGATCGTGCTCAACACCCCTAAGCCGCTCACCAGCTACGACTTCAATGGGTCACGGCTCGCGGTCGCCGACGTCACCGCCCTCTCGGTCGATGCGGGGCTGCCGCACGGTCGCGTGAACTCCGGCATCATCGGCTCGCTGTGCAGGGCATTCGACATGGTGCCGTTCGACGTGGTGCTCGAGGAGATCGAAGCCGAATTCAAATCCAAGAAGCCGCAGGCCAACTCCCAGGCAGCCAGGCTCGCCTACGACAACACGGTCATAGGGGGCAACTGATGGGTACCCGGGGATATCGCTACAAGACCTCACACAGCGAGTCGGGGCCCGGCGACGGTGGCCGCACCGGCTCGTGGCGCGTCCAGCGCCCGGTGCTCGACACAGAACGCTGCACCCCGGCAAAGCGCGGCGCCGAAGCCTGCTTCATCTGCTGGCTCTACTGCCCCGATTGCGTCATCTCGCGCACCATCCCGCCGGTGATCGATTACGAGTACTGCAAGGGCTGCGGCATCTGCGCCGAGGAGTGCCCGACCAAGGCCATCACCATGATCGACGAGGCCGAGTGGCACGAGGGAGACAACGAGCCCGAAGCCTGTTCTACCGAAGGACCGCGGCCATGCACATAATCGAGAACGGCAACGTCGCAGCGGCCATCGGCGTGAAGCTGGCCCGGGCCCAGGTCATCGCCGCCTATCCCATTACTCCGCAGACTCCGCTCACCGAGAAACTCTCGGAGTTCATCGAAGCGGGCGAGATGAAAGCCCAGTACGTCATGGTGGAGAGCGAGCATTCTGCTCTCGCTGCCTGCATCGCAGCCAGTTCCACCGGCGCGCGGGCCTTCACGGCCACCAGCGCCAACGGCCTGCTCTACATGCACGAACAAGTGCACTGGGCCGCGGGAGCACGCCTGCCGATCGTTATGTGCGTGGTCAACCGGGCGGTCGGGGCCCCCTGGAACATATGGAACGATCACCAGGATTCCATCTCGCAGCGCGACACCGGCTGGATCCAGATGTACGCCAGCGATCACCAGCAGATCATCGATGGTGTTCTCAAAGCGTTCTCTCTCGCCGAAGCGGTGAGCGTCCCGGTGATGCTCTGCTACGACGGCTACCTGCTGTCGCATACCTACATGCCGTTCGAGGTTCCCGACGAGAAGAAAGCGCAAGCATTCTTGAAACCGTTCCAACCGTCCTACATGCTCGACCCCGCGAACCCGGCCAACCTCAATACGGTCACGCTGCCCGATACGCGCATGGACGTCAGCGGGGAGATGGCCCACGGCTACATGGAGATCCGGTACCTGCTGCAGGAAGATATGCGATCGGCCTTGGTGGTCGCCCAGCAGGTGGAGGACAAATTCGCCGAGATCTTCGGGCGTGGCGGCGACGCCCTGCTCGAGCCCTACCGGTGCGACGACGCCGAGTACGTGGTGGTGGGACTCGGTTCACTCACCTACCAACTGCACGACGTGATCGACACGTTGCGCGCCGAGGGCGTGAAGGTCGGCGTGATGGGCATCCGGTTGTACCGGCCGTTCCCCGACACGGCGCTGGCGGAAGCGGTGCGGGGCAAACGCGGTGTGATCGTCATCGAGAAGGCGGTTTCGTACGGCTATGAGGGAGCGCTCTGCTCCGACGTGAAGGCCGCGCTCTACGATCTGGCGGCGGACGAAGACGGTGCGAACGGCGGAGCCCCCTTCGTCAAGGGGATCATTGCCGGCATCGGCGGCCGCGAGATCCGCACTCCCGAGCTGACCACCACCGTGCGCGACGCTGTCGCCGGGGCGCCCCAGGTCGGTCCCAACTGGATCGGAATCAAGCTATGACCGAGGCTGCAGTAGCATGAGCACCAAGACCACCATCCTCACGCTCCCCAAAGAGGAGTACGTGCATCCCGGCAACCGGGCCTGCACCGGCTGCGGCCTCAGCATCGCCTACCGCATCGGGCTGAAGGCCCTGGGTCCCGACACCATCCTGGTGGTGCCGCCCAGTTGCCTCACGGTGCTCCAGGGACTGTTCCCGGTGGCCTCGACCAAGCTGCCTTGCCTCAACGTGACCTTCGCCTCCACGGCCTCGGCGGCCACCGGCGTCATCGAGGCGCTGAAAGCCCAGGGGCGCGACCACATCAAGGTGGTCGGTTGGGCCGGCGACGGAGGCACGGCCGACATCGGCATCCAGGCGCTGTCGGGCGCTGCCGAGCGCGGCGACAACTTCCTGTTCATGTGTTACGACAACGAGGGCTACATGAACACCGGCGTGCAGCGCTCGGGCACCACTCCCCAGGGAGCCATCACCGCCAACACGCCCTTCAAGGGCAAGCAACAGCAGAAGAAGGACGTCCCCGCCATCATGGCCGCTCACGGCATCGACTACGTGGCTACGGCCTCGGCGGCCTATCCGCTCGACCTCTTCGACAAGATCAAGAAGGCCGTCGACATGCAGGGCACCAAGTACATCCACATCCACACGCCCTGCCCGCCGGGCTGGGGCTTCGACCCCCGCTACTCCATCAAGATCGGCCGCCTGGCTATCGAGACCGGCTACTACGACCTCTATGAGGTGGAGCGCGGTGAGTTCAGGCTCACCGGCGCGTCGGAGAAGCTGGTGGAGAAGCGGCGGCTGGTGCCGGTGGTGGAGTACCTGAAGACGCAGTCACGCTTCCGGGTGATGACCGAGGAGCAGGTGGCCGACGTGCAGGCGCGCATTGACGCCAAGTGGGCGGGGTATTACCGGGCGGCGGAGTAGACGGCGCCACCCAGGTTCAAATCCAGTTAGGTCCACCGTCCCTGCAAGCGTGGCGACGACTGGCCTTCGAGAGCCGGTTCCCGACTCCTACTTCAGATGCTCAGAAACTGCGCGGTGAAGCGCGGGCACCTCGTTGACGGCGATATCCCAGGCAATGGCGAAGTCGACTCCCTCATACTCGTGAATCAGGATGTCCCGAAGTCCGGCAATGTCTTGCCACGGGATCTCCGGTGTCCGCTCTCTTAGATCGGCGGGGAGCCGCTTGACGGCTTCTCCGATGACTTCCAGGTTCCGTAGCACGGCGTCCTGGGTGAGTTGATCCTTCGCCCAACCCGCTTCGTCGAGTCCGTCGACATGTCGCATGATCCTTTCGCACCGCTCGATGATGTCGAGCAGGTACACCCGGAGGTCACGCGACATACTGGACCTCACGCAGGATGTGTTCCTTGAGGAGCGGCTTGAGCGCAGCGGCACTCACGAGATCCACCGGCACCCCGATCAGGTGTTCGAGAAATCTCTTGAGCCCCATATAGTTGCGGAATGTCGGGTGAGCGAACTCGACGAGTACGTCGAGGTCGCTGTCTTCCCTCGCTTCGCCGCGCACCCGTGATCCGAAGACGCCGAGACGGGCAACGCCGAACTGGACGCGTATCTCCTCGCTGTGGTCTCGAATGCGGCTGATCATCGTGTCCGTTTCGGTCACGGTGCTCACCTGCGCTTTCTCAGCTGCGCTTGCTCACTTTTTGTGAGTATATCCGACCGGTCCGACCCCCTGAGCCCGGCTTTCATCCGTTCTTGTATACTGGCGACCGACCGTTAGCATGCGACTGATCGACCTGACTCAGTGGTTCATTGTGAGATCGATGAGGTGATGATGTGTCTGACAAGAGGAAGCTCGTAAGAAAGTCTCAGATGACTACCGGCGGGCCGTGCTGGGTCTATGTGGACGAGGAAGAGAACAAGATCGTGCGGGTGACGCCGATCGACCTGACGGACGAGGACGCGCCCTCATACAAGATCGAGGCGCACGGGCGGACGTTCTCGCCGCCGCGCAAGTCGACGATGACGCCCATCACGGCTGCGTCCAAGTCGTACGTCCACTCCGACAAGAGGCTGCTCTACCCGCTCAAGCGGATCGGCTTCGACCCGAAGGGGGAGCGCAACGAGGAGCTGAGGGGCGAGCCGCAGCCCGGCGGAGATCCTCGGTATCCAGGGTACGAGCGCATCTCCTGGGACGAGGCGCTCGACATGGTGGCGGACGAGATCACGTACTGCAAGCGCGAACTCGGCCCGGGCTCGGTGGTGATCGAGTGCTCGTCGCATCATACGTGGGGGCTGGTGAACTACCGGCATTCCCTGTTGCCCCGCTTCATGAACACCATCGGGGCGTCCATGGTCGACCACAACCCGGACAGCTGGGACGGTTGGCATTGGGGCGCGATCCACACGTGGGGACACAGCGCCCGGCTCGGCATCGCCGAACAGACCGACGGGTTCGTCGATTGCATCCAGAACTGCGAAATGATCGTGTGGTGGTCGAGCGACCCGGAGACGACCGGTGGCATCTACGGCGGATTCGAGAGCACGGTGCGGCGGCAGTGGCTGCAGGAACTGGGCATCAAGTTCATCTTCATCGACCCGCACTACAACCACACGAACGCACTCTGCGGCGGCAAATGGTTCAGCCCGCAGCTGGGCACGGACGCGGCGCTGGCTGCTGCCATCGCCTATGTGTGGATCACCGAAGGCACGTACGACAAGGAATACGTAGCCACGCATACGCACGGCTTCGAGGAGTGGACCAAGTACATCCTCGGCGAGACCGACGGCGTGCCGAAGACCCCCGACTGGGCGGCTGCGGAGTGCAAGCTGAAGGCGCACGATATCCGCGCGCTCGCCCGCGAGTGGGCGAAGCACCGCACCATGCTCGCGGCCGGCGGCAAGGGCGGTTGGGGCGGCTGCTGCCGGAGCCCCATCGGCATGGACTGGTCGCGCATGATGATCGCTCTCATCGCCATGCAGGGCCTGGGCAAGCCGGGCGTCAATCTCTACTACGACCACCGAGGGCGCGCCGGTGGACAGCGACTTCTACTTCCCCGGCTACGCGGACGGCGGTATCGGCGGCGACCCCGAGAACTCGGCCGCGGCCTTCGCCTTGGCGCCCCGGTTGTTCGCGCACGGCACGGGCAATCATCCGACGGGGACCAACATCGTGACGGCCGCCGGCGCGCATCTGGACCGTCTGCTTCTGCCCGAGTCCATCTTGGACGGCCACGCGGAGTGGAGCGGGCGCGGCTTCGTCGGCGCCAGCATCGAGCAGCAGTTCCATCGCTACCACTACCCCGCCGACGGCTACGCGAAGATGCATCTCTTCTACAAGTACGGCGGTTCGCAGATCGGGACCATGGGCTCCACCAACCGCTACGTGAAGATGTACCGCACCAAGAACCTGCCGATGGTGGTCTCGCAGTCCATCTGGTTCGAGGGCGAGACGAAGTTCGCCGACGTCATCCTCCCGGCCTGCACCAACTTCGAGCGTTGGGATGTCAGCGAGTGGGCGAGCAACTCCGGTTACAACCCCGACAGCCACAACCAGGCGAACCACAGGTTCATCGTGCTCCAGGAGCAGTGCATCAAGCCGCTCGGCGAGTCCATGAGCGACTATCACATCTTCTGGGAGGTATGTAAGCGGCTCGGCCTCGGCGACGTGTTCTCCGACGGCAAAGACACGCTCGACTGGTGCGAAGCGATCTACAACGTCTCCGACATGCCGACCATGATGAGCTGGGACGAGTTCAAGGAGAAGAAGTACTTCATCGTCCCCGTGGACAACAAAGCGCCCGACGCGCCGCCGTACCGCTGGTTCTACGAGGATCGCGAGCAGGATACGCGCGGTTGGATCTCGCACATCAAGCCGAGCGAGACGATCGGGTGCAAGGGTCTGCAGACGCAGTCCGGCAAGATCGAGTTCGTCTCGAACAGCCTGAAGCGTTTCGGGCACCACGACACGGACGACAAGGAACGGCCCCTCATGCCCATGTATCTGGAATCGTGGGAAGGGCACCACACGGAGAGGTTCAAGGACTATCCCCTCGCCGTGGTCTCGCCGCATCCCCGGTTCTCGTTCCACACCATGGGCGACGCGAAGGATTCGTTCCTCAACGACGTCAAGGACCATCGCGTCGAGATGGACGGGCACTACTACTGGATCTTCCGCATGAACGAGGCCGACGCGGAGGAGCGCGGCATCAAGGACGGCGACCTCATCCGTGCGTACAACGAGCGCGGCGCGGTCATCTTCTGCTGCCGTATCACGAAGCGGGTACCGAAGGGCACCTGCCACTGCTATGAGAGTTGCGCCGAGTACGATCCTCTGGGCACGCCCGGGGAATCGGACGACCGCGCCGGTTGTATCAACCTTCTGACGCCGTCACGCACGCTGTCGAAGTACGCCACCGGCATGACCACGGAGCATTGCCTGGTGCAGGTCGAGAAGTGGAACGGAAGGTAAGGGCGATGAAACAGAACTACATGATCATCGACGTGGCCAAGTGCCACGACTGCAACAACTGCTTCTTGGCCTGCCAGGATGAACACGCCGAGAACGACTGGGCCCCGTACCAGGCGCCCATGCCGAGGCACGGCCATCGCTGGATGGATATCCTCCGGCATGAGCGCGGACAGAACGACCGCATCGACACGCCCTTCCTGCCCAAGCCCTGTCTGCAATGCGAAAACCCGCCGTGCGCCAAGGGGGGCGACTTCGTGAGCGTCCGCGAGGACGGCATCGTGATCTTCGACCTCGAAGGCGGCAAGGGAAAAGACATCTCGGGCTTCTGCCCGTACGGCGCGATCTGGTGGAACGAGCAGGAGCAGGTCTCGCAGAAGTGCGATTTCTGCGCGCACCTTCTGGATGATCCCTCCTGGGAGCCCGGCATGCCGCGCTGCGTGCACACCTGCCCGACGGGAGCCATGTCCTTCGTCGTCGAGGAGCCGGAGGCGTTCGCGAAGCGGATAGAGGCGGAAGGCCTTGCTGCTTACAAAGAGGAGATAGTCGCGAAGCCGCACGTCTGGTACAAGAACCTGCATCGCTTCACGAAGAACTTCATCGCGGGGCAAGTGCTGAAGGGCGGCGACGTCGCTCCGGATGTGGTGGTCACGCTCAAAGGGGCGGACTCGGCGGCTGAACTGGTGAGCGACATGTTCGGCGAATTCCGCTTCGACGGGCTCTCAGACGGCGAATATACGCTTCTCGGCCGAAGGAAAAGAGCTTGCGAAGGTGACGATCCTCGGTGCCTCCGTCTTCATGAACACCATCGGGGCGTCCATGGTCGACCATAACCCGGACAGCTGGGATGGTTGGCATTGGGGCGCGATCCACATGTGGGGACACAGCGCCCGGCTCGGCAACGCCGAACAGACCGACGGCTTCGTCGATTGCATCCAGAACTGCGAAATGATCGTGTGGTGGTCGAGCGACCCGGAGACCACCGGTGGCATCTACGGCGGATTCGAGAGCACGGTGCGGCGGCAGTGGCTGCAGGACCTGGGCATCAAGTTCATCTTCATCGACCCGCACTACAACCACACGAACGCGCTCTGCGGCGGCAAATGGTTCAGCCCGCAGCTGGGCACCGACGCGGCGCTGGCTGCCGCCATCGCCTACGTGTGGCTCACCGAAGGCACGTATGACAAGGAATACGTGGCCACCCATACGCATGGCTTCGAGGAGTGGACCAAGTACATCCTCGGCGAGACCGATGGCGTGCCCAAGACCCCCGACTGGGCGTCTGCAGAGTGCAACCTGAAGGCGCACGACATCCGCGCGCTTGCCCGGGAGTGGGCGAAGCACCGCACCATGCTCGCCGCCGGTGGCAAGGGCGGTTGGGGCGGCTGCTGCCGGAGCCCCATCGGCATGGACTGGTCGCGCATGATGATCGCTCTCATCACCATGCAGGGCATGGGCAAACCGGGCGTCAATCTCTACTGCACCACCGAGGGCGCGCCGGTGGACAGCGACTTCTACTTCCCCGGCTACGCGGACGGCGGCATCGGTGGCGACCCCGAGAACTCGGCGGCGGCCTTCGCCCTGGCGCCACGGTTGTTCGCGCATGGCACGGGCAATCATCCGACGGGGACCAATATGGTCACGGCCGCCGGCTCGCATCTGGACCGTCTGCTTCTGCCCGAGTCCATCTTGGACGGCCACGCGGAGTGGAGCGGGCGCGGCTTCGTGGGCGCCAGCATCGAGCAGCAGTTCCATCGCTACCACTACCCCGCCGACGGCTACGCGAAGATGCATCTCTTCTACAAGTACGGCGGTTCGCAGATCGGCACCATGGGCTCCACCAACCGCTACGTGAAGATGTACCGCACGAAGAACCTGCCGATGGTGGTCTCGCAGTCCATCTGGTTCGAGGGTGAGACGAAGTTCGCCGACGTCATCCTCCCGGCCTGCACCAACTTCGAGCGCTGGGATGTCAGCGAGTGGGCGAGCAACTCCGGTTACAACCCCGACAGCCACAACCAGGCGAACCACAGGTTCATCGTGCTCCAGGAGAAGTGCGTCGAGCCGCTCGGCGAGTCCATGAGCGACTATCACATCTTCTGGGAGGTGTGTAAGCGGCTGGGTCTCGGCGACGTGTTCTCCGACGGCAAAGACACCCTCGACTGGTGCGAAGCCATCTACAACGTCTCCGATATGCCGAGCCAGATGACCTGGGACGAGTTCAAGGAGAAGAAGTACTTCATCGTCCCCGTGGACAACAAGGCGCCCGACGCGCCGCCATACCGCTGGTTCTACGAGGATCGGGAGCAGGATACGCGCGGTTGGATCTCGCACATCAAGCCGAGCGAGACCATCGGGTGCAAGGGTCTCCAGACGCAGTCCGGCAAGATCGAGTTCGTCTCGAACAGCTTGAAGCGTTTCGGGCACCACGACACGGACGACACGGAACGGCCCCTCATGCCCATGTATCTGGAATCGTGGGAAGGCCACCACACGGAGAGGTTCAAGGACTATCCCCTCGCCGTGGTCTCGCCGCATCCCCGCTTCTCGTTCCATACCATGGGCGACGCGAAGGATTCGTTCCTCAACGACATCAAGGACCATCGCGTGAAGGTGGACGGGCACGACTACTGGATCTTCCGCATGAACGCGGCCGACGCGGAGGCGCGCGGCATCAAGGACGGCGATCTCATCCGTGCGTACAACGAACGCGGCGGGGTCATCTTCTGCTGCCGCATCACGAAGCGCGTGCCGAAGGGCACCTGCCACTGCTACGAGAGTTGCGCCGAGTACGATCCTCTGGGCACGCCCGGGGAATCGGACGACCGCGCCGGTTGTATCAACATGCTGACGCCGGCACGCACGCTGTCGAAGTACGCCACCGGCATGACCACCGAGCATTGCCTGGTGCAGGTCGAGAAGTGGAACGGAAGGTAATGGCGATGAAACAGAACTATATGATCATCGATGTGGCCCTGTGCCACGACTGCAACAACTGCTTCATAGCCTGCCAGGACGAACACGCCGAGAACGACTGGGCCCCGTACCAGGCGCCCATGCCGAGGCACGGCCATCGCTGGATGGACATCCTCCGGCACGAGCGCGGACAGAACGACCGCATCGACACGCCCTTCCTGCCCAAGCCCTGTCTGCACTGTGAGAACCCGCCGTGCGCCAAGGGCGGCGACTTCGTGAGCGTCCGCGAGGACGGCATCGTGGTCTTCGACCTCGAAGGCGGCAAGGGGAAAGACATCTCGGGCTTCTGCCCGTACGGCGCGATCTGGTGGAACGAGGAGGAGCAGGTCTCGCAGAAGTGCGATTTCTGCGCGCACCTTCTGGACGATCCCTCCTGGGAGCCTCGCATCCCGCGCTGCGTGCACACCTGCCCGACGGGAGCCATGTCCTTCGTTGTCGAGGAGCCGGCGGTGTTCGCGAAGCGGGTGGAGGCGGAAGGTCTCGCTGCTTACAAAGCGGAGATAGTCGCGAAGCCGCACGTCTGGTACAAGAACCTGCATCGCTTCACGAAGAACTTCATCGCGGGCCAGGTGCTGAAGGGCGGCGACGTCGCTTCGGATGTGGTGGTCACGCTCAAAGGGGCGGACTCGGCGGCCGCGGCTGAACTGGTGAGCGACATGTTCGGCGAGTTCCGCTTCGACGGGCTCTCGGACGGCGAGTACACGCTCGTGGCCGAAGGAAAAGAGCTTGCGAAGGTGACGGTGCTTGGCGCCTCCGTCGACGCCGGAGATTTCGAGATCTGACGCCTGCGTCACACCGGCGGAGGCCCGTCCTGGCGGACGGGCCTCCGCCGCCCCGCAAACGCATAGTGACGCTGGCCACAGAAGAAGGAGATCCGTGGCCTTCATCGTTTCTACCCTGGCCTAGAAGAAACAGCCTACCAGCCGCCGACCTCCGCCGCTGGCCGCCTACTTCCACTCGACAGACTCGAAAAGGCTCTCCGTGAATTCTAGGTGTCTGGCCATCTCGGCCGCTGCCCGGGTCGGATCTTGGTCGCGCACCGCGGAGATTATCCGATCGTGCATGGATTGGATCTCCGCTATTCGGTGTCCGGAGATTGCCTGCTGGACGGGCAAGAACAATTCGCCCCTGATACCCTGAACCGCTGACTCCAGATACTGGTTGTGGGCTGCTTTGGCAAGGGCCTCGTGGAAGCCGCTATGCCATCTCACGATCGACTTCCACTCCTCCTCGGCGCCCGCTCTGAAGTGCTCCAGGGCCGCGATATCCTCGGGAGTGCTTCTCTCCGCGGCCAGCGAGGCCACGTTGGTCTCCACCAGCCTCATGAACTCGAGCAGATCGTCGAGTTGGTGATGATGCTCACGCATCCATTCGTTCCAACAGCGGCTGATCGCTTCGGCGTCGTTGACCCACCACCCGCCTCGAGACCCGAGCGTTACCGCAAGGAACCGGCTGGTCTCGAGCGATCGGAGAGCCGCTCGCAAGGTGAGTATCGAGATGCCAAGCAGCTTGGCCAATTCTCTTTCGGGGGGCAACTTGTCGCCCGGCGCCATTTGCCCGGAGAAGATCAGCGATCTCAAGAAATGAACCGCGTTGTCGCTCGCTCTGTTCTGCCCTATCAGGCCGGCAGCGCCAGTAGCCAGAAGAGTTATGTGCGCGATTTCCATTTCCGAATAGTAGCACCTTGACGCTATATAGTGAATGATATTATAGTTCACCCATTAGGTTCAGGAGGAAGTCGTCGATGGCGTTGTCGAATGTTGATCTTGAGGCTGCCCGCAAGCTCATCGTAGAGGTGATTCAAGCCGGCCAAAGTGCACTCGACGAGGCCGAGGCGAAGAAGCTCCTGCGGCTCTACGGAGTGGCCGTGCCCGCTGGTTCGGTCGCCGACAATGAAGAGGATGCCCGCGATACTGCCGAAATGCTGGGCTTCCCCGTTGTCATTAAGGCGGTCTCCTCCTGCTTCCAGCACAAGACCGAAGCCGGGCTCGTGATCGTTGGCGTCCGCGACGACGCCGCGGTACGCGCCGCCTTCGCAGCTCTCAGGGAGCGGGCGGGCTGCCACTTTCAGGGCGTGCTGGTGGAGAGAATGATCAAGGCCGAGCGTGAACTCATGGTCGGCATGACGCGCGACCCTGCCTTTGGGCCCGCGGTCGCATTCGGCGTGGGCGGGGTCTGGACTGAGGCCATGGGTGACATCGCGGTCGGGATCGCCCCGCTCAGCGACAACGATGCCATCGATCTCATGGGGCTCGTCCGCGCAAGCAAGATGCTCGGCGCAGCCCGAGGCTACCCGGCGGTCGATCGGGGGGCACTCGTTCAGGTTCTGCAGGCCGTCGGCCAGATAGCCATGGACCATCCAGAGGTAGCCGAGATCGATATCAACCCTCTCATGACCGAAAAGGGGCGGCCGGTGGCGGCGGACGCCTTGGTGATTCTGTCCACCGACGGAGGCGCGGGGCGGTCGGCGCAGGCCCAGGTCGACACCGAGGCCTACAGCAAACGACCGGGCCTTCGGTCCGTCTTTTCTCCCGAGTCCGTAGCCGTGGTGGGTGCGTCATCCGACCCCGCGAAATGGGGCGGGTCACTTCTCAAGAACATCATCGACGGCGGGTACGCGGGCAGTGTCTACCCCATCAACCCAAGAGGCGGCACCATGTTCGGGTTGCCGGTTTTCGCATCCCTGGAAGAACTGCCCGCTGCTCCCGACCTGGCGATCATCGCCGTGGGGGCTCCTCACGTCGAGGATACGATTATCCGGTGCGGACGGATGGGCGTGCACGGAGTGGTGGTCATCTCGGCGGGTTTCTCGGAAGTAGGGCCCGAGGGGGCCTTGCTCGAGGCCGGTCTTTCCCGAGCGGCGCATCATGCGCAGATCGCAGTCGTCGGGCCGAACTGCATGGGAGTTATCTCCAACGAACTCAGCCTCCACGCCACCGGCTTCGTCTCCCTCCACCCCCACAAGGGTGGTCTGAGCGTGATCTCCCAGTCGGGGAACGTGGGCTACAAGCTGCTCAAGATGGCCGATGGCCAGGGCGCCGGCATCGCGAAGTTCGTGGGCGTGGGCAACCAGGCGGTGATCAACTCGGTAGACGTGCTCGAATACCTGAGCACGGACCCCGAGACCGACGTCATACTGATGTACCTCGAAGGGGTCAAGGACGGACACCGGCTGATGGAGATCGCCCGCCGGACGACGTCCCACAAGCCCATCGTAGTCGTCCGAGGCGGTATGACCGCTTTCGGCACGCACGCGGCCGCCTCCCACACCGGCGCCATGGCGGGTGCGGCTGCCGTGAGAGAAGCGTCCGCCTGGCAGACCGGCGCCATCGGCACGACCTCGCCCGAAGAAGGGATAGACATAGCGATCGCTCTGGAGAACCTCCCTCTGCCGAAGGGCCGGAGGGTCGCGATCATCACTTTGGGGGGAGGCTGGGGTGTTCTTGCCGCTGACGAGGTCGCACGGAATGGCCTGGTTCTCGCAGAGCTTCCCCAACCCCTGCTCAATGGACTGAACCAGCTGCTCCCGCCCTTCTGGAGCCACGGCAATCCCATAGACCTCGTCACCTCCGGGGACGCCGAATCGATCGAGCAAGTGGTCGAACTTGTGACCCAGAGCGAGTCCGTGGATGCCGTGTTGGTCCTGGGCGTGATCGGCAGCCCGGTGACCAGTCGCTATGCGCAGGCGGCGGGCATCCCTAGGAACGAGGAAGGGCTGAATCCCTGGGACGCTGCCTATCTCAGCCGGGTGGCGGATCTGATCGCAAGCTCGGGGAAGCCGGTGATCCATGTCCCGCTGGAGCCTCTTGAGCGCTCGGTGTTCATGAGCAACGGCCGCTACAGCCCGGTCGCGGTTTCCACCGTGCGGGCCGGAGCGCAGGTAGTCGGTCGCATGGCTTGGTACAGCGGTTACCTGCAATCCCGAGAGCCTCAGAGGGCCTGACAAGGCCAGGTGCGTAGCCACGCGAGGGGAGGGAGAGTCAGAAGGGCGGATGAAGTCGGTCGAGTGTGCCAGTGAACGTGCATCGCTACAATGTGAGGAAGGGGAATCATATGGATCGTGAATCACTATCCCGTCGGGAATTCCTGAAGGTCGCCGGCATCGCCGGTGCGACCATAGGCGCTGGCGCCGGTCTGGGTGGACTGGTCGCGGCCTGTGGCGACGACGAGACCACCACCACCACCGCGGCGACCGCGGGCACCACCACTACCGCGGCGCCGACCACCACCAGCGTCGCCGAAGTCGCGAGCACCACGACGGTGTCGGCGGCCGCGGAAGAGGGTCGCCCCATCAAGATAGGTTGGGTCTCGGCCGCCACCGGTCCCCTGGCCTTCTTTGCCATTGCCGAGAAGTGGTTCATACCCCATTTCCAGAAGGCGGTCGAGGGCGGGGTGATGTGCGCGGACGGCAAGAACCACTACGTTCGAGGTCGTATCCGTGGACTGTCAGTCCGACGGCGCCCGCGCTTCGCAGGTGGCCGGCGATCTCATCGTGAACCAGAAGGTGGACATCATTTCCTGCGCCGCCAGCCCGGCCGTGGCCATCCCGGTCTCGGCTCAAGCAGAAGCGAACGGTTGCCCGTGCATCCCCTTCATGACCGTGCCTGAGGCTCATCTGGGCACCGCCGGTGCGCAGGGGCTGAAGTGGACCTACCTCTTCCAGTGGACGTCGGTGTCGGCCGTTGCCATCCAGGAGGCCGCCTTTGCGCTCGTCGCCAGCAACAAGAAGGTGGCCTTCGCTGCACCGAATGACGACGACGGTCTGGCCTGGGAGAAGTTCGGCCCTCCCATACCTCGAGGCCAAGGGATATCAGGTGGCCTCTCGCGGGCTCTATCAGCCTACGTCTGAGGACTTCACCGCTGAGATTTCTGCCTTCAAGAAGGCCGGCTGCGAACTGCTTCTGCACGTCGGCGCCTACCCGCCGGTCTTCGTGAACCTCTGGAAGCAGTGCTTGCAGCAGGGCTTCAACCCGATAGCGGCCACAGGCGGGGCGGCCATCATGTTCCCGTCCGCGATCGCGGCCCTGGGTGACGTCGGCCTCAACCTGATGGTGCAGGGTGGCTGGACGCCGGATCTGCCGTTCAAGGATTCCCTCAGCGGCATGACCGCTCCGGAACTGGCAGCGGAATTCGAGGCCGCCACCGGCCAGCAGTGGGATATCACCATCACCGAACTGATGCCCTTCGAGTGGGCGGTCGACGTCTTCAAGCGTTCGACGAACATCGATAGCAAAGACGAGACGGTCAAGGCCATCCAGTCCACCAACATGACGACCATGATCGGCCCTCTGAACATGGCCGAACCGGTGGATCCAGCCAAGAACATGACCATCGGGCATTGGCACCCCAACATGGTGCAGCCGGCCGGCTTCGCCGTCCAGTGGCAGAAGGGCACCGGCAAGTGGCCCTACGAGCAGGTGATCGTGGCCAGCCTGCAGCCCGACCTGGTCAAGCCCACCGGGCAGATGCTGCCGCTCGAGTATTAGTGAAGTACAGGTAGCTACGCACAGTTCGATTCGGCTCCTCCTGCCCGCCTTCGGCGGGCAGGAGGGCCTCCGACCCGAGGTGTCGAAAAGGAGACCCGGTGCAGACAACAGTGACCCAAGACGAGTTCGGCACCCATATCGACTGGGAGCTGGACGGCGTCACCGCACGAATGATCGACTGGTTCTGGAGCAACATGGAGAAGGGCATCCTCCTGTGGCATCCAGACCAACACGAACCGCTCGAATGGTACGTGCCCCCGAGGCACGGCAACCCGATCGGTTCCGTTCACGTCGCGCCCCAGACCTGGAGCGACGGGACCCGGCAGAACCTCTACATCCGCATGGAGGAACTGCGGGCGCTACCGGACGAGTTCGCGAGTCTGCTCGTCTACGAGCACTGCTACCTCGCCGGCGGATATGTGCAGTCGACGATCGACGAGGGCCTGCCTTTCGGCTATCGCCTGCACCAATGGCAGAGTTCGGATGCGGGGGTCATGGGGCGGTCGTCGGCTCTGGACGGTACGAAGAAGTCCACTCCCGAGGAGGGTCAGGTGTGGGTGGACCACTGTATCCAGGAGATCGGCAATTGGGGCGTCTTCCTACCTCAGCTGTACACGCTGTACAGGGTGATCACCAACACCCAGTTCAACCCGTTCGCGGATCTGAGTGTGGAGCGGAATGCCAACCCCACTAGATATCGATATATGTGATTCTAGTTCGGCTTTTGCCTAGAGCGAGGAGATTTGACATGTCGCCGGAGTTCCCGTTCCATTTGCACTATCACCACGTGGGCATTTTCGTATCTGATATGGAAAGAAGCGCCAAATGGTACGAGGAAATGCTTGGATACCGGATGATGTTCAAGAAGGTGTTCGACCTTCCAAACCAGGGACCCGTGCTTATGGCGTGGATGAAACATGGTGAACACTACATAGAGCTTTACGAGTATGCCAAAGACCCTATCAGCGGAGACGCGCAAAGGCCTTTCAGCATGGCTGACTACCTGGGCACTCTTGGTACGAAGCATCTGTGTCTATACGCGAAAGACGCAGAATTCGACGGATTGAAGAAGTACTTGGAAGACAAGGGTGCAAACTTCACCGTGAAGCACCGCTGGACTGAGGAGCAAACGGAAAAGCCAGGCGGGTGCGGCGTGATCTACATCACGGATCCCGATGGAATATGGATCGAGATCCAGGAAGAGTTCGCACCGGGAGAGTACGGGCGAGGGCGATAGAGTCGGCGGGCGTCTTAAGGAGTGGACAATGAAGATTCTGGCGATTTCTGGCGGTTTCAAGAATGGCACGAACGATGCCATGGCGAAAGAGGCGCTCATGGGCGCCCAGGAGATGGGGGCGGAGATCGAGTTCATCCACATGCTCGATCTCGAACTGAAGCCCTGCACCGGCTGCATCAGTTGCGTCATGGGCCCTGCCGGCATCATCAACGGGGGAGCGGGGCATTGCGTCTACGAGGACGATTTCCAGTGGCTCGACGACAAGATCTACGATGCGGACGGGGTCATCTTCGTCATGCCCGTCTTCGAGAAGATGCTTTCGGGACAGTTCAAGGTCTTTCAGGACAAGTTCGGCGGCCCGAACCACGACATGGGGATGCTGACCGTGGCCAAGAGCATCTGGGAGAAGAAGGGATCGCCGGCCGGGGAGGGCCCTGACCCGCGGGCTTTCAAGAAGCGCTTCGCCACGTACATCGGGATCGGCGGCAGCGACTGGACCACCTGGATGTCGGCGCACTTCAATCTGTTCGGCATGGTCTCCATGTTCCAGGTCGTCGACGACCTTACCTTCAGCTGGGCAAAGTCCATCATGCTCGACGATGAGCGGGTGGCCCGCGTACGCGAAGCCGGACGGGCCATCGCCCGCGCCTGCGCTGAACCGGAGAGCTACAAGTACTTGGGCGATGCTGGGGTCTGTTCCCACTGCCATTCGCGCCTCATGTACATCCACGAGGATGCGAGGACGGTCGAGTGTGCAGTCTGCGGCATCAAGGGTGAGTTCGTCAACAAAGACGGCGGGCTGAGCTTCGAATACCCGGCCGAGCAACTCGAGCATGCCCACGACATGATCCCAGGCAAGATGAAACACGTGGACGATATCGGCCGCAACGAGGGCGCCTTCCACGCGGCGAAGGAGGGCGACGAGTTCAAGCGCCGGGCCAAGATGTACCGAGACTTCATCAAGGCGTCGAAGCCCGGAAGGTAGCCGGCATGAGGATGCGAAGGGCGCTGGAGGCTTCATCCTTCGCATCCTCGTTGGTACCTACGCCGGGCCCGAGGCGAGTTTCCCGCCCATAGACAGCGTGGCGAAGAACTGCGGCAAGTGCTAGGCCGAACTGCCACAACAGGAATCGACAAGAGGAAGGTTGAGAACCATGGGTTGCCCAGTCAACGTCCATCCCCACCATGTCGGCATCTTCGTCTCAGATCTCGATCGCGCCTGCGCATGGTGGGAGGAGATGCTCGGCTTCGAGAAGATGTATGAGAACACGTTCTTTCTGCCCGACTACGGTCACGCCCGTATGGCTTGGATGAAGAGGGACAGCTTTTACATCGAACTCTACGACTTTCCGGGCCTGGAGACCGACAACAGCAAATACTGGAAGACGTACGGAACGAAGCACGTCTCACTGTGGGTCGACGATGGCGGTGACTTCGACAAGCTGCGCGACTATCTGAAGAGCAGGGACGTCACGGTCGTCGTGGAAGCGGTGCACCCGCCGGATAAGCTGGACAGGCCGAGCCCCTGCAAGGTCATGTTCATCCTCGACCCCGACGGCACCAGCGTGGAGATCCAGGAGTCGTTCACGCCGGGCGAGTATTGACTGAACCTGCCCCGAGTGCTCAAGGTGGGCCGCGATCGACCTGGGCCCGAGAACGTCCCTCCCTGCACGAGGCCATCGACTGAGAGGACGTCCTCCGGCTCTCTCGGGTCACAGATCGCAGACTGCGTCGCCGAGCCAGTCTCAGCGAGTAGACGCGACTAGGCATTGCTTCCGAGTCCGGCGTTCAAACGAAGGCCGGACTCGTTGTCGCTATCCGTCAGAAGAAGAATCCTGTAGCACCAGAGCCACGCCCCGGGTCTTCCGGGGCCAGGGAAGTCGTGGACAGGAATATTGCCGAGCTCCGCCATAGACTCGGCGCCGTGACCGACGGCACCCCCCGAACGCCCCTCGACGTCGCTACTGGGGTCGGATCGAAAGCTCGCTCTTCCAGGCCATCAGGATGAAGCCGGTCCTTCGGTCGCTTCTATGGATCCAGTCATGAGTCGACCGGTGCGTGGTCGAGGGCAAACAGGGCGGCCGCTCGGAGCGGGTCGAGTCTCATGTGGGCTCACTGCTGGACAGGTTGGGGCTGCTGGGCCTGTCGATACAAAAGCAGAAGACGCCAAGTCCGGACCGCTTGACATGTGTCGTAGCTTTGCTATAGTCATTAACGCAAGCGGTAGACAGTTTGCTATAGTCATTAACGTAATTGAAGAGTCTGGAGCAAGGGGGGCAGCGTGAAGCGTCGGCTAGGGAGGTCTGCAAGGAGGCCTCTTTCTGGCCCTGCGGATTACTCCCAACCGCGAAGCGATACCAGTTGCTCTGATGGTTCGTTCGGGCTCCTCTCACGAGCGCCCGGGCCAAGGTAGCTGACAGAAGACGCCCGTCTGCGCTCGAAGCAGCTCATTTCACACACCCTAGGAGCCAAGCACCGGCATCTACTACGGCACCCGATGAAGACGCCAATCGAAGGCGGGTCCGGCGAGGTCGAACCTGGGCCAAGTATCAACGCCGCAGAGAAGGATGAAATTCATGGAACCAAGCAATGCGGGATGGTCGGAACTGACTCCGGCAGAGAAACTCGAGCGCCGCTGGGCCGCCTTCCTCGATCCTGGGCTGGAATTCGTCACCCCGGAGGCCAAGAAGGAGTATCAAGCTCGGGCGACGCGCCTCAAGAAGGCCATTCTGCTCGAGGGTACGCCGGACCGGGTTCCCGTCTGCACCGGCACGCATTTTCTGCCGGCCACCCGGGCGGGCCTCACTCCCTATGACGCGATGTATGACTACGCAGCGGCGGCGAAAGCGTGGCTCGACTATCATCACGAGTTCCAACCGGACTCCATCGCACCGCCGATTGCCACGGCTATTCCCGGCCCTGCCTTTGATGTTCTTGACGTTCAGTCAATCCATTGGCCGGGCCATGGAGCGCCCAAGACCTCGGGCTTCCAGTACGACGAGCAAGAATGGATGCGCGCGGACGAGTACCACCTGCTCGTGGACGATCCGACGGACTACCTACTCCATGTCTATATGCCGCGTGTTGCAAAGGGGCTTAAGGGACTCGCTGGCCTGGTATCGCCCGTCGACATGGCCGAAGTCGCAATGTCGGCGCCCTACCTGATGCATTGGGCCGATCCGGGAGTGCAGGCGAGTCTGGAGAACCTGCGTGCTGCCGGCGAGGAGTGCCGCAAGTGGGCCGGAGTGCATTTCCCGCTGATGGGTCGGCTGATGGCCGAAGGCTTTCCGGCCGGGATGGGCGCTGTCTCCCTGGCCCCGTTCGACTTCATCGGGGACACGCTGCGTGGCACTCGGGGCATCTTGATGGACATGTTCCGCCAGCCGGACACGGTCCTAGAAGCATGCGACAAGATGAGCCGCATTCTGGTCAAGTGGGTCACGCGCCGGGCGACTCCTCACAGTGCGCCGCTTGTCGGTATTCCGCTTCACAAGGGCGCCGACTCGTTCATGAGCGAAGAGCAGTTCAAGACATTCTATTGGCCCAGTCTGCGCAAGGTCATCATGGGCCTGATCGAGGATGGCTTCGTTGTCTACCTGTTCGCAGAGGGGTCATACAAATCGCGACTCGAGACGATCAGCGACGTGCCGGCCGGTAGAACCATCTGGCACTTTGACCAAACAGATATGCGCAGGGCGAAGCAGGTCTTGGGCGGGATCGCCTGCATTCAAGGCAACGTTCCTCTGTCATTGCTGCAACTGGGAACCGCCGAAGAGGTAAGGAAGTACTGCTGCGATCTCGTCGAGGCGGTCGCACCAGGAGGCGGCTTCATCCTCGACATGGGTGCCGGAGCCGATGAAGCAAAGGACCAGAACATGCACGCCATGCTCCAAGCAGCCAAAGACTCGACGGTTTACTAGCGACCGCAAGACGAGACGCTCTCGTCACGAAGGAGCCCCGATGGCCCACGAACTCGTAGAAGCCATGGCGAACATGAAGGAAAAGGAAGCCCTTCAGATCGTCGACGACCTGCTCGCCAAAGGCGAAGACCCCAATAAGATCCTGGACCTGTCCTCCGAAGCCATGCAGGTCGTAGGTCAGCGTTACCAGGAAGGCACCTACTTCCTCCCGGAACTCATCATGAGCGGCGAGATGCTGCGCAAGATCGGTGAGATCTTAAAACCCCTTCTTGGCCGCCCAGACCGGCGTCACCAAGAAGCTGGGCACCGTGGTCCTCGGCACCGTGCGCGGCGACATCCACGACATCGGCAAAGACATCGTGGGCTTCATGCTGGAAGTCAACGGCTTTGAGGTGATCGACCTCGGCATCGATCAGCCCGAGGAGACCTTCGTCAAGGCCGTGGCCGAGCAGCAAGCCCCAGGTGCTGGCCCTCTCCGGCTTCCTCTCCGTGGCCTTTGACTCCATGAAGTCCACCATCGAACAGGTGGAAGCGGCCGGACTGCGTGACGGCATGAAGATCATCATCGGCGGCGGCCAGATGGACGACACCGTGCGCAAGTACACCGGCGCCGACGCCTTCGGCGACGACGCCATGGCGGCTGTTGCTTTTGCCAAACAAGCTGTGGGGGTGAAATAAGACGAACGTAGTTCTCGGGTTCCTGGCGGTGTGAGTCGCCGAAGGTCCAGCAGGACCGATTCTTCAGAAACGGCACGAGAGAGGGGACATCATGGGTAAGCACCGAGCGTTGATCAGTCTGGGCATCATAGTGTTGGTCGTGTTGAGTATGGCTGCAGTCGCGGCCGGGTGCGGAAGCGACACCGGCACTGCCGGCACCACGGCGACCACGGTGGCCGCCAGCACGACTACAGCAGCTCCTACGACGACTACGGGCGCCAGCACCGAAACCACTGCCCCGTCGACGGAGACTACTGCCGCGTCGACGGGAACCACGCTGGATCTGGGCGGCTACACCGGTCCAGATGCCAAGTTCCTGAGTGCGGGACTGCCCGACCCGACCAAGAAGGCCGACTTCACGTTCACGGTCGGCTTTCTTCAGCCGTGGGCCGGGGCGTCGGTCCTGCTGGCCGTCGAGAAGGCGTGCCAGGCGGAGGTCGAGACTCTCGGCGGCAAGTTCATCTCCTACGATGCCACTGGGAGTACCGAAAAGCAGGTCAGCCAGATGAACACGCTGATCAGCCAGAAGGTCGATCTCATCGTCGCCTTCCCAGTCTCGGAGGCCTCGCTTACTCAGGGCATGGCTGCGGCGAACGCGGCCAAGATCCCGGTGGTCCTGATCAACATGCCGCCCAGTTCCGACAAGCCCGTCGACCCATCAGCAAAGACGATGGTTGGTAATCCGTTCGACTTCTATGCCTACACCGCGATGAAGGCTATCGCCGAGGCCAAGCCGGGCGCGAAGGTGGCTTTCGTGGGCTACGCACCTCCCGCGGAGCAGCTCATCTACCTTGTGAAGCAGGACGAAGCAGTAGGCCGCAGACCTAGGTCTGACGGTTCTTGGCCAAGTCGACGCCGTTGACGACAATCCGGCCTCGGCCGGTGCCGCAGCTCAGGCGATCATGAGCAAATACCCCGATGTGCAGATGATCGTTGCCTACAACGACTACTCAACAATGGGTGTGGTCGCCGCCCTGAAGGCCGCAGGAAAGACCGGATATCATCGTAGCCAATGCCAACGGTGGCGCCGAGATTTCGAAGGCCGCACTCCAGGACGGCTCCGTCTTCTGCACCTACCGGGCCCCGTACGAGTTGATCGGCCAGACCGCAGCGAGGGCGGGCTACAACATTCTCACCGAGCAGAACCTTCCGCTTCCTGAGAGGCTTCTGATGGTCGGCGAACTGGCAACCAAGGCCAACGTCGATTCGCTCACATTCATCAAGTAGAGCGGCAAGACCAACGAACAAACGCCATGCCTGCCGGCCCATCGGGGCCGGCAGGCGCAAGAATGGAGCAGATCGGTCTTGGATGCAGCTTGCGCAGGCACATCGCCCCCTCTCTTGAGCTTGACGGGCCTCCACAAGTGGTTCGGCGGCGTTCATGCTCTCTGCGACGCCCGAATGGTTCTGGAGCGACCGGGCGCGGTCCACGCACTCATGGGTCAGAACGGCTCGGGAAAGTCCACGATGCTCAACATCCTGTCGGGACAGCTGCGCCCCGACGAGGGCACGATCACGATGCGGGGCGCCCATGTGGTATTTCACAGTCCGCCGGCCGCTCTCGCCCACGGGATCTCGATGGTTTCCCAGGAGACAGCTCTGGCCGAGGATCTCACCGTAGCCGAGAACGTCCTGCTTGGGCGCCGTCTTGTGCGAGGACCGATGGGGATCGACTGGAGAGCCACCCGAGAGCGGGCGCGAGTGATCCTCGAGCAGCTTGGCGTCGACTACGATCCCGGCTGGGTCGTTCGGTCGCTGCGTCCCGATCAGAAGCAGATGGTGGAGATCGCGAGGGCTCTCTCGACCGATGTCGCGATCCTCGTGTTGGATGAGCCGACCAGCTCGCTCACGGAGGAGCAGACCAAAGGTCTGTTCGCGGTTATCCGGCGGCTGAAGGAGCAAGGCGTATGCGTCATCTATGTATCCCATCGTTTGCCTGAGATATTCGAGATATGCGACGAGATGACGATCCTCCGCGACGGCGTCACCGTGGCGGAAGGCCGGAAAGAGGACTTCACTCCGCGCTCACTTGTCAGTGCCATGGTCGGCTCAGACAAGGCGCTTGCACCGCGGATAGCACGCGTGGATGAAGGAAGCGCTCCCATCCTGGAGATCTGCGATCTCTCCGTTCCCGGGTGCCTGGATGACGTGAGCCTCGAATTGCACGAAGGTGAGATCGTCGGTCTTGCGGGACTTGTCGGTTCCGGGCGGGGAGAGCTGCTCGAGACGATTTACGGGTTGCGTTCCTATGAAGCTGGGACGATTCTCCTTTCCGGCAAGCGGTTCAGCAACGAGAACCCCCGGGATGCGATCAAACAAGGGGTGGGCTTCGTTCCCCCCGACCGCAAGACCCAGGGTGTCATTCTGCCCATGGCCGTGCGGGACAACCTGGCAATGCCCGCCACTTCCGAACGCTTCCGCCTGCGGAATCCCAGAGCCGCGGGTGTGGAGAAGGAAGCCGCTGCGATCTCCAAGCTTCTCAGCATCAAGGCCACACTCGGTGCGGAGGTGCGGACGCTCAGCGGCGGTAACCAGCAGAAGGTCGTCTTGGGGAAATGGCTGATCCGTCCCCCCAAGGTTCTCCTGCTCGACGAGCCCACCCGCGGGGTGGACGTGGCCGCGAAGGCCGAGATCCATCGGCAGCTGAGGGACGCTGCGACTCGGGGGATGGCAATGCTGGTGAGCTCCTCGGAATACGACGAGCTCTATGAGGTGTGCGACCGCATCTTGGTGTTCTTCAGGGGTCGGGTGATCGCGGAACTGCCGCGTGAGGAGGCAACCGAAGCAAGGCTGGCCGCGTTGGCCGGAGGAGCCGAAGAAGAATGAAACCGCTAAAGCTTGAGGCAGTTCTATGAAGAGAGCCCTTTCCAATACCTGGGCCGGTACTCGCCCGTTTCGCCCCGTGCTGGGCGTGGTCATCGTGCTATCTGTGCTCTTCGCTGTGTGGCAGCCGGCGTTTCGCACCTCACTCAACGTCCAGAACCTGATCTCCTCGGTCGCGGTGCTGTGGATCGTCAGTATGGGCATGACGTTCGTGCTGGTGAGCGGAGGGTTCGACTTGTCCGTTGGAGCGACGGCCGCCATTTCCGGAGTCTTCATGGCCAAAGTGCTCCAAGCGGGGATCCTGCCGGGCCCCGCGGCGGTGGTGGCCACGATCATCTTCGGGGCAGTGCTGGGAGGGGTCCTCAACGGTATCTTAGTCGGCATCTTCAGGCTGTCCGTCTTCGTCGTCACTCTCGCTTCCATGACGGCGCTGACCGGCATGGTGCTCGTCTGGACCCACACCCAGTCGATCTACGTAACCTCATCGACGGTCAATGCCCTCGCGGTATCGCGGGTGTATGGGCTGCAGACCCCTATTCTGGCCATGGCTGTCGTGTTCGTGATCTTCCTGATACTCCAGAAGCGCACCTACTTCGGTCGCGATATCTACGCCACGGGCGGCAGCTACACCGCCGCGCGCCTGTCGGGCATCAGGACCGGCCGGACGCTGATCGCGGTGTACGCGGTGGTCGGGGCTTGCGCCGGTCTCGGAGGCGTGATCGCCACCGGGCGCACCGGGGCGGCTGTGCCACAGGTCGACCCCAGCCTCGCGCTGCAGGCCGTAGCGGCCGTTCTCTTGGGCGGTACGGCTCTCACCGGCGGGTCGGGCAGCGTCGTGGGGACTGCCTTCGGCTGCCTCTTCATCGGGATCCTTCAAAACGGCCTGAACCTGGTGGGTGTTGGCAGCGCGTGGCAGTACGTCGTCACCGGCGTCATCCTTGTCTTGTCGGTCCTGGGAAGCCGCACCGGGCGCAGGACTGTCTTCGGCCGCATGAGGAAGGCGCTTGGCCGTCAGCAGGGTGCGATGACGCCTTCGTGCGACGTCGGACCCGCCGCCACCGACGCTGCGGACGGGCCAAAGTCGTAACGAGTCTAGACGGTCCGTGACCCAGTCAGAGGTATCGCGGGAAGCCGGTCATTTCTGAGGTGGTCAGACGGGGGTGCGCCGATGCGTTGGAAGATAGGGGCTGTGACGGTCACGCGGGTGGTCGAGCGCGAGGAGTCCGTGCTCGGACCAGATGTGCTACCGGAAGCGCTTCCGGAGAACCTTGCGACCATGCCCCGGCTCGCGCCGCACTTCCTCTCGCTCGACGGCACGCTCCGGATGAGCATTCACGCGCTTATCGTGGAGTCGGATGGAAGGAAGATCGTCGTCGACACGGGCATAGGGAACGGCAAGCACCTCCTGAACCCCCATTGGAGGGCGCTCGACGGCAACTTTCTCCACAGGCTCCGCGAGGCCGGCCATCCCCCTGAATCGGTCGACATTGTCTTGTCGACTCACCTGCATGTAGACCATGTAGGTTGGAACACAAGGTTCACGGATGACCGCTGGGCGCCCACCTTTCCCAATGCTCGCTACATCATGTGCCGGACGGAGTGGGCCTACTGGGCGAATCAGCCCGAGAATCCGGACGAGCCGATCATGACCGAGTCTGTCAAGCCCTTGCTTCTGGCGTCTTTGGTCGATCTGGTCGAAAGCGACCACATGCTTACAAGCGAAGTCCGGCTTGAGCCGACTCCCGGCCACACGCCGGGCCACGTGAGTGTCCGAATCTCCTCCCGGGGCGAGGAGGCGGTGATCGCCGGCGATGTCATGCATCATCCTTCGCAAGTGCTTCGGCCCGAATGGACGTCCCATTTCGACTGGAACCAGGAGATGGCGCGCGAGACGCGGCGCGCTGCGATCGCGCGCTGGTCCTTGAACGGAGGCCTCGTGATCGGCACGCATTTTGCTGGACCGACCGCGGGCAGGATCGTGCCGCACGGTGACGGTTTCGACTTCTCATTCTAGGGCCGCGGTGCAGCCTCAAGCCCGGTGCTCGGGGGTCGTAGGCCGATAGGCCGCGCGGCGCAGAGCGGAATCCCACCCCTACTCTTCCGGGCGCTTGACAAGGCTGTTGAGTTTGCTATAGTCATTAACGCAAGCACCCTGTGTTTTGCTATACTCATTAATGCAATAGAGCGATATTTCGGCGGGAGGCCTGCGTGAAGCGCCAGGTAGGGCGGTCTATGAGGATGCTGCTCGCTAGGCCGCAGAATTCTTCCCCATTAGCGCACGCCGCCTGCCGCGCCGAGGGCTTTTCCCGAGTCCCCGCTCGAGCGCCCCACCTTATCCAGTTAAATCACGCGCGATCGGCTCCAACTGGGGCAGTGGCCTTTTCGCCCTATCCCCGTAGCTGTAAACGACCTTCCGCGAAAGGACAGCGATGAATCTGAAACAAGAGATCGACAAGATCAAGATCATCGACCATCACCTACATGCGATGGACCCGTGGTGCTGGAACGACGCGATTGGGGTGGTCCCTCCATTCCCGCCGCACATCATGGGCTTGGATATCCCGTCCAAGGCGACGTCGCTCGCCAAGACGCGGAAGATGATGGGGATATTCAAAGAGCTTTTCGGCTTCCCTTACGACTCCGTCACGCCCGACAACAGAGGTGAGCTTGAGGCCGCCTACGAAAAGGCGAAGGTCAACGAAGCTGAGTTGTATCACAAGGCCATGGATATGGCAGGGATCGAACGCGCCAACCAAGTGTGTATCAGTCGTCTTGTGCTGCCGACCGGACTCGACCCCAACCGCTTTGGTCTGATAGCTCTCACAGACGGGCTCATCATCCCTCTCGACAACACTGAGCTGAAGAAGCCCACCCAGAAGGCCAACAACTTCTGCATGTTGTCTGAAACGTTCATGAAGAGATTCATGGATGAGCACAACGTCCACCCGCAAACATTCGACGAGTGGCTGAACTTCATTGACTTCGCCCTAGACACCCTGAAGAGTGAGGGGTGCGTGGCCGCCAAGTCTTCGTGCGGCTACTGGCGAGGCCTCGACTTTGAGTTTGTGAGCGAGGACGAAGCCCGCCAGGTATTCGATGCAAAGGACACAACGCCGGATCGCTACAAGCGGCTTCAGGACTATCTCCAGTTCCGGGTGTTCGCCAAATGCACCGAGATCGGGCTGCCGTTCCACATGCACACCGGAGGTGGGGGCCAGGAGGCCTTCATGCGCGGAAACGATCCCAGCCTGCTCGATGCGTTCATGTGGCATCCCGCCATCATGAACTGCAAGCTGGTGCTGCTCCATGGCGGTTACCCATACTGCCGTGAGGCGGGGTTCATGGTCAATGCGGTGGGCCAACGCCCGAGGCCGATGCTCCTGGATCTCTCGCTCATGTGGATGGACGCTCAGACTCCCGGATCCCTCTTCCTGCGCTCGACCCTCCGCGACTGGCTTGAGTCGGGTATCGCCCACAAGCTGATCTATGGCAGCGATGGTGTCAGCCCGATGAGGGTATGGATCTCGGCCTCGAGCTTCCGCGAAGATCTGACTTCAGCGCTCACAGACATGGTCAGTGACGGTCTGGTCAGCGACGAGCAGGCTTTGTCGATGGCCTATCAGGTTCTGCGCGGAAATGCTGAGAAGCTGTACGGACTGTGAGCTGGAGCGCACCTTCACGCAACGACTGGCATATCAGGGGACGAAACGTTGGGAGGAAAGATGAACCGCAAGGCATACGATGAAGGTCCCGAGGATGGGATGTGCTCTGAGCGCGGCGTCAGCCGCCGCCAATTCCTCAAGATGGCGGGAATAGCCGGGGCCAGCATTGGTGCAGGCGCCGGTCTGGGCGGCTTGGTTGGCGCATGCGGGGGCGCCGAGGAGACCACCACTACCGCCGGTCCCGTCACCACCGCTGGTCCAGTCACGACTGCCGGAGATACAACCACGACCGCGGGGGACACTACGACTTCGGTGAGCACTGCTGCCGAAAAAGGCCGCCCGATAAAGATAGGTGTGGTTTCGGCCGCGACTGGGCCCCTGGCCGTGTTTGCCACGAGCGAGAAATGGTGGATGCCTCATCTCCAGAAAGCGATCGGCGACGGGGTGGTGTGCGCCGACGGCAAGTCACATACCTTTGACATCAACCAGGTCGATTCCCAGTCGGACACCAACCGGGCTGCTCAAATCGCTTCCGACCTGGTTCTCAACACTCAGGTCGATATGCTGCTGACGGCTGCCAGCCCGAATATCGGCTTTCCAGTACAGGCTCAGGCGGAAGCCCTGGAGTGTCCTGCCTTGGTTACGTTCACCGTTCCCGAAGCGCAGATCGCCGCCGCACCGGCAGGCGGCTTGAAGTGGACGTACATGTTCGCCCCAGCCACGACCCAAGGGCAGGTAATCGCTGATTCGATCTTCTCGCTCCTTCCAACAAACAAGAAGATCGCATTCGATGCGACAAACGACGACGATGGCATGGCTTGGGAGAAGATGCTTCCCCTGTTCAAGGACAAGGGGTATGACCCAGTGTATAAGGGCCTCCATCAATCGGGCCAGGAGGACTACACCGCCGACATTGCTGTCTGGAAGCAGGCAGGGTGCGAACTCCTCCTGCACGTTGGCGCTATCCCCCCGGATTTCGTCAGCATGTGGCAGCAGTGCCACCAGCAGCAGTTCCAACCCAGGATCGTCTGGGGCGGCGCGGCGACCTTCTTCCCGGCTGTCATGGAATCGTTCGCATCCATCGCGGAGAACATCGTGACCCAGGCTTTCTGGAACCCCACTTACCCCTTCAAGGATTCCTTGACCGGGATGTCCTGCCAGGAGATCGCCGCAGAGTTTGAGAGCGCTACGGGCCAGCAGTGGGATCAGACGATCTCCGCGTACATGCAGGTGGAATGGATGGTGGATGTCTTCAAGCGCAGCACCAATGTGGACGACAAGACCGAGACGATCAAGGCGCTCGATTCCACCAAGATGACCACTATCGGTGGGCCTATCGACATGACCGAGAAGGTCGATCCCAATGGCCTTCATATGACTCCGACGGTCTACCAATTCCCCAGCACGGGCGCGCAATGGGTGAAGAGCACTAAACCGAACGCCAAGTTCGAGCTGGCGGTCCTCACCTCTCCGTATACGGACCTCATCAAGCCGAGCGCAACTCTTCAGCCCATAGCGTATTGACACAAGCTGGCTCCCCCCTGGCCAGGAAGGCATCGTGGGATTCAACGGGCGCCAAGGCGAGGCCTTGGCGCCCGTTGGTCCGAAGCGAGACTGGTCGACCGAGGAGATCATGACGGTATGGGA
Organism: uncultured Actinomycetota bacterium; assembly: GCA_963736705.1. Taxonomy (GTDB): domain Bacteria; phylum Actinomycetota; class Thermoleophilia; order RBG-16-64-13; family RBG-16-64-13; genus CAIQPS01. The sequence goes on from CAVTPV010000004.1 coordinate 30,553, forward strand.
ACCGTCCCAGCATCCGGCTAGCTGGTGGGCGATGGTGGCCTGAAAGGAGCTTGCGCTTGGCGGCGGCGTTAGCCTAAGACGTGAGCGGGACGCGAGTACTCAGTCTCTCTATCGAGCCTTTCGGTTCAACTTGTGTGAGCGCGCCGTGAATTCGTCGTGCGCCTGCATCTCGTGAGCGGCCCGGTCTGAATCGCGATCCTTGACAGCGGCCAAGACCCGTTCGTGAAAGCCCTTCATCTCGAGAAGGCTAATCTCTTGAACGGCCTGCTCCCAGGGAATGAAGAGCTCACCCATGATGGTCGACAGAGCCCGCTCGAGATATACGTTATGGGCGGCCTTGGCCAAGGTGTGGTGGAAGGCTGCGTGCCAGCGCATGGCTGTGCGGGTGCTGCCGTCAAAGGTGCGCACGATCGCTTCCATGGCCTTCAGATCGGCGTTCGTCCGTCGCTGGGCGGCCAGGGAGGCGATCTGCACGTTCACGAGCGCTCTGAATTCGAGCATCTGCCGCAGGTAGTCTTTGGGACCCTGTCTGACCCAGTCGTTCCATCGCTGGGTGAGGGAAGCCGCATCGACGACCTGGGTGCCTCCGGTCGAGCCGCGGGTGATGACGACGAAACCAGCGGTCTCGAGGGACCGGATGGCCGCCCGCAGCGTGACCGTGGAGATCCCAAGCTGTTTGGACAGCTCTCTCTCCGGCGGCAGTCTATCGCCAGGGGCGAGCTGGCCGGAGAAGATCAGCATCCTCAGGTAGTACTCGGCGTTGTCCGTGGCCCTCAGCGGGCCGATGCTGACGCCATCGGCGCTGATCAGTGGTCGCGTCTGGGTGGTCTCGGTCTCCATGGCCGCGAGTATAGCACGGTTGATAGTAAGGAAACCTTTACTATGCTCATTAACGCAATGGTCTTGGCTCAACCCTGTGATGAGCCTCTCAGATTATCTGGCGGCGCAGTTGCCGTTCTCGTGAGAATGTCCCTGTGCGTGCCAGGTGCGCCGCCCCAGAGCCCGGTGGTCAGAGGGCTCTGGGGCGGCTCGGAGAGTCTGTTACTTGAACCGGGGGAACAACGTCAGAGCGTTGTCGCGGAAGTGCTTCCGCTTCTGTTCGTCGGTCAGCTGGTCCGTGTTCATGAGGGTCTCCTTCATGCTCACGCAGAGCGGTTTCGGAGCGAACGGCCAGTCAGTCCCGAAGAGTAGATGAGAGTCATCCGTGAAGTCGAGAAGCGGCTTCAGTTGCTGCAGGATCGACGGGCCGGCCGTGTCGTAGTAGAGACTGCGGAACCCCCCAAGCACGTCCGGACGATCCTCAGGCTTCCTCACGAGCTGGAGAATCGCGAATATGCGCGGGATAAGAATGGGCAAGACGCCTCCGGCGTGCGGCACGATGATCCTGATGTTCGGGTACCGCGCGACGACGCCGTTCGCGATCATGTTGGTGACAGCCCGGGCGGTGTCGAATATGAATTCCATCATGGGCACCGGGTAACCCGTCAGGACATTCTTCGGAACCGCACTCGGTACGCAGGGGTGGATATAGATGACAGCCTTGCGATCGTTGAGGCGCTCGAAGATGGGCTCCAAGGCAGCCTCACCGAGATAGAGCCCTTCGGTATTGGTTGCGAATCTAACCCCGTCTACCTTCAGGGAGTCGTAGGCATAGTCAAGCTCTTCGAGAGCTCCTTCGACGTCTGGAAGAGGCAATGCGGCGAAGTAGCCGAACTTGTCAGGACGATCGCGGATCAACTCGGCACCCGCTTCATTGAGCTGCCGATAGAGGTCACGTGTCTTCATCTTGTCATCAAAGACCACATCCGGCGATGACATGGAGACCACCGATGCCTGGATGTTCATCTCGTCCATGTATTCCAGGTGCAGCTGGGCATCCCAGGCAGGGAGCGGAAACCTATCTCGTTCGATCACACCGGTGTCGATCAATGCCTGCTTGTAGGCTGGGGGGACGAAATGTCCGTGGACTTCGATGCTTTGATAATCCTCCATACTGAATCCTCCTTGCTTTGTGTGACTATCCGGCTACGTGGATAACCAACGGTTGGCCGCAACGACTATGGGGTCTCGGGCTGCCGGGCCGAGATGACCCGCGGTTCCGCGCAGGCATCGGCTCCGTGGGACACCGGGTTCATCTGGTCCACTTGTAGGCGAACGCTATGAACTCGTTGTGTGCTTGCATGTCTCGCGCTGCCCGCTCAGGGTCCCGATCCTCTACGGCGGACAGGACCCGTTCGTGAAAGCCCCGCATCTCAAGAAGGCGGCGTTCCATGGCGGCCTGTCCCCAAGGGATGAAGAGTTCACCCATGATGGTCGCCAGAGCTCGCTCGAGATAGACGTTGTGGGCGGCCTTGGCCAAGGTGTTGTGGAAGGCCACATGCCAGCGCATGGCCGCCTCGGTGCCGCCCTCGAACGTGCGCACGACGGCCTCCACGGCCTTCAGATCGGCGTTCGTCCGCCGTTGGGCTGCCAGGGAGGCGATCTGCACGTCCACGAGCGCTCTGAATTCGAGCATCTGCCGAAGGCAGTCCTTGGGACCTCGCCTGACCCACTCGTTCCATCGTTGGGTGAGGGAAGCCGCGTCGACGACCTGGGTGCCTCCGGTCGAGCCGCGGGTGATGACGACGAAACCAGCGGTCTCGAGGGACCTGATGGCCGCCCGAAGTGTGACCGTGGAGATCCCAAGCTGTTTGGACAACTCTCTCTCGGGCGGCAGTCTATCGCCAGGGGCGAGTTGGCCGGAGAAGATCAGCATCCTCAGGTAGTACTCGGCGTTATCGGTGGCTCGTAGCGGGCCGATAGTGACGCCGTCGGCGCTGATCAGTGGTCGCGTCTGGGTGGTTTCGGTCTCCATGGCCGCGAGTATAGCACGGTTGACAGCCTTTTTGGACCTTGATATATTCATTAACGCAATCGCTTCAAGCCTCTTGATATATTCATTAACGCAACTTGTCCTGATTGCTCGTTGAACAGTCGACGGCCGGCACTTACAGAAGAGAGGACGAACAGATGGAGAAGGCAGACGGAAAATACGCGAAGTACGTGCAGCCGCTCAGGCTACGGACAGAGCTGATAAACCCCTCGTTCCGTGGCAGAATCTCCGACTTCTCGCTGGTCCACGACCAGAAGACGACGCCCGATTCGCCGATATTCACGGAGACCTACCACGCGTATGCCCCAGGAACCGGAATGTTCGCACCCAGCAACCTAGCGCCAGTGGTCGACGGCAAGCCGTCGGAGGCACTGAAAGATGTGGGCCAGCACTCCCACGAGGAATTCGACGAGGTCTACTTCTTCTACGGAACCGACCCCACAGACAACACCCGGCTGGGCGGTCAAGTCGAAATGTGGCTTGGGCATGGAGAAGACGCAGAGAAGTACGTCATGAAGGACCCCAGCGCGGTCTACGTGCCCAAGGGACTGGCGCACAATCCATGGATCATCACCAAGGTGAACGACCCCAAGCATCCGATCATGATCACCACTGTGGCGCTGACAAGCAACTACGCGACGGCGCCGGTCACGCACTATCCCTACCCGCCGGCGTTCAACGCCGACCTCATCGGGGCGGAGCAGCCGGGCAAAGGCAAATATGCCAAGTATGTCAACAGACTTCTGCTGTCTCGGGAAATCTACATATCGCAGCTCCTCGGCCGCGTTTGCACGCCGAACCTGATGTTCGACCAGAACGTGTGCGCGGCGCCGCTTTGGGCAGAGTTCTTCCTTGTGTACGCCGGCGGGACCGGAGTGGGAGTGCCGTCCGTAGTAGATTGCCCTGAGAAAGCCGCGCTGGGCGATTGGGATTGGACCAAGGGGATGCAGCATAACCAGACGTATGACGAAGTGTTCCTCTTCCTTCCCACCGACCCGCATGACACCCTCAGCCTTGGTGGCGAGGTAGTGGCTTACGTCGACGAGGTGGGTTACAGCATCACCGAACCCTCAGCCGTCTACGTGCCGGGGCTGGTGTTTCACAACCCGATGCACTACAAGAAGGTGGACCGGCCATACTACATGGTCACTCTGGCCACCACCGACAACGGCAAGTTCCACGAGGGCATGTTCACACCCGCGCCGGCCCCCGATACTTTCAAGTTCTAAGCACACTCGGCCGCCCAATTGGGCGGCGGAATCGTCCGTGGAGACGTCGCCAGAGAGCTCTGCTCTCTGGCGACGTCACGACAGGAATGCTGAGGTGGGCCCGAAGACTGCGGGCCGCCGCAATGCTCTGAGGGGAGCATGACCGAGCCGAACTACAAACGCACACTCAGGGCCAGCAACCTCGCAGGGTTCATCCAGAGCTACACGATGAACCTCTCCCCGTTCCTGTTCGTGCCGCTTATGCTGCTCTACGGGCTCAGCTACACGCAGATCGGTTCGTTGGTCCTCATCAATTTCGTGGCCCAGTTCGTCGCCGATCTCTACTTCGGCTGGCCGGTGAACAAATACGGATACAGGCCCTTCTGCATCGCCTCGCAGTTGGCCATCGTCGTCGGGCTCGCACTGTTCGCTTGCGCCCCGTGGATCGCCCCCGACCATACCTTTTTGGTCTTCGCCTTCGCCACCGTCATCTTCTCGGCCGCGGCGGGCCTACTCGAAGTGCTGCTCTCTCCTATCACGAAGACCATCCCGGCGGACAACAGCGAAGCCAACTTCATGATCATGCACAGCGCCTTCGCAGGCGGCATTTTCGCGGCCGCGCTGGTGACGACCCTCCTGCTCCGCCTCCTCGGCAACGACCTCTGGCAGGTCGTGGTCCTTCTCTGGGCGCTTCCGCCACTCTACACAACCTTTCTGTTTCTACGTTCGCCCCTCCCCGCCATCATCCCGGCGGTCCAGCGCATGAGGGTGGCGCGGCTGCTCCATAGCCCCGTGTTCATCGTCGCCTTTTTCGCGATCTTCTTCGGCGCGGCCACCGAACTCCTCATCGTCCAGTGGGGCTCGTCCTACTTGGAGAGGGGTCTAGGGCTCTCCAAGACGGTGGGTGACGTCCTTGGCCTGTGTTGGTTCGCGGCCATGCTTGCTCTTGCCCGCCTTCTCTATGCCAAGAAGGGGGCCAGGTTGAACATGAACCTGCTGATGATATGGGGGTCTGTGGCCTGCGTTGTCCTGTACACGCTGGTAGCCCTCGCCCCCAGTGCCTGGCTGGTCCTGCTGGCCTTCGGGGTCATCGGATTCTGTTCGTCCATGCTGTGGACAGGCACCATTATCGTAGCGGCCGACAGGCTCCCCAATACCGGAGCCTTGATCTTCGCTCTGCTGGCAGGCGGAGGCGACCTGGGCGTGGGAGCTATTGGTCAGATGCTCGGCTGGCTGTCCGATTTCTTCGGCGCCCGCGCCCCGGCCGGTCGCAATGCCGAACAGTTCGGTCTGCAAGCGGCCATGGGTGTCGCCATCGCGGTGCCGCTGCTTTCGCTGGTTCTGCAGTTTGCGTTGAAAAGACTCGCGCCGCATCGCGCCGGCCCGTCGACTGAGCCTGCAACGGTGACTCGGCAGGATTGAGTGAAAAGGGGGGTCACGCGCTGACCCTAGGATTCCTGATGTCTGCGAGAGGGGAGATGGGCATGTCCGGCATGATCAAAGAGTATGACGTTCGCGTTCCCATGCGCGACGGCGTCAACCTGGTGGTGGACATCTACCGCCCCGACGCGCCCGGGCAAGTACCCGGTGCTTTACGCCTGCGCCATGCACAACAAGGACCTGCAGCGCGTGGAAGTTGCGGAGAACCTCAAGGTGGGGCAACCGGCGTGGTCCACGCAGTGGTACGGCATCATCGAGGCGGGCGACAGCAAGCGCCTGGTGGCCAACGGATACGTGCACGTGATCGGCCAGATCCGGGGCGGCCACAAGTCCGAAGGCGAGGTCGGCCAGAACGACGATTGGGACGAGTACGACACCTTCGAGTGGATCTGCGCCCAGCCCTGGTGCGACGGCAACATCGGGATGATCGGTCTTTCTGGATACTCGGCCACCCAGTGGAAGGCGGCTGCGCAGCAGCATCCGGCGCTCAAGGCCATCTTCCCTTTGGATGCGACCGGCCTCTACGGGGGAATGATCGGGTTCCGCGAGGCCCATCCCGGCGGTGTCATCGGCACGATGTTCTATCACCTGGGGCTGAACAACACGTTGCACGGGACCATCGGCACCCCGCCGGAGTTGCCGCCGCCGGTGGAGGAGGCCTGGCGGAGAGCCATGGCCAATCCGGACTACATGATGTACGTCAACCTCTACAACATCCTGACGATGCGCGGCCAACGCGATCCCGCGGTCTTCTACACTCTCCTCTTCCCGTTCGACGCGCCCGACACCATCGCCAAGGCCGAGGAGCGCCTCAATCGGATCAAGATCCCCTTCTTCACCGGGGCCTTCGAAGGCGCCTACACCTACAAGATGCACTGGCAGGGCGCTCAGCATCACTACATGGGCGTCGATACCCCGAACAAGAAGCTGATGCTCACGCCGCCCGCTCACGCCGAGCGCCCCTTCCACGACTGGCACGACGAGATCCTCAGGTGGTACGACCATTGGCTCAAAGGGATCGACACCGGGATCATGGACGAGCCCCCGGTCAAATACTGGGTGCAGGGCGAGAACAAGTGGCGCACCGGCCAGGATTGGCCGCTGCCCGAGACCGTCTGGACCCCCTACTACCTGCATAGTTGGGAGAAGCTCGACACCAAGGGCCACCTCCCGGCCACCGACACCTACGTGAACGAACCGCCGGACGCCTTCGCGCAGATGCCGCCGACGCAGACCAACAAGATCGAGCGGCTGCGGTACATGACGACCCCGCTCGCCGAGGACATCCTCGTCGCCGGACCCATCTCTCTCACCCTCTACGCCTCTCTCGACGAGGAAGACACCAACTGGATCGTCATCCTGAAGGACGTGGGCCCCGACGTGTCGGTGCAGACCGCCCGCATCGGTGAGCGCGAGGTGCCGGGCGACCTGTTCGAGCGGGAACTCACCCGCGGCTGGCTCAAGGCCTCATACCGGGCGGTAGATCCGGACCGTTCCGAACCCGGGCGCCCCTGGCACTACCTCACCCCGGACAAGGTGGCGCCGGTGGTGCCCGGGGAGGTGAACGAGTACCAGATCGAGATCCTCTCCAATGCCAACATGTTCAAGGCCGGGCACCGCATCTGCATCGACGTCACCAGCCTGGACCTCTCGGAGGGCGTGGCCGGGGAGACCTCGGTGGAGTACATCGGTGCCCATGTGTGTAGCAGCAAGACCGTCGTGCACAAGGTGTTCCACAACCACGAGTATCCATCGCATCTGTTGTTGCCGGTGATACCGACCACCTGAGCCCGACGACCGAGTCAGAGCACCTGAATCCGAGTGAAGGAGGCCGAGAAGCCATGCCCCAGTTCTCTCTCGCCCAATCCGTGGGCGACCTCGAAGAAGACAAGACCGTATCCCTCGTCGAGGAGAAGCTCGCAGCCGGCGAGGCCGCCCTCTCCATCCTCGAGGAGCTCCAAGCCGGCATGAGCATCGTGGGCAAGAGGTTCGAAGAAGGCGAGTACTACCTCTCCGAACTCATCTACTCGGCCGACATCTTCAAGAAGGCCGGAGCGCCGCTGCAGGAACTCCTCAAGGACCAGGCCCAGAACACCCTTGGCACTCTGGTGCTCGGCACCGTCAAGAACGACATCCACGACTTCGGCAAAGACATCGTGGCCACGGTTATGAGCAGTAACGGCATCAAGGTCATCGACCTGGGTGTGAACGTGGAGTCCGAGAGGTTCGTGCAGGCTGTCAAGGACTCGGGCGCCACCTTGGTGGGCATGTCCTGTCTGCTCACCACCGTCTTCGACGACATGAAGGAAGCCATCCAGACCATCTCGGACGCCGGTCTCCGTGGCCAGGTGACCATCCTCGTCGGGGGCGGCCCCGTAGACCAAGCCTGCGCCGACTACGTGGGGGCCGACTACTACTGCAAGACCGCCCAAGACGGGGTCTTGGCCGCTAAGAGAGCGCTGGGGGTGGGCTGAGATGCCGGAAGTGACGCCTCCTCTACTGTTCCAGGAGCGTTTGGTGCGTCTGCAGACTGCGGTGGCCTGTGGCACACCCGACCGGGTGCCGCTGTCGCTGTACATGGACGCCTTCGCCGCCACCACCATGGGCGTGAAGCTCTCGGACTTCGCCACGGATGTGGAGCTCACCGGCAAGACGATATTGGCCGCGGTGGAGAAGTTGGGCGACGTCGACTCCCTGCAATTCGCAAGCTACCATGCGGCGGCGCTGGGCATGTTGTGGCTGACCCCTGTCCAGATCCCAGGCCGGGAATTGTCCGAAGACAGCCTTTGGCAGATGGACGAACAGGTGCGCATCCAGCCGGAAGACTACGACCGCATCGTCCAAATGGGCTGGGGCCCCTGGTTCGGACAGTACATCGACAAGTACCTCGAGGAGGCAGGCAGCTGCAGGCCAGGCCCTGATGGACGCAGGTCCGCATTGGGTGTCCGAGCACAGGAAGAGGGGCCGAGTCGTGTTCTCCGCGGGCAACGTCAACCACCCGTACGAGCACCTATGCGGCGGCCGCACGGTCAAAGAGTTCACGCTCGACCTTTTCCAGATCCCCGACAAGGTGCAAGCTGCCATGGAGGCCATGATGGTCTACAAGCGGGAGGAGGCTCGGCAGACCGTGCGCGCCCTTGGTCCCGCCGGCTACTGGGTGGGTAGCTGGCGCAGGCGCCGGAGTTCCTGTCGCCGCGTCTGTGGAACCGCTTCGTCTGGCCGTACATGAAGGAACTGATCGAGATCGTGGCCGAAGAGGGCGGCATCCCGGTCCTTCACTACGACGCCAACTGGGACCGCGAGATCGAGCGGCTTCTGGAACTGCCCGACCCGCAGGTGTGTCCTCGCTCTTGACGGCAAGACCGACATCTTCCGCGCCAAGAAGATCCTCGCCGGACACATGTGCATCCTGGGGGATGTGCCGCCCGCCCTGCTCACTCTCGGCACGGTCGATCAGGTCAAGGCTTACTGCCACAGGCTGCTGAGCGAGGTGGGCCCCGATGGACTCATCCTGGCGCAGGGCTGTGCTATCCCGCCGGACGCCAAGTTCGACAACGTCAAGGCAATGGTGGACTCGGTCCGGGCGTGAAGCGACGGAAGCGCCGTGACCTAGACCGATAGCAGAAAGGGCTCGAATGAGACTTGAAGGCAAGACGGCTCTCGTCACCGGAGGCGGCACCGGCATAGGGGCGGCGATCGCGGAACGCTTCGTAGCGGAAGGGGCCAGAGTATGCATCACCGGGCGCCGCCAAGAGAAGCTGGAGGAGGAGGCGGGACGTTACCCCGCCGGGCTTGTCACCATCTGCGCCGGGGACGTCTCCAACCACGAAGATGTGAAGAGGATGGTCGAGGCGACTGTCGCACTTGGTGGCAGCGTTGACATTCTAGTGAACAATGCCGCCGCGGAGGCTCTTGCACCGATTGCTGATCTCGACCCCGCGGACTGGCAACGGGTGCTGGACGTCAACCTCACCGGACCCTTCCTGCTGACCAAAGAGACGCTCCCGCATATGATGAAGCGTGGATCCGGGTCGATAATCAACATCTCGTCGTTGGGCGGTCTGCGCTGTGTGCCGGGTTGTGCGGCGTACGGGACGACGAAGGCGGGCCTTATCCGGCTCACACAGCAAACGGCCCTCGAATACGGGTCGTTCGCCATCCGATGCAACGCCATCTGTCCGGGAGCGACGAGAACTCAGATTCTGGAGGAAGCCATGGCCGCGATCGGCCGAGGTTTTGGGATGGATGCCGAGACTGCGCTTGCCAAACTGATAGGGCCTGTACCACTGCAGCGGGCGGCGGATCCGACCGAGATGGCCGGCACATGCGTGTATCTCGCGAGCGATGAATCGTCCTACATGACCGGAGCCGTCCTTGTGCTCGACGGCGGCGCTTCTATCGTCGACGTCTCATTTGCCGCATTGGGCTAGACAGATCTGCTTGAGCAGCACCATGTGGGTGAATCAATCACCGTGCCGTCGACCTGATGTGGCTAGTCTGGGTGGGCCCCTGAGTCTTCACATGATTCCCGCAAGGACTGAGGTAAGGAGCAGCGCAACATTGAGTGCTTCCCACATTGAGGGCAGGAGAGAGGCGACGATCCGGGTCTTGGTCTGTGATGACCACAAACTGATACGACAGGCGTAGTTAGCAGGCGTGGTTCGTGGCTGGTCAAGGCTGCGGGATTTGGAGTCCCGCGGCTGCGCACCGATTTCCAGCGGGCGAGTCTAGCGATGCGCTGTTGACGATCCGGCCGCAGTTCATGCCGAAACTGCGAGTCAGCCATTTGACCGCCACGTCTGTAGGGGCCATCGGTCTCGGCTCCACGAAGCTATTGGCGGGGTGCCCGAGATTATCCCGGTCTCGTCGACGACTTGCCTGGCCGTCGACCAGAACGGTCACCGCTCGCCGTTTGTCAGGCGCCTCCGGCTGCGGCATGACCCGGGAGTTCGAGCGGATGTAATCAACGGAATCGAGGATACTTCATGCGGCTGAGCGGCAACCGATGGGCCATGATGATTGTCGCCTTCCTGGCGGTCTCCGGAGCTATCGGCCTTGGCCGGTTTGGCTATAGCGCGCTGCTTCCGTCGATGCAGGGTGGTCTAGGCCTGAGCAACACCGCTGCCGGTTCGCTGGCCTCGTGGAATCTAGTCGGATATACCGTGATGTCCGCGCTCGGTGGATTCCTCGCCTTCCGGTTTGGGCCCAGCAGAGTGATTCTCGTTGGAATGGTCTTGACGGCGGCCGGCATGCTGGAAACAGGGCTCGCCTCCGGCCTGCTGACTGCGTCTGCGGGACGCTTGGTGACGGGGTTGGGTAATGGTCTCGTGAATGTTCCCTCGATAGCGATGATGGTCTCGTGGTTCGAGGTGAGGCAGAGAGGCGTGGCCGCAGGCATCGTCGGTTCGGGGCCGTCGCTCGGCCTGGTCTTTGCCGGCGTGTTTGTGCCCCGCCTGATCGCCTCGAGCGGTTGGCGGGCGGGATGGTATTTCTATGCCGCGACGACCGTCGTACTGGCCCTCGTAGTCCTCGTGCTCTTGAGGGATAGAGTCCGACCGGGCCAATTGGCGGGGACGAAACAGCCCAAAGTATCGGGTGATGATTGGAGGGGAGTTCTTGTTTCCCGCCACGCCTGGCTGCTCGGTCTCATCTACTTCTTCTTCGGCCTTGGCTACGTGACCTACCTCACCTTCTTTCAGAAGCGGCTCATCCACGATCTGGACTACACAAGCCAAGGCGCCGGGCTGTTCTTCACTGTCATGGGTGCCGTGAGTCTGGTATCCGGATTCCTATGGGGATACCTATCAGACCGGATCGGACGCAGACGGGCTATCGTCATCATGTGCCTTCTTCAGGCCGCGGCGTCCGCGCTTTTCGGTCTCCGGCCGTCCGGGCCCTCGCTCATGGCCTCCGCAGTTCTCATCGGGCTCACATCTCTCAGTATTCCGGGCATCCTCGGTGCGGCCTGCGGAGACCACTTTGGTTCCCACATGGCCTCAGTCTCCCTGGGCTTCGTTACCGTGCTCTTGGGAATTGCCATGGCGGTCGGCCCGATCATTGGTGGGATGACCGCAGACGCCTACTCGTCTTTTGCGCCCTCCTATGTAATGGCCGCTGTCTTCTTCGCGCTCAGTGCGGTCTTGGCTCTCGTCTTGCCCAAGACTCGAAGCGGGCTGGGGCAAGAACTGTAGGTCAGCAGCCAGGGTTCAATGGAGACCGAATCGTTTGCAGCAGCCCGTCCTGACCCTCGAGCTGCTTCATGGGTCGCCGTTGTGGAAGCTGGTGCGAGTGAACGGCGAGGCCGGCGTCCGAAGCGAGCCTGCTGAGACCTAGTTGGTGCTCGCCGCCCCCCACACCGTCAGCGGAACTGGAACGCACGCTCCAATATGGACACACCCCGCACGAAGAGGCGCGACTCGAACCAGCGAATCTCCACCGAAGCCGGGGCGGTTCACAGCCGATCGTTGTGAGATCCGTGAGGTGATGATGTGTCTGACCAGAGGAAGCTCGTAAGAAAGTCCCAGATGTCGACGCCGGTTGAATAATGGGCCAAATCTGCCGGGCAGGTTCTAGCTCAGCTTTCGACCGGCGTTGACACACGTTCATTCGAATGCTCATGGCTCGAGCCCGTCACGGGCTCATTGAGGTGGCCTGCTATCGCGGGGCCTTTTCTCTGCTCCGGGGCGGCCTTCGTCGGCTCGCGCCCCCTCCACCACAAATGCTAGGGTGAGCCTGGGCTGGGCGGGAAGACCCGCTCCACCTTCACCGCCGCAGTAACGGAAGGGGACATCAGTGGAAGAGAGCGGATCCAAGTATGGCAAGTACATCGTCACCGAACTGGCCGGCACGATCCACGAGGCCGCTTGGTCCCCGGTGATGCCCATCGCGGGGGAGGGGAAGAGCAAGGGAGGCAGGGTCCTCTTCCTCGACAGCGAGGTCGTCCCGGGCGCCTTCTATGTGGACACGGTGTGGAACTACGCGGCCCCCGGGGAGCCACAGCGCATGCCGGTCGGCGCCCACAAGCACGACTACGACGAGGTGGTCGGTCTTTTCGGCACTGACCTCGACGACCCGCACGAGCTCAATGGCGAGATCGAGCTATGGCTGGGCGACGAGAAGCACGTTCTGACGAAGAGTTGCCTCGTGTTCATCCCCGCGGGCCTGTCCCACTGCCCGTTGCGGGTCGTACGCACCGATAAGCCCATCTTCGAATTCACCACCTATCCCGGCAAGCTGTACGAGGGTTCCGGGCGATGAGCATGGATTTCGATCGGACCGCTGATGCGTTTCTGGCCCTTGCTTTAGCACACGGGTCCGAATTCGCCTTTGTGAACCCCGGCACAGACACGTTCCCTTTTCAGGAATCGTGGGCCTCGCGAGCCAAGCGCGGCCTTCCCAGCCCTCGGCCCATCATGTGCACCCACGAGTTCACCGCTGTCTCGGCCGCCCACGGCTACTTCTTGGTCACAGGCCGGGCCCAGTCGGTGTTCGTCCACGTGGACGCCGGGACCCTGAACGCGGGCGGGGCGGTGAGCAACGCCGCCGGTGCTGAAGCCGGGCTGGTCCTCTGCGCCGGACGCGCCCCCTACACATGCGCCGGGGACAGCGGCTACGCGACCGGGATGGCCGGCGGCAAAGACGTCTACATCCAGTGGGGGCAGGAGCGCAAAGACCAGGCCGGCATCCTCCGCGACTACGTCAAGTGGCACTACGAGCTTTCCTGTCCGGAGAGTGTGGCGACTGCCGTGGGACGCGCGTTCGCGCTCGCGAAGAGCCCGCCCGCGGGTCCGGTCTACCTGACCGTAGCCCGCGAGGTCCTCATGCAGCCCGCCCCCGGGGTCCGCATGCCGGACGCTCGCTCGCTGGCCCTGCCGTCGCGGGCGGCGCCGGACGAGGAGGCGGTGACGCGAGCAGCCGGTCTTCTGGCCCGGGCGAGAAGCCCGCTCATCGTCACTGGGAAGAGTGGTAGAGACCCGCGTTCTGTACCCGAGCTGACGGCTCTCACCGAAGCGCTCGGTGCGCCTATCTGCGACGGGTACTTCGCGGCGAACGTCCCGGCGGGCCACCAGTTGAACGTCCGCTCTCGGCTGAACGAATTCCTGCCCAACGCGGACGTGGTTCTTTTCGTCGACCCGCAGGTCCCCTACATGCCCTGCGAAGTACTGCCCGCCTCGGACGCATCTCTGATCTATCTCGAGCGCGATCCGATCCATCAAGCATCCGTGAACTGGGAGTATCCGGCCGACCTGCGCATAGCCTCCGACGTGACGCTGGGCCTCGCCGCGCTTCGGGACGCCGTCGAAGACGCCATGATCGGCGAGCACGAGGCGGCGGCGACCGAACGAGCCGCGAAGGTCGCGGCCGGACAGACGCGATGGCTGCAGGAACAGCGGCGCCGAGCGCGGGCTCTGCGGGACACTTTCCCCATCCATCCCGAGTGGCTGATGTGGTGCCTGGCCGAGGCCTTGCCGGCCGACGCCATCGTGCTTGAGGACGTGGTCACGAGCCGGGAGCTGGCCAGGATCCATCTGGCGCGGGAGGTGCCGGGCACGCTCTTCACCCCCGGGGGCTCCTGCCTGGGCTGGGGCCTGAACGCGGCCATCGGCTGCAAACTGGCGGCCCCGGAACAGGTCGTGGTGGCGCTCATGGGAGACGGCGGCTTCACGTTCGCCAATCCGCTGGCCGCGCTGTGGACCGCGGAAAAGGCAGGTGCACCGGTCCTTTGTGTCGTCTTCGACAACGGCGGCTACAAGGCGGCCCACGAGCCGGTCAAGCGCCTCTTCCCCGGAGGCGCCGTGGACAGCGGCAACGACGGGGTGGTGACGAGGATCCGGCCGACGCCGGACTATGCCAAGGTAGCCGAAGGGGCAGGGGCGCTCGGCCTGAGACTGGAGCGGCCCGAGGATGTCCGTGGTCTACTGCAGAAGGCCATCAGGGAAGTACAAGGCGGACGGTCGGTCGTGGTTCACGCCGTGCTTGGGAGGATCTAAGCGGGGCGGAGTCACCGCGCCGCTCGGTACGCGCCCCTCACACCTCTCGGACTGAACACCACCTGCCACAGCTGGTTCCGCCTCACCCGGAAGCTGCCGGCGCAGGACGGGAGGTAGTACGTCCACATCCGGTAGAAGCGCTCGTCGTAGTCCTGCTTGATCGAGTCCCAGAGGTAGACACGGGGATCGCCTTGTGCCGCTTGATGGTGTCAGCCAGACACGCGGGCCTGGACGCGCCATTCGAATGGGGCGGTGCGTTCGCCGGCCGTGTGCCGGCAGGGTCCGAGTATGGGGGCATGATCAGGATGGAGGGGTGATCGGCCCGATGCCGAGCAGGCTCTTGATTCTGGACGTCAAGCGGTCGCGAAGGTCTTCTGCTGAGCTCCAGAGTATGCACGCCGGCTGCAGCACGCCGGCCGGTAGCCCTTCTCGCACGTCTTCTCGGCAGGTCCATATGATCGGGAGCTTGAGAGCGGCCGCGAAGCCGGCCACATAGAATAGGCTCTCATGCTTGAGAGTCGCGTCGATGACAACGAACCTGCACCCTCTGATCGCGGCGGCGACGGCATCGTCAGGCAATCCTTCCTCTGGTGTGCGCGGGAGGCCCACCGGTTCGTAGCCGGCCAGCCTTATCGCCGTCTCGGTCCCGCGGACGTATGCGTCTTCAAGTGCCTCGTCGCCGCCCATCGCGATGCACGCGTGACTCAACCTCGTGAACCGGGCACGCTTTCCGTCGAGTTCGATGAGGCCTTCCGAAGTCAGCCTGACCCGCAACCGGTCCGGCAGCGCACAGCCTGCAGACGGCAGGTCGACCGCTATCCAGCCTCTGCTGCGCACGTATGAGAGCAAGGCGCCGAGTTCCTCTCCATGGACCGAAGAGGAGACGCCCTGGAGCCGCCGCTCGGAAAGTTCCACTTCTTGGCTGAGATAGTCCGTCACCCGTTCGACTAGCGTCATGAGACGGCTGACTCTCTCCAGCAGGGGAGAGGCGGGTAGGCTGAGGAGATCCTCCAAGACATCGGACGAGATGAGCACATTAGGATTGCGCAGGATCCAGGCCGACATCTCGGCCCGCGGCCGGGCCCAAGCACCATCAACGCGGTTCGCCGTCAGTTCCCGTAGTGCTTCATGCGTGACAGTGAAGACTCCACATTGCGGGCAGTCGATCGTCGCGACGTCGTTCTGGTCTTCGGAAGACCGGTCTGCCGAGTTGAGACAGACCGGACATCTGTGTAGAGACAGCTGCATGTCGATGGCCCCCATACTTGATATCTGGCCCGTGCGCGTCCCGGCTGGACTTCGCCGCACGCACATCATTGCAGAAGTTTCCTAAAAAGCAACAGGATTGGTCGCGGCATCGGGTGCTATCTGCCCAGACCAGCGTCTGATCGGCATCTCTTCGGAGACGCGCGCTGATATCGCACGATTACCAATGTTTGCAGGCAAAAGTTGCCATTGACGATGAATGGTTCGCGCCGGGCTCGGTTCTCAAAAAAAGACCTTGACTCAAGAACGCAGCAGGTGTAAGGTGGCCGCCTAGTAAACATTTGTTGCCGTTAGGAAACACAGGAATTCTCGCTGGGAAAAAGCGCTTGCTGTTCACCGCAAGACTTCCAGTCGCGTCGCTGCTGAATTGCTGAATGACTCGAGGGGTGGGAGGGACTATCTTGGCACCGGCTATCGATCTAGCGAACAGGGTCGCGGTAGTGACCGGGGCGGCAAGTGGCATCGGTGCGGCGATAGCGTCCGACCTGGCGTACCACGGTGCATCGGTGGTACTGTCTGACGTGGACGAAGACGCCGGGCGCAGCACTTCCGCCACTATTGCCAACAGCCTGTTCGTGAAGGCAGATGTGCGTTCGCCGCTCGAGTGCTGTGCGCTGATCGATGCCGCCGTTGCGGAGTTCGGCGTTGTCCACATCCTAGTCAACAATGCTGGACTGCAGCATATCTGCCCAGTCGAGGAATTCCCGCTTGAGAAATGGGACGAGCTTATCGGGGTCATGTTGACCGGATCGTTCCTTATGACGCGGTGCGCGATTCCTCAAATGTACAAGGCGGGGTGGGGGCGGATCATAAATGTTTCCTCAGCCGCCGGGCTCGTCGCCCATCCGTTCAAGGCGGCCTATTGTGCTGCCAAACACGGCCTGATCGGGCTCACCAAATCGGTTGCTCTGGAGGCTGGGGAGCACGGGGTGACGGTGAACGCGATCTGCCCCGCCTACGTGCGCACTCCCCTCATGGAGAAGCAGATCGCCGACCAAGCTCGCACGCGCGGCATCTCCGAAGACGAGGTGGTGCGCACCTTGATGTTGGAGCCCGCGGCCATCAAGCGCCTTGTGCGAGTGGAGGAAGTGGCGGCATACGTCACGTTTCTCTGCTCGGAATCCGCCGGGACCATCACGGGAGCAGCCCAACTGATCGACGCCGGGTGGACGGCACATTGACAGCCGAGTGCACACTTGACTCGGTATGGGTCGCGGGACAGCTAGGAGGCTGAAAGTGGAAAAAGACGAGAAGAGCCGGGCGTGCCACGTGGGGGTCGAATCGGTCCTGCGAGGAGTCAGTCTGGTCAGGTCCGGCGCCGTCTACGACCTCGAATGCGAGCGCTGGAACAAGATGCCGCTATGGATGGGCCATCCTCCCTTCCAAGTGCTGAGTTACCGCACGCCACACGGCCTGCGAGTGAGCGGCGACCATCCTGAGTTCTTGGGCCAGAACGAGCCTCAGATGGGCTGGTTCTCCGAACTGGTCATCGGAACCGTCCATACCGGCACGCACATCGACGCGCTCGGCCATATCACCCACGGCGAAGACGCTCATTGGTTCGGCGGTATGAACGAGGCCGAGGACTCCGGCGACTTCGGTCTGCTGCGGGGGGATGCGCGCGCCATACCGCCCCTCTTGACCCGTGGCGTGATGCTCGACGTGCCCGGCTACAAAGGCGTGGACGTTCTTCCCCAAGGCTATGCCATCACTCTCGAAGACGTGGAGGGGACGCTGTCCCGCCAGGGTCTGCAGATCGAGAAGGACGACGCGGTGATCGTCCGGACCGGCTACATGGGTGTGTGGCCCAAGGCGGAAAGCGCCGCCGTATATGGATCCGGCATCACGCTGGAGGTAGCTCGCTACCTGGCCGATCGCGGAGCGGTGGTCGTGGGCGCCGACAACGAGTCGGTCGAGGTTTGTCCGTCGTTGGACCCGACCAATCCGCACCCGATCCATATCGAGCTCCTGAACAGGCGCGGCGTCCACATCATGGAGATGGTGTATCAGGAGGAGCTGGCGAGAGATCGCGTATATGAGTTCCTCTTTGTGATGTCCCCGCTGAAGATCAGGGGAGCGAGCGGGTCACTGATCCGTCCTCTGGCTGTCGTCTGACCAGTCGCCATGGGGGGCGCGATGAGCACAGAACCAGGCACGAAAGATGCCCCGGCATCGGGCATTTCGTACGCGCTCGAGATTGACAAGGCCACCAAGCGCTTCGGAGCGACCCTGGCGCTCGACGAGGTCTCGCTGAACCTCGAGATGGGCGAGGTGCTCGCTGTCATCGGAGAGAACGGCGCCGGCAAGTCGACGCTGGTGAAGATCGTCAGCGGGGTGGTCAAGCCGGATAGTGGACACGTTGCTGTGCACGGCGTGAGAGTCAGCGCAAGAAGGCCCAAGGAGGCTATCGAAGCCGGGGTCTGCACGGCGTACCAGGAACTGACGCTCATGCCGGACCTTACGGTCGCCGAGAACCTCTTTCTGCCGGTTCTTCCAAAAGGGCAGGCGGGATTGGTCAGCCGCGGTCTTCTCTACGAAAAGGCCAGCCACGAGCTTCGGGGGGTCGGTATCGAGTCCATCGACGTGCGCTCGCTGGTGAGCGACTTGCGGCTGGGCGACAAACAGAAGCTCGAGATTGCCAAAGCGATCATACGAGGCCCGAAGGTCCTCTTCCTCGACGAACCGACGTCGGCTCTCGAAGGACATGATGTCCACTGGCTGTTCGATCTGATTGGCCGTCTCAAGAACAGCGGCACGTCGATCGTCTATATCTCCCACAAGATGGCGGAGCTCAAGCAGATCTGCGATCGCATGACGATCCTTCGAAACGGTCGAGATGTCGGCACCTACGGCATCAACGAGCTGGACGACAAGGACGTCATCAAGCTGATGATCGGGAGGTCACAAGAGGCGTTCTTCCCCGCGAGGCGCGAGATTCCAGCCGCCTCGGAAACGGTGCTCAAAGTGGAGAACCTCAGCTCGTCGCGCTACCAACTTTCGGACGTCAGTCTGAACCTGAGCAGGGGCGAGATCCTCGGTGTGGCCGGACTGGCCGGCCACGGGCAACGTGAGTTCTTCATGGCTCTCTTTGGTCTACTTCGGACCGATGGTGGCCAGATCTACGTGCGCGGCAAGAAGGTCAGGATAAACAGCCCGCGCGCGGCTGTCTCCCCCAAGATCGGCATCGGCCTGGTTCCCGAGGACCGTAAGACAGAGGGTCTGTTTCTCAACATGTCCACCAAAGAGAACATCTCTCTTCCGCTTCTCTCGCAGTTCGGCAGGCTCGGCTGGCTGAATACGCGCGCCGAAAAGCGTCGGGTGCTGCAAGAGATGGCTCAGATGAACATCCGCGAGAACGCCATCGACTTGACAGTCACATCGCTCTCCGGTGGCAACCAGCAGAAGGTGGTCATCGGCAAATGGATGATGACCGGAGCGAAGATCATGCTCCTCTACGACCCCACCCGCGGTGTGGACGTTGGGACGAAGTCGGAGATCTACAGCCTCATCCGAGCCTTCACGGATTCGGGCGGAGCTGTCCTGCTCTACTCATCCGAGCTTCCTGAGCTGGTGAACCTCTCCGATCGGATCGTGGTGTTCCGCGGGGGAACGATTGTTTGTGACCTGATCGGGGAGCAGATCAGTTCGGAGGCATGCATGGCTGCCGCCGTCGGCTACGCCGGTGCACAGGAGCCCACACCCGCTGGAGCGGCAGGAGAGATGGCATGAGCCGGCTTGGGAACATGTGGAAGGGTCTGGGCCGCGGTTTGGGCGGAGGCGCCTCGATCGCCGGCGTCTTCCTGCTCATTCTGTTCGTCATCTACGCGACCTCGCGCCATAGCGTCTTGTCGAGCTTCGGCATGCAGACGGTCTTCAACAGTCTGATGGCGCTCTCACTGGCGGCGGCCGGGCAGACCCTGGTTGTATTGACCGGCGGTCTTGACATGTCGGCGGGTGCCATCCTCGGTCTCGCCAACACATTCATCGCGGTGCAGATGCACGACAGCCCCCTGAGCATCGTCTCGATATTCCTGCTCACTCTGGTGGTGGGTTTCGGCGCCGGCTTCGTCAACGGGCTTTGGGTGGCGCTTGCACGGGTGCAGCCCATCGTTGCCACGTTGGCCACTTCCTTCATCTGGTATGGGTTCGCCCTTCTCCTGCTGCCCCAACCTGGTGGCCACGTCCCACAGTCTTTCATGCGCGTGCTGAGCGGATCGATCGGAGGGAAGTTCCCCTGCTCGGTGCTGCTGCTCATTCTCGTGCTGATCGTCTGGCAGTTGATACGTCGCTCTCGGTTCGGCGTGAACATGTATGCCGTCGGCAGTGACGAGAACGCGGCGTTCACGAGTGGTATCCCAGTGAAGAGGGTGAAGATCTGGGCCTATTCGCTCGCGGGCGTCTTCTATGCTCTGGCGGGCATGTTCCTCGGGACCATCATGTCCAGCGGCGATGCGACGATCGGGGCCGCCTACCTCTTGCCCGTGGTTGCGGCTGTGGTCATCGGCGGGACCTCGCTCGCCGGCGGCCGGGGCGGGATGGTCGGCAGCCTCATCGGGGCCGCCATCCTGACCATTCTGTCGAACGTGCTCTTCGTCCTCGGAGTCTCCTCCTTCTACACCGACATATTCCAAGGCGTGATCATCATCGCGGCCGTGGTCTTCGGCACGTTTGGCTCCCTTGCCGGACGCTGGCGGCGGTTCGCCCCCTCTCCTGCTGACGACGAGAAATGAGACCCGGCATGGATCAGCAAGCGAAACAGGTGAACATGGAAGACTCGGAGCCGGCAGCCGTGGCGCAGAAGGCGGGCGCCATATCGCAGGCCGTTGCAGTGGCCAGGAGAGCGCTCAGGCACCCGCAGTTCGGCTCTGTCATCCCTTTGTACGCCGTGATCTTCGTCCTGATCGTCGCCTCCAGAGGCATCAACGCGAACCTTGGCGGCATCGGCGAACTGAAGACGGTGCTCATGCTGGCGGTCGTCACGGCTGTCATCAGTCTGGGGCAAGGGCTCGTCATCATGACAGGGGGCATCGATCTGTCTCTGCCGTGGTCGATGACCCTCACCGCGGTGCTCGTCTCGGGGATATCGGCCGGTACGAACGCGGGATTGGTGAAAGGTATCCCGGTGGGGCTGGCGGTCGGAGCAGCCATCGGGCTGGCAAACGGGTTCGGCGTCGTGGCGCTTCGGGTGTCTCCTGTCGTCATGACGCTCGCGATGAACATCATAATCCGGGGTGGGGTCCTGGTGCAGACCAACGGGACGCCTCCACCCTCTTACATCGCGCCGGCGCTCAGCAGCGTGGCCATCGGCCGGGTCATCGGCATTCCGACGATCATCGTGTTCCTGATCATCTTCACCGTGATCGCCTGCCTGCTCTACAGCAGGACGAAGTACGGGCGAAGGGTGAGGGCCATCGGAAACAACCCCCGGGTCGCGAAGATGAGCGGCCTCAGTGTCGGTCGCAATGTGATCGGTGTGTATGTCATAGCAGGTGTCTGCAGCGCGATCGGCGGCATGATCCTTGGTGCCCAGTCGGGCATGGCCTACCTGGGGATGGGTGACGCGTACTTGCTTCCATCGATCGCAGCCGTGGTACTGGGCGGCGGTTCCATCCTCGGCGGCAAGGGTCACTTCATTGGCAGTCTCGGTGGAGCGATTCTCCTCAGCGCTATCAGCGTGATCTTGGTCGCGTTGTCCCTGAATGTTGCGTGGCGCCAGATCGTCTTTGGCGTCGTCGTGCTGGGAGCCATGTGGATCACCGCGGACAGGGGTTCCAACTAGGCGGGCCGCTCATGAGGGCCGGCGTGGGGGGAGAGACTAGGGTTGGGGGAAGGGGGAATGGACGAAGGCAGCTGGCAGTGACCCGATTGTGATTGTGCGAAACGGTGCTTGTGTGATGAAGGAGGAGTGAATGCGTGACCACGACGAAATGAATGCGGCCGATACGCCCGAATCAGCGCAGATGGCCGCGAGGAGTGTCAGTCGCCGCGACTTCCTGAAGCTGGCGGGGATCGGCGGGGCAACTGTTGGAGCCACCCTTGGCTTGGGCGGTCTGCTCGCAGCCTGTGGCGGGGAGACGACCACGAGCACGTCCGCTGCGGGAGGTACGCCTACGACGGCGGCCGGCGGCACCGCTACGACGGTTTCGGCGGGCGCCAAGAAGTTCAAGATCGCTCTGGCCATGAGCTACATCGGCAACACGTGGCAGCAGCAGGCTCAGAACTTGGTGGTCGCTGAGTCGAGGACGCCGCCGTACGACGGCCTCGTGGACATGAAGGTCTTCATCGCCGGCACGAACCTTCAGACCCAGATCTCTCAGATCCAGGACATCGTCGCGTCCGGATATGACGGCATCATCTGCTATCCGCTGACTCCCACCGGGCTGGATCAGGTCTTCCGCGATGCCGTCTCCAAAGGCGTCACCATCGTCAACTACGACAACGTCATCGAGACTCCCGGGACGTACTACGTATCCATCGACCAGAAGTCCTCGGCCAGAAGGCCATGCAGTGGTTGGCGGATGCGATGGCGGCAAGGGCAAGATCTTCCTGTGCAAAGGCGTGCCCGGCACCTACGTGGATACGGCTCGGAACGACGGGTGCAAGTCGGTTCTCGACAGTATCCGACATCAAAGGTCGTCGCCGACTTCAACGGCATGTGGGACGACGCCACCGCCCAGAAAGAGTCTCAGGCTGCCATCGCCGCTCATCCGGACGTGGAGGGGATCTGGTCGCAGGCCGGATGCCTGGGCATCCTTCAGAGTCTGAAGGCCGCCGGCATCACGAAGCTGTTCCCGATGGCAGACGAAGGCGAGAACGGCTGGCGTCTGGCTCTGTCGACCCCGAACTCAAGGCGCAGGGGCTGAGCGGATGCAGCATGGGTTCGCCGGTCTACACGGGCGCGTATGCTCTGAAGCTCTGCGTGAAGATCCTTCAAGGCGGCAAAGTGGAGCAGGCCAACATTCCTGACTCCGACCTGGTCACCTCCGACAAGATCGTCGTCGGCCTCGATCCCGCACAGGGCGCCAACACGTTCCCGGCCAATCGCGTCCCGTCGAACTTCTACGCCGACTGGTACAGCGTGGAACTCTGCCCCGAACTCTCCATAGACAGTTGCATGACTGGTGTGCCCACCCCCGGGGCGACGGCAAACTCTCCGTAGAACTGCTGGCCTTACTGTGGAGCCGGGCATCCGTTCGGCTCCACGCGGCCCATCCATGAGTGCATAAGAAGATGTCGGCCGGTCAAGCGGCTGGATCGAGGTGGTGAAATTCGTCCTGAAGGTCGTGGTCTATCGGTGCGGGCACCATGGGATGCGGTGTGGCTGCTCTCTGGGCGATGAATGGGCACGAGGTCGTCGTCTACGATCCGGCACCGGCGGCTCTGGACTCTCTTGGCGATCGTCTTGCCGGGATCCTAGGTGTGCTGGTCGAGCACTCGGTCTTGCCTGCGACTGAGTTGGCACTGGCCGTTGCGCGCGTTGACATCTCCCCAGGTCTCGAGATTGTTCGAGACGCCACGTTCGTCGTGGGAATCGGCTCCTGAGACTGATCTGTGCCTGAAGCTCGGGCTCTTCGCGGAGATCGAGCGCCTCGCGCCTCCTGACGCGATACATCGCAACCAACACCAGCTCGCTGGAGATCGCCCTGTTGAGCACAGGACTCTCACGGCCGGAACGATTCCTGGCGACTCACTACTACTATCCGGCTGAGATCGTGCCCCTCGTCGAGATCGTCCGGGGCCCAGCCACCTCGGACTGGGCGGTGAGCCGGACGGAAGAACTCCTGACCCAGATGGGCAAGGTGGTCGTCTACTGCCGAGACTCCCCCGGCTATATCGCTTCGCGCATACAGATGGTCTTGGATCTTGGAGGCAATCAATCTCTTGCAGGACGGTGTCGCCTCCGCCGAGGACATCGACAAGGCGGCGCGGGCTAGTTTCGGGCCCCGCATCACGGTCTTCGGGGCGCTGGAGACGGTTGATCGTGCGGGTCTCGATATCTACCACAAAGCTACCCAGAACTACGCTGAGGCGCTGGGCGAGCAGGTTCCTGCCGCCTCGCCTTCTGTGCGACAAAGTCGCGTGCGGGGAACTGGGCGTGAAGATGGGCTGCGGGCTGACGGGAGATGCGCACACGGTGAGTTCGTCGGTCCGCACGGGCCAGTTGATCGAGCTTTTCCAGCACTTGGGTCTGCTCCAGAAAGCGGGACATTCGTGAATGACAAGGTCGATCGTGACCGCTGCCATCACCGGCAGCATCCATACCCCGACCATGAGTCCGTATCTGCCTGTTACGCCCAAGCAGATAGCCGACGAGGCGGTGCGGGCACATGAAGAGGGCGCGGCAGTCGCACACATCCACGTGCGAGTTCCTGATACAGGCGAGCCCACCTACCTGCTCGACCTGTATGAGGAGGTCATCACCGAGATCAAGCGCCGCTGCGACATCATCCTTTGCATCACGACCGGCGGTTTCAGCCCAAGCACTGAGGAGCGTGCCGCCGTCGTCACGGCCTTCGCCGGAGCTGGCCTCGCTCAACGCGGGCTCCATGAACTTCGGCCTGTTCCAAATCGTCGGGGAGATACCCGTCGCGGCAGTTCCCGTGGGAGGCCAAGCACCTGGCGGGGACGGAAGATATGGTTTTCGCGAACACGTTTCAACCGGCTTCTCGGCGAGTTCTGCGAGGTGTTCCGAAGGAACGACACCCAACCCGAACTCGAGGTCTACGACTGGCAGTCAACAACGTGGCCTACTTGGTGGACGCAGGACTGCTCGACAGGCCGGTCAGGCTGCAGTTTGTGCTCGGCATCCGCGGGGTGCACCCGCCAGCGTCGAGAACCTGTCTCTGCTCGTGCGGGAGGCTGAGCAGAGACTGGGCGATGTCAGGGTGGTCGGTATGCGCCGCGGGACGTCACCAAAATGCCGCTATGCACTGCCGGCCTTCTCCTCGGGGGCAACGTGCGGGTCGGACTCGAAGACAATCTGTATCTCAGCAAAGGCGTCATGGCGCAGAGCAACGGCAACTCGTGGCCAAGATCGTCGCGGATCGCCGCGAGTTGGGTCGTGAGCCGGCCTTACCCAGCGAGGCGCGGGAAATGCTGGCTCTGAAGGGCCTCGCTTCGATTGGCTACTGATCGGGGAAACGAAAGGGCTCAGGCATGGACCTCTGTTCCGCTCCACAACTAGGCTCTCTCTACGTGACGCCGATGCTCGAAGGCAAGACCGCCGTGGTCACGGGATCGGGGCGGGGCATCGGCAAAGCAACGGCCCTGCTCCTGGCGGAGCAAGGGGCGTCTCTCGTCGTCAGCGACCGCGACGGCCAGGAGGCCCAGGAAACGGTTGCCGAGATAGTGCAGCATGGGGACGAGCGATCGGCCTTCCCGGCGACGTCACCAGCGACGCTTTCGCGGATGAGCTGATCTCGGCCGCGATCGACTCCTTCGGCAGCGTGGACATTATCGTTAACAACGCCGGCTATGCCTGGATGCCGTCCTCGCCAAAATGACCGACGCACAGTGGGACGCGATGCTGGCGGTCCACCTGACTGCTCCGTTCCGCATCCTGCGTGCGGCGGCTTCCTTCTTGAAGGAGGCGGCCAAGCGAGAGGAAGCCGAAGGCCGCAAGGCGATGAGGAAGATCGTCAATGTCTCCTCGACAAGCGGGTTACGCGGACAAGTCGGCCAGGCGAACTACGACGAACTGTAAGGCGGGAATCCTCGGCCTGACAAAGACAGTGGCGCGCGAATGGGGCCGCTACCACGTCAACTGCAACGCGGTGGTGTTCGGCGGTGGATCGCAACAAGGATGACGGACGCCAGCGGAGTGGCCGGAAACGAGCGCGCGGGCGCCGGCCGGCGTGCCCGCTGCCGTCCGAGACAGATCGAAGAGGCGACCCCTCTCGGCGGCGGGGCACCGTTGAAGAGGCTGCTGGCGCAATACTCTTCCTCTTCGTCGCCGCTATCGGACTTCATCACCGGTCATGCGCTCTGCGTGGACGGCGGCTTGACGATGCGTAAGGACCCGGTGTTGACCGGGCTGACGGGATGAACCCGCGCCTCGATGCAGGACAGTCGGCGAAGTGATTGATGAAGCCAGCATAGGGAAGAGGATCAAAGCCCGGAGGAGGGCCGGGGGTCTCACGCTGCAGGACAGGTCTTCCTTCATGGCGGCCAGGTGCCATGGTGGCCCACTCCCGCGACGGTTCGTTGGGCAGGGTAAGAGGCCAACACGGAGGGTTGAGTTTCCTGATTATGAGAGTACGCTTCCTGACCGAGCAACTAATGGGCGATGAGTCTGGGATGCGGAGCCACGTCTTCGCGGGCGGTTGTTTCGGGCGGGAGTTGTCACGGCGAGATCCTGACCTGCCTCGCGTTTTCCTGCCACACGACCATGGCGCTACCGGCTCGGCCGTGTCCCGGGTTGCGCGGTTGTCCTCGGCGGGGAGGATCCTGCCCCCCACGGGTTCTCCCGCCATCTTCCTGCTCCTTTCGACCAAAAGGACGCTCCGCTTCGGGCAGTCCCGCGAGCGGGCACACAGAACACGCCGCGGGGCGGATGCGAGAGGCGAGGCCGAGGGGAACAGCGACATTGCCTGCGCCGAGGGCGGGGTCTGCAATGTAAGATACGCGCTAGATTGAAGAACCTGAGCGAGCGCGGAGTTCGGGATGCTGGGAGAAGAACTAAGAGTGATTGATGAAGCCAGCATAGGAAAGAGGATTAAGGCCCAACGACGAGCGAGTGGGCTTACCCTCCAAGATGTCGCCGACGCAACTGGGTTGACCAAAGGATACCTGTCCAAAGTGGAGACCTCCGGCAAAGCGGCGCCGGTTCCAACCTTGGCGAGGATCGCCAAAGCTCTCAATGTCGCGCTTGCGGACCTTTTCGGCGATGTCGAGAAGGATGAAAGGGTCTCGTTGGTCCGCGCAGACCAGCGCGAGCAGTTGGCCAGGGGCATTCGCGAGTTCGGCTACTCGTACGAGTTGTTGTGCGTGGGGATGAACAATCAGTACATGGAGCCTTACGTACTCACCATCCCGCGTGACACCGTCTGCATACCGAGTCAGCACGACGGTGAGGAATTGGTGTTCGTCATCGAGGGCACGATGGTCTTCCACCACCGGAGATCACGCAGTACGTGCTCGAGAAGGGTGACAGCCTCTACTTTGACTCCGGTGTTCCCCATTTTGGTGAGGCGAGAGGCGATCGGGAGGCCAAGTGTGTCATGGTGGCATACTCGGAAAGCGGCTCGCTCACCGGTCGGATCGGCAACCAGAACGGAAGCAAGTAACAGACGCCTCGCGACGCTCTACGCCCGAACCGCACTCCGCTGCCCTTCAGAGCCGCCCGGGAATCGGCCAATAGCGGAAGAAACCCTGCCGGGAGGACGGCGCAGATGAACGAACGCCGACAGCAACTTCATCACAAGCAGTGCGCAGCCGTTTTGGAAATGGCAATGGCTCGCCTTTCGCGACAGCAACGCGGACCCAAGAGGAGCGTTGTTGTGCTGTTTGCGGTGGCCGTTTGTCCCGCGGTCCGCGGGTTCACGGGGCCGTAGCCGCTGGCCATCGCTTGGTCGACGGGCTCGCATAGGCCCGTATGCACACACATGTGCTTGGCGGCGAGTTCGAGTAATTGCTCTCGTCACCGGCCCTGCCGCCGCCTCTATCGCACCGCCCGATAGCCGCCCCTCACACCTCTCGGGCTGAGCACGACCTGCCACAGCTGGTTCCGCCTCACCCTGAAGCTGCCCGCGCAGGACAGTAGGTAATACGTCCACATCCGGTAGAAGCGCTCGTCGTAGTCGTGCTTGATGGAGTCCCAGCTGTCGATGAAGTTCTCGGTCCAAGCCATGAGCGTGGGGTCGTAGTCCACGCCGAAGTTGTGCCAGTCCTCCAGGACGAACAGCCCCTCAGCCGCCGTGGTGATCTGCTTCGCCGAAGGGATCATCGAGTTCGGGAAGATGTACTTGGCGATCCACGGCTCGGTGACCCGGCCGGACTTGTTGCGCCCGATGGTGTGGAGCAGCATGAGGCCGTCGTCCGCGAGCGACCTGCGGGTGACCTCCATGAAGGTGCGATAGTTGTTGACCCCGACGTGCTCGAACATGCCGATGGACACGATCCGGTCGAACGACCCGGAGATGCTCCGGTAGTCCAGGAGTTTGAAGTCGACGGGCAGCCCCGCCGCCCGGCTCCTTGGCGAGGTCGATCTGCTCGCGTGACACGGAGACGCCCGTGACGTGGGCGCCGTACTTCTCAGCCGCGTGTATCGCGAAGCCGCCCCAGCCGCACCCGATGTCCAGCACCCGCATGCCCGTCACGCAGGTCCAGCTTGCGGCAGATGAGGTCCAGCTTGGCGGTCTGAGCTTCGTCGAGCGTCGTCGGCCGCTTCCCAGTAGCCACAGGAGTAGTTGAGCCCCTTGTCCAGCATCTTGACGAACAGGTCGTTGCCGATGTCGTAGTGATGCTCGCCGATCTCGAACGCTTTGGTGAGCCGCTGCGGATTCAGCATCCGGGTCTTGAAGGCGGCCCAGAGGAGAGCCTTGTTGTTGCGGATCTGCTTCTCGAGCCCCGCGGACAGGACGCGTTCGAAGAATTGGTCCAACGCTTGGCAATCCCACCAGCCGTTCATGTAGGCCTCGCCGAGGCCCAACGTGCCGCCGCCCAGGACGGCCGAGTACAGCCGAGGGTCGTTCACCTGGATGTCGAACGGCCGGTCGCCGCCGATCCGAATGTCCGCGAGATCCAGCATGTCCTGGATGAGCATCCGCTGCGTGTCGTTCTTCATGCCGGTCCCCGGCCCGTAGGCAGATCGACGTGGAGGATATGCGCCCGGTAGGAGTCGAACCTACAACCTTGGGATTAAGAGTCCCCTACTCTACCATTGAGCCACAGGCGCGCGACTGGCATCTTACACCACATAAGTGACCCGTACCGGATTCGAACCGGTGATCTCCGCCGTGAGAGGGCGACGTCCTGACCGCTAGACGAACGGGCCACGGTGCCAGATGCGAGTGCGTACTCTAATCAACTCGCCCCAGACTGTCAACCCGGGGGTCTCAGGGCGTGGCGAGCGACCGGGCCGCTTCCAGCCGGGCCAAGGCTGTCTCGCGCCCCAGAAGCGCGATCGATTCGAACAGGGGCAGGGAGACCGTGGACCCGGCGACGGCGACGCGGGCGGCTTGGAACACCGCTTTGGGCTTCGTGCTGAGCGCCTCGGGGACCGTCCGGAGAGCCTGCTCGATCGCCTCAGGAGTCCACTCGTCGAGCGAACGAGAGTGTCGTGGATGGCGCCAAGCGCGAGTCCCGCCCCTTCCTTCGCCAGCGTGCTCTCGGCCGCCGCCGGATCGATGACGACGTCCTCGGTGAAGAGGAACCGCACCATCGGCACGATCTCGGTCATGCGTTTGATGCGCTCCGAGACGAGCGGAGCGAGCGCCAGAAGCCAGTCCCGGCGGGTGTCGAGGTCGCTCGCGGAGGCGAGCCCCGCCTCTTCGAGCCAGGGGAGCATGCGCGCCACGAACGCATCCGGCCCCATCTCCCGGATGTAGACGCCGTTCAGCCACTCGAGCTTCTCGAAGTCGAAGACGGCCGGGCTCTTTGAGATGCGATCGAGCGAGAAGTGCGCCTTCAGGACCTCCGAAGAGATGACCGTGGTCTCCCCATCGAGCGACCAGCCGAGCAAGGCGAGGTAGTTGAGCAGTGCCTCGGGCACGAACCCCTCGTCGTGAAACGCTTCGACCGAGGTCGCGCCGTGGCGCTTGGAGAGCTTCCGGCCGTCGGCGCCCCAGATCATGGAGAGATGGGCGAACACCGGCACGGGATGGCCGAGGGCTTCGTAGACGAGTATCTGGAGCGGCGTGTTGGTGAGGTGATCGTCGCCCCGGATGACGTGGGTCATCCGCATCTCGGCGTCGTCGACCACGGTGGCGAAGTTGTAGGTGGGAGTGCCGTCGCCGCGGGCCAGCACGAAATCGTCCATGGCGGTCGCCGGGAAGACCGTCTCGCCGCGGACCTGGTCGTCGACGATGATGTCGCCCCGGTCCGCCGGCACCGCCAACCGCCAGACATGAGGCTCTCCGGCGGCGAGACGCGCGGCGACGGTAGCGGGCTCCAGCCGCCTGCAGGTCCTGTCGTAGCCCATGGCGCCTTCCGCGGCGCGCGCGGCCACCCGCTTGGCCTCGAGCTCCTCGGTGGAGCAGAAGCAGGGATAGGCGCTCCCCGTGGCCTTCATGTGTTCAAGAGCCGCCGCGTAGCTCTGGGACCTCTGGGTCTGGAAGTAGGGACCGAACGGCCCCCCGACTTCGGGGCCTTCATCCCAGTCGATCCCGAGCCACTCCAGCGAGCGAAGGATCTGGGCGGTGTTCTGCGCCGTCGAGCGTTCGGGGTCGGTGTCGTCGATGCGCAGGATGAACACGCCGCCCTCGCGCCGGGCGAACGCCCAGTTGTATATGGCCGTGCGGGCGCCGCCGACATGCAAAGCGCCGGTAGGACTGGGGGCGAACCGGACCCGTACGGGGCTGGGCATGGGATCCTTCCTTGTTCTTTGGCAAGGTTCTCAGTAGGCGTCACAGGATAGCGGAAACACGCCGGCCGCCGCGATATATCATGTCGCCCATGAGTGATCCAGCGCCACAGCCGCGGACGTCATCTCCGTGGCCCCCCGATCCCGACGGTCTCCGGTCGCTTCTCGACCGGGAGACAGTCCTGTTCGAGCAGACCCATCCCCGGTCGAAGGACGCTCTACGCCCGAGGGCGCGAGCACTTCCTCTACGGGGCGCCGATGCACTGGATGCAGCAGTGGGCCGGCAGCTACCCGATCTACGTGGCGCAGGCCCAGGGGGCGTCCGTGGTGGACGTCGACGGCAATGAGTACGTCGACTTCGCCCTGGGCGACACGGCGGCCATGTTCGGGCACGCAACCCGGTGCTGACGGCGGCCATCGCGGACCAGCTCTCCCGCGGCTCCACGATGATGCTGCCGACGGAGGACAGCCTCTGGGTGGGGGAGGAGCTCGCGCGCCGCTTCGGCCTGCCCTACTGGCAGGTGACCACTTCGGCCACCGACGCCAACCGGTTCATCGTGCGGCTGTGCCGGATGTTCACCGGGCGGAGCAAGATCGTCACCTTCAACTGCAACTATCACGGCAGCGTGGACGAGACCCAGGTGGAACTCGACGACGCCGGCCGCATGGTCCCGCGGACGGGAGTCCATCCCAACGCGATGGATCACGAACAGACCACGAGACTGGTGGAGTTCAACGATATCCCGGCACTGGAGGAGGCGCTGGCACATGGCGATGTCGCCTGCGTGCTCACCGAGCCGATCCTCACCAACATCGGCATGGTGCCGGCGGAGCCCGGCTATCACGAGGCCCTGCGCCGCCTCACCCGAGAGCACGACGTGCCGCTCATCATCGACGAGACCCACACGATATCCACCGGTCCGCGCGGCTACACGGGGGAGCATGGTCTCGAGCCCGACTTCTTCGTCCTGGGCAAGAGCATCGCCGGGGGCATCCCGGTGGCGGTCTGGGGGGCGTCGGAGGCGATGGCCCGCAGGATCTGGTCGGTGTTGCCGCATTTCCGGGCCGGACAGGAGATCAACCACTTCGGCTTCGGGGGCACCCTGGCGGGGAGCGCGCTCCAGATGCGCGCGATCCGGGCGACGCTCGAAGAAGTGATGACCGACGGACAACTACCGGCACATGATCGGGCTGGCGGAGCGCATGGAAGCGGGCATCCGCGCCATCATCGCGGAGAAGCGGCTGCCCTGGCACGTGACCCGCATCGGGGCGAGGGTGGAGTATCTCTTCCTGCCCCGGGCTCCCCGGAACGGCGGCGAAGCGCACCGGGGCCGGCACGCCCTGCTGGAGGCATGCATCCACCTGTTCATGCTCAATCGAGGGGTGCTTCTGACTCCGTTCCACAACATGGCTCTCATGTGCCCGTTCACCCGCGCCGAGGACGTCGATCTGCACGACCGGCTGCTATCTGAGATGGAGATAGCGCCATGAGTGAGCGGGATGCCATCGATGCCTCGCTGCACGCGCCGGCCACGGTCGACTCGCTACGGGATGATCTGAGTTCTCTCGGCGTCGCGGAGGGGATGACCCTGCTGGTGCACTCATCCCTGAGCTCGCTCGGATGGGTCTGCGGCGGAGCGGTCGGCGTGGTGCTCGCGCTCGAGCAGGCGCTCGGGGCCGGCGGCACGCTGGTCATGCCGGCGCACTCCGGGGACCTGTCGGATCCCGCGAACTGGGGGAACCCGCCGGTGCCGGAGGCCTGGTGGCAGACCATCCGGGACACCATGCCGGCCTACGACCCGTTCTTGACTCCCTCAAGGGGACTCGGCGTGATCCCCGAGCTGTTCCGAAGGCAGCCGGGAGTGACGCGGAGCCTGCATCCGAACCACTCGTTCGCCGCGTGGGGTCGAGAGAGCGCGTACATCACCGCGGGCGAGAAGCTCGATCTCTCGCTGGATCTCGATAGTCCGCTGGGGCGGCTGTACGAACTCGATGGGCACGTGCTGCTGCTGGGCGCCGGGCACGACAGCAACACCTCGCTGCATCTGGCGGAGTACCTCTTGGGCGCCGAGCGCACGTCTCTCGTGGACTGCTTTGCTCCGGTGCAGAGGGACGGCGCGAGGCAATGGGTGCGCTATCGGGACATCGATCTCTGTTCCGATGATTTCGAAGAGATCGGGGCCGCGTTCGAGGCTACCGGCGCGTGCCGGGTGGGCAGAGTCGGTAACGCGACCGCGAGACTGATGAGGCAGCGGGACCTGGTGGACTTCGGCGTCGGCTGGATGCGCGAGCACCGAAGGGGCTGAGAGCGCCGCCGCTACTTGAGCGCTTCGACGACAGTCCTGGCGTTGGCCTTCATCATGGCGATGTAGGTGGGGGCCGGGCCGCTGGCTTCGGTCAGCGAGTGAGTGTAGAAGTCCAACACCACCTTGATGCCCGTCTCCGCTGCCAATTGCTCCGGCAGCCGGGGGTCCGATCCGGTCTCCAGGAAGATCGCCGGTGCGCCTGTCTGCCGGATCACCCCGATCAGATGAGTCAGTTGCTGCGCAGACGGCGAGGCGCCCGAGCTGACGCTGGGCACGACGGTCCCCACCACCTGGAAGCCATAGCGGTCGGCGAAGTAGCCGAGGCTCTCGTGATTGGTCACCAAGAGGCGGCGGCCGGCGGGTATCTCGGCCACCTGCTCCTCGATCCACGCGTCGAGATCACCGAGCGACTTGATGTAGGCCGCCGCGTTGGCCTGATAGGTGCTCGCGTTGCCCGGATCGACCGAGCTGAGGCCATCGCGGATATTCTCCACATACTTCACGACCAAGGTCGGATCGAGCCAGAAATGGGGATCTCCCCCGTCGTGGTGATGGTGCTCCGCGGTCTCCGCCGACTCCACTTCGGTCCCGTCCGGCTCCTCTCCCTCGCGAGCCGTCCGGCCCACGAGACCGGCCGACGCTTCGATGACATGGGTCTTCTCGGCGATGGCCTCGACCGTCTCTTCGAGCGAGGGCTCCAGACCGGCGCCGTTGAGGATGAGCACGTCGCACTGGGCCACCCGGGCCGCGTCTGTGGGAGTGAACTCGAAGGCGTGGGGGTCGGTCCCCAAGGGCATGAGCGACTCCACATTCATCTTGTCGCCTGCCACGTTCTGAGCGATATCGGCCAGGAAGCTCTCCACGGCCAGCGCGGTGAACGCCGGCGAGCCGGTCTGGGTGGTCTCCGGCTGGGCGCTCGAAGACGCGCCGCACCCGGCTGCCACGAACGTCACGAGAACGAGCAAGGCGGAGATCGGCGCCCAGACAGTCGCCCTCCGATATAGACCTAGTTTCTGCTGGCGCACGCGCCCTCCCCATAGCAGGTGTTGCAGGTACCGAGCAGTTCCAGGAAATGGCCCTCCACGTGGAAACCGGTCTGCCTCACGGCCGCGGGGATGAGCTCCCTGACGTTGCAGCCGACGAACTCGGCGACCCTGCCGCATCTGACGCAGACCACGTGATGACTGTCGAATAGGCTCACCGGAGCGAACCTCTCGCAACCACCGGCGGTGTGGATGCGGCGGACAAGGCCGGACTCCTCCAGGACCTCCAGCGTGCGGTAGACGGTGGGCAGGCCGAGCACTCGGCACCGCTCCCGAGCCTGCGCGTGCACCTCCGCGGCGGTAAGGCCGATTTCTGTGCTGGCCAAGACATCGAGCACCGCGCGGCGTTGCCGGGTCTTCTTGAACCCGTGGTCCGACAGCCGTGCAGTCGCAACTCCAAGATCCATCGTCGCCATCGCCCCAACCCTCCCAGCAAGTCGGGCCTCAAGAGCTAAATGAAAGTGATTTCTATTACGCGGCCCAGCCTACCGGGGAAAGGGCGCGGCGTCAAGTCGGCGGCCGGCTCGGACCCATGGGCAGCACGGGGCGCCGGACTCAAGCTGGGTCTGCGCGATAGCACCCGGGGTTCAAGGGGATGCTGGCCATCCTGATGGCGGTTTACCGCACCGCCAGATAGGCGTTCCGGAACAGCCGCAGCCACGGGCTGGCGGCGTGGTCCCAATCCGCCGGCACCCAGGGCCACTGCCGCCGCTGGAAGCAGCGCTCGGGATGGGGCATGATCGCCAGGTGGCGGCCGTCCGGTGAGCAGAGCGCGGCGATGCCCAGGGGGCTGCCGTTGGGATTGTACGGATAGGTGGCGGTCGCGGTCCCGCTGGGGTCCACGTAGCGGACGGGCGCCAGCCGGTTCTGGACTATCCAGTCGAGGGTCGCCGGCTGCGGGACATGCAGATGGCCCTCACCGTGCGCCACCCAGACCCCGAGCACCGAGTCCTCCATACCCTGCAGGAAGATGGACGGGCTCTTCTCGATGCGCACGGTGGTGAAGCGGGACTCGAAGCGCCCCGACGAGTTGTGGATGAAGCGCGGCTTGAGCTGATCGGCGAGGTCGTAGCCGGGGATGCCGAGCAGCGCCATGAGCTGGCAACCGTTGCACACGCCCAGCGAGACGGTGTCCGGGCGGGCGAAGAAGCGGTCGAACTCCTCCGAGAGCCGATCGTGGTTGCGGATGACCGAAGCCCAACCCTTGGCGGAGTCGAGCACGTCGCCGAAGGAGAACCCGCCGACGAACGCGGCCGCTTGGAAGCCGCCCAGTCCGATGGCGCCTGAGAGCAGGTCGGTGGTGGTGACGTCCCAGGGCTCGAAGCCGGCCGCCAGGAATGATGCCGCCATCTCGCGGTCGCCGTTGCTGCCTTCTTCGCGCAGGATGGCGGCGCGGGGCTTGCGCCCGGACGTCGTGGCCCTCGGCGCGGCGGCGCGGCCGGCGCCGGCGGCCGCCGGGTCGGCGTCGGGGTCGAAGGTCAGGCGGTACGGCGTGGTGCCCGGGTCCGCCTTGTGCGAGGCCCACTCCGCGTCGGCGCATGCGGGGTCCCGCTGCAGACGTTCGAGCTGGTAGCTCGTCTCCTCCCAGGTGGCGTGCAGCCCGGTGACCGGCTCGTCGAGGACGACGGCGCCGTTGAACTCCAGCCGGACGATCCGGTCCTGCACCAGGCCGAGCGCCGTGGCGCCCACGCCGTGCCGGGCGACGATCTCCAAGGCCCGCTCTTCGTCGGCCACTTCCACCACGACCCCCGCCTCTTCGGAGAACAGGGCGCCGTACAGGTCGTCGCCGGCCAGCGACACGTCCCAGCCCTTGTTCCCGGCGAAGGCCATCTCCAGCAGCGTCACGATGAGGCCGCCGTCGCTGACGTCGTGGCACGAGGCGATGGCCCGCGTGGCCACCATCTCCTGGACGGCCTCGAAGAGCGACCGCAGCCGCGCCGGATCGTCGATGTCGGGGGCCTCGTCGCCCAGTTGCGACAGCACCTGCCCGAGCGCGCTCCCGCCGAGGCGATGCTTGTCGCCCGCGGAGAGCAGAAGGAGCTTGTTGCCGCTCCTGCACAGGTCGGAGGTGACGCGGACGTCCACATCCTCCACGAACGCATAGGGCGCCATCACCAGTTGCGCCGGGGCTTTCACCAGCGCCGCTTCGCCGTCCGGGCCGTAGCCGTAGCTGGCCATGGAGAGGCTGTCCTTGCCGCCGTCGATGGCCATGCCCAGCGCCGTGAGGATCTCCCGCAGGGCGCAGGCCGCGTCGTAGAGCCAGGCGCCCTCGCCGGGCTGCCTGACCGCGAGCATCCAGTTGGCCGAGCACTTGATGCCGTCGATGCCGGATATCTTGACCCCGGCCAGGTTGAGCAGCGCTTCCGCCACCGCCATGCGGGCGCCGGCCCCGGGGCTGATGAGGCCCTTGAGCGGCTGTTCTCCCAGGCTGACCGCGGTCCCCGAGGGGTCGGCGTACGTCTGGGCGATGAGCGCGTAGTCGGAGAGAGGCAGGTGCCGCGGCCCCACGAGCTGGCGCTGGATGACCAGGCCGGTGACGTCGAGGTCCACCTTGTTGGTGAGGAAGCGCTTGGAACCGATCGACGGCAGGCGCAGGACGAGGTCGAGCACCCGGCGGAAGTCCGATTCGGGAGGCAGCACCAGGGGCGCCAGCTCCCGGGTGACGCGCTCGAA
Source organism: uncultured Actinomycetota bacterium (assembly GCA_963736705.1). GTDB lineage: Bacteria > Actinomycetota > Thermoleophilia > RBG-16-64-13 > RBG-16-64-13 > CAIQPS01. Next base: position 66,872 of record CAVTPV010000004.1, read on the forward strand.
GTCGAACCGCTTGGGCGGGAGCTGCCCGAGGATGTCGTCCAGCGGCAGTTCCACCGGCTTGCTCTGATCGGTCGAGTCGTAGAGGACGAGCACCCCATCGCCGGTCACCCGGCCCACCACCGCCACCGGGACGTTCTCGCGCGCGGAGAGCGTCTCGAAGATGTGAAGCGACGCCGGCGCGATGAGCACGGCGTTGCGCTCTTGCGATTCGTTGCCCCAGATCTCGAGCACCGAAAGGGTCTGATCGCCAACCGGGATGGCCCGCAGGTCGATGACGGCCCCGGCCGGTTCCACGATCTCCGGGAGGGCGTTGCAGTCGCCGCCGGCCCCCAGGTCGTGCGCGTTCAGGATGGGGTTGTCCGCGCCCAGTTCCTGGCAGGCCCGCATGAGCCGGTTGACCCGCTGCCCCATCTCGGGGTCTCCGCGCTGGACGGCGTTGAAGTCGAGGTCCTGCAGGTTCGTGCCCTGCTCCATGCTGCTCGCCGCCCCGCCGCCCATGCCGATGCGATAGGCCGGTCCGCCCACCTGCACCACGAGCATGTCCTTGGCCGGCTTCTGCTTGACGATGTGCTCGTCGCGGATCTGCCCGGCCCCCGCGCTGTACATGATGGGCTTGTACCAGGAGCGGTAGCCGTCGGGCGTGCGAAGGCCGAAGCTGCGCGTGAACCCGTAGATGAGCGGCTCACCGAAGCAGTTGCCGTAGTCCGAGGCGCCGTTGCTGGCCTGGATGAGGATGTCGAGCGGCGACGCCAGATCGGAGGGATGCTGATAGCCGTCTTCCTCCCAGGGGAGGGAGTAGCCCGGGATGTGCAGGTTGCCCACGCAGTAGGCCGCGCCCGACGCGCACACCTGCCCGCCGCGCCCCACCGCTTGGTTGTCGCGGATGCGGCCGCCCCCGCCCGTAGCGGCGCCCGGGTAGGGAGCCACGCCGGAGGGGAAGTTGTGGGTCTCGGCGGTGAGCGTGGGATGCAGAAGGACGCTCGTGGTGTCGAGAGGCGACGGGCCGAGCGGGTCGGAGGCCACGAGAAGGTCTACCTCCTGGCCGTGGATGGCGGAGCTGTCGTCACAGAACGCGATCACCGAGTTGGGACCGGAACATGCCAGCGGCTGCTTCACCATGTCCATGAGGTGCTTCTCGGGCACGCGCTGTCCATCCACCCAGAGTTCACCCTTGAACACCCAGTGCCGCGAGTGCTCGGAGTTGGCCTGCGCGATCTGGAAGAGCTCCACGTCCGTGGGATTCCTGCCCAGGCGCTCGAAGACGCCGGAGATGATCTCCAGGTCGGCGGCGTCCCAGCCGCAGCCGTACGCCTCGCTGTAGCCTGTGAGCGCCGAAACGCCCTCTTCGAGCAGGCGGATCTCCGCGACGGGCGCGGGAGTGAGGCCGGACTCGAAGGAGGCCAGAGGCTCCCGGTAGGGCATCTCGGTCATGCGGTCGTAGAGGAGGGCGAGCACCTCGGCGGCCTGCGCCTCGGAGAGCTGGATGGAGAGTCCCAGCCGGGTGGAACGCTCGATGCGCCGCACCCCGCCCACGCCGGACCGCCGGCAGATCTCGACGGCGGCGGACGACCAGGCGGTCTCGAACTCCAACCGGGGGCCGTACTCGAGGACGGTGGGATGGCCGCCTTCGATGAGGCTCGCCGGCCCGAACCGTTCCGGCTCGAAGGTCTCCGCCAGCAGATAGTGCACGATGGCCAGGTCGGCGGCGGTGAGCGGCCGACCGTCCTCCTCGATGTAGAAACAGGACTCGGTGGCCACCGGCCCGATGGGCCGGCCGACTATGCGTTCAGCCGCCGACGCAAACGCGTCTACGCGCGCTTGGGGCAGGCCGGGTGTCCGAAAGAATCGCAGCATTGGGATCGCTTGAGACCTTATCACGTGAGCGGCGGGGCGTGTTGAGGGGCCGGAGGACTTGCGGCGCCCCTTGGGCGAGAAGGTACACTGAGAACAGACTGGATCACCTGAATCATGTCGAGGGGGGACCGTACATGAGAGCGGCATTCATAGTGGCGCCGAGGAAGTTCGAGATACGCGAGATACCGACTCCGCAGATCACTGACAATGAGATGCTGGTCAAGATAGAGGCCTGTGGAGTCTGCTCCAGCGACATGTCCGGCTACAAAGACTCGTGGGGCGACGACATGAAGGCGGCCAACCCCTTCCCACGGCGCGCCGGGCATGAGCCGGCCGGCACCGTGGTGGAGGTGGGCAAGCAGGTGAAGGGCTTCAGCGTGGGCGACCGCATCACCGGCTACTTCGCCGACGACGCCTACTGCGAGTACGTGGCCGTCGACCCCACCAGGTTCGCCACCCACCGCGGCCACGGCATGATCATCGAGAGGATCCCGGACGGCGTCCCCTTCGAGTACGCGCTCGGCGAGCCGCTCATGAGCTGCATGTCCATCGCCCGTACCACCACGCCCGAGTTCGGGGACTTCGTGTTCCAGATCGGCGCGGGCTTCATGGGCCTGGGCATCATCGCCGGGGTCTCGTCACCCAAACTGCGCGAGTACATCGTGGCCGACCTGGACGACAGCCGGCTGGCGCTGGCCAAGGAACTGGGGGCCACCATCACCCTGAACCCCTCCAAGGTGGACGTGGTCGCGGAGGTCATGAAGATCACCGGGGGCAAGGGCGTGGATGTGGCCATCGAGGTCGTCGGCCATCCGATAGGCATCAAGATGACCGGCGACGTCATCAAGACCAACCGGGGCAAGGTCATCCTCGTGGGCTGGCATCAGGCGCCCAACACGTACGAGCTGTTCAACTGGATCAAGTGCCCCATCATCTACAGCCCGCAGGGCGTGGGCATGTCCACGAACCCCCAGAGTGAGCTGGAGCGGGCCATGTGGGCGCTTCAGAGCGGCGTCTATCCCATGGACAAGCTCATCACCCACAAGTACAAGCTGGAGGATATCGGCCAGGCGTTCGACGCCAACCTCAGCGGGACGCCCGGCTACATCAAGGGCGTGGTCATGCCGTTCATGGAGTAGCAGGAGACGCGAACAAGCCGCCGCGCGCTCTTACTTCTCCACAGGATAGCCCGCGGTGACCCAAGCGGCGTAGTTGCCTTGGAGTCTGTACACCGTGGAGAAGCCGGCGGCGACGAGCGCCTCGGCGCCCCCGATGGACGCACTATCGACGTGGCAGTACACGAGATAGGGCACCGACGGGTCCAGGGTGGGAATGGCGGTCTTCAGAGAGCCATCACCGATGTAGTGATTGATGGCACCGGGAAGATGCCCCTCGGCGTACTTGGGAGACACGTCCAGTATCACCAGATCCGGTGTGGTGTCGATCAGCTGTTTGGCTTGTCCCGGAGTCAGGTCCGTGTAGGCTCCGGGCGCCGCCTGCGGTATGGCCGTTCCAGCGCTGCCGTCCTTGGTGGTCTCGGTGGTCTCTCCGCCGCAGGCGGCAAGCGCCGAGACCGTCAACGCGAGAACAAGTGCAAGTGCGATCAATAGGCTTCGCTTCATAGGATCCCAACCTCCACTACGATTCGTTTCTGCGCGCCCCGCCCTCCCAAAGCCATCGCTACCGTTGTTCCCCGCTTTCACCCACAGCAACCTTGGGTCGGCGCCGCCGGGGCGCAGTCCAGCAGCAGGATATCCAGCATCAGCGCGGAGCGGGAGGCATCCCAGAACTCGGCCGCCCCGATGAGGTGCGAGATGCTCTGGGTCCATGCCCAACCGGCGATCATCCAGCCCACCTGCAGCGGATCGGCATCGCCCCGGATGGTCCCCTGCCGCTTGCCCTCCTCCACGATCTTGGCAAGGTTGGCGGCGGCCGCCATCTGCTTCTCGCCCACCGCGCGCCTCAGCTCCTCCTCCGGGGGGGCGGCGATGAACTCCACCAAGGCGTACATGTAGGGCCGTTCCTCGCTGAAGATGAGCTCGGTGTGGCGCCTGCCGATGTCGCGCAGGCGCTCCAGCGCATCGGGGTTGTCGGATGCGCGATGCACCTCGTAGACGCTCTCGAAGACGGAGTCCAGCGCGGCCAGCAGCAGGTCCCGGCGGCTGGGGTAGTACTCGTACAGGCTGGCCTTGGTCAGGCCAGCACGCTCGGCTATGCGGGCCATGCTGGTGCCCGGCACCCCGTGCTCCACGACAAGATCGAGGGTGGCCTCGATGATCTGTCGAATGCGGGCCTCGCCCCGCTTACCGCGCTTGCGGACCACGGCGACCTCTCGTCTGCTTGGCAGTGGTTGACAATCCCGACGACCACATTGTAGCGTAGCCCACAGCAAAACCCGACCGAACGTTCGGTTGGGTTTTTGCGGAGATCAGATCGTATCGGGGAGATGATCATGGCACTCGGCAAACTGGCAGTGGACTACGAACAGCGGGTGGACTACACCCGGCTCCGCAAGGAGAAGATCGCCAAAGTCAAAGCCCAGATGGAGGCCGACGGCGTCGGTGCCATCATCACCTGGGATGCGGACAACATCCGCTACATCTCGTCGTACTACGTCACCACGCCCATGCGGGTCTCGGAGTACCAGGCCGTGTTCATCGCCCGCAACGGCGAGCCGCACCTCATCGGCGGCGGCACCCCCACCGAGACCGCCCGGCGCATGCCCTGGCTGGCCGGCGTGCAGGGTTCGTACGGCATGCCCCGCCTCTCAGCCTACGACACCAGCAACCCCATCCTTCAGGCCTGGATCGGCGGCATCGGCAAGCTCATGGCCGACTACGGAGTGGAGAAGGAGACGCTGGGCATCGACGGGAGCACGCTGGAGCATCTCTTCGTGGAGGGCTTCCGCGAGAAGGGCATCAAGTGCGTCCACGTGAAGCCCACCCTCGACCGGGCCCGCGCCGATCAAGACGGTGGACGAGATCGAGCTCATCAAGATGGCCTGCTCCAACTCCGAGCGGGCGTTCACGGCCATCCAGACGGCCATCAGACCCGGCATCCGCGAGTGCGACCTGGTGGGCATCGGGCTGAAGGAGCTCTACAGCGAGGGCGTGGACCACACCGAGGACTTCGTCTGCATGAGCGGGGAGAACACCAACCCGTACGGCTGGACCTTCACCGACAAGATGGTGCGCCCCGGCGATCTGGTCTACATGGACTGCGACGGCGCCTCCTACCAGGGCTACAAGACCTGCATCTACCGCACGTTCTGCTGCGGCAAGGCCACCGGCGAGCAGAAGGAACTGTTCACCGAGGCCAAGGACATGCTCTACGCCGGCATGAGCGTGGTCAAAGACGGCGCCACCGACCACGACATCCTGGCCAAATGGCCGGATTCGCCCCAGTACTGGGGCTACGACACCTGGGCCGAGGTCAACCCGCTGGCCTGCGGCCACGGCTTCGGGCTCACGCTGCACGACCCGCCGATGATCTTCTACACCCACCGGGAGCTGGGCCTGCCGGCGTACACCTTCAAGACCGGCATGGTGCTGGCGCTCGAGACCTGGACGGGCAAGAAGGGCGGCCGCGACGGCGTTCGCATCGAGGACATGATCCTGGTCAAGGACGACGGGTACGAGTTGCTGTCGCGCTTCCCGCAGGAACTGATCGAATGCTGGATCCCTTACTAGAAAGGGCGCACGGCTGGGGACCAAGGAATAGGGCCGTGGCGGGTCGTATTAACTCACTGGGTCGGAAAATACGCTCGCAGCGGAGGGCTCCCCGCCGATGTTCGAAAGTGACTCTCACACAACCGTCCGGGACGCCTACCAACTGAGCGGAGCAGAACTGACGGCCATAGAGGCCCGGCTGGTCGATCGACTGGACCAGGCTCCGGGCCGTTCAGGGCTGGCCACCGTGCTTCTGCCGACCGACAACCCCGTGTCCGATTTCGTCCGGACCTACGAGGCAAGCGTGTTCGGGGCCGAAGACTACGACTTCTTCGCCGGGATGAAGCCCTACGAACGCGATTCGCTCTTCTTGGTCACCGTCGACCTGGAGCACCGCGTGGTGGCCCATGTCAAACGGATCGTCAGAGCCAGAAGAGGACCAGCCGGCGCGCACGGCGCTGGCCTGACGGGGATAGAAGTCGTGGACGATAGATTGACTGCGACTGATGAGAATGAAAGAAGCAGCGTCCGGGAGATCATGGAGTTCCACAACATCATTGACCTCAATAGATGCTTCAACCTAACGTCCAATATTCAAACCGGTAGGTGCCAGCCAAGTTGGGAGAAGCCATACAGTCTTGTAAGTTACAAGGCGGTATTCAAAGTCACAGTAATTCTTGGTATAGAGCATATTCTTGCCTATATGAACCGACTCGCAATACGTTCACTTGGACGAGTCGGCGTTGAGTTCGAGAAACTTTCCGGTAAGAGCTTTCACCTCCCGATGCCCGGCGAGCCTGGAAGGTACGATCTGAAGTATGAGGCGGTCTGCATTCCATGCGACCGTCACAACCAGGAAGCTTTCATGCAGGAGGACCCCGAGAGGCCGTTCACGAGACTGATAGCGGGACTTGATGTGCCGCTCTACCAGTTGGACGGCGCCGATGCTTCGTTGCTGGCCTTCAACTGGTCGAAGCGGTCACGAGACTGAGCTTCTGCTGGCTCAGGGACGCGGTCACTTCGAGGAGCTTGTCGGCTCTCACCGGGCGCGAGAAGAGGAAGCCCTGCACCGCGTCCACACCCAGCCGCAGCAGCCAGCGTGCCTGCGCGGAACTCTCCACCCCCTCAGCCACCGTGGTGATCCCCAGGGAGCGGGCCATGGCGACCACGGCGGCTATGAGCGCGGCGTCCGGAGTGTCTTCTTGGGCAAGATTGCTGATGAAGCTCTTGTCGATCTTCAGCATGGTCACCGGCAGCCGCTTGAGGTAGGCGAGTGACGAGTACTCGGCGCCGAAGTCGTCAAGGGCTACGCCCACGCCCAGGCCCCTGAGCTTCCTCAGGATCGCCGTGGACGCGGCCGGATCCTGCATGGCCATGGTCTCGGTCAGTTCGAGACACAGAGAAGACCCGGGCAGGCCGTGCATGGCCAGGAGTTCAGCGACGCGATCGACGATCCCCTCATGGCGCAGTTGAGCGCTGGACAGGTTGACGGATACGTAGATCCCCTCCATCTCGGGGGCGTAACGGCACCAGGCCGCCAGTTGGCTTACGGCTTCCTCCATGACCCACGTCCCGATCTCCGCGATCATCCCGTTCTCTTCGGCGATGGGTATGAACTGGGCCGGGGACAGCACACCGCGGGTGGGGTGAGCCCAGCGCACGAGCGCTTCCATGCCCACGCTCGGTCCGCGAGGCAGGCGGACGATGGGTTGGTACACCAGATGGAGCTGGTTCAGCGGGATGGCATTGCGCAGATCGTTCTCGAGCTCCACACGCTCGGATATCTCATCGCGCATGGACTCGTCGAACACGGCCACCTTGTCTCTACCCGCTTCCTTGGCCTGGTACATGGCTGTGTCGGCGTCGCGGACGAGGGCTTCAGCCGTGGCATGCGGGTCGCCGCCCGACGCGAATGCGAGGCCCACGCTCGCGGAGGTGTAGAACTCGATGCCGTTAAGGACAAATGGGTCCTTGAGGGAGAGGCGGAGCCGGTTCGCCAGATCCATGGCCTCAGAACCGCTCTGCGCGTGATCCAACAGGATCATGAACTCGTCCCCGCCGATACGGGTCACGAGGTCGGTGGGCCTCACATGAGCCTGCAGTCGTTTGGCCACCTCGACCAGAAGATCGTCTCCGCGGCCGTGGCCGAGCGTGTCGTTGACCAGCTTGAAGCGGTCCAGGTCCAAGAAGAGAAGCGCGACCTGCGCGTCGTCCGCGGAGGCGCGTGTCAGCATCCGCGAGAGGTGGCGCTCCATCATCCGGCGGTTGGGCAGGCCGGTCAGATCGTCATGGTCCGCTTGGTGCAGGAGGCGCGCTTCTGAGTGGGCCGCGACGCGTAGTGCCTGCACGATCCGGAGAATTACGGCGCCGATCAGGGCGAAGAACAGAAGGAACATGACCCACCTGTCCGCCGCAGCGAACACACGGTACTTTGTGATGAGCACGGCCGTGACCATGAGAGCCCCGGCCACTAGGGCGGCCCTACCTGTCGACGCCGTGAGGTGCGTCTCCGGGCCGGGATCCGTCAGTTCCCGCATCGAAGGATGCAGAGCCATCCCCCCGGCGCCCAGAAACGCGATCAGATATGGCAGATCGAGGAACTGCTGGGGCAGATGCAGTAAGTTGATATCGGCGAACATGTAGACACCGTCGCCCAGAAGCATGAAGGTCATGGCGCCGACGCAGAGCCAAAGCGCTGTCCCGCGCTTCCCGTCGGCGTTGAAGATGATCCGAAGCGTCACCACCACGAGGAAGATTGATAGCGAGGGGTAGGCGGTGAGCACCATCTTGATCAGATCGGGCGTCTGCCCCTGTGCGAGGACGGGTTCCACCGCGAACGCCCAGGCGAGGGATGCAAGAGCGAGAGCCGCGATGAGGCCATCCAGCACGACGCTGCTCTGCGCGGCGCCCCGGCCCCTGCTACGCGAGAACCCTATGAGGCCGACTGCGAGCAGCACGTAGCCTGGCAGGGCGATCATGTCCGGGATGAGAGACCTCGTGGCGGTCAGGTTGCCCAGGGGCTGGAAAGCGCCTTTGGCGGCATTGTTGGCCAGGAAGAGCACGAACGCCACGACCAAGCACGCCCACGGCCAGACGTGCGACGGCCGCCGCAGGATCACCGACGTGATGACCGCCGCTATGGTGGCAACGCCCAGCACTGCGCCGACTATCGACCCCGCCCTAGGAAACACCGTAGCGGCGAGTATGGCCAAGCCGCCGAGGGCCAGGTAGGCCAACGCAAAGCGATCCCCGCGCAACGCCGCCCGCCTGAGCGGCCTGCCCGGGAAACTGCTGGTGGAACTATCGAGCATCTGGATTCTTTGCATGCTTCAAGAATCGGCCAAAGGACAATGACACTTGAGCAGTACACGCCGCACGTACACGACGCGGTCCGTGCCGACCAAGGAAGAGGCCAGATCGGGTCGTATACATTGACTGGGACGTATTTGCGACGGAACACTGGTGTTAGGACGGATCTTGTGAACGAGTTCTCCGAGCTGACCGCAACAAACATCGAAGGGATAACGACCACCGACCCCCCCATCGAGCTTGTGCATTGCTCCCCCGGTATGTCCAATCTGGCTCCCATGATCTTCAGACAACGCTTGGTCATCGAAGGCACCTGCCGCTGGCCGATCGTGGAAGATCAGATCAAACGGTATCTGAGGAAGCTGTCCGAAGTCTGCGGCATGCAGCTGCTCATAGAACCGGTCACCCACCTGTCGGAGAGCTATGGATGGGCCGGTTGGGTCCATTGGGAGACTTCAGGGGCCCACTTCTACGCTTGGGACACTCCCACGCTGTTCTTCAGCGTGGACATCTATACCTGCAAGGCCTTCGACGCCGAACTGGCGTGCGAGTTCACCAGGAGCTTCTTTCAAGCTCCGCAAGCCGCGGCGATGACCTTCTGACCGGTGATCTGAGAGCCTACGGTTACTCCACTCGCTGGGAGGCGCTCTTCGAGCCTTACGCGGCACAGGGCCTCGTGCCCGCGCGGGTGGTCCGGAGCGACCGGGGCAGTGTCCTGGTGGCCACAGCCGACGAGGTCTTTCACGCGAAGCCTTCCGGCCGGCTCGTGCGGGCGGTCGGCAGCGGGGCAGGACTGCCGGCGGTGGGTGACTGGGTGGCGGTGCGTGTCAGCGGCGGTCTTGGGGCCACGCAGACCATAGAAGCCGTGCTCGACCGCACGAGCACCATCACCCGGCTCGACCCGGAAGGCAATGTGCAGGTGCTGGCCGCCAATATCGACACGGTGTTCGTCGTCCACCCGATCTCCGGTTCTCCCAACCTGCGCCGCATCGAGCGCGAGCTGTCTGTGGCCTGGGACTCGGGGGCCGTGCCGGTGGTGCTGCTGACGAAGGCCGACCTCTCCGACGACCCCGAGGCGGCCCGGGCTGCCGTCCAGGCGGTCGCCCTCGGGGCGGACGTCGTCGCCGTGAACGCGCTCGCCGGCGACGGCACCGGGCCGATCCTCGCGCACATCACAGCCGGTCTCACCGCGGTCCTGGTGGGGCCCTCGGGCGCGGGGAAGTCTACGCTGGTCAACTCGCTCCTTGGCGAGCAGAGGCAGGCCACGCATGCCGTCCGCGAAAGCGACGGCCGCGGCATGCACACCACCGTGGCCCGCGAGCTCATCCAGATGCCTGGAGGCGGCGTCCTCATCGATACACCGGGGCTTAGGGCGTTCGGCCTCACGGGGTCGGAAGAGGGCATAGCCTCGGTCTTCCCCGAGGTGGAAGAGTTGAGCCGGTCGTGCCGGTTTCGCGACTGCACGCACAACGACGAACCGGGATGCGCCGTCGTGGCAGCCGCGGACTCGGGCGCGCTCCCGCGCGAACGCCTGGCCAGCTACCAGAAACTCATGGGTGAGGCGCAGTCCGCCGCAGCGCAGACGGTGGCTCGACTCCGCGCTGAAAAGGGCCGCAAGCAAAGAGGCCGCCCCTAGGCTAGAAAAACGTCAAGGAGATTTGATAGTTTAGAGCCATAAACGATATCAGCACCGTATCCGGATGGAAGGTGGGGGAGATGAGACTCGCTAGGCTCTGCTTCAATATCAACGGCGTCGACAGGTTCATCACCTGCGATCCCGAAAGCGACACACTGGCTGAGTGCCTGCGGCGCATGGGCCTCACCGGCGTCAAAGTCGGATGCGGCACCGGCGTCTGCGGCGCCTGCTCGGTCATCCTGAACGGCGAGGTGGTGCGGGCCTGCACCAAGAAGATGAAGCGGGTGGCCGAGTTCTCGGAGATCACCACCATCGAGGGTATCGGCACCCCCCAGCACCTGCATCCCCTGCAGCAGGCCTGGATCACCTACGGCGGCGCCCAGTGCGGCTTCTGCTCCCCGGGATTCATCGTCTCGGCATATGGGCTGCTCCAGGCGAACCCCGCTCCGTCGCGCGAACAGGTGCGCACCTGGTTCAAAGACCACCACAACATCTGCCGCTGCACCGGCTACAAGCCCCTGGTGGACGCCGTCATGGCCGCCGCCGAAGTCATGCGCGGCGAGAAGACCATGGCCGACATCACCTACGACTTCGAGGGCGAGACCGAGATCTACGGCTCCCGCCGCCCGCGCCCGACCGCCCTGGCCAAGGTCACCGGCCTGGCCGACTACGGCGATGACGTCGCCCATCAGATGCCCGACGGGACGGCGCACCTGGCCGTGGTGCTCAGCGAGGTGGCCCACGCCAACATCATCAGCATCGACACCGCGGAAGCCGAGGAGATGCCCGGCGTCATCAAGGTGATGACGGCCAAGGACGTCAAAGGCAGCAACGCCATCACAACGGCCGTCCACATCGCCCGCTCGAAGGCCTTGAACGCTCCGCCGTTCCCGGTGATCGCCGGCAAGAAGATCGTGCAGGCGAGGCGACGTGGTGGCCCTGGTGGCCGCCGACACCCGCGAGCATGCCCGCGAGGCGGCCAAGAAGGTCAAGCAGAACCTGGAGCTGCTCCCGGCCTATATGACCTTCCCGGAAGCGGCCATGCCGAACGCGTATCAGCTGCACGAAGGCATGCCCAACTTCTATATGGAGCAGCCGGTCTTCAAGGGCACGGACACCGCCGAGATCTTCGAGACGGCTCCCTTCATCGCCGAGGGTAGCTTCGCCTCGCAGCACGAGCCGCACCTGCCCATCGAGCCCGACACGCTCCAGGCCTTCTGGGGCACCGACGGCATGATGACCATCCAGTGCAAGTGCCAGTCGCTCACCGAGAACCGGGACTTCGTCGGCCAGGCCTGCGGCATCCCCAAAGACGACATCCGCATGCAGCTGAATGCGGTGGGCGGGTCCTTCGGATACACCGTCAGCCCCAACACGTACGCGCTGGTCGTCACAGCTGTGCAGAACCTCGGGATCCCGTGCACGCTCACCTTGAGCTACGACGAGTTCAACCACACCACCGGCAAACGCGCCGCCGCCTTCTCGAACGGCCGGCTGGCCTGCGACGAGAACGGCAAGATCCTCGCCGCCGAGTACGACATCGCGCTCGATCACGGGTCGTACGCCCTGGTGGCCGGGCCCATCTTCAGCACCCTGGTGTCCATCGCGTTCCACGGCTACAACCTGCCCAACATCAAGGCGCTGGCGCGCGGCGGCTCGTCCAACCACGCGTTCATCACCGCCTACCGGGGGTTCGGCTCTCCGCAGACCTACACCATGTCTGAGGCCCTCGTGGACATGCTGGCCGAGAAGGCCGGCATCGACCCCTGGGAGTTCCGCTACCGGAATGCCGCCCGCCCAGGGGACCTCACCATCAACAGCAGCCATTACCTGGAGTACGTGTACCCGACGCTGCTGGAGATGGCCAAGCCCACCTACGACGCCTACAAGGCCGAGGCGGAAGCGGCCAAGGCCGAGGGCAGGCATGTGGGCGTGGGCATGAGCATCGGCGGGTTCCACTGCACCGCCGGCATGTTCGACTACGCCGAGGTGGCGCTGGAGCTCCTGCCGGATGGCGGCATCATGCACTACAACACCTGGGAGGACATGGGCCAGGGCGGAGACATCGGGAGCCTCACCCACACGGTGAAGGCCCTGGAGCCGCTCGGCATCAGGGCGGAGCAGGTGAAGCTGTTCATGAACGACAGCAAGGTCTGCCCCGACACCAACCTCGCCGCTGCCAGCCGGTCGCACTACATGGCCGGCCGCGCCACTCTGGACGCTGCCGCGCAGCTCATGGACGCCATGCGCAAGGCGGACGGCACCTATCGCACCCATGCCGAGATGCTGGCCGAAGGCATCGCCACCAAGTACACCGGGCACTACGACCAGTTCAACATCGGCCTGGCTCCTGGCCCCGACCCCAACCTGGGCCAGGGTGAGAGCAAGCCGGTCTACATGTACGGGGTCAACCTGGCGCTCGTGGACGTCGACGTCGTGACCGGCAAGACGAAGGTGCTGCGGTTCACCTGGGTGGGCGACGTGGGCGTGGTCGGCAACATGCTGTCGGTGGAGGGCCAGGGCTACGGTGGCCTCTCGCACGCCATCGGGTTCGCCCTCAGCGAGGACTATCAGGCCGAGAACAAGTACGGCAGCATGGCCGGCTGCGGCGTGCCCGCCATCGACATGATCCCGGACGATTTCAACCTGATCTTCCTCGAGACCCCGCGCCCCGAAGGCCCGCACGGGTCCGCCGGCTGCTCGGAGTGCTTCCAGAGCTCCAACCACATGGCTGTGATCAACGCCATCAACAACGCCTGCGGCGTGCGCGTCTACGCCCTGCCGGCCACTCCCGACAAGGTGAAGGCCGGTTGGGAAGCCAAACAGCGCGGCGAGGACCTCACACCCAAGAAGTACTTCCTCGGGTCCGACTTCGAGGATGAGCTGGAGATGATCAAGAACAACCCGCTATAGCGGCGTGCTTGGACCCCCTTGTGCGGAGGACGGACCCCTACCCCAGGGTCCGTCCTCCAGCTGAACCCTATTCGAGCCTGGCGAACTTCTTCACCGGCGAGCCTTCGAGCTTCTCCTCGGAGAGGTAGAGGCCGCCCTCCTCGGTGCCCAGGATGATCTCCGCCTGCCCGAGCAGACGGATGGCGTAGGGCCGGTAGTCACGGAACCTCCCCATGCCGGCGAAGAGCCCGCCTTGCGGCAGTCTGAGTTCGGCTGCCGTCTTGGCCGTCTCGGGGGAGGTGGCCCCTTGCCCGCCGGAACTGCTTCACGACTTTGCGCACGGCCCGCTTCAGCATCATGCGCGGAACGAAGATCAGCACTGCAACCAGCACTACGAGCGCGAGCACCGTCACCAGTACCGCGATCACCTGCTTCACCCCCTCGCTCCGTCCAAGCGTCGCGGTCTCGTTCGTCATCCGATTTCTATCACAGCGAGGCCGACGTCGGGCTGTCACGCCCGAAACGGGCGCTCGCGACAGTACAATTAGTTTGATATAACTAATATACGTGGGTCGAACAGACGGTGCGAGGGGTGAAAGGAAGGTAGCGATGGATCTCGGCCTTTCAGGGAAAGGTGGCGCTGGTCACCGGAGCCGGCAGCCAGGTGGGCTTCGGTAAGGAGATAGCGCTCCTTCTGGCCGCGGAAGGCATCGACGCCGTGGCGGTCACAGACGTCGACCTCGCGGGCGCAGAGAAGACCTCCCAGGCGGTCAGGGACGCGGGAGTCCGAAGCATCGCACTCCAAGCGGACATCTCCGACAACGCCGCCGTGAAGGCCATGGTGGGCAAGGTCGTGGCCGAGTACGGCCGCATCGACGTCCTCTGCAACGTGGCCGGCGCCATCCTCCACAAGGATTTCCAGTCCATCGACGAGCAGGACCCCGCGGTCTGGGAGAAGCAGTTCAAACTCAACGTCATCGGGACCATGAACGTGAGCCAGGCGGTGGTCCCGGTCATGCGCGCCCAGAAGTACGGCGTCATCGTGAACATCGGCTCGGGCAGCACGTACCAGTACGCCTTGGGGGTGCACGCCTACGCGGTGTCCAAATGGGCGGTGGACCTCTTCACCAAAGAACTCGCGTTCGGCGAAGGCAAGAACGGCATCCGGGTCAACTGCGTGGCCCCCGGCCCCGCGGCCACCAACTTCGGCGGCTTCCTCAAAGAGAGCGAAGTGAAGAGATCGCCCGAGGAAGCGGAGAAGGAGATGCAGGCCCTGCTGGCCGCGTTCCCGCTCGGGCGCATCGGCACGGCCAGGGACATCGCCAACGCCACGCTCTTCCTCGCATCCGACGTCACCAGCTACATCACCGGACAGGTACTGCACGTCTCCGGTGGCTCCGTCATCTGAAAGGCGAACGAGAATGGGTCAGTACGACAAGTACATCTGCACCACGCTGCAAAACCGGCACCTGCTGCCGCCCCCGACCCCGGAGCAGCGCGACCGGTTGACGGCCGAGGGGAGACGCATCCCCATGGAGCACGTGCACTGGATCGACGAAGATGTCATCCCGGGCGCCTACTACGGCGAGACCACGTGGATGTGGCCGCCCGAGTACCCGAACCAGGTGATGTGGGAGAAGCTGGCCGAGGAAGGCTACGACACTCCCAACATGTTCCCCCATGCCCACGGGTTCCCGGAACTCCTCTCCTGGTGGGGCGCCAACCCGGAGGACCCCACGGACATCGGCCCCATGGGCATGCAGATAGGCGACGAGATCATCCCGCTCGAGAGCGAGCTGGGTGGCCTACATCCCCGCGGACCTGCCGCACATGCCGGTGTTCCGCAGCGGCGTGCGCAGCCAGATCCACACCCGGCCCACGCTCCACTGGACGTCGGGCCCGGGCGGCGTCTACACCATGGGTGACGACGACAAGGTCGGGCACGCCGCCCAGGAGGAGCAGGGCGGACCGGTGGGCCACGTGGTCGACCCGGCCACCTCGAAGTACGGGCGGTACATCGTCTACGGCGCGGCGCCTGACGTCGAACGGCCCGACTTCATGCGGCCTCTCGACCCGGCCTTCACCCGGCCGATGGCCTACATCGACGAGACGGTCATCCCCGACGCGGAGTTCGGCTGCGATGTCCGCTGGCTGCTGCCCGGCGGCGGCCCGGCCGGCCAGGTGATCATGGACGAGCACACGCTGCCCCACGGCAGCACGGTGGCCTGCGTGGCCCACAACTACGACGACCTCACCGACCTCTGCGCGGAGGCGGAACTCTGGATCGGCGGCGAGAGAGCACATCATCACCAAGGGCTTCTGGGCCTACATCCCGCCCGACGTCTCCCAGGGCCCGCTGATCGTGCGCGATATCACGAAGCCGGTCGCGCTCATCATGTCGTGGCCGATGGGCGCGGGCGTCGAGAAGTACCGTGGCGGGAGCTAGCAGCCTCGTCCTGGAGGCGGGTGCGCCGGCGGCCGATCCGGCCGGGGCGGCCGGCCTGGGCAAGAGCGGCTGGGTGATCGTTTCCACCCTGATGCTCGCCACGGTGCTGGCGAACATCGCGAGCGTCTGCATGTTCCCGCAGAGCGTGGCGCTGTCCGAGGAGTTCGGGCGGCCGGTGAACCAGGTCGTATGGACCATGACCGCCTTCCACGTGGTGGCCACCGGCGTGGGAGGGGTAGCGGCCGCTCTTGGGGCGGTCCTGGGGAATCGGCGCATGCTCACCCTGACTCTGGGCCTGCTGTTCGCCGGCAGTCTCATCGCCGCTCTCTCCACCGATCTCACCGTGCTCATCGGCGGCCGGGTGCTGCAAGGCACCGCCATGGCCATCCAGGCCCTCGCCATCGGCATCATCGCCAACTACTGGCGGGGAGCGGCCAGGCGGCGGGCGCTGAGCATGATCGTGCTGGCCATGGGACTTGGTGCGGTCATCGCCTACCTGCTGAGCGGTGTGATCTGGAAGACGGGCGGCACCTGGCGCACCATGTTCTGGATCCTGACGGTGGCGAGCGCGATCGACATCTTCCTGACCATCGCGTTCGTCAAGGAGACCGCGCGCTCGAAGGGCGTGCGGATCGACTATGTGGGATGTGTGGGGCTGGTGGCCTGGGCCGTGCTGGTGCTGTTGCCCATCAGCCAGGCCAACTCGTGGGGATGGGGCAGCGCGAAAGTCCTTGGGCTGCTGCTGCCGGGAGCCGCCGTCCTGATCCTGTGGGTGCTCTGGGAACTGCGGATACCCCGCCCTCTGATCGATCTGCGCGTGCTGAGCCGGCCGGGCGTCTGGCAGGGAGGCATCGTGTGGCTGGTCATCGTGATGGCCCTCATCGTCCCGGCGGTGGCGGTGCCCTACCTCATCCAGACCCCAGAGGCCTCCGGGTTCGGCTTCGGCGGGAGCATGTTCGTGGTGGCGCTCGCGCTGGCCGCGTGCGCCGCCATGATGTCGGTGGGCTCGGCTGTCGCCGCCCCCATCATGCAGAGGCTGGGCGGCAAGCGGACGATCCTCGTGGGCATGCTGTTCGGCCTTGCCGGTTTTGGCATGGCTCTCGCCCATGGTTCCCTCTGGCTGGTGGTGCTGTGGCTTGCCGCGCTGGGGGTGCCCGGCGCCCTCGCCGGTTCGGCGAGCTATGTCGTCTCGGCCGATGCCGTGGCGGCCGAGCAGGGCATCATGATCAGCACCATCTACAACACTGCCGCCAACACGGGCGCCTCGGTGTCCTCGGCGCTGGTGGGCTACGTGCTGACGCTGCGGCAGGTAGCGGTGACGGTGGCCGGCCCGAGCGGCCCGGACACGCAGTTCTTTCCGGCAGAGTCGGGCTTCACTTGGTCGTGTCTCATCGTCGGGGGCACATCCTTGGCCGGCCTGGCGGTAGTCTTGAGTATCAGAAGCCGCAAGAGCGGCCACCAGGAATTGATAAATAAAGCTAAACTAAATACAATCGAAGCGCGGTAGACCAAACCAGTTTCCAGGGGTGCTCAGATGAAGATCACCAAGGTAGAGTGCGTCCCGGTATCCATTCCTTTCGCCAAGCCCATCGTCATGTCGGGCACTTCGGCGTCGGTGGCAGCGGGCATCGTGGTCAAGATCCATACGGACGAGGGCATCACGGGCATCGCGGAGACCGGCGACACCTCCCTCTGGTACATGGGCGAGACCCAGGACTCCATCCTGTCCAACATCGTGAACGTGTTCGCTCCGCGGATCCTCATCGGTGAGGACCCGTTCAACATCGAGACCATCGTGAACAAGATGGATGCGGCCACCCACGCGAACAATCATTCCAAAGCCGTGGTGGACTTCGCCCTGCACGATCTCATGGGCAAGGCGCTGGGCGTACCCACGTACAAGCTGCTCGGCGGCATGTCCAACCCGAAGATCCCGCTGGCGTATGTGATGTCCTTCGGCACTCCGGAATCGGTGGCCAAGGAGGCCAAAGTGCGGGTGGACGCCGGCTTCCCCGGCTTGAAGCTGAAGGTGGGCGCCAAGGACCCGGACGTGGACATCGACATGGTCGCGGCCGTGCGCGAGACCGTGGGCGGCAAGATCAAGGTCATGATCGACGCCAACGGCGGCTGGATGTACCACCAGGCCCTGTACGTGCTGCAGCGGGTGGCCAAGTACGACGTGTTCCTGTGCGAGCAGCCGGTGCCCTGGTGGGACCTCGAGGGGCTGGCGCGGCTGCGCAAGAAAGTGGATGTGCCCGTGTTCGCGGATGAGTCGGCAGCTGAGCTCGGCCACCTGCTCCAGATCCTCAAGATGGAGGCCGCTGACGGCTTCTTCCTCAAAGTGCCCAAGGCCGGCGGCATCCTCAAGTCGCGCCGGTGGGTGAACATCGCTCAGGGCGCCAATATGCCTGTGATGTGCGGCTGCATGGTCAACTCCGGTCTGGGCTGCGCCGCCGAGGCGGCCTTCCTGGGCGCCACCGAGTGGATGGGCCGCATCGAACAGGAATCCATCGGCCCGCTGAACCTGCACAACCTCAATGACACGGTGAGCGGCCCCATCGCGAACGACCTGGCCGTCAAGCCGGTGCGCTATGAGAACGGTCACCTGTATCCTCCGGTGGACGGTGTGGGCCTGGGTGTGGAGTTGAACGAGGACGTCCTCGCCAGGCTGGCCACCCCCGGCAAACCGCCGGTCGTCGTGACCGCGTAGCCGCGACCGTTCAGGAGAGGGACATGAAGCTCGAGGGCAAGACCGCGCTCATCACCGGGGGCGGCACCGGCATCGGGGCCGCCATCACCGAACGCTTCGTCGCGGAAGGCGCCAAGGTCTGCATCACGGGGCGCCGCAAGGACAGGCTCGACCAGCATGCGGCGGCGTTCCCATCCGGGTCGGTGCTGGCCTGTCCCGGAGACGTGGCCTCCTATGACGACATCAAGCGGATGGTGGCCTGCGCTGTCGAGTTCGGGGGCGGCATAGACATCCTGGTGAACAACGCAGCCTCCGATGTCTACGGGATCATCACGGAGATCGAGCCCGAGGACTGGCAGCGCATCATGGATGTCAACCTCACGGCGCCGTTCCTGCTCATGCGTGAGGCTTTGCCCCACATGATGCAGAAGGGCAGCGGCTCCATAATCAACATCTCGTCCATCGGCGGCATCCGCTGCATGGCGGGCAGTCCGGTGTACGGCACGTCCAAGGCTGGGCTCATACATCTCACCAAGGCGGTGGCCCTCGACTACGGCCCCTTCGGAGTGAGGTGCAACGCCATCTGCCCCGGCGCCACCCGCACCGAGATGTTCGAGGACACGGTGGGGAAGATCGCCGATTCCAAGGGTGTGGACATCGAGACCCTGCTCACGCAGTTCTCGAAGCCCATACCGCTCCGGAGGGTGTCGACCCCTGCCGAGATGGCTGGGGCATGCGTCTTCCTGGCCGGGGACGACTCGTCGTTCATGACGGGAGCCGTACTGGTGGTGGACGGCGGGGCCGTCATCGTGGACGTCGCCGGGGTGTCCAACGACTAGGGGCCTCGGGGCCGCCGCCTGATCGCGACCGGCGCAGCCGGCGGCGTTCGGTCAGGGGGCTACGCGGCCGTCCCCGTCGAGTGTCTGGTCCGAGGCGTCCATCTCCGCCAGCGTGCGCTCCCCTACCACCTCACGAAGAGCGGCCACCGCTCTTATGAGGATCCTCTGCCAATCGAGCAGCGCGTCCGGTCCCATCTCGCTGTGCAGTCCCATGAAGTTCTTGAGCAGGGTCTGTTCGCTGATGGCGAAGAGGTTCGCGGTGTCCGGGGTCAGCCGGATGAGGATGGCGCGCCTGTCTGCCTTGGACTTGGTGCGCTTGAGCATCTTCTTCTTGACGAGCAGATCGACCATGACCGAAGCGCCCGCCGGCGTGACGCCGAGGGTCTCGGCGAGCTTCTTGAGCGTGACGCCCTCGGGCGAGACGTCGCACAACTGCCTGACCGCGATGACTGTGTTCGACTGAGTCTCGGTGAGTTCGTCGAGCCAGAGCAGATCCGGGCGTTTGCCGGCGTGCACCGCGTGGCGCGAGTCCGCGCGAAGGAGTTCGAGGACGTGCTCGGTGAGCTGCCAGATGGATCTGGAGACCTGTTCCATCGCCGGGTCCGCCGCCGGTTGCGACACGCCCGTCTGCTGGGCTTCGGAAACCGTGATGTCGTTCAGCTCTTCCTACCTTCCACGGTCGTCGTCGTTACCCTCGGCAGCCACGGGCGGCCTTTCGAGACCATAGTAGACCGCCCGCGCTTGAGCGGCAACCAGACCTGCCCGGAAGGCGGTCCCCGCGCTCACACTACATGCGCGGGGCTGTGGGGTCAAGAATTTCGTTAGAGTTTACTAAATAAGAGCCGCGAAGTGGTGGCGCCGACGCGGAGGGCGGGAGCACAGCGCCTTGAGAAGGCCGGACATCCCTGCGCTTCATCCGAATAACTGCCGCATTCAGCGGGTTACCCGCGGCATCAGCTCGCAGTTTGATTAAGCTTAAATAAGTTCTTGACTTCGGGGTCACCCGCGCGTTATGGTGGTTCGGCGCGGCTAACCGTGTCGGATGGCCGCGGACTCAATGACAGAGGCAATCGGGCGTCCGCGCCGGGGGGTGCAAGTAGTGACGCTGGTGGGGCTTCAGATCTCATCTTCACGCCATAGGACAGGGGGGTGCCTCACCGCTTGTGCATCCTCGGCAGGCGAGCGGCCGAAGTCCGGCGCGCTCCCTGATGTGCATGGGCCCACGGGCAAAGGAGGTCTGCATTAGGGAGACGAAGGGGGGCCTTACGACTCGCGTGTGAATCCGATCAATGAGGGAGTTGAGGGGAGTCGAGTATGAAGAAATCGTTGTTCATCCTGGCATTGGCGTTGGTCCTCGTGGCTGCTGTGGTTTCTCTGGCAGCCTGCGGAGGCGACGACACCACCACGACCACCGCCGCGGCCACCGAGACCACCGCCGCCGCGACCGATACGACCGCCGCCGCCATCGACAAGGGCGACCGCACGGTCATCCGCTGGAACTCGCCGCATCCGCTGGGCGACCCCGTCACCGTTCCCCAGGAAGAGTTCGCCGCCGCCTTCAACGCGGCTCAGGACAAGTACTTCATCGAGCTTCATGCCTCCGGTCAGCTGATGGGCATGGGCGACCAGTTCGACGGCGTGCAGAACAAAGCCATCGAAGTGGGTGAGTGGCCGATCGCCGTCTTCGGCAGCGTCGTGCCCGAGTTCAACCTGGCCGAACTGCCCTTCGCCGTCAACAGCATCGAAGCCGACGCGGCCTACAACCAGCAGATGCTGCCCATCTACACGGCCGCTTCCGCCAAGTACAACATGAAGCCCGTCTTCGTCTTCACGTGCCAGGGCCTGGATGTCGTGAGCGTCGAGCCGGTCAAGACCCTGGAAGACTGGGACGGCCTGCTGTGCCAGACCATCTCCCCGGTGACCGCCAACGTCGTGAAGCTGCTGGGCGGCTCCGGTGTGGCCATGGACTTCTCCGAGGGCTATCAGGGCCTGCAGAAGAAGGTCATCACCGCCACGCTGCAGTCGGGCACGTTCGTCAACATGTTCAAACTGTACGAAGTCGCCAAGAACGTCACCAGGGGTTACCTGACCCCGGCGGCCATCGGCGTCTTCATCAACCTTGACGTCTACAACGCGTTCCCGGCCGACATCAAGAAGATCTGGGACGATCTGGCCGCCAAGTTCGAGACCGAGACGAACGCGAAGATGGTCGGCTTCTACAAGAGCGCCCTGGAAGAGATGAAGAAGAACGGCATGGCCACGTACAACCTGCCCACGGCCGAGCGCGATCGTTGGGCCGAGAAGCTCAAGCCCTACGCCGACGAGCTGCTGAGCAAGGTCGACCCGGCCATCGCCACGCAGGTGAAGCAGATCACCAGCGAGCTCGACGCGCAGTTCCCCTACTCTGACAAATAAGACACACACCGCCCCGCGGCCCGCTGAGACCTCTCAGCGGGCCGCAGCCGCGGAGGAGTCGCCGTGAAGAGATTCTTCAGCATCGCAGACAAGGTCATCAGCGTGGTCACCGACTACGCTGTGCTCATCTCTGGGCTCTTGATCGCCGTCATGAGCGTTCTCACCACCTTCGGCGTGGTGATGCGCTATGCCTTCGATTCGCCCGAACCGTACTCCTACGAGATAAACGTCATCTTCCTCGTGGCCTGCATCCTCTTGGCTATACCGGCAGTGCAGAAAGAGGGACGGAACCTCCGGGTCGACTGGATAGTGGGGCGCCTCTCCAAGAGAGGCCAACACATATTCGAGAACATCGTGGTCCCGGTGATAGCCATGGTGTTCGTCGGCGTGACCGTGTGGAGGAGCTGGCTGACCTTCGTCTCCTCATTCACCACTCACGAGACGAGCCAGTCGGCGGTGCAGGAGCCGCTCTGGCCCATGAAACTCCTGGTCACGCTGACCATGGCGTGGCTCTTCCTCGTCCTCATCTCGCAGCTCGTGCGCGGCATACAACACCTGGCCAAGGGCACGACCAAAGAGGACCAGCGGATCCAACTGCCCGTCCGCGATCAGTCTGACGAGGATAAGCAATGGGTATAGACGCGGTATACATAAGCATCATCGTCGTCGCCGGCCTGGTGGTGCTGATGATGGCCGGAGTGCCCATCGTCTATTCGCTGGGCTTCTCCTCGGTCATGGCGGCTCTCATCGGCTACGGTTCGTCCGGGCTGTTCAAGGCGGGCACGTCGCCCTTCACCACCACGTTCAACCTGTCGTGGACCCCGCTGCCCCTGTTCGTGGTCCTGGGTACGGTGATCGCCGTCTCGGGCATGGGAGCCGGGTTGTTCCGGGCGGCCGCCAACTGGCTGTCGAGGGTCAGGGGCGGCCTCGTCGCTGCCGGTATCGTCGCTGAAGGTCTGCTGGCGGCGGCACTGGGCACCAGCGCGGCCACCATCATCGTGGTGGGCAAAGTGGCCGTGCCTGAGTTCGACCGGCAGGGGTACGACCGCGGGTTCGCCCTCGGAGCCCTGCTCGCCGGGGGCGCCCTGGGGCCGCTGATCCCGCCCAGCGCCACCTTCATCATCTACGGGGTCATCGCCGGCGAGTCCATCGGCAAGCTGTTCATCGCCGGGATCCTCCCGGGCATCCTCATGGTGGCCATGCTGGCCATACCGGCGGTGGGCATGGCCTACCTCAAGCCGGGTCTCGCGCCCAAGGCGTACAGCGTCCCCTGGAGCGAGCGGATCCGGGGCCTCAAGGGTATCTGGCCCATCATCGTGATCATGGGCAGCATCCTCGGGTCCATCTACGGCGGCATCGCCACGGCCACCGAGACGGCCGGCGTGGGCGCGCTGGTCACGTTCATCATCGCCTTCGTCTTCTACAAGCTGCGCTGGGCCGGGCTCAAGGAGTCGGTGAAGGACGCGGCGCTCATCAACGGCATGATCCTGTTCATCATCATCGCGGCCAACTTCTTCACCTACGTCTTGGGGAGCACCAACGTGGCCGCCGGGCTGGAGAACCTGGTGTCGGGCATGCCGGCGTGGGGCGTCATCCTGATGATCAACATCATCGTGCTCATCCTGGGGTGCTTCATCGACCCCATCACCATCACGCTGCTCACCGTGCCGATCTTCCTGCCGGTGGTCAAGCACCTCGGCTTCGATCCCATCTGGTTCGGGGTCATGTTCTGTGTCAACACCCAGATCGGTCTCATCACCCCGCCTATGGGGACGGACCTGTTCGCGGTCAAGACGATCTTCAATATCCCGACCGGCCAGATCATCAAGGGCGTGGCGCCCTTCTTGATAATGCTCGTCGCCCACCTGGCGGTCATCAGCTTCTTCCCGGAGATCGTGCTGTATCTGCCGAACGCGATGATCGGCAAGTAGCTCTACTGAGACTCGAGCAAATCGTAATCCGGCTTCCGCGAGGAGACGGTCTCCCTCGGCCCCGAGCGGGCGAGGGAGCCGGATCCGCCGGGCGGCCGCGTGTGAATTGGAGGACTGATCGATGAGTGGGATGTTCGAGGGCAAGGTTGCGCTGGTCACCGGCGGGGCCACCGGTATCGGGCGTGTGAGCGCCCAGCACTTCGCCCGTGAGGGCGCCAAGGTGGTCGTGGCCACCTCCCGGAACGTCGAGGGAGGCAACGAGACCGTCAAACTCATCGAGGACGCCGGTGGAGAGGCCATCTTCGTGAAGTGCGACGTCTCCAAGGAAGACGATGTGCGGGCCATGGTGGACGCCTGCGTGGCGAAGTACGGCCGGCTCGACTACGCCTTCAACAACGCCGGCATCGGACCGGACGGCGTGCGGGTGCCGCTTGGCAGCATCGTCGATCTGCCCACCGAGATCTGGGACCGTACCATCGCCATCAACCTCACGGGTGTCTTCCTCTGCCTCAAGTACGAGATGAAGCAGATGATGAAGCAGGGCACCGGGGGCGCCATCGTCAACACGTCCTCCGCGGCTTCGGTGAAGCCGGGACCGGACTTCAGCCCCTACAACTCCAGCAAGGCCGGCCAGGACAACCTCACCCGCTCCGCGGCTCTGGAGGGCGGCCCGGTGAACATCCGAGTCAACGCCATCCGGCCGGGGCCGATCCAGAACACCCTGCTCTGGACCCATCTCACCGGCACGACGCCGGAGGAGGCGGGCAGGATCACCACGCAGTTGCCGCTTCGCAAGATCGGCTTCCCCGAAGACGTCGCCGAAGCGGTCGTCTATCTGTGCTCCGACAAGGCCTCGTTCATCACCGGCCAGTGCCTGGGCATCGACGGGGGCCTGTCCTGCGGATAGCCGCAGCGCTGCCCGCAACCCGGACATATCGACGAGGAGGCTCAGTGAAACCAGCCACTCTGGACTACACGATCCTCGAGGGACTCGAGCTGACCCGTAAGCCCGTGGGGGTGAAATTCCTCCCCTACAGGCCCGAGGGCATCGAGCGCGTGCGGAAGGACCTGAACTTCTGCCAGATGTTCGTCGAGGCCCAGACCGCCGAGCCCTTCTACGTGGAAGAGAAAGACCTCCACTGTGTGGAGCCGTTGATACTCGGCATGAAGGAGTCCGAGGCTGCCCCCATGAGTGGCTTGGTGGGCGAGATGGATGGCCTGTTCGACGAACTGCGGGCGAACCAGAAGATCTACTACCTGATCCCCAAGATGCTGAGGGGCACGGTGCGGTCTGTCGTCTTCTCGCCGGTGGACCGCCTCACCTTCGACCCTGACGTCCTGGTCATCACCACCGACAACATGGACCAGGCCCGCACCATACTGAGGGCCTACGTCTACTCGACCGGCGAGACCTGGTCGGCAAAAGGCATGCCCGTGCTGGCCTGCTCGTGGATGTACGTGCACCCGTACCTCACCGGTGAGCTGAACTACACGGTCAGCGGACTGAGCATGGGTATGCAGACCCTGAAAGTGCTTCCCCAGGGACTCATGGTCATCTCCATCCCCTGGCAGAAGCTTCCCATGGTCCTGACGAATCTGGGCAAGATGGACTGGCATCCGGAATCCGAGACCATCACGGGAGAAGAGCACAAGAAGCGCTTCGACGGGCTTCTCAGGAACATCGAAGCGATCATCGACAGATAGCAGGAGCACCGAGATGCGTGACTACTCGATCTTTGACAGGTTCGGCTTCGTGCGGAAGCCGGTGGGCGTCAGCTTCTCGCTCAAGAAGCCGGAAGGCATCCCGCAGTTGGACAAGGAACTGGGCGTCTGCGAGATGTTCAAGGAAGCGCAGACCAGCGAGCCCTTCTACGCGTCCGTGGAGAACGTCCAGTGCGGGGCCCAGGTCATGGGCATGGCGGGGTTTCCGCCCGTCATGCACAGTGGGCAGTTGGGCAAGGAGTTCTCCATGTTCAAGACCCCGTCCGCCAATCGGCGGGTCTACGACTACGTGCCCATCATGGAGAGAGACGCCGTCCGCTACATCGTCCACGCGTCGATCGACAAGCTGACTTTCGACCCGGACATCCTCATCTTCACAGCCGATACCTCCCAGGCCGAGATACTCATGAGGGCCAGCAGTTACTCCACGGGAGAGATGTGGAACGCCAAGGGCTCCACCTGTCTCGCCTGCTCATGGTTCTACGCGTATCCCTATCTGTCCGGCGACATCAACTACGGCCTGAGCGGCTTGGGGTTCAGTATGAAGGCCAGGGGGGTGCTCCCCGAGGGGCTGGTCATCATCTCGGTGCCCTCGGAGCGGCTGTCCATGCTGATGGAGAACCTGCAGGAGATGGAGTGGGAGCCGCACTGGTTCAGACTGGGGAGGGACGGCTTCTGCCAGGCGGTGAAAGACCTGGAAGCCAGGATATCCACGGAATACCCCCCGGAGCTGGTGTGGGGCCAGTAAGCGATGACAAAGCAAGGGAGTGACGCCATGGAGGCATCTCAATTCGAGAAACACATCATCAGGGAGCCGTACAGGCAACTCGAGAGAGACGGCAGGGTGGTCTTCGAGGGCTTCTTCTGCTCCCCGGAGGAACTCGGGGCAGACTGCCAGTTCCTGTTCTCGGTCGTCGATGTCGAACACGTCAACGAGGCTACGCCGCACGTGCACGATTTTCCGGTGATCATGAACTTCTTCGGCGCCGACTCCCGCGACATCCGGGATTTCGACGCGGAGATCTGGTTCTATCTGGGCGGCGAGCGCCAGGTGATAACGGCTCCGGCGACGATCTCCATCCCCGCGGGTCTGCCTCACTGCCCGCTGATCTTCAAGAGGCTGGGCAAGCCGGTCACCTGGGTGGAGGTCATGCTGACCGGCAGCTATGAGAGGGAAGAGCTGGACATGCCCTTGGTCCCGGATCCCGGGCCGCTGGTACAGGCCGATCATCGGGACTTCCCGAAGAAGTAGCCACCGACTGCGCGGCCGCTCTTGCGCCGGCCGGGGGTTCGTGGTATTCCTTCTCGCGATCACGAGTGGCTCACAGAGAGCCATAAGGGAAGACGGTGAGATCCCGTCGCGGTGCCGCCGCTGTGACCGGGGACGAAAGCCGCTGATGCCACTGTCCGTAAGGATGGGAAGGCGCGGCTAGAGGACGATCCGGGAGCCAGAAGACCTACTCGTGTGCCATGGACTGTCTGGATCCTCGTGCAAAAAGGGTCCTGGGCGGCGCGTCTTCGGGATGACCTCTAGTCCCTGGGTCTGCGCAAGCATGCCCAGGGCTTTTTTTATGGGCGAGGGTCGAACCGAGCAGGATAGGAGAGACCGCTGATGAGTAGAGTCGAAGCCCACACAATCGACCACATCCCCGACAGCGAGCGCCGCGGCAAGCTGTGGCACCAAGGACCGTTCTGGTTCATGATCAACGCCACCCTGCTGACGGTGTTCTCCGGCGTCTACGGGGCGCTGGCGGGGCTCAGCCTCACCTGGTCGGTGGTGGCCATCGTGGCCGGCACGCTGTTCGGCACCATCTTCACCGCTCTGCACGCCGTCCAGGGGCCGAGGTTGGGCATCCCGCAGATGATCCAGTCCCGGGTGCAGTTCGGCTCGCGCGGGGCCAGTTGGATCCTGGCGGTGGTCGTGTTCATGGACATCGGGTTCGCGGTGTTCTTCACCATCCTGGGCCGCGATTCGCTCGGGCAGCTCACCAGCCCGCACCCGCCGGCCTACGCGGCGGCGATCATAGCGGGGGCGACCCTCATCGCTATCGTCGGGTATCACCTCATCCACAAGGTGCAGCGCTTCATCTCCGTGGTGGCGCTCATCGTGCTGGCGGTACTCACCGTGGCCGTGATCGTCAAGACGCCCTTCGCCAGCCTCTTTGGCGCCGGTGAGTTCTCGGCGACCTCCTTCCTGCTCCAGTTCGGCATCTCGGCGAGCTACCAGATCACCGTGGCTCCCCTGGTGTCGAGCTACACCCGCTATCTGCCGAGCAAGGTGCCGGCCCGGGCGACGGTGGCCTGGGTGTTCGCCGGCTCCGCGCTCAGCGCGATCTGGCTGGAGTTCCTGGGGGCCACCGTGGCCACCGCCAGCCCCGACGGGGACCTCATGGCCGCTCTGGCCGGCTTCGGGCACGACTTCCTCCCCGGGACTGGGTCCGCTCTGGAGATCGTCACCTTCGTGTCGATGTTCGGCATCGTGGCCGTGTGTCTCTACGAGGCGGTGCTGAGCGGGTTGTCGCTGGTTGATGCGTTCAGGCCGGTGCGCACGTCGGCTCGGCTGCGCATCGGGTGGCTGCTGGCGGCCGCGGTGGTGGTCTACGCGCTGGTGGTGGCCCTTCCGGCCGATTACCTGACCAACTACAACAGCTTCCTCCTGCTCATGCTGTACTTCCTCGTGCCGTGGACCGCGGTCAACCTCACGGACTTCTACTTCGTCCGCAAGGAACGCTACGCGGTGGCGGAGCTGCTTCGCCAGGATGGCGGGGTCTACGGCCGCTGGGCGTTCAAGGGGATCATCGCCTACCTCATAGGCTTCGTGGTGATGATCCCGTTCTTCAGCAACCCGCTCTACACGGGGCCGTTGGCGAACGTGCTCGGCGGGGCCGACATCACGGTGGCCGTGGGGGTGCCGGTGGCCGCGGTACTCTTCTTCATGTTGATGCGGCGCCACGACTTCTCCCGGGAGCGGGAGATGGTGGCTGTGGACGGGGAGCGGCTCGCGGAGGCGCACGATGGCGGGGCCCACAAAGGCTGATCTGCAGGCGGCGGTCGGGAACACCATCCCCGACGTCATCGGCCCTGGGCTGGACGTGCTGTTCGTCGGCATCAACCCGGGGCTCTACTCGGCCGCCGTGGGCCACCACTTCGCCCGGCCGGGCAACCGCTTCTGGCCCGCGCTCTTCGAGGCGGGCTTCACGCCCCGCCTGCTCCGTCCGGAAGAAGACGCCGAACTGCTCACCTGGGGCCTGGGCATCACCAACCTGGTGTCCCGGGCCACGACCGCGGCGTCCGAGCTATCGGCCGGGGAACTCCGCGCCGGGCGGGCCGCGCTCGAGGAGAAGGTGGCCCACCACGAGCCCCGCTGGACGGCCTTCGTGGGCATCGGCGCCTATGCCACCGCGTTCGACCGGCGGAAGGCGGCCCTGGGGCTCCAGGAGGAGGGTATTGGGGAGTCGCGCATCTGGGTGCTGCCCAACACCAGCGGCCTCAACGCCCACTTCACTCCGGCGCGGTTCGCGGAGGTGTTCCGGGAGTTCCGGGCGGCCGCGGGGGCCCGAGGGGACGCACTTTGACCGCGGTCGCGCCTCGGTGATAAGTTGGCCGGGCGTCACTCAGAGCCAGGGGGAGGACCATGAGGCGATACGGCACGAACAACCGGATGGGCATCGAGGGCAAAGTGGCTGTGGTCACCGGCGCGGCCTCGGGCATCGGGCGGGGGGCGGCCCTCGTGTTCGCCCGCGAGGGGGCGAAGGTGGTCGTCACCGACGGGGTCAACCTGGAGGGCGGGCACGAGACCGTGCGCCTGATCAAGGAGGCCGGGGGCGAGGCTACCTTCGTCAAATGCGACGTCTCTGACGAGAGCGACGTCGAAGCCATGGTCGCCAAGACCGTCGAACTGTACGGCTCACTCGACTTCGCCTACAACAACGCCGGCGTCGGGCCTGACGGGGTGCGCATCCCGATAGAACCCATCGTGGGATCGTCCACCGAGCTGTGGCAGCGGCACCTCGATGTGAACCTCACCGGCATCTACCTCTGCCTGAAGTACGAGATGAGGCAGATGGGCGAGCAGGGCAAGGGGGCCATCGTCAACTGCTCCTCCGCCCAGGCTTTCCGCCAGATCCCCGGGTTCGCCGCCTACGGCTCCACGAAGACCGGTATCGTGGCTCTCACCAAAGTGGCCGCCCTCGAGGGCGCCAAGTCCGGCATCCGGGTCAACTGCGTGTGCCCCGGTCCCATCGCCAACACCATGCTTTCCGACAACATCTGCTCATTGGAGGGCATGCGGGAACGGATGACTGAGATGGTGCCCCTGGGCAGGATGGGCGACCCTCAGGATGACATGGGTGAAGCCGTCCTCTGGCTCTGCTCGGACGCGGCGTCGTTCGTCACCGGGGCTATCGTCCCCGTGGACGGGGGTCTGGCCATCTAGGCGCCTTCCGAAAAGAGAAGTCCCGGGCTGCTATCCTTGCACCATACTGAATCGCGTTCGGGAGGCTCAAGATATCTGGGCCCGTGCGGTTCCGTGTCGTCATGATCTTCGAGCGGCGGCTACCCGCACCGTGGGGAGTAGATAGACCTGCAAGACCTGCAGCCACCGATACGTCAGAAGTATCTCGGTAGGAAGGGGCTCGTCGTGTTCCTCGCGGCGTTGTCCGCCTTCCCGGCGTTGTCCACCGACCTCTACCTGCCGGCTCTTCCGGGGATGACGGCCTACTTCCGCGTCCCTGAGTATCAGACCAACCTGACGCTCGTACTCTTCTTCGTCGTCTACGCCATCACATCGCTGATCTGGGGCCCGCTCAGCGATCGCTACGGGCGCAGGCCGGTCCTCCTGGTGGGCTTGGCCGCCTACGTGGCGGCCGGCGTCCTCTGCGGGCTGTCCTCGAATGTGTTCCAGTTGCTGGCTTTCCGCATCCTCCAGGCCGCGGGGGCGGCGGCCGCCGCCGTCACCGCGACGGCTATCATCAAGGACGTCTACCGGGGCAGAAAGCGCGAAGTGACCATCGCCGTCGTCAGTTCCATGGTCGTGCTCTCCCCGGCCGTGGCGCCGGTCATCGGGGCGCTCATACTCCGCTTCACGTCGTGGCGGGGAGCTTTCATGGCGCAGGCGATCCTGGGGGCCCTCGTGCTGGCCGGCTCGATAGCGTTTCGGGAGACGATCGAGGTGAGGTTGACAGGGAATCCTCTGGCCTCGCTGAAACGCCTGGGCGTCGTTCTCACGAACCGGAGCTTCGTCTATCTGCTGGTGAATTTCTCGCTGCTCGGCACGGCGGGGATGGCCTTCATCGCCTGCTCGTCCTACATCTACGAGGAGACGTTCGGTGTCTCCGGCCAGGTCTACAGCTATTTCTTCGCTCTGTTCGCGGTCGGCATGGCGGTGGGCCCGCAGGTCTACGTGTGGCTGTCCAGGTGGTTCTCGCGCGACAAGATCCTGATGGGCTGCTTCGTCGCTTCCGGGATCAGCGGGGCGCTCGTGCTCTTCGCCGGCCCGCTCGGCCCATGGCCCTTCATGCTGTCGATCCTTCCTTCGTCGGTGGCCTTCAGCTGCATGAGGCCCCCGGGCGTCTACATGATGCTCGCCCAGCACGAGGGGGACGCCGGCTCAGTGTCGGCGCTCATGGGCTCCACGTTCATGGTGATGGCGAGCGCCGGGATGCTCCTGGTGTCTCTGGGTCTGTGGGGCAGAGTGGAGCTTGTGGGCGCGCTCACCCTGGGCCTCGCCGTGCTCAGCGGGGTCATGTGGGTGTTGCGTCCCCGCCACTGGGACTACCCCGAAGCGGCCTAGGCGTCCGGCGTCCCCATCGGACGGATCGGCGCGGGCTTGACCCAGTCGAGTTCTGGCAGGGCATTCCCGAACCCGACCCCGACGGGCTTGGACGGATCCTTCTTCGCCTCCTCCATGGCCCGCTCTCCGATGGCTTTGAAGGCTTCCACGCGCCTTCTCGCCCCTTCGGGGTCGGCTTCCATGGGAAGCACCGAGTCGACGATCCTCTTGAAGTGCCTCTCGAGCGCCTCGCGTTCTTCGGGATAGGGGATAACGTAGAGCTGCTCGTCTTCGATGCCTTTCTTCAGCCACGTGGCGAGATCGACCGGGTCCATGCCTCTCTCGTAGATGTACCTGAGGGTGTCGATCGCCTTCTCGTCGACGAGGTACCCGGTGTTCGCCAGATGGGCGGGACGCGTGTCACCGGCATTGTGGATGTTGCTGTTGATGGATGCCGGGCAGAGCACCGACACGCCTATCCCGTACTTCGCGAGCGAGATGTGATAGCTCTCCATGAGATTGATGACCGCGGCTTTGGCCGCTGAATAGGGCCCGGTGAACGGGCTGCCCCAGAAGCCTCCCATGGAGGCGGTGGTGGCGATGTGGCCGCCCTTGCCGGCCTTGATCATGCGCGGCACGAACGTGACCATGCCGTTGACCACGCCGCCGAGGCACACCCCCATGACCCAGTCGTAGTCTTCGTATGTGGACGCTTCGGGAGGGCCGAACGTGTTGACTCCGGCAGTGTTGAGGAGGATCTGGGGCGGTCCTCCGAACACCTTCTCGACCTCATCCGCCGCGGCGGCGTACGCCGCGCGGTCCGTGATGTCCAGCTTGATGGTATGAACGGGCGCGTTCTTCTCGCGGAAGAAGGCCGCGGCCTGGTCCAGATGGTCCTGGCGGATGTCCGCGATCACGACCTTGCACCCGGCCTCGGAGAACACCTTCGCCTGTCCGAACCCCGCACCGGAGGCCCCGCCCGTGACGAACAGGATCTTGTCCTTGAAGTCCTTCACCCCTGCCTCCTGAATCTTGTTCATTAACGGGAGCATCCCTACAATAGAACATCATCGACCATTTCAGAAAGGGATGGGCCAGATGGGGTCACGATACGAGCATGTGTTCGCGCCGCTCAGCATCAGGGGGGTCGACTTCAAGAACCGTCTCGAGCTGGCGCCGCCCTCTCCCAACCTCGCCTCCCGTGACGGGAGGGTCACCACCGAGTTCGTCGATTTCTTCAGGGTGTTCGCCCGGGGTGGGGCGGCCGTCCTGCACGTGGGCAACTCCGTGGTGGATATCAGGGAGGCCAGTGACGAAGAGCGGCAACTGGACCTGGGCACGGACGAATGCCTTCTTCCGCTCACCCGATTCGTGGAGATGTGCCAAGGCTTCGGCGCTCTGGCGTCTCTGGAGATCAACCACAACGGCAAGGACTCTCACTTCGACAAGACGGGGCACAGGGCCTACAGCCCCACGTCGTTCATACCCACCATGGAGAAATGGCGCGCCCCGCTCTTTGGACGAGAGCCTCTGCGCCACCATCGAGATGGACCAGGCGAAGATCGAGGAGACCATCTCCAAATACGCCACCGCCGCTTATCGCTGCAAGCGGGCCGGCTTCAAGATGTGCATGATCCACGGCGGCCACGGCAACCTCATCTCCCAGTTCGCCAGCCCGCTGTACAACCAGCGCCGCGACGAGTGGGGCGGCTCCCTCGAGAACCGGGCCCGTTTCGCCATCGAGGTCCTGGACGGGGTCCGCCGGCTTGTGTGGCGAAGACTTCGTCATCGAGTACCGCATCTCCGCCGACGAGATCCACCCCGACGGCCTCCATCTTGCCGAGACCCTCGAGTTCATCGAGCTCATCCAGGACAAGGTGGACATCTTCCACGTGTCGGCCGGCCTGCACGGCGAGTTCCAGTACATGCGCAACTGGTGGCAGAACTACATGATGGACCGGGAGTACAACGTCCATTACGCCGCCGACGTCAAGAAGGCGTTCCCCAACAAGGTCGTCTGCACCGTGGGCTCCATCATGAACATCGGGCGGGCGGAGGAGATCATCGCGTCGGGCAAGGCAGACATGGTGGCCATGTGCCGCCCGCTCCTGGCCGACCCGGACATGCCGCGCAAGTACGCCCAGGGCCGCGAGGACGACCACCGGCCCTGCCTGCGCTGCCAGTACTGCGGCTTCCGGTTGATGGTGCCCGCGGTCATCAACTGCGCCGTGAACCCCTACCTGGGCAGCGAGACCGAGTTCCCGGAGGCGAAGGTCCCCAAGGCCGAGGTGAGGAAGAAGGTCGCGGTGGTCGGCGGAGGCCCGGCCGGCATCCAGGCCTTGCTGACCCTGTGCGAGCGTGGGCATGACGTCACCCTGTACGAGATGAGCGACCACCTGGGCGGCAATGTGGTGCCCGGCGCCGCCCTACCGTTCAAGCAGGACGTGGCCGACTACTTGGCCTACCTGGTGCACCAGGCCGCCAAGGCTCCCGCCCGCATCCTCCTGAACACCGAGGCCACCAAGGAGATGCTGGACGCCGAGGGTTACGAGGCTCTCATCGTGGCTGTGGGCGCGGAACCCATAGTCCCGAGCCTTCCCGGCATCGACAAGCCGCACGTGCACTGGGCGCCGGACGCCGACACCGGCAAGGTGACGCCGGGCGACAAGACGGTCATCGTGGGTGCTGCCGCTGTGGGCGTCGAGTGCGCCATCGGGCTCAAGCGCGCCGGTAAGGACGTGACCGTTGTGGAGATGGCGCCGGACATGGCGAACCTCAGGGCTTCGGCGGGCGGCGTCGCGGGGGAACTCATGGCGTTGGTGGAGGAACTCCAGATCCCCATCCATCTGGGCTGCAGACTCGAAGAGGTGACCGACTCCTCGGTGATATGCCGCGACACTGAGACCTCAGCGCGTATCGAGATCCCTGCCGACACGGTGCTGCTGGCCGTCGGCATGAAAGAGCGTAGCGAAGTGGCCGACCGCCTGCGCCGCAGCGCTCCCGAGACCGAGGTCTTTGTCGTGGGCGATGCGCTCCGCGTGGGCAGCATCGCCACGGCGACCATGTCAGGGTTCAAGGCGGCAGCGTACGTCTGAGCCCACCCCGAAGCAGGTCCGGTGGCGGGTGGAAGCCTTGCGACTGCTCATCTCGGTCTTCGGCCGCAAGGCCATGGGCCTCACCCGAGACCGGGTGGGCACGGAACTGTTCGTGCAGACCCGGGCCGGCAGGATAAGGACGCTCGCGTACCGGATGGACGATGCGGAGACGATGCCGCTGTTTGTGAACATCCACGGGGGCGGCTTCACCATCGGCTGCCCGGAGATGGACGACCGTTTCATGGCGGACATCGCCCGGGAGGCCGGCGTGAAGATCCTGAGCATCGACTACAGCCTGGCGCCGGAGGCCCCGTTCCCGATGGCTCTGGAGCAATGCTACGCGGTGGTGTTGTACGCCGCTCAGCACGCGGCCGAACTGGGAGTGGACTCCGGGCGCATCGCCATCGGCGGGCATAGCGCGGGGGGGAACCTGAGCGCGGGCGTCTGTCTGCTCGACGCAGAGCGGCGGGAGTTGGGTCTCAAGGCGCTCATCCTCGACTATCCTCCGCTCGACCTTCTCACCGACCCGTATGCCAAGCCCCGGCCCAAGAAGGCCATCCCTCCCCGCACGGCCAGGATGTTCGACCTGGCCTATGTGGGGAGCCGCGAGCTTGCCGGGAACCCGTTGGTCTCGCCCTGCTACGCCACGGATGAACAGGTCAGCTCGTTTCCGCCCACATTGGTGATCACAGCGGGTGAGGATTCTTTGGCGCCCGAGGCGGAGGCCTTCAAGGACAGACTGATCGAGGCAGGAGTGGACGTCACGTTCCGCCGCTTCGAAGGTGCGAGCCACGGCTTCACGCATACGGGCGAACCCCCGGCCGAAGAGGCGTGGCGACTCATGATCGACCACCTGGTCCGGCACCTGGGGCGGGCCGCACCCCACTTGCGTATGTGAACGACATTCGGTAGAGTTCGGTTATCCACGGGGGGATCCTGGAAACGCGGGGGGAACGCGTTGGACCAGCCTGTCAAGAAGCGCGTGAGAAAGGCGAAGTCCGTTCGACGCCAAGAGATCGTCGAGGCGGCGGTACGGGTCATGGCCATTCACGGCTTCCACGGCACATCGGTGGCGCGCATCGCCAAGGCCGTTGGCATCTCCAACAGCGCGCTCTACCAGCATTTTCACAACCGAGGCGAAGTGCTGATCGCCGCGGCCGATCTCCTCGGTGAACGGGCCAGGGATTGGATCATCAACGCCCAGGGAGCCACCGCTCTGGAGCGGCTACAGACTATCGGCCAGGGCCATGTGGAATGGGCTGCTTCGTCGCTGGAATCGTTCGTGCGCCCGGTGTTCGCGCTCGCGGGCGCGTCGGAGGGGGCCCACGTCGAGCCGAGCACGCCGCGCAGCGTTGGGCTGCACTATGAGTTCCTTGTCGGCCTCGTCGAGGAGGGCCAGCGCGAGGGCAGTATCCGCGCCGACGTCGACCCGGGAGACCTCGCCTGGGCGATCCTGATGTTCGCGTGGGCTGAGGACATGGCTCTGCTGACCAAGATCGACGCGGTGACCAAGGGCGGCGCTTCCCAGCGGAATTTCGCGCGTCTCCTGGCCGCCTACACGCCGGCGGGGGACTTGAGATGATCGCCTACATCATCCGGCGACTCCTATGGGGTCTCGTGGTCCTCTTTTTGGTGTCGCTGATCGTCTTCTTCTCGCTCCGGCTCATTCCCGGTGATCCCGTTCTCATCTACGCGGCTCAACTGTCGTCGGGAGGGAGCAGCATAAGCGAGGAACAACTCGACAAGATGCGGGTGGAATACGGGCTGGACAAACCTGTCCCGGTCCAGTACGTGAACTGGTTGAAGGGGGCGGTCACGGGGGACTTGGGCGAGTCGATCAGGTATCACCAGGACGTTGGCAAGCTCTTGTTACAGAAGTTCCCGCCGACCCTCTTACTGGGTCTTGTGGCGGTGATACTGAGCACCATTGTCGGCGCGCTCTTTGGATTGATCGCAGCCATACGGAGAGGCAAATGGATCGACTCCGTGGTGACCTTCTTCTCGTACATCGGCCTGTGCATCCCCGTCTTCATGCTGGCGATGCTGCTCATCTATGTGTTGGGGCTCAAGCTTGGGTGGCTGCCCATCACCGGCTACATCGCACCATGGAAGGACTTCGGGATGAGCGTGCAGTTCAGCATCATGCCCGTCATCTGTCTCGCCATGGTGCCCTTGGCCGTCACCGCCCGCCAGATGAGGTCGAGTGTGCTGGAGGTCAACAACATGGACTACGTCCGCACGGCGTGGTCCAAGGGGCTGAGGGAGAGGGTCATCGTCACAAGGCACATCCTCAAGAACAGTCTCATACCGGTGGTCACGATGCTCGGTATCAGCGTGGGCCTCGTCTTCGGAGGGTCCGTCATCATAGAGACCATGTTCGCCGTCCCGGGAGTGGGGCAACTGCTTGTGAGCAGCATCTTCGCCCGTGACTACGTGGTCATACAGGGCGGTACGTTGGTCATCGCCGCGGTCGTCATCTTCGTGAACCTTGTCGTCGACGTCTCCTACGGCTGGTTCGATCCGAGGATACGTTATGAGTGAGATCTTCACCGTCCAACAGGTGGAACCCGTCGTCACGCCGCACGTGAGCGAGTGGCGGCGCATCCGCAGGGTCTTCCTACAGCGGAAGCTCGTGCTCGCCGGGACCGTCGTGCTTCTACTGCTTGTGCTCGTGGCGATCTTTGCGCCTCTGATAGCGCCTCATGACCCCTATCAGAACGACATGTCCCAGGCCCTGCAGAACCCCAGCGGCGACCACTTGATGGGGACCGACAAACTGGGCCGCGACACTTTCAGCCGCCTGGTGTATGGGGCGCGGACTGCCCTGTATGTCGGCTTTGGCACGGTGGCCGTCTCGGCCATCTTTGGGGTCATCCTCGGC
Organism: uncultured Actinomycetota bacterium; assembly: GCA_963736705.1. Lineage (GTDB taxonomy): Bacteria > Actinomycetota > Thermoleophilia > RBG-16-64-13 > RBG-16-64-13 > CAIQPS01. The sequence goes on from CAVTPV010000004.1 coordinate 104,019, forward strand.
CTGCTCGCCGGCTACTTGGGTGGAGTGGTCAACGGCGTCATCATGCGCGTCATGGACGCCTTGATGGGCTTCCCCATGCTGATACTGGCCCTGCTGCTCGCGGCGGTGCTCGGGGGCGGTCTGCAGAATGTCATCATCGCCCTGGCCGTCGCCACACTACCGGCCTATACACGGCTCATGTGCAGCGAGACCCTGAGCGTGAAGGAGAACGAGTACATCATGGCGCAGCGGGCCATCGGCTCGAAGAGTCTGCGCACGATGGCGAGGCACGTCCTCCCCAACGCATTCCAGCCGACCTTGGTGCTGATCACCACGATGCTCGGGAACGTCATCCTGGCCGAGGCAGCCCTCAGCTTCATCGGGATAGGCATCCAGCCACCGGGAGCCGCGTGGGGCAGCATGGCCGCCGACGGCTACCGGTTCCTGGAGTCTCACCCGCTGCTTTCGTTCGCTCCCTCCCTGGCCATCATGGTGGTGGTGTTCGCCTTCAACATGGTGGGAGACGGCCTGCGGGACGCCCTCGACCCAAGGCTGCGAGGCAAGCTGTGAATCACCGCGAACCCACATGCGATGCGGATCGGGCGACCGAACTGCTGCAGGTGAAAGACCTGCAGACCGAATTCCGGGTCGAGGCCGGCGTTGTGCGCGCGGTGAACGGGGTCTCCTATACGGTCAAGGAGCAGGAGATCGTGGGGATCGTGGGCGAGAGCGGCTGCGGCAAGTCGGTGACCCAGCTCTCGGTCCTCCAACTCATCCGCCGGCCCGGCCGGGTCGTCGGGGGAGAGGTGTGGTTCGAAGGCAGCAACCTTCTGAACTACCACCCCAACGGTTCGGAGATGCGCTCGATCCGCGGCGCGAAGATCGGGATGATCTTTCAGGAGCCCATGACCTCGCTGAACCCCGTGCTGACGATCGGCCGCCAGCTGACCGAATCGCTCGAGCTGCACCTGGGGATGACGAAGAGAGAAGCGCGGAGCCGGGCGGCGGAGTTGCTGGCCATGGTGGGCATCCCGAGCGCCACGAGCCGCATGGATGACTACCCCCACCAGTTCAGCGGCGGGATGAGGCAGCGGGTCATGATCGCCATAGGCGTGGCATGCCAGCCCAAGATGGTCATCGCCGATGAGCCCACCACGGCTCTGGATTGCACCACCCAGGCTCAGCTGCTCGAACTCATGCTGTCGTCGATCGAGGGCTGCCGCGGTTCGCTGGTGCTCGTGACCCACAACCTGGGTGTGGTCGCCCGGTACGCCCAGCGGATCTACATCATGTACGCGGGCAAGATCGTCGAGGAGGGCCTCTGCCGCGACATCTTCTACCGGCCGGCGCATCCCTATACCGTCAGTCTTCTGAACAGCGTCCCCCGCGTGGACGAGCAACAGGGCCGCCGTCTGACCCCCATCGAGGGCACACCGCCCGATCTCATCAACCTACCGTCGACGTGCGCCTTCCTGCCTCGCTGCCGTGAACGGGGCGAACGTTGCTCAGTGGAACCCTGGCCGGAGTTGAAGCCGGCCGACGGTGAGGGACACATGGTGCGCTGCTACATGCGTGAACAGGGAGTCGCGGAATGACTACTGTCCCCGAACAAGCGCAAGCGCTTGAAGCAGCGACCCCCAACGAGGTGATCCTCGATGTCGATTCCCTGAAGATGCACTTTCCCATCACCCGGGGGCTGCTCAAGAGGAAGGTGGGGGAAGTCAAGGCCGTCGACGGCGTGACGTTCCAATTGAGGAGGGGCGAGACTCTCGGCCTCGTGGGTGAGAGCGGCTGTGGCAAGACGACCGTGGGGCGTTGCATCTGCCGGCTGTACAAGCCGACAGCGGGGCATATCCGTTTCAAAGACCAAGACATCTCCACGATGCCCGAGAAGGAGTTCAGACCTCTTCGCCGCGAGATCTCCGTGATATTCCAGGATCCCTACGGCTCGTTGGATCCGCGGCAGAGCGCCGGGAGCATCGTGGGCGAGCCGCTCAAGGTCCACAAGATGGTCGAGAGTAGGGCTGACTACAGCCAGAGGTTGGAGCGCCTGTTCGCCAGCGTCGGCTTGGACCCGGGTCTCATGTCACGCTACCCCCACGAGTTCAGCGGGGGCCAGCGGCAGCGGATAGGCATCGCCCGCGCTCTGGCCGGCGATCCCAGCCTGATCATCTGCGACGAGCCGGTGTCGGCGCTGGACGTGTCTATCCAGGCCCAGATCATCAACCTCCTCATGGATCTCAAAGAGGGGCTGGCGGGGCTCACCTACATCTTCATCGCCCACGATCTGTCGGTCGTCAGGCACATCAGCGACCGCATCGCCGTGATGTACCTGGGGCGCATCCTCGAGATCACCACTCCCCTTGAGCTCTACGCCAATCCCATACATCCGTACACCAGGGCCCTGTTGTCGGCGGTCTGCGTTCCCGACCCCGACCTCGAAGCTGGTCGCGACAGGATCGTCCTGGAGGGCGAGGTCCCGAGTCCGGTCAATCCGCCCGCGGGTTGCACCTTCCACACGAGGTGCCCGGACGCCATGCCGTCGTGCCGCGAGACCGTGCCCGCGCTCAGACAGGTCGGCAACGATCACGAGGTCGCCTGCCTCAGGGTCGAGTGACAGGAGGCGAGTGCGATCGAAGGGTGCAAGAGACATCGGAAGGGGGGTGTGCGTCTCAGGAGACTCGGGTGAAGGACAGGATCATGCTGTGTACGCGAGCATCGAAACGGCACAATCAAGCGCGAGAGTAGGCTTCTCGAGAACGGGGGGTTCTAAGTGAACCGAAGACGAGCGGCATGGAGCATCAGCGTTCTACTACTGGTCGGGATCGTGATGGTGCTGGCGGCAGCCTGTGGAGACAGCGCCGAGACCACTACCACGGCCGTGTCGACCGCGACAAGCGCGACGACCGCGACCACCGGGGCTCCTAGCAGCGACACCACGATGGCGCCTGAGACCTCGACCACCGCCGCGGCGGGGGCCCCGGTCTACGGTGGCATCCTGAAGATAGTCCACAACTCGCCTCCGCAGGTCGTGGGCATGTGGGCCAAGACAGGCCCGGTGGACGAAGCTGCGCAATTCCCGGGCGTCGAGAGGATCATGAAGTTCGCTGTCGGCAGGACGCTGGTTCCCGACCTGGCCGAGAGCGTGGTCGAGGATCCCGATGCCCTGACCATAACGGTCAAGCTGCATCAGGGCGTCATGTTCACTGACGGCACCGAACTGACCGCCGACGTGGCGAAGTGGAACTACGACATGGGCGCGAAGAGCGGCAAGCTGCAGTTTGCCGACGCGATCACGGAATTCCAGATCGTGGACAAATACAACTACGTGCTGAAGCTGAAGTACTGGCACAACCAGCTGCTCCAGTCCCTGGGCTGGGTGCCCATGTACTCCATGGACGCCTACATGAAGTCCGGCGCCGATGACGCGGCACGCGAAGCCTGGGCCACGGAGAACCTCGTCGGCACCGGGCCGTTCATCCTCAAGCAGTTCAACCGCGACCAGTCAATGATCTGGGAGAAGAACCCCAACTACTGGCAGAAAGGCCAGCCGTATCTGGACGGCATCGAGGTGACCTACCTGACCGACCCGGCGACGGCCCAGCCCGTCTTTGAGTCGGGCCAGGCGGATATCTGGCAGGCGGCCGACGCCCAGGCGAGAGCCGACCTGACCACCAAGGGCTTCGCGGTGCAGACCGGCTGGGCCGGATTCCAGTACCACCTCATGCCCAACACCGTTGACCCCGCTTCTCCCATGAACAAGCTGGAAGTGCGGGAAGCGTTGGAGTATGCCCTGGACAAGGCCGCGATCTGTTCCGCGATCGGCTATGGCTCCTACTTCCCCATCAATGCCGTGGCTCCGGATGGAGAGTGGGGTGCCAACGCGATCAAGGTGAAACGCGACTTCAACGCGCAGAAAGCCAAGGAACTGTTGACGGCCGCCGGATACGCGGACGGTTGTCCCATCAACCTGCTGGCCGTGGTGGAAGCGGGCGGTAGCAACACTGCCGCCGAGGCCATCAAGGGCTACCTTGACGCCGCCGGCTTCGTGACCACCATCGACATCGCCGATCCCGGCCGGTTCTACGGGTCGGTGTTCGGCACGGGTTGGAAGGACGTAGCCCTGATGTTCAGCGGCAACGACTACAACTACCTGATGTCCTGCAACGCTTGGTGGGGCCCGCAGCCCAAGACCAACCTGGCCAGCTTCCAGCGCCCCGAGGCCTTCAAGGCGCTCTTTGAGCCGGCCGACATGGCACGGACGCCGGCCGAACAGGAAGCGAAGACAGGCGATATCGTGGCCATGATGAACGAACAGGCCCTGATGATCCCGGTCTTCCACTATCCCAACGGCATCGCCATCCAGAAGTACGTGCACACCGAGTACCCGATGGAGGGCGGCTTCGTGCGGTGGTCCTTCAACACCACCTGGATGGACGCGCACTAGCAGCCGACTGGATCAGAACCGCGGCGCCCCGTTGGTGCCGTGACAACCCGGCCCGCCCCAGACTCCCGTCTGGGGCGGGCCGGCACATCAAGATGCCGCTTTGGGACCGTCCAGGCCCCACCTCTTGAAGTACTCCTCGTAGAACGGGGGCTGTTTGTAGTCGGGGTGCATAGAGAGACTGAACCGGCGGTAGTTCATGCCGGACTCCTCAAGGTGATAGACCCCCTCCATCAGCTCCTCGAGCATCGCCGTCGGGACCGTCAATACCATCTCGTCTTCCTGAGCGCCGGCACGCTCGAAATCGCCGGGATCGGGCACGGTGACCTGGCATTGCCCGTACAGCAGCGAAGGGATGACAGAGTGCACGCAGGAACCGATGGGGTCGAGCGTCGAGGTCACCTGGGTCCCGCGGCGATATCGCAGAGCAAGAAGCAGGTGCCGTAGCTGGGCGGTGTTGCAGTAGATCATCGTGAGGTCCGGATCGAAATCCGCCGTCTTCATTGGTCCCAACACCATGCCGGCGTATTGCCCCACAGGTATGCGCGTCATTTCTTGGGCGTGCTTCGCGCCCGCCTCCTTGTCGGCTATGAAGAAGGAGCTCGTGAACCCGTCCAGGTAGTCCTGGGGCGTCTCCACAAGCCCGTACGAGATTATCGGCTCAAAGCACCAGTGATCCTCCAAGAACATGGCGATCGTCATCCCCTGGCGGCGCGCCAGCGAGAAGACCTGGCAGATGGCATAGTGCTCGCCGCGGTCTCTCTTTGGCCGGACGGCCCCTTCTGGGATCTCGGATTCGTCCTTGAGCATCTTGATGGCGATGGGATACGTCTTCAAGCAGAGCATCTTCTCGAGATCCGCGCCATAGGTGTTGTAGATGGTCTCTGAAGTCATCTTGTGGTCTCCAGTCCGCGGGATTCGTCCGTCCTCTCAGGTAACCGGCCTCTTCAGTACAGGCCCACTCACGATAGGGCATCAGTCCCGCCGGCGCCATCCCAGCTGCTCGCGAGCCGGGCGCCCATCTCGAAGGCCTTCTGGCAGTCGACCGGGAACTGTTCCGCCCGCCGCTTCTCCCGTGCCGCCACGTCGAAGATGGCCGCGTTCATCGCAGAGTAGTCCGTGAACTGGTAGTTCTCGTGAGAGGTGAGGACCTCGGTGGCGCCGCTCAGGATGCTAAGAACGCGCGCGTGATTCTCAATGAGGACGTCGTAGCGGACCTTCTCCACGAACTCCTCGGGGCAGTTCATGGTGAAGATGAAGCCGCAGGACACCCGCCCCGAGAATGTCGACTTGCCGAACTCGTCATAAGAAGCGCTGGGGAACAGCAGCCGCTCGAGAAACGAGCGCATCTCTCCGGTGACGTCACCGAAGTAGATGGGCGAGCCCAGAAGCAGGACGTCGCTCGCGAGCACCTGGGCGAGCACCTCTCGCAGGTCGTCGCGCATGGCGCAGAGGCCGTCGCAGGTATTGCCCTTCCGCTTGCAGGAGAAGCAACTCGTGCACCCCTTGTAGGTGAGGTCGTAGAGATGGACCAGCTTCGTTCGCGCCCCTACGCTCTCAGCGCCCTCCAGGGCGCGCTTCAAAAGGGCGCCGGTGCTCCAGTCCTTTCGCGGGCTTCCGTTCAGCGCGATCACGTCCATGCCCGCTCCCTCTACTGGTCGTATCCGCTGCGGCTGAGCGCGGCTGCGTGCCGCTTCTGGCGCGCGGCCCGGCGCCGGGCCGTCTGCTCATCCTCCTCGTAGACCCCGCTTGCGGGTCTCCACTTATCGATCGAAAGGGTCTTGGTGTGCCACATGTCGGTGGTGAGCCACATCGCCTGAGTCTCGCCTCCGACCACCACTATCTTGATCTGGTCCGGGTCGAAGTACGGCTTGATCATGGCGTCTCTGGGCAGCTTCAGCCAGGAGGCGAACGGCTCCATGCCGCTGCGCGCGCCGGGCTCCACCAGCGAGTAGATGACGTCCGCGCCCCAGAACTGACCGGCGGTCATCTGGAAGTTCTCCGATAGGTAGCGGGAGATCTGAGCGGGATCGGCGAACCCCTCCTCCTTCAGATGCTTGGCTGCCAGAGGGTCCATGACCAGCGTGATCGCCCCCCTCAGGCAGGGGAAGGCCTGCATCAAGAGGAGCGTCTCCTCGTGAGCGGGGCGGCAGCATCCCGCGGCGCCCATGCTGTTGATGACGCTCCATCCCTGGAAGAGGCTCACCGTGCTCTCTTCCCTCCCGAAGCCCATCCGTACGTGGAGCGGTTCCCACACGCTCCGCTCCTCGTTCTCGGCGAAGGTCATGTTGTTGTAGTTCACGTTGTTGCCGAGCGAGCCCATGAAGGTGTCGCCCGGCCGCGCGTCGGCCAGGTTGATGCTCATGAGCGTCCACGCGCGCCCTATCACGGAATTGCTGTGGTTGAAGGGGCTCAGTGCGCCCAGGCCTGAGTTCATCCCGATCTCTTCGCGGATGGGCCCGTTCACCACGGCCATCCTCGCGAAGGAAGTGGTCGAACTGGGCAAGGAGGGCTCCTCGCCGGCCGCCAGAGCCAAGATGACCGGCAGGTGCTCGGGACCGGCGCCGGCCATGACGGCGTTCACCGCGACCTTCTCCACCGTGTACTCGAGTCTCTCCTGGTGGATAGTGACGGTCATCCGGCCCACGACCTCTTCGGGCTTCGCGGCCGTGCCGGTCAGCATGCGGGCCACTCGCTCCTCTGTGGGCAGCACGATGGGAAGGCCGTCGGTCCATCCGCTCTCCAAGAAGAGCCGGTGCATGCCCTCCTCGTTGTCGGGCTTCAGGAGCCTGGACCTGGGGGCTCCGCGCTCCGCGCTGGGGTTCTGCTCCTCCATGGTCAGCGGGCGCGTCAGCGCGTCGACGAGTTGCGTCATCAGGGGAGCGCCGGTGACAGGATCGCTCCCCTCCACGTACCTGCGCAGTACCTCACGCGGCCTGCCGACCAGTGGATACGGAGCGAAGCTGAAGCGGAGTGTCATGCCGTGGTTCAGGGCGTCCATGGCCAGGTATTCGGCGAAGCGCGCGCTCGATATCGGCGCGGTCGGGATACCGTACTTGGACTCCAGCTCTCTGCAGTGGGCGGCCACACTGGCCGCACAGCCGTCTCAGCCACCCACCCCGAAGATGACCGCGTCGGAGTTGGCCTTGGCGTCCGCCCACATCTGCGGTTCATCGATGAACATGATGCCGCTCTTGTGCTTCAGGACGGTGCGCACGCTGGGCATGTTGCGGGCGAACCAGGCGGCGGTCTCTTCGAGGAACTCCCACCCGCCGCCGAACCCGATGTCGATGAGCTGTATGGTCTTGCCCTCGAGGGTATCGAGCCGGGGGGCGAGGGGCATCGGCTGCACGATATTGGTGGGCTGGCCTCGTGGATCGAGGACGGTGCTGAGAAGACCGGAAGAACGCATCGCCATGACGCTACCTCGCTGCGAGATGATCCGTACGGTCAGACCTTCCAGCAAAACGTATCATGCGGCACGTCGATGGGCGAGTGGGCGGCGCGCGGCGCTGAAAGCGAAGTTGCGATATATCGCGACATAGCGTATGCTGAATCGCAGTGGGGGTGACGCGCGGTACGCGCGTCACGATGCAGTATCCGAACCGGCTGCGAGGAAAGCGAGAACGACATGATCGTCGATATCAACATCCATCATCTTCCCCATGATCTCTTCAGCAACGAGAAGATCATGAACGCGTTCCTGGACTCCGTTCCCCGGGAATGGGGCGAGATAGCCTATTCGGGCACCGTCGAGTCCGGGAAGAAACAGCTCATTCTCGAGAAACCCAAGGGGTATCAGAACCTCAACTACGTCGAGGGCGACTACTCCATGGAGGCCAAACTCCAGGCCATGGACGACGCCGGCGTGGACATCGCGCTCATGCGGGTGCCGGTGTGGCAGGAGTGGCTGCCGCTGGACGCCTGCAAGATCATCAACGACGAAGCCGCCGACATGTGCAAGCGTTCGAACGGCCGTCTCTATGCCAACGCCGCGCTTCCGCCGTGGGGCGGCAAGGACAACGTCTACGAGCTCGAGCGCTGCGTCAAGGAACTGGGCATGGTGGGCGTCCAGCTGGCCTGCCACTACGGCCAGCTCTATCTCGACAACGAGGCCTTCAAGCCCTACTTCAAGGTGCTGAACGAGATGAACGTCCCCTGCGTGGTGCACCACACGCCGCTGCCGGTCTACTGGCAGGGCATCTACGAGTGGACCAACCTGCGCCGGGAGTTCGGCCGCATCATGGACCAGGCGACCGCCGTGGGCCGCGAGCTGTTCAGCGGCATGTTCGAGGAGTTCCCCAACCTCAAGTTCATCCACACCATGTTCGGCGGCAACTGGTTCGCTCAGCAGAAGCTGCTCACGCCCAAGCAGGGCATGAAGAAGGAAGCCATGCTGCGCCTGGACATGAGCGAGGGCGAGCGGATCACCAAGTATCTGGCCAACAACATCTTCTTCGACATGACCCACCCGGCGTCGTGGGGCAAAGACCAGGTGGAGTGCGCCATCAAGGTGTGCGGCGCCGACCACATCCTCTTCGGCTCGACGTTCCCGGTGTTCTACAACTGGATGAACGACAGCGTCAAGTTCATGGACACCCTGGACATCACCGCGGAAGAGAAAGAGCTCATCATGAGCGAGAACGCCATCAAGATGTTCAACCTGCCGGTGAAGTAGCCCGGAGGCGGCTCGGCGGCGGAGCGCTCGTCTTCAAATGGGCAGTATCCGCCGCATGAGCCGCGCCCGCAGGGCCGGCTTGCCGGACTTCTGCTCGGTGCGGTCGGCGCTGCCGAACACGGCCAGGGATGTGCGCACGCCCACCCAGCGGAGCGGCTCGATCTCCCATTTGGGCGACCTGTGGTTGACCCAGGGCAGCCGGGTCAGGTGGCTCTCTCTGCCGGTGATCAGGCCGGCCAGCGTGCGGCCGGCGAGGTTGGAGGCGGCCACCCCGTCGCCAACGTAGCCGCCCGCCCACGCGTAGCCGCGGGCCTGGTCGTAGCCGACCGCCGGGAACCAGTCGCGCGGGATGCCCAGGCTGCCGCCCCAGCGATGGGTGATCTTGGCGTCGCGGGCGGCGGGGAACAGCTTCTTGAGGGTCGCTTCGAGGGTAGCGTGCACCCGCGGGACCCGCTCGTATTCGTCGCGCACCTTGGAGTTGAAGTGGTAGGGGGCTCCGCGCCCGCCCAGCGCGATACGGTCGTCCGCGGTGCGCATCGCGTAGATGTAGAGGTGGCGGCCGTCGGTGAACGTCTCCCGGCCCTGCCAGCCGACCTCGTCCCAGAACGTGGCCGGCAGCGGCTCGGTGGCGATCATCAGTGAATACACGGGGATCATCTCGCGCCGGGCCCCAGGTAGCTCGGGGGTGAACCCTTCCGTGGCGCGTACCACGATGCGGGCGCGCACGGTCCCGCGGGCCGTGACCACCTCACCAGGTCCCAGGCTCAGCACAGGCGTCTTCTCGTAGATCGTCACGCCCAGCCGCTCCACGACGTGCGCCAGTCCGCGCACCACCCGCGCCGGGTCGAGGCACGCGCAGTGGGTGAGGTACGTAGCGCCCAGGCAGCCTTCTATGGCCAGCCTCTCGCGGACGCCTCCGGCGTCGAGCCAGGCGATCTCCTCGTCTCCCAGGCCCCAGGAGCGATAGTAGTCGGTGTCCGCGCGGACGCGCTCGACCTGCTCGGGGCCGGTGGCCAGCACAAGCACGCCGCCCTTGGTGTAGCGCGCGTCGATGCCCTCCGCGGCGCAGTCGCGGCCGATGACATCGACGGTATCGAACATGGCCCGCTGCATGGCGACGGCCGCGTCCCGGCCGTGCACCGCCTCTATCCGCTCGAGCGGAGCCGGGAAGAACGGAGACACCCATCCGCCGTTGCGGCCCGACGCTCCGAACCCGGCGACCTCCCTTTCGAGCACGGCGATGCGGAGGGAGGGGTCGGCTTTCGCGAGGTAGTAAGCCGTCCACAGACCGGTGAAGCCCCCGCCGACGATCGCCACATCGACGTCCAGCGGCCCCGGCAGAGCGGCGCGCGGCTCGAGAGGCTCGGGGAGCAGGTCCAGCCACATGCTGCGTCGGCGGTAGCGGGAGTCGGGGCTGTGGGCGCTGTCTGCGGCAGCGGCCGCGGTCTCCGTCGTTTCCATGCGGTCCTTCCTTGCGGCTGAGCGGTCCTCTCGAATACTACCGCGGTGCCGGTGGAGCGTGACTATCGGCAGAAAACAGGTATAGTCAAAACTGGTTGCGCCGAGCTCAAGGGGGATGACCGATGGCCAATGGATACGTGGGCAAAGTGCTCTTCGCCGATCTCTCGACCGGCACCCTTTCCGAGGAGAGCCGGGACGATTCTTTCTACCGCAAGTGGATCGGTGGGGCCGGTCTGGCTGCCGCCACCATCCTCGACCGGACCAAGCCCGGTATCGATCCGCTGGGCCCTGAAAACATGCTGGCTTTTGCCACCGGGCCACTCACCGGTACCGGCGTGTACGGCGGCGGTCGGTACACGGTCGCCTGCAAGTCGCCGCTCACCGGCGCCTGGGCGGACTCCAACTCCGGAGGCACTTGGGGCCCGGAGCTGAAGTTCGCCGGGTACGACGGGCTGTTCATCACTGGGGTGGCGTCCGAACCGGTCTGCATCGTCATCGACCAGGGCCAGGCGCGCATCATCCCGGCCGGCGATCTGTGGGGACTCGACACCTACGAGACCGAGGATGCCCTCAAGGAGTCGCTGGGCGATCCGAGCTCCTGGACCGTCACCTGTATCGGGCCGGCCGGCGAGAAGCTGTCCCTTCTTGCCGGCATCGTCAACGAGAAGGGCCGTATCGCCGCCCGCTCCGGAGTGGGCGCCGTCATGGGCTCCAAGAGGCTGAAGGCGGTCGCAGTCCGCGGCGGCAAGGGTGGCCGGGTCCCCGTGGCCGACAAGGAAGGGCTCAAGCCATCCAGAAACGCTACGGCCAGGAACTGAAAGACAGCCCCTTCCACCAAGGACTGACGGCGGCCGGCACGGGCGGCGCCACCAGCTTCCTGCTCTCCATCGGCGACTGCCCCACCGACAACTGGGCCACTACCGGCACCGACTCCATGCCGACCTGCGACAACCTGGACGCGGCCAAGATGGACGTCTACAAGATCAAGGCATACGGCTGCCACACCTGCCCGGTGCGCTGCGGCGCCCTCATCCAGATAACCGAGGGCCCCTACGCCACGGATGACGAGGTCCATCGGCCCGAATACGAGACCCTGGCGGCGCTGGGACCCAACTGCCGCAACGACCAGGTAGAGGCCGTCATCAAAGCGAACGATCTCTGCAACCGCTACGGCATCGACACCATGGGGGTTGGCGGTTCTGTGGCCTTCGCCATCGAGTGCTATGAGAACGGCCTCATCGACACGAAGCGACACCGGGGGCCTGGAGCTCACTTGGGGGATCCCGCGGCCTTGGTGGAACTCATCGCGCCAGATCGGCGCCCGGGAAGGCTTCGGGGCCTTGCTGGCGGACGGGGCCAAGTACGCGGCCGAAAAGATCGGCAAGGGTAGCGAGCAGTATGCGATGACCGTGGCCGGGCGCGCCATCCCCTTCCACGATCCCCGCCTTTCACCCGGCGCACGGTACCCACTACATCGCCGACGCTCAACCGGCCAACCACCTGGGCCCGGCTCCCATGTCCGCACTCGAGGGAGGAACGGCGCTCGGCAGCGACCCGCTGCTGCAGAGCGACGCCGGCCCGATGTTCGGAGACTGGGACAAGAAGTCCGATCTCTACATGCGGGGCGCGGCCTTCTACCAGCTGCTCAGTTCGGGCGGTCTCTGCGCCCTCTACGCTCAGTTCTACGCGCCGCCGGTCGTCGAGCTCCTCGCCCCGGTGACGGGCTGGGACATCGACTGGGCCGAGGGTCTGACGTCCGCCAAACGCATACTCACCGCCCGGCACGCGTTCAACGCGCGGGAAGGCGTCGACCACGACTCCTTCCATCTGCCCAAGCGGTTCCTCGAGCCTCTGGTCGGCCGGTCCCGCGGCCGGCGTCACCCCGCCGCCGTTCGAGGAGCTGCGGGAAGGCTACTACGAGGCCATGGGCTGGGATCGGAAGACGGGCTGGCCGACACGGGAGACCCTAGAAGTGCTGGGGATAGCAGAGGAGATCGGCGCCGGCCTCTGAAGAGACCGCTGTGCCCTCCAGAGACATGCACGTCACCATCAAGTTCCTTGGAGCGCTCCGTGAGCAAGTGGGCGCCACTTCCCTGCCTGTCGAGTTGCCGGCGGGCGGCACCTATCGTGACGTGCTCGACGCGGTCGGCCCCCTCGTCGAGGCGCGGCTGCCCGATTGGGCATGGGATCCGGCCACGCGGTCGTTCTCCGGCCGTATGATGGTCTCGCTCAACGGAAGCCGGGGCCTGCGCGACGAGACGTTCCAGCTTCGCGATGGGGACGAGATAGTCGTGGTGCTGCCGCTCGGTGGTGGCTGATAGCGTCCGTGATGACCCTCGAGACTCTCGGACTCGGCTACCCGGTGGTGGCGGTGAAGTTCAGCGCGGACGAACCGGCCGGACTTCGCCGTCTGGACAAGCGCATCGCGCTGTGCGCCATGCTCAGGGAGGCTCAGCAGGCCGACCCGTTCTACGCCTCCAGAGAAGAGCAGGGCTGTGCGGCCGGCTCCTACGTTCTCGGGCAGATCGATCACGATCCGGTGATGGAGAGCGGCCGGATAGGCCCGGCCATCGGGGTGTACGAGACCGCCGAGGCCAATCAGCGTGTGTATGCGGACATGCTCCGGCTCTCCGGAGGACGCTTCCCGGTACACCCTCTTCGCGCGTCTCGACGAGGCGCAGTTCGACCCCGATCTGCTCGTGATCACCGCGACGCCCTCACAGGCGGAGGTGGTGATGCGGGCGCATGGCTGGCGGACGGGGGCGGCCTGGCAGGCGCGCGGCACCACGGTGCTCGGCTGCGCAAGCTTGTACGCGTATCCGCACCTCACGGGCACGATGAACATCCTCATCTCCGGCCTGCATCACGGCATGCGGGCGCGCGAGCTGTTCCCCGAGGGTCTGCTGTTCGTCGCCATCCCGCGCCCGCTCATCCCCGAGATCGTCGGGAACCTCGCCGCGATGGCGGACAAGGGGCTCATGGATCTGCCGCAGTACCACTGGGGGCCGGAGGCTCACGAACGTCATATGCGGGAGATCTTCGAAACGCTCGTGCAGCAGTGAGGAGTGTCCGGTGAGCGATCGCCGGCGCAGGCGGCCCGGGGTTCAGGCGGGCACCCGGACCGGGGAGTCGGTCTTCATGGCCGGCGGCGAACCGGCCGCGCTCTGACATCAGCGGCGGGGTTCCCGTCGGATAGACGTCGCCTACCCCGAGTGGTAGCCTCGCTTTCAGCGAATGTGCGGCAGGCAGCGCGTGACTGCCGCTGGAACCTACTGAAAGGACCTACCCGTGGGCCTCATGACGCCCGAAGCGTACGTGCAGAGTCTCGCCGATCTGCATCTGAACATCTACCTCATGGGCCAGAAGGTGGACGACTACGTCAACCACCCCATCATCCGGCCCAGCATCAACTCCATGGCCATGACGTACGAGCTGGCCCAGCAGCCCGAGTACGCGGACCTCATGACCACCACCAGCCACCTCACCGGCCGCACCATCAACCGGTTCGCCCACATCCACCAATCGCGCGACGACCTGGCCAAGAAGGTCAAGATGCAGCGCCTGCTCGGCCAGAAGACCGGCTCCTGCTTCCAGCGCTGCGTGGGCATGGACGCCATCAACGCCCTCTATTCGGTCACCTACGAGACCGACCTGGCGCGCGGCACCGACTATCACGAGCGCTTCAAGAAGTACCTGGTGTACCTGCAGGACAACGACCTGGTGGCCGACGGGGCCATGACCGACCCCAAGGGCGACCGCTCCCTGGCGCCGCACGAGCAGGCCGACCCCGACGTCTACGTGCACGTGGTCAAGAAGACCGACGAGGGCATCGTGGTGCGGGGCGCGAAGGCCCACCAGACCGGCGCCTGCAACTCCCACGAGATCATCGTCATGCCGACGGTGGCCATGCGGCCCGAGGACGAGGACTTCGCCGTCAGCTTCAGTTGCCCGGCCAACGCCGAGGGTGTCTACTACATCTACGGCCGGCAGAGCTGCGACACCCGCAAGCTCGAGGGCAACGACATCGATGTCGGCAACGCCCGGTTCGGCGGCCAGGAAGCCCTCATGGTGTTCGACGACGTGTTCGTGCCCTGGGAGCACGTCTATCTGTGCGGGGAGACGGAGTTCTCGGGCGCGCTGGTGGAGCGGTTCGCCGGATTCCACCGGCAGAGCTACGGCGGCTGCAAGGTGGGCGTGGGCGACGTGCTCATCGGGGCGTCGGCCGTGGCCGCGGACATGAACGGCGTGCCGAAGGCCAGCCACATCAAGGACAAGCTCATCGAGATGACGCATCTCAACGAGACGCTGTTCTCCTGCGGACTCGCGTGCTCCTACGAGGGCGTGCAGATGCCGGCCGGCAACTACCAGATCGACATGCTGCTGGCCAACGTCTGCAAGCAGAACGTCACCCGCTTCCCCTACGAGATCGCCCGGCTGGCCGAGGACATCGCCGGCGGGCTCATGGTCACCATGCCGTCCGCGCAGGACCTGGCCGACACGAAGATCGGCCCCATCGTGGAGAAGTACTTCGCCGGGCAGTGCGACACGCCCACCATCGACAGGATGCGGGTGCTCCGCCTCATCGAGAACCTCACGCTGGGCACCGCCGCCGTCGGCTACCGGACCGAGAGCATGCACGGCGCCGGCTCGCCGCAGGCGCAGCGGATCATGATCGCCCGCCAGTCGAACATGGAGCACAAGAAGGCGCTGGCCAAGGAGCTCGCCGGGGTGGGCAAGCCCTGGGACGGGTGCAAAGCGCCGGCCGTGGCCAAAGCTGAGGCGTGAGCGTGAGGACACTGCGGGAGGCGCCGGCAGCGCCGGCGGCGTCGGCGCCAAGTAGCAGTGGCCCGCGTCGTCTATTGCGGCGGCTGTAACCCGGAGATAGACCGGGCGGCCATCGCGCGGGAACTTGAGGCGAACACCGCGGCGGGGCAGGCGCCTATCGACGGGTCCTTGCCTGCCGCCACAACCGGGCCCACCGTGCTCCTGAGCGGCTGCGCCCGGGCCTGCGCCTCTGGCCACCAGTTGGTGGATGAGTCGGCCGGCCCCGTGGTGGCCGGCGAATTCGTGGACGGCGTGCCCACGCCCGCTGGGGCGATCGCGGCAGCTATCGCCCGAAGACTGGAAAGGTGACAAGCAAGATGGACTGGAAGACCGAATACGCGCGCAAGGTGGTCAGCGCCGCCGACGCCCTCGCCTGCGTGAAGTCCGGCGACCGTGTGGTCACCGGCCACGCCTGCGGCGAACCGCTCGTCCTGGTGGAGGCTCTCGTCGCCCGCGCGGGAGAGCTCAGGGATGTCGAGATCAACCACATGGTGGGGATGAGCACCGGCGACTACTGCCGGCCCGAGTGCGCCGAGTCCTTCTTCCACAAGTCGTTGTTCGTGGGGGCGTCCGCCCGGGAGGCGGTCCGCGACGGCCGCGGCGACTACATCCCCATCTTCTTCCATCAGATCCCCAGGCTGTTCTCCGAAGGGTATCTGGCGCCGGACGTGGCGCTGGTCCAGGTCTCCCCGCCGGACAAGCACGGCTACTGCTCGTTCGGCATCTCCGTCGACTACACCAAGCCGGCGGCCGAAGCGGCCAAGACGGTGGTCGCCCAAGTCAACGCCCATATGCCGCGGACCCACGGCGACTCGTTCATCCACGTCTCCAGGATCGATCTCATCGTCGAGGCCGACATCCCGCTCATCGAGCTGTCGCCGCCCGCCATCGGCGAGGTGGAGCAGGCCATAGGGCAGAACATCGCCGGGCTGGTGGAAGACGGCTCCTGCATGCAGATGGGCATCGGCGCCATCCCCGACGCCGTTCTTCTCTTCCTGCACGAGAAGAACGATCTCGGCATCCACAGCGAGATGTTCAGTGATGGCGTGGTGGAGCTGTACGAGCAGGGGGTCATCACGAACAGGCGCAAGTCGGTGCACCCCGGCAAGATGGTGGCCAACTTCCTCATGGGCACTCGCCGGCTCTACGACTTCGTGGACGACAATCCCGATCGTCAACATGTTCCCGGCGGATTACGTGAACGACCCGGTGGTGATAGGCCAGAACGACAACGTCGTGGCCATCAACGCCGCGTTGGAGGTCGACCTGCAGGGGCAGGTGGCGGCCGACACCATGGGGCCGATCCAGTACAGCGGCATCGGCGGGCAGGTGGACTTCGTGCGCGGCGCCGCCCGCAGCCGCGGGGGCAAGGCCATCATCGCGCTGCCGTCCACGGCGAGGCAGGGGACCGTTTCGCGGATCGTCCCGTGCCTGGCGCCCGGCGCCGCCGTCACCACCATGCGGGCCGACGTGGACTACGTGGTCACCGAGTTCGGGGTCGCGCACCTGCGCGGCAAGGGGCTCAGGGAGCGGGCGCAGGCTCTGCTCGACATCGCCCACCCCGACGTTCCGCGACCAGATACGGGAAGAAGCGGCCAAGCTGTACGGCAGCGGCCGCGTGCCTCGATAGACCTACTCACCAGAAGGGGCTGAAACGATGACCCAGACTCACAGCGCACAGGAGCACCGGCCGATCGAGCGGAAGATCCGTATCCATCGCCAGCCGAAGACGCTCATCACCGGCGTCGGGGCGCTCGACCATCTCGGCGACGAGGCCCGCAAGCTGGGAGGCACCAAGGCCCTCATCATCACGGACAAGGGCGTGTGCGGTTCCGGGATGCTGCCGGTGGTGGAGCAGGTGCTCAAGGCAGCGGGTCTGGAAGTGGGCATCTACGACCGACTCCGTTCCCGAGCCGCCCATGGAGAGCGTCCAGGAGATCGTGAGCCTGTGCGAGAAGGGCGGCTACGACATCGTCGTCGGGCTTCGGCGGCGGTTCCCCGGTGGACGTGGCCAAAGCCGTGGCCGTCTTGGTCAACACCGGCCACACGGTCTACGACTACGTGGGCGTGGACAAGGTGCCGCGCAAGGGCCTGCCCATCATCGCCATCCCCACCACCGCCGGCACCGGCTCGGAATGCACGGCCATCGCCATCTTCGCCAACGAGAAGCTGAACGTGAAGCAGGGCGTGGTCAGCCCCTTCCTCATGCCCAACATCGCGCTCATCGACCCGGCCCTCACCGTGAGCTGCCCGGCCGGCGTGACCGCGGCCTCCGGCATGGACGCCCTGATCCACAACATCGAGGCGTACATCTCCGTGAACGCCACCATGCACACCGATTCCCTGGCCTACGAGGGCATCAGGCTCATCAGCCAGAGCATCCGGACCGCCGTGTACGACGGCAGCAACATGTGGGCCCGGGAGAACATGGCCATCGGCGCCATGATGGGCGGCATCGCTTTCGGCAACGCCGGCGTCGGCGCGGTGCACGCGCTTTCGTATCCCATCGGTGGCATGTTCCACGTACCGCACGGCATCGCCAACACCATGGTGCTGCCCTGGGCCATGGAACTCAACATGCTCGCCTGCCAGCGCTGGTTCAAAGAGATCGGCGAGGCCATGGGCGAGAACATGGACGGCCTGTCCGACGGCGACGCGGCCCGCAAGACCCTGGCCGCGCTGCGCCAACTGGCCGAGGACCTGGACGTGCCTCAGTACCTGAGCGACGTGAACATCCCGGAGTCGGCCATCCCCGACCTGGTGGAAGGCGCACTCACTCAGGGGCGCCTGTGGGCCAACAACCCGCGCAAGTTCACCAAAGCCGACATGGAGCGCGTGTACCGCAACATGGCCGTGCGGCCGTAGGGGGCGCGGCGCCCGAATGGACAAGGCAGCCGCCAAGCGGGAGTACAAAGAAGCCAAGCGGCCGATGGGCGTGTACCGGATCCGGAACACGGTGAACGGGCGGAATTACGTGGGCTTCAGCACCAACGCGCTGGCTCGGATGAACAGGCACAAGGCCGAACTCACGTTTCTGGGCGAGCGCTGCAAAGAACTGCAGAAGGACTGGGACTCGTTCGGAGAAGCGGCGTTCCAGTTCGAGGTGCTGGACGAACTCGAGCAAGATGCGGATTCCCGGGCGGACCCCGGCGACGATCTACGCGTTCTCGCGGACATGTGGATCAGTAAGTTGGAGCAGGCAGGGGAGTCCGTCGTACGGCTCTAGCGGCGCGGACGACCGTTGCAGGTAAGTGCTCACTCATATCGGGAGCGGGGCGATATACTGGCCTGCCAAAGTGCGGGAGACCGCGGTCGGTAGACAGAAAGGCTTGCACATGAAGCTGGAACGGCTGAACTTGAATATCAACGGCGTCGACAGGTTCATCACCTGCGATCCCGAGAACGACACACTGGCCGAAGTCCTGCGGCGCATGGGCCTCACCGGCGTCAAGGTCGGATGCGGCACCGGCGTCTGCGGCGCCTGCTCGGTCATCCTGAACGGCGAAGTGGTGCGGGCCTGCACCAAGAAGATGAAGCGGGTGGCCGAGTTCTCGGAGATCACCACCATCGAGGGCATCGGCACCCCCCAGCACCTGCATCCCTTGCAGCAGGCCTGGATCACCTACGGCGGCGCCCAGTGCGGCTTCTGCTCCCCGGGATTCATCGTCTCGGCCTACGGGCTGCTGCCAGCAGAACCCCGCGCCGACGCGCGAAGACGTGCGCACGTGGTTCAAAGACCACCACAACATCTGCCGCTGCACCGGCTACAAACCCCTGGTGGACGCCGTCATGGCCGCCGCCGAGGTCATGCGCGGCGAGAAGACCATGGCCGACATCACCTACGACTTCGAGGGCGAGACCGAGATCTACGGCTCCCGCCGCCCGCGCCCCACCGCCCTGGCCAAGGTCACCGGCCTGGCCGACTACGGCGATGACGTCGCCCTGCAGATGCCTCCCGGCACCGCCCACCTGGCCGTGGTGCTGGCCGAGGCTCACCACGCCAACATCATCAGCATCGACACCGCCGAAGCCGAAGCCATGCCGGGCGTCATCAAGGTGCTCACCGGCAAGGACGTCAAGGGCACCAACAGCCTGCCCATGCAGGGCCCCATCGCGCGGCAGAGAGGCACCACCACCCGGCAGTTCCCGGTGATCGCCGACAAGAAGGTCTGCCGGCGCGGCGACGTGGTGGCTCTGGTCGCGGCCGACACCGAGGAGCACGCCCGGGCGGCGGCCAAGAAGGTCAAGCAGAACCTGGACGTCCTGCCGGTCTACCTCACCTATCCGGAAGCCGTCATGCCCGACGCCGTCGAGATCCACCCCGGCATTCCCAACTGGTACATGGAGCAGCCGGTCTTCAAGGGCGAGGACACGGCCGACATCTTCGACGACGCTCCGGTCTCGGCCGAGGGCAGCTTCTACTCGCAGCACGAGCCGCATCTCACCATCGAGCCGGACACCCTCCAGGGCTACTGGGGCACCGACGGCATGCTGACTCTCCAGTGCAAGTCGCACAACTTCGGCGAGGCCCGGGAGGCTCTCTCCTCCGCCTGCGGCATCCCCAAAGAGAACCTCCGCATGACCATGAACACCTCGGGCGCGGCCTTCGGCTACAGCGTCTGCCCCAACACCTTCGCGCTCATGGTCACCGCCGTGCAGAACCTGGATATGCCGTGCACCCTGACCCTCAGCTACGACGAGTTCAACCACACCACCGGCAAGCGCATGGCCACCTTCTCCAACGGCCGCATCGCCTGCGACGAAGAGGGCAAGATCATCGCCGCCGAGTACGACGTGGCGCTCGATCACGGGGCCTACGGGTTCGTGCCCATCTTCCTCAACCTGACGTCGCTCGGCTTCCACGGGTACAACATCCCCAACTTCAAGGCGCTGGGCCGGGGCGGATCGTCCAACCACAACTTCAACACGTCGTACCGCGGGTTCGGCGTGCCCCAGATCTCCACCACCACCGAAGCGCTCATCGACATGTGCGCGGAGAAAGCCGGCATCGACCCCTGGGAGTTCCGCTACAAGAACGCGGCGCAGCCGGGCGACCTCACCATCAACAGCCGGCCGTACCTGCAGTATCTCTATCCCAAGCTGCTTGAGATGGCCAAGCCCATCTACGACAAGTACAAGGCCGAGGCCGAAGCGGCGCGGGCCGAGGGCCGGCACGTGGGCGTCGGGCTGAGCATGGGCGGTTTCGTGGTCACCATCGGGATGTTCGATGTCGCTGAAGTGGCGCTGGAGCTGAACCCCGACGGCACCATCACCCACTACAACACCTGGGAGGATCTGGGCCAGGGCGGCGACATCGGCACGCTCACCCACACCGTCAAGGCCTTGGAGCCGCTGGGCATCAAGCCGAGCCAGGTCAAGCTGGTGATGAACGACAGCAAGACCTGCCCCGACACCGGCCTGGCGGCCGCCAGCCGTTCGCACTACGTGGCCGGGCTGGCCACCATCGACGCCGCCGACAAGCTCCTGGAAGCCATGCGCAAGGAAGACGGCACCTACCGCACCTACGACGAGATGGCCGCCGCGGGCATCCCCACCAAGTACGTCGGCCATCACGACCAGTTCAACATGGGCCTCGACCCGGGCCTCGATCCCAACACCGGGCAGGGCAACCGGGTGCCGGCGTTCATGTACTGCGTGAACGTGGCTCTGGTGGAAGTGGACGTCAGCCACCGGCAAGACCCAGACGCTGCGGTTCGCCTGGGTGGGCGACGTGGGCGTGGTGGGCAACATGCTGTCGGTGGAAGGCCAGGCGTACGGAGGCCTGTCGCACGCCATCGGCTTCGCCCTCAGCGAGAACTACGACGCCCAGGACAAGCACGGGAACATGGTCGGATGCGGCGTGCCGCAGATCGATGTGATCCCCGACGACATCGAACTGGTCTTCCTCGAGACTCCGCGCCCGCTCGGCCCGCACGGCTCGTGCGGCTGCTCGGAAGTGTTCCAGAGCTGCAACCACATGGCCGTCATCAACGGCATCAACGACGCGTGCGGCGTTCGCGTCTACGCCCTGCCGGCCACCCCCGACAAGGTCAAGGCCGGGTGGGAAGCCAAGCAGCGCGGCGACGATCTCACGCCGCCCAAGTACTTCCTGGGCTCCGACTTCGAGGAAGAGCTGGAGTGGATCAAGGCCAACCCGGTATAGACGGCCGCGGGGCGGCGCAGGGCGGCGGGCCGGTGGAAGGCCGCCGCTCGCCGGCGCCCGAGGACTTCACCGGACTCACGGAGCGCTGCTTCCGCGGGGAAGCCAGCCTCCTGCTCCACCGCCTGCCCCTTCCACCTGGACGTCCGCTCCTTCCTGGAGAAGGCTTCCAAGGGCAAGTGGAACTCGGCCTACAAGCAGCTGCGCAACGCCACGGTCTTCCCGGTTATCGTCGCGGAGTTGTGCGAAGAACCCTGCCGGGAGCAGTGCCGGCGGACCGCCTTGGGCGACGAAGCCATCGCCATCCGGGACATCGAGGCCGCCGTCCTTCGCAACGTCAAGGAGCAGAAGCCCGAGCGGTACGTCATCCCACCCAAGGAGCAGCGGGTGGCGGTGGTGGGCGCCGGGCTGGCCGGTCTGGCCTGCGCGCTCGACCTGGCGCAGAAGCGCTACCAGGTCACCGTCTTCGACGCGCAGCCGGGGTGGGGCGGCAGCCTGCGCGCCGACCCAAGGTTCCCCGCCTTCGACGCCGAGATCGCCAGGCAGTTCGCCACGGTGGAGGTGGAGTTCCGGTTCGGCGTGGCCGTCACGTCGCTGGACGAACTGACCGACTTCCAAGCCGTCTTCGTGGCCACCGGCGCCGGCGGCGACGCGTTCGGCCTGCTCGAGAGCTGGGACTGCGGCATCTACGCCACCCGCGAGCCCCGGGTGTTCCTGGGGGGCATGCTCACCGGCTCCACAGCGGTGGAGGCCATAGCCGAGGGGGCGCAGGCTTCCAAGAGCATCGAGCACTACCTGCAGACCGGCAAGAACCGGCGGGTCGCGGGCGACTACCAGAAGGAGGCGTGCGCCCGCTACCTCACCCACGAGGGCGTGGTGCGCGTGCCCCGGGTGGTGGCGTCCGGCGAGCAGGGCTTCACCGCCGAGGAGGCTCAAGCCGAGGCCGCCCGCTGTCTCCAATGCGACTGCGACGCCTGCATCGCCGGCTGCGAGATGCTGCGCCGCTACAAGAAGGATCCGAAGAAGCTGGCCGTGGAGGCCCACGGCGACATGGCCGTGAGCCCCTTCGCCTCGCGCACCCTCACTCGGGAGGCCTACTCCTGCAACCTCTGCGGCCACTGCACCTCGGTGTGCCCCGAGGACGTCGACATCGGCGCTCTGCTGCGGCTGTCCCGGGCCGCGCGGGTGAACGCGGGCGTCGCGCCCGGCGCCCTGCACGACTTCTGGATGCGCGAGCTGGAGTTCGCCGCCACGGAGGGTGCGTTCGCCTCCGCGCCGGCCGGCAAGACCACGTGCGAATACGCCTTCTACCCCGGCTGCCAGCTCGGCGCCGGCAACCCCGAGCACGTGCTGCGCGCCTACGACGTCCTGGCCGCCGATCTCGACATGGGCGTCATCCTCAACTGCTGCGGCTCCCCGGCCTACTGGGCCGGCGACGATGCGCGGTTACAGGCGCACGTGGCCGAGACCCGGCGTGTCTGGGAGGGCCTCGGCAAGCCGACCTTGGTCTTCGCCTGCGCCACCTGCTCCATGATGTTGGGGGCGTTCCTGCCCGGCGTCCCCCGGGTGTCGGTCTATGAGCTGCTGGCGAAGTCAGGCGCCATCAAGCCCGCGGCCCCCTTCGCCGAAGCCGCCGTCTTCGACCCCTGCAACGCGCGCGACGATACCGGCATGGAGAGCGGCCGTCCGGGAACTCGCCCGAGCCGCCGGCGTGGACGTCCACGAGCTGCCTGAGAAGAACCGCTGCTGTGGCCACGGGGGACACATCCGCGTGGCCAACCCCGCGCTCTACGAAGAGATCGCCCGGCACCGGGCGGAGGCCTCCGAGCAGCCCTACCTGGTCTACTGCGCCAACTGCCGCGACGTGTTCGCCTGGCGGGGCAAGGAGTGCGCCCACATCCTGGACGTGGCCCTCGGCCTGGAGACGGACATGCTGGTCCCCACCCTCGATCAGAAGCGGGGCAACAGCCTCCGGGTGAAGAAGCAGCTGACGAGACAGCTCCAGGGGACAGACTTCGTACCCGCCCGTCACGAGTGGGACGATCTCGTCCTCGTCATCCCGGCGGAGGTGCAGCACGAGATGGAGGAGAAGCTGATCTCCTCGGCCGACATCCAAGAGGCCATCTGGCAGGCGGAGACAACCGGCGACTTCTTCGCCGCCCAGGAGGACGGCGGCCGGCTCGCCACGCTCACCAAGCCGGTCTTCACGTACTGGGTGGATTACCGGCAGACGGCGCCGAACACCTATGAGGTCGCCGCCGCCTATTGCCACCGCATGCGCATCCAGCCGTGAAGCGCTCCTCGCAGAGCGCGGGTATCCTGGCCTACCGCCAGACGGGGGCCGGTATGGAGGTGCTGCTGGTGCATCCGGGCGGGCCTTACTGGAAGAACAAGGACGCCAACGCCTGGTCCATCCCCAAAGGACTCCTGGACCCGGGCGAGGATCTGCAGGCGGCCGCGCGGCGGGAGTTCGCCGAGGAGACCGGAGTGCGCTTGGACGGCGAGTTGCAGGCCCTGGGGTCGGCCAAGCAGCCTAGCGGGAAGACCATCCACGCCTTCGCGGCAGAGGCCGATATCGACGCGGCCGCCGCCGTCAGCAACACGTTCGAGCTGGAGTGGCCGCCGAACAGCGGCGTTATGCAGCAGTTTCCCGAGGTTGACGCGGCTGCTTGGTTCCCGGTCGACGCCGCCCGTGAGAAGATACTGAAAGGGCAACTGCCGTTCATCGACGGGCTCGTCGTTCTATTGGAGGGCCAGTGAGTCAGTACCAGCCAGACGTCCACGGGCCGGCAGACCGGGTCATCCCCACCTTCTGCCACGGCTGTGGTTCATACAGGCCCACCTGCGCCATCCTCTGCCATGTGAGGGACGGCAGGTTCGTCCGGGTGGAGGGCGACCCCACGGCCTTCAACGCCGGGGTCCGCGGTTCCACCGCGCTGTGCGCCAAAGGCCTCACCGGTCCCCAGTTCGTCTACGCTGCCGACCGCCTGCAGTACCCGATGAAGCGGGCCGGCGCCAAGGGGGAGGGCAAGTTCCAGCGCATCACCTGGGACGAGGCTCTGGACACCATCGCGGACAAGCTCACGGAATCCAAGAAGAAGTACGGCCCGGAATCGTACGCCGTCCTTTCCCCGGAGTTCTGGCCGGTGCTGGGCAGCCTGGGCCGCCGTTTCCTGAACGTCCACGGCAGCCCCAACTACCTGCACAGCGCCATCTGCGCCACGCCCCGCATGGCCGCCGGGAGGGTGACCATGGGCTACTTCAGCATGGCGCCGGATGACTGGCAGAACACCCGGCTCATCGTCAACTGGGGCGGGAACGCGGAGAACTCGGGCGTGAACCAGGGCGTGCCCCGGGCGATGCTGAACGCGCTCGAGAACGGGGCGAAGATGATCGACATCCGTCCGATGCTCGATCCCATGGGGGCGAAGGCCGACGTGTGGCTGCCGGTGCGGCCGGGCACCGACTGCGCGCTGGCCCTGGCGATCCTCCACGTGCTCATCGGCGAGCGTCTCTACGACGCGGACTTCGTGGCCGAGCTGGTGCCACGGCTTCGACAGACTGGCCGAGCATGTCACGGCGCACACGCCCGAGTGGGCGGCGTCCATCACCGGGCTGCCGGCCGAGCGCATCCGCGAGACGGCGAGGCTCATCGGGCACCACCCGTCCGATGTTCATCAGGATGGGCAACGGCATAGGCGACCAGGCCAACGACGGCACGGCGACCATCTCGGCGGTGTGTCTCATCTCCGCCATCACCGGCAACCTGGACGTGCCCGGCGGGCAGTTCGCGGGAGGCGGGTTCGGCGGCAACGCGCCGCCGGTCCCGTGGCTGGGCGAGCTGCTGCCGGAAGGCATGGTGGAGCGGCTGGTGGCGCCCGAGGCCCCCGTCTGGTATCAGGCGCCGGGCCGCTGGGAGAGCGGGCCCACGTCCGCCTACTACAAGGCCCTCATGAGCATCCTGAGCGAGAAGCCCTACCCCATCCGCGTGCTGAACGCCAGTTGCAGCAATCCGCTGTCGGCGACGCGCAACCCCAGGAAGGTGGCCGAGGCTCTCAAGAAGCTGGACTTCATGTTCGCCATGGACATCTTCCACGCGCCGCACCTGGACTATCGCCGACATCGTGCTGCCGGCCTGCACCAGCTACGAGCAGGGCGACTTCTTCGGCGCGCGCCCGACGCCCGACGGCATCCGGGTGGCTCCCTACAACCAGGTGGTCGAGCCGCTGGGCGAGACGCGCAGCGACTGGCGCTTCTACCTCGACCTGGCCGTCCGCATGGGCTACGGCGAGCACTTCTGGCACGGCGACATGGACGCCTTCATGAACGAGATGCTCGCCCGGTACGGGGTGACGGTCGACGATCTGCGGCAGAACCCCGGGGGGATGTTCGTGAAGCCGCCGGCGCCGCCGCCGCGGCCGCGCCCGCGGCACCGGGCGCACCAGCGCCTGCGGCCGGCGCGCCCGCCGGGCCCCCGCAGCCCCAGTACCGCAAGTACGACGTCGCTCTTCAAAGACCTGCCCCACGGCAAGGTCCAGTGCTACAACGAGTTCATCGGGGGCAAGCCGGACTGCGACGGCACCGGCACGCTCCCCTACCTGCCCGCCTATCAGGGCCCGCCGGAAGGGCTCGCCGAGACCCCGGAGCTTGGCCAAGGACTATCCCGCTCATCCTGAGCGACGTCCACGCCTATCGGCTGGCGCAGCACAGCTATCACCACAACGCCGCCTATCTGCGAGAGCTTCAGCCCTATCCCTGGCTGCGCATCAATCCCGCGACGGCCGCGAAGTACGGTATCGCCGACGGCGACTGGGTGCGGGTGGAGTCGCCCCACGGGTGGAGCAGGTTCGTGGCCGAGTACTTCCCGGGCATCTCGCCCGAGGTGGTCATGACCAAACGGGGCTGGTGGCAATCCTGCGAGGAGCTCGGCCTGCCGGGCTACGGCACGGGCGACGGGGGCAGCGAGGTCAACAACCTCTACAACTCCGACGAGCGCCTCTTCGACAAGTTCTTCTCGCAGATGGCCAAGCAGACGCTGGTGCGCATCAGCCCGTGGAAGGAGGCCTAGCCATGGCAGATGGGTACGCCTTCAGCCACGACCCCGAGCGCTGCATCAAGTGCTTCACCTGCGAGATCGCCTGCAAACAGTGGCGGGAGATACCGCCCGGCACGTTCAAGCTGCGCCGCGTGCTACGAGGTGGCCGAGGGGACCTTCCCCGACGTCACGCGGACCTTCCACTCGATCTCCTGCCAGCACTGCCCCGACGCGCCGTGCATCCCGGCCTGCCCGACGGGCGCGCTCACCCAGGGGGAGGACGGTCTGGTGACGGTCGATGCCGCCGCGTGCGACGGCTGCCGCGCCTGCTGCGGACGCCTGCCCCTTCGGGGTGCCCGACTTCGACGCGGCCGGCGTGCTCCAGCTCTGCGATCTCTGCGCGGACCGGCGGGCCGACGGCAAAGAAACCCATATGCGCGGATTCCTGTCCTACCCAGGCATTGAGGTGGGATCCTCGGGTCTGACGGCGCCCGGCCGGCACGGTGGGCGCATAGGGGGGAGCTTTCGTGGGTATGGGCGTTACGTTGAAGAGACTGGGCTTGGCGGCTGCCCTGATAGCCATGACCGCGGGCTCGGCCGCTGTCGCGGCGGGTGGCTGCGCCGGCGGTGATGCTACAGGGGCTTCGTCCGGAGCCACAGACACTACGGAGGTAACGGTGGCGGCGCGTCCTTTGCTCGACCAGCAGGCTCCCACTGAGTTCCAGACGGCCACCTTCGCGTTCGGCTGATTCTGGGGCGCCGAGGCCCAGTTGGGCGGCCTCTCAGGAGTCATTCGTACCCGGGTGGGCTACGCGGGCGGCGAAAGCGCCGATCCCACCTATCACAACCTTGACGGTCACACCGAGACCGTGCAGGTGGATTTCGATCCCACGAAGATCAGTTACCAGGAGTTGGTGGAAGCCTTCTTCGCCGACCACGACTCCACGGTGCGCGGGCTACCGGTCCAGTACAGGTCGGTGGTGTTCGTGCACGACGCCGAACAGGAGCGCGTCGCGCAGGCGGTGATGGCCACGGTGCAGGCGGCGGCGGAGCGCCCCGTGCAGACGGTCATCCTCCCGCTGAAGGCCTTCTACCTGGCCGAGGACTACCACCAGAAATACGCGCTGCAGGGGAGCTCGATCCTCTCCCGGGAGTTCCGGGCCATGTACCCGGACCTATGGGACCTAGTCGATTCGACCGCCGCGGCCCGCGTGAACGCGTACCTCTATGGTGAGGGAACGGCCGAGGTGTGGGACACCGAGATCGACAAGCTGGGGCTTTCAGCCGAGGCGCTCGCCCATTTGCAGGCGGTGGCTCCGGCGGGCGCGTGCCCGGTGGGGTGACCAGCCACGACGGCGGCGGTCCGTAGCGCAGTAGCCGCCTACTTGTCCTCGAGCGTCTGCTCCACCTCGCACATGCGCCCTTCGGCCAGCTCCTTGGAGATGTAGACCTTGCCGCACGTGGGGCAGACCGGTAGGTCGTGGGAGATGCTGTAGCCCATGTAGTCGAGCACGACCTTCTTCGGCACGAGGTCGCATTGGCAGCGGCCGCATCTCCAGACCTTCTCTGTCGCCCGCGCTCTTCTCGCTCTTCTCCTCGGCCATGGCTACTCCCCTTGCTGGAAACGCATACGGTGATAGTACGCGCTGAGGACCTCGTATGTATCCGGGGCCGCCTCGCGATACTCCACCCAGTAGGTGATCACCGGCTTGACCATGCTCGCCAGCCGTGTCCCGGTCGCCGCGTCCACAAAGACGTCGCCCGACGTCTCCGCCAGCCAGACGGCCTCCCGCAGATCGGCCGCGGAGATGAGCTTCCTGTCCAGGTCTCTCTGGAGGTCGGCGCTGATGACCAGGGTCAGCCCGTCCCAGGCGTGGACATCGGGTTCGAAGTCGGTATCGCGCAGTCGCTTCATGAGTTCCTTCTTCACCCGCAGGCTGTTTTCCCTCTTCTGCTCAAGCGTAGGCACCCCAGCGCCGGCGTCCAGCCCGAAGAACACGTCCAGGACGTGGGCGCATTCCTTGTCCCGGGACGCGAACACCTCGCGGCAGTTGGCGCAGTAGACCAGGTACGGCTTGTCGCTGGCCGCCGCCCGGTTCAGCGTGATCTCATCGTAGAGGCTGGGATTGGCGACGCGCATGAGCCCGCCGTGGCCGCAGCAGCGATTGCGCTCGGGCAGTTCGTCGAGAGCGGTACCGGCCGCGCCGGCCAAGCGGCGGACGGCCGCCTGCATCTGGTCGTCGCCGCGGGCCGCGCAGGGGTCGAAGACGGCCATCTCGGGGAACGGCGGCGCTGGCGTAGCGCCGGTCGCGCCGGCGCCCCGGCGTCGGCCAGCAACTCGTACACAGACACCCGGGGTATCTCGGGCAGGAAGGCGGCGAACAGCTTGGCGCAGGTGGCGCAGGCCAGAACAAGGGTGGGCTTGCCCGAGGCCGTCCCAGGTCCGCCGGATCGCCTCGATGTCCACCGCCAGCCGGTCGGCGTCGCCGGCCCAGTAGGCGGGCGCTCCGCAGCAGCTCAGGAAGATGCCCATGTCGTAGCCGGCCGCCAGGACGTCGTAGGTGCGCGAGGACGCGCTCGGCGCTGTCGGCGCCCAACTGGCAGCCGGGGAAGAAGGCGTATTCGCAGGTCTCGCGGCCGCGGGCGGGGGAGGCGAAGGCTCCCTCCGTGGTGGCGAAGTCCATCTCGCGGAGCCAGTAGTCGTGGAGCGCGGCGGGGGCCACGCCGGCGGCGCAGCGGGCCTCGCGGGAGAACTGCATCAGCGCCCCCACGTCCACACCCTCCGGGCAGATGGAGCCGCAGTAGCCGCAGACGTTGCAGGAGTAGACCTCGCGCGTGACGGTGCGCGACGACAGCGGCGGGTTGACGCCCATGTCGGTGAAGACCTCCACGCCGATCTTCTTGGGCTCCTTGCGGAACCGCTTGAGCATCTCGCAGGCGGCCAGGCAGTCGTCGCAGTCGCACTGCAGGCAGCGCTGGGCCTCGGCCCGGGCTTCGTCCTCGGTGTAGCCCTCGGGCTGCGCGGCCACCACGCGGGCCGCTGAAGAGGCGCCGCGGTGCTCCAAGTAGCGGCCGCAGCCCTCCTTGTCGTACGGGGTGGAGGCCCGGGCGACCCTGCCGGTGGCAAGGAACATCTCCATCACCTTGGAGGCCTCCACGCCCTCGGCGATGGCCTCCATCAGAGTGGCGCCGCAGACCTGGCCGCCCACGAACACCTTGGGTAGCGCCGTGGTGAACAGAGCCCGGTCGCAGGCGCCGGCGAGCCCGAAGGCGTCGCTCCCGGCGCCGGTGGCCACGTAGACCGCGTCGAACTCCACCACCTCGTCCAGCGAGGCGACGGCTGCGCCGAAGCGGAACTCCGCGTCCACGGGGCCGAACTGCAGGGCGATGTCGGCGTCGAACTCGGCGAAGCGCGGATGCGTCCGCAGGCTGCCGCCCCACCCGGGCTGCTGGTCGAACACCGTCACCAGGTAGCGCTTCTGGGCCAGGTTGAGCGCGCAGGCCAGGCCGGACACCCCGGCGCCGATGACGGCCACGCGCTGCTCCTTGGGCGGGATGACGTAGGCATCGGGCGCGCGGCTCTTGGCCAGGCGCAGGCAGGCGGCTTCCAGGTCGCGCAGGGCGATGGGTTCGTCGCCGAGCACCGTGCGCTGGCACCGTCTCCCGGCAGGGCTGATCGCAGAGCGCCGCGACGATGGCAGGGAAGACGGTGGCCGCGGACAGCGTCTTGTACGCGGGGATCCACCGCTTGCGGCCGGCCTTCTCCAAGAAGCCGCGGATGTCCAGATGGAAGGGACAAGCGCACATGCACGAGGCCGGTTCTCCGCGAAAACAACTCGCGGTGAAGGCTGTGGAATCCTCGAGCTTCACGACGGATCCCCGGCCTCGTGCATCACGTCAAGCACCTTCTCGGTCAGAACCCTCAGATGGGGTTGGCCTTGATCATCTCCAGTTCTTCTTCGAAGTCGGTGCCCAGGTAGTACTTGGGCGGCGTCAGATCCTCACCGCGCTGCACCTTCTCCCAACCGGCCTTGACCTTGTCGGGGGTCGCCGGGCAGAGCGTAGACCCGCACGCCGGTCGCGTCCCTGATGGCGTTGATCACGGCCATGTGGTTGGAGCTCTGGTACACCTCGGAGCAGCCGCAGGAGCCGTGCGGGCCGGCCGGGCGCGGGGTCTCGAGGAAGATGAGGTTCATGTCGTCGGGGATGGCGTCCACCTGCGGGATGCCGCAACCCACCATGCTGCCGTGCTTGTCCTGGGCGTCGTAGTTCTCGCTGAGCGCGAAGCCGATGGAGTGGGAGAGACCGCCGTAGCCCTGGCCTTCCACCGACAGCATGTTGCCGACCACGCCCACGTCGCCCACCCAGGTGAAGCGCAGGGTCTGGGTCTTGCCGGTGGCGACGTCCACTTCCACGAGCGCCACGTTGACGCCGTACATGTAGGTGGGGTTCTTCTCGCCTTCGCCGGTGTTGGGATCGAGTCCCGGCGGGAGGCCGATGTTGAACTGGTCGTAGTGACCGGTGTACTTGGTGGGGATGCCGGCCGCGACCATCTCCGTCGTGGGTCCGGTAGGTGCCGTCGTCCTTGCGCATGGCGTCCATGAGCTGCTGGGCCGCGTGCGAGCGTGGCGTTGCCGGCCATGTAGTGGGAGCGGCTGGCGGCGGCGAGCATGGTGTCGGGGCAGAGCTTGCTGTCGTTCATGAACAGCTTGACCTGCTCGGGCTTGATGCCCAGCGGTTCGAGCGCCTTCACCGTGTGGGTGAGGGTGCCGATGTCGCCGCCCTGGCCCATGTCTTCCCAGGTGTTGAAGTGGGTGATGGTGCCGTCGGCGTTGAGCTCGAGCGCCACCTCGGCGTGGTCGAACATGCCGATGGTGATGATGAAGCCGCCCATGCTGATGCCCACGCCCATGTGCCTGCCGGCGGCGCGGCCGGCTTCAGCCTCAGCCTTGTAGGCGTCGTAGGTGGGCTTGGCCATCTCGAGGAGCTTGGGATAGACGTAGTCCTGGTACGGACGGCTGTTGATGGTGGTGTCGCCCGGACGGGCCGCGTTCTTGTAGCGGAACTCCCACGGGTCGATGCCGGCCTTCTCGGCGCACATGTCGATGAGCGCCTCGGTGGCGGTGTAGATCTGGGGAGCGCCGAAGCCGCGGTAGGCGGTGTTGAACGCGTGGTTCGTGGAGCCGCCGCGCGCCAGCGCCTTGATGTTGGGGATGTTGTAGCCGTGGTAGCCCACCGACACCAGGTTGTTGAAGATGGGGACCACCTGGTAGGCCCCGTGATCGAGCGCCACGTCGTACTCGGCGGCGATGATCTTGCCGTCGGTGTCGCAGGCCAGGCGGCCGTTGGTGTAGGTGGCCGAGCGCTTGCCGGTGGTGTGGTTGAACTCGTCGTAGCTGAGCGAGAGGCTCACCGGCATGTCCAGGTTCTGGACCGCGGTGACGGCCAGGGCGAAGGTGCTCGAGGCGATGGTGTAGCCGAAGGAGCCGCCCACCGTGTTGAGCTGCATGCGGATGTTCTCCACGGGGAGGCCGCACGCCTGGGCGATGCCTGCTGAGTTCTCGGACAGGTTCTGGCACTTGCACTGGATGGTCATCATGCCGTCGGTGCCCCAGTAGGCCTGGCAGACGTCGGGCTCGATGGGCAGGTGCGGCTCGTGCTGCGAGTGGAAGCTGCCTTCGACCACGACCGGCGCGGTCTCGAAGAGTTCGGAGGTCTCCTCGCCCTTGAAGAGCGGCTGCTCCATGTGGAAGTTGGGCAGCGTCTCGTGGAGCTGGAGGGCGTTGGGCATGACGGCTTCGGGGAAGGTCATGTAGGCCGGGAGCACTTCCAGGTTCTGCTTGACCTTCTTGGCCGCTTCGCGGGCGTGCTCGCGGGTGTCGGCGGCCACCAGGGCCACCACGTCGCCGCGGCGCAGGATCTTCTTGCCGGCGATCACCGGGAACTGCCGCACGCCGGTGCCCTTGGTCCGGGGAACGTGGCCCTGGACGGGCATGTTGTTGCTGCCCTTGACGTCGTCGGCGGTGAGTACCTTGATGACGCCGGGCATGGCTTCGGCTTCGGAGGTGTCGATGCTGATGATGTTGGCGTGATGCGTCTCGGCCAGCACGATCGCCAGGTGGGCGATGCCGTCGGGCATCTGCTGTTCCACATCGTTACCGTAGTCGGCCAGGCCGGTGACCTTGGCCAGGGCGGTCGGGCGCGGGCGGCGGGAGCCGTAGATCTCGGTCTCGCCCTCGAAGTCGTAGGTGATGTCGGCCATGGTCTTCTCGCCGCGCATGACTTCGGCGGCGGCCATGACGGCGTCCACCAGGGGCTTGTAGCCGGTGCAGCGGCAGATGTTGTGGTGGTCTTTGAACCAGGTGCGCACCTCTTCGCGCGACGGAGCGGGGTTCGCCTGGAGCAGCCCATATGCCGAGACGATGAATCCCGGGGAGCAGAAGCCGCACTGGGCGCCGCCGTAGGTGATCCAGGCCTGCTGCAGCGGGATGCAGGTGCTGGGGGGTGCCGATGCCCTCGATGGTGGTGATCTCCGAGAACTCGGCCACCCGCTTCATCTTCTTGG
The DNA here is from genome assembly GCA_963736705.1 of uncultured Actinomycetota bacterium. GTDB lineage: Bacteria > Actinomycetota > Thermoleophilia > RBG-16-64-13 > RBG-16-64-13 > CAIQPS01. The sequence continues at coordinate 137,165 of CAVTPV010000004.1, forward strand.
TGCAGGCCCGGACGACCTCGCCGTTCAGGATGACCGAGCAGGCGCCGCAGACGCCGGTGCCGCATCCGACTTTGACGCCGGTGAGGCCCATGCGCCGCAGGCACTCGGCCAGTGTGTCGCTTCTCGGGATCGCAGGTGATGAACCTGTCGACGCCGTTGATATTGAAGCAGAGCCTAGCGAGCTGCATGCTCTTCTCCCCCTTTGAGCCGTCTCTCGAGCTGCCGACCAAAATGCCGTAGGACGAAGAAGACACTCCGTCCATTCGGCAGTCTATCGCACTGAGCGGCAACTCAAATAACCGCATATCATGGGCGACAATGGGGATACCCAAAAGGCATACCACCAGTCCGGAACGCGCGACAAAGGGAGCCTGCCGTGAGCTTCGCTGAGGCCAAGAAGATCGTGGAGAGCGCCTTCGGCGTGAAGGACGTCAACTCCGGCTGCTACGCGGGCGGCGCATGGCTGGAGGCGGACGCCCTGACGCTGTCCGCCGGGGCCGCGGGCCCGGTGCTGGAAAGCTTCTCGCCCATCAATGGAGAGATCCTCGGTGCCGTGCAGACGGCCGATGCCGCCACGGCGCGCCAGATCGTCGCCCGCGCGGCGCAGGCGGCGAAGGAGTGGGCCGAGATCCCCGCGCCCAAACGGGGCGAGATCGTCGGGGAGATCGGCCGCGAACTGGCGGAGCACAAGGACGCGCTGGGCCTGCTCGTCTCGCTGGAGGCCGGGAAGACCCTGAGCGAGGGCCGGGGCGAGGTCCAGGAGATGATCGACGTGGCGGTCTTCGCCGCCGGACTCTCTCGCCAGCTCTATGGGCTGACCATGGCCAGCGAGCGCCCGCGGCACCGCATGTACGAGCAGTGGCAGCCGCTGGGCGCCATCGGGGTGATCACCGCCTTCAACTTCCCGGTGGCGGTCTGGTCGTGGAACGCGTTCATCGCGGCCGTCGCCGGTGACGCCGTGGTGTGGAAGCCGTCGTCCAGCACGCCGCTCACGGCCATCGCGGTCACCAAGATAGCCGCCCGGGTGCTCGAGCGGCATTCGCTGCCGCCCATCTTCTCGCTGGTGGTGGGCGGGGGCGGCGACGTGGGCGACGCGCTGCTTCACGACGCCCGGCTTCCGTTGGTGTCGTTCACCGGTTCGGTGCCCACCGGACGGCGGGTGGCGGAAGTGGTCGCCCGGCGGCTGGGCAAGACGCTGCTCGAGTTGGGCGGCAACAACGCGGTGATCGTCAGCGGCAAGGCCGATCTGGGGATGGCCCTCAAGGGAGTGGCCTTCGGCGCCCTTGCCACCACCGGGCAGCGCTGCACATCCACGCGCAGGCTGCTGCTGCAAGAGAGCATCGCGGACACGTTCCTCGAGCGGCTTCTCGCGGCATACAGGCACGTGAAGATCGGCGACCCGCTGGAGCCCGACACGCTCATGGGCCCGCTCATCGACCGGCGGGCCGTCGACGACTATCTGGCGGCCGTCGACCGGGCGGTGCAGGAGGGCGGCCGGCTGCTCCACGGGGGAGGGACGCTGCGGGTGCCCGGCTGCGAGGGCGGGCACTACGTGGTCCCGGCCGTCGTGGAGGCCCGGCCGGACATGGACATCATCCGGGAGGAGACGTTCGGTCCGCTCCTCTACGTCCTGCGCTACCGGGATCTGGATGAGGCTCTCGCCATCCACAACGCGGTGCCCCAGGGGCTCTGCTCGGCGATGTTCACCACCGACCTGCGCGAGGAGGAGTACTTCCTCTCCCATCGCGGCTCCGACTGCGGCATCGCCAACATCAACACCAGCACCACCGGCGCCGAGATCGGCGGCGCCTTCGGGGGCGAGAAAGACACCGGCGGCGGCCGGGAGAGCGGCAGCGACGCCTGGAAAGCCTACATGCGCCGCCAGACCGTCTCCATCAACCACGGCGGCGACCTGCCCCTGGCCCAGGGGGTGGAGTTCGAGGTGTGAGGAGCCGCCGCGGCGCCGGCGGACGGGCCCGCCCGAACGCCCTATATCGAGCGCTCGCTCTACGGGCCGATTGGGTGCATAATATGGCGCGGGGACGACGCATCACCAGCGTCACTGAAATGAGGCAAGGTAGGAGATCGCATGCACGAATATCCGCTTCCGATAGACGAGATGCCGTGCGACGACAGGTCGTACTGCACACCCACCCTGGACTACTCGACGCCCGCCAAGAACGAGCCTGGCGAGTGGGCCATCGACAGCGGCATGGTCATGGTCGACCTGTCGCATCCCTGGGGCAACGACCAGCCCACGTGGCCGGCGGGCGCCCAGCCCTACACCACGCCGGTGCAGTACATGTCCAAGTTCAACCGCCGTACCCAATTGATGTACGGCTTCCCGCAGCACGTGTCCACGCACTACGACGCTCCGTCACACGTCTGCCAGGAGAGCCCCTTCAGCGACGAAGTGGCCCTCGAGAAGTTCATCGCTCCGGCGGTCATCTGGGACGTCCCCTGCAAGCCCATGGAGACCATCACGCCTGAGATGCTGGCGAAATGCGAGCCCAAGCTGCAGCCCGGAGACTACGCCATCATCATCACCGGCTGGCACCGTCTCTACAGCGACTCCGACCGCTACTTCCTCTGGAGCCCCGGCCTGAGCGAGGCCGCGGGCGAGTGGCTGGTGGAGCAGGGCGCTTCCGGGTTCGGCATCGACACGCAGGCCCTCGACCACCCGTGCGCGTCCTACATGGCCGCCCACGGCCCCGGTCCGCTTGTGCCCCGCGTGATCGATCTGTACGAGAACACGTTCTTCCCCGGACGCAACGCCAAGGAAGACCATCCCAAGTGGGAGCCCGTGCACGAGGTCTTCCTCAAGCGCAACATCCCTGCCTGGGAGAACGTCGGCGGCGACGTGGACAAGGTGCTCGGCAAGCGCTGTGTGGTGTGCGCCTTCCCGACGCGCTGGCACAAGGGCGACGGCTCCATAGTGCGGATGGTGGCCTTCATCGACAAGAACGAACTGAACGACGTCCCCACCCGTACCTATAAGTACGGCACCTACTAGACGCACGCGAACGATGGTGAGGCGCGGGCCGCTCCGAGCGCGTGGCTCGCGCCTCACCCTCGGTAGAGAAGAGACTTCGCCATGAGTCCCGAGCCCGGCGACATCGACCGCCTCATCTTGGACTCCGCGGTGGAGGCCAACATCCTCCCAATAACGTCGCGTTGCGACTCCGGCTGCGTCTTCTGCAGCCACAAGAACAATCCCCCGGGCATCGCCGTCCACTCGGTCGGGGTCCGATCGCTGGACGAGATCACCCGCACCATGGCCTTTCTCGACCCGGGCAGGGTCATCACCATCGGCGAGTCGGCCACGCTCATCGTCGAAGGGCGAGCCCTTCGCCCATCCGGGTTTCACCGAGATCGTCTCCCTGGTCCGCCGAGCCTACCCGCGCACGCCGCTGGAGATCACCACCAACGGCACCCATCTGACTCCGGAGATGGTGGAGTTCCTCGAGGGGATCGGCGATCTGGCCCTGAACGTGTCGCTGAACAGCGCCTCCCCGCGGGGACGGCGCCTGCTCATGGGGGATGGCGCCGAGCGCGCGGAGCGGGCCATCGAGGGGGTGAGGCTGCTGGGGCGCTCGACCGTCCGGTACAGCGGGAGCCTTGTTGCCCTGCCGAACGTGGTCGGTTGGGACGACCTCCGGGAGACGGTGCTCTTCCTGGCGGCCAACACCGCCACGGCCGTACGGGTGGTGGCGCCGGCCTTCTCCAGGCTGGCCGATCCGGCGCTGCTCGCCGAGACCAGGGATCTCCATCCGGCGCTCCGGCGATTCGTGGAGGATCTGCCGGACACTCTGCCGTGCCCGGTGCTGCTCGAGCCCTCGCGCCCCTCGGACCTGACGCCGGCCGTGAGCGGGGTGCTCGCGGGCTCGCCGGCGCAGCGGGCGGGGGTGCGCCGGGGCGATGTGTTCGAGACGATCGGCGGACGGAAGCCACGCTGCCGCGTGGAGGCCTGGCAGTGGCTCCTGCCGGCGGGGCCCGTGTCGGTGGAGGTCCGGCGGGACGGCATCGCCAGGACGGCGGCGTGGGACAACCCGGCCGAGGGCCAAGCCGGCGTCACCATGGAGTACGACTTCGACCCGGAGCGGATGGAGCGGCTCGCGGAGGCGATCGCCGGGGCCGGGGCCAAGGGCGGGGGCCTCTCGCTCCTTCTCACCTCGGAGCTTGGCCACAGCATCGTGAAGCGTGTCCTCGAGCTGCTGCGGATCGGGCCCGCCGCCGCGCAGGCCGTGGCGGCGGCGAACCTCACCTTTGGCGGCACCATCGGCGCAGCCGGGTTGCTGACCGTGGACGACTATCTGGAAGCCTACCGGACATGGACGGACTCCCGCGCCGCGGGCTCACACGCTCCGGATCAGGTCATCGTGCCGCAGGAAAGTTTCGACCCGCGCGGCTTCGACCTCAAACGCCGCCATTTCTCAAGACTGGAGCAGGCGACGGGGCTCCCGGTGCACCTTCTCTAGCCGGGCGCAGAGCGTCTGCCCAAGCCGGTCGATGGCCCACTCCACGAACAGGGGGCACCGGGTGAGCGCCTGGGTCTTCTTGGCCTCGCGGAAGCCCTTGGGGGTGCTGATGTCGCAACCCAGGAGCCCCTTGCAGGTGACGGAGCCGAACGTCTCCTCGAACTCGCGCATGAGCTGCTGCATGGGGTCGAAGCCGGAGTTCTTGGGGAGGCCGTCGCCCGCCATGAGGTCGCGCAGGCCGAGCGCTATGCCCGCTCCGGTGAGGGCGCCGCAGGCCTGGCCCATCCGCGCCATGCCGCCGCCGAAGTAGTTGGCCACGTTCGTGAGGCCGGGGTCGGCGTCCGTGGCGAGCAGCGCGCTGGTGAGCACCGCCTGCGCGCAGTTGAGGTGGTCGGGTCCGGGGTCCAGGTAGCCGGCCATGGCCTGGGCTTTTGCCTGCGCACACTTCTCTGGCGTCACGTGATCTCCTTACGTCGCGGGAACCATTAAATAGTACACGGCAATGCGACCCTAAAGGGCGGGTGTTGCGGGGCGCGGGCTACCAGGTCGTCGAGGCGGGCTCCGGGGCAGAACTGGAGGAATCCCTGGAGAGAGCAGCCTGTATGCTGCACCTCCTGCTGACGGACGTGGTTCTTCCCGGCGGCCGCAGCGGTCGCCGGGTGGCCGATAGTCTCCGAGTGCGTTTCCGCGGCATCGCCGTCATGTACAGTTCGGGCTACAGCCGCCAGTCCGCCGTGGACTCGCAGTTCGAGGAGGGGGCGGCGGTCTTGGAGAAACCCTTCGCTTCGGACTTGCTCCTCCACCGTGTGCAGAGGGTGCTCGACGAAGAGTGACCGGGGCCGGTCCCCGCCTATCCCCGAACTGGCCGGGGCTGGCGGCGGGCGCTGCTCCGGTCCTCTCGTCGGCTCAGTTCCCCGTGACCTCCCAGCGGCCCATCATCCCGATGTCTTCGAGTTCAGGGATGCGGCTTCCGAACCAGGCCGTCCTGGCGGGGCCGGAGACGCTCACCAATAGCGAGACGGTCCCCATCCTCGGCACGATGATGGTGTCCTTCAGGGCGGGGGTGTCGGTGTAGATCCGTCCGTAGTCGACGTCCCCGCCCATTATGGAGAGCACGCGGAACGAGCCGGACTGTAGATGGAAGGGCTGGTCCAGCACGGTCGGGTTTACGATCTCCCAGATCTCGTAGGTGCCCGCAGCCGAGGTGATGGTGAAGGGTCCCCTGTCGAAGTCCATGCCGTTGAGATAGCCGTTGCCCATGTCCATGTTGAAGACGATGGTCTGTTTCGTGAGCGTGCTCAGGTCGACAGTCGGTTCTGCGGACGCGGGGGTCAGCGCGTCTGGCAGCACATCGTCCACGACGCTTCCGTCGGCCGTCATGGTCAAGAGTGTCACCTGGGACGCGGCAGACATGTCGTAGTTCCCGAGGCTTGTGCCGCTGCCGCTGCCGCCCATGCCACCGCCACCGCCACCGCTGCTCGACCCCGCCGAAGTGGTGGAGCCACCGTAGATGCCCAGCGGGTCATACATGAACGGGTTGTAGACGGAGTTCAGTCCGTTGTTGAGCAATGCGGAGCCCTTGGTGGTCATAGCCACGCTGACGATGGGCAGTGCGAGGGCGAGCTCCTGGTATGCCTTGACCTCCAGAAGGTCGTTCGACGAGACCAGGTCCTTGAGGTTCGACTCTATCTGGGCGGTGACGGTCTGGGCGAGCTGGTCCGCGCCGATACCCTTGGGCTGCCCGATGTCCGCCAGGCTCTTGCCTTTGGCCAGTTCTTCCAGGATCTCACCGGTGGTCATGCCCAGTAGCCCGGTGACCGCGGGCCAGTAGGCGTAGGCGGCCGGGTTCTGGCCTCCGAAAGTCCCCGTTCCGTACAATCCCCTGGGCAGGGAATCCCCGCTGCCGCTGCTGCCGCTGGTGCCGCCGCCGCTACCCATGCCGCCGCTCGTCCCCGCGGTATCAGTCCCGGAGTCGTAGGGCCCGCCGCCGTAGACCCCGGTCACGCCGGTGCCCTGGCGGTACATCCCCGCCCCGTAGTAATCGGGAAGTTGGCTGCTGCGGTTCTGGTCCGACATCGAGAGGCCGGTGAGCGCCGTCGCGGCGCCGTTCGCAGTCTGGCGGGTGTAAGGAAGCGAGATCAACCGGGAACTGGCTTGAGCCGTCGTCGCTTTGACGAGGATATCGGCGCGCTCGCCTGGAGCGAGGACCAGGGTGGACAAGGTGTAGGGCCTATCCAGCAGCCCGCCGTCGGTGCCGATGAGGTACAGCACGTGGTTCTCTAGATAGAGCCGGTAGAAGCGGGCGTTGCTCGCATTGACGATGTGCCAGCGCTGCACCTGCCCGCGCTTTGCCGAGAGCACCGGGTTGATCTGGCCGTTGATGGTTACGATGCTGCCTTCCTTGCCGTACATGAAGTCGCTCATGAAGAGGTGAGACTGGGCCACGTTGCCTGAGACGGCCAGATCCTTGATGACCATGGTGTGAGTCTCGTAGCCGGCCAGGGCCGCGTTGCCGTCCTCGATCAACACCGGTGCGAAGAGCCCCGCCCATTGCTGCTCTGCCGCGAGCCCGTGCACACCGGGGTACACGAAGCCCAGAGAGCCCCCTTGCTGCTTGGACAGGTCGTATTCGTACGTCGCGCTGGCACCGGGATCGATTCCGGCTGGGCTGTCGGTCGCTACGAGCGCAGCGGCCGCGTCAAGCCCGTAGAGTTCCAGGTCGGTGCGGTTCTTCTGATAGCCGAGAACGTTTCTCTCGCCGGTGGCCGGGAGGGAGTTGACCAGTTCGAGCTTGAGCTTCTCACCTGGTTTGAGCCTGATGAGCGGACCTGGGTACTCGCCGTTGTAGGTCATGACGCTTGCTCTCGTGTTCCCAAAGGAGATCTGCTCCATCTTTGCGTCGAGCTCGCCAGCGAAGACGCTGTCGGAACTGTCGGTGTCTTTGAGTTCGACCGGGTCCTTGAAGCCGTCCCCAAGAGGCGGGTCGATCTTGTACGGCCAGCCGCCTCCGGTGACGCTCGCGTAGAGGCCGGTGTTGCCGTACAGGTTGTACTCGCTCGGGTCGTAGGTCCCGTTGCTGCCCGACATGCCGCCGCCGCCAAGGACGGGACCGGGGCCGGCGGCCCCGGTGCCCGCGGTGGCCGCTGCCGGCTCGTTCCCGGCGCGACCTATCAGTAGACCTGCCAGGACCAGCAACACGGCCAGGGACACGCCCAGGGCCACGAAGGCTGCGTGGACCGGCTTCCGCAGCCAGGCGAGCGGACCCGAGGGTTTCTGCCCGGTGGCCGCGCCCGTCTTCGGTTCTGCAAAGGTCGCCGGCAGGGCTTGGGCCTCAAGCCCGTCTTCGAGTGGCAGCAGGCGCCCAGCCTCCATCCGCAGCGCCCTGGTGGCGTAGGGGATGAGCTCCAGGCTGTGGGTGACCATCAGTACCGTTACGCCGGTCTGGTGGACGTTCTGCAGCGCTCCGATGATCTTCAACTCGGTCTGCACGTCGAGGTCGCTGGTGGGCTCGTCGGCGATGAGTATCTCCGGGCGGTTCATGAGCGCCCGGGCGATGGCCACGCGCCGGACCTCGCCTCCAGAAAGCTGTCGGGGGAGCGCCTCGGTGCGATCGCCGAGCCCCACCAGGGTCAGTACCTCCCGGGCTCGCTCCAACCGGTCCTCCGGGGTTGCAGCCCCCTTGAAGAGACTCGGAACCGCGACGTTCTGGATGACGCTGAGAGATGGCAGCATGCTGGCCATCTGGAACACGAACCCCATCTTGCTGCTGCGCATCTCGGAGAGGGCCTTCTCGTCCAGCGCCTGGATATCATCTCCGTCGATGAGAACCTGCCCGCTGGTGGGCTTGAGGAGTCCAGCGCAGAGGTTCAGGAGCGTCGTCTTTCCCGAGCCAGAGCGCCCTACGATCATGACGAATTCGCCTTGGGCGATCTCCAAGTCCACGCTTGCGACCGGCGTGATAGAGGTGTCCTGGTCGAGTTGGAACGTCTTGGTGACGTTGCTGAGCTTGATCATGGGCGTCTCCCTACTCCTTCATGGCAAGCGCCGGCTCTACCCCGCTGATCCTGCGGGCCGGGACCAGCACCGCCAAGGTCGCGGTGAGCAGGGACAGTCCGAGAGCCGCCGCCACGATCGCTATGAATGTTCCGGCGGACGGGAAGAGGAACGGCATATGGAGCGCTCCGGCAAGATAGTTGCGCAGGAGCAGGACCGCCAGGGAAGAGACGATGATGCCTATCACCCCGCCGACGGCGGCTACCAAGACGGCCTCGGTCCACAGGGTGCGAAATATGAAGAAGGGTGTCGCACCGGAAGCCCGGAGCAGGGCCATCTCCCGGCGCCGCTCATGGGCCGCCATGGAGAACACCAGTCCGATGAGCACCGCGGCTACGATGTAGGCGAGCCCAAGCATCACCAGGAGCATCCAGAGTAGCCCCATCATCTGCTGTCTGAAGGTGCCGAAGAGGTTGGGCGTCTCCAAGGCTACGACCCCGTCGACTTCCTTCTGTATCTGCGCGGCCACGGCATGGCTGTCGACGCCGGGGGCGACCTTGACGAGCACGGAGGAGACGCTGTCGGGCGGCACGGTCAGCGGCTGCACCGCGGTCTTGGTGGACCAGCGCGCCAGCTCATCCGCGGTCTCTTGGGTCATGAAGAGTGTCCCGTCGATCCCGATGCCGGTCGGCTCGAGCGTTCCCTTGAGATCGAGGTTGTAGCCGTACAGCATGATGTACTGCTCGCCCTCAGGGACGAACACGTTCGTGCCCCCGATGACCTCTCCCTTGCTGAGGCCGCGGCCCAGTTCGCTGTCGAGCCAGGGTGTGACCGAGAAGTCGGTCTTCGGGTCGAAGACCACCATGAACATCTCGTCCACCGCGCAGCAATGGGCGTTGAGGAGGGACTGCAGATAGATCTGCGGCGAGGCCTTGTCCACGCCGTCGACTGCCAGGACCTTACCCAGGGTATCGCTGGGCATCCACATGCGCGCGGGCTTGCCCATGAGGACGGCGCTCTCCATCTTGGCCTCGGCCCCTTCAGGCAGGACGAGGATGTCGGCTCCCAGTCTTTCAAGACCCCTGTCCAGACTGCTTTGGGCGCCGCCCATGATGAGGATCGTAGCGACGAAGAAGGCGGCGACTCCGAAGACACAGAGGAAGATGGCGAGGCTCTTGACGATGTTCCCCCGGATGTTCCGCAGCGCGATGCCGAAAACGCTCATCGGGACACCATCGCGGGCGTGGTTCCGGCAGACCGGATTCGTTCACCCACACAGCTCGTCTTGACAGGCCAGATCATCATCAGAACCCCCTCTGTTGCTGCGGGACCGGGCACGGGACACGGGTATCTCGCGCACCCCTCGCGTCGCTGACGGAATCTTCCAGCAAAATGGCAGAATAACGCGCAGCTGACTCTGACGGCGCCCTGCGGGGTCCCGGCCTTTTGTCGCTACCTGCCCCAATCGCTGGACTTGGAAACCAGCCGAACCTCAAACGGCCTCGCGCGGGACCTTCTTAAGGAACGAGCTTGCGCCTGGAGTCGTACTCCTTCCGCTTGTCGCCCCCGCGCGCCGCCGCCGGCCTGATCTTCGTGCCATTCGGCCGTCCGGTGCCGTCAGCAGCGACCGGGGCCGCCGGGCGCGCTGGCTGCATATAGAAACTGCCGATCCACGTCACGACCAGAAGAACCTCCGTTACTAGGCAGAAGGTGCAGAAGGCCTTGAGCACCACCGCCTGGAGGAGAAACAGAGGAATGGCGGCGAGAGCTCCCAGGTAAGCGAGCACCTTGTACGCCAGCAGCAGCCTCCGCTCTCTCGTCGCGGTGAGACCAATGCCCAAGTAGAACATGACGGCGAAATATACAGTGCCTAGAAGTGAAAGTGGGATCCCGAGGATCACCGAATACTGGCTCGTCTGCACCGTGCTGCAGCCCTGGACCAGGTAGCACCGGGGCACTGCCCCCTGATAGTGGATGAAGGTGAGATACAGCGATACGACGACCCCGGCGAACGAAGCGAGTATGAGGCCCCACAGGACGCCTTTGCGATAACCCGCCCTGTTACTCGGCTTCACGTTGCTCCTCGAAGATACGCTCGAAGTCCGACGTGCTCCTCGGAATCACGACCTTGTCGTTCGCTATGAACCAAGGGGTGTGGCTGACGCCCGCGGCTTCGCCCGCCTCCTTCTGCTCTTGGATGAAGGCTATCGTCGACGGCGCAAGGATATCCTCGTGGAACCTGTCTAGGTCGAGGTTCAAGTGCTCCGCCATAGCATCGAAATACGGACGGGGATCCGATGACTCCACCCACGCCTGTTGGTTCTCGAAAAGCAGATCGTGCATCTCCCAGAACTTCCCCTGCAGGGCCGCGGCATATGCGGCTTGGGCGGACAACATGCCGAACTCATGATTCGCGAGGGGGAAGAAACGGAACACAAAACGTACCCGATCGCCGTACTGCGTTCGGAGTGGCTTGAGCATGCCGGAGAAGCCCGCACAGTAGCCGCACTCAAAGTCGGAGTACTCGATGAGCACCACGGGAGCCCCTGCCGGTCCCAAGCTCAGATCGTCGGCGTTTACCGGAGGGGCGTTGGAGACGCCGGCCGCAGAATCGCTGGTCGCGACGTAGAGGACACCTGCGGCGACCAACAGAGCCAGACTCCCGAGCACCCAGCGGGTGCCCTTCCACGTGATCCACTTCCCGACAGTTGTCCATAAAGAACCCATGTTTAGTATTGTATCCCGAACGGGTAGCGCTGTCGTCGATACTCGGTCTGCCGGTGGGGATGTACCGCAGGCCGGGAGTCTTGGAGCTTGAGGGGTGACGAGCGCTGGGATTACTGCAGCCAGCTCTTCGATGATCTCTCCCATGGAACCCAGAAGGGAGGAGCGACGCATCGGTTCGGTCCAGCAGACCACCTTGCCTGTTGTTGCTACGATCCCGGCGCCGACGTTGGCCGGGGGGAAGCCGAGGGGGCTACGCGATGAGAAAGAGAACAAGAAGAATACTCAGACGAGCTAACGCGACCACGCTCAGCATCGTTTTCTTCATCGTCTTGGCCGCTGCCTTGACGATAGTCTCGTTCGGTCTGGGCGACACCTTCGCCGCACCGACGAACCCACAGGATGCGACCAAAGTGCCGCATTACTTCGGGCCGTGGCCGAACTGGGCCAACAGCCCGTTGACCGTTGCCGACGCGGAGGTGGTGATCACCGGCAATGGCGCCGGCGCCACCGCCAGGGCGACGGTGGGCGCTGACGGGAAGATCACCGCCGTCGACGTCATCACTCCTGGCCACGACTACACGACGGCCAGTGTGAGCATCACGAGTGCCAGCGGCAGCGGTTTCGCCGCCACCGCCGGCATCACCTCGTCGGGCGCCATCATCGCGGTGACGGTGACCAACGCTGGGGCGAACTACACGACGCCCACCGTGAGCTTCACGGGAGGCGGGGCGACCACTCAAGCGACGGCCATCGCCTACGGACATCTCAATGCGATCACGCTGACGGGGGGCGGGTCCGGATACACCGCACCCACCGTCGACTTCGACATGCCCGACGATCCCAACGGCGTGCAGGCCACCGCCCACGCCGACATGGACGCGAACGGCACGATCACGGCTGTTGTTCTGGATAATCCGGGTTCGGGCTACTCGGCCGCGCCGAACATGGTCATCCGTGATGGGACCCTGTCCGATCCGGTGACGCCTCCGCAAGGCGTCGCTCTAGCCGTTGAGGCCACCGCCAAGGCCACCCTCGCTATCGACTCGGTGGCCATCGAGACGGTCGGCGCGGGCTACACCTCCGTCCCGACGGTCAGTATCACCGAGACCGCCGCCGGCGGTATCGGCAGCGGCGCGAGCGCTACCGCGACCGTGGACAATGGCGCCATCTCGTCGATCACCGTGACCAATGGTGGCTCGAACTACATCACCTCGGGCGGTATCGAGAAGTTCAAGGACCCGCTGCCCAGTCTCTGCTATCCGGGAGGCGGGGCGGGACTTCCCGCCTGTCCGGCCAACGACAAGGCGATCCCCCTGGGAGTACCTGATCTTGGCGCCTATCCGAACCAAGCCGCGAACGACGCGATCACCCCCGCCGACACTTATGTGATCGCATTGGTCCAGTACAAGATGCAGTTCTCCACCGAACTGCCCGCCACGACACTCGTGCGCGCCTACGTGCAGGTCGACACAGGCGGCATCGCGGGAAGCCAGCACTTCCCGCTGGTCAACCAGTTCAACGACAAACCGGACCAGCCGGTCCTTGACGTGAACGGTCAGCGGGTATACGGCGTCACCCGTCCGCAGTACCTTGGCCCGACGATCCTGGCCACCAAGGACAAGCCGGTGAGGATCATCTTCCACAACTACCTGCCCAAAGGCATGGGCGGCTCTCTGTTCCTGCCCGTCGATTCCACGCTGATGGGCTCCGGCGAGTACGGGATGAACGAGTACGATCCCACCCCGGTCCCCAACGGCACCGTTATGGACGCCGTCCGCAACCCGATGTGCACCGAAGCGACAGCGGCCTCGAGCGAGTGCTTCGCGCAGAACCGTGCGACTCTCCACCTGCACGGCGGGAACACCCCGTGGATAAGCGACGGTACGCCGCACCAGTGGATCACCCCCGCTGCGCAGGGCGACGCTTGGCCGGAGGGCGTGAGTGTTGAGAACGTCCCCGACATGAACGTCTGCAACGCGGACGACGACGGCTGCCAGACCTTCTACTACACCAACCAGCAGAGTGCCCGGCTGATGTGGTACCACGACCATGCGTGGGGCATCACCCGCCTCAACGTGTACGCCGGTGAAGCCGGCGGTTACCTCGTCACCGACGCCACCGAGGCGAAACTCATGGCGGCGGGCGGCGCACTCGAGGGCTTGGGCCTCGGCATCCCGCTGATCATCCAGGACAAGACGTTCGTTCCCGCTGACAGCCAGCTGTACGACGTCAAGGACGGCGCCGGCAATATCGTCTCCTACGGGCAAGACCCGACCTGGGACAAGGCTCGTTGGGGAGGCGAAGGCAACCTCTGGTACCACCATGTCTATATGCCGGCTCAGAACCCAGGTGACCCAAGCGGCATGAGCGCCTTCGGACGCTGGATGTATGGACCATGGTTCTGGCCTCCGGCCGGCGACGCCAAGTACGGCCCCATCGCCAACCCGTACTACGACCCCGCGTGTAACATCGACGACCCGGGCACGTGGAAGTACGACACCGACCCGTACTGCGAGCCGCAGCTCATCCCGGGTACTCCGAACATCTCTGCCGGGATGGAGCAGTTCAACGACACACCCCTCGTCAACGGTACTCTCTACCCCACCATCACTCTCGAGCCCAAGACCTACCGCCTGCGGATCCTCAACGCGGCCAACGACCGCTTCTGGAACCTGCAGTGGTACGTGGGCGACCCGAGCACGGTGAGCGCGCGACTCAACAGCGCAGGCCAAGCCATCGGCGCCACCGAGGTCGCGTTTAAGGAAGCGGAACTCGCCGCCGCTCAGACCGATCCGGTCGTGTTCCCGACGCCGGACATGAGCAACGACGGCGGCACCGACCCCAGCTACAGCCTGGCCGGACCGGACTGGATCCAGATCGGGACTGAGGGTGGCTTCCTGCCGGCGCCGGCGGTCATCGACGGCCAGCAGAACATCACTTGGGTCAGCGACCCCACCCTGTTCATGGTGGGCAACGTGGACCTGCACTCGCTGGCGCTGGCGCCCGCGGAGCGGGCCGACGTCGTGGTGGACTTCTCCAAGTTCGCCGGTCAGACGCTGATCCTGTACAACGATGCTCCGGCAGCGTGGCCGGCGAGGATCCCGAGCTACGACTACTACACCGGCGCTCCGGACCTCAGCCCGGTCGGCGCCCCCGGTGTTCTGCCCGGCTACGGTCCCAATACCCGGACCATCATGCAGGTGAAGATCGCGGCGGCCACCCCGGCACCCACGTTCAACCTGACCAAGCTGCGCACCGCCTTCTCGCACAAAGCGGACGGCTCCGGTGTGTTCGAGTCGGGGCAGCACCCGATCATCGTCGGCCAGGCCGCGTACAACACCGCCTACGGCTCAAGCTTCGTGGCATCGGGGTACTGCAACGCCGATGGCAGCACGAGCACTCGGTGCGACGGCTACGCGCGCATCAACGACCAGGGTGGCGACATGTTCAAGTTCAACACCCTGAGGACGGGTCTCGGCAGCACGATCTCCGTGAAGATCGAGCCGAAGGCCATCCACGACGAAACGAACTCCTCGGCCTTCGACGAGTTCGGTAGGATGCAGGCCAACCTGGGCGTCGAGGTTGTTCCGGCCACCCCGGGTCTCCAGAACATCGTGCTGCACCCGTTCACCTTCCCACTCACCGAGATCATCGACACGAGCGGATTACCGGTCGCGGACGTCAAGGTGACGCCGATCTCCAGCGGCAACGATGGCACGCAGATCTGGAAGATCACCCACAACGGTGTGGACACGCACCCGATCCACTTCCACGCCTACGACGTCCAGGTACTCAACCGAGTGGCCTGGGATAACGTGATACTGCCGCCGGACGCCAATGAGCTCGGGTGGAAGGACACGTTGCGGATCAGCCCGCTGCAGGACACCATCGTGGTCCTGAGAGCGGTCATCCCCAAGCTACCCTTCGACTTGCCGAACAGCATCAGGCTGCTCAGCCCGATGCTCAACGACGGAGCGCCTCTCTCCCTGTCATCTGTGGATATAGCGAACGGGATCGCTCCGAGGGCAGTCGCGCCTAACGGAGAACCGGTCGACATCTACAACCACTTCGTCAACTTCGGTTCTGAGTACGTCTACCACTGCCATCTTCTCAGCCACGAGGAGATGGACATGATGCGCCCGGTGTCCCTGGCCAACGTGCCGAAGGCTCCGACAGGCCTCACGATGCAGGAGGTCGCCACCGGAGTGAGTCTCACCTGGACCGACACCTCGTTGGCCGACACAGCATTCGCGGTCCAGCGCCAGGCGCCAGGTGGGCAGTGGGAGGACGCCGGAGTGCTCCAGATGTCGCTCAATCCGACTCTGCCGGTGAACGATCCGTTGAACCCGAGGTTCACGGGCACCCGGACCTTCACCGACACGACCGGGTCCGCCAACGTGGCCTACAAGTACCGGATCGAAGCTCGCAACACGGTGGGTGACGTCTGGAACTACGCCGCCGCGATGAACAAGATCGTTTCGGGCGGTTTCCCGAACGTCACCACCAGGGCGTATAGCAACATCGTCGACGGTCCGTCAGCGCTCCCGACCCGTTATGATGACCGCAACTCCGCGATCTTCTACACCAGCGGCTGGGCGAACTTCAGCACCGGCTCTGCCTATAGCGGTAGCTACCATAGGACCTCCACTTCCAGCTCCTGGTCAGTGGTGGCCTTCAACGGCACGCGTCTCGACGTGATCGCCACCAAGGGCACCACCCTTGGAACCGCGAACATCTCGGTCGACGGCGGCCCTGCCACTCCAGTCAGCCTGGCCAGCGGGACTACGCAGTACCAGCAGAACGTGTTCACGACCGGGACTCTCGCTCCGGGGCTGCACACGGTCAAGATCACCTATAGCAGCAGCAACGCCGCGGGTAAGTACATCAGCCTTGATGCCGTGGACGTGCTGGGCACTCTGGTGCCGTTCAGCCGGGTCGATAGCCTCGACACCCGGGTCCTGTACAGCACCGGCAACTGGTCCAACTTCACTTCGACCTCGGCGTGGAGTGGCAGCTACGCTCGCACCTTGACGAACGGCGCGTCGGCCACCATCCCATTCCAGGGTGTCCGGCTCGACTGGATCGCCACCAAGGGCACCACGCTTGGCAAGGCCAATGTCTCCATCGACGGCGGTCCGACCGTCGAGGTGAACCTGGCGAACGCGACTGCTCAGTACCA
The DNA here is from genome assembly GCA_963736705.1 of uncultured Actinomycetota bacterium. Classification (GTDB taxonomy): domain Bacteria; phylum Actinomycetota; class Thermoleophilia; order RBG-16-64-13; family RBG-16-64-13; genus CAIQPS01. Next base: position 153,542 of record CAVTPV010000004.1, read on the forward strand.
GCAGAACGTATGGAGCACCGGCACGCTTACCGACGGCATCCACACGGTCACCATCAGCTGGGCTAACGTCGCGGGCAACGCCGGGAAGTACATCAGCCTGGATGCGGTAGAGGTGTTTGGCGGCTTCCTACTGCCGACCACTCGATCCCAGCAGAACGCTGCGCAGATCGACTACGCAGGCACGTGGGCGACGTTCAATGTGGCCAGCGCCTCCGGTGGCAGCTACACCCGGGCCAACACCGCCGGCGCCTCGACCTCCATCACCTTCAACGGCGTGCGCTTCCAGTGGATCGCCACCAAAGGCACCACCATGGGTAGCGCATTGCTGACCATCGATGGAGGGGCGCCGATCACTGTCAACCTCGCAAACGCGAGCACTCTCTACCAGCAGATGGTGTGGAGCAGCGGGATTCTCACCCCGGGCGTGCACACCGTCAACATCAGCTGGAACCCGGCCAATGTGGCAGGGCGGTATATCAACATCGATGCAGTGGATGTGATAGGCACGCTGCAGTAGAAACGGCTAACGACGACCCGCCGCGCACCGCGCCGCTAGGCGCGGTGCGCGGCACCAAAGACTGGCGCTGACGACCTTCATCAAAGTCGGCTTACCCGCGGCGTTATCGCCCATCAACCCATCGGGCCGACACCCGGGCTGCGCCGTGTTCCGAGGGGCCCACGAAGCCGCAGTTCATAAGGCGCATGTAAGCCGTTTCCTCCCGATTTGGCCGGACTGCTCGCTCTGTGGGAAAATCTTTCCCGCACGTCGATAAGGAGCGTCTTGCCACAGATCTTCCTGGGGCCGCGCCCGGAGCCCCGTACAATCTCAAGACTCACGCCCTCGGCTGGAGGCGGACTCGCCCTCGAGGACCTGACATATCGCCGGTGGCCCCTCTGGGTCGCCCGCCTCGGGCTCTGGGCCCTTCTCCTCGCGGTTCCCTTCTTCTTGTTTCAGGCGACGCGTCACGCGGAGGGGCGGGAGCTCATGTCCATGTCCGTCCTCGCCCTCAGCGCGGCCGGCATCCTGTTCTTCATGTGGGCTCACGAGACCATCAACAAGGCCAAGAAGTCGCCACGCACCCAAGCCATGCGGGCCGCCATGAACGCGTGCGCCTCCTGCGTGACCATCTGGACGTTCCTGGCCGGCTCCCAGGCCGATCCCATCCACGTCCACGGCAAGAGGCGTGACATCAGCTGCGCTCTCCCCGGAGTGCTCAGCGATGCCGACGGGCTGGCCATCCATGACGATCATGTGGCCTCGTTGCCCCGCTTCACGGCGCGCATGACCGGCATCGCGCAAGCGCCCATAAGCCTGGTCTTCCTCGGCAGTGGCCGCGAGCTTCTGGAAGCCTTCAGTGAGGCCGGTTGGCACGCAGCCGAGCGCATCACGCCCCGGAACGCCCTGCGAGCATTCGGATTAGGGGTCATGAACCGGCCTTATCACTGCGCTCCCGTCTTCCCCAGCTTCCTCGAAGGCCGCCTGAACGACGTCGCCTTCCAGCAGACCACTCCCGGTGGCTCTTCCCGCAGGCGGCACCACGCCCGCTTCTGGCTCACCGACTTCACCTGCGAGGGCAGACAGGTCTGGGTGGCCACCGCCTCCTTCGACGCGGGGGTGGGCATCGGCCGGCTCATCCCGATGCCCATCCATCACATCGATCCCGATATCGACGCCGAGCGCGACTACATCGCCCGCTCGCTTGCCACCGGTGGCCGGGTCAGGTTGACCCAGGAGATCCGGATCACCGAGCCAATGAGCGGCCGCAACGCGGCAGGCGATCGCTTCTACACACAGGGGATGGCTCTCGTTCTCGCTTGAACGGCCGGACGGCAAGGGAGGCACCGTGACACCTGAAGGACAACGGGACCGCCTGGTCCTCGAGCGGATCGCCTGGAAGGCCATGCAGGAGCGGGGTCTGTCGCCCGGCTTCTCGGCCGCGGCGCTCGCCGAACTTGAGACGCTCACCGCCCCAGCCCAGCCTGCTCCGGAAGAGCAGGCGAGTGTGCGCGATCTCCGCGGGTCTCTCTGGTGCTCCATCGACAACGACGACTCGCTGGACCTCGACCAGCTCACCGTGGCGGAGAGTCTCCCCGACGGCAGGGCCCTCCTACGCGTGGCTATCGCGGACGTCGACGCCCTGGTCAAGAAGGCCGGCGCCATCGACGAGCGCGCCGCCCACAACACCACGTCGGTCTACACGGCGGCCCAGATCTTCCCCATGTTGCCCGAGAAGCTCTCCACAGGGCTCACGTCCCTCAACTTCGAGCAGGACCGGCTGGTGGTGGTCTTCGAGGCGATCGTCTCAGAAGACGGGTCGGTGGAGGATTCGGGCGTGTCGCGGGCGCTGGTCTCGAGCCGGGCCAAGCTGGCCTACAACAGCGTGGCCGCCTGGCTCGACGGGACTGAGGAACAGCCGGCGGGCATCGCCGCGGTGCCGGGTCTGGCCGACACGCTGCGCCTGCAGGACCGCATGGCTCAGGCGATGCAGACGTACCGCCACGCGCGGGGCGCTCTCAGCCTGGAGACCATCGAGGCCAAGCCGGTGTTCCAGGGCGATCTGATGGCCGGCATCGAGGTCGAGGTGAGGAATCGGGCCAAGGGCATCGTCGAGGACTTCATGATCGCCACGAACGGCGTGGCCGCGCGTTTTCTGGAGGCCAAGGGATACCCATCCATGCGGAGGGTGGTGCGGACGCCCAAGCGCTGGGACCGCATAGCCGAGATCGCGGCGGAGCAAGGCTTCCGGTTGCCGGGGGTGCCCGATCCTATGGCGCTGGAAGGCTTCCTCACGAAGGCGCGGGCCAAAGATCCGCTGCGCTTCCCCGATCTTTCCCTCGCGGTCATCAAGCTGCTGGGCGCCGGCGAGTATGTGGCCGAGATGCCCGGGCGGCCGACCGAGGGCCACTTCGGCCTCGCCGTGAAGGACTACGGCCATTCCACGGCGCCCAACCGGCGCTTCACAGACCTGATCACCCAGCGGCTCCTGAAAGCCGCGTTGGCTGGGCAGCCCGCTCCCTACGGACTCGATGAGCTGAGCGCACTCGCCTCCCACTGCACCAAGCAGGAGGACGCGGCCAACAAGGTCGAGCGCCAGGTGGGCAAGTCCGCGGCGGCGCTGTTCCTGCGGTCGCGCATCGGGGAGCAGTTCGACGGCATGGTGACCGGCGCGGCCGACAAGGGCACCTGGGCGCGGCTGCTGCAACTGCCGGTAGAGGGCCGGGTGGTGGCGGGGTTCAAGGGCTTGGACGTGGGGGACCGGGTGCGTCTGCAGCTGGCCGGCGTCGACGTCGAGCGGGGCTTCATCGACTTCACGCGGGTCGGGAAGTAGCTTCGGCGCTGGGGGGAGCGCTGCGGGCCCGGCGTCGGGGTACACTGCACCCTATGGACCCTGAAAGCGAACGGTTGCTCGTCTGCATAGGCCCGAGCCCCACGTCGGCCAAGGTCATCAGGATCGCCAGCCGCATGGCCGCGTCCCTGAACGTCCCCTGGACCGCGGCGAGCGTGGAGACCGGCCGGACGCGCGGGCTGAGCGACGCCGCGCGGGACACCTTGCTCAAGAACATCGCGCTGGCGGAGCGCCTGGGCGCCGAGACGGTCACTCTCTCGGGCGACGACGTGAGCGGAGAGATCCTCAGTTACGCCCGCGCTCACTCGGTCACCCGCGTGGCGATCGGCAAGTCCAAGGAGCGCGGATGGCGGTCGCTTCTCGGGGGCACCGTCGTCGACCGGCTGCTCCGTTCCAGCGGAGATATAGACATCTACGTCGTGCAGGGGGCGGCTGATACCGAGGTCGAGCCGCCGCCGCAAGGCCGGCGGCGGGTGCGCTGGAGAGGCTATCCGATGGCTGTCGCCGCCGTGATGTTGGCTTCACTTGTCGCCTGGCTGCTGCAGGAGGCGGGCCTCTCGGAGGCCAACAAGTCGGTCGTCTTCATCCCCGCCGTCATCGCGGCGGCCATGCTGGGAGGGTTGGGACCGGGCATCCTTGCAGCGATCCTTTCCGTGCTGTCGTTTGACTTCTTCTTCGTTCCTCCGTTCTTCACCTTGGTGGTCGAGGACGTCGAGTACGTGGTCACCTTGCTCGTGCTCGCCGCGGTCGCCCTGCTGGTGGGGACACTGGCGGCCCGGCTGCGAAGGCAGGTGGAGACCGCCAGGAAGCGCGAGCGGCGCTTGGAGGTGCTGTACCGCCTCAGCCGGGCGCTCTCGGACGTTTCGGGTGTGCGCGGCCTGGCGACGGCCGCCGAGCGGGAGCTGGCGAGCATCTTTCAGACCAACGTGGGAGTCTGGCTTCCGGGTCCGGGTGCGGCTTTGGGACCGGCCGGCACTCACGCGGATGACCAGCCGGCCGCGGCCCTCGCCGAGCCCGGCGCGGCTGTATTGGCCTTCGAGCAAGGCAAGGTGGCGGGAGGGGGCACCGGAGCCTTCAGTGATGCGAAGGCTCTCTATCTTCCGATGATCACCGCCCAGGGGACCGTGGGGGTGCTGGTCGTGGAGTCCCCTGAAGGTGAAGCGCTGGCTTCCCCCGAGAACAGACGACTTCTGGAGACCGCGGCGACCCACATAGGCATCGCCATCGAGCGGGACATACTGGCCGAGCGCACCCGCACGTCCATAGTCGAGGCCGAGACCGAGCGGATGCGCAGTTCGCTCCTCAGCTCAGTCTCGCACGACCTGCGGACGCCACTCGCGGTGATCGCAGGCACCACCAGCACCCTGCTGGAACTGGGCGAGGGAGCGGACGCCGCCACCAGGCAGACGATGCTCACGGAGGTCTACGAAGAGTCTGATCGTCTAGCCCGGCTGGTGGAGAACCTGCTGGCCATGACCCGCCTGGACTCCGGCCGGATCGTCGCGGCCAAGGAGTGGTTCCCACTGGAGGACGTCATAGGTTCCACTCTGGGCCGGCTGAGGAAGCAGAGCCGGGGCCGGGTCATCAGCAAGCATCTGTCGGCGGACCTGCCCATGGTCCCCCTGGACGGGGTCATGATCGAGCAGGTGCTGTTCAATCTGATCGACAACGCGCTCAAATACTCACCCCTGGATGCTCCGGTGGATATCACGGCCACGGCCACGGCTGACGATGTGACCATCGCGGTAGCCGACCGGGGCCCCGGCCTGGCCAAGGAAGAAGTCCAGGCGGTGTTCGACAAGCTGTATCGGGGTACTGCGTCGGTCGGCAGTGCGCGCGGGGCCGGGCTGGGCTTGGCCATCTCTCAGGCCATCGTGCAGGTCCACGGCGGTAGGATATGGACGGAGGACCGGCCGGGAGGCGGGGCCGTTTTCGTCTTCACCCTGCCGCTACAGCCGCCGCCCGGCATGGGTGTCTGCGACGAGGCCGAAATCGAGGAGGAGGAATGAGCGAGATCTCCAGTACTCCTTCAAACGTGCTCGTCATAGAGGACGACGTCCCCATGAGGCGCTTCCTGCGGGCCGCCTTGGAGAACGAGGGCCATCGTGTGACCGAGGCGGGTACCGCTCGAGACGGCATGACCCAGATCCTGGGACATCCCCCGGACCTCATCCTTCTCGATCTTGGTCTCCCCGACGCCGACGGCATGACGGTGCTGAGCCGGGTGCGCGAATGGTCGCAGGTACCGGTGGTCATATTGTCGGCGCGCGGGCATGAGGCGGACAAGGTGGAGGCGCTGAACGAGGGCGCGGACGACTACTTGACCAAGCCGTTCGGGGTGCCGGAGTTGCTGGCCCGGGTGCGTGTGGCTCTAAGGCATTCGGCCAGAGTCGGGGAAGGGGCAGGCGAGGGGGGTTCCCGCTACGAAACCGGTGACCTGGTGGTGGACCTGGCAGCCCGGAGGGTGGCTCGTCAAGGGCGAGGACGTGCATCTCACCCGCACCGAGTACCGGCTGTTGGCCCTGTTCGTCAAGAACTCCGGCAAGGTGCTGACTCACCGCTTCCTCCTGCAGGAGGTGTGGGGCCCGGGCTGCGAGCAGCAGACGCACTATCCCCGCATGTACGTGGCCACGCTTCGGCGTAAGCTGGAGGAAGACCCGGCCGATCCCAAGTACCTGCTCACAGAGCAGGGTGTGGGCTACCGGTTCACGGACGGTTCCTAGGAGGGAGAAGCGATGCCCGCGTATGTGTTCGCCAACATCCAGGTGGACGATCCCATCTCCTATCAGCGCTACGTTCAGGTGGTCCCAGGGACCATCGAGAAGTACGGGGGCCGGTATCTGGCTCGCGGGGGACGGGTGGAGGTGCTCGAGGGGGAGATGCAGCCGGGGCGGACGATCATCATCGAGTTTCCGACCTTCGAGGACGCACAGCGCTGGTATTCATCGCCGGAGTACTGCGCGGCCAAGGATGTGCGTCAGGCCTGCGCACACGCGGACCTGGTCCTTATCGACGGGGTTTGAGGGCGCCTGCCCGAAACCCGTTCAGCAAGCGGTAGCCGCTTCGGCGAACAGGCCCGAAGAGGGGTCGAGGAGGAGCGGGACGATCCCCGTCCAGCCGGTGGAGGTGTTCTTCAGCACTTCCAACTCCACGCGCCCTCCGCCTCCGCTCTCGGCCTCCGAGAGCGCCATGACGCTCCGCACAGGGAGTTGATCCACGTGACGCAGGAGAGGACCGTTCGGACCCGCGGTGAGGATGCCGGGTAGTGAATGCGCCGCAAGGGCGGCATCCAGCCGGGAGAGCACGTGCAGAGGAGAGCGCGACCCAGTGATGGCCGTCAGCTCCTCGAGGTCGTCCACGAGTATCAGGGGGAGCCGTCCATGCCGCTCTGCCGCTTCCTGGCTGCGCGAGTGAAGGCGGTCGATGAAGCCGCTCAGGTCTCCGGCGGGGCCCGGCACCCGGTCCATGAGCGACAGGTAGGGCAGCACGGAGGACTGTAGCTCGGCATCCAAGCGGTGGAGGGCCTCCTTCTCGGCCGGCACCAGGTCGGCGCCTCTCAGCTCCGACGGGACGATCCCCTCGCCGTCGATGATCGCGCCCAAGGTCACGATGAGCCGTTCCCACACCTCGAGACTGCCGCTCTTGAGCGCGTAGTACAGGGCGGGCCGGCGATTGCCCACCGCTTCCCACGCGAGCGACTCGAGGAAAGCCGTCTTGCCCGCCGCCTGCATGGCCCAACACGAGATGGAGGCCGCCGCTGAAGCCGCCTCCCAGATACATGTCCAGGCACGGCCAGGCCGGAGTGGGCCGGCTCGGGCGACGGGGTGGAGCGCTGCAGGAAGCGGCGCAGGAAGCGGCTCGGTTCGGGGGTGGCGGCGGGTCCGGCCGCATGGCGGCCGGCCCCTTCGGGCGCGACCTCGCCGGGCGGCGGGACTCTTCCGGGCGCGATCGAGCCTGGTGTCGCGGAACAGCTCCATGAGTTCCCGGCGCATGGAAGGGCGCGCGGAAGCCTTCTTCTGGCGCTTGCTCGAGGTAGGCTCGTCGGGTGTGGACCCCTCCGAGATCTGTTGTTCGTCGTCGTGCTTCACTGTCCATACCTATTCTGCGCGATGTGCCCGTATCCTCGTAGGCGTGGCACTATATGGGAGCAGTCTCTCGGGGCGGCGGCAAGGATGCCGGCCCCGGACCAGGAAGGGGACATCATGGGGCACGACCTTCGCGGACGCAGCTTCCTCAAGCTGCTCGACTTCACGCCGGACGAGATCCGCTATCTGCTGGACCTCTCGGCCGACCTCAAGCGCGCCAAGCAGGCCGGGCGGGAGCAGCAGCGCCTGCGCGGCAAGAACGTCGCCCTCATCTTCGAGAAGACGTCCACGCGCACCCGCGCCGCCTTCGAAGTGGCGGCCTACGACCAGGGCGCCCACGTCACGTACCTGGACCCCTCCGGCTCCCAGATGGGCCACAAGGAGTCGGTCAAGGACACCGCGCGGGTGCTCGGGCGCCTGTACGACGGCATCGAATACCGCGGCTTCTCGCAGGCCACCGTCGAGACCCTGGCGGCTTACGCCGGCGTGCCGGTCTGGAACGGGCTCACCGACGAGTTCCATCCCACGCAGGTGCTGGCCGACATCCTCACCATGCGGGAGCACTGCGCCAAGCCGCTCGAGCGGATCTCCTACTGCTATCTGGGCGACGCCCGCAACAACATGGGCAACTCCCTGATGGTGGGCGGCTGCAAGCTCGGCATGGACGTGCGGCTGTGCGCGCCGTCGCACCTCTGGCCGGCGGAGGACCTGGTGGCCACGTGCCGGGCCATCGCCGCCGAGACCGGAGCCCGCCTCACCCTCACCGAGAACGTGGCCGAGGGCGTCGCGGGTGTCGACTTCCTCTACACCGACGTGTGGGTCTCCATGGGCGAAGACCCGGCGGTGTGGGAGACGCGCATCGAACTGCTGCGGCCCTACCAGGTGAACGGGGAGGCCGTCCGTCTCACCGGCAACCCGGCCGTGCGCTTCCTGCACTGCCTGCCCGCGTTCCACAACCGGGAGACCAAGGTGGGGGAGGACATCTTCCGGCGGTTCGGACTGGACGGCATGGAGGTCACGGAGGACGTGTTCGAGTCGGAGCACTCCATCGTCTGGGATCAGGCCGAGAACCGCATGCACACCATCAAGGCGGTCATGGTGGCGACCATCGCCGGGGCGGCGGCTGCCGGGCCGCCCGTCGCTTAGGCGCCGGCCGGCTTGCCGCCGGCGGCGTCTTTGCCTAGAGCATCCCCTGCTCGCGGAACCAGCGTATGGCGTCCTCGACCGTCTCCCGGAACGGCCGCGCGGCATAGCCCAGTTCGCGCTCGGCCTTCGCGCTGTTCATGTCGCAGCCCGACGAGATGACATCGAGGGAATAGGTGGTGAACAGCGGCGTCTGCCGGGTGATCCAGTAGTAGACCGGGATGAGGAAGCTTATCGACTTCAGCAACCCGATGGGCACGCGCAGGCGGGGCGCCGGGGTGCCGGTGACGGCTTCCACCGTCTTCATGAGGTCTCTCACCGTGACGTTGTCCCCGGCGAGGATGTAGCCCGCGCCGGAGGTGCCCCTCTCTGCCGCCGCGGCGATGCCGGCGGCCACGTCACGCACATCCACGAAGTTGTAGGCCCCGTCCACATAGGCGGGAAGACGTCCCCGGGTGCACTGGAGCAGCAGTTCGCCCATGGGTGACGGGCGGAAGTCGTAGGGGCCCACAACGCCGGTGGGGTGCACCGTGACCACGTCCAGCCCTTGAGCGGCCGCTTCGCGGACGAGCAGGGTGGCCTCGGCCTTGCTGCGGTCGTAGCTGCCGGTGCAGCGGTCCGGGTCCACCGGGCTCTCCTCGGTGATGCACGAGCCCGGAGGCGGCACCACGAACGCATGGATGGAGCTGCAGTACACGAGCCGCCTGACCCCGGCCTGCCGGCAGGCGGCGAGCACGTTCCGGGTGCCCTCCACGTTGATCTCCCGCAGATGGGGCAGCCCTCCCCGGGTGATGGACACGGTCCCCGCGACATGGAAGACGGTGTCCGCTCCGGCGAAGGCCGCGGCGAGGGATGTGGGGTCGCCGATGTCGGCATGGACGATCTCCGTGTCCAGACCGGCGAGCGACGCCAGGTCTGACGTGGGCCGGGCCAGCGACCGCACCGGGCCGCGTCCCACCGGCCAGCAGCGTGCGCACGAGCACATTCCCCAGGAAGCCTGTCGCCCCGGTCACCACCAGCATCGCCGGCCTCCTTTCAAGGGCTCGATTGTGGTCCGTCCCGATGATACCGCCCGCCCCGCTGCTACAATCACCCGATGAAGCGCGTTTTCCGGCCTTTTTTCAAGCGAGCGCTGATCCTGGCGCTCGTGGCCCTGGCCCTCGCGGCCGTCTTGGGCGGTTGTTCTCTGCGGCCGTTCTCCACTTCGTCGACCTCCACGAGCGCCACCGCCCTGTCGGCCACCGGCGAGACGTGGGTGACGACTACCACCACCAAGCCGCCGAAACGGCCCACCAGCACGTCCGATTGGCGGACCACGTCCACGGCGACGCCGACCACCACTCGTCAGAGCACGACCTCCACCACGGGCGAAGACCATCCCACCACCGGTGACGCCAAGGCCATCGCGGCCAAGTTCAAGCCCAGCGTGGTCCTCGTCACCGCGGTGGCCGAGACCAACACCACCGGTTACTTCGAGCTGGAGGGTACGGGGGTCGTCTACCAGACCTCCGGGTCCTACGCCTACATCGTCACGAACAACCACGTCATCGAGCGCGAAGACGGCAAAGCGTCCAAGCGCATCCGGGTCACGCTGCCCTCGGGCTCCAGGGTGACTGCCACGCTCATCGGCCGCGATCCGGCCTGCGACCTCGCGGTCCTGCGGGTCAAATCGAAGAAGGTGACGCCCGCCTCGTTCCGGACGGATCTCTCAGGATTGGAGAAGGACGATTTCGTGGTGGCCATCGGGAAACCGAAACAACTCAAGAATCCTGTCGTGAGCGGGAACATCATCGGTCTCTTCGAAGACATCGAGTATCCCGACCCCAAGCTCACCGGCATCCACGAGGTGATCGAGAGCACCACGCCGCTGGTGAGCGGCTTCTCCGGCGGGCCCCTGCTCGACTACAAGGGCCGGGTGGTGGGCATCAACATGGCCAAGTTCCTGGACGAGCCGGGAGGCATCTCTCTGCCGGCCGACTTCGTGGTGGAGGTCGTGGACCGGCTCATGGAAGCCGCCGAGTAGACAGCGTGGCCGCGGCTAGGCGCGCGCCTTGGCCACCAAGTCCTGGCAGATGCGGACACCTTCCATGGCGTCCGTGCTCCACGAATCCGCGCCGGCGTACTGGCACACCCGCCCGTCGATGATGGAGCCTCCCAGCACGATGGGCGGCCGGTAGCCCAGGCGCTTCTCCTCGCCCCTCAGCAGGTCGACGGTGGCCTTCATGCTCTCGAATGCCAGCATGATCAAGCCTGAGAGGCAGACGACGTCCGGGCGGCTCCGCTGCGCCTCGGCCAGGAACCTCTCCGGGGACACGTCCACGCCCAGATCGATGACCTTGAACTCGAATCCTCGCAGGGATGTGCAGAACATGTTCTTGCCGATGTCGTGGATGTCTCCGGCCACCGTGCCCAGCAGGATGGTGCCCGCCTGAGTGGCTCCCACAGCCCCTGGATCGGTGCGGTCCTCGGGCGATTGGACCAGGTCGAGGACCTCCTTGAAGAGCTCGCCGGCCATGATCAATCCGGAGATGAAGTATTCCTGGCGCTCATAGCGTTCGCCCACCACCTTGAGGGCCTGCTGGCAGGTGTTGAGGATGGACATGGGGGCCACGCGGCCCTGCGCGACCAGGCGATTGGTGAGGTCGAGCGTGCGTTGCTCGTCCAATTCGACGAGCGCGACGCGCAGCTCTTCGAGGGTGCTGGCCATGTACGCCGTCTCCTACTCGGGGCCCAGCCGGGCCCGCAACCGGAACAGTTCGGCGCGCAGCAGGAAGCATCCCCAACTCACCGGGGTGCCGTCCCGCTCCTGGAAGAGGTGCTCCAGACAGAGTGCCAGCGCCCCCGCCGACTCGCCCAAGACCTGGGCGCTCTCGGCGTCGAGCTTCACGGCCGTGACGGTCAGCTCTCCGCGGGGGAACCTGTGGGCCACTCCCGAGTCGAGGAACGCGTGCAGAGAAGTGAGTTGCAGCTGGGATTCGACCAGGGGTCTGCGCGGGTCGTAGATGATGTACTCGGTGTGATACATGGCCGGGATCCCGCTGGAAAAGACCACTCTTCGCAGGTGGATCACCTTCTTGCCGGGGGCCACGTGCAGCATCTTCGCCACATGCTCGTCGGCCTTGGCCATGGTGGCCGAGAGGATGCGGATCTCCGCGGATTCGTCGAGCCATTCCCCGCTCAGCGAGTCCAGCCTGAACACCGAGTCGGCGAGATCGCGGGAGCGGGCGTACGTGCCGCGGCCCTTGACCCCGGTCACCAGGCCCTGTTGTTCGAGCAGTTCGAGCGCCCGGCGCACGGTCATGGGGCTGACGCCGAACTCCGCGCGCAATTCTGAGCCCGAGGGCAGGCGGCTGCCGGCCGGGTATTCGCCCGAGTTCAGCCGTTCGGCCAGGGTCTGGGCGATATGGAGATACGCGGGCACCTGGCCTTCATCCTCATGTTGGGGAGGGAGAGGTCGCTGTCGGCGGACGTCTGCATCCCCATGCTCACAAGCGATGGTGACCATGGCCACCCATAGCAAATGGTAATGCCACCGCCGTTCCATGCTTTTGCTGGGATGGCTAGCTATTTGCCTGGGACCAGCATAACATCCTGTCTATACAGGTCGCTTGTGCCTGGCCACGGGCGATTGTATAGTCAGGGGGAAGGTGACCGTCGTGGGGACGGTCAAGGCCTCTCCAGGCGCTGACAAGGGGGCAGTCGTCGAGGGGGTCTCAGTGCTCAGTGGTGTTCTCCGCCCGTAATCTCTCTTCTTTCAAGGAGCCCCGATGGCCCACGAACTCGTAGAAGCCATGGCGAACATGAAGGAAAAGGAAGCCCTTCAGATCGTCGACGACCTGCTCGCCAAAGGCGAAGACCCCAATAAGATCCTGGACCTGTCCTCAGAAGCCATGCAGGTGGTGGGTCAGCGTTACCAGGAAGGCACCTACTTCCTCCCGGAACTCATCATGAGCGGCGAGATGCTGCGCAAGATCGGCGAGATCCTCAAACCCCTTCTGGCCGCCCAGACCGGCGTCACCAAGAAGCTGGGCACCGTGGTCCTGGGCACCGTACGCGGCGACATCCACGACATCGGCAAAGACATCGTGGGCTTCATGCTGGAAGTCAACGGCTTTGAGGTCTTCGACCTCGGCATCGATCAGCCCGAGGAGACCTTCGTCAAGGCCGTGGCCGAGACACAAGCCCCAGGTCCTGGCCCTCTCCGGCTTCCTCTCTGTGGCCTTTGACTCCATGAAGTCCACCATCGAACAGGTGGAAGCCGCCGGCCTGCGTGAAGGCATGAAGATCATCATCGGCGGCGGCCAGATGGACGACACCGTGCGCAAGTACACCGGCGCCGACGCCTACGGCGACGACGCCATGGCGGCGGTGGCCTTTGCCAAAGAGACGGTAGGGGTGGCGTAGATGGTGGACAAAGCCTGGGCCGCTCTTACCCCCGACGAAAAGCTCGCGCAGCGCTTCGAGGCGTTCGTCTCGCCCGGGTCTGGAGTTCGCCAGCCCGGAAGCTGCCGCTGAGTACAAAGCCCGCGCCACCCGTCTCAAGAAGGCTCTGCTCCTCGAGGGCGAGCCCGACCGGGTGCCCGTGGCTCTGCTGACAGGCTACTACCCGGCCACCCGCAAGGGTCTGACGCCGTACGACGTCACCCAGGACTACGCCAAGGCCGCCGACGCCTGGTACGAGTTCAACACCGACTTCAAGCCCGACTGCATCAGCGGCCCCATGTTCGCCGCCATCCCCGGCCGGGCTTTCGAGGCCATCGACACGAAGATCCTGAACTGGCCCGGCCACGGTGTGGCCGAAGGAGGCCAGCTTCCAGTACACCGATCAGGAGTGGATGTCAGAGGATGAGTACGACCTGCTCATCGACGATCCCACCGACTTCCTGTATCACTACTACCTGCCTCGGGTGGCCACCGGCCTGAGCGGGTTCGCGAAACTGGCTTCGCCGCTCGACATGATCGAGATCGTGGCCGGCACATCCTGGATGATGCGCTGGGCCGATCCCGATGTGCAGGCCAGCATCGCCGCTCTCACCAAGGCCGGCCAGGAATGCGCCGCTTGGGGTGGGGACGATGTACCCGCTGCATCGGCCGTCTGGTCTCCGAAGGGTTCCCGGGCACGGTGCAGCACATGTCCAAGGCCCCGTTCGACGTCATCGGCGATACGCTTCGAGGCGTCCGCGGCATGATCATGGACATGTTCCGCCATCCGGACGAGGTCCTCGAGGCCTGCGACCGGCTGGCGCCGGTCATGGTCAAGTGGGTCACCCGGCGGGCGAACCCGTACACCGCGCCGCTGGTCTTCATGCCGCTGCACAAGGGCGCGGACAGCTTCATGAGCCTTGACCAGTTCAAGAAGTTCTACTGGCCGGGCCTCCTGAAGGTCATCAACGGCCTCGTGGCCGAGGGCTTCGTGCCCTACCTCTTCGCCGAAGGGGCGTACGGCACCCGTCTCGAGACCATCGCCGCCGATCTGCCCAAGGGCCGCACGGTCTGGCAGTTCGACCGCACCGACATGAAGAGGGCCAAGGAGGTCCTGGGGGGCACGGCGTGCATCCAGGGCAACGTCCCGCTCTCGGTCCTGCAACTGGGCACCGCCGACGAAGTCAAGGCGTACTGCCGCGATCTGATCGAGAACGTGGCTCCGGGCGGCGGTTTCATCCTGGACGTCGGGGCTGTTCTGGACGACGCCAAACCGGGCAACCTCGAGGCGTTGGTCCAAGCGGCTAAAGACAGCGCCAAGTAGCTGGGGGAGATGATATGGCTGACAAAGCTTGGAAGGACATGACCGCCGACGAGAAGCGTGCTGCGCGCATCGACAGGTGGCGCAACCCCGATATCCCGTGGGCCAGCCCTGAGGCGGAAGCCGACTACAAGGCGCGTTGTGACCGTCTGATCGCTTGCTGGGAACTGCGCGAGCCCGACCGGGTGCCCATCAGCTGCAACGCCGGCTGGTGGCCTGTCCATCGGGCGGGCCTGACCCCTTACGACGCGATGACCAGCAAGGCCGCCGAGGCCATGGAGGCCTGGGTCGACTTCAACGTCGCCTTCCAGCCCGATGCCATGGTCAGCCCGGTGCTCTACACCACGCCTTCGGACGTCTTCGAGGGCATCGACTACAAACTGTATTCGTGGCCGGGCCACGGGGTGGCCAAGGAGGCCAGCTACCAGTACAACGAGAAGGAGTGGATGCTCGCCGACGAGTACGACCACTTCATCTCCGACCCGACCGACTACCTGCATGCGGGTCTATCTGCCCCGCACCGTGGGCGCCTTTGCGGGCTTCGCCCAGACCACATCGCTGTTCGACTACCTCGAACTGCCGTTCGTGGCCAACCAGGTCGGCGGCTGGGGCTCTCCGGAGATGGCCGAGAGCCTGTCCAAACTGGCCAAGGCCGCTAAGTCCGTCGCGGACTGGCACGGGGTCATGTTCCCCACCCTGGGCAGATTGATGGGCATGGGCTTCCCGGGCTACTTCGGGGGCGCCAGCAAGGCTCCGTTCGACATCCTGGGCGACACCATGCGCGGTACTCGCGAGGTGATCATCGACATGTACCGGCGGCCCGAGAAGGTCCTCGCGGCCTGCGAACGGCTGGTGCCGATCGCCATCGACTGGGCGCTCAGGCGTCCGGGCGGTCCGGTGACCCCGGTCGTCTTCCTGCCGCTCCACAAGGGCGCGGACGGCTTCATGAGCGACGAGCAGTTCCATACGTTCTACTGGCCGACCCTGAGGGCCGTTCTGCTCGGCCTCATCGAGGAAGGGTGCGTGCCGTTCCTGTTCGCCGAAGGCCGCTACGGTTCGCGTCTGGAAGCCATCATGGACCTGCCCAAGGGCAAGACCATCTGGCTCTTCGATCAGACCGATATGGCCAAGGCCAAGCAGACCATCGGCAAGGTCGCCTGTATCCAGGGCAATGTGCCGCTCTCGCTCATCCACGCCGGGACGGCGGAGGAGACCTCCGCGTACGTCAAGAACCTCATCGATGTGGCCGGCCCGGGCGGCGGTTACATCCTGGATATCGGGGCTGTGGCGGACTCCGGCAAGGATGAGAACCTGCGGGCGATGATCGACACGGCGCTGAAGTACGGCCGTTATTGATAGTTGGGGCTCTGATCGGGAAAGCCATTAGGGAACTTGACGGCAGACCCGTGACAAGAGGTGTTTAGGCGTGTCAGCAAATGGAGGGAGGGCCATACAATGACAGAGGAACCCCGGGAAGAAGGCATGACCAAGAAGGTGGTCAGCAGGCGCGACTTTCTCAAGTACGCCGGTCTGGCCGGCGGCACGATCGCGGCGGCAGGCGGCCTCGGTGGCCTGCTCGCGGCGTGCGGCGAGACGACTGAAACCACGACCACCGGCGCCACCACGGCGACCACCGGCGGCGCTGTGACGACCGCTCCGAGCGGCGCCACCACCACCGCCGTGTCCTCCGGCCAGGAACCGCCGGCGCAGGACAAGATCACGATCGGCGCGGCTCGCCCGATCTCCGGCGTGAACGCCATCTTCGAGCAGGCCCACTTCGGCCCGGCTTACCACCTGTGGGTGGAAGAGCTCAACGCCGCGGGCGGCCTCGAAGTGGCCGGCAAGAAACTGCCCATCGAACTGAAGATCTACGACGATCAGAGCGACCTCGACACCAGCCTGCGTCTGCTCACCAAGCTCATGGAAGAGGACAAGGTCGACTTCGTCTTCTTGCCCGTGCAGCACGGCGTTCCTGTTCGCGGCCGCCGGCTTGATCAACGCGCACAACTACATCGCCATGAGCGCCGAGGGTGGGGCCACCACCCTCGAGCCCGAGATGAAGAACCTGCCCTGGATCTTCCAGTTCCTGAACTACTCGAACCACTATCAGATGCCGGCGTTCGCCGCCATCCTCCAGGAAGTCGGCGCGAAGACCTGCTCCATCATCTACCTCGACGACCTGCACGGTATCGAGTACAACTCGCAGGCCCTGGTCTTCCTGGCCCAAGCAGGTGTCAAGGTCCTGAGCAGCACCCCGGTCCCGGCCGGCGCCAAGGACGTCTCCAGCATCATCAAGAAGATCCAGGAAGAGAACCCGGACGTCGTCTGCTCCTTCCAGTATCCCGGTGAGAACGCTCTGACCTACGGGACCATGGCTCAGCTCGGCTACAACCCGAAGGCCGTCCTGGGTGGCCCCGCCACCTCGACCCAGGCCTTCTACGACAGCTTCAAGGGCGCTCTTGACGGCATGATGTTCGAAGGCGCGTGGACCTACAAGCAGAGCGAACGCCGTCAACGCCTACTACGAGAAGCTCGCCGCCTTCGTCAAGGGCAAAGAGAACGTGGACTTCTGGGGTTCGCTCATCTACCGGGCGGAACTCGAGTTCTTCCAGGCCGCTATCCAGAAGGCCGGCACTCTCGATCAGGCGAAGATCGCCGAGGTCATGCGGACCGGGCACTTCAAGACCATCATGGCCGACGACACCTTCATGACCAACCAGATCCTCGATCAGGCCTGCTACGCCGGCCAGATCGGCCAGTGGCAGGGTGGCGTGCCGCACGTCATCGACGTGGGCGCCAAGCGCACCGCCGAGAAGATCTGGTACCCGAAACCGACCTGGGCAGACGCTCCCAAGGGCCTCCCGGCCACAACTCCGGCCAGCTAGTCTCGGGCGCGTTTTTCAGGCAACACACGTAGCAGCGATCGATCTGAGCAGGTCACCGGGGGCGCCGAGAGGCGCCCCCGGGGCAGCCTGCGCGTTGTAGCTGCAGTACCGCACCTGTCAAAAAAGGACTTTGGATGGCAGCAGTCAGGGACATCTTAATCACGGGGTTGCTTCTCGGAGGCCTGTTCGCCCTCGTCTCCGTAGGGTTCAGCCTGCAATACGGGGTAGGGCGTGTCCTCAACATCGCCCATGGCGAGTTCATCATGATCGGGGCCTTCGTCACCTTCTGGCTGGCCGGGAGCATCAACCTCCCGCCGTTGGTGGCCATTGTGATCACAGCCCCATTGACTATCGTGATCGGCTGGGGTCTGCACGCGACCCTGTTCCGGCGGATCATGGACAAGTCCCCGTCTCTCGAGTTGTTCGAGGGGAGGTCGATGCTGGCGTCGTTCGGGCTGTACTACATCGTGCTCAACGTCGCCAGGATGATCTGGGGCTCACAGACCTATAACCTCAGCTTCCTCCAGAGGACCGTCGGAGGTTCGGCGCAGATTCCGCTGAACCGTCTGGTGGCCCTTGCGGTCGTCGTCGTTATTGGTGTGGCGTTGTTCCTCTTCCTCGCGAAGACTCGGTTGGGCAAGGCCATCCGGGCATCTGGGCAGGACACCACGACGGCAAGCCTCATGGGGGTCGACATCCACAGCGTGCTGGCCATCTGCTTCGGTATCGGCCTCGGGCTCGCCGGCATCGCCGGCACCCTCGTCAGCACCATCTACGCCATCTCGACCAGCATGGGCCTTCAGTACACGGTCATCGCGATGATCGTGGTGGTGCTCGGGGGCCTGGGCAGCATCTCGGGAGCCGTGATAGGGGGTGTCATCTTGGGGATCGTGTCTCAGCTCGTCACGTACTTCGCCCCCACGATGACCTTCATCGCCTACTACGTGATCTTCATCCTGCTGCTGCTGATATGGCCCAAAGGGATCATGGGTAAATAACGATGAAAAACACAACATCATCCGTTCAGACCGCATCCCGCTTTGGCGGCTTCAGCAGAAACAGGATCGTCTCTCTGATAATCCTGGCAGTCATCTTCGTGATCCTCGCGATCCTGCCGCAACTCACCGAGGGCTACTGGATCACGAGGCTCTCAGAGTACATGCGCTACGCCATACTCACCCTCGGCTGGGTCCTCTTCTCCGGCCCCACCGGGTACATGTCATTGGCGACAGCGGCGTTCTACGGCCTTGGCTTCTACATGGCCGCCATCCTCAACGACCCGCTACCGTTCGCGTTGGTCGTCTTCCTGTCCGGTGTCGTGGCGTTCATCGTCGCCGCCCTCATCGGGGCGCTCACACTGAGGCTGAGGGGCGTGTACTTCTGCATCTTCACCTTCGCGGTGGTGCTGCTCATCAACAACGTCGTTCTCGAGGTGGAGCGTCTCGTCACCAACACACGAGGCCGTTTCGTGCAGACGGAGACGGTCGAGGTGGCGTACTACGCAATGCTCATCGTGTTCATCCTGGCGATAGCGACGGCCATGTATGTCCGCCGCTCACGCTACGGTCTCGCCCTGCAGAGCATCGGCGAGTATGAAGAGGCCGCCGCTCATAGCGGCATCAACGTCGTCCGGACCAAAGTCGTGATCTTCGCCGTCGGCGCCATCTTCATGGGCATGGCGGGCGCGGTCATGGCCACTCGGCGCACGTACATCGACCCGGGTATCGCCTTCAGTATGGAGACCTCCTTCCTTCCGGTGCTCATGGCCATGTTCGGAGGGATGGGCAACCTCGTGGGACCCATCATCGGAGCAGTCGGGTTCACCGCCCTCAAGGACTGGCTCATCACGGTCTTCCCGGATCTCTTCCTGCTCATCTTCGGCGTGGTGCTGATCATCGCGATCCTCTTCATGCCGAACGGGATTCTGGGCCTCGCGCAGCAGGCTTGGCGGTTGGTCATGCGCCGCACCGGCAAACAGCCCCCAGTCCCGGTGGAGAAAGGAGGCGGCGATGCACCTGCTTGAAGGTGAACAACTCAGCAAGCACTTCGGTGGCCTCGCTGCCGTGTCTGAAGTCGATTTCTTTGTGGACCAGGGAGAGATCCTGGGTCTCATCGGCCCCAACGGCGCCGGCAAGACCACGCTCTTCAACCTGATCTCGGCGGCCCTCAAGCCGAAACCGGGCAAGATCACGTTCAAAGGCAAGGACATCACGCCCCTGCCCGCCTACAAGATCTGCCGCCTCGGCATCGCGCGGACGTTCCAGACGGTGAAGATCTTCCCGAACGTCTCAGTGGTCCGCAACGTGATGGTCGGCGCGCTGTTCGGCACCGGCCACCACATGAGTTCCGCTCAAGCCACGAAGAAGGCAGAAGAGGCTCTCGAGTTCGTCGATCTCCTGCCACTCAAAGATCATCTCGCCGGCGACCTGACGCTTGCCCAACAGAAGCGTCTTGAGATGGCACGCGCCCTCGCAAGCGGGCCCGAACTGCTCCTCCTCGACGAGCTGATGGCCGGACTCACGCCGGTGGAAGTCGGCGAAGCGATGGGTGACATCAAGCAGATCCGGGACAGCGGAGTCACGGTGATCATGATCGAGCACTTGATGCAGGCGATCATGGCCATCAGCGACCGGATCGTGGTGCTTGACTACGGGAAGAAGATAGCCGAAGGAACGCCGGCGGAGATCGCGGCGAACCCGAAGGTGATCGAAGTCTATCTTGGGGAAGAATGCGATGCTGCAAGTTGACAACCTAAGCACAGGATACGGAAGGACCCAGGTCCTCTGGGACCTCTCCCTCAAGGTCGACGAGGGTGAGTTCGTAGCTCTGGTCGGTGCCAACGGCGCGGGCAAGACCACTCTCCTCAGGACCATCTCCGGGGTCATGAAGCCGTGGCCCGGGAGCGGCCAGATCACCTTCGACGGCAAACGGATCGACACCCTGGACTCGAACGGGATCGTCAATCTCGGGCTGTCACACATCCCGGAGAGCCGCAAGCTGTTCACCGCCATGTCCATCCGCGAGAACCTGGAGATGGGCGCGTATCCCCGCCGCTCCTGGAAGGAGCGGAACAAGACGATGGAAGAGGTCTTCGAGCTCTTCCCGCGGCTCAGAGAGCGCTCCGGCCAGCTGGCCCGGACGCTCAGCGGCGGCGAGCAGCAGATGCTGGCCATGGGACGCGGGCTCATGTCGCGCCCGCGGATGGTCATCGTCGACGAGCCCTCCAACGGTCTGGCTCCGAAGATCGTGACCGAGGTCTTCGAGATCCTTCAATCCATGCGGTCAGACAGGTATGACCATCCTGCTCGTGGAGCAGAACGTGAGGCAGACGTTACAGATCGCCGATCGGGCGTACGTGCTTGAGAACGGGCGAATGGCCCTCCAGGGTGTCTGCTCGATGCTTCGCGAGAGCGACCACGTGCGGAAGGCGTATCTGGGTCTGTAGCAGCCATCTCTCGGTTCCGTCGCGCGGAATCGGTTCCACTGAGCGGTACAACGGCCGCCCCCTCGGGGGCGGCCGTTTGCGTTTGCGGGCTCCCGTGCCTATGGTCATAGTAACTAAGCGCTCACTCATTAAGGACGGGGGCCACATGTTGGAAGAGAGAGCTGTAAGCCGTCGGGAATTCCTCAAGCTGGCCGGAGTGGCCGGAGCCACAATCGGTGTAGGGGCGGGCCTGGGAGGTCTGGTCACAGCGTGCGGCGGGAGTGAAGAGACAACGGCGACGACCGGGGCCGCCGGTACGGCGACGACTGCCGCGGCCGGCACTGAGACCACCGGCGGCGACCGCGACCACAGTCCAGGCCGGCGCGGAGCAGGGCACGGGACTGAAGGTGGGCATCGTGGTCCCGATGACCGGCCCATTGGCCGAGTTCGGAGCGCCTACCGAATACCTCACCAAGAAGGTCGAGCAGGTGACCGGGGGCAAGATCGTCACCAAGGACGGCAAGGAACGCGCGCTGGAATGGATCTCCAACGACAGCCAGTCCGATTCCAACCGAGCGGCGCAGGTCACCGGAGACATGATCCAGAACGACAAGGTCAACATGATCCTTGCCGAAGGCGGTCCGGACTCCGTGCTCGGCCCCGCCGACCAGTGCGAAGCCATGGGGTGCCCTGGACTCTTCTGCAACCTGCCGTGGACCGCGTTCACGTACGGCCGCAACAATGACGGCAAGACCCCGTTCCAGTGGACCTACGCCACGACCGTGGGCACCCAGGAGAACGGCCGCGCCGCTCTGTCTGCCTTCGAGAACTACAAGCCGGGCACCAACAAGAAGGTGGCGTTGCTCTACCCGAACAACGCGAACGGCATCGAGTATTCCGACATGAAGACCGGCATCCCGCCGCTGCTCGAAGAGAAGGGGTACACGTACGTGATGCCCGATCTCTACACCCCGGGAGCCGAGGACTTCACCGCCCAGATCTCGGCCTTCAAGAAGGAAGGCTGCGAGATGCTCATGGGTTCGGGCGTGACCCCCGAGTTCTCCAACTTCTTCAACCAGGCGGTGCAGCAGGGCTTCGCTCCTCCGCTGGTCTCCAACGGCATCGCTCTCCTCTTCCCCAGCGCCCCGGCCGCTATCGGCCCGACCGCCGAGAACCTGGTCATGGAGATCGCCTTCGACCCCAGACTCCCGTACAAGTCGCCGCTCACCGGCCAGACCTGCCAGGAGCTCTGGGACGAGTACGAGGCGACCACGGGCAAGCAAGGCCAGGGGATTCTCAACGCCATCAGACTGTACGAGTGGACGGTGGACGTCTTCAAGAGGGCGGAGAACGTGGAAGATCCTGCTTCCATCATGGAGGCGGTCAAGACGACCAAGTTCGACAGCGCGGCGTATCCGGTCGACTTCACCAAGGCCGTCGGCGACAAGCAGCGGCCGCACCCGAACGTGTACATCTGTCCGGTGCTCGCCGGTCAGTGGCAGAAAGGCACGAAGTACCCGTTCGAGCAGGTGATCGTCGGCTACGGCAACTTCCCCGAGTTCAAGGACATCGTGCCCTTGGGGAGCGAGACCAAGGCCATGACGTACGGCGCGTAGCCGGCGCCGCTTCAGACAACACCCCGGGGGCGGAGGCGCGTGCGTCTCCGCCCCGCCTCCATTACCGGCGGTAATAGCAGCCAGGGATTAGAACGATAGTTCTCATTTTCGGCCATTTTCGACCGTACGGTCACCCCTGCCCGTTGACAGGCGGCAAAAGCCACGGTTACACTCAAGTCTGTGCCGAGCCCTCGCTCAATAAGCCGGGCTTGTCCTTCAGCGTATTGAGGGGAGTGTCTCGGCGCTGCCATCGTCACAACAGAACTGAGGGGGTTACTGTATGGCAGAGAAGAAAACCGTCAGCCGTCGCGAGTTCCTGAAGTTGGCCGGTGTGGCTGGTGCCACCGTCGGTCTAGCGGGTGGACTCGGCGGCGTTCTTGCCGCCTGCGGCGGCACTGACGAGACCACGACGACTGCCGGCGTCACCACTACGGCGCCCGTCGCCACCACGGCGCCCGTCGCCACGACGGAAGGGGCCACCACCACGGTGTCCGCCGCTCCCGAAGAGGGTCGGCCCATCAAGCTCGGCGTTGTCTCGCCGAAGACCGGCAACTTCTCGGTCTTCGCCATCGCCGACGACTGGTGGATCGCTCGCGTCAACGAGATCCTCAAAGACGGCATCATCGCCGGCGACGGCAAGAAGCGCATGATCGAACTCGTCGTCAAAGACAGCCAGTCCACCACCGACCGTGCTTCACAGGTCGCGGCCGATCTGGTGACCAACGACAAGGTGGACATGCTCCTGGCTTCCGGTACGCCGGACACCGCCAACCCGACGGCCGACCAGGGCGAAGCTCTTGGCTGCCCCGTGCTCCTCAGCTTCGCCCCCTGGCAGGCCCTGTACTTCGGCGCCGACGGCAAACCGAGGGAATTCAAGTGGGTCTACGGCAACATGCTCGGCTCCGAGCAGACCATCGCTGCCTTCACCGACGCGTTCACGAACAGCGGCGTCGAGACCAACAAGAAGGTCGGCATGCTCTTCCAGAACGACGCCGACTACAAAGGCTGGATGGACCCGAGCGCCGCTCCCAAGGTGTTCGCCGAGAAGGGCTACACCCTGGTAGTGCCCGATCCGTATCAGGTCCCGGCCGAGGACTTCAGCTCGCAGATCAGCAAGTTCAAGAGCGAAGGCTGCGAGATCGTCTGCGGCACGAACGACCCGCCGTGGCTGTCCAACTTCCTGCACCCAGAGCCTGCAGCAGGGCTACCAGCCCAAGTTCATCAGCTCGGGCAAAGCCCTCATCTTCCCGCAGGCGGTCATGTCCTATCCCAACAAGGGCGTCGGTCTCATCGGCGAGGCCGCTTGGCACCCGAGCTGGAAGATCAAGGACACCCTGTCGGACCTCGACTCCGAGGGTCTGGCCGCCGACTTCGAAGCGAAGACCGGTCAGCAGTGGACGGCGTCCATCGGCTGCTACGGCAAGACCGAGTGGGCCATCGACGTCTACAAGCGGGCGAAGAATCCGGAAGACAAGGAATCCGTCCTCGAGGCCATCAAGACCACCAAGGGCGACTTCCAGCAGGGCCACATCGACTTCACCGAGCCGGTTGATCGCCAACGGGTTCCACGTCATCGCCAACAACTACAAGCCGTACATCGGTGCGCAGCAGTGGCGTGAAGGGCACCAAGTACGAGGTCGAGCCCGTCGTCGTCAGCAACGCTACCGCTCCCGGCACCACCGTGCAGGACAAAGCCGTGCCGATGGTGTACGCCTAGAGCGACGACTCGATCGGCATAGAGCGACCGGTCACGCCGGATAGCTCGCGCGAGCACTCTCGGGCGGGAGCCCGGTACCACAAGTACCGGGCTCCCGCCTCTTTTTCCAGCCGCGTCTGCCGGTTGTCGGAGGTCGTTGACACCGCATCATCACCCCAGGTATAGTCGGGGCGTACTTACCGAGCGGTTGCTCAATAAGCCTGGAACGGAGGAGTCATGGCGGCTGAGATGGAGCGGCTCAAGGCCCAGACGGTCATCGTAGGGAGTGGACCGGGAGGGGCTACGGTCGCCCGCGAGCTGGCTCGCCGGGGCAAAGACGTCCTCATCCTGGAGGAGGGCGCCTACCATCGCCCGGTCGGCAGTTGGCTCACCATGCTCAAGATGCTCGACCACATGGGCAACTTCGCCTCCATCGAGGGCACGCAGATGGTGAGGCTGCTCACCGTCGGAGGCAGCACCGTGAGCTTCTGCGGCGTGGCCTACCAGCCGCCCGCTTGGCTCAAAGAGAAGCACGGCATCGACATCGGCCCCTACGTGGAGCAACTCACTAACGAACTGCGCCTCGCTCCCTTGCCGGACCGGCTCATCGGCGACGGGTCAAAGAGGATCATGGCCGCCGCTCGCGCGGAGGGCCTCGACTGGAACCCCTTCCCGCACTTCATCGATGCCGCCAAGTGTGACCTCTCGTGCCCCAAGTGCATGATCGGCTGCGCCAAAGGGGCCAAGTGGACCGCCCGCGAGTTCGTTGAGGAGGCGGTGGCCGGTGGCGCCAAGCTGAAGACCCAGGCCAAGGTGGAAGAGGTGCTCTCGGACGGCGGCAGAGTGACGGGCGTGCGGGGCACCGGCAAGTCGGGGCCGTTCGTGGTGGAGGCGGAGCGCGTGGTGGTGGCGGGTGGAGGCCTGGGCACGCCCATGCTGCTCCAGGCCTCAGGTATGAAGGATGCCGGCCAGAACGGCTTCTTCATCGACCCGCTGCAGCTGACCACCGGCATCTCGACCGGGCGGGGCTCGTCCAAAGACATCCCCATGAGTTGCGGCACGCTGGAGATGCAGGAGGAGGGGATCATCATGACCGACGTGGTGGATCCCTGGCCGCTCTACTTTCTCGGGCTGATGATGGGTGGTCCCCGAAAGCCCCGTTTCTTCACCGGCTATCCCAAGACGCTGGGCATCATGACCAAGTCCCGCGACGAACTCACCGGGTCCATCCTGCCCGACGGCAGGGTCACCAAGCCGCTCGGGAGTCCGGAGCTCGACCTTCTGGCGAAGGGGCGCGAGATAGCCACCCGCATCCTGGTGCGGGCCGGCTGCGACCCGAGCACCATCCTCACCAGCCCGCCGCGCGGGGCCCACCCCGGCGGGACCGTGCGCATCGACGACATGCTCGATCGCGATCTCCAGACCCCGATCGCCGGCCTGTACGTCTGCGACTCCAGCGTCATCCCCGAACCCATGGGGCTGCCGCCAGTGATGATGATCATCGGACTGGCCAAGCGGCTGGTGAACGAACGACTCGAGAAAGGCGCCTGACATGTCCGGCTACGAAGCGCTGCTCCAACCTCTCAAGGTCGGCAAGCTCACCGCGAAGAACCGCATCGAAGCGGCGCCCACTCTCACCTGCATCTCTCACGCCGACCAGTCGGTGTCCGCCGACCTGGTGGAGTTCTACCGGACGCAGGCCAAGGGCGGAGCAGGGCTGATCACCGTGCTGGAGACCGCCATCGACGCCGACCGGGCCATCACCCAGCCCACGCAGCTCAACCTGGGGCACGATTTCTACATCCCGGCGCTGACGTCGGTGGCCGAGGTCATCAAGGATGGCGGCGCCATAGCCTCCATCCAGCTGAACCACGGCGGCCGGCAGGCGGTCAGCCAGCTGAACGGCGGACGGAACCCCATCGGGCCCTCGCACATGGTGGGCGTGTTCACCGAAGACCGGCGGCGCGGCGAGCAGGTGGTGGAAGAGATGATCTCTCGCGATGATCGACGAGGTCATCGACCACTTCGCGGCTGCCGCCTTCCGGGCCAAGACCGCCGGCTTCGACATGGTCATGGTCCACGCCGGCCACGGCTGGCTGATATCGCAGTTCGTCTCGCCGGCCGTCAACTCGCGCACCGACGAGTACGGGGGCAGTCTGGAGAACCGCTGCCGGTTCGGCATCCGGGTGGTCGAGGCCATCCGGGAGCGCTGCGGGGCCGATTTCCCCATCGAGTGGCGCATCAGCGCCAGCGACCTGGTGCCGGGCGGTCTCGAGATCGCCGACGCCATCGAGTACGCGCTGATCATGCAGGACAAGGTGGACCTGCTGCAGGTGTCGGCCGGCACCATCGGCGTGCCGCACACCTACCCGTACACCCACCCCTCCACCTACCTGCCCCACGGCGAGAACCTGGAGCGGGCCGCGGAGATCAAGAAGGCGATCACCAAGGTGCCGGTGGGGGTCGTGGGGGCCATCATGGACCTGGACGAGGCCGGGGGATGGGTGGCCGCGGGCCAGGTGGACTTCGTGGCTCTGTGCCGGTCGCTCATCGCCGACCCGGCGCTGCCCAAGAAGACCTTCCGAGGCCGCAAGGACGATGCCATCCCCTGCATCCGCTGCAACAGCTGCCTCGTCCGCGGGGCTCACAGCCTGCCGGTGAGGTGCACCGTCAACCCGATGGCGGTCCGCGAGTACTACTACCGTGCCGTGCCCAAGGTGGCGGCGGAGAAGAAGAAGGTGGTCGTGGTGGGCGGCGGCCCGGCCGGGATGGAAGCGGCGCTGGTGGCCTCGGCGCGCGGCCACGAGCGTGACCCTGCTGGAGAAGGACTTCCATCTGGGAGGCAACCTGCTGGCTTCGGCGGGGCCGGAGTTCAAGGCCGACTGGAAGCGGTATCTCGACTACATGCTGCGGCAGATGGCGGCTTCCAACGTGGGCGTCCGTCTGGGCGCGGCCGGCACGGCCGCCGCGGTGCAGGCGGAAGCGGCCGGACGAGGTGATCGTCGCGGTGGGGGCGGAGCCGGTGATGCCCGACGTGCCGGGCGTTGGAGCGGCGAACGTATGCCTCGCCGTCGATGTGATGAAGGGCCACGCCGTGCAGGGCGGCCACGTGGTGGTGGCCGGGGACGGCGGCATGGGCATGGAAGTCGCGCTCATGCTGGCGCGCCAGGGCAAGCAGGTGGCTCTGGTCGAGCTACCGGGCGGTTCCGCGGGCGACCAGACGGTGAACTTCGTGGACGTCGTGGTGCTGCAGGACTACCTGGACGAGTTCGGAATACGGCCGCGCAAGGGCCAGGTGCTGAAGGCCATAGGCGACGGCATGGCCGTGGTGGTGGACGAGGCGGGCGCGGAGGTGGCGTTGCCGGCCGACACGGTGGTGCTCGCGCCCGTGCTGAGGGCGCGGACCGAGGTCGTGGAGGCCCTGCTGGGCACCGCCGAGGAAGTGCACGTGGTGGGCGACTGTCGCGCGCCGCGCATCCTGTTCAATGCGATCCACGAGGCCTTCGAAGCGGCCATGGAGATCTGAGTCCGGCGCGCCGGGCTCGGTCGCCAAAGGCCGGACGGCGCCGCCCAAGCCGGGCGCGGTCTAGGCCGGCAGGGCGTCGCCCAACACGAGGTTGAGGATGTGGGCGGAGTGTCCGTCGTCCAGGTACTCCGTCAGCCCCATCATGCAGGCGATGTTCTCCGCCCAGAGGACGGTGTAGAAGCCCCAGGCCAGCCGGTCGGCATCGACGTCCGCGCGGATGGAGCCCTTCGCCTTGCCGTCTTCGATGATCTTCTTGAGCCGCTGGTAGGCAGCCTTGTGGGTGTCGGCGACGGCGTCGCGGATGCCGATCTGGGGTCCCGCGGCGATGAACTCGAACCACGGATACGCCATGAGCCCACGCTCGGCGCGCATCTGCTCGGAGTGGGCGGCGCCGATCTTGCGCAGCCGGGAGAGCGCATCCCCATCGGTGCCGTCGATGAGTTGGTACATCTCGGCGAGGATGCTCTCGAGAGCCGCGAGCAGCATCTCCTTGCGGCTGGCGAAGTAGACGTAGAGGGTGCCTTCGGACACGTCGGCGGCTTTGGCGATGCGGGCGATGGTGGCCTCAGGGACACCATATTCCGCCACCACGTCGAGTACGGCTTGGACGATCTGTCCGCGCCGTTCTTCGGGCGGGAGCCTGCGAACCCGTGCCTGCCGTGCCACCTCAGCCCCTCACTTTTTCCTGTTGACAACTGAAAGCCTCGGCCAGTATAGTACACGTTATTGAGTATATACTCAATAACACCGGTCAATCAGCTTACGTAGCTAAAGAATACGCGACTGGAGGGAACGTGGCAGAGGCGGCAAAGAACAACGCATCCCAGCCTATCTATGAGACCATCGTCGATCGGGATGTCATGATCCCGGTACGTGACGGCGTCAAACTGGCCGTCGATATCTACCGTCCGGACGCTCCGGGCAAGTTCCCGGTGCTGCTCAGCCAGTCGATGTACGGCAAAGACACCCAGATGTTCGAGACCCCGCCGCAGCCCTTCGGCAAGTCGATCTTCGAGGCCTCCATCGAGTGCGGCGATGCCTGCTACTACGCCAAACGCGGCTACGCATACGTCATCGCCGACATCCGCGGCAGCGGCCACTCCGAAGGCATCATGGAGGGCATGTTCTCCCGCAAAGAGGGCGAAGACGGGCACGACATGGTCGAGTGGCTGGCCAAGCAGGAATGGTGCGACGGCGGAGTGGGCCTGGCAGGCATCTGCTACTTCTCCTCCATGCAGCTTCACACCGCGGCTGAGGCCCCGCCAAGCCTCAAGTGCATCGCTCCCTGGGAGATCTTCGCGGACGATCTCTACAATCACGGTCAGTATGAAGGCGGCGTTCAGAACATCTTCCTGTACGGCCTCTACACCGGCACCTATCCGGCCCGCTGCGGCTACGCTCCCAACGACATCCGTTCCTGGATGGAGCAGCACACCGATCCGGAAGAGCTCAAGAAGATGGTGGACGAGGCCATCGCCGACCCGGACCTCAAGCAGTACCCGTACTTGGTGCACCTGCTGCAGTATCCCAAGAAGAACCCCATCCTCTTCGACTTCATGCTGCACAAGAACGACGGTCCGTACTACCGGGAGCGGTCGGTGGGCGAGCGCCTCGACAAGATCAACGTGCCCTGCTACGTGGGCGGCCCCTTCTTCAGCTTCTTCTCGCAGCCGCAGATGAACGTCTTCAACCGGGTGAAGACGCCCAAGAAGATGTACCTCTACACCGACATGGGCACCCGCCCGTGGCGCGCCAACCACGACGAGCTGCTGCGCTGGTACGACTACTGGATGAAGGGCATCGACACCGGCATCATGGACGAGCCCACCATCCGCTACCAGACCACCGGCATGACCACCTGGGGCTCTGGCGAGACCTATCCGCTCGAGACCACCCAGTGGACCGACTTCCACTTCAACAGCCTGGAGCAGCTCGGTTCGCAGCCTGACTACTGGAACGAAGAGCCCGACGCCTTCGTGCAGCAGCCGCTGTACGTCACCGAGAAGCGGAACCGGGTCACGCTACGTCAGCCCGCCGCTGCCGCACCGACCTGCAGGTGGTGGGTCCGCCGCGCATCACCTTCTACGCCGACATCGACCAGGACGACACCTGCTGGCGCGTGGATATTCGCGAAGCCGACTCGGACGCCATCTACCCGCTGGCCTCCGGCTGGCTGCAGGGCGTCGCACCGGGCCATCGACGAAGCCAGGACCACGCCGTGGGAGATCGCGCACGACCACACCAAGAACGTGTACATCGAACCGGGCGAGGTCAACGAGTACGTCGTGCAGTTGCGGCCCATGTCGCACCTGTTCCGCGCCGGCAAGCAGATCAAAGTGGAGATCTCGGCCATCGACATCCCCACCGACATCGAGACCTACGACGTCATGTGGCACGTCTGCAAGAGCCGTACCTGTACCCACAAGATCTACCGCGACGGCCGGTACCCGTCCAAAGCTTCCCTGCCCGGTCATCCCGAAGAAAGCGTAGGGACTGCAGGGGAAACCTCTATCTGAGGTGAAGACTGACGACGGCCTTCTTTGGCGCCCGCTGCTGGCGCCAGGGGAGGCCGTCGGCGCATAGTGGTGGTGCCGGCCGCGCGCCGGCACCGGGGGACCGAACAACAAGGAGAGCCGCACATGATGCTCGAGGGCAAAGTGGCCATGATCACGGGCGCGGGCGCCGGTATCGGCGTGGAGATCGCCAAGCGGTACGTGGCCGAAGGGCGCGAAGATCTGCATCACCGGGCGCCGGCAGAACAAGCTGGACGAGACCATCGCCATGCTGCCCGCCGGCACGGCCGTCACCTGCGTGGGCGACGTGTCCAAGCTCGAGGACGCCAAGCGCATGGTGGACACCACGGTGGCGTTCGGCGGCAAGATCGACATCCTCGTGAACAACGCAGCCATCGATCCGGGAGGCTCCGTGGTGGACCTCGACCCGGATGTGTGGCACGCGGTCATCGAGACCAACCTCACCGGCCCGTTCTACACCATGAAGTACGCCATCCCGCACATGATCGAGAACGGCGGGGGCGCCATCATCAACATCTCGTCGCTGGCCAGCGTGCGCTGCATCCCGACCATGGCGCCGTACTGCGCGTCCAAGGCCGGCCTGAACCACCTGACCAACCAGGTGGCGCTCGACTTCGGCAAGCACGGTATCCGGGCCGTCTCGGTGCTGCCCGGTCCGGTGCGCACCGAGATGAGCGAGCATTCCCTGGGCGGCATGGCCGATGCCATGGGCACCGACATGGATGGCGTGTTCAAGCAAGCTCACCTGCACGCTTCCGCTGGAGCGGGTGTCGTATCCCCGGGAGATCGCCGGTGTCGTCGCCTTCTTGGGTAGCGACGACGCCAGCTTCATCACCGCGGAGACCATCCTGGTGGATGGCGGCGCTTCCATGGTCGACCCGTGCGGGGCGTCACTGAAGATGAGCGGCGCGTCCGGCTGGGGCGCCGAGATGCCCGGGATGAGCGGCGAGGAGCATGAGCGCGACGAAGGCTCTTGCCGAGGCCGGCCAGAGCATCTGGCTCGACAACATCACCCGGGACTTGCTCACCATCGGGCACGCTGGCCCGCTACGTCGACGAGCTGTCGGTCACCGGGCTCACGTCCAACCCGAGCATCTTCGAGAAGGCCATCACCAGCGGGCGCCGCCTATGACGCCGAGATCCGGTCGCTCAGGGCCGCGGGCACGTCCGGCGACGAGCTGCTCTTCGAGATGATCCTCCACGACCTCACCGCCGCGGCCGACCTTCTGGCCCCCGTCCACCGCCGCACCGCCGGCGTGGACGGCTGGGTGTCGGTGGAGGTGGCGCCGGGGCTGGCCGACGATACGGCCGGGACTGTCGCGCAGGCGGAGTGGCTCTCACGAGAAGGCTCCGCGGCCCAACGTGTTCGTCAAGATCCCCGGGACCGAAGCGGGGGTGCCGGCCATCGAGGAGGCGACGTTCCGGGGGATCCCGGTGAACGTCACCTTGCTCTTCTCCGAGGCCCAGTACGTCGCGGCCGCCGAGGCCCACATGCGCGGGCTCGAGCGCCGGGCGGCCGCCGGGCTCGACCTCGACGTCCGCTCGGTCGCTTCGCTCTTCCTCAGCCGTTGGGACAAGTACACCGCGGACAAGGTGCCCGCCGACCTGCGCAACCGGCTGGGCATCGCCGTCGGCAAGCTGAGCTACAAGGCCTACCGCGATCTCATGGAGACCGACCGCTGGCAGCGCCTGGAGAACCTGGGGGCGCGCCCGCAGCGCCTGCTCTTCGCCAGCACGGGCACGAAGGATCCGAACGCTTCGGACGTGCTCTACATCGAGGCCCTGGCCGCTCCGAACACCATCGACACCATGCCCGAGGAGACCTGCTGGCCTTCGCGGACCACGGGACGGTCCCTGGGATCTTGCCGCGCGACGGCGGCGACGGGGCGGAGGTGGTGGAGGCGTTCATCCGCGCCGGGATAGACGTGGCGCAGCTGGCCGACGACCCTGCAGGTGGACGGCGCCAAGGCCTTCGTCGATTCGTGGGACCGGCTGGGCGACGCGGTGGCCGCCAAATAGCCCGTCTTAAGACAGGGGCCTGACCAGCACCTCGATGAGGCGCGGCTCGCCGGAGGCGAGCGCTTCGTTCAGCGCGCCGCTCAGGCGGCCGGGGTCGCTCACCCGTTCGCTCCGCACGCCCATGCCCTGGGCGATCTGGCTGAAGTCCATCACCGGGCCGTCCAGTTCCATGCCGTCGTGCTTCTCGCTCAGCGGGTAGTCGCCCAGCACGGCCTTGCGCACGAGCTTCACCTGCCCGTAGATGGCGTTGTTGGTGACCACGTAGGTCACGGGGATGCGGTACCGGGCCGCCGTCCACAGGCCCTGCATGGACCAGGCGCTGCCGCCGTCGCCGAGGACCGCCAGCACGCGCTTGTCCGGGGCGCCCAACTGGACTCCCATGGCTCCGGGGATGCCCCAGCCGATGCTGCCGCCCTTGCGGGACCGCAGGTAGCTGCCGGCCGCGGACGGCTTCAGGATGCTCCGCAGCATCCCCGAGGACGACCAGCACTCGTCCACCAGGATGGTGTCGGGCGTGACCACCGCGGCGACCTCGGTCATCAGCCTGGAGATGGAGATGGGAGCGAGGTCCCGCTCAGCCGCCACGCGGGCCTTGAGGGCCTCATCGAGGGCGGCCTTCTCGCGACCGATGGCTTCGCGGCGCGCGGCCGCGCGGCCCAGGCCCGCGGCCCGCTCCCGCAGCGCGGCGTTGAGCTCGGCGAGCGTGGCTTTGATGTCGGCCTGGATGGCGCACTGGGTGGGGAAGTTCTTGCCCAGCTCCCACGGGTCGTCGTCGATGTGGATGACCGTGAGATGCGCCAGGGACGGCGGCTCCGCGTAGAGACCCTCCGCGAACAGGGAACAGCCCACGGCGACGAGCACGTCCGCCGCGGCCAAGGCCGCGTGCGCCTCAGGAGTGATGAGGTCGAGGTCGCCAAGGTACTGCGGATGACCCACGGGGAAGTTGACGTCGGCCATCCAGTTCTGGTAGACGCGGGCGCCGGTGAGCTCGGCGAACTCCACCATCTCGGCGAGGGCCCCGGCGCGAGCCACGCCACTCTCCACCAGCACTAGAGGGTTCTTGGCTCCGGCCAGAGCGTCCGCCGCGCACGCGATGGCCGCCGGGTCGGGGCGCATCCCGGCGAACACCGGAGTGTTCGGAGCGGCTGTGTAGTCCAGCTCCTGCTGCAGGATGTCCTGGGGTAGCGAGACGAGCACCGGCCCGGTGGGCGGCTGCATGGCCATCTTGAACGCGCGCCGGATGGCGGTGGGCACATCCTCGGCGTGGCTCACCTCGGTGCTCCATTTGCAGAACAGGCGGCCGATGCCCTGGATGTCGCCGGTGAGGTGCGGGTCGCGCTGAAGCAGCCGGCTGTCGTTCTGGCCGACGGTCACCACCAACGGTATGCGGCCCAGCTGGGCGTTGTACAGCATGGGAGTGGCGGCTGCCAGGCCGGGCGCGGTGTGCATGTTCAGCACGCCCGGCTTACCTGAAGCCCGGGCGTAGCCCTCGGCCATGCCGGCGCAGACCACTTCCTGCAGCCCGAGCACGTAGCGGATATCGCCGGCTTTCTCGATGGCGTCCATGAAGTGGATCTCGGTGGCGCCGGGAATCCCGAAGACGTACTCGACCCCTTCCTGCCGGAAGAGGTCCATGAGTGCTTGTTTGGCGGTCATGTGTGTCATGCCCGCCATCTTACCGCAGGCTCACTCCTCGGACCTGAGGGCCTCGTCCGCGGCGGTGCCGTCGACGGTCTCCTGGGCCAGCAGCCGCTCGGCCAGATGTCTCGAGCGCCCGCTGGTGCTCGCCCAGCAAAGCCCGAGCCCGTTCCAGTTGCTCGGTCACCACCCGGCGCACCTCGCGATCGATGATCTCCTGTGTCTGTGGACTCAGCTGGCTGTTGTCCTGCACCGGGTTGCCCAGGTACATCATCTGCTGGCCGGCGTAGCGGACGGAGCCCAGCTTCTCGCTCATGCCGAACTCGGTGATCATGCGCCGCACCAGCTCGGTGGCCTTCTGGATGTCGTCGCTGGCTCCGGTGCTGATGGTGCCGAACACGGTGAGTTCCGCGGCCCGTCCCCCGAGCATCACCGCGACACGGTCGATGAGTTCGTCCCGCGTGAGGATGTAGCGGTCCTCGGTGGGCATCTGCAGGGTGTAGCCCAGGGCGCCGCGAGCCCGGGGGATGATGCTGATCTTGGCCACCGGGTCGGCATGCGGCACGAGGGCGGCCACCAGGGCGTGCCCCGACTCGTGATAGGCGACGGTCTTGCGCTCCTGGTCGTTCATCACCCGGGTCTTCTTCTCCAGGCCGGCGATGACCCGCTCCATGGCCGATCTCGAAGTCGGTGATGTGGACGGCCGCCGCGTTGCGGCGCGCGGCCAGCAGGGCGGCTTCGTTCATGGCGTTGGCCAGGTCGGCGCCGCTGAACCCGGGGGTGATGCGGGCCGCCCGCTCCAGGTCGAAGTCGTGCGCCAGCTTGATGTCCTGGCTGTGGATCTTGAGGATCTGCACCCGGCCGATGAGGTCAGGGTTGCCCACCTCCACCTGCCGGTCGAAGCGGCCGGCGCGCAGCAGCGCCTTGTCGAGCACTTCCGGCCGGTTGGTGGCGGCCATGATGATCACCGGGCGGTGCACGTCGGTGGAGAAGCCGTCGATCTCGGCCAGCAGCTGGTTGAGGGTCTGCTCCCGCTCGTCGTTGCCGCCGCCCATGGTGAAGCCCGCTCCGCGCGATCTGCCCGATGGCGTCGACCTCGTCGATGAACACGATGGCCGGCGCCGCCGCGCGCGCCTGCTCGAACAGGTCGCGCACCCGGGCCGCGCCGACCCCCACGAACATCTCCACGAACTCCGAGCCGCTGCTCTCGAAGAAGGCACCTCCGCCTCACCGGCCGTCGCCTTGGCCAGCAGCGTCTTGCCGGTCCCGGGCGGGCCCGATCAGGAGCACGCCCTTCGGGATGCGCCCGCCCAGCCGCGCGAACTGCTCGGGGGTCTTGAGGAACTGGATGATCTCCTGGAGTTCGGCGATGGCCTCGTCGGCGCCGCCGACGTCCTTGAACGTGACGCCCACCTGCTCGGCGGTGACCTTCTTGGCCTTGCTCTTGCCCACGCCGAAGATGCCGCCGCCGCCAGCCCCGGCGGCTCCCGCCATCCTGCGATAGAGGAAGTACCAGATGGCCCCGATGAGGATGAAGGGCAGCAGGCTGATGAGGATGCTCCCGATGGGGCTCGACGCTCCGGTGAAGCTGTAGTCGACCTCAGCCGCCTGCAGGTCCTCCACCAGCGTCGGGTCCTCGCCCGGCAGATAGTTGGTGGAGTACTCGACCACCCCGGACTTCGTGGGGTCGGGGTCGGCCATGGTGCCCGTGATGCGGCTCGTGCCGATGACCGCGGTCTTGATCTTCTGCGCGGCCACATCCTGCTTGAACTGGGTGTAGGTGAGCTGGGTGGCGGCGCCCCCGGTCAGCAGGTAGTGCTGGAACAGGTAGAGGGCGATGAGCGCCACCACGATGTAGGCGACGCCGTGCCACAACTGCCGGCCCCGGTCGGGGCTGCCGGGCGGCTGTTGGCCTGCGGGCTGGTTGGGCCCCCGCTGGCCCGGCCGGCCTTGCCCGGCGCCGCCCTGTCGTTGACCCGCGCCACCCGGCCTGCCGCCGGCCCCGCCCTGGCCTGGCATCGCCTCGGGGCGCCGCCGCCTTCTGGGATTGGGTCTTGTCGTCACCGGGCATTCCGTCCGCCTTCTCTTCGGCTTTCTCACGGTCACTTGCCCAGTTTCAGCGCCTGGTAATCACTCGGCGGCTGCAGTCGTTTCGGAGACCGCCCTCCTGGGAATGTCCCGGTAGATACGGCGACCAGAAAGACTTCACTCCGGAACAGCAAGGAGGCCTCCGTGCAAAAGGTACCAGACACCCCAGAGAACATCTCGCGCTGCATCTGCGGCGGCTGCCCCTCCTACCCCGGCGCGGGCGGCTTCTTCTGCGCCAAGGGCAAGAGCGAGCTGCCGGTCCGGCAGCGCGGCTGCCTCTGCGGAGATTGCGCGGACTTCAAGGCGTACGGCCTGGAGGACGGTTACTACTGCATCGGCGGCGTCGCAGGCGAGACCGCTAAGTAAGGGTCCTTCGCGAGCCTCGCACGTCGGCTCGGCCGCCGTACCCCGGCATCTCCCGCCACGGCCGGCAGGAGTCGGGGCCGGCGTGGAGAAAGCAAGCGCATACGACCCCTCCTGCTCCGTCCTTCGTCCGGCGACGAGGGGCGGAGCCTTCTTTGTGCTGGCGGCGCGGGCCCTTCTTCCCTCATAATGGCGGGAAGGAGGAGACACCATGCCCCAAGTCGCGCTCGACGCACCGGCTCCTGATTTCGAACTCGCGGACTTTCGCGGCGAGACCTTCCGTCTCGCGGCCCTGCGCGGTTCCAGCAACGTGCTCCTGGTCTTCAACCGGGGGTTCATGTGACCGTTCTGCCGCCGGCACATGGCGCAGTTGCGCCAGGACTATGACAAGTTCCTCGAGCGGCAGACGGCGGTCGTCGTGGTGGGCCCGGAAGACGCCAAGGCTTTCGGCCGCTTCTGGGAGGCCCACGATCTGCCCTTCCTCGGCCTGCCCGATCCCGAGCACACGGTGCTCAAGCTCTACGGACAGCAGATCAAGCTGTTCAAGTACGGCCGCATGCCGGCTCAAGTGCTCATCGACAAGGCCGGCATCGCCCGCTTCGTGCACTACGGGCATGACATGAGCGACATTCCCAGCAACGAGGAGATCCTCGGGCTCATCGATGGATTGAACGCGGAGCCGGCGACAGCATGATGTCCGGCCTCGAAGGCGGCTCGGGAACGGCGCTCGTCCCCGAGACCGAGATCCAGCGGCGCCGCTGGTACGCGCTGGCCATCATGTCCATCGGGGCGTTCATGACCCCCTTCGACGCCAGCATCGTGGCCGTGGCCCTTCCCAAGATGGGCGACGCCC
The DNA here is from genome assembly GCA_963736705.1 of uncultured Actinomycetota bacterium. Taxonomy (GTDB): domain Bacteria; phylum Actinomycetota; class Thermoleophilia; order RBG-16-64-13; family RBG-16-64-13; genus CAIQPS01. Next base: position 190,502 of record CAVTPV010000004.1, read on the forward strand.
TGCGTCTCACCTACTCCGAAGCCCTGTGGGCCCAGGCGGCCTACCTTCTCATCGCCAGTATCCTGCTGATCCCCGTGGGTAGGCTGGCCGACACCCGGAGGCCGGTGGCTTTCAACTTCGTGGGGACGGCGATCTTCGCGATAGGCTCGGTGGTGGCCGGGATGGCGAACGGCAGCCTGTTGATGATCATCGGGCGGTGCATCCAGGGGGCCGGAGGCGCCTTCATGTTCTCAACCTCCGCGGGCATCATCACGGCGGCGTTCCCGCCCCAGCAGAGGGGCAAAGCCCTGGGGTTGAACGTGACCGCCGTGTATGTGGGCCTGACCCTCGGCCCGGTGATAGGCGGGGTCATCGTCAACAACACCAGTTGGCGGTGGATCTTCTTCATCAACGTGCCCATCGCGGCACTGACCCTGCTGAGCGGCTGGGCGCTGCTGCGCGCCGAGGGCATGGACCGGGCGGGCACCCGGCCGGCGAAGGCGCTGATCGACTGGGTGGGAGCCGGGCTTCTGGGCGCCGCGCTCGTGGCTCTGTTCGTCCCGCTCACCTTCTCTCCGCTCTGGGGCTGGGGGAGTCCGGCGACCATCGTGCCTTTGGTCCTGACGGTGGTGTTGCTGGTCGCGTTCGTGCTTTGGGAACGCGAGCAGAGCCAGCCGATGCTCCCGCTCGGTCTAGTGACTAAGAACCGCGCTTTCGCGGCGGGCAACGCGGCGGCGCTGCTCAACTACATGGCAGTGTTCGGGGTCACCACGCTGACGTCGGTCTATCTCATCGTCGTCCAGGGCATGTCCGCGCAGCGCACCGGCCTGTTGTTGCTCATACAGCCGGTGTTGATGACCGTACTGTCTCCCTTCACGGGAAGGCTCTCGGACCGGATCGGGTCCCGGGTGCTCGCGGTCACCGGGATGGTCCTGGTGGCGGTGGGGATGGTCCAACTGGCATACGTCTCCGGGTCGTGGGGCCGGGTCCTGTTCGCGCTCGGCACCATCGGCCTGGGGATGGCGGTGTTCAGCGCGCCCAACATCTCGGCGGTGATGGGCTCGGTGGAGCGCTCGCAACTCAATCTGGCCTCGGGTTTCCTCGCCACCATGCGTTTCTCGGGGCAGGGCCTGTCCATCGCGGTGCTCGGGTCGATCGCCGCCTGGCGCCTCGGCGCCGAGGGCGCACGCATGATCTTCTTCGGGGAGACGGGCAACATCGCTCACACGCAGGCCTTCGCCGACGGCTACCAGGCGGCGATGCTCGTGGGGGCCGGTCTTGCTCTGGCCGGCGCCGTCCTTTCGTGGATGGCAAGCATCGAGCGGCGTTCCGGCGCCGACACGGCCGGGCTCGGGCAGGGTCCCGCCGGGGCGGCTTCGCGGGACTAGCCTCGATGCCGGGCGCGCCAGACAAACGTCGCCACTACGGCCTGGCCATCGGGGCCCTGGTACTCCTGGCCGTCATCTGGGGCTACACCTGGCCTCTGATGAAGTCCATGCTCACGTACATCGACCCCTTGGTCTACGCCGGGCTGCGCACGTTCCTGGGCGGCCTGCTGTTGCTGGCGCTCCTGCCCGTACTGCGGCGCCCGATGCGGCCCAGGGCGTTCTGGTGGACGGCTCTGCTCGGGCTGCTACAGACGGCCGGTTTCGTGGGGCTCATGACTTGGGCGCTGGAGGGCGAGGGCGCCGGGAAGACGGCCATCCTCACCTACACGATGCCGTTCTGGCTCTTGCTGATGGCCTGGGTGGTCCTGGGGGAGAGGCTCAAGGGGTTCCAGTGGGCGGCCGTGGTGGTGGCGCTCGCCGGACTCATCCTCGTGCTGGCCCCGTGGGACCTGAAAGGCGGCTGGAGCGCGCTCATGGCCATCGGAGGAGCTCTCTGCTGGGCGCTCAGCGCGATCGTGGCAAAGCTGCTGCGCAAGCGTCACCGGGTGGATCTGCTCTCGCTCACCGCCTGGCAGTTGTTCCTCGGGTCGCTGCCCCTGGTGGTGGTGGCCGCCGCCACTTGGACACCTCCGGTGTGGTCGGCGGGGATGTTCATCTACGGGCTGGTGTTCACGGTGGTGGCCGGCAACTGCCTGGCCTGGATCCTCTGGCTCTACATCCTCAACGCGCTCCCCGCCGGTACCGCCGGGCTGGGCATGCTGCTCACGCCGGTCATCGGCATCATCGCGTCGTGGATAGCGCTGGGGGAGCGGCCGGGCGGCATCGAGGGCGTGGGGATGCTGCTGATCGTCTGCGCGCTGCTGCTGACGGTGGCCGCCGAGATACTCAGAGGAAGAAGACCACGGTCACGATCAGGAATATAGGCATCAGCACCGCCAGCGAGTAGCCCATATAGCCGAAGAACGACGGCATCTTGAGGCCGGAGTGCTCGGCGATGGCCTTCACCGCGAAGTTCGGGGCGTTGCCCACGTAGGTGATCGCCCCCATCATCACCGCCCCGCACGAGACGGCGGCCAAGAGCGTGGCCGGCGCCAGTCCTCCCACCAACTGCGTGGCGGTCAGCGCGCCCACGGTCGACAGTCCCAACTGCCCCTGCGCCAGCGAGGTGAAGACCAGGTAGGTGGGGGCGTTATCCAGGAAGGACGAGAGCGCTCCGCTCGCCCAGAAGTAGTGCCAGGGCAGGGTCACGCCTATGGAGCCGCCCTTGGCCTCGAGGAGGGCGAGCGCCGGGATCATCGTGGCGAAGATGCCGGCGAACAGCACCGCCACCTCCACGATGGGCGCCCAGTGGAAGCTGTTGGCCGCCCGCGGCCCCCGGGGTCCCACTTTCACGGAGACCACAGCCAGGACCACGTAGATCAGCTCCCGCAGGAACGGGAATGAGATGGCCTCTCCGGCCCGGCCGAGCGGCTCGGAGAAGATGGTGGTGATGATGACGAGCAACGAGCAGGCCGATGTTCATGCCGCCCTTGAGGCGCATCGGGACGTAGTCCTGCAGGTCCATCTTCCGGGCCGCCGCGGGCTCCTTGCGGAAAAGGAAGAACTCGACGGCGGCGTAGATGGCGAGCACGAGTCCCACCGCGAGCAGCCACTGGGGCCACAGGCGCAGCGTCCAGGCGAACGGCACTCCGCGGAGGAAGCCCAGGAAGAGGGGCGGGTCCCCCAGAGGCGTGAGCAGCCCCCCGGCGTTGCTCACCGCGAAGATGAAGAAGATGACGGTGTGCTTGGCGTACTTGCGCTCGGAGTTGGCCCGCAGGAGGGGGCGGATGAGCACCATGGATGCTCCCATGGTCCCGATGAAGCTGGCCAGGACCGCGCCTATCACCAGGAAGGTCAGGTTGTGCTTGGGCGTGGCCACCAAGTTGCCCGTGAGGTAGATGCCCCCCGAGATGGCGAAGAGCGTGAACAGGAGGGCGATGAACGAGACGTACTCGTGCCCGGTGGACACGGCCCGGTCGAATCCGAGATCCCCGAACTTCACGATGAGGTAGACGAGGGTCGGTACGCCCAGCACCGCCGCGACGATGCCCTTGTTGCGGTTCTTGCAGAACCAGGAGTCGAAGCAGAGCGGGCAGATGGCCACGGCGAGGAGCATGAGCGCAAAGGGGATGATGGTCCAGAATCCCAGTTGCCTGCCCAGTTCCATGCTCTCGTCCATGAGGTCCCCTCGTTCGATCGTCTCCTGCGCCCAGATCGCAACGAGCGCCCGGCTGTTTACTTTCTCAGAATCGGGCGCCGCGCGCTACCAAAGGCCGCTGGCCGGCCGCTCGCCGCACGGTGAGGTCCTGACACAGAGGAAATGGCGCCCCGCCAAGCGGCCCGCACCCGGTGGAGGCGGGAGCTAAGACCGCTTGGCGAGGCGCCATTCGCAGTACGAAAGATTTTACCCTATTCGGCGGCTTTGTCGGTAGTGGCGGCCGCGATCGCGGTGCCGCTCGTGTCGCGCTTCATCGTCTTGATGAACTCCACCCACGGACCCTCGTCCTCGGGCCATGCGTTCACGGAAGTCGGGCTCCATCTCGAAGTGGTCCTCGCGGTCTATGAATACCCACAGGGGATGCGGTTCCAGCGGCGGGCAGCCGGCCGACCAGTGGCCCACGCCCTTGCCGCGGAAGCGCTTGACGCAGTCGCCGATGAGGATCACGTTGTTCGGGTCGACGCCCTCGGGCATCTCGTCGTCGCGCTTGGAGCCCACCACCACGTGGCAGCCGGCGTTCTTGTCGTACTCGCCCAGGGCCTTGAGCTTCTCCATGGTGAAGGCCACCAGCGATTCGCAGCTCGAGCAGGCGTTGCTGGCGTGGAACGTGTACTCCGGCCAGGTCTCGCAGCCGGCGATGTACGGGAACCAGAGGTCCTTGTGCACCTCCTCGATGGTCCGCCCGACGACCTCGATGTCCTCTTCCTCGAAGTTGCCCAGGTTGCGGTTCGCCGGCGGCCTCGAAGTACTTGACCTTCTCGATGGCCAGGCCCACCATGCGGCAGGCGGTGGCGTCCAGGGCCACCGGGTCCTTGCTGGCCACCACGCAGCCGAAGTCCACCGGGATGGTGGTGTGCGGTCCGAAGCCCTCGGCCGGCCGGATGAGGTCGGCGATGGAGAGGTCGGCGCGGATGACCGACCACACGTCCATCATGGCCGCGGCCAGGTCGGTCATGTGCATCTGCTGGTGGGTGATGTCCTGCACCACGCCCTTCATGTTCTTGAGCGCGCAGGTGAACACCATGCTGGCGTGGCTCTTGAAGATGGGCAGGTTGAAGAGGTGCTCGGCTTCCAGCAGGAAGCGGGGCAGCTTGACGCTTCTTGAGGTCGGAGTGCGCGTCGCGGATGGGGATGTTGATAAGGTCCTTTTCCCTCTTGATGTCGATGAGCCGGGCACCCTCGGCCTCCGCCGCCGCGCCGATGCCGCTCACGTCGAGCACGTGCATGGAGTCGCAGCCGATGGCCGCGGCCTCGGCCACGATGATCTCTTTGGGATTGGCCTTCTTGACCTGCCTGATGACCGCGGCCACGAACTCCGGGCTGGTGTTGACGGAGGTCTCGGCCCCCGCCGGGTGGCCGGCATTGGGCTTCAGCACCACGGTGCTGCGGGGTTTGACGAGGTTCTCGACGCCTCCGAGGAGGGCGAAGACCTCGGCGACCATCTTCTCGGGGTCGTCCCCTTTGGAGATGGCTACGATCGACTTGGCCATTGCTATACCTCCGTTGTTATCCGGCTCCAACAGCCGGGCGAGCATGTTGGCCGATCCTTTGAGGGTCATTTCAGTGTCGAGGCCTTCCAGGTAGCTCAGATCCTCCCACCAGATCCAGGCGAAGAGCTCGGATACGATGAGGTCGGTCTCGATATCGGCGCGGATGGTGCCCTGTGCCTTGCCCTCCTCCACGAGGTCGGCGTACCAGCGGAGCATCTCCATCGCGGCGCTCCACCACGTGATCGTGGATCCGGTCCTTGGGGATCCAGGAGATGAACTGGAACATGGGGGCGTTGAACCCCTCGATGTCCTTGGAGAACATCGGCGCGTGGGAGTCGCCCATCTCGCGGAGCCGGTCCAGGACGCTGGCGGACCGGGAGGAATTGAGCCAGGCGAAGATCCTGTCCATGAGCACGTCGTGCGCCGCGATGAGGATGTCCTCCCGGCTGTCGAAGTGCCGGTAGAGGGCGGCGTTGGAGATGCCCACCGCCTCGGCGATGCGCGACATGCTGGCGCCGGCCAGACCATGCTCGGCCACGAGGCGCAGCGTCTCCTGCGACGATCTGGGCGCGCCGTTCGGGGCCCGGGCGGCGCCCGTCTGAGAGGGCGGCTTCACACGACCTCGATGATGGTGGCCACGCCCTGGCCGCCCCCGATGCACATGGTGGCGAGGCCGTAGCGGCCGCCGGTGCGGAGAAGGCCGTAGAGCAGGGTGGTGAGGATGCGGGCGCCGGAGGCGCCGATGGGGTGGCCCAGAGCGATGGCCCCGCCGGAGAGGTTGGCCTTGCTCATGTCGGCGTCAAGCAGGCGGGCGCAGGCGAGGGCCTGGGCGGCGAAGGCCTCGTTCAGTTCGAGGACGTCCATCTGGTCGAGCGTCATGCCGGTCTTCTCGAGCACCTTGAGAGTGGCGTAGTAGGGGCCCATGCCCATGTAGGCCGGGTCGAGGGCGGCGGAGGCGTAGCCCACGATGCGGGCCAGGGGCTTGATGCCCCGCGCGTCGGCGAATTCACTCGAGGAAAGGACCAGGGCCGCCGCCGCGTCGTTGACGCCGGAGGAGTTGCCGGCCGTCACGGTGCCGTCCTTCTTGAAGGCCGGCTTCAACTGAGGCCAGGCCCTCGAGCGTGGTCTCGGGGCGCGGGTGCTCGTCGGTGTCGAAGAGCTTCGGATCGCCCTTCTTCTGCGGGATGGACACCGGGACGATCTCGTCTTTGAAGTGCCCCGCCGCGATGGCGGCGGCGGCGCGGCGCTGGCTCTCGAGGGCGAGGGCGTCCTGGTCCTCGCGGCTGACACCGTATTTCGCCGCCACGTTCTCGGCGGTCATGCCCATGTGGTAGCCGTTGACGGTGCAGATGAGGGCGTCACGCAGCATGTGGTCTTCCAGGAGGCCGTCGCCCATGCGGTAGCCCATGCGGCCCTTGGCGAGGAGGTAGGGGGCCAGCGTCATGCTCTCCATGCCGGCCGCCACCATGACCTCGGCGTCGCCGCACTTGATGGCCTGGGTGGCCATGTGAGCGGCCTTCATGCTGGAGCCGCACAACTTGTTGACGGTCACCGCCGGGACCTCGTCGGGCAGTCCTGCCGCGTGCACGGCCAGGCGGCCCGGGTTGTGGCCCTGGCCGGCCTGCAGGACGTTGCCCACGATGACCTCGTCGATGTCTGTGGGTTCCAGCCCCGCCCGCTTGACGGCCTCGGCGATGGCGATGCCGCCCAGCTTCACGGCGGGGATATCGGACAGAGCGCCCAGAAAACGGGCGACTGGGGTGCGGCAGGCGCTCAGGATGACGGTCTCGCGGGACAAGATGCGCTCCTTGGTATGGCTGTCGCCGATTTGGTTGGTTAACGACTACCAACTGACGTATCCACACTATCATCCGCAGGGCCGAAGTTGTCAAGGGCGATGCGGGGCTCAGGGCGGCGCCTGCCCCGTGTCCGGGGGATTTGACAGGTGGGCCGGGGCGGCGCATAGTGGCTACGGATTGCTTGTTAGTTGTCGGTAACCAACGCCACAGCGTTCAAGGAGACCCTCCATGGGCAAGAAGGTATTTGTTGATCTGAGTCACCCATTCAGCGCGGAGTGCCCGCGTTGGCCCTATTTTGACAAGCCGCAGGTCACAAGCTCTCATACGATGGCCAAGAGTGGTGTTCTGACGCAATGGATCAACGTGCCACAGCACACCGGCACGCATTGCGATGCGCCGCGCCACGTCATGGAATACGAATTCGATGGTCGCCGTGCTCGCTACACCCACGAGATGCCCATTGACGCCTACACCGGCGACGCCGTTTGCCTCAAGATCGAGGTCGAGCCTTGGGCACTGATCGGTGCAAAGGAGCTGGAAGCTGCCTGCGCCAAGGCCGGGATCGCCCCCAGTGAGCTGGCTGGTATGGTTCTTGTGCTCGATACCGGCATGCACAAGTACTACGACGATTCCAAGGCTTACTATCATTACGCCTGCGGCACGGGTGTCGAAGCCGGACGATGGTTCGTGAAACACAAGGTCAAGTGCGTTGCCATGGACGGGCAGGCCTTGGATCATCCCCTTCATACCGCCATGGGCCTGAACGGCGGCACGCGCCTCAACCTGCTTGGCCACACCGGCCAGCCCCTCGTCGAGGAATACGAGCAGCTTTTCGGGAAGGATGCCTGGGCTGAATTCGACAAGTTCGAATACATCAAGCTCCACGGCCAGGCGGCCTACGACGAGAAATACGGTGACCTGGAAGAGAACAGTGGCTGGGGCACCTGGGAGCCTTGCCACAAGCTGATGCTGGGGAATGGCATCGTGGGCATCGAGAACCTGGGTGGCGATCTGGCGAAAGTAAGTGGCAAGCGCTTCACGTTCTTCTGCTTCCCGATGCGCTGGTACATGGGCGATGGCTCCATCGCCCGCTGTATCGCTCAAATCGATGAGGATGACCTGAACGACGTTCCGACCAGAGATTACTTCTATGCCGGCACCGGCTACGCTGACGCGGCCCACGGTGGCGCCAACGGTGGCGAGTACATCAAGCGCCTGTTCAGCAGGAACAAGAGCAACTGACCTGTCTCGAGGTTGAATACCGCATCGGGATACCAAGGGGGAACGTCGGTATGGGAGAAGTGAAGAGATACACCAACGGCACCACCGGGGGCCCGGTGTTCGTCGACGTGAAGGACGGCAAGATCCTGCGGATCACTGCCGCTGTACTTCGACGACAGCGACGCTCCGTCGTGGACCATCGAGGCCCGGGGCCGGTCGTTCACGCCGCCCCGCAAGACCGCGTCGTCGCCCTGGACGGTGGCCCACCGGTCCACCGTCTACTCGCCCAAGCGCATCCTCACGCCGCTCAAGCGGGTGGACTTCGATCCCAAGGGCGACCGCAACATCCAGAACCGCGGCGTCTCCGGCTACGAGCCCATCAGCTGGGACGAGGCGCTCGACATGGTGGCCGACGAGATCATCCGCATCCACCGGGAGGTCGGCCCGGCCGGCGTGATGTCCACTCCCGGCTCGCACCACATGTGGGGCAACGTGGGCTACCGGCACAGCGCGCTGCTGCGCTTCCTCAACCTCATCGGCTACACCTACGCCGAGCACAACCCCGACAGCTGGGAAGGTTGGCACTGGGGCTCCATGCACATGTGGGGCTTCAGCCACCGCCTGGGCATCCCCGAGCAGTACGGCCTGCTGGAGGACGCGCTCAAGCACACCGACCTCATCGTCTACTGGTCGGCCGACCCGGAGTCGAGCTGCACCGGTGTGTACGGCGGCAACGAAGGCAACATCCGCCGGCGCTGGCTCAAGGAGCTCGGGGTCAAGATGATCGTCATCGACCCCTACCTCAACCACACCCAGGCCCTGCATCGGCGACAAGTGGTTCTCGCCCCGGCTGGGCACCGACGTGGCCATGGGCCTGGCCATCGCCTACACCTGGCTCACCGAGGGCACGTACGACAAGGAATACATCGCCACCAAGACCACGGGCTTCAGCGAGTGGAACGACTACGTGCTCGGCAAGACCGACGGCACTGCCCAAGACCCCCGAGTGGGCCGAGGCCGAGAGCAACATCCCGGCCCGCGAGATCCGGGCGCTGGCCCGGGAGTGGGCTTCCAAGAAGACCATGCTGGCGGCCGGCGGGCCGGGCGGCATGGGCGGCGCCAGCCGGGCGTCGTCCGGCAACGAGTGGGCCCGCACCATGGTGGCCCTCGCGGCCATGCAGGGCCTGGGCAAGCCGGGCAGCAACATCTGGGGCACCACGAGCGGCACGCCGCTGGACTGCAGCTTCATGTTCCCGGGCTACGCCGAAGGCGGCATCTCCGGCGACACGGCCAACTCGGCCGCCGGCTTCCGCTTCGTCAACCGCATGTTCCCCAACGGCGGGGCCATCAACAACCCGCACCACTCCACCGAAGGCCAGACGGTGCCACGCCTGCGCATCCCCGAGGCCATGCGCCACGAGACGGTCGAGTGGCGGGGCAAGGGCTTCTGCGGCTCCCACATCGAGAGCCAGTTCCAGAAGTACGACTATCCGGCCCAGGGCTATCCCCAGGTGGAGATGTACTACCGCTACGGCGGCTCGTTCTTCGGCACCATGACCGAGACCAACCGCTACGTCACCGCCTATCGCGAGGGCAAGATCCCGTTCGTGGTCAACCAGGCCATCTGGTTCGAGGGCGAGACCAAGTTCGCCGACATCATCCTGCCGGCCTGCACCAACTTCGAGCGCTGGGACATCAGCGAGGCGGCCAACTGCTCCGGCTACATCTCCGACTCGTACCAGTATCATGAACCACCGCGTCATCGTGTTCCAGCAGAAGTGCATCGAGCCGCTGGGCGAATCCAAGTCCGACTACGAGATCTTCGCCGGGCTGGCGGAGCGCCTGGGCGTCTATGGGGCCCGTTCACCATGGGCGGCAAGACCGAGCTCGACTGGGTCAAGGACTACTACCACGCCACCGACATGCCCAAGGTCATGAGCTGGGAGGACTTCGCCAAGAAGGGCTACTACGTGGTCCCGGCCCCGGCCGAGGAAGACCGGCCCAAGCCGGCCCTGCGCTGGTTCGCCGAGGACCGCCCAAGGACACGCCCGACTGGGGCCCGGCGCCGTGGGACCAGGTCAAGGGCAAGGGCCTGCAGACCATGAGCGGCAAGATCGAGTTCGTGGCCTCCAGCCTCAAGCGCCTGGAAGCCACCGGCACCGTCGACCCCGAGCGCCCGGTCATGGGCCCGCAGTACATCGAGAGCTGGGAAGGCCATCACACGGCCGACTCTACGCCAAGTATCCCGCTGCAGATGGTCTCGCCCCATCCCAAGTTCAGCTTCCACACCATGGGCGACGCCAAGGACTCGCTGGATGAACGAGGTGCAAGGACAACCGGGTGCTCATCGACGGCCACTACTACTGGATCATGCGGGTCAACGCCCAGGACGCGGCCGCTCGCGGCATCGCCGACGGCGATCTCATCCGGGCGTTCAACGACCGCGGCTCGGTCATCCTGTCGGCGCAGGTCACGGAGCGGGTGCCGCCGGGCACGGTGCACTCCTACGAGTCGTGCGGCGACTACGAGGCCCTGGGCGAGCCCGGCCATTCTCCGGACATCGCCGGCTGCGTGAACATCCTCACGCCCAAGCGCTTCATCACGCCCACCTCGACGGCCATGGCCAACAACTCCTGCCTGATCCAGGTGGAGAAATGGGACGGTTCGGCCGGGGACGCACGGCGTCGCTGAAGGAGGGGGTGGCCTGATGGCGGCGCCAAGAAGTGGAACCTGGTCATCGACGTCAGCCGCTGCATGGACTGCAACGACTGCTTCCTGGCCGACAAGGACGAGTTCACCGGCAACGACTTCCCGCCGTATTCGGTGGCCCAGCCCTGGAGCGGCCACCGCTGGATGAACATCATGCGCACCGAGCGCGGCCAGTACCCGCTGGTGCAGGTGGCCTACCGGCCGACGCCCTGCCTCCACTGCGACGACGCGCCCTGCATCAAGGACTCGCCGGCCGGCACCGTCTACAAGCGCGAGGACGGCCTGGTGATCATCGACCCGGTGAAGGCCAAGGGCCATCCGGAGATCGTCGACACCTGCCCGTACGAGGTCATCTACTGGAACGAAGAGGCCCAGGTGGCCCAGAAGTGCACCGGCTGCGCCCATCTGCTGGACGAGGGGTGGACGGACACGCGCTGCTCGCAGGTCTGCCCGGCCGAGGCCATCAAGCTGGTGCTGGCCGACGACGCCGAGATGGCGGCCCGGGTGGCGGCCGAGGGCCTGGAGGTGCTGCGGCCCGAACTGGGCGCCAAGCCGCGCGTCTACTACAAGAACCTGTACCTGTTCGACAAGGCCTTCATCGCCGCCAGCGTGGTGTTCGGCGACACCGACGAGTGCGCCGAGGGCGCCAAGGTGACCGTGACGGCGGCCGCGGGCGGCGCCGTCGCCGGAGAGGCGATCGCCAGCAACTACGGCGACTTCTACGTGGACAAGCTCGAGCCGGGCAAGGAGTACACCGTGACGGTGGAGGCGCCGGGCTACGCGCCGGCGACCTGCACGGTGATGCTGGACAAGAGCCTCAACCTGGGGACGATAGTCCTGGCCAAGTCGTAGGCCGGGGCCCTTCGGCGACGGTCCTTCGCGGGCCGCCGCCGGTGCTACGCCGCCACGTCCTTGAGGATGAGCTCCAGCATGCGCAGATGCGACGACCGGGAGAAGGTGCCGTCGCGCAGGTCGGCGAGGCAGTGGATATCCTCGGCGAGGAACCAGCCGACGAACTCGTGGGTGAAGACGAAGGCGTCCACGTCGGCGCGGATGCTCCCCTGGGCGATGCCCTCGCGGACGATCGACTCGAGGGTCTCCTTCATGCGGAGGTTGTTCGCGATCACGTGCGCGTGGAGCGGGCCGGTCCCCTGGCTCATGGTGAGGAACTGCATGTAGGGGGCGGTGAACATCTCCACGTCGGCGGACAGCACGTCGAAGTGCGATCTCGCCGATCTCCCGCAGGCGCTCGATGATGACCGGGTTGGAGGAGGAATCGAACCACTCGAGGATGCGTCCGAGGATGTACGAACTCGCCTCCATGAGCAGTTCGTCCTTGTTGGCGAAGTGCCGGTAGACGGCCATCTCCGAGAGGCCCAGTTCGGCCGAGATCCGGGACATGGTGGTCCCGCGGATACCGGACTCGCCGATGAGCCGCACCGTGGCTTCGACCAGCTGCCGGCGCCGCTCGTCGCGCCCCAGGCGCTGGCGCTTGGGAGCGGAGGCTTTCGCGGCTCGAGGGGGTGCGACGGCGCCACCGGTCTCGCGGTCGCCCACTGCTCCTCCTTCATCGGCGTGTGCGATCCAGTCCCGCATTATAACCGGGCGCACCCGGCGCGCGGCTGCGTCTCGAACCAAAGTAAGTCTGTACACACAAACAACAACATGTTAGTGTGCTGCACGGGGCATCTGTCCAGCATGGATGCAGGCTATTCTGCGAGACCACAGGAGGTTCCACGGTGGGAACGGGGGAGCGGACTGGCAAGTACTGACCTGGTTGGATCTCTACCGTTGCATGGTGCGCATCCGCTCGTTCGAGGAGCACGCGCACAAGGCCTTCCTCAAGGGAGGCATGCCCGGTTTCCTCCACCTCTACAGCGGCGAGGAAGCCATCGCGGCCGGAGTGATGGCGGTGCTCAAGGAGGACGACTACATCGTCACCAGCCACCGCGGCCACGGGCACCTGCTGGCCCGGGGCGGCGATCCCAAGCGCATGTTCGCCGAACTCTACGGCCGCGTCGACGGCTACTGCCACGGCAAGGGCGGCTCCATGCACATCGCCGACATGAGCCACGGCATGCTGGGGGCCAACGGGATCGTGGGGGCGGCTGTGAACATCGGCACCGGGGCGGCGTTCGCCGCGAAATACCGAGGGGAGAAGAAGGTCTCTGTCTCCTTCTTCGGCGACGCCTCCACCAACCGGGGCACCTTCCACGAGGCCCTCAACCTGGCGGCCATCTGGGAACTGCCCGCGGTCTACATCTGCGAGAACAACCTCTACGGCTCGGCCAACTACCAGGCCGACTACATGAAGCTCAAGGACGTGGCCGATCGGGCCGCGGCCTACGGCTTCCCGGGGATGGTGGTGGACGGCAACGACGTCCTGGCCGTCCGCGAAGCGGCGGCGGAGGCGGTGGAGCGCGCCCGGAGCGGCGGCGGCCCCACCCTCATCGAGGCCAAGACCTGGCGCCACTGGGGCCACTTCATCGGCGACATGGCCAAGTATCGCGACCCGGCCGAGCACGAGGCCTGGCTCAAGCGCGACCCCATCCCGGCGTTCGCGCGCGTGCTCGTCGGGCGCGGCGCGACCACCCAGGAGGAGCTCGACGACATCCAGGCGGTGGCCGACGCCGAGATGGACGCGGCGGTGGAGTTCGGGAAGGCCAGCCCGTTCCCGGACAAGGCGGCCCTGACCACCGACGTGTACGTGGGCGACTCCGGCGGCGCGGGCCGCGGGAGGCCCGGCATGAGGACCATCAACTACATGCAGGCCGTCGCCGAGGCCCTCATCCTGGAGATGCGCCGCGACCCGAACATCTACATCGCCGGCGAGGACGTGGGCAAGTTCGGCGGGTCGTTCGGCGTGACGGGGCCGGTCTACAAGGAGTTCGGGCCGCAGCGGGTGCTCGACACGCCCATCTCCGAGACCGCCATCATCGGGCACGCGGTGGGGGCCGCCGCCGCGGGGCTGCGGCCGGTGGTGGAGATCCTGTTCATGGACTTCCTGCCCATCGCCACGGACGAGCTCTGCAACCAGGCGGCCAAGATCCGCTACATGTTCGGCGGCCAGGTGACCTGCCCGCTGGTGGTCCGCACCGCCATGGGGGCCGGCATGGGCGCTGCCGCCCACCATTCCCAGAGCCTGGAGGCCTGGGTATGTCACACCCCGGGCCTCATCACCATCGCGCCGGCGCACGCCCTACGACGCCAAGGGCCTGCTCATCGCCGCCATCCGCGACGACAACCCGGTGGTGTTCCTGGAGCACAAGATGCTCTACGCTACCAAGGGTGAGGTGCCGGAGGACGACTACGTCATCCCCATCGGGAAGGCGGACGTGAAGCGCGAAGGCTCCGATGTGACGCTCGTCTGCTACTCGGCCATGGTGCGCCAGTGTCTGGCGGCGGCCGAGGGCCTGGCCGCGGAGGGCATCAGCGCCGAGGTGCTCGATCTGCGGACGCTCATCCCGCTGGACAGGGAGGCCATCCTGGCTTCGGTCGCCAAGACCGGGCGGGCGGTCATCGTGCACGAGGCCTGCCTCACCGGCGGCTTCGGGGGCGAGATCGCGGCGCTCATCGCCGACCAGGGGTTCGCGTCGCTGAAGGCGCCCGTCAAGCGGGTGGCCGGGCCGGATACGCCGGTGCCGTTCTCGCCGGCGCTGGAGTCGGAGTTCATCGTCAACGCGGATAAGATCAAGGCGGCGGTCAAGTCGCTGTTCTAGGAGGAGTCCATGGCTGAGACGATAGGCATGCCCAAGCTGGGCCTGACGATGGAGACCGGCGCGGTGGGCACGTGGCTGGTGAGCGAAGGGGACGAGGTCAAGGCCGGCCAGGTGATCGCCGAGATCGTCACCGAGAAGATCACCTACGAGTTGGAGACCGAGGACGGCCGGCACGGTACTCAAGATCCTGCTTGAGGAAGAGGTGGACGTGCCGGTGGGCACGCCGCTCGTCGTGATCGGCAACCCGGCGAGGACCTGGCCTAGGCCCCCGGCGGCCTGCCGCCCGGCCTGCAACCACGCCCTTGGAGAGCCTGATGCCTGCTCAGAGACCTCAACTGATGGATGTTCTGGCTGCGCGCGCCAGGCTGGCGCCGCAGCGGGTGGTGCTGCCCGAGTCCGGCGAGGCAGCTCATCCTGCGCGCAGCGCGCGCCGCTCTCGACCAGGGGGTGGCCATCCCCGTCCTGCTCGGGCACCCGTTCCTGCTCCAAGGGGCGGCGGAACTGTGCGGCGTCGACCTCACGGGCATGGAGATCGTCGACCCCGGGGACCCAGCCGTCATTGCTCGACCTGAAAGAGACCGCTCTGCGCCTCTACCCGGATATGAGCGAGAAGCGGATCGACAGGCGGCTCCAGAACCCGCTCAGCGTCGCCTCGCTGCTCGTCGCGGCCGACCGGGCCGGCGGCATGGTGGCCGGGTCTCACGCACACCACCCAGGAGGTCATCGTGGCGGCGGCCGGCTTCATCCCGCTGCGGGAGGGAGTGGCGAAGCCCACGAGCATGTTCCTCATGCGCATCCCGGGCTACGAAGGCCCCGAGGGGGAGACGCTCGTGTTCGCCGACTGCGGGGTGGTCATCGCTCCGGACGCCGCTGAGCTCGCCGAGATCGCCATCCTGACCGCCGATCTGGTGCGGGAGCTGTTCGGCTGGGAGCCGCGGGTGGCCATGCTCTCCTTCTCCACCAAGGCGAGCGGCTACGACGAATCGGTCAGGAAGGTGCGGGAGGCCATCGGCATCGTGCGGGAGCGGGAGCCGGGGCTGGCCATCGACGGGGAATTGCAGCTCGACGCGGCCATCGTGCCGGCGGTCGCGGCCCGGAAGGCTCCGGGCGAGGCAACAGGTGGCGGGGCAGGCCAACATCCTGATCTTCCCCGACCTGAACGCCGGCAACATCGCCTACAAGTGCGTGCAGCGCTTCGCCCGGGCGGACGCGTTCGGGCCGTTCTTCCTGGGCCTCGAGAAGACCGCCAGCGACCTCTCGCGGGGCTCGTCGGTGGCGGACATCGTGGGCGTGATCACGCTGGCCTCCGTCCACGCGCAGATGAGGCCGGAACGTCCTTGACACGCAGGGGCTTTGTGGCCGTTAATACCTGGGACGACCTAAGGGGGAAGGAACATGAAGGTATCCGTCATCGGCGCGGCCGGCTCGGTCGGCGCCCCTGCCGCCTTCTACATCGGGGTCAGCGGACTGGTCGACGAGCTCGTCCTCATCGACATGCGGCCCAACGTGGTGCAGCAGCACGCCATGGACATGAGCACGGCCATGTGCGAGCTGGGGGTCACGGTCACGGCCGGCACCCACGAGGACCTGGCCGGCTCCGACGTGGTCATCAACGCGGCCGGGTTCCCGCAGGGCCTCATCGCCGACCGCATGGAGATGCTGCCCAAGAACATCCCGCTGGTGCGCGACGTCGCCCTGGCGGTCAAGCGGTACTGCCCGGACGCCTTCGTCATCACCGCCACCAACCCCATCGACCCGCTCAACTACTGCACCTGGAAGGCGGGCGGCTTCGACCGGCGCCAGGTGGTCGGCTATTCCCGCAACGACTCCACCCGCTTCCGGGAGATCATCGCGCGGATGAAGGGGGTCGCGACCAACCGGGTGGCAGGCCACGGTGGTCGGGGAGCACGGGAGCACGCAGGTCCCGCTGTTCAGCTCGGCGCGCATCGACGGCGCGCCCGTCGTCCTTCACCGAAGCGGAGAAGCAGGCGGTCCTCGCCGAGATCCCCACCATCCTCAGGCGCTACGAGGAGCTGCAGTCGGGCCGCACCGCCGGCTGGACGAGCGCGCTGGGGCTGGCGGCGCTCACCCGGGCGGTGCTGCAGGACACCGGCGAGGTCTTCCCCTGCTCGGTGGTGCTGGACGGCGAGTACGGCCAGACCGGCCTGAGCGTGTCGGTGCCGGTGCGCCTGGGCAGGGGCGGCGTGCAGGAGATACAGGAATGGGAGCTCGCTCCCGACGAACAGGCGGGCTTCGCGCGGACGGCGGCGGCGATGGCCGCGGCGGCCCGCATCGTGGACGAGAACCTTGGGGGGAGCGGCATGACGCAGCGTTTCGAGAGAGCTGATGGAGCCCGGCCATGATCGGGCCGGTGAAGACCCGCAACCGCATCATCAAGACGGCCAACGGCACCTCCTACGTGGACCCCGACCAGACCTGCGGCGACCGCATGATCGCCTACTACGAGCGCCTGGCCAAGGGCGGCGTGGGCTTCCTCATCGTGGAGTCGTGCGGCGACGGAGTACCCGCTGGGCATCCAGCACGTCCACTACCAGCCGGACGGCAGCTACCAGGGCGTGCAGCTGCACTTCGACGACGACCGCTTCATCCCCGGCTTCCAGCGGCTCACCGACGCCGTGCACAAGGCCGGCTGCCCGGTGTCCATCCAGTTCCAGCACGCCGGCGCCTGGAACCCCACGGGCCTGCTGCCCCGGGACATGAGCATCCGCGACATCAAGTGCGCCTCGGCCATGACCGAGGAGGAGCTGCCCGGCCCCGACTTCCTGCCCTGCCGGGCCATGACCAAGCAGGAACTGGAAGACCAGATCGACCTGTGGGCCTCCGCGGCCGAGCGGGCCTGGAAGGCCGGCTTCGACGCCTGCGAGATCAACCACGCCACGGCGCACCAGGGCAACACCTTCCTGTCGCGCATCTGGAACAAGCGCGACGACGAGTACGGCCCGCAGAGCTACGAGAACCGCACGCGGTTCATCCGCAACATCATCGTGGAGGCCAAGCGCCGCTGCGGCCCGGACTTCGCGGTGCACCGCCATCATCAACGCGGCGGAGTACAACCACCCGCTGGCCACCACCCTCGAAGAGGGCGTCGAGATGGCCAGGCTCATCTGCGAGGTGGCCGACGGCATCAACGTGCGCGGCGAGCGCTACGGCCACCGGGGCGGCGTCCTGCAGCCCGACCGGCTCATGTATCCCGAGCCGCCCTACGATCTGCCCAAGGACCTGGACTGGAGCCGGCGGGGCGACGGGGCCACGGTGCCGCTGGCGGAGGCGGTCAAGCGCCAAGGGCGTCAAGGTGCCGGTCTGGACCGCCAGCCGCATCGACGCCGAATGGGGCGAGAAGTACCTGCGCGAGGGCAAGCTCGACTTCGTGGGCATGACCCGCTTCCTGCTGGCCGATCCCGAGTATCCCAACAAGGTGCGCGAGGGCCGTCTCGAAGACGTCCGGCCCTGCCTGGGCTGCCTGCACTGCTTCGAGATGCGCAACCGCAACAAGAAGCTCGAGTGCCGGGTGAACGGCACCCTGGGCCGGGAGATCATGCCCGAGTACCAGGCGACGCCGGCCGCGAGCCAAGAAGAAGGTGCTCGTCGTCGGGCGGCGGCCCCTCCGGCATGGAGGCGGCGCGGGTGGCCGCCGAGCGCGGCCACGAGGTGGTGCTCTACGAGAAGGACCCGCGGCTGGGCGGCCTGGTGCCGTTGTCGGCCATCGTCAAGGACTGCGAGACGGCCGAACTCCAGGACTTCGTCAAGTACGAGGCGCGGGAGCTGGAGCAAGGCCGGGGTGACCGTCCACAAGGGCACCGCGGTCACCGCCGACGTGGTGCGCCGCGAGAAGCCGGACGCCGTCATCGTGGCGGCGGGGGCCGTGCATCCCCGGGTGGACCTGCCCGGGCTACGACCGCAGCATCGTCATCCGCACCGAGATCGCTCTACAAGCATGCTCAACTTCTTCCTCAAGTTCTTCAAGCCGGAGCACCTGCAGAAGCTCACCCACCTGTGGATGCCGGTGGGGCGGAGCGTGGTGATCATGGGCGGCACTCTGCACGGCTGCGAGCTGGGCGAGTTCCTGGTCAAGCGGCACCGCAAGGTGATCATCGCCCACGACGGCCCGGCGTCCGAACTGGGCGACGAGATGGGCCGCGACGACCTGGCCAACCTGTGGCCCTGGTTCAAGCAGAAGTACGTCTCGCTGTGGCCGGACGCCAAGTACCGGGAGGTCACCGAGGACGGCCTCAAGGTGCAGCAGCCCGACAAGCGGACGTTCATCCTCCCGGGCAAGAACGTCGTCAACACGCAGGACTGGGCGGCCAACACGGCGCTGGTGGAGGAGCTGACGCCGCTGGTCGCCGAGATGCAGGTGGCCGGGAGCGCCCGGGAACCGGGCCTCATGGCAGACGCCGTGCGGGAGGGGATACTCGCCGGCTGCGCCGTCTAGGGATATCGACCGCCGGACGGCCGGCGGTTCAAACGAACGGGGGAGAAGGATGTTCGAGCTGCTGGCGGGAGCACCGCCCTACCGTGAGGACGACGCGGCGGACTACCTGCGCGGGAACTGGTGGAGCGGGCCTGACCTTCGGCGATCTGCTCGACCGGGCGGCCGCCATCCACCCGAACAAGGAAGCCTTCGTCGACCGGTGGAACCGGCTCACCTACGCCCAGGCGCAGGAGCAGGCGGAGCGGCTGGCCATCGGGCTGATGGATCTGGGTATCAAGCCCCTCGACCGGGTGATGATCCAGCTGCCCAACTGGACCGAGTTCGTGGTGGTCTACTTCGCCTGCCAGAAGATCGGCGCCATCACGGTGATGCTCATCGACCGCTACCGGCAGCACGAGGTCCAGCGCCTGGCCGAGATCTCCGGGGCGGTCGCCTGGGTGCTGCCGCCGCAGTACGGCAAGACCGACTTCCTGCCCATCGTCGGAGGAGGTCCTGGCCACCTGCCCGCAGCATCCGGAACGTGATCACCGTGCGGGGCGAGGTGGACAAGCCCGGCTTCGTGAGCATGGAGCGGCTGATCGCCGAGAACGAGCGGACGCCCGAGAACCTGGCCCGGCTGGCCGAGCGGGCGCCCGGACGCCCGGCAGGTGGCCCACATGGGCCCCACGGGGGGCACCACCGGCGAGCCCAAGATGGTGCCGCGGACGCACAACGCCCTGGGCTGCGCGGTGGAGTACTGCTCGAAGGCGTGGGACCAGCACTGCGAGGACTACAACCTCATCGTGGGCTCCATCGGCCACGACCTGTCCTTCACCAAAGGCTTCCTGGGCAGCGTCATCACCATGGGCACGCTGTACATGCTCGACTCCACCGACGCCCAGACCATCTGCGAGATCATCGAGCGGGAGAAGATCACCTCGGTCATCTGGGTGCCCACGCTGGCCCAGCGGCTGCTGCAGTACGAGGACTTGGACAAGTACGACCTCACCAGCCTGCGAGAAGATGCACAGCGCCGGCGGGGCGGCGTTCCCCGAGCTGGTCCGCGAGGTCTTCGGGCGGCTGAACATGCGCTTCCACAACGGCTACGGGGCCACCGAGGGCATGACCTGTATCACCACGGCCGAGGACGACATCGAGACGGTGTGCTGCACCGTGGGCCGCAAGACCTGCCCGCGCGACGTCTACAAGGTGGTGGACTTCGACGGCAACACCCTGCCCGCCCGGCAGCCAGGGCGAGCTCCTGCTCAAGGGCCCGTCGGTGTTCGCCGGCTACTACAACAACCCGGCCGAGAACGCCCAGGTGTTCGACGGGGACGGCTTCTTCAAGACCGGCGACCTGGCCGTCATCGACGAGAACGGCTACATCAGGCTCACCGGCCGCATCAAGGAGATGATCAACCGCGGCGGCGAGAGCATCAGCGCCACCATGATCGAGGGCTTCATCAACAAGCACCCGGACGTGGCCATGGTCGCGGTGGTCCCCATGCCCGACCCGTTCATGGGGGAGCGGGTGTGCGCCTACGTCCAGCCGAACGCGGGGGTCACGCTGACCTTCGAGGCGGTCATCACCTTCCTCAAGGGGGAGAAGGCCTCGGTGCAGGCTCTGCCGGAGCGGATCGAGTTCGTGGAGGCCATGCCGTACACTGCGGCACAGAAGCTGAACAAGGCGGCGCTGAAAGAGGACATAGCGAAGAAGCTGGAAGCCGAAGCGGCGGCGCGGGACAAGGAGCGATAGTGGCGGCGACAGAGATCAGATTCCACGGCCGGGGAGGCCAGGGAGCCGTGCTGGCGGCGCGGATGCTGGCTTCGGCCTGCGCGGCCGAGGGCAAGTGCGTGGCGAGCTTCCCCATGTACGGGTTCGAGCGGCGGGGGATGCCGGTGGTGGCGTTCACCCGGTTCTCCGACGAGCCCATCCGGGAGAAGACCCAGATCTACACCCCCGACTGCCTGGTGGTGATAGACCCGACCCTTCTGGCCATCAAGACCCTGTTCGACGGGCTCAAGCCCGACGGCGTGCTGGTGCTGAACAGTCCCAAGGACTTCCCCGAGCCGCCGCACCCCAGCGTGAAGCGGGCGGCGATCATCAACGCCACCCAGGTGGCTCTCTGCGAGATCGGCCGGGACATCCCCAACACCTGCCTCATCGGCGCGCTGGCCAAGGCCACCGGCTGGGTCAAGCTGGAGTCGGTGCTGAAGGGGCTGGCCGACCATCTGGACGGCGACATGCTCAAGAAGAACCTACGGAACGCCGAGCGCGGCTACGAGGAAGTGCAGGTGATCACATGGTAGAGCGCGGTGGCGCGAAGGCGCCGGCGCCGGGGGCGCGGGCCAGGGCGGCGAGATCTTCCAGACCGAGGCCTGCTGGTCCATCTCCAGCGGCGACATGCTCTGTCTGCACACCGGGGACTGGCGCACGGAGCGGCCGGTCTTCGTCAAGGAGGAGTGCAACGCCTGCGGGTTCTGCTACATCTTCTGCCCCATCCAGTGCATCCATCGACGACGAGGACGGCATCCACTACGCCGCCGACATGGAGTACTGCAAGGGCTGCGGCGTGTGCGCCAAGGAATGCCCCACGGGCGCCATCGTCATGACCCCCGAAGGAGGCTTCGATGAGTGCCGCTGAGACGAACGCGGCCGCGGGCGCCGCGCTGCCGGTGCCGGCCATCGCCGCCGAGCCGCAGACCAAGGTCATCACCGGGAACGGCGCCGCTGCCTGGGCGGCCATGCTCTGCCGCCCGGACGTGGTGGCCGCCTATCCCATCACCCCGCAGAGCGAGGTCATCGAGCAGCTGGCCAAGTTCCACGCCGACGGGGTGCTCGACTGCGAGTACGTCACCGTCGAGGGGGAGAACTCGGCGCAGAACGTCATCTGCGGCGGCCAGCATGGCGGGCGGGCGGGCCTTCACCGCCACCTCGTCGTACGGCCTGGTCTACATGTACGACGCCATGTTCAACACCGCGGGCTACCGGGCCCCGGTGGTGATGATCAACGTCAACCGGGAGCCTCCGGGCATCCACGCCGTGTGCTCCGGCCAGCAGGACATGATCTCGGTGCGCGACACCGGCTGGGTGCAGCTCATCGTGGAGAACGACCAGGAGATCATGGACACCACCATCATGGCCTTCCGCCTGGCCGAGGACTACGACATCCAGCTGCCGGTCATCGTCAACTACGACGGCTACTACCTGTCGTTCCTGGCGGAGTCGGTGGAGATCCCCGCCATCACCGCAGGTGGACGACTACCTGGCGGCGCTCAAGACCCAGCCGCCGCGGCCGCAGCTGCTGCCCGGCTCCAACCTGGGCTGCGGCAGCCACGGCATCGGCATGGGCTACGTGGAGCTGCGCAAGAAGCACATGGCGGCCATGGAGCGCGTCAAGCCCAAGCTCGAGGAGATCGAGGCTGAGTTCACGGCGGCCTTCGGCCGCGCCTACGGCGGCCAGATCGAGGAGTACCGCATGCGAGGACGCCGACATCGTCCTGGTGACCAGCGGCAGCGCGGTGGGTACGGCCCGCGAGGTGGTCGACGCCAAGCGTGCCGAGGGCGTCAAGGTGGGGCTGGTGAAGCTGCGCCTCTACCGGCCGTGCCCCAAGGAGGGCTTGGCAGGCCGCGTCAAGGGCAAGAAGGCCGTGGGCGTGCTCGACCGCAGCATCTGCTTCGGCTGGGACTGCGGCCCGCTCTACATGGAGACTCCGGGCCGTCACGCCCGAGATGCGGCGTCGTGCCCGATGCTGAGCTTCATCGACGGCCTGGCCAACATGGACATCACCCAGGATCACATCGCGGGCATGATCGACGACATCCAGGCGGCGGCCGACGGCCGCCCCTACCAGCAAGTGACGTGGCTACCGTGAGCCGGCGACCGTTCGGTGCCGGCGGTCGCAGGGCAAGTGAGGGTCTGACATGGCTGAACTACGCAAGAGACAACCCAAGGTCTGCGACTACTACGTCGACGAGGACAGCTTCTCGCCGGGCGTGGCCTTCTGCGCCGGCTGCGCTCTGGAGCTCAACCTGAGGTTGATATCGCGGGTGCTGGGCAAGGACATCATCTTCGTGGGCACGCCGTCGTGCTCGGCGCCGGTGCTGCACGGCCAGAACACCATGGCCTGGCACAAGCACGCCTACTACGCCTGCACCATGACCGGCGTGGCCTCCAGCGCCACCGGCCTCAGCCCGCTACTACCAGAAGGCCGGCATCGACGCCACGGTGGTCTGCCACACCGGCGACGGCTGCGCCCAGGACGTGGGCTTCCAGACGCTCAGCGGGGCCGCCGAGCGCAACGAGAAGATGATCTACATCTGCTACGACAACGAAGGCTACATGAACACCGGCATCCAGCAGAGCAGCGCCACGCCGTTCGGGGCCTCCACCAGCACCACGCCCACCGGGCGCGAGAGCCGGGGCAAGACGACCGGCTCCAAGAACATGCCGCTGGTCATGGCCATGCACGAGATCCCCTACGTGGCCACGGCCACGCTCAGCCACCTCGAGGACTACGCCAAGAAGCTGGTGAAGGCCAAGGAGGCCGCCAAGCACGGCTTCGCCTACATCCACGTGTTCGCGCCGTGCGTGGTGGGCTGGAAGATCCCGGTGGACTCATCCATCCAGGTGTGCCGCGACGCGGTGAGGACCAACTACTTCCCGCTCTGGGAGATGGAAGACGGGGTCTACCGCATCACCCAGAAGGTGCAGGGACCCGAAGCCGGTCGGCGAGCTGACCTCGACCGTCGGCAAGTTCAAGCACATGAAGCCCGAGGAGACTGGCCATCCTGCAGGCGCAGGTGGACCAGCGCTTCCGGGTGCTGCAGGCGCTCTGCGCCGGGTCGGCCGCCGCGGAGGCGCCGGCCGGAGGCGGCGCCGGCGGGAGTAGCGGCAGGGATCACGGGTCATTCAGAGGGTGGTCTGAGGCGGGGCGGGGCGCACTGCGTGCCCCGCCCCTGCTGTCTCGGGCTACTTGTCCTCTTCCCGGGTGTACATGGAGCCGTTCCCGGTGGTGACGAACATGAACGGCCGGTCGACCCGATGGACCACCAGGGGGCAATGCGCCACGCCCGCGGGCACGAACACGGCGCACGACCGGGTCAGCATGCGCTTCTCGTCTCCCACCCAGATCTCCACCTCGCCGCCCAGGTCGAAGTGGTCGTCCGGATCGGTGCCCAGGAAGAGCAGGTACTCGTCGAAGTCGTGGCTGTGCGGCACCTGGAGGTCCGGCGTCGAACCGGTCCGGAGCATCATGCAGGTCTCCAGGTACAGAGGCGCCCGGGCACCTGGCCGCCCAGTTCTCCCGAGACGTAGAGGGTGTCGCACCAGGGGATGTCGCTGTCCCGGTCCCGGCTCTGGGGATGGTCGGGATGCCGCGGGGTGTCGGTGATGAAGTACTTGCCGTAGTCGGTCTGCTCCACGCGAGTCTCCTCTCGATCGCACGCGGAGGCGGCCGGCGCGGCCGCCCTGCCAAAAAAGAACCCCGCCCTCCCGTTGCCGGGAGGGCGGGGTCTGCGATCAGTCGATCTACATGTCGACATCTGAGGCCGCTGGGCGGCCACTAGGCCGACAGCGATCTGTCTGCGCTACCTAGCGTCCCAGGCTTTGAACTCCTGAGTCTTGGCAGTCGCGAGGTTCGCCGGGGAAACGACGCACGCGCTGCGCCGCCGATCCACTGGAGGCCGAGAAGCGGGATCTCGGCGATACCCTTCTCGTTGTACTTGACGTCGCCCATGGTGGTGCCGGGGAAGCTGCCGTTGAACACCTGGTCACGGACCTTGGCCGGGTCGAGAACGCCCGCCCGCTCGATGGCCGTGAAGAGGATGCTGGCGGTGGCGTAGGACAGACCGACGCTCACCGAGGTCGCGCCGTCGTGGGCGGCGGTGAAGGCCGCGCCCAGTTCCTTGGCGCCGGGGTACGGCAGGGTCTCAGACCAGAAACCGTCGTGGCAGATGTAGTCGGAGTCGGCGCCCAGGCCCTTCATGAACTCTACCGGCCAGAAGCCCTTGAAGCCGAACATGAACTTCGGCGCCCAGTTCTGCTCTTTGAGCTGCTTGACGAACGTGATGCCGTCAGAGGGGGAGATGAGGACGATGATGCCCTCGACGCCCGACTCTTTCATCTTGAGGATGATCGAGGAGAAGTCTTTCTGACCCTCCACGAACTTCTCGTAGGACACGACTTCGTAGCCGGCGGCCTTGAGCCCGGCCACGGTGCCGTCACCGAAGCCGACGCCGTCCGGGTTGTTCTCGGTCATGACGGCCAGTTTCTTGACCGGGGTCGGCCATGTTCTCGACCGCGCCGGTGGCGGCAGGCCGGCCTTGCTGGACGGCCACGAAGAGGTCGGACGGACCACTTCAGGTTCATGCCCCGATGAAGTCGATCCAGCTGGTGCAGATGTGGTAGTACGCGCCGTACTGCTCGGCCACGGTCGCCGCGGCCTGGTTGTACGGGGTGGTGTTGGAGCTGAGGATGACCTTGAGGCTGTCGGTCTTGATGAGTTTCTCCATGGCCGCGGCGGCTTCGGTGTCGGAGCTCTTGTCGTCCACGTACTTCAGCACGATCTTGTGCATCTTGCCATCGGCGAGCTTGATGCCGCCCTTGGCGTTCCAGTCGTCCGCCGCTTTCTCCTGCGCCCATTTGTGCTCGGCGCCGGTGAGAGCGTTCACGCCGGAGATGGAGTTGATGGCGCCGATGACGATGTCCTCGCCGGCCGCCGCGCCGCCGGCGGCGGTCGTCGCCGTGGTCGCGGTCTCGTCGCCGCCGCCGCACGCGGCTGCGAAGACCACGACCAGGGCGAGAGCAAGGATAGCGATGATGAGCACTGACAGTTTCTTACTTGTCACGTTTCCCCCCTAACTCGTTTCTGAAGACCGGAATGAACCGGATGGGACCGGAATCACAGCATTGGAATCGTTCGGTCAGCCTGAAGAGTCTCATGCCATAGACCACCCCCTAGAGTCTTCCCCCCGAGCATTGCCCCAGCTATGCGTGAAGCTGCGCCCGGGCGACCCCAATCGCGCGAGCAACGTCCCAATTGTATAAGCGCTTCGTGCTCCGTCCGCAAGAGGAAGAGCGAGGTCTGTGTGGACCCACACACTTTTTTTGCCGAAATGCCTGCGAGCCGTCTTCCCTAAGCCAGGGGAACCTGCTATGGTTTTGCCGCGCTTCCAAAGAGGCGGCTCGCAAGGGCCGATTATCCGGGGGGGACTTGTTGGGCGCACGACTCGATAGTTGGGGGATCCATTCAGCGTCCGATCGCACGCATCGTTGCCGTGCGGCCGGCTCCTCGTTCCAGCGGACGTTAGGCGGACTGTTATGGCAGCGGGCGATCCCCTTCTCATTCTCGACAAAGTCGATAAGCACTTCGGCGGGCTCCACGTCATCACCGACTTGGACTTCGAAGTCCGCGAAGAAGAGATCGTCGGCCTCATCGGCCCGAACGGCGCCGGCAAGTCGACGGTCTTCAACCTGATCACCTCCATCTATCCCATCGATAGCGGGAGCATCACGTTCAAGGACAAGGACATCGGCGGGCTGGCTCCTCACAAGATCTGCCATCTGGGGATCTCCAGGACCTATCAGCTCGTCCGGGCCTTCCTCAAGATGTCGGTGTTCGACAACGTGATGACGGCCGCCGTCTACGGGGGCAAGCATCCGCATGAGCCCGAAGCAGCGCGCCCTCGAGGCGCTGGAACTCGTGGAGCTGTCTGCCGAAGCGGGACCTCAAGGCGGCGAACCTCACCCTGTCCGACCGGCGGCTGCTCGAGATAGCCATGGCCCTGGCCTCGATGCCGTCGCTGATCCTGCTGGACGAGCCGATGGCCGGGCTCACCGCGGTGGAGATCGACCATCTCCTCGGCGTCATCCGGGCCACCCGGGACGAGCGAAAGTTCGCGATCCTCTGGATCGAGCACCGGGTCGACGCCGTCCTCGACTTCTGCGACCGGGTCGGCGTGCATCGACTACGGCGTCAAGATCGCGGACGGGTGCCCCGACGATGTGGCGTGCGACCCCAAAGTGATAGAGGCGTACCTTGGCGAACCCGTTGCTTGAGGTCAAGAATCTGAGCGTGTCCTACGGGGACGTGCGGGCTCTGACGGACGTGTCCCTCGAGGTCGAAGAAGGGACCATCGTCGCTCTGGTCGGCTCCAACGGCGCCGGCAAGTCCACCCTGCTGAAGGCCATCGTCCGGTCTGATGCATCCCGTCACGCGGGAGAGGTGCTGTTCGAGGGCGAGGACATCAGCAAGGTGAGCACCAAGCACCAGGTCGACAAAGGCATCGTGCTCGTGCCCGAGGGGCGCCGGCTCTTCCAGACTCTGACCGTCCTCGAGAATCTGCGGCTGGGCGCGTACCTTCCGAAGGCGCGCACCACCTATCGACGAGTCTCTCGAGCGGGTGTTCAAGCTGTTCCCGGTGCTCAAGGAGCGGGCGAACGGCAAGGCCGGTCTTCTGAGCGGCGGCGAGCAGCAGATGCTGGCCATCGGGCGGGCGGTCATGGCCCATCCCAAGCTGGTCATGATCGACGAGGCTTCTCTGGGCCTCAGCCCCATCCTCACCCGCAAGATCTTCGAACTGATCGTCGCTCTCAACGAGCAGGGGACCACGGTCTTGCTGGTCGAGCAGAACATCCACATGGCTCTGAAGGTCTGCCACAAGGCCTACGTCATGAAGACCGGGCACATCGTGCATGAACGGCACCGGAGAGGAGTTGCTGGCGAACCCCGACGTGCGCAAGGCGTATGTCGGCGAGCGGGGGAGCAAGCTCGTATGACGTCGTTCTTTCAGGTCGTCATCAACGGTCTGCTCCTGGGGTCGATGTACGGCATCGCGGCCGCCGGCCTGAGCCTCATCTTCGGCACGATGCGCATCATCTTCCTGGCCCAGGGCACGATCATCGTGTTCTTCGCCTTCGTCACCTACTGGCTCTTCGTCGAAGCTGAACCTCGACCCGTATCTCTGCCTGCTCATCGTGGTGCCGTTCGCGTTCCTGGTGGGTCTGGGCCTCTTCTATGCGCTGTTCCGTAAGGCGGCGGCGTTCGAGGACAGGAACGTGTCGCTGCTCCTCGCGGTCGGTCTCATGTACCTCATCGAGAACTCGATCCTCAAGGTCTGGTCGGCGAGCCCGCGCGGCCTGAACATCTCGTACTCCGACATCAGCATCGTGGGGTGGGGCCTGCGGATCTCCATGCTGCGCGCTGATCCTTCTGGGATTGGCGATACGTCTCTGCCGCCGTCGTCTACTTCTTCCTCAAGAAGACGCGGCTGGGCACGGCGGTGAGGGCGGCCTCCGAGGACATGGAGGCCACCACGCTCCAGGGCATCAACTCCGTGTGGGTGTGCGCCATCAGCTTCGCCGTCGGCATCGGCCTGGCCGGAGTCGCCGGCGTGGGGATGGCCACGGTGTACTCGTTCGACTACGCAGTTCGGGTTCACCTTCGCCATCAAGGCGCTCGTCGCCCTGGCGCTCGGCGGCATCGGCAACGTGTTCGGCGCTCTGGCGGGCGGTCTCATCCTGGGCATCATCGAGAACCTCACCGCGTACTACGTGAGCATCAGCTGGATCGAAGCGGTCTCGTACGGGGTCTTCATCCTGGTGCTCATCTTCCTGCCGCAAGGCCTGTTCGGTAGGCGAGGGGTGGTGAAGAAGGTCTGATGGTCAAGGAATGGAAGAAGGAATCGTGGATTCCAGCAAGACTGCTGTGGAGCCGGCTCCGGAGGGTGGCCTGCAAGGCGCGCTTCGCAAGCTGGGCAGGAACCGGCTGATCTCATCGGCGCGGCCATCGTCGCGTGGTGTTCTTCGCGACCCTGCCCCTCTGCTACGACGTCCACAACGGGCAGTGGGGCATCATCCTCTTCACGGTGTTCATGCTACGGCATCGTGGCCCAGGGCTGGAACCTGGTGGCCGGGTACACCGGGCAGATCAGCCTCGGGCAGAACGCCTTCTTCGGGCTGGGCGCCTTCACCACAGCCTTGCTGTGGTTCTGGAACGTCACTCACACCGGCTACTGGTTCGACCCGGTGCTGATGATCCTCAGCGCCATCGGCGCCCATGATCCTCGCCGTCATCGTCGGCGTGCCGCTCCTGTCCCGCCTGCGGGGCGACTACTTCTCCTTCGGCACGCTGGGCATGGGCATGATCATCTCGGTGATCTTCCTCAACGGCGGCGAGCTCACCGGTGGCAGCGAAGGCAAACTGCTGATCAAGGTCATGCCTGAGGGCGTCGATGTTCAACCTGCACACTCGCACTACTATGCCGGACTCGTGCGTGGCCATCTTCGCCACCGCTGGTCGTCTACTTCATGACCAACTCCCGCATCGGGCTGGCGCTCAAGGCCATCCGCGAGGACGAGGTCTCGGCGGCTTCTCACGGCATCAACGTGCTCAAGTACAAGGTCATCGCGTTCGCGGTGGCCGCCGGGCTGGCCGGGCTGGCCGGCAGCGTCTACACGCTACTACCTCCTGCACCCCATGCCGATGAACGTGTTCGCCCAGACCTGGCTGTTCCTGCCCATCCTCATGGTGGTGCTCGGCGGCACGGGTACGATCATCGGTCCCTGGATCGGGGCGCTCGTCATCTACCTCATCGCCTGGTACGGGGACAAGTACTTCCCCGGCTGGCACCCGGTCATCCTGGGCGTCATCATCATCGTGGTGATGCTGTTCATGCCGTCCGGACTGTTCGGACTGGGCGAGAACGTCCACCAGATGTGGAGACGAGGCTCGCGCGCTCGTTGAGGCGCGGGACTCGCCGGTTGCGGTGCACAGGCCAGATCCTCGCTCCGGCGGTTTGATGAAGTAACACAGAGAATGCCGCGCTTGTCCCGAGACGGCGCGGCATTCGCGTATTCAAGGGGGGTCCGATGAAAGCCGCCGCCCAGGTACAAACGCCATCCACCGACAGAAGGGGGTCACCAGTGGCTGAAGAGAAACCATCGTTCCCGACCAGGCGCCTGCACCACGTGGGCATCGTGGTGAAGGACATGGAGAAGGCCATAGCTCAGATGGAGGCCATCGGGTTCGGGCCCTTCAAGTTCGACGACGAGCACCGCACGTTCGCCATCGACTTCAAGGGCGAACTGCACGGCAAGCCGGCCGAGTGGACCACCCTCATCAGCAACGGCATGATGGGCGACGTCGAACTGGAACTGCTGGAGCCGGTCAAGGGCGACCAGGCCCTCAAAGAGACCCTCGACGCTCAGGGCGAAGGCCTGCACCACATCGGGTGGCTGACCACCGACCTCAAGGGCGACATGGAGAAGATGATCGCGGCGGGCGCCAAGGTCTGGACCAGCTCCATCGTCCCGGGGCAGCCCGGCTTCTGCTACTTCGAGAACACGCCCATCGGCAATCTGGCCATCGAGATCCGGGAGCCGTGACGCGATGAAAGCGGCGCTCACATACGGCCCGTTCGACACGCGGGTCGAGGACATCCCGGAGCCGACTCCCGGCGCGGGCCAGGTCAAGGTCAAGATCGCGTACTGCGGCATCTGCGGCAGCGACCCGGAGATCTACGAAGGAACGTTCGGCCTGCTGAAGGCGCCTTGGTGGCCGCCGGCCCCGTTCTCGACGGGCCACGAGGCGTCGGGCACCATCGTGGAGGTCGGTCCCGGCCTGCTGGGCGACTGGAAGGTCGGCCAGCGGGTGGCCATGAACTTCCGCGACTACTGCGGCGCCTGCTACTACTGCCAGAACAAGATGGAGCAGTTCTGCGAGCACGTGACCTCGCTACGAGGCCGGTTTCGCCGAATACGCGCTGTACTCGGAGAGCTGCCTCTACCCGCTGCCCGACGACGTCAGCTTCGAGCGGGGCGCCATGCTCGAGCCGGTCACCATCGCCGTGCACGCGGTCGACCTGGGCAACATCCTGCCCGGGCAAGACCGTCGCCATCTCCGGCGGCGGCACCATCGGCCTGCTGGTGCAGCAGGTGGCCATGCACGCCGGCGCCGCCCGCGTGCTGGTGAGCGACCCCATGCCCGAGAAGCGGGCCATGGCCGCGAGGTTCGGCGCCGACGTCGACCGTCGACCCGCTCAAGGAGGACCTGATAGCGGCGGGCATGAAGCTCACCGACGGCCGCGGCTTCGACACGGTCTTCGAGTGCAGCGGCAACATCAAGGCCGTCCCGCCGACCCTCGACCTGGCCGACAAGTACGGCACGGTCGTCTGGGCCGGCGTCGTACCACGAAGACGCCTCCATCCCCATCCGGCCCTTCCAGCTGTTCGGCAACGAGCTCACCGTCCGGTCCACCATCCTGGCGCCGTACGTGTTCCCGCGGGCGCTCAAGCTCCTGTCCAAGCTGGACCTGGAGCCCATGGTCACCCAGATCGTGCCCCTGGACGACATCGCCAAGGCGCTGGCGAGCCGCAAGACGAGCACCGACATCAAGATCCTGGTCAAGCCCTGAGGCGCCCGGTCGTCTGACCCGGGCCGCAAGCAGCTCAAGAGGAGGTCGCTACCAATGAGAGGTACCTGATGAGTGAAAAGATCAACTGCGGCAATTGCGGGATGCTGCTCTACTTCGGGGAGGAGATCAAGCGCCGGCTGTACATGCGCGCCATCCCCGACGAAGCCGGCGGTCCTGGCCGGCTACGGCAACAAGTGCCCGCGCTGCGGCGCCGCCCAGTCCACTGATTCCGTGAAGATCGAGATCAAAAGGCGGGCCGTCCATGAGTCATAGCGACGCTCTCATCCAGGAGCTGGAGGCGCAGGGCCAAGAAGATGACCGACCACTGCCTGACCCAGTTCTGCACGTTCAACCAGGGTCACGTGGGCGGCACCATGTCGGTGATGGAGATCGTCACCGCCCTGTACTTCCATCACATCAAGTTCGATCCCAAGAACCCCGACTGGCCCGAGCGCGACCGGGTGATCATGTCCAAGGCCCACTGCTGCGAGGCCATCTACGCGGCGCTGGTGGAGCTGGGCATGTACCCGGAGGAGCAGCTCGGCACCTACTACTGCTACGCGTCGCCCTTCCAGGGCCACGCCGACCGCTGGTGCACGCCGGGCATCGACTTCTCCGGCGGCTCGCTGGGCCAGGGCATCTCGTTCGCGAACGGTCTCGCGCTGGCGGAGAAGCTGAAGATCAAGCTGAACCCGCCGTCCCGGGAAGACACCTTCCTGCCGCGCTACATCGTGCGCTACAACCCGAAGTACCGCACCTACTGCATCATGGGCGACGGCGAGCTGCATGAGGGCCAGGTCTGGGAAGGCCTCATGTTCGCGGCCAAGTTCAAGCTGGACAACCTCATCGCCATCGTGGACTACAACAAGTGGTCGCTCGACGGGCCGACGAACGACATCATGCCCATCGAGCCGCTGGTGGACAAGTTCAAGGCCTTCGGCTGGACGGTCTACGAGGTCGACGGACACGACATCCGCCAGCTCCTCGACGTGCTCGACTTGGTCCACAAGCAGTACGGCGACAACAAACCCAAGTGCATCATCGCTCACACCGTCAAAGGGCGCGGGGTCTCCAACTGGGAGGAACTCCACATGCACCTTGGCCGCGGCGAAGAGATGATGAAGGGCGTGGCGGAAGGGAGAGCCAAATATGGCAACGTGGAATAAGTATGTGTCGATCGGCGCGCCCGCGATGACGGGCAAGGGGATCGGCAAGGCCATCAAACAGGCTTTCCTCGACGACCCCAAAGCTATCGCCATCCTCGAGGACATGCAGTTCCCCGAGATCGAGTGGTTCGTGGACAACATGTTCGACCGCATGATCGAGTGCGGCATCGCCGAGCAGAACGCCACGGGTGTCGCAGCCGGTCTGGCCGCCGAGGGCTTCGTCCCGGTGACCTACAACTTCCTGTTCGCCAGCATGGGCCGGGCCTACAACCAGATCCGGCAGAGCATCCTGGTGGACCGCTTCAACGTGAAGTTCCTGGCCCGCGAGGGTATCTGGGGCGAGGTCGGGGTCTCTCACGCCACCATCGAGGGCTGGGGCAGCCTGCGCAACCTGCCCAACCTGGTGATGATCAACCCGGCGGACGCCGTGGAGGCCGAGAAAGCCACCACGGCCATGATGCAGTACATCGGCCCGTGCGCCGTCAAGATGGAGATGAGCCCGAACCCGTTCACCATCTTCACCGACGACTACCCGTTCGACATCGGCAAGGCCTACTCGCTGCGTGACGGCAAGGACGCCACCATCATCGCCACCGGCTACATGGTCACCGAGGCCATCAAGGCCGTCGACATCCTCGAGAAAGACGGGCTCGACGTGGGCGTGCTCAACATGAGCACCATCAAGCCTCTGGACGAGGAAGCCATCATCGCGGCGGCCGCCCGCACCGGCGCCATCGTGACCGCCGAGAACTCGAGCGACATCAACGGCCTCGGCGACGCGGTGGCCTGCTGCCTCTGCGAGAACCTGCCCACCCCGCTGGTGAAGGTGGGCATCGAGGACGAGTTCGGACAGTCCGGCCTCATCACGCCCGAGAAAGACGAGCTCATGGAGCACTTCGCCCTGAGCGCCGCCGATATCGCGGTGTCCGTCAAGGAGTGCATCAAGAAGAAGGAGAAGCTTGGCGCGATGAGAGTGCTGATCATCGGCGGCGCCGGCCTCTTCGGCAAGAAGTCCGCGCTGGCCCTGCTCGCCGATCCCGATTGCGAACTGGTGGTGACGTACGACGTCCAGCCGCCGGACGCCCTGTTCTACAAGCGCATCGAGCCGTACACGGACAAGTTCAAGTACGTCCGCGGCGACATCTCCGATCTGCAGCAGCTTGCTGGCCGCCGCCAGCGACAACAAGATCGATCGCATGGTGAACTGGGCGATGATCCTCTCCAAGGACCCCATGCCCTGGCTCAACATGAAGATCGGTCTGCAGGGGATGGCCAACTTCTTCGAGACCGCGCGCATCCTGGGCATCAAGCGCCTGGTGTACGCGAGCTCGGAGACCGTGTACGGCGA
Organism: uncultured Actinomycetota bacterium; assembly: GCA_963736705.1. Lineage (GTDB taxonomy): Bacteria > Actinomycetota > Thermoleophilia > RBG-16-64-13 > RBG-16-64-13 > CAIQPS01. Next base: position 224,425 of record CAVTPV010000004.1, read on the forward strand.
ACAGTCCGACTACGGCGACCGCGAGATCGTCGAGGACGACCGGCTGCTGCCGTTCACCGGCAGCGTGTACGCCCTGTCGAAGTGCCTGGCCGAGGTGTTCGCGGCGCAGTACGACGAGTTGTACGGCATCAAGTCCACGGCTCTGCGGCCCACCATCGGCTACGGCCACGGCGGCAAGGACCCGGTGTTCGTCCGCTGGTTCTCCAACATCGTGTCGCTGCCGGCCGTCGGCAAGCCGGCGCACCTCGAATGCACCGGCGACGCGCTGTTCTCCACCATCCTCTCCGACGAGGTGGGCGAGTTCACCCGTCTGGCGCTGCGCGCCGACGTCGTCGCCGCACTCCGCCTACAACCTGGGCGGCCCGCCGGTGACCCTCAAGGACTTCGCGGCCGCGGTCAAGAAGTACATCCCCGACGCGGAGATCACCTTCGGCGACCAGCCCGAGGACTGCGAGCTGCCCTGGAAGGTCAGTGCCGACCGGGCCGCAGGAGGACTTCGGCTTCACACTCATGTCCGTCGAGGATGCCGTGCTCAAGCACATCAACGAAGCCCGGGCCGAAGCGGGGATGCCGCCTATCTCCGGATAGGCGTCTCAGAAGCACCGGATACGGCCGGGCCGCCCGCTCCTATCGGACGGCCCGGCCTCTTGAACAAGCTTGTCTGGAGGAGGACGCGGATGAAGGCTGCTGTATGCTAGGGAGTTCGGCAAGCCTCTGGTGATCGAGGACCTCGAACTGCGGGCGCCCCACCCGGACGAAGTCCTGGTGAAGGTCGCGGCGACCGCCATCTGCCACAGCGACCTCCACGACATCAACGGCGATTTCGGCGGCGGTCTGCCCGTTCGTCGGCGGTCACGAGACCGCCGGCCGGGTGGCCGAGGTGGGCGGCGCGGTCACCGCGGTCTCAGGCCGGCGACCCGGTGGTGGTCAGCCTCCTCGAGCGCTGCGGCGAGTGCCTCTACTGCCTCACCGGCCGGCCCTACTTCTGCGAGACCAAGGTCACCTACGACGTGAAGGGCACTCTCGCCACGCCGGAAGGGCGACGAGGTCATCCAGAAGGCGCGGGTGGGCGGATTCGCCGAGTACGTTCTTGTCCACGAGTCGCAGCTTGTCAAGATCGACGACGAACATCCCGATGGACGTGGCTTCGCTGCTCGCCTGTGGCGTCACCACCGGCTTCGGGGCGGTGGTCAACCGGGCCAAGGTGCCTCCGCTCAGCAGCGTCGCGGTCATCGGCGCCGGCGGGGTGGGCCTGAACTCCATCCAAGGAGCGGTGACCTGCGGGGCGAACCCCATCATCGCGGTCGACGTGCGTCGGCGTCCAAGCTCGCTCGGGCCAGGGAGTTCGGGGCCACTCACGGGGTCGACGCTTCCAAGGCGGACCCCGTCGCCGCGGTCAAGGAGATCACCGGGGGACGGGGCGTGGACTTCGCCTTCGTCGACGGTCGGAAGTGCCAGCGCGCTCCAGCAGGCATTCGCGATGCTGGCCAGGCGCGGGAGCGCGGTCATGGTGGGGCTTGCCGCCAGCCTCCGATCCGCCGATCGCCATGCCCGCGGCGGAGTTCGCCCTTTCTGAGAAGACGGTCACCGGCGGCGTTCATGGGCTCCACCTGCCCGCAGGTGGACATCCCGGCCCTCATCGCGCTCTATCGGGCGGGGCGCTACAAGCTGGACGAGCTGATCGCCGGACGCTACACGCTGGACAAGATCAACGAGGCGCTTTCGTCGTCCGCGGCGGGGGAGGCCCTCGGAACGTCATCGTCTTCTACGGCTCAAGGATTTCGCCTTCCCCGCCAGAACTACTACATCTTGGGCGAACAGCTCAATAAGCGGGAGGGCCGATGAGGCTCGATAACGACGATTCGATCCTTGATGCCGTGCTGGCGAACCTCCCGGGCATCGCCTTCCGTTGCCTGAACGACCCTCAGTGGACCATGCTCTACGTGAGCGAGGGCCTGCGCGATCTGACAGGCTACGAGGTCTCCGACGTTCTCGGCAACGCTCGCCTGTCCTACGGCGATCTCATCCACCCGGACGACCGGAAGAAGGTCTGGGGAGAGATCGAACGCGCCTTGGAAAAGCGCCGCACTTACCAGGTGGAGTATCGGCTGGTGAGGGCGGACGGTGAGTGTGTGTGGGTCTGGGAGCAGGGCCGGGGCGCCTTTGATGAGGTAGGCAAGGTACGCTTCTTGGACGGAGTGGTGATCGACGCGAACGCCCGGGTCGCCGAGGCGACTTCGCTGAGGACAAGCCAGGAACTGCTGCAGGCGGTGCTGGACGTCACTCCTTTCCCGGTGGCCTTCGTGGACGTCGATCAGACCGTCATCGAGTTCTGGAGCAAGAGCGCTGAGACTCTTCTGGGGTACTCCGCTGCGACGGCGAGGGAGTGGTACAACCTCGCCTATCCCGATCTCGAATACCGGCAACAGGCGGTCGACCGGTGGCTGTCTGTGGCCGAACGCGCTCGCGCGATTCCGGGGACCTCCGTCAACGGAGGCGAATACCGGGTGACCCGCGCGGATGGATCGACGCTGGATTGTGAACTGTACGCCGCCTACGTGGCCGACCGGCTCGTCGTGACGCTGAACGACATCACTGATCGCAAGCGGGTAGCGGATGAGTTGCGGGCGAGCGAGGAGCGCTTTCGGACCCTCGTCGAGCAGGCTCCCATCGCCATCATGGTGCAGACAGGCGGGGCCTACCAATACGCCAACCGGGCCGCGCGCGAGCTCTACGGAGAGACGCCGCAACGGCAGTTGGTCGGCCATATGGTCGTGGACCTCACCCACCCGGATCACCGGAACATGGTGCGTGAGCGCATGCAGACCGTGCGCGAGCACCGGGCCGTGTCAACGATCCGCTTCACCGTACTGACCCTGGACGGCAGACCGGTGGAGACCGAGTCCTCGGCGGTGCCCGTATCGTATGAGGGGAAAGACGGCTCGCTCGTCTTCATGACGGATATCACCGACCGCGTCCGGGCGGAGGAAGAGATCCGGCTGCGCGACGAACAACTGCAGCAGTCCCAGAGGATGGAGGCCATCGGAAGGCTTGCGGGCGGGGTGGCCCACGACTTCAACAACCTGCTCACCGCGGTCCTGGGATACAGCGACCTCATCCTCGGGGGAGATATGTCGAGGCCCGAGGAGTTCCGGGAAGACGTTATCGAGATCAAACGTGCGGCAGTGCGGGCGAAGGAACTCACCTCCCAGATACTCGCCTTCTCTCGGCGTCAACCGCGGCAGCCCAAGGTCGTTCGGGCCAACGACCTCATCCGCGAGTCGGAGCCGCTGCTGCGACGGACTCTGGGGGAGGACATCGAACTGGACTACCGTCTGGCTCGGGACGCCGGCTCTATCGAGGTGGATCCGGGGCAGTTCACGCAGATCCTCCTGAACCTCGCCGTCAACGCTCGCGACGCCATGCCCGGCGGCGGCCGCTTGGTGGTGGACACCAGCAAGATCCGCCATGAGGGCTCCAGTTGGATGCGGCTGACCATCGCGGACACCGGATCCGGCATGGACCGCGAAACGGTGTCCCGCGTGTTCGAGCCCTTCTTCACTACGAAGAGGACCGGAGAGGGCACCGGGCTCGGTCTGTCCACCGTCTACGGCATCGTCGCTCAGAGTGGGGGGAAGATATCGGTCACCAGTGAGCAGGGGGCCGGGACGGTCTTCACCGTCTTGCTCGCGAGCGTGCCCGAGGCCGAAGAAGCCCCCCAGAAGCAGGAGGGCGCCATTTCGCGGCAGGCGCCGGCAGCCGAGCAGAGGTGCGTCACGATCCTGGTGGTGGAGGACGAGCCGGCCGTCCGGGGGCTGACCACCCGGGTGCTGAGGCAGCATGGCTTTGAAGTACTGGTAGCCGCCGAGGGCTCCGAGGCGCTGGCCATCGCGCGCGATCGGTCCGTCAAGATCGACATGCTTCTCACCGACGTGGTCTTGCCTGGCGAACTGCAGGGAGACGGCGTCGCCCGGGCGGTCCTGCAGGAGCACCCGGGCATCAAGTGCATATTCATGTCCGGATATCCCCGCGATGTGATCGCCAAGGCCGGCAGGCTGGCCGAAGGGGTCAACTACATGGAGAAGCCGTTCACGCCCGCTACGCTCGTCCGGCGGGTGAGGGAACTGATCGATGCCGACTAGCGGCGCGCTCGAAGGCCTGCTCTTCGCGCCCTCCGTCATCAAAGGCCTGACTCTGCGGAACCGCTTCGTCCGGTCCGCCACCTGGGAGGGCCTTGCAGCAGCGGACGGGTCGGTGACGCCGGCGCTGGAGCGGCTGTACGCGGGGCTGGCGACGGGCGGCGTCGGCCTGGTGATCACCGGCCACGCCTTCGTCGACCCGGCGGGCGGCCTGGGCAACCAGCAACTCGGTGCCCACGACGACAGCCTCATCCCCTCGCTTGCCCGCCTGGCCGCCGCCGTGCACGACGGCGGCGGAAGGGTGGCTCTGCAGATCTCGCACGCGGGGCTCATGGCCAACCGGCCGGCCGAGCTGGGCGGCCCCGGAGGGGCGCCGGGCCGCGGCCCCTACGGCCCCTCGGTGCTGCAGACGGAGTCCGGCCCGCAGGGCGACGAGATGACACCGGAACAGATCGCGGCCGTCCCGGCCGCCTTCGCGCGCGCCGCTGCGCGGGCGCGCGCCGCCGGCTACGACGCCGTCCAGATCCATGCCGCCCACGGGTATCTGCTGAGCGAGTTCCTGTCGCCGTTCTTCAACCAGCGCACCGACGAGTACGGGGGAGACCCGGCCGCAGGGCCCGGTTGGCGGCCGAGGTCGTGGCCGCGGTGCGCGAAGCCGTGGGCCCGGACTTCCCGGTGCTCATCAAGCTCAACTCCGAGGACTTCCTGCCCGGCGGAGCCACCACCGACGATCTGCTGGTGACGGCGGCCGCTGTGCAGGAGGCCGGCGTAGACGCCATCGAGTTGAGCGGCGGCACGTCGCTCTCCGGTGACTACCGCTCAGTCCGCACCGGGGAGGCTCTTCGCGGCCGGCGCGGCGCCTACTACGCCGCCGCCGCCATCAAGCTCAGGCCGAGGTTGAGGGTGCCACTCATGCTGGTCGGCGGCATCCGCACCCTGGCGGAGGCCGAGCGGGTGGTGGCGACGGGCATCGCTGAGTTCGTGAGCCTTTCGCGGCCTCTCATCTGTGAGCCGGACTTGGTGGCCCGGTGGCAGAGCGGCGACCGGCGCGCCTCACGCTGCAGGTCGTGCAACGAGTGCTTCTACCGCGGGTTTCGGGGCGAGGGGGTCTCCTGCGTGAGGACGGCGCCCTAAGCCGGGTCGCCCTTGTCGTCCGCATCCTGCGAGGACTCATCGGCCTCGTCGATCCTCACCAGCACGACGCCGCCCCGGCGCTCGGTCGTGAGGGCGAACTCAAGACGGAGCACGGAGCCCTCGGGAGTCTCGCGCTCCACGTAGGCAGGTTGCCGGGAGAACGTCGTGCCCGACTCGAAGGCGTCGCGGACCATCCCCCTGATGCTGCAGCCCAGACAGTGCTCCGTGGTCCCACAGCCTCCCGGCGAGCGGGCCCAGCGGCACTGGGCCACCTCGCCGAACAGCAGGTCGCCGACCTCCGACGGGTCGCGCCCGAGGGCGTAGCAGGCCACGTCGTTGGCGGTGAGCACCTGAGCGTTGTCGTCCACGCAGAGCACGGGCTCGGTGAACAGGTTGACGAACTCCCGCAGCGACCTCGGCTCGTTGGACGCGACAAAGCTCTCGCACTCCTCGCAGAGGCCATGGGTGATCAGATCTGCGCCCTGTACGGCTTCCCCCGCGGGGTCGTCCATGGGCTTGTTGCACCAAGCGCATACGCGTTTCACAAAGAGAGCCCCCCAGCCCTCCAGGGACCTACCGGCGACCGGCCGCCGCAGCGCGGCGCCGGCAGCGTGCGGGTCCTATTTACCCGAATAGGAAGGCTTACGCTTCTCGAGGAAGGCCTTGGCGCCCTCTTTCTGGTCTTCGTAGCTGAAGGCCAGGGCGAAGAGGTCGCGCTCGTAGCTCATGCCCGCCTGCAGCGGGGTCTCGAGGGAGCGGTTGATGGCGATCTTGGCGAGGCCGATGATGGCCGGGCTGTTGCGCAGCAGGGAGTCCACCATCTTCTGGGTGGCTTCGCGCAGCTCTTCGCGCGGCACCACCTGGTTGATGATGCCCAGGTTCATGGCTTCCGTGGCGCTGATCATGGCGCCGGTGAAGATGAGTTCCTTGGCCTTCTTCTCGCCCACGAGGCGCGGCAGCACCTGGGTGCCGCCCCCGCCCGGGATGAGGCCCACGCGCACTTCGGTCTGGCCGATCTTGACGTCGTCCGCGGCGATGATGATGTCGCACGAGATCATCAGCTCGCAGCCCGCGCCCGAGCGCCAGGCCGTTGACCATGGCCACCACCGGCTTGGTCATGTTCCGGATGAGCTCGAACGGCCGGGTGATGTACTTCTGGGATACCACGTAGGAGGGGACCCGGGTGACGTACTGGGCCACGTCGGCGCCGGCGCTGAAGGCCTTCTCGCCGGACCCGGTGATGACCACGACGAACACTTCCTCGTCCACGGAGGCGTTCTCGAGAGCGTCCACCATCTCCGCGCGCAGGCCGTCGCTCTGGGCGTTCAGGGCTTCCGGACGGTTGAGGGTGATCCACGCGACCCGGTCAGCCTTCTCGTAGATGATGAACTCGTAGTTCTCGGCCATTGGAACGCCTCCCGACGCGGATCTGTGGACTTCGGTCTTGTCCTGATGATATCGCACGCTGGCAGGAGGCGAGAGTGCTCCGGCGTCGGGCAGGGATAAATTTGGTACGGAAATACCAAAACGACCCCGGAACGGCGCCGACCCTGTTGTATAATGAATCGCCGGGCGGAAGATCCGCCGGCTTCGCTATGCACGTAATGCGTATGGAAACGGCCGCGACAAGGCTTTGAACACTCTGAGGTGGAGGTAGGCATGCCGGGTGTAATGGATGGTGTGAAGGTCGTAGAAGTCGGGCACGTGGTGGCGATCCCGGCGGCTTCTTCGATCATGGGCGACTGTGGCGCCGACGTGATCAAAGTGGAGCCCCTCACCGGCGACCAGTCCCGTACATTCCGCGGCTCGGAGATCAACCCGGGCTTCTTCCTTCACAACAGAAGCAAGCGCGCCATGGCGGTCAACCTCAAGGACGAGGCCGGGCAGAAGGTCGTCTACGACATGGTCAAAGACGCCGACGTCTTCCTGACCAACTACCGCCAGGAAGCCCTTCTCAAGCTCAAGATGGACTACGACTCCATCGCGGCTGTCAACCCCAAGATCATCTACGGCATCGTGACGGCCTACGGCACCACCGGCCCGGACAAGGACATGCCGGGCTACGACTTCGCCGCCGGTTGGGCGCGCTCGGGCATCCAGTACATGCTCACCGTCCCGGGCTCGCTGCCCCCCACCTCCCGGCCGGGCATCATCGACCGGGTGTCGTCCATGCAGATCTTCGGTGGCATCGCCGCCGCTCTCTATAACCGGGAACGCACCGGCCGGGGCCAGAAGGTGGAGTTCAACCTCTACCACACCGGCGTGTGGATGGTCGGCGCCGACATCATGGACGCCAGCGTGGGCGTGCCGCTCCGCATCGTCGACCCTGCCAAGACCGACAACCCGTTCTACGACGTCTACATGACCAAGGACGACCGCTGGCTGCAGCTCACCGCCGGCGACCGTTACGCCGCCGCCTCCGACCCCACGGGCGCCGCGTTCTGGGGCAGGTTCACCAACGCCCTCGACCGGCCCGATCTGGCCACCGACCCGCGCTTCCAGACCACGGCCCTGACCGGCAGGAGCACCGCGCCGTGCTCAAGCCCATGCTGGAAGCAGCAGTTCACCACGCTCACCTACGCCGAGTGGGAAGTCCGGCTGCGCGCCAACGACCTGATGTACGGTCCCATCCTTTCGCCCATCGACGTCCTCGACCGACCCGCAGGCGTTGGCCAACAACTTCTTCGACGACGATCGATCAGCCCGGCTACGGCAAACTGAGGCTCATCAACGAGCCCATCCGCTTCGTGCAGGATCCGGCGTCGATCCAGTCGACCGTACCGGCCCTTGGCGAGCACACCGATGAGGTCCTGGCGAGCCTGGGCTACACCGCCGAGCAGATCGCCGAAATGCACGAGAAGAAAATCGTCCGTTAGGAGGACTACGTGGCAGAGAACAAGCAAGTGCTGATAGGTGAGAATCTGTTCGATATGTCGGAAGGCAAACCGACTCTCATCGTCACGCACTGCAAATCCTGCGGGGATTACATCTTCCCCAAGAGCTTCACGTGCCATAACCCCGAGTGCGTGGGCAAAGACGTGGAGCAGGTGCATCTGAGCCGCCGCGGCAAGGTGGAGAACTACTCCGTCATGAACTACCCGCCGCCGCCGCCGTTCGTCACCGCGGAGCCTTACGAGCCCATCGTCTGCGCGGCCGTGGAGTTCCCCGAGGGCATCACCATCATCGGCATGATGGAAGACGTCACCGCCGATCAGGTGAAGGTCGGCATGGACGTCGAAGTGACCGTCGGCACCCTCTACACCAACAAGAAGGACGAAGACATCATCGCCTGGAAATTCAAGGCTGTCTGAGGCCTGACTTGCTGCTGACAACACCACTAACGAAGAAGGTGTGATCAATATGAAGGATGTGGCGATCATCGGCGTGGGGCTCCACCCGTGGGGCAAGTTCCCCGACAAGCCGTGGACCGCGATGGCCAAAGACGCGATCGACGAAGCCATGAAGGACGCGGGCGTCAACTGGAAGGACATCGGCTTCATCGTCTCCGGCTCCCAGCTCTGGGGCGGCCGTAAGGGCATCTACTCCGGCACCTACACCGAAGAGGTCATGGGCAACCGGGGTATCCCCGTCGTCAACGTGAACAACGCCTGCGCCACCGGCGGCACCATGCTGACCGTGGCCGCCATGGCCGTGGCCTCCGGCGCTGCTGAGATCGTGCTGGCCGTGAGCTCCGACAAATCGGCCAAGGGCTTCTTCCCGGCCCTGCCGGTCTACCACGAAGAGCCGGTCCCGTCGGACGACACCCTGCGCTGGAACCTGGGCCTGCCCGAACCCGGTCTACTGGGCCCTCGAGATGCGCAAGCGCATGAAGAACTTCGGCGATACCGAAGAGCATCTGGCCAAGGTCAAAGTGATGCTGAGCAAGCACGGCAAGCTCAATCCCAAGGCGCGGTACCAGCGCGAGTTCAGCGTGGAGGAAGTGCTCGACTCCGCCATGGTCACCGACCCGCTCCGCCTGTACGAGATCTGCGCCACCTCCGACGGCGCCGGCGCGGCCATCCTCTGCTCCAAAGAGAAGCCAAGCAGTTCACCACCAAACCCATCGAGATCATCGCGTCGGCTCTGGGCAGCCCGCTCTACGGCGACCCGACCGCGCGTATCCCCGTGGTGAGCATCAACCCGAAACCGGGCGTGCCGGTCATCAGCGAGAGCTGGGTGGCGGCGCACCGCGCGTACGACGAAGCCGGCGTGGGCCCGGACGACATCGACTTCGTGGAACTGCCCGACAACAGCGCGTGGCACGTGCTCCAGTACTTCGAGACCATGGACTTCTGCAAAGAGGGCGAAGCGTGCGCCTGCCTCGACCGCGGCGACATGGCCATCGGCGGCCGTATCCCGGTCTGCCCGAGCGGCGGCTTCTCCAGCTTCGGCGAAGCGACCATGGCTCAGGGCTTCGCCCAGCTCTACGAGATGGTCCTCCAGCTGCGGGGCGTCTGCGGCGCCCGCCAGGTCGAAGGCGCCAAGATCGGTATGTCCGAGGTCTACGGCGCTGCCGGCAACAACGCGGCCGTCATCCTCAAGAAGTAGCGGCCGGGCATGATCAAGAAAGTCGTAGTCGTGGGCGCCGGCACCATGGGTGCCGGCATCGCCCAGGTGGTGGCTGAAGCCGGGTACGACGTCGTCCTCGGGGACATCAGCGAGGAGTTCGTCCAGCGCGGTTTCGGCATCATCAACAAGAGCCTCGGCAAGATGGTGGAGAAGGGCAAGATGGAGGCCGGGCGTCCGGCCGAGATCACGGCCAAGATCAAGGGCGTGGTCAACGTCCAGGACACCGCGGAGGTCGCGGACGCCGACCTGGTGATCGAAGCCATCGCCGAGAACGTGGACTGGAAGCGGACGCTGTACCAGGCGCTGGACAAGGTCTGCCCGGCCCACACCATCCTGGCGTCGAACACCTCCAGCCTGAGCATCTCGGAGCTGGCGGCCATGACCACCCGGCCCGGCCGGTTCATCGGCCTGCACTTCTTCAACCCGGCGCCGGCCATGGCCCTGGTGGAGATCATCGCGGGCGCGGGCACCGAGCGCGGAAACGGTGAAGGAGTGCGTGGAGTTCACCACGTCCATCGGCAAGACCCCGGTCACCGTGTCCGAGGCGCCCGGCTTCGTGGTCAACCGCATCCTGTTCCCCATGATCAACGAGGCGGCCTTCGTGCTTCAGGAAGGCACCGCCACCGCCGAGGACATCGACACGGCCATGCAGCTCGGCGCCAACCATCCGATGGGCCCGCTGCGCTTGGCCGACCTGGTGGGCATGGACGTCACCCTGGCCATCATCGAGAACATCTTCAAGGAGACCGGGGACAGCAAGTACCGGCCGTGCCCGCTGCTCAAGAAGATGGTGCGCGCCGGGTTCCTCGGCCGCAAGACGGGGCGGGGCTTCTACACCTATTAGAGAGGTGCACGCATGACGGTCAAGGTCTCTCGAGACGGCGATCATCTGCACGGTGACCATCAACCGGCCTGAGGTCATGAACCCGCTGAACACGCAGGTCTTCATCGATCTGGAGACGGTGCTCGACGAGATCGCGGCCGACGACAGCGTGAACGTGGTGATCGTCACGGGCGCCGGCGACAAGTCCTTTGTCGCCGGCGCCGACATCGCCGAGATGCAGCACATGGACCCGGCGACCGCCTACGCCCTCTCCACCCGGGCACACCGGGTCTTCGACAAGCTCGAGAACCTCCCGCAGCCCACCATCGCCGCCGTCAACGGCTTCGCGTTGGGCGGCGGCACCGAGGTCGTCCTCTCCTGCGACATCCGCATCGCCTCCGACCGGGCCAAGTTCGCGGCGCCGGAAGTCTCCCTGGGCATCACGCCGGGCTTCGGCGGCACCCAGCGGCTCCCGCGGGCTGTCGGCATCGGCGAAGGCCATGGAGCTGATGCTCACCGGCCGCATGATCGACGCCCAGGAAGCGGCGGCCATGGGCCTGGTCAACAAGGTCGTGCCGCACGAGCAGCTGTGGGACGAGGTCCTCAGCACCGCTCGCGCCATCGCCGCCAACGGCACGAACGCCGTGCGCCTCACCAAGCGGGCCATCCGCGCCGGCCTGGACATCGACGTGCAGGCGGGATGCGAGATCGAGGCGTCCATCTGGGCGCTGTCGTTCGACGAGGAGCGCACCGCGCGGATGACCGCCTTCCTGGAGAAGCGCAAGAAGTGACCGGCGACGAGGCGCGGTTCTGTTCGGCATCGCCGGCAGCCTGCGGGCCGGTTCGTACAACCGGGCGCTGCTTCGCGCGGCCGCTGAGGTGCTACCCCCGGGCGCCACCCTGGAGATCGGCGGCATCGCGCGACATCCCTCTCTACAACGCCGACGTGCAGGCTCAGGGCGATCCGACCCGCGGTGGCGCGTCTCAAGCAGCAGATCGAGGAGGCGGACGCCTTCCTCATCGCCACGCCGGAGTACAACTACTCCATTCCCGGGGTGCTCAAGAACGCGCTCGACTGGGCTTCCCGGCCGCCCAAGACCTGCTGCCTGCGCCAGGAAGCCCATCGGCATCATGGGGTGCTCGAGCGGCGACAGCGGTACCATGCGCAGCCAGCTGGCGTTGCGGCAGATGTTCGTCTTCACCGATTCGTACGCCATGCTGCAGCCCGAATTGCGGGTCCCCAAGGCGGGCGAGTGCTTCGACGAGAGCGGCAAGCTCGTCGACGAAGCACTGCGGGAGCGGCTCGGCCTGTTCCTGAGCGCCCTCGTGGAGTGGGCGAAGCGCTAGAGGGCCGGCCCAGGCGCCGCACGCCGGCTACGCGTCCGCGCCCGGCGATCCCGGCGGCCGCTCCAGCGGCGGCCGCTCCTTCATGACGCCCCTGCATCTGCAAGACGCCGGAGAACACCGCCAGGACGAGGGCCAGCCACAGCATCCAGAGCGCCACGGTCCTCAGGGTCTCGACGTCGAGGGCCCAGGCGAACAGGAACAGGAACAGAGCGACGCTCTGCACGATCATCTTGCTCTTGCCGTAGATGTTCGAGGGCCGGGCGCTGCGGGTGCGCAGCAGTATCCGGGCTCCGATGGCCGAGAGGGTCAACTCGAGCACGATGAACGCCAGGATGACGTCAACGACCACATATCGGTAGCCGATCCAGCCGAGCACGAACCCCACCAGCAGCTTGTCCGCCACCGGGTCGATGTAGGTCCCCAGCACGGTGATCTGGTTCCGGGTCCTGGCCATGGCGCCGTCGATGAAGTCGGTGCTCACCGCCGGCGACGAACACGCCCAGGGCCCACCAACGGTGGCCGGTGCCGATAAGGGCCAGGATCACGGGGATGAGGGCGAAGCGCAGGAAGGTCAGGTGGTTGGGCTTTATCCAGTAGGGAAAGGCCCAGAGGAACACGGAACTTCACGGCTCGATCCGCGGTGCGTTGCACAACCGGCGTCATCCGCGTGACGGCCTCTTCCCTGTCCGCATTGTATTGCGCTGTGCTCGCGCGGTTTCATTGGTGAATCGTACTAGGCTGCGCGGGTTCTGTCGACAGTCGCGCGACCGCTGTGAAGCGGACCTTCGCAGCGGCCCGGCCCCCGCGCGGCGCGAAGGCGCCGCTCAAGCGGTATTATGGTATGCAAATACCAAGTCATCCCATCCATACGCTCCAGGAGCAGGATCATGAAGACACCGGATCTCAGTCTTTCCGACCTCGGCTCGTACTTCCCCGACGATTTCACTCCCGAGCAGAGGGCGAAGGCTCAGACCCTCTTCCTCAAGGAGCTGGCCGCCACCGTGCACAAGTTCTACCGCGGCAAGGTCGTCACCATGCCGAAGGCCGGCATCTACGGCTTCAACTGGTTCAACGTGTACTACACGCCCGGCGTCTCCATGGTCTCCACCTCCATCCGCGACAACAACGACGCCTCGTTCGACCTCTCCAACCGGGGCAACCTGGTGGCCGTGGTCTCCGACTCCACCCGGGTGCTCGGCGACGGCGACGTCACCCCTCCCGGCGGCCTGGGCGTCATGGAGGGCAAAGCCTTCCTCATGAAGTACCTGGGCGGCGTGGACGGCGTGGCCCTCTGCATCGACAGCTACAACAAAGAGGGCAAGCACGACCCGGACAAGATCATCGAGTTCGTCAAGATGCTGCAGCCCAGCTTCGGCGCCGTCAACCTGGAGGACATCTCCCAGCCCAACTGCTTCAAGGTGCTGGACACGCTGCGCGAAGAGTGCGACATCCCCGTGTGGCACGACGACGCCCAGGGCACCGCGAGCGTCACCCTGGCCGGCCTCATCAACGCCCTGCGCGTCACCGGCCGGGAACTCAAGGACGCCAACATCGTCCTGCTCGGCGCCGGCGCGGCCAACTCGCACCGCCGCCCGCCTCATCCTCATGGCCGGGGGCGACCCCGACCGGATGATCGTGTTCGACAGCAAGGGCGGCCTGCACGCGGGCCGCGAGGACGTGAAAGCCGACAAGGCCTTCTACCGCAAGTGGGAGATCGCCTCGGCCACCAACCCGAAGCGCATCATGACCGAGGAAGAGGCCCTCAAGGGCGCCGACGTCATCATCGCCGCTTCCACGCCGGGCCCGGACACCATCAAGCAGGCCTGGATCCAGACGATGGCGCCCAAGTCCATCGTGTTCGCCTGCGCTAACCCTGTACCTGAGATCTATCCCTACGCCGCCAAGGAAGCCGGCGCCTACGTGGTGGCCACCGGCCGGGGTGACTTCCCCAACCAGGTGAACAACTCCATCGGCTTCCCGGGCATCCTCAAGGGCGCCCTCATGGTGCGGGCCCGCAAGATCACCGACGAGATGGCCATCGCCGCCTCCTACGCCGTGGCCAACTACGCCGAGAAGAAGCATGGGCATCACCCCCGACTACATCATGCCCACCATGCAGGAGACCGAGGTCTTCGCCATCGAGGCCGCCGACGTGGCCATGCAGGCCATCAAAGACGGCGTGGCCCGGGTGGAGCTGACCTGGCAGGAGGTCTACGACACCACGCTGGCCGAGATCAAGGAAGCCCGCGGCGCCATCGACCTGCTGCAGGCCAACGACTTCATCAAGAAGCCGGACATGCAGTTGCTGATCGACGCCCGCGACAAGGCCGTGGCGGCGGTCAAGAAGTAGCCGTGGGATCCGGGACTGTTCTGGGGCTGGGGGTGGCTGGCCGGCATCGGCGTCATCATCATCCTTGGCGTCTACCTGCTGCCGTGGTTCTTCTTCCTGCTGAACCTGCAGGCGCTGCTCAGCAACGTGAGCCCCGAGAACCGGCGGATGTCGCCCGGGAAGGTGTGGCTCAACTTCATCCCGATGTTCCAGCTCGGCTGGTTCATCTACACGGTGGTCAAGGTCAGGGATTCGGTCAGCGCTGAGTTCAAGACGCGCGGCTGGTTCATCGACGGCGACTTCGGCTACAACGTCGGCCTGACGGCGGGCGTGCTGTGGGTGGCGTCGTTCGTGATCGGGTGGATACCGTTCATCGGATGGGTGCTGCCGCTGGCCGGGATCATCTGCTGGATCATCTACTGGCTCAAGATATCCGACCTCAGGAACCGCCTGGACAACGGTCCGGCGTGGAACCGGGGCCAGCCCCAGATGTACCCGCCGGCGTATCCGCCCTACGGGGCTCGCTATCCGCGAGAGCCGCGAGTTCCGCGAGGAACCGTGGGCGCCCATGGCCACGCCCGCGGCGGGCGCCGCCAAGCCCGACGATGACTCCACGGGCGAGGGAGCCGCTGCGGAGGATGCTGAACCGCCGGAGCCCGACGAGAACGCGCCCGCCGGCGAGTTCACCGGCGCCGATCAGGAGCCGCGGGAATACCGGTGCGCGGGGTGCGGGGCGGTCTTCGATCCGGGGGATTGGTTCTGCCGCAAGTGCGGGTCGCGGCTGTACTAGACGTCGTTGAGGAAGAGCCGCTCGCTGCGGTCCAGCGCGATGTCGCAGGTGATCTCGTAGTTGATGGTGCCCACCTGCTGGGCGATCTCCTCCACCGTGATGCGCTCGTCGCCGTCCGCGCCTATCAGCGTGACGGTGTCGCCCACCTTCACCCGGCCGTCGGTGCCGACGTCCACGCCGAACGAGTCCATGGAGATGCGTCCCACCAGCGGATAGCGGCGCCCGTTGATGAGCACGTGCCCGCGGTTGCCCAGCGCCCGGAACACGCCGTCCCCGTAGCCGATGGGGACCAGCGCGACGTCGGTGGGGGTCTCGGCGCGGAAGGTGCAGCCGTAGCCCACGCCCTCGCCCACCTGCAGCCGCTTGACCAGCACCACCTGCGACTTCCAGGAGAGGGCGGGCGTGAGGCCCGCGGCCCGTGCGTCCGTCTGCCAGGGGTCGAGACCGTAGACGGCGCAGCCGCAGCGCACCATGTCGAAGTGGGAGTGGGGGGCGTGCACGGTGGCCGCGCTGTTGGCGGCGTGCACGGTCACCCCGGGCCACTGCCGGCGCACCTCCTCCACCGCCGGGACGAAGCGCTCCAGCTGCTGTCGATGGTGGTCGGGTCCTCGGTGACGCAGGCGAAGTGGGTCATGACCCCCGCCAGTTCGATCTCGGGGATGCCGCGGATGGATTCCAGGAAGCCGCCCACCGCCGCGGGGAAGAGGCCCTGGCGGTTCATGCCGCTGTCGATCTTCAGGTGGACCTTGGCGTGCAGGCCGGAGCCTCGGAGCTGGGGCAGCATCTCGGCCATGTGGTCGCTGACCACCGCGAAGTCCACGTATTGCCGGGCCATCTCCTCGAACTGGTCGAAGCTGTAGAGGGGGCCCATGACGAGGATCATGTCGTCGAAGCCGGCGTCGCGCAGGGTCACGGCTTCTTCGGCCGTCGCCACCGCCACTCCGTGCGCGCCTGCCGCCACCACCGACCGTGCGACCGGCAGAGTGCCGTGGCCGTAGCCGTCGGCTTTGACGGCGACGAGCATGCGGGTGCCGGGGCGGAGGAGGGAGGCCAGATGAGCGACGTTGCTACGGATCGCGGCCAGATCTATGAGGACGCTGCTGCGCGGTGATGTCTTCATGCTCCCGGAAAGGCTAACACATAGGTTGCTCCCCGGCCTGCCCTGTGTTAGCATCACCCGGCTGCGAGCGGGACAGGGCCATGTCCCCTCGTAAGCGCCATTGTGCCCCCATCGTCTAGCGGCCTAGGACATCGCCCTTTCAAGGCGACGGCGGGGATTCGAATTCCCCTGGGGGCACTTCCCATGCTGGGTGCCTGGGCGCATAGCTCAGTGGGAGAGCACCTGCCTTACAAGCAGGGGGTCGCAGGTTCGAAACCTGCTGCGCCCACCTATGTGAGCCAGGGATATGAGACAATCTCCCAGCCTGATTGCGGGGGCGTAGCTCAGTTGGTCAGAGCGCCGGCCTGTCACGTCGGAGGTCGCGGGTTCGAGCCCCGTCGCTCCCGCCTCAGTGTCGCTGAGGCCGCCGGATCTTCCGGCGCCGCGGTCAGCAGAAGCGCAGCCTCGAGGCGGCGCTTGTTTGGCGGGATAGCTCAGTTGGTAGAGCACATGACTGAAAATCATGGTGTCCCCGGTTCAAGTCCGGGTCCCGCCACCTTATCAGGGCACATAGCCCGTGCGACATGTGTGTGTATACCTCTCATAGCCGAACCAGCACCGGGGACATCTTCACTGAGCGGTATGAACTTGGTCCAGCCGCAACGCTCGCATCGAAGATGGGGGTTCGTGCGAGAGCGGACCCAACGTGGCCTTCCTGGGCCCTCAGGGGGTGAGCAAGACCATGCTCGGTGTCGCGCTGGCGGTCGCCGCCTGCCAGGCTGGGTTCTCCGTCTACTTCACCACCCTTGACGACCGCTCCCTATCGTTGCGTCCTAGAGGCTCTCAGGAATTCCGATCTGCGGGGGTAGGCCGCGACCGGCCCCACCCCTAAGGAGCTCCTACTCCCGGCCCTCCGCTACCGTGAGATAGGACGTTTTACGGAGACGCCCGAAGATCCCGATGCAGAAACGCTGATATGTCGGGACTCGAGAGGAGTGGAATGGCCGCTAGGATATCCTCGTCATCCCATTCCCACCACTTGATCCGCAGGAGTGCTGCCACCTGTTCATCCGTCGAATCTCATGCCGATTTCTCGCGCTGGCACCCCTGCCACAATTGAATAAGGACGAACATCTCGCGTGACGACCGCCCGAGCCGCAATGATGGCCCCGTCGCCTATTCTTACGGCCGGAAAGGATCATCGCATCAAGTTCCGACCCAGACATCGCATCCAATCTCAATGTCACCATTTGTGGCCGGTGTCCCGTCTTGGAAAGCTCCGGGAAGTCCCCACACGGCGCGAAAAGGATATGTAGAAACCCAATTGACCGGATGGATGCCTCCGGCTACGATCTGTACTCCTGGTGAGATTGAGCAGAAAGCTCCGATGACTACCTTGCTCTCACTGCCATGGTACATCCAGACTTTCGGCAGGCCGTAAGTGTGTCGACCAATCACAAGCAGTCCGCTATCAACCAGGTCCTGAACCTTGACAAATTCTTCTTGCCGGTTCAGCAGAGACGCGAGGCGCGCGACGGCCCTCTGAGTAGACCGTTTGGGTCTGACCCGTGCCAACTAGTACCTCCCCTTGGGAAGACGTCTGGAGTCGCCCAACCTTAGCGAATGTCCGCAAATTCCGCAATTCCGTCTGTTATTAGTACGACCGTCAGTCCGACCGTCATGTCGCCGGTCGTGTTCTCCAGCGGGAGCGCCAGCGGGGAGTTGTCCTTGACAAGGCCGGTTACCGTCGGGGTCATGCCATAGAGGTAGCGCAGCGTCACGGTGTGACCCGCTGCTACCGTGCTCGCCAGTGTCAGTAGAACCTCATCGGGGCTGTAGCGCACGGCCGACTGGATGGTCACTGTCGATCCGTTGTCGAGCACCGCGAAGCCGGTGATCCCCGTTGCCGGCGTTATGTCGGTACCGCCCCGGTGATTGACGGTCACGATCACCTGATTGCGGTTCCCGTCGCTGAAAGAGGCTGAACTGATCGACGGTCCGCGGTAGTAGGTTGACCGGCCATAGTAGTACTTGATGGCATTGGCCAGGCGGCCGCCGAGCACCGTAAGCGCCGGGGTGGTGTAGTGCCAGGTATCCATTCGCGGCAGGTCCATCGCGGTAGCGCCCATGAAGATGTTCGTCCCATTATCTAGATCGTGCTGGGCGTTGCGGATGCCGGTGACCCCAGCGTTCGTTCCACTGCCCACCGTTCCGAGCTGGCAGATGAAGATCGGAATATTGGCATAGAGATCTTGTCGATAGTGGCCGATCATGGTGGCGAAATCAGCCTCGTAGTTCGCTTCGGTGCGGCCGTCGCTCAGGTCCTGCTCGCCCTGGTGCATGATGATCAACTCGACGCCGCCCACGCTTTGCGCCTTGGTTATCGATTGGCCATAGAGGGTCGAGGTGTCGAAATGATTCGATGGGTTGCGATAGGCCCATCCGTAGCTGGATCCGTTGACCTAGAGGTTCGACCCGCCTTTCGACGCCGGCACGAACGCGATGGGGAAGTCGAAGGTCTGGAGAAGGGAATTGGCGATACCGGGGATCATCGATCCGGCGGCTTTCGCGTTGTCATCGTCGACCGCGCCGGCCGGGCTTTCATCGTCGTAGGGATCGGCCAGGTGCTCCCATCTTCCGGCGTTGCTGTAGTTGACTGCCAGATCGGAAGTCGCGACGGCATAGGGGGTCTGGCCGCGGCCCGACATGTTCGACTGGCCGATAACGAGGATGATCATGCCCACGCCCCACTTGTTGGTACCGCGGTCGGAGCCGAGCACGGAACCCGCGCCGTCCAGGGCGCGTACCTCGACGTTGTACCAGCCGCCTTGCGGAACAGCGAGGTCGCCGGCGAATGTCTCGCCCCCGGGCGTCGAGTCGATGGTCGTCCAGCCAACAGCTGTGGTGCCGGTGCCGTGCTGTAGGACCCGGGCCTCTACCCGATTCCAGTTCATGTTCGAGTAGGTCCCGCTGACGGTCACGCTCCTGGACGTGGCGCCGATGTCGCGCTGGAATACCCGGTAGTTGGCGAAGTCGTTGACCGCGACGGTGGCGGTGACGTCTACGTACGTATAGTCGTCGGCCAAGGTGTCCGCTGAGGTGCCGGAAACGGTGGTGACCGAGACGCCGACGGTGCCGGCAGTGTGGCCGGGAACGCTCGGAATGGTGATCTGGGTGTCGGAATCGACGGCGTAGCCTGAGGCGGGAAGAATGGCGCCGCCGAAGCTCACTTCCGTCACTTCCATGAAGGCGGCGCCGCTGACGACCACCGCGGTGCCCCCGGAGGTGGGGCCGGAGGTGACACTGAGAGCGCTGATGGTGGGGGCAGGAGGTAAGAGGGCAACCCGCTCCCCCTCTTCTCCTCTCACCCAGGCGCCTTGACCGGGGGCCAGAATCAAGGTGGAGACGTATGTCTGGGCGCTCGCGTCATAGAGGAAGGCCACCCGCCCGAGGGGGAGAGCGAGCGTGGCCGGGTAGCTCATGGGGTTGCCGATCAGGTTCCATCCCGCGACGAGAGTAGTGTCATGGGGACCGTAGACCGCGGCCAGACTCACCCACTCCTGGTCAGAGACTCTGCACCAATAGCCTTGCCAGGCCAAAGGAGTAGTGGTGCTCACATACGAAGAACCATCCCAGCCGAACAGCGGGCTGGGAAAGACAGTCTCCGGACCGGCGGCCACCAGGTTCCAGCCGGGCTGGAGTGCGAGAGAAGAGGACGAGGCTAGGGCGGAGCTGGGGGGAAGGAAGCCGAGAAGAAGAAGGAGAAGCGCCAGGACAAGGGCGGCCGGCGCTGCAACTCGGACCTTTGGGCCCATTTTCATGCCAATCTCCCGGGCGCGGATGCTTCCCCGTCTACGTATTCCGAATATAGGCCTTTTCTACCCTCCGTCAACAAGGAAGCTGACATCTCCGACCTCGGAGCCCTGGCGCTCAGATCTCCTAATACAGAGGGCGAACGAATTATCCGCACTTTGCGCAGTTCGTGAATCCTTGGCTCACAGAAGGCCTCTCTCTCACCACCGGCGAGAGGCGGCAATCTCTAAAATGGGTTTGAGCATCCGGTGTCAGTCTCGTTCCTAGTGCGAAAGTGCGGCGATACTGAAGGACACGCATATCCATTCAGACCGTCGATCGGCCGAGAGGTTCACCCTGTCTTGGCCGGCTGAGACCGACCGGGGACCGGCGGTTACCCGAGACCTTTCCCTATCGGGCGTCTATCTGCTGACTGACGCGAAATTCGCCCTCGACGATCAGGTTCGAGTGGTTGTGACTCTTTCCGATAGAGGGTGCCCGTTCCCCTTCCGACTTTCGCTCGAGGGAAAAGTTGTCCGGCTGGAGCAAATCGGTGGCGTGCAGGGAGCCGGCATCGCTTTTGACGAGGAGAGCACCGGTCTGCTCCGGGCATCCTGACTCGGGGCGGCCGCTCCACTGGAGCGCTGGCCTTCCTCTGTGGTTCCGGGCGAGAGGCTTGCGAGGGAGAAAGGGACGGCCCCCGGAAGAGCCTGCGACGATTCTGGTCAAGCTGCTCGAAACCGCTTCGCCGGCAGGGCGCGGACGCCCGGCCCGCCGTCCACTAATAGTAGAATGCTGGCCATGTCGTGCATATCGGGGCTAGATCGTCACCGGGGGGCATCATGGCAGAAGACGCGAAGAAGCTGAGCCGGCGGGAGTTTCTCAAGCTCGCGGGCGTGGCCGGTGCCGTTGCGGGGACCGGGGCTGGGCTGGCCGGCCTGCTTTCCGCGTGTGGCGGTGGAACTACCACTACCACGACCGCCGCTGCCGCGACGGCGACCACCGCGGGCGCGACGACCACGACGGCCGCTACCACTGCTACGACGGGCGCCGCGACCACGGTCACCACCGGCGCCGCCGCCAACGAGAAGCTCCGGGTCGGTTGCGTCATGTCACTGACGGGTAAGTACTCTAGCCTCGAGGCGGCAGAACCCAATAGGGTGCTCGTCGCCAGGATGTCCAGCCTTGATGCGGCAGAAGTCGATATGGGGTACGTCGCCAGGATGATAAACGACGGCGGCGGCATCAGGGCCGGCGGCAAGACCTATGACGTCGAGCTGCTGATCGAGGACAACAAGAGCGATCTTACGGGGAACGCGGAGGCTGTTGTCAAGCTCGTGATGGGCGACAAGGTGAAGTTCGCGGTCGGCCCCGGAGCGTACTTCAATGCGCAGACCGTCTCCCTCTTCGAGGAGGCCAAAGTGCTTCACGTGGCCACCAGGTACGACCTAGACCCTGCGGAGATGGGCCCCAGCACGCCTTACGAGTTCCTCGGGCTGGATCCGATCGCCCAGGCGTCCGCAGCCTTGAACGCCCTCAGGGCGTTGTTCCCCAAGGTGAGGACCCTGATCATAGCCGTCGAGGAGTTTGAGTATGCCTATTACAAGGGGTACGAGCAGGTCTTCGAGAAGCTCGTGACCCGGACCGGGTTGGCCCTCACGGGCTACACAGCCCTCAACCACTTCACAGTCCTCTTCCAACCTAACGCCAGGGGCTACAAGAAGGTCAAGGCCATAGGCGCCGACGCCGTATGGACGCCGTCCATAAGCACCGACTCGTTCTCCCAATTGGTCAAGGGTCTGCGTGGTGTGGGTTACACGGCGCCCATCGTCCTGCCGGTCGACATCGACGCTCCCACCGCTGTGGGTCTCGCGGGTCCCGAAGCCTCCCACAACATCGTCGGGATACTCAACCACTCCCTGGACGACCCGAACCTGACGGACCCTTTCAAGAAACTCCTGAAGATGGGCGATTCGAACCGCCGAGTCATTGGCTCAGCCCCCAATGCTCTTTACATGCTGAAGTCCGCCATCGAGGCCGCCGACAGCATCGATCCGACCGCGGTGAGGGACAAGTGGCAGACGCTCAGCACCATCCCGACGCTGTACGGCGACGGCTTCCCCACAGGCGCCGAGCGGTTTGGCATGAAGAACCACGCCTGGGCCCATCCGGTGCCGGTGTGCCTCATCAACAAGGGCAAGATCGAGTACAAGCCGTGGGTCGCGCCGGATGTGACCCCGTAGGAGCCGCGCCCCTCAGATCACGTTCTCATGCCGGGATATGAGGTCTTCCTGGCAATCGCGGGTCAGTTCCACGAAATAGGCGGAGTAACCGGCGATGCGGACCACCAGATTGCGGTACTCGTCGGGTTCTCGCTGGGCCTTGCGCAGGACGTCGGTGGAGACCACATTGAACTGGGCTTCCGCACCGCCGCTGTCCATATAGGCCTTGACCATGTCGCGGAGCTTGGCGATGCCGTCGTCGCGGCTGAGCGCCGTCGGATGGAGGCGGATGTTCAGACACACGCCGTCCATGAACCTGCGGTGGTCATAACAGAGCGAAGACAGGAACACCGCGGTGGGGCCGTTCGTATCGCGGCCCTGGCACGGAGAGGCAGCATCGGCGATGGGCGTCCCGGCTCTTCTGCCGTCGGGCGTAGCCCAGGTGGTGTACCCCTGGCCCACATGGTCGGCCGCGCCGTACAGGCCGGCCTTGAAGATCTTGGTGCGGGTGGAGTAGCACTCCTTGCACGTGTCGTAGTAGGTGTCGATCACCCAGGCCATCTGCTCGTCGGCATAGGGATCCGCATTCCCGAAGTGGGGCGCTTCGTTGATGATCCGCTGCCTCAAGAGCTCGTAGCCTTCCCAGTCGGCAATGACGGCCTCATAGAGCTCCCGAGCCGTGCACAGCTTCTTGTCGAACACCATGTATTTGATGGCGGTCAGGGAGTCCGCCACCGTGGCCAAGCCGGTCGCCGTGCCGCCGTACGAGTTGTACTTGGCGCCGCCCCAGGTGCAGTCCTTGCCGGACTCCATGCAGCCCTCGAGGGAGATGGACAGCATGGGGTGCGGCGTGTGGTACTGGACCAGGTACTCCAGGTAGTTGTTGAGAGAGACCTGGGCCTTGAGAAAATACGCGGCCAGCGTGCGCCAAGCTTCCTTGACCTCGTCGAAGGACTTCATGTCGTACAGGTAGCCGGTGTGGATGGAGCACTGCTCGCCGTTGAAGGGGTTCGTGCCGTCGTTGATGGCCATGGCCATAAGCTTGCTGTAGTGGATGGAGGCGTGCGGGGGAGCCACGCCGTTGGCCGCGGCATAGTCGTTGCCGGAACCCGTGATCTCCTGGCAGCCGATGATGGCGTAATCCCGGGCATCCTCGAGCGTGAAGCCCAGTTCCTTCACCACACCGGGGATGATGACGTCGTCGTTCTGGAACAGCGGCAGCCCGCCCACCTTCGTTGAGGTCTCCAATGCCAGAGCCCACAACGCGTCGGGGGTGTTCTTGTTGACCCGCAACGAGATGGTGGGGTCGTGGAGACTCAAGCGCGCAAGGCTCTCCAGCACCATGGAGGTGACGGGGTTGCAGGCGTCGTCGCCGGTGAGGGGATCCACGCCGCCGATGGTGGTGTGGAGATACGTGTTGCCGATGCCGATGATCTTGACCAATTCGCCGATGCCGCCGCCGTACATGGAGTTGATCTTCATGAAGAAGCAATCCACGATCTCCTGTGCCTCTTCAGGCGTCAGCCGGCCTTCTGCCAGATCGCTCTCCAGGTACGGCCAGGTGTATTGATCGAAGCGGCCGAACGATCCCACATCCCCAATGGAACTCAGGCGCAGGATGTACTGATAGGTGATCGCCGCCTGGCAGGCCTCGCGGAAGGTGCGGCAGGGGTTCTCGGAGATCCAGCCCAGGCTGTCTGCCATGGACTCCAGTTCGGCCTTGCGCTTCTCGTCGGTACAGGAATCGGCCTTTTCCAGGCACTTCTCGCTGTAGCGCTTCAGCAGGGTCGTCGCCGCGTCACAGGAGATGACTACCCCGGTGTAGAACAGGCTGCGGGTCACGTCGTCGCCCATGAGGGAATTCACGTGAGAATCCAGCCAGTCCTGCGCCTGCTTGCGGATGGCGCCGTAGCCCACGTTGATGATCTTCTTGAAGCCCGGGGTGAGGTGGCCGGACGGCATCATCAGCAGGGGTGCGCCCTTCACGGTGGCGGAGACCTGCATGCGGCAGAGTTCTTCGTAGCCGCTGGGCTGCCAGGCGGCGGCGATATCGCTGTAGGTACGGCCTCTCCAGTAGGGGCTGATCGATATCAGAGCCTCGAAGTCCTCAGGAGCCATGGACATGCGCAGCTCGTCGTCATCGGGATTGTGGTACAGACCATCTTCCCGGAGCGTCCAGACGCCGTTCGCGATCAGCGAGGGGATGGCGTCGATGCCGCCCCAGTCGGGCGCGTATCCGGAGCCGCAGAAGTTCTTGCTGCTGTTGCCCACGATCATCTCGAAGTCCTCGACGCGGACGGTCATCTGCTCGCAGATGGCCCTGAGCACCGTGGGACGGCGAAGGCTGGGGATGAGATTCTCGTTCTCCTGGAAGCAACGAGTGGTGATCATGGCGGTCTCGGAGTCGCTCTGGATGACACGGTCGCGGATCAGCTGATGCATGTGCTGCATGCGTTCGCTGACCGGCCTGAACGTGTACATCTCCTCAGCTCCTCATACAGGTGCACTATCGCAGCGAGTCGATACGAAGCTTACCTTGATTTCGGCCGTCCCATCTGGCCCCGCGGCCGCGATGAGTCGCGGGCGACTAGTACTTCTCCGCCGCCTTCCTGTGCGGCTGTGACATCTGGATCTTGATCATCGGGTCGAACCGCTTGCGTATGGGCGGCAGGTTGATGATCGGCGCACCGAAGGTATTGAGCATCCGGATCCCCAGTTTCCGCTGCGGGAACGTCTTGTAGAGGCCGGACCGGCGGTACGCGTTGTGGTCGGCCGCGAAGACGACGCGCAGGCGCCCGTACATGTCGTCGCGGAAGATCCTCATCCCCGCGTCGCCGAGGAACGTCATCGGGTGGACATAGCCGGCTTGGGCGCTCGCCAGGGAGCGCGTCATCAACCCGTCGAGCAGGCGGTCGAGCTCGGCCGAGTCCCCGCTCTCGTCGGTCACGACGCCGGCGATACTGGCGCCCTGGTACTGGAAGTACCCGTCGAGGATCTCCATGAGGTTCGGTGTCTGCCCGAGGGGACCGGAAACGAGGAGCGCGATCTGTTTGCCCACCAGCACCGGTGTGTGGGTGTTGAAGAACGTGCGGTCGAAGAACGTCTTCCAGCGCGCCGAGAGGTAGCGGTCGACCATGGTGCCGGCGTAGACGATCACGTCCGCGGGCATGACGGTGGACCGGTAGAAGTCTATGAACTCGTCTTTACCCGTGTAGAAGCACTGGTACTTCCCGGCGCACTCCAGGCAGCCCTGGCAACCGGCCTTGATGTCGATATCGCGGATGTTGACCACGGTCACGTCGCCGTCCACCGCGGCGCGGCAGCGGGCGACCATGTTCGCCAGGTTGCTGTCGGACGACTGCGAGTCGTGGAGGATCACGACCTTCTTGCCACCGGAGGAGACGGGGTGGGAGGGGAGTCCCGGCTGGTATGCGAACTCCCGGCGGGAAAGGGGTGGGAAGCGGCGCTGGGTGGGCGCCTGGGCCTGCACGGCGTCCAGGAACTGCCGGCCGAACCCGAGCAGTTGGGCGCGGCCTTCCTCATGGAGCAGATCGTGCATGTCGGGGGCGAAGGAGTCCACGAAACGCATTCCCAGGTCGTCGCAGATGCCGTGGATGTAGTTGTGGGCGGTGTGGTCGAAGTAGTGGATGGAGGTGGACAGCGCGGCGGTGTACTTGCCGGCGAAGGCATCCTGCACACCCCGCTCGAAGACCAGTTCGATGAAGCGCTTGTAGTTCCCGTGGACCAGCAGGATGTAGAGGGGGAAGCCCCAGATGACCGCGTCCGCGGCCCGCACCTTGTCGATGACCTCGTCGAACTCCTCCCGGTTGTTCTCCAGGCGCTTCGCGCGCTGCGCGATGTGCACGACGTCGAACGTGTGCTCGGGGTAGTGCTTTGGCCAGATACGCCACCGACTGCATGGTGACGCTGAGTTCGCCTTTGGGACTGCCGTTGAGGACGGTGATGTTCACGGGACGCATCCTTTCGTGATCGGTGAGTTACAGGGCTTCGATCGTCCGGATCGCATGATCGAGCCACCCCAGGTACATGGCCTCGTAACGCCGGCCCATCTCCAGAGTGAGATGCCAGAATGTGTGGTCGCGCTCAAGGGCGAGTTCCGCGGGCGCCGCGTCGGTCATGTGGGCGGCGAGGACCTCGTAGACGGCGGCCTTCTCCCGGTGGAGCGCGGACTGCACTCGCAGTTCGGCGAGCACTGCCTGCGGATCGCGCCGGGCCGAGAAGAACACGCGCACCAGCAACTCATCCTTGACGGCCGCAGGTTGGGTGAGGGGCTGGTCGAGCCAGGTCTTGAGCTCGGCCGTCCCCGCGTCGGTCACTGTGTAGACGCGCCGGTCGGGCCCGGCCTCATCCTGGATGAGGGTGGAGGTGACCAGGCCGTCGCTCTCCATGCGCCGCAGGGTGGTGTAGATCTGGCTGTGGTGGGCATGCCAGAAGTGGGCGGTGCTCTCGTCGATCGTCTGCTTGATCTCGTAGCCCGTCATCGGACCGTAATTCAGAAGCCCCAGAAGAATGAACTTGATCACCGCGGCCGCTCCTTAAGTAAAGTATTATATGTAAACTATTACATATAAGGCGGCCTGTCAAGGGCGTCGGCCGGGTCAGGGGCCGGCGGGTACGGTAGCTTGGGGATAGGGGTCCGGTCCGTCAGGCCGACGCTGCGGCCGCGGGCGCCAGGCACGAAGCGGCCACCCGCCAGGGGCGGGCGGTCAGCATCGGACTCCTTCTGGAGGCGGCACTACCAGCACCGGTCGTCGCGCGTGGTTCACCACCTGCTGGCTGACCGAGCCCAGGAGCAAACCAGCAAAGCCACCATGGCCGCGCCTGCCGACAACAACGAGCGTGGCATCCTTGGCCTGCTCGAGGATGACTTCCGCAGGTCGACCCTCGAGGGCTTTGCCTTGGCAGTCGATGTCCGGATGCAGTCTGGCAACCCGGCTCACCGCTTGATCCACGGTGTACTGGGCCTGCTTGCGGAAAGCATCGAACACCTCCGGGAACGCTGGAGCGACCATTATGGCGCCGGCCTGCACATCCCAAGCAGACACGACGAGCAGGTGCGCGTGTCTCAGCGCTGCTTCCTCGGCGGCTGCGTCGAGAGCTTCCTCGGCGCAGGACGATCCGTCTACCCCCACGACTACTGTGGCCATCGTTCCTCCTGCAAGTCGGCGGTCCCGGCTAGGTCTCCATCTGTCCCTTCAGCACCCCTATGAGAGCTAGTACCGCGAAGGCGGCGGCGCCAATCCTCGGCTGCCCGGCGTCCACTAGCAAGTGCTACTATGTACCAGTAGTAAGTAACACTTAGTAGCTGAGGTGTTCCGTGGGCAAGCAGATGACGGAGATGCTCAAGGGCACGCTGGAGGGCAGTCGTCCTGGCGGTCCTGTCCGGGCGGCCCGCGTACGGATACGAGATCACTGCGCGGCTGCGGGAGATGGGTTTCACCGACATCGCCGAGGGCACCATCTACGCGTTGCTTGTGCGGGTGGAGCAGCGAGGGCTAGTGGGCGTGGAGAAGATCCCCTCCGAGAAGGGGCCGCCACGCAAGGTCTACTCCCTGAACGCCCGGGGGCGCGAATATCTCGACGAGTTCTGGCGCACTTGGAGCTTCCTCACTGAACGCCTGGAACAGCTCTACGACGGAGGCAGATGAACATGGATATCTCGAAGTTCACCTCGAAGGTGATCGGTGACAAGCGGCGTTGGCGGGAGTACAAGGCGCGCACGCGACGGCTTCCTGAGAACTACCGCGAGACTATCGAGGCGATCGAGCGGTACCTCATGTACTTCGGGCCGGCAGACGGCGACAGCGCGGCGTCCATGTTCGAGGATCTGGCGGATCTGTTCGAGCTGGCCGCGGCGGACGGAACGCCGATCCGCGACATCGTGGGGGAGGATCCCGTGGAGTTCGTCGAGGCGTTCCTTCAGAACTATGTGAAGGGCGGTTGGGTGGCCCGGGAGCGGGAACGGCTGGTCAGCGCCATCGAGCGGGCCGAAGCGGCCGAGAGGGGGAGCGTCTCATGACGTCCCAACCGGCCGCCGCCCCAGCGATCCACGTGCAGGGCCTGGAGAAGTCGTACAAGAAGCTGGAGGTGCTGCGTGGCGTGGACTTCGACGTGGCGCGGGGCAGCATCTTCGCGCTGCTGGGCTCGAACGGCGCGGGCAAGACCACGGTCATCAAGATCCTTTCCACACTGCTCAAGGCCGATGCGGGGACCGTCGGCGTCAACGGCTTCGATGTCGCCACGCAAGGGCCGGAGGTGAGGGAGTCCATCAGCCTTACGGGTCAGTTCGCGGCCGTCGATGAGATGCTGAGTGGGCGGGAGAACCTCGTTCTGGTCGCGCGGCTGCGGCATATCGCCGGCGCGGGCACCGTCGCGGATGACCTGCTCGAGCGTTTCTCGCTCACCGACGCGGCCGCGCGGAAGGTGTCGACGTATTCGGGCGGCATGCGCCGCCGCCTCGACATCGCGATGAGCCTCATCGGGAGCCCGCGGGTGATCTTTCTCGACGAACCCACGGCCGGGCTCGACCCTCAGGCGCGCCTCGAGGTTTGGCAGATGGTGAAAGACCTGGCCGCCCACGGCACCACGGTCCTACTCACGACGCAGTATCTGGACGAGGCGGAACAACTCGCCGACCGCATCGCGATCCTCCATGAGGGCAGGATCATCGTCAACGGCACCTTGGCCGAGCTCAAGCAGCTGCTGCCGCCCGCAAAGGTCGAATATGTCGAGAAGCAGCCGACCCTCGAGGATGTCTTCCTCGCTATCGTGGGGGAACAGCGATGAACAAGCGCTTCTTCAGTGATACCGCCGTCCTGCTGGGACGATCCCTGCGCCACATCATGCGTAGCCCGGATACCATCATCACGACCACGGTCATGCCGATCGCATTCATGCTGCTGTTCGTCTACGTGTTCGGCGGCGCGATCGAGACAGGGTCGGATTCGTATGTGAACTACCTGCTGCCCGGTATTCTTCTCATCACGATCGCCTCGGGTATCTCCTACACCGCGTTCCGGCTCTTCCTGGATATGAAGAGCGGCATCTTCGAAAGGCTCCAGTCCATGCCCATCGCGCGGTCGTCCGTGCTGTGGGCGCACGTGCTGACCTCGCTCGTGGCCAATCTGATCTCGCTCGTGGTCGTGGTGCTCGTGGCCGTCCTCATGGGCTTCCGTTCGGGGGCCGGAGTATCGGCGTGGCTGGCGGTCGCCGGCATCCTGATCCTGTTCACGCTGGCGCTGACGTGGATAGCCGTGATCCCCGGTCTTACCGCGAAGTCCGTGGACGGCGCGAGCGCGTTCTCGTACCCGCTCATCTTCCTGCCGTTCATCAGTTCGGCATTCGTTCCCACCGACAGCATGCCCGGTCCGGTGCGCGCCTTCGCCGAGCACCAGCCGGTGACGTCCATCGTCAACGCCATCCGCGACCTGTTCACGGAGCAGCCGGTGGGCAGTGACATCTGGATCGCTCTCGCCTGGTGCGTCGGCATCCTCGTCGTGGCCTACGTCTTCGCCACGGTCATCTACCGCCGCCGGATCTCGTAGTGGAGGAGCCCCACGGGCGGCGCACCGCACGATCGGACACCCTATTGGGGATGCCGATGAAGTCGAAGACAAGGGGGCGCGGGCCTTTGGTCCACGCCCCGCAGCCGCTCCCCAGCCGGCACCGCGGAGTCTCGGGACCGTCCGTTTGAAACTCGCCCACAGGGGGATAACCCTCCAGTTTGACCATGCGGTTACGTTGGAGGTCACTGATGGCGCACACTCCCGAGACCCGATCCAAAGCCCCGATGGACTCGCTGAGGAAGACCGCCCTGGTCGCCGGGGTGCTCTACGTGATCACCTTCGTCTCGATGCCGAGCTTCTGGCTCTACGGGCCCGTGAAGGAGCTCGGCTACATCGCCGGCCCCGGCCCGGACACCCGCGCCATCTTCGGGGGCGTCCTCGAGATGATCGTGGGCCTTGCCTGCATCGGCACGGCCGTCGCGCTCTACCCGGTGGTGAAGAAGCAGAACCAGGGAGTGGCGCTCGGCTTCGTCGGCACCAGGGTCCTTGAGGCCGCGTGCATCTTCGCGGGGGTGGCCACCCTGCTCGCGGTGGTGACTCTGCGCCAGGTGGGAGTGGGAGCGGACGGCTTGGTCACCGGCCAAGCGTTGGTCGCTCTGTACGACCGGCTCTTCCTCGTATCGCAGAGCTTCATCCCGGCCGTGAACGCCGCCTTGCTGGGCTCGCTGCTGTACAAGTCGCGCTTGGTGCCGCGGGTGCTTCCCCTGCTCGGATTCGTGGGCGCGGTGGTCGTCGTGGCTTACGTCGCCGCCAGGATGCACGACCTCACCGGGGAGCTGTCGTCGCTGTGGGGACTCACCGTGATCCCCATCGCGCTCTGGGAGTTCTCGTTGGGCGTCTACCTGATAGTGAAAGGATTCAGGCGATGAAGGCGATCGTGGCCGGCAGCTTCGGGGCTCCGGACGTGCTCCGGCTCCAAGAGGTGGCAAAGCCGACTCCAAGGGACGACGAGATCTTGGTCAGGGTGCGCGCCACCACCGTCAGCGCAGGGGACATCAGGATGCGGACCCTGAACGTTCCGCCCCTGTTCTGGCTGCCCGCCCGGATGACCCTGGGCTTCACCAAGCCGAAGCACCCGATATACGGCATGGAACTCGCCGGCGACGTGGAAGCGGTCGGCAAGGACGTGACTCGGTTCAAGGTGGGCGACCAGGTGTTCGCGTCGACCCTGGCGGAGCATTTTGGCGCCTACGCGGAGTACAAGTGCGTGCCCGAGGACGGGGTGCTGTCAACGAAGCCGCGGAACATGAGTTATGAGGAAGCAGCCGCCGTTCCCATCGGGGGGCCCACGGCGCTACGCCTGCTTCGCAAGGCGGGCATCCGGCGAGGGCAGAAAGTCCTGATCTACGGGGCTTCCGGGAGTGTGGGGACCTACACCGTCCAGGTTGCCCGGCATTTTGGGGCGGAAGTCACCGGGGTCTGCAGCGCCGCCAACCTGGAAATGGTGAGATCCCTGGGGGCCGATGAGGCCGTCGACTACACACAGGACGGTTTCCTCACAGATGGGACCCGCTATGACGTGATCGCCGATTCGGTCGGAAAGTGTCCCAAGTCGAGATGCGCCCACGCTCTCGCGCCGGGCGGGGCATACGTGAGCGTCGCGAAGCTGACCACCAAACAAAGCCCGTCAGAACTCGCCTTCATCAAAGAGTTGATCGAGGCGGGCGAGGTCCGAGCGGTGATCGACAGGCGCTACCCGCTGGAGCAGATGGCCGAGGCGCACCGCTACGTCGAGGCCGGGCACAAGAAGGGGAATGTCGTCATCACACTTACTTAGTGACGACGACCTCCGCGAACTCCCAGGTCACGTTGCCGTCGAGGTCTTCCACCCCGATGCCCAGCACGTACTCGCCCGCGAAGGCAGAGTAGGGGAGCATGGTGAAGGGCTTCTCGCCGAACGTCATGACGCCGCCGTCGTAGTCCGCGAACCTTCCATCGGGGTCCTGGTCGAACTCCAGGTACTCGTCGGTGATCGTGAAGGTGTCACCCGGCTGCGGAGTGATCTCGTGCCATGTCCCCACGCCTGAGCCCCCGCCGGAGCCGCCGAAGGCCCACACGCTGAGCATGTCGCCGTTCCCGCTGAAGTCTATCTCCGCTTCCACCCGCGTCCCGGTCTCGGTGAAGCCGTAGGTGCCG
The DNA here is from genome assembly GCA_963736705.1 of uncultured Actinomycetota bacterium. Classification (GTDB taxonomy): domain Bacteria; phylum Actinomycetota; class Thermoleophilia; order RBG-16-64-13; family RBG-16-64-13; genus CAIQPS01. The sequence goes on from CAVTPV010000004.1 coordinate 256,391, forward strand.
CGCACGCTGTAGATGTCGGTGTCCCGGTCCGCGCCATAGACCGTGGGGCTGAAGAAGGCGAACTGGTCGTTGGCTTCGTTACCGTCGCTCATGAAGTAGACGGTCGGTTTCCACTCGAAGTCCACCGCGACGGAGCCCTCCTGGCTCCAATCCGGGTAGTAGACGCCGCCCACCTCCTTGACATTGCCAGGCTCGATGAAACCGGCGTCGGCACTGAGGAACGAACCGTCCTCTTGCCAGTAGTACCCGATGTAGTAGTAGACGTAGGCGATGTTCGTGCCGGTGACCTGGGCGGAGACGGTCACAGCCTCGTCCACGGTGAGCTCGCTCGCGGAGACGCTGACGGGCGTGATGGTAAGGCCGCCCGCGCCGGGGCCCGCGATGGTGGCGCCTTCGGCGGGAGCCGACGACTTGGCCGCCTGGGCAAAATCGGTGAGCGCGGCTTGGGCCGGTGTCACGGCGCTGAGGTCGGCGCTGCCGGGATCGAAGGGCTTGCCCGTGTAGTGGAACGTGAGGTAGTCGTCCCACAGCGAGGCTGTGGCGAAGCGTCCGGCGAACGAGGTGTAGCTGGCGATCCACTCTCCGAACGTGCCCACGTATTCCTCAGAGTTGGGGAAGTAGATGCTCAGTCCTCCGCACGCCGGGCGCTCCTGGCCGTGCACCTCCGCGAACGACAGCCCGGTCCAGCGCCGCCGTCACCCGCTCGGCGGCCTGCAGCACGTCGGGGTCGTCGACGCTCGTGCGCAGCAGGTCTACGAAGTGCTCGAGGTCTATGAAGGAGGGCGGCAGGTCGTCGCCGAAGACGCCGGCGTAGGACTGAGCGTAGGTGCGGGCCTGTGCCACCAGTCCCTGGTCGACGCCCGTCAGCGCCACCGCCAGCTCATTGACAGCCCCATCCAGGTCCTGGATGGCTCCCAGGTCGATGCCGGCCAGGGTCGCATCGAGGCTGAGCTCGGTGACCACGGCCTCCGACGAGTACTCGCCGCCGGTGAGCCCGCGGCGCGCGTCGGCGTCGGTGATGCGGATGTCCTGTGAGATGTACGAATCCAGTATGGCGCTGCTCAACTCGCTGCCGGTCATGGACGGGGTCTCCGTCAAGGCTCGAAGGAACCCGGCGTATCCCCAGCCGATGGCGGGCTCGGTCTCCGCTGATGCGACGCAGTACCGCGCGTGCGGCGCGATCGCGCTCATGACCTCGAGCTGTCCCATGAGGCAGGCATCGAAGCCGATGAGGTCGAAGGAGCCTATCCCGGTATCCGCCACCACCGCTCCGAGCGCGGCGTCGATCTCCTGCGTGGTCAGTCTGCTCCCGGCCACCGGGGCGTCGTCGGTCCACCCGCCTGTCCAGCCGCCCCCGTGGTCACCCAGGATGAGCGCGCGATGCTCCGCTGGGAACGTCTCTATCGCCCAGGTGGCGAAGTCGTAGAGAGACTGCTTGTCGCCCATGTCCACTTCGCCCAAGGTCGGCCAGTTCGGGCGAGCTGATGGTGGACAGGTCTCCGTCCGTGACCAGAAGGTGGCGCTTGGTGGAGGTCACGTCGCCGCCGCCCGCGAAGCCGCCGGCGTAGCGGTCGAGCTGCACGACGATCTTGACCTTGTCCGTGGAGCCGACGACCTCGGCCTCGTTCACGTCGAAGAAGGTGTCTTCCTCGAGGATCTCGTCGTCGGCGTTGGCGTAGATCATGACCAGCCAGGTGTCCGCCTCGGCGGCCGGCACGGTGGTGGGGGTGGTCGGCGTGACGTCCGGTGCGCTGGTGGAGGTGGTGATCGACACGGTGGGGCCTGACGGGCCGGAGGGGCCGTCATCCCCGTTCCTCAGCCCCAGGACCAAGCCCAGCACGAGCCCGACCACCACGAGCGCGGCGACGGGGACGACCCAGACGAGGGGAGAGCGGCGGCGGGCAGGGAAGAGTCCCTGGACCTTGGCGGCGGGCTGCCAGCGGGCAGGGCCTCGTGCCATACGGAGTCGCCAGGAGCGAGCGCACCGCTTCGCGCGGCCCACACGAGTTGCTCCCAGCTCAGGGGACCCGCCGGGTGTCCGCCGGCCTCGCGGAGCTTGGAGTAGTACCAACCTGAAGCCATGCGGTCGCTGCTCAATGACGCCTCCGGTGTGGGGCTGCTCGTGGCGGGACCCGAGTATATGACACACGATGCGGCGGCCGCTAGCGCGATACGCTATAACTGAGTGGAGCGCCAGCGCTAGATCTTGAACGGAGCCGTTATGGAATGGCCCACTTGTCCTGCATGCGGAAGCGCTGACGAGGTGCAGCGGGCCTCCGTCGCGGTCGCGGCCGGGCGGGGGTGGGCCACATGGCGGGGCCTGGCTCTCCGGCTTTCGGATCCCACGTGCCCACGATGGGACGCTCCGGACGGCGCCCTGAGCTCGTATCGTTGGGGCTGGCTCTATGGCGCGGTGGCCGTCGCGATGCTCCTTGGCGGCGCCTTCCTCCCCGAGCGCCCGCTGGTGGGCGTCATCGTGATGGTGGCGGCTGTCCTCATCGGACTCATCATCGCCGTGCGGAGGCTGTGGGATACCCGCACCGTCATCAAGTACAACCGCGCCGTGGCGGCTTGGAACAAGTCGGTGAATCCGAAGTGGCATGACCTGCACTACTGCCACAGGTGCGACCGGGTGTTCGTCCCGGGGCACGCGTGGGCGATATCTCCCGAGGAGTGGAGGGAGTCGCTGGGGGAGTCGCCACATGAGCGCTGGCCCGAAGAAGAGCTCGCCCGCACCGCTCACGTAGTGGAGGGCTCGGGTCCTCCGTCGTCTGGCGCCCGCTAGCCCGCGGCCATCTGCCCTTTGCAGCCATGCGCCAGGGCGTACTGCACGTTCTTCCTCAGAGCCGCCGGCTCCATGGGTTTCTCAGGGAAGTCCGGGCCCGGGGTGAGGGCGCCGTCGCCGCAGTACATGTAGAAAGCCACACCGCGGCCCTTGTTGGCCATCACCAGAGCGGGGATCCGCATGCCGCCCTCGTGGGCCTTGGTGGCCAGGTCGGCGGCTTCGGAGAGGTCGTGCCCCAGGACGTCGATGAACAGAAGGTTGGGCTTGAAGTGGTCGCGCAGGGCCATGGCGTCCTTGATGTCCGTCGCCATCGCGACCGTGTAGCCCTCGCGGACCAGGATCATCCTGCCCGCTTCGACTACATCCGGATCGCCACCCAGCATGAGGATTCGCGTCATCTATGCTCCCCCGCATCGCCGGCGCGTGTAAACCGTCGGCAGAAGCGTCTCCAAACTACTGACTAGTAGTTTATCAATTCTATCCGGCCCGTCGCGAAAGCTGGGTCGGAGGTATATCGAGATTATCTCGTACCGCGAGGAATTAGTAGATACGCCGTTCTTCAGCAGCTTCCTAGTCGCGCGGCGGCTCCCCGACGAACTCGCCCTGTGGGTCCAGGAAGATGGTGCCCGGTTCGCCCGGAAGCGCCGGGAACCAGTCGGGGCAGCTGTGGGGGAAGAGCAGGCGGGCGTTCCACTGGATGGCGAAATCCATGGCCTTCAGGCCGGGATAGGCCTTGTTCATGCCCTCCCAGAGGTCAACGCCGGTCTTGGCGCTCGCCAGCACCTGTTCGTAGGTGTCGAGGTAGCCGAGCGACCAGTCCACGCAAGAGGTGTCTCTGAGGGCGAGCTTGGCGGCGCTCACGTGGCCCGGGATGATCACGCCGGCGCCGAACTTGCGGAGGTCGCGGATGGAGGCGCGCCATTGCTCCCGGCGTGCCGCGTTGCTCTCGGTCATCCAGATGTGGCAGTCCAAGTAGGCAACGTCGGTGGCGCAGGCCAGGTTCAGCGACGGCACCCAGACCACGCTGTTGTTGGCGCTGTCTCCTTCCCAGCCGTCGGAGAACTCGAGGACGTGCCCCTCGCACTCCAGGCGGGGCTCGCTCATAGGCATGGGGAAGAGCACGCTCTCAGGCTCGTTGGGACCGAAGAACTCACCCCACATATCCACCTTGTCGTTGGTGGTGAAGATGATGTCCTTGACCACGCTGGGCAGCGCCACGACGTGCGCACGAGGGAAGGCCGCCTTGAGGACGCCGGCGCCGAAGTGGTGGTCCGGGTGGAAGTGCGACACGTAGATGTGGGTGAGGTTCTTGCCCATCTCGATGAGATCGGCGGCCAGCCGGTGGGCGTCGCTGAGGAGCTGAGTGGCGTCGATGAGGATGGCGTCGCGTTCGCCGAAGAAGAGGGTGGACGTGCTGTTGAAACCGGGGTAGCTGTGCATGAAGACCCGGTAGTCGAGCTGCTTCGCGGCCATGCTGTCCTCCTAGTTGTGTCTGAGTCCGCCGTCTACCAGCATGGTCTGCCCGGTCATGAAGTCGCTGTCGGGCGAGGCCAGGAAGAACGCGGGGCCGGCCAGGTCGTCGGCGGTCTCGTGGCGCTGCGTGAGGCACTGTCCCTTGAGGACCTCGTCCCAGTGGTCGCGGGCCGCGGCGGCCTGCTCCATGTTGGCCTCGGTGAGCGTGAAGCCCGGGGCGATGGCGTTCACCCGGATGCCGTCCGGCCCCAGCTCGCGGGCCAGCGCCCTGGTGAAGCCGATGATGCCGCCCTTGCTGGACACGTAGTGGATGAAGCCCGGCACGCCTTCCCAGAAGGTGGTGGAGGTCATGTTGATGATCTTGCCGTAGCCGAACGGCTTCATGTAGGGGTAGACGGCCTGGGCGCAGAACCACATGCCGCGCAGGTTGACGTCCATGAGGTAGTCCCAATCCTGCGGCGTCCACTCGTTGAAGGCCCGGAAGCCCTGTTTGGACAGCACCCCGCGGAAGGCGGCGGCGTTGTTGACCAGCACGTCGATGCGGCCCCCGTAGGTGTCGGCCAGCAGCTTGGCCGCGGCGTGGCACGCGTCCAGGTCGGTGATGTCGCAGTGGATGGGGAGGGCCTCTCCGCCGGCCGCCACGATCTCGCCGGCGACGGAAGCCGCGCCCTTGGCGTCGATGTCGAGCACCCCGATCTTGGCTCCTTCGAGCGCGAGACGCAGGCCTATGGAGCGGCCGATGCTGTTCGTGCCCCCGCCGCCGGTGATGAGCACTACCTTGTCTTTGAGACGCAGCGCTTCAGGCTTGAAGTCCATGACCATCCCCATTCAGGAGTGGAGTAATGAGCGAACGCTCACTCGCAGCTTACTAGAACTCGCGCCGTTGTCAAGTGCCTTCGCGCCGGATTGACCCGCCGGTCGGGGCGGCGTAACGTGGGGCGCGCGGACGCGTTTTGGATGGATTCGATGGCCCGCGATCGGGCCGGGAAGGGGTCGCGGGTCATGAAGCTCCACGGGACTGGGCCGCTGGCTGTCCTTGCTCTTCTCCTCTTGTCCGCCGCGTTCATCGCGGCCGGTTGCGGATCGGACGTGGCCACCAGCACCTCCGAGCCGGGAGGGGAGACGATAGTCACCTTCGCGGAGCAGACGACCACGAGCGCGGCGGAGACCACCACGACTTTCGCGGAGACCACGACATCCGTGATGGAGACGACCACGACGGTCGCGGAGACGACCACGACGCTGCCGGAGACGACCACGACGGCCATGGTAAGCACGACCTTGAAGGTGCCGGCCGTGTCCAACAAGGCCATCGCCTACGCCGAGAGCCTCGGTGGCACCTCGCACAAGGGGGAGCATCTGTACTTCGTGATCGGCGCCAGCCGGTCGACCGAACAGGCCTGCCAGACCCTGCTCGACAAGGCCATCCCGAAGTTCGGGGATATGCAGTCGTACTTCATCATCCAGCGGTCCGACAACTTCCAGGGGCTCAGTCCGGGCTGGTTCATCGTGATCGAGGCCTACAAGAACCCTCCGGACCAGTACAACCTGGAATTCGGACGGCGCGGCTTCCCCGACCTCTATGTGAAGTCGGTGACCGTGAAGACCTCGGATCCCATCCCCGTCTACGAGGACATGTAGCAGGCCCGACCCCGGGGATTGACCCACCGTCGGCCACGCCGTAAGGTAGGGCCCAGGTCCGAGTCTCGCCAGTGGGAGAGGTCGTCATGTTGTTCCGCAAGCCGGTCGGGTCCGTTGTCGTGATGCTCTCGCTCTTCAGCCTCGTGGCCTTCGCGGCTGCGTGCGGCGGCGACGAGACGACCACCACCACCGGCGACGAGACGACCACCACGCTCGAGCAGACCGAGACGACCATCGAGGAGACCACCACCTCGGAGGCCGAGACCACCACCAGCGTCGGCGGAGACATCGACCGGATCGCCGCGGCTCTGCAGGGCTCCGACCAGATAGCCCAGGGCTTCGAGATCACCGACTACAAGATCGAGGGCACCTGGGCGGGAGTCATCGTGCACGCGCCGGGCGTCGACGATGCGCGGGTGCTGCTTCAGCGCCTCGAGGGCGCCTGGCTCGTCGTGGCTATCGGCACCGATCTGGTGCACGAGGATCTCATCGACCTGGGGGCGCCGGAAGCGATCGCCGACCTCATCGGGGGCCCCGCGGCCACCACTTCCACGGGTTACAACCCGCTGGAGCAGATCAAAGCCGTGCTGGCCGCCTCCGACCAGTTGGCCGACACGTTCACGATCACCGGCAACAAGATCGTCAGCGACCGGTGGGCAGGGGTGATAGTCCACTCATCGGGCACCGATGACGCGCACGTGCTCCTCAAGAAGAGCAACGGGAAGTGGAGCATCGTGACTCTCGGCACCGATCTGTCGCGAGGGGGCCTGATCGCCCTCGGCGCCCCGCAGTCCATCGCCGATTATCTCGGCTATGCGACCGACCTCTCCGACGCGGCTCTGCTCTACGCCCAGAAGCTTGGCGGTGTCTCCCTGGAGGGGGACGAGCTCTATCTGATCGTGGGCGCCAGCGCGGACACCGAAGCGGAGGCCCAGGACCTGCTGGACGCGGCCCTCCCGTCGTTCGGCGATATGCAGTCGTATTTCATCGTCCAGCTCGCGGAGAACTTCGACGGGCTCGCGGGCGGGTACAAGAAGTACATCGTCATCGAGGCCTACCGGGAGTCGCCGAGCACCGACAACCAGGACTTCGGCCGCAGAGGCTTCCCCGATCTGGCCGTCGAACACGTTACGGTGATCACCTTCGACCCCATCCCCGTCTACGAGGACGTGGTGGGCGACTGACGTCCGGCGCCGCCGGGCGGGAGGGGCCGGCCCGCGGCTCCGCCGGGCCGGCTACACCGTGAACTCGGGCAGCTTCTTGGGAACGGCGACGTTCTGGAGCGTCACGTACTGGGGCAGGCCGTCCTTGTAGGGCGGGTAGTCCTCACCCTGGATGAGCGGCGCCAGGTACTCGCGGCACGCTTCGGTTATCCCGAACCCATCCTCGGTGATGTAGTCGCGGGGCATGAACTTCTCGACGTTGGCCACCTCGGATAGCGGCGCCGCGCCCACTTCCCACACATAGGGATCGCTGGACTTCCGCACGATCGTCGGCATGACCGAGTTCTTGCCGGCCAGGGCCAGTTCGACCGCCGCTTTGCCCATGGCGTAGGCCTGCTCCACGTCGGTCTTGGAGGCTATGTGCCGGGCCGCCCGCTGCAGGTAGTCGGCGACGCCCCAGTGGTACTTGTATCCCAGGCCTTCGCGGATGATGTTGGCCACCACCGGGGCCACGCCGCCCAGTTGGGCGTGCCCGAAGGCGTCCTTGAGCCCCTGGTCGGCCAGGAAGGTGCCGTCCGGGTTCTTGGCGCCCTCGGAGACCACCACGGTGCAGTAGCCGGCGGTATCCACCAGGGACTTCACCTTGGCCAGGAACCGCTCGCGGTCGAAGTCGATCTCCGGGAAGAGGATGACGATGGGGATGGGGGTGGCGGCGTCGGAAGCCAGGCCCCCCGCGGCGGCGATCCAGCCGGCGTGCCGGCCCATCACCTCGAGGATGAACACCTTGGTGGACGTCTTGGCCATGGAGCGCACGTCGAAGCTGGCTTCGCGGGTGGACACGGCGATGTACTTGGCAACGGACCCGAACCCCGGGCAGGTGTCGGTGATGGGGAGGTCGTTGTCCACGGTCTTGGGCACGTGGATGGCCCGGACATCGGCGCCCATCTTCTCGGCGAGCTGCGAGACCTTGAGGCAGGTGTCCGCGGAGTCGCCGCCGCCGTTGTAGAAGAAGTAGCCGATGTCGTGGGCCTTGAAGACCTCCATGAGGCGCTCGTACTCGCGCGGGTCCTTGTCGATGCTCTTGAGCTTGTAACGGGCGGAGCCGAAGGCGCCGGACGGGGTGTGGCGCAGCCCGGCGATGGCCTCGGCGGACTCGTGGCTCGTGTCGATGAGGTCTTCGGTCAGGGCGCCGAGGATCCCGTTGCGGCCGGCGAAGATGGTGCCGATTGCGTCGCCGTGCCTGCGGGCGGTCTCGATGACCCCACAGGCCGATGCGTTGATGACGGCGGTGACCCCGCCGGATTGCGCGTAGAAAGCGTTCCGCTTGGCCATGACCGCTCCCTAGTCGTCGGCGGCTTCGAGTTCCAGCCGGGCCGGGGTGAAGGTGAAGTAGGCCACGAGCCCCGAGGCCAGGATGACCCCGCCGGCCACGATGAGCGCGAGGCTGACACCGCTGTGGACGGCCGCGTAGGCCGCCCCGACCACCTTGGTGACCACGTCCCCGTACAGCGCCTGAGCCTGCTTGGCGGCGTCCCCGGAGAACTGGCCGGTGAGCACGGCGTCGATGACGAACTTCTGCCATTCCGGCGGGCACGGCTCAAGTTGGAGGAGGCGGGTGGTGAGGAAGTCGATGAGCTTGGTGTTGAACAACGAGCCGAGGGCCGCGACGCCGATGACCGTCCCCACTTCCCGGGCCGTCGTGGTGGCGGAGGCGGCCATGCCCGAGTGGCGGGCGGGCAGCGCCGAGAGGGCGACCGACGTGATGGGCACCACCGCGATGCCGAAGCCGACCCCGGCGAGCAGCAGCGAGAACATCATCGGCAGGTAGGTGACCGTTGTCGGCGCTGAGCGACAGATCGGTGAAGAGCACTCCGGCGCCGGCGCAGAAGCACCCCACCGCCACGGGCGTGCGCGGCCCGGACTCCGCCACCCACCGTCCGGCGATGGCTGAGGCGACGATCATGCCCAGGGCCATCGGGACGAAGAGCGCGGCGGTGCTGTAGGCCGTGTAGCCCAAGACCACCTGCAGGTAGAGCGCCGTGAGGAAGAAGATGGAGAACACCCCGAAATAGGTGGCGAACGCGATGGCCAGGGAGCCGCTGAAGGCCGGCTTGCGCATGTACTGCACCCTGACCATGGGGGCCTTGACCCGCGTCTCCACGAACCCGAAGATCGCCAGGGTCACCACCCCGATGGCGAACAGGGCGAGGACGTGCGGAGCCGTGTAGCCGGCCTGACCTTCGCCGAGGATGATGGCGAACACGATGGTGCCCAGAGCGACCGGACCGAGGATGAAGCCCGCCCAGTCGAACCGGCCGGCCTCGGGATCGGCGCTCTCCGGGACCCAGCGGATGGCGCCCACGAAGGCGAGGACGCCCGGCCGCCACGTTGAACCAGAAGATGGCCGGCCAGCCGCCGCCGCCCACCAAGAGGCCGCCGATGACCGGGCCCATGGCAAGGGCCAGACCGGCCACGGCCGCCCAGATGCCCAGCGAACGGGCGCGGTCGCGCGGTTCGGGGTAGAGGTGGCGCAGGATGGAGAGCGTGCCCGGCTCGCAGGCCGCCGCCCCGAGGCCCATGATGCCGCGGGCCGCGATGAGGACGGCTGTGTTGGGCGCGAGGGCGCCCAGGATGGACCCCGCGATGAAGACCACGACGCCGGCCAGCATGACCTTGCGGCGCCCCAGCCGGTCGCCCGAGGGAGCCGAACGCGAGCATGAGGGCGGCGAACAGCAGGGCGTAGGCGTTGATGATCCACTGCAGGTCGGACACCGTGGTGTGGAGCGTCTGCTGCAGGTCGTACAGCGCCACGCTCATGATGGTGGTGTCGAGGAACGTCAGGAAGAGGATGCCGCACAGAGTGGCGAGCGCTACGCGAGACTTTCTGTCGCCTCGCGGCAGAACCGATTCGGCCAGGCCCAACTGAGCTCCTCTGACTCGCACGCCCCCGTCACCCACTGACGGCCACAATATCAGCCGCGACGCGCGGCCGCAATACGGCTGAGCGGCCGCTCACAGGTACAATGCAGACCCGAATGACACTTTCCGAGGCATACCGCATCCTGGGTCTCTCGACCGACGCCACCCTGGCCGAGGTCAAGACCGCGTACCGGCGCCGCGTGGCCGACGCCCATCCCGATCGCGGGGGCACGGCCGCCGAGTTCATCAAGGTGCGGGCGGCGTACGAGATCCTCTCCGGCTTTCTCAGAGACACGACTCCCCGGGTGGCGGCCGGCGCCGCCGCGGGCGCCCCGGGCGCAGCCGGGACGGCGCGGCAGGCGGCCGAAGAAGAGGAAGAGGTCCCCATCCCCGAAGACCTCCGGGCCGTCATCGACCAGATCGTGCGGGACTTCCGGGAGCATCAGCGCTGGGCGGAGACCGAGGCCCTCAGGCAGCTCGGCGTGCTCGAGAAGCACATGAGCGAGTACATCCAGAGGGCGACCCGGGCGGAGCTGCGGCAGTTCAGCGACGCGTTCAGGGCTTCGTGGAATGCAATACTTCGTGCATTATTCGAGAAATGCAACACAAGAAGCGACGAGATCCTGCAGCGCTACGAGAGTTGGTACACGCAGAGCACCCAGGCGGTGTTCGACGACCTCTACCGCAAGGACCTGTGGTCGTTCGCCTGGCGGCGGCGCTTCTGGGAGGTGTTCGCGGTGCTCGGGGCGATCGCGGGCGCGCTCACCGTGGTCATCGGTTGGGGGGCGTCTCGCCGGTGGATATCCGTGGCGGTGCTCTTGGTGGCGGTGGGCGTATCCTTCGGCGCCTACTGGTACTCGGCCCGGCGAAAGCGGCAGGTGAGGGACAAGACGGAGCCTCTCAGCGTCGTCCCGTTCCAACTGCCCGAGGACGGCCGGTTCGCCACCGAATCGAAGTTGCGCTCGGGCCGCCGGACGACCGCCGCGTTCGGCATGGCCGGGCTGTTCCTGGGCAGCGCCGCGGCCGGGGGATTCGCGGTACCGGCGGTGGCCGCGGTGGCGGGGACCGCGCTGGGGAGCGCCTTCGACCGGCTCATCAACCCCACGGGCAGGATGCGGGAGGGCATGCAGGCCGACCTGACGCGCTTCATGGCCTCGGCCCGCCCGCAGGTGGTGCGCCACGTCCTGGACGTGCACGAGGAACTGCTGGCCGAGGTGCAGATCAAGATCACCGAGAGCTACCAGGACCGGGTCAAGTCCACGGTGAAGCTGTTGAAGAGCGGCAGCTAGCCGGTCACCGTTGCCGACGGCGCGTCCTGGAAGGGGTGCGTCCTCACCACCAGCGAGAACAGGTACGGGTAGTTCGTCTTGAGGTGCTCCACGTAGAGCACCCACTCCGCCAGCAGCGCGTTGTACGCGCGGCGGACGTCGAGTTGCAGGTGGGCTTCGTCGGCGTGCTGCAGCCCGGTGAGCACCGGCCGCGCTTCGAGTTCGTCCACCACGTGCATGACGGCCCACAGCAGGTCGGTGAAGCGGTCGTGCTCGATGAGGTTGGGGTTCTCGAGCAGCCGCAGGATGAAGTCGCGCTTTTCGAGAAGGTACGTCCGCAGTTCGTAGAGGTCCACCTGGCTGAGGTCGATCTCGCTCTTCAGGCCGCGCGCGTACTGGGAGGCCCGGAGAAATCGTCCTTCTTCCAGGAAGCTTTCAGGTGCATGTGCTCCCGGATCTCGCCGGCCGCGAGCATGGTGGGCAGCAGCTTGGCCAGCAGGGGAGTGCCCAGTTCGCTGAAGAAGGCGCCGATGACCATGTTGAGCTTCTGGGCGATGGCGCCCTTCTCCCGGCGGGAGATGACCCGCTCCACGATGACGGCGACGATGAGCACTTCCAGGGGGATGAAGGCCAGGTCGATCCAGAAGTAGTAGAAGGTGTCGTCGGCCAAGCGGAAGTAGAGGATGTTGCCGGCGTACAGCACGCCGCGACGACCACCAGACACGGCCCCCGCCATGAGGAGAAAGCGGCGCTCCTTGCGGACGCGCATCTCCGCTGAGGTGAGGTCCGCCGATCGATCCCTGCGGGTCATCAAATCATCCTTCCGACGCTATCCTTTTCGAGCGCAGTCACTATAACAGCACGCTATACTTCGCTGCATGGACGAGAACAAAGAGCTCTACGGCACCGCGGCCATCCGGGAGAACAAGCTGGAGCCGTGGCCGAACCCCAATCCCGAGCGGCCCTATCTGGTGTCGTTCGACATCCCGGAGTTCACCTGCCTGTGCCCGCGTTCGGGGTTTCCCGACTTCGCGCTCATCAAGATCCGCTATCAGCCGCGGGACCTCATCGTGGAGCTGAGGTCGCTCAAGCTGTACATCAACGGCTACCGTGACCGGCCCATCTCGCATGAGGCGGCCGCCAACCAGATCCTGGACGATCTGGTGGCGCTGCTCGACCCGCGGTGGATGCGCGTGACCGCGGACTTCACCGTGCGCGGCAACATCAAGACGGTGGTCACCGCGGAGCACGGCTGCCGGGAGCGGGCGTGAGCGGCATGGGCGGCATGGGCGGCGCCGCGCCGGAGGCGGGCGGCCTGGAGGCAGGCGCGCCGGCCCTGTCGCACTGCCTGCTGCTGAGCGGGGGCTTGGACTCCACCACCCTGGCCGCGTGGGTCAAGGACCAGCATCCGGGCGAGACCGTCAAGGCCTACACCTTCCTCTACGGCCAGAAGCACGCCGTCGAACTGGAGGCCGCCAAGAAGGTCGCGGCGCACTTCGGCATGGAGCACTTCCTCATCGAACTGCCGCCCATCAAGGGCTCGGCGCTCACCGACACCGACCGGGACCTGCCCGAGGGCCGGGACCTGGCGGCGGTCACCGGCGTGGCGCCGTCGTACGTGCCGGCGCGCAACCTGCTGTTCCTCGCCGAGATGGCCAGCCTGCAGGACGCTTTCGGGCCCGGCCTACCTGTGGCTGGGCGTCCATCACGACGACTACACCGGCTATCCGGACTGCCGTCCCGAGTTCGTGGAGGCCGCCGACCAGGCGGTGCGGCTGGGCACCCAGTTCGAGCTGCGGGTGAAGGCCCCGTTCGTCCACTGGAGCAAGGCGGAGATCGTCCGCTGGGGCCTGGAGCACGGCGTGCCCTACGAGCTGACCCACTCCTGCTATCAGGGGCTGAGCCCGGCGTGCGGTGTCTGCGACACCTGCCAGGGCCGCCTGGCCGCCTTCGCGGCCGCGGGCGCGGTCGACCCCGTCCCGTACCGCTAGAGTGCACGAGGACGGCCGCATGAAGATCACCATCACAGTCACCGCCACGTTCGCCGCGGCCCATCGCCTGCCCGACCACGAGGGCAAGTGCTTCCGCCTGCACGGCCACACTTACGGGCTGGAAGTGAGCGTTCGAGGGGACTCCCCAGGAGACCGGACCGGCTGCCGGCATGGTCATGGACTTCGCCGACCTGCGCGCCCGGGTGAACGAGTTGGTGGTGGAGAAGCTGGACCACCAACTGCTGAACGACCTCTTCGACTTCGTCCCCACTTCGGAAGCGGTGGCGGCCTGGGCGTTCGAGACGCTGCGGGACGCCGGGCTGCCGGTGGCGCGGCTCCGCCTGGCCGAGGGGCCCAACTCGTTCGTGGAAGTGACGCCTTAGCAGGGCATCGGCCGCGGGCGGCGCCGGCGCCGCCATCGAGGCGGCCCCGGTCGACCGGGAGGGAGACGCGTGCCTGACCTCCGAGTGATAGAGATCTTCGACTCGCTGCAGGGCGAGGGCTATTGGACGGGCACGCCCATGACCTTCGTGCGGCTGTCCGGCTGCAACGCCCCGGCCCTGGGTCTGGATTGCGTGCGCTGGTGCGACACCCCGGATAGCTGGGACCCGGAAGAAGGCGAACTCCTTTCCGCGGCGGCCATCGTCCAGCGTGCGCACTTCACCGCGCACTGTGCCTCACCGGCGGCGAGCCCCTGCTCCAGGCGGAGGGGGTGGCGGAGCTTCTGGCCGAGGCGCACCGCTGCGGCCTGCGGGTGCATCTGGAGACCAACGGCACCGTCGGGCCGCCGCCCGCGGCGCCGGGCCCCGCCGCAGGCGGCCGGGCGCCAGCGCCTGGGCGCCGGCTTCGGCGCGCGGCGAGACCTTCGACTGGACTGTCGTGAGCCCCAAACCGCCGGCCTACTCGCGTCGCTCCGGAGTGGGAGGGGCTCATCGACGAACTGAAGATCGTGGTGGACCAGGGCATGGACGCCGCCACCGCGGAGCGGCTGGCCGGCGAGCACCGGGGGGCCATCGTGTGCGTGCAGCCGCAGTGGGAGGGCGGCTCGGACCGCGCCTTCCAGGACAAAGCCGTCCGGCTGGTGCTGGAGCATCCGGACTGGCGGCTCTCGCTGCAGACGCACAAGTTCCTCGGCATCCGCTAGGACGCCGCCGGCCCGCCGCCGGGCGCCCGGCAGAGGCCCGCCGCCGCGAGATCGCGCCGCAAAACCCGGCGTTCCGAGTACAATCGGAGTGGTGCAGGTCTTTCCTGAAGAGGGGGGAGGGCGATATGGATCCGGACCAAGGCCCGCAGGATCAGGGCCAGCAGCAGTACCCGCCGAACTACCCGCCGAACCAGCCGCCGCAAGGCCAATACCGGCCGCCGAGCGCCGGTCCTCAGCCGCCGCGCCGCGACGAGAAGGCTGACGAGAAGCAGAACGAAAAAGAGCAGGAGAAGCAGCAGGAAAAGGGCCAAGGGATGGACGAGAAGTACCGTCGCAACCCCTTGGGCTTCGTCACCTTCGCGCTGCTCCTCATCTGGCTGGGGGTGGCTCTTCTTCTGCAGAACGCCGACGTCATACCGAACGACCGCCAGGGCTGGGCGGTCTTCGCCTGGGGCGGCCGGCGGCCTCATCCTGGTCGAAGGAATGATCCGCCTGGCCATTCCGCGCTTCCGCCGGCCGCTGATGGGCACGTTCGTCTGGGGGGCCATCGGCGTGGGGGTCGGGTTCGGCCTCTGGTTCGACCGCTGGGAGTTCATCGGCCCCATCGTCATCATCGCCATCGGCGTGGCCATCCTGGCCGGGAGGCTGCTGCCCCGGCGCTAGGGGCGCTCACAGGAGCCCCGCTTCGTGGTTGGCCGGCCTTTCTTCGAGAGCCCGGCCGCTCTCCACTCCCTCCCCGCGGCGAACTGCGCGGGAGGGAGCGTGTCTATTGACAAACCATCCCCAAAGTGCGAGATTGGTGTCGTTCTTGATACGGCTATGTCACTAGATGATATAACTGCTGAGGGGGGAAGTGGATTCATGATGGCTGCCGGAAGTGTCGTGGCTGAGGCTCACGCTCATAGCACGACCCAGTGCAAGTCCAAGGGTACGCCCTTCGGCTACGAGCGGTAGTCCCATGCGACTAAGCGAGACATATCCGGCCGCTGCTCTCCCACGGTGCCGGCGTCCCGGCCGTTCAAGCGAAGGGCCGGCGCGATGATCTCCTACCTGATCCGGAGGGTCTCGCAGGCCATCCTTGTCGTGCTCCTGGCCTCGTTCCTGGTGTTCGGGATCATGCACTGGCTGCCGGGAGATCCGATCCTGATCTACGTCACATCGGACGTCTACAAGCAATACACCGCTGAGCAGATCGATGAACTCCGGCACGAGTACGGTCTGGACAGGCCCGTGGTCGTGCAATACGTCGATTGGCTCGGGGGTGTCGCCACCGGTGATTTCGGCAAGTCGATCATCCGAGGGACCGCGGTTTCCGAGGATTTGCGACGAGCGCTGCCCATCACTTTGTACTATGGGCTGACGGCCTTCATCTTCGCCCATCTGATCGGCATCCCGATGGGCATCATCTGCGCGATCCGAAGAGGCAAGTGGCTGGACAACGTTATCACCAGCCTGGCCAATATCGGCATGACGGTACCCGTCTTCTGGCTGGGGATAATGCTGATCTACCTCTTCAGTCTCAAGCTGGGGTGGTTGCCTGTGGGGGGTTATACCTCTCCGTTCGCGGATCTGGGCATGAGCCTGAAACAGCTGGTCCTACCGGCGTTCTGCCTTGCTCTCGGACCGCTGACCGGCATCACCCGGCAGACCCGCTCGGCCATGCTCGATGTGATCCATCAGGACTACGTACGTACGGCCTGGGCAAAAGGGCTCAGGGAGCGGGCAGTCATCTTGCGTCACGTGGTGAAGAACGGCATTCTGCCGGTGGTCACCCTTTCGGGTATGGCAGTCCCGATGCTGGTCGGCGGCGCGGTGCTCGTGGAGAACGTCTTCAGCGTCCCCGGCATGGGGCGCCTGGCAACCACGGCTCTCTTTAGTAAGGACTACGCGGTCGTTCAAGGGGTCGTGTTTCTCGTGGCGATCCTCGTTGTCTTCTCGAACCTCCTGGTCGACATCTCGTACGGCTATCTCGATCCCCGAGTGAGGGTCAGTTGAGCGCCGGGGTGACGGCGACCTCGAAGGCCGCCGCGGTCTCCCAGCGGATGGGCACCGGCCGGCTGGCAGTCCGTCTGCTCGTTCACCGCGGACTCTTCATGTTCGGCGCGGTCGTCATACTCGCCATGATCCTGGTGGCGATCTTTGCCCCGCTTCTTGCCCCATATGATCCCTACGAGACAAACATGCAGAACTCCCTCGCGCCCCCATCATCCTCCCACTTGCTGGGTACCGATCCTATCGGTCGGGATACGCTCAGCCGCCTCATATACGGCAGCCGCACCTCTCTCATCGTCGGGCTGAGCGCTGTCACGGCCGCTCTGGTGCTCGGCGGGCTGCTGGGTACGGCGGCCGGCTTTCTGGGCGGCTTGGTTCGGGCACTTATCATGCGGGTCATCGACACCCTCATGGCGATACCCATGCTTCTTCTCGCGCTTACTCTGGCCGCCGTGCTCGGGGGCGGCTTGAAGAACGTCGTCATCGCGATCTCCATCAGCATGATCCCGCCCTTCGCCCGGTTGATGTTCGCCCAGACGCTGACCATCAAAGAGAGGGACTACGTGTCCTCACTACGCAGCATGGGCTCGAGCCGCTCCCGAACGGTCTTCAGCCATATCATGCCGAACGCCTACCCGGCTGTGCTCGTCTTCGGCACCATGATGATCGGCAGCGCCATCCTGGGCGAAGCCGGACTCAGCTACCTCGGCATCGGTATCACTCCGCCTGGAGCGGCGTGGGGTGCCATGGTCAGCGCGGGGTTTCCCTATCTGCTCACCAATCCCATGATGTCGATCGCGCCTGGCGTCTGCATCATGCTCGTGGTGTTCGCGTTCAACATGGTGGGCGACGGGCTGCGCGACGTGCTCGACCCCCGGCTTCGGGGGACGATGTGAGCGTCCAGGACAAGACTCCGATCCTGGATGTCCGCGATCTGCGCGTGGAGTTTCGCACGCCCATCGGCGTCGTCCGGGCGGTCGACGGTCTCTCCTATCAGGTGCACGAGAACGAGATCGTCGGCATCGTGGGGGAGTCGGGATGTGGCAAGTCGGCCAGTCAGTTGGCCGTCATGCAGCTACTGCAGAGTCCTCCGGGCTTCATCACCGGGGGAGAGGTGATCTTTGGAGGCAAGGACCTTCTAGGGTTCAAACGCAACTCCCCCGAGATGCGATCGGTGCGTGGAGGCCAGATCGCCATGATCTTCCAGGAGCCCATGACGTCGCTCAACCCCGTGTTGACGATCGGCGATCAGTTGGTCGAAGCGTTCAGGCTTCACTGCGGGTTGGGTAATCAGAGCGGGTCTGAGCGAGCCGCTGAGCTGCTCAAGATGGTTGGTATTCCCGGGGCCGAGCGACGCGTCAAGGACTATCCGCATCAGTTCTCGGGTGGCATGTGCCAGCGCGTGATGATCGCAATGGGTCTCTCCTGCAGCCCGCAGGTGCTCATAGCGGACGAGCCCACGACTGCACTCGACGTCACGACTCAGGCTCAGATGCTCGAGCTCATGAAGGGGCTGGTACAGAAGTTCGGCACCTCTCTGGTCATCGTCACTCACAACCTGGGGGTCGTCGCGCGGTATGTCCAGCGGATCTATGTGATGTACGCCGGGCGAGTGGTGGAGGAGGGCACTACCAAGGACATCTTCGGGCGGCCACGTCATCCCTACACTCTGGGGCTTCTCAAGTCCGTGCCGAGGTTGGACGAGGCCCACGGCACGCGGTTGGTGCCGATCGATGGCATGCCGCCGAACCTTATCGACATGCCTCACACGTGCGCCTTCCTGCCTCGTTGCCCCTACGCGATCGAACAATGCAGAGCCGAGCCCTGGCCGGAACTCACTTCGGTGAGCGAGGGCCACCGCGTCCGTTGTTACGTCAACCTTGAGGAGCGGGACGTTGAACACGCCACCTCGTGATCCCCAAGAACTGCTTCGTCTGGTCGACTTGGCGGTGCATTTCCCGGTCACCCGGGGGGTGTGGAAGCGCAAGGTCGGCACGGTGAAAGCGGTCGACGGGGTGAGCCTCACCGTGCGCAGGGGCGAGACCTTGGGGCTGGTGGGGGAGTCCGGTTGCGGCAAGACGACCATTGGTCGTACCGTCATCCGCCTTTACAAGCCGACCTCCGGCCAGGTGTGGTTCGAAGGAGAGGACATCAGCAGACTCGGCGAGCGGGCCCTGCGGCCCGTCCGTCGGCGCATGAGCCTCATATTCCAGGACCCCAGTGGATCTCTGGACCCCAGGAAGAGCGCCGGCTCGATCGTGGGTGAGCCTCTGAAGATCCACGGGCTGATCCGGGGCCGCCGCCAATACCGCGACAAGGTGGAGCAACTGTTCCAGTTGGTGGGGCTCGATCCCTCGATGATCGACCGGGTGCCTCATGAGTTTTCCGGCGGTCAAAGGCAGCGGATCGGCATCGCCCGGGCGCTCGCCTGCGATCCCTCCCTCATCATCTGTGACGAGCCGGTGTCGGCGCTGGATGTGTCCATGCAGGCCCAGATCATGAACCTGCTCCAAGACCTGCAGGAGGGCCTGGGGGGCCTCGCCTACATCTTCATCGCCCACGACTTGTCGGTCGTGAGGCACGTGAGCGACCGAGTGGCGGTGATGTACTTGGGGCGGATCGTGGAATTGACTGAGTCGCGCATGCTGTACGACTCTCCCCGCCACCCCTACACCAAGGCTCTGCTGGCCGCGGTGCCCATCCCCGACCCGTTTGTGGAAGAGAAACGGGATCACGCAGTCCTCGAAGGCGAGATCCCGAGCCCCTTGAACCCGCCCGCGGGGTGCACGTTCCATCCCCGCTGCCCCTACTGTGAGCCGGCCTGCAAGACTCAGGTGCCTCAGCTCCGCGAGGTCGCGGAGGGCCACTACGTTTCATGTCTACTCGCCTAGCTACTGAGCAAGGAAGGAGGGGGCAAGAGCTAGAAGACCAGCGAGTATCCACGCAATAACCTAAGCCCCGCGGCGTTGCGACGATTCGCTTGGGGAAGGGCAAGACAAGAGGAGGGAATCAATGCGCAGGACAATCTGGCTCGCGCTCATGGCCATGCTCGTGATCGCTTTGATCGGGATCGTGGCCGCGGGTTGCGGAGACGAGACCACCACGACGACGGCCGCGGGTCCGGCCACCACGGGAGCGGCCCGGCCACCACGGGCGGCGGTACCGAGACGACCGCGGCACTCGGCGAACCGGTCATGGGCGGCATCGTGAAGACCGGCACCGTTTCGCACCCATCTAAGTTCGGCTACCCCGGACACGTCTTCGGACCGGACCAGTTCTTCGAAGGTCTGTTCCTGGAGATGATGTTCAATCCCACCGAAAAAGTGGACGTGTACACGCCGCAGTTGGCTGAGAGCTGGGAGCTCACGCCCGACAAGTCGGCCTACATCTTCCACCTGCGCAAGGGTGTGAAGTTCCACGACGGCACTGATTTCAACGCCGAGGCGGCCAAGTTCTGCTGGGATCTCAACCTGGCTCCCGCCGGCGCGGCTCCGAGCGGCCCGGCGACCACGGCCGCGGCTCCGCCGACCACCGCCGCTGGTGGAGCACCCGCAGCCGGCGGCCCGCCTGCGGGTGGCCCGCCCGCCGGTCCGCCTCCGGACTTCGCGTTCGTCAAGTCCATCGAGGTCGTGGACCCCTACACGGTCAAGATCAACCTCAACAAGTGGACCAACGAGACCCTGAGCTTCATCGGCCGCAAGTCTTGGGCCGTGTTCTCGCCCACCGCGTATAAGGACAAGGGCGCCGACTGGCTGGACACGAACCCGGTGGGAACCGGCGCATTCATGCTCAAGTCCTTCACTCCCGATCAGGAGCTCGTGCTCCAGAAGAACCCCAACTACTGGGGCAAAGACGCTCAGGGCCGGCAGTTGCCGTATCTGGACGGCATTCAGATCCAGGTGTTCGGCGACCCCAGCACCATGACCATCGCCCTGCAGGCCGGACAGATCGACGGCACCGACCAGGTTGCCCTCGTCGGCGCCCAGCAGTTGCAGAGCGACAAGAACTTCACCCTGAAGACCTTCGGTGGTCCGGTGCAGATGATCGAGATGAACACCACGGACCCGAACTCCGTGTGGAGTGACGTGCGCATGCGCCAGGCGCTTGAGTACGCTCTCGACAAGGAAGGGCTTGCCAAGTCCGTCGGCATGGGCTTCACGCCTCCGGTGTACGGGATCATTCACAGCATCGACAAGGTCGTCGATCCCGGAACCACACCCCGCAAGTACGACCCGGAAAAAGCCAAGTCCCTGATGGCAGAGGCCGGCCATCCGACCGTGGAGTGTGCTCTCAGTTACGACACGAACAGGACCGACCCGAACCTCGTGGACCGCGATCCAGGCGAACCTCGCTGCCGTTGGGATCACCCTGAAGCTGAACGGGATGAACACCGGTGCGTTCTCCGCGATCAGCACAAAAGTGCCGCAAGGCAACGACATCCTTTTCCAGGGCCTGCGCGGCGGGTCTCCGAACGTCCTGCAGGGGGCGATCGAGATGTACGGCAAGGGGACCATCTACTTCCCCGGCTTCGCTCCTCCGGCGGAGTTCTACACCCTCATGGACAAGGCGCAGACCTACGAGAACCTGACCGATGCGCTTCCGGACATCGCGAAGATGGAGAAGATCGCCTACGACGACGCCCAGGTCGTTCCGACCACCATGGCGGCCTTCATCTCCGTCACCTCGATGAAGCTGAAGAACATGGTCTGGACACTCGGCAACACGCCGACCCCCTGGTTCAACGAGGCCTGGCTGGTCAAGTGACCCGCTAGGTAGTCTTCAAAGCGGCCGCGAAGCCCGGCAACAGCTCTGCTGTTGCCGGGCCGCAGGTCGGTCGTTCTGATGTCTTGTTGCGTGTTCAGAAATCGGCGATCGGAGCAGGAGGTAAGTTGACCAAAGGAACGTCAGACCCGCGAAGATCCTTCGAGGCGGACGTTCTTATCGTGGGCGGCGGTCTCGCCGGCTGCACCGCGGCCATCAAGGCCCGGGAGGCGGGTGCCTCGGTGATCCTCGTGGACAAGGGCTACGTCGGCAAGTCGGGGCAGACCCCGTTCGCCGGCAGCTACTGCGTGTTCAACCCTGCCTGGGGGGATGACCTGGACGCCTGGATGCAGCAGATCGAGAGCGTCGGCGAATACGTCAACAACCGTACCTGGACCGAACTCTGTCTGAATGAGTCGTACGAGCGCTACTCCGAACTGCTCTCGTGGGGCGTGAAGTTCGGCCCGGAGGGCGATGCCCGGCCTGGGGGTGAGCCGCCTCGGGGAGGGCCGCCCGTGGGCCCATGCAAGGCCGTGATGATGGCTGTCCGTCAGCCCTCGATGGTGTTGAGGCGCGAGGTGCTCAAACGGGGAGCCACCGTCGTCGATCGGACGATGGTCGCGGAGTTGCTGACCGCCGACGGCCGGGTCGTCGGCGCTATGGGCATTCCGATGGACTCGGGCGGAGTGGTGGTCTTTCGCGCGAACGCCGTCGTCTTGGCGGCCGGGGCGGGCGGCTTCCGGCCGACGCGCTGGCCCATCAACAACCTGACGTCCGACGCCGACTGCATGGCGTACCGGGTCGGCGCGGCGATCACCGGCAAGGAGTTCGTGGATCCACACTCGGCCCGGGCCGATCAGGCCGTATCCCCGTTCTATGGCCGTCTCGGCTTGGGCCCGAAAGGCGCGGGGCCGCCGCGAGGAGTCCCGGTTGACGCCAACGGGAACCGCTTGCCGCCGGCGCGGGGACTCTATTTGAACCTTGACTTCGCGGCGCACGAGGGGCATGCCCCCATCTCGTTCGAACGAGAGGAGGGAGGACGTTACCCGGTCGTCGGCGGTGCCGCCTCCGGGATGTCCACGCACAAGGCGGAGGGCATCTGGCCGGTCGGTACCGATTGCTCGTGCGATGTGCCTGGTCTGTATGCCGCCGGCGACAGCCTGGGGACGATGCAATCGGGTGCGACCTACGGAGCCATCGGTCAGTCGGTCCTGGGCTGCTCGGTGACCGGCGCCCACGCGGGCGTGGCGGCCGCGACGTACGCACGCTCCCAGAGCGACCCCGGAGCGGGCGAGCCCGACCTCGACCGCGTGGCTCATGGCGTGACCGCGCCCTTGCGGCGCGCCGGCGGCTTCGGGCCCCGCTGGGTCACTCAGATGCTTCAGAACACCATGATCCCGTACTACGTCATGTACGTGAAGCACGGAGACCGACTCCAAGCGGCGCTCACCAATGTGGAGTTCTTCCGCGATCACCTGGTCCCGCGACTGTATGCAGGGGACCAACACGAACTGCGTCTCGTCCATGAGACCCGCAACATGGTTCTGAACGCCGAGATGCGTCTGCGCGCTTCGCTCTTTCGCACCGAGACCCGCGGCTGTCACTACCGGGAGGACTACCCGTTCCGCGACGACGAGGAGTGGCTGGCCTGGGTCCTCCTGCGGAAGGGTGTCGACGGCGCTATGGAACTCGCCAAACGGCCCATCCCGGCCGAATGGCGCCCCGACCCCTCGCTCGACCTACGAAGAGCGCTACCTCGCCCGGGTGCCGGGGGATGGCCGTGAAGGAGATCGCCCATGAACCTTCTGGACCTTACCGGCAAGAAGGCTCTGGTCATAGGGGCCGGTGGGATAGGGACCGCGCTGGCTGTGGGCTTCGCCCAGCATGGAGCCGACGTGGCCGTGGCAGACCTGGACGCCGGCAAGGCCGAAGCGGCGGCGTCGGAAGTGCGGGCCTTCGGCTGCCATACCCTGGCGCGCACGGTCGACGTCACCGACGAGGCGTCGGTCAGCGCCCTGGCCGCCGATCTCTTCGGCTCCTGGGGCGGGTTCGATATCCTGGTGAACACTGCCGGCGTGGCGGCCCGGCTGCCCTCGGTGTCGGTGCCCATCCAAGACGATGCGCGACACCCTTGAGGTCAACACCATCGGCACCTTCATCTGTTGCCGGGTCTTCGGCAAAGAGATGATGGCGCGGGGCGGTGGAAAGATAGTCAACCTCTCTTCGGTCCGGGCGCAGTACGGCACGCGCAGCGGGATGGCCGACTACTGCGCGAGCAAGGGGGCCGTCGAGGCTCTCACCCGGCAGTTGGCTGTCGAGTGGGCGCCCTATCGGATCAATGTCAACGCTATCGCTCCCACCGTCGTCGAGACCCCACTGACCAGGTCGATCCTCTCCGACCCGGAAGCGGCGGCCAGCCTGGTGCATCAGATCCCCATGGGTCGTTGGGCGCAGCCCGAGGACCTTGTCGGCCCGGTGCTGTTCTTCGCGTCCCCGGCCTCCGACTACGTGACGGGGCAGATCCTGTTCGTCGACGGCGGCCTGACCTCGGTGGTGTGAGGCACAACATGACGATCGAGAGGATCGACAACGACATATGCATCGGGTGCGGCGACTGCGTCAACAGTTGCCCCATGGACGTCATCCGGATGGATGAGGACGGCGAGAAAGCGCTGATCCGCTACGGCGAGGAGTGCATGAACTGCGAGCAGTGCGTCCTGGACTGCCCGGTGGACGCCATAACCCTGACCCCGTACAAGTCGACCCCGTTCATCACGAGCTGGGGTTAGGAGAGGACGACCATGATCGAGTGTGATGTGCTGGTGATCGGCGGAGGGATAGCCGGCTGTTTCGCGGCCGTGAAGGCTCGTGAAGCGGGTTTGAACGTGCTGCTGGTCGATAAGGGGTACGTCAGCCGCTCCGGAGAGACTCCGTACGCGGGCGACACTGCGGTGTTCGATCCGGAATGGGGTCACGACCTGGGCCGGTGGCAGGAACAGGTGAACGTCATCGGCGAGTACATGAACAACCGCCACTGGAACGAACTGGTGTTCCGCGATTCCCGGGAGCGTTTCGCCGACCTGCGCTCGTGGGGTGTGCGGTTCCTGGAGAAGGACGGCGAGACTGTCCGGCTGCCTCACCCCTACACGAACATGGACCTGCCCGACAAGGACAAGTTCCCGCCCATCGCGAGCGAAGTGGTGCACTGGCTGCCGAGCCACACCGACCCGATGCGCAAGCACCTCATTCGCAGCGGGGTGAAGCTCAAGGACAGGTTCATGGTCACCGAGCTGCTCAAGCAGGACGACCGGGTGGTCGGCGCCATCGGCTTCTCCATCGAGGGCAACGAGCCTCAGGTGATCAAGGCCAAGGCCGTGGCTCTGTGCGCGGGCGGCGGCGGGTTCCGCCCCATCGGCTACCCGACCCATGAGATGACCGCCGATGGCCACGTGATGGCCTACCGGGTGGGAGCCACCATCACCAGCAAGGAGTTCGTCTCACCCCACACGACCAACCCGGAGCAGCCGGCGTGGCCGCCGATGTATCTGTTCTTCTCGTCGGGGGGTTCTGCCGCTCTGCCGGGCATGTACCAGGTGCCCAAGCTGTTCAACGCCGACGGGGATGAGGTGCCGGCGCGCGGCATGGCCTGGCACGGCTGGATCGACGCGGAGTACGAGGCCCACGAAGGCCGCGCGCCTCTCATCGCCGACATGGGCCGCCGGGGTGTCCACCCGGTGAGCGGGCCCGGCGGACATGGGTCCATGTTCGGCCACGCGACGGGCGGCGTCGTCCCGGTGGACGACGACTGCTCCACCGGCGTGCCCGGACTGTACGTCGCGGGGGACAGTTGCGGCACCTGCTTCATCGGCGCGTCCTACTCGGGCTTCGGCTTCGCCACCATGCACGCCTCGGCCACGGGCGCCCGCGCCGGACTCGGCGCCGCCAAGGAGGCCAAACGCCTTACGGCCGGCGGGGACTCCGGCCTCGACGAGCGTGTCGTCGCCGCGGCGACTGCGCGCCTTCTCGAGCCGCGGGAGCGCAAGGGCGGCTTCACCCCGCACTGGGTCACTCAGGTGCTGCAAAACACCTTGGCGCCGTATTTCGTGCTCTACATCAAAGACGGAGCCCGCTTGCAGACTGCGCTGAGCACCGTGGAGTACCTGCGCGACCAGATCGTGCCCAAGCTCTATGCGCGGGACGATCACGAACTGCGCCTCGCGCACGAGACCAGGAACATGGTCACCAGCGCGGAGATGAAGTTGCGATCCTCCCTGTTCCGTACCGAGAGCCGAGGCACCCATTACCGCGAAGACTATCCCGGACGCAACGACGCTGACTGGTTGGCCTGGGTGCGGCTCAAGCAGGAAGACGGCCGGATGAAGGTGTTCAAGGAGCCCATCCCTGCCGAGTGGCGGCCTGACGCTGCGAAGCCTTACGAGCAGCGGTATCCCATGAGGTTGCCCAACGAGTCGCCCGGAGGCGGCGCCGGCTCAGTGCCTGCGGCGAACGGCGCTCCAGGCAACGCTGAGGAGGGGAGGTAGCCATGGCCATCGAAGCCATCGATCCCGCCCTCTGCAACGGCTGCGGCATCTGCGTGCGCAACTGTCCCATGGACGTCATCCGCATGGACCGCGAGGCCCACAAAGCCGAGATCCGATATCAATCCGACTGCATGCTCTGCGGTCAGTGTCTGGAATGCCCGGAGAAAGCCATATACCTGAAACCTGGTTGGCCCCAGCCGTATCTGCTGGGGTGGGGGTGAGCAGCATGGACGAGGCGAAGAAGAACCTTGACTATCCCATCGTAGGGACGAACATGAAGCGTTTCTTCGGCCCTCGGGGTGAGATCCCCCAGCCGGAGCGCGGCGACCCGTTCTACGGGCAGGACGCGCAGTACGCGAAGCTGGAGCCCTCCTATCAGGACAACGGCGACGGCACCGTCTCCGACCTCAACACCAGCCTGATGTGGCAGAAGACCACCGAAGCCCGCGAGGACTCGCTGGAGGGACGCGTCACCTGGTATGAGGCCGGGGATTACGCCGCGAGGCTGCGCATCGGCGGCTACGACGACTGGCGCGTGCCGACCATCAGGGATCTCATCTCCCTCGTGGACGCCAACGGCACCATGATCCCGCGCCGCGCCTACTTCGACGACCGCTACTTCGACCTCACCTACGGGCCGGCCAACATCGACGGCTACCGGTTCATCGACTCCCAGCTGATCACCACCACGTCGTATATCTCAAAGTCTGTCCTGTTCTCGGATTGGTGGCAGGACTTCGGCAAGAAGAAGA
This sequence comes from uncultured Actinomycetota bacterium, assembly GCA_963736705.1. Classification (GTDB taxonomy): domain Bacteria; phylum Actinomycetota; class Thermoleophilia; order RBG-16-64-13; family RBG-16-64-13; genus CAIQPS01. The sequence goes on from CAVTPV010000004.1 coordinate 282,821, forward strand.
TCGAGCCGGGCGTGATGCACATCGCGCCGACCTTCTTCGGCTACAACTTCACCGACGGCCGCATCAAGAGTTATCCCAAAGAGAACCACCCCTACAACGGGCTGCAGACCTGGTGCATCCGCTGCGTGCGGGGGCCGGTCTACGGCATAAACGACTTCGTGGACAACGGTGACGGCACCATCAGCGACCGGGCGACCGGGCTGATGTGGCAGAAGACCGACGACGGCAGGGGTCGAAACTGGCAGGAAGCCCTCCAGTACGCGGAGGACCTCGAACTGGCCGGCTACGACGACTGGCGCCTGCCCGACCAGAAGGAACTCCACAGCATCGTGGACTACGACTTCATCCCGGCCATCAACCCCATCTTCCATATCGCCGACCCGAAGGGCTGGTTCTGGAGCAGCACGCCGTTCATCGACATGCCGGGGCAGGCCGTGTACCTCGCCTTCGGCAAGGGCACCGGCAAGACCTCGGCGCGGCCCGAGGACGAATACGACGTGCACGGCGCCGGCGCCATGCGCTCCGACCCCATGGTGGGCGACCCCTCCTGCTACCGCGAAGGCGGCGGTCCGCAGAGGGACACCATCCGCATCTACAACTACGTGCGGGCCGTGCGCACTCTGGGCGCGCCCCGGCGGCCCCGGCACCACATCTAGCAAGCTGTGGGGCAGCCCCGGGGCGCACAGTACTCGACCGAGAGGTGATGCATGACAGCCAGAGGTGAAACACCGCGGCAGGACGCCGCTGCATGTGGGTCCCGTGCCCGCGATGCCGCTTGGTATGGGTCCGCCGCCGCCCATACCCCCATATCCGCACGACACGGAGTTCAGCGTCATCACGGTGGGCACGGGCAATCCGCAACCCAACCTGGAGCGCGCCAGCGCCTGCACCATGCTGCAGTTCAAGGGCGCCTACTACGTGGTGGACATGGGCAACGGCGCTCAGAACAGCATGTTGCGTGGGGCGAGGGGCACCTTCCCATTCCGCGATATCGCGGCGCTCTGCTTCACGCATTTTCACCAGGACCACACCAACGACTACTTCGACATCATGACCAACCGGTGGCTTACCGGAGGCAAGGAAGTCACGGTGGTGGGACCGCCCGGGGTCGCGGCGCTGCATCAGTTCCTGACGACGTTCTTCAAGGACGATCTCTGCTACCGCCTCCTGCGCGAACTGCGGCGGGGCATGAGCGGCACCGGCATGTTCGAGGGAGTGAGCACAAGGAGATCACGGGAGCCGAAGCAGTTCAAGCTGGGTGAACTCGAGGTCACGACCGCCAAGCTCACCCATACGATGTACAACTTGGGCTACCGCTTCGAAGGGGCGGGCCGCTCGGTGGTGGTCTCGGGCGACACTTCGTTCGATGAACGTCTGGTGGATCTGGCGGCAGGCGCCGACATGCTGGTGATCGACGGCGACGAACGCTGGGGCGGCGCGCCGGAGCATACGATGGCGCCGCTCGAGGCGCTGGAGCCCCGCTACAGGCCCGCCGGCGAGTACGGCGGGGATTTCACGGTTCGGCCGCACGCCACGCTCGAGGAGATCGCGGCCATGGCCGCGGCCGCCGAGGTGAAGCACCTGGTGGTCACTCACCTGCGCGCCGGCGTGGTCAATGAGGCGGCACTGCTCGCGGGCCTTCGGGCGGGCGGGTTCGAGGGCCGGTTGACAATAGCTTTCGACGGGCTGGAGGTCGTCGTTTGAGGCGGCCGTTTTGGTCGTCCGTGCTGTTCTGTGTGCCGGCCCTGATGACGGCGTCTCTGGTGATGACTACTTCTTGTGGAGGTGACGACGTGAAAGTGCAGACGGCTGGAGGACTCCCATTCGCTATCGTGAGCGCTGGCCAGACCGCGTGCTATGACGCCGGCGGTGAGATCGCTCCGCCGGCAAAGGGGGCCGACTTCTACGGGCAGGAAGCCCAGCACCAGGGCAACCAGCCCAGCTACACGAAGAGTGCCGACGGTCTCACGGTGATCGACAACGTGACTGGGCTCATGTGGCAGCAGTCGCCCGACACCAACGGCGACGGGGTCATCAACAGGACAGACAAGATGTCCTGGGAAGAGGTCCAGAAATACCCGGCCATCCTCAACGCCAAGAGGTTCGCCGGCTACGACGACTGGCGTCTGCCGAGCATCAAGGAGATGTACTCGCTCATCCTGTTCATCGGCACCGACCCCGAACCCGATGGCGCCCGACGCCACCGGGGAGGTCCCCTTCCTCGACACGCGTTACTTCTCGTTCGCCTACGGCATCCCGGCGGAGGGGGAGCGGATCATCGACTCGCAGTACGCCTCGAGCACGCTCTACGTCTCGAAGACCATGGGCGGCTACGACACGCTGTTCGGGGTCAACTTCGCTGACGGCCGCATCAAGGGCTACGGCCTCAAGATGCCCGACGGGAGCGTCAAGAAGTTCGTCGTCCAATTGGTCCGGGGCAACCCCGCACTACGGCAAGAACGACTATCGTCGACAACAAGGACGGGACCATCACCGACATGGCCACGGGTCTGATGTGGGCCCAGGCCGACAGCGGCAAGGGCTTGGACTGGAAAGAAGCCCTGGGCTGGGCCCAGGAGATGAACGCGCAGAACTACCTGGGCCACAACGACTGGCGGGTGCCCGGCGTCAAGGAACTGCAGAGCGTCATCGATTACACGCGTTCGCCCGACACCACCCAGTCGGCGGCCATCGACCCGCTGTTCTCATGCACCCCGATGACCAACGAGGCCGGGCAGCCGGACTTCCCCTGCTACTGGACCAGCACCACTCACCTCGCCTCAGGTGGCCACGCCGACACCGCCGACTACCTGGCGTTCGGCAGGGCCCTGGGCTACTTCAAGCTGGGCGTCATGCCCACGGACGCCGGGACCGGCGCGCCGGGTGACGCTCCGGGCGGTCCGGGCGCGGGCGGCCCTCCTGTGGGTGTCGCCGTGGAAGGAGCAAGTTGGATGGACGTTCACGGCGCCGGCGCCCAACGCTCCGATCCCAAGATCGGCGACCCTCGGCCAGTTCCCGTACGGCCGTGGCCCCCAGGGCGATGCCATCCGCATCTACAACTTTGTGCGGTTGGTGCGCGACGCGGTCTAAGGACGGGTCGGGCGATTCGTGGTGGTGAACTACGGCTCCAATCCGGAGTTCGACCGCGTCATCTTCACGGGCAACAAGACTGCCGGGTCCGGAGGAGCGCTTTGGGTAGTGGATCAAGCGTCGCAATACGGTGGCACCGAGCCGGTCCTGAGAGGGTGTGTCTTCACAGGCAACGAGGCAGTATTCGACGGCGGCGCCCTTGCCAACTATGACTCGGCCTTCACGTCTCTCCATGGCTGCTCGTTCTCGAACAACAAGGCGCTGCGGGGCAGCGCGATATCGAACACCCTCGACGGCCGATTGGCGATGACGGAAACGCCGGTGAGCGACGGAGAGATCTACTCGCCCTAGCAGGCGAGTCGGACCGGTCGGCCGCTGCGGCCGGCCGGAGCTCGTGTGGAGAAGAGATTCTGTACCTGAGGGTCAGATTGCGGTCATGTGAATGATACGGCTATCTCATAGAGTGAGATATAGCCGGTGCAGGGAAAGCGATCGGCTGGGAGGAGGCAGCCGAAGGGAAGGGCTTGCCTGGTGAGAGATCGAGGCAGGAATGAGTTACGGGAATCGAGCGCAACGCAGAGAGGAACACATCATGTTGGAAGAGGGTAGGTCGGTGAGCAGGCGGGATTTCATCAAGACGGCCGGCGTAGCTGTTGCCGCACTGAGTCTGGGAGGGGGACTGGCTGGTCTGGCTGGGACCCATCTCGGAAGCGCAGGCCGATACCGGGAGCGCGGCGGGCACGGCGAGCGCGGCGGGCACTGGCACCCCCGTCTCTGTCATGGCTGGTCCGCCCCCTCTCGCGCCACCCTATAAGCACGCTCAGGACTTCAGCGTCATCACTATCGGCACCAGCAGCCCGGAGCTTTCCCTGACGAGGGGCAGCGCCTGCTCGATGATCCAGTACAAAGGCAATTACTACACTGTGGACGCGGGCACCGGCAGCTACTACGGCTTCATGAGAGCCACGCCGGACTCGTCAGGGAATACCCAGTATGGGTATCGCTTCATTCGGGGTATGTTCTTCAGCCTGGCCAAGGATGCGACATCTGGTGGTGGACGGGACGCGTTCGTTCCCGGCCCCCAGCCGGTGCTCGATCCGACGAAGATCGCCAGAAATACCAGCGGCCCGTGGAGGGGCAACTTCAAAGTCGGTACGCACATGAACCTGGACGATTTGGCCAAAGTCTTGGGCACGGCGAATCCCAAGAAGTGCGTGTGCACGCATTTGACGCCGGGCCCCAAAGACTCGAGCGCTCTTCTGGCGGCCGCCCAAGCTCTTGGGTTCACCGGGACTATCGAGATCGCGGCAGACGGGAAAGAGTACTTCCCCGCCTAGGCCGGCGGTGCATGGCGAGGGCATCCGAGCCTATGATGGGCGGGTGCCCTTGCCGTGATCTGTTTTCTTGCCACAATACTTCGACGAGGATGAGGACATGATTGCGATCGACAGGCGTGAGTGCGGTCAGTGAGGCGCGGTATGGCTAAGACCGCCCGCCGCCGGACCATCTCCTTCACCGAACTGGGCCGGGCGCTCCGCTACCTCCGGCCCCACGCGTGGAGCGTCGCCGGTGCTCTTGCCTCGGTCCTGGTCGCGACGGGGCTCACCCTGGTGGCGCCGCAGTTCATCAGGCTGCTCGTGGACAGGGGCATGGAGGGCGGCGACTGGCATTGGGTGCTGATCCCCGCGGTGGCATTGGTCGGGCTCGCGCTGGTGAGGGGAGTCTTCTCGTTCTTCCAGGGCTACCTCGCGGAGAAGGTCAGCCAGAGTGTCGCGTTCGAGCTGCGCAATGACTTGTTCGAGAAGCTGCACCGATTGTCGTTCGGCTATCACGATCGGGCCCAGACCGGGCAACTGATGACCCGCATGACTTCGGACGCGGAGAACGTCCGCCAGTTCTGCGGAGCAGGTCTGATCAACCTCAGCTCCGCCGTCGTGACCATGGCCGGCACTCTCGCCCTGCTGCTGGTGCTCGAGCCCCGGCTGGCGGGCGTGACCTTCGCTTCCGTGGTGGTCATATTCATCGTCTTCTGGGTCTTGGTGACCCGCATATTCCCGCTCCACACCGGCAGGCAGCAGGGGTGGGGGAAGCTCCTCGCCATCCTCCAGGAGAACCTGGCCGGGGTGACGGTGGTGAAAGCCTTTGGCAGGGAGGCATACGAGCGGGGCCGCTATGAGGTGGCCAACGAGGAGTTGTATGGGCAAAGCCTTCGCGTGCTTTGGGGGATGTCGGCTACCATGCCCCTCATCTTTCTGGCGGGCAGTCTGGGCAACCTGGCGGTGGTGTGGTACGGAGGCAGCCTCGTGATCTCCGGAAAGATGAGCATCGGCTCTCTGGTCGCCTTCACGACGTACCTGGCTTTCATGCTCACCCAGGTCTACCCGCTCGGCATGGTGGGGGGCCTCATGTCGCGGGCGGGCGCAAGCGCTGTCCGGGTCTTCGAGGTGCTGGACACCGAAAGCGAAGTGAATGACAAGCCGGGCGCCGGTGAACTCGGGTCCATCAAGGGGCGGCTCAGTTTCGAGCATGTCTCGTTCCGCTACACGGGGCAGGTGGACGACGTGCTGGACGACGTGAGTGTCGACATCCTCCCGGGAGAGAAGGTGGCCATCGTCGGCTCCACCGGATCCGGAAAATCGACCATGGTCAATCTCGTGCCGCGCTTCTATGACGTCAAGCAAGGGTCCATCCGGGTCGATGGCATCGACATCCGGGACGTGAGCCTCGCCAGCCTTCGAAATCACATCGGCATCGTTCTCCAGGAGTCGACCCTCTTCGGCGGGACTATCAGGGAGAACATCGCCTTCGGACGGCCCGAGGCCAGCGACGAAGAGATCGTCGCGGCCGCTCGCGCCGCTCAAGCGCACGATTTCATAACCGCCTTCCCGGCTGGGTATGGCAGCAAGGTCGGGGAACGGGGGGTCACCCTCTCGGGAGGGCAGCGCCAGCGCCTGTCGATCGCGCGGACCCTCCTGGTGGACCCGGTCATCCTGCTGCTCGACGACGCCACCAGCTCGGTCGACGCCGGGACGGAACATGACCTGCAAGAAGCTCTGGACCTGCTCATGGTCGGGCGCACCTCGCTCGTGATCGCCCATCGCCTCTCGACGGTCGTCCGCGCAGATCGCATTCTCGTGCTCGACAGAGGGAGGATCGTCGCAGACGGACGTCACGACGATCTGCTGCGCGAGAGTCCGCTCTACAACGAGATCGTCGACTCTCAGCTTGGGGAGGAGGCGTGAGACGGCCGGGGATGATGCCCCTAGGGGCGGAGGAGCGGCCAGGGGATGCCGGTCACGTGCTTCTGCGCATGTGGTCGTATCTCAGGGACATGCGGCGGGCGATCGCCGGAGCCTTGACGGTGGTCATGATAGGGGCGGCCCTCACCGCGGTCGGACCGTTCTTGATCGGGGTCGCCATCGACTCCGCGGTCATCAAGGGCAACGCCAGGCTGCTCACGGAGTTGATGGCCGGCCTGCTTGTCACCTACCTCCTGCTCTACGTCACCAACCGTAGCCAGGAGCGGCTTCTGGGTAAGATCGGGCAAAGGGTGATGACGCGCTTCAGAACGGAGATCTCCAGCTCCCTGCAGAAGCTCGATCTGCAGTACTTCCACCAGCACGACACCGGGGACCTCATGAGCCGGTTGGTCAACGATGTTCAGACCCTCGACGGGACGCTTTCCCCCGGGGTGCTCAGTCCGACGATCGGCGGTCTCTTCGGCCTGGTGGGGATCTCGGTCGCCATGCTCATCGTGGACTGGAGACTGGCGCTGGCCACGTTCGTCGTGGTCCCCCTCACGGTCGGCGCGGCGCGCATCTTCTCACGGCTGGCCCGCCGGTCCTTCCGCTACACGCGGCAGACGATCGGAGACGTAAGCGCGAACCTGCAGGAAGACCTGGCCGCGGTGCGCGTGACCCAAGCATTCAACCGCGTCGAGGTGACCACTCAGCGCTTCCGGGAGGTGAACGCTGTCAACCGGGACGCGAACATCAGGGCGGTCACTATCACCAGCGCGTTCATGCCCGTGCTAGACCTCCTGGGCATGCTCGCGATCGCCTTGGTCGCGGCCCTCGGAGGCTACCTTGCTTTGCGAAGACCACCGGCGGTCAGCGTGGGCGTGGTCGTCGCCTTTCTGGCCTACGTGCAGCAGTTCTTTCGGCCGGTCCAGCTGCTTTCGACGTTCTATGCGCAGCTGCAGTCCACCCTGGCGGCGGCGGAGAGGATCTTCGATCTGGTGGACCAGCAACCCAAGGTCGTCGACCGGGAAGGCGCCGTGGCCATGGAGGAGGCTCTCGCCGGCGCGGGCGTGGCGTCTGACCCCGCGAAGTCTCGAGGACGGATAGAATTCTCCGGCGTCACCTTCTCATACCTTCCACGGGAGCCTGTGCTGCGCGATGTGAGCTTCGTGGCGGAACCTGGGACAACGGTGGCGCTGGTAGGGCCGACCGGAGGCGGGAAGACCACGGTGGTCAACCTACTCCTTCGGTTCTACGACGTGGAGTCGGGCTCGGTCGCGGTCGACGGGTTCGACGTACGCGATCTCACCCAATCGTCGCTCCGCTCGCGCATCGCGCTCGTGCCCCAAGACCCGTTCCTCTTCTCAGGAACCATCGCCGACAACATCCGCTACGGCCGGCTGGAGGCGACCGACGAAGAAGTGGCAGAGGCAGCCGTGGTCGCGGGAGCCGACACCTTCATAAGCGCCCTGGCCGATGGCTACGGTCATCCGGTCGGAGAGCGGGGCGGGAATCTGAGCCAGGGTCAGCGGCAACTTCTGGCCTTCGCCCGGGCGGTCCTTCACGACCCGCTGATATTGGTCCTGGATGAGGCCACGGCCAGCGTGGATACACTGACCGAGCGAGTGTTGCAGCAGAGTCTCGAGCGGATCATGGCGGGGCGGACCACCGTGGTGATAGCCCACCGCCTGTCGACCGTGCTGAGGGCTCATCAGATATTAGTCATCGATCAGGGGCGCATCGTGGAGCGGGGGGTTCACGAGGGACTTCTGGCGGCCGGGGGCAAGTACGCCGATCTTTACCGGCGGCAGTTCCGGCCGGAGGGCGATGGGGAGAGGACATGAATCATCGGCACGTGTGCCGTCCGCCGATGGCGAAGTGACCGGGCAGTCAGAACGAGAGGAGCGAGTCGTGGACTACGAGGATTTCCTGGAGATCGTCAAGAAGAGGCGGAGCCATTGGCACTTCCGGCCCGACCCGGTGCCGCACGACCTGGTGGAGAAGGTCATCGACGCGGCGAGGTACGCCCCCTCGGCTTTCAACAGCCAGCCCTGGGATTTCGTGGTGATACGAGACCCGGTCCTGCAGACCGAGATCGTCGAGGTCATGTCTCAGAACCTTCCGGGTCCGCCCCCGCAGATGCCCATCGCGTCGGGAGCGCCCGCCGTCAAAGGGCCGGCCAAAGACCCTCTCGGCTTCCGGACGGCGCCGGTGCTGATCCTCGTGCTCGGCGACACCAGAGTGAGGCCCTTCGGCCCCCCGTATGTCAGGGAGGCCGATGACCGTTGGCGGTCCCTCCTCACGACCTCGCTCGCGGCTGCCTACGAACACATGCACCTCGCGGCGGCGAGCTTGGGGTTGGCCACTCGGTGGGTATCCGCTGTGGTGGAACCCTCGATCGCCGGTCGGATCAAGGAGCTGATCGGCATCCCCGCCGAGTTGATGGTGTACGAAATGATGGCTCTCGGCTATTCCGACTTCGTGCCGCTGCCCAAGAAGATGCGCGCCCTTTCCGAGGTCATGCATCTCGATGCGTGTGGCGAGGATGATTTTCGAACGGCCGAAGAGGTGCGGGAGTACTTCACCGGACGCCCCGCGTAAGGGTCGGAGGATGATCTGATGGATGCAAGGAACGTCGGCCTCAGCGGGCTCCAGGTCTCGGTGGTCGGAGTCGGCTGCAACAACTTCGGCTCCCGCATGGACGAGCGTCAGACGGTGGAGGTGGTGGAGGCCGCCCTCGCCGCCGGTATCACCCATTTCGACACGGCGGAGAGCTATGGCGACGGTGGGTCTGAGGTGCTGCTCGGCAAAGCATTGGGGTCACGGCGCGACCAAGCGGTGATCGCCACCAAGTTCGCCCCGCGGCCCCCGGAGGAGGCGTACCGGCCGGGCGTTCTGCGGCGGCGTATCCTGGAGGGCTGCGACGCAAGCCTCAGGCGGCTGGGCACCGATCACATCGATCTCTACTATCAGCACCGGCCTGACCCGGTGGCGCCGGTCGACGAAGCGCTCGAGGCTCTTGGTGAGCTCGTCGCCGCCGGCAAGGTCGTGCAGGTCGCCTGCTCCAACTTCAGCGCCGGACAGATCGACGAGGCGGCCCGCATCTCGGCGGCCGCCGGCCTCCCTCCCTTCGCCGCCACGCAGATCCACTGGAACCTTCTCTTCCGGGAAGAAGAAGAGGACCACATCCCCGCCGCCCGCCGCCACGGCATGGGTATAGTCCCCTATTTTCCACTTGAGTCGGGCCTGCTCACCGGGAAATACCGGCCGGGCGACTACCCCGAAGGATCGCGCCTGACCAAGGCTCCCCGTTTTGGAGCGCTCGCCATCGAGGAGAACTTCGCCTACATCGAACGGTTGAGAGTCTTCGCCGAGGAGCGGGGCCATTCGCTGCTCGATCTCGCGTTCGGGTGGCTGCTGGCACAGGACGGCACCGCTTCGGTGATCGCCGGAGCCACGACTCCCGAGCAGGTGGTCCAGAACGCGCGGGCGGGGCAGGCGTGGCGGTTGACTGCGGCCGATCTGGCGGGTCTGCCGGCTCGATGAGCGGCGGACAGTTCTACTCGGCACTCGCGGCTGTTGACATTGCCTTCGGGATTTGCGAGAGTGGGATTCTAATTTCTTGATACTGCTATATCAAGGAGTGAGACAGAAGCGCTAAGGTGAACCGACGACGAGGGGTATCCGCCGAAATGGTGCAGGCGTTGCGTCCAGATGCAGCTCCAGTGAGGCTTCCGGGAGTGCCGGGAAGCGTTTTCCCTCCATATCCCCATGAGTCGGCGTTCAGCGTCATCACTCTCGGGAGTGGTTCGCCGGAACTCAATCCGAAGCGGGCAAGTGCCTGCACCGCCATCCAACACCAGCGGCCGGTACTACGTCCTGGACACGGGCAACGGGTCCTCTCTCAGCTTCGTCAAGGGCGGGGCTCACGGACCGTATCGCCACTGTGACATCGCCGCGATCCTTTTCACCCACCTGCACCAGGACCACGTGAACGACTATTTCGACATGGTGACCATGCGATGGGGAGAGGGAGGCAAGCACCTCGACCTGATAGGGCCTCCCGGCACCAGCGAGTTGCACCGCTTCCTCATCACGTTCTTCCGGGACGATCTGGTATACCGCATGCTTGGCGGAGGGCCGGCCGGGGTCGACGAGGAGGGTATGTTCACGGGAGTCGACGTGCGCGAGTTCACGGGGCCGAACGAGTTCGCCCTCGGGGATCTCCGGGTGACGACAGCCGAGATGACCCACTCCATGTACGACCTGGCCTACCGGTTCGACGTGGACGGGAAGGCAGTGGTCGTTTCGGGCGATACCGCGTTCGATCCGCGCCTGATCGCCCTTGCCGCCGGGGCCGACGTACTGGTGATCGACGCGAATCCCTGGGCGGACGGACAGGCTCCGCCTCCGCCCGCGCCGTCCTCTGACTGAGTTGCCCGCTGAATACCGATCCCGGGTCCCGTATCGTGGCGACCCCGAGGCTCCCAACCACATGCCGCTCTCCGCGGTCGTGCGGGTGGCCGCCGAAGCCCGGGTCGGCACGGTGGTGCTCACCCATCTCTGGCCCTTGCCCGTCGACGAGGCCCTGGTGCGGCGAACAGAGGCGGCATTCGTCGCCGGCGGTTACAGCGGCCGGGTGGTGTTCGCCGAAGACGGTCTGGAGGTGCCGGTGTGAAGCTGACGCTCATATGTCTACCGACGTTACTCTCGCCCCTGAGTTTGGAGGTTGTTGAATGAACAGATCGATCGCCCGCTTCATCGTTGACACGCACTGTCACATCACCACGCTCTACCAGCCGGCGACCGAGGCCGGTTGGGAGAAGGTCGAGCGGGAGGAGTGGAACGGTCTTCAGGACGAGTTGCAGCCCTTCGACAACTCGCTTCCTCACTCTGTACGACATGGACCGCTACGGCGTGGACATGGCGGTGCTGCTCCCGAGCATCCCCGGGACCCTCAATGAGACCCAGGCCAAGCTGGTCAAGCGTTTCCCCGAACAGGTTCCGGGCCTGCTGCAGCGACCAGCGGACCGTGCTCGAGGCCGTACAGGGCAAGGCTCCCTGGACGTTCAAGGCCGCGCTCGCCGAGGTGGAAGAAGCCCTCAAGACCGGCTGGTTCGTGGGCATCGGAGAGTTCGCTCCGGGCTCCAGCGCTCGCAACCTGCAGATCCCTGGAGCAGAGGGCAAGGTGAGCTTCGAGCAGCGCGTGGAAGAATGGGCGGCCCTGTGCGAACTGGGGATCAAGTACGACGTCCCCGTGCTCTGCCACGACCAGTTCGTGTGGAACCGCGACGGCGATTGGACGCTCACGCAACTTCTGGCCAGGATCTCCGCGGACAACCCCAAGGCCAAGATCATGCAGACCCATGGCTGCGTGGAGGACGAGTGGACGCGCGGCCTGGACGCCATCAGGGACATGTACACGGTGGTGGCGGAACTCGCCCAATGTCTGGATGGAGACCGGGGGCTGGTGCGAGAAGCAGTTCGAAGTGGCGTTCGAGGTCGGCGTGTCGGCGGCTCGGCTCACGTGGGGCCACGACTACGGCAACGTCCCGCAGCACATCGTGCGGCGCGGGGTGGAGAAGTGGGGGCCGAAACCGAAGGCGCTCGAGTACCGCAACCACATGTCGCTCATGATGTTCGGCTTCAAGGATTGGCCGGCCGTCCCCACCTACCAGCCCGACTTCTACGGCTGGAGCCTGCGGATCGTCGACCGAGTGGGCGACTGGCTCACCCAGGACGAGATCAACCTCATCATGGGGGGCACGGCCGCCAAACTCTACAAGCTGCCGGTGCCGCACTCCCGGATGTTCCCCGAAGGCCGGCCCGACATCTTCGGCGACCGCGCGGCGGAGAGCGTGCCGTTCATCCCCCGGCAGCAGATCCAGTATCCCGACCCGGAAGGTCTGCGGATGTCAGGGAAGCCCTGCAAGATATCGCTTGGGCACATGTCGGACGACGATTCCCCGAAGAAGTAGGCGTATAGGCATGCCCGACGTCGTCACGCCCGCCCCCTGGCCCTACCCGGTCCGCTACGACCGGGAGACCGAGGCCGAGTTCGACGTGCTCGTCATCGGCGGGGGCATCGCGGGGTGCCACGCGGCCATCAACGCCGCGCGGGCCGGCGCCAGGGTGGCGGTGCTCGACAAGGGGTCGGTCATCCGCAGCGGCTCCGGGGGCGCCGGGTGCGACCACTGGCACGGCGCCGTCGGCAATCCCTGCTGCGACATCACGCCCGAGGAGTTCGCCCGGGTGGTGGACACCTATCCGTTCGGGGTGACCACCGAATACGGCAACGGCATCACCTGTTACATCATGGCCAAGGAGAGCTACGAGACCCTTCTCGACCTGGAGGGCATGGGCGCCCGGGTGCGCGACACCGGCGATGAGTTCGTGGGGTCCGAGTTCCGCGACGACGAGACCAAGCTGATGTTCGCCTACGACTACACCGGGCGGCACATCCTGCGGGTGTTCGGCTGGGAGTTCAAGCCGGCGCTGCACCGGGAGTTGAAGCGGCTGGGGGTGACCATCTTCGACCGGGTGATGGCCACCAGCCTGCTCAGCGAGGGCGGGGAGCAGGGGGCCCGGGTGACCGGAGCCACGGCGGTGAACGTCCGCACCGGGGAGTTCTACGTGTTCCGGGCGAAGGCCACGGTGCTGGCCACCGCGCAGCCGTTGCGCCTGTGGGTGTTCTCCACGGAATTGCAGGGATTTGCCGGCATCCACGACGACCCCAACTGCGCCGGAGACGGCTGTGCCATGGCCTGGGACGCGGGCGGGGAGCTGACGCTCATGGAGAAGAGCGGTCCGCACCCCGGCGGTCTTCGCTACGTGGCCTACGGGTCGGGCAACTCCCACAACACCTGGTTCGCGTGCAGCATCGTGGACGCGAACGGCAAGGAAGTGCCCTGGGTAGACCGGGATGGGCGCCTGCTCCAGACCGCGGCCGAGCGCCACAGGCCGGCGGCGGGGCAGAAGTACTTCCTCTATGGAGGCCGGTCGCCTCGCGAGTACCGGGCGCCCGAGCTCACCCCCGACCTTCCCGAGCGGATCGCTCGCGGGGAGTTCACTCTGCCCTTGTACGCCGATCTGCCTTCGATGCCCGAAGACGAGCGCCGGGCCATCTTCGGCCTGATGCTCTCCCAGGAGGGCAAGTGCCGCATCCCGGTGTACGACGTGTACACCCAGGCCGGTTTCGACCCCGACAAGGACCTGCTGCAGGCGCCCGTGATGGCGCCCGACGGTTACGGGCCCAAGCCCTGGTGGTCCGGCCAGCCGGTGCAGGCAGTGGCGGGAGTCGGCCTTCCTCGTCGACGGGGGAGGGGTGGTCTTCGACTGGGACCTGCGGACCACCCTGGAAGGTCTCTACGCGGCCGGCGTCCAGTTGGCCGCCGGCGCCGACCATGCGGCCTCGGCCTGCACCGGCCGCTATGCCGGACGCAAGGCCGCGGAGTATGCCCGGTCCGCGCGGGCGCCTTCGGCGGCCCGCGCCCAGATCGACAAGGAGAAGTCCCGCGTCTACGCCCCGGTCAACCGCACGGAGGGCATCGGCTGGAAAGAACTGCAGGCCGGCCTTTGCCGGGTCATGCAGGACTATTGCGGCGAGTACCGCAGCGAGAACACGCTGCAGATCGGCCTGGATTGGCTGGACGGCATCCGCCGGAGCGAAGTCGCCCGGGCCTACGCGCGCAACCCTCACGAACTCATGCGGACGCTCGAGTGCAGCGTGCGCCTCACCGTCGGGGAGACCATGATGCACGCGTCACTGGCCCGTAGGGCCAGCAGCGAGGGCCTCTGTTTCAAGCGCCTGGACTATCCCGAGACGGACCCGCCGGAGTGGAACAAGTTGGTGACCATCGGGCGGGCGGGAGATGCGGTCACGACCCGCGATCTCCCCTGGGACTACTGGCGGCGGGCGCCATACTCCTCGTCGCCCGCCGACAACTACGCGGCGCACTGTGGCCGCGATCCGGGCGCCGGCGGCGCCGGGGCGGAGGGCTGAACCGTGCCCGACGCCTACCTCGCCCACAACCCGCTCACGCCCAACCGGGCCATCCAGTTCGATCCGGAGCTCTGCACCCAGTGCAACGCCTGCGTGGACGTGTGCCGCTGCGATGTGCTGGCGCCCAGCCCCGGGCCGGGGGAGCCACCCGTGCTCGTCTATCCCGACGAGTGCTGGTTCTGCGGCTGCTGCGTGGCACACTGCCCATCGCCGGGAGCCATCCGCATGGAGCACCCCCTCTGCCAGAGCGTGGGGTGGAAGCGCAAAGACACGGGCGAGCACTTCCGCATCGGGATGCAGGATCCGCCGCCCGCCAACGACCGGCCGCCGGTCGGAGGCTGGGGCCCGCCGAGCAAGGGGAGATGACCGATGCCGGTCTCCAAGATCGATCTCGATAAGTGCATCGGGTGCGGCACCTGTGTGGAGTCGTGCCCGATGGACGTGTTCCGGCTGGATACCGTGGTGGAATACCGCGAGGAGGCGTCGCCCTGCAGCGCCGCCTGCCCGCTGGGGCCGCGGCAGCGGGAATACCACGACCTCCTGAAGATGGGGATGGTCGACGGGGCGGCCGCCATCATGGCCGAGTGCCACCCCATGCCGGCCATCACCGGAAGGCTGTGCCCGCACCCCTGCGAGACCGATTGCAGCCGGGGCGCCGTCGATTCCTCAGTCAACATCAACGCCCTCGAGCAGTACCTGGGCGATCACCTGCTGGCGGTGGGCGCAGGCGCGGCGCCGGCGCCGGGGGCGGCCACTACCGAAGGGCGGGTGGCCGTCATCGGCTCCGGGCCGGCCGGCCTGTCGGCGGCCTACTTCCTCACCCGCGATGGCTTCTCCGTGACCGTGTTCGAGAAGGATGAGGAGCTGGGCGGTCTTCTGCGCACCGCGGTGCCGGCCTTCCGTCTGCCCGACGCCGTCCTCGATGCCCAGATCGCCGAGTACCGAGCGATGGGGGTGGAGTTCCGCACGGGCGTCCAAGTCGGCCGGGATGTGAGCATCGAGGGTCTGCGCGCCCAGGGCTACGGCGCCGTGATCGCGGCGACGGGGGCGGCCAAGCCGCTGGGGCTGTCGGCGCCGGGCGGCGACGCGGAAGGCGTGGTCAGCGCGATGGACTTCCTGAGAGCGGCCAAGAAGAACGCGGCCAAGAAGGGCGCAGCCTCGTGCGAGGGAGCGACCGTGGCGGTCATCGGCGGGGGCAGCGTGGCTCTGGATGCGGCGCGCACCGCCGTGCGGCTGGGCGCGAAGGCTGTAGCGGTGGTCTGCCTCGAGGTGCTCGAGCCGGGTCTCAAGGACAGCATGCTGGCTCTCCCCGAGGAGGTCGAGCAGGCTCAGGCCGAGGGAGTGGACATCATCCCGTCGCGGGCCGTGGATTCGTTCGTGGTCGAGGGTGGGCGTGTGAGCGCCATCCAGTGCGTGGAGTGCCTGAGCGTCCGAGACGAGGACGGCCTGTTCGCGCCCGTCTACGGTACCTGCGCGCTTCCTCAGCCGGTTGCCGCCGACCTTGTCATCGTGGCGACGGGCCAAGTGGCCGACAGGGAGCTCGTCCCTGCCGGATTCCCCATCGATCTGCGGGGCCGTATCGCTGTCGACCGGGAAACGGCGGAGGCCGGCAGCGGCCTCTTCGCCGCGGGCGACGCGGTCACCGGAGCCTCCACCATCGTGCAGGCCCTGGCCGCCGGCAAGAAGGCCGCGGAAGCCGCGGCCCGATACCTGCGCGGCGAAGACGAGTCGGAACGTGCCGGGGAGCGCCGGTGGCGGCGCCGCCCCCGAGGGACAAGCTGGAGACCCTCGCCCGGTGCGAGCGCGCCGTCCGGCCCGCCGCGGAGCGGCGGCGGGACGTCCTCGAGACGACGGTGGGCTTCTCGCCAGCCCAAGCGCAGCGGGAAGCGGAGCGCTGCCTCACCTGTGGCAGCCGTTCGAGGATCGCCTACCTGGACGACTGCCAGGTGTGCAAGCTGTGTCAGAAGTACTGTCCGACGGATGCCATCGACGTGACCGAGGGGCAGCTGCTCGGGTCGTTGCACGGCTGGAACGTCGTCGAGTTGGGACGGTGATGGCGATGACCAACGGGCGCTCTCAAGAGACCCGGCCGCGGCCGGCCCGGCGGGCCCGGCACTCATCACGCTGGAGACCGACGTGCTCGTCATCGGCGGGGGCTTCGCCGGCTGCTTCGCCGCCATCAAGGCGCGCGAAGCCGGGGCGGAGGTCATCATGGCGGTCAAGGGGCGCACCGGACGCTCGGGGCTGACCCCCTGGGCCAACTCCTGGTTCGTCTTCAACGACACGCGAGGCGTCACCCGCGAGCAGTATCTGCGGCAGTTCGTGCTGTCGGGCGAGTATCTCAACAACATGGACTTCGTCGACATCCTCATGGCGGAGTCGTACGACCGGTATCTGGAGGTCTCGTCCTGGGGCGCCGAGACCGGCCGGACGCACTACTACCAGCCCGGCACCGTCACCCGGTCCATCGAGGTGGTCGGCTCAGGCGACGCCATGCGCAGGCAGGCGGTGGCCAGCGGCGTGCACATGCTGGAGCGGGTGATGATCACCAGCCTCATCAAGCCCGAGGACAAGGTCGTCGGGCGCGGTGGGCTTCCACATGGAGAGCGGCCAGCCGTACGCCATCCTGGCCAAGGCCACGGTCATGGCCGCCGGCCCGGCGTCGTTCAAGCCGCTCGGCCTGGGCTATCCCTGCGCCGCCGCCACCGCCGACGGGGACGCCATGGCGTACCGGGTGGGAGCGGAGATCTCGGGCAAGGAGTTCAACGACGCGCATCCTTCCCGTTTGTCTAACCCTCTAGCGGAGCCTGATACCAGGCCGTCTCCCATGCTGTCCGCCACCGAACGGGGCGGCGGCCCGCCCAGCGCGCCCGGCCCCGCCGAGGAACTGGACGCCAGGCGGATGGGCCTGAAGATCCAGTCGGCCCACGGGGTGCATAACGGCGGCCTGCCGGTGGATCCCCGGTTCGTGGCCACGCCCGGAGGGCTGCCGGGAGGCAAGGGTGGAGAGCCCATGGGGATGTTCGCCGACTCGCCGGGCTACTCGACCCCCGGCATGTCCAACCACAAGGGCGAAGGCGTCTTCCCGCACGACCTCGTACGGCGCATCCAACGTCCCGGGTCTGTGGGCGGCCGGCGATGCCCTCTGCTCCATGCAGAACGGCGCGGGATACGCGGGCTTCGGCTGTTCCTGCGCCGGCTCCGCCGTCCAGGGGGCCCGCGCGGGAAAAGCTGCCGCCGAGTACGCGAAGAACGAGGCGGCTCCGGTGGTCGGCGACTCCCTGCTCGAGACTCTCCGGGAGGAGATGCTCGCGCCCCTGTCCAGACAGCGCGGGTTTTCGCCTGCGTGGGTCACCCGGGTCATGCAGGGCATCATGTACCCCTACCACGTGATGTACGTCAAGGAGAAGAGCCGGCTGGAAGCGGCGCTCAGCCAGATCATGTACCTGCAGGAGAAGTACGGAGCGCTGCTCAAGACCGACGACCCGCACGGGCTGCGCACGGCGCACGAGGCCCGGAACATGCTGCTCAACGCCGAGATGAAGCTGCGGGCCGGGCTGGCTCGGGAGGAGAGCCGGGGCACGCACTTCCGGGAGGACTTCCCCTTCCGAGACGACGACAACTGGCTGTGCTGGGTCAAACTGGTGGAGCGCGACGGCGCAGATGACCGTGGTGAAGCATCCGATCCCGGCCGAGTGGCGGCCGGACCCGGCGCTCAGCTACCGCGAGAAGTACGCGGTGGAGTTGCTCGGAGAGGACGAGTATCTGCGGAAGCGCGGCTGATCGGGCGGGCGTCTAGCGCACCCGCATGGCGTCGAGGAACGCCGGCGTGATCTCGTGGCCGGAGCGGTCGCCGATGATGAAGGCGTCGCCGCAGTGGGGGCAGATGCCGGTGCGGTCGATGTGGCGCTCCGGGTGCTCCGCGGCGTCGACCGCATCCTGCCACGCTGTGACTTCTTCCGGCGCGAAGGTGGCCTGGCAACTCAGGCACCCACAGACGTCACTCGCCAGGATCTCCTGCTCGTTGTTCTTGGTGTGCTCTTCGACCTTGCTGCGGTCTTTGTGGAACATCGGGCGCCTCCTCGTCGATGCGCGTTGGCCCCTTGCGAACCGGCGCGCGTACTTGTAGCATGGCTGTATCGCCTAGTGCACTGAAAGTATCATTGAGCGAGACAGATTCCCCCGTGCAATGTGAAGATACCACGAGCCCGGGACAGGAAGGGAGAGGCACCGATGGCAGACGAAGCGACCACGAGGCGCCGGCGCAAGCAGGACTCCGAGGCCGACGATCCGGGCACCTGCGTGGGCGACGACCAGTTCGTCGTGCGGGCCTTGTGCCGGGGTCTCAGGGTGCTCGCCCTGTTCAACGTGGACCATCCCGAGTGGAGTCTCAACGAGCTGTCCCGCACCACCAAACTCCACAAGGCGACCACCTATCGCATGACCCGCACCATGGAGGCCGAGGGGTTCCTGGTCTTCGATCCGGACACGGGCAACTATCACTTGGGGCCGGCGCTCATCCCGCTCAGCTACCTGGCGCAGGCGCAGTCCGAGTTCGAGCGGATGGCAAGGCCGTTCCTGGAGAAGCTGGCGGCCGAGAGCGGCGAGACGGCCAACTTGGCCATCGAGACCGAGGGCACGTTCATCGTCATCGGCAGCGTCCTGACAGCGCACACCTTCAAACCCTCCCTGCCCATCGGGCGGGTGCTCACCGACCTGAACAACGCTCACGCCAAGATGGCCGTGGCCCTCAAACCGGCGCAGGAGCGGGCGCATTTTCTCAGCCGCCCACCAGCCGCCGAAACCAGGCATTCGCTCACCGATCGCAAGCAGATCGAAGCGGAACTGGAGCGGGTGACCCAGGAGGGCGTCGCCTACGACATGGAGGAGCACGGCCTGGGAGTATGCTCGGTGGCCGCTCCGGTCTTCGGGCCGAAGGGGACCCTGATCGCCACCATATCCGTAGTAGCGCCGAAAGAACGGTTTGGCCCGGACGAGCGCAAGCGAGCGACAGAGCATGTCAAGCGGGTGGCCGCGGAGTTCTCCGAGTACTTGGGGTATAAGCCAGCCTAGCTACAGCCTTCCCAGGTTCAGGCTGGTGAATTCTCGCCACCAGTAGTCCCAGGTGGTCCACCAGTTGCTGTCCCGGCCGATGCAGCGGAAGTACGGCGGCCGCAGCGCCAGGATGGTGTCGCCGATGCGGTAGCGCGCCAGGATGGGGGTGCTCACCACCAGGCTGCCGAGCTCTCCCGGTTTCATCTCGTGGAGCATCTTGATGCCCGAGCGGGTCTGCACCTCGAAGAAGAACAGGTCGTAGTTGGGCGCCCAGCCTCGGCGCTCGTCGAGTTGCTGCCCGAACATGCCCTCCGTGGCTCCGTAGATCTCCCGGATGGCCGCGGGCCCGTACATCGCGTTGAGGGCTGCCGCATGCCGGGTGTTGATGCCGGGCGTGCTGCCCGAGGGTCATGATCTGCGTCTTCCACCATTGCTTGGGATAGACGCCGTGCCGCTTCTTGAGGTAGCGCCCGAACTCCAGGGCCGTCTGGCAGACGCCGCCCACCAGGGTCACGTTCTCGTTGCGGCACTTCTCGATGGCCAGTTCGAACCGCGCGTCCCAGTCGGTCCGGCTGGTGCCGCCGCCGAGGGCGTCGATATCGTCCTGGGCCGGGACGGAGCGGATTGGGGTGAACTTGGACACGTGTTTGGTGTAGATGCCGGAGCTGTAGCCGTAGGCCAGGTCGCGGTCGCCCACCCGGATGGTGCCGACCGTGGAGGGGAAGTTGAGGTTGAGGTTGACCCCGGCGAACAGATCGAGCCGCTTGGTGGCCGCAACGTAGGCCATCATGGCCCGGCCGGCGCTCACGCGCATGCGCAGGTCGGTGGGAGTCATGGGGATGAACTTGGACTCGCCCTCCACCGTGCCCCGGGTGATGGCCCAGCCCACCGGCTCCTCGTCCAGGAGCAGGCGGGTCTCGCCGGCCATGACCGCCTGGATGAGCGGCTTGTAGTCGTCGTAGGTCATGACGGGGAAGGCGCGGCGGTAGGCGGCGATGAGGTCGGAGCCGCCGGCCGCGGTGGGGGAGGCCGCCGTCGCGGGCTGGACGGCGCCGGCCTCGCAGAGCGCCGGCGCGCCATGGTCGGCTCCGTACCCGGTCTGTGCGTAGTGGCCCAGGAGGCGGCGCAGCACGGTCTCCTGAGCCCCGGCGGGGTCGGACAGGGCCTCCTGCCACGGACGCAATTGCTCGGCTAGCGCCTCGGCGGCGCCTGTCGGGCGTGCATCTCTGGTTTCCACATCTTCCCCCTGATGGTCGTGGACCGGCCCCTCAAGAGTAAGCACGGGCGGGGGATAATGCCAGCGGAGACAGGGCCGCGGAGGTGGGATAATGCGCCCATGAAAAAGATACATCCGTTCGGCGTATATCCTCACATCCCCGCACGTTTGAGCGGCCTCGAGGAGCTCGCCTACAACCTTCGGTGGACCTGGGACACCAGGACGTACAAGCTCTTCCAGCACCTCGACCCCGACATGCTGGAGAAATGCCAGGGCAACCCGGTGCTGCTGCTGCGACGCATGTCGCACGATAGGCTCGAGCATGCCGCCAACGACTCGGCGTTCCTGGCCCATCTCGACGCGGCCGTCGCCGATCTGCGCCGCTACCTCGCGGAGCCGGGCTGGCTCCGGACCAACCATCCCGAGCAGAGCCGACACCTGCGTGGCGTACTTCTGCATGGAATTCGGGCTGACGGCCTGTCTCCCCATCTATTCCGGTGGTCTGGGCGTCCTGGCCGGCGACCATCTCAAGTCGGCCAGCGGGCTCGGTATCCCTCTGGTGGCGGTTGGGCTGCTGTATCACCACGGCTACTTCGTCCAGTATCTCGACGGCAACGGGTGGCAGCGCGAGCGCTATCGCACCCAGGATTTCGGCACGCTGCCCATCAGGCCGGTCATGGTAGGGGACGACTGGCGCACCATCCCGGACCAGACGGAGGGAGAGGACCGCGCAGGCACGCCGCTCAAGATCTCGCTCGACATCGCCGGCCGCGAGGTCAAGGCCCAGGTGTGGAGGGCGCAGGTCGGCCGTATCCCGCTGTTCTTGCTCGACACCCTGCTGCCCGAGAACGACCCGGCATCGCAGCGGATCACCAACGAACTCTACGGCGGCGGCCCTGAGGACCGGCTGGCGCAGGAACTCGTCCTCGGCATCGGAGGCGCCCGCGCGCTCCGTGCTCTCGGGGCCGATCCACAGATCTGCCATCTCAACGAAGGGCACGCGGTCTTCACCAGCCTGGAGCGCATGCGCCATCTGATGCAGACCCAGGGCCTCACCTTCCTCGAAGCCCGGCAGGCCACCAGCGCCGGGACGCTCTTCACCACGCACACCCCGGTCTCGGCCGGTTTCGACCTGTTCCCCGAGGCGCTCATAAGCCGCGCGCTCGGCCCCACGCTCAAGGAACTCGGTCTCACCGTGGAGCGAGTTCATGCGCATGGGCCGTATCCACCGAGACGACGCGCACGAAGACTTCAACGTCGCCGTGCTCGCCCTCCGGCAGTCGCCCCGGCGCAACGCGGTCAGCCGCCTGCACCGGCGGGTCACGGCCCGCATGATGCAGCCCGGCTGGGTGGACTTCCCGCTGAGCGAGATCCCGGTGCAGTCCGTCACCAACGGCGTGCATACCAAGACCTGGACGGCGCCCGACATGGCGCAGCTGTTCGATCACCACCTGGGTCCGCGCTGGCGGGAGGACGCCTCCGATCGCGACGGCGTGGCAGCACGTGGACCGCATCCCCGACCTGGAACTGTGGCGGACTCACACCCGGCTGCGCGAGCGGTTGGTGGCCTACGCCCGTGAAGCGGTGCAGGCCGGGTCTCCCGAACGGCCCGGTCCAGGGCGGATGGGCACCGGCCGGATCGGCGCCGAAGAGCACCTTCCGCTGCGTCCGGACGCGCTCACCATCGGTTTCGCCCGCCGCTTCGCCACCTACAAGCGCGCCACCCTGCTCTTCCGTGACGTCGCCCGGCTCAAGGCCATCATGCAGAGACGAAGAGCGGCCGGTCCAGCTCCTGCTGTCGGGCAAGGCCCATCCCCGTGATGGCGCCGGCAAGGAGTTCATCCGGGAGATGCTGGACATCGTCAAGCGCGAGGGCCTGAGCGACAGCGTGGTGTTCCTCGAAGACTACGATCTCGAGAAGGCGGCCATGCTGGTCCAGGGCGTGGATGTCTGGCTCAACAACCCACGCCGGCCCTTCGAAGCCTCCGGCACGAGCGGCATGAAGGTGGTCCCCAACGGCGGTCTCAACCTCTCTGTGCTCGACGGTTGGTGGGCTGAGGCCTACAGGCCGGGCGTCGGGTGGGCCATCGGTGACGGGCTGGAAGCGGGCCAGCCTGCCCTCCAGGACGAACTCGACTCCGAGAGCCTCTACTCGCTCCTGGAGAAGGAGATCGTCCCGCTGTTCTACACGCGCGACGCGGATGGGCTGCCTCGCGGCTGGATCGCCATGATGAAGGAGTCCATCAAGGGGCTCGCGCCGGCATTCGCGGGCGACCGGATGGTCAAGCAATACGCCGAGTGCTTCTACCTGCCCGCTGCCGACCACTACCGCCGGCTGGCCGCCGACGGTTACGCCGGCGCCAAGGCTCTCTCCGGCCTGGAAGGAACGGGTGCGGGAGCTGTGGCCCGGAGTGAAGATCGTGGCCGTCCGTGAGGACGGCGCGGCTATGGACGATCGGGGCGGCACAGGAGGTGGCGGCGGGCGAGCCCAGGTGCCGGTGACGGCGCGGGTGGAACTGGGCGGCATCGACCCGGCCGATGTGGTGGTGGAGGCGTTCTACAGCAGTCTGCACGCCGACGGAAGTCTGGGTACCGGCCGCAGCGTCAGGCTGGAACTCACGAGCCAGGAGGACGGGCGCTATCTCTACCGCGGAACGGTGCCGGCCCGCGCTTCCGGGCTGCACGGCTATGCCGTGAGGGTGCTGCCCCGCCATGAGGACGTGCTCGTGCCGCAACGAGTTGCCGCTCATCGCCTGGGAGGAATCCGAAGGAGTAACGCTGCGCGCGCCGGCGGCTCCGGCCTCGGCGGCGCTTGCCGGCCGGCGGCTGCGAGCCGCAGCTGCGCCGCCCGCTTGCGTGCCGCGTCACTACGCCAGGAAGGGCACGCAGTACGGGCCGTGAGGCAGCACCGCGATGGGCAGCCCCGGGTCTTCGCGACGCGCTGCCGCCACAAAGGCGGCGATGTCTTCCACCGCCTCCAACCGGGCCGTGGCCACGTCGGCGGCCGTAAGACCGAGCGCTCTTCACCAGCACCCGCGCGCGGGCCTGGATGCGCGCCTGCACCTGGAGTTGCCACTGGTCGGGCACCACTTCGTCCGACTCCAGGATGCGGCTGTTCGCCGCGCAGATGTCCTCACCGGGGCGGAGCACGTCGGTGTACATGCCGCAGTTGGGGAGACCGCCGGCGCATTCCGCGGCCAGGATGATGGTGCCCCCGTCGGCGACCATGTCGGCGGCCGCGGCCACCCCCTTGATGGCCTGATACAGGTTCTGGTCGAGCGGAGCGCCGCCGGACGACGTGATCACCAGGGGATACCGGCCTTGGACCCGGGCCATGGTGGTCTGCCGGGCGATGGCGGCCGCCGCCCGGTGCGCCGACGCGGGTGGGGCCGGCGAACGCATGGGTCAGGCGCTTCTGCGAATCGAGCACCAGTTCCAGGGAGAAGTGGGCGGGAGCAAGGGCAGCGACGGCCCGGATGGCGTCGTGGACCGGGTTGCCCTCGACGATGCCCCAGGTGGCTTTCGGGTCGCCCACCCGGCGGCCGTTGTGCAGGGCCATGACCGTGTCGAGGCCGGCCGTGCCGATGGCGGCCAACTTCGGGCCGCCGCTGAAGCCGGCGAAGAGGTGCGGCTCCACCAGGCCTGAGGAGATGCGCAGGTCCGCCTCCACCCAGCGGCGGTCGAGGGCCACCGGGACGTCGCCAGCGGGAGGAGCGGCGGGGCCCAGGGGGACCAGGTTCGCCGTGTCGCGGCAGTCGTGGATGGCGACCTTGCAGCGGCGCGGCACCTCGGGGCCCAGCATGGCCGCGATGACATCCGGCGGATCGGCGGCGTGAGTGCCGCCCGCGATGAGCACGGTCACGTCGGAATCGGCGCCGGCAGCGGCCAGCTCGGTCAGCAAGGCTTCGAGGACCATGCGGTGCGGGTGCGGCCGGGTGCCGTCGGGCACCGCGATGACCACCTTCTGCCCGGGCCGCGCCAGCTGCGCGAGCGCGGCCCCTTCAACAGGCTTCCGCAACGCCTCGGCCAACGCCCCCGCCGGGTCGGCCACCGGCCGGCCCTCCTGGGCGCGCACCACCAGACAGTCGTCCGGCAGCTCGACGGCCAGCCCGTGGTCCCGTAGTCGAGCGTGACCTTCATCGCCGGCCCGGCCTCCTAATCCTCCGGGATGTCCGCATCCGGATGAAAGCCCATGGCCTTCACGTATTCCTTCTGGAAGTCGGGGTCGGTGGCCAGTTCCACGAACTCCACCTTCTGGGCCGCCCAGGCAGCTTCACGCCGCTTCTCCAGATTCAGCAGAGCGTAGCGGGCCCCGTCTCCCGCGGCGTTGCCCACCGAGGTGACTATCTCCGGTCCGGTCTCCGGCAGCATGCCGATGGCCAGCGCGTGGTGCTTGTCGATGTACGTGCCGAAGGCGCCGGCCATGACCACCGCGTCCGGCTTCTCCACGCCGTAGCGGCGCAGCAGGATCTCCTCGCCGGCCCGCAGCGCGGCCTTGGCCAACTGCAGCGAACGGATGTCTTTGAGCCCCACGGTGATCGGCCGCCCGATGGCGGTCTCCTCAGCCCTGGCGATGACGAACTTGCGCGGCCTGCCGTCCTCGTAGACCATGCGGTCGCTCGACCAGGTCGGGGTTCATGTTGCCGTTCTCCAGGATGACCTTGGCCCTGGCCATCTCCGCGGCCGCCTCGATGATGCCGGAGCCGCAGATGCCGCGGGCGCCCATGTCCTCGGGCTTGTTCTCCGAACTCCAGCCTTCCACGCCGATGACCTTGAAGCGGACGTCGAGGGTCTCCGGGTCGATGCGGATGCGCTCGATGGCTCCCGGGGCGGCCCGCATGCCGAACTCCACGTGCGAGCCCTCGAACGCCGGCCCGGTGGCGCACGAGGTGGAGAGCATCCGGTCCTTGTTGCCCAGGACCAACTCGCCGTTGGTGCCGATGTCGAGGATCAGCTGGATCTTGTCCTGCTTGTAGGGCGCTTCGGCGATGATCACCGCCACGTTGTCGGCGCCGACGAACCCGGCTTCCACGGGCAGCACGTGCAGGCGGCACCCCGGGTTGAAGGTCAGCCCCACGCACGACGCCAGGGTGTCCACCGGCCCCTGAACGGCCGGCGCGAACGGCGCCACGCCGAGGGCCCGGGTCTCGAGACCGAGCAGCAGGTGGTGCATGGCGGTGTTGCCCACCATGACCACGTCGTAGATGTCGTCCACGCCCGCTCCGGCCTGCGCCACGGCCTTGACGGCCAGGCTGTTGACCTCGCCGATGACCGTCCTCTGCAACTCCTGCAGCCCGCCCTCGTGGTGGATCACGTAGTGCAGCCGGGCGATGAGGTCGTCGCCGAACGCCACCTGGGGGTTCATGTTCGACTCGGTGGCCAGGATCTTCCCGGTGGCCAGGTCGCAGAGGTAGGCGGCGATGGTGGTGGTGCCGACATCCACGGCGAGTCCCAGCACCGGCCGTTTCGCGGCTGCGGCGCGCACGTCCACGATGGTCCGGCCTTCCCACACCACGGCCTCCACGTCCCAGCCGGCGTCGCGGCACGCGCTGGGAAGGGTCTGCAGCACCGGGAAGTCGATCTCCAGCCCGCTCAGCCCGTACTGCGCCTGCAGGCCGGCCAGCACCCGCTCGGCGTCCGCGGTGGCTTCGGCCAGGGTGGGGCGTTCCAGCTTGACCGGGTAGGCCTTGATGGCCGGGTCGAGCGGCACCGTCCTCGTACCGGCGTCCTTGCGCACCACTTGGCGCGTCCGCCGGCTCGCTTCGGGCACGAACACCTTCACGTCGGCGGCCACCCGGGCCTGGCAGGCCAGGCGCATGCCGGCGGCCAGCCCGTCGGCGCCGAGGGCCTTCTGCTCGATGTCGGTGGGGGGCGTCAGGCTCTCCGGCGCGGACTCGTTATGGACCCGGCACTTCTTGCAGGTGCCTTTGCCGCCGCAGATGCTCTCGATCTCCACACCCAGGCCGCGCGCCACGGAGAGGAGGTCGGTGCCGGCCGCGGCGGAGCCGCGCCGGCCGGAGGGCTGGAAGGTCACGGTGAAGGTGGCGGGCGCCGCCGCGGGCGCGGCGCCGGGCATGGCAGGTTCAGTCACGCTGGTTCTCTCCTAGTACCGCCCATACTCGCGGGCAGCTTTCACCAACTGGAACACGTTCACCGGCGGCGCGTGCGGAGGCACATCGCAGCCGGCCATCAATATATAACCACCTTTGTGATACTTCGCCTTCTCGATGCACTCCCGCGACTGCTCGAGCACTTCCTCGGCCCGGCCTTCCTGGATGATCGTGGGATCGACGTTCCCGGCGATGATCTGCTCGGGGAACATCTCCATGGCGGTGGTCAGGTCGATCTCGCGCCCGACGCTCATCACCGTCTGCTTGGTCAGGGGCACCTGCTGCCAGAACTTGAGGTTCTTGTTCTGCTCGCCGCAGATGTGGATGAAGTAGGTGTTGATGCCCATGTCGATGCAGGCCTGGTTGATGCGCTGCAGGTAGGGCAGAGAGAAGGTCTCGAACTGCTTGGGGGAGATGAGCCTGTTGGTCTCGGTGGCGGCGCCGTGGAAGGCCATGAGCTTCTCGGCTCCGAACTCCTTGACGTAGTACTTGGCCACCTTGATGAGGAACTCGCTCACCTTGTCCAGCACGATGTGGACGAGTTCCGGCTTCTTGATGAGCCACATCATCATGCGCTCTTCGCCGATGACGGAGCCGGCCCAGGTGAGCGGCGCCCCGATCTGCAGGGTCACCGGCATGCCGTATTCGGCCTGCTTGCGGGCCAGTCCCAGGGCGATGGGGAGGGCGCCGGCCTTGCTGATGTCGTCGGCCACCTTCAGAGCGTGGACGTCATCCTCGTTCTGGATGGGCGTCCGGGTGACGACGATCGCGCCCGAGTACTTCTTGACCGGGAACTCGATGTCCCCGCCGAACTCCCAGCCGCCGGCCGAAGCGTAGGCGTAGAGGGGGCTGCCGTCGTGCCCGTACATCTCCTGGCAGAGGAGCTGGCAGCGGAAGCTCTCCTCCGCGTTGTCGCTGATGCGGGTGAGCGGCTGGCCGCAGACGACCGCCGCATGGCCCGACAAGAACGGGATCACCGGGACGCGGTCCGGGCGTTCGCCCTTCATCACAGCCGCCATCCGTTCTCCGCTGGTCATGGTCTCGCACCACATGGTCCACCTCTCCTTGGCCGTCGGGCCTTAGGCTTCTTTCGTGATCTTCATGGACACGTCGCCGGGAAGCGCCAGCCCGGCGGCCACTTCCACCGCCTTGATGAGCGCGCTCGGCACCGGGCAGGCGGCGTGCGCGCAGTTCGCGTACGCGCTCTCGAGCAGAGACGGCAGGCCGGCGCGCAGGCCTATCTGGCGCAGGGCGTCCACCTCGAGCGGCTCGGGGGCGATCTTCTGCACGTGCTGGCAGCTGCTCTCGATCTCGACACGAGCACGTTGTAGCCGTCGGTCTTCTCTGCCCTGATGGTGGCCGTGTGGCCGCACACCCCGGCCTCGACCACGACGACGGCTTTGGGGCCGGCGCTCACTCGCCCAGCAGCCGGACCGCCACCCGGGCCGCCTCCATGGCGTTCTCCCCGTAACCGTCCGCGCCCCATTCGTCGGCGAGGTGCTGGTTGAGCGGCGCTCCGCCGATCATGATCTTGGTGCTGGGCAGTTTGGCCTTGAACTCGGGCATGTAGTCCTTGATGGCGATGATGGTGGTGGTCATGAGGGCCGACAGGCACAGCAGGTCGGCGTCGACCTCCTGGGCCTTGGTGATGAACTCCTCCATCTCCACGTCGCGCCCACAGTCGTGCACCTCGATGCCGTTCACCTGGAGCATCATCTTCACCAGGTTCTTGCCGATGTCGTGGATATCGCCCTGCACGGCGCCGATCACCGCCACGCCCTTGCTCTCGGCCGTCCCCGACGGCGGTCACCAGGGGCTGCAGCACGGCCAGTCCGGCGTAGAGGGCCTCGGAGGACACCATCAGCTCGGGCACGTAGCATTCTTCCTCTTCGTAGAGGCGGCCCATCTCGGCCATGCCGGCCGCCAGGCCTTCCATGATGGCCTTCTGCGGGTCCACCCCCGCGGCCACCGCGGCATTGGCAGGCCGCCACGGCGGCGTCCTCGTCCCCGTCCATGACCGCCTGCTTGAGCTGCTCGAAGAACGTTGCTTCGTCTGCCATCTCGACTCCTCCTAGTACTGTCCGAACTCGCGGCAGGCCTTGACCATCTGATCCACGTTCACGGGCGGCGCCTGCGGCGGCACCTCGCACCCGGTCATGAGGGCGAAACCGCCGGGGTGGTCCTTGCCATCTTCGATGCATTCCTTGCACAGCGCCCGCACCTGCTCGGGCGTGCCTTCCTGCACGGTGATGGGGTCGACGTTCCCCATCACGACGCAGTCCGGGAACATCTCCCGCGCCTTGGCGAGGGAGACTTCCTTGCCCACGCTGATCATGCCCGCGCTTGCCGTAGCTCAGCTGCGACCAGAGCGGCAGGTTCTTGTTCTGCTCGCCGCAGATGTGGCTCAGCAGGATGGCGGTGCCGCGCTCGGTCATGTGATCGTGGATCTCGCGCAGGTAGGGGAAGCCGAAGGCTTCGAAGTGCTTGGGGGAGTAGAGCTTGTTGGTCTCGATGCAGAGGTCGAAGGCCATGAGCCGCTCCGCGCCGAAGGTGTCGATCCAGTGGTCGGCCTTCTTCTTGATGAAGTCGGTGATCACCCGCAGCACGTGATGCACGAGGTCGGGCTTCTTCATGATCCAGATCATGAGCCGCTCTTCGCCGCACACCGAGCCCGCCCAGGTCAGCGGCGAGCCCACCTGCACGGTGACGGTCATGCCCATCTCGTACTGCAGCCGGGAGACCTCCAGGGACACCGGCATGGTGCCGACGCTGAGGATGTCGTCCGGCACGGCCAGCTTCCAGGCGTCGTCCTCGCTCTGCACGGGGCTCTTCTTCATCATCGGGGCGCCGGTGTACTTGCGATACGGGAACTCGATGTCCCCGCCGAACTCGGCCCCGCCGGCGTTGGCCCAGCCGTGCATGATGAGCCCGTCGTGGCCGTAGAGGGCCATGGCGTTCTTCTGGCAGGCGAGGCTTTCGGCGGCATCGTCGTAGATCTTGGCGATGGGCTTGCCGTTGACCACGGCCGTGTGCCCCAGCATGAACTGCAGGCAGGGGACCCGGTCGGTGGGTTCATGGGCCACCAGAGCTGCCCAGCGTTCTTCGGACGTCATTCGATCACACTGCACGTTGTGCCCCCTTGGCCGGCGGCAGGGCCCCGGCGTCTCGTTAGTGAGCGGTCACTCGATTATAGGGGCTGGGCGGCCCGATGGGCAAAGGGTGGCTCGGTCTGCGCGGGTCCGGATGATGGATCCGCCGGCTCGCGACTCAGCAATGAGTAAGCCCTCGGTAACCTTGACACAGGGGATGGCCAACCACATGACGCTTGACAGCGATAGCGGGCCCCGATGCGTTGGTGATACCCTGATTACCAAAGGGGCTCAGGGGGGACCTGGCGAGCCCGCAGGGTATCAAGGAGGAGAGAGACATGAGCGAAGCAGTATCCCGGAGAGAGTTCCTCAAGGTTGCCGGCATCGCCGGCAGTCACCGTCGGCACGGCGGGCGGCCTGGGCGGCCTCCTGGCTGCCTGTGGAGGCACCGAGGAAGCCACCACCACCACGGCCGCCGCGGCGACCACCACGACCGCCGCGTTCCACCGGCACCACGGCCGCGGGCGAGACCACCACGAGCGTGGCCACCTCGGCCGAGACCGGCCGCGAGATCAAGGTGGGCTTCGTGGACCCGCTCACCGGAGCCATCGCCGGTTTCGGCATCCCGGGCAAGTACATCACCGAGAAGTGGCAGGAGTTCGCCAAGCCGGGCCTCGTCTGCGGCGACGGCAAGAACCACCCCATCACCATCAAGGTCGTGGACTCCCAGTCCGACTCCAACCGGGCCGCGCAGGTGACCGGCGACCTCATCCAGAACGACAAGGTCGACTTCGTCATGGCCGCCGCCACTCCGGACACCGTCAGCCCGGTGGCCGACCAGGCCGAGTCCATGGGTACCCCGTGCCTCACCGCCGACTGCCCCATGGAGCCCTACTTCGGCGGCCGCGGCGCCGATCCCACCACCCAGTTCAAGTGGACCTTCAACATCTTCTGGGGCATGTGGGAGATCTCCGACAACAGCATCGACATGTGGGGCCAGGTCGAGACCAACAAGAAGGTCGCCGCCCTGTGGCCCAACAACGCCGATGGCAACGCCTATCGGACGTACTACGCTCCGCTGATGCAGGAGAAGGGCTACACCCTCATCGACGGTGGCGCCTACAACGAGCCCAACGAGGACTTCACCTCCCAGCTCGCCACGTTCAAGAAAGAGGGCTGCGAGATCCTCACCGGCGTGATGATCCCGCCCGACTGGACCAACATGTGGAAGCAGGCCAAGCAGCAGGGCTTCAACCCCAAGATCGCTGAGGGCATCAAGCCCACCCTCTTCCCCTCCGCCATGGAATCCATCGGCGACATCGCCGACGGCATGTGCGGTCCCATGTGGTTCCATCCCGACCATGCCCTTCAAGTCGTCCCTCACCGGCGAGACCGCGCAGGAACTGTGCGACGACTTCGAGAAGCGCATGGGCATGCAGTGGCAGCAGCCGATCCTGCATTACGTCACCTTCGAGTGGGTGGTGGACGTCCTCAAGCGGACCACCAACGTGGATGACAAAGAAGAGATCATGACCCGGGTCAAGGAGACCAACATCCCCATGACCATCGCCGGTCCGATCGACTTCACCGCCCCGCTCGCCCCGCGCAGCCGCCACGTCGTCCCCAACCAGGTCGGCACCCCGCTCTACGGCGGCCAGTGGCGCCTGTCCAACGGCGGCAAGTACAAGTTCGACCTGTACATCTGCAGCAACGTGGCCGCACCGGAGGTCCAGGTGCAGGACAAGCTCAAGGCGCTTGCGTAACAGGCAGCCGCCTGGAATCCTGCTGATAGTGAAATGATGTTCCGGGGCGCCGCGCTGCGGCGCCCCGGAACTTTTCCTCCGAGAGAACCGTGCGGGTGGCCGCGCGACGAAAGGAGCAGGAGACCCCATGAGCGATTCCCCCCTCGCCCAAGCCCTGGGCGACCTCGAAGAAGACAAGACCATCACCCTGGTCCAAGACAAGCTGGCCAAAGGCGAGACCGCCCTTGCCATCCTGGAAGAGCTGCAAGAAGGCATGGGCATCGTGGGCCAGCGCTTCGAGGAGTGCGAGTACTACCTCTCCGAACTCATCTACTCCGCCGACATCTTCAAGAAGGCCGGCGCCCCCCTGCAGGAAGAGCTCAAGAACTCCGTGCAGAAGAGCTACGGCACCCTGGTCCTGGGCACGGTCAAGAACGACATCCACGACTTCGGCAAAGACATCGTGGCCACGGTCATGAGCTCCAACGGCATCAAGGTGATCGATCTGGGCGTGAACGTGGAGCACCAGGCCTTCGTGGACGCCGTCAAAGAGATCCGGCGCCACCCTGGTGGGCATGAGCTGTCTGCTCACCACCGTCTTCGACGACATGCGCGACGCCATCTCGGCCCTCAAGGACGCCGGTCTTCGCGACCAGGTGACCGTCCTTATCGGCGGCGGCCCCGTGGACCAGGCCCGCGCCGACTACGTGGGCGCCGACTTCTACTGCAAGACCGCTCAAGACGGGGTGGCGGCGGCCAAGAAAGTGCTGGGGGTGAACTAGATGGCGACGTACCGAGGAGCTCTACGCTCTCCACGAGAAGCGCATCCGCGACGCGGTGGCGCTCAAGAGGCCCGACCGCATCCCGGTGGTCCCCAACGGTCCGGCCTGGCCGGGCCGCGCCATGGGCGTCCCCATCTCGGAGATCGCCACCAACCCGCCGGTCTCCCGCCAGACCATCGTCGACGCCTACACCGGCCTGGGGGAGATCGAGGGCATCCAGAGCCCGGCGTATCACGTGTGCACGCTCAGCATCCAGTGGCTGTCCCGGGTCAAGCGGCCCGGCCGCGACCTGCCCGCCGACGAGCTCTGGCAGGTGGACGAAGCCGAGATCATGAAGCTCGAGGACTACGACAAGATCGTCGAGCAGGGCTTCGGCCCCTGGCTCGACAACTACTACCGCACCGAGCTTCCCGGCATCGCTCGAGGAGATGGGCGCCTTCGTGCAGACCATCCCGGACGCTCTGCAGCTGTGCCGGGACCGGGGCATCGTCCCCATGACTCCCGCGGTGGCCACCATCCCCTATGAGTACTTCTGCGGCGGCCGCTCCATGAAGGAGTTCCTGCTCGATCTCTTCCGCCACGGCGACAAGGTGCAGGCGGCCATGGACGCGGCTCTGCCCGTGCTCATCGAGAACATGCGCCAGACCATCCGTGGTCTGGGCATCATGGGCCTGTGGATCGGCGGCTGGCGCTCGGCCAGCTGAGTTCGTCTCCCCACGCCTGTGGAACCGCTTCGTCTTCCCCTACTTCAAGGCCATGGTGGACGCGGCCGTCGAGGAGGGCGCCATCCCGGTGCTGCACTTCGACGCCAACTGGACCCGCGATCTCGAGCTCCTCAAGGAGTTCCCCAAAGGCAAGTGCGTCCTGTCGCTGGACGGCAAGACCGACATCTTCAAGGCCAAGGAGATCCTGGGCGATCACATGTGCATCATGGGCGACGTGCCGCCGGCGCTGCTGGCGCTGGGGACCCCGGCTGAGGTGACCGCCTACTGCAAGCGCCTCATCAACGAGATCGGCCCCGAGGGCTTCATCCTCTCTTCGGGCTGCGACACTCCCATCGACGCCCAGTATGAGAACGTCAAGGCGATGGTGGAGGCGGTGGCCGTCTAGGACGGCGTGAGTCCCGCACGAGGGGCCTGGCTCAGCTCGCCCAGCCGCGCGCCCGCTCCACCGCCTGTTCCCAGCGGGCGCGCCGGGTCGCCGCGCTCGTCCGCGGACATGCGGGGCTCGAACACCCGGTCGACGCCTGCCAGCGCCGCCACCTCGGCTTCGGACCAGTACCCCACGGCCAGTCCGGCCAGCGCCGCGGCGCCGAGCGCGGTGGTCTCCAGGATGCGCGGCCTGACCACCGGGATGCCGGACAGGTCGGCCTGCGTCTGCAGGAGGAAGTCGTCGCGCGCCGCGCCGCCGTCCACCCGCAGCGCGGCGATGCGCCACGCCGGCCGTGCGGACCATGGCCTCCAGCACCGCGGCCGTCTGGAAGCAGATGGCCTCCTCGGCCGCCCGGGCGATGTGCTGCCGGGTGGTGCCCCTGCGTCATCCCGATGAGCAGGCCTCGGGCGTTCGGGTCCCAGTAGGGGGCGCCGAGACCGGTGAGGGCCGGCACGAAGTAGACGTCGCCGCTGTCGGGCACTTGGGCCGCCAGCGGCCCGATCTCGGCGGCGTCGGTCAGGAGGCCCAGGCCGTCGCGCAGCCACTGCACCGCCGCGCCGCCGCTGAACACCGACCCTTCCAGGGCGTAGCGTATCTGTCGGTCCGCATCCGGGCCGCCGAGCACCCAGGCCACGGTCGACAGCAACCCGTTCTCCGCGGGCGCGGGCCGCTCGCCCGTGTTCACCAAGAGGAAGCAGCCGGTGCCGTACGTGTTCTTCGATCCGCCCGCCTCGAGCGCCCCCTGGCCGAAGAGCGCCGCCTGTTGGTCGCCCGCGATGCCCGCGATGGGGACGGCCGCCCCGAAGATGGCCGGGTCGGTGGCCGCCGCCACGCCGGAGGAGGGGCGCAGTTCGGGCAGTACCTTGCGCGGCACCATGAACAGCTCGAGCATCGCATCCGCCCACTCCAGCCGGTGGATATCGAGGAGCATGGTGCGCGAGGCGTTGCTGTAGTCGGTCACGTGGCTACCGCCGCCGGTGAGCCGCCAGACCAGGAAGCTGTCGATGGTCCCGGCCCGCAGGCGTCCCTGGCGGAGCAGATCGTGGGCGCCGGGCCGGTTGGCCATGAGCCACTCCAGCTTGGAAGCGCTGAAGTACGGGTCGAGCCGGAGCCCGGTGAGCGCCGCCACCCCTCCGGCATAGCCCGCCGCCTCCAGAGCCGCGCACCGTTCCGCCGTCCGCCGGCACTGCCACACGATGGCGTTGCCCAGCGGGTCGCCGGTCTCCGCGTCCCAGAGCAGGACGGTCTCCCGCTGGTTGGCGATCCCGATGGCCGCCAGTTCGGCCGCCTGCAGTCCCGACAGCTCCAGGGCCATCCGGCAGCAGCGAAGCTGGGTGGCCCAGATCTCCTCGGCGTCGTGCTCCACCCATCCGGGTTGCGGGAAATGCTGTGTGAAGGGCTCCTGCGCCGCGGCCAGGACTGTCCCGTCGTGGGCGAACACGATGGCTCGGGAACTGGTGGTCCCCTGGTCGATCGCCATGATGCCGTTGGCGTGGCTGATGCTCATGAACGTACAATAGGCCAGCGCGGGCGATACCGATAGCGGAGGCGATACAGATGGAGTGGAACGAGCCGCTCTACGTGGAAGCGTCAGGGCCCAAGGGGAGGATCGGCGTCCTCCTGCTCCACGGTTTCGGCGGGGCGCCCCGCTCGCTCCAGGAACTGGCCCAGCGCCTCGTGGACCAGGGCTACACCGTCGCGCTTCCCCTGCTGGCCGGCCACGGCCGCACCCCCGAGGACATGGAAGCCTCCCGGTGGACCGAGTGGACGGCCGACGCCGAAGCCGCCTACCAGTGGGTCCGGGCCCGCTCCGACACGGTGTTCGTCTGCGGCCTGTCCATGGGCGGTACGCTGGCGCTCTGGGTGGCCGAGCAGCATCCGGACATCACCGGCCTGATCACCATCAATACCATCATCCGGCATCCGCTGGAGAAGATCATGCTTCTCATCGGGCGCTATGCCATCCCGCGGTGGGTCAAGGCCGTGGGCAACGACTCGATGGACAAGGGCGTGGACGAGAAGGCCTACGTCCGCCTCCCGATGCGCTCCACCCACGAACTGGCCCTGCTCTCCCGGGAGGTCCGCGCGAGACTCGGCACCATCACCTGCCCGGCGCTCATCTTCTCCTCAACGGTCGACCACGTGGTGCCGCCGGCCAACCAGCGGGAGATCTACGAGTCCATCGGGTCGCGGGAAAAGAGGCTGGTGGAGTTGGACGACAGCTACCACCTGGCCACGATGGACCGAGGGAGGGAGCGGGTCTTCACCGGGATACTCGAGTTCATCGCCGGGCTCACGCGCGCGTAGGCGAGGCCACGCGCATCTCCGCGCCGGCGACCTATTCCAGGCCCAGGCGGGCGGCCTCGTCCGGGTCGTTGGCCTTCAGCACCTCGAAGAAGGCGTACTGCGTCAGGGTGTTGAAGCTGGCGACCACCACCGCAAGGTCCTGCGACGCCTGGTCGGAGAGGGCCGCGTAGCGCTCGTAGAGGTCCTTGTAGCTCAGGAACCAGTCGGTGGCGCCTTCGCTGGAGAGGATGTCCACGGCCCGGTCGTAGATGGACTGTTGGTCGGAGGCCGGCAGCGCCCAGATCTGGCGGCCCAGGGCGACCATCTTCTGGACGTACTCCTCTTTCAGGGTGGCCATCTGGGGCTGGATGGAGGCCGCGGGCGGCGTGCCTTCCATGAGGGGGAGGGTCTTCTGGATGGCCTCGCTCCACGTGGCGGCCACCTGCTTGCCGAGTTGCACCGTCTGCGGCTCGGTGGAGACTGGTGGTGGAAGCGCCGGGGGCCGTGCTCGACGTCTGGCCGGGGACGGGCAATTCCCCGGCGCAGCCCGTCAGCATCGGGCTCACGGCCGCGCAGAGGGCCAGGGCGGCGAGGGCCACGAGGACCGCGGTGATTCTCCGCGCCTTCACTTCAGCAGCCCGTGGTGCGCTTTGAGCTCCAGTATCCGCAGGACCGCTTGGTTGAGACGGGCCAGGGGAAGTTCCCCATCTTCGACCGCCTTCTCGATGGTGTCCACGATCACCAGTTCGCGGGCGAGCGTCGTGGTGGACATCAGGAGGTCGCAGCCGGCCTTGAGGCAGGCGACGGCCGTGTCGGCGGCTTCCTGCGGGGTGGCCGAGCCCAGCTTCCCGCTGTCCAGGCGGGCGGCCAGCATCTCGACGGCGTCGGACACCACCAGCCCTTTGAAGCCCAGGTCGCGGCGCAGCAGCGTACCGATGATCTTGGTCGAAGAGGTGGCCGGGTTCTTCGAGTCGTACGCTTTGGCCAGGATGTGACCGACGACCACTCCCTCCGCACCCGCCTTGATGCCGGCTTTGAACGGGACCAGATGGATGGTCTCGAACTGCTTCTTGGTGTCGTCCGAGATGATCGGCTCCACGTGCGAGTTACCGGTGGCGCTCCCGTGCCCGGGGAAGTGCTTGATCAGCGTGATGACGCCCTCTTTGGTATAGGCCTTGGTGATGGCGCTCACGAACTCGGCCACGACCTCCGGTTTCCCGCTGAACGATCGGGGAAAGAGGAACGTCTTGTCGTTCACCACGTCGGCCACGGGGGAGAGGTCCATGTTGACACCCTGGGCGCGAAGGCCCTTCGCCGTCTGAGTGGCGACTTCTCCCGCCTTCTCCGGTGTCCATTTGGTCCCCACCGTTCGGGCCGCCGGCACGTCCGGCACGCCCTCCCGGATGCGCTGCACGTCTCCGCCTTCCTGGTCGGCGGCGATGAACATGCTCACCCCCGGCAGGCCCTTGCGGGCGTTCTTCTGGAGAAGCGTGTTGAGCGCCGTCACCTGCGCCTTGCTCTTGACGTTCTTGCTGAAGAGCATGAGTCCGCCGGGCGGGGTCTCGTTCAGGAACTCTGTCAGCTCGTCCGAGATGGTGGTGGTGCCGCTGAACATGAGCAGGAGTACCTGGGAAGCCTTCTGCCGGACGGTCATCTTGTCGAGGACGGCGCGGGCCAGTGCCTCTTCGGAGTCCGTGGTGGTCGTCGAGCGGACGGTGCTGGTGGAGGTGGACGACTTCGTGGTGGACTGCTTGTTGGTGGTCTCAGGATGCGTGGCCGTGTCCGGCGAACAACCGGCTACCCCCAACCCCAACACTACGAGGATGGTGCACAAGACCCCCAAGCGAATCATGGGGTAACTATACAGGCTGCCGGAAGGTCGCGCGCTCGCGCGGCCCGGTGCGTTCCGCCGCCGGGGCCGCCACCGGGGGCGGAACGCACCCCGGCGCTCAGCGAAGAGGCAGAGAGTGGGCCGCCTTCAAGGCCAGGATCCGTTCCACCGCTTGGTCGAGGCGCTCCTCGCTGAGGGAGCCGCCGGTCACCGCGTCTACGATGGCCTGCCGGATGATCAGCTGGCGTTCGAACGTGCCGGTGGTGATGAGCAGGTCGCAACCGGCGGCCAGGGCCGCCACCGCCGCCTCACCGAGCAGGGCCGGTGTGGCGGTGCCTATCTCACCGGCGCGGCCCGCCGCCGCGGACATCTCCAGGTCGTCGCTCACCGCCAGCCCCTCGAACCCGAGGTCTTTCCGCAGCAGGTCCTCGATGATCGCCGCCGACTGCGAGGCCGGGTGCAGCTCGTCGTACGCCGGGACCACGAAGTGGCCCAGCATCACCCCGCTCGCCCCGGCGACGATGGCCGCCCGGAACGGGGGCAGGTGGAGGGTGGCGAACTCGTCGGCGGTGGCCGCGGACACCGGCGCCGAGGTGTGGGAGTTCTCCGGCGCGCTGCCGTGCCCGGGGAAGTGCTTCACCACGGTGATCACGCCCCCGTCCGCGAACCCCGCGTGTGACGGCTGCCACGAAGTCCGAGACCGTCTCCGGGTCGTCCCCGTAGCTGCGGTCGAACAGGAACGAGCCCTCGTCCGCCACGACGTCCGCCACCGGCGCAAGCACCATGTTCACGCCTTGGTCCAGCAGCCCGGCCGCGGTGGCGCGGGCCAGGCTCCGCGCTTCTGCCGGGGTGGAGTCGTTGCCCAGGGTGCGGGCGGCGGGGAGGTCCGGGACTCCGTCCTTGACCCGCAGCACCTGGCCGCCCTCCTCGTCGGCCGCCACGAAGAGACCGGGTGCACCGGCCGAGGCGACGGCTTCTTGCAGGGCGGCCGTGAGGGCCCGCAACTGCCCGGCATCCTTGACGTTCCGGCCGAGCAGCAGGACGCCGGCAGGCGCGGCCTTATCCAGCATGCTCTGCGTGAAGGCGGTCATCGTCGTGCCGTCGAAGGTCACCAAGAGGACCTGGGCCGCCTTTGCTTCCAGGGACATGTCCTCCATCGCGTCACGGACGATCTGCGGAACGGCGGCGGTGTCGGTGGTGGGAGTAGTGGCTGTGGTCGGCGCTGCCTCCGTGGTCGTGGGCGCCGCTTCCGTTGTGGGCGCCGTGGAAAGGCCGGTCGCGGGCGCGCCGGCCGAGGTCTGCGTGTCCTGCCCCGGCGCCGTCCCGCCGCAGCCGGAAGCCAGCACGGCGAGGCCGAGCGACGCGGCCACGAGGGCCGCCAGCACGAACACGATGGGCCGGGCGTGTCTCACGGGGAGAGGATACACTTGCGGAGCAGCCCGGCCACCTGCCGGACCGTCCCGTCGGAGACGCCGATGCCCGAACTGCCCGATATCGAAGCGTATCTCGAGGCCCTCAGGCCCCGGGTGACGGGAGAGCGGCTGCTGGAAGTCCGCCTGCTTCAACCCGTTCCTCCTGCGCACCGTCGACCCGCCCCTGGATGTGGTGCGCGGCGGCACGGTGCGGGGCGTCTCCCGACTGGGCAAGCGCATCGTCATCGAGGTCGCCGTTCCCGGCTCGGAGGCGCCGCACTATCTGGTGATCCACCTGATGATCGCCGGTAGGCTCCACTGGAAGCCCGCGGCCCCGGGTGCGGCTCCGGCAAAGGTAGCCAAGGCCCCGGCAGGACGGAGCGGTGTTCTCGCGGCGTTCGAGTTCTCCTCCGGCACCCTGACGCTCACCGAAGCCGGGAGCAAGCGCCGCGCCTCCCTGCATCTGGTGCGCGGCTCGGAGGCACTGGCGGCCCTCGACCCGGGCGGGATCGACGTGTTCTCCGCCTCTTCGGAGGAGTTCGCCGCCGCCCTGCGCCGGGAGAACCGGACCCTCAAACGCGCCCTCACCGACCCGCACCTGCTGAGCGGCATCGGCAACGCCTACTCGGACGAGATCCTGCATCGCGCATGCCTGTCTCCCCTCAAGCTCACCCAGAGCTTGAGGGACGAGGAGATGGCGCGGCTCCGCGCGGCGGCGGTGGCCATCCTCCGGGAGTGGGCCGATCGCCTGAAAGGGGAGGCTCGGGAGCGCTTCCCGGAGAAGGTGACCGCGTTCCGTCCGGACATGGCCGTCCACGGCAAGTTCGGCTCGGCCTGCCCGGCGTGCGGCCGAACGGTGCAGCGCATCGTCTACGCGGACAACGAATGCGACTACTGCCCAGGCTGCCAGACAGGCGGCCGCATCCTGGCCGACCGCTCGCTCTCGCGCCTGCTGAAGGACGATTGGCCGCGCGGCACGCCCGGCCCCGGGGACGCTTCAGAATAGGAAAGTCCTGCTCAGAGCGAAATTTGCTCTGGTAATTCCGGCGTCGCCTGCTACAATATCGCCAAGCGTAGAAAGGAGGTGGTCGCAATCGATAGCATGCCTAGCAAGCGCAGCGGCCAGTTGACCGGGGGTGGCATCCGCCTTTAGTCGTTGGATTCCCGATTGACGCCGTCTGACGGCGCCCTCGGGGTCGCATGCGC
Source organism: uncultured Actinomycetota bacterium (assembly GCA_963736705.1). Lineage (GTDB taxonomy): Bacteria > Actinomycetota > Thermoleophilia > RBG-16-64-13 > RBG-16-64-13 > CAIQPS01. Next base: position 323,033 of record CAVTPV010000004.1, read on the forward strand.
GACATAGTATTCAATGGGGCCCGTCTCGTCACCGAGACGGGCCCCGGCGTTTCTAGGGGGTGCGGCCCACTGCGCGGCGCCGCCGCTCCCGCTCAGTCCCGGCGCTGCAGGAACTGCGCCAGCGCCTCCGCCATGTCGGCGGCTTCGAGCGCGTAGATCTCACCGTTCTCGGGCGTCGCCTTCGCCGGGTCCCCGATATGTCCGGCAGGGGAGAGTTCCCGCCATCTGCCGGCCTTCTCCGCCTCCTGGAACTCCCGCACTGTGTCCGGGACCGGCTTCAATCCCGCGAGGTCCACCTCCGTGGCCACCGTCTCAGGGAACCAGCGCATGATCAGGCTGGTCTCGCGCTCGCCCGCGTGGATGTCCAGCCCCGTGCTCCGCGTCAACCTGGCGATGCCGGCGCGCGTGGTCTCCGACTCCGGCGACCGGAGCACTTCGTCCCCGGTCAGGGGCAGCGGCTCGTGGAACGTACCCAGATAGGCGCCGTCTACGAAACCCTGGATCATCCCTCCGAGGAAGTAGGTGGTCTCGACGCCCCGGCCGCGGAGCGCCTGGATGGCTTCCACGATGGCCTTGTTGTGAAGGGGATCGCCGTGGTGGTTGACGATGAACTGCCGGCGCAGTCCCCAACGGGCGTAGTTCTCGAGGATGTCGACGAGCATGTCCCGCATGAGTCCGGGCCGGATGTTGATGGACCCCGGGAACATCGCCGTGGTCGCGTTGACCCCGAAGTAGTACGGGGGAGCGATGAGCACCTGGATGCCGCGGGCGGCGAGGTCCTTCTGGATGAGGGAGCAGAGCAGGTAGGCGCCGTACGTGTCGGTGGCGAGAGGCAGATGATGGCTGTGCTGCTCGATCACGGCCACGGGCACCAGGATGGGGGCGTCGTGCGCCGCGGCCGCCTCCACCTCCGGCCAGGTCATGTCGGCCAGGGTGCCCTCGAAGACCGAGTATCCGGGCATGGCACGCCTCTAGGCTTCGGCGGCCGGCGCGAGGAGCGGCTCCAGCCGGTCGATGGCCCAGGCGACGTAGTCGGTGCAGCGCGGCTTGATGTCGCTCATCTTGAAGGCGGTCAGGCCCTCGGGAGTGGTGAGGTCGAAACCGGTGAGATCCAGGCAGCAGCGCGCCCCGAACGTGTCGGCGAAATCGCGGTAGATGGCTCGGATCTGGTCTGGCGTGTCGGCCGGGGGCTGTTCCCCGCGGTCGGAGAGCGCCAGGTCGCGCACGCCCAGCGCCAGGGCCAGTCCGTTCAGCACCCCGCAGATCTCGCCCATGCCGGCGATGCCCCCGCCGAAGTACTTGGCCTCGGCGATGGCGTCGGGGTCTTCGTCCAACCGGAGCAGCGCGTAGACGAGCACGGCCTGCCCGCAGTTGATGTGCTCGGGCGGCGGCGCTTGAAAACGGGCAAGCGCTTCGGCTTTGGCTAGATCGGCCGGCAACGAGACCATTGACTCTCCTTTTTCGCGGTTATGTCAGCAGCCCTCTTCGAGGTCGGTGAGTAGCTTGAGGAACATCGTCGCGGCCGACCCGACCAGGATGACCGCTCCGGTGATGGTGATGCCGAGGGCGAAACTCGCCGTCTGTCCGAGATATCCCAGGCCCAACGGGAGCAAGCCCGCCGCCCAGCAGGAACGCGACGGGTGGCCCGAAGCCGGCGGCCAGGCTGCGCATGGTCGGCTGCACGATGCGGGAAAGGGACGCGAAGGCCGGGGCGAAGAAGCCCACCGCCAGCGCCGCCATCAGGAAGATGCAGACCACCATCGCCGTGCCGGACAGCAGCCCGACCAGAACGACCGTCACCCCCGTGAGGCCCAGGAACAGCGCCATGGTCGGCCGCGGCCCGATCTTCGTGGTGATCCACCCGGAAAGGAAGACCACCGCCAGCGGCGCGATGTTCGACAGGCCCAGGATGGTGTTGGCGTGTCCCTCGGTCATGCCCCTCTCCTGCGTCAGGTAGAGAGGCAGCATGGTGAAGATGCCCACCTGGGCGCCCATGCCGAGCGCGAAGAGGAAGATCATCACCCAGAAGGAGCGGGTGCGGAGCACCGGCCTCGACATGCTCCAGACTCGGGCAGGTCGCCCGGGAAGGCGCCGATGCCGCCGAACCCGAACATGAAGACCAGCGCCAGTACCACTCCGAGGCCCGCCACCCAGAGCAGAGTGGTGTTCCAACTGAAAGCGGTGAGCATGCCGGCCGCGATCAGGGGGCCCACCACCAGGCTGAGCGGCGGCGCCATCTGCTGCACCGACAGCGCCTTCCCCCAGTCGTCCGGCCTGACCGTCCCGGTGATGGTGGCGATGGACGACGGCATCTGGATGCCCGCGAAAGCCCCCAGGACGATGAAGACGGCCCGAAGAGCCCACAAGCGAGGAGGCGAAGTGCGCGCCCACGAGGACGGCGGACATCCCCAGCACCGATAGGATGAGGGTGCCCCGATGCTTCAGCCGCGACGAGATCACTCCTGCCGAGAAGGACCCCACCAGCATCCCCACGGCGCCGAGCAGGAAGAGCGAGCCGGCCTGCCCGGACTTGAGTCCGAGGTCCGTGCTGATGGCTGGGGAACAACGGCGAGAAGATGAACCGGGCGACGAACGTGTAGAAGAAGAGCAGGCTGACCACGGCCACGGTACCGATGACTGCGCGGAACGGTTGGGGAGTGGGGCATGCTTTGGCCATACTCGAATCCTAGCAGGTACGGTTGTAGTTCCCGGACGATTCCATCATAGTGGGCAGCCGTACGGCCTGTGGGGAACGATAGGGGACTTGATGGTCAAAGTGCAGATGGGCGGCAAGACAGGCCGGACCGAGGGCATGGAAGAAGGGCGCGGTGCGGACACTCTCGCGCTCTCTCTGATGTTGTTCATGGTCGGCAACAGTATCGCGATGTCCATGGTGGCCATCGTGCAGGATGATCTCGAGAAGAAGTTCTCGTTCTCGGGATCCCAGATAGGCTTCCTGACATCGATCTTCATGCTGGCCTTCGCGGTGAGCGCCATCCCCATGGGACTGGCCGCCATGCGCTGGGGAGGCAGGACGCTCATCGCCTCCACACTGGTGTTCGCGGCGGGATCCCTGATCTTCGCGTTCAGCGGGTCGTACGAGTGGTTCTTGGTGGGGCGGTTCATACAGGGCGTCGGGGGATCGGCCATCATCCCCGTCAGCAACCATCTCATGGCGCACACGATCGCGCCTCGCCGGCAGGCGCGGGCCCTGGGCATATTCGGCACCGGCCAAGGACTGGGAGTGGTCGCGGCCCTTCTCATCATGCCGAGCGTCATCTCGGCCGGCGGCTATCGGGCTGCGTTCATAGTCACGGCCTGCATCGGCGTCGCCCTCGCCGGAGTGGCGGTGGCCCAGAAGCATGTTCGCGCCAAGGCCGGCCCGCGCTCGGGGGAGGCTGCCATCAACGTGTTCCGCGATATCGCGTCGGTGGCGACCAACCGCAGGATGCTCCTGCTCATCGTCATCAACATCGGGGTCATGGCCATCGTGGTCGGCGTGCTCGCCTGGACACCGCCGTTCCTCCACGATCAACGGGGCGCCAGTCTGGCCGTGGCCGCCTACCTCACCGCCGGCGTCGGCGTGGCGCAGATGCTCGGCAACATCGCAGGCGCGGCCGCCATGGCTCGTTGGGGAAAGCCCTTCGTGCTCCTCAGCGGCATGGCGGTGATGATGGTCGCGACGGCGCTTGCTCCTATCGTCCCCGGCTTCGCTCCGGTCGTGGTCTGCGTGGTGGTCGCCGGATTCCTGACCATGGCGTTGTTCCCCGCGATCATGGGCTCCGTTCCCGACATAGTCCAAAGGCGGCAGGTGGGGTCGGCCAGCGGGCTGCTCAACCTCACCAATCTGCTGGGGACCCTCTTTGCTCCCTGGATCTTCGGGGTGCTTCTCGATAGCTACGGCAGGGGACCTGAGGACGGAGGATACCTTGCCGGCTATCTATGGCTGGCGTTGTTCCCGTTGCTGGGCACGGTGACGGCGGCCATCTACCTGGCGACTCGGCCCAGGAGGCCCGGCGGCTCTCGCGAGCCGGCTCAGATCAACTAGACGCGCAGGCCGGCTTCTCCGCCAGCGACGCTATGGTGATCCGGCCGAAGAGTCCGTTCAGCAGTTCCGCCGCTTCGTCCCACACCGGACGGGTGGGGCAGTCGTCCCAGCGATCGCAGTTCGCGCCCCCCTGGCAGGGCGCGGGCAGTCACGTCGCCCTCTACCGCCTTGAGGACGTCCGCGATAGTGATCTCTTCCGGGGTCCGGGACAGGCTGAACCCGCCTTCGCGGCCCCGGTGGCTGTCCACGATGCCGGCCAGCCGGAGGGCCATCATCAGCTGCTGAACGTAGCCGGCGGAGATCCCTTCGGCATCCGCGATCTCGGTCTTGGTCATGGACGCTCCGGGATCGCGGGCAGCAAGCAACACCACCATTCTCGTCGCGTAGCGGCCCCTTGTGGAAATCGTCATCATGGCCTATTCAAATCCTTCAATAGGTGATTGACATCCTAATGTTAATAATGTATATAATTTTGCTAGTCATTACAAGCCCCCGACGACTAACCGGCGACCGAGACGGGTAGAGAGTAGCAGCAACGGGGCGACGCGCTGTCGGGGACCGTTGGGGGCCATAGAACGAAAGGGGATCTGTGCCATGAGGAAAATCTTGACCTTCGGAATCATCATACTGGCGGTCGTCGTGATCGCATGTGGCGCGATATCGGTCGCGCTGGGGGCCACGAACTCCAAGGCGGTGTCGGACCAGTTGAAGGATCAGAAGGTCTCGCTGCAGGTGTTCGATGAGAATGCGCCTGCGGGAACGTTCATCACGAACGCATCGGAGGCTCGCCTGGCGGCCGACACTCTCGCCGAGCATCTCAAGAAGATCGCTCCGAGCTACTCTGATCTTCTGGGTGGCAAGCGCTTCGACCCCACCAACCCGACGCAGCTCACGTACGTCACCGGCATGAACCTCCAGGGGCAGATGAACCTGGCCGCGCTCGCGTTCGGGCTGACGACCGTGCTGACGTTCTTCGGGGCCGTCCTGATCGTCATCGGGCTCGTGCTGCTGGTGGTGGGTCTCGACATCTATCTCTTCCATATCCGTCAAAGAACTGCCCCGGCCGCGGCATAACGAAACCATGACCGATGGGCGGCGGCCCGCAGCGGCCTCCGTCACGACATAGTCCTCCTCCTCCGGTCCGGCGAGGGTCCCCCTAGGGCTCTCGCCGGAACTCTTCTACGTGTAGATGTCGCGGCGGTCGAACAGGGCGGCGGCACCGGCCGCGATCACGCAGACGGCCGCGAGCATGAGGAGCGTGGCGGTCCAGGGGAAGTCTCCCTTGACCGGATGGCCGAGGTGATAGAAGAGGGAGAACACCCGGATCGGTTCGGCCGCCTTGGAGACCTGGGCCAGGTTGCCGATGACGTACATCACCACCAGCAGCGCGGTGGGGATGACGATGGCCAGGAACGAGCGCCGCACCCACGTGGACATCAGCAGCGCGATGCTCCCGAAGAGCAGGCAGAAGACCCACAGCACCACCAAGGCGGCGGCCAGGCGGCCCGGCCCCAGCGAGAGTCCCGCGGCCGGCACCGCGATGTAGGTGAGGATCCAGGTGATGGCCAGCACACAGGCCAGCGAGGCCGCCATCGACGCCAGAGTCGAGAAGATCACGTGACGCCGGGGCACTGGGTTGCTGAGCAGCATGTCCAGGGTCTTGCGCTCCTCGCTCCCCGACACGGCCCGAGCACCCATGGGGATGACCAGGAACGGGAGGGCGATGGGGATGATGGATGTGAGGAACTCGATCTCCATCCAGCCCTCGATGGTCATGGAGTCGCGCACCGACCCCATGAACTGCTGCATCTGCTCGGAGGCCTGTTCGAGATACTGCTCCAAGAAACCGCTCATGGTGGGGAAGAGGGCCACGTAGAGCGCGCCGAGGGCCCCGAGCGCCACGCCCCAGATGACGATGGAGCGCACCCGGCCGCGCAGTCGCTGCTTGGTCAGCAGCCACCAGGCGCCGCTCACGGCCTTCTCCCGTCGGCTTCGGCCGCAGGCGGGACGCGCGGGTCCGGTGCCGGCCGCGTGGCCCCGGAGTCATCGTAGTAGCCCAGGAAGACCTCGTCGAGGCTGGGGTGCTCCACGCTGATGTCGAGCAAGGTGTAGCGCGCGGCCAGCTTGATCACCGCGTCCATGCCGTTCTTCACCCGCAGCCACATGGCGTTCGCGTCGGTCTGGACGTCGGACACGCCGGGCAGCGCCGCGAAGGGGGCCGGGTCGACCGGCGTGGCGAAGACCAGCGTCACCCGCTTGCGCCGCCTCTCGAGCAGCGACTCGGTGGTCTCCAGGGCGGCCAGATGGCCGCCACGCACGATGGCCACCCGGTCGCAGACCCGCTCCACCTCGCTGAGGATGTGAGAGGACAGGAACACGGTGCGGCCCTCGTCCCGCGCCTCCCGCAGCAACTGGAGGAACGTGTCCTGCACCAAGGGGTCGAGGCCGGTGGTGGGCTCGTCGAGGATGGCGAGGGCCGGGTGGTGGAAGAGCGCCTGGATGATGCCCACCTTCTGCCGGTTGCCGCGGCTGAGCCGCCCGGTAGGCAGGTCCAAGTCCACGCCGAGTCTCTGGGCGAGGTCGTCGGCGGCGCCCAAGTCGGCCATGCCGCGCAGTCCGGCGAACCCCCGGAGCAGTTGCCGCCCGGTGGTGCGCGGAGAGAGGCCGAACTCGCCGGGTAGATAGCCCACCGAACGCCGGACCTCCACGCTCTGCCTGTGGGCGTCGAGCCCCAGGATCCGTGCACGCCCGCTGGTGGGGTGCAGGAGGTCGAGGAGCAGGCGGATGGTGGTGGTCTTGCCGGCGCCGTTGGGGCCGATGAAGCCGAAGACCTCGCCGGGACGCACCTCCAGGTCGAGCCCGGCGATGCCCAGGCGCGACCCGTACATCTTGGTCAGAGCTTCTGTGACGATGGCGGCGGACATGAGCAGAAGACTAACACGAGGGGGCGCCCGGCCGAAGGCCGGGCGCCCCCAGAAGGACAGGTGCGCGGAGCAGGTCGCCGGCGCGCGAAGCGCCGCCGGCCGGTCTCCCGGCGGCCCCGCCCCCGCGGCCTAGAGCGCCGCCGCCTCGTCGGGCAGGAGCGGCCGCAGGTACAGGTTGTAGTCGACAGCGCCGCTCTTCCAGAGCGTTATCTGCGTGGCCTGCGCCAGCAGGGGCTTGATCGTGGCCAGGTCTTCACCGGAGACGATCACCTCGAGGAGACCCTGCCCATTCGCCACCTCTTTGCCGCTGGTGGCCAGATCGGCGAGCGGCCAGGGAAGATGGTTGGGCTGGATGTCGGTGGGGTCGGTGCTGACGGTGGTGTCGACAGGCCGGCAGAAGACTTTGAGGGCCGTGAAGTCGTAGGATTCCCAGACCGGCTCCTTCTGGCCGAAGGTGGACGGGTCGCCCAACTCGCCGTTCAACGCGCTGATGGCCGCGCGCGCGGTCTGCTGCTCCATGGTCAGATTCCCGCCCTCCTCGAACCCGAGAGCGTAGATCTGGGCGGTGTAGGTGGTGTTGTCCGCGTTGATGGTGATGGTGGTGGTGCCGACGTCGGTGACCCCGGGGGTGCCGTAGTCGACGCCGTTCTGGAACAGCTTGGCCTCCTTGGCGGCCGCCAGCATGGCCTGAAGGACTTCCTCGGACACGACGGTGGTCTGCAGGTTGGGAAGGGCTTTGCCGGGATACTCGAGTGTGGTGGGGCCCGTCATGATGACGCGCCCATCACCGTAGATGGTGAGTTCGGGGATCATGGTGTAGTTGTACTCGAGGGGGACGAACCCGCCGCCCGTCGCTATCCGGATGACCACATCGGACGCCCCCGTGGGATGGGCGATCGCCCCGGCCGGCAGGGTGGTCGCCGTGGTCTCCGAGGTGCTGGGCCCGTCACCTCCTGGGGGGTTGTCAACAGTGCCGCACGCAGTGACGGCTATGCCCAACGAGATGATCGCGGATGCAGCGATGGCAAAAAGGACGAACGGTGGACGGGTCATACGGAGCCTCCCTCCCTTTGAGTACGCCTAGGACGTACTGCCCGCGTTCTCGTGTTCCTGCCCGGACCGGGTATAGTCTTCCCCATCTTGGAGAAGGTTATGACAGTGATCGATCTCGTGCTGGGCGCCGCCGCGGTGCTCATCGGCGCATACCTGGTCCTGCGAGGCCGCAGATTGGTGGCCGGGAGGCTGCAGGGCGCGCCGTTCAAGACCCTGCTCTGGCCGGGTCTGGCGCTTCTCGTGCTGGCCGGCGGCAGTCTCCTGGCGGCGGGCATCCTGCTCATGGGCGACGTCCATACCGGCCGCATAGTCTCGGTGGAGGGCGGCGTGGTGCTCGTCGGCTGGGGCGCCATCGTGGTCTCTGTCACCGGCTACCGGCACTGGCTCCAAGTGGCGCCGTTCGTACTCGGCGGGATGGTGATCGTGCTATCCCTCATCATCCCGGTGCCCGGCTGAATGCTGGGGGCTTAGACCCGGAGGTCGTCCGGGTTCACGGCAGTTCAAGCAGTTCGAACCCGGTAGCCGGGTCTTTGACGCGCAGCCCTTCGACCCCGGTGATCTCCACCAGTACTATCTCCCCGATGAGCCAGGTCTCCAGCCCGGCCCGTGTGCAGCCCACCGTCGCGCCGCCTTCGCGGCCGCAGGCGGCGTGCATGTGCAGGTAGGGCTCGCCGGCTTCGTCGGGGAAGAGCGTGCCCACCGCGAAGGTCTCGTGCGGGGCGCTCAAGGCGTGGAAGAGGGGGATCACCGCGTCGGTGCGGGTCGCGTCCGGGCCCACGACCAGGCTGGTACCCGGGGCGCCACCGCCGACGTAGAAGGCCAGGCCCCGCCGCACGCCGTGCTCGCGCGCGAACGCTTCCACCGTCGTGTTGAGCGGATCGCCATCCTCCAGCCGGAGGACGAACACCCGTCCCAGGGAACCCTCGGTGTACTTCATCTCGGCTCTCTTTCCACGCTCGCGGATGCTCATCCGTGTTGCCTCGACCGGCTGATGGCTCGTAGTATGGCCATGTCACTCGTTGGAGTGCAAGAACCTGAGAAAGGCGGACAGCATGGCTGAAACGGTCGGGACGCCCGGTCGTCTGGACGGCAGGGTTGCGATAGTCACTGGTGGGGGCGGCACCAATAGCATCGGGAGGGCGATCTGCCTGCGGTACGGCACGGAGGGCGCCAAGGTGGCGGTGCTGGACATCAACGGCGAAGGGGCCGCTCGGGTGGCCGCCGAAGTCACCGCGGCCGGCGGTACAGCCATGCCGGTGACCTGCGACATCACCGATCTCGCCCAGTGCGAAGCCGCTGCCAAGAAGGTGGCCGAGGCTTGGGGCGGGCGCATCGACATCCTCGTGAACAACGCCGCGTTCTTCGGGGGGATGGGAGCCTGGAAGCCCTTCGACGAATGGTCGGTCGACGAGTGGGACAAGATGCAGAACGTCAACGTCCGGGGTATGTGGTTCATGGTGAGGGCCGTCTCCCCGTACATGAAGGCCCAGGCATACGGCAAGGTGATCAACCTCAGTTCCTCCACGTTCTTCGAGGGGGTCCCGGGATTCATCCACTACACCACCAGCAAGGGCGGGGTCATCGGGTTCACGCGTTCCATCGGGCGGGAGCTCGGCCAGTACGGCATCCGCGTCAACGCGATCGCGCCCGGGTTCACCATCTCCGACGCCCAGCTCGAGCTGACCAAGGACTCGCAGGAGTGGTACGAGCGCAACAAGAACGTGCAGGCCCTGAACCAGCGCAACGAGGTGCCTGAGGACCTGGCCGGTCCCGCGTTCTTCCTGGCGTCGCCGGACAGTGACTTCATGAGCTGCCAGACGCTGCTCGTTGACGGCGGGGTGACGCCGCACTAGAGGAAGGCACGAGCGCCTCCGGTGGCGCCGTCGCCGCTTGCAAAACGGCGTCACCGGTGGAATGCTCACTGATATGGACGTTGTTCTCGGAGGGTCGGACAGGGCGAGCCGTACGGGGAGGCTGGCATGAGCGCAGGCGGAATGGAATCCGGGTGGTTCTACGCTAGGCGAGGTGGACCACAGGGGCAGCAGGTGGGCCCCGTCTCCTGGCAAGACCTGGTCTCGTATGCGCGGGGCGGCGCCTTCGGGCCCGACGATGTCGTGTGGCACGAGCAACTGGGAGACTGGCGCCCCGCGTCGCAGGTCCAGGGGCTGTTCGCCGCTCCAGCGCCGGCGCCCATGGCCGCGGCTGCACCGGCGGCCCAGCCCGGGTATGCCGCGCCGGCCGGGTACGCCATGGCCGCCCAGCCGGTCAAGAAATCCAAGCTCCTCTATTGGCTGCTGCCGCTCATCGCCGTCATCATCGTCGGCGCGGGGCTGGGAGTCTACTTCGGCGTCTTCTACAACGCCGCCGACAAGTTCGCCCAGGCCGAGGGGGAGATCCTGCTCGAGCCGTCGGGAGTGGCCGGTCCGGACTCGTTCGCAGGTGAGCAGTTCGTGGTGGCCGGTCCGACGACCACCCTCAAGATCCCGAATCCTCAGGTGACGCTGCCGCCGCTGGTGACCACCACGTCCACGCCCGTCACGCTCCCGGACGCGACCACGCTGCCCGATTCGACGACCGCGGCCACCGCCGCGCCCACCACGGTGCTGGTGGCCTATCCCGGAGACACGCCCGCGTTGTACGGCGGATCCAAGGACAAGCTCATCGCCGACAAGGAAGGCGAACTCGACTTCCTCGAGAGCAACCCGAACAAGGCCGCCGCCTTCTGCGAGGCCCTCAACAGCGACCCCACCCTGCGTTGGAGCGGAGGCAACAAGGTCTATCCGGACCAACTGCGCGACTACTTCGCCGAACTGACCCCGATGCTTCTGACCCGCGATACCCGCGTGACCAACTTCGGTTACAAGAACGGTCATCCCACGCCGCGGCAGTCGGTGCTGCAGGCCGGCCAGCTCGTCCTGGTGGACCAGTACGGGGTGCCGCGCAAGCGGTGCGAATGCGGTAACCCGCTGACCCCGCCGAAACCCTCCAAGAAGAAGCCGATCTACACCGGTCCACAGTGGCCGGGCTTCGATCCGACCACCATCATCGTCATCCAGTCGACGACCGTGATCATCAACGACTTCACGATCATCGACATCCACACCGGCGCGCCCTTCGGCCGGCCGGCCGGCACCGAGGGCACTGACGACGGCGAGGCGCCGGGCGGCGGCACCACCGACACCACGGCTCCGCCGTCCACCGACTCCACCGACACGACAGGCACCACCGCTCCGCCGGTCACCGACACGACCGGCACCACTACCGGCGGCGACGTGAGCGCCAACGAGCTGAACGGCCCTTGGAGCGGCACGTTCACCATCACCGAGTTCGATCTGCCGGCAGAGGCCCTCCAGGGGGCCAAGGACCAGGGCTGCGACCTCTCGATGCTCGAGGCTCTCAAGAACATCCCTATGCCCATGGAGATGACCATCACGGTCGACGCGAGAGGTACCGGCGGGACCGCGACCATGATGATCGACGCGTCGTCCATCCCTGGGAACGAGGGCACATCGAGCACGCCCACATCGTTCACCTTCACCATCAGCGGCGACACGTTGACCTTCCAGGTCCCGGCGGAGTCGGGGGTGACGAGCACCATGACCGGCAGAGTCAGCCGGAATGGCGGCTCCCTGCTGATGATGGGGGTCATGACCTCCGGGGCCGAGGGCGCCGGAATGAGGGCTGATTGGAGCGTGACCAAGCTGATCGGCAAGTGACGGACGGCGCGGCCGAGCCGCGAAGCGATGCTTCATTCTTCCTCGGAACGGGCATATCACAGGAGTGTGATGACCGTTGAGGCGACCGAGGAAAGGGGGCTGTCATGGTCGACGTGCCGCTGAGCGATCAGGAGATAGAGCTCGTCCGGTTCGTGATCGAGCGCTACAGGAAGGCCATGCTCTTCGAGATCGCCAACACCGACTCGCGGGACCTTCGGAAGCATCTGCAGGATCGCGAGGAGCTCTTCAAGGACTTGGTCCAGAAGCTGGACTCGTTCGCGGGGCAGCCTGACATCTCGCAGTAGGCGGGGCCGCCTTCTTGCGGCGGGAGCGGACGTTTCGGCGCGGCCCGTCTGCTATGCTGGCGCGCATGAACATGCCATACCGCCCCTTCGGACGCACGGGGGAAAAAGTCTCCATCCTGGGGTTCGGCGCTATGCGGCTGCCGTTCCTCGACGGGCACCGGGAGCGCATCGACGTGCCTCTGGCCACCAAGATGCTTCACTACGCCCTGGATCAACGGCGTCAACTATGTGGACACGGCCTTCCCCTACCACGGGGCCAGCTTCGACGCCACGCCGGGCAATAGCGAGGGTTTCGTCGGGGACGCGCTGGCCGCGGGCGGCTACCGGGACAAGGTCCTCGTGGCCACCAAGCTGCCTCATTGGCTCGTCAATTCCCGTGAGGACATGGACCGCATCCTGAACGGGCAACTCCAGCGGCTGCGCACCGACCGCATCGACTGCTACCTCATGCACGGCATGGGGGGCGAGCCCTGGGAGAAGCTGAAGAAGTTCGGCGTGCTCGATTTCTTGGAGGAGGCCAAGGCCGACGGGCGCATCCGCTATGCCGGCTTCTCCTATCACGACGACCCGCAGTACTTCGCCCCGGTGGTGGACGGGTACGACTGGGACTTCTGCCAGATCCAGTACAACTACCTGGACACCGAGTACCAGGCGGGCGCCGCCGGACTTGCGTACGCGGCCGGCAAGGGGCTGGCCGTGATAGTGATGGAGCCGCTCAAGGGCGGCCGGTTGGCCGCGCCGGTCCCGGTCCCCATCCAGGCGATCTGGGACGGTTATCCCATCAAGCGCTCCCCGCAGGAGTGGGCGCTGCGCTTCGTCTGGGACGATCCCCGGGTGAGCCTGCTGCTGAGCGGCATGAGCACCATGGAGCAGGTGGTGGACAACGTCGAGCTGGCCGCCGGAGGCGAAGCCGGCACGCTGACCGCCGAGGACCATGCGCTCATCGCCACGGTGCGCGACGCCTACCGGGCGCGCATCGCCGTGGACTGCACCGGGTGCCGTTACTGCATGCCCTGTCCGCAGGGAATCGACATCCCCCTGATCCTGGGCAAGGTCAACGACGCGTCGCTCTACGAGGAACTCACCGAGGAGAAGCGCGGCTACCACATGGAGATCAGCCTCAAGCACACGGTGTCCGCCTCGGAGTGCACCGAATGCGGCCAGTGCGAAGGGGCGTGCCCGCAGCAACTCGAAGTGATCAAAGAGCTGGCCAACGCGGTCAGCCTGTTCGAATAGTGCAAGACAAGGGCGGAGACATGCACGACGCAGGCAGACCGTACCGGTTGGAGGGGAAAGTGGCTCTGGTGACCGGCGCCGCCGGCACCAACAGCCTCGGGCGCTCCATCGCGCTGCGGCTTGGCGGCTGAGGGGGCTGTCGTGGGGGCGCTCGACGTCTCGGCCGACAGGGCCGGACTTGTCGTGGACGAGATCGTGGCGGCCGGCGGGCAGGCGCTCGCCCTGGGCTGCGACCTCACCAAGGCCGGCGCAGTGCGACGCCGCGGCGGCTGCGCTGGCCGCGGCCTACGGCCACATCGACATCCTGGTCAACAACGCGGCGGCCTTCACGGCGCCGGGCTCTTCGCACACGTCCGCGAGCTACCGCGACTGGACCGTGGAAGAGTGGGACCACATCATCGACGTGAACGTGCGGGGCATGTGGTTCATGCTGCGGGCGGTGGCGCCCTACATGGAGAAGCAGGGCTACGGCAAGGTGGTGAACGTGACGTCCTCGACCATGTGGGAGGCGCCTCCGACCCTCGTGCCGTACATCTCCAGCAAGGGCGGGGTCATCGGCCTCACTCGGGCCATGGCGCGCGAACTGGGGCCCTCCGGCGTCCGGGTCAACGCGATCGCGCCGGGTTCACGCTCACCCAGACGAACCTGGACCAAGGGGGCGACATCATGGAGCGGGCCGACGCCATCCGCCGGGGCCAGTGCCTCGACCGAGCGGAGCGCGGTGGCCGACGACCTGGCCGGGCCGGCGTTCTTCCTGGCCTCGCCGGACAGCGACTGGATGACCGGCCAGACGCTCCTGGTCGACGGCGGGCTCAACTTCAACTAGAGGCATGGCGATGCCACAGACACCAACAGAAGGGCAGCCCCTTCGGAACCGCATGAGCGGGCCCGAGCGCAAGGCGCAGATCGTCGACGTGGTGCTCCGCTTGGTGCACGAGCACGGCGTGGACGGCACCACCACCTCGCGCATCGCACGGGCGACCGGTGTCACCGAGCCGACTCTCTACCAGTACTTCGCAAGCCGGCGCGAGATGCTGCTGGCCGCGCTCGACCTGGTCTTCGAGCGGGCCGCTGAGGTGCTCGCCTCCTCGCAGGAGACCGATGCCGTCGAGCGGCTGCGCAAGATCGGGGAGTACCACACCCGAGAGACCCAGGCCAGAGGATTGCGCTTCGTCGATCCACTCTTCGAGTTCGTCGTGGCCCCGCCGGAAGTGGGGCTTCGTGGACCGGGTCAGGGAGGGCAACCTCGGCACCGTCGAGGCCCTGGCGGCCATCGTGGAGGAAGGCAAGGCCCAGGGGCGCATCCGGGCTGATGTGGACGCCAAGCGCGTGGCCTGGCGGTTGCTCGGCTTCTACTGGTTCGAGGATGTCTCTTCGCTGATGCATCTGGACGAGGTCGTGGACGAGGGCATCTCCACGGAGATGCTCGAGGACGTGCTCGCGGACATCACCACGGACTGAGGTCTTCATGGGCAAGGTAGGCTTCCTGGGTATCGGGACGATGGGATCGCGCATGTCCGCGCGCCTGCTGGCCGCCGGGCACGAGGTGACGGTCTGGAACCGCACGGGGGAGAAGACCCTCCCGCTCTGCGACAGAAGGGGCGGCGGTCGCGGCCACGCCCGCCGAAGCCGCCTCCGGCAGGGACATCGTGCTGGCGAACCTCACCGACGCGGCCGCTCTGCGCAGCGTCATCGCCGGACCGGGCGGCGTCCTTGAGGCCGACCCGCTGCCTCCGATATTCGTCGACATGGCCACCATCGCCCCCGGCGAATCGGCTGAGATAGCCGGGCTGCTTGGAGCCCACGGTATCGCCTTCCTGCGCGCCCCGGTGAGCGGCACCGCCACGGTGGTCGAGGCCGGCAAGCTGACCGTCATGGCGTCCGGAGACCGCGCCGTGTTCGAGGCGGCGGAGCCCTATCTGGCCGCGCTTCGGCGAGACCCGCCACTACATGGGACCCGGGGAAGAGTCGCGTTTCATCAAGCTCATCCATCAGATGATGATCGCCGGGACCATGCAGATCTGGGCGGAAGGCCTGGTCATGGGCGAGAAGGCCGGGCTCGACTGGGACCAGATGCTCGACGTCTTGGCGGACAGCGCCGTGGGGTCGGGAGTGGTCAGAAGCAAGATCGCCCTGCTCAAGGCGCGCGACTACGGCAACCCGGCCATGAGCCTGCACAACATCGTCAAGGACCTCGACCTGGCTCTGAGCGGCCGGCGCCGAGGTGGACGTCGAGCTGCCGGCCACCCAGCGCGTCCGGGAGCTGTACGAGCCGGCGCTGGATGCGGGGCTCGAATGGAAGGACTACGCGGCCGTCCTCCTCGAGATCGAGCGGCGGGCCGGCCTGGAACCCAAAGAGTCGTCGTCCTCTAGAGAAGGGGGAGCGGCATGAGCCCGCAGACCGATCTCGTACTTGATGCCGGGCCGCACGGCCCTGGTGGTCATCGACCTGCAGCACGGCATCGTGGGGAGGGCGCCGCGCGCCGCACGCCGGCTCTCGACGTGGTGGCGCGGGCCGGCTCGGTGGCCGCGCGCGCTGCGCGCGGCCGGCGGCACGGTGGTGTGGGTCCGGGTGACGCCTTCGCCGGACGGCAAGGACGCGCTGCTGCCGCCCACCGACGCCCCCGCGGTCACGCCCGGCGAGCGGCCGGCCGACTGGGCCGAGCTGGTGCCGGAAGTCGACAGGCAGCCCGAGGACCTGCTCATCACCAAGCGGCAATGGGGCGCCTTCTACGGCACCGAACTCGATCTGCAATTGCGGCGGCGCGGCGTCGACACCATCATCCTGTGCGGCATCACCACCAACATCGGGGTGGAGAGCACCGCCCGCTGACGCCTACGAACGCGGGCTACAGCCAGGTGTTCGTGGAGGATGCCACGTCCGCCCGCACCGCCGAGGAGCACGAGTTCGTCATGAGGACCACCTTCCCGCGCATGGGCCGGGTGCGGAGCACCGCGCAGGTCCTGGAGGCTCTGGGGCGCGGGAGTACGAGCGTCGGAGCGCGCGCAGGGTCGTCGGCGGCCCAGAACGTCAGCCGGATGTGCCTGGTCTGCGGCGTGGAGAACGCCGCGGGCTTCAAGGCGCGCTTCTTCGAGCTGGAGGGCGGCGAGCTGGTGGGCGTCTTTCAGCCCCGGGAGGAGCACCAGGGCTATCCCGGGCGCCTGCACGGCGGGCTCGCGTCGACCATCCTGGACGAGACCATCGGCAGGGCCATCAACATCGCCGACACGCAGATCTGGGGCGTCACCGTGGAGTTCACGGTCAGGTTCCGCAAGCCGGTGCCGCTCGACCAGGAGGTCCGGGCCGTCGGCCGGATCACCCGGGACAGCAGCCGGGTGTTCGAGGGGACCGGGGAGATCGTGCTGGAAGACGGCACCGTGGCCGTGGAGGCGCGCGGCAAGTACGTCAAGATGCCCATCGAGGGGATCGTGGATACGGACTTCAGCCAGAACGAGTGGTTCGCCGACACGTCTGCCGCTGCCGGCGGAGCTCGAACTGGGGGAGAGGCCGGCGCCCGGTGACGGGCAGGCCCGAGGGGAGGAGAGCATCATGAACGAAGACATCGTCTGGGTGCCCTTCGACCTGCTGGAAGCGTTCATGGTCGACGTGTTCAAGGGCATCGGCGTGCCCGACGCCGAGGCGCGGGTCTGCGCCGACGTGCTCATCGGCGCCGACAAGCGGGGCATCGACTCGCACGGCGTGGGCCGGCTCAAGCCCATCTACTACGACCGCATCGTGAAGGGGCATCCAGAGCCCCGTCACCGAGTTCGAGGTCGTGCGGGACTTCAAGGCCACGGCGGTGGTGGACGGCCACAACGGCATGGGCATGGTCGTCGGCAGGCGCTGCATGGAGATGGCCATCGAGAAGGCCCGGCAGCACGGGCTGGGCATGGTGGTGGCCCGCAACTCCACGCACTACGGCTTCGCCGCCTACTACTCCGCTCATGGCCGTGGAGGCCGGGATGATCGGGCTGAGCGGCACCAACGCCCGGCCGTCCATCGCTCCCACGTCACGGCGTGGAGAACATGCTGGGCACCAACCCGCTGGTCTGGGCCATGCCCACCGACGAGGACTTCCCCTTCACCAACGACTACGCCACCTCGGTCATCCAGCGCGGCAAGATCGAGCAGTGGGCCCGGGAGGGCAAGGACTGCCCCGAGGGCCTGGTCATCGACCGGGAGGGCCACTCCACCACCGACTCCGTCCAGATCCTCAAGGACCTGATCAAAGGCACGGCCGCGCTCGCCCCCATCGGCGGCGTGGGCGAGGAGACCGGCGGCTACAAGGGCTACGGCTTCGCCACCGTGGTGGAGATCCTGTCCGCGGCCCTGTCCCAGGGCGCCTTCCTGAAGCAACTGGGAGGCAAGGACGCCGAGGGCAAGGACATCCCCATCCCCATCGGGCACTTCTTCCTGGCCATCGACATCGAGTGCTTCACCGAACTGGCCGCCTTCAAGAAGACCACCGGCGACATCCTGCGGGCGCTGCGCGCGTCGGCCAAGGCGCCGGGCAAGGAGCGCATCTACACCTGCGGCGAGAAGGAGTGGCTGGCCTGGGAGGAGCGCAAGGACAAGGGCGCGCCGCTCGACGAGGGCACGCAGAAGGACCTCATCGCCATGCGCGACGAACTGGGGCTGGACGTACCGGTTCCCGTTCGAAGACTGAAGGGCTGCCGCTAAGGCATTGCAAAGAAGAAGGCCCGGTCTGCAGAGACCGGGCCTTCTGTGCTTCTGAGCGCTGCCCGCGAGGCGCGGCTGCGCGCTGCCGCCGGGCTGCTACGTGTCCTACGGGGTGGTGATCTCGGTAGAGCCGCCGAGCATCCCGGAGAACATCCCAGAGAGTGACCCAAGGGCGCTCTCCAGCTCGCTGAACGGCTGGGCGCTGGCCGGCGGGGTGACGGTCACCGGCTGCGTCGGACGGAGCCATCGAGAAGTTCATCGCCAGGGTGATGTCTTTGATGCCCTGAGCGTCCTCGCCGGCGGGCGGGACGATCTTGGCGTTGACCGCGACCTTGCGGACCTGGTAGTCGTCCTTGGTGACCCAGACGTCGACCGTGAAGTTCTGGAACATGCTGCCGAGCTGCTTCTGCAGTTCGGCCATGTCGGTGCCGGTGGGCAGGGCCAGAGAGGTGCCCGTGCTGCCCAGGGCGTCCATGCCCGGGATGGCGCTCTGCAGGGTCTTGTCCTGGGACATCTTCATGGCGTCGGCCACGACCTTGCTGATGTCGATGGCGCCGGAGAGGTGGTAGGCCTTGGTCCCGTCGAGGTCGTCTTCGCCCACGATCTTGAGGCCGGTGATCCAGGTGTTGATGTCGATGCCCGCGGTCTTGAGCACCTGCAGCAGGGAGCTGGCGGTGGTCTTGGCGTCGGTGGTGGCCGTCGACATGGAGGTCATCATGTCGGCCGGGGCTTCATACCAGGTGCCCATGAACTGGATCCACGCTTTGTCCGCCGGTCATCTTCAGACCCAGCGGGAGGTTCTGGCCGGCCAGGGAGGCGGTCATGGAGACATCGACCGCCATGGGTTTCTCGGACCCGCTGAAGGTGCCGGTGAGGGTGATGGGCTGGGCCAGCATGGCCGCGGCCTCGGCCGGCATGGTCGCGGCGTCGCCGTTGACCGTGAGGCTGAGATCGAACTGACCGGTGCCGTTGCTGATGGGCGTGCCGGCCGTCATCGCCTGGTTCAGGATGCCTTCAGGCGTGGTGGCTCCGGCCTTCGCCGAGCTCTGAGCGTCGCCACAACCGGCCACGGCCAAGCCGAGGACGGCGATGACGAGCAGAGCGGCTGTGAGATATATGACTAGCTTCCGCATTGCGACTCCTTCTTGAGGACGGACTCTTGCAGTGTATCGGCAGATTCGGGCGGCCCCTACAGCGGGCCTTCGGGACGGGCGCTCCGCTGGCTACGGGCGCATTGCCTCTTCGACCGCTTCCACGCGTCTTTGGAATGGCGGAGGTGAGGTCGCGGTTCCCGGTCTCGGTGATGAGGATGTCGTCCTCGATGCGAACACCGTACCCGCGGTCGGGCAGATAGATGCCGGGCTCGATGGTGATGACCATGCCGGGCTTGAGGGGCCCGTCCGGAGTGACGTCGTGGACCTCGATGCCGACGGGGTGGCTGGTGCCGTGGATGAAGGCCTCTCCGTAGCCGGCGTTCTCGATGACCGCGCGGGCGGCCGTGTCGACGTCGGTGTAGGTGGCCCCGGGCACGGCCGCGGCGATGGCGGCCAGTTGCGACTGCCAGGACTATCTCGTAGACCTCCCGCTGGTCGGCGGAGAAGGTCCCCGAGGCCGGCAGCGTGCGGGTGACGTCGGAGGCGTAGCCGCCGATACGCGGCGGCGCAGTCCATGACGATGAGATCGCCCGCGGCGATTGCCGCGTTGTTGTCGCTGTAGTGGAGGATCGTGCCGTTGAGGCCGGTCCCCGACGATGAGCGTGTAAGCCGGCTCGACAACTCAGCTCGCGGTAGGCGGTCTGTAGCAGGTCGGCGACGTCGCTCTCGTTCAGACCGGGCGCGACGGCCTTGAAGCAGGCGTCGAAGCCGGCTGCGGTGGCGACGACCGCGCGCTCGATGAGGGCCAGTTCGGCCGGCGACTTGACGGCCCGCATGGAGGGGAGCAACTGAGTGCGGTCCTCGAGCGCCACCCCGGGTATGCGCTGGGTGATCTTCTGGAAGATCTCCAGGTCCGGCGACAGGTCGGCGGTGTAGGACGCGAACTGATGCAGGCAGGCCAGGCGCTTGCTGCGGCGCGCGGCCTCGGTGAGCAGGCCCGGCAGGTAGGGCGTGCGCTTGATGTGAGTGAAGCCGGTCTGGGCCTTGAGCGCGGAGTCGAGGGCCGCGCGGGCGCCGTCCCACCGCTCGATCTCGATGTCGCGGGGCTTGAGGAACAGGGTGATGCGCCTTGCGGGGTCCTCTGCCGTGGGGTCGAAGAGCACGGCGGCGTTGCCCTCGTAGTCGAGCCCGGTGAGGTACCGGAACATGGGGTCCGCGAACCAGCGGCCCTGCAGAGTGGGGCCCGCGCTGCCGGCCAGCACGACCGCCGCCGCGCCATCGAGGGCCTCGAGGACGCAGGCCCTGCGGGCCGCGTATTCCTCAGTGGAGATGCCGAGTGCTTGGTCGTTCATGGGGCGATATTACCACCCCTCACACCGTACTCTGCGGGCGTACATGATGACCGCTGCAGGCTCGCGCATGCTGCGGGTTTTTCCTTGTCCCGGGGGGCTTCCACAGAGGGCGGGAAGGCTGTACAGTAGTCCCCAGAGTCCCGAGAGTTCAGCGCAACACCTGAGGAGTTCACAAGGGGCCCAGCAGAGGAAACGCGGAGGCAAATGGCCGCGGAGTACAGCGAAGCAGGGCCGGGAAGTGGAAGCCGTTATAGGGTGGGAAGCGGGTCCACTCGGGGCTCGCTTTTTTGTGCGCCCAGTCGGCCCCGTCCGACTTCCTCGGTGATATGCTCGCGTGGCGGCGGAAATGCCGTCGGCGGCGAGTAGGGGGGGATCGTTGTCATGACCGATCAGGGCGCGCACGACCGGGAGACCTTCGAGGTCCAGGGCTCTGCTTTCCTCAGGCAGAACATCTCCGACAAGCCGGAGTTCGACTACGCCGAGAACCGGCCCCCGCGGTCGTACGCGCTGGCCGGAGCCACTCTCACCCTGGCTGTGCGCGGCGCGCCCACGAGGTACCGCCACCAGTTCTCCGACGACCAGGTGACCATCGAGGATCTGAGCGCCGCCGTGTGCGAGGCCCGGCGCGTCACCACTTCCTACGAGGCCTTCGAGATGGCCCCGAACATCTTCTTCGTCTCCTATCTGGCCGACCCGCTCCACTCGGTGGCCATGGCCCTCGACCTGGTGACGGGCGTCGCCACCGTGGTCATGGGGGAGATGACCGACGGGGGCATCGTCATCGAGTGTCGGTGCGTCCCGGGTGGAGGAGTTCACCGGGCCGAGCGGCGCGGACGGTCTCGAGCCGCCCTATCACGAGCCGTTCAACCTGGGCGGCACCCGCTTCCTCAACACCTACGCCCACAACGTGGCCTACGAGCACATCTACCTCACCGGGGTCTACGAGACCTGGCTGGGCGTGCGCGGCCCGCAGGCCGGGCAGGCCGACACCGAGGAGTACCACGCCTTCAAGATCAGCCGACGGCGTCTATCTGCTCTACTGGAACGAGGGCGTGTTGACGGCGCAGATGACCTTCCTCTTCAACTTCTTCGCCGGCAACTGCGTGGCCGAGTTGTTCGCGCGGGTGGAGGGCGACGTGGTGCACAACACCATCGGGGCGGACACAGCGCTCATCCACACCAAGCTGCCCGAGATCCCCGGCGTCATCCGGGTGGACGTATACTCTGGCGATGCCTGACGTGCTCGACGAAGCCCTGCTCCGCGACCTGCGCGACGTAGTCGGCAAGGACGACCTCGTCACCCGGCGGGTCGACCTCCAGACCTATGAGTACGACGCCTACGGGGAGTACTCATTGCCGGGGGCCGTGGTCTTCGCAAGGTCCACGGCGGATGTGGCCAAGATCGTCCAGATCTTGAACCGCGCGAAGGTGCCGTTCGTGGCCCGCGGTTTCGGCACCAACGTGAGCGGCGGCTCGCTGGCTCTGAACGGGGCCGTGGTCATCGAATTGGGGCGGATGAACAAGGTGCTCGAGCATCGACGTGGCCGACCTGTGCGTCACGGTGCAGCCGGGCGTCTTCACCGCGGACATCTCGACGGCGCTGGCCCCCTTCGGCTACTACTACGCTCCCGATCCGGCGAGCATGAAGGCTTCCTCTCTGGGTGGCAACATCGCCGAGAACGCGGGCGGGCCCCACTGCTTCAAGTACGGCGTCACCTCCAACCACGTGCTGGGCTTGGAGGTGGTGCTCCCCGACGGCGAGATCGTCTGGCTGGGGGGTAAGAATGCCGATCCCCCGGGCCTGGATCTGCGGGGGGCCTTCATCGGGAGTGAGGGCACTTTCGGCATCGTGACGGCGGCCATCCTGAGGATCCTGCGCAAGCCCGAGACGCTCAAGACGATGCTCGCTGCTTTCCCCTCCCTCGAGGACGCCGGGAATGTGGTGTCGGCCATCGTGGCGGCGGGGCTGGTGCCGGCGACGCTCGAGCTCATGGACCAGAACGTGGTCACGGCCATCGAGGACGCGCTGGCTTGCGGGTATCCCCGCGAAGCGGGGGCCATCCTGCTCATCGAGGTGGATGGGCTGGCCGACGGCATGGACGACCTGGTGGGGCAGATCGCCACCATCTGCGAGGCCAACCACGCGCTCGAGGTGCGGGTCGCGACCGACGAGGCCGAGCAGGAGGCGCTATGGCGGGGTCGCCGCGGCAGTTTCGGGGCCATCACCCGGCTGGCGTCCAACAACCTGTCCATGGACGGGGTCGTGCCACGCACCATGCTCCCTGAGGCGCTGCGGCAGGTGCGCGAGGTGGCGGCGCGGTTGGGGCTCAAGGTCTACTGCACCCTGCACGCCGGCGACGGCAACCTGCACCCGCTGTTCCTCTTCGATGGCAAGGACCCGGAGGCCAAGAAGAACGCCGAGGACGCGAGCATGTCAGTGCTGCGCATCTGCGCTGAGCTGGGCGGGACGGTGAGCGGGGAGCACGGCATCGGCGTGGAGAAGATCGAGGCCATGCACTACGTGTTCGGTGAGAGCGAACTGCGGGCGCAGCGGCTTCTCAAGAACGCGTGGGATCCGGAGAACCTGTGCAACCCGGGCAAGGTGTTGCCCGCGACGTGAAATGGCGGCGCCGGCGCCCGCGGGGCGGCGGCACAGGGGGGACATGCCAGAAGGCGACGGCACGAAGTACGGCAAGTACGTCATCAGCGACCTGGTGATGCCGGAATCCAAGCAGCGCATCGACGAGGAGTACCGCAAGTACGCCCGCCGCATCCGTTGGATCGACGATGACATGGTGCCCGGCACCTTCCACATGAACACCGCCTGGTACCTGAAGGCCGGCCCTACCTTGGAGACCACGCCCCACGTCCACGACAGCGACGAACTCATCGGCTTCTTCGGCAGCGATCCGGAGGACCCCGATGACCTGGGCGGCGAGGTGTCCATCTTCCTGGATGACGAGGAGCACATCATCACGCGGTCCACGATCATCTTCGTGCCGGCGGGGCTCGTGCACTGCCCGCTGGTGCTCAATCGGGTGGACAGACCCATCTTCCACTTCACCACCGTCAACATCGGGCAGTACAACGTGCTGAAGCCCCCGGCGGAGGAGTAGCACCCGGCTGCGCGAGTGGCCGCCTCCTAGCCCGCCGTGGCCAGGAATACCAGGATAAGGCTGTCTTTCTCGGTGACCGGGCGGCTGAAGTCGGCTTTGAACAGGCTCTTCGTGGTTCACGAAGACGTAGAACCGCTTGTGCAGCCGGCCTGCGCTGTCGAACATCACGGGTTCGGCGTCCGGGTACCGGCGGACGAGGTCGTCCAGGCATTCGCCCACGGTCGCGCCCTCGACCCGGATGTCGCCGGGGCCTCCGACGATGCGGCGCAGTTCCTCGTGGAAGATCTTGACCTTGACGCTCATCGGGGCAGTGTACCTCCGTATGGCGGTCCTTCGACGGCGCAGAGCCGGCGCCGGTACCCCCGCCGCTCGCCCGCTTGGGCGGGCGAGCGGCGGAAGGCGGCGCTGCGCGCGCGGCGGGCCTACGCGCAGGCCAGGATGGCCCGCTTGACCAGCGTCCGCGCTATCTGGATCTTGTAGCGGTTGCCCAGGAGCGCGAAGGCGCCTTCCATGCCCGCGTCGGCGGCCTGCTCCGCGGCCTCCACGGTCGAGCGTGCTTGCCGGCAAGGACCCGCTCGGCCGCCGGCACCCTCATGGGCAACGCGTAGACCGAGTTCAGGCAGATGCGGGCGGTCTTGACCACGTCGCCGTCCATCTCGAGCGCCGCGGCGCAGTCCACCACCGGGAAGTCGATGGACTTGCGGATGGCGAACTTGATGAAGGCCGAGCGCGCGCCCGCCTTGGGCGCCGGCACCTGGACTTCCAGCACCATCTCGCCGTCGCTCCAGCACCGTGCTGGTGTTGACGCCGGCCGCGAAGAAGTCCTCGGCGTCGATGATGCGCCGCGAGGTCTTCACCGTGCGCGTCCAGCGCGATGAGCGCGGGGGCCAGGTCGGAGGTGTTGACCGCGACGCAGCCGCAGTTGAAGCAGCGGTCGGCCTCAGCCTTGACGGCCGCGCGGTCCAGCGTGCCGTCTCCTCGGCGGTGAGGCTGCGGAGGCGCTCGCTCGAGCGACAATTCGGGGACGTCCACTCGTTCGGACGAGCGCATGCACGAACCGCTGAAGTCCTGGCCGATGGTGCAGACCGGCGCCTCGGCTTCGGGCAGGCCGTCCGGGGATTCGCCCGGCAGCGCCGCGCCCGCGCCCATGAGGTAGGTGTTGATGGAGCGGGCCGCCTCGTGGCCGGCGTTGATGGCCGCCGCCACGGTGGCCGGGCCGGTGACGAAGTCCCCGCCGGCGTACACGCCGGCCGGGGCCGCCCCGGCGCCGACTTCATGGCTGGCCTCGTCGATCCTCAGCCTGCCCTTCTCGTCCAAGTAGGCGGCGGGCAGGAAGGAGTAGTCGGGCTTCTCCACGATGGCGGTCATGACCGCGTCGCACTGCATGGCGAACTCCGAGCCCTCCACCTTGACCGGCCGGGGCCGGCCGCTGGCGTCGAGGTCGCCCAGCTGCATCCGGCAGCAGGTGAGTTCCACCTCGCCGGCATCCTCCTCGGCCGCCACCGGCGGGTCGTGAGGAACTCGAACTTCACGCCCTCCTCCTCGGCCTTGCGGACATCCTCTTCGATGGCGGGCATCTCGGCCCGGGTGCGGCGGTACATGATGGTGGGCTTGGCGCCCAGGCGCAGCAGCGAGCGGGCCACGTCGATGGCGGTGTTGCCGCCCCCGATGATCACCACGTTCTTGCCGCCCATCTCGTCCGCGCTCGAGTTTCTGGCTGCGCAGGAACTCGGTACCGGAGGTGAGGCACTCCTCGCCCTTGACCCCGGCCGGGGTGGACTGCCAGGCGCCGGTGCCCAGGAAGATGGCATCGAAGTCCTGCTGCAGCCGGGCGAACGCCGCCTGGTCCACCTCGGTGCCCAACTCGAACTTCACGCCCTCGCCCTCGATGGCCGCCACCTGCTTGCGCAGGATGTCGCGGGGGAGACGGTAGGGCGGGATGCCGTAGTTCAGCAGGCCGCCGGCCTCGGGCATCTTCTCGAAGACGGTGACGTCGTGGCCGGCCGAGCGCAGGTAGTGCGCAGCGGACAGACCGGCCGGACCGGCACCGACGATGGCCACCTTCTTGCCGGTGGTCTGGGCCGGGGCTTTGTAGTAGTCGCCGGGCGCCTCCAGGATCTGGTCGCCGAGATGGCGCTCCACCTCGCGGATGGACACCGCTTCGTCGAACTCCCCGCGGGCGCAGTCGGTCTCGCAGGTGTGCGGGCAGACCCGGCCGGTCATGGCCGGCAGCGGGTTCTGCCTGAGGAGGATCCGCGCCGCCCCGGCCGTGTCGCCTTCGCGGATCGTGGCGAGATACGTGGGGATGTCGATGCTGTTGGGGCAGGCCTCGCGAGCAGGCCGTCTGGGCCACCCGGGCTGCGCCGAAGATGGAGTGATACCGGGCGTCGCCGGTGAGCGCGTAGCAGGCTTTGCCGCCCTTGCGCAGGCAGTCGAACCGGTTGTCGGCCAGCCAGTAGTACCAGCAGCGGTTGTTCTGGCAGATGTTGCCCGCCACGGTGCCCATCTCCCGGATGTGGGGGGAGGCGGTGCGGTGGGCGGCTTCGGCCAGCGCCGGGTATGCGGAGCGCACCAGTTCGCTCGTGGCCAGGTCTTCCAGCTTGGTGAGGGCGCCGATCGTGAGGGCGCCGTCACCGTCGCCGCGACGTAGTCCAGGTCCGCGATGCGCTTGATGTTGACGAGCACCTCGGGGTAGTCGCCGTCGCGCAGGATGCGGTCCTTCATCTCGCCCAGGAGGTCGGTGCCTCCGGCGATGATGCGGGCTTTGCAGCCGTGCTCCGCGAGGATGGCGGTGGCTTCTTCGACCGAGCGAGGAGTGACGTGCTTGAACTGTTTCATGTCTCCTCCTCTCGCCTAAGCTTTGCCGAGGGCCGCGAGGACCCGGGCGGGGGTTATGGGGAAGTCGTCGATCCAGACGCCGATGGCGTTCTGGACCGCGGGGCCGATGAGGGCCGGGAGCACGGTGGCCACGTCCTCACCGATGCCGATGGAGCCGTAGGGGCCGTAGCCCATCTGGGTCTCGACCATGATGGTCTCGATGTCCCCGTAGTCCATCATCGTGGGGATCTTGTAGTTGAGCAGGTTGCCGTTGAGCATCACGCCGGTGCGCGGGTCCCAGACCACCTCTTCGGTCATGCCCCGGCCGATGCCCATGATGGCGCCGCCGTAGGCCTGGCCCTCGCAGCCGTCCCAGTTGATGACCTTGCCCACGTCGTTGACCGTGACCACCTTCTGGATGTCCACCTGGCCGGTCTCGGTGTCGACCTCGACTTCCATGAAGTAGGCCTGGCGGCAGAAGCGGACCCGCACGCCCAGGTAGCAGCCACGCTGGAGGTGCCAGCCGGCCTCGAAGAGCGGCGGCGTGCCCCGCATGGGGTAGGCGAGGCCTTCTTCGGTGGAGGTGAAGAACGGCTCGCCGGCGGTGCCGGTCATGGGACCCTGGGCCCCGCTGGGGCCGATGAAGTCGGCGATGCTCATGCGGTTCTCGGGGTCGGCCTTCTCGAAGATGACCCCGTCCTTGACGTCCAGGTCTTCGGGGGCCGAGGCCGGGGAAGGCCGGCGGGTACTCGGCCAACTGGGTCTTGGCCCGGGGGGCGACTGCCGCCTCCAGCAGGCGCTGCTTTGAGGATGCGGGCCGCGTTCCTCACCGCCCAGCCGTTGATGGACAGGTTGGTGGAGGTGTCGGGGGTCATGGTGAAGAATCCGGCGTCTTCCTGGTGCTTGAAGCGGACCCACTCGAACGGCACGCCCAGTTCGTCGGCGGCGATCTGGCAGTAGGCGGTCTCGGCGTTCACGCCCACATCGGCCCGGCAGCCGAGGATGGTCACCGACCCGTCGTTGCGCTCGAAGTACATGCCCGATCTCGCTGGAGCCGGCCGAGTCGTCCCACTCGTGGGTCCAGGTGAAGGCCAGCCCATGCATCTTGCCGCTGGGCAGCGTCTTGGCGCCGGGCGCGTGCCGCTTCTCGTCCCAATCGATGGCCGCCTTGCCCTTCTCCACGCACTCGCGCAGGCTGTCCCTGCACCGGGAAGCCGATCTCGGCCTTGCTTGGCGTTCAGCCACTGCGACGTCGTGGCCCTCGGCGCCGTCGTTGAGGAGCGCGATCTCCACCGGGTCCATCCCCAGGGCGTCGGCCACGTGGTTGAACACCAGGTCCAGGGTGTAGCAGTTGATGTTCATCTCGCAGCGGGTGGGCACCGTGGGGCCCTTGTTGACCCAGGCGGCTTCGGTGCGGCCGGCGATGTGCGGGATCTTGGTGTTCTCGATGAGGTGGGCGACGATGCCGAACACCGGCATGTCCTGGTTGATGGTGACGCCCCGCTGAGAGACGGCGATGATGGTGCCGTCGGAGTTGAAGCCCACCTTGACGTAGAAGGCGCCCGAGTCCATGTTGCCGCCGTAGAAGTCCTCGCGGCGGTTGAAGGTCCACTTGACCGGCCGGCCGGTGCGCTTGGAGGCCACCGCGGCCAGATAGGTGCCGCCCAGGTTCCAGCTCATCTGGCTCCAGCCGCCGAAGCTGGCGCCCTGATAGGGGCAGTGGACGTCGATCTTGCTCATGGGGATGCCGCCGAACCAGGTGGAGATGGCCCGCTTGGCGATGTGAGGCCGTTGCTGCTTGACCCACACCTCGGCGAAGTCGCCGTTCCAGCGCCACACGCCGCACGGGCCGCTCCGGCCCCACCCAGGTGTTGTAGCCGAAGCTCCACTTGAACTCGATGATCTTCTCGGCCTCGGCGAAGCCCTTCTCCACGTCGCCGTGGCCCTCGTTGTAGACCATGGACATGTTGGAGTCGGGGAACTTGTGCGGCTCGGCCAGGGGCGCGCCGGCCTCGATGGCCTCCTCCACGTCCAGGACGAAGGGGCGCTGTTCCCAGTCCACCTTGATGAGCTTCAGGGCGTTCTCAGCGATCTCCTCGGTGTCGGCCACCACGAAGGCGCCGCACTCCTCCCCCTGGAAGTGGACCCCGCTGGGAAGGGGAAGCTCCGCGTTGAGCTCGTGACCGCCGGTGGCGACGCCCACGTGCGAGTTCGGGATCGTCGTAGCGAAGGATGCAGCGGACCCCGGGGAGCTTCTCGGCCTCGGAAGTGTCCATGCCGCGGATGGACGGCGTGCGGATAGGGGGAGGTGAGAAGGCGGGCGTGAAGCATGCCCGGGAGTTGCACGTCGATGGTGTAGCGGGCCGCGCCGGTGGCCTTCTCGACGCCGTCGGTGCGCAGCACCCGCTTGCCGATGACCTCGTAGGTCTCGAGCGGATGCGGATCGGCCATCTTGTTGTCGAAGGACTCGAGCATGCGCTGCGTCTGATCGACCTTCGGGGCGCCGCCGGTGCGATCGGTGCTCATCAGATCTCCACCTCCCTCGGTGCCGCCGGCCGCCATGCCGGCGGCGCGGGCCCCGATGGCGGCGTTGGTGAGGGTGGGCGCGGCCTTGGCGCCGCGCTCCGCCACGATCGCGCCGCGCAGCACAGCCGCGGCCTCGGTGATGGCCCTGAGGTGGGCGGGGTAGGTGCCGCAGCGGCAGAGGTTGCCGACCATGGCTTCCTTGATCTCGTCCATGGTGGGGTCGGGATTGCGGTCGAGCAGGGCCTTGGCCGTGACGATGAACCCCGGGGTGCAGAAGCCGCACTGCATGCAGCTGTACTTGATGTAGGCGTCGATGAGCGGGTGGTTCGCCCGGGCGATGCCCTCGATGGTCTCGATGGTGGCCCCGTCGCACTCGATGGCCAGCATCATGCAGGACAGCACCGGCCGCCCGTCGAGGATGACGCTGCACGCGCCGCAGGCGCCCTCGGCGCAGAACTCCTTGGTGCCCGTGAGGCCCAGCTTGTCCATCAATATGTACTGCAGGGTCCACTGCGGCTCCACCATCACACGGTGGAGCTCGCCGTTGACGGCCAGGGTCACGGCGTCCACAGACACCGCACCGGCCTTTTCGGCAGTCGACAGGTTCAAGATGCCCTCCCCTTCATCAGTGTTCGTACAGTCCCCAGATACCGACCGCGGGGGCGTCCCCCGTGTTGGAGAATCGATAGGATTCGGTGGAGTCGTATGCCATGCTCGATCCGGCGGTGAGCAGGTTGTGAGTCGCGGCGCCTTCGACGAGGAGCGTCCCCTCGAGGACCGCGCAGCTGGTCTTGGCCGCCAAGCCGGGTGCCGGCAGATGCGCCGACGCTCCCGCCTCGAACCGGACCCGGGCCAGCCGCACGGCCGCGTTGGGACCGGTGAGCCACTGCCAGTCGACGTTTCCGGCGTCGCGCGGAGGCGCGCACCCGTTCCCGCCCACGGTGGCCGACGCCGGCAGGCCGTCGTCGGGGGAGACTCTGAAGAAGTAGTCCGGCGCGACGCCGAGCGCCGAAGAGATCGCTAGCAGGGCAGGGACCGAAGGCACCGTCTCGCCTCGCTCCACCTGGCTCAGGTGAGCGACACTGATGGAACTCTGCGCGGCTACCTCCTTGAGGGTGAGGCCCCTCTGCGCCCGCGCCTCCCGCAGCCGCTCGGCCATCCGCTCGAGCTGGTAGCTGGCGGGCATCTCCTCGACGAGTTCCACCTGGTGCCCGTCCGGATCCTCGCACCGGCACCAGATCCAGGGCCTGTGGCCCTCCTCGGGGAAGACCAGGAGCGGGGTGAGGAAGGGAACGCCGGCAGCTTCCAGCTCCCGGCGCAGCCCGCGCACGTCGTTGACCTTGAGGGCCAGGTGGCTGGAGCTGGAGACCGTCCGTCCGGAAGCCGCGAGAGCCGCGCGGGCGGTCTCGACGTCCAAGGGCTGGGCCAACTCGACGCGGACGCCGCCCAGCTCCAGGAGCACGACGGCCACCGGCTCCGTGGGCCAATCGTCGCCGGCGCCGGGCCAGTCGACCCCTGTCCCGGCGATCTGCAGGCGGCCCATCTCACACAGGGTGCGCGACCGCACCTCCAGCCCCAACAGGCCGGAGTAGAACGCGACGCTGCGGTCCAGATCGGAGACCACGGAGCTGACGTGATGGAACGCGATGGGCCGGCTGTTGTTCATCGCCCTTCCCGGCTGGCTATTACGGTCTTAGTTGAATTTTCAGGTGGGGCCATCTTCCCACGACCGCGCCGACTTCGCAATGCCGTCCTCATCGTTCGGTGGCCGCGACGTGGCGGGGCTGGATTCTGGCCATCCGGCCAGGCTCAAGACCGGCCCGGGGACGGGCGCGGCGGCTGCGGCGCGCGGGTAGAGTCGTCAGTGTCAGCAATCGACCAGGGCGCGAGAGCCCGGGGAGGAAGGAAGAGCCATGAAAGAACACGCCATAGCCGCCGACACCCGGACTCTGGTGTTCCGGAGGCCGGCCACCGACCGGGCCGCAGGTAGCGTCACGCGCCGCCGTCTCGTCCGCGCGCTGGCTTCCCTCACCGCTCTGGCGGCGGGTGTCCTGTATGCCCTCATGGCCGCGGGGACCATCCAAGTGACCGATCCGGCCGCGCAGGCGGAACCCGCGCCGGTGTTCATCCCTATCGCCGCGGCTGCGGCCTTCGTTCTTGGCGCGATCCTCATCGACCGGTTCGACCGGCGCATCGTGCAGATCCTTGGCGCGGGAGTCCAGGTGATCACCCTCATCGGCTACTTCGCCGTAGCGTCCGGCCGCACCCCGTCCTACGAAGTGTGGGGCATCGTGATCAAGGTCCTGCAGGTCGTGACCCTAGCCGCCCTCGCCTACCTGGCGGTGCGGGCTCCGCGGCGCACCACCGGCAAGTAAGCTCAGACCCCCCGGGGCGGTCCCCCCGCCGCCCCAGTACCCCTCGCCAGGCCCGGCCGCTCAGGCGGCCGGGCCGGTGTCCTCTTCCGCCAGATACCTGATCTTGCAGAGCGAGTGGTTCCACACCACGTCGTGCGCGAAGCCCGGGAACAGCGACCGGAACAACCACCACCAGACCCTGCTGAGCGGCCCCTTGCCCCGGTAGAAGTCGAATCCCACGTAGATGCTGAGCAGATTGACCCCCGGCTTCACCGGCCGCACGTCGAAGGAGAAGATCCCTCCCCGGCCGAAGCCGTCGTCGATGCGGTAGAGGAGATCGCTCCCGGGTATGGCCCTCTCGATGGTCACGGTGAACGAGACCAAGGGATGGCACGTGCTCGTCCGCCCGTCTCCGCATCCCGGACCCACGGCGTAGCGGATCTTGGTGCCCACCTCGTTGGGCGCCCCGCTCGTCCGCCGCACCGAGAGGAACCGCGGCCGGAGGTACTCGCGGTCGGCATCCCCGAACTTGCCCAGTTGCCGGAGGATGGCCTCGTTGCTCGCTCTGATCCTGATGGAGTAGACCCGTTCCACCTCGGGAGCGCGGTCGGGCGGCGCCACGCCCAAGAGGTTGAAGAGCTCCTTACGTTTGCGCTCGCGGTCCTCGATGGACACGCCGGTCTGGTGGCGGCCGATGCCTCTCCAGTCGAGGGCGAAGAGGCGCTCGGTGGCCTGGTTACGCAGCGTGATGAGCAGTCCGCCGGCGAAGATCGACCAGATCGCGGAGGGATGCAGAACGGCCCCGAGTATCCGGCGATAGGCCTCGTCGCCGCTGGCTATCTGCCACAAGGCGGGGGCCAGGCGCCACCGCTTCCGCTGGGTGGTGCGGCGCTCCGTGAGGATGGCCTGGTAGAGGATCCTGCTGAGCGCCGGGTGGGAGAAGACCGCCCTGCTGAGCCGGAAG
Organism: uncultured Actinomycetota bacterium; assembly: GCA_963736705.1. GTDB lineage: Bacteria > Actinomycetota > Thermoleophilia > RBG-16-64-13 > RBG-16-64-13 > CAIQPS01. Next base: position 355,219 of record CAVTPV010000004.1, read on the forward strand.
AGCACCCGGCCGTAGCGGTTGTCCCGGTCGAAGGCGCGAACCACCGGGGCGTATGCGCGGCGTAGGCTGTCCTCATCAACGCCTCGGTCGAGGATGCAGTCGGCCAGAGCGGCCGAGGTGGTCCAGGCGGAATAGAGGCCGTCCTTGTAGAGGCGGGACACGGCCAGGTCGCCGATGAGGGCCACGCGCGGGCCGAACGGATGCGCGGCAGCGCCGACGGCCATGTTCGGGTGGCAGGCGCAGCCCGGCCGCAACTGGACGCCGGGAGGGAGCAGCCGGCGGATGTGCGGGAGTTCGACGAACCGCTGCATGATGCCGGGGAACTCGGAGAGCTGCGCCTGGTCGATGCTCTTGCCCAGCAGCACCACCGTCACCCAGTCGTGCTTGGGGATGAGCGACGACATCTCGATATCCAGCTCTCTGGACCCGTATTGGCAGAAGTGCACCTCGCCGTCTACGGCCGACAGCGCATCGGGGTCGCCGCCCTCTGCGCGCATCTCCGAGATCAGGGTGGTGCGCACCTTCGGGGGCCGGAGAGCGGGGATCATCGCTTGGAGTGCGAGGAACAGTGGGTCGGCGACCAGGTCCATCCCCGGAGAGCGGTTGACGCCGCCCGCGAAGACGGCGAAGTCCGCCTCGATGCTCCTGGTCGCTGTCACCGGTCGGCGTGCGGTATCCGACGACGGGCTTGCCCTGGGGACCGTAGAGCACGCTCGTGGCACTCACCGGTGATGACTTCGGCGCCTTCGGCGACGGCGGTGTGCAGCAGGAAGGAGTCGAAGTTGACGTAGCGGCCCGTCCGCTGGCGCGGCCGGGAGCCCCGGAACACGGAGAGCATGTCTCTGCCCTCGGGGACGTTCAGCCGGACGCTCTTCCAGTCACCGTGGACCACCACTTCCGCTGCCCGGCTCTCGACGATCTCATCCGGGAGGTCGATGCCGTCCTCGCTGAAGATGTCGGCAAGGCGGGGGGAGATGCCGCCGGCGCAGTAGTTGCAGCCCTCCCAGGAGCAGAAGGGCTCGGGCTGGTAGAAGCAGATCTCCGACTTCTTCTCGAGGATGACGACGCGAACCGATCTGCCGGACTGCCGGGCGCGCCGGAGCAACCTGATGGCGAAGAACGAACCGGCCGGCCCGCCGCCCACCACTACTATGGTGGCGGGGTCGGACAAGGGGATGGAGCCGCGGCTGCGCTGCGCGGCCCCTCTTCCCGTGACTCGGTCTCCTGAAGAGAGCATGGGCACCTCGACGTCCGGGGACGGATACCGTGCCCAGTATCCACTATGTGGCCTCGAGCCGCGGAACGGTTCACCGGCCGTCGGGCGCAACGCGGATGGTTGTGCGATCGCGGAGCTGGGAATAGAGTATGAATCCAGTGTTCTAACACGTTCTCGCGGGAGGCCTGCATGGCGAATCTCATCGACATCGAGGGTATCGGCGCCGCGTACGCGGACAAGCTCGCCGCTCAGGGCGTCACCACCACCGGCGACCTGCTCAAGGCCGGCGCCACACCGAAAGGCCGCCAGGATCTGGAAGCCGCCACCGGTATCAGCGGCGCTCTGATCCTCAAGTGGGTCAACAAGGCCGACCTGTTCCGGGTCAAGGGCATCGGGACCCAGTATTCCGACCTGCTCGAGGCCGCCGGCGTCGACACGGTCGTGGAACTCGGCCAGCGGCGGGCCGACAACCTGGCCGTCAAGATGGCCGATGTCAACGCGCAAAAGGGCCTCGTCCGCCAGTTGCCCACCGAGAAACAGGTGGCCGACTGGATCGCGGCAGCCAAGGAGCTGGATAGGGCAGTCACCTACTGACCGCTCGGTGTACGATGGTCGCGTGAGGACCAGCCGATAGGAGACCACGCATGAGGACCATCGATACCGAGCATCACTTCACCACGCCGCTCTACATGGAGACGTTGAACGCGCGGACCACCGTCCCGCGGGTCATCGAAGGCAAGGGGCTGGCCTACTGGGAAGACGCCATCATCCCCATCGGCAAGACGGGCGCCGGTCCGAAGCTGGCCGATATGGGGGAGGGCCGTATCAAGGCCATGGATGCCGCGGGCGTCGACTTCGCGGTCCTGTCGCTGACGGCGCCGGGCGTCGAACCGTTCGATCCGCCGACCGCCACCAAGGTGGCGCGCGACGCCAACGACCGGCTGGCCGAGTACATCGCCGCCTACCCCGACCGGCTGGCGGGCATGGCCACCGTCTCGGTCAAGGAGCCGGCGGAGGCGGTCAAAGAGCTGGAACGCTGCGTCAAGGAACTGGGCTTCCTGGGCTGGCACACCCACTCCAACTTCGGCGATTCCTATCTGGACGAGAAGCGCTACTGGCCCATCCTCGAAGCCGCTGAAGCGCTGGACGTGCCGGTGTATCTGCATCCCACCGCCCCGATGATCCCCGAACTGCGCTCCTTCGGCATCTGCCTGGCCGGCCCCACGTTCGGTTTCGGCACCGAGGTCATGTACGTGTTCCTGCGGATGATCCACCGCGGCGTGTTCGACCAGTTCCCCAAGCTCAAGATCATCCTCGGGCACTTCGGCGAAGCCATCCCCTTCCTGCTCGACCGGGTGGACACCGCCTACCGCCAGGGCTACTGCGAGCCCAACGAGGACATCGGCCCGGGCAGCAAGGAACTGGCCAGCTACTACGTCAAGAACAACCTGTGGGTGACGTCCAGCGGCAACTACCTGCCCGCCGCCTACTACTGCACCCGGGACGCCCTGGGTCTGGACAAGATCGTCCTGGCCACGGACTACCCGTTCGAGCAGATGCACCTGGGCATCGACTTCATCAAGGACCTGCCCATCTCCGACGACGGAGAAGACGCAGGTGTGCGAGGGCAACGCCGGGGGGTCTGTTCAAGCTGTAGGTGGCGAGTGTTATCATTCCATCACAAGTGATTACAGTGATGGAGGCGGCATGATCCGTACGCAGATCCAACTGGGCGAGGAGCAGAGCCGCAGGCTGCACGAGGTGGCGCGGGGCTCCGGGATCTCGGTCGCCGAGGTGATCCGCCGCAGCGTGGACGCGTATCTGGAGCATGGGTCTGCAGCGGGCAGCCGAGGTGCCCACGAGGGAAGCGGCCGCGAGCCTGATCGGCCGCTTCCACTCCGGCAAGACGGATGTCGCGGCGCGGCACGACGACTATCTCGACGAGGCCTACGCCGGATGAGCGAGGGAGTGTTCCTCGATACGTCGGCCCTATATGCCGTCTTTGATGCCGATGACGCCTCTCACAGGGCCGTTGCCGAGGCATGGCGGGACCTCGTCGCGTCCGACGCATCGCTGCACACGACCAACTATGTCCTGCTCGAACTGCTGGCTCTCCTGCAGCGGCGGCTGGGGGTCGAGGCCGTGGACGCGCTCAACACGTACCTGACCCCCTTCGTGAACGTCCTGTGGATAGACGAGCGGCTGCACACTCAGGCCGCGGCTGCTCTCCTCGGCGCTCGCCGTCGCGACGTCAGTCTGGTCGATCACATGAGCTTCGTCGCCATGAGGAGGCTTGGTCTGCGGAGCGCATTGACTGTCGACCGCCACTTTGTCGATCAAGGCTTCAGGGTGGTGCCTCAAGCCTCCTAGGCATTGCGCGCGCCCACGCGACCTGGGAGTATCTAGAGTGTCCACATTCGTCGCGCTTCGCGGCCGGGGAGTCACGGAGGCGCCGGGATCGAAAGGAGGGCGAGATGCCCTTTTGCTCGTCATGCGGGAGCGAGCTTCGCGGGGATGTGAAGTTCTGCGCGAGCTGCGGTCAGCCCACGGCCCAGGCCACCGTCCAGACCGCCGCACCAGAGGCTCAGCCCGCCACCGCCGCCCCGGCGCCGCCGGCCGCGCCCGAGACGCCGCCCGTCGCTCCGCCGGTCCAGCCTGCCGGCGCTCCCGGCTACTATCCACCACCTCCGCCGCCCCCGCCTTCCGGTCCGCGCCGCTCGCTCAAATGGGTGTGGATCGGCAGCGGCGCCGCCGCGGCGGTCATCATCGCCGTGGTGCTCGTGCTGGTGCTCGTGGTCTTCAACGGTGACGATGAAGTGGTCTTCAACACGACCACAACGGCAGCCGGCACCGTCACGACCGGACAGGGGGGCTCCACCGAGACGTCGGCGCTTCCGCCCACCACCGCGGCCGACAGCGGCAACAACAAGGGCGAGGCCAAAGAGGTCGAAAAGGTCGTCCGCATGTTCTTCAAAGCCATGGAGGACCAGGACTGGGGCAAGTTCATCGATCTCATGGACCCCACGCTCATGGGCGCCATCCCCGAGGGGGAGACGCGTGACGCCGCCATAGCAGCTATCGCTTCCTCCCTGACATCGCTCGGGACCATGAAGTTCGACGGGCTCGAGTTCAAAGTGGACATCACCAGCCCCACGACGGCTACGGTCACTCTCACCGCCGGCAAGGCCACCATCACCGACGCCGCCGGGAACAAGACCACCGAGGACGTCAAGGACTCGGGGGACTCGGCCGGCATGGAGATGAAGAAGGTGGACGGCAAGTGGTACATCGCGACCAGCGCTTTCCTATAGACCGGCGACGGTAGCCGCCTCCGCACGGAGCGCGGCTGGACGAGGTCGTCCGTTGCGGGGCGGCTCCCCTGAGGGAGCCGCCCCTTTCTTTGCCCGAAGATCCACCCGGACAGCCTCGCTCAGAACATCCACAGATCCGCTCTTGACTATTACGAAGTTAGTAGTAGTATGCAATTCGTACTAAGCAGAAATTGCTAGAAGGCGGAAGCGCATGATGGATGACCCCGATATCGCAGCGCCTGGGCTCGAAGCCGGTGTCCGGAAGCTCCAGAAGGAACTGAGCTCCGGCACCGTCTCGCTCGCCCTGCTGGCGCTTGTAGCGCGTGCCCCAGGGCCGCTCTACGGCTATCAGATCGCGAAGGAGCTCGACTCGTTCGGCGAAGGGCTACCGGTCAAACAGGGGACGCTCTACCCGGTGCTCCGGTCGCTCGAGGCGGCCGGGCTGGTGACGAGCGAGGTGGAGCCGTCAGTGAGCGGCCCGCCGCGCCGCTACTACTCGGTCACCGAGGAAGGCCGCCGGGCGCTGACGCTTTGGCGGGGGGCGTGGGGCAGGACCAAGGAATTCGTAGACGCAGTGCTGGAGGGACATCGTGGCGAGTGACATACAAAGCTATCTGAGGGAGCTTCAGGCCGCCCTGGCGGGGTCCGACCCGGCCCTGGTGCAGGATGCGCTCTTCGACGCGGAGGAGCATCTCCACGCCGAACTGGCGGCCGGACGCGCGTTCGAGGATATCGTCGATCATTATGGGACCCCCGCTGAAGTGGCTGCCGCATACCTGGAGACGGCCGGAGGCGAGGTTGGCGTCGTCGCCGCGGGCGCGCCTGCAGCCCCTCTGGGCGCCGGCCCCGAGCAGGAGCCTGCCGGGCCCCCGCCGGTCGCCCCCCCGCCGGCGGGCCCGGCCCCAGGCTCCATCTCCGGCGCTGCGCCCACGCCGCCGGTCGCTCCGCGGAGCGCGTGGCGGGAGGTCTTCGGCGTGTTCGTCGATCCGCAGGTGTGGAAGTCGCTGCTCTACATGCTCATCTCGCTGGGTACCGGTATCGCCTACTTCACCGTCGTCGTGACCATGCTCTCCACCAGCCTGGGGTCCAGCATCCTCATCATCGGTCTGCCGCTCCTGCTGCTGACCCTCGCCCTGGTGCGCGGCATGGCGTTGGCCGAGGGCCGGCTGGTGGAAGCGTTGCTGGGCACGCGGATGCCGCGCCGTCCGCGTTCCGAGATCCCCGGACTCGTTCTTCCAACGGCTGTGGTTCTGGCTCAAAGACCGCAGGACCTGGGCCTCCCTGGTGTATCTGGTGCTGATGCTGCCCCTGGGCATCGTGTACTTCGTCTTCGCGGTCACCGGCATCGCAACGGGGCTGGGACTGATCGCCGCTCCGTTCGTGGAGCTAGCCAGGCCGAACAACTGGTTTGACATCACCGTCAACGGCGTGACCCACATTCTGGCACATGCCGGCGTGGTCGATGCCCTGGTCCATCATCGTCGGCTTTCTGCTGCTGCTGGGCTGGTTCCACGCCTTCCGGTGGATCGGCCGCGGGCACGCCACTTACGCCAAAGCGATGTTGGTGCGACTGGTCAAGTAGTCTCCGCCGCGGAGCCACGACTGCGGCTGCGACTGGGGCGGCCGGCGATCTTCGCCGGCCGCCCCGCTTTCGTTCAGCGGACCACAGGCCGGGTGATCTCCTGCGGAGCGCGGAGCAACCTGCGGTTTCAAGCTACCTACCGGTAGGTAGTATAGGACTCGGAATAAAATTGCAGGTTGAATATCTGAGTGCATCCGTGCCACAATCCGGACAGGTCGGATAGTGCTTATCGTTGACATGAGAGCCGGACCGCCAACGACCAGAGAGGTAGCGCGCCATGTACGACAGCATCAAGACGCTGTACAACGTCGAACCGCCCGTCGCCGATGACGAGGTTCGCGCGGCCGCGCTCGAATATGTGAGGAAGATCGCCGGGTTCCACACGCCGTCGCCGGCCAATGAGGCAGCCTTCCTGCGGGCTGCCGACCAGATCGCATCCTCGTCGCAGGCTCTGCTCGATTCGTTGGTGACCAACTCCCCTCGGCGCAGACGCGACCTTGAGGCCAGCCGGTCCTACCTGGACTGGGTGCCTGTGTATGGAGCCGGGGAGTAGGCGCGTCGTCCGGGCGACTGCGCCGCTCATAGGCAGATAGGGCCTCCCTCGAACGGAGGCCCTTTTTTTGGTGTAACCGTCGCGCGAGCCGCGACATATATCCTTAGACAATGAGTAGGCTCAGCGACAGCACACCCCTACCCTTGGCGGAGCAGCGGTTCCGCGATCTCTACGAGGCCGACTACAGCCGTATCCTCGGGTACGTCCTCCGGCGGACGGCGGATCGCGAAGATGCCGCGGATGTCGTGGCTGCCACGTTCACCATCGCCTGGCAGAAGCTGGACGAGGTCCCGAGCGGCCCCGAAGCCACACTTTGGCTGTACGGGGTGGCCAGGAAGGTCCTCTCCAATCACCGGCGCAAGCAGCATAGCCGGAGCGCCGTGGTGGCCATGCTGGCCTCAGAGTACGAGGAAGCCGTCTGGGTCGACCCTTCGCCCGGCTCGGGTGAGGTGAGCCGCCGTTTGGCGCAGGCTTGGGGGGCCTTGTCGAAGGAAGACCGCGATCTGCTGGGGCTCATGGTCTGGGAGACCCTCACCACCGCGGAGATAGCGATCGTGGCAGGCTGCTCGCGCGCGGTGGCCAAGGTCCGGGTCCATCGCGCCCGCAGGCGTTTCGCCCGTGAACTGGAGCGGTGTGGCTATCCCCTGAAACCCGAGACCCTCACCAGACATGTACAGGGTGGGAGGGCCGGAGCCCTCCCCGACACGGAGGCGATGTGATGGCGAAGCATCATGACAGCATCGACATGAACGTCGAAGCCCTCAAGCGGGTCGACGACCGGCGCCTCGCCTCCCTGTCGCACAGTCCGGCCGCTCAGGCCCTGTACGAGGAGGTCACGTCGATGAGCCGAGAACAGAACACCACCGAACAGAACGCCGCAGGCGAGGGAGTCGCCGCCCATCGCGCCCCGAGGTCCCGCCGTCGCCTGGCGTGGCAGGGGGCGCTGGTTGTCGGAGCTGCCGCGATCGTCCTTGCGGTGCTCAGCATCGTGAACGTCTTCGGGGCGGACGGACCGTCCATCGTCGAGAAGGCGTCGGCTGCGCTCGATCCGGGCGAGAACGCCATCGTCCACGTCAAGATCAGCGGGCACGAGTCCGGCGAAGACGGCTACTCGTCCGACTGGACGGAGGAGATGTGGGCGCGCACCGCGGCGCCGTACACCTCCCGGACGATCCAGGCTTTCGAGGGTTCGCCGGTCACCGAGACGGCCACCGACAACACTGGCTTCTCACAGGTCTACGACGCGGCCACGAACATCGTCTACCAGCCGCCACTGAGCGGGGTGTTCCAGATGGAGGGCGATCAGTCACTCGCTTTCCGGGAGATGATCCTCGAGATGCTTGGCTCGGGGATGCGGTGGTCGAAGGCTCCGAGACCGTCGACGGACGCGAGTGCCTACGGATCGGATCGACGAAGGACTACGGGACGGCTCCCGACGGTGCCCCGTACGGCACCTGGTACCTGGTGGACAAGGGCACGAAGGACCCGGTGGAGTGGCGGCTGACGCGCGCCGGCGGCAAAGTGGTGACCATGCACTTCGACGTGTACGAGCAACTGCCGGCGGACGCTGAGCACCTCGCTCTGCTCGACCTCGCGGTCCAGCATCCGGGGGCCGCGCTCAACACCAGCCTGGAGGACTACCAGAAGAGCCTCGGTATCGAGATGCCGGGGGCGGCCGGAGACCCGAGCGTCAAGAGGTAGCAGCAGGAAGGCACAGTACCACCGGGCCCCCGGCGATATCACGGAGACGTGATACCCCGGGGGCCTTCTGCGTTCAAGGGCCTCGTGCTGGGCGGCGCCCGTTCTGCCAAGCTAAGACCAAGGTCGGAGGCGCCCTCGCTTCAACAGGATGAGAAGCTGAGAGCGCTGGAATCTTGGCGACTGGGCCGCGCCCTGAGGGCAGCGGGGTTCTTGACAGAAGGAGGGCCGACCATGCCCGAAACGGACGACCCAGAAGGGGCCGGTTGGTGCGAGGCGACTCGCCTCGTCGACGTCGAGTACGTCGGCAAGATGGAGGCCATGGTGTTTCGCTTCGGGGATGGGCGCATCTTTGGGCTGCCCATCCGGCAGCTAGAGGGGCTCGACTCTTCTCCGGTGACCCGGGCATCCCTGTTATGGGAAGGGGACGTAGCCCTTATCGAGCAGTTCTCCGGCAATCGGCTGGAAGTGCCCTGGGATCAAGTCCTCCACCTCGCTGATCCGGCCGCCGCGGTCTTCCGGCGGCCTGCCCGCAAGGAGACGTGATTGTTTCTGTCCGCCCCGGTAGGTATCGTGCTTCTGGATGACAGATACCGCCGCCCATATCCTGCGTAGCGTCTTCGGCTACCAGGGGTTCCGCCCGAACCAGCAGCAGATCATCGACACGCTCCTGCGCGGGGACGACGCCTTCGTGCTCATGCCCAGCGGGGGCGGCAAGTCGCTCTGCTACCAGATCCCGGCGATGCTCCGGCCCGGCACGGGCATCGTGGTGTCGCCGCTCATCTCGCTGATGAAGGACCAGGTGGACGCTCTGCGGGCCAACGGGGTGCAGCGCGGCCGCCTACAACTCGTCGCTCGATGGTGACGAGGCCCGGCGGGTGCTGGCCGCGTTCCATGCGGGAGAACTGGAGTTGCTGTACGTGTCGCCCGAGAGGGCGGTGAGCGAGGGCTTCCTGGAGAGGCTGGACGGGGTGCCGCTCGCGCTGCTGCGCGGTGGACGAGGCGCACTGCATCTCGCAGTGGGGACACGACTTCCGGCCGGAGTACGTGGCGCTGGGGCAGCTGCGGGACCGCTTCCCGGAGGTGCCGCTGGTGGCCCTCACCGCCACTGCCGACCCGCATACCCGCGAGGACATCGTCGACAAGCTGGGGCTGCAGGGGGCCGCGTGCTTCCTGTCGAGCTTCGACCGGCCGAACATCCGGCTGCGGGTGGTGGATAAGCATAACCCTCATTCTCAGCTTAAGCGTTTTCTGGCGGAGCACGAGGGCGAGGCCGGAGTCATCTACTGCTCCACGCGCAAGCGCACCGAGGAGTTGGCGGCGCACCTGCGGGAGCACGGCATCGTCGCGGACGCCTACCATGCCGGGTTGCCGGCGGAGAAGCGGGAGAGGGTCCAGGAAGCGTTCATTTTCGACCAGATCCAGATCGTGACGGCCACCGTGGCCTTCGGGATGGGTATCGACAAGACCAACGTCCGGTTCGTGGTCCACTGGGACCTGCCGCAGCATCTCGAGGGCTACTACCAGGAGATCGGCCGCTCGGGGCGCGACGGGTTGCCGGCGGAGGCGCTGCTGCTCTTCGGGTGGGAGGACGTGCCGCGGGTGCGGGCGCTCATCGAGACGGGGGAGAACCGGGACCGCATCGCGGTGGAGCAGCACAAGCTGAACGCCATGGTGGGGTTCACGCAGGCGCAGAGCTGCCGGCGGCGGGTGCTGCTGGGGTATCTGGGCGAGCGGACGGAGGAGGATTGCGGCAACTGCGACGTCTGCCTGGACCCGCCGGAGATGTACGACGCCACGGTGGACGCTCAGAAGGCGCTGTCCTGCGTGTACTGGCTGGGCGGGCGGTTCGGCGTGGTTCATGTGGTGGATGTGCTGCGGGGCGCGCAGAAGGAACGCATCGTGCAGTTGGGGCACGACCGCTTGTCGACGTACGGCATCGGGGCGGAGGCGAGCGTCGATCACTGGCGCAGCCTGCTGCAGCAGTTGGTGCATCGGGGGTATCTGGAGCAGGAGATGGGGCAGTATCCGGTGCTGAAGCTGGCCCCGGCGGCGCGCCCGCTGCTGCGGGGCGAGGAGACCATCATGCTGGCGCGCCCGCGGGTGCGGGTGGCGCGCGAAGACGAGCCGGGCCGGGGGCGCAAGAAGCGTGGGAAGCGGGGCGCGGCGGCGCCGCTCTGGGCGGCGGGCAGCGGGACCGGGGGCGATGCAGCGGCGGTCGAACTGTCCGGGGACGACCTGGCCGCGGCCGAAGCCCTGTTCGAGGACCTGCGGGCCCTGCGCCGCGAGATCGCCGACCGGGAAGGCGTGCCGCCGTACGTGGTCTTCCACGACGCCACCCTCCGGGAGATGGCCGTCGCCCGGCCTGCCACCGAGGAGGAGATGCTCGACATCGGCGGGGTGGGCGAGCGCAAGCTGGAGAAGTACGGGGCGGAGTTCCTGGCGCTGATCAATCCCTGATCGCGCCGGCGCGTTTGCGATCGCGCGGCAGGCCGCGAGACTCACGGGGTGTGCCCAGAAATCCCCGCAAAATGCACAGTTTTAATATTGCTGCAAATTGCGCGATTCGTCCCCGGGGTACCTTGCGTCACCCCTGTCCACCTGCGACGTTTTGTCTAGTGGTCGGAGGTGGTTTCGGCGGTGTTCGGGGGCGTGCTTGGGCGGTGTCTTGGATCGGTTGGCTGGGCGTTCTGAGGTCTATCAGGGCGCGCTTGACCCATCTCTCAGGTGGAGTCGCGAACCGGTCTACGGTGTCGTCCTTCTCGACCGTCAAGGCGGTCTTCTGGGCGCCTGCAGCGCCGCTGATCTACCCGGCGAAGTGGCCATGCCGCTGGGACTCAACCTGCGCACGCACGATCTGCGTTCCTACCTGGGCGAGGACCGCGGCTTCCTCAGGCCGCGGCGCTTCCCGCTGATGTCGGCCGCCTGGGTGCAGGTGAAAGGCCGGCGGGTGAGGGTGGGAATCTATGTGGAGTCGGGCGGCCCGCAAGTGAGCGCGGACATCATCGAACCCGACCTGGGGTCGATCGCGGCCATTCTCAGCGGGCAGTTGGCCTAAGACGCCGGCTCGCTAAAGGGCCAGCAGCGCGGGCAGCAGTTCGGCGGGAGCCGCCGCCGGGACCGGCCCTCCTTCGAAGTCCTTCAGGTCGCGGGTGGCGATGTACTTCGCTCCGGCAGCGACTGCCGCTCCCATCTGCACCGCGTCCTCGAAGTCGCGTAGATGTGAGGTCAACGCGTAATCGATGACTCCGGCGTCGACTGCGGCGACGCCGACTATCCGGCGCAGTGACGCCAGGCCCGCGCGGGCCGCGGCGTCGCCACGGTGCTTTCTCAGGAGGTAAGCAAGAGTGGTCACACCGTGCGCGGCGACGACTCCACGGCAGCGACCTGCCTCGCAGGCGGCCAGCAGTGCCGCGGAGTCCCGAAAGAACGGCTCGCGCCTCGAGAGCACGTCGAGAATGACGTTTACGTCGATGAGGATGACGGGGACGTCAGACCGGCGGCCCAAGATACTTCTCTTCAAGGAGGTCACGGTACTCTTCCGGACTCACGTCCGGCGGCAGCGCGCCGGCAAGGCTGCGCGTGATCGGGGCCGACTCTAGAGGATCGTTCACCATCTCCAACCCCTGCAGGTACGTTGTCACCAGCCGCGTCAGGGTGGTCGAGTGCTCCTCGGCATACTGCTTGGCCCCTTGCAGGACTTCCTGTGAAACACGTATAGTCAGTTTCTGCTCCTTCATGCCGTACATCATACTCCCATGCCGTACGGCATCGCACGTCGCCGCAGCATAGCGCCACAAGCCGCCACGCGCCCTCGGACTTTGGTAGGAACTTGGCGCCTGCTACCTTTGTGAGGCAGTCCGGGTCCTAGAGGAGGTCTCCATGCCGCTCAAAGGTTTCAGCGTGCCGCTATCGCCCGAGGGGCGGGCGTCGCTCACCCCGCCCCCACCGTGGCATTACGTGGGGGACATCCTCGCGGTCGACTTCGCCGCCGAGCCGGCCGCCGTCGCCGCGGTGCTGCCGCCGGGGCTGGAGCCCGATCCGCAGGATCCGGGCGGGTGCGTGGCCTTCTTCATCGCCTGGCAGTACGCGAGTGAGAGTGGGGAGGAGTACCTCGACCCGGCGCGCAGCCAGTACAACGAGCTGCTCCTGCTGGTGAACGGCGTCTACCGGGGCGCCGGCGGCGCCGCCGGCGCCCCGGAGGGCGGCGTGTCCTCGGCGGCTGGGGCCGCGATCGGCGCCACCCCCGGCGCCCGGCAACTGGCCGGCCAGCCCGTCCAGACCTGCCCCTACATCTACGTTGACCGGGACACGTCCATGGCCCGGGGCTGGATCCAGGGTTGGCCCAAGAAGTTCGGCGAGGTGCACACCACCCGGGCGTTCCCGCTGGCCTGCGCGGCCGGCGGACCGGTGGGGCCGGGGGCCAAGTTCGGCGGCACCTTGGCGGCCAATGGCCGGAGGCTGGCCGAGGCGGTCGTGGAGTTGGAGAAGGTCTCGGACGATCCCGTGTATCTGGGCAAGCGCCCGGTGGTCAACATGCGCTACTTCCCGCAACTGGCCGGAGGCGGCGCTGCGCGGCCGCCCGTCTGGGAGTTGGTGCGGTCCAAGATGAGCGGCGTCCAAAGGACCGAGGTCTGGGAAGGCCCCGCCACTCTCGACTTCTTCGCCGCCCCCGACAACGAGCTCGACGCCCTGCAGCCGGTGGAAGTGCGGCGCGGCTACCGCTACAGCATGGCCATGACCATCGAGGATCTCGAAGTGCTGGAGACGCTCGCGCCGGCTGAGTGAACCTTTCCGGCCCGGCCGGTGTACCGTGGGGGATGGGACACCTCACAGGAGTGGGTCGTGGCGGATGTGATCCTTATACGGCGTTGCCAGGCCGGCGATGAAGAAGCCTTCGGTCTGCTCTTCGAGCAGTACAAGAACCTGGTCTATCGCACCACGTACCTGACGCTCGGCGCCGCGGCCGACGCAGACGACATCCTTCAGGAGGTCTTCCTGCAGGTGCACCGCTCGCTGGACTCCTACGATCCGGCCCGCGGGGCGTTCAGCACTTGGCTCTATCGGATCACGGTGAATCGGTGTCTCAACTGGCGCCGAAGCCGCCCTCCCGTGGACAGTCTGGACGAGATCACCGCTGACGACGGCGGAGCCGGCATTCTGGGGGTCACAGGCGACCACGACCCTGATGACGACTCGGTCAGCCGCGCTCTCGACCGGCTCAGCCGAAAGTTGCGCGTGGTGGTGATCCTTCGCCACTACTTGGATCTCTCGTACGCGGAGATCGCCGAGATCATGGACCTTCCCCTCGGCACCGTGAAGTCGCGTCTGAACATCGCCATGCGGCAGATGCGCGACGACCTGGAATCCGACTTTCCCTGCCCGGCCCGCACCGTGACGGAGGCGTGACGATGAAATGCCGTGAAGTGAGACCAGCGCTCTGCGCATATCTTGACGGCGAGGTGACGTCGTCGGAGCGGACGCTCATCGATGCCCACCTGTCCGGCTGCCAGGAGTGCAGGCGCGAGTGGGCGGCCCTGAGCTCCCGCCGCGGCACGTTGGCCGGCTCGCTCAAGTCCATGGGTGCTCAGGCGGACCCCTCCCCGCAGGCCTGGATCCACCTGCGAGAGGCGATCGCCCGAGAGCCCCGACCTGCCACAAAGAACACCATGTTGCTCCTGAAAGGAGAACGTCCCATGAAGCTGAGATGGAGGATCGCTCTGGGCGCCGCCGGCGCCGTGGTTCTGGCTGCCGCGGTCATCGCAGCCGTGCCGTCGTCCCGGGCCGCGGCCGGCGACCTGTTCGCCGGAGTGTTCCACATGCACCAGTACACGCCGATGGACGCCGGCTATCTGCCGGCAGGCTTCGACGTCAACCCCACCGCTGGATCGGGCATGATAACGGTCGGCTCCTTGAGCGCTTCCGACGGCCAGCCGGAGGACGTCGTAGAGGCGGAGCAGGCGCTCTACGAGAACGGCGATCAGTTCATCTACATCGAGACGGCCAAGGGCAGGGACAAGGACGTGCCTGACGGCCAGGCCACCAAGGTCAACGGCGAGGATGCGGTGATCGTCACCGGGTTGACGGGGACTCTGAGCATGGAGCCGCTGCTTCCTGAGGATGCGAGACCGGACGCCGACGCCGGGATGACGGTCACCACTGCGGGGGACGGTCCCGCGTTCGTCACCGGCGAAGCGGGGCTCAGCGTATCCGGGGGCGAAAACGCCCAACCGTCGACGCAGGTGGTTGGAGGCGTGCAGGTCGAGGGCGGCGCGGAGGTCGTAGGCGGCTTGCCGCCTGCCGTGACTCCCGTCCAGTATGAGAACGCCACCTCGCTCACGTGGATCGTGGACGGCACCTGGGTGCAGATCATCTCCAATCTGCCGCTGGACGAGATCATCAAGGTCGCCGAAGGACTGGTGCCCGGCCGTTCCGAGTGACGGCCTGTCCACCTGGCCAGGCGAAATCCCGTCCCACGGCGTAGTCCGCGGTTCCCGCCCCCTGCCCGGTCCGCCCGGGCCCACCCGTCCGTAAGCTGAGAACACGCCCGCCACCGGCCCTCCGCCGGTAGCGGGCCGAAGGGTCAGCTACGAGAACGGGGTGCCTGATGAGAAAGTTCGGCTTGGAATCCATCGCGCGGGTGTGTGCCCGCCATCCGTGGCGAACGCTGTCGATCTGGGCGGTGGTGCTCGCCTCCGCGGCGGCGGTCACGATGATGTACCTGGGCGGCGCGCTCAGCAACGAGCAGCGCTTCACCAACGATCCTGAATCCACCCGGGCGACCGCGCTGGTGCAGGAGAGATTCCCCGGCGACCAGCACACCCGTGAACTGGTGATCGTCCGCTCGGCCGAGGCCACCGTGGATGACCCGCTGTTCCGCGGGCAGGTCCAGGCCGTCACCGCCGGGGTGATGGCGCTGGGCCCGGACGTGGTGCTGGGCAGCCTTGACTACACAACCGACCCCTCTCCGGTGCTCGTCTCCGAAGACCGGCACGCTGCGCTGCTGCTCTTCACCATGGCGAGGACGGGCGGGGAGGTCATCGACGACGCTCAGGTGCTGGAGGGGGCCGCGCGCGAAGCCGCGGCCGGGGCCGGCTTCGAGGTCTTCGTGACCGGGGAAGCGAGCATCAACTCCGACTTCGGCGCCACGGCCGAGAGCGATCTGCGAACCGGCGAGATCTTCGGGGTGGGCATAGCCCTGGTGATCCTCGTGCTGGTGTTCGGCGCCGTGGTCACCGCCACGCTGCCGCTGATCATGGCGATGGCCTCCATCCTGCTGGCCATGGGGATCACCGCGGTGCTCGGCCAGGTGATGGATCTGTCGTTCTTCATCACGAACATGATCACCATGATCGGCCTGGCCATGGGGACCGACTACTCGCTGTTCGTGGTCTCCCGCTACCGTGAGGAGCGGGCGGCAGGGCGGGACAAGGTCGACGCGATCGCCAAGGCCGGCTCCACCGCCACCCGTTCGGTGGTGTTCAGCGCGGCGGCGGTCATCCTGGCGCTCGCCGGACTGTTCCTGGTGCCGTCCACCCTGTTCCACAGCATGGCCCTGGGGGCCGTCATCGCCGTGTTCACCGCCTTGCTCGCCGCCCTCACCCTGCTGCCCGCGCTGCTCGGCGCCATGGGCGACAAGGTCAACGCCCTGAGAGTGCCCTTCCTCAAGAAGGCTCAGCCGGGCGGCGCCGTCCCGGGCCGCGCCGGCGGCTTCTGGGACCGCCTCACCGGCGGCGTGATGCGCCGCCCGGTGACCAGCCTGGTGCTGGCCGCGGGCGCGCTGGCCGTCATCGCCGGCCTGTACTTCACCATCGATCTCGGGTCTGCCGGCGTCGAGACGCTTCCGGAGTCCATGGCCTCGCGGCAAGGGTTCGACGTTCTGCAGAAGGAGTTCCCCGGCGCGACCATGCAGCCGGTGGAAGTCACCATGCCGGGCACTCCCGACTCTCCGGCTGTGGTCCAGGGCCTTGCGAACCTGCGGGCGCAGCTCGCCGGTGACCCGGCCTTCGTGGGCGCCGGCACCACCCGCACCAGCCCCGACGGCTCCCTGACAGTCCTGTCCCTGGTCGTCCTTGGCGAGCCCAACGGCGAAGCGGCGCAGGCGGCCGTGAGGCACCTGCGCGCCACCTACCTACCGGCGGCCTTCTCCGGGACCGGCCTGGTGGCCGGCACCGACGTCCTCACCACGGGACAGACATCGTTGGTGATCGACTATCTCGACTCCATCAACGGCGCCACCGGGTGGGTGTTCCTCTTCGTGCTCGGGCTGTCGTTCGTCCTGCTGCTGGTGGTGTTCCGGTCGGTCATCGTGCCGCTCAAGGCCATCCTCATGAACCTGCTCTCCGTGGGGGCCGCCTACGGCCTCATGGTGGCGGTGTTCCAGAAGGGATGGGGAGCGGACCTTCTCGGACTCCAGAAAGTGGACTTCGTCGAAGCCTGGGTGCCACTCTTCCTCTTCGCGGTGCTCTTCGGGACCTCGATGGACTACCACGTGTTCCTGCTCAGCCGCATCCGCGAGCGCTTCGACCAGACCGGCGACAACCGGGAGTCGGTGGCGTTCGGGCTGCGCCGGACGGGTGGGATCATCACCGGCGCCGCGCTCATCATGGTGGCGGTGTTCGGCGGATTCGCCGCCGGCGACCTGGTGATGTTCCAGCAGCTCGGCTTCGGCCTGGCGGTGGCGGTGCTCCTCGACGCGACGGTGGTGAGGTGCGTGCTGGTGCCCGCCGCCATGCGCCTGCTCGGCGCGGCCAACTGGTGGTTCCCGAAGTGGCTGCAACTGGCTGCCCGATCTGCGGGTGGAAGGCGGCGAGCCCGCGGCGGCTGCCGGCGGCTCCGGTCCTGGCGCCCACCCCGGCCTTGGCCCCGACTCCCGGTCTGGCGCGTGGCGCGCAGACCGCGGCCATTCACCCGGCGGCGGCCACCCAGCTGCGGACGGCGGCCGAGACCGACTGACCCCTCCACGGCGCCGGGCCACCCTCCGGCAGCCGACCCAGTGAGAGCGGGCCCTCCCTGCTGGGAGGCCCGCTCTCTTCTTGCCCGTTACACGAACTCCACCTGGACGTAGTGGTCGTGGCGATCGTCCACCAGGGGGATGGTCCCCACGGCATCCCCGGACTGCTGTAGTTCCACGCTGTCCAGGATCGACTCGTTTCACGGTCGCCGAGGCCTGCCCGGTCGCTGCCGTCGGCGGGATCAGCGCCGCGGCCGCCGCGGCCGCGCCCAGGGCGCCGGCACGTCGCCCGGCCGGGCCGTCCGCCCGCCGGACTGTGATGTGGTAGAAGGTCTCGCGGTAGCGGTAGTGGATCTTGTAGGATTCCCAATCGGCAGGCACACGCGGGGTGAGGCGAAGCCTGTCCACTTCCAGATGAAGTCCCACCAGGGTCTCCACCGCCAGCCTGTACATCCAGCCGCCGGCGCCCGTGTACCACGTCCATCCGCCCCGGCCGGTGTGCGGCGGTGCGCCGTAGATGTCGGCGCAGGCCACGTACGGCTCCACCTTGTAGACCTGGGTATCCTCCGGACCGGTGGCGTGGTTGATGGGATTCAGCATGGAGAACAGCTCCCACGCCCGGTCCACATCGCCCCGCAGAGCGAACGCCATCGCGGCCCAGATGGCGGCGTGGGTGTATTGCCCCCCGTTCTCGCGGACGCCGGGCACGTATCCCTTGATGTATCCCGGGTCCAGGGAGGACTTGTCGAAGGGCGGGTCGAGCAGCTTGATGAGCTTGGCCTCGCGGTCGACGAGGTACTGGTCGACGGCTCCCATGGCCTGGGCTGCGCGCACCGGGTCTCCGGCCCCGGACAGCACCGCCCAACTCTGGCTGATGGAGTCGATGCGGCACTCCTCGTTGGTGGACGATCCCAGGGGCGTGCCGTCGTCGAAGTAGGCCCGGCGGTACCAGGCGCCGTCCCAGGCGTGCGCCTCGATGTTGGCGCGCAGCTCCTCCGCCTGCCCGGCGCACATGCGGGCGAAGCTCTCGTCACCGCGGCGGGCGGCCAGGTCGTGGAACAGGCGCAGGTTCTCGTAGAGGAACCAGGCCAGCCACACGCTCTCGCCCTTGCCGTGGCGGCCGACGCGGTTCATCCCGTCGTTCCAGTCGCCGGTCCCCATGAGCGGCAGCCCGTGCCGGCCGAACCGCAGCCCGTGGGTGATGGCGCGGACGCAGTGATCGTAGAGAGTGGCGGTGTCCGTGGAGCGCAGGGGCTGTTCGTACGACGCCTCTTCATCCGGGGTCCAATGCCCGGGCTTCGACGAAGCCGACACTGCTCGTCGAGCACGCCCGTGTCGCCCGTCGCCTGCACGTACCGGCAGGTGGCGTAGGGCAGCCAAAGATAGTCGTCGGACGAGTGGGACCGCACTCCCTGCCCGCCGGGAGGATGCCACCAGTGCTGGACGTCGCCCTCGTGGAACTGGCGCGCCGCCGAGCGCAGCAGATGCTCGCGGGTGAGCCAGGGGGTCGAGTGGAGAAGGGCCAGCGTGTCCTGTAGCTGGTCCCGGAAGCCGTAGGCGCCGCCCGACTGGTAGTAGCCGCTGCGGCCCCAGTACCGGCAGGAAAGGGTCTGATAGACGAGCCAGCCGTTGGCGAGCACGTCGAGCGCCCGGTCGGGAGTCTCGATGTAGACGGCGCCGAGGACGCGGTTCCAGTGCGCCCACACATCTTCGAGCGCCTGCCTGGCGCCGGCCGGGCCGCCGAAGCGGGTGATCAGGCGCCGCGCCTCGTCGGTGTCGCCGGCGGTCCCGACGACGAACACGATCTCGCGCTCCTGTCCGTCCGCCAAGACGATCTCGGTCTGGAGGGCGGCGCACGGATCGAGGCCCGCGCCGGTGCGTCCCGACAGGCGGGTCCGGTGCAGCGCGGCCGGGTCGGCGAGCGACCCGTTTCGTCCGATGAACTCGGTGCGGCTGCCGGTGACGGTGCGTCTCGGCTCGCTCACCTGCGCGAAGAACACCCGGCCGGGGAAGACGCGCGAGTAGGGGTTGCGGGCGAAGAGGGCGCCGGTGTCGGGGTCCTTGTCGGTGACGATGTTCATGAGATTGGCGTGGCGCCACTCGCCCAGCACGAGCTCCCAGTAGCCGGTGAGCGACAGCCGCCGGGCCCGGCCCGACTGGTTGCGGACCTTCAGCGTGACGAACTTGACGGGCGCGTCCATGGCGACGTAGGTGGACATCTCCGAGGCGATGCCGGATTCGACGTGCTCGAAGACCGAGTATCCGAAGCCATGCCGGCACACGTATCCGGACCGGCCGGGGGCGGGCAACGGAGTGGGCGACCAGAAGGCGCCCGTCTCTTCGTCCCGCAGATAGAGGGCCTCGCCGCTGGTGTCGCTGAGCGGGTCGTTGTGGAACGTGGTGAGGCGGTACTCATGGGCGTTCTCCACCCAGGTGTAGGCGCCGCCCTTCTCGCTGACCACGGTGCCGATGTGCGGGCTGGCGATGACGTTCGCCCAGGGCGCCGGCGTGCTCTGACCGGGTTCGAGGCTGATGACGTACTCGTGCCCGTCTGCGGTGAAGCCGCCCAAGCCGTTGTGGAACGTGCTCTCACGCGCCCGCAGTGGTTCGACGGGCTCGGACACGGAGGCGCGCGACGGCTCGAGTGGAGGGGGCATGCGCTCGGCGGCCACTCGCCGCTGCACCTGCTCGGCCATGGTCTCCACCGACCCGGTGAGGACGACGCGGGCGACCGTCTGGAACAGCACCCGGTCTTCCTCCGAAAGCTCCTCCGCCCGCCGGACGAACACGCCGCCCGACCTGTCCACGATCAGCGCTTCCGGCCCCGCGTTTATCAGGCCCATGATCTGATCCTGAAGGACCGCTCGATAGCCGGAGAAGTCCTCGTTCAGGATCACCAGGTCGGCCGCCAGGCCCTTGTTGCGCCAGTAGCCGTGCGCCTGCAGGGCGTACCTCACCATGTCGATGCGGTTGACGTCGCCGACGCGCACCAGGACGATGGGCAGGTCGCCGGAGATGCCGAACCGCCACAGCCCCGACTGACCGAGCGTGTTGCGGGCGATGATGCTGGGGGAGGCGCGCCGGCCGGCGCTCGCGTAGATGACCGAGCCCGCCAGGCGGCCGTAGATCTGGGCGTCCGCCTCGGTCATGTTGAGGAGGCGGAGCACCTCCTGGCTCTCGAACCAGGCCATCTCGAACGCCCGCTCGACGAAGTGCTTGTCGCGGTATTTGCCGAGCAGAGCGAGGGCGGCTTCCCGGGTCTCCGCCACGCCGGAGATCACGTGCACGGCCCGTGATTCATCGGGGGACAGCCTCAAGCGTGCTCCGGATCGCCACGATGGGATCCAGGACGGAGCCATCTGTGTTCGAGAGGTGGGGGCCGTCGTTCGGGCCGGTCAACGCCGCCGGATCGGCGGTCGTCCTGCCTCGGCCGATGAACCGCGCGCGGTCGGTCTCGTAGGACGCGCCCAGGTCGGGCGGAGCCCGGCACCGCCAGCATGTGGAACATCCACGGGGTCTCTTCGTCGGGGGACTGGGGGCGCCGCCGGCAGAGTATGGCGCCCTGCTCGGGGAGGATCTCGGTCTGGACGAACAGGTTGCTGAACGTGCGGTGGGCGAGGTCGGCGTTCTGCGGAGCCATGACGACCTCCGCGTAGGTGGTCACCTCGATGTCGCGCGGGTCGTCCGACAGGTTGGTGAGCGTGACGCGGCGGATCTCCACGTCGTCCTCGGGGCTGACGCTGACCTCGGTGTGCGATTCGATGCCCTCGTCAAGCCGCTTGTATTCCGCCCGGGCCTGGACGAAGACCGCCTCTTGGCGATCGGGCTTCTTGAGGGTGGGCTGATAGGTGGTCGACCAGTAGCGGCCGGTGCGGCGGTCCCGCAGGTAGATGAAGGTGCCGTGGTTGTCGCAGGTGGCGTCTTCCCGCCAGCGGGTGACCGCCAGGTCGCGCCAGCGGCTGTAGCCCCCGCCTGCCGTCGTGGCCATGACGTGGTAGTTCCCGTTGGAGAGCAGGTGCACTTCGGGCGACGGAGTGTCGGGGTCGGGCAGCACGCGGTGGACGGCGGCCCCCTCGGCGACCGGCAGGCGCTCCGTCGATCGCTTCGCCTGCGCGCGGATGCACGGTGAGCGTCTGTTTGGGGATGCGTTCCTGAAGCAGCAGCTCGGCCGTGCGCACCAGCGGGTCGGAGCCGAAGCGGCGCTGCGTGGGCCGGTCGAGCAGGGCATGCGCTATCGACAGGAGGCTCATGCCCTGGTGGTGGGCCATGAAGCAGCGCACGATCGCATGGTTCGTTCCGGGCAGCACGCGCGACGGTGTGTAGTCGATGGCTTCGTAGAGACCGTAGTCCCCCAGGAAGCCACTGCTGCCGAGCGTCTGCAGGTTGCGGCAGGCCTCCTGGGGCACCACGGTCAGCGCGAGGGCGGTGGCGTAGGGGGCGATGACCAGGTCGTCCGCCAAACCGGTCTTGAACCCGAGCCCGGGAACGCCGAACCCCCGGTACTGGTACACCTGGTTCATGTCGACGGCGTTGTAGCACGATTCGGAGATGCCCCAGGGCACGTGCCGCTGGCGGCCGTACTCCATCTGGCGCGACACCGCGGCGTGGCAGGCCTGCTCCAGCAGCGTGTTCTCGTAGCCGGGCAGGAACAGCCGCGGCATGAGGTACTCGAACATGGAGCCGCTCCACGACATGAGGCTGAGGTCGCCGCCGTGGCTGGTGAGCAGGCGGCCCAGGGCGAACCAGTGCTTCTGCGGCACCTGGCCCTGGGCGACCAGCAGGTAGCTGGTGAGCCGGGCTTCGGAGGCCAGCAGGTCGTACCAGGAGGGGTCGCGGCGCCGCTCGCCCAGGTCGTAGCCGATGCTGAGCAGATGCCGCGACCGGTCGTAGAGCAGCTCGAAGTCCATCGTCGCCCAGCTCCTCGCACCGGGCGATCAGCCGGTCGATGGACTGCAAGCGCATATCGGCTCGGGGCGCAGTCTCCCGGAGGTCCAGCATGCTCGGTATCCTGGCCGCGCCGGACACGGCGCCGGACGCCGCGGGTGCGCCCGACGCGCCGGGCATCCGGCCAGACACTCCGGATCCGGCATCAGCGCCTTCAGATCGTCGCGGAACCGCCGGCACTGCCGGCTGAGCGCATGCGCCCAGTACTTGAGTTCGTCCGTGGCGGCGGAGGGCAGCTCCTTCTCCACCTCCAGTTCCAGCATCCTCTCGCCGTGGCAGAGCTGCTCGAGCAGCCTCAGCGCCTCGGCGGGGGAGAGGGCCGGCGCTGCAGGCGTCCCGCCCCGAGCTTCGCCCCGGGCGCCGCCGCGGTGTCGCCGCGCCCGCCCGCTGCCTGCGCCGCCCGAAGGATCCCCTGCAGCGCCTCGACCTGCGCGATCACCCCGGGGGGCAGCGGCCGGGGCAGCTGAGAGACCAGCGCCGCCAAGGTGTCCTCGATGCCGTCCAGACAGCTCGGCTCGAATACCGGCCTGCTCTTGATCTCGATCAGCCCCGCGCGCAGGGTCAGCAGGCTGGCGGCGAGGTTGCCGCTGTCGACGGACGAGACGTACTGCGGGTGCAGCGGCAGCATCGTGCGCGTGTCGTACCAGTTGTAGAAGTGACCCCGGAAGCGTTCGAGCTTCTCCATGCTCCGCAGCGTCCGCTCGGTGCGGCGCAGCAACTCGCCCGTGGAGACGTAGCCGAAGTCGTGGGCGGCCAGGTTCGCCAGCAGCGCCATGCCGATGTTGGTGGGCGAGGTGCGCGAGGCGATCGCGGCAGCCGGATACTCCTGGTAGTTGTCGGGCGGCAGCCAGTTGTCGTCGGGGCCGACGAAATCGGTGAAGAACCGCCAGGTCCGGCGGGCAAGCGCGCGCAAGAACGCCTGCTGTGCGGGCTGAGCTCCGCGAGGGCGGGCTTGGCCGGCCTGCTTATCCACCAGGCGGCGACAGGGGAGACCAGCCAGAGGACCAGCAGCGGGATGACGAAGGGCCAGTCGTCCGGCCGGGCGCTGCGGCAGGCCAGCAGCACCACGGCCAGCACCACGGCCACGAACGGGCCGATCCACATCTCCACGAAGAACTGCCCCAGAGCTGCGCCGGGCGTTCCGCCGGCCATACGAGGGAAGGTACCAGATGAGGAGCCCCCGCCGGGTGATGAGCAGGCTGATCGCCCGAGCGCAGGATGGCGTCCAGGTAGATCAGCGCGTCATAGGGCAGCAGTATCAGCCCGAGCAGCGCGCGCAGGAGCGGCTGCACCAGCCCCTTGCCGGTGAGGTTCACGTGCAGCAGCCACTCACGCTCGGCAGGTTTGCGCACCAACTCCAGCAGCGCGGTCACCAGCGGAGGCACGAACAGGGCCCCGGCGGTCAGCAGCGGCCACAGCCACGACGGTCCCTTGCCGAACGCCCAGCCACCGACGCACAACGCCACCAGGGCGGCCGGCACCAGGCTGCGGCGCAGGTTGTCCCACAGCTTCCAGATGGAGAGGAGGGAGAGCGGGTTGGGCTGCCGTTTTCCGCCGGGTCCGGGGACGCGGGGGAGCAGCCAGCCGGCCAGTTGCCAGTCGCCCCTGGTCCAGCGGTGTCTGCGGCTGGCCTCCATGGGGTAGGTGGTGGGGTGCTCCTCGATGAGGTCCACGTCGGCCACCAGGGCCGAGCGGGCGTAGCCGCTCTCGAGGAGGTCGTGGCTCAGGATGAGGTTCTCCGGGAAGCGCCCGCCCACGGCCTGCGCGAAGGCCGCCACGTCGTAGATGCCCTTGCCCACGAACGAGCCCTCGCCGAACAGGTCCTGATAGACGTCGGAGATCTCCCGGGTGTAGGGGTCGATGCCCGATTCGCCGGCGAACAGGCGTGTGAACCGGGAACTGGTGCTGCTCGCGAGGCTGATGGACGCCCGGGGCTGGAGGATGCCGTAGCCGTCGGTCACCCGGCCCTTCTTCGCGTCGTAGACCGGGCGGTTGAGCGGATGCGCCATGTTCCCGATCAGTGTCTGCGCGGCGTCCCGGGGGAGTTGGGTGTCGGTGTCGAGGGTGATGACGTACCGGATGGAGCCGAGGATGGATCTGTCGCCCACGATGTCGGAGAACGCGGCGGCCGCATCGCCGAGCGCGGCCGTCCGTGGCGGCGCCGCCGGTGCCGTCGCGCCCGCGCGCCGGCGCCGCCGGGCGCCGCTCCGGCCACCGCCTCCGCCGGCCGCGATCGCAGCAGCAGCGTGTTGAACTGCTCGAGCTTGCCGCGCTTGCGCTCCCAGCCCATCCACACGCGGTCGCGAGGGTTCCACACCCTTGGCCGGTGGAACAGGTAGAAGATGCCCGACCGATCCTCGGAATACTGCTCGTTGAGCGCCTCGATGCCGGCCCGCGCCAGCGACTACCAGCTCGTCGTCGCCGGGCTGAGTGGGCTCGGGGGCGTCGCGGAAGTCGGTGAGCAGGGCAAAGAACAGATTCGGGTCGCGGTTGCCCAGATAGCGGACCTCCAGGGCCTCCAGAAGATGCTCGGCACGTCCTCGGCGCGGCCCAGCAGAGTGGGGACCACCACCATGGTGCGGTGGGCGTCCGGGATACCTTCGGAGAAGTCGAGGCGCGGCAGCACCCGGGGCGGCACCACGAGCGTGACCAGCAGGTTGATGATGGGGAAGATCATGGCCGAGGCGGCGAGAAGGCCGACGATGGTGAAGAAGACGTACCATCCCCAGCCCTGGTCGGGCGCCACTATGTAGATGAACGGGATCGCCACGGCCACGCGGTGGCCAGCACCATGGGGGCCAGGTAGACGAAGAGGCGCAGGGGACGGGCCACCCGGGTGATGCGCACGTCGAGCGGCACCTTGCTGCCCACGTCGCGCTCGAGGGCCGGCCTGCCCTTGTTGACCAGGTAGTAGCCGACGTGGGCGGTCCGGTCGCCGACGCCCGCTTCCTGCTCCGCCTTCTGGGCCAGCCGGACCGCGGCCTGCGCCACTTCCAGTTCGCTTCGGGGACTGCCCGGGTGACGGCCTCCACGGCGTGCCGGTAGCGGTCGCGGGTGAGGAAGTCCTGGCCGGCGTAGATGCCGGCCGGGTCCTGCCGCAGCGTCTGCTCCACCAGGCTCAGGTCTTCCACGAACCTGCCCCAGTCGAGCGCCGAGATGAAGCGCAGGCTGCCGACGCTGTTGGCGATGGATATCTGGTCGGTCGGCCGCGGTGCGGCTGGCGGAATCCAGCAGCTGGACGGCGCTGAGGCCCTGGTCGGAGAGCTGATGCTCCAGCCAGGCCTGCACCAGGGCGAGCGCCGGGCCGGGCGCCTGAAGCCGGGCGTAGAAGTCCTCCACGAACGGGGCCGTCAGCGGCACAGAGGCGTTCGCGAAGTCCGCGAGCACGTGAACGAGGCGCTTGGGCTCTTCCCCGGCCGCGGAGAGGATGCGGTCCGCCCAGACGATGGCGCTGTCCCGTTCCTCCCGCCGGCGCGCGATGCGCGAAGCCACCCGGCGGATGTTCTCGAGCAGTCCCAGGCGCAGCATGATGGGGAACGCCCACAACTCCCCGAGGTTGAGCGGATCGACGGTCTGGTAGGCGGCCAGGAACGCGGCGGCGTTGTCGCGGTCCACCCGGCCGTCCTGGTGGGCGATCAGGTCGAGCGCCAGTTCGTAGATGCGGGGGAGACCCGCCGAGGGACCGCCCACCAGCCGCGGCAGTTCCCGGCTGTAGCCGCGGGGCAGGTGCCGGCGGGCCAGGGCGATCTGCTGCTCGATGAGGTAGTAGTTGTCGAGGAGCCAGGCCTCCGCCGGCATGACGCGCTGCCCGGCGCCCGTGGCCGGAGGTGACCACCTGATAGGCGTCCAGAAGGACGCGCTCGTTCTCGTCCAGACGGGGGAGCAGCCGGTCTTTGCCCGGGCGGCGATCCACCCGGTGGACCTCAGCCAGGACGACGGCATGCTGCTTCAGCTGTTCGCTGCTGAGGAGTTCGGAGCGCAGCAGACCCTGATCCTGGTCGTCATGACCAGAGTCCGGCTCACGCATGGAAGATCCCGCCCGTTGGAAGACTATAGCCCCGCCCCCTTAATCAGGGAGCATCTCCAACTTCTGGAGTATTCGCCCCATGGTCCCGCTATGGAAGTATAACCCACACGCCCCGGGCTCTCTGGCGACCGAATGTATACTGGGTATACACGAAGGGAGGCGTCATGAGAGTGAAGGTCCGTAGGGTAGGCAATAGCCTCACGGTGACCATACCGAAGGAGATCGCGGTGGATCTTGGGATTGCGCCAAGCATGGAGATGGAGCTGTCGGTGAAGGATGGCACTTTGGTGATGGAGCCGGCCGAGGATCGCTGGCTGCGGCTGCTGGCCGAGATACAAAAGCACGCGGCTGATCGCGGGCTGACGGAAGCGGACATAGAGACGGCGATCCGCGAGTACCGTGAGCAGTGGTCCTGAGAGGGTCGTCTTCGACACAAACGTCCTCGTCACTGCGTTGAGATACTCATTGTGGCCGACCTGGTCGCCCGCCTCAGGAGTAGGCCGTGAACTTCACCTTCTTGGCCCCGCACACCGGGCATACGTCGGGCGCCTCGCCCTCCAGCGTGTAGCCGCAGACCTCGCACACCTGCACCGGGCCCAGGTCCACGTCCGGCCGCCGGCCTTCACCGGCGCTCGCGGGCCTTCTGGAACAGCGCCAGGTGCATCTTCTCCGTCTGGTAGGACCAGTCGAAGGAACGTAACGCGTCCTTTTCTCCCTGCATCTCCGCGATCTTCATGAAGGCCGGGTACATCTCCTCGATCTCGAAGCTCTCACCGGCGATAGACAGACCGAGATTCTTGAGCACATCCCCCGGGCCGAAGGCTCCCATGCTGTCAGCCACGCGACCTTCGTCCGATGTACTTGAGCGTGCGGTAGTGGTCGCCGGCGTGGATGAGCTCCGCCTCGGATATCGCCCGCCACAGCCGGGCCACGTTGGGGAACTGGTTCTCGGCCGCCCGCGCGAACAGGCGGTAGCGCATGTGAGCCATGCTCTCGCCGCCGAAGGCGTTGATCATGTTCTGCTCGGTCATGGGTCTCATGTCGGTCCCCCTGGTGGTCGGTGATCGATGCCGGGCCGGGTCCCCGCCGCCGGAGCGCGCCGTGGCCGGCAGGGTGCTGGGAGGGTGATACCCAGAACCGGGGCGTGGGACTGGAACCGCCAGCCTACGACCTTCGGCCGATGGCCATGTCGCCGGCGCGCCGCGAGACTGGCGCCATGAAGACTACAGGTGTTGGTATAATCACAACATGAGGGACCGGCATCCGGCCAAGGAGGTCGAGGCGGCCCTCAGGTATGCGGAGGAGCACGGGTGGGTGGTCGTCAAGCGGCGGTCACGCCCACGCTTGGGGCGTCGATGTACTGCTGCGGCCGGTCGGGTATCGGCGACATGCCGGTTCAGCGTCTGGAGCACGCCCAGGAGCACCTCGACGCATGCCGCGTGGCATCCGTCAGCGTGTCGACGCTTGTCGGTGCAGGGAGAACTGGGGGACGAGGACCGAGTGAATGCCGCAGCCCGACGAAGCGACTACGATTTCCTGCTGGTGCTCGACCTGCAGTCGGAGTACTTGAGCGACGACGACCTTGACGCCCTCTACGAAGCCGGCTGCGGTGACGGCACCTTCGGCGTGTCCAACGGCGTTCCAGAGGCCGACTTCACCAGGGAGGCGGCCGACATCCTTGATGCGATAACGTCGGCCATCAGAGACATCGAGACCGCCGGTGTCGGCGCCACGGTGGTGCGAGTCGAGCCGGACGATCTGGTGAGCATCGGTGACATCGCGGAGCGGACCGGACGGACGGCGGAGAGCATACGGTTGCTCATCATGGGCCGCCGGGGACCGGGCGGGTTTCCCGCGCCTGCCATGAGGATCGGCATGGGGCGCAGCCGGCTGTGGCGCTGGGCCGAGGTGGTGGGGTGGTTCCACGACTACGAGCCGGCCCGCTGGGACGAGGAGACGACGCGCTACTGGGCGGTGATCGCCACGGTCAACGACATCCTGCGGCAGCGGAAGCTGGCCAACCGGACCGATCCGATAGCCGCCGAGGTCCGCGGGGCCCTGGCGCCGGCCCTCGAGCGCGGTTGCACTGGGGCCGCTGCGCGGTAGTCTGCTATCAGACCCTCGCCGCCCCGACCCGCCGGAGGTGCTCCAGTGTGCAGAAACATCAAGACCCTGTACCACCTCGACCCACCCGCCACCGACGAGGAGATCCGCGCCTCCGCCCTCCAGTACGTGAGGAAGGTCAGCGGGTTTGTGCGGCCGTCGGCGGCCAATAGCGACGCCTTCGATGCCGCCGTCGAGGAGGTGGCGGCCGCTTCCCGGCGGCTGCTGGACTCGCTGACCACTCATGCGCCGGCGCGGCACCGGGCGCACGGCGCCGCAGCGGGGCCGATGAAGTAGGCGCAGGAGGCCGGGCAAGTTCGCGCGTTGACGTGGAAGCGTTGCCGAGACACAATCCGCAGACTGACCCGCACAAGTCTGCGTCTCAACAGCTACAGGGTGCTGCTTACCCGGGGAGCGTGACGGGTCGGTGCTCTTCGTCGCCGACGGCGGAGCTAGGAGTTCGAGCATCCGACTGAACAACGGTCGACTGGTAGACCGACGGCCGAGGGCCAGCCCACTGTAGGTCGCGGCCGGCTCGGCGCCGCTTGGCGCCCTCCTCTCAGGCTGATTACATCCCCCCTCCCGCGGGCACATAAGGGCGACGAGCACACGTCGCAGCCCGAGGGGAGGCCCCAATGCCCCGCATCATAGTCAACGAATTCCTGAGCCTGGACGGCGTAGCCCAGGCCCCCGGCGGCCCCGACGAGGACCGTGACGGCGGCTTTCGCCACGGCGGCTGGCACATGCCCTACATGGACGACATCGGCGGCGCCTGGGTGGACAAAGGCATGGCGCAGGCCGGCGGCCTGCTGCTCGGGCGGCGGACCTACGACATCTTCGCCGCCTACTGGCCCAACGCGTCCGAGGCGGAGCAGGAGATCGCCCGGCCGCTCAACGAGATGCCCAAGTACGTCGTCTCCCGCACCCTCAAAGAACCGCTCGCCTGGCACAACTCCACGCTGCTCCACGGCGAGGTCGCCGAGGCCGTGGCGAACCTCCGCAAGGGGGAGGGCGCGAACCTGCTCGTCTTCGGCAGCACCCAGTTGGTCCGGACCCTGGTGGAGTACGGTCTCGTGGATGAGTTCTGGCTGATGATCGATCCCGTGATCCTGGGCGACGGCAAGCGGATCTTCGGGGGCGACAGGGAGATGCACGCCTACCGGCTTCTGGAGAGCCAGGTGACGGGTACGGGCGCCATCCTGGCCCGTTACGCGCCGAAGGAGTGAGCGACGATGAGCAAGCACAGGCGGAGGGCCCGCTGGGGGATGGCGATCGCCGGAAGTGCCCTCGTTCTGGCGCTTCTGGCCGGATGCGGGACTGAACTGGGCTCGGAGACGACCGCGTCTTCCATCCGCACCCCCACGACCACCACCACGGCCCCCGGGCCAGAGCCGACCACCACGTCCACCGCCGCCAGCACGACTCCCATATTCACCACCCTGCCGGCCGGCGCCGGTACCAGCCCGAGCTCCTAGGGGGCTCAGCGCCGCCCGCGACTGTTCCCCGCCAAAACGGGTATCACCCCACCATGTCCGTCGACGAATCACCGATCTCCACATCGGGCCTTGGCCAGGTCTTCCGGAGCCGCGACTTCCGCCTGCTCTGGGGCGGCCAGTTCGTGTCGCTTCTGGGGGACCAGTTCTTTCTGGTGGCGCTGCCGTGGCTGGTGCTGCAACTCACCGGGGATCCGCTGGCCATCGGGTCGGTGCTGGCCGTGTCCGCCGCTCCCCGCGCGATCTTTCTCCTGCTCGGCGGGGTCCTCATCGACCGGTTCTCTCCGCGCGCCGTGATGCTGTACTCCAACATCGGCCGGATGGTGCTGGTCGGCGTCCTCGCGATCCTCACCATCAGCGGTGCGGTCCAGCTGTGGATGCTCTACGTGTTCGGCTTCCTTCTCGGATTGGGGTATGCGCTCTTCCTGCCGGCCCAAGCGGTCATCGTCCCCCGGCTGGTTCCCGCGGGCCGTCTGCAGACCGGCAACGCCATCATCCTGGGCACCACTCAGCTGGCGCTGTTCATCGGGCCGGTCACGGCCGGCGTCCTCATCACGCTCCTCGGCCGGGAGGTGATCGGGGCGGCCAGCATCCCGCAGGCGTCGGGCATCGCTCTGGTGTTCGCCCTCGACGCGGTGGGCTTCCTACTCTCGGCAATCACTCTGGCGCTGATAGGGTCGCCCTTGGTGCGCCGTGACCGGACCGTGCACAGCCATCGGAACGTCTTCCATTCCCTGGGCGCGGGCCTCGCCGACGTCTGGCGGGACAAGACTCTCCGGCTCTATTTCGTGCTCATCGGCGCGGTGAATCTCGCCTTGCTCGGCCCGCTCTCGGTGGGCGTCCCTGTGCTTGCGCATACCCGGTTCAGCGGTGGAGCCTTCTCCTACGGCCTGGTGCTCTCGGGCCTGGGGGCGGGGGCCCTTGTGGGTGTGGTGGCGGCCGGGGCTCTTCGCCGGCCGCCGGGTCGCGCGTTCGCCGCGGCCATGCTCGGTTCAACCGTGCTGCTGGGTATCGGCCTGTCTCTGCTTGGCGCTCTTCCATCCGCGGGACTGGCCGTGGTGGCCACCTTCCTCATCGGGATGGCGGAGGGGTATCTCATCGTGGTGTTCATCACCTGGCTGCAGATCCGCACCAGCAGAGAGCAGCTCGGCCGCATGATGAGCATCCTGATGCTCATCTCACTCGGGCAGGCGCCCCTCTCGAACCTCATCGCCGGCGGGCTGATGCACTTCAGCGTGCCCTGGGTCATGATCGCCGCGGGGACCCTCATCGTCCTGGTGGCCGCGACGGCCGCGTTCAGTCCTTCGGTGTGGAGGATCAGCGAGAACTGTGTGGGGCCCGAGCGGGCGGCGTAGTGCGCGGGCGGCGGTATCCGCCTTGATGCCGGCCGCGCCAGAATCCACCTTTGGCCTGATTTGCACACCGTCATTGACCATCCACACTGCTTTCCATGCCGTCCGCTTGATGGAGATGGCCTTTGACGATAAAATCATATGACTAATAGGTGGGAGCGAAATGGCTCTCTTCCGGCGTGAATGCGGCGGAGCCAACCTTGAGAGTGAGCAAGCCACTAGGCTTTCCTCTGCCGCCGTCCGTGAGGCGCTGCCTCCGGGACAGTCAGGCGGACATGCTCGAGGCTTGGACCCGGGTCATCAGCTATCCGGGCCGAAAGGAGTGACTTGTCTCGATGACATCCGATATCTGCCTTGATGCCGGCCGCGTCGGCACCGACCCCGATCGGCTGTTGGTCGTGAGGTTCGCCCGGCTCGACTCCGTTCTGTGGGTCCAGTTCGGAGACGGACTCGAGCGGGCCGTCCGATGGAGCGATCTGCCCTTCGCGCGGGAGTTGGGGCTTGTTCCAGCCACCGTTTCGGCTGGACTTGGCGGCGAGTCCATCGTGCTGGCCGATGACGCCGGAACCGAGATCACGGTGAGCGCAGCGAGCCTCCGGGCGTGCCTTGATGAGCAGTATCGGGCCACACTGGAATCCGAAGACGACCGCGAGCGCAAAGTGGTGGGCGCCAGGATCCGCGCAGTGCGGGAGAGCGCGGGTCTCAGCCAGGTGGAGTTGTCGCGCCGGAGCGGCATGGCGCAAGAATCGTTGAGCAGGATCGAAACGGGTCGTCGAGACCCGCGTCTGGGCACTCTTCGAAGACTGGCGAAGGGTCTGGACCTGTCGCTCGACCAGCTCATGGAGCTACTGTCCACGAGCGCCTGACCCCAAACCGGTATCATCCAGGCATGTCCGTCAGACCCCTCCAGCCTGGAACCCCTCGCGGCCGCCGCCGACGCCGCGGCCGCTCCGCCCCCCAAGATGGCCACCCGCGTGGTGGACATCCTCCGCAACCGTGATTTTCGCCTTCTCTGGAGCGGGCAGTTCGTGTCGCTGCTGGGGGATCAGTTCTTTCTCGTGGCGCTGCCCTGGCTGGTGCTGCAACTCACCGGCAACGCGTTCTCCGTAGGGGCGGTCGTGGCCGTGAACGCGGCTCCTCGGGCGGTCTTCATCCTGCTGGGTGGAGTGCTCATCGATCGCTGGTCGCCGAGGACCGTCATGCTCTACTCCAACCTCGCCCGGATGGTGGTGGTCGCCGTGCTGGCCATCCTCACGGCCACCGGGTTCGTGCGGCTGTGGATGCTCTATCCCTTCGCGTTCCTTCTCGGGCTGGGATACGCGCTGTTCCTGCCGGCTCTGTCGGCGGTGATCCCCCGGCTGGTCCCGGAAGACCGGTTGCAGGCGGGCAACGCCATCATCCAGGGGACGTCGCAGCTGTCGCTGTTCGTCGGGCCGGTGCTGGCCGGGATCATGATCACGTTCCTGGGGGCGAAAGGGGCCGGGGCGGACGCGGTGCCTGAGGCGTCGGGGCTCGGTCTGGGTTCGGGCTGGACGCGGTGGGATTCCTGGTCTCGGCCATCACGCTCGCGCTGCTCACGCTGCCGCGGTGGCGTCAGGAGGACGGCCGGGGCGCGGCGCGCAGCGGGGTGTTCCGGTCGCTGGGGGAGGGCCTCGCGCTCGTCTGGCGGGATAAGGCTCTGCGTCACTACTTCGTGCTCATCGGGGCGGTGAACCTGGCGCTTGCTGGGGCCGCTGGCGGTGGGGCTGCCGGTGCTGGCGCATTCCCGGTTCGCGGGCGGGGCGCTGGCCTACGGCGGCATCCTGTCGGGACTGGGGCTGGGGGCGCTGGTGGGTCTGGCGGCCGGTGGGCTGTTGCGCCGTCCCAAGGGTCGCGCGTTCGCCGCGGGGCTGCTGGCATCGTGCGCCGCGCTGGGCGTCGGGCTGGCGCTCGTGGGGGTGCTTCCGTCGGCGGGGTTCGCCGCGCTGGCGACCTTCCTCATCGGGGTGGCGGAGGGCTACCTCATCGTGGTGTTCATCACCTGGCTGCAGTTGCGCACTTCCCGACGCGAGCTCGGGCGGATGATGAGCATCCTGCTGTTCGTGTCGGTGGGCATGGCGCCGGTGTCGAACCTCATCGCGGGGTCGCTGCTGGCGCTGGATGTCGGCTGGGTGATGGTCGGCGCCGGATGTCTGATCGTCCTGGTGGCGGTGATAGCCGCTCTGAGTCCGACGGTGTGGCGGCTGAGCGAGACGGGGGAGCGGACCACTTGACAGGCGCCGCCGCGAGGCGGGGCGCGCGCACGACTACCGGGAGGTGAGCCATGGCATTCGATGAGGAACTCGACGCCCGTGTGGAAGAACTTGTCGCTCCTTGGGGAGCCAGCCGCAAGAAGATGTTCGGGGGCACCTGCTACCTTCTCGACGGCAACATGGCGGCCGGGGTCTCCGGCGACTGCATCTTCGTCCACCTCAGCCCGGAGGACGGCGCGGCCGCGCTGCTACTGCCCAACGTGCGGCCGTTCGAGATCAGCAAGAACCCCCACTCCGGCTGGGTGATGGTGGGCCCCGACGGGCTCGATGACGCCAGCCTCGAGGAGTGGCTGGAGCAGGCCCGCGACTTCGTGATGACGCTGCCGCCGAAGTAGGGCGGAGGCCGCGGCGCACGCCGGGCCGGGCGCCGGGCTGGCAGCGAGGGGGAGCCGTGCCGGGCGCTGTTCCGGGCGCCGAGAGGGCGCCGCCCGGCGCCTCGAGCGCCGCGCCGAAAAAAAAATCGCGGGACTTTGTAAGAAACTGCCCCCTGCCGGACATATACGTATATGAGGGCCGCTTGACGTGGAGAAGCAAGTGGCCCTCGATGTATTTCCGGGGGGGCGCCAGATTCCAGGCGATACAATGCCCGGACACATGTTGGTGACCGATCTGCGGGACGAGGACTTTCGGGAGTGAGCGGAATGAGCTTGAGGGCGGGCGCGGTGGCGTCTCGGCATGAGGCCTAGGCGGGCTCGATCCCCAGCACGGCGCAGGCCCTCAGGAAGGGCTCGTCACTCAGCACGATGCCGGTCTGGCTGAGTTCCCGCACCGGGCATTCGAGACTACGCTGGAAAATGGCGTAGTTCTCGACGTCATCGCCATGCTGCCCCAGGTAGAAGATACCTGCTGGTTCTTCATCCCGCCGGTAGACAAAGCGCGAGATCGCCTGCGTGAACGCCCGGAACTCCGGTGAATAGTCGAGGCGGATGACACCGGCATCGATCTCCGCTACACCGAGTTCGAGCGCGACATCTGCCAGTTCGCGGCGCAGGGTCGCGAGGGTCGCCGCCGCGCCCACCGCGACAAAGGCCCCACCCAAGCCCTCCGGAGCGCCCCGGCCGAGCAGCCGCTCGGTCCTCCAGCGGGCGGGGACCCGGCCCGCGGGCTCGGTGATTCTCAGGCCCCTCGCGTTTCTCCTGACCAGCTGGAGCTGAGCAGCCAATTCGAGGTCCGGCTGGAATGTCGAAAGTGATTCCACATAGGCTCCGAACGCGCTCCCGCTCGCATAGAGAACAGCGTACTGGTGCTCGGGGTCGTCCCACCGCCCCTGTCCCACGTACTTCAGGTCGGTCCAGGTCCAGACCGCGGGTCTTCGCGCAACCCTGAAGAGAGCTGTCGGCGCCGGCCTGCTATCCAGCTCGTTGGATCCCTCTGCTACCGGATCGTTCAAGCGGCGAGGAACGACTCTTCGGCCTCGATGAGCCTCGGGCCGTCGGTGCCCAGGTCTCCGGTCCGTATCAGCCGAGCCGGAGAGACATTGCCGAGCAGCGGGTTCAGGCCCAGGAACCAGGCCTGGGCCGTCTCGATGCCGTCTGATTCGGCGATACACTTCGCGACCCGATAGGCGAGACGCAACCGCTGAGCCGCATCCCCGCGTGGCACCCGCGTACCCGCGATCCACTCGCGGACGGCGCGCGTCTCTTTGACCGAGCCGATATAGGCCACGAGTTGTGCGCCGAGTATCTCGGTGAGCTGCTCGGTCACCGAACTCATGGAGCCCTTGATGGACGTGCGGTGTGCCCGGACATCCATGGGGGACAGCACAGATGACGTCCCGGCAGATGGCGTACCCGGCTGGGGATCTACGCGCGTGGTCATGCGGCTTCTCTCCTCGATCGTGTCGCTGACCACAGATGATATCCCAATCACAATCACAGAGCAAACCACACTAGTAATCACGACATGGCGGGCTAAGGCCCCCAGCAGACACAGAGATGCGCGGAGCCGACCGTCCGCGACCTGCGGTAGTCTGAGAGCACGATCCATCGATGGTGGCAAGGGAGGGGCCTGTGAGCCTCTACGGCGGCATAGAGGGCGGCGGAACCAAGTTCGTCTGCGCGGTCGGCAGCGGGCCTGACGACGTCCGCGCCACGACCTCGTTCGAGACCGGCTCGCCCGCGGCCACCCTCGACCGTGCGATCGCCTTCTTCCGCGAGCAGGAGCGGCAGGTCGGCCCCCTCGCCGGTCTGGGCGTCGCCATGTTCGGACCGCTCGATCTGCGCCCCGTGTCGCCCACCTACGGCCAGGTCCTGAGCACTCCGAAGCCGGGATGGTCCGGCGCCGACATCCTGGCGCCGCTGCGCGCCGCCTTCTCCATCCCCGTGACGCTCGACACCGACGTCAACGCCGCCGCCCTCGCGGAGTGGCGCTGGGGCGCGGCTCGCGGCTGCGACCCCGCTCTCTATCTGACGGTGGGTACGGGCATAGGCGGCGGCGCCATCGTGGGCGGCCGGCCACTCCACGGACTGCTTCATCCGGAGATGGGTCACGTGCCGGTGCGGCGGCATCCTCAAGATCCGGCGGCTTTCAGCGGCATCTGCCCGTTCCACGGCGACTGTCTCGAGGGGATGGCCTCCGGCCCGGCGCATCGCGACCCGCTGGGGCGCCGATCCGGGGTCGCTGCCCGCGGATCACGTGGCCTGGGATATCGAGGCCCACTACCTCGCGCAGGCGCTGACCGGCTACATCTACACCCTGGCGCCGCAGCGGATCGTGCTGGGCGGCGGCGTGATGCACCAGCCGGCGCTGCTCGCCAAGGTGCGCGAACAGGTGCGGGCGCTGCTGGGCGGGTACGTGGAGTCGGAGATGGTGGGGGAGAGGATCGGCGACTACATCGTCGCGCCGGGACTGGGCGACCGCGCCGGGGTGTTGGGAGCGCTGGCGCTGGCCGGGGCGAAGTAGCGCCGCCGGGGGCTTTCCGCCGCCGGCGCGCGCAGCCGCCGCCCAGCCCACCTGTCCGCCGCCTCCTGTATGGTAGTGAGTCTGTCCCACTAGGAGCGGCGGCGATGGCAGACCAGGCGATCATCATCCCTCAGGGCTACGTCCAGGCCAGACGTCTGGTCGAGGACGGCTCGCGGCTGGTGTTCGTCTCCGGCAACGCCGGCACCGGCAAGACCACCCTCATCCGCTATCTCCAAGAGAACATCACGCTGCGGCACGTGGTCCTCGCGCCCACGGGCGTGGCCGCGCTCAACGCCGGTGGCGCCACCATCCATTCCTTCTTCCGCTTCCCGCCCCGCATCCAGGATCCCGATCACCTGCGCATCCCCGATGATCGCCGGATGTACCAGAAGCTCGAGCTCATCATCATCGACGAGGCCTCCATGCTCCGCGCCGACGTGCTCGACAGCATCGACGCCTTCCTGCGCGCCTGCAACGACGACTACTCGCCGTTCGGGGGCGTGCGCATCCTTCTGCTGGGCGACATGTTCCAGCTGCCGCCGGTGGTGTCGCGGGCCGAACGGGAGGTGCTGGACGAGCGCGGATACGCGACTCCCTACTTCTTCAGCGCCGCGTGCCTGCAGGGCATGGACATCGCCCACGTCGAACTGGACGAGATCTTCCGCCAGACCGACCCGGAGTTCGTCTCCCTGCTCAACCGCGTCCGCGTGGCCGAGGACACCCTGGCGGCCATCACCCGCCTGAACACGTATTGCGGCGGGCCGGGCGGCGACCACGACATCACGCTCACCTGCACCAACGCGGCGGCGGATGCCATCAACGGCGATCAGCTGCGGAGCCTCATCGTCCGAGGAGCGCCTGTTCCTGGGGGAGACGGAGGGCAAGTTCGGGCTCGATGGCGACCGCCTGCCGTCACCGCAGGAGTTGCGGCTCAAGCCGGGCGCCCGGGTGATGTTCACCAAGAACGACGATGAGGGCCGCTGGGTCAATGGCACCCTGGGCACGGTCACCTGGCTGTCCGGAGGCCGCATAGAGGTCGATATCGACGGCGCCGGCATCCACGAGGTGCCGCGGACCACCTGGCAGAGCTACAAGTACCGCCTCGACCGCGAGAGCGACCGCATCGTGGCCGACGAGGTGGGCCACTACACGCAGTATCCACTGATGCTCGCCTGGGCGGTGACCATCCACAAGAGCCAGGGCAAGACGCTGGACCGGGTCATGGTGGACTTCGGGTCGGGGGCGTTCGCTCCCGGGCAGGCGTACGTGGCGCTCAGCAGGTGCCGCTCGCTGGAGGGGCTACGGCTGGCGCGGCCGCTGCGGGCGTCGGATGTCCGCTGCGATGGGCGGATTCGGCGGTTTCATGAGCTGCTGCGGGGCGGCGGCGCCGCAGAGGACTGAGGCGCCCGGGCGGGGGTGAAGTTCACGGTGAGCGTGTCCGCGCCGTGGATGCAGAGGCGATGGATGGTGATATCCGCCTGCCCGGTCTCCGGGTCCTCGGCGCGGAGCAGGCCCATGTTCAGGAAGGCGCCGGCGTCGCGCTTGGTGCTGATGGTGGCCGGCAGCAGCGTGCGAAGGTCGAACGGCGGCCGTATCACCACCTCCTGGCACGGGGCTTCCGCGGCGCTCACCACGACCGGCGGGATGGCGTGGCGCCACGCTTCCAGCATGTCGAAGGCCACTCGTCTCCTTGGTGCTGCCGAGCAGCATGGCCACGCGCTCGCGGCTCGCGAGGACCCCTGTCACCACCGGCATGCCGTAGCCCTTGGTCTTCTCGA
Source organism: uncultured Actinomycetota bacterium (assembly GCA_963736705.1). Taxonomy (GTDB): domain Bacteria; phylum Actinomycetota; class Thermoleophilia; order RBG-16-64-13; family RBG-16-64-13; genus CAIQPS01. Next base: position 393,421 of record CAVTPV010000004.1, read on the forward strand.
AGATCATCGCCGGACCGACCCGGGTGGGCGGCGCTACCGGCGTGCCGGCGCCGACGAGCTTGTACACCGCAGGCAATTCCAGGTGGGGATCGACGGGGACGCTGGTGCTGATCAACTGCCCGCGCTTCGAGGAGAGGAAGGCCAAGGCGGTGCGCAGGTCGGTGATCTCCGACGAGGACTCGACCGCAGGTGTGTCCCAATTCAACATCTGCAAAGCCTCCAGTTTGTGAAGCTGAGATGAACCCTTCTACCACCATCATAGAAGCACGAGCGGCCGAACCGTTGCGGCTGTGTGACGTCCCATGACGCGGCGTGATGCACCACAAGACGGAAAGGATCGCACCTGCTTTCGCATGCGGATAGGACTATGATGAGGCCGCTTGGATCTGGACGCATGGAAACGCACCGCTCGGGGATGGTGTGAGTTGGCCGACATCCCGGCAGAACTGGGGAACGAGTCTCGGACTCGGCAAGTTGGGGCAGTTGGACCTTGCTACCAACGCGGGCCAGGGCATGAACCTGATCTCGGCGGACTTCGACATCATCGTCGTTGACCGGGTCAACGAGCAGATGCACGGCAAGCCTGTGGTCGACCTGCTCGGCAAGAAATGCTACCGGGAGTTCGTCAAGCGCGAGGACATCTGTCCCGGCTGCCCGGGCAAGCTGGCCCTGATGACCGGACAGCGGCACCATGCGGAACTGCAGGGTGTCCGCGACAACGGCACTCGCTACACCATTTCCTGCACGGCCTTCCCGGTGATGGGCCCCGGAGGCGAGCCCATCGGCTTCGTGGAGGTGGAAGAAGACATCACCGAGAAGAAGCGCTCGGAGCAGTTGAACCTGGTTCTGGACCAGTTGCGCAACGCCCTCAAGTCGATCTCCGACGACAATGCGGCGCTCCGAGCCGGGCTCAACGCAGCCGTCGCGCTTGAAGGCATCGAGTGCGGCTCCGCGATCAGGATCGATCCGGTGACCAGATCTCGGATCGTCGTCTCCCAGAGGGGCACTCCGAAAGGGTGGCTGGATTCCTTGCCGCCGTCCATCCCGGAGTCAGGGCAGATGCAGCTTCGCCTGCCTCGGACTCCCGAGATGCTGGTCGACCGATGACCTGGGTCCGAGGAGGATCATCGCGCTGGTCGTGCCGATCACCTCTCGCGGCGAGACCGTGGCCAAACTCGTGCTTGGGCTCAACAGCAGCGGAGAGATCCCTTGGACCACAAGGGCGGCCCTCGAGAGCACCCGTCAGGAGATCGGTGATTTCATCGGCCAGGCCAGCTTCGAGCGCTGCCAGCGAAGGACCGGGCATGAGGTCGATGCGTTCATGAGTGCGCTTCCGGTGGCGGTTTGGCGGGTCGATGCGCGCGGTCGGATAACGATGTGGAATCGGGCTGCTGAAGAGCTTGTTCGGCTGGGAGGCGGGCGAGGTCTTCGGGGGCCGACTCCCTCTGGTGCCGATTGGAAATGAAGAGGAGTTGAAGGAAGTCTTCTGCCCCAACCGCCTGCTCAAGAACCCTGCAGATTTTCACCTCTTCTGTCTGTCGAAGTCGGGCGAGCCTCTCGAGTGCGCCATCTCAGGCATCCCCTTCGAGGCGGCCGTGAACGACCGTTCCGCTGTCGTCTTCATGGCGTGGGCGGGGCCGGGCGCATCCGGCGCACAACCGGTCGTCAAGTCCCGCCGCTCTCAGGCGGCGGGACCGGTTGCCGCTTCGGCCAGCATGGGGAGCGCCATTGGGACCGCCGGGGACGAGTCGCGGGGCCGCCCGGGGGAGTCTGGTACCGGGCGTGACGCCGAGCAGTCTCCGCTCATTCTGATAGCCGATCACGATGCTGAGGCGCGCGCTGCGCTCCGCCGCATACTCGATGAGTTGGGCTGCCGAAGCGTCGATTGTTCGTCCGCGGACGAGGCGGTGGTGCATGTACGATCAGCCTCTGAGACGCAGGTGTCCTTCGCCCTGATCATCATTGAATTGATCATGCCCACCGGCCTTGATGGCCTGGCCGCTGCCAGGCAGATGCTTGCCCTGGACTCCAGGGCAAGGGTGGCTCTGGCCAGCGAGTGGCCCGTCGAGGGCCACCAGCAGCATGGCCTGGTCGGGGCTGTCAAGAAGCCTTATGAGAAGGAAGAGATACGGGGTCTGCTGTCGGCGCCTCGGGCGTCCCGCGTCGACGAAGTGGCCTATACCACTCGGCCGGCATAGTACGCCGTCGCCCAGACGACCGGCAGCGTCAGCCGCTACTCCCAGGTATAGCGCTCCACGGCATTCCCGCCGTCCGCCCAGGCTTCCATGGATCCGTCGTAGATCTTGACGTCGCGGTAGCCGAGAAGCTGGGTGAGGAGGAACCACCACGTGCTGGCGTAGCCGCCCGCGCCGCAATACAGGACGATCTCCTGGTCGCGGTCATCGCCGATGACTCCGGCCGCCATATCTTCGATCACGTCGTCCGGCCGGTAGGTGCCGTCCTTCTCCCACACCCACACCGCGGGAAGACTGCGGGCGGTGGGGATGTGCCCGTTCATGTCGGCGAACGGATCCGTGGAGGCTCCGAAGTAGTCGTCGGGGTCGCGCGCGTCGATGAGCGCACACTCGCCCATGTGGTCCTTGACGTAGTCGGTGGTGACCCACCAGCCTCGGTCCGGCGATGCCTGGTAGGGGACGGGGGCGATCGCGGGGACGTCCACGGAGACCGGTAGGCCCTCGCTCTCCCATTTGGCGTGGCCGCCGGCCAGGACGGCGACGTTCTCGATGCCGGCGTAGATGAGTGTGACGGCCACACGCACCGGGTCGGCGAGCTGATAGGGCGGATTGGGGGGTTCCGTCGGCCGGCCGACGACCACCACCTGGGACTCGGCGGTGATGCCGGCATCGCCGATCGCCTTGAAAAGGTCCTCGTCCGCGGGGAGCTCCAGGATGAGCACGTCGTCCGACACCGCCCAGGCGGAGTTGAGACCAAAGGGCACCGATATGGATCCCGGGATGTGTCCCGCCGCGTACTCCTCTTCGAAACGGGTGTCGAGAACGATGAGGCCGGCCGGGGGACGGGTGCCGCCGCCCAGACGCAACCGGTTGTCGAGCCATTCAGTGGTGACGATCGGGTCGATGGTGCGAGTCATGCGTGCTCATCCCCCTGGGGTGGAATCCCATGCCGGCGGTGTGGTGCCAGCCGTGAGGGTATCGCCTGGGATGACGACGGCGCAAGCGGGTGAGCCCACGCCGACTTGGTTGACATCGCGGCCGGCAAGCCTCTAGATGTACGCATGAGTGATGGCCGCCTCTTGTTGGACCCCGATCGCTGCACGGGCTGCAGGGCCTGCGAGCTCGCCTGCTCGCTGCATCACAGCGGGCTGATGTCGCCTGAGTTGTCCAGCCTGCGGGTGAGCCGCGACAACCACACCGCCGCCATCGGATGGCAGCTGCTGTCCACCTGCGACCTCTGCGAACGCGAACCGCAGCCGCTGTGCGTGAAGTACTGTCCGTTCGACGCCATCCGGATCGAGGCGCCCGCGTCAGGAGCATCCCTATGAGGACGTTCAGCCCCACCGGAGGCCTGGCGGGCCGGATCCTGCGGGTGGATCTCACGACCGGCCGCATCTGGACCGACGACATGGCGCGCTACGCGGCGCGTTTTCTGGGCGGCTTGGCCGTCAACAGCTACATCCTGCTGAGCGAGACCGCCCCGGGCACCACGTGGTCCGATCCGGGGAACCCGCTGATCTTCGGCCCGGGATGCCTGGACGGCACCTTGGCTCCGGCCGCCAACCGGGTGTCCATCGACACCATCAACGCGTTCAACGGCGGCAAGGGCTCCGCCAACATCGGCGGTTACTTCGGGCCGGAACTCAAGTACGCGGGCTTCGACCACCTCGTCATCACCGGCAAGGCGGAGCGGCCCGTGTATCTCTGGATAACCGACGGCCACGCCGAACTGCGTGATGCCGGACATCTGTGGGGTAAGACCATCCGCGAGACCGAGGAGCACCTGCACCGCGAGTTGGGCGATGACCGGGCGGTGGTCGCCGGCATCGGGCCCGCGGGGGAGAACCTGGTGCGGGCCGCGGCCATCGTCGAGCGACCAGTGCAAAGTGGCGGCGGGGTGCGGCGTGGGCTGCGTCATGGGCGGCAAGAACCTCAAGGCGGTGGCCGTCCGTGGGCACGGCGCCATCTCCCTGGCCGATCCGCAGGGCTTCCTTCGTGCCGTTGACGCGTGCGCGGCCAAGATCGAAGCGGCGCCGCGGGCGGCTCCCTGGCGAAAGGGGATCATCGAGGCCCTGTGCGCCCCCCAGAGCCCCTTCTGGGACTTCACCGCCGAGACGCGTGCGCAACGGGCAGGAGGGCAACTGGCCCATGGAGAAGCGGGTCAACCTTGTGGGCGAGGAGCGGGGCGTCCTCAGCTACCGCAAGCGCATGGCCGGCTGCTTCCTCTGTCCCACCACCTGCAACCAGTATTCCGAGATCGACAGCGGCCCCTACGCGGGCACCGAGGGCATCGGCTACTGGATCGGCTCGGCCATGTACTCCACCCGTTTCGACGTCGACGACGCGGCCGCATCCCTCAAGTTCCACCTCAGGTGCAACGATCTCGGCCTCGACGGCGACGCCACCGCCACCGTGCTCTCCTGGGCCTTCGAGTGCTACGAGAAGGGCCTCATCGACCAAGGAGGACACCGGCGGCTTGGAGCTCCGTTGGGGCGACGGCGAAGCGATGAACGAGATGGTGGAAGCGCTCGCCTACCGCCGGGGAATCGGCGACCTGCTGGCCGATGGCGGTCCGGAGGCGGCCCGGGTCATCGGGAAGGGATCCGAGGCGTTCGCCACGGTGATGAAGAACCAGGACACGGTCGACTCATTCCGCATCCAGAAGGGCTGGGGCCTGGGAGTGAGTACGTCGCCCATCGGTCCCCGGCACCTGCGTGGCTCGGTGGGCGGGCCCGGCTTCTGCGGTCCCGATCACATCCCTCGCAACCCCATCGGCTACGAGAACCAGGCAGAGGCTGTCTTCTGGAACCTGCAGGCCAAGCAGATGGAGGACATCACCGGCATCTGCAACTACCTGGGCATGACCTACTGTGGGCATCCGCGCTCTGGAGCCTTCCGACTACACCGAACTCACCCGCACCGCCCTGGGCATCGACATCTCCGAAGAGGAGTTCATGCGGCTCGGGCAGGCCGCCTACAACCTGGAGAAGGCCTTCACCACCATCCACGCCGGATTCGGCCGCGCCGACGACTACCCACCGGCCCGCTACATCAACGAGCCCGTGGACCGCGGCCCCTACGCCGGCCAGCAGTGCGACAGGGACCGCTGGGGCGAGATGCTCGACCGCTTCTACGAGCTGAACGGCTGGGATGTGAAGACCGGGCTGCAGACCCGCGCGGGTCTGCACGAGCTAGGCTTGGACGACGTGGCCGACCAGCTGGGAGCCGCTGGGAGGTTGGCGGGGTAGGACCGCCGCCGAGCCCGCGCCGGGCTCCGGGTGCCGCGGGCGGCCGCCGGCCGCGCGAGACCTGGCCACCTGGCCGGTCAGAAAACACGCCATCCGGCGGTTGGTCCGCCCGTCGACTTGGCCCTGATACTGTGATCACGACGCCACGACACGAAGGGAGGGCCGCCATGACCTCTACGATGACCACCACCGACTTCCTGAGCCACAAGAAGCTCGCGCTGGTCCGCCTATCCGCGCAGACCCCGGTGATGGGCGACATGAAGAAGGAACTCGTCCCCAAGGGTTACGAAGTCTCGCTCGCCTATCTGAGCGCGGGGGACTCCGATCCCACCATCGCCAGCGTCAGGGACAAGGTCGAGGGCGCCATCATCTCCGTTCCCCGAAGTGAATGCCTGGCCGCGGTCCGCGAGGCCATCGACGCCGGCATCCCGCGCCTGTGGCTGCAGGCCGGCTGCGATTCGCCGGAAGCCCTCTCGCTGTGCGCGGAGAAAGGCGTACCGGTCGTCCACAAGGCCTGCGTGCTGATGTATGCGGCGCCGGTGGGGTCGGTGCACAAGTTCCACCGCGGTATCTGGAAGGTCTGCGGGCTGCTGCAGGACTAGGAGGCCGCGCGCCTCGGGCCGCCCGGGGCTCTCGCCCCGCCGCCCGGCTTCGCCGCCTACCGCGCCTTCGCGTGGATCAGCAGCGATGCCGCTCCATACGCCAACGCCGGCACCGCCACCATGGCCAGCGCCACCTGGAACCCGGCCGCGCTGGCCAGCGGGCCGATGAGGTACGGGAAGGTGATGCTCCCCGCCACTCCGCTGAGGATGAACAGCGATGACGCCACCGCCGACTGCCACCCCGGGAAGCGCCCGGCGTAGCTCCCGATGAGGCCGTAGGAGGCGGACGCTCCCAGCCCGGCGCCCACCGCCAGCACCAGCGACACTCCCTGCGACGGCGCGAACGCCACCGCCACCGCGAACACCGCCAGGATGCCCGCGCACACGAGGATCAGCCGCGCCGGCGAGAAGCGCCGAGTGAGCCTCATGGCGAGCAACCGTCCTGCTATCAGCCCGATCCAGAAGAGCGTCACGGCGAAACTGGCCATGGTGTCGCTGCCCCCGAACACGTCGAGCTGGAACTTGGGCAGCCAGACGTTCATGGTCATCTCCGCGCCCACGTAGAAGAACCCGGCTATCACCATGCCCAGCAGCAGCCCCGGATTCGATCCCACCACCTCCCGGAACTGCGTGAGCCGGACGTTCTGCCGCCCGCTCACATCGAGCAGGGGCAGGAACAGGAGCGCCACCGCGGACACGAGGTCCAGACAGCCCTCCACCACGAGTATCCAGCGCCAGGAAGCGCCCCCGTCCAGCGCGAGCCCCAGCACGAGCGGCACCACCATCATGGCCAGGGCAAAGAACAGGATCATTTTCAACGCCGCCGCCGCCCGATTCTGGATCATGTGAGCGGAGATCCAGATCCAGCAGGTGGTGTTCATGAGCGCCCCGCCGAACCCGACGAACAGGTAGGCGGCGAACAGCGACCAGAGATCCCGGGAAGCGGCCCCCGCCACGACCAGCGCTGCCGCCTGGATGAGGGTCCCGATAAGAAGGATCGTTTTTGCCGGGAATCGAGCGAGAAGGGTGTTGAGCGTCACAATCGCCGATGCGTTACCCACGAACAGCCCCGCGCTCACCAGACCGCCGAGGCTGAGCGGCACGCCGAGGTCGCGCATCATGGGGTGCAGCAGCGGCCCTATGGACACGATGGCCATGGCCACCAGGAACTGGCTGGGGTAGAGGGGGAGACGGGTCCGCAAGGAAGGGTCGGCGGCGCAGGCGGGGCCGGCGCCGCCGATGGCGCCTGCAGGGCCGGCTGCTGTGCCGGCCGCCGTGTCGGTACTCATGCCGTCAACGCGCACCGCCGGCGGCCTGGGCCTCCGGCGTGGGCGGGGCCACGGGCGCCGGTCCGGGCCCGGGCGGCGGTACGAGCGCCGGCCCGCCCGGCTCGCCCGCGAGCGACGCCACCTTCATGATGAGCGTCGGCTGCTCCATGTTCGGCGTGTACCACTCGAGCCAGCGAGCCACCTGCTGCCGCGACGGCGCCGTGACCCCGTGGGTGACGGTGGCCCAGTAGTACTCGTCCATGAGCTGCGCCGGCGTTGACAGCGGCCGCCCGACGGCGCCCGGCAGATCGGTCAACTCCAGATCGAACGAACGGCATTGTCCCTGCAATTCGAGCAGTTCCTCCCGCAGCCGCAGCAGGAACTCCACGTACGACCGCCCCGACCCGTCGTAGCGCAATCCCGCGCGGATGGGCTCGTCCCAGGCCACGAACACCCGGGGGCGCAGCACGAACAGGATCTTGGCGGCGGCCGTGGGCCCGAAGCTCACGGCGTGGCGCTTGGGTTCAGACAGCCCCTGGCGCCCGGGCCCCATCTCGCGGTAGCAGGCGACCTTCTTGGCCAGGCTGTCGAAGACGGGGGCGTAGTCCTCCAGGGTGGCCTCGGGCATCTCCCAGAGGTGCTTGTCTTTGGGGGGCAGATATTCGCCGAACTCCAGGTGCCACTCGAGCAGTCCGGTGGACGCCAGGTCGTGGTACGCCAGGGAGAATTGGCGGCATTGCCACTGATTGAGCCAGTGCAGCAGGGCGAGGCGGTGCTCTGCGTTGAAAAGGTCCGCGCTGCCCTCGACGCGCCGCTGGAACTGGGGCAGGGAGTCGTCCGCGGTCATGGCGCCGTAGGCGTAGCAGACGAGAGCTAGGTCACCGAGGTTCACGTGATGTTCTCCCGGGGATGATGGTGCCGCTTCGCGACACGATATCACCGGCAAGACGCCGGTAGGCGGGGGGTGGTATCTTGGACCACCACAAGGAGGTGCAGCCTTGTACATCCGCAACTCCGTAGCGTCGGCCGCCTACAAGCTCATCATCATCGCCTTCGCGGCTTTCTCCTTGATCCGCACGGTCGCCGAGTTCGGCGCCTCCACGCTCCGCTTCTTCACCGTCCAGAGCAACATCGTGGTCGCCGCCGTGACTATCTACCTGCTGGTGGGCGTTCTGCTGCGCGCCCGGGCCGGCCGCGGGCCGGCTGACGCCGGGCTGAGTCCCGCGCCCGGTGGCCCCTCGGCGGGCGCGTACCTCCGGGGCATCGCGATGCTCGCCATCTCCCTCACCGCCTTCGTGTTCCACGCTTTGCTGGCGCCGCTTCTCGAGGGCCCCATCGGCTTCGACAGCCAGGTGCTGCACACGGTGGTGCCCATCCTGTTCGTGCTCGACTGGGCCTTGTTCTCCCAGAAAGGCTGGTTCCGTTTCCGTGACGTTCCCGCGTGGATCGTCTTTCCGCTGATCTACCTCGCCGCTACGCTGCTCGTGGCTGAGTTCTACGACGGCTTCTACCCATACCCGTTCCTGGACGCGGCCACGTACGGCTACGGCTCGGTGGCGGAGACGTCGGTGCTCCTACTGGTGGGCTTCGGCGCCTTGGGAGTGGTCTACGTGGGGCTGGACAAGCTGCTGGCGAGGTGGGCGCTGGTGCGCTCAGGGACTCCGACTCATCTGTCGAAACCATAGGTATGTCAACGATCAAGGAAGGCAACATGAGTAAGTTGCTCCTCGCCCCGAGAAAGCTCTTCGCCCTTCTCGCCGCGGCCATCGTGCTCGGCAGTCTGGGGTTCGCGTCCACCCTGGTGTTCACCTCGCCCGCCTCGGCGGCCACCGGTGACTTCGTCATCACCGGGCGCGGCTACGGCCACGGCATGGGCATGAGCCAGTGGGGGGCCTGGGCGGCCGCCCGGGACGGAGTCACGTACGACGCCATCCTCGCCTTCTACTACCCCGGCACCACGCTCACGCAGGTGAGCGCCGATCAGACCGTCCAGGTCCGGCTGACCAAAGGCAGCAACAGCAGCTCATGCTACAACCGAGTGTATCTGCAGCCCACCGTCACATCGGCCACGCTGGTCATGCACGATTCCACCGGGGACCACACCCAGACCATCGCCGCCGGCACCACGGTCCAGACGACGTACACAAGCGGCAAGGTCGTGGTGACGGGCACCGCCGGCACGTTCGACTGGGTGGAGCTGCGCCCCGAGACCACCGACGGCCGGGTGCGCCTGTCCTTCTACGCCACGAGCGCCACGACCACACCCCACGGTCTACGAATACTGGGGCACCGCACGGGTGGAGCCGTACACCTCGGCCGCCTCGTTCCGCGTCTACAACATCGTGCTCATCGACCGATACACCCGCGGCGTGGGGGAGATCGACCCCGGATGGGCCAACTCCAGCCTGCCCAGCCAGTACGCGCCTGAGTGTGTGAAGGCCCAGCAGACGGCGAGCCGCTCCTATGCGCTCGCCCAGGGGACGCTCAATCTCTACGACAACACGAGCGACCAGGTCTACGGCGGATACACCTTCGAGGCCACCCACCCCGGCGTGGTCGACGCCGTCAACGCCACCGCCGGCATGGTGCTCATGTACAACGGCAGTCCCATCTCCGCCTTCTTCTCCACCCACAACGGTGGCTACACCACCCAGTCCGCATGGTCGGACAACCCGGGCATCGCCTGGCTCGTGGCGAAGGCCGATCCCTGGAGCCTCGAAGCGCCCGTGCCTCCCTGGACCATCGACCCCGGTTACCCCTGGAGCTACACCTTCTCGCCTGCCGCCCTGGCTACCGAGTTGGGCGTGAACGTGGGCACCATCACGAGCGTCGAGGTGATAGCCCGCGACACGGACGACCCCACCAGCCACGCGCGCACCGTCAGGATCACCGGGACGACCAGCAGCACCACCATGACCGCCCGCACCTTCAAGAGCAAGCTGGGGCTGAGGTCCACCCTCATCCTCAGCATCACCGGCGGCCAGGAGACGTTCCCCGGAGCCACCCGCTACGACGACACCCACGACTACCTCGATTACACGGGCGTCTGGGAGCCCTTTGCCGAAGACCTCCGCCTGGAACAGCAGCTACGCCCGGTCGGATGCCGCGGACGCCGCGGTCAGCATCTACTTCACCGGCACCCGCCTGGATTGGATCGCCATGAAGGGCACCACCACCGGCGATCGCCGACGTGTACCTGGATGGTGAGTTCGACGAGACGGTGGACCTCTCCGCCTCCGCGGCCGGCTACCAGGTGGATGTCTGGTCCTCCGGCGACCTCGCCGACGCGCCGCACGAAGTGCGGATCGAGCGGAACGACGCATGCCCGGCCGGCAAGTACATCACCATCGACGCCGTGGACCTGGCGGGGACCCTCGACGCCGGGCCTCCGACGCTCGCCGTCACCGGCCTGTCTCCCAGGACCGGCTCCACCGCCGGAGGCACCTCGGTCACCATCACCGGCACCCTGTTCGCGAACGTCTCCGCCGTCACCTTCGGGGGTCAGGCCGCGGCAAGTTGGCACGTCGATTCCACAACCAAGATAACCGCGGTCGCCCCGGCGCATGCCGCGGGCGCGGTGGACGTCCTGGTGACCACCACGGCCGGCACCAGCGAGAACACCTCCGCCGACGACTTCACCTACGTGGTGCCGCCGGCCTACACCCGCTACGACCAGACCAACGCCAACATCGTGAAGACCGGCACCTGGGCCAACTACACCAGCGCGGCCTCGTACGGCGGCAGCTACGGCCGCTCGAGCACGGCCGGCGCCTCGGCCACCATCTGGTTCACCGGCACCCGCCTGGACTACATCGCCATGAAAGGCACCACCACCGGCTACGCCGAGATCTGGGTGGATGGGGTGAAGGTCACGGGCTCGTCGCCCATCAACCTGTACGCCAGCCCCGCCGTCTACCAGCAACTCATCTACAGCACCGGCCCGCTCGCCAACGGACTGCACAGCGTGAAGATCGTGCGCAGCACCGCGAGCGCCAGCGGGAAGTACCTCACCCTGGACGCCGTGGAGATCTACGGGGAGATCAGCGCGCCGCCCACCCGTTATCAGCAGACCGACAGCCACATCGCAAAGACCGGGGTCTGGAGCACCTTCACCACGTCCAGCGCCTCCGGGGGCACCTACATCCGCACGAACACGGCCGACGCGACGGCGACCATCACGTTCACCGGCACCCGCCTCGAATGGATCGGCATGAAGGGCACCACCGCCGGCACGGCTGAGGTCTACGTGGATGGCGCGGTCCTCCCGACGGCCACCATCGTGATGAACGCGTCAAGCGCGGTCTACCAGCAGGTGCTGTTCTCCACCGGGACGCTTCCGAACGAGGTGCACACGGTGCTCATCAAGCGCATCGGGACGGGCAGCCTCTACCTGAACATCGATGCCCTGGATATCTGGGGGGCTATTCAGTAGTGATCGGGGCCCTGTGGGCCGCGTGCACCGCTTTCTCGGCCACGGACTCAGCGGTGCTGGTCGCCCGCGATACGAGTTCCGACACCTTCCGCCGCACGCCTTTGGGGACCTCCGGCACGGTGAGACATCTCCGCGCCCTTTCCTTGCGGAGCGCCACGCCCAGACCTGCGATCACTGCCAGGAGCGCCGCAAACGAGGCGGCCATGGGTAGCATCATGCGTTTCACGTGATCTCTCCCTTCGAAGCCGGCGGATTCGGCCGCTAGTTGAGGATGCCAACTCAATGATTTCCCAGCCGGGCGGGGCTGAAACGTGGGGTGAGACGGCGGAGCCCTCGGCGGGGCTGGTCATCAGGACAAAGACGGCATTTTGCTGGGGTTTTGATTTGCCTAAAAAAGGCGGTCGCGTTACAGTCGACTGCGTACACAGGACCGCGAGGTGAGGCAGGTAGTGGGCATGGCCGGACGCAGGATGGGTCTTTCGATGCTGATGGTAGTGATTCTCGCCGTGATCGCCGCGGTCTTCCTCGCGGCGCCGGCGAACGCGACCACGCTCGAGAAGCTGACGATCGACCAGCTGGCTCAGCGAGCCGCCGCCATCGTCGTGGCGGAGACCTCCTCCGTTTCCGGGGAACTCGTGACTTTGGGTGACGGGCCCGCTGCGCGCTCCTATCCTCAGACCCGGGTGAGCGCCCGGGTGGTGAAAGTACTCAAAGGCGACGTGGGCCGGACCGTGTCCGCCACGGTGCTTGGCGGCACGGTCAACGGGATCACCGCCCTGGTCGAAGGTATGCCCACCTTCACCCCGGGGGAGACCAGCCTGCTGTTCCTCGACGACCAGGGGCGGGTCATCGGCGGCTGCCAGGGCAAGTTGCTGGTGGTGGCCGGGATGGTCCCCGACTTGGGGCAGTCTCTCCTTCTCACTGAATACGACATCGCCACGGGGCTCGGCCAAGCCTCCCCAGCCGGCGAAGTCAGCCGTCCCGGACCGACGGCATACGCGCCGAGCGCACCACCTTGAAGCTGCCGGCGCCGGGCGGCGAGTCGTCCGGGCAGCTCGAGCAGCCGGGACAGGAATCAGTCGCCGGCCGGGTCTCAGACCGTGACGGCCGCCGGAGAGCTCTTCTCGGAAGGCTTCGAATCGGGCTTGGGATCCTGGACCGTGTCGGGTCTGCCCACCTGGGGCGCGACCACGTACCGCGCCGCCACGGGGACCAGATCCCTTTACTGCGTCGGCAGCCACCTTTCCGCGCCCGCCTTCTACCCGAACCATGTAGACGCTTTCATGTACGCGGGCCCCTTCGACCTCAACGAGACGAACGCGGGCACGCTGGAGTTCGACATGTGGTTGGACAGCGAGCTGGCCTACGACACCATCGGCTGTCTGGTGTCCACCGACAGGGAGACGTTCACGCGGGGAGATGTACTCCGGAACGACCGCCGGGTGGCAGCACGTGGTGCTCGACCTGGCCTCGGTCGCTGGAAGCAGCCTCAACGTTACCGGGCGGGGAGGCGTATACATCGGGTTCTCGTTCTCGAGCGACGACATCAATGTGGGCGTCGACTATGAAGGCGCGTACATCGACAACGTCTCTCTCAAGGCGGAGCTGATAACGCCGGCCGTCTCCGCCATCAGCCCGAGTCCGGTCTCGGCCGGCACGCACAGCACCATCACAATCACCGGGACGGGCTTCGGCGCCACCCAGGGCTCGCGCGGCCACGTGTACTTCTATGGCTACAACAATCAAACGATGGAGGGATCGGTCGTCTCGTGGAGCGACACGTCCATCGTGGTGGAAGTCCCTGCCGGGGGGTTGGAGAGCAGGGGAGCCGGCGCCTTCCTGAAGGTGACCAACAACCGGGGGACGACGCATTACACCCTGGCCGATTTTGATATCAGCTTCGCGTACGGCGGCGCCCGCTGGCCTGGGGCCACGGCGACCTACCGAGTGGACGCCAATACGCCGGACACCGCCGATGAAGAAGCCCTTATCGACGCGGCGGCCGCCACCTGGAACCCCAGCATCGCCGTTCAAGTTCGTGGACGGCGGCCTCACCGGCGAACCGGCGATCGACAATGGCTATTGCGATTTCCGGTGGATCGGCAGCCTGGTCACCGGAGTGCTCAGCACGTCGCTTCCCCGGGTGTCCGGCAACACCATCACCGAATACGACGTCACCTTCAACGACGTCTACAACTGGGGCGACGGCGCCACGACGGAGGGCGTCTACGACATTCAGACAGCGGCTCTCCACGAGTTCGGGCACATGCTCGGGTTGGTGGACATCTGGCGTTCGGACGGGGTCATGGACGGCGGCCACAGCCCGATCTACCTGGCCCGCAGCCTGGCCGCCGGCGACGCGGCCGGCGCCGCCTGGATCTACGGACAGCCGCCGGCGCCGGCGGTGAGCAGCGTCGCTCCGACCAGCGGCGCCGAGGCGGGAGGCACTCAGATCGTCATCACCGGGCAGCACTTCCTGTCCGTCACCGGGGCTTCCGGGGTCTCGTTCGATGGCGTCAACGCGGCCACGTACCACGTCGATTCCGACACGCAGATAACGGCGGTCACTCCGCCTCACAGCCGCGGCCTCACCCGCGTGATAGTCCAGGCTCCGGTGGGGCGGAGCAACGACACCCCGGCGGACGACTTCACGTTCCTGGCGCTCTCCACAGGGGTCCCCACCATCACCAGCATGACTCCCGTCGTGGGTTCGACGGCGGGCGGCTCCAAAGTGGTGGTCACGGGAACGCACTTCACGGGCAGCCCGCTCAACTGGGACATCATGTTCGGAACGGCCCGCTGCATGTCCTACGACATCGACTCGCCCACCAAACTGACGCTCACCACTCCGGCTCACGCGGCCGGGAAGGTCCGGGTCCAGATGACCACCGAAGGGGGGACGACCGCGGACAGCGCCGCCGACGATTACACCTACGTCGCGCCCATCCGCTACGACGATCTGGACGCTCACGTGGAGTATTCAGCCGGCTGGTCCGGCTACAGCACCGCTTCGGCCTATCTGGGCAGCTACAAGCGGGCGAGCGCGAGCGCCTCCTGGGCCGCGGTCTACTTCACCGGCGAGCGCCTCGATTGGATCGCCATGACCGGGACCACCACCGGCGTGGCCGATGTGTTCATCGACGGCGCCTACGACGCCACGATCAACCTCGCGGCGGCGAGCGCCAAGTACAAGGTGAACGTGTATTCGACCGGGTGGCTTCCCTGGGGAGTGCACGAGGTCTGGATCCAGCCCTCCGCCGCCAACCCGGCCGGCAAGTACATCGACATCGACGCCGTGGATGTGGTGGGTACGATCCTCTATCCGCCTGCGACCATCACCGGTCTCGATCCGTCGCTGGGCCCCACGAGCGGGGGCAACAGTGTGGTGATCACCGGCGCGTACTTCTATGGAGTCACGGGAGCCGGCGGGGTGAGGTTCGACGGGGTCAACGCCAGCAGTTACATCGTGAACTCACCCACGCGGATAACAGCGGTCGCTCCGCCGCGCACGGCCGCGACCGTCCGCGTGCAGGTCTTCACCCCGACCGGGTCGAGCTGGGACAGCGCGGCCAACGATTACATCTACGGCACGATTCCCGCTCCCACCGTCGCCGGCCTGTCTCCGGCCTCGGGCTCGGCGGCCGGCGGGGCTACGGTGACCATCACCGGCACCAACTTCTACGCCGTGTCCGGCGCTCCGGGGGTCACGTTCGGAGGCGTCAACGCCACCAGCTTCACGGTCGATTCCCCGACGCGGATCACGGCTGTGGCGCCTCCTCACGCGGTCGGCACCGTGGACGTGGTCGTGACCTCGGCCACCGGCTCCTCGGTCGCGGCCGGTAGCGTCGACGACTTCACCTACGAAGCCATCCCCACACGCTACGAGCAGACCGATGAACGCATCGCAAGAAGCGGCACGTGGACCGACTACGCCGCGCCCAAGGCCTCGGGCTTGAGCTACGGCCGGGCCTCGTCCGCGGGAGCCAAAGCCACCATCTACTTCACCGGGACCCGCCTGGACTGGATCGCCATGAAGGGCACCACCACCGGGATAGCGGATGTCTATCTGGACGGAGCAAAGTACGCGACTGTCGATCTCGCGGCCTCGGTCGCCACCTACGATACGAGAGTCTGGACCAGCGGACCGCTGGACGACATCCAGCACGTCGTCGAGATCGTCCGTAGCGACTCGAGCGCGAGCGGCAAGTATCTGACCCTGGATGCCATCGAGGTCACCGGCGCCCTCGCCTACGCCCCGCCCGCGATCACATCTCTCAGCCCATTGTCGGGCTCTACAGGCGGCGGCACCTCGGTGGTCATCAACGGGACGAGCTTCGTCCAGGTGTCCGCCGTCACTTTCGGCGGCACGCCCGCCGGCAGCGTCACCGTGAACTCACCCACCCAGATCACGGCTGTGGCTCCCGCCCATGCCGCCGGCACCGCGGACGTCGTTGTGACGGCCGCCGGCGGGACGTCCAAGAACACCGTGGCGGACAACTTCGTGTACAGCGACGCTCCGGTCTCCATGCGCTACGAGCAGACCGAGGGTCTCATCCTGAAGACCGGCGCCTGGACCAACTACCCGGGCGCCAAGGCGTCGGGCACCACCTACGGCCGCTCCTCCACCGCCGGGGCGTCGGCCACCATCTGCTTCATGGGTACCCGCCTCGACTGGATAGCCATGAAGGGCACCACCACGGGCATCGCTGACGTGTACCTGGACGGGGCCAAAGTGACCACCGTCGATCTCGCCGCCTCGGTCGCGGCCTATAACATCCCGGTCTGGTCCACGGGCACTCTGCCCGACGGGCAGCACACGGTGCGCATCGTCCGCAGCGATTCCAGCGCCGCGAGCAAGTACCTGACCCTGGACGCAGTGGACATCTGGGGAGCCATCGCGCCCGCCCCCACCCACTACGAGCAGAGCGACAGCCATATGGTCAGGGTCGGCTCGTGGACCTCTGTCCCCCATGCAAAGGCCTCAGGCGGGTCTTACTCCCGCTCCAACACCACTTCGCCGCCTTCGCAGTTCACCGCATCGGTCACCATCTACTTCACCGGGACTCAGCTCGATTGGATGGCTATGAGAAACGGCACGGCGGGGTCGGCAAACGTGTTTGTCGACGGGGCCCAGGTGGGCACCGTGGTCCTGGGTTCCTCGACGGCGATCTGCGGGACGGTCTGGTCCACCGGCACGCTGCTGTACGGAGACCATGTGGTCAGGATCGAGCGGGCCGGCGTGGGTGGCACTTCCTACCTGACACTGGACGGCGTCGACATCTGGGGGACCATCAGGACCGGGCCGTGAGATACGACCGGAAAGAAGGTACGCGTTGTCGGGCACGGAGTTCTGGTCTCACTGGGCGTGGCCTCTGGCCACCGCGTGCCTCGGACTGGTGTTCACGGGACTCGTCGCGCGGCAGTACCTGCGCCGGCGGCGGGCGCATCAGGCGGCTTGGACCGCGGGCCTTCTTCTCTACACCGTGGCGGCCTTCATGGAGTTCTGGTCCGAGTACTCAGACGTCTGGAACCCCACCGTCTACCGCATCTACATCGTCATCGCGGCCTCCCTGGTGGGCTTCCTGGGGCTGGGGACGCTCTACCTGGTCGCGAAGCGGCGGCTGTGGGGGCACATCTATCTGATCCTGCTGATCGTCTGCATGGCCGTCTTCCTCTACGGGACGTTCAGCCACACGCTGGTCGCCGAGAAGCTGGTGCCCGGCATCACGGTGGGCGGGCAGGCTTTGGGCGAGAGCCTCTCGTTCCCTCGGGTGATGTCGCTGCCCATCAACATCACCGGGTCCATCCTGCTCTTCGGCGGCGCCCTCTACTCCATCTGGCGGTTCCTGCGGCGCAGGGAGTTCGCCTACCGGATGTGGGCCAACGTGCTGATCGCGGCGGGCGCGGTGCTGCTCGCGTTCCTCGGCTCCCGGGCCCGGCTGGGCAACACCACCGGCCTCTACCCGGCGGAGATGGTGAGCGCGGCGCTCATGCTGGCGGGGTTCCTCATGGCGGGGACGCTGGATAGGGGACGCAAGGCCGTCAGGGTCGCTCGCGGGGCTCAGCGGTAGATGGCCCAGATCACCAGCGCTATCACGCCCGAAGATGACGAGGATGACGGGAAGGCGGGTGACGAGTGATGGCGGGGGTTTGAGAGGCGCTTTCGAGAGGGCGTGGCTGTTGGCAGTGGCGACACTGGTAGACGTAGCGGTCGTTGGAATGTCCGCAGTTCGGGCACTGCCATCCGTCCATGCTCGCCCTCGAAGTTGCCTGTCTCAGTTGGGATGTCCCACATGCTAGCGCCGGCGCGGCGCGTACGATAGCCATCAGGGCGCATGACATCTGATGGCGCAGGCCTCCCGCCGCATGGTAGCGTGCATACCGTGCGAGGGGCGGCTCCGCGTGCCCCGGATACCAAGTGGCATATGGGCCACGCGCAAGGGCTGTCGACACCGGAAGGGTTCCAAAGTGGAGGTACGTGTAACCCGCTGGCTTCTGTTTGCCACTGCCAGCTTCGTCCTCGCCGCAATATTTTTCGCCCTTGCCGCCTTTGGCACTTCCGCTATCCCGGGCTTCACCGTCGTAGCGCAGGCCGCCGCCACCAGCGCTAACGCGTCACCGCCCCCGGCCACCCTCGCGCCCCCAACCCGCTACGACCAGGCCGACCCGGCCATCTCCTACTCAGGCACGTGGGCCACCCAAGAAGTCCGCCGCCTCCGCCCACAGCTACGCCCGCGCCAACGCCGCCGGCGCCTCCGTCAACATCGCCTTCAACGGCACGCGGCTCGACTGGATCGCCACGCAGAACTCCACGGGCGGGGTGGCCGACGTGTACCTCGACGGCGTCTTCGTCAAGACCGTCGACCTGCGCGCCAAGGCCGCCGCCTATCAGAGCATCGTGTGGTCCACGGGCACCCTCGCCGCCGGCGTGCACACGGTGAGGATCGTCCGGAACGCCGCGCAGCGCCTCCGGCGCGTACATGACCATCGACGCGGTCGACGTCGCCGGGACACTGGGCACGCCCCGCGGCGGGCGGTTAAATGCCAATGGGTGGAGCAGACCAGCACCCTTCTTGCCTACGAGACTCCTCGGTGACGGTCAGCTTCACCGGCACGCTATCTGGCCTGGATGGGTCAGAGGGATCCGACCCGCGGCGTCGCCACGGTGACCGTGGACGGGGGTCAGACCTTCAGCGTCGACCTCCACGGCGTCTCGACCCCTATCAGCAGAGACTCTGGGACACCGGGCAGCTCGCTCAGGGCGCGCACACCGTCACGATCGAATGGACGGCCGGTTTCGGCCCCGCTTGCAGCCGGCCGCTGCCGGGGGCGCGGACGGGTTCCTGGTGGCGGGCACGGTGACGCAGGCCTACGTGTGGCACCGCGTCCAGGACAGCGACCCCCGCGTGCTCTACTGGGGCACGTGGACGCGAACCCCGTCTTTCAGGCCTCTGGTGGCAGCGACAAGCGGGCGGGCGCCGGCCAGGCCATGGTGACCGTGACCTTCACCGGCAAGCAACTCGATTGGCTCGCCACCACCGGTCCGGGTCTGGGCGACGCGGACGTGTCCATCGATAGCGGCCGGCGCAGGTCGTCCATCTGTCTGGAGCGGCCACTCTCTATCAGCAGAAGGTCTGGTCCACCGGCACGTTGGCCGCGGGGACGCACACGGTCCAGATCTCGTGGGACAAGAATGCAGCCGCGGGAGCGGCCATCGACGTCGACGCGTTCGACGTGCTCGGCATCCTGCCGCCCACCACCGACCCGGCCGCCCTGCGGACCATGTGGGCCGAGCAGAAGCTCGCGGACCTCTCGTACCGGCCGGGGAAGGTCGACGGCGTGGTCGATCGTCAGACGCGGGGCGCCGTCATGGCCTTCCAGAAGTGGGAGGGACTGTCGCGGAACGGGAAGCTCACCGACGAGGTCTTCGCCCGGCTTCTGACCGCGACCCGGCCCGCGCCCGACCAAGCAGGGCGGCGGCGACACCTGGATCGAGGTCGACAAGACCAAGCAGGTGCTTCTCTACTGCAAGAACGGGGCCGTGCTGTGGACGATGCCCGTGTCCACCGGCAGCCCGAGCGTCGGTTTCGCGACGCCCTCCGGAACGTACAAGATCATGCGCAAGACCCTGGAGACCAACCCGCGCTGGCACCCGCTGTACCTCCGCTCCGACGGGTATCTGGCCATCCACGGATATCCCAACGTTCCCACGCGCCGGGCCAGCCACGGCTGCGTCCGGACGCAGATCTGGGATCAGCGGGAGCTCTATCCGCTGATCCCGGTGGGGACGAAGGTCTACATCTACTAGGCTCTGCCGCGCTCATGCTGACCCGATGACGGGCCGATAGACGTCGGAGAGCAACAGAGCCACCGACAGCACGGATCCGGAGCGGGCAAGAATGCACGATCTCTCACCATTCCACAGCTGGACATCGGCCTCTCCGTACGCCCTGGCGTTGGGGTTGACCGCGTTCCTGTGCGCGTTGCTGCTGGCCCGTGGATGGCGCCACCGCTCTCAGCCGGGCGGCGTGCAATTGATGCTCATGACGGCGACGGCCGGCCTCTGGGCCCTCCTCTACTGCTTTGAACTCGCGACTCCGGCGCTCGCCGGCAAGGTCTTCTGGGCCAAGACCGAGTACGTGGGCATCACCCTCGTGCCGGTCGCCTGGTTCCTGTTCGCCCGCGCCTATTCCGGCGCCGGGAAGCGCCCCGATCGCTGGTCACTGGTCCTGCTCGGCCTCGTACCGGTCGTCACCATCCTCTTGGTGGCCACCAACGAGCTGCACGCTCTGGTGTGGACCAGGGTCTCGCTTGCCACCTCCGGTGCGTTCCCCAATCTGGAGCTGGGCCACGGTCCCTGGTTCTGGGTGAACATCGCCTATTCGTATGGTCTCCTGATCCTGGGGGACTTCTTCCTCCTGCGGAACGCCATCAAGAACCAGAGCCCCTATCGCCGCGGGGTGGCCGTGATCCTGGCCGCCAGCCTGGTCCCCTGGGTGGGCAATGGCCTGTCGCTGTTCTGGTCCGTTCCTGCCGGGGGCTTGGACGTCACCCCCTTCGCCTTCGCGCTCACCGCCATGGTGGTGCTTCTGGCCACCTCCCGGCTCCGGCTGTTCAGCCTGTTCCCGGCGCTGCTCCGTGTAGCTCGTGCGCAAGTGCTGGAGAAGATGGCGGACGCCGTCATCGTGCTGGACCTCGACGGCCGCGTGGTTACCTCCAACCCGGCGGCCGGCCGCCTCTGCGACTCGCAGGCCGGTGATCTCATAGGCGTATCGATCGAAGAGATCTTGGGGGAGGCCGTTCCCCTCCAGTCTGAAAGCAATGTGGATGATGATCTGCAGTTTGGGATCACCCTGGGCGAGGGCGACTCCAAACGTCACTTCGACGTGGTCTCCTCCGCGCTCGGTCTCGGGTCGGGCTACGGCATGGGCCGGCTGCTGGTGCTCCGGGACATCACCGAGATGAAACGGGCCGAGGAAGCGGCGACGGTCGCCCGCGAGTCCCTACGGGCGCGGGTGGTGGAGCTGAACGCGCTCTGGCACATAGGCGAGGCCGTGGCCGGGCCCGGCGACCTGCACGGGGCGCTCATGACCGCGGCCGGACAGGTCGCGCAGACGCTGGGAGGGCGCGCCGCTGCCGTGGTGACCTTCGGGGACGACTGGGAGACGCAACTCGTGGTCTCGTCGGATGAAGCCGAGGGCGAAGGAGAGCCCGACGACGTCGTGCTGGAGAGCGCGTACGGGTGCTTTGAGGCTCTCGCCGAGCTCGCCGAGGGGGGCGCTCCCGTCATCATCAACGATCTCGTTCCCAGGGCGTGCGCCGGCTCCCTGCTGGAGCAGGCGGAGTCGCTCGAGCTGTCCCGTCTGCTTGCCGTTCCGCTCATCCTTCAGGCGAAGACCATCGGCGCTCTGGCGGTGGTCCGCCGGGCCGGGGCCGAGCCCTTCAGCGAGCGTGAGATAGGGTTCGTGCAATCGGCGGCGAGCACAGTGGCGGCGGCTATCGTCAACGGCCGCTTGCGAGAGGAAGAGAACCAGAAGACGGCCAGCCTGGTGCGCGAACACTTGGCCCGGGAGCTGCACGACGCCGTCACCCAGAGCGTGTACTCGGCCAACCTCATGGCTCAGGCCCTGCCGGCCATGCTGCAGCGAGATCAGACCGAGGGGCTGGCGGGCCTCACACAGCTCCAAAGGCTGGTGCGCTCGGCCCTGGCCGAACTCCGGATCCTGCTCTACGAGCTTCGTCCGGGCACGTTCGTGGGCGTGGGCCTCGATCAGCTGCTCGAGAGGCTCGGCGACAGCATCACCGGACAGGCCAACGTCAACGTGGAGATCGACGCCCGACTGGACTGCGACCTACCCGCGGACGTCAAGACGGCCCTCTATCGCATCGCCCAAGAGGCTTTCAACAACATCACCAAACACGCGAGGGCGGAGAGGGTGCGGGTCACCGCCGTCTCCGACGCTCAGGGCTGCACGCTGGACATCGAGGACGACGGAATCGGCGTTGACATGGACGCCGTGGCAGGCGATCACATGGGGCTGGACATCATGCGCGAACGGGCCGAGGAGATCGGCGCGGAGTTCTGTGTCCAGAGGATCGATCCCACCGGCACCCAGGTGGCGGTGCGCTGGGCGCGGCCGGGCGCCCCTGTCTCAGTCGCGGACTCGCCTCCCGTGGAGCGTGTGGTACAGCACCAGCGATAGCACCGCCACGGCGGCCATCACTCCGTACATCCACCGGTAGCCCACGAGGGGGATGAGCAGGCCGCAGAGTAGCGGGCCGAGCCCGAATCCCGTGTCTCCGAAGATGTAGAAGGTGGAGGTGCCCTGGCCCATCCGGTGGGGCGGAGTGAGTCTGACGATCAGTGCCCGTCCGCAGGCTTGGATGGCCCCGAAGCCGAGCCCCACGATGGCGGCCGCCAGGAGCAGGACCGCGGCGTGAGCGGCTACCGCGAGCACGGCGAGCCCAAGCGCGAAGACCGCGACGCCCGGGTACATCACCGAGTTCTCGCCTTTGATGTCGAACCGCCGCCCCACGATGGGCCGGGAGAGAAAGATCATCACCGCGTAGACGATGAAGAAGAAGCCGGCTGCGGTGGTCAGGTGGATCGCCTCGGAGTACAGCGCCAGGAACGATGAAAGGCTCGAGTAACAGAGGTAGCTCAGCATGATCGCCAGCCCGATGGGCACCGCTTTGGGTTCGATGTAGGTGCGGAGCCTGAAGCCTTTGTTGTCCGCGATCTGTTCCGCGGTCAGTACCAGGTTTTGGACACGGATGAGGGGGATGGAGAACAGGGCGACCGCGGCGAGCGCCGCACTGACGATGACGATGGTGTTGAAGCCTCCGTGCCGGATGAGCGTGAGCCCCACAAACGGTCCGATGGCTGTGGACAGGGTCTGGCCCAGGGTGAAGTAGCCGATACCTTCACCGTATCGCTCCCGGGGCACCACCCCGGCCACGATGGTCCCGGTGGCTATGGCGCTCGTGCCGTGCGCCGCCCCATGCAGGAACCGGACGGTGAGAAGCAACCAGGTGTTGTCGGCGAAGAAGTAGGCGAAGATCAGGATCACGCTGAGCAGCGACCCGATGTACAGGAGCCGGGTCTGCCCGATCTGGTGGATCCGCTTGCCGAGCACCGGCCGGGTGACGAACGACCCGATGATGAAGATGCTGGCCGCCAGCCCGGCCACCGCGGGAGTCACCCCGAACCGGTCGGTGGCGACCTTGGACATGACGATCATGAGCAGCAGAAAGACCACCGAGTTGAGGAAGTTGACGAACGAGATGGCCAGGAAGCTGCGGGTCCAGAGGCTCTGGCGGGGGGTGGCGGGGGCGGTGGTGGTCATGCGCTACACCATGTCATGAAAGGCGGGGCGACGCCAGGTCATGGCGTCGTGGCCTGCGTGTTCGTCTCACCCCACCTTCTTAGGAATGGCCCGCGTCCCCGCCCCTGGAGCCCCCGGCGCAGCCGCCCGGTTGGCCCGCCTCCGCGCCAGCACCTCCTCCAGATCGAACACCTCCTCCGCCACGATGGCCAACCCCCGCTTGTGGTTGTTCTGCAGCCGCCCGCGCACCAGGAAGTAGCTGGCCCGGGCCACCACCGGCGCGATCTTCGCCAGCTTCGTTTCTCGAAGCACACACACTCAAAGAGGCCGTAGGCGTCCTCGAGGGTCAGGAACATCGTCCTTTTTCCCGAACGCATCCACGGGTTCTGGGCGCGCTCGTAGACGCCGGCCACCGTCACCGGGACCTCGTCTCCCAGGGCGGGGAGCTCGTAGCTCATGCGGACGCCCATCCGGCGCAGTTCATCCTCGTAGAGCTTCAAGGGATGGCAGCTCACGGTGAGGCCCAGGAGTTCGAGTTCGGAGCGGACTTTGTCCTCGAGGGTCCAGGAGCGGGCGAGGCCGGCGCGGGTGGGCGGGGAGAAGAAGGCGCGGAGTTGGCCGCGGCGGGCGCCGGTGGAGCCGGCCAGGGCTTCCAGGCGGTCGCGCAGGAGCGGCAGGCGCCAGAGGAGCTCGGTGCGGTCGGGCTCGAGCGAGTCGAAGGCGCCCACCCGGATGAGGTTCTCGGCCACGGGATAGTCGATGCGGGTGCGCAGATAGAAGTCCTCGAAGCTCTCGAAGGGGCCGTGGCGGCGTTCCTCCTCGATGCGGTCGAGGGAGCGGTCGCCCATCTGCTTGAGGTAGGAGAGGCCGACGCGCAGGGCCCGGCCGGCGTCGGGGGCGATGCCGGTGCTGGGGGCGAGGCAGGCGCCGGGCTCCACGCCTGCCCGGGAGCGGGGCGAGCGGGCGCCCGCCGCCTGGGCGCGGCCGTCCGGGGCGCCGGCGAGGCGGCCGGCGTTGTCGCGGGCGGCGAGGGTGTGGAGGGTGCCCAGGAGGAGGTCGCCGGGGCGGGCGCGGGATGGGGGCGCCGTCAGACGCTGCGGCCGCGCCGCTGGGCTGCGCCGCGCCGCAGGAAGTGATACGACATCGCTGTCGCCCGCCGCCGGGTCCCCATCCTGCTCGGCGGCCAACTCCGCCAGATCGGCGTCGGTCAGGCCCCAGCCGTGGTCGGCGGTCCAGGCTTGGGCGAAGGGGTCGTAGGGCGCCTGCGCGCCGCCGGTGTCCCCGGCGCCGCGGCGCCGAACAGGTCGCCAGCGCCGCCGGCGCCGCCCCATGGGTCCGGCGGCGCCACATCCTCCACGGTGAACCCCCGCCCCGACAGATTGATATCCATCGGCCGCACCTCCAGCCCGAACCGCCGCGCATCGTTCAGCACCGTCCGCGGCGTGTAGAACCCCATCGGGTAGTTGTTCAGCACCGCGCACAGGAACTCCGCCGGGTAGTAGGCCTTCAGCCACGCCGTCGCGTACGAGATCACCGCGAAGCACACCGAGTGGCTCTTGTTGAACCCGTAGGCGGCGAAGCCCTCCAGCTGGCGGAACACCTCCCGCGCCGCCGCCTCGGGCACGCCCCGGGCCATCGCCCCGCCGATGAAGGTCTCGCCTATCTTGGCCATCTCCTCGCGGCTGCGGTCGCGGGTCATGGCGCGGCGGAGGGAGTCGGCGTCGGCGAGGTCGAACCCGGCCACCGACTGGGCTATGCGCAGCACCTGCTCCTGGTAGAGGATCACCCCGTAGGTGTCGGCGACGGCGGCGGCCATGTCGGGGTGGGGGAGGACCACCGGCTCCACGCCCCAGCGGCGGTCGATGAAGGGGCCGATCATCTCGGCCTCCAGCGGTCCCGGGCGGTAGAGGGCGATGGCGGCGATGACGTCGTCGAAGTCCCGCTCCTGCAGGCGGCTGGCGAGGTTGCGCTGGCCGGCCGACTCCAGCTGGAACAGCCCGATGGATCCCCCGTTGCTGATGATCTCGTAGGCGGCGGGGTCGTCGGGGGGCAGGTCGTAGGGGCGGATGCGGCGCCCGGTGCGCTGCCGCACGATGTGGCACGTCTCCGACACGGCCGAGTGGGTGCGCAGGCCGAGGATGTCCATCTTGACGAGCCCCAGCGCGGCGACGTCGTCCTTGTTGAATTGGATGACGACCACCCCCTTGGCCGCCCACTGGAGCGGGGCGTAGTAGGTGATGGGCCGGTCGGTGATGACGAAGCCCCCCAGGTGGGTGCCGAGGTGCATGGGGTAGGAGTCGAGGCGCTCGACCAGGTCGAGGAGGCGCCAGTAGCGGCCGCCGGGCGTCACCGTGCCGTCGGGGGCCACCGCCGGCGGCGCCGAATCCTGCAGCGGCGAGTCGCGCAGTTCCGGCCAGGCGCCGCCCAGATACTCCCGGATGCGCGCCGCATCCCCGTGGCGGGGCACGTGCTTGGCGAGGGCGTTGATCTCGGTGGGGGCGTATCCCAGGGCCTCGGCCACGATCCGGACCGCCGAGCGGGGGCTCATAGTGTTGACGTTGGCCACGACGGCGACGTTTTCGTTTCCGAAAGTCTTGTAGATGTGTTCGATCACCTCGTCCCGGCGCGAGGAACAGAAGTCCACGTCGATATCGGGCATCTCGCGGCGGTTGGGATTGAGGAACCGCTCGAACAGCAGGTTGTGGCGGATAGGCTCGCTGGCCGTGATATCCAGCGCGTGACAGACGATCGAATTCCCAGCACTGCCCCGCCCGCTACACGCGACGCCCTGGGCGCGCGCCCACCTGACGATGTCGTGCACCACCAAGAAATAATGGGCGAATCCCATCTGCTGGATCATGCGGAGCTCCTTCTCGAGAAGCTCCACGGCCCGGGGCGGCACCGGCCGGTACTCGCCGCGCGATCCCCCGAAAACACCGCTTGGCCAGCAGCGAATACGCGGTCTCCCCGCGGGGCACCTCGATCTGGGGGAAGTGGTAGGTGCCGAGCTCCAGGTCCACGGTGCAGCGGTCGGCGATGGCGGCGGTGGCGTCCAAGGGGAGGCGAAGCGAGGCGGGGGCGGGCCGGTCGCGGGGCGCCCTGTCTGATGCAATATAACATTGCATTACAATGCAAATGCAGAGACGGGAGTGCTGATGCATATGCAATAGATGTTGCACTGCAACCAGTATGCAACTCGAGCAGCGGCGCCGCCAGCGCCTCGATCTCCGACCGCGCGGCGAGGCAGCGGGCGCCGGGCGCTGGATCCGGATACCCGGACAGCGGCTTGTCGCGGCCGGCGGCCCGGCAGATCAGGTGGAGGGCGCGGTCGGTGCCCGCGGGCGTAGTGGGCGTTCGTGGTGAGCACGGTGGGCAGGCCGCAGGCGCGCGCGAGGGCGGCGAGGCGCAGGCAGTAGGTGAGGCAGGAGAGGCGCCAGGGCCGGTCGTCGCGGTGGAAGCCGACGTCGTAGTCGGCGGGGTTGAGGCGCTGCGGGTGGCCCTGGGGGAGATCGGGGCGGGCTGGGGCCGTGCGGCGCGGCCGGCTATGATGCAATAAACGTTGCATTGCAACCATTATGTAATGAAGAGGCGGTGCCGACGGTGGTGGACGCTGCCTCGGTCGGGCTCGGGGGCGTCCCCGGCGCGGGCTGGGGCGGCGGTCTGGTGCCGCAGCCGGTTGCCGATCGCCGGGGCCTTCTTGACGACCGTCGTCCCGTGCTGACCGGGCGCGCCTCCTGGTGGGGCTCGTAGCCGAAGTACTGCAGCTCGACGTAGAGGTGGTCGGGGCCGAAGATGTCGCGCAGGTGGAGGAGGGCGTCGCGGGCGTCGGCGTCGCGGCCGGCGTCGACGAGGTAGCCGATCTCCCCGTGGCGGCAGCCGGTCAGGCAGATGAGGCCCTCGGCGTGGGCGCGCAGCGACTCGCGGGTGACGTGGGCGGGCGCTCGCGCTCCGGGTCGGCGAGGTGGGCGGCGGAGATGAGGCGGCAGAGGTTGGCGTAGCCCTCGCGGGTCTCGGCGAGGAGGACCAGGTGGTGGGGGTCGTCGGCGCGCGGTCGGGATCCGGGGACGGGGCGCCGGGCCCGTGCGGCGCGGCGCCCGCGCCGGCCGAGTCCGCCGGGGGAGGAGGCTCTCCACCCGCACCTCGGCGCCGAACACCGGCTTGATGCCCTTCTTGGCGCAGGCCTTGGCGAAGCGGACGGCGCCGTAGAGGCCGTCGTGGTCGGTGAGGGCCAGGGCCGGCTGCCCCAGCTCGGCCGCCCGGGCCACCAACTCCTCGATGCGGCTGCCCCCGTCCAGGAACGAGAAGTTCGAGTGGACGTGCAGGTGCACGAACGGGGGAGAGGGCGGCCCGGCCGCGCCGGGCGCCGGACTCGAGGGGGCCGGCCCCCCGTGCTTCCTGAGCTGGCGGATGTAGTCGTGGCTGGGCGGGATCTTCTGGACCGGGAAACGGTGTTCCGCCGGTTTTGGGGTCGCTCGTATTCATTGCAAGAAACGTTTCATTTTCATAAAAACGCAACAATCTTAGTAGCGGCCGGCGGGAACGGTCGGGGCCGCTGCGGTTGGCGAACATATGTTCGTGAGGGGGCCGATTATAAACAAACATATGTTCGGATAGCAAGATGCGCAAGGCGAGCGTCGCGATGCTCTCCGGTTCTGTCCGCCCGGCGCGCTATGCTGGAGCGCAGCGGCCGCGACGACTACGGAGGACGGACGTGGACAAGCTCGACCAGCTCATCACATCGGCCGGTTTCCCCGATTTCCGCTGGACCGACGGCTCCAAGATCGCGGTGGCCCAGTGGGTGCGGATGAAGTGCACCTACGCCTGCGACGGCTACGCCCGCAAGGCCAACTGCCCTCCGAACGTCCCCTCCGTGGACGACTGCGTCCGGTTCTTCGCCGACTACGAGCGGATCGCGGTCATCCACATGCAGCAGGCCGGCTGCGACGAGGCCGGAGCTCCAGGGCGTGGAAGCAGGACGTCAGACGCGAAGTTGCTCGCGTTGGAGCGGGACGTCTTCCTGGCCGGCTACTACAAAGCCCTGGTGCTGTTCCCGGCGACCTGCTCCGTGTGTCCCGAGTGCGCCGGAACGCGGGCGGATTGCCGCTACCCCGACCAGAGCCGGCCGACACCCGAGGCGCTGGCCATGGACGTGTTCGCGACGGCCCGGAGCCTGGGATATCCCATCGAGGTGCTCACCGACCGCTCGCAGACCATGGAGCGGTACGCGTTCCTGCTGGTGGAATGAGCGCCGCCTATCTGGCTCTCCACGCGTCGGGCGAACTGGCCGAGCGGGCCCGGAAGGCGCAGCACATGCTGCGCCGCTGCGTCACCTGTCCGCGCAACTGCCGGCCCGACCGCACCGCCGGCGAGTTGGGCTCCTGCGGGGTGGGCGCCGTGGCGCAGGTGGCCAGCTTCGGCCCGCACTTCGGGGAGGAGCGGCCGCTGGTGGGCCGGGGCGGCTCGGGGACCATCTTCTTCGCCGGCTGCAACCTCAAGTGCGTCTTCTGCCAGAACCACGACATCAGCCAGCCGGCGGCGGATTCGCCGGAGCTGCGGGCCGAATGGGAGACGGCGGCGGAGGGCATCGCCGGCATGATGCTCGACCTGCAGGAGGCCGGCTGCGAGAACATCAACCTGGTGTCGCCCAGCCACGTGGTGCCGCAGATCCTGGCGGCGGTAGCGTGTGGCGGCGAAGGACGGGCTGCGGCTGCCCCTGGTCTACAACACCGGCGGCTACGACGCCCTGCACACGCTGCGGCTCCTGGACGGCGTGGTGGACATCTACATGCCCGACATGAAGTACAGCGACGAGAAGGTGGCGGAGCGGCTGTCGGGCGTCGCGGACTACCTGCTGCGCAACCGCGCCGCGGTCAAGGAGATGCACCGGCAGGTGGGCGATCTGCAGATCGACGAGCGGGGCGTGGCCACGCGGGGGCTGTTGGTGCGGCACCTCGTGCTGCCCGACGATCTGGCCGGCACGGCGGCGGTCGCCCGCTTCCTGGCGGAGGAGATCTCGCGCGACACCTACATCAACGTCATGGACCAGTACCGGCCGGCCTTCCGGGCGGCGCGGGAGGAGTTCGAGCCGTTCTGCGCGGGCATCTGCCGGCCGCCGAGCGGCGCCGAGTATGAGGCGGCGGTGGCGGCGGTCAAGGCAGCCGGCCTGTGGCGGCTGGACGGCGCGTAGCCGGCGCCAGCGGCGGGCCGGCTTGCCGGCGACCTCGCGGCGCCCTGCCGGGCCGAGCGGGGCGCCTCGCTAGTCGAAGTCGATCACGCCGGTGGCCGGCAGCAGCCACCAGGCGTCCACGATCACGTAGACGGCGGTGATGGCCGCTGCGCCCGCCAGTCGCGGCGGATCAAGAGCACCGCCGCCAGCACCAGCCACACCGCCGCCGCGGCGAGCACCCGGGGCCGGAACCAGCCCCCGAACGCGTCGACCGGGAGCAGGGGGTAGCTCAGCACCATCGGCAGCAGTATCCCCAGCCAGCGGACGGTCTTGGTGAAGCCGCCGCGCCTGTCGTCGGCCCCGTCGAGGCCGGCCTTGCGGGCGCCCCGGGCCGGGGCGCCGCCGGAGCGGCCGCGCCGCTGTGCGAGGCTGCCGGTCATTTCCCCATCACGATGTCGTCGATCTTGGTCTTGGCTTCGCGGAGCACTTCGCGGATCTCCTTGAGCTTCTGCGGGTCGCCGAGCGTCCGCTGGATGGCGCTGGCGAAGTCGCTGAACATCCAGCGCATCTCGCGCATGAGCTCCGGGCCGCCGCTCGAGGCGAACCAGGGACCCCAGGCCGCGCCGCCCGGACCGTGGGCTCCCGGCCGCGACCGCGCGGTCCACGGCAGGCGTCTGCGCCTTCACCGGGGCCGCCGCCTTCGGCCGCGCCGGCCGCGGCGTCGCTGCCCGGCGCAGCGGCCTCCTCAGACCCGGCCTCCGGCCCGGCGCCGCGGCGCCCGGGCCCGAACGGGAACGGGGGCGCGAACGGCGGCCGGAAGCCCTCGCCGTGGCGGCCGTGGCCGTGCGCGTGGCCTTGCCGCTCCTGGTGCCCCTGCAGGTAGGGGATGCCCGACTCGGTGATGGAGTAGATCTTCTTGCCGTCCTGCTCCACCGACTTGACGTAGTCCTGGTCCTCGAGCGCCTGCAGGGTGGGGTAGATCACGCCCGGGCTGGGGCTGTAGACGCCGCCCGAGCGCTCTTCCATCTCCCGGATGATGTCGTAGCCGTGGCGGGGCTTCTCTTTGAGCAGCTCGAGGATGGCGAACTTGACGTTGCCCCTGCCGTAGTAGCTGCCGCGGGGGCCGCGGAAACCGAAGGGTTCGTTTCGATAAGGATTCATGTTCTTTCTCCTCAGACAGAGGGAGTGTATTAGATACACATTAGATATATCGAAACGTATCGTATACTGCATCGGCGGAGCGTCAAGGGCGACGGGTCTCCCGGCCGGCGGCGCCGCCGAGCGGGCCACGCCGCAGGCAGCTCACCACGTCGGCGGCGCCGCCGAAAGCGGGTGCCCCAACGCCCCAGCTATGGCAGCGTCACCACGATCCACATGCCCGGCCTCCCGCCGGCATTGTGCCGGGGGCCGCCGCTCTGTACGATGGGATGCAGGTCTTGTGCCTGGTCACCGGACAGGCGCCCGAGAGGAAGGAAGAAGCGGAGAGAATGGCGGGTCTGGCCACCTTTTTGAGGTCGCCATACGTCGTCCAGCCCACCCTTGCCGATGGGGATGTCGCCGTCATGGGCGTCCCATACGACGAGGGCACGACTGGGCGCGCCGGCACACGGGAAGGGCCGGCCGCTCTTCGCTCCATCTCCGGCCAGTGGGCCTACCGCGAGGCTGCCGAGGCCTTCTGGGACGGGGAGGCCGACCTGAGCCTGCTGTCCGGCGTCCGGTTGGTCGACACGGGTGACGTCTATCTGCCGCCCACCGCCCAGCCCGAGGTCACCTTCCCGCTCATCGGCACCAGGGTGGCGGAACTGCTGCGTTCCGGCCTGTTCCCGGTGGTGCTGGGTGGGGATCACTCCATCACCTATCCCTTGCTGCTGGGCGTGCAGCGGGTGCGGGGCGAGCGCGTGCCGCCGGTGCAACTGGTGCACTTCGACGCCCACATGGACTACTGGAACGACATCGGCGGAGAGTTCTTCACCCACGCCAGCCCCATCATCCGCGCGCACGAGGACGAGGTGGCCGGGCGCATCGTGCAGTACGGCATACGGAGCCTCCACACCGAGGCCGACAACGTGGAACTGGCGCGCAGGCGCGGGGTGATCACCCACTGGTGCGAGCCGCTCCAGCAGAGCATGCGGGATTACGGCGTGGGCCGCGTCCTCGAGGATGTCGAGCCGGATGTCGACACGTGGATCACCTTCGACATCGATTGCCTCGACCCGGCCATCGCGCCGGGCACGGGCGTGCCGGAACCGGGCGGCTTCTCCTATTACGAAGCCCGGGCGCTGCTGCGCGGCGTGGCCGCGCGGGCGAACGTCATCGGGATGGACCTGGTGGAGGTCTCGCCCCGCTACGATCCCGGTGAGTTGGCGGCGCTGCACGGCGTGCGCCTGATCCTCGACGCGGTCGGCGCCGTCTTCGAGAAGCGGCGGCAGCCGGACTTCTTCTTCTAGGCCGGTATCTCCGGCGCGAAGCCTCTTCTGATGGTGTTCTCGGTGACCACCCTGGGTTCCATGAACTGCAGCAGGTAGTCGGGACCGCCGGCCTTCGAGCCCACGCCGCTCATGCGTGAGCCGCCGAACGGCTGGCGCCCCACCATGGCTCCGGTGATCGGACGGTTGATGTACAGGTTGCCCACGCGGAACTCCCTGGCGACCCGCATGATGTGCGCCGGGTTGCGGGAGTAGAGGCCGCCGGTGAGGCCGTACTTGACCCCGAGGGCCAGCTGCAGGGCCTCATCGAAGGTGGCCGCGCGGATGACGGAGAGAACCGGTCCGAAGATCTCCTCCTGGGCGATGGTGGCCGTCGGAGGCACGTCCGCGAAGACGTGCGGCGGGATGAAGTAGCCGGGCTCGTCGTGAGACGGGGTCTCGTCGACGGCAAGAATGGCTTCGGTGTCGGCCGCAACTTCGGTCTCGGCCGCGACTTCGTCCGTGGCGGCTGGGGCTTCGGCGGCTGGGGCCTCGGCCTCGGCCGGCCTCGGTGTCGGCGTCGGCCGGCGCGATCGGCTCGGCCGGCGCGGCCGGCTCGCGGCGGCTGCGGCCGCGGGCGCCGCTGCCGGCGGCTCGCCGGTCTCCGGCACCACCAGGGTGGCCTCGCCCTTGCCGATCTCGATGTAGCGGAGGATGCCGTCGCGGGCGCCGGCGCTTATCACCGGGCCCACGCGGGTGCCGGGGTCGGCGGGGTCGCCGGTCTTGAGGCTCGCCGTCGCCTGGGTGAGCCGGCGCAGGAACTGGTCGTAGATGGTGTCCATCACGATCACCCGGCTGCAGGCCGAGCACTTCTGGCCGGCGTAGCCGAAGGCCGAGGTGAGCACGCCCTCGACCGCGGCGTCGAGATCGGCGTCGGTGTCGACGATGATGGCGTTCTTGCCGCCCATCTCGGCGATGACGCGCTTGATGTTGCGCTGGCCGGGCTTGACGGCGACGGCCTGCTCCATGATGTGAGTGCCCACGTCAAGGCTGCCGGTGAAGGCGATGAGGTCCACGCGCGGGTCGCCCGTCAGATAGTCGCCGAGCTCTCCGCCCGGTCCGGGCAGGAAGGCGAGAGCGCCGCCGGGCACGCCGGCCTCATGCAGGATGCGCACCATGGCGTAGCCGAGGATGGGGGTGGTGGAGGCGGGCTTGAAGACCACGCTGTTGCCGGCCACCAGCGCCGCCGACACCATCCCGGTGGGGATGGCCAGCGGGAAGTTCCACGGCGCCACCACGACGGCCACGCCGCGCGGCTCGTAGAAGAAGAGGTCGCTCTCGCCGGGGACGTCGCTGATCTGCCGGACTTCCGACAGGCGCAGCATCTCCCGGCCGTAGTATTCGAGGAAGTCGATGGCTTCGCAGACGTCGCCGTCGGCTTCGCGCCAGGGCTTGCCGGCCTCCAGCACCTCCAGCGCCGACAGTTCGAAGCGCTGCTGCCGCATGGCCGCGGCCGCCTTGAACATGATGTCCGCCCGCTCGGCGGCCGTGGTGTCGCGCCAGAAGTGGAAGGCGCCCACGGCGCTGTCGAGCGCCCGGTCCGCCTCGGCCTGGGTCGCGGCCGCCACCCTGCCGACCACCTCGCCCGGCTTCGCCGGGTTGATGGACGTGATCCACTCGCCGGTCTGCGCGGCCTCGCCGTCGATGAGCAGCGGGTAGTCGCGCCCGGCGCTCGCCGCGATGGTCACCAGCGCCTTGCGCATGGCGTCGCGGTTGGCTTCCCGGGAGAAGTCCGCGTGGGCCTCGTTCTGGAACGTGGCCGGGCCTTCGGCCGCGGCTTCGGCGCCGGCCGCGGCAGCTTCCGCGGCCTTCGGCGCGGCCG
This sequence comes from uncultured Actinomycetota bacterium, assembly GCA_963736705.1. Taxonomy (GTDB): domain Bacteria; phylum Actinomycetota; class Thermoleophilia; order RBG-16-64-13; family RBG-16-64-13; genus CAIQPS01. The sequence continues at coordinate 427,444 of CAVTPV010000004.1, forward strand.
CAGCCACCGTCTCCGCCGCCGGCTTCACCACCGGCGGCGCCAGCAGGGTCGCCACGTCGTCGCCCTGGGCGAAGGCATGCCGCAAGAACGACTCGTTCGCCGTGTTCTCCAGCAGGCGCCGCACCAGGTAGGCCATGCCGGGGATGAGCTCCCCCACCGGCACGTACTCGCGCACCCGGTACTTCTCGCGCACGCAGGCCCGGCGGATGGAGTCCGCCATGCCGTGCAGCACCTGGATCTCGACCGCCTCGGGAGGCAGTCCGGCCGCTTCGGCCGCGGCGATGCCTACCGCGATGCTCCGGAGGTTGTGGGTGCCCAGCGCCGGCCGGGTCCACTGCCAGTTGTCGATGAGCCTCTTCGCCAGCTTCTCGAACTGAGCGTCGGTCTCCGCCTTCTGGAGGAACACCGGCGAGGGCCAGTGCTCCTGGGCGGCCAGGATGGATTCGTAGTCCCAGTAAGCGCCCTTGACCAAACGTACGGTGAAGGGGGTCCCGCGGTCCTTGGCCAGATAGATCAGACCTTGAACGATCTCCGCGCTGTCTTTCAGATATGCCTGTACCACTATGCCCATGTGGGGCCAGTCACGGAGCTCCGGATCCCGGCACAGGTCGGCGAACGCGGCGTAGGTGAGGTCGCGGTGGACGTAGCGCTCGATGTCGATCGTTAAGAATGCGCCGTTTTGCCGGGCTTTCACGAACAGCGGCTTCAAGGCTCGAGACCAGGGCCTGCCGTGACCCTTCGAAATCGAGCGGGTCGATCTGCGAGTAGAGAGAGCTCACCTTGAGGCTGATGTTGACTCTGGGGTCCGGCCCGTAGGGCGATTCGTCGACCACGCGGTCGTCGCCCCAGCGGGCGACCTTGGCCGGCAGGTAGTCGAGCAGGTCGTGGTAGCGGCGGGCGTACTCACCGGCCTCGGCGTCGCTGAGGCAGGCCTCGCCCAGGAGGTCCAGGGTGAAGCCGGTGTGCCGGCGGCGCAGGCGCTTGAGAGTGGGGAGGGCGTCGGTGGCGTCGCGGCCGGCGATGAGGGTCTCGGCCATGCGCTGGATGCCCCTCTCGGTGAGCCGGGTGACGGCCCAACTGGGGAGGCGGCGCTTGTCGGTGGCCACCAGGCGGTCGAGCGGCCGGGGCGACGTCGACGTTGCCCAGGTAGTCGCGCAGGTGGCGAAGCAGGTCGCCCGAGTCGCGGATGCTGGGGTAGACGTCCACGAAGCGGAACAACTGGGTCTTGAAGGCCGGGTCGGCCATGGTCTGCGCGAGGATGCGGCGCTGTATGGCCCGCCCGGAGACGTACGAGGAGAGGGTCTTGGCGGGGCCGCGCTCCAGGGTGGCTTCGTAGAGCTTCGTGCCGATCTCCTGGATGCGGGGCTCAAGGTCTGCCGGAGCTTGAGGGCGGGGGACCTCGGTGACGGCGGTCGCGCCGGCTTCGCCGGACAGTTCCGCCGCTACCACCACGGCCCGCAGGTCCGAGGTCGCCTGGGCGCGGGCTTCTCCGCTCGGCTCCGCGGGTTCCTCGGCGGCCGCGACGGCTGCAGTCGGCAGAGGCTTACGCTCCGGCCAAGGCTCAAGGTCCTCTTCCAGCTCGTCGAAGTCGTCGTCGACCTCGTCGCCGATCGCCGACGGTCTCCTCGGGCGCCGGCTCGCCGGCCGGTCGCTCGTCCGGAGTCTGCTCTGCCTCGTCAGGTCGGTCGGAAGCCATGCTCATTCGCCTCGGTACTCGCGATAGGCCTGCATGAAGGTGGGGAAGCCGCAGGTGGGGATGACCAGCAGCATGGCGTGCATGATCTCGTCCTCGGTGGCGCCGGCTTCGCGGGCGCGGGCCACCTGGGTGGTGACCGAGGTCAGATGCAGGCTCGCCGCGGCGATGCCGATCTTCACCAGCGCGCGGGTCTTCTCGTCGAGCGGGCCGACGTCGTGCACCATGCGGCCCAGTTCTTCGTTCTTCTCGATGATGTCGGGGAAGCGGTTGCGGAATTCGGCATAGAGCCCGGGGACTTCTTTCATGGCTCCTCCTTCGCTTCGTCGTGCCCGCGGCGCAAGGATGGCGCGCGGGAAACACTTCGGCCATTCCTAGTCAATTGGCCGCCGAGGCGCCGAATCCTGCGCACAGGCTACTCCGTCCCGGCCAGCACGATGTCGCTCACGCCCGATTCTCCCCAGGGCAGGGCCGGGCCCCGCATGGCCAGGCCGCCCCCGACGAGGACCCAGGAGGCCTCAGGCGAGGAGAGCGCGGCAGGCGTGCCGTTGGGCGCTATCCCGATGAAGAACCGCCCCTCCCGGCCCCCCGCTCCCTCGGTGAGCGAGGCCGCCCACGGCGCCCCGTAGCAGCCCAGCGGATAGGAGAACTTGGCCCCCGAACTCTCGGTGTAGTCCTCGGCCCGCCACGTCCCCTTGGCGTCGCGCCAGAAGTGGATGAGGTGGTCCTGTCCATCAACGCCCGCGAAGTGCGCTTCCTTGGACGATGCGTCGAGCGGCGGGCAGACCCGTATGACGGAGGCGCCCCCGCCATCGGCCGCGAACGTGACCTTGATCGACTCAGAGACGTCCGTGACCTTCCACGGCTCGGTGGCCGAGGCCCGTTCGAGCAACACGAAGTGGCCCTCCGCCGTCAGGATGGCCAGCGGGTGCTTGAAGAGCGACGCCGCCCAGTAGTTGCCGGCATCCCAGTCCCACGAGGAGAGCCAGCCGCCGAGAGTGAGGGCCGGGGCGCAGGCGCCGCCGGCCGCCGTCTCCTGGCTGAGGTCCTCGAGGTACCAGTCGCCGTCGGCGGTGCGGCGGAACAGCAAGAACTCGTCCTGCGGGGAGGCCGCCGCGATGACCGTGTCGGACCCTCCCAGCGGGTCGTCCAGGAAGGTGGCCTCGCCTTTCACTCCGGCGCCCAACAGGTCGGAGGGGTTCTCCGCTCTCCACGTCCCCCCGGCGGTCAGCCGGAAGTAGCGGAGCTTGCCTTGCCGGTCGAGGCCGCAGACCTCGAGGGTCCCACCTGTGGCTCGGGCCGCGCCGGTCCTGTGGAGCCGTACCCCGGTCGCCTGGGTGACGTCCTCGGCCTGCCAGGATCCGCCCTCTGCCAGCCAGAAGTGGATGAGATCGTCGCCGGTGTCGGTGGCGAAGACGTGGAGCACCGGGGCCGCGCCGGCCGCGCTGTTCGCGCCGCCGGCGCCCGTCACCGCCAGCGGCGACGCGGACGATCGCCCGCCAAGGAGCTCGCGGAGGGGCTTACCGGTGGGAGAGGGCGTGGCGGTCACCGACCAGGCGCCGGCAGCCGCGTCCGGCTTGGAGTTGGTGAACACCAACAGGTCGCCGTCCTCCCCGGTGGCCACGATGCACGCGGGCACACCTTCATCGGGATCGGAGCGGAACACGTCCCCGACGATACGGGTGCTGTCGGCCCCGTTCCCGGTGCGGCTCGAGATGTTCTCGGCCTGCCAGCCGCGGTTGAGATCGGCGGCCTTGCCGGTGATGGTGCCGTCCCACCAGTAGTGGACGAGGCTCGCGGCGGGCTTGCTGGGCTTCTCGCCGATGGTCGTAACCGCGGTCTCGGGAGTATCCGGCGGAGTGGTGTTGGAGGTGATGCCCGATGTGGAGGTCGTCGCGCCTCCGGGGCCGGCCGTCACCGTCGTCGGGGCCGTCGAGGCCGTCGTGACCGCGGCGGTAGTGGTGGCTGCCACCGTGCCCCCGCAGCCCGCGAGCAACAGGGTCGTGGCGAGGAACAGCAGCCGGCGGCGATGATCACCGCGAGGGCTTTCGGAGGAGCACAGCGCCGGGACCTATCCACGTGGATCGCCTCCAAGATCGACGGGCCGTTTCAATCAAGAGTATAGGCGCAAGTATCATGGAGATGAATCCATTTCCTGGGGAGGTGTCAGATGTCCGCCGGCGATCCCGCGAAGCTCGATCTCAAGAAGCAGTACAAGCACTTGTACGCGCCATCCGCCAAGGAATGCTCCTTGGTCGAGGTGCCCGAGCTGCAGTTCGCCATGATCGACGGGCAGATCGAGCCCGGCCGCATGCCCGGCGACTCGCCGGCTTTCGCGGACGCCATCGGGGCGCTGTACGGAGTGTCGTACACGCTCAAGTTCATGTCCAAGAAGCGGGCCGAGGACCCCATCGACTACGGCGTGATGGCGCTGGAAGGGCTGTGGACCACGCCGGAGGGCGGCGCGGACTACGCCACCTCCGACCAGTGGCTGTGGACGCTCATGATCATGCAGCCGGACCACATCGCGCGCGGACATGTTCGCTGAGGCCCTCGAGCAGCTGCGCAAGAAGTACATCAAGGACAAGAAGCTCCCGGGCGTCCTGGACGGCCTGCGCCTGGAGCGCTTCGCGGAGGGGCTCTGCGTGCAGATCATGCACATCGGTCCCTACGCCGACGAACCGGCCACGCTGATGCGCATGGGTGAGTTCGCCGGCCGCAACGGCTACGCCTTCACGGGCCGCCACCACGAGATCTATCTGGGCGACCCCCGGGCGGCCAAGCCGGAGAACCTCAAGACCGTGCTGCGCCACGCGGTGGCGCCGATCGCGTGACAGACCGCCGGCGAAGAGGCGGCCGCGAGACCGGCGAGGCCGGGGCGCGGCGCCCGGCGCCGGCGCCCGCGAGGCCCGGGCTCCTGGCCGCGCCGCCGCGCCATCACGGCGGCCCTCGTGCTACTGGCGCTCGGTCTCGTCGCCTTGTTCATCGGGCTGGCGTTGCACTCGGGGCCCGAATCCGGCCCTCTCCGGGCTGGGACCGCCGCGTGACCGCAGGCGTTCGTGGATTGGCGCACGCCGGGGCGCAGCCGGCTCTTCTGGACGATCACCCTCATCGGGAACAACCCGCTGCTCGCAGCCCTCAGCTTCTCTACCGTGTTGCTGCTCGCCGTATGGGGCAGACGGGGGCACGCGGCCCTGGTGGCTGTGGGCCTGCTCGTGTCGTGGGGGATATCGGAGGGGGTGAAGGCCGTGGCCGGCCGGGTGCGCCCGTCTGCAGCGGAAGCGCTCATCGAGTTGCCCGGGTCGCACAGCCTGCCCTCGGGGCACGCCCTGACGACGCTGGTGTTCCTGGGGATGCTTGTGTTTCTGGCCTGGAGGGCTTGGGGCGGCGCAGCCGCCCCGGAGGCGCCGGCGGCCCGCAGGGCCGGCGCCGGCGCGGCCGCCGCGGCAGCGGCCGGAGTCGTGGGGGTAGTGGTGGCGGCGCTGGTCGGCGTCTCACGGGTCTACCTGGGCGTCCATTGGATCTCGGACGTCCTCGGCGGGTGGCTCCTGGGCGGCGCCTGGTTGGTCCTGTTCCTGGGGGTCGTGCGGCCCTGGTGGGCCCGGTCCGGCGACCGGGGGACTCCGGCGCGGCGCCGCGCGGGTGGTCCGGCGGCTTCCTGGCGCGGCGGCCCGTGGCGCGGCCGGCGGTGCGCTTCGCGGCCGTGGTGTTCGCGGTGGCGCTGTGCGCCGCCGCGGCGATCCTGAGCCGGATTGACAGACCCGCTTCTGCGGGATATGTGATAGTGAAGGCGAAGGTCAGAGTACGGCTGGCAAACGGCTCCGCGACTCTGCGCGGACGAGGAGGTTGGACCGGGCATGGGTAGGAAGAGGACAACGATGACGGCCGCGGCTGCGGCTCTGGCGCTGGTACTGGTCGCCACGGTGGGCTTCATGGTCACGGGGTGCGGCATCGGCATCGGCCCCACGCAGACCTTCGACATCGACGAGAAACTGGGCGGCGCGGCCGTCACCGACGTGACGGTGAGCATGGGCGCCGGCACCCTTGACATCGGCTCGGGCGCCTCCGGCCTCGTGTCCGGCACCATCACGCTACAACGTGGAGAAGTGGAAGCCCGAGGTCGTCCGCGGTGACTCATCGGTGGCCATCAAGCAGGGCACCACGAAGGGCCTGGATGGCGTCGGCACCGACGTCGTCAACGACTGGAAGCTCAAATTGGGCGCCGCGCCCATCCGGTTGGCGGTGACGGCGGGAGCCTACGAGGGCACGTACGAACTGGGCGGGCTGGCGCTCCAGAAGCTCAGCATCGAGGACGGCGCGGCCAAGACCCATGTGAACTTCGCATCCGCCAACCTCAGCCAGCTGGAGACCCTCAGCTACGACACGGGCGCTTCCACGGTGACTCTCAGCGGCCTGGCCGACGCCAACTTCAAGAAGCTGGAGTTCAATGGCGGGGCGGGCTCGTTCACGTTCGACTTCTCCGGCGAACTCCGCACCTCCGGATCAGTGACGATCGACTCCGGGCGCGAGCAAGGTCCACATCATCGTGCCGAGCGGCACCGCGGCCAAGGTGGTGGTCAAGGGCAAGCTGACCGACGTGACCCAGGAGGGCACGTGGACCGCGGCCGACAAGACCTACAGCACTCCGGCCGCCGCTTCGTCAGGCGGCAAGCTCCTGACCATCACCGTCAACATGGACGTCGGCAGTCTGACCCTCACCGCGGAGTGATGCGCCCCGAGCGCGCCTGCCGCCCCGGACATCTGGCTGGAGGTCGGTCCGGATACGCGGAGACGAGTTCCCGCCCGGAGCCGGCTATCCGTTCGACGTACCGGCGCTCCAGGGCCGGCAGGAACTGCGATTCACCTCCAGGGTGGCCTTCCTCGTGGGAGAGAACGGGTCCGGGAAGTCGACACTCATCGAAGCCATCGCCCGGCGGTGCGGCTTCCATCTCTGGGCGACGCCCAAGAGGAACAAGCCCGGCCGGGGAGCCGCCGGCCACCACGCCCGAGCTCTGTCGGATTTCGTCGACGTCACCCTCGCCCAGGCCTCGGTGAAGGGCGGCGTGTTCAGCGCGGAGAGCTTTCGGGAGTGGGCCGAGTTCATCGACGACGTCACCGAGATCGACCCGGGACAGGCCCGGTACCACGGGGGAGAGCTCCTGACTCTGCGTTCGCGGGGAGAAGGGCTGCTCGCGTATTTCCGGGGACGCTATCAGATCCCGGGGCTGTACTTCCTCGACGAGCCGGAGGCGGCGCTCTCGCCCGCCAGCCAGGTGGAGTTGCTGCGGCTGCTGAGCGAATACGAGCGGCGCGGACACGCCCAGTTCGTCATCGCCACCCATTCGCCGGTGATCATGGCGGTGAAAGGGGCGCAGGTGTTCGCTCTGGGACAGGGCCCGATCGTCGAGACCTCATACCGGGAGACCGAGCACTACAAGCTCTATCGCGACTTCATGGCCGACCCGGACCGGTTTCTCGGCGAATAGCCGTCTCCCAGAACGCAGAAGCCCCGGGGCGGCGTTCCGCCGTCCCGGGGCTTCGACAGTCCGCACCCTTGGCCCGGAGTCCTACTTCACAGTGACCGTCATGGAATAGGTCTGGATGGGAGCCACTCCCGTCTCAAACGGCCGGGCGTAGTCGAACTTCAGGGTCACTTCTCCCGCGGCTGCCGCCTTGAAGGTGAAGGTGAAGGTCCCACCGGCGCCCACGATGCTGGGGTCGGTGTTTCCCTGAGCGTAGACCGGGTCGCCCTGCTGCTGCAGCACCGCCGGGTCGCTCACCGTGGCCGTCCACGTGTAGCCGGTGGTGGGATTGCCGTCGAGGATCACCTGGACGTCCTCGCCGGCCTTCACGGCTACCGCTTTGCCGTTGTCCGCCTCGGTCAGTTTCACCGGGCCTCCGTTCGCGTTGGCCTGGCTGCCACATCCCGCCGACGCCGCCGCAGTCCGACGAGGAGCGCCACAAGGACGACTGCCGCGACCGCTCTGCGCCCACCGAACCGTTTCATCGTGTCCCTCCGATCAAAAGACTCGCACCCTGTGTCTCTTTCAGATGCGGCTAGGACGGCTATCCCGCGGGTCAGGTTTCGCGCTTTGATCTGTGGAAGGCGCGCCGCCGCCGCCAAGCCACCAGGCCGAGGAACAACAGGATCCCGACCGTCGTCACCGCGATCACCAGCACCGATAAGCCCTGTATGGCCATGGCGAGGATGTTGGCCCCCAGCGTGACCGCGAGCAGCAGGATGACGGTGCGGCCCGGCGAGACGCCCCAGGCCAGCAGGCCGTGGTGCAGGTGGTCTTTTCCCGGGCTGGAGATGGGGTTCTTGCGCTTGAGGAGCCGGCGGATGATGACCTGGACGGTGTCGAGCAGAGGCAGGAACAGGAAGAGCACGGTGGGGAAGAGGGAGAACGCCGTGGTGATCTTCAGGTTGCCCAGGATGCTCGACGCGGCCAGTACGAAGCCGAAGAAGTAGGCGCCGCTGTCGCCCATGATGATGCGCGAGGGCGGGAGGTTGTGGCGCAGGAAGCCGAGAGCCGCCCCGGCGACGGCCGCCAGCACCATGGTGGCCGCGGCCTTGCTCTGATCCTGGGCGGAGACGGCCAGCAGGCTCATGGCGGTGATGAAGCTCACGCCTCCGGCCAGCCCGTCTACGCCGTCGATGAGGTTCATCGCGTTCGTGATGGCCATGATCCAGACGACGGTGAAGATGACCGACAGCGTCGTGGCGAAGTCCCCTCCGAAGCCCACCTCGATGCGGATGCCGACGCTCACCAGCAGCAGCGCCGCGACGAGTTGCACCAGCAGGCGGACGAGCGGGCGGCAGGCCGAACTGGTCGTCGATGAACCCGGCCATGATCATGAACGAGGCGCCCAGCAGGATGGCCAGCACGTTGATCTGGACGTCCTCGATGCCGATGGGCCGCAGAAGCGCGGTGATGACGAGCGCGACCGCCACCCCGGCGAAGATGACCAGCCCGCCCGGCGTTCGGCAGTGGCTCCTTGTTCAGGCGGCGGGCGTTGGGCTCGTCGGCCCAGCCCACTTCCTTGGCGAACGATCGCGGACCCGGGGCATGAACCGCCACACGGCCAGGCCCGCCACCAGGAAGGTGAGGATCACCGACGATCCAGCCCGAACCGCCGGGATCGGCGATGCCCAGAGCGTGGAAGAAGTCGACAATGTGATGCATCAGCACGAATCGTACCAAAGAGCCACAGCGGCATAACCGCGGGGCGCGGTGGTACAGTGTCGGGCGGAACGTCAAAGGCCGGCGGGCCTCGTCTGATTGGAAGTCGTCGGCGAATGAAGACCAGTGAGTCGATACGGTTGGGTACAAGGTCGCTCTGGAACCGGACCAAGGGCTGGCCGGTGTGCGTATCTTTCGAGGTCACCCACTCCTGCTGCGCGGATTGCCACCACTGCGACAAGGGCGGCATCAAGGCTGAGGCCGAAGCTCATGACCCCGGCCGACTACCGCCGCTACTCCGAGGAACTCAAGCCCGGCGTCTGCCAGTTGTCCGGCGGAGAGCCGCTGCTGCGCGAGGACCTCGTCGACATCGTGCATGCCGTCAAGCGGTCGAACGGCCTTCCCCTGGTCGTGCTCGTGAGCAACTGGTGGCTCATGACCGAGGAGAAGTATCTCGCGCTCAACAAGGCGGGAGTGTCGCTCTTCTCCATCTCGCTCGACTTCCCCGACGAGCGCCACGACGGCTTCCGCGAGATCCCCGGGCTCTACGCCCACATGAACGAGATCATCCCCTACCTCATCAAGAAGTACGGGCGGGGCAACATCGTGATGAACTCGGCGCTCACGCACGAGAACTTCGACACGATCCCTGGATTGGTGGAGAACGCGGCCAGAGTGGGGCACCCAGATCTCCTTCACCGCCTACAGCGCGCTGCGCACCGGCGACCGAGCCTCTGCATCGACCACGCCCGAGGACCTGGCGGTCCTGCGCAAGCACTTCGACTGGCTCAAGGAGCACCGCAAGACCTCGTCGGTGGTCATGAACTCCGATTGGATCCTCGAGCAGACCTACCGCTTCTTCGCGGAAGGCGGCATGGGTGGCTGCCAGGCGGGCCGGCGCTTCGTCGTGGTGCGGCCGGACGGGCTGTTCAACGGCTGCTCGATGTTCCCCGACCTGCAGTACACGTCGCGGAAAGAGGCGGTCAAAGGCTTCAAGGCCACCCGGGAGAGCTGCGACCAGTGCTACGTCGCCATCCGGGCGAGCACCGAGCGGGGACTGTGGCGGCTGATCGCGGACAACCTGGGTCTCGCGGGCAGCACGCCGGGGATTCCGGACGAGCTAAGAGAGGACTAGCGGCGGACCGGCGCGGCGCCAGCAGGCGGCGTCGCCGACTCCTAGTGCCGGCGCCAGACGAGCTTGAGCGCGGACCACTCCGCGTCGAGCGCCGCCACCTTCACATCCACCAGACCGCTGGAGAGGGCCATCCGGCGGATGGCGTTCTCGTTGAGGTCGCCCGGCAGGCCGCCTCCGCCGCGTATCGCCGACTGCTTGATCCAGGAGATCCACAGGCTTCCGCCCGGCGCGAGCTTGTCGCGCAGGCGGGGAAAGTCCTTGACCAGGTCGGCCCGGTTGCGCGCGAAGCAGGTGCACGTAGTCGAACGTGCCGTCGGTGGCGGCCAGATCGTCCACCGAGGTGAACGCCTTGAAACCATCGGGCAGAGGGGAGAGGAGCCCCACCTCTTCGCCGGCAGCCACCACCGCGCCGGAGATGCCGGAACGGATGCCGAGCTTCTTGTGAACTTCGTCTGTCATGCCGCTCATGTTAGCATCGCGTTGGGAAACGTCGTTCATCGTGCCGGTCTGCCAGAAAGAGGGAACAGGATGTTCTGCTCCAACTGCGGTGAGTCCGTCCCCGAAGGCAAAGCCTTCTGTAGGAACTGCGGAGCGCCCATCGCGGCCGCTCAGGTGGCCCGGCCCGCCGCGCCGTCGGGCGAGCCCACGGGCGACACGATGGTGCGGCCGCCCTCGGACCGGCGAAGCGCCGACCGCTGTGGTGCCGGACGCCGCCGAGGCCGCGACCGCCGTGCAGCCGCCGGACTGGAGCGCCGCCGACGACGGCCGTCGTGCCGGATGCCGCCGAGGCCGCCACCGCCGTGCAGGCGCCGGACGCCGCTGAGGCGGAGACGGTGGTCGCCGCCGTCGGCGGCGAACCGAGCGCCGTGCTCCCCGCCATAGCCGATGTGCACCAGATCGTTCCCCCGCCGGTGACAGGCGTGGCGGCCGCAGCGGCTGTCACCCCGCCCGCCGCGCAGTTCGCGCAGACCCAGGCCTACATGCAGGCGCCGCCTTTGGCGCCGCCACCCCCGCCGCCACAGCCGCCGGCGCCGCCGTTCCAGCCGGAGCCGCGCCGCAAGGGGCGCGGCGGACTCATCGCCGGGGTCATCATCGCCATCCTCATCCTGGCCGGCGCAGCCGCGGCCGCCACCATCCTGTTCTTGGACGACAACGAGGCCTCGGGCACGGACACCACGGCCGCCCAGGTGACCACCACCACGGTCGCGCCCGCCACGACGCTCGCCCCGACCACCACGGTGACCGAAGCCACCACCACCTCGGTGCCGACCGAGACCTCGGTGGGCCCCGTCAAGTACGTCGCGGCCACGGCCGCGGTGGCGGCTCTGCTGGCGGACGACGACGTGCGCATCCCCATCCTGGCCAAGCAGATCAACAACACTGCTCCGAACGTGCCTCAGGCGGTCCATGACGAACTCGTCGCGATGTTGGACAAGTTGAACGCGGCGGTCGCCGAGCTGTCCGGCCTCGCGGTGCCGCCGGCGTTCGCGGAGTCGGACCCGTTCCTCAACGACGCGGCCGGCTTCATGGCGCAGCGGATCAAGGCCACCTTCCTGGGCATCGAGGCCATGTACGACGCCGGGACAGTCGCGGCGGCCACCAAGTACTTCAAGGACGGCCAGATCGCGCGGGACAATTTCCGGACCGCCTTCAAGCAATTCCAGGACACGCGGCCGAAGCTCTAGAGCAATGAGCGGGCCGGGACCTCAGCGGCCCATGGCGGCGGCCGGCGCGGCCCAGCCGCCTACGGCGCGGCGCCGGTTGTGACCAGAGCCGGCGGTACGTCCAGCGGGATAGCGCCCCCGACGTCGGGATACGACGGTCTGGTGATGGAGTACGTCGCCGCGCCCTTGCCCTCCGGCAACTGGCACCATGCCCTTGCTGACGAACCGCTGGACCGTGCCCGCGACGAGGGGGCCCGCGGGTTCCAGGGTGAAGCTTTCGCCGCCGATCTCCAACGTCACCGACTGCGCGACGGTCGGCGCTCCCGGACGGCGGTCGGCCACGTCGAGCGCCACGGCGTTCTCTCCGGCCTTGCCCGTGACCGCCCTCAGGGTGACCTCCACCCGCCCGGTGGAAGACTTGCTGACCAGACCCAGCGCCTCGTGCGCCGGCCAGACCGCCGCGCTGGTGCCGAGGCTCATCATCAGAGCCACCGCGCCCACGAGCGCGAGCCCCACCGCCATCTCGAACGGGAGGATGCGCTCCAGCATCGACTTCCGCCCCCCGACCGCCTTGTCCAGGCGCGGGATGGACATCCGCCTGTGCACGGCGCCGAGGGCTACGAGCGCCGCGAACAGCACCAGTTTGGCGATGAGCGTGCGGCCGTAGGTGGTGGGGACGAGCAGCCGCGGGTCTCCCACGTGCAGGTAGGCGGCGAACAGTCCGGTCGCGGCCAGCCACACGACGGCCACTAACGCCAGGGTCGAAAAGCGGCGTACCACCTTGATGCCCACCGCCCGGTCCGGCATCGACCGCAACGCCAGCAGCAGCGGCAGCAGGCCCCCCAGCCAGAGCGACATAGCGGTGAGGTGGGTCCAGTCGAGCGCCACGGCGAGTCGGGATTGGGGCACAACGGCGGCGTGGGCGGTGAGGCTCATGGTCGCCAGCATCGCCAGTCCGACTACGAATGCCGCTCGCCATCGCCAGGGCCGTTTGCTCGCCGGAGCGGTGAGCCGGAAGGCCAGCACGAGTGCGGCCAGCGCGAGCACTATCCGGCTGATCCACACCGCCCCGTTGTAGCCGCGGAAGATGTCCGCGGCCGTCTGGTAGGGAGCGGCGTGCGACAGCGGCGAGGGGGAGAGCGGCGACGGTGCGACGGCGGGCACCGGTTGGAGGATGGCATAGCGGATGAACTCCAGCTGCATCACGAACAACATGAGGTTCGCGAACAGGAACAGCGCGCCCCCGGCAAGGGCGATGGAGCGCAGGATCCTGGCCATCCGGGCGTCAAGGAGGTCGCCGGCCGCGCCCGCTCCTGATGCGCCGCCACCCGCCGAGCGCCAGACGATCAGCGAGAACCCGATGCTGCCGATGAGCAGGCCCGCGCCGAGATAGATGAGCCAGTGGATGATCGCGTCCCAGGCCGTGTCGCCATAGAACATGGCCGGCTGGGTGGCCGGGTCGCGCGCATCGACGGGGGGAGGAGAGCGGCCGGGTCCACGGCGGTCCCGATCCCCAGGATGAAGCTGCCATTGGAAGGATCGCCGTCCACCGCACGGGTCCACCAGGCGACCGAGTAGACCCCGTGCGGGAGGGCGGAAACGTCCACCAGGCCGTCGGTCCGGCTCTGCGGGTCGATGGTCACCGCCGCCTGTGCCTCGCCGGACGGTCCGCGGATCTCGACGGTCAGGAACCCCGCATCGATGGGCTCGCTGAAGCGAAGGAGCAGGCTCTGCGGCTTGTCGGCCGTGCCGCCCACGAGCTCTCGAAGGACGAGTTCGGTGTGGGCGTACGCTCCGGAGATCGGGCCGAGCAGGATCAGGATCGCGGCGCCGGCCAGCGCCACGAACAGGACGGCAGCGCGCGCGCATCTGGGCACTAGGGCACCCGGAAGTAGAAGTAGTCCTCTCCGCCTTCGGCCCCGTCGCGCGAAGCCGCGACCACGTACTCACCCGGGCTGAGCGCACCCTGGGGCCGCAGGTAGATGACCTTGCCCGCTTCGTCCACCACCTTGTCCACCGCGATCTCCCGGGTATCGGCGTAGCTCGCCATGCGGTACTTGCTGAGGAAGTCGAGTTGCCGGAACTTCACCGCCACCTGCGGACGGGGATCATCCACCACCAGCGCGTCCGCCGGGAAGCTCATGGCCGGGGCGGTGTAGGGAAAGAGCTTGTACAACCCGTCCGGCTGCTGCACGTACGTGCCGTGGATCTCGCCGGCCAGCCCGGGGATCTTCACGGGATGGGGGTCCGGCACCGAGAGGAGCAGGAGCGGCAGGACGGCCACGGCGATGAACACGGGCACGATGGAGCACAGGATGACCACCTTGGCCCTGGTGGTCAGATGAGGGCGCGCCTCCATGTTCAGCGAGGGGGTGCCGAACGTCATGGACCCTCCTTCGGTCTCACTCGGCAGGCCCGCGGCGGTCCGGCCTTGCGCCTGCGTTCCCTGGCCAGTTGGATCTCTCGGTACGCCAGCAGGGCGGAAGACCCGACCGCGAGCCCGGGAAGGTACTGCACCGCGATGAACGGGCCGCTGTCCATCTGGCCGGTGAGCACCAGCAGGGCCGGGTAGATGCCCCACACGAACGCCGGCACCACGCAGATGAGGACGAGTCCGGCGAACACGCTGCCCGACAGCATCCAACCCATCCCGGGAAAGCCGCACAGGGCGGTGAAGAACTCCGCAGCGACGCGGCCTGGGGGATTGAGCAAGGCCATGTGTGGCTCCACCGGGCCGACGTAGCGGTCTATCCGGGCGCGCAAGGTGGTCGTCCCGGGGGCGTCGGCCGCGGCGGGCCCCAGGCTCCTGCGCTCCGCTCTGGCCGAGCGGAAGGCTCCCACCATCACTCCCACACCGACGAGAGCGAAGACGGCCACGAGGCCGGTCAGGGTGCCAAGAACGAAGTTCATGCCCGCTCCCTCGGCGTGTCCCCGCTCAGCGTATCCCCGGCTCTACCAGGAACACCACCAGCATCCAGGCGAACTGCAGTATCCCGATGACGACCAGGATGAACCAGTCCCGGGCCTGGCTGCCCATCCGGTAGCGCCCGTCCTCGCGCTCGTATTCTCTTTCCAGGGTCGAGGCGAAGGCCATCTCCTCCGTCCGGTTCTGCGCCTTGAGTTCTTCCTGATCCGTCATGATGGTCGCTCCTCTCCGGAGGCTCGAGACTGCCGAGGCCTCATGAGTAGTCCCTGGCCAGTTCCAGATCGATCGTGTCCGCCGGCACGCCCATCGCCTCGAGCATGTCGGCCACCGAGTACCCGGTCTCCAGCCACTGGTACAGGGTCTCGGCGCGGTCCCAGACGGTGATGAAGGTGGCGGTCACGGTCTCTTCCTCCCGCGCGGCGAACATCTGCGTGCGGTCGAAGCCGTGCATGCCCTGCAGTGTCCCTTCATGGAGAGCCACGAGTAGAACACGCCGGTCCACGCCTCGGGCGCCATCCTGGCTCGCACGATGAGAGCGTACGGGGCTATCTCGTATTCCTTGTAGCGAGGTCCGCCCAGGCCCTCGTCCACGAGCCGTTGGAAGTACTTGCTGAGCCGTTCGTCTTTCACTTCATCCATCGTCCGCACTTCCTTTGCCTGCCGCGTGGACGCGCGCCGCTAGTAGATCTGCCCGTAGATGAGTTGGAGCACCAGGTACCAGACCATGTATATCCCGAGGATGGCCCAGACCGCGTAGTTGAACGCATCGATGGGGCCTGCCCGCTCGGTGAGGAGGCCGTTGTAGACCTCCACCGGATACAGGTCTCCGGACCGCCGCTTGGCGTACCAGGCGAAGGCGAAGAAGTACAAGGAGACGAGCGCGGCGGCTATCAGCGCGTAGGTGACCATGAAGTTCTGCCAGTTGAAGTGGTAGGTCTCCTTGAGCGAGCTGGCGTGCTCCAGGTTCAGGTAGTCGTAGTAGGCCCGCACGGAGGCGTCGTCGGAGCCCGTGGGCACCTTGGTGGTGTGGGCCGGCACCGGCACGATGGGGTTGAGCGTGTTCTCGGTCGCGTAGGCCGGGACGGCCAAGAGGGCGCCGAGCAGCAGGTAGACCGCGGCGCCGGCCAGGTAGAAGCGGACGATGCCGTGCCTTCCGCGGTGGTGTCGTCGTGTCATGGTATCCGCCTCTTCCTCATCGGCTCCGGCCGCATCCGCGGCGGAGCGGCGGGCCGCCCGTGGCGTTCGTTCCAGTCGTCGTCCCAGAAGTCCTCCCGCGGGTCCTGGGCGGTGAAGACGGTGTACTTGGCCTCCTCCTGATGCCGGAAGTGCCCGCGGAACACCGCGAACAGAAGGAGCGCGATGGCCGGTACCGCCAGCACCGACGACGCCAGAAGTTGGGCTTCGAATGGACCGACAGTCATGTTCGTACCTCCTTCTAGCGCAGATCGAGGGTCAGGTCGGGCGGAATGTCCTTCTGCTCCGCGGGCGGGCTCGGCGAGCCGCCGCGCGCGAAGTAGTCGTTCCAGCCCTGGTCGAGCAACTGGTCGTAGATGGCCTTGATGTCCTCGCGGGCCTTGGCCAGGGAGATCTCGCCGTAGCCCGGCAGGTCGAACTTGTCCGTGTCGTTGAGGCCGGCGAGCACGCGCCGGGCTTCGAGCATCCACGGATCGGTGGGCTCGGCGTCGTTCAGGAAGTCGATGTTGTCCTCGATGGGCATGGCCTCCACCAGAGCGAGCGCGGCGTCCGGCGGGTGCCACTGGATGTACATGTCGGTGGTGGGCACCTTGTCCTTATCCAGTCCGCCGTTGGGGATGGTCTTCAGGAACAGCACCACCCGCCAGATGTCGTCCACCCGCAGGCGGGTGCCGAAGTTCTCCATGCCGCTGCCGTCGATGCCGCGAAGCACCCGGTAGTAGAGCATCCCCGGCGAGGTGTCGTCGCCGCCGGAGGCATCGTCCGACGCTGGTGAAGTCGATGGGCTGCGGCCGCAGGAACTTCGCAGCCTCGCTGACCGCGTCGCCCTTCTCGCCGTGGCACCCGATGCAGCGCTCCTGGAAGACGAACCGGCCGCGCATGAGGTTGTCCTTGGTCACGGGGAGCGGGTTGTCGGCCAGCCAGTACGACCGGTCCACCAGCCAGATGTTGAGCGGAGCCGGCCAATCCAGTCCGAAAACCTTCCCCTCAGGCGGGACGGCGTTCTCACCGACGGCCACCGCATCGTCCAGCGTGAGCTTGGCCGCCTGGAAACCCAGGAAGCGGGTCCGGCACTCCTTGGGACACCAGCTGGATCTTCTTCGCGTAGAGCTGGCCGGCGTAGCGCACCAGCCCGTTCTTGCCGGCGCGGAGCTGCAGGTAGGCGGAGAGGTCGTCCACCTGCTTGTCGGTGAGGAACTCGAAGCTGGGCATGATGGACAGGGGCTCCACGAAGCGGGGATCGGCGAAGTGCGCCCTCTCCCAGTCGTCGGGGTGGAAGCCGCTCTCCTGGCTGAGGTCGGGGCCGATGCGGGCCGTGCCGAACACGTTGGGGCTCGAGTCGTTGCTGACGAAGTCTCCGGGCAGGGAGATGCGCGGATACAGGTACATGAGGCCGGTCCGCACGTCCTGCGGGCGCGTGTAGCCACTGTGGCAGTAGATGCATCCGTTGGCCACGAACACCTGCTTGCCGGCTTCCGCGGAGGCCGTCAGCGGCGACCAGTTGTCGGAGATGGGGGCGTTGAAGAACATCAGTTGGAAGAACGCCGCCACCAGCGTCGGAACGGCGAAGGCGAATATGCCTCCGAGGAACACCAGGAGCGGCGTCATGAGCATCCGTTTGCGCGGGTGAGGCGCCCAGCTGGGGGGGACGCTCTGGTAGCTCGGGAGCCAGTTGCTCAGATCGGCCATCGTCACACCCCCTCTCACCGAGTGCTCTCGGGCTGGGTGGACAGCGACGACTCGTTGTCCTCGGCGGCATGCCGCCGCCGGCTCGCGCTGGTGTCGCTCACGTAGGTGCGCACGAGGTTGTAGATCTGGATCCAGGCCGCGGCGTAGATCATGCCGCCCGCGACGGCCCGCACGATGTTCCACAGCCTGAGGGCGGGCAGCACGTTCACCTCCGGCTCGCCCGCCAGCCAGCCCTGGCCCTGCACGAAGGCCGCGATGGTGACCGCCGTGAAGAAGAGCAGGAACCCGAACGTGACCAGCCAGTACTGCCACTCCGCCAGAGCCGGTGGAGTAGACCGGCTTGTTGAACACATGGGGCACGACGTAGTAGAGCACCCCCATACCCAGGATGGTGAAGCCGCCGAGCAGCGCGAGATGGGAGTGGCCGATGATGAAGTAGGTGAAGTGGATGTAGATGTTGAACGGTTGGATGGCCTGCAGGGCGCCCTGCAGGTTGACCAGTATGTAGAAGATGAAGCCCGTCAGTACGTAGCGTAAGGGTAAGTTCGTGAAGAAGCGGTTCCACTGCCCTCGCATGGTGAGGAACACGTTCGCGAAGAAGGCGAACACCGGGATGAGTATGGCGACGCTGTTGACCGAGGCGATCGTCTTGAGCCATCCCGGCGTGGGGCTCTGCAGGAGGTGGTGGTCGCCCACGGCCGCGTAGACGAAGATGAGACCCCAGAACGAGATCAGCGACAGCGTGTGGCTGTACAGGGGCGTGTTGGTGATCCGGGGGATGAAGTAGTAGACGACGGCCACCAGGATGGGCGTGAGCCACAGACCGAAGAGGTTGTGGTTGCCCCACCAGTTGATCATGGCGTCGTGGATGCCGTTCGCGAGGGCGCCGGACGGGTTGCTCCAGATGGCCCCGGGTTTCCACACCACGTTCTCGATGAAGATGGAGGCCGTCACCCAGATGGGGGCGGCGATGGCCCACCACATGCTCACGTACAGAGGCCGCACGCGGCGGACGCTCACGGTCATGAGCGTGTTGAAGGTGAGAGCGATGAAGATGCAGATGATGGCCACATCGATGGGCCAGGGGAACTCCGCCCATTCCCGGCCCTGCGAGGCCCCGGTGAGGATGCCGAAGAAGCCGGCGGCTATGACGAGGTTGTAGACGTACGCGAGGTACACGCCGAGCTTCTCGCTCCACAGGCTGCGGGTGCCCAGGAGACGGGGGGTCATGTAGGTGATGGCCCCCCAGTACATCATGGTGAGCCACGCGTAGACCACGCCCTTCGACGTGCACGGGGCGGGCCCGGCTGAAGACCAGCCACGAGACCCCTTTGAACGTCTCAGGGAACGCGAGTTCGGTGGCGATGATCAGTCCGAAGCTGGTGACCACGACGAACCAGAAGACACTGCTGGCCAGCCACACCCGGGCCGCCCGGTCCTCGTGCTCGAAGACGATCTCGCCGATGCCGGTTATCCGCTCATACTCCGACCCGAAGTGCTGCTGGAGGAATCTCCGGCGGACGCGCTCGTCCTGTGCAGCACCACCGCTTGCTGGGATATCCGCCGCTTGAGCCATGGCACCCCCACTTCACCGACAGACCCTATGCACCAGTCGTGCTTCAGCCAGCCCTTACCGCCTTGGCCGCGTATCTAAACCATCGGGAAGTGCGCCCTTGCTTGGGTCCTCGACCTGCCTGGACCCGCTCTGCGGAACTCCTGCTCGCTGAGCGGAATCCGGCGCCGGCGGACGGCCCGCGTACGTCTTCCGGCTGGTCACTCTTCGTGATAGCCTTCACAATTTGGTTGGGCCCATCAGGGTCCGATAGCCGTGGCATGTGCTCGTTTGGGGGCGAGGCGTCCGCGACGAGTTGTTTTCGCCCTTTGGAACACCAAGGAGAGGATATGGAAGTTCTAGACCAGGGGGTCAACCCGATCTTCACGGACCCCGACCCGGACAAGGCCCGCGAGTTCTTCCGCCAGAAGTCACGCGCCATGACCGACAAGCGAATGACCGAGAAGGAAGCGGTCGAGAAGTTCGTCCACGACGGCGACTACTTCGCGGCCGGCGGCTTCGGCGCCAACCGGATCCCCAGCGCGATCATCCACGAGATCATCCGTCAGAAGAAGAAGGACCTCGGCTTCCTCGGCCACACCTCCACTCACGACTTCCAGTTGCTGGTGGCCGGCGAGTGCATCAGCCGGTGCGACGCCGCCTACATCGTGGGTCTGGAAGCCCGCGGCCTCTCCCCGAACGCCCGCAAGTACGTGCAGGCCGGCAAACTGGAGCTGACCGAGTGGAGCAACTACGCTCTCGACGTCCGCCTCAAAGCCGCGGCCGACGGCGTCTCCTTCGGTATCGTCCGCAGCATCCTCGGCACCGACACCTTCAAGATGTCCGCCGCCAAGGTCATCGAGTGCCCGTTCACCGGTAAGAAGTACGCCGCCGTCCCGGCCTGCTGGCCGGATGTGGTGGCCATCCACGTGCACGAAGCCGACATGTACGGCAACTGCGTCATCAAGGGCATCTCCGTGGCCGACCTGGAGCTGGCCCGCGCCGCCAAGCGCCTCATCATCTCCACCGAGAAGATCGTCAGCAACTCGGTCATCCGCGAGAACCCGACGATCACGGCCATCCCGTACTACATGGTGGATGCGGTCGTGGAAGCGCCCTTCGGCAGCTATCCCGGCAACATGGCCTACTGCTACTTCTCGGACGAGGTCCATCTCGCCCAGTGGCTCAAGGTGGAGAAGGATCCCGAGGAGTTCAAGAAGTTCCTCGATCACTACATCTACAGCAGCGCCAACTTCGAGGAATATCTCGAGAAATGCGGCGGCCTCAAGCGTATGGAGGAACTGCAGAAGCTCGAGAACGTAGTCGAAGCCTGACGGATGCCTGACGCTGAAGGAGCTTGAGAGATATGGCGCCTGAATACAACACGATGGAACTGATGATCTGCGTGGCCGCGCGGAACCTGGAAGACGGCAAGACCGTGGCCGTCGGCACCGGCGCTCCGTGCGCCGCCGCGATGCTCTCGCAGAAGACCTGCTCGCCCAACCTCGTCATCCTGTTCGAGGCCGGCGGCGTGGCCCCGCTGCTGCCCTCCATGCCCATCTCGGTGGGCGACTCCCGGACGTTCTACAAAGCCATCATGGCTGCCGGCATGTCCGAGATGATGACCACCTGCGCCCGCGGCCAGGTGGACTACGCCTTCCTGGGCGGCGCGCAGATCGACAAGTACGGCAACATCAACTCGACCATGGTCGGGGACGACTACAGCCATCCGAAGGTGCGCTTCCCGGGTTCGGGCGGCGCCAACGACTTCGCCTCGCTGTGCTGGCGGACCATGATCATGACCGTCCACAGCAAGGACCGCTTCGTCGAGAAGTGCGACTACATCACCTCGCCGGGGTTCCTGACCGGCGCCGGCGCGCGCGAAGCGGCCGGCCTGCCCGAGGGCGGCCCCTACAAGATCATCACCGACCTCGCGGTCATGAGCTTCGACCCGGAGACCCGGGCCATGATGATCGAATCGCTCAACCCGGGCGTGGAGCTCGACCAGGTGAAAGAGAACACCGGCTTCGAGCTCATCATCCCCGACAAGATCGGCCGCACCGACGCGCCGACCGCGGAAGAGCTGCGGATCCTGCGCGATGAGGTGGATCCGCTGAAAGTCGTCATAGGGAGGTAACACTGGGGTAACGCCGAGGGCCAATGGCCTCCCGCCCCGGCTGCGCACCGCAGTAGCGGCGCGACTCCTCCTCCAGGAGCCCATCAGCCCTCGGCGTTACTGGTCTAAGTTTGGCCCCGCCCCGGCAGACGCCGGGGCGGGGCCTCTTGCTTTTTTGGCCTCACGGCCCGGGCCGCATTGCTTCGCTCGCGGCCGCGTCACCGCCTTGCTTCGCTCGCCGCCGCATCGCCGTCTTGCTTCGCTCGCGGCCGCGTCACCGCCTTGCTTCGCTCGCGGTCCTCTTGCCACGTCGCTTCGCTCGCGGCTCTCGCCCGCATCGCTCTCGCCTTGCGCGCCATTCTCGGTCCAAAGATGGAGTCGGCTTGTGGCGCTGGAGGCGGTAGGCTTCGCGCGAAGGAGGCCGGAATGCGCGACTTGAGACAGGCGGTGCTATCATGAGCTATGCACCTAGACACCAAAGCACCGAGGTCGACATGCCCAGGATGACCATCACCCTCAGCCAGGAGCGGCAGCAGGCTCTGAAGGAAGCAGCGGCGCGGCGTGGCACCACCATCACGGCCATCATCGACGAGAGTCTGGAACTGGCGGGCATCGTCCCGCGGCGCAATGCGTGGGACATCCTGGCGAAGGCCGGGCGGAACGCGAACATGAGCGAGGAAGAAGCCATGGCGCTGGCGCTTGAGATCGTTGCTGATGTTCGGGCTGGGCGCGCGTGAAGCGCTGGGTGGTCGTCGATACGAATGTGCTGGTGAGCGGGGTGTTCTCCGCCGGGACTGGTTCTCCGCCGGAGAGGATAGTCGAGGCCATGTTGGCCGGGACTGTGCGCTTCCTGGTGTCTGAGGAACTAGTCTTCGAATTCCGCCGCGTGCTACTCGAGCCGCGTGCTCGAAAGCGCCACGGGCTGGATGAGGACGGCGCCGACGCTCTCTTGGGGGCGCTGCTGGAGAACTCTGCCATACGGAAGCCGCCCAAGTCTCAGACTCCCGCCCCGGCCGAAGCTGACGGCGGCGCCCCGCCGGTCGTCCCAGGCGACGAGCATATCGTGGCTCTGCTCAGCATGGAGCCCTTGGCCATTCTCATCACCGGTGATCGCGTTCTGGCTGAGGCTCTGCGCGGATGGCGGGAGGTGCTATCTCCGGCCGACTTCGCCTCCGGCCTGGGCTAAGCCCCTCGCATGGATGGGGCCCTTGCGGGGTACTATCGCCGCGACAGCAGTCCGCGCGGATCCGCGAGACCGAGGAGGGCATCTTGATGCCGCATCAGCACTTCACCAAGCCCACCTCCGCTTCGGGCTACCTCGAGGCCATGACCCTCGTCGTCCTGACAGCGGGCATCAGCTGGAAGGTCGTGGAGGCCAAGTGGGGAGGCATCCGCGAGGCCTTCTTGGGGTTCGACGCCGAGAAAGTGGCGGCCATGACGGCCGACGACGTGGAGCGGCTCATGGGCGACCCCCGCGTGATCCGCAACCGCAAGAAGATCGACGCCATCATCGACAACGCGGCCAAGATCATTGAGATGGACAAGCTCCACGGAGGGTTCGACAAGTACCTGGCGGCCCAGGGTGACTTTCCGGGCAAGGTCAAGGCCCTGAAGCGTGACTTCAGCTTCATGGGGGACTCCACCACGTACTTCTTCCTGGCCATGGTGGGCGATACCGTGCCGGATTGGGAAGAGCACAGTCACCAGCACTGACCGCGCTGCGTCTTCTAGGGCGTCGCTTTGAAGCTGGCCAGGATGGCGTCGAGTTCCGCCCTGGCGGTGTCCGTCGGCCGGCCCGAGTAGTCGAGCTCGATGTAATACAGAAGGTCCGCACCGACCACGTAGTGGATCACCGCGATCACTTTGGAGCCATCAGTCTCGAAGGATGAGCAGGTCGCCCTGATGGCCGGGAGGCCGCCCACGGAGGTCTCGGTGAATGGTTCGTCGATCGTCACACCGCCGCTGGTCGCCCCCTGCATGAAACCATCCTTGAGGTCGGCGAACACCTCGGTCAGACTCCGACCGCCGACGGGGAACGTCAAGCTGCCCAGGGTGGCTGAGTCGAGAGACATCCGATCGATCAGCTCACCCATGGGGTCGTAGACCGACACGCTGTGCTCGGCGACGTCTTGGGTCTCGTTCTCCTGGAGCACCCAGTCGGACGGGTAGTTGAAGGAGTAGCCGAAGTCTCCGTTCGAGTAGTGCTTGGTGGAGTTGCCGTTGACGTCGGTGCTGACGGTCACGGGATTCTTGATCTGGGGAGGGTTGGCCTCGCGCCAAGCGGCCAATCCAGTGACGACCCCGAACACGAGCACCAGGACGCCGACCACCGGGATCAGCATGATCTTGCGCGGCTGGAAGAGGCCTCCGCACGGGAGGCCAGTAGGCGGGAGCCGGCTGGGGTTGCTGCCAGTAGGCGGGGGAGGGTTCCGCCGCCGGCTGCGTCGCGGCGAATTCGGAAGCGGCGGCCTCTGCGGCCTCGGCCACCCGGACCGCCTCCGGGTCCGTCTGCTCCTGCTGCGCCCTCTTCTGGGCCGCCAGAGCGGCGATCACGGAGCCGCGCGCATCCGCTTGCATCCTTGTGATGCGGTCGCTCCAGGGCATGGTGAAGGTGCTCTGGACCCGCTTGGCGAAGAGGAAGTACGGGATCCAGATGCCGCAGAAGGCCATGAACTTCCACAGACCCTGAGCCGATTGCCATAGCAGCGTCGAGGCTTCCGAAGCGGCTCCCCGCTCGGCCATCACCTGGCTGATGAAGGTGACGACCGCCACGAAGTCGATCACACTGAAGAACAGGACCGCCACGTAGAAGCTGATGATGCTGATGGGCAGCACGCGTTTCTTCTTGCCGACGAGCCACAGCAGAAAGAGCGGCACGAGCAGAAGAAAGAACTGCACGAAGCTTGCGAAGCCGATGTAAGGGCCCCAGAGCGGATGGTAGACGTCCGAAGCGGAGTCGGTGAGGACGGCCCAGGTTCCCCAGAGGCCGGGCAGGTAGCGGGCGATGTCGACCAGCGACCAGACGGCAGTGATGCACAGCCCGATGATGGGAAGAACGAGCCATCCGCCGATGCCCGAAGGCCGTTCGGGCTCGAAGGCGAGCTCCCTGGCTTTGACCTCCGCCACCGCCTCGGATGCGCGGATGAGCCCGACCACATGTTCGAACGGGAGTTCGTCCGCGTGCTGGCGGACGTAGTTGGGCAGCGCCCCTATGTTCTTCTGGATGACCCCGCTGGGCGTGTAGCTCGTCCAGCCGTCCTCGTGCTCCACGTAGACGACCGGATTCGACGGTTGCCGCGACTTGAAATAGGTGTTCACGCCTGCCCCTCCACGACACGAGCCCTCAATGCCGGACCCATAGTACGCGCTCGGGCCGCGAGCCGGAAGAGCAGCGCCACACCGCCTATTCCGGCTCTACAAAGCCCTCCACCACGTAGGTCCAGCCGGCCTTCTTGTCGCGGTGCAGCTTGATGTAGCCCCGCTTCTCGGCGTCGATGAGCAGGTTGCTGAAGCTGCGGTAGCCGTAGGCCGACTCGCTGAACGAGGGCTTCTTGCGCTGCATGGTGTCTTTGACCATGGAGGCGAAGATGGGGTCCTTGTTCTCGCGGATGAGGGCGCCGATGGACTCGAGCAGCAGATCGTAGACCTCTTTCCGCTCGGGCTCGACCTCGACTGCCGCCGGGCCGGGCGCGGCGACAGGGATGACCGTCGGTTTCTCGAGGTCCTCGTAGAAGATGAACTCGTCGCAGTTACCGGACAGCAGGTCCGACGTGGAGGCCTTCATGCCGATGCCGATGACGTGCTTGCCGTTCTCCTTGAGCTTGGAGACCAAGGGGGAGAAGTCCGAGTCGCCGGAGACGATCACGAACGTGTCGATGTGTTCCTTGGACCAGGCCAGGTCCATGGCATCCACCGCGAGGCGGATGTCCGCGGAGTTCTTGCCGGTCATGGACCGGCGGGGGATCTCGATGAGCTCGATGGCGTTCTCGTGGAGCGGCCTGGTGTACTGCTTGTACTCGCCCCAGTCGGCGTACGCCTTCTTGACGATGACCTTGCCCTTTTCCACCAGACGTTCGAGGATCTTATGGATGTCGAACTCGCCGCGGCGGTGCTTGAAACCGATGGCGAGGTTCTCGAAGTCGATGAAAACGGCGAGGGTGCGTTCGCTGTCTGCCATATTGATACGGTGCTCCTTCCCCAGAAATGCACCAGGATCGTGCTTTGTCAATTTGAATTCTTGCACGATTCCCTTATTCCTGTCGTTGCGGAAACCCCGGTCCCGCTAGTAGCATGGTTTTTCCAGCAGTCCCGGAGGGGGGACGAGCCAAGGAGCGGACGATGGCCGACCTAGGAGCGCCCACGGTGAACGCGAGCAGGCTCTACCGGGGCATGCTCGTTCAATATCGCGTCCAGGAGATCCTCCACCTGGGAACTGCGCGCAAAGCGTTCGAACGGGCCATGCCGCAGCCCGGTGAGACCATCGTGGATTGGGGCTGCGGGCCGGGCCGGGTGACCATCCCGTTCGCAAAGACGGTCCCGGGCGCGAAGGTCGTGGCGGTGGACGTGGAGCGGCTCGCGCTGCAGGTGGTGCGGGAGAAGGCGGCCCGAGAGGGCCTGGACAACGTCTACACGATCCTGCTGCAGTCGCATCCCGTGGCCATCCCCACCGGCTCGGTGGACCTCGTGGTGCTTCTCGACACGTTCCACGCCGTCAAGGACAAGGCGGGACTGCTGTCGGACATCGGGCGCATCCTCAAGCCCGACGGGCGCCTGTTCATGGATCCGGGCCACATGGACGAGCAGAAGGCCCGCGACAAAGGTCTACGATTCCGGGCTGTTCCAGCTGGCCGACGCCTGGGGGCGGGACATGCTGTTCGTGAAGGGTGACGGCGCCGGGGCGTGAGCCGGAGCGGGCGGCGCCAGGGCCGCGGGCGCGGCGCGCTGGCGGGGCCGCACGGCCCGCGTCTAGCAGCCGGCGCCCATGTCGCCGAGGCCGGTCTTGCGGGCGCTGAACAAGCAGTGGTGGATGCTGAACTCCGCCTCGTCGGTGTCGATGGCGGTGGGGCGCATCCAGGCGGCTGCTGAGGGCGGCGCCCCGCGAAGCTGGGCGCGCAGGTCGGCCAGGTCTTCAGGCGTTCCTTCCTGAGCGGCCACCCACTTCAGCAGGCTCAGGCGCTTCTCGAAGCGGTCTTCCGTCTCCACGCTGAAGCCGGAGGCGCCGAGCAGGCGAAGCCATTCGGCGCCGGACAGGGCCCGCTCGTGGCTGGGGTCGCGCCGCTTCTCGAAGCGGGTGATCCAGTCCGCGGCCTCGGGGTCTTCCGGCGTCACCTGGTCCTGGAGCAGGAACAGGCCCATCGGCCGCAGCACCCGGAGCACCTCGGCGCAGAAGCGGGCCGGGTCCGGGAAGTGGTGCGCCGCGATGCGGCAGGTGACCAGGTCGAAGCTCTGGCCGGCGAAGGGGAGGTCCTCGGCGTCGGCGAGCGCGAACTCCACGTTGGTCGGCGCCCTGCCCGAGGATGAACTCGCGGGCCGCCTCCAGCATGGGCTCGGTGATGTCGGTGGCGACCACCCGGGCCACGTGTGGGGCGATGGCCAGGGCGGTGTGTCCGCCCCCGGTGGCGACGTCCAGGGCTTCCCAGGATGGGTGGTCGCCCGCGAGTTCCACAAGGCGCTGAAGGTCGGGGCCGGCTGCGTGATGCTTGCTGACCACGTAGCTGGCGGCGTACTTGCCGAAGCGGTCCTGTGAAAGGCGCTTAGCGTCCATCGATCTCGGGCTCCATCTGTTACAGCAGTTCCAGGAAGCTCTCCATCTGCTGCAGCGACTTCTCCTGGTTGGGCCCCCCGCGGGCGAGGGCGTCGCCGTCGATGGCCAGGAAGGGGATGCCCGCTTCCATGAAGGCCGCTCGGACCACCGGGACCGAGCCCAGGCCGTGCCGGCAGCCCCAGTGGTTGAAGTGCACCACGCCGTCCACCTTCAGCCGCTTCGCCAGAGCGATGTTCAGCCGCGCCCGGCGGGCCGAGGTGCCCCACAGGCTGTGGTCGGTCAGGCGGCGGGCGAGTCCCGGGAACGGGTCGTCCGGGTCGATGACGTCGTCGTGCATCTGGCCCATCTCTTCGAAGATCACCGTCGCGCCCCGCGCCTCGATGAGGTCGAAGATCTCCCTGTCGTGATGGGGGACGGTGTGCAGCCACAGAAGCTTCTTGAGCTTGCCGCCGGGCGGCGGGGTGGGCGCCATCAGGTCGCGCCGGCCGCGCTCGGTGAGCAGCCGCTCGAAGTCCTTGGCGCCTTCCTGCGTGCCCCAGACGAGTTGGCCCATGAACACGAGGGCGAAGGTCTTGCGGCCGTCCATCTCCAGGGCGCCGGACAGGCGGGCCTGCATGATGTCGCCCCAGGCCTTGGAAGCCCGGTTGGAGAGCTCCACGACCTTCTTGAGGTTCGGCTTGCGGCCGGTCCAGCGGCCGATGTCGTCGTGCAGCACGCGGATCTGCTCGGCCACGTCGGCCACCACCTCAGGCGAAGACTCACCCTCGTCCGGAGGCAGAGGTACGAGGATCTCGCGGAAGGGCACATCGTGCCGGACGGCGAGCATCTCCAGGAGCATCTCTTTGCCCAGGCACAGGGGGGTGGTCCCCAGGCACATGGTGGGCGCCGGGAGCATGTCGTTCTCCACCGAGGCGAGGGCCGTGCGGTGGTAGCTGCAGACGTCGCGGGCGAGCGCCATGCGGGCGGCGGCGGTCTCGGCGGCCTCACGCAGGTCGCTGCCGGTGATGGTGGCGGAGCCGATCTCCGGGATCATCGGGGTGATGCCGTACGAAGTGAGGATCTCCGTGGGGAAGAGGTACGAGACCCAGGGCACGATGGCGCCGGTCTTGAACAGCTCGAGCGACGCCGCCAGCGCGTGCATCTTCAGGTAGTCGTAGGCGGTGCGGCTCTGGATGGCCTTGATGCGCATCGAGCCGAGGAACGCGGTGCGGATGAGGGATGCGTTGAGCGAGTTGCCGGTGACGTCGGCCATGCCGGGCATCTAGATCACTCCTCGTCCAGGTCGTCCAGCAGGTCGTCTTCCAGGTCGTCCAGCAGGTCGTCGTCGAGAAGCTGGGCCTCCAGGAACGCCTCCACCCGCGTGTGGAGCGGGCCGCCGGCCTCGAACGGGAAGCCGACCTCGATCTCCAGGAAGGGAAGGCCACGCTCCTCCGCGAGTTCCGCGGTGAGCACGGCGTCGTAGGCGCCGGGGTCGCAGAAGCTCTGCCGGGCGTAGATGACCGATGAAGGCCTGCTTTCGTCCAGCCGCCGGGCCAAGTGGGCGCGCCGTTCGGCGGTGGAGCGGCGGGGGCACATCCCCAGGTCAAGGACCTGCCGGGCAAGGGCCAGATACGAGTCGGTATCGTCGGCGGCCGCAGCGGCGCCGGCGTCGGCCAGCGGCTTCCAGCGGTCGGGCGAGGTGCACGATTCCAGCCCGGAGACGCCCGCGCCGAGGCGCGCGATGAGCTTGAGCAAGGAGTTGTCGGTGAGCGGCCCTGCCACCACGAAGACACCGCCGGGCCGGGGCGCAGCAGGGTACTCGACGGTGGGGGGTTCCTTGGCTGGCTCGCCCGTCACGTCGGCGGCGCCGCCGCCATCGGCCGCGCCGCCGCGGCCTTGTCCCGCAGCCAGGCATCCAGCCCGGCCAGATCAGCGGCCAGGTCTTCCACCACGTGGGCGCCAGCGGAGCGCCCCAGCGGCAGCACGAACACCCGACCGGGGTACGTGGCGTCCAGCAGGTCGCCCATACGGCGCATGGCGTCGCAGCCGCCGGGCACCAGGAGCACATCGCCATCCGCGGCGTCGTCGAACAGGGCGTCGGCGGCCGCCACCAAGCGGGTGACGTAGGGGCAGGTCATGGGGTGGATGCTGAGCGCGTCCCGGCGGGCGGGCGCCCCCGGGTCCTGCAGGTGCTCGCCCAGCCAGCGGGGCGAGAAGCCGGCGCGGGCAACGAGTTCCAGGGGCAGCAGATTGCAGGTGTAATAGGCGTTTGGCATCCGTGTCAGGTTAATGGCCTCCGGTTGATAAGGCAAGAGCGCGGCAGGCGCATGGGCTTGCGGTCCCGCCTGGTGGGCGGTCGTTTTCAAGCGTCTCTTGACGGCGGGTGATTTGCGGTACTATCCCTGGACCGCACCGTTTCCGCACCGGGGGGACGGAAACGGCGCGGTGCACTTACCCCAGTATCTGCTGGAACACCCTCAGGAAGTTCCCGTGGCACACCTTGTCCACCTGGCTTGCGGTGAGTCCGCCCGCCCGCAGTAGCTCCTCGATGCGCGGATAGTCCTCGGCACCCTGGAACCCGGCCGGCAGATAGTCGATGCCGTCCAGGTCGCCACCCAGGCCCACGCAGTCCTCGCCGCCCTTGTCGATGGCCCACTTGACATGGTCCACCACCGCCGAGAGCGGAGGCAGCGGCACGCCGGCCATCGCGGCCACTTCCTGCGCCTCGACCTCTTCGTAGGTCATCTTGCCGGAGCGGATGGACTCGAGCGCCTCTCCGGCGCCGGACTGCTCTCTGGCGAGGTAATCGGCGGACAGGAAGCCGGGGGCGAGGTTGATGCCCATGACGCCGCCTCTCTCGCCCAGCGTGTGGATCATCTCGTCGGTCATGTTGCGGGGGCTGCCGCAGAGCGCGCGGCAGTTGCTGTGGCTCGCGACGAACGGCACCTCCGCCACCTGGCAGACGTCGGCGAACGACTGATCGGACAGATGGGAGACGTCGACGATGACGCCCAGCGACTCGCACGCCGCCACGAGGTCCACACCCTTCTTGGTGAGGCCCGTGCCGCTGCCGTAGGCGGAGCCGCAGAACGGGGTGTCGTCCCAGGCCAGGGTGAGCAGCCGGACGCCGGCCTCATAGAAGGCGAACAGGTTGTCGATGTCTCCGGCGAGCGAGTCGGAGCCCTCCAGGCTGGGAAGGACCGCGATGCGCCGGTCCGCGCCGTCCGCAGCCCCGGCACCTGCCGCGCTGCCGCGAAGCACGCCGGCGGAGACGACGCAATCGGTGGGCGCCCCGAACGGGGCGGCCAGGTCGGCGCCGGTGGAGGCGAGGAAGAGCGCGTCCGGATGGTCGACGCACAGTCTGCGCACCGCTTCCACCTTGGCCATGGCCGCTTCGAACTCCCGCCCCTTGTACTTGCCGCTCCACACCCAGCTGGCGAAGACCTGCGCGCCGATGGCGCCGGCCTTCAGGGCCGGAAGGGTGATGTGGGGGACGTGGGCGCCGCGCGCGGCAGCCGCGGCGCGGTCTGCGGGCTCTACCAGGAAGTCGGCGGCAGCTCTCCAGCAGGGGGCCGATGGTGTCGCAGTGGGCGTCGAAGAAGCGCATCATGCCGTCCGGTCCTCAGTCCTGTCTTCAGTCCGCCAGCCGCCGTTCGAGTTCGGCGATCTTCTCTTTGAGTTCCTTCACGTCCGCTGAGGTCGCGTCGGCAGCGCGCTGGGCCGCGGTCGGCGCCGGGGCCGGGGCCGGGGCTTCGTACGGCACGGTCGGCGCCGCGGCCGGCCCGGCGGAGGTGCCCTGCCAGGTCTCCATCGGAGCCAGCGGCCCGTCGTTCTCTGTGGCCTCCATCGGCACGATGGGCTCGTAGTCGTTCTGGCGCACGCGCAGGCTCAGGATGTCCCAGCGGCTGTAGAGGCCGGTGATGTTGATGATCCCGCGGGCCATCTCGTTGACTTTGAGATCGATGTCGCCGTAGACGATGCCTTCCTCGTCGCGCAGCGGACCGGACACGATCTCCCCGAACGGGCTGATGATCGCGCTGCCGCCGAAGCTCTGGTAGAAGCTGGTGTTGGGGTAGAAGTCCTTGGGCCGCTTCTCCGGCGGGATGTACTCCGACGCGAGGACGCACCACATGGCGCCCGTCGCGGCCACGGCCGTGGTCATGGCCGGCGTCACCCAGGGCAGTTCTTCCGCGCCGCCCAGATATCCCGGCCACATGGAGCAGTTCACCTTCGTGCCCTGGATGATGTAGTTGTTCCAGAGCATCGGCTGGTTGTGCTCGCCGCAGATGAGCGCGCTGATCTTGCCGAAGTCGAACTCCGGGATCCACAGGTTCTTGCCGCCGTTGCCGCGGGTGTGGACGAAGAGTTCCTGGACGGTGATGTTGACCTTCCGGTGGACGTGGACGATCTCACCCTGTTTGTTGATGAACACCGCCGAGTTGTGCTGGCGGCCGCCGTACTTGGCCACCCGCTCGTTGATGCCCATGACCACGTTGACCTTGTTCTCGCGGGCCGCGCGGCAGAGGATGTCGGTCTCCTCGCTCGGCACCTCGATGCCGTGGCGCAGGTACTCCGCCCAGATGCCGGTGTACTCGGGGCCCAGGGTCAGTTCGAGCGCGAAGTGGCAGTAGCCGGGGATGGCCAACTCGGGGAACACCACGAGCTCCGCGCCGTTGGAAGCCGCCTCCTTGATGGCCGTCACCGCGTTCGCGAGGGTGGCGGGCATGTCGAAGTAGACGGGCTTGTCGTGGTAGACGGGGGCCTGCTGGACCGCGGCCGCTCTGAACTTCGGGTACTCCTTGAGCACGGTGCCTCTCCTTGGTCGAGCGCGAGCTGAGTGCTCACTCACAAAGTGAGGCGAGTCTACTCCCGGCGGGA
This sequence comes from uncultured Actinomycetota bacterium, assembly GCA_963736705.1. Taxonomy (GTDB): domain Bacteria; phylum Actinomycetota; class Thermoleophilia; order RBG-16-64-13; family RBG-16-64-13; genus CAIQPS01. The sequence continues at coordinate 459,218 of CAVTPV010000004.1, forward strand.
GCGGGCCTGCAAGTAGCCCGGGTCCACATGAACCGCCCGCGTATTGGGTACAGAAGCGGCGGTGGATCCGAGGAAGGCGGGAGCTCCTATGGGACGGACGATCTCTTTCAGACGCATGACCTCGGCGACGATGCCCCCCCTGGCCTTGCTGCTCATCATCGTCCTGGCGTCGCTCATCGGATGCGGGTCGCCGGAGCAGCCTTCTCCGAGCATGGCGGGGACCACCTCTTCGACTTCGGCCGGCGGGGGGACCTCGACGACGGCACCGGCGCCGGGGGAGACCACGACCTCCGGCACCTCGGGCCCGGTTGTCCGGCCCGTCACCTCCGACTTCAAGGTCACCACGGTGGTCCAGGGTCTGGCGGTGCCGTGGGAGATGAGGTTCATGCCTGACGGGCGCCTTCTGATCACCGAGCGGGAAGGCCGGATCGTGATGGCCGATGTCCGGACGGGGGAGGTCAAGGAAGTGGGCACGCTCCCCGTCTCGGCCGGCGGGGAGAGCGGGCTGATGGGGCTGGCCCTCGCTCCGGACTTCCCCGGCGACCCGTCCATCTACGTCAGCTACACCTTCAGGCAGAACGGCGAGACGCGGAACCGCCTGAGCCGCATCACGCTGGAAGGGGCGGACACGAGCGCTCCCCGACTGGGAGCCGAGCAGGTGTTGGTGGACGGCATCCCGGCGGGGTCCATCCACGACGGGAGCCGGGTGGCCTTCGGGCCTGACGGCGCTCTCTGGGTCACCACGGGGGACAGCGGCGACAGCGGGCTCGCGCAGCAGATGGATTCACTGGCGGGCAAGGTGCTTCGCATGACCCGAGACGGGCAGCCGGCCCCAGGCAACCCGTTCTCCGACCGGCCCTATCCCTTCTCACTCATCTACACCCTGGGCCATCGCAACCCGCAGGGGCTGGCTTTTCACCCTGTGACGGGGGCCGCGTACCTTACGGAGCACGGTCCCTCGGACAACGACGAGATCAACAGGCTTCAGGCCGGAGGCAACTACGGATGGCCCGACCTCCGGGGTGTCGTGGGACGCCCGGGGTTCATCGACCCGGTCACCACGTGGAGCCCGACCATCGCGCCCGCCGGCGCTCTCTTCTACACGGGTGATCTGCTCCCGAACCTCAAGGGAGCGTTCGTCTTCGTGACCCTCAAGGGGAGCGACGTCCGCGTCCTCTACCCGACCGCCGACGGAGAGTTCACAGCGGTGGCGGACGAGGTTGTGCTCTTCGACGAGGAGTTCGGGCGCCTGCGGGCCATCGCCCACGGGCCGGACGGCGCTCTCTACATCGCTACGAGTAACCGGGATGGGCGGGGCGATCCCCAGTCGGGCGACGACCGCATCATCCGCGTAGAGCGATGATGATGTCCCGGTGCTCCTCCACGTAGGGGCTCGAGGGGTCGCGTCCGCACTTGCGGCAGATGAGGTCGTAGGCCGAGTTGAGGGTGCCGCACTCGGGACAGGAGTGCCGCACCGTGGCCTCGGCCATCCAGGCGTCGCCGCCGATCTCGGCGATGCGGGCCAGGTCGCGGCGGATGTCGGCCCGGTGGGGGCGCGCCTCGATGAAAGCCTCGCAGTTCCGGACAGGGGCACTCCGGACACTCGCCGCAGGATGCGTAGCCCCGCTCCAGCGCGCAGGCGAACATGTGACAGTTGTTGCAGTAGAAGAGGCGGCGCTCGCTGCGGCAGCCATCGCAGACGGAGGTCTTCTGCGCTCGACGCCGAGCCCAGGCGGCCAGCCGCTCAAGCCGGGCGGGATCCTCGTGGGTGCCGATGTAGAAGGTGCAGGCCGAGCAGAACAATCCGCAGACGGCGGCCAGAACGGGGGGTTGCGGGGCGGCGCTCTGCTTCGATCCGGTCACGGTGGGGAGCCTCCTGATGGGTTTGGTCCCCATGGTACACTCACGCCCTCATGAAGGCCCGGCATTCACTCGCCCTTCTTCTGCTGCTCCCCCGCTAGGGGGAGAAATACGCGTGGCCGGCGCTCACCGGCACATCAGCCGCTATCATGTTCAGCAGATCCTAGGAGGTAGGAGTATGTCCACCATCCGGCGCCAGGGCGCCGCAACATAGGCAAGCCGGTCGTCTTCTTCGACACCACGCTGCGCGACGGCGAGCAGTCGCCCGGCAGCAGCCTGAACGCGTCGGAGAAGCTGGAGATCGCGCACCAGCTCGCGCGGCTGGGGGTGGACGTCATCGAGGCCGGTTTCCCGGCCAGCAGCCCCGGCGACTTCGAGGCCGTGCAGTCCATCGCCCGGGAGGTCAAGGGCCCGGTCATCTGCGGTCTGGCCCGCTGCGTGGAGCAGCGACATCCGCACCTGCTGGGACGCCATCAAGGACGCCGAGCGTCCGCGCATCCACACCTTCGTCTCCACCTCGGACATCCATCTGGAGCACCAGATGCGGGCCACCCGGGACGAGGTCATCGACCTCACCAAGACGATGGTGGAGCTGGCCGTGTCGCTGTGCCCGGCCGACGTGGAGTTCTCGGCCATGGACGCCACCCGCTCCGACGTGGACTTCCTGGCGGCGGTGCTGCAGACGGCCATCGACGCCGGCGCCACCACCATCAACGTGCCCGACACGGTGGGCTACACCCTGCCCACCGAGTACGCGGCGCTCATGGACAGGCTCTACGAGAAGGCGCCCGGCCTGAAAGACGTGGTGCTGAGCGTGCACTGCCACAACGACCTGGGGCTGGCGGTGGCCAACTCCCTGGCCGCGGTGGAGCGGGGCGCCACTCAGGTGGAGGTGGCCGTCAACGGGCTGGGCGAGCGGGCCGGCAACGCCGCGCTGGAAGAGATCGCCATGGCCCTGGTCACCCGGGCGGACATCCTGCAGCGGCCGTGCAACCTCGTCACCACCGAGACTGTTCCGCACCAGCCGCATGGTGTCGAGCTACACCGGGCAGATGGTGCAGGCCAACAAGGCCATCGTGGGCAAGAACGCGTTCGCTCACGAGTCGGGCATCCACCAGGACGGGCTAGCTGAAGGAGCGCACCACCTTCGAGATCATGCACGCCAAGGACATCGGGCTGACCGAGTCCGACATCGTGCTGGGCAAGCATTCCGGGCGCCACGCTCTGCGGACGCATCTGGCCGAACTGGGCATCCATCTGGAGGGCACGGAACTGGACGAGGCCTTCCGGCGCTTCAAGGAGATCGCCGACCGCAAGAAGGAAGTCACCTCCGCCGACCTCGAGGCCCTCGTGGGTGAGGAGATCCGGGAACGCGAGGACGTCTACTCTCTCGACCACTTCTACGTGGCCGCGGGTTCGGACATCATCTCGTCGGGGCAGGTGGGCGTGCGCAAGCAGGGCGAGCCGTATGCGGGCAAGGCGTTCTCGGGCGGGTCGGTGGAGTCGGTCTTCCTGGCCATCGACGACGCGGTGGGCGTCAGCGGCAAGCTGATGGACTACCAGGTCCGGTCGATCACCTCGGGCAAGGACTCGCTGGGCGAGGTGCGCGTGGTGGTGGAAGTGGACGGCAAGCGCTACGCGGGCCAGGCGGTGTCCATCGACGTGCTGGAGGCCTCGGCCAAGGCGTACGTGCGGGCGCTCAACAACCATGCCCGCGGCCGCGATGCCGGCGGGGCGCAGAGCGACCGGGTTTACCTATAGTGAGTGAGCGGCCCGGCGGCTACGCCCTGGGGCGCTATGACGGCATGACAGCGAGCTACTGAGGGGCGTGAGGGCGATGACTATGACGAATGGCGCGGCCGGCGCGGCCGCGGGCGGGGCCGGCGGCCCGTTCGGGGCTTGGAAGACGGTCGACCTGCCGGGCGGCGCAGCCCGCGTAGCCGGGCTGCGCGAACTCGCCGCCGCGACCGGGCGCGATCTCGCCCGGTTGCCCTACTCCATCCGGGTGCTCCTCGAGAACGGTCTGCGCTTCTGCGGCCAGGGCGTCGTGGAAGAGAAGGACGTGCTGGCCCTCCTCGACTGGGACCCCACCAGCGCCGAGCGCCCCGAGTTCGCCTTCATGCCCGCGCGCGTGCTGCTGCAGGACTTCACCGGCGTGCCCTGCGTCGTCGACCTGGCCGCCATGCGGTCGGCGATGGCCCGGGCCGGGGGAGACCCCTCGGTCATCGACGCGGGCGTGCCGGTCGACCTGGTGATCGACCACTCCGTGCAGGTGGACTACCGCCGGGCGTTCCCGACGCCTGCGACTTCAACATGGACATCGAGATGCAGCGCAACGGCGAGCGCTACGCGCTGCTGCGTTGGGCCCAGGGCGAGTTCGCCAACCTGCGGGTGGTCCCGCCGGGAGCGGGCATCTGCCACCAGGTGAACCTGGAATACCTTGCTCAAGTAGTCCGACAAGACGGCGCCTCCGGCGCGGCTGCGCCGCCCTCCGGCGCCCCGGCCGCGGCAAACGGCGGCACCTCTGCCGCCGCCCTCCCGTGGGCCTACCCCGACACGGTCATCGGCACCGACTCCCACACCACCATGATCAACGGCCTGGGCGTGCTGGGCTGGGGGGTGGGCGGCATCGAGGCCGAGGCGGTCATGCTGGGGCAGCCCTACTTCATGCTGGTGCCGCAGGTGGTGGGGGTCCGCCTCGCCGGCAAGCTGGCTCCTGAGGCCACCGCCACCGACCTGGTGCTCACCGTCACCGAACTCCTGCGCGCAGATCGGCGTGGTCAACCGCTTCGTCGAGTACTTCGGTCCCGGCGCCGAGAGCCTCACCGTGGCCGACCGGGCCACGGTCGCCAACATGTCCCCCGAATACGGAGCCACCTGCGGCTTCTTCCCGGTGGACGGCGAGACCATCGCCTACCTGCGCCAGACCGGACGTCCGGACGAACTCTGCGCCCGCGTGGAAGCCTATTGCCGAGAGCAATCGCTTGTTCCGGGAGCAAGGGCTCGGCGGATCCCGAGTACTCGTGGGTGGTCGAGCTCGACCTGGCCGACGTGCGGCCCAGTCTGGCCGGTCCCCGGCGCCCGCAGGAGCGGGTGCTGCTCGAGGAGATGTCCACGAAGTTCCACCAGAGCTTGCCGACCTTGGCTCAAGGACGGGCAGAGGTCACCATGGCCAAGGCCGAGATAGCCGGAAAGCGCGAACTCATCCACGACGGCGACGTGGTCATCGCGTCCATCACCAGTTGCACCAACACCTCCAACCCGGCGCTCATGCTGGCGGCCGGGCTGCTGGCCCGGAAGGCCGCCGCTCTGGGGCTCAAGCCGAAACCCTGGGTGCGCACCAGCCTGGCGCCCGGGTCCCGGGCGGTCACCGGCTATCTGGCCGACGCCGGGCTGCTCGAGCCGCTGGAGGCTCTCGGTTTCGGCACAGTGCGGCTACGGCTGCGCCACCTGCATCGGCAACAGCGGGCCGCTCTCCGACGACCTGTCGCGGGCCATCAAGGACGACAAGCTGGTGGTGGCCGCGGTCCTCAGCGGCAACCGCAACTTCGAGGCGCGCATCCATCCGCTGGTGCGGGCCAACTACCTGGCGTCGCCGCCGCTCGTGGTGGCGTTCGCGCTCGCCGGCACGGTGGACATCGACCTGTCGTGCCGAGCCCCTCGGCACTCGCGCCGACGGGCGGCCGGTCTATCTGGCCGATCTGTGGCCGTCGGCCGAGGAGGTGGCCGAATTGCGCGGCCAAGGCGCTGCAGCCCGGATCTCTTCCGGGAGGAGTACGCCGCGGCCCTCGAGGGCACCGAGGCCTGGCGGGAGCTGGCCGTGCCGGCAGGGCGCCCTCTACCAGTGGGACAAGGACTCCACCTACGTGCAGGAACCGCCGTTCTTCGAGGGCATCACCGGCGCCGCGCCCGCCGCGCTCGAAGGCCCGGACGCGGTCACGGGCGGCCGGATCCTCGCCATCTTGGGCGACTCGGTGACCACCGACCACATCTCCCCGGCGGGCTCCATCGGCGCCGACACGCCCGGCCGGAGCGCTACCTGCTCGCCCACGGCGTGCAGCAGGCCGACTTCAACACCTACGGCTCGCGCCGCGGCAACCACGAAGTGCTCATGCGCGGCACCTTCGCCAACGTCCGCCTCAAGAACCACATGGCCGGCGGCCGCGAAGGCGGCTGGACGACGCACCATCCGTCGGGCGACCTGCTGCTCCATCTACGACGCCGCCATGCGCTACCAGCAGGAAGCGCGTGCCGCTGGTGATCTTCGCCGGCAAGGAGTACGGCAGCGGCAGTTCCCGCGACTGGGCGGCCAAGGGCCCGGCCCTGCTGGGCGTCAAGGTGGTCATCGCCGAGAGCTTCGAGCGCATCCACCGGAGCAACCTGGTGGGGATGGGCGTCCTGCCGTTGGAGTTGGAGAAGGGCGTGACCGTGGAGAGTCTGGGCCTCACCGGCGACGAGGTCATCGATGTGGCGGGCGTGGGCGACGAGATCACTCCCAGCGCAGCCGTGCTCGTGGCCATCCACCGGCCGGGCGGCGAAGACCTGACGCTGACCTGCAAGGCGAGACTCGACTCCACCGTGGACGTCGAGTACTACAAGAACGGCGGCGTGCTGCTCCGTGTGTTGAGGCTCAAGATGCAGGACTGACCGCAGTCCGGGCGAGCGGGTGGCCTTGCCGCTTGACTCCCCGGCCGCGAACGCGCATCCTGTGAACGGGACCGCTTCATTTCTGTGGAGGGGATGAGCACCTTTGTGCTCCTGGCAGCTCTCACGCGCTAAGGAGGTCACGATGACGCCGGCGACCACTAAGAGGTTCACCGCCGCGATCGGCTTACCCCTGCTCTGCCTGCTCCTGATGTTGCTGCCGGTGGTCGTGTTGGCCGGTTGTTCAGGTGACGAGGCCACCACGACTACGACGGTCAAGGGCACGACCACCACCACCGAACCCAAGGAGACTTCGACGACCTCCACCTCGGAGGAGATCACGACCACCACCACGGAGTTCCCGCCGACCATTACCCAGCAGCAGGACGAGCCGCGGTTCAAGTACTCGGGCAAGTGGACCAAGATCTCGGCCACATCGGCCTCGGGCAAGAGCATCACGGTGGCCAACTCCTCCGGCAGCTCTCTGAAGGTGCGCTTCTACGGAGTGGGGATATCCTGGCTCGCCAAGACCTCCCCGGCCTACGGTCACGCTGACGTGAAGGTGGATGATGGCGCCGCGCAGACGGTGGACCTCTACAGCAAGAGCACGGTCTGGAAGAAGAAGGTCTGGAAGAGCGAAGCGCTGGCATTGGGCGATCACACGCTGACCATCACCTGGACCGGCGACAAGACGAAAGGCGCCACTGCCGCGAACATCAATATCGACGCCATCGTTGTGGCCGGTGTGCTGACGGCCGCATGGGAGCAGGACAACGTGAAGTTCATCTACGACGGCACCTGGAAGACCAACTCCAGTTCATCGGCCTCTGGAGGCACGTTCACCCAAGCGGATGCGACGGGCGCATCGGTCATCGTCCGGTTCTCGGGGGTGCGCCTAGTGTGGATGGGCCAGGTCGGAACGAGCAACGGCCAGGCCAAGGTGAGCGTGGATGGCGGCCCGGAGGCGACTGTGGACCTCTACGGAGCTACCACCAAGGCCAAGCAGGAGCTGTGGGACACCGGCATCCTGGACATGGGGACCCATACCGTGGAGATCATCTGGTCGGGCGAGAAGAACGCCGAGGCCACCGGGACGTCGATCAACGTGGACAGCTTCGAGGTCACCGGGTCGCTGAAGTAGCGGACGGCGTCCCACACGGCGCCGCGGCATGCGGCGCCTCGGGCGGCTGTGCCCGGCGGCGCAGGTCCCGGATCAGTAGGTGAGTGGGTCGGCCACCAGGGTGGCCACCGTCACGGCGCCCCGCACCGAGTTCCCGGCCACTATCTCGTCGGCGGCCAGCAGTTCGTCGAGGGTCAGAGACTGCTCCACCGCGCCCTTCTCTTCCATGAACGCCGCCCGCCATATACCGGGCAGGAGGCCGTCGGCCACCGGCGGGGTCACCCAACTGGCGCCGAAGCGGGCGAAGATATTGGTGATGCCGCCCTCGGTGACTTTGTCGAGGCGGTTGATGAACAGGGCGTCGAAACAGCCCTCAGCTTGGGCCCGGCGGTGCTCCCGGTCGTAGAAGCCGCGCCGGGTGGTCTTGTGGGCGAGGAGCGGATCGTCGTGGTCCACCCGGAACGGGGAGACGAGCAGTGAGACAGGACCGTCCGGGGGAGCCGGCGCCTCGCGGGTGGAGAGCGCGATGATGCCCTCGATGTCCAGATCCATGCGGACCACCAGCGGACCGGCCTCCGACCCCGCCAGAGCGGCCAGCGCCGCGCGGGTCGCTCCCTCATGCGAACGGAAGCCCCAGTCCGCGGGCCGAGGCCGCCATGCGGGCCAGGTGGGCGTCCAGATAGCAGATAGCGGCCGTCCGCCTGCAAGCAGCATGGTCTCGAAGAGGTGCAGGTCCCTCCGCCGCCGCGCCCCCTGCGCCAGGCTTGGGCGGCCGCCACTCCCCGTCGGGCGGGGCCACGGCGAATGCGCCCTTGGCCCAGAGTCTCCTCGTACTCGGCGGCGGCTTGAGCATCCCACACGACTCCGGACCCCACGCCGAAGACGCAACGCCCATCCCGGTGCACGATGGTGCGGATGCCGATGTTCCCGGTGAAGTCGCCGCCCGGCGAGAACAGCGCCACCGTTCCCGTGTACACACCGCGGGGCTCGGTCTCCACCTCGGTGATGATCTCCATGGTGTGGTGCTTGGGCGCGCCGGTGATGGAGGCGCCCGGGAAGACCGCCCGCATGATCTGGGCGAGCGACGTGCCCGGCTGCAGGAGGCCCTGAACGGTGCTGGTCATCTGCCAGACGGTCCGGTAGGGCTCGACGGTGAACAGCGACGGCACGTGGATGGTGCCTGTGCGGGACACCCGCCCGAGGTCGTTGCGCACCATGTCGAGGATCATGAGGTTCTCGGCCCGCTCCTTCTCGGTCTCGGCCAATTCGTAGGCCAGAGCCACGTCGGACGGGTGGTCCAGGCCCCGGGGCCGGGTGCCCTTCATGGGCCGGCTCTCGAGCACCTCGCCGTCGCGGCGCAGGAACATCTCGGGGGAGAGGCTGAGCACCTGGGTGTCGCCGAGGTCGAGGTAGGCGGCGTAGGGGACGGCCTGCCGGACCACCAGGGCGAGGAAGTAGTCGAGGGGGTCGAGGGGGTCGAGGGGCGCGCCGGAGCCGGGCGCCGTCATGCCGCCGGCGCCCCGGAACGCCGCGGCCGCGGGGCCGCTCGGCGCTCCGCCGGCTCCCGGACCCGCCGCCGACAGGTCGTAGCGAGCCCGCACCGTGTAGTTCACCTGGTAGGTATCGCCGGCGGCGATGTACTCGCGGACCCGGGCGATGGCCCGGGTGTACTCCGCTTCGCTCACGTTCAACTCGAGGCTTGAGGGTGGCCAGCCGCTCGGCCACCGGACCCACGTCCAAGCCGTCGAGGAAGGCGGCCCACTCAGCGCCGGGCACCAGCCGCGCCGACTCCGGCCGGATAGACCGCCATCCAGGCCAGCGGGATCGAATCGATGGGGAGGGCCTCCGCGGCGAGCGGCTGCGCCGGCTCGCGGCGGACCTGAAGGCCGAACGCGGCCCCGCCTTCGTAGGCGAGGTATCCGGCCACGTAGGAGCCGCGAAGCTGCTCCGCCTCGATCTCGTCGAGGAGCGCGGGTAGTTCGTCCGGTCGTGGCGGCGATGAGGATGCGCGCCGGGTCGCGAGAGGAGGATGCGGACCGCGCAGTCGGCGGCGCCTGCCCGCGGCGGCGGGCCCGGCCGCGGCGCCGCGGCAGCCAGGCGCCGTTCCCGGGAAAGATGGCAGTCCCCGCGCCGCGGGGCAGATCGGACAGGTTCATGCGGCGGTCGCTTCCCGCGCGCCCGGCCGGGCCACGCCGGCTAGGAGGTGTACCCGGCGAAGCTCTCCACCACGATCTGCCCTGGGGGATCTCGAGCTGCTCGAGGACCTTGTCCATGGCGGTGATCATTGGCGGCGGGCCGACCACATAGTAGGTCCAGTCGGAAGGATCGGCGAGCTCCGCGCGGATGATGCCGGCCGTGATGAAGCCTCCGTAACCCTTCCACTCGGGCGTGGGGTTCGTGATGACGTGGACCACCCGCAACCCGGAGATCTTCCTCTCGAACTCGTCGAACTCATCCTTGTAGACGATGCCGTCCTCGGTCATGCTGCCGTAGAAGACGGCCAGCTCCTGCCCGGCCACCCGGCCCGCGCCGTCGGTGTCGGCCAGATAGCGAAGCATGCTGCGAACCGGCGTGACCCCGATGCCGCCGGTGAGGAAGGCGATCTTGGGCTTGTCGTACCCGAAGAGGAAGGCGCCGTACGCTCCCTGGATGTCCACCTCGGTCCCGACGGGGAGCGCGTCGAGGGCGTTCTTGAACGCGGAGCCCGTGAGGCGGGTGGTCAGCTCGATGTGCGACTCCGTGGGCGAGTCGGCGTGGCTGAAGTGGTGATCCAGCGGGCCATCGGGCGACGCGAGCGTGATGGTGTACCACTGCCCGGCCTTGAAGGTGTAGTCCGGAGGCCGGGAGAAGCGATAGCTCGTGGTATCGCTGCTGCGCGGGATCTTCTCCAACAGCGTGCTTCTGAAGCTCATAGCGGCCATTGAACGTCGACCTCCCGGCCGTTTGCGGCGCGCTTGTGCGCTCTGCGGATAGAATAGCAGCCGCATAGGACAGGAGGTCACATTGCCACAGACAGCTGACGCCAAGGTCGGGGCCCCCAGCGGCCCCGTTTCAATAGTCCGGTGCGACGGCTACGACATCGAAGGCGGTGCGGGCTGCGCTGCGCGCCGCGCTGGCCCCTCTCGGCGGCATGGCCGCGTTCGTCAAGCCGGGGGAGACGATCGGCCTCAAACCCAACCTCCTGTTCGGCGTCGCACCCCGACCAGGCCGTCATCACCCATCCGGCCGTGCTGGCGGCCGTCGCCCTGGAGGTCAAGGACGCCGGCGCGGTGCCCATCGTGGTGGAGAGCCCGGGAGCGGGAATCATCCCGTCGCCGAAGGTGCTGGCCCGGCAGTTCGTCAAGGCCGGCTACCAGGACGTGGCCGATCGCTACGGATTCGAGCATAGCGTGGAGCCGGAGTGGGACTGGGTGCCCTGTCCCGACGGCCGGGCGTTCAAGAGGGTCGAGATCGTGCGGTCGGCCCTGCAGGTGGACGGCCTCATCAACATCCCCAAGTTCAAGACCCACGCCTTGATGATCTTCACGGGCGCCACCAAGAACCTGTTCGGGCTGATACCGGGGCTGACCAAGGTCGGCTACCACGGCAAGTTCCCGGAGAAGGAACTGTTCGCGGAGATGCTCTTGGACGTGGCCACGCTCATGCGCCCGCGCCTCAACGTGATGGACGCCATCGTCGCGATGGAGGGCCACGGCCCGGGAACCGGGCGGCAAGCCCCGGAAGCTGGGCCTGATCATGGCCGGCGCCGACACGGTGTCCATGGACGCCGTCTGCTGCGGCATCGCCGGCTTCGATCCCGCAGGCCATCCCGGTGCTGGTCGCGGCCCGGCGGCGCGGTCTGTGGGACGGGCGCGTCGCCGGCCTGCCGGTGATAGGCCCGCCGGTGTCGGAGCTGGCTCTGCGCGACTTCCAGGCTCCCATGCAAAGGGGTGGCCAGCAACGGTCTGGAGCTGCCCCTCATCGGCGGGGTGGGGAGCGCGTTCCTGCGCGGCGGCTTCAGCCCCCGGCCGCGGCCCCAGGTGGGTCCGTGCACCATCTGCGGCTCGTGCGAGCAGGCCTGCTCGGTACAGGCCATCACCATGGACAAGAAGGCCCGGGTGGCCCGGGTGGACGACGACAAGTGCATCCGCTGCTACTGCTGCCACGAGGTGTGCCCCAACGCGGCCATCGAGCTGCGGTTCACGGGCATGGGCCGAGTGTTCCACGGATTCGGACTGGTCTGATGGAGGCGGATCCCCGCGAGCTCAGCGGGCCGTCGCTGCGAGTGCTGGCGCAGCCGGGCCCCGTCTCGCTCGTCCGCTGCGAGGACTACGAGCTCGAACCCCTGCGGGCGGCCCTGCGCGACCTCCTCGCCCCGCTCGGCGGCATGGCGGCCTTCGTCAAGCCGGGCGAGCGCATCGGCCTCAAGCCGAACATCATCATGCCGGCGGTGCCGGAGCGGGCCATCTGCACGCATCCGCTGCTGGTGGCGGCGGTCGCGCTGGAGGTCAGGGAAGCCGGCGGCTACCCGGTGGTGGTGGAAAGCCCGGGAGCCGGCTTCGTGCCGCTCAAGAGCGTCATGGTGGGAGTGTTCCGGCGCGCCGGCTACCGCGAGGTGGCCGACCGCTACGACTTCGAACTGAGCTACGACACCGACTGGGACACCATCCGCCATCCCGACGGCAGGCAGGCGCACCGCGTGGAGCTCCTCCGGTCGTTCCTGGATTGCGACGGGCTCATCAACCTGTCCAAGTTCAAGACGCACACCTTCCAGGTGCTGGGCGGCGCCACCAAGAACCTGTTCGGGCTCATCCCGGGGCTCACCAAGGTGGGCTACCACGCCAAGCTCCCGGCGCCCAAGCTCTTCGGCGACATGCTGCTCGACATCGCGGCGCTGGCGCGGCCGCGGCTGAACATCGTGGACGCCATCCTGGCCATGGAGGGGCAGGGTCCGAGCACGTCCGGGACCCCTCGGCAGATGAACTTCCTCCTGGCCGCCGACGACTACGTGTCCGCGGACCTCGTCTGCTGCGCCATCGCGGGCATCGACCCGCTGGCCGTGCCGATGCTGGCCGCCGCCCGCGACCGCGGGCTGTGGCGGGGCAGGCCGGAGGACGTGGCCACGGTGGGGCTGCCGGTGTCGGAGTTCGCGGTGAAGGACTTCGCCCTGCCCGGCAAGTACCTGGACAGGTGGAGGCCTGGGCCGCGCCCAATGGCTGGCCGACCGGCCCCGCTCGTTCATGCGGAACGGCTTCAGCCCGCCGGCCGCGGCCGAAGGTGGGCAGGTGTACCATCTGTGGAGCGTGCGCGCAGGCCTGTCCGGGCAAAGCCATCGAGATGGACAAGAAGACGAGGGTCGCCTTGGTGGAAGACGAGAAGTGCATCCAATGCTTCTGCTGCCATGAGGTGTGCCCGAACGCGGCCATCGACCTCGAGTTCACCGGCCTCGGCAAAGTGGTGCACGGATTGGGGCTGGTCTGATGGATGCCGCCCGCCCGACCGATCAGGCCGGCTGGACAGACCCGTTCTTCGCGGCGGCCAACGCGGCGCCGGCCCCCGCCGGCGGCCCGGCCCCCGTCCGCCTCGTCGCGGTCGACCTGGACGGCGTGGTGTGGCTGGGCGGCTCCGTCCTGCCCGACGCGCCGGCGGCCCTCAATGACGTGGTACGGCGGGGGCTCGACCTCCGCTACGTGTCGAACAACTCCACCTCGCACCGGGAAGCCGTCTCCGAGCGGCTGGCCGCCGCCGGCCTGCCGGCCGGTGTCGACCGAGTGCTGACCTCCGGCTACGTGACCGGCCAGTGGCTGCGGCAGCGATTGCCGCAGGGCGCGCCGGTGCTGGTGGTGGGCGAGTCCGGCCTGATGCGGGAGCTCACCGAGGCCGGCCTGGCTCCGGTCCACGCGGGAGCGGCGCGCGCCCGCGGGGCCGCAGACCGTGCCGCCCGCCGCGCCTGCCGCCGAAGGCGCCCCGGCGCCCGAGGCGCCCGCCGAAGCCGCGCCGCGCTTCGCGGCCGTCGTGGTGGGCATGGACCGGGACTTCACCTTCGAGATGCTGATCCAAGCCCAGGCGGCCATCCTCGCCGGGGCGCTGTTCGTGGGCACCAACCCCGACGCGACCTTCCCGACCCCCGCCGGGCTGCTGCCCGGCGCCGGGGCGGTGATCGCCGCGGTGGCCACCGCGGCGCAGAAGCAGCCTGTCTACATGGGTAAGCCCGGCCTCGGCCTGGCGGAGATCCTGGCGTCGGTCACCGGCGTCCCCGCGGGGCAGACCCTCTTCATCGGCGACCGGATGAGTACCGACATCGGCATGGGCATCCGCGCCGGCATGGTGACGGCCCTGGTCCTCACCGGGGTCACCAGCCCGGAGGAGTTCGAGCGCATCCACGCCATCGGCGGCCCGGACATGCCGGACCACGTGCTCCGCACCCTGGCGGACCTTCCGCCGCTGCTCGACAAGCTCGGAGTGTAGCGGCCTACGGCCGCCTATATCGTGTGTCGAGATCGACACACGATATAGGCCACCATCAACATGCCTGAACAGCTCGGGCCCCGCCCCGGCTCTACGGCCGGGGCGGGGCCCGAGCCACCCACTCAGAAGCCCGGAGTCAGGCACGGCCTCCCGAGGTCGTCGCGGGGGCTTGGCGGGCCACTTCCGGCTGGGCCGCCGCCGGCCTGCGCCCGGGAGCCCACTTGATCCCCATGAGGAACCGGATCACCTTCACCCTGCGGAGGAGTTCATAGGCCACCATGGTCCCGGCGAACGAGCCGGCCAGGATGGCGGCGAAGCTGAGCGGAACGCCCATCCCCGCCTTGAGCACCGCCACGCCCACCGCCACGATCACGGTCTGGTGCAGCAGGTACACGGGATAGGAAGCGGTGGCCGCGTACCGCTGGACGGCCCCGCCCCGGTTGAGGAAGCGACGTCCGTATCCGAGGAAGGCCACGATGCAGAACCAGGGGATCAGGACGCCGCTGTAGAGGTCGTATAGCCATCCGGCCACGCCGGTCAGGCCGGGGCCGCCGTTGACGTCGAAGTAGGTGACGGCCAGCGCGGCCAGCGGACCCAGGATGAGCGCGGCCAGCTTGTGCCGGTCGATGGCCTGTTCGAAGCGGGCGTCGCTCATCATCACGTATCCGAGAAGGAACGGTATGCCGAGCCACACGGGGTTGCCTCCGGCGAAGTCGCCCACGAACATGGCTGGGAACGTGAGCAGGCCGAGCGCGAGGATGACCCCGGGCTTGGCGGTGGCCCGCGCCAGCAGTCCGGTGAACCGCCGCCCGATGCCGCGCCGCAGCACCAGGAAGATCGGCAGGGCGATAAGCGCGTACATGAACAGGTGGAAGATGAACCACAGGTGGCCGAAGGTCAGGCCGCCCGAGTAGTACGCGCCGGGGTCCACACTGCTCAGGTGGAAGAAGTTCGGGAACCACGCGAAGAATGATGCGTTCGTGGTCCCGTGACTGAGCGCGCCCAGGTACGACTGCGGTGGGATCAGCACGATCAGGCCGAAGGCGAACGGCACGAGCAGGCGTTTGACCCGCTCCCAGGCATACTGTCCGCCGCTGCGATGCGAGAGGGCGAACCAGGTGGATGCGCCGGCGAGGAATATGAACAGCGGCATGTGCCAGTGATCGAGATAGGCCACGACCCAGGTGAGGCCGTGGCTGAGGGTGTCGCTCTTGGCGTAGAACTCGTCGCCGACGTTGAAGATCCGGGAGATGTGGAACGGGAAAAGCAGGAGCACGGCGATGATGCGGAGCCAGTCGATGTAGTGGCGGCGGGTGGTGTCGAGTGCCGGGGTCATGACAAGCCTCCTATGAGCGCTGTTTTCCATGGCTCAAGCATGACCTCGGGCACAACTCCGCACATCGGCCCCAGGGCGGATTTCTGTGTGGTCAAAAGGGGGGATTTCTTACTGCGACCGAGGCCCGAGTCGTCTAAGACCCAGGTAGTAGAAGGGCCCGGTCGGGTGGCCGGCCAGGCGCGAACCTGCGGTGGAACACGCCCTATCTACCCTCCGGACTCCTGAGCTCGGCGATGAAGCCGCGCATCCGGGCCAGCGCCTCCTGGGTAAGGTCGCGCAGGCTCTCGAGGTGGGCCGGTAGCCCGGCCGGGTCCTTGTCAACCATCAGCTGCCCCGACCGGGCGGAGAGAAGCACGGCGAACATGGCCTGCGACACCGAGTCATGCAGCTCACGCACCAGCCGGTTGCGCTCGTCCATGCCGGCCAGACCTTCGATCTCCGCCGCGTTCTGCTCCAGCTGGCGGCGCTTGGCCTCCAGCTCTTCCACCAGGCGTTCGCTCTGGGTCCGGGCCTCCTCCGCGGTCCGCCGCGCCGTGGCCAGCGCGGCCAGGGCGATGGCCACGGCCATCGGAGTGAGCGCAAGCCCGACTCCGCGGAGCCCGAGGGTGCCGGTCTGGGCGGCCAGCATGATCACGAGGATGGCGCACACCCAGACCCAACGGACCCGAGCCGACAACACGGCCGCTGCCTGGTAGGCAGGGAGGATGAGGAGGGAGGTCATGTAGTCGAAGTCCGGGCCCAGCAACAGCAGCCCTACCGCCACCGCGCACTCGAGGACGATGGTGGCGTGGATCCAGAGGGTCGGCATGCGCGGGATCGCCCAGACCAGCGAGAACAGCACGAAGAACGCAGCGAACAGCGCCGCATACCAGGGCCGCAGCCCGGCATTCTGCATGGTGGCGAAGAGCCGGACGGCAAACCCCGCCGACACCATGTACAGCGCGGCCAGCAGCACCGGCTGGCCGATGGGCCGGAGTCGAGCGGCCACTGCGCCCTTCGAGCCGGCCGCGCCCTCCGGGGCCGCGGCTGCCGCCGGGGCCTGGGGGTCGTCAGGGGCGCGTGAGATCATTCCGGATCGCGAAGATGGCCAGCTGCGTGCGGTCTTTGAGCCCGAGCTTGGCCAGGATGTTGCCCACGTGGGTCTTGACGGTCTTCTCGCTGATGAAGCACTCGGTGGCGATCTCCTGGTTGCTCTTGCCTTCCGCGACGAGGGCGATCATCTCGCGCTCCCGGTCGGTGAGTTCGGCGATACCCGGAGCGGCAGTGTTCGCGCCCGTCCCCGACCCGCGCCCCGCGTCGCGCGCCGCTCCGCCGCCACCCGCCCGCGATCCGCGCATGGCTTCCATCAGCTTGCGGGCCACATCAGGATGAAGACGGGGTTCTCCGCGGTAGGCTGCTCTGATGGCCTCCACCAGTTCGTCGGGTGACACGTCCTTGAGCAGGTAGCTGGACGCTCCGGCCTCGATGGCCGGGAACAGCAGACTGTCGTCCACGAAACTCGTGAGCGCGATCACCCGGCTGTCAGGAGCCGCCGCGGCGATCTCCCTCGTGGCGCTGATGCCGTCGAGGCGGGGCATCATCAGGTCCATGAGGATCACATGGGGGTCGAGCCGCTTGACCATGTCGACGGCCTCCACGCCGTCGCCGGCCTCGCCCACCACCTGGATGTCCGGATGCAGGTCGAGGAAGGTGCGCAGGCCCTGCCGCACCACCTGATGGTCGTCGGCGATGACGACCCTGATGATGTCCGTGTCGCTCATTGGCCGGTCTCCTTCGCCGCGGGGTCCTGGGTCACCGGCTCGCGGACCACGACGCGCGTGCCCTCTCCCGGCGTGCTGTGTATCTCCAGGCGCCACCCGATCTCGGTGGCGCGCTCTCTCATGCTGGACAGGCCGACGCCGCCCGGCCCGCCGGCGGCGGACTGCGCCGGCGGGCCGCCAGCGGAGGCCGTTTCCGGCGCCCCGGCGCCCTGGGGCGGCCCGAAGCCCTCGGGTCCGAAGCCCGTCCCCCGGTCCTCTATCTCGAGGCGGGCCGGCGCCCAGAGGCGAAGCCGGATGTCCGCTTCGCCCGCGCCCGAGTGCTTGGCCACGTTGTTGAGGGCTTCTTGGGCTATGCGCAGCAGGTTCTGCTCCTCCGCGGCGCCCAGGGTGGCGCCGCCTCCCACCGGCGGCTCGTCCACCGTAAGGGTGATCCGCAGGCCGTCGGCCGCCCGGCGCTCCACCTCTTGGCGAAGCGCAGCCGGCAGGCCGCCTTCGCCGGTGGCCTCGGGGGTCAACTGCAGGATGAGGTCGTGCATCTCGGCGAGGGCCGAGCGGGCCAGTTCGGTCATCCGGTCGAGTTGGGCGCGGACCTTATCGGGACGGTCCTGCAGCAGGATGGCGGACTGGCCGGACAAGGTCATGCTGAAGATGGTCTGGGTCACCGAGTCGTGCAACTCGCGGGCCACCCGGTTGCGCTCGCGGGTCACCGCGGCCCGCTCCAGCTTGGAAGAGGAAGCGCTGAGCTGCTCGTTGATCGTCAGCAGCCGCTCGGCCAGGGCTTCGTTCGCGGCGCGCGCCTCCGCCGTCCTGCGGGTGGCCACCGCGTACAGGCTCAAGATCCCGGCCAGCACCGTGTAGAGGACCACAAAGACGGCCGTCACGGAAGGGCTCCACTTCTGCAGGAGGGTCAGGGCCAAGACGGCCGCGAACGCCGCCAAGACCGTGGCGCCCCACCGCGGCCCGTGGCGCATGGTGGCCTGCATGGCCAGGGGGCCGAGCAGGACGCCGAAGAAGTCGTAGGAGCCGGGTAACAGGAGAAGCACACCCACGATGAAGGTCTGGGCCGCGAGGTAGGCGACGGTCCAAGGCCACTCGCCGGGAAGAACGGTGACCTCCACCACGAACAGGATCAGCCAGGCGGCGAGTAGGGCCAAGGCGGCGGCCAGAGTCCCCGAGCCTTCCACGGACAGCGGCGTGCGGAAGAGGGTGCCGGCGTAGAGCAGGCCGGCCGCCACGTAGAAGACCCAGTGATACGTGCTGATGCGAAGACGCCCCATACCCCACCGCGGCGCGCGTGTCGAGACTCCGACCCTCATCATAGTCCACAGGCTACAATACCTGCATGTCTACCATGCTGCCTCTCATCATCATCGTGGTCGCCGCCTTCCTCGCGTTCATCGTCGGGGCGGTCATCGCGCACCGCAAGGGCTTCAAGAGCGAGGGTGAGGTCGTCGCCCGCTGCAGCCAGGGGCATCTGTTCACCACCGTTTGGGTGGGCAACTTCAACTGGCGCCGTGTAGACGTCGGGTTCGCCAAGATCCAGCGCTGCCCGGTCGACGGCCACCTGACCGTGGTCCGGCCGGTGGAGATGTCTTCGCTCACCCCGGAAGAGAAGAAGCTGGCCAAGCAGAACCGCGACGAAGTCCCCGCCCGCAAGAAGCCCACCGGCCCGTAGCCTGCCCGCAGCCGCCTCGCCGGCCATCAGGAGGACGCCATGAGCGATCCCAAGCCCAACTCTGACCCTCACTATCAGGTGGATACTTTGGCGCTCCACGCCGGGCACACGCCCGACCAGGAGACCCTGTCCCGCGCCGTACCCCTGTATCAGACGAGCAGCTACGTGTTCCGCGACTGCGACCACGCCGCGAACCTTTTCGCCCTCAAGGAGTTCGGCAACATCTACACGCGGCTCATGAACCCCACCACCGACGTGCTCGAGCAGCGCCTGGCCGCTCTGCACGGCGCGGCGGGCTCGGTGGCCACCGCCTCGGGTATGGCGGCCATCTTCTACGCAGTGGCGGCCATCACGTCGGCCGGGCAGAACTTCGTCACCGGCGACAAGCTCTACGGCGGCACGTACACCCAGTTCAGCTATCCGCTCAAGCGGTTCGGCATCGAGGCGCGGTTCGTGGACAGCCGCGACCCCGCCAACTTCGAGCGGGCCATCGACGAGAACACCCGGCTGCTCTACACCGAGTCCATCGGGAACCCGAAGGGCAACGTGGACGACCTCGACGCCATCGCCGAGGTGGCGCATCGCCACGGGCTGCCCCTCATCGTCGACAACACGGTCACGCCGCCCCCGCTCTTCGACCCGTTCACGCACGGGGCCGACATCGCCGTGTACTCGCTCACCAAGATGATCGGCGGGCACGGCACCTCCATCGGCGGCGCCGTCGTGGACAAGGGCACGTTCGATTGGAAGGCGTCCGGCAAGTTCCCCGAGATAACGGAACCCGACCCGGCTTACCACGGGGTGAATTTCTGGGAGGCGTTCGGTAACCACGCCGACGGCCGCCGCTCCCGGGCTGGCGTATCTGCTCAAGATCCGCACCGGCCTGCTCCGCGACCTGGGCGCGCCGCTGTCGCCGTTCAACTCGTGGCTGTTCATCCAGGGCCTGGAGACGCTGCCGCTGCGGGCCCGTGCCCACGCGTCGAACGCTCAAGCTGTGGCTGAGTTCTTGGCGGGGCATCCGGCGGTGAGCTGGATCGACTACGCCGGCCTGCCCAGCCATCCCGACTACGAGCGGGCCAAGCGCCTGCTGCCGCTGGGGCCCGGGCGCGGTGTTCGCGTTCGGCGTCAAGGGCGGCCTGGAGGCGGGCAAGAAGTTCATCGAATCGGTGAGGCTGGCGTCGCACCTGGCCAACATCCTGGACGCCAAGACCCTGGTCATCCAGCCGGCGGCCACCACCCACCAGCAACTCTCGCCCGAGGAACAGGTGGCGGCGGGCGTCACCCCCGACTTGGTGCGCATCTCGGTGGGTATAGAGGACGTGCGCGACATCATCGCCGACCTCGACCAAGCGCTGCGCGCTTCGCAGAGCTGACCCGGCCCCGGCCGCCAAGGAGGCACCTATGAACCAGGATCACGGACACATCTTCCGCGTCTACGCCGACAACTCGCTCTCCATCGGCCACACCCCGCTGGTGCGGCTGAACCGGGTGCCGGGCACGACCACGGCCACCATCCTCGCGAAGATCGAGGGACGCAACCCCGCCTACTCGGTCAAGTGCCGGGTGGGAGCGGCCATGGTGTGGGACGCGGAGGAGAAGGGCCGCATCAAGCCCGGCTGCGAGCTGGTGGAGCCCACCAGCGGCAACACCGGTATCGCTCTGGCCTACGTCTGCGCGGCCCGGGGCTACAAGCTGAACCTCACCATGCCCGAGACCATGAGCATCGAGCGGCGCAAGGTGCTCCAGTTCTTCGGGGCGAACGTGATCCTTACTCCCGGCGGCGAGGGCATGAAGGGAGCGGTGCGCGTCGCCGAGGAGATGGTGGCCGGCGACCCCGAGAAGTACTACCTGCCCCAGCAGTTCACCAACCCGGCGAACCCCGCCGATCCACGAGAAGACCACCGGCATGGAGATCTGGGACGACACCGAGGGCACCGCGGACGTCCTGGTGGCGGGCGTGGGCACGGGCGGGACGCTGACCGGCGTCTCCCGCTACTTCGAGAAGGTGCAGGGCACGGCCGCTCTACTCGGTGGCCGTGGAGCCGGCGGCGAGCCCGGTGATAACCCAGACGCTGGCGGGGCAGCCGCTCAAGCCGGGGCCGCACAAGATCCAGGGGATAGGGGCGGGCTTCATCCCGGCCAACCTGGACCTGTCGCTGGTGGACCGGGTCGAGACCGCCGACAACGACGAGGCCATCGAGATGGCGCGCCGCCTGGCCAAAGAGGAGGGCATCCTCTGCGGCATATCGAGCGGCGCGGCGGTGGCGGTGGCGGTGCGGCTGGGACAGCTCCCCGAGTTCGCGGGCAAGACCATCGTGGCCATCCTGCCGGACGCGGGGGAGAGGTACCTCTCGACCGACCTGTTCGCCATCTGAGCGGGCCGCCGCGCTCGCCGTGCAACATACCCCCAAGGGTATAAGCGCCGGCCCCGGGTCCCCATCCCGAACGCCGGCTGAGCCAGAGGAGCTGCGCCATCGGATCCTGGGTTGAGATCGTCATCATAGTCGTGGTGGTGCTGGCCCTCGTCCTGTCGGTCGCCAGAAGAGGCGGCAGCGGCGGTGGCGGCGGGGGCGGCTGAGGCCTCTAGTCTGGGGCTCCGTGTGAGCCTCCAAACGAGGTAGACTCAAGTCCATGATGGATCAGGACCGCTACTCCCGCCAGATCATCTTTCCCGGCATCGGGCCGGAGGGTCAGCGGCGGCTGGAGGAGGGGTTCGCCGTCGTCGTGGGGTGCGGCGCCCTCGGGACCACCATCGCGGCCGCGCTCGTGCGGGCCGGGGTGGGGCGGGTGCGTATCATCGACCGGGACTTCATCGAGATCCACAATCTCGCGCGCCAGGGCCTCTACACCGAGCGCGACATCGCCGAGAACCTTCCCAAGGCCGAAGCTGCCGCCCGCCATCTGCGCGAAGCTAACCCTCAAGTAAAGATAGAGGGCGTGGTCGCGGACTTCGATCAGGCCAACGCCGCGGCCCTCGTGGAGGGCGCGGACGTCATCGTCGACGGGCTGGACAACTTCGAGGCTCGGTTCCTCATCAACGACGTGGCCCTCAAGCTCGGGATTCCGTGGGTGTATGGGGGAGCGGTGGCGTCCACGGGCATGTCCGCCACGTTCCTGCCCGGCGGCAAGCCCTGCTTCCGCTGCCTGGTGCGGAGCGCGCCGGTGGGGGGCACGCTCACCTGCGACACGGCCGGGGTGGTCAACTCGGCGCCCTGGATCACCGGCTCCATGGAGGCCGCCGAGGCCCTCAAGGTCATCATCGCCGACGAGGCCGTCGCTCCGGTGAGTCGCGACCTGGTGGTGTTCGACCTGTGGCAGCGTTCCTTCGAGTCGCTGCCCCTGGAGGGCTTCACCGATCCGGACTGCCCGGCCTGCGCCGCCGGCACGTACGAGTTCCTTGAGGGCCCGCCGCGCAACCGGACCACCAGCCTTTGCGGCCAGAACGCGGTACAGATCTGGGATCCGGCGTCGACCGGGATGCCCACTGGCCCAGATCGACGAGCGGCTGCGCGCGCTGGGCCCGGTGGAGAGCAGCCCCACGATGCTGCGGTTCCCCGTGGGGGACCAGGAGTTGGTGGTCTTCTACGACGGCCGCATCATCGTCCGCGGCACCCGGGACGAGACGCTGGCCCGGGCGCTGTACGCCAAGTACATCGGGGCGTAGAGCGTCTTGATGCGCCCCTGCCAGTCGCCCGCTCGCCGCTTGAGCCAACCTCCGCCAGGCGCCGACCTGGCTGCCGGTAGACCGCCGCTGATACTGGGACAGGCCCATGACCACCGCCTTGGGGGACTCCACCGCGTTCCCCGACCACCGTGTCGCCCTCCGAAACCCGGCGCGCCCGTTCTAATCCCACCCCCGCTCCCTGCCGATAAACCCCTCATGGCGAGCGATCGCCTCCGTCCCGCCGTGCAAGGGTCCGCTCCGGGGCGTGTCCCAGAGAAGGAGAAAGCGATGGAAACCTACGCTCAGCCGGAGGACCGCAAGGTCCGGGTGATAATAGAGGCGACCGACTTCGGCTGTGACGGGCTTGTACATCTGCCAGGCATCCGTCTGTCTGACTTGATGAACGAGAAGAGCCAGTTCCTGGTGGTCGTCAGCGCTGTGCTGCGCCTGAGGGCCGGCGGCGTTGAGCAGTCGCCCGTCGAGATGGGCACCATCTTCATCAACAAGAACGACATCAAGTACATCGTGCCGATAGACGACGCGCGCCCGGCCCGCTTCTGACACAGGCTACGCGGCGCGGCAACACCGGTCCGCCTGCCCGACCACCGGGACGCTAGTACGACGCAAGCCCTTCCGCGAGGGGCGTCGCTCTGAACTCAGGGAACCGCTCCGCCATGAGCGCGCGCTCCTCCTCGGTCACGACCGCCTCAGCAGACACGAAATCCACGGCAGCGGGGGTCAGCGGACGGCCGGGGAGGAACTGCATCACCGCGCCCTGGATCTTGCCCACCGGCTTCGGGATGTGCAGGATCGCCCGGGAGCGGCCCTTCGCCCGCAGGATCATCTGAAGGAACCGGTCGAGTGGTCACCGTGTCGGGCCCGCCGAGGCCGAAGGTGGTCTGCCGGCAACGGTCCGGGTGGTCCGCCAAAAGGGCGAAGAACCGGCCGGTATCTTCGACGAACAGGGGCGTGAGCAGGGCCTTTCCGTCGCCGAAGATGGGCACGAACGGCAGGTAGTCTGAGTAGGAGATGATCCGGTTGAAGGAGACGTCATCCTTGCCGTACATGGGCGCGCCGCGCACGATGGTCCAGTCCAGGCCGCTGGCGCGGATGGCTTCCTCGGCCTGCCATTTGGCCCTGTCCCAGGTGTAGGGGCTGGTGGGGGAGACCGTGATGCCGCTCATGTAGAGGAAGCGGGGCGGCGGGCTGCGGCGGCCGCCGCGGGGCCGCGCGGCGCCGGCGACCGCCTCCAGCAGGTTCATGGTCCCGTTGCGGTCGACGTTCATGTAGGTGAGGCCGCGCTTGGCGTTCTCCACCGGGGCGCCGGTGAACTGCGCCGCCTGGACGATCACATCGATGCCCGCGACGGCCTCGCGAAGGGTGCCGGGCTTGGTCACATCCGCCTCGACGAAGGTGAGGCTGCCCTCGGCCAGGGCGCGCCGGCCGGCTTCACTCTTGGCGAAGACCGCCATGGCATGGCCGGTGGAACGGCTCATGGCCCGCACCTGATGGCCCGTCTCCAGGAGATGCCGGGCGATGGTGCCGCCCACGAACCCGGTGGCTCCAGAGACCAGGATCTTCACGGTTCTCTCGCCGCTCGCCGGCCCCGTCCGCGGCGATCTGCTCGAGGTTGCGGCCGCTGGCCACCGAGTCGGGGGCTTCCTCTTCGATGTTGGACCCCGGACGGGCGTCGTCGTCCCGGTGCTTGATGAGCAGCCAGTTGTTCTCGCCCTTCCACTTGGTCTTGACCAGCACCCAGCTTCCCTTGAGCTTCTGCCCGTAGGTGGTGAACTTCAGTTCTCCCTTGGTGAGGGCTTCCGCGGGGGAGAGGGCTCGCCAGGAGTCGGGCTCCCACCAGCCGGCGTCCCAGAGCATCACCGTGCCGCCGCCGTACTCGCCCTCCGGGATGCCGCCCTCGAACGTGGCGTACTCCAGCGGATGGTCCTCCACCATGACCGCCAACCGCTTGTCGGCCGGGTCGAGGGAGGGACCTTTGGGAACAGCCCAGGATTTGAGCACCCCATCCAATTCCAGCCGAAAGTCGTAGTGCAGCCGGGAGGCGTCGTGCTTCTGCACCACGAAGATGCGGCGGGACGCGGGGTCTTTGCCCCCGGGGTCCATGGCGGCCGCGGGCTCCGGCGTCGTCGGCGCTGCCTCGCTGGGAGGCGCCGCCTCGTCGCCCGACGGCTCGGCGGTGCGGTCGAAGTGGCGCTTGGCCCGGTACTTGGCCAGCTGGCCGGGCTCTTGGGCGTCGGATGCGAGCTTGGCGGCGCGCTGAGTGTCGCGGTCGGTGTCGCGGTCGGTCATCGTGGCCTCCTGCCGGGTGAGGGTGACCGGTGACGAGTCCAGTCTATCTTCCCAGATGGGGCCGGCGCCACGCGCCGCGTCGGCCTGCGCGGCGCTATAGTGGTGCCATCATGAGCTACTGGGACACTCACGAGGACTTCTTCTACAAGCTGCTGGCGGCGGTCATCATCCTCATCGTCGGCATGGCTGCTGCAGTGGATACTGCGCAAGATCATCAACGCCTGGTCCAAGCGCCGCAACCTCAAGGAGACCGATCCCGGAGCCGAGACCCGCTTCCGCATGATCGAGCGGCTCTCCGACGGTCACCATCCTTTTCGTCGCCTTCGGGCTGGTTTTCTGGGTCATCGACATCGCCGCTCTCAAGGCCGTGGCCGTGGGCATGTTCGCGTCGGCCAGCGTGGTCGGCGTCGCGCTTGGTTTCGCCGCTCAGACGACGGTCGCCAACCTGTTCTCGGGCATCGTCATCGCTTTCGCGCAGCCCATCCGCCTGGGGGACAGCGTCACCATCGAAGACGAGTTCGGCACCGTGGAATCCATCGGCCTGCTCTACACCAGCATCCGCATCTGGGACAACCGCCGCCTGGTGATCCCCAACAAGCTGCTGTCCGACCGGGCCATCCGCAACTACACCCTCATCGACCCGCGTATGCCGGCGCTCGTCACCCTCCGGCTGGAGTATGGGACGGACGTGGAGTCGGTGCGCAAGCTGCTCCTCGAGACCGCGAAGGCGCATCCGCTTTTCCTTGACTCGCCCGCCGCCAGCGTGTCGGTCATCGAGGCGGACAACCTGGGCGTCACGGTGAGGTTGATGGCGTGGACCGCCACCCAGGCCGATGCTTGGACCCTGGCTACGGAAGTGCGCGAAGCGGTCCTCTCCAAGCTTGCCCGATGTCGCCTCGCCTGTGGGGCTGAACCTCAGTAAGGCGGCCGTCGCGCAGCAGCCATGAGCGCCGCGCCGGGCCCACCTGCCGGCGACCTCTCCACCGGCGGCGTCTCCACCGGCGGCCTCTCCGGCGCCGGCCCGCCCTCCCGCCGCATCTGGGGCCTCGACTCGAACGTTTTCTGGACCGGCGTCGTGTCGTTCTTCATGGACGTCAGCTCAGAGATGATCTACTCGCTGGTGCCGATCTTCCTGTGGTCGGTGCTGGGGGTGGGTACGAGTCTCATCGGGGTGATAGAGGGCATCGCCGAGAGCACCGCCAGCCTGCTCAAGATGATCTCCGGGTGGCTGAGCGACAAGATGGGGCGGCGGAAACCGCTGATGCTCTTCGGATATGGGATCTCCACCGTCAGCCGCCCGCTGCTGGCGCTGGCCAACGGGTGGGGGATGGTGCTGAGTTCCCGGTTCGTCGACCGTTTCGGCAAGGGCGTGCGGACGGCGCCCCGGGACGCCATCGTGGCCGACTCCACCGAGAAGAGCCGGCTGGGCCGCTCGTTCGGCTTCCACCGGGCCATGGACCAGTTCGGCGCCGTGGTGGGGCCCGGCATCGCGTTCGTGATCCTCTGGGCGCGGCCCGGGGGATACCGCCTCGTGTTCTGGATATCCATGATCCCCGCCGCCATCTGTGTGGCCGTTATCTGGCTGTTCGTGAGGGAGAAGCGGAGGACCGGGAGCGAGAGGGGAGCGGCGCCGCGGCCTCGGAGGGCGCGGCGGGGGACGAAGGCGGCGCCGGCAGCGGCGCCGCGGCGCAGCCCGGCGCCCCGGCGGACGGCCTCACCAGGTGGCAGCGGCTCAAGCGCCTCAGGGGCCCGCTTCTCTCGTACCTCATGGTCACGGCCATCTTCTCCCTCGGCAACTCCTCCGATGCCTTCCTCATCATCCGGGCGAACCGCGACCTGGGCATCGCCACCATGCTTGTCCCGGTGCTCTATCTCGTCTTCAACTTCGTCTATTCGGCGCTGTCCATCCCGGCGGGGCTGCTCGCCGACAAGGTGGGCAGGCGCAGGGTGGCCCTCATGGGATTCGCGGTATTTGCAGGGACTTACGCGTGGATGGCGCTCGCCGGGTCGGCGGCCGCTGCCTGGGGGGTCTTCATCCTCTACGGCGTCTACATGGGCATCGCGGACGGCAACGGGCGGGCGCTGCTCGGGGAGTTCTCTTCCGGCGAGCGGAGGGGGACGGCCTACGGGGCGTATCACATGGTGGTGGGGTTGGCGGCGTTGCCGGCCAGCGTGATAGCCGGCGTCCTCTACGACCGGGTGTCGCACGCGGCGCCGTTCTGGGTGGGCGCGGGGGCGGCGGTCCTGGCGGGCATCCTGATGCTGGCGCTGGTCCCCGAAACCGACCGTCCCGCGAGAGCGTCAATGGAGTAATCTTTTCCGAGCGGTTGCCTGAGGGCTGGTGGAGAGCTCGAAGGAGGCAGGGGATGCGTCAGATCAGGTTGTTGCAGGCGATCGGCATCGTGTTGGCGTTCGGCGCTCTGTTGGCGGCGCCGGTGGGCTGCGGCGAAGACTCCGCTTCGACCTCGACCCCCGGGGCGCCCCTCGCCGAGTCCACGACCACCACCGAGCCCGACTGGAGCACCACTCCGTCTTCCGACCACCATCCAGACACCACGGCGGCCACCGGGTCAGGCGTCACGACTGAGACGCCCCTGAGTTCCCCGGAAGGGGGCCTCTTCCCGGTCCAGGTGGGCGAGAAGTGGGGGATGATCGACCGGAACGGCACGTGGGTCATCCAGCCGGTTTACGACCACCAACTCTTCTTCCACGAAGGTCTGGCCGCCGTTGCGACGGTGGCGCCGGGCGGTGTCGGACGGGAGGGCTTCATCGACATCACCGGCACTTGGGCGATAGCGCCGACCTTTGAAAGTGTCCGCGCCTTTCAGGACGGCATAGCCCCTGCCGCCGTCCGCACCGATGACAGCAGGGTCCTCTGGGGCTTCATCGATAAGAAGGGCGCTTGGGCCATGGAGCCCCGCTTCGCCGAGGTCTGGCAGTTCAGCCAAGGCCTGGCGGCAGCCCGGGCCGACACGGCGCTAGACAAGAGCGACAAGTGCGGCTACATCGACCGGAGCGGCGCCTGGGTCATCAAACCGGCCTGGGACTACGCCGAAGAGTTCCAGGCGGGGCAGGCGGGTCCCATCGCGCTCGTCCAGACGGGCAATCGCATCGGGTTCATCGACAGCACCGGCAAGATCCTGCAGAAGCCCCACTACACGAGCGCCCAAGCATTCAGCGAGGGCCTCTCAGCGGTGCGCATCCGCATCGACAGCGAAACGCAACTGTGGGGTTATATGGACACGACCGGGCGGGAGGTCATCGAGCCCCAGTTCTTCGAAGGGCTGCCGTTCTCCGAAGGTCTGGCCCGCGTCTTCGTGGACGACAAAGGCTATGCGTTCATCGACCGCACCGGGAAGAACGTTTTCGGCAGGTTCTTCGACATCACCGGTTCGTTCTCCGAAGGTCTGGCCGTCGTCCGCGAGTTGGCGACCGAGGGGTACGCTCGTTTGGGATATATCGACACCACCGGGACGACGGTGATCGCGCCCCAGTTCGACGGGGCCGATGACTTCCACGAGGGCGTGGCCGCCGCCGGATCGAACGACAACCCAACGGGCGGGTCCGAGCTCGAAGATTGGGAGTTCGGCTACATCGACAGCAAAGGCCGCTGGGTCATCGAGCCGCGCTTCGACATGGCCCAGGCGTTCGAGAACGGCTTGGCTTGGGTCCGGGAAGGCGACCGCGAGGGCTACATCGACATCACAGGGAAGTGGGTGTTTTCGCAGGCCTACGTCCCGCCTCTTGAGACGATCGTCAAGTGACTTACACGCCAAGCGTCCGGACGGGTTTGACAGGCGCCTTACGTCCGGCGCGGTAGAATGCCCCTCCTGGGCGGCGTGCGGCGCCCCGCGTGAGATTTCCGACGAGTGAGGGTGTGGGGATGAACAAGGGCCGCCGTCTGATGCCCACGGTTATCGTGTTCGCGCTGGTGTTCGGGCTGCTGACTTCCGTCGCGGTCGTGGCCGCCGGGTGCAGCTCAGACGACAGCGCGGGGACCACGACCTCCATTTCGGCCGGCGGCAGCGGCACCACGGTCAGTCCGGCCGGGAGCACGGGCGGCACCCTCGCGGTGGCGAACGGCGCCCTGCATCCCGTGCTCGTGAGCAGCAGGGGCGCCTACGGCTATGTGGACTCGACCGGCACGCTCATCATCGACGCTCGGTTCGCCTACGCCGGGCCCTTCAAGGACGGCGTCGCCCTGGTGGCAGTGGCCGGGAGCGTGGCCACCAACTACGGCTACATCGGCACGGATGGCGACTGGATCATCGAGCCCAACTTCTTCGGCGCCATGCCCTTCTCCGACGGCTGGGCCCTGGTGCAGACGTTCGATGGCAAGTATCAGTACCTGGATGTCAAAGACGGCAAGCTGGTGGAGCCGAGCAACGCCTATTCCCTGCCGTTCTCAGAGGGCCTGGCGCCCATCAAGGTGGACGACAAATACGGCTACATGGACACCACCGCCAAGACGGTCATCGCTCCGCAGTTCGCCGAAGCCCAGTCGTTCTCGGAGGGGCTGGCCGCGGTCGGCGTGCAGGTCGACGGGGCGACCAAGTACGGCTACATCGACGCGAAGGGCGCCTGGGTGGTCCAGCCCGAGTACGACCAAGCCGGACGCTTCTCGGAGGGGCTGGCCGCCGTCCTGGTGAGCGGCGCATGGGGCTACATCGACGCCAAGGGCTCAATGGTCGCTCAGCCGCGGTTCGCGCTGGCGGAGGCCTTCGCCGACGGGCTGGCCGCGGTGCAGATGGGCGACAAGTACGGCTACATCGACACCACCGGCCAGATGGCCATCCCGGCCCAGTTCTACTGGGCTTACGGCTTCTCAGAAGGGCTGGCCGTGGTGGAGCAGATGGTCGACGGCGAGGAGCGCTACGGCTACATCGACAAGACCGGCAAGGTCGTGCTCGAGCCGGTCTACGCTGGGGCCGGCGCGTTCACCGATGGCTTGGCCGCGGTCAAGATCGTGAACGGCGACAGTTCGACCTACGCACTCATCGACCCCACCGGCAAGGTGGTCTGGCAGGACAAGTAGGGGCCGGGCCAGGGCGGGCGCAGCGCCCAGCCGCCTCGCGGTCTCTAGCCCGCCAGCTTCTCCAGGATGGCCGGCAGCTCCCGATGGTCCCGTATGACGAAGTCCGCCTCCGGAGGCTCCGGATGGTCGGCCGTGCCCGCGCAGCGGATGGTGGTCATGCCCAGGGCTTGGGCGCCCGCGATGTCCGTGCGCGGCATGTCTCCGATGTGGGCGGCCTCCGACGGCCGCGCTCCCAGACCGGCCAAGGTGACCTCGAACATGCGGGGGTCCGGCTTGGGGAAGCCTGTCTCGTCGGAGAAGGTGAACGTCGAGAAGCAGTCCAGAAGACCGTCCTTCTTCAAGAAATCCTTGAGCACCCGCCCCGGAGTGAGGCTGGTGTCGGAGATGATGCCCAGCCGGTAGCCGGCCACGGCCAAGGCCGGGATGGTCTCCCGCACACCCGGCAGCAGCTCCGGCGGAGCAAGGTAGAGCGCGTCCTCCATGGCGGTGACGATCCGCTCGAACAGTTCCTGCTCCGCATCGGTCTGGGCGTCGCGCGCGTGGAAGTGGTCGAGGATGAAGTGGAGGTCCTCGCGGGCGCCGAAGTGGCGGCCGGACGTCCACGCCGCCATGTAGGCGTCGAAGCCGGCGCGATACACCTGCAGCAACTCATCCTCGGTAGGGTGGACACCTCGTGACTCGAGGAGCTCCGTGAGCAACGCCAAGCGCCGCGGCTTGACGAGCCCGCTGGCCACGCCTGTGTCTGAGTAGAGCGTGTTCCAGAGGTCGAACGTGAGTGTGGTTATGTGTTTGGGCATGCCGGAAGTATAGACGCCCCGGCGGACAGGAAAGCGGGTGGGCGGCCTGCGCCCCCGCCTGGTCAGCCCCGGGTGGCCCGCCCGTCACCGTCGATGGGGATCTCGGGGCCCAGGAACTTGGGCTCGGGATGGGTGACCCCGAGTTGCCAGATGGCCTTCACTCGAGCCGCCCACTCGCGCAGAGAGAACTTCCACTCGTCGGGATAGGTCTGGATGTCGGCCACGACCCCGGTGGCGTCGAGGCCCAGATGCCTGGCTGTGTACACGGCGCGCGGCAGGTGAAAGCCCTGCGTGACGACGAGGCAATCCGTGACCTTGAACACGTCCCGGGCGCGGTACATGGTGTCGTAGGTGTCGAAGCCGGCGTGGTCGGTGAAGACGTCCTCGTCGGGGATGCCGCGGTCCACGCAGTACTTGAGCATGGCGTTGACCTCGTCATAGCTCGTCGTGCCGTGATCGCCCGAGATGAGCAGCTTCTGGACCTTGCCCAGCTTGTACAGCTTGATGGCTGTGTCCAGCCGGTCGGCCACGATGGAGGAGGGGGTGCCGTTCTGATACACGAGCGATCCCAGTACGATGGCCACCTTGGCCTGGGGCGCGTCCTCGGGCTTGTCCACGATGTGGGGAGCGGCCGAGCGGGCGACCACCAACGCCGTGATGAGCACCAGACAGACGAGCGCCAGGAAAGCGATCATGATGGCGGCAAGTGCGACCCCGATGGGAGTCCGATGCCGCTTGACCACGGCGAACTTGGGCTTCGGTAGGGACAACGGAGGCATGGCGCCAGGGTAGCACGGGGCGGCCGGCGCGCACCGGCCGCCCCGCTCCGCTGTCAGGCCGCTGTCAGGCCGCGCGGTGATTGTGTACCAACCCAATAATCATTTCCTTGATCTTGGTCAAAAGCGGTAAAATGCATGCTTCTCTCTGATGAACGCGCGAATCGCGCGGAAACCCTCGAAGGATGGAGGACCAAGGCATGGGCATGACCATGACCGAGAAGATCCTCGCCCGGGCCGCCGGCAAAGAGTCGGTAGCGCCAGGCGATCTGATAATGGCCGAGCTCGATCTTTGCCTTGGCAACGACGTCACCACGGGCGTGGCCATCGACGAGTTCGAGAAGGCCGGGTTCACCGAGGTGTTCGATCCCAAGAAGATCGCCCTCATCCCCGACCACTTCACGCCCAACAAGGACATCAAGTCCGCCGGGCTGGTCAAGCAGATGCGGCAGTTCGTCCGCGACCACGGCATCGTCCACTACTACGATGTGGGCCGCGTGGGCGTGGAGCACGCCTTCCTGCCCGAGCAGGGCATGGTGGGCCCGGGCGACGTGGTCCTCGGCGCCGACTCGCACACCTGCACGTACGGCGCTCTGGGCGCCTTCTCCACCGGGGTCGGCTCCACCGACCTGGCGGGCGCCATGGCCACGGGCGTTGCCTGGTTCCGGGTCCCCGAGACCCACCTGTTCGCCTTCGAAGGCGCGCTGTCCCCCTACGTCACCGGCAAAGACATCGTCCTGTTCACCATCGGCCAGATAGGCGTCGACGGCGCCCTCTACAAGGCCATGGAGTTCACCGGGTCGGCCATCCGCGGCCTCACCATGGACGGGCGCTTCACCATCTGCAACATGGCCATCGAGGCGGGCGGCAAGAGCGGCATCATCGCGCCCGACGAGGTCACCAAGAAGTACGTCGAGGGCCGCTACAAGGGCACCCCGCGCTACTACACGTCGGACTCGGACTGCTGGTACGAGAAGGAATACCACTGGAAAGCGCAGGACATCCCGCTGATGGTGGCCAAGCCGCACCTGCCCTCCAACACGGAGCCGGCGGCCGATCTCAACAACATCGGCATCGACCAGGTGGTCATCGGCAGCTGCACCAACGGCCGCATCGAAGACCTGCGCCAGGCGGCCGAGGTCCTCAAGGGCCGCAAGGTGCACAAGGACGTGCGCTGCATCGTCATCCCGGCCACGCAGGCCATCTGGCAGCAGGCCAACGACGAAGGGCTGTTCGACATCTTCATCGCGGCGGAAGCCGCGGTGTCCGCGCCCACGTGCGGACCCTGCCTGGGCGGCCACATGGGCGTGCTGGCCGAGGGCGAGCGGGCCGTGTCCACCACCAACCGCAACTTCGTGGGCCGCATGGGGCATGTCGCCTCCGAGGTCTACCTGGCCGGCCCGTACGTGGCCGCGGCCAGCGCGGTGGCGGGCCACATCGCCACGCCGGACCAGATCGGCCACGGCGCGGCCCCTAAACCGCTGCCCGAAGGGAGGGAACCGTGAGCGACGTCCTCAAAGGCAAGGCCTGGACCTTCGGCCGCGACATCGACACCGACCTCATCATCCCGGCGCGGTACCTCAACATGAAGACCGCCGAGGAGCTCGGCGCCTACTGCATGTACGACGCCGACCCGGACTTCTCCAAGAAGGTCTCCCCGGGCGACATCGTGGTGGCCAAGGAGAACTTCGGTTGCGGCTCCAGCCGCGAGCACGCGCCCATCGCTCTGAAAGGCGCCGGCGTGTCCGTGGTCATCGCCAAGAGCTTCGCCCGCATCTTCTACCGCAACGCGTTCAACACGGGGCTGCCCATCCTGGTGGCGCCGGACGCGGTGGACGCCATCAAAGAGGGCGACGATCTGAGCGTCGACCTGTCCACCGGCCAGATCGACGACCTCACCACCGGCAAGACCTACAAGGCCGAGCCGCTCCCGCCGTTCATGCGGGAGCTGGTGGAAGCCGGCGGATCTGCTGCCCTATCTGAAGAAACGCGCCGCGGCGAAGTAGCCGGCCGGCTCTCCCCAGGAAGGAAGAACTGACAGTGGAATACAAGATCGCAGTCCTCCCCGGCGACGGCACCGGCCCCGAGGTCGTGCGCGAGGGTCTCAAAGTGCTGGACGCGGCGTGCGCCCGCAACGGGTTCACCGTCGCCACCACCGAATACGACCTGGGCGGCGCCCGCTACCTGCGCACCGGTGAGGTCCTGCCCGATTCCGTGCTCGAGGAGTTCAAGGGCTTCGACGCCATGTTCCTGGGCGCCATGGGGCACCCGGACGTGGCCCCCGGCATCCTGGAGCAGGGCGTGCTGCTCAAGATCCGCTTCGCGCTGGACCAGTACATCAACCTGCGCCCGGTGCGGCTGATCCCCGGCGTCGAGACCCCCATCAAGAACAAGGGCCCCAAAGAGATCGACTACGTCTGCATCCGCGAGAACAGCGGCGGCATGTACACCGGCATGGGCGGCAACTCCCGCGCCGGCACCAAGGACGAGGTGGCCATCCAGGAGATGGTCTACACCTACGACCAGGTGCAGCGCTGCCTGCGCTACGCGTTCGACTACACCCGCAAATACGGCAAGAAGTCGCGCGGCGTGGGGCCGGACAACACCCTGGCCCTCATCGGCAAATCGAACGTCCTCACCCACATGTACAAGCTGTGGAACAGGGTCTTCGCCGAGATGGGCGCGGAGTATCCGGACGTCAAGCGTGAGTACTACCACGTGGACGCCACCTGCCTCTACATGGTGGCCAGCCCCGAGATGTTCGACGTCATGGTGGTGGAGAACATGTTCGGCGATATCGTCACCGACCTGGGCGCCATCACCCAGGGTGGTTTGGGCGTCGCGGCGGGTGGCAACATCAATCCCGAGGGCGTCAGCATGTTCGAGCCCATCGGCGGTTCGGCGCCTCCGTGGACCGGCAGGAACGGCATCAACCCGCTGGCCGCCATCGGCGCCGTGCAGATGATGCTGGAGCACCTGGGCGAGACCGACGCTGCCGCCGTCATCGAAAAGGGCATCGCGTACGCGGTCAGCCAGATGAAGGGCATGGCCGCCGGCGAGATGGGCATGGGCACCGACGCCGTGGGCGACATCGTCGCGAAGTACGTAGCCTCGCACTAGGGCTTGAGAGTGAGATAGACCGCGGGGCGGCGCGCCAAGCGGCGCGCCGCCCCGCCGGTCCTCTTGAAACTGTCGGGACTGGGAGGTCTGAGTTGTCAGCAGTCGAGCCGCATATCGCTTCACTGCTGCACCGCCGGGCCGCTCAGAACCTGAACGACCTCCAGCAGCAGGAGGTCAAGACGCGCGGCGAACGGATGGCCGACCGTCTTGCGGTCGGCGCCGGCAGCTGGACGTTCATCATCTGTTTCCTGGCCCTTATCGCCGTCTGGATGGCCGTCAACGCCATCGCCTGGATCCACCACTGGGATCCGTATCCTTTCATCCTTCTGAACCTCATACTCTCCTGCGTGGCTGCCATCCAGGCGCCGATCATCCTCATGAGCCAGAACAGGGAGGAGGCCCGCGACCGCATCCGCGCCCAGGCCGACTTCGAGGTGAACCTCAAAGCGGAGCTCCTATTGGAGCATCTCACCCAAGAGATCGAGACCCTCAAAGCCCTCCTGACCGGGTCGGAGGGCGCCGCCGCGGCAGTCGCCGCCATCGAGGCCGCCGCGGCCGCGGCCCGAGAGGCCGCGGAGCCGACGGTGCGCTTCGACACCACCGTCATCAACATCAACGAGCCAAACCAGCCCTAGGACGGCTCCCGTGATCCTCGACCGCTCCAACACCGCCTTGGTGGTCGATTCGACCGCCGACCTGCCTCCTGGCCTGGCGCAGGACCCCAACCTGACCGTGGTGCCGCTCACCGTGTTCTTCGGCGAGGAGGCCTACCTCGACTGGACCGAACTGCGGCCCGAGCAGTTCTACGAGAAGCTGGCGGCCTACCCCGCGTTGCCCAAGACCTCGCAGCCGTCTCCGGCCGTCTGGGGCGAGATCTACGGCCGGCTGCGCCAGACCTACGACCGGGTGTACTCCGTGCACTTGAGCGCCCACTTCAGCGGCACCGTGGACACGGCCCGCATGGTGGCCGACCAGATGGCGGCGGATGGGGTGGGCGGCATCACCGTGGTGGACTCTCTCCTCGCCACGGGCGGGTTCGCGCTTCTCGTCGACCGGATGATGACGCGTATCGACCGGGGCACGCCGGAGGAGGAGTTCGACGCCTACTTGGACTACTTCCACAAGAACAAGACGTTCATCTTCCTGCCCACCACCCTGGACTATCTGTACAAGGGCGGACGCATCGGGCGGGCGTCGCACCTGGTGGGCACGCTGCTCAATATCAAGCCGGTACTGAGCATCGAGGACGGGGTGGCCGACGTGTACAAGAAGGTCCGGGGTGTCCCGCAGGCGCTCGAGGCCATGCGGGGCTGTCTGCTGGAGCGCACGGACCCGGGCTCCGACGTCTACGCCAACCTCTCTCACGGGTTGAACCTCCCGCTGATGGAGAAGCTCCAGGATCTGCTGCTGTCCATCTCCGACCGGAAGGTCCATCTGCGTCCGTGTAGTATCGTGGGGTCAGTGATAGGCACCTACATCGGTCCGCAGGCCGTGGGTCTGGGGTTCATCCAGGAATAGGCGCCGCGGCAGGGCGCTCGGAACGTGTCCCGTCAGAAGGAGGATCTTGTGAAGACCATCTTGGTTGGAGTGGACGGATCACCCGGAGGCGAGAAGGCGCTGGAGTTCGCCGCGCATGAAGCCGCTGCGCACGGGGCCACGCTCCGTCTGCTGTCCGCGTGGGAGGTGCCGGCGTCGGTGCTCTCCGGCGGGGGAGTGCCCCCCGAGATCTACGAGAACTTCGAGGGGGACGCCCGTAAGCTCCTCGATGCCGCCGTCGCCCGGGTGAGGGAGTCGGAGCCGTCGGTGACCGTGGAAGTGCGCACTGCTGAGGGGCATCCCGGCAACGCACTGGTGGACGCCACCGCCGAAGCGGACCTGGTGGTCATCGGCCGGCGCGGCAGGGGCGGACTGGCCGAGTTCCTGCTCGGGTCCATCAGCCACCAGGTGGCCGATCACGCGAAATGCCCGGTGGTGATCGTGCCCTGGGAAAAGGCGTAAGGGGGAGCGTCCATGGAGAGTATCGCCGTCTTCATCAACGGCTCGGCGGAGGCCGCGGCCTCGCTCGAGTTCGGAGCGCACGAGGCTGCGATACGCAGCGCCACCCTTCGCCTCATCGCCGCCTGGGACGTCCCCTCGTCCATCGTCGGGGCCGGAGCCGCCGGCCGGGAGGTCTACGACGAGTTCCGCGAACCCGCGGAGGCCCTCATCAAGGAGGCCGTGGCCCGCACCGCCCAACTGGAGCCCAAGGTGGCCGTCGAGACCCGGGTGGTCAAGGGTCAGCCGGGCCCGGTGTTCCTGGAAGAATCGCGGGATGCCACCCTCATTATCGCTGCGCGCAAGAGGCACCCAGGCATCAAGGAACTGGTGCTCGGCTCGGTGAGCAAGCACGTCATCCAGAACGCCGAGCGGCCGGTCGTGGTGGTGCCGCTCCTCGGGCGCTAGGTCTGCAGCGCGGCGCTTGCCGCCGAGTGATCAGGTAACATGCGGAATTCGGGCCGGTCGGTGAGCCCCGTCATCTCCATGAGGCGGGTCACCGGTGCGGTCGCCCCCACCACGCCCAGCCACTCGGACTCCCTCATCCGGGCCAGAGACGTCGAAGATCAGCGAGAGGCCGCCGCTGTCTATGTAGGTGACCTTGCTGAGATCGAGGATGATCGCGCGCGGTCTCGCCGCCTGTTCCTCATCGATGACCACCCGGAGCCGGGGGGCCGTCTGGTGATCCAACTCCCCGCTGACGTACACGAGAGGAGCGCCCAAGCGATACGAGATCTGAAGGTCGAGAGGATGACCGGCCGAGGGTGGGACGGACGGTATCCGGGAGCTGGACATATGGGCGCCTCCTTGAGCATGATGGCGGTCGCGAGGCTTCTACCCGCGCCCACCGGGATCTAATCGTGAGGGGGTCTTGACCGGGGGGAAAGTCGGTTGTTAGTACTTGCTTTTTTTGGGATATACTGCGGGCGACATCCGATGGGGGGGAACTCCAAGGCGCATCGAAGAGGCATTTTCTCGGGGATCACGCCGGCCAGTCTCGGCCTCTCGTATGCCGAAGTGTTGTTTTTCCCTATGGAGGAAAAAATGGGTTCCAAGCTGTACGTAGGTAATCTGGCCTACAGCACCTCCGATGCGAGCATCAAGGCTCTCTTCGGACAACACGGTGAGGTTGTTTCTGTGAACCTCATCACCGATCGCGAGACCGGCAGGCCCAAGGGCTTCGGTTTCGTCGAGATGTCCAGCCCCGAGGAAGCCGAAGCGGCCATGGCGGCCGTCAACGGCACTGAACTCGACGGCCGCACGCTCAAAGTCGACATCGCCAAAGAGATGGCTCCCCGCGCTCCGCGCAGTGGTGGCTACGGCGGTGGCGGCGGCTACGGTGGCGGCGGCGGTGGCTACGGCGGTGGTGGCGGTGGCTACGGCGGCGGCGGCAGCCGCGGCGGTAGCGGCGGCGGCTACGGCGGTGGTGGCGGCGGCGGTCGCAGGTACTAGCACCCCGCTTTCTGCAGCAAGTCAAGGGGCTCCGGTCTTCCAGACCGGGGCCCCTTTTTCATCTTGTCATATTAGGAACGACGTACTAAAATAGCCGTGCCTAACTTTGCTGCTATCTGCTGCTGTCAGGGGAGTGACGTGAGCATGAGCCAAGCTACCGCCGGCGCCGCCGGAGCACATGGGACCGAGATTGAGGCCCTGAGCGCCAGCTTGGAGGACTATCTCGAAGCCATCCTTCAGTTGGAGCGCGCGTCCCGGGTGGCCCGTGTCAGCGAGATCGCCGGGCAGCTCGGCGTGTCCCGGCCGTCGGTGACCGGAGCCCTCAAGATCCTGGGGGCCCGCGGGTTCGTGACTCATGCTCCGTACGGCCACGTGACGCTCACGCGGGAAGGCGCCAGCATCGCGGTGGATGTCGAGCGGCGCCACCTGGCCATCCGCGACTTCCTCACCCGGGTGCTCGTGCATCCCGGCGGACCAGGCGGAGACCACCGCCTGCAAGATGGAGCACGTGCTCGAGCCGGAAGTGCTCGCGTACTTCGTCGCCTACACCGAGACATGCGGCGCCCCGGCCGCCGGGGAGCGTCAAGCATGACGTCGCTCACCGGCCTACCCAGCGGAGCCCGCGCGCGCGTGTCGGCCCTGCCCCAACAGCATGGGCTGGCCAAGCGGCTCTGCGCCCTGGGGCTCACCCCCGGGGCCGAGGTGTGCGTGCTGCAGAACCGCCGCCATGGGCCGCTCATCGTCGAGGTGCACGGCGCCCGGCTGGCCCTGGGCCGGGGGCAGGCCGAGCGGGTGGCGGTGGAGCCGGTGGACGGCCCGGGTTGCGAGGCGGAGCAGTAGCTCCGGCCATGGAACCCAGGGCCCCCCTCACGCTCGCCCTGGCGGGACAGCCCAACGTCGGCAAGAGCACGGTCTTCAACGCCCTCACCGGGCTGAACCAGCATGTCGGCAACTGGCCGGGCAAGACCGTGGAGCAGAAGACCGGCCGCTTCGAGCACGACGGCCGGCAGATCACCCTGGTCGACCTGCCCGGCACCTACAGCCTGACCTCCGGCTCCGAAGAGGAGCGCGTCACCCGGGACTATCTCATCAGCGAGCCGCCGGCCGCGGTTCTGGCCGTCGTCAACGCCTCCTCCCTGGAGCGCAACCTGTACCTGGTCGCGGAACTGCTGACGCTGCCGGTACCGGTGGTGATCGGGCTGAACATGCTGGACGTGGCCGAGGCCCACGGCATACACCGTCGAGGCGCCGGTGCTGGCCGCGGCGCTGGGCGTTCCGGTGGTGGAGCTGGTGGCCAGCAAGGGCCGGGGTCTGCGGGAGTTCATCGACGCGGCCGTGCACCTGGCCGAGCACCCCGAGGAGTTCCGCCCCAACCGCCCGGCCATCCGGCCCAAGCACCTTCCCGTGCTGCGCGAGCTCGAGGACCTGCTGGCGGGCCGCACCCCGGCCGGCTACCCGCCCGAGTGGGTGTCTCTGAAGCTGCTGGAGGGCGATGCCGACGTGGCCCAGCTGGTGCGGGAGGCCGTCCCCGACGCCTGGGAACGGGTGAACGCGCATCCTGGCCGAGCACGAAGACGCCTATCTCGACATCGCCGGGGGCCGCTACGACTGGGTGGGGCGGATGGTCCGCGCGGCGGTGGCCCAAGCCCAAGCGGGGCGTCACCGGCATCACCGACCACATCGACCGGGTGGCGACGCACCCGCTCTGGGGTCTGCTGGTGCTCATCGCGGCCTTCGGGGCCATGTTCTGGATCACGTACGCGGTGGCCAACCCCGCCGCCAGGGCCTTGAGCGGCCTCGTCTCCGGCGACCTCTCCACCTGGCTGCACGGAGTGCTCGACTGGGCGCCCGCCTGGCTGTCGGGCGTGCTGGTGGACGGCGTCGTGGCCGGCGCCGGGCACGGTGCTCTCGTTCGTCCCCATCCTGGTGATCTTCTTCGCGGCCCTGGGGCTGCTGGAGGACGTGGGCTACATGGCCCGGGTCGCCTACGTCATGGACCGCTACATGCACTGGATGGGGCTGCACGGCAAGTCGTGCATGCCGCTGCTGCTGGGCTTCGGCTGCAACGTGCCGGCCATCCTGGGGACGCGCATCATCGAGGACCGCAAGGCCCGCATGCTCACCATGATGCTCACCCCGTTCGTGCCCTGCACCGGGCGATTGGCGGTGCTGGCCTTCCTGGCGCCGGCCTTCTTCGGCGGGGCGGCGGCCTGGGCGGTGGTCGCGCTGGTGGGGGGCAACCTCATCCTCCTGGCCATCGTGGGCGTGACGGTGAACAAGGTGGTCTTCAAGGGGGAGAGGAGCGCCTTCATCATGGAGATGCCGCTCTACCACGTGCCCAACGCCCGCACCATCGGCCTGTACGTGTGGCGGAACATCCTCGCGTTCATGAAGAAGGCCGGTACGCTCATCGTGATCGTCTCGGCCATCGTGTGGGTGCTGGCGAACTACCCGGGTGGCGACCCGCAGCAACAGCGTTCTGGGATACGTGGGCCGGGGACTGGAGCCCCTGTTCGCTCTCATGGGGCTGGGGGATTGGCGACTGATCGTGGCCCTGCTGTCCAGCTTCGTCGCCAAGGAGAACAGCGTGGCCACCCTGGGCGTGCTCTTCGGAGGGTCGACGGCGGCCGCCGGCGCGGCGGCCGGCGCCGGTCTGGCGGCCAAGGTGGCCGCCGTGCTCGTCCCGTCGGCAGCGGCCGCCTTCCTGGTGGTGCAGATGACCTTCGTGCCCTGCGTGGCCACCGTCGCGGCCATCAGGCAGGAGTCGCGCTCGTGGCGCTGGACCGGAGGCAACCTGCTGCTCATGCTGGTGGTGGCCTTCGTCATGGGCATCGTGGTCTACCAAGTGGGGCGGCTCATCACATAGCGTAGAGTCCCGCCACCGGTCCGGCCGCTCCGAGCCGCGCCTGATTTTGTATACTTCAAGGTCCACAGGCGGGCTATCGAGGCCCAGGAGGCGTTCATGCAGATCTACATCGACGGCGAGTTCTACAGCCAGGAAGACGCCAAGATAAGCGTCTTCGACCACGGTCTTCTCTACGGTGACGGCGTGTTCGAGGGTATCCGGGTCTACAACGGCAGGGTATTCGAACTCGACGCCCACATCGACCGGCTGTACGCCTCGGCGCAGGTGCTCGCTCTCGACATCCCCATGGAGCGGGATGCGCTGATCGAGACGATGATGGAGTGCATCCGCCGCAACGACGCCGAGTACGTCCGCTTGGTGGTCACGCGCGGCATCGGCGACCTGGGTCTCAACCCCAGCAAGTGCCCCAAAGCCACGGTCTTCTGCATCGCCGGCGGCATCACGCTGTATCCGGCCGAGGTGTACGAGAAGGGCTTCAAGGTGGCCACCCTTTCCACGCGGCGCAACGACCCGCAGGCCATCAACCCGGCCGTCAAGAGCCTCAACTACCTCAACAACGTCATGGGCGCGCTCGAACTGCGCGACCGCGGCGTCAACGAGGGGTTGTTCCTCACCACCGCCGGGTACGTGTGCGAGTGCACCGCCGACAACCTGTTCCTGGTGAAGGGCCACAAGCTCATGACGCCGAGCTCCGGCGACGGGCGCGCTCAAGGGCATCACGCGCGGCGTGGTCATGAAGCTGGCGTCGTTCATGGGCATGGAAGTGGAAGAGGGCTTCTACACGCTCTACGACGTCTACACCGCCGACGAGGCGTTCCTCACCGGGACGGCCGCCGAGGTGGGCCCCATCGTGGAGGTGGACAAGCGGAAGATCGGCGCGGGCGTCCCCGGGCCGGTGACCAAGGAGATCATCTCCCGCTTCCACGAGTACGCGCAGAACTCCGGTACGCCGGTCAACGGGTAGAGCCCCGCGGGCGCCGGAGGTCCACGCATGACGAGGCCCCGCCCCTTCCTGCTGTACGACACCACCCTTCGCGACGGCATGCAGCGCGAGGGGATGAGCGTCTCTGTGGACGAGAAGGTGCGCATCGCGGCGCGCATCGCGCAGTTGGGCGTGCACATCATCGAGGGCGGCTTCCCGGCGTCCAACCCCAAGGACGAGGAGTTCTTCCGCAAGCTGCGAGGACCAGGACCTGGGCGCCACGCTGGTGTCGGCGTTCGGCATGACCCGGGCCAAGGGCGCTACGGCCGATACCGACGCGAACCTGCGCGCCCTGGTCGACTGCTGGGCGCCGGTCTCCTGCATCGTGGGCAAGACCTGGGACCTGCACGTGGAGAAGGTCCTGCGCGTGGACCGGGCCGAGAACCTGCGGATGATCGCCGATTCGGTGGCCTTCCTGCGCGAACGGGGCAAGATCGTCCACTACGACGCGGAGCACTTCTTCGACGCGTACAAGGCCCATCCGGACTACGCGCTCGAATGCCTGCGCACGGCCGCCGCGGCGGGGGCCGAGGCCGTGGTGCTGTGCGACACCAACGGCGCCATGCTGCCCATGTTCGTGGAGGAAGTCGTCGCGCGCGTGGTGGCGGAGGTGGGCGATACCTGCCGGGTGGCCATCCACGCCCACAACGACGGGGGCTGCGCGGTGGCCAACTCGCTGGTGGCCGTGGCCAAGGGCGCCGACTGCGTGCAGGGCACCATCAACGGCTACGGGGAGCGCTGCGGCAACGCCGACCTGGTGCGCCATCATCCCCGATCTCAAGCTCAAGATGGGCGTGGACTGCATCTCCGAGGACGATCTGGCCAAGCTCACCGAGACGGCCCACTTCGTGGCCGAACTCTGCAACGTGTCTCCCGATCCGCATCAGCCCTACGTCGGCCTCAACGCGTTCTCCCACAAGGGCGGCCTGCACATCTCGGCGGTGGAGCGCGATCCCAGCACCTTCCAGCACGTCGATCCGGCGCTGGTGGGCAACGAGCCGCACGTGCTGGTGTCGGAGCTGTCGGGCAAGGCCACCATCAAGCAGCGGGTCAAGCAACTCGGCTATCCCGTGGACGAACGATCCCGCCCTGGCCGACCGCGTGCTCACGCGGCTCAAGGAGAAGGAGCACGAGGGCTATCACTACGAGGCGGCCGACGCCTCCTTCGAGCTGCTGGTGCGTTCGGAGATGGGCCTGGAGGCGGAACTGTTCCACCTCGAGGCCTTCCGCATCATCATCGAGCAGCGTGAGGACGGCTCCACTCTGAGCGAGGCCACCGTCAAGGTGCACGTGGGCGATGACCGCTTCATCGAGACGGCGGAAGGGAACGGCCCGGTGAACGCCCTCGACTCGGCGCTGCGCATGGGCATCGAGCGGCGCTTCCCCAACGTGCACGACATCCACCTGGTCAACTACCGGGTGCGCATCCTGGA
Organism: uncultured Actinomycetota bacterium; assembly: GCA_963736705.1. Classification (GTDB taxonomy): domain Bacteria; phylum Actinomycetota; class Thermoleophilia; order RBG-16-64-13; family RBG-16-64-13; genus CAIQPS01. The sequence continues at coordinate 502,526 of CAVTPV010000004.1, forward strand.
CGAGGACCGCGGCACCGCGGCCACCACCCGGGTGATCATCGACTCGTCCGACGGCCGCGATTGCTGGGGCAGCGTGGGCGTGGGCGAGAACATCGTGGAGGCTTCCTGGGAGGCCCTCGTGGATTCCATCACCTACGGGCTGCTACTGGCCGCCGGCGCCTTCGAAGAGGGTGCTGAGGGCAAGCGGCCGCCATCCCCGTGCCGGGCATCGGCCGGGGCTGCGGAGCCGGGACGCCCGCCGGGCACCTGCGGGCTCTATGGACGGAGGGACGACATGAAGATCGGGCGGATCCTGTACGAGGGCGAGGCCTACGAGGTCGCGGTGGACTGCAACGGCTACCAGATCCTGCACGGCGAGCGGGCCGGCGCCCTGGTCTCGGAGGAGGACTGCGTGCTCCTGCCGCCGGTGGCCCCCGGCAAGATCCTGGGGGTGGGCTGGAACTTCCGCGAGCACATCAAGGAGATGGAAGTGCGCAGAGGCGAGGGCGGGCCACCCCGGCGCCGCCCACCGAAGACGTGCCGCCGCCCATCCTGTTCTTCAAGCCTTCTTCGAGCCTCATCGGGCACGGGGACGCCATCGTCTATCCGTTCGACGCCACCCGGGTGGAGTACGAAGGGCGAACTGGCCGTGGCCATCGCCCGCGACACCCGCCGGGTGACCCCTGAGGAAGCCAAGCACGCCGTCCTCGGCTGGACCTGCGCCAACGACGTCACCGAGCGCGACCTGCAGAGCCAGGACAAGCAGTGGTGGCGGGCCAAGGGCATGGACACCTTCGCCGTGGCCGGTCCGTTCCTGGAGACCGAGGCCCCCGGCCCCGAGGCCTGGATCCGCACCCGGGTCAACGGGGAGCTGCGCCAGGAGGGCCAGGTCGTGGACATGATCCGCGACCCGTACGAGATCATCTCTCTCATCAGCCAGTCGATGACCCTCCAGCGGGGCGACCTCATCATGCTGGGCACGCCGCCCGGCGTGGGCGAGCTGCAGCCCGGCGACGAGGTGGAGGTGGAGATCGACGGCGTGGGCTACCTGCGCAACCCGGTGCGGCCCGAGGGGGAATGAGCGCCCGAACCGGCCCCGCCGGGACCTCGGGCGCCGGCGGCGGCCTTGCCGGCGCAGCGCCGGCCGGCACCGGCCTCGCGGGGCTGAGCGCCGCCCAGGTGGCGGCGGCGCTGGGCAATGCAGCCCCACCGCGAGGGCGGGTACTACCGCGAGACCTACCGGTCGCCCATCGGTCACGCCGACCCCGGCCGGCAGTCGCTCGCTCTGCACGTCCATCCTGTACCTGCTCACCGCCGACCGACCCCAGCCGCTTCCACCGGCTGCGCTTCGACGAGATGTGGTTCTTCCACGCCGGCTCGCCGGTGGAGATGGTCTTCCTCGATCCCGTGGAGACGGTGGTCGTGGAGCCCGGCTGCGCCGCAGGCGCTGGCGCCCGGCGGCCGCTGGATGGCGGCCCGCATCGCTGGAGCCCATCGCCGGGCGAGAGCGGCGGCGTCCGACGCCGGCCCGGCATGGGCTCTCGTCGGCTGCGTGGTGAACCCGGGCTTCGAGTACGATGACTTCGAGGCCGGAGAGCGAGAGGCGCTGCTGCCGGCGTTCCCTGGGGCGGCCGATCTCATCCGCGCTCTTGTCGTGAATCCCGCTCACAGCGGATTTTGTTCTCTCGTGGCGCTTGACGGTGGGGGCGGTTCGCGTAGAATCGAGCGGTAGGGGCATCCGTGCACCTCCGCGATTTCCAGGGAGTTTTGTAGGCTTGTCTTCACCATCGCCAACCGCCGCCACCGACGCAGCCACCGCCGCCACCGATGTTGGCGCGCAGGAGCTCCAGGCTGAGCCTCAGGCTGGGTTCTGCCACCTTCACGTCCACACGCACTACTCGGCTCTGGACGGCGCCTGCAAGGTGGACGACCTGGTGGCCCGGGCGGCGGAGATGCGCATGCCGGCTCTGGCCATCACCGACCACGGCGTGCTCTCGGGCATCATCCAGTTCTATCAGCAGTGCAGGAAGAAGGGCATCAAGCCCATCATCGGGCTCGAGGCCTACGTGGTGGAGGACCGGTTCCGCAAGGAGGGCGGGAACGAGGAGCGCTGGCACCTCACCCTGCTGGCCAAGGACGAGACCGGCTACAAGAACCTGCTGAAGCTGGGCAGCCTGGCCTTCCTCGAGGGCTACTACTACAAGCCGCGCATGGACTACGAGCTGCTCAGGGAGCACTCCGAGGGCATCATCTGCCTGTCCGGCTGCGCCACCGGCCGTCTGTCACGCGCGCTCAGGGACGGGCAGACTGGCCGCCGGCGAGGCCGAGATCAAGCGGCTGCTCGACATCTTCGGGGATGACGACGTCTACCTGGAGATGCAGGAGACCGGCATCGACGAGCTGGCCAACATCAACCCCAATCTCGTGCAGCTCGCCGAGAAGACGGGTCTCAAGCTGGTGGCCACCAACGACGTCCACTACCTGCGCGAGACCGACGCCGCGGCTCACGACGTGCTGCTCTGCATCCAGACCGGGTCGCGGCTGTCCGAAGAGAACCGCATGCGCTTCTCGTCCGAGGAGTTCTTCTTCAAGAGCGAAGACGAGATGCTGGACATGTTCCGCGACCATCCCGAGGCGGTGGCCAACACCCTCGAGGTCGCCGAGCGCTGCAACGTCGAGATCGAGCTCGAAGACATGCTCATCCCGCACTATCCCGGCGCCCGAGGGCTACGACGAGACCTCGTACCTGCGCTACCAGTGCGAGCTGGGCCTCGCAGCGCCGCTACGGCGACGAGGTCACGCCCGAGATCAGGGAACGGCTGGAGAGCGAGCTGGCGGTGGTCGAGAAGATGGGCTTCCCGCGCCTACTTCCTCATCGTGTGGGACTTCGTCAGCTACGCCAAGAACTCGGGCATCCCGGTGGGCCCGGGCCGCGGCTCGGCGGCCGGCTCGCTGGTGTCGTACCTGCTGGGCATCACCGATCTCGATCCCATCAAGTACAAGCTGCTGTTCGAGCGGTTCCTCAACCCCGACCGCATCAGCATGCCCGATATCGACATCGACTTCTCGGTCGTGGGCCGCGAGAAGGTCATCGAGTACGTGGCCACCAAGTACGGGCGCGACCGGGTGGCGCAGATCGCCACGTTCGGCACCATCAAGGCCCGGCAGGCCATCCGCGACGCCGCCCGGGTCATGGACGTGCCCTACAACCAGGCCGACCGCATCGCCAAGCTGATCCCCGAGGTGCTCAACATCACCCTGGACGACTGCCTGAACGACGCCAAGGGCGACCTGCGCAAGGCCTACGACTCCGAGGAGCTGGTCAAGCGAGGTCATCGACATGGCCCGGCCGCTCGAGGGCCTCATCCGCCAGGACTCCATCCACGCGGCCGGCGTGGTCATCTCCAAGGGCCCGCTCACCGACCACCTGCCGCTCATGCAGAAGGGCGACGCCGAGGTGGTCACCCAGGTGTCCATGACCGACGTGGAGAAGCTGGGCCTGCTCAAGATGGACTTCCTGGGCCTGCGCAACCTGGACGTCATCGACAGCGCCGTCAAGATCATCCGCGCGGGCGGGCAGCCCGACTTCGACATCGAGACCATCCCGCTGGACGACGCCGAGACCTACCGCATGCTGGCCAAGGGCGACTCGGAGGGCGTGTTCCAGTTCGAGTCCAGCGGCATGCGCGAGGCGCTCCGCGATATCCAGCCCACGCTGTTCGACGACCTCATCGCCCTGGTGGCCCTGTACCGGCCCGGTCCCATGGACTACATCCCGGTGTACGCCCGGAACAAGCGCGACCCGTCGCAGATCAGGTTCGACGATCCGCGCTTGGAGCCCATCGTGGGGCCCACCTACGGGGTGGCCATCTACCAAGAGCAGCTGATGGAGATCTCCAAGGTGATCGGCGGCTTCACGCCGGCCCAGGCCGACGACCTGCGCAAGGCCATCGGCAAGAAGATCAAAGAGAAGATGGACGCGCTGGAGCCCAAGTTCCGGGCGGGCGCGGCGGCCAACGGCACGGCTCCCAGGGTCATCGATTCACCTGTGGTCGCTCATGCAGAAGGCCGGCGACTACTCGTTCAACAAGTCGCACGCGGCCTGCTACGCGCTCATCTCCTACCGCACCGCCTATCTCAAGGCCAAGTACCCGGTGCAGTACATGGCGGCTCTCATCTCCAGCGTCATGGACACCAAGGACAAGGTGCCCGTTCTACGTCAACGTGGCCAACGAGATGGGCATCGAGGTGCTGCCGCCCGACATCAACGAGTCGGTGCTCGACTTCCGCGGCGTGGAAGGGCGCATCCGCTTCGGGCTGAACGCGGTCAAGAACGTGGGGGAGAACGCCATCCGCAACATCCTGGAAGCCCGGGAGAAGGACGGCCCGTTCCACAGCCTGTTCGACTTCTGCGAGCGGGTGGACCTGGGCATGGTCAACCAGAGAGCCATCGAGAGCCTGCTCAAGTCGGGGGCCATGGATTCCATCGGACCGTCCCGGCGGGGCATGCTGCAGGTGCTGCCCGCAGGCCATGGCGCAGGGCAAGAAGATGAAGGCCGACGCCGACAAGGGCCAGGGCTCCATCTTCGACCTGTTCGCCGAGGCCGAGCCGGCGCCGAGCAAGAACAGCAGCCGCAACCGGCCCGCGGCGCGCGTGAACGGCGCGCCCCCCGTGGAGATCCCCACGGACGACTTCAGCAAGGAAGAGCTTCTGGCGCTGGAGAAGGAGACTCTGGGCCTGTACGTGAGCTCGCACCCGCTCAAAGACATCCGGCACGCAGATCCGCCGCGACGCCGGCCACCTCATCGGCATGCTGGGCGACCTGCCCGACGGTACCGTCACCACCATCATCGGCATGGTCGGCACGGTCAAGCGCATCACCACCAAGCGGTCCGGCGAGACCATGGCCTTCGTCACCGTGGAGGGCCTGGAGGGGCAGGTGGAGATGCTGTGCTTCCCGTCCATCTACTCCGGAGAACCGCGAGCTGCTGGTCGAGGACAAGGTGGTCAAGATCAAGGGCCGCGTGGACCACAAGGACGAGGCCGAGATCAAGTTCATCCCGCTGGCCATCGAGGCCTTCACGCCCAAGACCGGCCTGGAGCCGGTGGCTCTGCGCGTGGACGGCGAACGCCTGCCGCACACGGTCATCGACGACCTCAAGAGCATCCTGGTGCGCTTCCCCGGCCCCTGCCAGGTGGAGATGCACGTCAAGCACGGCGAGACCTCGCGGCGGCTGCGCTTCGGCGACGGTTTCAGGGTGGATCCGCAGACCAGCCTGTTCGCCGAGCTCAAGGCCCTGCTGGGCGAGTCCTCGGTGTGCCAGCGGCCGTCGCGGCGGCAACGGCGCCGCGAACGGGCGCCGGCAACGGCGCCGGCAACGGCAACGGCAACGGCGCCAGCCTACTCCGGCCGGAACGGCTTCGGAACGGGCAAGTCGCGGTGAGGATCAAGCAGACTCGCCCTGGCCTCGGTGGCCGCCGAGGTGGCGGCCCTCCGGCCCACGCAGGAGTCCAGCCGCGACATCGCCGACCGGGTGGCCGCCATCCTGGCCGACGTGCGCGCCCGGGGCGACGCCGGCGTGGCCGCCGCCACCGCCCGCTTCGACTGGCCGGAAGCCACCCCGTCCGCCATCGCGGTGCCGCCGGCCGACCTGGACGCCGCCTACGCCGAGGTGGCCCCCGAGCTGCTCGAGGCTCTGCGGACCGCCCGCGACAACTGCACCTTCTTCCACCGCCACGAACTGCGGCCCGACTGGGAAGACGTGGGCCCGCAGGGGCAGACGCTGGGCATCCGCCACCTGCCGGTGGACCGCGCCGGGCTGTACGTGCCCGGCGGCCTGGGCGCCTACGCCTCCACCGTGATCATGAACTCGGTGCCGGCTCTGGTGGCCGGGGTCAGGGAACTCGTCATCTGCACGCCTCCGGGCCGCGACGGCTCGGTCAACCGGTCGGTACTGGCCGCCGCCCGGCTCATGGGGGTGGAGCAGGGTGTTCCGCGTGGGCGGGGCGCAGGCCATCGGCGCCATGGCCTACGGGACCGAGACGGTGCCTCGGGTGGACGTCATCTGCGGGCCCGGCAACGCCTACGTGATGGAAGCCAAGCGGCAGGTGTACGGCAGTGTGGGCATCGACAGCCTGGCCGGTCCCAGCGAGGTGCTGGTGGTGGCCGACTCGACGGCCCGGCCGGAGTGGATCGCCGCCGACATGCTCGCCCAGGAGGAGCACGGGAGCGGGGCGGAGGCCCTGCTGGTGGCCGAGACGCGAGAGCTGTGCGAGGCGGTCGAGCGGGCGGTGGCCGACCTTGTGGCGGGGCGCGGCGGCGGGGCGCCGGCCGCGGCGACCGGGGCGCGCAGGCCGGCGCCGATGGCGCGCCCAGCTGGGCGCCCGGCGCTTCTGGGCCTTCTACCCGGCTCCGGGCGAGGACTTCCTCGAGCTGGCCGACGGCGCTGGTCAACGAGTACGCTCCCGAGCATCTGGAGATCCAGGTGGCGGATCCGCGCGCGTTCCTGGCGGGAGTGCGGTCGGCGGGGGCGATCTTCCTGGGGCACGGGACGCCCACGGCCTTCGGCGACTACATCGCGGGCAGCAACCACGTGCTTCCCACCGGGGGCTCGGCGCGGTTCTCGTCGCCCCTGTCGGTGGACACGTTCATGCGCAAGTCGTCTTTCGTCGAGATGCCGGCGGACGCCGCCCGGCGGCTCACGCCGCGCTTGGCGCGGGTGGCGGACAGCGAAGGGTTCTGGTTCCACCGCCGCTCGGCGGAATTGCGCACCGAAGACCGATAGCGCGCCGCTTGGGGCGCTCGGCCGGCGGCGATCCGTGGCGGTCGCCGCGCGAGGCCTCCTATCCCGCGGCGGCCAGCCTCGACTTGTTCTCCTCATCGAGCGCCTGGACGAACGCCTCAACCAGTTCCGGATCCAACTGCGACCCCGCTGCCTGGAGGAGTTCCACTTTGGCCTGGTCGCCGTTGAGCTTGGCGCGGTACGGACGGTCGACGGTCATGGCCGCGTAGGCGTCGGCGACGGCGAGGATGCGGGCAAGCAGTGGGATATCCTCGCCGAGGAGTCCGGCCGGATACCCGCTTCCGTCGAAGCGCTCGTGGTGCGCGTGGACCGCCTCGAGGACCTCGGCCACCCGGGGTAGGTCGCGGATGATCGACTCGCCCATGTCGATGTGCAGGCGCTGAAAGCGCTCCTCGTCGTCGGTGAGGGGTGCGGGTTTGCGCAGGAGCGCTGGTTCCCAGGCCGATCTTGCCCACGTCGTGCAGCATCGCGGCCAGCTTGAGGGTGTCGAGCGACTGTTCAGGCAGCCCCACGGCTTCCCCGAGTCTCTGCGCGTGTGCGGCGACCTGGTCGGAGTGCCGGCGGGTGTAGTGGTCTCTGGCGCCGACGACGTCCAGGAGGCGTCCAGCTATGCCGCGGAGGGTGGCGGACGGGGCGGTGACGTCGTCTCTGGTCGCGGCCTCGGTGATGGTGTCGCCGCCCCGTTGTTTGGAGGCGTACAGGCTCGCGTCCGCCACCCCCACGAGTCCCGTGAGGGTGTCCGCATCGGTGGGATAGGTGGCTACGCCAAGGCTCAGGTGGAGCGGGATGCCCCGGTCCCTACCCGTGGCGAAGGGCTTCTGGCTGAGGGTCTGCTGCAGGCGTTGAGCGATCTGCATGGCGCCTTCCCGGTCGGTGTCGGGGAGCACGAGCATCATCTCGTCCCCGCCGACGCGCCCTGCCAGGTCGGTGTGCCGAAGCACGGAGCGGATGGTGTCGCTCACCTGGCCGAGCACCCGGTCCCCGGCGGGGTGGCCGTACGTGTCGTTGAGCAGCTTGAAGTCGTCCAGGTCGATCATCACCAGCGACAACGTGCCTCCGCGCTGCTGGGCCCGCCGCCCCTCGATGGCCAGCCGCTGATGGATCCCGCGATGGTTGTAGAGACCGGTGAGCGGATCGCGCTCGGCCAGGCGCAGCACTTCTTCGTACCGCCGGGTGTTGTCGATGGAAATGGCCAGCTGGGCGCCGACCGCCTGGACGAGGTCCGGACCGATCTCCTCCGAGGTGGGCCTGGCCAGCCAGAGCGCGCCGATCCTCTCGGCCCGGGCCTCCAGCTGGACCTCTTCCGCCCGCTGCTCGATCGGCGCCGAATACGGCCGTCCGATCTCGGGCAGCATGTCCTCATCGCCGAAGACGGCCATGACGGGCTCGGAACCCGTCGCCGTCCCTCAGTGTGACCCAGCCGGCTTCGGCCCTGGTGACCGAGCAGGCCAACTCGAGGCCGTCCTGCATGATGTCTGAGAGGGAGCGGAGGCTGTTGAGGTGGACGGCGCCGCTGTTCAACTCTTCGAGGCGGGAGGTGAGACCGGCAAGCACCAGGACGCGGTCTCCGAGTTCCTCCGAAAGGCCGGAAAGGTCCGCGGCCAGCCTGCGGTTCTGGACCAGCATGGCGAACTGCCGCGCCACCACGAGGACTATCAGCCCAACGGTGATGTAGACCAGCACCTGCATATCGATGGTCCAGATCCCGTCATCCCGCACGAACTGGGTCCAGATCAGCGCCCCCGCGACCGGCAGGGCGAGATAGGGAGCGAGCATCCTGGGATAGGTGAGGGTAGCGTGGCGCGAGCGGGGGCCGTAGCTCGGGGCCAGCGCCTCGGGGACCGGCGCCGGCTTCGGACCGGATACCGCTGAGGGCCGCCACACCGGCTATCGCGAACACAAGCGCCCACAGTGAGTCGAGGTAGCTCCCCGATGCGTATCCGGGATCCAGCGGTCGTCTGCACGAAGTAAGCGGAATCGGCCACCACCTGCACCAGAAAGGCCGCCCAGACGATGGTCAGGAAACGAGGCGGCCTCGACCGGAGAGCACCCAGGAGCAGCGAAGCGAACGCCGCGATCACCAGGAGGTCGCCGATGGGATAGGCCAGGGTGACCAGACGCGCGCTGCCCCCGGAGGAGGAACGAAGGAGTGGCGCGAGCACAAGCGGCCAGCATACGCCCGCGATGCCGAGAGTGACCATCATCGCGTTGAGGGCGGATTCAGTCGCTCTGAGCTTGTCCGAGGACCTCCAGGTGGCGAGCACCACGATCAGGAAGCCCAGCGGATATGACATCAGGTACCCGAGGTCTGCCAGGGAGGGGCTGGGAGGGGAGCTGCGCAAGACGAGTTCGTACCACGCCCACGTGAGGTCGGCGAAGAAGTTGCATGCCAGCCAGAGCGCGAGGAAGACCCAGGTCCACCTATAGGGGCCTTCAGCGTTCTTGCGCAGCGCCAGGCAGGTGAGGGCGAAGGCGACGGCCTGGACCACGAGCATCGAGATGTCGCAGAGAGCGGCTCGGGCGTATGTGTCCGGGGCGAACATCCGAGTGACCACGTACATGACCGCGACGAAGCCTATCAGAACGGCTCCTCCGGCCCAGACGCGGCGATCCGGTCGCATGGGATTCCCCCCAACCCTGTATTCAAGACGCGGGCTCACCTGCATTATCGGCAGGCGCGCAGCCTCTCTTTATCGGCGCGGTGGCCAAGCACCCCTGTGTTATCCTCCGGTGGTCAGACCCAGGCGGGACTTCGACCAGGGAGGCGGCAGTGCAGCCCGATGCTCCGCAAAGCCCAGACGGGGGCGTAAGCCAGCATAGACCGGAAGACGCGGGAGACCGACATCGATCTCAGCCTGGACCTTGACGGGTCCGGCAAGGCGTCGATCGCCACCGGGTTGGGCTTCTTCGATCACATGCTGGAACTCGTGGCCGGCCACGGCCTCTTCGACCTCACCGTCACCGCCAAGGGTGACCTGCAGACCGGTGGGCACCACACAGTGGAGGACGTCGGCATCTGCCTGGGCAACGCCATTGCCCAGGCCTTGGGCGACAAGCGGGGCATCAACCGGTACGGCAGCATGTTCGTGCCCATGGACGAATCGCCTCGTGCTCGTCGCACTGGACCTGAGCGGCCGGCCGTACTTCGCCTATGAGGGCGGGCCGGTGGGCGACTCGGTCGCCGGGTTCGACGCGAGCCTGGTGGCCGAGTTCTTCCGGGCCGTCACCAACAACGCCCGAATCACCATGCACGTTCGTGTATTGGCCGCCGGCGATCTCCATCACACCATCGAGGCCGTCTTCAAGGCCTTCGGCAAGGCTCTCCGGCAGGCGGTCACCGCCGATCCGCGGGCCACCGGCATCCCTTCGACCAAAGGCGTGTTGTGAGTCCCACTCCCTCCGCCGCCAAGAGCGGCGCTCTCTACATCGTCGACTACGGTTCGGGCAACCTGCGCTCGGTCCAGAAGGCGTTCGAGCACGTGGGGGTGCCGGCGGTGGTCGGCTCCGATCTGCGGGCCATGCGCGATGCCGCGGCCCTGGTGTTGCCCGGTGTCGGCGCTTTCGGCGCGGCTATGGCTCAGCTGGAGGGTAAGGGTTTGGCAGAGCCGCTCATGGAGCGGATCGAGGCGGGCGTGCCCTTCCTGGGCGTGTGCCTGGGACTGCAGCTGCTGTTCGAGATCGAGCGAGGAGGATCCGGGCGTGCCGGGCCTGGGTCTTATCCGCGGTGACGTGCGCTCGCTGCCGTCCACGGTCAAGGTGCCGCACATCGGCTGGAACCAGGCCGAACTGTGCGGGTGCTCCGATCTGTTCGAGGATATCCCCGACGGCTCTGCCTTCTACTTCGTGCATGGTTATGCAGTGGTGCCCCGGTCGCCCGGCGACGTCATGTGCGTGACCGAGTACGACGGCGTCACGTTCGTCTCGGGCATCGAGACCGGCAACGTGGCCGCGGTCCAGTTCCACCCGGAGAAGTCGAGCACGCTGGGCCTGCGCTTCTACCGCAACTTCGCGCGTAGGGCAGGGCTGGCAGTCGGCCCGGATCCTGCCGCCGCCGCGGGCGCTGCCACGGCTCCAGGAGGCTCGGCATGAGGCTTCTTCCCGCCATCGACATCCAGGGCGGCCGCTGCGTGCGGCTGCGCCGGGGCGACTTCGCCGACGAGACCGTGTTCGGGGACGACCCGGTGGCCATGGCCGTGTCCTGGGTGGAAGCAGGCGGTCGCTACCTGCACGTCGTCGACCTGGACGGCGCCCGCGAGGGGGAGCCGCGCAACTTCGAGATCATCCGGGCCATCGCCGAGGCCATCCCCGGGGTGCCGGTGGAGGCCGGCGGCGGCTTCCGGACCGAGGCTGCGCTCGAGCTGGTGCTGCAGAGCATGGTGGCCAAGGTCGTGCTGGGGACGAGCGCCGTGGAGGACAGGGGTTTCGTCCAGCGGGCTCTCGACCTGCTGGGGCCGGGCCGGGTGGTCATCGCCATCGACGCCGAGAACGGCATGGTCAAGACCCGCGGCTGGGTCAGAGCAGAGCGACGTTTCTGCGCTCGACCTGGCTCGCGACCTGGAGGCCATGGGCGTGTGGGAGATCCTCTACACCGACATCAGCCGGGACGGCATGATGCAGAGCGTCAACCTCGACGGGCTGCGGAACCTGGCGGAGAACACCTCGCTGGAGATCATCGCGTCGGGCGGGGTCACCAGTCTGGACGACCTGCGGGCCGTCAAGGAACTCGAACCGCTGGGCATCACGGGCGTCATCGCCGGGCGGGCGCTCTACGAGAAGCGTTTCACCGTGGCCGAGGCCCGGGCGATCCTGGACAGCGAAGTGCAGTGCTGCTGCGGCATCCCGCGCGGCGGCGTGGCGGCTCCCGGCGGAGAGACGGTCTGCGGCGCCGCGGCGGGCGGCGCGCCGGACGGCGGCTCCCCGGCGAAGGAGGGCGACGCCTGATGCACATGAAGCGCATCATCCCCTGTCTGGACGTGGACCGCGGACGGGTGGTCAAGGGCACCAACTTCGTGGACATCCGCGACGCCGGCGACCCGGTGGAGCTGGCCTCCCGCTACGACAAGGAAGGCGCCGACGAGGTCGTCTTCCTCGACATCACCGCCTCGCACGAGAAGCGCGACACCATCGTCGAGCTGGCCCGGCACTGCGCCGAGGAGCTCTTCATCCCGTTCACCATCGGCGGGGGCATCCGCAGCGAGGACGACGTCCGGGCCCTGCTGGGCGCCGGCGCCGACAAGGTGTCGCTGAACTCGGCCGCCATCAAAGACCCCGACCTGCTCTCGGTCTGCGCGCGCCGCTTCGGCTCGCAGTGCGTGGTGCTGGCCATCGACGCCAAGCGGGTGGCGGCCAAGCCTGGCTCGACTCCCGTGGTAGGCGGTCCGGCAACGGTGCTGCGGCAGCCCCGGCGGCGAAGCGCTCTACTGGGAGGCCTACCTCAACGGGGGCCGCGTGCCCACCGGCCTGGACGCCGTCGAGTGGGCGGTCCGCGCCGTGGCGCTGGGCGCCGGGGAGATCCTGCTCACCTCCATGGACTGCGACGGCACCAAGGACGGTTACGACCTGGAGCTCACCCGGGCTGTGGCCGAAGCCGTCAACGTGCCGGTCATCGCCAGCGGCGGCGCGGGGACGCTCGACCATCTGGTGGAGGTCATCGAGAAGGGCAAGGCGGACGCGGTGCTCGCGGCGTCGATCTTCCACTACCGGGAGTACACCATCCACGAGGCCAAGAGCTACATGGCCGCGCGGGGGATCCCGGTCAGGCTGTAGGCGGCCTTCTCCGGCTTCACGATCACCCCGCGCTGCCGCTTCCCGTCGATGGCCACCATCAGCGGCTCCTCGAAGTGCAGCCGCCGCACGTAGCCTGAGTCCTTGACCGCCGGGGCCGCCGCCAACCAGTCCCAGTCGATGAAGCCGTCGCCCTCGTTGACGGTGAAGAAGCCCACCCGGAACGAGGTCAGGTTCTGGAAGAAGTGGCTGCCCTGCGACGGGGTCACCTTGATGTCCTTGAGGCCCGCCTCCACGATGACCCGGGCGCCGGCTATCTGCTCCCAGGTGACCGGGATGCCCAGCCAGGGGTCGGCCGAGCCCCAGCGGCCCAGGCCGAAGAGGATGTAGGGCACGCCCTCGGCCACCAGTTCCGCGTTGAGGCGGGCCACCTGGGCGGCTATCTCCGCCGTCTTCGCCCGGTCGAAACGGTCGTGGTCGACCACCACCACGTCGCGTAGGTTGGCCATCTTGCCGTTGCCCAGGACGCTGCTGGAACGCGCCAGCACCGCCGCGGGGTCGACGTCGTCGGTGTCGAACTCCTCCAGCTCGCGCGACAGCGCCAGGGGCCTCATCTGCAGGAAGGCGAACTCGGCGTCGCCTGCCGGAGGTCTGCGCGAGTTCCACCGCGAACTCGATCTCCACCTCGGTGTTCATCCCCCAGCGGCCCAGCTCCATCAGGCGCTCGAAGATGGCCGGCAGCGGCAGGCCCTTGCGCTTGAGGAGCGGGGCGAAGCTGACCAGCCGCACTCCCGGGCGGGAGAGGCCGTCGTACACGGCGTCGTTCTCGGGGCTGTAGGTGGAGGCCACCCAGGCGAGCGTCCCGTCGGCCTCGGCCACCGACAGCGGATGGTGCTTCTCGGTGACGTCGCCGTCGCCCTCCATCTCCACGGCGATGAACTCGCGCTGCGAGTTGTCCAGCATGTCCTTGGTGGAGGAGAACTGCAGGATGTGCCGCGGATGCTTGGGCGAGAACGACAGGGACCGCCCTCCATCCACCACCGTGCGGCCCAGACCGAGCGCCATGGAAGCCACGCCGTCCTCGGCTGCCGCCGGCCCGCTGGGGTAGAAGTTGTGCGAGCGGACGACCCCGGCGAAGTTGGGATAGAAGCGGCTGCCGTGCCGGGAGCCCACCATCTTCTGGATGATGACCGCCATCTTCTCTTCCTCGAGGCGATACGGGGTCACCTTGAAGTAGTTCTTGGCGTAGGTGAGGAAGGTGGAGGCGTAGACGTTCTTGACCGCGCGGACCAGGTGGGCCAGCCGGGCGTCGTCGTCGGCCTCGTTGTTGGGCAGCATGTAGGTCTCGTAGACGCCGGCCAGCGGCTGGTACTGCGAGTCCTCGAGCAGGCTGGACGACCGCACGGCCAGGGGATAGCCGACCTGCTCCAGGTAGGAGGCCAGACGGCGCTCGATCTCCGCGGGGAAGGTGGCGGCCGCGAAGCGCCGCTCGATCTCGGCGTCGTCCTCGCTGGCCATGGCGAAGCGGCGCAGGTCGTTCTCATCCAGGAAGGGTCGAAGATGTCCGTGGCGAGCACCAGGCAGGGCGGCACGGTTATCTGGACGCCCGGGAACTCGTCGGTGACCGCGAAGTCGCGCAGCAGGTGGCGCACGAAGGCCAGCGCCCGGGCCTTGCCGCCCAGCGACCCCTCGCCGATGCGGGCGAAGCTGTTCTCCGGGTCGAAGGTCCCGGGGTCGAAGTCGCTCACCGACTCCCGGGTCTGCTCGCGGCGGTAGGCGTTGATCTGGTCGATGATGTAGCGGCGCCGCTGCTCGGGGTCGGTGTAGTCGGCCGTGGTGCGCAGGCGCAGGTGGTGGGCCAGATGGAACTCGGTGCGGGCCTTCAGCCAGCGGGAGAAGTCGTTGCGCTCGGCGTGGTAGACGATGGACTCCGCCGGCACGGTGCGGAGCGCTCGGAGCAGTTCTTTGAGGTTGGAGGCGTGGCCCACCACGGTCCCGTCCGGCATCCGGAAGACGAAGTCGCCGAAGGCGAAGTTCTTGACGATGAAGCGGCGCAGGTCGTCGAGCAGGGTGGGGGAGCCCTTGAGCAGGAAGTCGGCGCCCACCTCGCGGGCCACGGCCTCGCTGTCGGGCCGGCTGGATTGCAGCAGCACCGGGATGTCGCGGTAGGCGGACCGCACCTTGCGGGCGAACTCGGCGCCGGCCAGCGGGTCCAGCTTGCCTTCCCGGGGGAACTCGATGTCGGAGATGACCCCCAGCACGTCGTCCTTGTAGAGGGAGAAGTACTCCCAGGCCTCGTCGAAGCTGGTGCACAGGAGGATCTTGGGCCGGGCCCGCATGCGCAGGATCTTGTGGGAGGCGTTGATGCCCTCGGTGATGAGCGACTGCGAGTGGTTGATGATCTCCGTGTACATCGTGGGCAGGAACGAGGAGTAGTAGCGGATGTTGTCCTCGATCAGCAGGATCACCTGCACGCCGGCCACGCCGGTGTCGTACTCCACGTTCAGCTTGTCTTCCACGTACTTGGTGATGGCCAGCAGGATGCGGGTATCGCCCTGCCACAGGAAGATGCGCTCCAGGGCGCTGGTGTCGTGGTTGGCCATGAACTCGGCCAGTTCGCCGCCGTCGTAGGCAAGGAGCACCACCGGGACGTCGAGCCCGGCCTCCTTGACCTTGGCCGCCAACGCGGCGGCGTCCATGTCGCCGACGTTGACGGCCGTGACGATGAGGTTGAAGCGGCTCTCGCGAGGCCGCGAGCGCGAGGGCCTCCGCCCCGGTGGCCACGTGGCGCAGACCGGTGGTGTGGTGCAGGTTGAGGTCGAGGAACTCGGTGAGGAGGACCTCGTTGAGCTGTCCGTCTTCCTGCAGGATGAACGTGTCGTAGGTGCTCGAGACCAGGATGATGTTCTCCACCCGCCTGGCCATGAGGTGCTGGAAGTCGTACGCATGCCGCCACTCCAGCTGTACCTCGGACTGTGCGTCCTCGGTCACACCACCCCCTGGTCCATCATGGCGTTGGCCACCTTGAGGAAGCCGGCGATGTTGGCCCCGTTCACGTAGTTGCCCGGGGTGCCGTACTCGGCGGCCGCACTCGACGCAGGCGGCGTGGATGCTCTTCATGATCTGCCTGCAGACGCTCGTCCACCTCGTCGCGGAGCCAGCAGATGCGCATGGAGTTCTGGCTCATCTCCAGACCGGAGGTGGCCACCCCGCCGGCGTTGGCGGCTTTGCCCGGGGCGTAGAGGATGCCGGCGTCCAGGAACACCTGCACCCCGGCCAGGTTGGTGGGCATGTTGGCCCCCTCGGCCACCAGGTAGACCCCGTTTCTCAGCAGGTTCTGGGCGTCTTTCTCGTTGATCTCGTTCTGGGTGGCGCAGGGGAAGGCGCAACTGGCCGGGCCGGTCCCACTGCGGGGAGTGGTCGGCCGCTGCGTCGAAGGCGGTGTAGACGGCCCCGGGGAAGGCCTCGGCGTATTCCGCGATGCGGCCCCGGCGCACGTTCTTGAGGTCCTTGAGGAAGGCGAGCTTCTCCCGGGTGATGCCGGCCTCGTCGTAGATGCAGCCGTTCGAGTCGGAGGCGGAGACCGGCTTGCCGCCCAGGTCGAGGATCTTCTCGATGGCGAACTGGGCCACGTTGCCCGAGCCCGGAGACCAGGCAGGTCTTGCCTTCCAGGGTCTCGCCCCGGGTGCCGAGCATCTCGGCGGCGAAGTAGATGCAGCCGTATCCGGTGGCTTCCGGACGGATGAGGGAGCCGCCCCAGTCGAGGCCCTTGCCGGTGAGCACCCCGGAGAAGTTGTTGGCGATGCGCTTGTACTGGCCGAAGAGGTAGCCGATCTCCCGGCCGCCCACGCCGATGTCGCCGGCGGGCACGTCGGTGTCGGGGCCGATGTGGCGGTAGAGCTCGGTCATGAAGCTCTGGCAGAAGCGCATGACCTCGGTGTCGGACTTGCCCTTGGGATCGAAGTCGGAGCCGCCCTTGCCGCCGCCCATGGGCAGGGTGGTGAGGGCGTTCTTGAACACCTGCTCGAAGGCCAGGAACTTGAGGATGCCGAGGTTGACGCTCGGGTGGAAGCGCAGGCCGCCCTTATACGGGCCGATGGCCGAGTTCATCTGGATGCGGAAACCGCGGTTCACCTGGATCTCGCCCTCGTCGTCTACCCAGGGGACCCGGAACATGATCACCCGTTCCGGCTCCACCAGGCGCTCCATGATCTTGGCGTGCGCGATACTCGGGATGGCGCTCGATGACAAGGGCCGTCGATTCCACCACCTCCAGGACGGCTTGATGGAACTCCGGCTCGGCGGGGTTCTTCGCTTTGACCAGGGCGACGATCTCATCGGCATGATCCCGCATACGTCCCTCCGTTCACCCATGGCTTCATCGGCCGGGTACGGTTGCGCGAAAGGTGGCTCGCGGTCCATCATAAATCCAGACCATGTAGCGCGTCCATAAGGAGCCACCATGGATTACAGCGAAACACCAGGAATGCCGAACGTGGCGCCTCCCGCCGGGCCGCCCAACGCGCCCCCCGACGCGCCGGAGCCGCCGGCCGCTCCGCGACCCGGCCCGAAGCCACGCCGCCGCTACCGCTATCGGTCGCTGTTCTGGCCGCTGATAGTCATCGGGGCGGGGGTCATCTGGCTGCTCTACAGCCTCGACGTGTTCTCTGCCTCCAACCTGTCCGTCGTGGGGCTGGTCTGGCCCGTCTTCGTCATCGGCATCGGGGCGGACCTGCTGCTCGGCCACCGCTCACTCCTGGCCGGCGCCGCCGTGGGGGTGGTCACCCTGGCCATCATCATCGTCCTGATGGCCGTCGGCCCGGGCCTGGGATGGGTCGGGAACACCGAACTCAAGACCGAGACCTTCAGCACGGCAGTGGGGGAGGCCACGGAAGCGCAGATCGAGCTGGGGCTTTCCGGCTACACGACGTCGGTGCACGCCCTGCCGGAGGCCATCGGCGCCGACCGGCCTGCTCGTCTCCGCCACCATCACCCACCGGGGCGTCATCCGCTTCACGTCCGAAGGGACCACCAAGAAGACGGTGGCGCTCCGCTCGTCAGACGGGTGGCAGTGGTGGCAGCGTATCGGCAACGACACCGCGACCCCGTGGGACATCGGCCTGGCCAGGGGCGTGCCTCTTGACCTGGTGATCCTGGCTTCGTCCGGATCGAACTCCGTGGACCTGACTGGGCTGCTGGTCAAGCGGGTGGAGGTCGACGCCAGCTCGGGCGACAGCCAGGTGGTGCTGCCCACCGGCGACCAGTTCAGCGCGACGCTGCCCCAGATCGACCTTCAGAGCAGTTCGGGGCGCATGGAGGTACAGGCGCCGGCCGGCTCGTTCTTCACGATGGGCGTGGACATGAGCTCAGGCGACACTCGGGTGTCGGTGGGCAAGGATTCCTCCGCGGACATCCGCTTCCGGGGCTCCAGCGGGCAGTTCGTGCTCGTGGTGGCCGCCGGGCAGGGACTGCGCGTGGAGGTCCGGCAGGTGTCGTCCGGAGACGTCGAGTTACCCGACGGGCTCACGCGGGTATCGGGGAGTGGGGAAGAGGGCGTCTGGCAGACCGCGGGATACGATGAACTCGCGAACGGGGTCGATCTGATCATCGAGAGTCTGAGCTCCGGGAGCGTGAAGGTGCAGGTGGAGGGCTGAACGTGAAGTTGCGGCGGACGACGGAGGAACAGGTCGCCGGCCGGCGCGAGGCCAGGCGGCGCGAAGCGGACCTTCCCATCGTCCCCGGGTTCTACGCCGGCCTGGCCGCGGAGGCCGAGCCGTTCCTGATCGTGGAGGGGCCGGCGCTGGAGCCGACGCCCTCGGGCGGCGCGGGAGGCGCGCCGGCCGCTCCGGAGACCGAAGCCGCCGAGGCGATCCTGGGCTACGCCCTGCTCCTGGGCCGGGAGCACGACGGCCACACGCACACCACCCTCATCGAACTGGGCCTCGATGAAGGCCATCGCGACCGCTACGAGGACGTCCTTGACGTCATCAGAGACGAGGCCAAGCCCACCGCTTATCTGGTGCGCACCGACGACTGCCGCCTGAACGCCACCTTGCTGTCCCGGGGGCTCCAGGTGGAGGCGTCCGCGCTGGTGCTGGTGCCCGAGGAGAGCACGGTGGCGGCGCCGGGCGCTGCGGCGGCGCCGGCACGCGCCGCGGCGAATTCGGCCGCGCCGGCCGCCGCGGCGGAGAGGCGCCGCGCACGGCCGCCGCGGTCCTCGAGCTGGCGCCGCTCCGGCGGTCTCACGTCGCGGCCGTCGAGGAACTGCTCCACCCCGAGGGACCCGAGGCCGAGGCTGAGGAGCCTGCCGGGCATCACCATCACGGGCCGACGGCGGAGGAGACGCTCGAACAGGTGCGGGCAATGGCGGAAGCGGGGGAGGGCTGGGTGCTTCTCGCCGACGAGAGCCCGCAGGCGGTGATCGCCTATCTGGAGGCGGAGGACGGCTTCCGGCTGCTCGACTTCGTGGTCGCCCAGGGGGAGGAGGCCTGGCTGGCCTGGGGGTTCGCCCGGGCCACCGAGGCGGTGAGGGGCGCCGGCCGCAGGCCGGCGGCGGTCATCGACGCTCTGGACCCGGTGCGGCGCCGCATCCTGCGCGCCGCCGGCTGGTACACCACCGCCGCCTACATGGTCTTCTACGATCCCGTGGCCGGGCGCCCCAGCGTGCCGAGCGTCACTCTCCAGGAGTTGCGGGACATGATGGCGCGCAAAGAGCGGTTCCACCTGGTGGACGTCATGGGGGAGGAGCACTGGAAAGCCGGGTCACCTCCCGGGCTCGGAGTGGATAGACTTCCGGGGGCTGGGCCGCGAGGCGCGGAAGCGCTACAAGCAGGACGAGACCATCGTCGTCTACTGCAACGGCTTCACCTGAGAGGCCAGCAGCATCGCGGCTGATAAGCTGCGACAGTTGGGTTTCACGAAAGTATGGGACTTCGCCGGCGGGCTGAACGAATGGCTCGAGGCGGGATTGGAGCTGGAGAGCGCATGAGGGAGTCTTTGGTCGCGAGGGGAACGGTGGAGAGGCTGTTCCTGGTGGCAGGCGCGCTCCGGGCCGGCATCATCGACGCGCTGGCCGCTCACGAGCCCGCGACAGCGGCAGCCGTGGCGGCGGCGGCGAGCGCCGATCCACGCGCGACCGCGATCGTCCTCGAGGCGCTGGCCGGTGAGCGGCTGGTGGAGCGCGACCGGCGATGCCCCGGAGCCCCCGCTGGCCCGGCCGGCGGACGCCGGGGAAGCGCCCGGCTCCCCTTCCTACCGCCTGACGGCTCTCGGCCGCGAACACCTGGTGGACCCGGGGCCCAACCTGGAGCGCTGGGGGCTGCTCCACCAGGCCCGCAAGGCCTGGGGCTGGCTGGATCTTCCCGAGATCATCAAGACCGGCACCGCGCCCCCTCGCGACCCGGCCAAGCGCGACATCAAGACCATGGTCTCCGCCATGGGTGAGCGCGACCGGGCCATCGTGGAAGAGGTCGTCGAGACCTGCCTGGCCTACGCCGGCTCCATCGAGACCATGGCGGACATCGCCGGCGCCGTGGGGCACGTAGCCCGCCAGTTCTCGCGCTGCGGGGTGAGGGCCACGCTCTTCGACCGGCCGGCCACCATCCCCATCGCCCGGGAGTACCTGGGGGAAGACGGCAAGGACATCGCACTCGTCGGCGGCGACCTCACCGTGGCCCTGCCGCCCGGTCCGTTCGACCTGGTGTTCTTCGGCAACGTGCTCCACATCTACGACCCGGCCACCGACGCTCGGGTCATCAGGGAGGCCTTCTCCATCGTCAATCCCGGCGGCTGCATCGCCATCCAGAACTACCTGTGGGGGCGCAGCCCGCGGGCCGCGATGTTCGCGGTGAACATGCTGCAGTCGGTGGAGACCGGCGGCGTTTGGAGCGAGGAGATGTTCCGCGGCTGGCTCCGAGACGCAGGCTTTGCGAATATAGAGACGTTCGACCTCGAGACTGGCGAGAGCCAACTGATGCTGGCGCGGCGCAGCCGATAACCCGGCCGCCGGCCGAGACGGGAGACTGGGACCACGATGGAACGCTATCTACTTCGGGACGACATCTGGTGGGTCGGAGCGATCGACTGGGACGTTCGCGACTTCCACGGGTACGAGACGCCTCGCGGCACCACATACAACGCCTATCTGATCCTCGACGACAAGGTCACGCTCGTCGACGGGTGCCGGGACGGCTTCGGCCCCGAGATGCTGGCCCGCGTGCGGGGCTGCTGCGGCGTGCGGCCGGTGGATTACATGGTCATCAACCACATCGAGCCGGACCATTCCGGAGCTATCCCCTTCCTGCTCGACAACCTGCGGCCGGAGAAGGTGTTCTGCTCCAAACGGGCCAAGGAGGCTTTGGGATACCTGTTCGGCCCACAGTGGGTGGAGACGTGGGACCTGCAGGTGGTGGGCACCGGTGACGAGCTCTGCACGGGCTCCAAGACCCTCCAGTTCATCGAAGCGCCCATGGTGCACTGGCCCGACAGCATGTTCACCTACATCAAGGAAGCCAAGACCCTGCTCCCCAACGACGCCTTCGGGCAGCACATCGCCACCTCCCGGCGCTTCGCCGACGAGATCGATCAGGGCGCCCTCATGGAGGAAGCGTCCAAGTATTACGCCAACATCCTCATGCCGTTCGGCAGCCCCATCGCCAAGATGATCGACAAGATCGGGGAGATGGGCTTGGAGATCGAGTGCATCGGCCCGAGCCACGGCGCCATCTGGCGGACTCCGGAAGGCATCGGCAACGATCATCGATTCGTACAAGGCCTGGACCCGCTTCGAGGCGCCGCCGCGGGTGGCCCTCTTCTACGACACAATGTGGCACAGCACCGAGCGGATGACCATGGCCATCGAGGACGGGGTGGCGTTCGAAGGCGTGGAGTGCGGTGTCTACCGCCTCACGGTCAACCCCCGCTCGGAGCTCGCCCGTCAGGTGCTCACCTGCCAGGCCTTCCTCGTCGGCTCGCCCACGCTCAACCAGGCCATGTTCCCCACCGTGGGCGGGTTCCTCACCTACATCAAGGGCCTCAAACCCAAGAAACGCATCGCCGGGGCCTACGGGTCGTACGGCTGGGGCGGGGGAGCCGTCAAGCAGGTGGACGCCGAACTGCGGGCGCTGGGGCTCGACATGATCGAACCTCTTGAGGCGCGCTACATGCCCGGACCGGAGGAGCTTGACGCCTGCCACGAACTGGGCCGCTTCATCGCCCGCCGGGTCAAGGGCGAGCAGGGGTAGGCGGGGCGGCCCATGGCCATCACCGTCCTCGCACTGGCCGGCAGCTCCCGGCGTAAGGGCAACTCGGAGACGCTGCTCGACTGGTGCCTGGACGGCGCCAGGGCGGAGGGGGCCGAGGTCACCGAGTTCCATCTCTGCGACATGGACCTGCGCGGCTGCCGGGCCTGCGACGCTTGCTTCAAGGACGGCACCTGCATCCAGAAGGACGACATGCAGCAGCTCTACCCGCACCTGCGGGACGCCGACTCCATCGTGATCGCGGCGCCGGTGTACTCCATGGGCCTGCCGGGTATCCCCAAGATCATGATCGACCGCACCCAGCCGTTCTGGGCGCTTCGCTACGTCCTGGATCGCCCGCTGGCGCGCCGGGAGGGGCCGGAGAGGCTCGGGGCGTTCCTGACCTGCGCGGGGACCGACCTGCCGCAGGTGTTCGACGGAAGCCGGCGGGTGATCCGCTATCTCTGGCATGTTCTGGGAGTGACGCCCGCCGGAGAGGTGGTGGTCCCGAACGTGGATGAGCGCGGGGCCGTTCTCGGGCACGACGAGGCCCGCGAAGCGGCGGAAGAGATAGGCCGGCGGTTGGGCCGGCAGCGCGACCTTCAGCAGCCTACGAAAGGGGAGGATGAATGATCGCCGAAGCCAAGACCTGCATGCACTGCGGCAAACCCTTGGCCGAGAGGGTCGAGGAGGAAGAACGCACCGGCACCGGGGTGAGCCGTTCCACCGGTGAATGCAGCACGTACCGCATCTGGTTCTGCGTGAACCCGGAGTGCGTGCTCTGCAAGACCGATATCTACCGGGAGCAGATCGCCGACCGTACGGATAGGTGAGCCATGCGTGAGAAACGTCTGCATAGATCGCGCACCGAGAAGATGATCGCTGGGGTGTGCGGGGGCATCGCGGAGTATCTGGACATCGACCCGACCATCGTGAGGGTGCTGTGGGTGCTGGTCGCGTTCCTGGCCGGCACGGGCATCCTGCTCTATCTCATCCTGTGGATCGTCATGCCTCTGGACGCCCCGCCGGCGCCGGGTGCGCCGCAGGGCCCGCCGCCCGGCGCGCCGCCGTACGGATCCTAGGAAGCCGGCCGCCCGCGGCGCCGGGGCGCATGCTCGTGGATGAGGTTGACCGCCAGCAGTAGCTCGCGCTGCGCCAGCACCTCCTCGGGTGGGCCGTCGGCCACCAGGGCGTGATCCTCGGAGAGGACGACCATCCGGTCGGCCGATTCGGCCGCCGCGGACAGGTCGTGCGTGGCGATGACGGCGGTGCGTCCCTGCTGCTTCCACGTGTCCAAGACCCCCAGAAGCCAGACCTGGCTGCGAGGGTCCAGCGCGCTGCTGGGCTCGTCGAGCAGGAGCACCTGGGGGTCCATGGTGAGCACCGACCCGATGGCCAGCCGCTTCTTCTCGCCGCCGGAGAGAGAGTAGGGCGGGCGGTCCAGCAGCTTTTCGATGCGGAGTTGCGCGGCCACTTCAGTCACGCGCCGCTCGACCTCTCCCGCGTCCAGGCCCAGCTGCAAAGGCCCGAAAGCCAGTTCGTCCCGGGCGTTGGGGCAGAAGAGTTGCACGTCGGCCTCCTGGAACACGAACCCCACCTTCGAACGGAACTCCCGGCGGAAGGCGGGGTCCTCCAAAGCGTCTTCGGTGAGCGGGGCTCCGAACGCCTTCACCGTCCCCGAGGTCGGGAACGCGAGCCCGTCGAGGATCTTGAGCAGCGTGGACTTGCCCGACCCGTTGGCGCCCACGATGGCCACCTGCTCCCCCCGGGTGATGGTGAGATCCAGAGAGTCGAGGGCGCGGATGCCCCCCCGGTACTCCAGGCTCACGCCCTTCAGTTCGAAGTCGGGAGTCGTCATGCGGGGCCCCTCACGTCAGCAGCATCCGGTCCACGAGCACCACCGCGGCGCAGCCCAGCGCGCAGAGCGTGAGCCAGGCCCAGTCCCGGGGGGTGGTGCGCAGCCGGACGAGCGTGCGGACCGGCCCGGAGTATCCCCGGGAGAGCATGGCGTCGTAGACGTCGTCCGCGGTCTTCAGGGATTTGCGCACGACGAAGGTCATGCGTTCGGTGACCCAGGCCCGATCCTCCCGAGCGGTCGCGAAGGAGACGAGCCGGCTCTCGCGGGCGAGGTGGGTCTGTTCCACAGTGCGGAGCAGCGTGAGGATCTGTTTGTGGGCCATGGCCAGGGTGGCCACGATGACCCCCGGCAGGCGCAGGGCCGTGAGCGCGTGCAGCAGTTCCGTCCAACGCATGGTCCAGACGATCAGAAGGCAGAACCCGGCTGCGGCGACCACCCTGAGGACGAGCGTACCCGCACCCAGCAGGCCGGGCTCGGTGAGGGAGAGGGCCCCGAGCGGGACGACCACCTTCCCCGGGGTGACGTACGCTGTGGTCGACGGTAGCGCCACGAGGAACGCGAGGAGTCCGGCTGACGACCATACCTTGCGGGCGAAGGAGGCCACGCTGGCGCGCGAGGCCGCGGCCAGCACCGTCCCCGCCACAACCAGAAGGAGCAGCATCCAGATGGAGTGCAGGAGGCTCGCCGTGACCGCGAGAAGAAGGATGGTCCCGAGCTTCACGCGGGGGTCGAGCCGTTGCAGCAGTCCCGGTCGCCCCGCCAGTTCCTCGTTCTCCAGTACATCGGTGATGGCCCGGCTGAGTGAATCGGCCGTCTTGCGGGCGAGCGACCTGCGTCTGCGCGTCACAGCGCCGGGGGCAGGAGAGACGACTCGTGCGTTGGCCCGGAGGCGCCTCGGCGCCGACGCGCGAGCACGGCCGCCAGCCCCCACGCGACCCCCACGCAGAGCAGGACGCCGATGATCGCGGCGAAGAGGTAACCGACCAGGGCGTTACCCACACCGGGAGTCATGTAGTCGGGCAGGACCGCCCTCCACAGGGCGCCCAGCTTCTCGAACTTCCCGGGGACGTATCCCACCAGCGACTTGAGTTCTTCGGCGCTCCATTCGCCCCAGGCCGTGCCGGGAGCGAGCGCGCCCAGCGGCACCAGGATGATGAGCGCGCCGATGCCGGCCCACAGCCAGCGCAGCGGCTTGGCGGCGGGTTTCGCGGCCAGGAGAGCGGCATCGGACTTGGCCAGCGCCCGCACGACCCCCACCGTGACCACGGCCTCTATCCAGCCGAAGAACAGGACGTGCTCCAAAGCCATCGCCGGGACGGCTATCCCCAGCGGATAGGGCGCGTACAGCGCCTGGCCGGCGGCCGTGTGGGCGATATACGGCTGGATGCCGAACTCGATGCCCGCGCAGATGGCGGCGGCAAGGATGGCCACGTAGGCGGCCGCCCCGGCCGAGATGGTCCGCCGGGTGGTGGACAGCGATTCTCCGGCCAGCAGGCGATAGAGGTAGTAGCCGACGAAGGGCAGGATGACGGCCATGTTGAGGCAGTTGGCCCCGATGGCGGTGATGCCTCCATCCCCGAACACCAGCGCCTGGATCACCAGGGCCACTGAGATGGATATGCAGGCGGCCCACGGTCCCAGCACGATCGCGATGAGCGTTCCTCCTACCGCATGCCCCGTCGAGCCCCCGATGACCGGCACGTTGAACATCATGATGATGAAGGCGAAGGCCGCCCCGAGGGCCATCAGCGGGATCTGCTTGGTCTTGAGCGACTTCTTGACCTTGCGGGCCGCGATCACCCAGATGGGGATGATGGCCGCGTCGAGGATGAGATAGGTCTCGGGGCTGAGGTATCCGTCGGGGATGTGCATGGCAGACTCGAGGCTAGCCGGCGCGCGCTGGGCCCGCCGGGGCGCCGCCAGCGGGTCCGGCGCTTGGACCGCCGGCGCACTCAGCACAAAGGCCGAAGATGGTGAGTTGTTTCGCGGTGAAGCCCTGCCCGCCGGCCAGGGTGGCATGAAGACCGCCCAAGTCCTCGTCGTGCACGTGCGCCACGCCGCCGCAGCTCTCGCACACGAGGTGATGGTGAGGCACTTCCTCCTCGACCTCGTAGAAGCGCCGCGCCGGGCCCAACTGGGTCTCGCGGACCAGGTGGAGCTGCACCAGCAGCTCCAGGGTGCGGTAGACGGTGGAGATGTTCACATGGGGGAACTGGCGCTGCACTTGGGCGCAGACCTCTTCGGCGCTCATGTGCCCGCCGCTCGCCCGAAGGACGTCCCACACAAGGGTGCGCTGGGGAGTGAGGCGATAGCCGAGGTCCAGGAGGGTCTGTGTGGCGTGATGCGTCATGGTATTGCGAATCTATTGCAGTAGCGCATGGTTTGTCAACGTTCTGAAGTGGTAACTTGCCGGCCGGGCGTCACGGTGTGGATACCCGTGCAGGCGTCTGCTAGTGTCTTCACGGAGAGGCCGGCGCGCCGCCGCGGGCGCGCGGCGGCCGGACAGGCGAGAGGAGGTGATGGCCATGACAGACACGACGAACGGCGAGGGCGCCTGGGGAGAGATCCCGAGGCTCACCACGCTTTCCCACGGTTCCGGCTGAGCCTGCAAGCTCGGCCCCAAGGACTTGGGGTATGTCATGTCCATGCTGCCGCCCGTCGACGATCCGGCCCTGCTGGTGGGGGCCGACACGCTCGACGACGCCGCCATCTACCGCCTCACCGACGACCTGGCGCTCGTCCAGACGGTGGACTTCTTCACGCCCGTGGTGGACGACCCGTACGATTTCGGGCGCATCGCCGCGGCCAACGCCTTCTCCGACATCTACGCCATGGGCGGCGCGGCCGTTGACCGCGCTCAACATCGTCTCGTTCCCCTCGGGCACGCTGCCGCTCGAGTATCTGGGGCGGATCCTGCAGGGTGGGGCTGAGATCGCCCGCCAGGCCTCGGCCACCATCGTCGGCGGGCCACACCATCGACGATCCGGAGCCCAAGTACGGCATGGCCGTCACCGGGCTGGTCAAGCCCGGGCGAGCAGATGACCAACGCCGCGGCCCGCCCGGGCGACTTCCTGGTGCTCACCAAGCCGCTGGGCACCGGCATCATCGCGACGGCCATCAAGCAGGGCAAAGCGGCGCCCGACGTCATCGCCGCCGCCACGGAGTCCATGGCGCATCTCAACCGAGCCGGGTCGGAAGTGGCCCGGGAGTTCGGCCTACGGGCGCTCACCGACATCACCGGGTTCGGCCCCCTGGGCCACCTCAGCGAGATGTGCCGGGCCAGCGGGGTGTCGGTTGACCTGTGGTTCGACGCGCTGCCCCTCCTTCCCGGAGCAGAAGCTCTTGCCCGCGCCGGCGTGGCGCCGGGCGGCACCCGCCGCAACCTGGAGTTCGTCGAGCCCTGGACCGTGTTCGCTGAATCCCTCGAACCCTGGCAGAGGCTGCTCTGCGCGGACGCTCAGACGTCCGGCGGGCTGGTGCTCTGCGTGCCGGGTGAGCGGGTGGATGCGGTCGTGGCTGCGCTCCTGGAGCGGGGAACCCTGGCCGCGGCGGTCATCGGGCGCGTGCGAGAAGCGGATGAGGTGATGATGCGGGTCTTAGCGACCGGGGATCAGAGCGCCGGCCGGCCTGCAGGCCGCGCCGCGGCAGGCTAGACCGCGGCCCGGGCTAACGCCTCTTCGGCGTCTTCGAGACTGGCGAACACGCGGAAGTTCGGGTCCACCAGCAGTCCCACGATCTCGAGCAGGCGTCTGACGTTGGTGTTGGGTCCCACGGCGCCGAGCCAACCCTTGTCGCGCAGGCGGCGGACTCCGGAGAGAAGCACCGAGAGGCCTCCGCTGTCTATGTAGGTGACATCGCGCAGGTCCAGCAGGACCACGGTGTTCCCCGCGTCCAGGGCGTCACACAGGGCCGCCTCGACCGATCCACAGTTGTTGTGGTCGATGTCTCCGTGCGCTTCAACGAGCGGCGTGTTACCGATCTGGGAAACCCTCACATCCATGGCTACCTTCTCGATGTCGCTTGGGCGGACGATCTGCAGTCGGACTCAGTGCCGAGTGTACAACACGGAAGCGTCAATCGGTCCAGCGTAGGATGGGATCGCGGGCCGCGCGGGCCTCATCGGGGCGGCGGACCGGCGTGGCGTGGGGGGCGGTGCGGAGCAGTTCGGGGTCTTCCCGCGATTCCCGCTCGATCTGCTTCATGACCTCGGCGAAGCGGTCGAGCGTGGCGACATCCTCGGTCTCAGTGGGCTCGATCATCATGGCCTCGTGCACGATCAGCGGGAAGTAGACGGTCGGGGCGTGCATGCCGAAGTCGAGGATGCGCTTGCCGATGTCGTGAGCCGCCCCGGCGCCGTGGCCGGCGGCGGACAGGACGAACTCGTGCATGCAAGGTCCGTCGTAGGGCACCGGGAACAGCGGCCTGAGTCTGGTGAGCAGGTAGTTGGCGCCCAGCACCGCGTCCTCGCTCGCCTGGGTGAGGCCGTCGGCGCCCATGCGCAGCAGATAGCTGTACGCGCGGACGAGCACGCCCACGTTGCCGTAGAACCCCTTCACCCGGCCGATGCTGGAAGGGCGGTCGTAGTCCAGACGGTAGCCGGTGGCGCCGGACGCGCCGGAGGCGGCGGTGGCGCCGGACGGCGGAGCCACCAGGGGGACCGGCAGATAGGGCGCCAGCCGCTCGGTGACCGCCACCGGCCCCGCGCCCGGGCCTCCGCCGCCGTGCGGCGTGGAGAAGGTCTTGTGCAGGTTGAGGTGCACCACGTCCATGCCCATGTCGCCCGGGCGGGCCTTGCCCATGATGGCGTTTAGGTTGGCCCCGTCGTAGTAGCAGAGGGCGCCGGCTTCGTGGACCAGCCGGGAGATCTCCAGGATGTCCTCCTCGAAGAGCCCCAGCGTGTTCGGATTGGTGAGCATGATGGCCGCGGTGCGGTCGGAGAGATTGGCGCGCAGCGCGTCCAGATCCACGAGACCCCGGGAGGAACTGGGGATCTCGACGACGTCGTATCCACCGATGGTGGCCGACGAGAGGTTGGTGCCGTGGGCCGAGTCGGGCACGATCACCTGGGTCCGCTCCGATCCGGAGTGGTCTCGGTGGTAGGCCTTGATCATGAGGATGCCGGTGAGTTCGCCGTGGGCTCCCGCCGCGGGCTGCAGACTGGCCCGGTTCATGCCGGTGATGGCCAGCAGGCCCTGTTCCAGGCGGTACAGCAGGCCCAGGACGCCCTGCAGGTCCTCCTCCGGTTGATAGGGGTGGATCTCGGCGAATCCGGGCAACGCGGCCACTTCGTCGTCCATCTTGGGGTTGTACTTCATGGTGCACGACCCGAGGGGATAGAACCCGGTGTCCACGCAGTGATTGAGGTGAGCCAGGCGCGTGTAGTGCCGCACCACCTGCGACTCGGCCACGCGGGGAAGGAGCGGGGGCTCGGTGCGGAGCCGGACGCCGGGAAGGAGCTCCGCCGGGTCTCGCTGGGGAACGCCGGCCGGCGGCAGGTCGACACCCACATGGCCGGGCGAGCTGTGCGCGAAGATGGGCTCTTCTATCGGGATGGGCTTCACGGGGCCACCTCCGCGGGCGTCCCGGCCGAGCGGCCGAGCACCTCCACCGCGGCCGCAACGTAGGCGTCGAGCGCTTCGGGCGGGTTCAGCTCGGTCACGGCTACCAGCAAGGACCGCTCGGCGAGCGGCGGCGGCGCGGCTGGCTGCGCGGCGGCCCCGAGCTCCGGCCCGGGCGTCGCGGCCCCGGCGGCATGCACGGCCGCCCCGGTCTGTCCCGCGAAGAGGCGTTCCAGCGGCACCCCGGGATCGACGCCCCGCGCCCGCATGGCAGCGCGGAACTCCGCGGCCGCTCCTGGCAGGAGGAGGGCGAACTCGTTGAAGAAGGGCCCGTCAACCAGGAGCCGCACGCCCGGCAGAGCGCACAGGCGGGACTGCAGGTGGTGCGCGCGTTGCAGGCAGATGTCCGCGCGTTGGGCGAGCCCGGCGGGGCCGAGCAGAGCCAGGTGGATGGTGGCGGCCAGGGCGCTGAGGGCCTGGTTGGAGCAGATGTTGGAGGTCGCCTTGGCGCGGCGGATGTGCTGCTCCCGGGCTTGGAGTGTGAGGGTGTAGCAGACGCGGCCGTCGGCATCTACGGTCTGGCTTACCAGGCGGCCGGGGATCTGGCGGATGTGGTCTTGGCGGCAGGCCAGGAAGCCCACCGAGGGCCCGCCGAAGGACGGCGGACATCCGAACACCTGGGCGTCGCCCACTACTATGTCGGCGCCCGCAGTGCCGGGCGCCTCGAGCAAGCCGAGTGCGGCAGGGTTCACCGACACGACGAGCAGCGCGCCTACGGCGTGCGCGGCGGCCGCCAGCGGCCGCAGGTCCTCCACGATCCCCAGGTAGTTGGGCTGCTGCACGACGATGGCGCCGATGTCCGGGGGCAGGGCGCCCATGCCGGCCGGGGACGCGGCGCCGATCTCTGCCGCGCCGCCCAGAGTGGTGGCGCCGCCGCCCGGGTCCAGCGGCAGGGTGTGGATGGCGATGCCGGGGCCGCTCGCGTAGGTGGCCAGCACCTGCCGGGCCTCAGGGTGCACCCCCGCCGACACCGCGACGGCCTCCCGGTGGGTGGAGCGCAGGGCCATGAAAGCCCCCTCGGCCAGGGCGGAAGCCCCGTCGTAGAGGGAGGCGTTGCTGACCTCCATGCCGGTCAGCTCGCAGATGCAGGTCTGGAACTCGAAGATGTGCTCCAGCGTTCCCTGGCTGACCTCCGGCTGATACGGCGTGTAGGCTGTGGCGAACTCACTGCGGGATACGAGCGCGCGCACCGCCGCGGGCACGAAGTGGCGGTAGCAGCCGGCGCCGAGGAACGAGGTGGGGCCGGGGACCCGGTCGGCGGCGGCGAGGGCGACGGTGAGATCACGGGTCTCCTGCTCGCTGAGGCCCAGGGGCAGGTCCAACGCGGCCATGTCGCGGAGCGGTCGAGGTATCTGGGCGAAGAGGTCTCCCGCGCTCGAAGCCCCTATCACCTCGAGCATGTGCCGCCGGTCCTGGTCGCTGTGCACCGTGTAAGGCATCAGGATTTCATCTTAACTCGCTCACACTTTCCTCACATGTTCCCTCGATACTGGGTTTGCGCATCACTGCGGCAACGCGAAGCATCATGGAGGTACCGCGATGAGGAGTATCTGGAAGTGGAAGCGCAAGTGGATCGTCATCCCTGTGGCGGCGGTCATCCTGTTGGCGGCGGGGGCGGTGGGCGCGGTGGCGTTGGCCGATCCCGGGAATGAATCCGGCGAAGAACTGGCGTTGGTGGCCACGGCGGCGACGCCGGCCGCCGAGGTGGCGGCGGGCGAGTCCGGCGCCGGTCTCACCCAGGTCGCGCAGAACGTTAAAGACCGCCGGGCCAAGCTTAAGGAGCGCCTCGAGCGCATCAAGAAGCGCTGGGCCGATGCCCGGGAGAAGATGACCCCGGCCGACCAGGCGGCGTTCGATCAGCTCCAGAACACGGCTAAGACGCAGAGGGAGACCATCCAGGAGGCCCGCAAGAGCCTGGCTGAGACCCTCAAGCAGATGAGGGCCTTGGTCCAGAAGTACCAGCCTGCCACCACCACGACTTCCGCCCCATAGAACTGAGTACAATGACGCATTGATTCGACCGACAGCACACCATCGAGCCGCGGGGCGCCCACTGGGCGCCGCGGCTTCGTGGTGAGACGATCGGTCAGGCGATCAGGGCGAGAAAGGGCCGGGAGCGAATGCCTGGACGGGAAGGGGCGGCGCGCCGCAGCGTGGTGGTCATCGAGGATGACCCGTCCATCTGCGAACTGCTGCAACTCTACCTCAGCCGCGAGCAGTATCTGGTGCACACGGCCGGCACCGGCGGTGAAGGGGTGGCCCTCGTCCGGACGGCGGCTCCCGCGCTCGTCATCCTCGACCTCATGCTCCCCGACATGTCCGGCTTCGACGTGCTCAAAGCGGTGCGTGTGTTCTCCAGAGTCCCGGTGATCGTGCTCACCGCCCGCGACTCCGACCAGGACAAGATCCACGGCCTGGAACTCGGCGCCGACGACTACGTGGTCAAGCCTTTCAGCCCCGGCGAACTGGTGGCCCGGGCCCGCGCGGTGCTGCGGCGCGCCGGCGGTCAGGAAGAGAGCGGAGGGCGCTCCCCAAGTGCTGGGGGGCGTCACTCTGGTGCCTGACGAGCGGACCCTGCGAGTGGACGGCGCCCTGGTGGAACTCACCCCCAAGGAGTTCGACCTGCTCCATTACCTGCTGCTCAACCGGGGCCTGGCCCTCACACGTGAGCGCCTGCTCGACCAGGTGTGGGGATACAGCGCCTACGGCGATCCCCGGACGGTGGATGTTCATGTGGGGCAGTTGCGCAAGAAGCTCGGTCCCTGGGCCTGCGTGATCACCACGGTGTGGGGGCTCGGCTACCGCGTGGATCCGGACGCGTCCGCATGAGCTCGCGTCGCTCCATCCGCTGGCGGCTGATCGCGGCTTTGGCCGGGGTCTCGCTGTTCGCCGTGGTGGTCGTGGGGTTGATCTTCTACTTCTTCCTGGCCGGGTACGTGGTCGACCAGGGGCAGACCATACTCCTCAATCAAGCGCTGGGCACCAGCGAGCAGGTCGAGAGCGTCGGCGGGCTGCTGCCCGACGGCGCCGTGAAGGTCAAGGCGGCGGCGCTCGCGCTGCGGTCGGGCATCCGGGGGCTGCCGGCGGGGGCCGGCATGGTGCTGTTCCGCGAGGATGAGGTGGTGGCCAAAGCCGGCATCCTCCCGGTGAAGGTGGCGAATCTGGAGCGGCTGCGAGTGGCCGCCGCCGAGGCGGGCGCCGCGGGGCCCACGAGTGGCACGGTCGAATCGGTCTTGGGGGCGAACCTGCGCGGCGTGGACCTTCTCTACGCTGTGGTGCCCCTCACCCTGAGCGACGGCACTGAGGGTCTGCTCGTGGCTACGTTGCCGCGATCCGACGCGCTCGCGGCCGGCAGCGGGCTGGTGCGCGTGCTGCTGATCTCCGCCCTCATCGCGGTGGTGGTGGCCATCGGCGTGGGGTGGGGGCTGGCTTCCTGGCTGTCGCGGCCTCTGCGCCGGCTGTCCGGAGCCGCTCAAGGCTTGGCCGCCGGGCGTTTCGACGTGCCGCTGGAAGGCGTCTACCCGGGCGAGGTGCAGGAGCTGGCCGACAGCCTGGAGACCACTCGGGCTGAGGTGCAGCGCAGCCAGGATTCGCTGCGCGGCTTCGTGGCCGCGGCGGCGCACGAACTGCGGACGCCCATGACCTCCATCCAGGGCTTCTCCCAGGCGCTGCTGGACGGCACAGCCGACGACCCAGAGCAGCGGCAGGTTGCCGCCGCGGCCATAACCCGCGAGTCCGCCCGTCTGCAGAAGACCCTGGACGCGCTTCTCACCCTGTCCCGCTACGACTCCCGGGAGTTCCATCCCACGACGGTCCCGGTGGACGTGGGCCGGTTGGTGCAGGACGAGGTGGACCGCCTGGCCCAGGCCGGGCTGGCCCCTGTGGAGCGCTTCGCCATCCATGCTGAGCCGGGGATGACGGCTGTCACCGACGGCGACATGCTCCGCCAGGTGGTGGGCAACCTGCTGCGGAACGCGGTGCACTATGGAGGAGACGAGCCCATCGGGGTGTGGGTTCGCGACGATGGCGCCAAGCCGCCCGACGGACATGTGGTCCTCGATGTGGTGAACGGCGGGCCGCGGCTCACCCAGGAGGACAGGAAACGCATTTTTGAGCGCTTTTACAGGGGAAAAACGGCGCGGTCCACCGAGGGCGTGGGGCTCGGACTGGCGCTCTGCCGGGAGATATGCGAGGTGCTGGGCGGGCGGATCGAGCTCCTGGGGGAGGGTCCGGCGACCCAGTTCAGGGTGTCTATCCCGAAGAGCCCCAGGGGCCGTGTGTTAACATGACCTGCAATCCGACCAACGAAAACACCAGAGGCGGACGTGCGAATCACGTTTATCGAACCTGCCGCTCCAGGCTTCCACGTATATAGCTTCGTAAAGCAGATGCGCCTTGGTCTCCCGCTTCTGGGGGCCATCCTCAAGGAACGTGGCCATGAGGTGCGCATCTACGCCGAGAGTCTGGGCGAGGTGGACTGGGACGAGGTCCTGTCCTCCGATCTCGTGGGCATATCCACCACCACCTCCACCGCCGTGCGGTCGTACCGCTATGCGCAGCGGGTGCGCGAGGCCGGAGTGCCGGTGGTCATGGGTGGGCCGCATGTGACGTTCATGGCCTCCGAGGCCTTGGACTTCT
This sequence comes from uncultured Actinomycetota bacterium, assembly GCA_963736705.1. Classification (GTDB taxonomy): domain Bacteria; phylum Actinomycetota; class Thermoleophilia; order RBG-16-64-13; family RBG-16-64-13; genus CAIQPS01. Next base: position 536,386 of record CAVTPV010000004.1, read on the forward strand.
GCGACTACGTCATCCGCAACGAGGGCGAAGAGGCCATCGTCGAACTGGTGGACTACCTGCAGGGCAAGGGTGCCCTGGAGGACATCCTCGGCCTGTCGTACCGGAACGCCGCCGGCGAAGTGGTCAACAACCCCGATCGCCCGTTGCTGTCGTCGCTCTCCGATCTTCCCTGGCCCGACCTGGGCCTGGTCGTGGGAGGGGAGAAGATCCACCCGATGCCCATGCTCGCGTCGCGGGGTTGCCCGTTCGACTGCGAGTTCTGCTCGGTGGTCATGATGTTCGGGCGGCGCGTGCGAGTGGTGGAACCGGAGCAGGTGGTCGCTCACCTCAAGCAGTCCCATCCGCGGAAGATCTTCTTCTACGACGACAACTTCTTCATCAGCAAGCGCAGGGGCAAGGAGCTTCTGCGGCTCATGGCCGAGGCGAAGCTGGGCATACCGTTCTTCGCGCAGATCCGGGTGGATTCGGTGTGCAAGAACGGCGTCATCGACCACGAACTGCTCGACCTCATGTGGGAAGCGGGTTGCCGCATCGTCTACTTGGGGCTGGAGTCGGTCAACCCGGAGACCCTGAAGGAATACCACAAGGAATCCAGCGTCGAGGACATCATCGGCGGCCTGGACGCCCTGCACAAGAGGGGCATCCACACGCACGGCATGTTCGTCTTCGGAGCGGATTCCGATACGGTGGAGACGCTGTCCGCGACGGCGGCTTTCGCTGCCGAGAGCGGGCTCAACTCCGTCCAGTTCCTCGCCCTCACACCGCTCCCCGGCACCCGGCAGACGGCCATGCTGGAGCGCGAAGGCCGCGTCTTCACCCACAACTGGAGTCTCTACGACGGCCATCACGTGGTGTTCTGGCCCAAGCAGATGACCCCGTACGAGCTGCAGATCGCCACACTCGACGCCCACAAGCGTTTCTACACCGGCCGGCGCGTCCTCGCCAGGCACCCGAGCACTCCGCGGTACCGCAAGCACCAGTATCAGGGCTACGCTTTGGCGCACGCCTGGGAGCACGTCCCCGAGAACCGCGCGTTCCTGCGGGAGCTGAAGGAGTTCTCCAAGCAGCCGAGGCCCGACGTATCAGCCGGCGACGCGTTCAAAGACGCGACCGTGCATTCAGGCATGGGCCCCGGTCTGGAGACGCCGACCTCGTAGCGGTCCGCATTCGGGTCCTCACATAGAGGATTTCTCCTACCCTTTGCGAAAAGTAGTCGAGGGTAATACCGTCTATCTGTCGAAACCCGGGAGGGGATGACGCTTGGCCAAGGTCTTGGCCTTTGCAAATCAGAAGGGTGGCGTCGCCAAGACGACCACGACGCTCAACCTGGGCGTCGCCTTCCAGGAGATGGGCTACAAGGTCCTCGCGGTCGACATGGACCCGCAGGGCAATCTCACCATGAGCTTGGGCCTTGATCCCGATGCCGTGCGCCCGAGCATGTACGACGTGCTCGTCCACGGCGTCAACATCGAGGACGCGCTGCATCCGGCGGGAGCTGGACATCGCGGTGTCGAGCATCGACCTGGCGGCGGCGGAGATCGCGCTCAGCTCGCTGATCGGCAGGGAGCGCACCCTCAGCAAGGCCCTGATGCAGGTGACCGAGCGGTACGACTTCATCGTCATCGACACGCCGCCCTCCCTGGGGCTGCTCACCATCAACGCGCTCACCGCGGCCGACGCGATCATCGTCCCCGTGCAGTGCGAGTATCTGTCGCTGCGTGGCTTGGCTCAGCTCGAGAAGACCCTCGAACTGGTGCGCGACAACCTCAACCCCGGGGTGCATATCGCCGGGATCGTGCCCACCATGTACGATTCCCGTACGGTCCACGGCCGGGAGGCCGTCGAGGTGCTCCGGCAGAACTTCGGCGACCTCGTGTTCAGCACGCCCATCCGCAAGACCATCAAGTTCGCGGAAGCGCCGGTCAAGGGGGAGTCGGTACTCAAGTACGCCCCTGACAGCCAAGCAGCCAATGCATACCGGCAGCTCGCAAGAGAGGTGCTCAGTGGAAAAAAGATCTAGCATGAAAGACAGCGGACTGAGCTTCCTGTTCCGGAACACCGAGGGCGCCGAGGACGACGGGCCCCAGGAACAGGACACCGACGCGGCGCGCCGGTCGCTCATCCAGCCGTCGCACACCTTCCCGGCCGTCATCCGCGTGGTCGGCGTGGGCGGAGCGGGCACCAACGCCATCAACCGCATGCTCGAGGCCGGGCTGGACGGGGTGGAGTTCATCGCCGTCAACACCGACGCGCAGGCGCTGGCCATGTGCGAGGCCGACCACAAGCTGCGCATCGGCCGGGAGCTGACCAAGGGCCTCGGCGGCGGTTCCGACCCGCGGGTGGGCCGGGAAGCCGCTCTCGCCGCCTACGACGAGATCAAGAGCATGCTCAAGGGCAGCGACATGGTGTTCATCACCGCCGGCGAAGGCGGGGGCACCGGCACCGGCGCCGCTCCCGTGGTGGCCGAGATCGCCAAGTCCCTCGGGGCGCTCACCATCGGCGTGGTGTCGCGGCCGTTCGCGTTCGAGGGCAAGCGCCGCGGGCTGCAGGCTCTGGACGGCGTGCGCATGCTGCGCCAGAAGGCCGACACCGTCATCGTCGTGCCCAACGACAAGCTGCTGCAGGTGGCCGATCGAGGCACCTCCATGCTGGACGCCCTCAGACTGGCCGACGACGTTCTGCGCCAGGGCGTGCAGGGCATCTGCGACCTGGTGACCGTGCCCGGCCTCATCAACCTCGACCTGGCCGACGTGCGCACCATCATGACCAACGCCGGCACGGCCCACATGGGCATCGGCCGGTCCCGGGGCGACGGGCGCGCGCAGAAGGCCGCCGAGATGGCCATCAACTCCTCGCTGCTCGAGACCTCCATCGACGGGGCGCGGGGCATCCTGCTCAACATCAGCGGGGGCAACGACCTGTCGCTGCACGAAGTCAACGAAGTGGCGGAGATCATCAACTCGGCCGCCGACCCGGAAGCCAACATCATCTTCGGCGCCGTGGTGGACGAGACCCTGGGCGATACCCTGTGGGTGACGGTCGTGGCCGCCGGCTTCGACGCCACCACCGAGGAACCGGCGCTTGAAGAGGCGCTCTCGGCCAGGCAGGACGCGGCGAACGCCCGTCCGGCCGCCGCGGCGGCGCAGACTCCGGCCCAGGCCCCGCGGCCGGCTCCCAGCGCGGCGATCATCTCGCGCGAGGACGCCATCGAGGCCACGAGAGGCATCACCGATGCGGCTCCCGCTCCCCGCACGGGTGGCGACGACGAGGATCTCGAGGTGCCGTCCTTCCTGAGGTAGGGCGGAGCGGCCACGACGCCGCGGCCAAGCGCCGGGCGTCAGGCCCGGGCGGTCGGCCGGCTCTCAGACGCCGGCGCCGCCGCTGAGGTCGCGCTCGAAGTAGAGGCAGGTCTTCTCGGCCATGCCCAGGCTGCGGTAGAACGCGTGCCCGGCGAGGTTCCACGACTCCGCGAGCAGTTGCAGGTGCGCGCAGCCGCGCTCCCGGGCGATGTCCTCGGCCGCGGCGATGAGCCCCCGGCCCACGTCGCCCCGGCGGTGCTCCTCGGTCACGATCACGTCCTGGAGCTCGCACACCGGCGCCGCCGACCACGTGCTGAGGGTGAACAGCAGCGCGCACATGCCGACGATGCGGCCCCGGGCGCCGGCGGCCGAGCCGGCGGACGCGGCCGGAGCGGGATCGCCCTCGGCGGCTTCGGCCAGCAGGAAACAATGGTCCGGCGCTGCGATAATGCGTGAGACGATGGAGGCCAGGCGCTCGTGTCCGGGCGGGTCGACACCATGGTGCTCCATGATCTCTTCAAGGAGAGAGAGCACAGCGGGCGCGTCCGCTTCGGTGGCTTGGCGATAGGCGATCATGAGACGAGGGTAGCAGATGGATACTGAGGTCCTTTACCTGAACGGCGAGTTCAAGTCCCTGGACGATGGCTGGGTGCGCATCGAGGACCGGGGCTTCGAACTGGGCGACGGCATCTACGAGGTCGTCAAGGTCATGAACGGCAGCCTCGTCTGGCTGGATGACCACCTGGCCCGTCTCTACCGCAGCCTGGGAGAGATCCGGCTGACCGAGGCCACGGCGGGCGTGTCGTTCGAGACCGTGCTGCCCGAACTGGTCAAGCGGTCCGGCATCACCGCCGGCATGGTGTACGTGCAGGTCACGCGCGGCCATGCTCCCCGGGACTTCGTGTTCCCCCATCCGCCGAACCCCACGGTGCTCGCCTACACCCGGGTCAAGAAGCTGCCCACCGAGGAGGAGATCTTCCGCGGGACGGTGCTCCATCCGGTGGAGGACATGCGCTGGGCGCGGTGCGACATCAAGTCCACCAACCTGCTGGCCGCGGTGCTCGCGAAGGAAGAAGCCAAGGAGGCCGGGGCCGACGAAGCCCTGTTCCTCGATCCCGAGGGCGTGGTGCGCGAGGGCGGCTCGTCGAACGTGTTCGCGGTGCTGGACGGGGTCATCCGCACGCATCCGCTGTCCAACCGCATCCTGGGCGGCATCACCCGGCTGCACGTCATCGAGATCGCCCGCGAGCTGGGCTACACCGTGGAGGAGCGGGCCTTCAGCCTGGCGGACATCACCACGGCGGCGCCGGCCGGCTGCGAGGTCTTCACGGCGTCGACGCTCAAGGACATGCTGCCGGTGGTGCGCGTGGGCGGCCACGTCGTGGGCGACGGCAAGGCCGGGCCGGTCACTCTGGCGGTGCTGGAGCGGTTCCGCAGTATCCAGGCCGACCTGGTGGGGATGGCGCAGCCGCGGCCGCTGACCGGCGCTCGGTAGACGCCGGCGGCCGCTGGCGGCGCGGTCCCTAGGCCGACGCCGGCCGCGGCGCGCCGGCGCGCATGCGCTTGGCGAGCGTCGATGTTGGCCGCGTCCGGCCCGTGGCCGTCGAGTCCAGGCACCTCCGAGCACGAACGGCACGTCACGCAGCGCGGGATGGCGCACCACCCGGCCCAGACCCGTCGTAGCCGAGCAGGCCGTCTCCCAGGTTGTCGTGGACGTCGCGCTTCTGCCCCAGCGGGGTCTTGCAGTCGTTCAGATGGACCAGGCCGATGCGGTCGAGCAGCCCCAGTTCCCGCAGGCGGGCGATCATCTGCTCCAAGCCGTCTTCCTCGTGCAGGGCATAGCCGAAGGCGAACAGGTGAGCCGTGTCGATGCAGATGCCCAGCGGCAGCTCGCTCGCAAGGCCGGCGGCCTCTTCGAGGTAGAGCAGGGTCTGGAGCTCCTCCAGCCGGCCGCCCAGGGTGTTGCCGCCGCCGGCGCCGGTCTCGAGCAGCAGCGCCGGCAATGCCGCACCGCCGCGATCCTCGGCCATCTCCACGGCGCGCCAGACGGTCGAGATCACCCGGCGTTCCGCCTCCTCCGCCTCGCCCCGATGCGACCCGACGTGGACCACCACCGCCTATCGCCCCGGTCAGGGCGCCCGTCGCCAGGGCGAGGGCGAGGGCCTCGGCTGAGCGGAGGCGCAACTCCTCGTCGGGCGAGGCGAGGTTGATGAGGTAGCTGGCGTGGAACACCAGCGGCAGCCCGGCCGCGTGCAGGCCGGCCGCCAAGCCGTCGAGTTCGCCGGGGGCGGGGAGCCGGGGCTTCCAGGTGCGCGGGTTGGTGTTGAAGATCTGCACCACCTCGGCGCCGATGTCCAGCGCCCGCTGCGGCACGGGCAGGAACCCGCCCGCGGTGGAGAGTTGGGCTCCGATGAGGGGGAGGGCGGCGGCCGCGCCCGCCGGAGCCGCGCCGCCCGCCGCGCCCGCTGCGCCGCCGGCCTCCGCGCCGCCGCCTGTGTCTCTACGCGCTGTATCCATACCGGCGAGCATATAGAATCGGGGCGGCGAATCACACCGGGAAGGGCCGCGCCCCGAAGGGCGCGGCGGCGGAAAGGCGAGGCGTGGCGAAGGTCTGGGCTCTGGAACCCTACTACGGCGGATCGCACCAGCAGTTCCTCGACGGGCTGGCGCGCCACTCCGCGCACGACTTCACCCTGCTCACCCTGCCCGGGCGGCACTGGAAGTGGCGCATGCACGGCGGCGCCCTGGAGTTGGCGGCGCAGGCCGGGGAGCTGCTCCGAAGCGGCGCCGACCTGCCCGACGTCCTCTTCGCCTCCGATATGCTCGATCTGCCGGTGTTCCTCGCCACAGCCGGGCGGTCCGGCGCCGGGCTGCGTGGCGCTCGGGGCGGGGCTCGCCCGGCATCCCGGCCATCGTCTACTTCCACGAGAACCAGCTCACCTATCCCCTGCCGCCGGGGGTGGAGCGCGACCTGGGCTACGGCTTCAAGAATCTGACCACGGCGCTGGCGGCCGAGACCGTCCTTTTCAACAGCGACTATCACCGGCGGGAGTTCCTCGCCGCGGCCGGGGAACTCATGGCGGGCATGCCCGACGCCGTGCCGGCGTGGGCGGTGGATGAGATCGCGGCCAAGTCGGCGGTTCTGCCTCTGGGGTGCGACCTGCGGGCGCTCGACGCGGCATCGGGAGCGGGGTCTGGAGCAGGCGGCGGCGGGCCGCTGGGGCGACCCGGCCGCGGGGCCGCTCATCGTCTGGAACCAGCGCTGGGAGTACGACAAGGCGCCGGAGGAGCTGTTCCGGGCGCTGGTGGCGCTCCGGGAGCGGGGGGTGCCCTTCCGGCTGGCGGTGGTGGGGTCGGGGGCGGCGGCGCCGTCCGAGGAGTTCGTGGCGCGCCAAGGAGGCGCTGGCCGACCGGGTGGTGCAGTGGGGCAGGCTGGAGGACCGGGCCGACTACGCGGCGCTCCTGTGGGCGGCGGACGTGGTGGTGTCGACGGCCATCCACGAGTTCTTCGGGATGTCGGTGCTGGAGGCCATCTACTGCGGCTGCCGGCCGGTGCTGCCGCGGCGGCTGAGTTATCCGGAGCTGATCCCCGCCGAGGCGCATGGAGACGTGCTCTACGGGGAAGGTGGATTGGTGGAGGCGCTGACCCGGGCGCTGGCGGCGCCGCACGCCTGGTCGGAGGACTGGCAGCGGACCTGGGCGGCGCGTTTCGACTGGGGGAGCCTCAAAACCCGGTACGATGACGTCATCCGTGAGTGCGCGGCGCGCGGCGCCGGCGCTTGACATCAACGACGAGCGATAGGGAGAGCACCATGGACCGGCTTTCGATAGATCTGGCGCGTTGCATGGCCGGCGGGACCATCGCCCGGGGGCTGACTCCCGCGCTCATGGACGGGCTGCGGCCCCGGTTGGAGTCGGCGTTGGCCGCCGTTCACGCGGCCGCGGGCACGGGCTGGCTCGAATGGACCGAGTTGCCCGGCAAAGACCCGGAGCCCTTCGTGCGCTACGCGGCCACCAACCACGGCAAGTACGACGCCCTGGTGGTCATCGGCATCGGGGGGTCGGCGCTGGGGACCACGGCGCTGGCCACCGCGCTCCTGCCCTTCTACTGGAACGAGCTGAGCCCAGGTCCGGCGCCGGCACATGCCCCGCCTCTACGTGCTCGACAACGTCGATCCGGACGAGACCGCCGCCCTGCTCGACCGCCTCGATCTGGAGCGGACGCTGGTCAACGTGATCTCCAAATCGGGGACCACGGGCGAATCCATGGCCGGATACCTGGTCATCAAGCAGCGCCTGGAGGCCATCGTCGGCGCTCGGGCGCTCAAGGAGCACCTGGTGTTCACCACCGACCCGGCGGGCGGCACCCTCCGCCAGATCGGCAACGAGATGGGCGTGCCCATGTTCGATCTCGGCGGCGGGCGTGGGGGGCAGGTTCTCGGTGCTGAGCTCGGTGGGGCTGTTGCCCGCGGCGCTCACGGGCATGGACGTGGCCGGACTGCTGGCCGGCGCCGCCGATATGGCCGCCTGGATCAAGGAGACCTCCGGCTGGGACAACCCGGCCTGCGCCTTCGCCGGCGTGCAGTATCTGAACGACGTGGAGTTCGACCGCCGCATCAGCGTGATGATGCCGTACTCCGCCCACCTGCGCGACATCGCCGACTGGTACCGCCAACTGTGGGCGGAGAGCCTGGGCAAGACCGTCGACCGCCAGGGCCGCACGGTCAACGTGGGCCCGACCCCGGTCAAGAGCCTGGGCGTCACCGACCAGCACTCCCAGCTCCAGCTCTACGCCGAAGGCCCCGACGACAAGATCATCACCTTCCTGGGCGTGGGCGAGTTCGCGCAGACCATCGAGATCCCGGCGCCGGGCCCCGAGGCCGGACGCCCTGTCCTATCTGGGCGGCCACACCCTGGGCGAGCTGCTGTGGGCGGAGCAGAAGTCCACGGCTTGGGCGCTGGCGCAGAACGGCCGTCCGTCGCTCACCATCACCGTGCCCGAAGGTGGACGCCCGCTCGGTGGGCGCCCTCATCTACCTGCTGGAGATGGCGACGGCCGTGGCCGGCGAGCTCTACGACATCGACGCGTTCGACCAGCCGGGCGTGGAGCTGAGCAAGAAGGCCACCTACGCGCTCATGGGGCGGGCGGGGTACGGACAGCTGAAGGACGAGATCGGTTGAACGCCCGTGCCGGCGCAACCCCCAACCTCCAGCGCATAGATTCCACCCGCAGTGTTGAGATTGACAGAGAGGAGAAGTCGCTTCATAGTAAGGCCATTCTGGTGTGCGATATCCTCCGCGGCCAGCATGGCTCTTCCTACTCGGGGCAAACCCGCCGAAAGACGGGGACGCAAAGCCAAGGGCCTTCGGTGACTCACCAAGGCGGCTGGGCTGCTGGGAACGGCGGTCCGGCCGCCTTCTTGTTGGTCAAGGCGCGATCTCGCGCACAGCGCCTCTGGAACAGACTGGAGTAGGACAGTGAGCGTGAGGAGACCCGGCGGAATACTTGGCACTGTGTCGGCCCTCGTGCTAGGCCTGGTGCTGACCTTCAGCCTGCTTGTGCCGATAGCCCTGGCGGCGGGCGGCACCTATCCGACATTCGTCACCTGGCAGAACGACAACATCACCAGGATCAGCACTGTGTCGGACGTACACTTTGGAGAATCGAACACACGGCCACGTCTCCAGGCTCTGATCCAAGCGATGCAGGATTTTGACCCGCAGATGCTTCTGGTCAGCGGGGATACGTACACCGGCAGCTACAACGCGCCGACAACAGATCCTTATCCGGCCACTACGATCGGCCATTCTTTCGGTAGTTCCTACGACGAAATCAAGCAGGTGGCCCACTACTACCTGGGGGACATCCCTGTCGTTGTCATTGCGGGGAACCATGACTATGAGATGGGGAGTAATTACTACACGACCAACTCCGGGTTCAGCTCCTACTACGGGCTCGTGCCCACGAAGAACTTCGACATCTTCTTGTTCGGTGCTCCCAACGCCGGTACCGGTGGATACAGCTACAGCGCCGACGAAATCAGCGCGCTGGATGCCTACCTCTCCCAGCGGGATGACCAAGACAAGCCGGTCTTCGTAGAGTCGCACTATCCGGTCGATGACGCCTACGCGTCCACCGAGTCGCACGGGAACGCGGGTAATGCGGCAGCGGTCATCGACGTCCTCGACAACTACGACCAGCCGATCTTCTACCTGTGGGGGCACAACCACAACAATGCAGCCAACCGCGATTCGATCGGCAAGGTCATCCGGCACTACTCGACGGGCTACGCGACTATGTACGCGGGAGCGGTCAACTACCGGATGAATACCGCTATCGCCCAGGGAATGAACATGACCATCGACCTGGCCGCAGATGAACTGAACTGTCGGGTGATCCGAATCGACACGAGCAATTCGGGTGTGGTCACCGAGATCGGCACCTACTCACAGGGCTTGCCAATCGACACGCCGGGTCCCAGCGCCGAGAAGCCTACGATAACGGCACAGCCGCAGGATGTCGACACGCCCGTCGGCGGAGCCGCCGATCTCGCGGTCGCCGCGACAGTCAGCGATGGCGGGACGCTGAGCTATCAGTGGTTTAGCAATACCAACTCGAGCAACACCGGAGGAGCGTCCATCTCGGGCGCCGCGAGCAGCGGGTATTCCGCGCCGACATCGGCGGCCGGGACGAAGTACTACTACTGTGAGGTGACCAACACTGTGATCGATGGGGATGAGACCGACGCCGAGACAACGGCCAGCGACGCCGCCCGGGTGGAGGTCCTCGCGAGTATGCACATCCTCTCCCTCCGTGCCGGTTGGAACCTTGTGGCGGCTGCTCCCGGCACAACCTTCCCGGGTGCCCTCTTCGGGTGGAGCGGCGAGTCATACGAATCGACCGCGAACCCAGCGTCGTGGGCAGGCTACTGGTGCAAGGTGAGTGAGGATCAGCCGGTGACCATACAGACGATTGTCCCGGCCACGCAGCACACTATCGTCATGTCCGCCGGCTGGAATCTCATCGGTAACTCCGCGGGTCATGCCATGAGCCTCTCTCTTGCTGCGGGACGCAGCGCTTTCGTCTATGACGCTGCCGTCGGTGCGTACGAGTCCGTTCTCACGCTTCTTCCCGGACAGGGAGCCTGGGTGAGAGGGGAAGTAGGGGAGGAGGCCGTCCTTACGCCCATCGTGCCCTGAGACAGACGGATCGGAGATGTCTCTTCGATTTCTCCTTGCCACCGAACAAATGTTCGTATATCCTATTCCTATGGAACGGCAGGGGGAGCAAGCACCACGGGGCAGCGAGATCATCGCCCGGCCGCGCGCGCCCTACCGGGTCATCGCCCACCTGGATTTCGACGCCTTCTTCGCCGCCGTCGAGGAGAACCTGGACCCGTCGCTCAAGGGCAAGCCGGTCATCGTGGGGGGTGGGGAGCGCGGGGTGGTGTCCACCGCCAACTACGTGGCCCGGCGGTACGGCGTGCACTCCGCCATGCCCCTGCGCACCGCCAGGCGCCTCTGCCCGCATGGGGTGTATCTCCCCGGGCATCACAAGCTGTACGCCGAGTATTCCAAGCGCCTCATGGCCATGCTCGACGAGTATTCACCGCTGGTGGAGCAGATCAGCCTCGATGAGGCGTTCGTCGATCTCACGGGAACAGAGAAATTGTTCGGGTCCCCGGTGCGCACGGCGCGGCTCATGCAGAAGCGGGTGGCGGACGAGCTGAAGCTGAGCATCTCCGTGGGCTTGGCCACCAACAAACTGCTGGCCAAAGTAGCCTCCGATTTTAAGAAACCGGCTGGGTTCACCGTGGTCCATCCCGGGGAGGAAGCAAGCTTCCTGGCGCCCCTGCCCGTGGAGAAGTTGCCCGGCGTGGGACCGGCGCTGCTCTCGCAGTTGCGCGACCGGGGGGTGGTGACGGTGGGCGATCTGGCTCGGATACCGCCGCACCTGCTGCGGCTCTCGTTCGGGGAGTGGGGCGAGTCGCTGGCCCACCGGGCCCGGGGGGAGGACCCGCGGTTGGTGACGCCCCGCGAGGAGGTCAAGTCGATATCCCGGGAGCACACCTTCGAGGAGGATGTGTCCGACCAAGGGGTGCTCGAGTCCACGCTCATCGCCCTCACGGAGGATGTGTGCCGCCGGCTGCGGCGCAAGCGGCTGGAGGCCCGGACAGTCACGGTGAAGATCCGCTACTCCGACTTCGTCACCCACACCTGCTCGCACACGCTGGCGCGCCCCATGGACGTGGACGAGGTGTTCTTCGAGGAGGTGCTGGCATTGTTCCGGACGGGGAGGCGGCGGCGTTATCACCTGCGGCTGCTGGGAGTGGGGGTGAGCAACCTGGTGCCCCGGGCTTGGCAGGACGACCTGTTCGACCAGGAGTTGCCGCTGCTGCGGGAGTTGGACCTCAGGCTGGACACCATCAGAGAGAAGTACGGCAAAGACGCCATCCGGCGCGGGGCGGCGCAGGTGCGGTAGGCGGTGCGGCGGTTTGGGGCTGCGGGCGACGCGTGGCGCGGCGCCGGGCCGGACGACGCTACCTGAGGGTCTCGTAGACGCGGATGTCCGACAGGGCCGCGTTCGAGAACTTGTGCGAGGGGAAGACCGATAGGACCGTGAACTTGATCCACTGGACCTTGAGCGATTTGGTGCCGCCGTCGGTGGGGTCGATCACTTGGACGCCCTGCTCGTCCTGCAGCGCGATGGTCTGTTTGCTGCCGTCGGAGTAGTCGATCTGGATGCTCTTGATGCGGACGTAGTTCGTGAAGGAGTCGTCGTCCTTCTGATACCCGTTCCAGATCTCGATGCGCACGAGGCTGATGAGGTCGTCGAAGTCGAACTTGACCCATTCGCCGGCGCCCGTGCCTTTCGCGCCCTCCACCCAGGCTGTGGCCGGATCGCCGTCGAGGACGTTGGTGGGCCGGAAGTCGGTGATGTTGGTGGCCGTGAGGCTCGACGAGGCGGTGGCCGCGCTGGGCCGGACCAGGATGGAGCCGGTGGCCGCCTTGGCGGTGGTCGTGGTGCTGATGCTGGGCTGTGTGGTGGCGGACCCGAGGGTGGCCACCGTGCCGGGGGCGCCGCTGTAGATGGTGCTGGCGGTGTCGGCGTCGGCGGAGGGGTCGATGGTCTTGCTGACGATGAGGTAGAGGACGAAGACGGCGATGGCCAGTCCTATGAGGCAGGCGAGCGCCATGGTGGCTCCGGCCAGGGAAAGCCGGCTCTTGCGGCGGGGCGTGTGCCCCGGCCGGACCTGGGATGCGCCGCACCGGCTGCAGAACAAAGCGCCGGGGTCGTTGGGGACCCCGCACTGAGGGCATCTGACTTGTTCTTTGGAAGCCATCTGGAGGTCCTTATTCGCGGCCGGGCAGCGATATGCCTGCTTCATTATGGCAAATTCGGCAGCCTGCTAGAATCATCTGGTCATCCCAACTCAGTTCATTCGGAGAGTCATCCATGGCCGATCTCGACAGCCTTACGGAGTCGAACAACTATCATCTCGATACCCCGGCCTGTAACCAGCCGTTCTTCCTGAAGGGCTGCGGGGCGCTCGACTGGGGCATGCAGAACCGGCTGTCGCGGGTTTTCCGGCCCGATACCGGCCGCACGGTCATGCTCGCGGTCGACCACGGGTATTTCCAAGGATCCATCTCCGGCTTGGAGCGCTTCGACATCGATATCGTTCCCTTGGCGCCCTACGCCGACGCCCTCATGCTCACCCGGGGCATGCTGCGCAGCACCATCCCGGCCAACTACGGGCACGGCGTCGTCATGCGGGCGAGCGGCGGCCCCAGCGTGCTCAAGGAGCTGTCCAACGAGCAACTGGCCGTGGATATGGAAGACGCCATCCGCATGAACGTGTCCGCCATGGCCGTGCAGATCTTCGTGGGCGGGGAGTACGAGACCCAGTCCATCTACAACATGACCCGCTTGGTGGACGCCGGCTATCGCTACGGCATCCCGGTGATGGGCGTGACCGCCGTGGGCGCCAAGATGTCCCGCAGCCCCCGCTACTTCCGGCTGGCCTGCCGCATGATCGCGGAACTGGGCGCCAACTTCGTCAAGACGTACTACGTGGATGATGACTTCGAGACCATCACCGCTTCCTGCCCGGTGCCCATCGTCATGGCCGGCGGCAAGAAGCTGCCCGAGCTCGACGCGCTCACCATGGCCTACAACGCCATCAACCAGGGCGCCGCGGGCGTGGACATGGGCCGCAACATCTTCCAGTCGGACGCTCCCGAAGCGATGATCCAGGCCGTGGGCAGGGTGGTCCACGAGCTCATGCCGCCCAAGGACGCCTACGACCTGTTCCTGACGCTCAAGAACGCCTAGCGGATGAACCAGACTTTCGCCCGTTTGCGGTCGCTGTGCCCTACGGTGAGCGTGGGGACCCTGACGGCCGACCTCATGCACCTGGGGTCCGAGCTGGCCGTGCTGGAGCGGGCGGGCATCGGCTTGGTGCACATCGACGTCATGGACGGGTGTTTCTGCCCCATGCTGACGGTGGGCCCGGCGTACGTGAAGGGGCTGAAGACGCCCTTGCTCAAGGACGTCCACCTGATGATCCGCGAGCCGCTCGACAAGCTGGAGAGCTACGCGAAGGCCGGCGCCGACCTGCTGACGGTGCACCTGGAAGCCGCGGTGCATATACATCGTGTATTGCAGCGGCATGGGGACGCTGGAGAACGCCAACCGGCCCGGTGAAGGCATCGTGCGGGGGCTGGCGCTCGATCCCGGGACGCCGCTGGAGTGGCTGGAACCGCTGCTCGAAGAGGTGGACGTGGTGACGCTGCTCGGCATCGATCCCGGGTGGGGCGGGCAGAAGTTCGCCCCGGCCACGCTCGACCGGGTGGCGCGGACCAAGGAGATGATCGCGGCCGCCGGCCGGGAGATCCTGGTGTGCGTCGACGGCGGGGTGACCAAGGACAACATCGCGGATATCGCCGCGTCCGGCGCCGATCTGGCGGTCACGGGGAGCGCGGTCTTCGACGGTAAGGACGCCGAGGCCAACGCGCGCTTCATGCTCGCGGCGGTGAACCATGCGGTCTAGGTGGTCCGACGCCGAGGCCGCCGGCTTCGTCGCCCGTTACGGGGCGGAGTGGGGCGAGGCTCTCGCTCTGCGCACCTACACCGCGCGGCTGCTGGGCGCCGAGCCCGGCCTGGTGCTTCACGGCGGCGGGAACTGTTCGGTGAAGGCTCCGTGGAAGAACGTGCTGGGCGAAGAGGTCGAGGCCATCTTCGTGAAGGCCTCCGGCTCCGACATGGGCGCGCTCGAGCCCGCGGACCAGCCCGGTCTGGACCTGGGGTATCTGCGCCGCCTGCGCGCCGTGGCCGCGATGTCCGACGAGGCCATGGTGGACCAACTGCGCACGCATCTGCTGCGCGCCGACAGCCCGACGCCGTCCATCGAGGCGCTGGTGCACGCGTTCATCCCGGCCACGTTCGTCGACCACACCCATGCGGACGCCATCCTGCTGCTCACCAACCGGGAGGACGGGGAGGCGGCGGTGGCCGAGGCCTTGGGCGCCGGCGTCATCGTGATCCCGTATGTGACGCCCGGCTTCAAGCTGGCGCTGGCCGTCGCGGAGGCGCTGGAGGCGCAGCCGGAAGCGCGGGCCATGGTGTGGGCGCATCACGGCATCGTCACCTGGGGGGAGACCGCCCGGGAGTCCTATGAGGCCATGGTGGAACTTGTGACCCGGGCCGAAGAGTGGGCCGCGGCGCGCCGCGCGGCCGCGGGGGCGGCCGCGGCGAAGCCGGCTGCCGCCCCGAACAAGGGCCTGGGCGCCAAACCCCCGGCCGCCAAAGCCCCCGCCTGCGAAGCCATCACCCCCGAGCCCCACGCCCTCTCCGGCCGCCTGGCGGCCGAGATCATCCCGGTGGTCCGGGGCCTGCTGGCCGCCCGCACGGGCGACTCCGACCTGCCGTACGACCGGGTGGTCATCCAGGTCCTCGACGATCCGGAGACCCTTGAAGCCCTGCTGGCGCCCGGCGCCCGGGAGACATTGGTCACGCCGCCGCTCACCACCGACCATCTCATCCGCACCAAGTCGCTCCCGCTGTGGATCGACGCGCTCCGCTACGACGGCCCGGCCCATCCGGCCGAGCGGGTGGCGGCGGCTGTCGAGACCTACATCGAGGAGTACGAGGGCTATCTGGCCCGCCACGCGGCCGATCTGCCCGCCGGCGTCCAGACGTTCGATCCCCGGCCGCGGGTGGTCATGATCCCGGGACTGGGCGTGCTCTGCGCCGGCCCCGACCTGCAGGCGGCCATCATCACCCGGGACATCACCAAGCAGACCATCGCGGTGAAGACCGCCATGGCCGCCGAGGGCGTGGCCTATCAGGGCCTGCCCGAGGACGAGCTGTTCCGCATGGAGTACCGGACGCTGCAGCACGCGAAGCTCGGCAAGGGCGCGAGCGCGGGTCCTGTCGGCGGCGGCTCCGCCGCCGCGCCTGGCGCCGCCGCGCCGGCCGCCGGCGCCCGGGCCGCGGCGCCGCTCAAGAGCGAGGTCGCCCTGGTCACCGGCGCCGCGGGCGCCATCGGGTCGGGCATCTGCGAGGGATTGCTCCAGGCCGGCGCGCTCGTCGCGGCCACGGACCTGGCCGGCAGACCCCTGGAGCAGCTCATCGAGGTGCTCGGTGCGGCATATCCGGGGCGCATCATCGGGGTGCCGCTCGACGTCACCGACCCCGCGTCGGTCGCGGCGGCCTTCGATCAGGTGGTGCACGTGTGGGGCGGGGTCGACCTGGTCATCCCCAACGCCGGCATCGCCGCGGTGGCCCCGCTCGTCGACCTGGACCTCGAACGCTATCGCCTCCTCGAGAGGGTCAACGTCGAAGGCACGCTCCTGGTGCTGGCCGAAGCCGGCCGGCTCCTCAAACGGCAGGGCACCGGCGGAGACATCGTCCTGGTGTCCACCAAGAACGTGTTCGCTCCGGGCGCCAACTTCGGCGCCTACAGCTCCACCAAGGCCGCCGCCCACCAACTCGCCCGCATCGCCAGCCTCGAGTTCGCCGGCGACGATATCCGGGTAAACATGGTTGCGCCCGATGCTGTGTTCGGCCACGGCGCCTCCCGCTCCGGCCTGTGGGCCGAGGTGGGTCCCGACCGCATGAAGGCGCGGGGTCTGGATGAAGCCGGTCTGGAAGCCTACTATCAGAGCCGCAACCTCTTGAAGGCCCGGGTGACCGCGACGCATGTGGTGAACGCCGTGCTCTTCTTCGCCACGCGGCAGACGCCCACCACGGGCGCGACCATCCCCGTCGACGGAGGCCTGCCCGATTCCACGCCTCGGTAAGGAGGAGGTCATGTCGTATCCCCCGATCGACCTGCGCAGCGACACCGTCACCAAGCCGAGCGACGCCATGCGCCGCGCGATGGCCGAGGCGCCGGTGGGGGACGACGTGTACCGCGAGGACCCCACCATCGACCGGCTCCAGGAGATGGTGGCCGCCATGCTGGGCAAAGAGGCGGCTCTCTACGTGCCGTCGGGCACCATGAGCAACCAGATCTGCCTGCGGACGCTCACCCACATGGGGGACGAGGTCATCTGCCACGAGGACTCCCACATCCTCCATTACGAGGGCGGCTCGGCGGCGGCGCTGTCCGCTCTGCAGCTTCGGCCGGTGGCCGGGTATCACGGGGTGCTGTCCCCTGGAGCGGTGGAGGAGACCATCCGCCCGAACAGTGAGCACTTCGCCCACACCGGAGCGGTGGAGATGGAGAACACCCACAACCGCTGCGGCGGCACCATCTGGCCTCTGGAGGCCATGCAGGAGATATCCGGGCTTGCGAAGGAGCACGGCCTCAAGGTCCATCTGGACGGCGCGCGGCTGTGGAACGCCCACGTGGCCACCGGCGTGTCGCTCGCGGACTACGCGGCCACGGCCGACTCGGTCTCGGTGTGCTTCTCGAAGGGGCTCGGGGCTCCGGTGGGCTCCTGCCTCGCGGGCTCGTACGAGTTCGTGGAGAGGGCGCGGAACAACCGCAAGCGGTTCGGGGGCGCCATGCGGCAGGCCGGCATCATCGCCGCGGGGGCCGTTTACGCCCTGGAGCACAACATCGAGCGTCTGGCGGAGGACCACGCGAACGCGGCCACCCTGGCGGAGTACCTGCTGGAGGTGCCGGGAGTGGTGATCCCCCATCCGGTGCAGACCAACATCGTCATCGCCGATGTCTCCACGCTGGGCGGCGCCGAACGGGTCATGGAGGTCCTGAGGGAGGAGGGCGTGCTCTGCGGGGCCGCTTCGTCCTCTCGGGTGCGCTTCGTCACCCACCTCGACGTGAGCGCGCGGACCGTGAAGACGGCCGGCGAGATCTGCGCACAGGTGCTGCCCTCTCTCGCGTGCGGCGCGTAGGCCCGATGGATCCCGCCGAGCAAGCGGGCGCCGGACCTGCCGCCGATCCCCACGCGCCGTATGTGCGGCTCGCCGTGGTCGGTCTCATCCGCCGGCACCGATGGAGACGGCGAACCCCGCTGGCTGCTGCTTCACCGCACCCGGCCCTACGAAGGCTGGGACCCGCCGGGTGGCCGTGTGGAGCCGTGCGAAGACCTGGCGCAGGCGGTGGAGCGAGAGGTGGAGGAAGAATCGGGCCTCACCGTTGATGTGGCCGGACCCTGTTATGGGCATCTTACGTTCTACAAGGGGGAGCGCCTGCTCGCCGTCAGCATGGCCTGCCGGGCGACCGGGGATCCCGACGCCATCAGTCTGGAACTCGAGGATCACGACGCGTGGCGCTGGGCGACGGGCGCGGAGTGGGAGGCATTGGCGGCGTCCCGGCAGAGTTCCTGGGATCTGATGGACGTCAAGAAGGCCACGAAAGCCGTGGCGGCGGTCTGGGAGGCCGCGGAAGCATGACGCGAGACGAAGCACTGGCGCTCGTGAGAGAGCGCGTGGAGAATCCCAACATGGTGAGCCACATGGTGGCCACCGAGGCCATCATGGGCGCGCTGGCCCGGCGGCTGGGGGAGGACGAGGCCCGGTGGAGGCTGGCCGGCCTGGTGCACGACCTGGACGCCGAGCAGACGGCGGAGACCATGGAGATCCACGCCACCCGCACGGTCGAGTGGCTGCGGGAGGCCGGTCTGGACGACGAGCAGGTGCTGCACGCCATCCTGGCTCACAACCCGGCGAACGGCTCCACCATCGACAGCCCGATGGACCGGGCGCTCTTCTCCTGCGACCCGCTGACCGGCCTCATAACGGCGGCCGCCCTCATAAGGCCGGAGAAGAAGCTGGCGCTGGTGGAACTCAAGAGTCTCAAGAAACGGTTCAAGGAGCCCTCGTTCGCCAAGGGCGCCCGCCGCGAGGACATCGTCACCTGTTCGGAACTGGGCTTGGAGCTGGATGAGTTCCTGGCCATCGGTCTGGACGCCATGAAGGAGGCTGCTGATGAGCTCGGACTCTGACCCGGTCCTGCTGATGCGGGTGTTCGACCCGGTGGAGGCGGAGATCATCGTGGGCAAGCTGCGCGGCGCGGGGATAACGTCGTTCGTGCGGCACGAGGCGCGGGGGTGGTGTACGGGCTGACCGTGGACGGCTGGGGGCAGCAGGACATCATCGTGCGGGCCTCCGACCTTCAGCAGGCGCGGGCCGTCCTGGAAACGCCCGAGATGCCCGATGATGGCGAGGCCGGTGACGACGCGGACGACGCCGGACCCGACGGCGAGGAATAGGCCCCGGGATGACAGCGGGACCGGCGCACGGGGGCCGAGGGGCCCGGCGGCCTGACGCAGCCGGGTTCGACCCCTGCTTCGAGCCGCTTGCCGCCCTGGTGCGGGGAGAGGCCGTCGAGTCGATCCACCGGGGGGTCGTCGCAGTCGTCGATGAGAAAGGCGAGCTCATGGGAGCCGCCGGGGACCCGGCCACCCAGATCCTGCTGCGCTCCGCGGCCAAGCCGTTCCAGGCTGCCGCCGTGGTGGCGAGCGGCGCGGCTGATGCCTTCTGCCTGTCCGATGAAGAGATAGCGCTCATGGCGGCGTCCCACTCGGGGACGCCGGAACACGTGCAGGTGGTCGCCCGCCTGCTGGGGAGGGCAGGTATTCCGGCGTCTGCCTTGGTCTGCGGGTCTCTTGAGCACATGTGCTCGGGCAAACACGCGGGCATGCTGCTCCTTGCCGCGCATCTGGGCATCCCAGGCGAGGGCTACCACTACGAGGAACACCCGGTCCAGCGAGAGATCCGGGTATACGTCGCTTCGCTCCTTCACACAGGCCCCAGCCGGCCGCGCTTCGCGGCGGCCTCCCCTGAAGCCAAGCCCGGTTCGCGGGCCTTGTTCTCAGGCATCGACGGCTGCGGCGTGCCGGTCATCGGCATGAGCCTGCAGGACGCCGCCTGGCTGTTCGCCCTACTCGCCGCCGGGGCCACGTCGGCTCTGGCCAGGGTGCGCGACGCGATGCTGGCCCATCCGGTGCTGGTAGCGGGAGAGGGCCGTCTGGACACGAACCTCATCCGATCGGGGGCGGGGGGCATCATTGCCAAAGGGGGCGCCGAAGGTGTCCAGGGCATAGGTCTGCGGACCAACCCCGGAGGCGCGGGCTCCCTGGGCTTCGCCGTCAAGGTCGAGGATGGGTCGGGCAGGTCCATCCCCGTGGTGGCCGCCGCGTTCCTCGGCGCTTGGGGCCTGGCGCGCGAGGCCGCGGGCGTGACGCGCTGCCATCCGCCGCAGCTTCTCGATCGCACCGGCCGGGAGGTTGGCAGGATGGAGGCCGTCGTCGAGCCGGCCGCTCTGCGGCGCGGTCTCTGCCCGGCGCCCAGCGCGGCGCGCGTCGACGGTCAGGGTCTCGACCCGGCCGCGGCAGCGGCCTACGGCGTCGAACCGGTCCAATCCTCTGCGGGCAAGTGGCGTCTGTTCTCCAGGAAGGGCGCGTACGTGACCGTTTCCCGTGGGGACGAGAAGGACGTGCTCCGCTTCCTGCGCGAGCAGTGGCCGGACGTCGACAGGGAGTACTTCGGCCGCACCGTGGAGTGGACGGCCGATCCGTATGCCCTGGTCTATCGCCAGGACGGGGAGGTCGCCGGCGTGGTGCGCGGGCATTTCATCGGGGGCCTCGCGTCCGTCGACGAGTTGATGGTGCAAGAGGGGGAGCGGGGCCGAGGGTTCGGATCGCTGTTGCTGGGGCGGTTCGAGGAGGAGGCGCGGAGACGCAAGTGCTCGCGGATCGTGCTGCGGGCGGTCAAGAGCACCCGGCCGAGGATTTCTATCGCAAGCGTGGCTATCATCGCGAGTGCGTTCAGTATGGATATGAGTTCGGGTACGACTACGTCCGCTTGGTCTGCGAGACCGAGCATGTCCTCGGCGAGGCCGGGGATGCGGCGGGCGACGACAAGGGAGAGCTATGACCTCGGTCCTCGGTGTCGATGTGGGGGGAACCAAGATCGCGGCGGCGCCAGTCGGCCGTAAGGGTGAACAACTGGCGCCCACCTTCCTCGAGTCCACCCGGAGCGAAAGCCGGGAGGCCTTCCTGGCCGGCATCGAGACCGCGCTGCGGCACGCCCTCGCCGAGTTCGCCTCCTTCGAGCCCGTGGCTGTGGGCCTGGCCTGCGCCGGCACCATCGACTCCGAACGGGGCATGGTGATCGACTCGCCCAACCTGCCCCTGGACGAGGAGCCGCTGGCCCCCCGGCTCGAGAAGGCGCTGGGTATCCGCGTGGTGCTGGAGAACGACGTTAACGCCGCCGTGGAAGCGGAGGCCACCGTGGGTGTGGCCGCCGGACTGCGCGACGTGGTGATGCTCACTCTGGGGACCGGGCGTAGGAGGCGGGCTCTGGCTCGACGGGCACGTCTACCGGGGCGCGAACGGGGGCGCCGCGGAGTTGGGGCACATGGTCGTGCGGGCGGGGGGTCTGCCGTGCCCGTGCGGCTCGCACGGATGTCTGGAGGTGTACGCGTCGGGCCGGGCACTGGTCCGCTACGCGGCGGCCCGGGCCGGCGATCCGGAGACGGACCCGTCGGGTGAGCTGACCGCTCTCCAGGAGCAGGGGAAGCTGACCGGCGGCGCCGTGACCCGGCTGGCGCAGGCCGGCGACAAGGCCGCGCTCGAAGCGGTGCAAGAACTGGCGCGCTGGCTGGGCGTGGGGCTGTCGAACCTGACCAATGCGTTCGACCCGGAGATGATCGTGGTGGGCGGTGGCGTGGGGGATCTGGGCGAACTGCTGCTCGTCCCGGCGCGCGAAGTCGTGCGCAAGTTGGCCCTCGCTCCGGGGCGTGACAAGGTGCGCGTGGAGTCGGCCTCGCTCGGGAACCGGGCCGGGCTGACCGGTGGGGGTCTGACCGCCTGGCGCGTCCTGGGTGACGTGGACTCTGCGGCCGCGCCGCGGACAGGGCTGTAGAGACATGCTGTACATCTGCCCGACGCCCATCGGCAACCTGGAGGACGTCACCCTGCGGGTGCTCACCGTACTCAAGAGCGTCGACCTCATCGCGTGCGAGGACACGCGGCACACGCGCATCCTCCTCGAGCCGGCACACCATCGGCACGCGGCTGGTGAGCTTCCACGAGCACAACGAGGAGCAGCGGGTGAGCCAGCTGCTGGCCGTTGCTGCGCGAGGGCAAGGACGTGGCGGTGGTCAGCGACGCCGGCATGCCCGGGGTGTCGGACCCGGGCTTCACGCTGGTGCGCGCGTGCGCCGCCGAGGACCTCCCGGTGACCGTGCTGCCCGGGCCGTCCGCCGTGCCCACTGCTCTGGTGGCGTCCGGACTGCCGGCCGACCGCTTCGCCTTCGTCGGGTTCCTGGCCCGGGGGGCGAACAAGCTGGTGGAGCAGATCGCCGCGTTCGACGGGACCGGGGCGGCCGTGGTGGCCTTCGAGGCGCCGCGGCGGCTGGCGGCGTCGCTGGCGGCCATCGGGAAGCGCTGGCCGGACCGGCGGCTGGCCGTCTGCAGGGAGCTGACCAAGATCCACGAGCAGGTGCTGCGCGGGACGGCCGCCGAGGTGACCGGCGCGCTTGCCCGACCCGGTGCGGGGGGAGATCGTGCTGGTGCTGGAGCCGGCCGGCCGGGCCGCCGGCTCGGCGGGGCAGGTCGGACGGGCGTCGGCGGGCGGGTCCGGAGGGCGAAGCCGAACGGTGAGTTTCGGGGCGAGCGACGCCGCGGTGCGGGCCGCGCTGCGCGATCTGCTGGATGCCGGCGTGGGCACCAAGAAGGCGGCGGGCATCGTCGCCGGGCTGACCGGGCTGCCCAAGCGGCAGGTGTACGACCTGGCGCTCCGGGTCCAGGATGCTCAGACCCGTCTGTTAGAATAGCCCGGCTATGGGCCGTTTCTTCATCACCACACCCATCTACTACGTCAACGACGTGCCGCACATCGGCCACGCCTACACGACGTCGGTGGCCGACGTCGCCGCCCGGTTCCATCGCCAACTCGGTGACGACGTCTTCTTTCTCACCGGCACCGACGAGCACGGCACCAAGGTGGAGCAGGCCGCCTGCGCCCGGGGCCTGACGCCCAAACAGCACGTCGACGAGGTGGTGCAGAAGTTCAAGGACGTCGCCGTCAAGGTGAACGCCAGTAACGACTTCTTCATCCGCACCACCGATCCGGAGCACGAGACGTTCGTGCAGCAGTTCGTCCAGCGCTGCTACGACGCCGGCGACATCTACAAGAGCTCGTACTCGGGGCTCTACTGCCCGGCCTGCGAGGCCTACTACATCGAGGAGAACCTGGTCGACGGGCTGTGCCCCGACCACGGGACCCCTCCGGTCCACATGGAAGAGGACAACTACTTCTTCCGGCTGTCGGCCTTCCAGGACCGGCTTGTCGGCCCTCTACAAGAGCCGTCCCGATTTCGTCCGCCCGCGCCATCGCTACAACGAGGCGCTCTCGTTCATCGAGCAGGGATTGGACGACATCTCCATCTCCCGGGCCACTCTCAAATGGGGGATAGGCGTCCCCTGGGACGACGCGCAGGTCATCTACGTGTGGGTGGACGCGCTCATCAACTACCTGAGCGCGCTGCACTACGCGCCGGGCGAGGACCTCGTGGCCCGCTTCTGGCCCGCGGACTATCACATGATGGCCCAGGACATCCTCAAGTTCCACGGCATCATCTGGCCGGCGCTGCTCATGTCGGCCGGCTACGAACTGCCCGAGCATCTCTTCATCCACGGCTATCTCAAGCTGGGTGGAGAGAAGATGTCCAAGACCCGGGGCAACGTCATGGACCCGTTCCCGCTCATCGAGAGCTACGGAGCCGACCCGTTCCGGTTCTACTGCCTGCGCGAGGTGAGCTTCGGCCAGGACGGCATGGTGAGCGAGGAAGGCTTCAAGTCCCGGTACAACACGCGAGTTGGCCAACGAACTGGGCAACCTGGTGTCGCGGACCACCTCGATGATCGGCAAGTACCGGGGCGGCGCAGTCCCGGCGCCGCCCGCCGGCCGCGACCTGGGCCCCGCGTGGGGCAAGGGCTCGCCGCTGGCCGTGGAGGCCAACGAGACCGCCGACAAGGCCCGCATCCAACTGGAAGACATGGATCTGAGCGGCGCCCTGGAGACCATCTGGGTGTTCGTGCGCCGGCTCAACCGCTACGTCGAAGAACAGGCGCCGTGGAAGCTGGCCAAAGAGGCCGGCGCCGAAGGCAGCGCCGGGGTCTACGCGGCCGCGGCCCTCGACGGCACCCTCTGGGACCTGGCTGAAGGCCTGCGCCTGCTGTCGGTCGTTGCTGCACCCGTTCATCCCGCAGACGTGCGCCGCCATCCGGGAGCGGCTGGGCCTGCGCGCCGGCCGCCGGCGCGCCGAGGCCGGCTCCGCCGAGCTGAAGCCGGCGCCGAGCCGCGCCTGCCCGACCCGAGTTGGGAAGGGGCCCAGTGGGGCCTGCTGCCCGCCGGGTCTCACCGTGGTCGCCGGCGCGCCGCTCTTCCCTCGCATCGAGGACTGACGAGGCCGCCGACGGGCGCCGCACCGGCCGGCCGGCACGCTCGCTGAGAAGGACTACGCGGATGCTCATCGATTCCCACACTCATCTCGACCACTGCAAGGACGACCCCGCCGCTCTGGTCGCCGACGCGGCGGCCGCGGGGGTGGACCTGATCATCCAGTCGGGCATCGACCTGGAGCGGTCGCTGCAGTCGGTGGCTCTGGCCGAGCGGTTCCCCCAGGTGTTCGCCACGGTCGGGTTCCATCCGCAGGAGGCCGGCCTGCTGACCGACGACGGCAGGAACGGCCTCGAGGAACTGGCGCGCCATCCCCGGGTGGTGGCCGTCGGCGAGACCGGCTTCGACTTCTACCACGACAACTGGCCGCACGACGTCCAGGAGGACACCTTCCTCTACCATCTGGACCTGGCCCGGCGCTGCGGGCCTGCCGGTGGTCATCCACACGCGCGACGCGGCGGAGCAGACCCTGGACGTGCTGGCGCGAGCACGCCGCCGGCCTCACGGTGATCCTCCACTGCTTCTCCCTGCCGGACCACTTCGCGGAGATCGTGGAGCGGGGCTACTACATCAGCTTCGCCGGCAACGTCACCTACAAGAACGCGCCGGCCCTGCAGGCCGCGGCGGCCGCCACGCCCGCCCATCTGCTGCTGCTGGAGACCGACGCTCCCTGGCTGACCCCCGTGCCGCTTCGCGGCCGGCCCAACCGGCCGGCGCTCGTGGCGGCGGTCTATGACTTCGTGGCGGCGCTGCGCGGAGTCGACCCGGGACGAGTTGGCCGCCCAGATGGAGGAGAACGTGCTGCGGGCCTTCCCGCGGATCGCGGCGCGCTGGGCGGCGGCGCTCGGCGCCTGGCCGGCGCCCGGCGCCGAGGCCGCGCCGGCGGCGCTTCGCGGGCGCCCGGGCAGGACCCGGCGTGAGCGCCGGCGACGGGTCAGCGGCGCCGCCCCGCCCCGGCGGCGGCCCCGCGGGGGCTTCGCCCCGCTCCGGCAACGGCCCCAGCGGGCTGCGCCAGGTCTCACTGGCCCGGCTGTCCGAGTTCGGCATCGAGCCGAAGCGCGACCTGGGGCAGAACTTCCTCATCGACGACAATATCCTGGGCGTCATCCTGGGGCTGCTCGAATGCCGGCCGGACGACGTGGTGCTCGAGGTGGGCGCCGGCCTCGGGGTGCTGACGGCGGCGCTTGCCGGCGTGGCGGCGCGGGTCCACGCCTTCGAGATAGACCGGAGTCTCACGCCGGCCCTGGAGGCCACCCTCGCTCCGTGCTGGCAACGTGTCCCTGCACTTCGAGGACGTGCTGCGCGCCCGGCTGGAGGCCCTGGACCCCGCGCCGACGCTCTGCGCCAGCAACCTGCCCTACTCGGTGGCCGGGCCGTTCGTCATCGAGGCTCTGCAGCGCCTGCCCGGCATCAGACGGTACTGCCTCATGGTGCAGCGCGAAGTGGCCGATCGCATGGCCGCGCCGCCCGGCTCCAAGGCCTACGGCACGCTGTCGGTGTGGGTGGGGCTCTATACACGCGTCGTCCGGGCGCGGCACCTTTCCCGCACCATCTTCCATCCGCAGCCGCACGTGGACTCGACCCTCATCGTGCTCGAGCGGCAGGGGCCGGAGGAGCTTCCGGACGTGGACACGGCCCTGCTGCGCGAGGTGGTGCAGGCGGCCTTCGGCCAGCGGCGGAAGACCCTGGTGAACGCGCTGGGCGCCGGTCTGCGGCTCACTCGGGAGCAGACCTTGGAGATAGTCACCGGGCTGGGACTCAGCCCCGATATCCGCGCCGAGCGGCTCGCAGCCGGCACAGTTCGTCCAGGTGGCCGAAGCGGTCTCGCGGAGGAGGTAGGCGTGGAGCTGTACCTTGCTTTCGTGGATCTCCCGGAGTTGCGGCTGCTCGCGGCCAAGGCGGAGACGTTCCCCGGAGGAGCCCCGGCGGCCTTCGAGCGGGTCGAGAGCGCGCTGCCCTCGCTGCGGGGGCGCAAGCTGTACGGCGTGGTCTACACGACGCCTGGAGGGGTCGGAGTACTACGCAGGCGTCGTGCCCGAAGACGAGGAAGAGGCCGAGCGGCTGGGCCTGCCCGTGCTCACCGTGCCGGCCGGCCCCTACGCTAGAGCCAACCTGATGCACTGGGAAGAGCACCGCGACGACATCGGACCGACGGTGGACCAGATGATCGAGAGTGTCGACTACGACCCCTCGCGCCCGGTGCTCGAGTTCTACCGCACGTCGTTCGAGCTGCAGTTGCTCGTTCCGGTCGGAGGCTAATCCTGCAGGCCGCGCGTCCTCGGTAGGGCCGACAGAGCCGTCGCCAGCATCTCCTCGCGGGACAGATCGAAGGTCAGGGTGTTGCTCACCCAGTAGAGGACGTCGTCCTCGATCCACCAGACGTGGTCGCACTTGGTGCTCGATCCCACCAGCCGGAAGATCACGCCCCCAGGCCCCTTCACCCTGTAGCCCGGGCTGGCGATGGGGGCTTCGGTCCAGGTGGTGGCGCTGAAGCCCATGTAGACGTCTTTGCCCGCGAACCGGTAGCCCACGCGCACGGCCGGCATCTCCTTGTCCCCGGCCTTGATGGTGTAGGCGCGCTGGAACGAGTACGAGACCCCGCCTGGCAGGAACGTGGGGGCCACGAGTGGGAAAGTCACCTGGTCGGCCAGCTTGGTCCATTTGGCCGCGTCGAGGATCCCACCGGCGCTGACGGTGCCGGCCGTGGCGGTGGGGATCTGATCGCCGGAGATGCCGTACGACTGTCCCAGCGTCACCATGATCCGGCTGCCGCTCTGCTCGCTTCGCTGGATGCCCAAGCGCTCTGGCCACCGCCGCGCCGGCGTCGGCCTTGCTCTGCGGGTAGGTGACGACCGCGTCGCCCTCCACCACGTCCTGGGCCTGCGCAATGCTGAGCACGGTGGCGCCTTGCCGCATGAGCCAGGTGGCAGCCAGCGCGCCCTCGCTCGTCCGGCCGGTGGCGTTGACCACCTCGACGGACACTCCGGACAGGTCGGCGGCCGTGATGGCGTGCGCCGGCCGGCTCGGTGAGGTCCTCCTCGACGACGGCGGCCGGCTCGGAGAGGAAGTCCTTGACGGCGCTCTTGATCTGTCCGGCGCTCGCCACGACGAACGACCCGCCGTTGATGGTCTGGACGCCTCCCGTCAGCTTGGCCTGGGTCATGCGGCCGCCGTCGAGCTTGATGGCCCAGTAGGCCAGCTTGAGGAACTCGTTGGCGGTGATGTCGGTGTCGACGTTGTCGAACAGCCCCTTGATGAGCCCGGGGAGCTTGAAGGGCAGGTTCCAGCCCATCGCCTGCTCGCGCACCGCGTTCAGGAACCGCTGCTGGCGCTCCATGCGGCCGAAGTCGTAGTTGCTGTCGTGCCGGTGGCGGCAGTAGCGCAGGGCGTTCTGCCCGTCGAGGAGCTGATATCCCGGGTCGAACACGATCTTGCCGTCGTCGTAGCTGCGGTCCACATCCACGTAGACGCCGCCCAGCGTGTCGGTGACCGCCTTGAAGGCGTTGAAATCGATCTCCATGTAGTGGTCGAGCTTGATGCCGAAGACCGACTTGACGGTGCGGATGACCAGCGCGGGGCCGCCGTAGGTGTAGGCGGTGTTGATCTTGCCCATCCCGTGGCCGGGGATCTCCACCCGCAGATCGCGGGGCATGGAGAGCATGGACAGGAAGTCCTTGTCCGGATCGATGTGCACGATGATGATGGTGTCGGAGCGGCCGCCCGCCCCGCTGCTGGCCCGTGTGTCCGAACCCAGGAGCACGATGTTCATGCCCGTCGGCTTCTCCATGGCTTCGGTGGTCACCGTCTCCGTGCTGGTGGTGGCGGCGACGCTGGTGGAGGTCGTGCCCGCGGCGATGGTGGTGGCCGTGGTGGTGGGGGCGACGCTGGAGGAGGTGGTGGAGACCGGCTCCGCCAAGGCCTGGATGATGTCCTCGTCCACCCGGGAGTTGGAGTCTCCCACCTGCGAGCGGAACCAGAGGTAGAAGCTTCCTGCCCCGATGATGGCGATGATAACGACGGCGACGCCGGCCCACAGGGCGATGCGTCCCCAGCGGTGTCTCTTCTTTGGCACCGGATCCCGGCCAGCTTCCATACCCGTCTCCACTTACGAGCAGCCTGCGACGCCGTGAGCGGAGCAGGACCCCGCTCAGGAACATCGTACTCGCTGATTGCGGTATTGTCAGAGGCGCAAAGCGGGGAAGGCCGGCGGGCATGAGCGATACCACGGGCACCAGTATCGGAGGGGCGCATTCTCCGGGGGGCGGGCGGCGCCGAAGGCGGCGGCGGTGGCTCTGGCCGGTGTTGGCCGTGGCCGTCCTGGCGGCGGCCGTCGGAGTGTTCTTCATGGTCCAAGACTCCCGGGCGGTGTCCGTGCTGTCCATCTCGCCCGCGCCCGACTCGATACTCAACTCCTTGCCGGTGTCCATCTCGTGTGAGCTCTCCCGGTACAAGCCCGGCAGGGGCACGGTGACGCTGACCGTCGACGGCGCGCCGGTGCCGGCCGCGGAACTGGCGCTCCGGTCCGAGCTCGTCCAATCCCGGCTGGACCTCGCCGACGGCCCCCACACGGTGGCCGTGGCCTACGACTCCGGGGGTCTGTTCTCCCGGCATGTGGCCCGCACATGGAACTTCACCATCGACCGGGCGGCTCCCACGGTGAGCGTCGTCTCGCCCTCGTCGTTCCCGCGGCTGAGCGCCAGGAGCAGCGCCGTGGTCTTCGCCCTGTCGGAACCGGGGACCGCTTCCTTGACCCTGGACGGCGCCTCCGTGCGCGTCGACTCGGGGGAGGCGGGGTCGCTGAAGGTGAAAGCCACACTGGTGGCCGACGAGGGGAAGCACGCGCTGGGACTCACCGTCACCGACCGGGCAGGCAACACCACCATGCAGCAGTGGGACCTCACAGCGGACCACAAAGCCCCGGCCATGACGGCCGAAGGCCTTTCCGATGCCGCGGTCTGGAACGACCTGAACTCCGCCGCCGTCGCGCTCACGGTCTCCGACACGTTCGTGGACCAGGTGACGGTGGCCGCCACCCTGGACGGGGCACCTCTGACCGTGTTGGAGCCGTCGGCCGCCTCGGGGGAGACGCGGAAGTTCGGCTTTGAGACAGGCACCATGCCGGAAGGCACCCATTCCCTGGAGGTGTCCGCAACCGACCTCGGCGGACACACGGTCACGATGAAGCGCGACTTCCTGGTGGACACATCGGCCGTCTTCGGCGCCCGCACGCTCAAGACCGGGGCGGAGGGAGAGGACGTCAAACAGCTGCAGCGCATCCTCAAGATCAAAGGCGCCTACGCGGGCGAGCCTACCGGCCTCCTGGACGAGGCCACCGCGGTGGCAGTGGCGGCGTTCAACACCCAGCACGGCCTCTCCGGCGGCCAGGTGGTGACCGAGCAGACCCTCAAATACCTGCTGGGCTACGTTCGTATCGACGTGTCGGAACGCACGCTCTCGGTGTACGGGGGAGACGACCAGCTCATCAAGACCTACCGGGTGGCGGTTGGCATGGCCGCCCACCCGACGCCCATCGGCAACTTCCGTATCATTAACAAGGCGAAGAACCCCACCTGGAACCCGCCCGACTCGGCGTGGGCGGCCGGGATGGGGCCGGTGCCGCCCGGTCCGGGCAACCCGCTGGGCACGCGCTGGATGGGCCTGAACAGCCCGGGCATAGGCATACACGGCACCCCGGCGCCGTCGAGCATCGGGACCGCGGCCTCGCACGGCTGCATCAGGATGAAGATCCCGGAGGCGGAAGACCTGTTCGACCGGGTGTTCGTGGGGACGCCGGTGGAGATCGTGAAGTGAACAAGCCGACAACAGAGGTCCTGTGATGCAGATCACCAAGAGCGCGCCGGCAAAGGTCAACCTCACCCTGCTCATCGGACCGCCCGGGCCTTCGCGGTACCACGAGCTCTTCACGGTCTTCGCGCCGGTGGACGTGTACGACGAACTCAGCTTCTCGCTGGAGGCCAAGCCCGCCGGCGGCAGCCCGGGCGAACTCCACGTGAAGGCCCATGCCATCGAGGCGGAGGCCAACATCGTGGCGCACGCCCTGAGAGCCCTGGAGCGCCACACGGGGTGGGTGTTCACCGGCCGGGTGAGCATCGACAAGGGCATACCCATGGCTGCGGGCATGGGCGGGGGCAGCACCGACGCCGCCACCGCGCTGCTGGTGGGGGCGGAGGTCCTCCGGGCCGAGGGTGGACCGGATCTGAGCGCTGCCGATCTGCACAAGCTGGCCCGGGGGCTGGGGGCGGATGTGCCCTTCTTCCTGGATCCGCGGACGGCCATCGGCCGGGGGATAGGCGACCTGCTCGAACCGCTGCCGCTCCCGGAACTGCCGCTGGTGCTCATCTTCACCGACCAGCCGCTCTCCACCGCTCACGTGTATCGGGAGTTCGACGTGCGGAACCCGCCTGAGGAGTCGGCCGCCTTCGCCGCGCGTTCCGCGGCCGAAGAGGAGAAGTGGCGCAGAGTGAAGACCGTGCAGGACGTCGCCAAGTCCCTCTCCAACGACCTCGAGGCCACCAGCTGCGACATGCTGCCGGGCCTCTGCGACGCGAAGGACATCATCTTGCAGGAGGGGGCTCTGGGGGCGCTCATCACCGGGTCGGGGCCCACCGTCTACGGGGTCTGCGCTTCGATGGCGGATGCCGAGGCGCTCTGCGCGAAGGTGCTGGCGGACGGGATGAACTGCCGCGTGGCACGGACTATCGCCGGCGTCTAGGCTATAATTCCGTGGCTCGTGAGGCGCCTGCCCGCGCGCTTTTGTGTTGGGGCGTGGCCAAGCGGTAAGGCAACGGGTTTTGGTCCCGTCATGCGTAGGTTCGAATCCTGCCGCCCCAGCTTCATCTGAGTCCCCGTCCCATGAGGTGTGCCCTGGCATCTGACTCGTACATCGCGACTGTGGTCGTCCTGGCCGCCGGCCAGGGCAAGCGCATGAAGTCCGACCTGCCCAAGGTGCTCCACGAGGTGTGCGGCAAGCCCATGCTGCTCCATGTCTTGGCCGCGGCCGCTCAGGTCGACGCCACTCGGACCGTCGTGGTGTTGGGGCACGGTCACACTCTGGTCGAGTCCGTCCTGCCTGCCGGCTGCGTGGTCGCCCTGCAGGAAGAGCAGCACGGCACCGGACACGCAGTTCTCTGCGCCGCGGACCAGATCCTGCCGGGGCCGTTCGTGGTGCTGGCCGGCGACACGCCCCTCATCACGGGAGACCTGCTGCGGGGACTGGTGGACCATCACCGGGCCTCCGGCGCCGCCGCCACCGTTCTCACCATGGACCCGCCCGACGCTACCGGCTACGGCCGTGTGATCCGCGACGAGCACGGCGACCTGGTCAAGATCGTCGAGCATCGCGACGCCACCGAGGCCGAGCGGCTCATCGGCGAGGTCAACAGCGGCATGTACGTACTGCCGGCGCCTTTGGCCCTCGACATCCTGGCCGAGGTGGGCAGCGACAACGAGCAGGGCGAGATCTACCTCACCGACGTCATCGCCGGGCTGCGCGCCAGGGGAGAGCGTGTGGCCGCGTGCAAGGTCGAGGACGCCTCCATGGTGTTGGGAGTCAACTCCCGGGAGGAACTTCAGCACGCCGAGGATCTCATGGAACAGCGCTCCAAAACAGCGGCTCGGGGCGGCGAGTAAGCTCCACACGGAAGACGGGTGACCGCGTGTAGTGGTACCGTACGGCGTGGGGGATACCAGAGGACGAGGGAGGACCTTCAGGATGGGAGATTGGGAGCCGCGCCGGTGCACGCGCATCACTTCTGAGCGCTCGCTCATGGTGTTCGCGGGCCGCGGTACTCCAGAGCTCAGCGCCAAGGTGGCGGAGAAGCTCGGTATCGAACTCGGACAAGTGGATATCAAGACGTTCGCCGACGGCGAGATCTACGTCAAGTACATGCAGAGCATCCGCGGGGCCGACGTGTTCATCATCAACTCCACGTGCCGGCCGGTCAACGAGAACCTCGTTGAACTGCTCATCATGACGCAGGCCGCCCGCCTGGCGTCCGCCCACCGGGTCACGGTCGTCATGCCGTGGATGGGCTACTCCCGGCAGGACAAGAAGAGCTGCCCGCGCGAGCCCATCACGGCGCGCCTGGTGGCCGACATGCTGCAGACCGCCGGGGCCGACCGGGTCATCACCATGGACCTTCACGCCGGCCAGCTGCAGGGCTTCTTCACCGTGCCGGTGGATCACATGACCGCCCTCTCCATGATCGCCGACTACTTCAAGTTCAAGGGCCTCAAGGACATCGTCGTGGTCTCGCCCGACGCCGGGGGCATGAAGACCGCCAAGCGCCTGGCCGACCGGCTGGAGTGCGACGTGGCGGTGCTCAGCAAACTGCGCCCCGCGCACAACGTCTCGCGCGTCATGCACGTCATCGGTGACGTGGAGGGCAAGACCGCCATCATGATCGACGACATCATCGACACCGCCGGCACGCTGGTGAACGGCGTGCAGGCTCTCATCGACAAGGGCGCCAAAGAGGTCTACGCCTCGTGCACGCACCCGGTGCTGTCCGGTCCGGCCTACGAGCGCATCGCCGCGTCGGCCCTCAAAGAGGTCGTGGTCACCGACACCGTCCCCCTGCGCGACGACGTCGATCACAGCAAGATTGTGGTACTATCCACGGCCGGTATTCTGGCGGATACCATCAAGAGCGTGTTCACCGACGAATCGGTGAGCGAGCTGTTCCAGGGAGAGAATCAGCTTTTCTAGCTGCGATGCTTTGAGGAGACGAGTATGGACACGGTGAAGCTGCAGGTCAACGAACGGGAGCTACGGGGCAACGGGCCGGCCCGCAGGCTGCGCGCCGAAGGTCTTCTCCCCGGCGTCCTGTACGGCAAGGGGACCGAGTCCAAGGCCATCACGCTGAGCGTGGAAGAGCTTGTGGGCGCCATCCACGCGCACGGCCGCAACGTCATCCTCGAACTGCAGATCGAAGGCGCGGCCCCGGCCGCCAAGGGCAAGAAGAAAGCCGCCGTTCATTTCGCGGTGGTCAAAGAGGTCCAGCGCCATCCCATCAAGCGGAACCTGCTGCATGTGGACCTGCACGAGGTGGACCTGGCTGTCGAGATCGAGGGCACCGTGGCCATCGAACTGGTGGGCACTCCTGCCGGTGTCGCCGACGGTGGCATCGTGGACTTCGAACATCGTGAAGTCAACGTGCGGGCGCTGCCGTCCTCCATGCCCGATGTCTTCGAGCTGGACGTCACCGGCCTCGTCATCGGCCATCACCTGTCCGTGGACGCTCTCGTGGCGCCCGCCGGTACGGAGATCCTGGACGATCCGGCCACCGTCATCGTCACTCTGGTGCCGCCGCGGGTCGAGCAGGTCGTCGTCGTCGAAGAGGCGCCCGAGCCCGAGGTCGTCGGCGGGGCCAAGAGCGAAGAGTAGATCCACGCTGCCGGGCAGTGGAGACTGCCGCGGCATAGGTGGAAGCGCTCGTCTATCTGGTCGTCGCCCTGGGCAATCCCGGCCCGGAGTACCAGTTCAACCGCCACAACGCCGGCTTACATGGTGGGCGAGGAACTGCGCCGTAGGCACGGCTTCCCGACGCTGCGCTCCAAGTTCCAGGGTCTTACCGCGGAGGGCCGCATAGCCGGTCTGCGCGTGGTGCTCCTGCTGCCCACGACGTTCATGAACCTCTCCGGCAAGGCTGCCGCTGAGGCTGCCCGCTTCTACAAAGTCCCCGTGGACCGGATGCTGGTCATCCACGACGAGGTCGAGCTGCCGTTCGGCGAAGTCCGGCTCAAAGAGGGCCAGGGTCTGGGCGGCCACAACGGCCTGCGCAGCCTGGAACAGTCGCTGGGCACGCGCGACTTCTGGCGCCTCCGGGTGGGGGTCGGGCGGCCCGACAATGCCAACAAGCAGCTCATCGACCACGTCCTCGCCAATTTCAGCGAGCCGCGGGAAGACATCCTGGCGCTCATCGGCGGTGCGGCCGACCTGGCCGAGCAGTGGCTGGCGGGACGAGGCGACGCCTCATGCCCCGCCTGACCGACTTCCTGCGCGGGTACGCGCCCTTCGAAGAAGCCCTGGAGCGCGCCGCCGCGGCCCCGGGCGAGCGGCCCGGCAGCCCATCTGGCGGCGCCCAGCTTCGTCCATCCGTTCCTCACCGCCGCCGTCGCGGGCCGCAGGCCCTGGCGCGACGCGGCGCTCCTCGTGGTCGCCGCCAATCAGGACGCGGCCATGGAACTGGAGCACGAACTCTCCCTCTATCTGCCCGACCGGCCGGTGGTGTATCTGCCGCCCCGTGGGGTCTGGTACGGGTCCGAGGGCGAAGTGCAGCCCCGCGTGGCCGGGCGCCGCGCCCGGGCGGTCACCGCTCTGGCGGCGGCGGCCGGCGACGTCACCTGGGCCGCGGCCTCCGACGGGCCGGCTATGCCCGTGGTCATCGTGGAGGCCACCAGCCTCATGGAAGGGGTCATCCCTCCGTCGGGACCGCCGCTGACCCTGGCTGCCGGGGGCGCGGGCGGACTTCGACACGCTCACCCGCGAACTGGTGGCCCTCGGCTACGTCCGCGTGGACCAGGTGGAGGACGCCGGAGAGTTCTCGGTGCGGGGCGGGCTCATCGACGTGTTCCCGGCCACGGAGCGCTACCCGGTGCGGGTGGAGTTCTGGGGCGACGAGGTCGACACCCTGCGCAGCTTCTCCGTGTTCTCGCAGCGCTCCCTGGGGCCGCTGGACAAGGTCCGGCTGCACGCGGCTGCCGAGGACCCCGAGGAGGCCCCCGCCAACCTGCTGACACTGCTCCCCGAGGGCACCCGCGTGGTGCGGCTCGACCCGGCCCGCGGCCGTGCCCGGGTGGAGGCCTTCGAGAGCGAACTGGTGGATGTGCTGGGCGCCAGCTACGCCGGCGACGAGTACGAAGGCTGGCCGCAGGTGGAGGAGCGGCTGGCGGAGCTGCCGGTGATCACGTTCGACTCCCTGGGAATGGCGGCGGCCGAGGCGGAGACCCTCGACGAGGTGCCCACCTTCCGGGCCGGGAGCGGCGAGCTGCCGGTGACCAACCTGCCCGAGGCCGAGGAGGCCATGCGCCGCCTGGTGGACGACGGCTACCGGGTGGTCATCGCGTTCGAGCAGCGGGCGGAGGCCGAGCGGGCGGGATTCGTCCTGCGCCGCACCACCGGCACGCTCGTGCACGGGGGAGAGGTGGAGGCCGGACCGGGAGTGTCGTTCCTGCCGGCGCCGCTCAGGCGCCACTTCCTCATACCCGAGATCAAGCTGGCGCTGCTCACCGACGCCCAGGTGTTCCCGCGCCGCCACAAGGCGGCGGCGGCCCGGCGGCCCACGCCGGGGGTCTCGCTCTCCAGCTTCCGCGACCTGCGCAAGGGCGACTTCGTGGTCCACGAGGACCACGGGGTGGGCCGCTTCGAGGGCATCTCCACCAAGACGGTGGCCGGCGTCACCCGCGACTATCTCGACCTCGCCTACAAAGACGGGGACATGCTCTACATCCCCCACGACCAGATAGGCAAGGTCATGCGCTACGTGGGGGCGGGCGGTTCGGCGCCGTCGCTCTCCAAGCTGGGCGGCAAGGCCTGGGAACACATCAAGAGCCGGGTGCGCAAGGCGGCCCGCCAGGTGGCCGGCGAACTGCTGCATCTCTACGCGCTGCGCCAGGCCACCAAGGGCTTCGCCTTCTCCGAGGACAACGAGTGGCAGGTGCGCTTCGAGAAGGCCTTCCCCTACGAGGAGACCGAGGACCAGCTGCGGGCCATCGACGCCATCAAGGACGACATGGAGTCCGAGCGCCCCATGGACCGGCTGCTCTGCGGCGACGTGGGCTACGGCAAGACCGAGGTGGCGCTGCGGGCGGCCTTCAAGGCGGTCCAGGACCGCAAGCAGGTGCTGGTCCTGGTGCCCACCACCATCCTGGCGCAGCAGCACTACGGCACCTTCCGCGAGCGGATGGCGGAGTTCCCCGTCAAGGTGGAGATGATCTCCCGCTTCCGGTCGGCGGCCGAGCAGAAGAAGATCATCAACGACTTCGGCGCCGGCAAGGTGGACATCCTCATCGGGACGCACCGCCTGCTCTCCGAGGACGTCAGGCCCAAGGACCTCGGCCTGGTCATCGTGGACGAGGAGCAGCGGTTCGGCGTGGCCCAGAAGGAGGCCCTGCGCCGGCTCAAGCTGCGCGTGGACGTGCTCACGCTCACCGCCACGCCCATCCCGCGCACCCTGCAGATGTCGCTGTCGGGGGTGCGCGACATCACCGTCATCGAGACGCCGCCGCGCGACCGCCATCCCATCCAGACCTACGTGGGCCTGCTCGACGAAGGCATGGTCAAGCGGGCCATCGAGCGCGAGATCGACCGGGGCGGCCAGGTGTACTACCTGCACAACCGGGTGGAGACCATCGACAAGGCGGCCATGAAGCTGCGCACCGCCATGCCCGAGGTGCGGTTCGGCGTGGGCCACGGCCAGATGGCCGAGCAGGAACTGGAACGGGTGATGCTCGAGTTCCTGCGCGGCGACGCAGGACGTGCTGGTGAGCACCACCATCATCGAGAGCGGGCTGGACATCCCCAACGCCAACACGCTCGTCGTGGAGCGGGCCGACCTGCTGGGGCTGTCGCAGCTCTACCAGATCCGGGGCCGCATCGGGCGGTCCACCCGGGTGGCGCACGCCTTCCTCTTCCATCCCGACGAGGCGGTGCTCACCGAGGAAGCGGTGGCCCGCCTCTCCACCCTGGCCGACTACACCGAGCTGGGCTCGGGCTTCAAGATCGCCATGCGCGACCTGGAGATCCGCGGCGCCGGCGAGCTGCTGGGGGAGGAGCAGTCCGGCCAGATCGCGGCGGTGGGCTTCGAGATGTACCTGTCCATGCTGGAAGAGGCCACGCGGCTGTTGGAGGGCGAGGAAGCGCCGCCCGAGGAGAAGTACGCGCGGGTGGACATCGGCATCGACGCGCACGTGCCGCAGACATTCATCGGCTACGAGGCGGCCAGGGTGGACCTGCACCGGCGCATCGCCTCGGCGAAGTCCCTGGAGGAGCTGACCGACCTGCGGGCGGAGCTCGTCGACCGTTTCGGGGAGCTTCCCGAGCCCGTCGACAACCTCATCTTCCTGGGAGAGGTGCGGGTGCAGGTGCAGGGCCT
Organism: uncultured Actinomycetota bacterium; assembly: GCA_963736705.1. Classification (GTDB taxonomy): domain Bacteria; phylum Actinomycetota; class Thermoleophilia; order RBG-16-64-13; family RBG-16-64-13; genus CAIQPS01. Next base: position 573,681 of record CAVTPV010000004.1, read on the forward strand.
CGGCGCCGATTCCCTGTCGGTGCGCCAGGACCGGGTCACCGTGAGCGGGCTCATGCTGCCGCGCGGGGTCGCGCGAACGCCTGCGCGAGCGGGACCGCCGCTACGTCTACGCCCCGCTGCAGGGGCAGCTGTCGCTCGGGCTACCGGGGCGAGGCGCGCAGCGCCCGTGAGGTGGTCCAGGCAGTGCTCGATGATATACTCCCCCTCTCCACCGGAGAGGTGGTTTCTGACCGATAAGGAGCGAACAAGGTCTTGATCCGCAGGTTCGCCTTCGTCCTCCTCCTCGTGCCTCTGATCTTCGCGATCGCCGGCTGCGGAGCGGAACTGCCCCAGGGGGCTGTGGCCCAGGTGGGGCAGGTCCTACGTATCCCAGGAGCAGTTCGACAAGCTCGAAGCCGCCTACGAGGCCGCCGGCCGTGTCCCCGACAAGAAGACCCAGGCCAAGGAATACCGCACCTTCCAGCAGAGGCCTCGCCCAGTACCTCGTCATGCTCGAAGTGCTGCGCCAGAAGGCGCCGGACTACGACATCACCGTCACCACAGAGGACGTCAACGCTCAGGTGGTCGACATCAAGGAGATGTTCCAGGGCGACCAGGCGCGCTTCGACGCGGCGCTCAAGACCGAGACACCTCACGCTCGAGCAGTTCAAGGAGTCCCTGCGCCAGCGCCTCCTCATCGATGAGATGAAGGCTGCCGTCACCAAGGACGTCACGGTGACCGAGGAAGAGGTGCAGGCCTACTACGACAGCCACGAGGGCGACTACACCAAGCCGGAGATCCGCGAGGCCCGGCATATCCTGATCTCCCCGTTCGCCACGGCCGCCGGTGGAGGCGGGACCATCGAGCCCACCGAGAGCGACTGGGAGCAGGCCGAGGCTGAGGCCGACAAGGTCCGCAGCGAGATCCAGAACGGCACCGATTTCGGCACCGAGGCCCGCAAGTACTCCGACGACGAGGCCACCAAGGACGACGGGGGCGAGCTGGGGACCATCATCCGCGGCCAGATGGTGCCGGAGTTCGAGGAGGCCGTGTTCTGTCTCAAGAAGGACGAACTCTCCCGGCCGGTGCGGACGGAGTACGGATACCACCTCATCCAGGTGACCGACATCACCCCCGAGAAGCAGATGCCCTACGACCAGGTCAAGGAGAAGATCCGCAGCGCGCTGCTGGCATCGCGCGAGACGGCCACCTGGGATGCCTGGCTTGAGGACGTGAAAGAAGCGATGGGCGTCACCTACCGCTCGGGGTTCGCCCCGACCGGACAGGGCACCACGACCAGCACCATGATCCCGCTGACACGCCACGACGACGACCGAGCCTCGAGACGTCGAGACGAGCGCACCATGAGCCGCGAAGACATCGCCGCCAAGCTGGCCGGCCTCTACGACCTCACCATGAAGCTGAGGGCGGAGTGCCCCTGGGACCGCAAGCAGACCCAGGAGACCATCATCGCCTACACGCTGGAGGAGACGCACGAGCTGGCCGACGCCATCCACGAGCGAACGGCACGCGGCGACACGGCCGGCGACGGCGACGCCCGTGCCGATGACGCCATCCGGGGGGAACTGGGCGACCTGCTCTTCCAGGTGTACTTCATGGCGGCTGTGGCCGAGGAGCAAGGGCTCTACGACCTGGGCGACGTGGCGGCGGGCATCCACGCGAAGCTGGTGCGGCGGCATCCGCACATCTTCGGGGAGGGTGTGGCCGAGACGGCTGAGGACGTCAAGAAGACCTGGGACGTCATCAAGAAGGAGGCGGAAGGCCGCGAGGGCATCTTCCATGATGTGCCTTCGAGCTTTCCGGCGACGCTGCTGGCCCAGAAGTTGCAGCAGCGGGCGGCGGCCGTGGGCTTCGATTGGGAGCAGGCCGTGGACGTGATGGCCAAGGTGGAGGAAGAGAGCCAGGAGTTGGCGGTGGAGATGACCGCCGGCGATCCGGAGCGGCTGGCCGACGAGGTGGGCGATCTGCTGTTCTCGGTGATCAACCTGTCGCGGAAGCTGAAAGTGGACCCGGAGTTGGCCCTGCGCCGCTCCGCCCTGCGGTTCCGGGAGAGGGTGGAGGCGGCGGCGACGGCGGCAGGACAAGACGGGCGCGTCTTTGAAGATATGGATCTAAACGAGCAAGAGTCGTATTACCAACGAGTGAAGAGGGAGCAGAAGCGATGACGGTCATCCTCGGTGTGTTCGGGCGGCAGATCCTGGATTCCCGCGGCAACCCGACTGTTGAGGTCGAGGTGGAGCTCGCGAGTGGAGCCATGGGCCGGGCGGCAGTACCGTCGGGAGCGTCGACAGGGAGCTTCGAGGCCGTCGAACTGCGCGACGGTGGCGAGGCCTTTGGCGGCAAAGGCGTCATGAAAGCGGTGGAGCACGTCAACGGTGAGATCGCCGACACGCTGGTGGGCATGGACGCCCTCGACCAGCGGGAGATCGACCTGCTGCTCATCGAGACCGACGGCACCCCCAACAAGGGGCGGCTGGGCGCCAACGCCATCCTGGGCGCCTCACTGGCCGTGGCCAAGGCCGCGGCGGAGGCCTTGGGCCTGCCGCTGTACCGCTACCTGGGCGGCCCCAACGCGCACGTGCTCCCGGTCCCCATGATGAACATCCTGAACGGCGGCAGCCACGCCGACAACAACGTGGACCTGCAGGAGTTCATGATCATGCCGGTAGGAGCGGGCAGCTACGCCGACGGCCTGCGCATGAGCGTGGAAGTGTTCCACTCCCTCAAGAAGGTCCTGAAGGGCCGCGGTCTGTCGACCTCCGTGGGCGACGAGGGCGGCTTCGCGCCGAACCTGTCCAGCAACGAGGAAGCGCTCAAGGTGATCATGGAGTCCATCGAGCAGGCCGGCTACGAGCCCGGCGTGGACATCTGCCTGGCGCTCGACCCGGCGGCGTCCGAGTTCTTCGACACCTCCAAGAAGGTCTACGACCTGGCCGGCGAAGGCCGCAAGCTGGATCCGCAGGAGATGGCCGGCTACTACGCCGAACTCTGCGCCAAGTACCCCATCGTCAGCATCGAAGACGGCATGGCCGAGGAGGACTGGGACGGCTGGGCCGCCATCACCAAGCTGGTGGGCGACAAGGTGCAGCTCGTGGGCGACGACCTGTTCGTCACCAACGTCGAGCGGCTGGCCATGGGCATCGAGCGCAAGGTGGCCAACAGCATCCTCATCAAGCTCAACCAGATCGGCACGCTCAGCGAGACCTTCGACACCATCGAGATGGCGCATCGCGCGGGCTACACCGCCGTCGTCAGCCACCGCTCGGGCGAGACCGAGGACAGCACCATCGCCGACCTGGTGGTGGCCACCAACGCCGGCCAGATCAAGACCGGCGCCCCTTCGCGCGGCGAGCGGACCGCCAAGTACAACCAGTTGCTGCGCATCGAGGAGCAGCTGGGCGACGTGGCTGTGTACCCGGGTTGGAAGGCCTTCCGGAAGCGCTAACGAATAGTACAAAGACCATGACCCAGCCAAGCGTCCGCACCATGCCGGCCCGGTCCGGCGATATGCGGGTCTCCGGCGAGAGACGCGTGCCTCGCGTCGCCCGGGAGCGGGCCGCCCGCGCCGGGCGGCGCCGCTGGCTGCTGCTGTTCGGCTTCGTGCTGGTGGTGGTCGTGGCCATCCTCGCCAACATCGGACCTCTGACGCACTACCAGGACGCCAGCGCCCGCTTGGACAAGGCGTCGGCCACGGTGGACAGCCTGGCCGCCCAGAAGGATGAACTCCAGGGTGATCTGGCCAAGCTCTCCGAGACCGGTTATCTCGAGACCCTCGCCCGGCAGCAACTGACCTACGCGCGGCCGGGCGAGGACCTCTATATCGTCACCGGCGCCTCAGGCGAGACGACGGGCGCCTCCGGCCAGACGACGGGATCTCTGAGCTCCGCGCTGCCCGGCGTGGGAGGCGGTATCTCCCAGGCTCTCGACCCCGATGGCCTGACCGCCGCCGCAGCCTCCACCGTGACCTCGAGCGGCGCCGGAGAGACCGCCGGGGCGAGCTCGGCGGGCGCCGACGACGACAGGGGTTTCTTCGAAGGCATCATCTCGGCCATCCGCGGATTGTTCTAGGGGACCATGAGCGACGAGAACAACAGTTCCGAGTCCCGACGCGTCTACCGAGCCGGCGACACCCACGACGAGGACCCAAGGGTCCGCAGGGATCTGGCGCGCGCGGCGCGCCAGAACGAGTCTGCGCGCCGGACCGGCTCAGGGCGTAGGATCGTTCCGGCTTCCGCCCCGGGACGCCGGATGAAGCGCAGCCCCATCATGGCGGTGGTGGTGCTCATCGCGATCGCGGTGATCATCACGCTGGCCGGAGTGGCCTCCCGCGATGGCGGACTGCAGGGCTCCCAGAACGAGACGGGCACCTTCAAGCTGCTTCCCATCACCACTACCACCACTTCGTGAGCGCCCCGAAGACGAGCGTGCCCGTCGCCGAGGCTGATCTTGCGATCGTCTCGGGACAGCTGGGCAGGACCGCTCGCGACGTGACCGGAGTCGCCGTACGCTGCCCGTACGGCCGGCCCGCGGTGATCGAATCGGCGCCGACGCTGGCCGGCAAGCCCAACCCGAACCTGCTCTACCTCACCTGCCCCACCGCCACCGTGGCCATCAGCACCATCGAGGCCGCCGGCGGGGTGAGGCGCTTCAAGGACCTCGTTGGCGCTGACGCCGAGTTGCGCCGGTCTCTCGGCGCGGTGGTCGGCGCCTACAAGCGGCGCCGCGCCGCCCTGGCCCCGGACGGCGATCCGCGCCCCGAGGCCGGTATCGGGGGCCCCGCGGGCCCGGAGAAGGCTTCGTGCCTGCACGCCTACACCGCTTCGCTCCTGGCCGCGCGGGCTGGTTGGCTTGGCGCGCGAGGCCGGCGCCGCGGCGGAGGAGGCCTGGGAGCCGGTTTCTGCCTCCGCCGGAGGCCCTGTGGTGCACCGACGACCGCTGCGCCCGCTGGGCGGCGGGCAATGAAGAGGGCGCTCGCGCCGCCGACGCCGCCACGCGGCGGGTCTCGGGGGCGCAGCGGGTGGCCGCCATCGATATCGGCACCATCTCGGTCCGCCTGCTGGTGGCCGACGTGCGCGACGGCCGCCCCGAGCAGGTGTTCCGGCGGGCGGAGATCACGCGGCTGGGGGAGGGCCTTCTGGCGGGAGAACCTCTGAACGCCGCGGCCAAGGAGCGCACGGCCGTCGTGGTAGCTGAGTTCATGGCCGAGGCGCGGAGGCTGGGGGCGGAGCGCATCCTGGTGGCGGGCACCAGCGCCTGCCGCGACGCGGCTGATGGGGCTGAGTTCGTCGCGGGGCCTGGGGGAGGAGCATCAGCGCCCGCGCGGTCGTCCTGAGCGGGTCGGAGGAGGCTTCTCTTGCCTACGCGGGCGCCTGCTCTGGACGTCTCCGGCCGTCCGGTGGTGCTGGACGTGGGCGGGGGGAGCACCGAGCTCATCCGCGGGACTCCCGGCGGGGCCATCGAGTCGGTGAGTCTGGCGCTGGGGGCGAGCAGGGGCACCGAGCGATGGATACACTCCGATCCTCCGCTGCCGGAGGAGATGAACGCGGCGCTGGCGGAGGCCGCCGCTCTGTTGGAGCCGCTTCGCGGGGCGTTCGCTGGAGCGGACCGCCTGGTGGGCGTAGCCGGCACGGTGACCACCCTGGCCTGCGTGGACGCCGGTCTCATGGCCTACGACGCCGAGGTCATCCACCTGCGGCCGCTGTCGTTGGAGTCCGTCGACAGGCTCATCGGCTTCCTGGCCGGGATGACCACGTCTCAGCGCGCGGCGCTGCCCTGCGTGCAGGCCGGCCGGGCGCCGGTGATAGTGGCGGGCGCGCTCATCGTGAAGGCCGCCATGCAGGCCCTGGGCTACGACGGAGATGATCATCTCCGAGCGCGACATCCTGGACGGCTTAGCCCTGGCGGCTGCGTGCTAACGTAGTGGCGCGGCAGCGCAGCGGCGCGCGAACGCGAGGCGCCGCGGTTCACGCCGGAGTGGCGAAATGGCAGACGCAACGGTCTTAAACACCGTAGGGCTAAGCCCATGCGGGTTCGAGTCCCGCCTCCGGCATATCGTGATTTGCAGGTAATGCTTGCTGCGGGTGGGAGATTGCGGGCACAAAGACAAGGTGGCGGGGAAGTCCCTACCGTTTTTTCTGCCACCGCAGGTTCCTATCACGCCGCCACGCCTCCACCGATGAAGGTGAGTTGCGCGAAGATCTGGTGGATGCCGCCGGTGTCGCCCGGGAAAACGCCGACGCCCAGGACGCCGATGCCGAACAGGAGGTTCGCATCCCGCCGCACACTCCTGATACATTGGCCTTGGACGCGGCCGCCGGAGGGTGGTGCGTTTCGTAGAGGTACGCTCAGTCCTGTTCGGTCACTCTGGCGTGAGGGGGGTTCACGTGGGCAAGAGGCTGGCAATCATACTCGGCGCTGTCGGCGTAGTGCTGGTGGCGGTGGCGATCGTCTGGTGGGTGGTATTGGCGCCGTCTCTCACGAAGCTGCCGAGCGATATCGACGTCACCATGAATTTCGAAGGGACGCTGACCCAGTACGTCGATTCCGCTACCGGACAGGCGCTTCCGGCCGGCAAAGAGGTGGCCATACCGTTCACGGTCCTCCGGACGTTCGCCTCCGTATCCGACCAGTACACTTCCGGCACCGCGGTCTGCCGCGACACCATCGCTATGGCGGTCGCCGGGCAGGAGCGGCCCGCCCAGATCACCCAGTACGCGCTCGACCGGAAGTCGCGCTTGTGCGTCTCGAGTAATGAGAACTGGGCGTACAGCCCGAAGATCGTGTTGAGTGACAGGGCCGGCCACTATGGTCCGCTCTTCCCCGGCGGCCTCGCGGCCGGAGACACTCTCTCGGCGTTCTTCAACGACGTGAACAAGGCGTTCGACGTGAAGGCCGCGGAGAAGATCAAGGACTACAACGGCCTGGGCATCACCGCCATCAAGATCGACGCCACCCGCCCGGCTGCTGAGTACTACCCGGCCATCGCTCAGGCGGTCCTCGGGGGACAGGGCCTGCCCATGGAACTGACCTTCGCGCAGCTAAGCGCGCAACTCAAGGCCAAAGGCCTCGATCTCGGCGCCCTGATGGCTGGGTTGGCTACGGTGGCCAGCCCTGAGGATCTGCAGGCCCTGCAGGCGATCACCCAGCAACCGATCAAGGTGATTTACAAGCAGGAGAGCGGGGATGTTCTCTACATCGAGGAGAAGACCGGGGCCACGGTCGGCGCCGACTTCGACCGTACCACCGTCATGGATGTGGATACCACGAATCTCCTCGGAGCTTTCGCGATCATCGGCAAGTACGCGAACGATCCCACGATCGGCCCCGGGATCGCGGCTGCCATGAAGGCGGCCGGCCAGTTGGGACAGGCGGGGTCTACGAAGGTGTTCAACCAGAGCATGAGCATCATCGCGAGCAGTGAGAAGACCCTCGCCGCCGATGCCCAGAGCAAGGCTTCCCTGCTGACCTTGGTCGGCCTGTGGATACCTCTGATCATCGTGATCGTCGGTGTCATCGGGCTGGTCTTGGGTGGGTTCCTTCTCTACAAGAGTCGCAAGGTCGTGGCCCCCGCCGCCTGAGGCCGGAGCCGCCTCATCTGCCAAAGCGAAGCGGCCGGGCGGTCTGATCACCCGGCCGCTTCGCTGTCGACCTGTGTCGAGGCGGCGCCCGAGAAGGCAGGGATCTGGCGACGTATCCTGGCGAACCCGTCTTTGCCCACTTTGTCCCGATCACGGACCGGTTGCCTCGCGCCACGGCCCTGCGCCCGTCATCCCTTCTCGAGCGGGAAGATGCACGTGTTGGGAATGTACGCGCTGAGCGCGATCGCTATCTCCTTCCAGAGACCAGGCACCTGCTCCAGCAGATCGTCGAAGTAGCCCGGCTCCACCACCAGAAGCTTCACAGGAGTCTCGGCGGTGATGGTCGCCGGGCCCGGCCTGTGCGCGACGAGGCTGACTTCTCCGAAAAAGTCGTTCTGGGCGAGTCTGCCGATGAGCTTCCCGCACTCCTCCGCCTTCGCCTGGCCCTCCAGGATGAAGATGAAGTCGAAGCCCAGCGAACCTTCCTTCACTAGGACCTCGCCCGCCGGCAGTTCGACCATATCCGCGATCCGAGCGATCTCCGCCAGGCTCTTCCTGCCTAGCCCGCTGAAGAGGGGCACCTTCCTGAGTTCATCTTCCTTGCTCAACATCTTGTCTGCCATCTTCTTCCCTCCGTTGTGAGTCGTGGATGCTCTGGGTCGGTCAGCGCGCCCGTCCTCGCCCTCTCACCAGACGAAGGATGAGCAGCAGCACGATTGCCCCGCCCACGGCCACCCCGAAGCTGCGTAGGTTCCATCCGGTCACTCCGGACTCCCCGAACTGGTTCATGATGAAGCCGCCGAGGAGCGCTCCCACGATACCCACGACGATGTTGAAGATGATGCCGCCACGGCCGCCCACCAGCATGCCGGCCACCCAGCCCGCAAGACCGCCGATAAGGATCCACGACAAGAGCCCCATGAATGCACCTCCTGGCCTAGAGCACACAGACCCGCTTTCGCAACAGGTACCCGTCACGAAGCGGTCCAAACCCAGCCGGCCTGGGCCTGCTTTTTTCCCTGGGAGGGTATCTAGGTGCCGATATCGACGGAAAGGAGTTCTGCCATGGCACACGGGTGCGTCAGGTGTCGCTACTTCTTGCAGCATCCCGACTGGAGCTCAACGGGCTGGTGCAGACGCTATCCGCCCGAACATCACTCTCGATCTGCCGACACCAGCCAGACAGGCGGCGGCGCGCCGCCGGCCGCATCGGGGGAGGACCGCTGGCCACAAGTGGACTCCGACCACTGGTGCGGCGAGTATCAGGACGTCGTGCAGGACGAGAGCGCGCGCTGATCATCGCCCCGTCGCCAACCGATATCTTGCTAAGCTTCGCCGCCCTTGACGGCGTTGATGATGTCTTTGGAGAGCCCGAAGACGAAGAGGAGGGCGCCGATGACCACGATCACTACCCCGATCCAAGTGGCCAGCGAGTGGGTCCCCCACCAGATGGCTCCCAGGAAGACGAGAAGGAAGCCGAAGTTGCTGCTCAGGAAACGGACATTATCCACGTGATCACCCTCCTGTAGATGAATCGTCTTGTGATTACTATATTCCGACGCGCGCGCGGCGCAAAGTCGCATGTGCGAGAATGCGAGCGACTATCCACGGTCAAGGGAGCCACATGCCAGCCGAAGACAACGAACGTCTCCCCGACGAGTACTTCATGCTCTGGGTGCTCGTCGCCCAGACGAAGGATGCCATTCTGAGGGCCAGGGAGCGGGACTACGCGCGTTACGGCATCAGCAACGAGCGCCGAGCCGTCCTTTACATGATCGAGAACCACGGGGGGCGGGCCACCCCGGTGGAGATCGCCCGGGACCTCTTCCGGGAACTGCATTCGGTCACCGAACTGCTCAAGCGCATGGAGAAGGACGACCTCGTCGTTCGACAGAAGGGCACCGGCCGGTCGAAGGTGGAAGTAGAGCTCACTGAGAAGGGGCTGGACATACTCACCCAGTCGCTGCATAACGAGACCGACAGGCGGATCTTCTCAGTGCTCACGGCGGAGGAGCGCGAGCGGCTTGCCGCCTCCTTGTGGAAGGTCCGCACGAAAGTACTCGAGGACCTCGGTATCCCGGAGTGGCAGGTCCACTTCCCGGTGTTCGACGAGTTGCCGGGCGTGAACCAAGTGAAGAGCAGCTAGACCGCCGGAATCGTAGGTGGCCGGCGCCGGCGCTGGGCTCCGAGTGCGATGAGCGTCCCGCCGATGGCGAGCAGCACCACGCCGCCGGCGGTGACGCCGATCAGCAGAGTCTTCACGATGCCGAACGTGGCTCCGAGATTCAAGGTGGCGGCCACCGGCGGGGTGGCGTCGGCGTTCATGATGACCACCGTCCAGTCACCCGTTTCCAGAGCCCAGTCGAGTGTCAGCGTGCCGGTCCCCTCCACCTTGGCCACCCAGAAGCTCTGTGTCCCCGGCTTGGCGGGCAGGGATGTGCCGTCCACGTGCTCGTACACGACAGACCCGGCGCTCAGGTCGATGCTCTGGATGCGGTCGCGGGTGACGCCGGAGAGGTACTTCGAGACCTTGGCTGTGGGGGCGACGCCGATGAAGAGAGCTGTCGGCATCAAAGAAGAGCCGCTGATGCGCACAGTGGCCTGAGCGCGGGTGGGTACCCACTTCTCCCATCGCGCCCCGAGCAGCTCGTTGATGTCGGGCGCGGTCAGAGCGAAGCCGTAGCTGCCCACGTCTTGGCTGGGGGTGCTGAAGAACCCGGAGGGGTCGCGCTGGGTGTTGTAGACACCGAGTCCGAAGCCGCCGGCCGTTACGAGCACGATGCCCGCGAGGGCGAACACGATCCCCAGGATCACCGAGATTATCTTGAGCGCTCGCATCGGCACAAGCTTACACGAGGAGCGCCCGAAAGAGCGCGGCCTAGGTAAGATGGGGACATGTCCAAGCAAGCAGAGTATGCGGCGGAACTTGCCCTCGTCTCCGACAAGCCCGGCTTTCTCCGGCGGCATTCGGGCCTGCCCGGACCGCGGGGCAACCTCGAACTGGTCCAGGCGGCAGCCGACGTGGGGGAGGAGGCCGACTTCCGGGAGTGGATCGCGTTGGGGGCGCCGCGTGCTGCTTCGGACGTCGACCCCACCGACGAGTTCCTGGCCGTGTGCGGTGTCGTGGGACTCGGGCGGCTGACAGCCGAAGGCCGCATGGATCTGGCGCGGGAACTGCGGGGCCACGCGGAGGACGAACGGTGGCGCGTGCGCGAGGGAGTGGCCATGGCTCTTCAGCGTCTGGGGGACGCGGATGTGAGCCGCCTGTTCGCGCTGGTCTCGGGATGGGTTGATGGTGCGCCGTACGTGCAGCGCGCGGTGGTGGCCGGCATAGCGGAGCCCAGGCTGCTCAAGACCGCGGATGCGGCGGCGCGGGCAGTGGGGATCGTCGACCAGGTCACGACGCTGTTCGCGGCCTCGGGCGAGCGCCGAACGGAGGCATCGCGCACGCTTCGCCAAGCGCTCGGATACTGCTGGAGCGTGGTGGCCGCGGCGGATCCGGCGCGGGGGAGGGCTCGCATGGAGCACTGGGCCGCGTCCCGCGACCCGGACATCCGCTGGATGGTCAAAGAGAACCTGAAGAAGGCCCGGCTGGCCCGGCTCGACCCCGAGTGGACGGCCGCGATGACTGCACGGCTGGCGGAAGCGCCCGGCAGCTAGTTCAGCAGGTCGGGCCGTTCCGCGGTCTCGATGTGCTCGTCCATCTCAAACCCTTCGAGAGGCTGGATGGGGACGCCCCAGATGCGCATGCCTTCCGCGATGGCGGGCACGTTCTTGCTCTCGAGCAGGGCCTTCCAGCCTTCGTAGTCCCCACTGGAGAGCTTCCCGGGGATGTCGCGGTCGAGTTCCTCGTCGCTGCGGGGCGGATTGCCGACGGCCCGGTCCCACTCGTGCATGATGTCGTACGCGTTCACAGTGCCTCCCTCGTGGTGGATGAAGGCAGTGTAATGCATAGGAGCGCCCGCGCGGGGCGTCGCCGCCTGGGGGGGAGCCGGTCGCCGCGGGACGGGCGTCCGCGGAGCCGCCCTACGCTTCCCCCTCGGGCAGATGGTTCGCCCGCATGATCTCGGCGATGAACGCGCGGCTGAACGCCGGGATGTCGCGTGGACCTCGGCTGGTGATCAACCCGCGATCCACCACCACTTCCTGATCCACCCAGTCCGCTCCGGCGTTCCGCAGGTCGGATTGCAGGCTGGGATAGGAAGTCATCCGTCGACCCTCGACCACTCCGGCATCGATGAGCAGCCAGGGCGCATGGCAGATGGCCGCCACCGGCGCCCGGGCGGCGAAGAACGCCTTGACGAACCGCCAGGCATCGGGATTGCGGCGCAGCTTGTCGGGGTTCATCACTCCGCCGGGCAGAAGAAGAGCGTCATAGAGGGTAGGGTCGGCCTTGGCCAGCGGCACGTCCACGTCGAACTCCGGCCCCCAGTCGTCATGCGACCAAGACCGGACCTTGCCTTCCTGCGGCGACACCACCTCCACCCGGGCCCCGGCGGCCCGCAGGGCTTTGGCCGGCTCAGCGAACTCCACAAGTTCGAACCCCTGCTCGACGAGGGCCGCTACGCGGATGCCCTCGATATATCCGTTCACCTGGCTCCTCCTTCGACTCAGACCGCGCATCTGAAGAGGTGGATACCCAGCGAGTCCCCAGCGCACACAAGCGAAGGAAGGCCGAGCGAAGCGAAGTCAAGCAAGTGAGCGGCGAGCAAAGCAACGCCGCCAATGAGTGCGGCGAGCGAAGTAATGCCGCCGATGGGCGCCGCCGAACGAGCGGCGCCACCTGATAGCGAGAGCCGAAAGGTGGGCCGTGGTAGATAGAAAGGGAGCGGGGCTGTGCGTGTCTCCGGGGGAGGAGTCGCGCCGCTACTGCGGTGCGCAGCCGGAGCGGAGATACGCACAGCCCCGCTTACTCACTGTGTATGGCGAGGTCTACCAGTCGGAGAAGTTGGTGTTGTACCAGAGCTTCTCCGTCCCCTTCTTAGCCCTCTTGGCCCAATCCTTGGTCTTGGGCTCGGCCTCGATGCGGGCGAGGAGTTCGTCACAGCGCTGCTTGACGTAGGCCTTCTGGGCGGCGTCGAACGCGGGCACGCCGTCGACGTGGTCTTTGACCCTGCCGAGGTTCGTGGTCGCCGTGTACCAGAAGCCCCAGTCGTCGCCCAGGCGCTTGGCGATGTACGACCGGTTGATCTTCTTGCTCTCGTCGTCGCCGATGTCGGCCACGGTGAACAGGAACTCGAGGTCCTTGAGGTCCTTGTCGTTGATCTCCCAGATCTGCAGCTTCTGCAGGGTGATGTCCGTGAGCGTGATGCAGTAGTCGTCGAACTCCAAGCGGTCCTTGAAGTTGACCTCGTGGCAGTAGTCCAGCTTGTCGAGGAACACGTCGATCATGGGGACGGCCCCGCCGTAGTAGATCTGGCGGGTCTTGCCGGTCATCATCAACGTGTTGACGTCGCACTCGTAGCCGAGCTTCTCGAAGAGGTTCTTCATCTTGCTGCCGTTCTTCGAGTAGGCCACGAAATCGATGTCGGTGAAGTAGCGCTCGCCCAGGCGTTCAAGCCGCGCGTAGAGGTCCACGCGCTCCGGGAAGTAGTAGTGGAGCGCCATGGGACCCATGACCCGCAGAGCGAACCCGGCTTCCCGAGCGGCATCCACGATGCGCTTGCCCTCGGACAGGAACACCTCCGGCTTGGGATAGATATCCAGCGGGATGTCCTTGGGCAGGATGAATTCCTTGGCCATCGCTCGCTCCCTATCTATCCGCTGGTGAACACGTAGTCTTTGACCTTCTTCTTGTCCAGCATGACCACGACGCCCTTGAGGATGCCCTCGGAGTACTCGCTGCCGGGGTTGATCATCATGGTGCGGCCGGACTTCTGGGCGCCGCGCGCCTCATGGATGTGGCCGTGGAGGCCGAGGAGCGGCTGATACTTCTCGATGACCTGCTTGGCGCCGATGCTGCCCGCGTGGATCTTCTCTTCGGCGGCCATGCGCATGTTGGCGTCCAGCTTCGGGCACAGGTCCAGAGAGTAGCCGTACGGCGGCACGTGGAAGTTGAAGATCACGTTCTCGAAATCCTTGGGAGAGGAGCCGACGCGCTGGCACAGGCCGTCCAGGTACGTGGCCAGTTCGTCCTCCGGGAATTCGCGCGGGGTGTCCCACGGGGTGGGGTTGGAGCGCGACGACGAGATCATCGTGTAGTCGCTGAAGTTGACGATCATGTCGTCGCAGGGCTTGAGCGACTTGGAGGAGGCGATCATGTCGTCGATCTCCCACCAGTCGTCGTTGCCCGGGCAGATGTACACGTCGGTGTTCTTGCCGGCGAGCCGCTCGTCCGCCAGGTGGAGCCATTCCTCGATCCGCTCGACGGCGCGCTTCTTGAACAGCGTGTCGATGGCGTCGTTGTCGCCCTTCATGGCGTCGAACTCTTCGCGGGTCTGCTCGACCCAGTAGTAGCCGGCGTTCTCGATGGTCTTCTTGACGGCCGCCATCTCTTCCGGGGTGTTCATCTCGGTGTACTGGCCCATGAGGTGGCACTCGCGGCCGCCTCCGGCCTTCTCGACGAGCGGGATGAGCACTTTGCCCAGCAGGTCGCCGTTCAGCACGGCTACGTCCACGCCGTAGATCGGCAAGGCGTTGAGGAATTTGCGATAGCACACGTTGGATCCGTGGATATCGGTCACGTAGAACAGTTTGAGCACCTACTCACTCCCCTCGAGTGGTTCGGGGCCCCTCCGGGGCCTTTGCACGCAACGGTCGGAGTATAGAGAAAAAACGAAGGAGCCGCCGCCGCGTGATGCGGCGGCGGCTCCTCGAGGTCACGGCCCAGACCTTCCAGCCGCGATCAAAGAACGATCATTCCGGAGGCAGTTCTCCCGTCAGCATGGTGGTGCTGATGCCGGCGGTGCGCTTGGCCCTCCAAGACCAGAACCAGTACCAGCAGAGACCGAGTGCCCAGCTGCCCAGGATCAGGATGCCGGTGGCGAGGGTGAAGCCCTCGAGGCTCCTGTCGGCCTGAGCGAAGAAGAACACAGCCAGGATGACGAGGTAGGCGAGGTTGACGACCGCGCCGAGCGTGACCACCGGGATCTTGAAGATGGCCCACCGGCGATACGGGGACGACTCCCAGATGCCCTTGGAACGCTTGGAGAACGGGAAGATCGCGGCCGCGATGGCGGTGACGCCGAACACGGAGAAGATCTCCAGAGCGGTGACCGACAGCCCCTGCATCGGAGTCGTTCTGCCAGAAGACGTACAGAGCGATCAAAGCCTCGGCGATGCAGAAGCCCAGGATGTAGTTCTTCACCGGGGAGGCGAAGCGGGCGTTCACATCGGTGAACCACTTGGGACCCATGCGGTCCATACCCCACGCGAAGATGATGCGCGGGAACGCCAGGTACGACAGGGCGATCCACCAGAGCGTGAACAGCAGGAACGACAGCGCCATGAAGAACACCACGACCTTGTTGTGCATCACGATGGCCGCCAGGCCCACGAAGTGCGGGCTCCAGGGGAGCGCGTACCCGTCGAGGCCGTTCTGGTCCACCCAGGCGGTGGCGGAGAGGAAGTTGAAGTCCACCAGGCGGTAGAGGCCTATGGCGGTGAGGATCATGAAGATCGCCGGGACGATGATGGCGAAGAGGTTGGACAGGATGATGCTCTTGTCCGGCCGCTTCACCTCGCCGGCGATGAACGTGATGCAGTAGGAGTACGCGAACAGCCAGGAACCGGCCACCATCACCCCGAAGGTGTCGTACCAGTTCCAGGTGGTCGGCATGGCGCTGCCGGCCTGCTCGCCCACTACCTGGATGAAGGTGTTGTAGTCCAGGTTCGAGCCGGCCGCGGCGGTCATCTCGTTCCAGTTGGCGATGAAGTCCGCTTTGGTGTACATGAACAGCGAGACGATGATGGCGATGGCGCCGATGAGGCCCAGGCCCATGATGATCTTCTGGACCCGCGCGAACACCTTGACGCCGAACACGACGAAGAGGACTGCGATGATATTGGCGATGGTGGCGATGACGAAGGCGCCCCAGGAAGCGGAGAGCCCGCCCAGGTAGGTGTCGGCCTCGCCGTTGTAGAGCCACTGCCAATCCATGAACTGGGCCATCATCTTGGCGCCCGGATCCGCCATCCACGGAGCGAGCACGTAGATCCACATGAGCCAGATGAAGGCGTTACCGAAGGATTCCCCGATACCGATCAGGGGATGGATGATGCGCGAGTTGTAGATGTACTCGCCGCCGGAACGCGGCATCGATCCGCCCAGGATCCCCCAGACGAGCGGGAAGCCGATACCGGCGAGGACCACCGACAGGACGGTGGCGATGATGAGGTTGCCGCCCATGTACACGCTCAGGCCCAGGCTGATCATGACCCAGATGCTGGGCGTGAGCCCCTGGTTCATGAAGCCGACCCCGAACGCATCCCACATGCTCAGGCCGCGTACCAAACCGCTGGCCTTTCGCGCGAATGCTATTTCGTTTGACCCGCGCATATCACCCCTCTCTCCTCGAAACGCGATCTTCGGCCCGCGCGGCCGTCACACAAAAGTAACCAACATTGAATCTGAACAGACAGGCCAGCAAAAGTCAATCAAGCTGTGTACGATTGGCCCATGAATGAGCTCAGCATCCGCGATATGACCCTTGACGACTACGACGCCGTCGTCGCCCTCTGTGGACGCAGGCCGGTCTGCCTTTCCGCCCCCACGGGCGGGACCGGCGGGAGAAGATGCAGGTGGAGATGGGGCGGGGGACGGCCCTCTTCCTGGTGGCCGAGGTCAGGCGGCGAGATCGTCGGTGTGGTCCTGGGCACCCACGACGGCCGCAGGGGCTGGATCAACCGGCTGGCCGTATCGCCCGGGCTATCAGAGGCAGGGGATCGCGCGCAGGCTCGTGCGGGAGGTGGAGGCGCGCACGGAGGCGCTGGGGATAGAGATCGTCTCGGCGCTGATCGAATCCGAGAACGAGGCGTCGCTCGCCTTCTTCCAGGCGATCGACTATCTTCACGCTCCCGATATCGAATACGTCAGCAAGCGGCGCTCGGCCGACACCTGATATCTGGGGACCGCCGGCGGCCCCGGTGGGGCGCTCCGGACGGCGCCGCAGGCGCGCCGGCTCCTACTCCTTGGGCCGGGCCGTGTGCCGCGGATCGGGGTCGCCGGCGCGGAACGGCCTGCTCGGCCGGCCGACCGCCGTCAGGTAGAGCGACCCCTCCGTCGTGCCGTCGATGCCCAGCAGCGCGTTGAGTTCGTCGTCGTAGAAGGCCGCTATCTGACAGGTGCCCAGGCCCTGAGCGACCGCCGCCAGGGAGAGCTGGGCCGCCATGTGGCCGGCATCCAGGTAGAAATAGCGGTATGAGCGCTCGCGATACTTCCACTCCGATCGGGCGAAGACGGCCGTGTACACGAACGTGGCCCCCGCTTTGCCGCACAGCCCCTGGTCCATCGCCGCGGCGGAGATCTCCTCCCTGAGGTCCCCGGCGCGCAGCAGTTCGAGCGAGTGGCTTCCTTCGGCGATGGGCCGCTCAAGGATGTCCAGGCCGGCCACCCGGTAGTGGTACAGGCCGGGCTCGAGCCCCTCGACCTTGTTGACCACGACGTAGGTCTCGATGGGGTAGAGGGCGCCCGGCGGTGGGAGTGGCCCGGTAGAAGTCCTGGCCCTGCGGCGTGATGAACGAGGCGGTGACCCCGGCCGACGCCCAGAGCAGACGCGAGAGTTCCAGCAGGGTCAGCGGGGTGGCGCCGAACGAGCGCACGGTGCGCCGCCGGCCGACGATGGTGAGGAGGTCCGGACCTGGGTCTTCGCCTTCGCGGAGCGCGGGAGAGGGGAGGCCGATGACCGAAGCGTAGCTGTAGAACTTGTAGAGAGCCGGCTTGCTGCGCCAGTCGGGGATGATCTCCTCAAGCGACTCTCTGTCGTAGGTGGTCTTCTGCTGGAACGCTCGTCCCGGGCGCTCTTGCACTGTGTCCTCGTCTGCCACGATTCCCTCTCCTGCGAAGTGGTAGCCTAACTAAGCGCTCGGCGGCCCCCGTCGTCCGCGCCCCATCCGTCCCCGACTGGGAAAGTTCGCATATGAGCGCTTCCCCTACAAGTGACTCCGAGGCTCTCGTCTCGCGCGGGCGGGCCGTCCTCCCATCGTGTGGGCCCGGAGCGCACCCTGTGGTTCCAGCTGGGCATCATCTGCGCGGGGGGATTCGTCGTCTGGTCGGGGTTCGGCGCCATCCTTCCGTATCTTCCCGTTTTCCTCAAGGAACAGGCGCACGCTTCGGTGTGGCTCATCGGGGTGGTCGCGGCCGGCATACTACATCGGCAGCTTCGCCTTCTCGGCGCTGTTCGGGCGCCTGAGCGACAGCATCGGGCGCAAGCCCGTGATCCTCGCGGGCATCGCCTTCTTCGGCGTGGCACAGCTGCTGTTCATCTCCACCACCCATCCCGACGTGGTTCGTCTTCTTCCGCTTCCTGGAAGGCATCGGAGCGGCCGCGGTCTCGCCGGCCGCCCAGGCGCTCGTCGCCGACCTGAGCACCGAGAAGGACCGCAGCCGCGCGTACGGCTGGATGCACGAGCGCCCAGTTCGGCGGGCTGGTGGCCGGACCGGTGATGGCCTGGCCGCTCTACTCCCTCGGCGGCGGGTCGGGCAAATGGGCCTTCTACGCGATCTTCCTGTTCGGGAGCGGGCTCTCGTTCCTCGCGACCATCGCCACGGCCGTCTTCGTGCGCGAGCCGGAGCACGCGCGCGCGCGGCGTGCGGTCAAGGTCAAGCATCCGCCGTACCGGCAGCTCATCACCAGGCCCATCTTCGCGTTCCTGCTCGTCGCCGCCACCGGTCACCTGGCCATGGGCGTGTTCGAGGTGCTGTGGAGCCTCTGGCTGCGCGCATCTGGGCGCGTCGGTCCGCTTCATCGGATTCACCTGGATCGCGTTCTCGGTGCCCATGCTGCTCTCGTTCGTCGGGCGGCTACCTGGCCGACCGGTACAACCGCTGGGCCCTCATGTTCTCCGGCTTCACGGTGGCGTCGTTCGCCTGGATCTACTACGGTCTCAACCACAACCTGATGCTGTTCGTCATCGTCAACGTGATCGAGGGCCTGGCGTTCGCCTGGTCCTATCCGGCCAAGCAGAGCTTCCTGGTGCAGGTCGCGCCGCCGCGCTGGCTGGGGAGCGTGCAGGGACTGGAGCAGACCTCCCTGCAGGTCGCGGCCCTCGTGGGCACGCTGGCTGCTCCCGGTTCTGTACGAGTACATCTCGGGGTACGTCATCAGCGTGGCGGGAGGGGTGTCGCTCGTCGGACTGCTTGTCGCCGGGCCCATCCTCTACCCGGTGTAGAAGGGGCTCAAGGCGAGCGGTCCAAGTGCCGACCGGACCGATGAAGAGACTATCGAAATTGCACCCGGACAGTTATAGTTATCCGCATGGAAGAATCGTTGACTGTTGCCGAGCCAGACGACCGCCGAGCGCAAGGACCGCCGGCAGCGGAGGTTCAGCTTCGTCCTCCGCGAGCGCCGGAGCGGCTTCGACCGCCGCGGGCCGGGAGGACGGCCGGCCGGGTCTCGGTCGCCTACGAGCGGGCGCTTCTCGCTCTGCGCGACCGGCCCCGGGTCGTGCTGGCCATCCTCCTCATGGTGAACGCGCTCAACCTCGCCGACTTCCTTCTCACCATGAACGTGCTTTCGCACGGCGGGGGAGAGGCCAACCCGATCATGAGGTCTCTCTTCGCGATGGATCCGCTCTACGCGGGCATCTTCAAGATGGTGGCCGTGTTCTTCACGTCGTGGCTGACGTGGCGGTGCCGCCGGTTCCGCAGTGGGCTGCAGGTGGCGCATCATCCTTCTGGCCCTCTTCACCGCGGTGATCGTGCTACCACCTCTTCGGGCTGGTGGCTCTTCTAGCGAGCCCTACTTGTTGACGGCCGCTTGCGCGCTCTACGGACGAGGCTGCGGCGCAGGCGGCCTTCGGAGCGGGGTGGTCGAGTTCGGCGTGGGCCAGGGCGCGAAGTTCGGCGTCGGTGTCGAGCACCGCGAGCAGCGCTTCCACCATCCGGGGATCGAACTGCTCTCCGCTGCACCGCAGGAGTTCGCGCATGGCTTCGCGGTGGGTGCGGCCCGCGCGGTAGGGGCGGTCGGAGCGCATGGCGTGATAGGCGTCGGCCGCGGCGATGATGCGGGCGCCCAGCGGGATGTCCTCGCCCCTGCAGTTGCGCCGGATAGCCGGTGCCGTCCCAGCGTTCCTGATGGTGGAACACCAGAGGGCACCACGTCCATGAGTTCGGGGGCCTGTTCCACGATGCGCTTGCCCAGCTCAGGATGTTCGCGGATGCACTCCCACTCTTCGGGGGAGAGCTTGCCTTCCTTGGCCAGGATGGCGTCGGGGACGCCGATCTTGCCCACGTCGTGCAGCAGGGCGCCCACGCTGATGCGGGCGACGTCGCTCGAGGGTAGGCCGATGCGGCGGGCGATGGCGGCCGAGAGCTCGGAGACCAGCCGGGAGTGCTCCCGGGTGTACCCGTCGCGGACGTCGACGGCGGCGGCCAGGCTGCGGACGATGGCTTCGCGCCCGGAGTGGGGCAGCGAGACCACGTTGCCCACCTGCTCACGTGCCGGGAGGTCGCGGGAGAGCTGCACCTGGTTGCCGCCCATGGCCTTGGCGAAGGTGAGGGCCTTCTGGGCCGCCTCGATCATCTCCTGCGGGGAGATCCCGTCCTGCGGATAGGAGCACACGCCTATGCTCACCGTCAGCCGCACCTCGGCGGAGGTCGAGACGGGGAACACCCACGCGGCGATGGTGCGGCGCAGGCGCTCGGCCACCTCCACGCCGCCCTTCTCGAAGGTGTGGGGGAGGATCATCGCGAACTGGTCGCCGCCGAAGCGGGCCACCATGTCGATCTCGCGCAACTGGGCCCGGAACTTGCGTGACAACTCCAGCAGCACCCGGTCGCCGATGCGGTGGCCGTGGCGCTCGTTGATGGTGCGGAAGTTGTCCAGGTCGAGCATCACCAGCATGAAGGTGTCGCCGAAGCGGTAGGCCCGGTCGCACTCGTGGGACAGGCGGTCCTGGAAGACCCGGTGGCTGGCGACGCGGGTGAGGGCGTCGACGGTGGGGGTGTCGAGGAGCTGGGCGTCGGTCGAGGCCTCACGCTTGCGCAGGGAGACGGTGAACGAGAAGAGGGCGGCGGCCACCAGCAGCAGCACCGCCTGCCCGATGGGGGCATGGCCCACCTCGATGCCGGGCCGGAAGACAAGAGCCACCGACAGGCCGGCCAGCAGGGGATAGAGCACCAGCGCCGGCGCCGCGGGCAGTGACAATCTCTGCCGCGGCCGGCTGGAGATCCGTACGGTCGCGATGCAGGCCGCGCCGAGCAGGACCACCGTGCAGGCGGACAGTCCGAGCGTTCAACAACTGCATGAGGTCGATGGCCGTGCTCCTTTCCCTTCGAGCACAACCTTTCGACGGTTGCCTGCCGGTATCCTGCCGCGGGCCCTACGAGTAGCGCTGCTCCAGCCAGGGGTCGCCCAGCCGGTGATATCCCAGCGCGCTCCCAGTAGCCGAGCCGCTCGTCCACGGTGAACTCGATGCCGCTGATCCACTTCGCGCTCTTCCAGAAGTAGAGGCGGGGGACCACCAGGCGCACCGGACCGCCGTGCTCGGCCGAGATCGGCTTGCCCTCGTATTCGTAGGCGAGAAGGACGTCGTCCCGGAGGAGTTCTTCCAGGGGCAGGTTGGTGGTCCAGCCGCCCGTGGCGCGGATCACGGTGTGCCGCGCCGTCGGGTCGATGGTGTGGCCCTGGAGCAGGTCGGTCATCTTGACGCCACGCCAACGGGTGTCGAGCTTCGACCAGGTGGTGACGCAGTGGATGTCGCTCACCTGATCGGTGGCGGGAAGGGCGAGGAGCGCGCCGTAGTCGATGGTCGCCGGCGGCGAGACGAGGCCGGAGAGGGCGAGCCGCCATTCGGTCTTGTCGACGTGCATGACGGAGCCGGCGTGCAGGACCGGGAGGTCGTTGACGAGGCGCTGGCCCGGCGGGACCCGGGAGGCGAGGGGATCCGGCATCTTATACCTCCACTCAAGCAGAGAAGCCGCCCGGAGGCGGCTAATCTACATTCTAGGTTCCCAGACGTATACCCGCTGACAGCGGGCGGCAATCTCACTCGATGGTGATGGCGCCTTCCGGGCACTCGTCCGCAGCCTCTTCGCAGCAGCCGGCGTCTTCGCAGGCGTTCGGGTCGATCACATGCGAGAGACCGTCGTCGGCGACCTCAAAGACATCGGGACAGATATCTTCGCAGATACCACACCCGGTGCAGAGATCGGGATCGACTTTGGGCACACCCATGATTTCCTCCTTTAGGATTTCGAGCGGTGCAATATAAGCATTGCCGGGTTCTCAGTGCAAGATGGTGGCAGCCGCTTTTATTCGGGCGATACACCTGGCCGCGAAGCGCCCGCGCAGGATGGCGAGCGCGCCCGCCTCTATCTCGTTCAGCGAGCCGAGGAACGCCCCGTCGGGGGATGGCGCGAGGGGTGAGCTCGGGGTCGTCGAGGAGGTGGGCCGGAGGACTCCCGCCTTTCTCCCGTGACGCCTGGACCCACGCGGCAGGCAGCGTGACGCCCTTGGTCTCCTTGCCCAGCACCGTGCCGAAGAAGGCGGTCCAGGCCCGGGGAGTGACGTCGGCCGGGTCGTAGCCGCCGCCGCCCACGATGAGCCAGCGGCCGCCGCAGACCTCGTGGGCGAGATCGTGGAGCCGGTCGGCCAGCGCCGGGATAGAGAGCCATGGACGCGGCCAGGTCGGTGAGGGGGTCGGCGTGATGGGTGTCGCAGCCGGTCTGGGTGACGAGGATGTCGGGCCGGTAGGCGCGCACCGCCGGGGCGATGAGCCTGTCGTAGGCCATGAGGATGTGCTCGTCGCCGGCGTCGGGCGGCAGGGGGATGTTGAGGCAGGCGCCCCTGCCCTCGCCGGCGCCCATCTCGTCGGCTTCGCCGGTGCCCGGGAAGAGGAAGCGGCCCGACTCGTGGATGGAGACGGTGAGCACCCGCGGATCGTCGTAGAAGATGGCCTGCACGCCGTCGCCGTGGTGAGCGTCGAGGTCGACGTAGGCCACGCGCTTGCCCGCGGCCACCGCCGCCGCGATGGCCACCGCGATGTCGTTGTAGATGCAGAAGCCGGCTCGCCCGGGACCGCATGGCGTGGTGCATGCCGCCCGCCGGGCTGTAGGCGTGGACGGCCCGGCCGTCGAGGATGGCCTGCATGGCCTGCAGACTGGCGCCGGCCAGGAGGGCCGAGCGCGTCGTGGATGCCCTCGAAGAGCGGGTTGTCCTCGGTGCCGAGGCCGTAGAGCCGCAGGTCGGCCGGCGGGCCGCGTCGCCGCGGGCGATGTCCTGGGCGGTCTGGACCGCCTGGATGAACGGCAGGGTGTGCGCGGCCAGCAGTTCCGACAGGGTGGCCTCCCGCGGCGCCTCGACCGTGAGGCCCGGCGTGTCGAGCCAACCCAGAGCCCGCAGCAGCGACATGGTGAGATCGTGGCGGCTCGGTTGGAGCGGGTGCTCCTCGCTGAAGTCGTACGAGTTCAGAGCAGGACCGTGGACGATGACGATGGGCTCCACGGCATCCGGCAGCGTGGCCGCGCGCGTTCACTAGGCACCTCCGTTGATACGGCCCGTTGCGACGGCCGCGGGAGTACAATACCAGCCCCGGCGGACGGGCCGAGAGCGGCCGTCCGCGCCGGGCGGAGCGGAACACAGCGGTAGGAGGGCGGACGTGGCCTCGAACGGCGGAAGGGGCGCCCGGGGGAAAGCACCCCTGGCCCGGAAGGCGCGCGAGCTGGCGCTCCGGGAAGGCCTGTTCCCGTCCGGCTCCCGGGTGCTCGTCATGGTGTCCGGCGGCCAGGACTCGCTGGCGCTCCTCGACATCCTCTGCCGGTCTCGCCGGCCGGACCGGCGGCCCGGCGGCCGTGCACGCCCTCCACGTCAACCACCATCTCCGGGGGGCCGAGAGCGACGACGACGAAGCCCTGGTGGTCCGGGCCTGCGGCGAGCGCGGGGTGAGCCTGACCGTGGCGCATCGCCCGGTCGCGAAGACCGGCGGCAACGTGCAGGAGCGGGCGCGCGAAGCGCGCCGCGAGGCCGCCCTGCAGGCGGCCGCCGAGCACGGCTGCGACCGCATCGCCCTGGGTCACACCGCCGACGACCAGGCCGAGACCATGCTCTACCGTCTGGGCCGCTACGGCGGCCTGGCCGCCTTCCGCGCCATGCCGCCCTGCGACCCGCCCTGGGTGCGGCCCCTGCTGGAAGCGCGGCGCGCCGAGACCGAAGCCTACTGCCGGGAGCGCGGCATCGAGTTCGCGGTGGACCGCGGCAACGCCTATCCCGGCTACGCCCGCACCGCTCTGCGCGAGGAGGTGCTGCCCGCCTGGGAGGCGGCGATGCCCGGCGCGGTGGAGGCGGCCGCCCGCGCGGCGGAGGTCGCCGGGGAGATGGAACGGCTCACCGAGGGGTTGCTGGCCGAGGCGGAGCGCCGGGTGGTGCTGCGGCGGCGGCGGGGCCGGCGAGGCGCCGGGTCCGGGGCGCCGGCCGCCGGCGCAGCCGCCGACGGCTGCCGCGCCGTCGGCCAGCGCGCCGGGCGCCGGCGCCTTCGCGGACGCGGCGCGCCGTGCTGAGCGCCGCCGGCCTTCTCGCGCTGGACGCCCCGCTGCGGCGTCTGTTCCTGCACCGCTGGTTGGAGGGGTGCGCCGGGCCGGCGGCCTCGCGCGCGTCCGTGCTGGCCGTCGAGGCGCTGCTGCAGGTGCCCGGCTCTGCCGAGCGGAACCTGGGCGGGGGCTGGCGGGGAGTCAAGGAGTATGACGAAGTGTCTTTACAGAGGGGCGCGGCGCCGGCGAAGCCGCAGGCCGCGCCCGGCGCCGGTGCCGCTGACCGTCCCGGGCCGCGCTGTGTGGGGCGACGTGTGGGTGGCCGCCGAGCCTGCCGAGCGGTTCCTGGCGCCCGACATCTCCCGGGAGGCCTTCGTCGACGCCCGCTGCCTCGAAGGGACGCTCGAGGTGCGGGGTCCCCGGCCGGGTGATCGCATGCGGCCGCTGGGTTCGCCCGGCACGCGCAAGGTGCAGGACATCCTGGTCGATCTCCGCGTCCCTGCCGCGGCCAGGGCCTTCACGCCTCTGCTCGTCTGCGACGGCCGGGTGCTCTGGGTCTGTGGGATGCTGGTCGCCGAGGAGGGTAGAATTACCAGGGAGACGACCGGCATCGTCCGGCTCACCATGGGCCGGTCCGAGGACGAAGGCGCGCCGGAAGACTTCGGCACACGAGAAGGAGACGGGCAACGTTGAGGACCCTCATCCCCAGAGAAGAGCTGCAGGCACGCGTCGACCAGTTGGCGGCGGACATCGCCCGCGACTACGACGGCAAGCGGCCGGTGCTCATCTGCGTGCTCAAGGGGGCCGATCTTCTTCATGGCCGACCTGGCCCGGAGGCTCGATTTCGATCTCGAACTGGAGTTCATGGCGGTGTCCAGCTACGGGGCGTCCACCGAGAGTTCCGGGCGTGGTGCGCATCATCAAGGACCTCGACACCGACATCGAGGGCCGGCACGTCCTCATCGTCGAGGACATCATCGACTCGGGCCTCACCCTGCAGTACCTCACCAAGAGTCTCTGGTCCCGCAACCCGGCCAGCGTGGAGATCGTCACCCTGCTCAGCAAGCCGAGCCGCCGGACCGCCGAGCTCCCCTGCAAGTACACCGGCTTCGAGATCGAGAACGAGTTCGTGGTGGGCTACGGGCTGGACTATGCGGAAAAGCTACCGCAATCTGCCGTTCATCGGAGTGCTCGACGAGCCCGAGTGAGTCCGGCGTGCTAGAATCCCTCACCTTTACGCGACTACTTGTGGAGCGCACTTGAGCAGGTTTTTCAAAAGCGCGGCCTTCCCCATACTTCTCGTCATCTTGCTGGCCTTCTTCGTCGCAGAACCTCTTCTATGGGGGGCGCGGGAGCGAGGATCTGACCTTCAACGACTTCCAGACCTGCGTCGCGGCCGGCCAGGTCAAGGACGTCACGGTCAAGACCAAGGACTACATCGTCCAGGGAACGCTGACCACCAACGACAAGAAGTTCGAGGTCGGCTGGACCGAGACCGTTACCCGATGTTCCAGTACCTGGTGGACAACAACGTCAAGTTCACCACCGACATCCAGAAGAGCTCGTATCTGGGGCTCGGTGCTCACCACGATCCTGCCCATCCTCCTGATGGTCGTCTTCTTCATCTTCCTGATGAACCAGATGCAGGGAGGCGGGAGCAAGGTGATGAGCTTCGGCAAGTCGCGGGCCAAGCGGATGGCCGTCGACCAGCCGAAGATCACCTTCAAGGACGTCGCCGGGGTGGACGAGGCGGTGGAGGAGCTCGAGGAGATCAAGGACTTCCTCGAGAACCCCAAGCGCTTCCAGGCTCTGGGCGCCCGCATCCCCAAAGGCGTGCTTCTCTTCGGCCCTCCCGGCACCGGCAAGACCCTCCTGGCGCAGGGCCGTCGCGGGCGAGGCCGGCGTGCCGTTCTTCAGCATCTCCGGTTCCGACTTCGTGGAGATGTTCGTGGGCGTCGGCGCCAGCCGCGTGCGCGACCTCTTCGAGCAGGCCAAGCAGAACCAGCCCTGCATCATCTTCATCGACGAGATCGACGCCGTCGGCCGCCATCGCGGCGCCGGCATGGGCGGCGGTCACGACGAGCGCGAGCAGACCCTCAACCAGTTGCTCGTGGAGATGGACGGCTTCGAGGCCAACGAGAGCATCATCATCATGGCGGCCACCAACCGGCCCGACATCCTCGACCCGGCGCTGCTGCGCCCCGGCCGTTTCGACCGGCAGATCGTCGTGGACCGTCCGGACCGCGAGGGCCGCAAGGCCATCCTGGCCGTGCACGCCAAGGGCAAACCGTTGGCCCCGGGCGTCACGCTCGACACCCTGGCCGCGCAGACCCCCGGCTTCACCGGCGCCGACCTGGCCAACCTGGTCAACGAGGCCGCCCTGCTGACGGCCCGCAAGCGCAAGCGCGTCATCGACATGGAAGAGCTCGAGGAATCGGTCCTGAGAGTCATCGCCGGTCCGGAGAAGAAGTCGCGCCTGCTCTCCGAAGAGGAGAAGCTCATCACCGCCTACCACGAGACCGGGCACGCCCTGGTGGCTCACTACCTGCCCAACGCCGACCCGGTGCACAAGATCTCCATCATCAGCCGCGGGCAGGCTCTCGGGCTACACCATGACCCTTCCCACCGAAGACAGGTTCATGGTCAGGAAGAAGGAGATCCTCGACAAGCTTTCGCACAGGCTCGCCGGCCGGGTGGCTGAGGAGATCCGCTTCGACGACATCACCACCGGCGCGACCAACGACCTGCAGCGGGTCACCGAGACGGCGCGCCGGATGATCACCCAGTACGGCATGAGCGAGAAGCTGGGGCCTCTCACCTTCGGCCACGATCCGGGCCAGCCCTTCTTGGGGCGCGACTACGGCATGGGCCAGGAGTACTCCGACGAGACCGCTCTGAAGATCGACATGGAGATCCGCAGGGTCGTGGACGAAGCCTACGGCACGGCCAAGAACATCCTCACTCGAGCACCGCGACGCAGCTCGACCAGATCTCGCTGCTGCTCATCGAGAAGGAGACCGTCGACCGCGAGCAGTTCGAGGCCATCATCCGCGGCGACGACCCGGACGACGTGTTCCGGGCCGCCGACGAGGCCAAGGCCCGCAAGGCCGCCGAGAGCGCCCGCGCCAAGCAAGCAGCGGCAGCGCGAGCAGCAGGAGGGACCGGCGCCTGAGGGCCTGGCTCCGGGCGGCGTCGCGCCTTCGCTCAGCCCACCGAAGACTGACGCGCTGCCGTGGTCGACAAGGCCAAGATCGAGCAGGCTACCCGTCTTCTCCTCGAGGGCATAGGAGAGGATCCGGACCGCGAGGGCCTGCGCGCCACGCCGCGGCGGGTCGCCGAGCTCTACGAGGAACTCATCGCGTGCGAGCCCAGAAGACCTCGCCTCGCTGGTCACCGCCATCGGTTCCGACACCCACCAGGAGATGGTCCTGGTCCGCGACATCGCCTTCCACTCGCTGTGCGAGCACCATCTGGTGCCGTTCTTCGGCGTGGCCGACGTGGCCTACATCCCGTCCAAGAACGGGAACATCACCGGCCTGTCGAAGATCATCAAGCTGGTGCGGGTGGCGGCGGCCCGGCTCCAGATCCAGGAGCGGCTCACGAGCATGATCGCCGATAGCATGATGGAAGCGCTCGAACCCGCCGGCGTGCTGGTCCTGGTCAAGGCCGAGCACCTCTGCATGACCATGCGCGGCGAGCGGGCTCCCGGCTCGCAGGTGGTCACCTCGGCCGTGCGGGGCATCTTCCGCTCCAACGCGGCCACCCGGGCGGAAGTGCTCGCCCTCATCGAAGCCCCGAGCTAGCGGGCCGGCCCGAAGGGGACGGTGAGCATGCCGCCGGTCGGAAGCAACCCCCAAGTTCTGGTCCTCAAGGACCTGGACGAAGCCCGGGCCGCCCTCAAGCACATCCGGGTCAGCGGCGCCGGTATCGAGATCATGGAGAAGAAGGCTCTGTTCCGCGTGGTCCGCGTACGGGGCCTCGACATCCGGGCCGCCAACATCCTCAAGCAGGAGATGCTCTCCCGGGGCGGCGAGGTGGCGACCTCGCGCGAGGTCTACGAACTCCACGGCGAGAACGCCGACTGCCTGGTCATGGGGACGCTCACCCAGTTCGAGCGCGCTACTGCCCAAGCTCAAGCAGCAGCCCTTCGGGTTGCGGAAGCTGGCGGAGGCCATCGAGGCGGCTCTGCGAAGCTTCGACGAGCGAGTGCCGGCCGGTCCTCCCGGCCTGGATCTGAGCGACGCCCCGCTGCTCATGGGCGTGCTGAACGTCACTCCGGACTCGTTCTCCGACGGCGGCAGCTACGCGGGCGCAGACGAAGCGGTGCGGGCGGCTCTGCAGATGGCCGAGGAAGGCGCGCACCTCATCGACATCGGCGGGGAGTCCACCCGTCCCGGCTCCGACCCTCTGCCTGAGGCTGAAGAGCTGGCGCGGGTGCTGCCGGTCGTCAAGGCCCTGGCTCCGGCGTTGCCGGGCCGCATCTCCGTGGACACGTACAAGGCCCGGGTGGCGGCGCAGGCCTTGGAGGCCGGCGCCTACATGATCAACGACATCTCCGCCCTGCGGATGGACCCCGAGATGGTGGCGGTCGCGCGCGACGCCGATTGCCCGGTGGTGCTCATGCACATGCTCGGCGAGCCCAAGACCATGCAGGTGGACGCCCGCCTACGGTGACGTCGTGGAGGAGGTCTACGCCTTCTTCGCCGAGCGCATCGCGTGGGCCGTGGAGAACGGGTTCAAGGAGGAGAACCTGCTCATCGACCCAGGTCTGGGCTTCGGCAAGACCACGGCGCACAACCTGGCGTTGCTCCGCGAGCTGGGCACCTTCCGGTCGCTTGGCCGGCCCGATCGTGCTCGGGGCCTCGCGCAAACGGTTCCTCGGCGAGATACTCGGCATCGCCACGGCGAGCGAGCGCGACGAGGCCACCGCCGCCACCACGGTCGTGGGGGTCTGCGCCGGGGCCCACATCATCAGAGTGCACAACGTGGCGGCCAACCGGGACGCCGCCCGCGATCGCCCGGGCGATCGCCACGAGGGGCTGACGCAAGCGCCGAGCCTGACGCCGACCCTGGCCGGGCTGGGATCCGGCCGCGCCGGCGCCGAAAACCGACGACAGAACGGGGGCTGGGATGGACATCTTCATCGAAGGGCTCGAGGTCTACGGACACCACGGAGTCACCGACGAGGAGAAGGTGCTGGGCCAGCGCCTGCTCTACGACGTTCGTCTGACCTTGGAAGACTGCCCGGCGGCCTACACCGACGACGTGATGGACACCATCGACTACACCGAGGTGATGGACGTCATCGTGGACGTGGTCACCACGCGGAGCTACTCCCTGCTCGAGCGTCTGGCCCAGATGTCGGCGGAGGCGATCATGCGCAAGTTCCCGGTGGACGAGGTCTGGGTGCAGGTGACCAAACCCCATCCGCCTGTGGCGATGGCGCTCTCCAGCGTGGCCGCCGCGGTGGAACTCACCCGGGCCGACCTCGAGGACTGAGCGCTGTCCAGCGAGCGGGGTAGCGCCTTCCTGGACGGGCGATGCCCCGCGCCGAGGGCGGACACGCGCGTTCCTCGGTCTGGGCTCCAACCTGGGGGACCGGCGGGAGACGCTGTCGCCAGGCCCGGCAGCGGCTGGGCGCGCTGCCCGGCACCACGCTCGTCGCGGCGTCGGGCCTCTATCAGACCGCGCCCGTGGGAGGGCCCGAGCAGGACGACTACCTGAACCAGGTGGTCGAGATCGAGACGGACGTTGACCCCGCGAGAACTGCTGCGGGCGATCAACCGGATCGAAGCCGCGCTGGGCCGGGAACGCCTGGTGAGATGGGGTCCCCGGACCATCGACGTGGATATCCTTTGGTACGATGGGTCACCGGTCGCCGAGCCCGACCTTGAAGTGCCGCACCCGCGCATCGAGGAGCGGCGCTTCGTTCTCGAGCCTTTGGCCGAGCTGGCGCCCGACCTGGTGCTGCCGAGCGGCAGGACGGTACGCCAGGCGCTCGAACGGGTAGGTGACCAGGAGGTGACCGCGCGCCGGCGCCACGATGCAGCCTGTCGACCAGAGTCCGCCGCGAAGGGGGCCGAAGATGGACCATTCAGCGATGCACGCCGAGATCCGCCGCCTGGCGAAAGAGAAGGGCGCGGTCATCCTGGCGCACAACTATCAGCGCCCCGAGGTGCAGGACGTGGCCGATTTCGTCGGCGACTCCCTGGGGCTGTCCCGGCAGGCCGCTGCCACCACCGCGAACATGACCATCTTCTGCGGCGTGCACTTCATGGCCGAGACGGCGGTCATCCTGGCGCCGGACCGCCCGGTCATCCTGCCCGACGAGGAAGCCGGCTGCCCCATGGCCGACATGGTGGACGTGGAGGGGCTGGAAGAGCTCAAGGCCGAACACCCGGGCGCAGTGGTGGTCAGCTACGTGAACACCTCAGCCGCCGTCAAGGCCATCTCCGACATCTGCTGCACGAGCGCCAACGCGGTGGACATCATCCGCGCGATCCCGGCGGACAAGGAGATCATCTTCACGCCCGACCGCAACCTGGGTTCTTGGGCTGCCGCACAAGGCGGGGCGCTGGGTCATCGTCTGGCCGGGGTTCTGTCCCACGCACGGCCTCATCGACGTCGACGACGTGGAAGCGCTCGGGCCGCCCATCCGAACGCCAAGGTCGTGGTCCATCCGGAGTGCGAGACCGACGTGGTGGCGCTGGCCGACGCGGTGGAGAGCACCTCCGGGATGATCCGCTTCTGCCAGAAGGACGACGCCAAGGAATACATCATCGGGACCGAACTGGGGATGATCCATCGGCTCGAGAAGGATTGTCCCGGCAAGACGTTCTACCCGCTCACCCAGCTCACCGTCTGCCCCAACATGAAGCTGATCACCCTCGAGAAGGTGCTCAAGGCTCTTCAGACCGAGGGGCCGGTGGTCACGGTGCCCGAGGACGTGCGGGTGAAGGCGCTGCAGGCGGTGCAACGAATGGTGGAGGTAGGCGCTTGAGCGCCGCCGCCCAGACGGGGCCGGGCACCGGCAAGGGCGCTCCGCTCATCTCCCGGAGCGGCGCCGATCTGCGCTACTCCAGCTACGACGTGCTGGTCATCGGCGGGGGCATCGCCGGGCTGACGGCGGCGGTGGGCGCGGCCCATCGCTGGCATGTGGGGCTCATCACCAAGGGCGACCTCGACGAGACGGCCACCTTCCTGGCCCAGGGCGGCATCGCCGCGGCCATCGGGCGACTACGACTCCCCGGAGCTGCACCTCAAGGACACCCTCGAGGCCGGAGTCGGTCTCTGCGACGAGGATGCCGTGCGGGTGCTGGTGGAAGAGGGACCGGCGCGAGTGCGGGAACTGGAGGCGCTCGGCACCAAGTTCGACCGGCGCGACGGCAAGCTCGTGCTCGCGTCCGAAGGCGCCCATTCGGTGCCGCGCGTGGTGCGGGCCGGGGGCGACGCCACCGGCAGCGTGGTGGCCAGCGCTTTGGCGCAGGCCATGACCTCCGACCACCAAGGTGGAGCTCCACGAGAACGAGTTCGTCATCGACCTGCTGGTGGACGCCGGGCGCTGCGTCGGCGCCCTCTCCCTCGACCGCGACGGGGAACTCACCGTGACGCTGGCCCGGGCCGTGGTGCTCGCCTGCGGCGGCGCCGGCCAGGTGTTCGCGCACACCACCAACCCGCTGGTGGCCACCGGCGACGGGCAGGCCATGGCCTACCGGGCCGGCGCGGTCATGCGGGACATGGAGTTCATGCAGTTCCACCCCACCGCCTTCTACGGCGAGGAGAACCCCACTCTGCTGCTCACCGAGGCCCTGCGCGGCGAGGGCGCGTACCTGCGCGACGACGCGGGGGAGCGGTTCATGGTGGGCTCGCATCCCCGGGCGGAGTTGGCGCCTCGCGACGTGGTGGTGCGGCACATGAAGCGCGTGTTCGACCGGGACGGCACCGACCACGTGTGGCTGGACGCCCGGCATCTTGACGCGCGCCTTCCTGCGCGAGCGCTTCCCCACCGTGTACAACGGCCTGCAGGCTCGGGGATACGACCTCTGCACGCAGCTGATCCCAATCGCGCCCGCTTCGCACTACTTCATCGGGGGCGCGCTCACCGACACCTGGGGCCGCACGAGCATCCCCGGGCTGTACGCGTGCGGCGAGACCGCCAGCACCGGCATCCACGGCGCCAACCGGCTGGCCTCGAACTCCCTGCTCGAGGGCCTGGTGTTCGGCGACCGCACCGTCCGCGAACTCAACCGCTACCTCTCCATATCCGAGCCGGCCGTGCGCAAGGTCAAGCTCGACCTGGCCGACGAGCCGCGCAAGGGCAACGACCCGGCGGTCGTGGCCGAGAAGCGGACGGCCGTGGCCCAGCTGATGACCGATCTGTGCGGCATCGTGCGCGACCGGCAGGGGCTGGAGAAGGCGGCGGCGGACCTGGACGCGATCGAGGCGTCTCTGGAGGCCCCGGGGCTGAACGTGGGCGAGTTGGAGCTGTTCAACCTGCTGACCGTGGCCCGGCACATCGTCGCTTCGGCGGTGATGCGGGAGGAGAGCCGGGGCGTCCACTTGCGCTCTGACTTCCCGGAGCGGGACGATATCGACTGGCGGCGGCACGTGCTCATCGAGCGCGACGCCGATACGGGGGAGCAGCAGGTGTACACGAGACCTGTGGAGGAGTCATGAGCGAAGACGCGGACCTGAGACTGATCAGAGCGGCGTTGGCCGAGGACACCGCCGGGTTCGGCGACATCACCTCCGAGATCACCGTGCCCGCGGAGCAGGAGGGGCGCGCCGTGATCATCGCGCGCCAGGACTTGGTGGTCTGCGGCCTCGACCTGGCCCGGCTGGTCATGCGCGAGGTCGATCCCCAGGCGATGTTCACCCGACTGGTGGCCGAGGGTTCCCAGGCCAAGGACCAGGACAGGCTGGCCGCCATCGTGGGCCCGGCCCGCAGCATCCTCACGGCCGAGCGGACCATGCTCAACCTGATGAGCCACCTCTCCGGCGTGGCCACCCAGTCCCGGCGCTTCGCGCGGGCCGTCGCCGGCACCGGCGCGGTGGTGGTCGACACCCGCAAGACCACTCCCGGGCTGCGGCTCTGGGAGAAGAGGGCTGTCGTCCTGGGCGGTTGCCACAACCACCGCTTCGGCCTTTTCGACATGGTCCTCATCAAGAACAACCACTTGGCGGCCGCCGGCGGCGTCCGCGCGGCCATGGACCGGGTCAAGCAGGCCGGTGCCCACTACATCAAGGTGGAGGTCGAGGTGGAGAGCGAGGCCGACCTGCGTGAGGCCATCGCCTGCGGCGCCGACCTCATCATGCTCGACAACCAGGATGTCGCCTCGCTCAAGCACTTGGTCGAGGTGGCGCGGAGCCTCAAGCGCGGCGTGGTGCTGGAGGCTTCCGGCGGTGTCTCGCTGGAGAGCGTGAGGGCCATCGCGGAGACCGGAGTGGACCTGATCTCCACCAGCGCCCTCACCATGGGGGCGCCGCCCGTTGATGTGAGCCTGACCCTGCCAGATGGGGGTGTGACATGCTTCTGGCAGTCGATGTAGGCAACACTCAGACCCATGTGGGACTGTTCTCCGAGAGGGACCTTGCCGCCAGTTGGCGCTTCGCCACCGAGGTCCGCAAGACCGGCGACGAGATCGCCGCCCTTCTCGACGCCTTCCTGCGTCTGGACGGCTACTCCAAGGAGACCCTCACCGGCCTGGCGGTCGCCTCGGTGGTGCCCCGGCTCAGCGGCGAATACGCCACCATGGCCGCGGCCAAGTTCGGCCTCGAGGCCCTCGTCATCGGCCCCGGCGTCAAGACCGGCATGCCCATCCTCACCAGCGACCCGCGCCAGGTGGGCCCCGACCTCATCGTCGACGCCGTGGCGGCCTACGAGCTGTACGGCGGGCCCTGCATCGCCGTGGATTTCGGCACCGCCACCACCTACAGCGCCGTCTCCGCCACCGGCGAGTACCTGGGCCACGCCATCGCCCCGGGCATCGAGATCTCGCTGGACGCCCTGGCCACCCGCGCCGCCCGGCTGCTCAAGATCGAGCTGGCCGACCCGGGGTCGGTCATCGGCAAGAACACCGTCCACGCGATGCAGGCGGGGGCCGTCTACGGCTTTGCCGGACAGGTGGACGGCATCGTCACCCGGATGCGGCAGGAACTGGGCGGCTCGGCGGTCAGCGTGGCCACCGGCGGCCTCTCCGGGCTCATCTTCGATCACGCTTCCACCCTCGACAAACTCGACCCGCTGCTCACGCTCAAGGGTCTGGAGATCATCCACCGGCGCAACCACTCGTAGCGTGTCGTTCGCGGCCCCGTTCTCCATCGGCTCGGTCAGCATCCCCAACCGGGTGGTGCTGGCGCCCATGGCCGGGCTCACCACGTCCGCCTATCGCCGTCATCTCAAGGCGCACGGCGCCGGGCTTGTGGTCACCGAGATGGTCAGCGCTTACGGGCTCATCCACGGCAACCGGCGGACCATCGAGGGGTACCTGCGCTTCGACGAGGAGGAGCGTCCCATCGCTGTGCAACTCTTCGGCGACACTCCCGAGGCCCTGGCCCACGCCGCGCGCTTGGTGCTGGAGGGGCAGCCGCCATCCCCGGGACATCCCGGCCGCCCCGTCTTCCCGTCCGCCGTGCCCGATATGCTCGACATCAACATGGGCTGCCCGGTCCGCAAGGTCACTCGGTCGGGCGCCGGTTCCGCGTTGCTGGCCGACCCCGACAGGGCCGTCGCGGTGGCGGCTGCCGTGGTGCGGGTGGCGGCGGAGCATGGGGTGCCTGTCACGGTCAAGGTGCGCAGCGGCGTGCACGAAGGGGAGCGGACGGCGGTCGCGTTGGCGCCGCGTTTGGAGGAGGTTGGGGTAGCGGCTCTCGGGGTACATCCGCGCACAACGAGCCAGTACTACCACGGGAAGGCGGATCACAGCGTCACGGCGGAGGTCGTGAAGGCGGTCGGGATCCCGGTGATCGCCTCGGGCGACGTGACGAGCGTGAGTTCGGCCAAGGCCATCATGGAGGCGACCGGCGCGGCGGCCATCATGGTGGCGCGGGGGGCCACGGGCGACCCTTGGCTGGTGGACGCGCTGCTGGCCGGAGAGGACCGTCCGCGGCCGCCGGTGGAGGAGGTCATCGCCGACCTGCGTGCCCTTCTGGCCCTCGCCATCGTTGAGATGGGGGAGGAGCGGACGATGAAGTGGATGTACAGGCTGATCGGCTGGTACCTGCGGCCGTCGCGCGTTCCCGTAACGGTGCTCGACGTCCTGCGGGAGGCGCCGGATGGGCGGACGTTGGACGGCATGTTGGCCGCGCTGGGCGACGAAGTCCGGTCGGGGCCGGGGTGCGGGAGCTATTGACCGGACGGTCCGAGACGGCCGGCTGAACCGTTGACAAGTATGTGCCTGCACCATATAATGCCGCGCCCGCCTACAAGGCAGCCCAAGCGGGGGTGCACACTGGCTCTGCAGATGTGGAAGGAAGGAACTAGTGTCTCGCAAGGAAGTCATCCTTACTGAAGAAGGCCTCAAGCAACTGCAGGACGAGGTCAACTTTCTCTCGAACGTCAAACGTGAAGACGTGGCGGAACGCATCAAGCAGGCGCGCGAATTCGGAGACATCAGTGAGAACTCCGAGTACGACGACGCCAAGAACGAGCAGGCCATGCTCGAGCACCGCATCAGCACGCTTCAGGAGAAGCTGCGCCGGGCCCGGGTCATCAAAGACTCCGACATCGAGACCGACAAGGTCAGCGTGGGCAGCACGGTCACGCTTCGCGACAAGAAGGCCGGCGACATCCGCATCTACACGCTCGTGGGCTCGGCCGAGGCCGACCCGCTGAAGGCGCGCCTGTCGAACGAATCGCCGGTGGGCCAGGCCATCCTCGGAAAAAGAGTGGGCGACGTCGTCACGGTCAACATCCCCGTCGGCGCGCTCGACCTCGAGATACTCGCGATAGGGAAGATGTGACGCATATGGACCTGCCGGAGTGGGAGCGCGACCGGCTGGCCAAGGTTGACCGTCTGCGGCAACAGGGTATCGAGCCGTACGCGCGCAGCTTTGAAGGCCGGACGCTACTGGGTGAACTGACCGAGCTCTATTCCGCGCTGGAGACGGGCACCACGGCCGAAGGCAGCCACTACAAGGTGGCCGGCCGGGTCATGGGTCGCCGCGAGCACGGCAAGGCGATCTTCCTCACCCTCCGCGACGGTTGGGACGATCTCCAGATCTACGGGAACGTCGACGCCCTGGGCGAAGAGTCGTTCCAGCGCATGGGCGATCTGGACGTCGGCGATGTCATCGGCGCCGAAGGCCATATCTTCCGCACCCGCAGAGGCGAGCTGACCATCTTCGCGGACTCCTGGACGCTGCTCACCAAGTCCCTGCGCCCCCTGCCGGAGAAGTTCCACGGCCTGCAGGACCGGGAGACCCGGTACCGCCAGCGCTATGTGGACCTCATCGCCAACCCGGATGTCGCCTGGCAGCTGCGGGCGCGCGGCAAGCTGGTGTCCTCCATGCGGCGCTACCTGGAGGGCCAGGGCTTCGTCGAGGTGGAGACGCCCATCCTGCAGCCGCTCCCGGGCGGCGCGCTGGCGCGGCCCTTCATCACGCATCACAACGCGCTCGACACCGACCTCTACCTGCGCATCGCTCCCGAACTCTATCTCAAGCGGCTGCTGGTGGGCGGTTTCGACAAGATCTTCGAGATCGGCAAGAACTTCCGGAACGAGGGCATCTCGCCCGTGCACAACCCGGAGTTCACCATGATGGAGCTCTACTGGGCCTACGTGGACTACAACGCCATCATGGAGCTGGTGGAGAACATGATCCCGGCTCTGGCGATGGACGTGGTCGGCACCACCCAGATCGTCATCGGCGAGCATTCCGTCGATCTGGCGCCGCCCTGGCCGCGCCGCACCCTCGACTCCCTGCTCAAGGAGCACCTGGGCCTCGGCCTGTTCGAGATCGAGGCCGATCCGCAGCGCGGCAAGAACGCCCTCGTGGAGCGGCGCATCGAGGTGGAGAAGCGCGACACCTTCTCGACCATCGTCGACAAGGCGCTCAAGCACGTCTGCTTCCCCACGCTCATCTCGCCCACCTTCGCCATCGACTACCCCATGGAGCTCAGCCCGCTGGCCAAGACCCACCGGGACGATCCCCGGCTGGTGGAACGCTTCCAGGCCATCATCGGGGGCAAGGAGTGCGGCAACGCCTTCTCCGAACTCAATGACCCCATGGATCAGCGCCGCCGGTTCGAAGCTCAGGTCGAGAACAAGGCCGCCGGGGACGAAGAGGCGCACGTCCTGGACGAGGACTTCCTGCGGGCCCTTGAATACGGCATGCCGCCGGCAGGGGGCCTGGGCATCGGCATCGACCGCTTGGTGATGATGCTGCTGGGCGTGGAGTCCATCCGCGACGTCATCCTGTTCCCGCAGCTCAGGCCCGAGCACTAACGGTCGCCGGCGGCTACTGCCGCCTCTCGGCCAGCACCACTGAGGTCTCCACCTGTCGCTCGGGGATATCCCAGTAGCGGCGCAGGAGGCGGTTCTTCTCCTCGGGGCTCACTTGGGCGAACCCGTGCTTCTCGTAGAAGGCGATCGCCCAACCAGCCGAGGCCCATGTTCCGATGAGAACAGGCCGGTCGATGGCCGCCAAGAGAGACTCCAGCAGTTCCCCGCCTATCCCGGATCGCTGCGCCCGTGGAACGACGTACGCGTGGCGTATGAGGGTTACATCGTCCACGTCCTGAACGCCCATCGCGCCGAGCAACTCCCCGTCCGCCTCGTAACCTGAGAACCGCACGCCGGCCGCGATCTCGCTCGCCAGGTATTCGGCGGAGAAGTAGGGGTCGTGCCAGCAGTCGTCGGGGATGACGCCCCGGTAGCGCTGCGCGGCCTCGTTGATGATGCCGAGGAGGGCGTCGTTTTCGCCATCCCGGAGAGGGCGGATCGATGTCTTGTTGAGACTCATCGCCCAATGATAGAGGCTGAGCCGCAAATCCTGCGGCGCGATACGAACCGGGCGCCGTGCCGCGCCCCCCGGTGTTATCCTCAAGTCGACTAGGGCCAGTACCCCGATCCGCTCGCGGATCGGCTTGGCCGTCACGCCGACCGGCCCCAGCCCCGCAAGGGCGCAGGCCGTCATGTTGATGCCGAAGCGTCGCGCGCGTCTGGAGAGCTAATGCTTCTGTACCTGGTCAACCCGGCGAACCAACTCATCAGTATCGCGCTCAACCGGAGCAGCTACTGGAATCGCTTCCGTCTCTGGAAACCGCTCGGACTCCTGGTGCTGGCCGGTCTCACCCCGGCCGATTGGGAGATCGTCATCTTGGACGAGAATCTCGCCCCGGTGGACTACGCGGCCATGCCGCAGCCCGATCTGGTGGGCATCACCGCCTTCACGTCACAGGCGCCGCGGGCGTATGAGATCGCCGCCGGGTTCCGGGAACGCGGCGTGACCGGTGGTGATGGGGGGCATCCACGCGACCATGTGCGCCGAAGAGGCCGCCCGGTTCGTCGATGTGGTGGTCACGGGCGAGGCGGAGCCGGTGTGGCCGCAGGTGCTGCAAGACGCGCAGGCCGGCTGCCTGAAGCCCGCCTACGACGGCGGCCGCGCCACCATGGACCAGATCGTGCCGGCCCGCCACGACCTTCTCCCCGAGGGATACGCCTTCGGCTCCATCCAGACCACGCGGGGCTGCTCGCTCAACTGCAACTTCTGCAGCGTCACCAGGTTCAACGGGGCCACCTATCGCCAGAGGCCCATCGCCGAGGTGGTGGAGGAGTTCAAGTCCATGCCCGAGCGCCGGGTGCTCATCGTGGACGACAACCTCATCGGGCGCAAGCCGGAGCATATCGAGCGCGCCAAGGAGCTTTTCCGGGCCCTCGCGGCTGCGAAGACCGGCAAGTCCTGGATCGGGCAGACGACCATCAACATCGCCGATGACGAAGAACTGCTCGAACTCGCCGACGCCGCCGGCTGCATCGGCCTGTTCATCGGGTTTGAGAGCGTCACGCCCGAGGGTCTGGCGCAACTGGGCAAGAAGTCGGCCATGCTGTCGGGCAGGAATATCACGAAGTCCGTGGATCGCATCCGGCGGCACGGCATACTGGTGGTCGGCTCGTTCATCATCGGCTTGGACACCGACCACGTGGGGGTGGGCAGGCTCATCGCCGAGGCGGCCGGACGGTACGGGGTGGACAGCATGAACGTGCTGTTCCTCACCCCGCTCCCGGGGACACGGCTTTGGGATCAGGTGAGTTCCGAGGGCAGGGTCGCCTTGGGTGACTTCCCGGAAGACTGGAAGTACTACACCCTCAACTACCCGGTGGCCCGCTACAAGTATCTGAACCGTGACCAGGTGGTCCGCGAGATGAACGAGTGCAACAGCACCTTCTACTCGGTCCCCAACATCGCCAGGCGGCTCTCGCAGCGCGTGCTCGCCGGCCGCAACCCGCTGTTCGTCGTGGTCAGCAGTCTCACCTCGCGCAGGAACTCCATGCTCTTCGCCGCGAAGTATGAATCGCTGTGGCCGTCGGAGCCGTTGGCGGATGGGCTGGGATCCGACGAGCCCGCCTTGGACGCGGCGGGCGTCTGGCAGAAGGTGACGGAGCAATCCCGCGAGATCGTGGCGACTCTCAAGCTGCAGGTGAGCCGGTTCTGGGGGCAGTCGTAAGCAGAGGGCTTTGACCGTCTCGGCTTGACCAGGCGCCGGGCGGCTTATACAGTCTCCGTCGTATCGACGCCTATCCCGTGGAGGGGGTCACCCGCTGATGGTCATCTTGGAAGCCGTCGTTATCCTCATCGTGGTCGTCGTCGTGCTCATCATTCTGTTCTGGGGACTGTGCCTGGTCGGTCCCAACCAGGTCGGCATACTCACCAAGCGCATGTTCGGCAAGCGGATGCCCGAGGGCCAGATCATCGCCCGCAACGGGGAGATCGGCGTGCAGGCGCGCACCCTCATGCCGGGCCTCTACTGGCGGCTTCCCATCGTCTGGTCTATCACCAAGATCCCGGTCGTCATGGTCGACACCGACAGCGTCGGCATCGTCGAGTCCATCGACGGCGAGCCCCTGCCCAAGGGCCGGGTGCTGGCGGACGAGGTCGAGTGCAACCAGTTCCAGGACGCCGAGATGTTCCTGGCCAACCATGGCAAGAAGGGCCCGCAGGTGGGCATCCTGCGCCCCGGCACCTACCGGATCAACACCAGGATGTTCAACATCACCCAGGCTCCCGCGGTGAAGATCGCGGAGAACACGGTCGGCATAGCCATCGCCAAGGACGGCATCCCACTGCCGACCGGCTACGTCATCGCGCCGAAGGCCAGGAACGCCGACGGGAACGAAGCCGACCACAAGGCCTATCCAGAACGGGCAGCTCTTCATCGACAGCAACGGGTACCGGGGACCGCAACTGGACACGCTCCAGCCGGGCATCTACTACATCAACCCCAATCTGTTCGATATCAAGATCGTGGGCGTCGCCGAGGTCCTTCCCGGATATGTGGCGGTCATCAGGTCCAACGTGGGGCTGGAGTTGGAGAGGACGCCGCAGGGGCCGGACGATTCCACCGGGGAAGGCAAGCTGAGCGGCCCGATCCATGAAGACGTCGAGAAGATACTGATAACCAACAAGTTCACCCGGGGCATCTGGCGCGAGCCCGTCGCGCCCGGCAAGTACAACCTGAACACGATCGCCTTCTCGGTCTACAGGTGCCCACTTCCGCCGTCACCATCGACTGGGCGTCCGAGGGAAGGATCGTCGGCACCGAGGTCAAGGGCGTCAAACCCTCGAGACGAAGGCCGCGAGCGTCTTGTACAGTTTCGACCCCTTGAAGGTGACGTCCAAGGACGGCTTCCAGCTGGAAGTCAACGTCCGCATGGTCATCCGCATCCAGCCGGGCAACGCCGCCTACATCATCGCCAGGTTCGGGTCGGTGGCCAACCTCATCGACCAGATCGTCCATCCGCTCATCGATTCGTCGTTCAGGAACAAGGCCGGC
Organism: uncultured Actinomycetota bacterium; assembly: GCA_963736705.1. GTDB lineage: Bacteria > Actinomycetota > Thermoleophilia > RBG-16-64-13 > RBG-16-64-13 > CAIQPS01. Next base: position 614,876 of record CAVTPV010000004.1, read on the forward strand.
GAGAAGAAGGCGATCGACTTCTTCCAGAGCCGCACCGACCTGCAGACCGAGGCGCTGGCGCACGCCAAGGAGAAGTTCTCCGAGTACAACGTCGAGGCTCAGAACCTGCTCATCGCCTACATCGATATCCCCCAGGATCTGCTGGATACGCAGACCAAGAAGGAGATCGCCAACCAGCAGCAGGCCCAGTACGACCAGGAAGCGATGGCGCAGGAGAAGCGCATCGCCGTCATGGAGAAAGTCGTCGCGGGCGGACAAGCAGAAGGACGTCATCGACGCCAAGCTGTCCATCGACATCAACAACGACCGGGCTGAGGCCAAGGTCAAGGAAGCGGACGGTAACAGGCGCTCCGTGATCCTCCAGGCCCAGGGCACCAGGGAGGCCACGATCCTGACGGCGCAGGGCACCAAGGAGTCGACGATCCTGGTGGCCGACGGCAATTCCTACAAGAGCAAGATCGAGGGCGACGGCGTCGCCGCGGCCTACGTCGCCCAGAAGGAGGCCATCGGGCAGCAGAACGTGGCCGTGATCAAGCTCATGCAGGAGATCGCGGCCGGCAAGATCCAGATCGTGCCTCAGGTGCTGGTGGGTGGCGGAGACGGCGCGACCGGCGGCAACCTGTTCAATGCCTGGCTGTCGCAGATGATCGCCCAGAACGTGGAGAAGGCCGAGCCGAGGCCCGAGCCGAGGACCGAAGAGTCGCCCATCTAGGGCGGAGCGGGGCGGGGGACCATCCCGCGTCCGACGACGTACAACGATGGCCCGGGGGCCCCGGCGCTCTAGACGGTGCGCTGGCGTCCCCGGGCCACCCCTCTCTTCGAGTGGCGTGCCCCGGAACCCCCAGGGGTATTTTGACGCGTCCCAAAAGCAGTCGCCGATAGGCGGCTATGCTACAATTTCGACAGTCAAATGATGACCTTTTCCCGGCGGAGTACGCGCCGAGTTTCCCCGTACTTTACCGTCGGTAGACGGCCGGAAGAGCCGGTCCGTCGTTATAGGAGGCCCGGGTGTTTGCAGACGAATCGCCCGATTGGAACCTCGACCTTAACGGCTCCGCCGATTGCGAGCTGTGCGGGGAGGAACCGGCCACCATGCATCTGCTGAGAGTGGTGGACGGGACAATCAGTCATACACATCTCTGCGCGCGGATGCGCGGAGCAGATGGCCGGTGAGGAGACCGAGGGTCTTGCTCTGGTGCTTGCCGTTCCTTCCGTGCTGCGCGGTTTCGCCAAGAAGGCTTCGCCGGAAGGGCGCGAGGCGGCCGGAGGTTCCAGCGTGAACCACGAAGACAGCTTCTGCGGCGTCGTGCGGCACCACCTTGAGCGATCTCAAGGAATCGGGCATGGTGGGCTGCGCCAACTGCTACCGCGTGTTCGCCGACCATCTCGAAGTCAACCATCCGGCGGGAAGCCGAACCGGTCGAGCACCTGGGCAAAGTGCCCCTGCGCGGCCCGGAGACCGACACGCTCCGCCACGAGACGATGCGCCTCGAGCGGATGCTCCGCGAATTGGTGGAGCATGAACGCTACGAGGAAGCGGCCGGCGTGCGCGACCGGCTCACCGAACTCGGCCAGGCGCTGGACGGGGGAGAGGCATGAGCCTGGACGCCCTCACCGCTTCCGCCATATCGCTCAGCCGGAACGATGCCGGGCGGCGCTTCCCGCACGTGGAAGAGACCACCGTGCTCGAAGACCTGCGCGCTGAGGTTCTGGCGGCCCTCGCGGGCGACCAGTGGGAACGGCCGTGGCGGGTCTACGACCTGGACGCCATGCCGGCGGCGGAGATCACGCTCCTCGTGGAACGCGGGCTCATGACGCCGGCCTTCGCCGAGGAGGCCGGAGAGGGCCGCGGGTTCGCCGTGTACGGCAACAACCAGGCGTCGCTCGAGATCAACGGGGTGGACCACTTCAACCTCATCAGCTTCCGGGAGGGCGACCACCTGGAGGCGCTCTGGTCCTTGCTCAGCGTGCTGGACGACCGGCTGGAAGCCTCCGTCTCGTACGCGTTCGACCCCCGTTGGGGTTACCTCACCACCTACCCGGCCAAGGCGGGCACCGGCCTGCGGGCGTATGCGACCCTGCACGTCCCCGGCGCTCATGCTCACCGGCAAGCTCGCGGCCACCGCGCTGGAACTCGTCGGGCACGGCCTCGGCATCGCTCCTTTGTGGGGCGGCGCGGGCGGCGTGGTCCAGATCTCCAACATGGCCCGGCAGACGGGGCCCGAGAGCGAGATCATCACCGAAGTGGAGAATATGGCCCGGGCCATCTCCGAGAAGGAACGCTCGGTGCGCAAGATGCTCCTCCGGGAGCATCCGGTGCAGGGTAGAGACCAGATCGGGCGCGCCATCGGCGTGGCCCAGCATGCCTGGAGCATGTCGTTCCAGGAGGCGGTCAACCTCATATCGGCCGCTCAGGTGGGCTTGGAGCAGGGGGTGGTCGATTGCCCCGCTCTGGCCGCAGAGTCGGCCTTCAGTCTGATGGGCAGACTGCAGCCGGCCCATATCGTTATGGACCATATGGAAGTAAAGACCGATGTATTAGACAGCCCCGAGATCGATGAGATCCGGGCGAGGGTCATGCGCGAGACGTTTGCGGGCTCGTTCGTCCGGTGATAGGAGTACAGTAGTGATGTTTGAAAGATTCACAGAGAGGGCTCGCCAGGTCATCGTCTTGGCGCAGGAAGAGGCACGGATGCTCCGCCACAACTACATTGGCACGGAGCATCTCCTCCTCGGGCTCCTGCGCGAAGCCGACGGCGTGGCCGCGCGGGTGCTGGGCACTCTCGAAGTCAGCCTGGATGAGGTGCGCGGCGAAGTCACCCGCATCGTGGGTGAGGGCGAGCACGAATCACAGGGACAGATCCCGTTCACGCCGCGCGCCAAGAAGGTGCTGGAGCTGGCGCTGCGCGAGGCGCTGTCGCTGGGCCACAACTACATAGGCACCGAGCACATCCTCCTCGGCCTCATGAGGGAGAGCGAGGGCGTGGCGGCCCGTATCCTGAACGACCTGGACGTCGACGCCGACCGCGCCCGTCAGGAAGTCATGCGGGTGCTGTCCGGTCCCACCCGCCGCCCGCAGAGGGGCACGAGCGCGCCGGCCGCGGAGCCGGGCGAAGGCGGCAAGGAGCGCAAGAGCTCCAAGGTGCTCGACCAGTTCGGCCGCAACCTGACGAAGTACGCGGAGGAGGACAAGCTCGACCCGGTCATCGGCCGCGAGACCGAGATCCAGCGGGTCATGCAGATCCTCACTCGCCGCACCAAGAACAACCCGGTGCTCGTGGGCGAGCCGGGCGTGGGCAAGACCGCCGTCGTCGAGGGCCTGGCCCAGCGCATCGCCAAGAACGACGTGCCCGGCATCCTCAAGGACAAGCAGATCTACACGCTCGACCTGGGCGCCCTGGTCGCCGGCTCCAAGTACCGCGGCGAGTTCGAGGAGCGCCTCAAGAAGGTCATGAAAGAGATCTCCGAGCGCGGCGACATCATCCTGTTCATCGACGAGATCCACAACCTCGTGGGCGCCGGCGCGGCTGAAGGCGCCATCGACGCGGCCTCCATCCTCAAGCCGGCTCTGGCCCGGGGCGAGCTGCAGACCATCGGCGCCACCACGCTCGACGAATACCGCAAGCACCTGCAGAAGGACGCGGCTCTCGAGCGCCGCTTCCAGAAGATCCTGGTGAAAGAGCCGAGCGTCCAGGAGACCCGCAAGATCCTCGAGGGTCTGCGCGAGCGCTACGAGACGCACCATCGGGTGCGCATCACCGACGAGGCCCTGGAATCCGCGGCCTACCTGGCCGACCGCTACATCAGCGACCGCTTCCTGCCCGACAAGGCCATCGACCTCATCGACGAAGCCGCGTCGCGCAAGCGCATCCAGAACATGTGCGCCTCCCCGGACCTCCGGGAAGTCGAGGACGCCATCCTGGAAGTGCGCCGCGAGAAGGAAACGGCCATCGACACCCAGGACTTCGAGAAGGCCGCTTCGCTCCGCGACCGCGAGCGCAAGCTGCTGAACCAGCGGCACGAGCTGGAAGAGAAGTGGCGGGAGTCCGACGAGAACTCCGAGATCTCCATCGGTGAGGACGAGATCGCCGAGGTGACGGCCATGTGGACCGGCATCCCGGTGACCAAGCTCACCGAGGCCGAGACCCATCGTCTGCTGAAGATGGAAGAGCAGCTGCACAAGCGCGTCGTGGGCCAGGACGAACCGGTCAAGGCCGTGTCCCGGGCCATCCGCCGCTCGCGGGCCGGTCTCAAAGACCCGCACCGTCCGGCCGGATCGTTCATCTTCCTGGGCCCGTCGGGCGTGGGCAAGACCGAGCTCGCCCGCACGCTGGCCGAGTTCCTGTTCGGCGACGAGGCAGGCTCTCATCCAGGTGGACATGTCGGAGTTCATGGAGAAGCACGCGGTCAGCCGTCTGGTGGGTTCGCCTCCCGGCTACGTGGGCTACGACGAAGGCGGCCAGCTCACCGAGTCGGTCCGCCGCCGTCCCTACTCCGTGGTGCTGCTCGACGAGATCGAGAAGGCCCATCCGGACGTGTTCAACATCCTCCTCCAGATCCTGGAGGACGGCCGGTTGACCGACGCCCAGGGCAGGGCGGTGGACTTCCGGAACGCCATCGTCATCATGACCTCCAACATCGGCGCGGGCACCATCTCCAAGGGACAGGTGCTGGGCTTCGGCGAGCAGGTGAACGAGGGCGGTCTCGCCTACGACGAGATGAAGGACCGGGTCACCGGAGAGCTCAAGAAGGTATTCCGGCCCGAGTTCCTCAACCGGGTGGACGAAGCCATCGTGTTCCACAAGCTGAGCAAGGAAGAGATCGGCAACATCGTGTCTCTCATGATGGCGCGGGTCGAAGAGCAGCTGAAAGACCGGGAGATCGGTCTGGCGCTCACCCCGGCCGCCAAGGAGCTTCTGGTGGACGTCGGCTTCGACCCGGCGATGGGCGCGCGGCCGCTGCGCCGGGCCATCCAGCGCCACGTCGAGGACCTGCTCGCCGAAGAGGTGCTGGCCGGCAAGTTCCCGCGGGGGAGCACGGTGCTCCTGGACCGCGAGGACGACCACCTGTACATCCAGGAGGTCATCCAGGGCGCGCCGGACATGCTGGTGGCCGAAGAGTCAGAATCCAAGTAACGGGAGCGGCCTGTGCCCAAGGGCAGCAAGCGTTCGTTCGTCTGCCGGGAGTGCGGCTACCAGTCGCCGGGCTGGCTTGGACGCTGCCCGGGATGCGGGCAGTGGAACACCATAGATGAAGATATCCGGCCGGCGGCCGCGGTGCGGCCGTCCGGAAGGGGCAACAGTCTGAATGCCGGCGCCGCGGTGGCGCCCGTACCTGTCCCGGTGGTGCTCGCCGATGTGGGCTTCGAGAGCGGCGACCGCATCGACACCGGGTTGGGCGAGCTCAACCGGGTGCTCGGCGGCGGCTTGGTGCCCGGGTCGGTGGTCCTGGTGGGCGGCGAGCCCGGCGTGGGGAAGAGCACTCTTCTTCTGCAGGCCCTGCTCAGCATGGAGGCCCGCGGCGTCTCCACCCTGCTGGTGTCCGGCGAGGAATCGGCGGCCCAGGTCAAGCTACGCAGCATCCGCCTGGGCGGCGGCGGGAGCGCCCTCCGGCTCATCACCGAGACGCAGACCGAAGCGGTGGTGGCGGCGCTCGAGCATCTGCAGCCGTCCGCCTGCGTGGTCGATTCGGTGCAGACGTTGTGGTCCTCGGCCATCGGGTCCACGCCGGGCTCGGTGGCGCAGATCCGGGAGGTCACCGCTCAGCTTCTGCAGGTGGCCAAGACCCACGGCATCGCCCTCATCCTCGTGGGCCACGTCACCAAGGACGGCGAATTGGCCGGTCCCCGGGTGCTCGAGCACATGGTGGACGCCGTCCTCTCCTTCGAAGGCGACCGGGCGCAGCCGTTCCGCATCCTGCGGGCGGTGAAGAACCGGTTCGGCTCCACGAACGAGGTGGGCGTCTTCCAGATGGCCGAGCAGGGCTTGGTCGAGGTGCCGGACCCGTCTTCGGTGTTCCTCGAGGAAGGGGACATGCGCTCCGGTTCGGTGGTGGTGCCGGTCTTGGAAGGCACGCGCTGCCTGCTCGCCGAGGTGCAGGCGCTGGTGGCTCCCTCCAATATGGCCATGCCGCAGCGGGTCGCCCGGGGGGTGGATCGCAACCGGTTGGCCATGATCGTGGCCGTACTCAGCCGCCGGGCGCGGCTGCCGCTGTCCAATTGCGACATTTTCGTTAACATAGCAGGTGGTCTTATACTTGAGGACCCGGCTGCGGATCTCGCCGTGGCCCTCGCCATAGCGTCCGCGTTTCGCGATGGGGACGCCGGGGAGGGCTTGGCCGCTTTCGGCGAGATCAGTCTTACGGGAAAGGTCCGCTATGCGCTGCAGAGCGACAAGCGGATCCAGGAAGCGGCCCGGCGGGGGTTCCAACGTATCCTCGTGCCGAGTCGCAGTGCCGAGGAGTCCGCGAAGGCCGGTCTGGCGCCGGCAGGGTGAGGGTGGAAGCAGTGGCGGATATCGCGGAGGCAGTCAGAGCGGACGGCACACGGCAGCGAGGAGAACCAGTGGTTGACCGGCCCCTGCGGGACGACAGGCTGATCCAGGCTCTACGGATGATCGCGCCTGGTACGGAACTCCGCGACGCAATCGACAACATCGTCAAGTCCCGGCATGGCGCGCTGCTTGGTCTTCACGGACGAAGAGAAGGTCGCCCCGATGATCTCCGGCGGCATCGATCATGGACATCCCGCTGCAACCGATGATCCTCTACGAGCTCTGCAAGATGGACGGCGCCGTGCTGCTCAACGCCGACGGCAGCCGCATCCTTCACGCCAACGTGCAACTCATGCCCGACGCCAGCATCATGTCCCAGGAGACCGGCACCCGGCATCGCACCGCCGAGCGCGTGGCCAAGCAGATCGACACTCTGTGCGTGTCCATCTCGGCCGCCCGGGACGTCGTGACGGTGTACGTCGGCGATATCCGGCACTACATGGATCCCATCCGGACCATCCTCGACAAGGCCGACCAGGCCCTGCAGGACCTTGGAACGGTTCCGCACCCGTTGGAACCAGGCGTCCACGTCGCTGTCGCTGCTCGAGTTCCAGAACACCGTCACCATGAACGACGTGCTGCTCGTCCTGCAGCGTATCGAGATGGTGCTGGTCATCGTCCATCTCATCGAGGGCTACATCGTGCAACTGGGCACGGAAGGGCGGCTGACCCAGCTTCAGCTCGAGGACATGCTGGTCGGCGTCCGCGAGGAGCGCAACGCCATCCTCGCCGACTACCTTCCCGATGGCCGTCCCGATCCCGGTGGACACCACCGAGACCCTGCCCATCAGCCAGGTGCGTTCGGTGGATCTGTTGTCGCTCACCTACGTCGCCGAGACCCTGGGGTTCGGCGAAGGCGTCGTGCTGGATACGCAGTGCAGGCCGCGCGGCTTCCCGTCTGCTGGGCATGATCCCCCGCCTGAGCGACTGGGTCATCGATGCCGTGGTGGGCCACTTCGGCGACTCTGAACCACCTCATCGAGGCTCCGCTGGACGAACTGGCGGCCGTTCCGGGCGTCGGCTTCCCGCGCGCCCGGGAGATCAAGGACGGTCTCAGCCGCATCTACGACAGCACCCTGCTGGAGCGCAGGGGCTGATGTTCTACGTCGGCGACACCGTTGTATGTCCGCACCATGGGGCGGGGCGCATCCTGGAGATCATCGAGCAGGACTTCCAGGGGATCTCACGCCGCTACTACAGCATCCAGATCCTGCACAACAACATGAACATCAAGCTCCTGGTGGATGGCAGCGACAAGGCCGGCGTCCGCCCTGTCATCCCTGAGGTGATGGTCGAAGAGGTCGTGGCCGTGCTTCGCGACGACCCCACCAAGATGCCTCTCAACTGGAACCGGCGCATCAAGCACAACCGGGAGAAGATCGGCACGGGCGATCCGCTCGAACTGGCCGACGTGGTGCGCAACCTGGCTTTGCGGGACGCCGAGAAGGGCCTGTCCACCGGGGAGAAGCAGATGTTCGGCAAGGTCAAGCGCATGCTGGCCTCCGAGCTCATGTACGCGAAGAGCCTGCCGCTCGACGACGCCATGACCTTCCTGGACGACGTGCTCGCCGAGATCTGCGCGCAACCAGGTCCCTGAGGACTAGGCCCGTCTGATGTCACTCGCCCTACGACTCGTGCTCGCCCTCGTCGGAGGCGTCCTCGGCTACGAACTGGCCAAGGCGTTCGTCTCCCACGATGGGTACGGCCCGGTGCCCTACTACGCTCTGGTGGTCATCGTGGTCATCGTGGCCGCCGCCGTCGGCGCCCTTGTCGGCTCGATCCTGGGGAGGGTCATCACCCGTCTGGGCCGCCGGCTCGACCGGGCGTATTCCACGGTCACGGCCAGCGGGCTCATCTTCAGCACCTTCGGGCTGTTCATCGGGCTGGCCATCGCCGCGCCTGAGCAGCCTGGCCATCAAGGACCTGCCCCTCGTGGGCCTCTACTTCCTGCCGCTGCTCTTCGCCGTCAGCGGCTACCTGTTCGCCTACCTGGGCTTCAAGCGCCACACGGATATCGCCCGGCTGTTCGGGCTCAAAGGCCTGCTGCAGCAGCCCGGCGCCAAGCAGTTCATCCGGCCCAAGATCCTCGACACCTCGGTGATCATCGACGGCCGGGTGGGCGACGTGGTGGCCACGGGCTTCGTGGAGGGCGACCTCATCGTGCCGGGCTTCGTGCTCGAGGAACTGCAGGCCATCGCCGACTCCACCGACCCGGCGCGGCGGGCCCGGGGCCGCCGCGGCCTCGACACCGTACACGCGCTCCAGGAGGCTCACAGCCACGTGAGCATCATCGAGCGGGACTTCCCGAACATCGCCGAGGTCGACGCCAAGCTCATCCGCCTCGCCAAGGAGATCAAGGGCGTCATCGTCACCACGGACTACAACCTGAACAAGGTGTCGCAGATCCAGGGGGTCGAGGTCCTCAACGTCAACGACCTGGCCAACACCCTCAAGCCGGTGGTCATGCCCGGCGAGGGCATGCGCCTCAAGGTCATCCGCGAGGGCAAGGAAGAGGACCAGGGCGTCGGCTACCTGGATGACGGGACCATGGTGGTCATCGAGGGCGGGCGGCGGCACATCGGCGAAGAGGTCGAGGTCGAAGTCACCTCCGTGCTGCAGAACCCGTCCGGCAAGATGATCTTCACCCGGGTGGCGCAGGCAGGGAGCGGCGCCGGTGGCCACTAGAAGCGGATCGGGCAGACCCACGTTGGCGCTGGTCGTGGCCGGCGCTGGCCACGGCACCCGGCTGGACCTGGGCATGCCCAAGCAATACGTGCCCCTGCTCGGCATCCCCATGCTGCAGCGCACGCTCGACACCCTGGGCAACTGCCCCGCGGTGGACGCCTTGCTGGTGGTGGTGAACGAGGCGGACGTCGACTACTGCGAGCGGGAGATAGCGCAGGAGAGCATCGCCAAGGTCGTGGGGGTCGTGGCCGGCGGGGCGGAGAGGGCGCTCTCGGTGCGGAACGGGCTGGCGGCGCTGGTGGAGGCCGGCTCCTGGGACCTGGTGGGCACCCACGACGGGGCCCGCCCGCTGGTGACCTGCGAGGACATCACCCGGACGGTGGACGCTCTGGCCGCCGACGATGGGGCTGGCGGGCGCCGTTCTCGGCGTCCCCTCGACGGACACCATCAAGGTGGTGGACGAGAACGGCATCGTCAAGGCCACTCCCGACCGCCGCACCATCTGGCGGGCGCAGACCCCGCAGATCTTCCGCTGGGAAGCACTGTTGGACGCCTACACAGAGACGCCCGAGGACGATCTGCTGCGCTCCACCGACGACGCCTCGCTGGTGGAGGCCCGGGGCGGCCGGGTGGTCATGGTCAAGGGATCGGCGGAGAACTTCAAGGTCACCGACCGGGTGGACCTGCGCCATGCCGAACAGATCCTCGCGGAGCGCCGTCGTGACTGACGCGGCGGCCGGCGGAGCAGCCGCGGCGGGCGCCGCCCCGATCGGGGGCGCTCCGCAAGGCGCCGGCGCTCCGGCCCGGCGGCCGGCCCGGCCTTCCGCGTGGGCCTGGGCTACGACGCCCACCGTTTCGCCCCTCGACCGCGCTCTGGTGCTGGGCGGGGTAAGATTGCGCGAGCACGACGGCCTTCTGGGCCACAGCGACGCCGACGTGCTGGTGCACGCCATCATGGACGCCTTGCTCGGGGCGGCCGGCCTGGAGGATATCGGCCACTACTTCCCCGACACCGACCCGGCGTATTGTCGGGGCGGACAGCATGGTCCTGCTGGAAGCCGTGGCCGCCTTGCTGGCCGATCGGGGCTGGCGGCACGGTGAACGTCGATGCGGTGGTCGTCTGCGAGGAGCCGCGCATCGCGCCCCACAGGGCCGCTATGCGCGCGAGACTGGCGGCGGCGCTGGGTGTCGACGTTGAGGCGGTCGGCCTTCGGGGTACCACCACTGAAGGAATGGGCTTCACCGGCAGGCGGGAGGGCATCGCCGCGCAGGCGGTGGCTCTCGTGGAACGGGTGGCGGCGCCGGTCTGACAGGCCGGGCGCCGCGCCGTTGCAGGTGGCGCGCCGTTCGAGGAGAAACTGACCCTTACAGGTCACTGAGATAGAAGAGAGTCGACAAGATGACCGACGTACGCGTACGCTTCGCTCCCAGCCCCACGGGCTCGCTGCACATCGGCAGCGCGCGCACCGCGCTCTACAACTTCCTCTACGCCCGGCATCACAAGGGCACCATGGTGCTGCGCATCGAGGACACCGACGCCAAGCGGTCGACCACGGAGCACGACACGGGCATCCTTGAGAACCTGGTGTGGATGGGACTGCAGGCCGATGAGGGCCCCGACGTGGGTGGTCCCTTCGGTCCCTACCGCCAGAGCGAGCGGGCCCACATCTATGAAGCCGCGGTCCAGCAGCTGCTGGCCGACGGCGCCGCGTACCCGTGCTTCTGCCCGCAGGAGATGCTGGAACAGAAGAACGAAGCTCTACTCGCGGCGGGCCACATGCCCAAGTACGACCGGACCTGCTGCAGCCTCACCAAGGACGAGGTCGACGCCCGGCTGGCCGGCGGCGAGCAGGCGGCCGTCCGCTTCCGCGTGCCCGACGGTGACGTCACCTTCGTGGATCTCATCCACGGGCCCATCACCTTCTCGTCGGACGTGATCGGCGATTTCATCATCAAGCGCACCGACGGCGGCTACTCCTACAACTTCGCGGTCGTGGTGGACGACGCCGGCATGGAGATCACCGACGTGATCCGGGGCGAAGACCACATCACCAACACCGCCCGGCAGATGATGATCTTCGCGGCGCTGGGCAAACCGGCTCCGCGGTTCGGCCATCACTCGTTGATCCTGGCGCCCGACGGCAGCAAGCTGTCCAAGCGGCACGGGGCCACTTCGGTGGCGCAGTTCCGGGGTCTCGGCTATCTGCCCGAGGCCATCGTCAACTACCTGGCCCTCATCAGCTGGCACCCGCATGACGAGCGCGAGAAGTTCAGCATGGCCGAGCTCATCGAGGAGTTCGAGATCGAGCGGGTGTCCAAGAGCCCGGCCATCTTCGATCTGCAGAAGCTCAACTGGCTGAACGGACTCTACATCCGGGAGATGGCTCCCAAGGACCTGTTCGCGGCCGTCGCGCCCTACCTGGCCGACTCCCGCATGGCGTTCGCGCCGGTGCAGCAGGAGGTGGTCGCCGAGGCCATCCAGGCCAACCTGGGGACCCTGAGCGACGCTCCCGAGTATGCCGAGGTCTTCTGGGAGGAGGCCGACCCGGCCACCTGTCAGATCTCCGAGCGATCTGCTGGCCCCCGGTACGCCCAAGCTCTTCGAGCTGGCCAAGGAGCACTTCGGAGCGGATGCCCGCGGAGTTCCTGCCCACCCAGGAAGCCCGCGAGGTCCTGCGCGGCCTCGTGGAGGCGGCCAAGGAGCAGGGCATCAAGGGCAAGGCCGTCTATCATCCGCTGCGGGTGGCGCTGAGCGCCCGGGGAGAAGGGCCGGAGCTCTTCTACCTGGTCGGCGGACTGGGCAAGACGAAGATACTCAACCGGCTGGACTCGGCGGCCAAGTACGCCGCCCGTTTCGCCGACCCGACACTGTAAGAAACCGGCCGGAACAGCCGCGGAAAGGCACAGGATGCGTCTCTACGATTCCATGACCCAAGAGAAGAAGGACTTCGTCCCCCGGGACGGCGACCACGTGACCATGTACTTCTGCGGTCCCACGGTCTACAACTACGTGCACATCGGCAACGCCAGGCCGTACGTGGTGTCCATGGTGGCCAAGCGCTACTTCGAGTCGGTGGGCTACCGGGTGACCCTGGTGGAGAACATCACCGACATCGACGACCGCATCATCAACAAGGGCATCGCCGAGGGCCGCGACTACCGCGAGGTGGCCAAGCAGTTCGCCGACGCCTACCGGGAAGACACCAGCCGTCTGGGTCTGGGCCGGCCGGACGTGGAGCCGCTGGCCACCGAGCACATCCAGGAGATCATCGACCTCATCGCCGGTCTCGTGGCCGAAGGGCACGCCTACCAGTCGGGCCCCGACGTCTACTTCGACATCGACAGTTGGGACGAATACGGCAAGCTGTCCAAGCAGCAGGTGGCCGAGATGCGCCACGGCGCGCGGATCGACGTGGGGGAGGACAAGGCCGATCCTCTGGACTTCGCTCTGTGGAAGGGCGCCAAGCCGGATGAGCCCTCCTGGGACAGCCCCTGGGGACCGGGACGGCCGGGCTGGCACATCGAGTGCTCGGCGATGAGCCTGAAGTACCTGGGCGCCGGGTTCGACATCCATGGCGGCGGACGCGACCTCATCTTCCCGCATCACGAGAACGAGATAGCCCAGTCGGAGGCCGCGGGGCAGGCCGTTCGCCCGCTTCTGGATGCACAACGGCATGCTCAACCTGAGCTCCGAGAAGATGTCCAAGAGCGTGGGCAACATCCTCACTCTGCGCGCCATCCTCGACCGGCATCGCCCGGAAGCGCTCATCACCGCCTTCCTCAGCAGCCACTACCGCAGCCCGCTGGAGTTCAGCGAGGACCTGCTGGAGGAGACCGAGCAGCAGGTGGACCGGCTGCGCAACGTGTTCGGCAGGCTTGCTGACGCGGCGGCGGGCACCAAGGGCGCCACGGGCAACTCCACGCTGAGAAAGGCCGACAACGCGCTGCTCGCCAAAGTGGCCGCGCGCCGCAGGGCCTTCGATGAAGCCCTGGCCGACGACCTCAACACCGCCGCGGCTCTGGCCGAGGTGTTCGGGCTGTCGCGGGAGGCCAACGTGGCTCTGGCGGCGGAAGAACTGAGTCCCGCGGGCGCCGCGGCGGTGCGGGCCGAGGCCGTCGCCATGGTCCACGTGCTGGGCCTGGACGCGGTCACCGGCACCGATGAAGAGGCCGTCCCCGCGGACGTGGTCACCATGGCCGAGGAGCGGCGCGCAGCTCGCGCGGCGCGCGACTTCGCCCGGGCCGACGAACTGAGGGACGCGATCACCGAACGAGGCTACGAAGTCAGAGACGCTGCCGATGGCTTCAAGATCATCGCAATCAGGTAAGGCGCGCAGGCCGGGGCAGCGCACCGAGAAGGAACGCCGGTCGCCGCAGGAGCCTGTGGGCGCCGCGCGCAGCCGGCCGACCGGCCCGGCGGCGCCGCGGCAGGCCGCCGGCCGGCAAACCGGCCGGCCCCGCGGACGGGCGTCGAGCCGAGACCCCCGGCGCCGGCGGCCCGCCGGCGCCAGCCGCCCCGCTTCCCGCCATCAGCCTCCCCGCCGGCACCACCGTCATCTACGGCCGCAACCCCATGCGCGAAGCGCTGCGGGGCAGGCGGCGCGTCCACGCGGTCTGGCTGAGCCTCGGTGCGCCGGGCGAGGACCTGGAGCAACTCGTCGCCGGGTGGGCGAAGCAGGCGGGCAAGCCCGCGCCCGACATCCGCCATGCCACGCCGGCTCAACTGACAGCCCTCGCCGGCAGCCCCGACCACCAAGGCGTCGTGGCCGCCGTCGATCTCTACCAGTACGTCGAGCCCGAGGCCATCCTCAAGGAGCGCACGCTGCTGGTGGCCCTCGACGAGGTGCAGGACCCGCACAACCTGGGGGCCATCATCCGGACGGCGGAAGCGGCAGGCGCCGGGGTGGTCATCCCGCGGCACAGGGCGGCCGAAGTCACCGCCGCGGTGGTCAAGGCCTCGGCCGGCGCTACGGAGCACATCGCCATAGCCCAGGTGCGCAACCTGGCCGACTTCCTGGGCGCCGCCAAACAGGCCGGCTTCTGGGTGTACGGAGCGGCGGCGGGTGCCACGTCGGAGTACACGGCCCAGGACTACCGCTATCCCACGGTCTTCGTGATGGGGTCCGAGGGGCAGGGGCTGGGGCGCAGGGTGGAGTCGCTGTGTGATGTCATCGTGAGTCTGCCGCTGGAAGGCAAGGTCGACTCGCTGAACGTGAGCGTTTCCACGGGGATACTTCTCTACGAGGCGGTTCGGCAGAGGCGGGCGGCGGCGAGCGCCGCCGCGGCAAGCGCGCCCGTGCCGGACTCCGTGGCTGCGCCCGCGGCCCAGCCGGTTCCGCGGACCCGGCGGTCGGCGCCGACCCGGGGGAGGGCGCGTGACCTTCTTCCTCATCGACGGGTACAACGTCCTGCACCAGATGGTCGGTCACCGGCAACTCAAGGGTGGCGGCGACTTTCGCGGGCACCAAGGCCGGACCCGCGACGAGGATGCATCGTCCGTGGAACAGGGCTCTCCGTTCGACCGCGGCGACCTCGATCTCGAGGACGCCCGCAAGCGCCTGGTGGACCGCATCATCAGTTACATGGGCCGCACGAGCGATCGAGCGACCATCGTGTTCGATTCACACGCTCAGATGTTGCAAAAGCAGGAGAGTGCAACTGCCAATGTGGAGGTCTATTTCGGCTCCTTTTCGCAGTCCGCCGACAGCATCATCGAGAGGGAAGCTTTCAAGGCAAGTGCAGGGGAAAACGTCGTAGTGGTGACCTCCGACTACCACCTCCAGAAGACCATCTTCAGACCCAACGTGATCCGTCGTTCCTCGAGGCAATTCGTGTCCGATCTGCAAGATGAAACAAAGAGTATTGCAATTTCTCCGAATTGCATTACAATGAGTCATCGGATCGAAGACAGGGTGGACTCTGGGACTGTCGATAAGCTCAAGGCGCTTCGAGATTCGCTGACTCGGAAGCCTGAGGGGTAAGCGAAAGCCGCCGGATGAGGCCCTGGCCCACGACGAAAGAGTCAGGGGGTGAGGGTCAATGGAGAGCGCGGCGTTCGCAAGAAAAGCGGCCGAA
Source organism: uncultured Actinomycetota bacterium (assembly GCA_963736705.1). Lineage (GTDB taxonomy): Bacteria > Actinomycetota > Thermoleophilia > RBG-16-64-13 > RBG-16-64-13 > CAIQPS01. The sequence continues at coordinate 630,187 of CAVTPV010000004.1, forward strand.
AAGGCCATCACTGACTGGTCGGACGAGGAACTCGTCGCCGTCGCGAAGACCAACGATCCCGAAGCCACCCGTCGTCTTCTCACCCGCTACCACTACTTCGTCAGGATGAAGGCCAATTCCTACTTCCTGGCCGGCGGCGATGGAGACGATCTCATCCAAGAAGGCTACATCGGCCTCTACAAGGCCGTGCGCGACTTCGAGCCGGGGCGCAGCACCAGCTTCCGCAGTTTCGCGGAATTGTGCGTCACCCGGCAGATCATCACCGCCATCAAGACCGCTTCCCGGCAGAAGCACCTGCCGCTCAACACGTACATCAGCTTCAGCCACACCCCGGCCAGCTCTGAGTACGACACCCGCACCCTGGCGGACGTCATCCCGGCGGGGCGCACCAGCGATCCGGCCGGTCAGGTGATCAGCTCGGAAGAGGTGAGCAGCCTCACCGATTGCCTGGTCCGCGGGCTCAGCGCGCTGGAATCCCGGGTGCTCAAGTACTACCTGGAGGGCAACTCCTACGAGGTCATCGCCGCGCAGGTGGGCCACGACACCAAGACCGTGGACAACGCGTTGCAGCGCATCAAGCGCAAGGTGACCATGCATCTGGAGAGCCGCAGAGTCATCTTGTAGCTCGGAGCCGGCGACCGCCGACGCCGACGTCAGTCGGCGGCCGGGCAGGAAGTCCGTGTGGTCCTGCACCAACCTGATGAGCGGCCTGCGGCGTGTAGCGCATAGCCGCGTTCGAGATCTTCGCCACCATCCCCGGCACCACGTTGGCCCTGCCCGCGAACATGGCCTTCACCGCGATGCGGGCGACATCCTCGGGATCCATCATCACTCTGAACTTCTTGGCGGTCTCCACCGGAGTACTCGTGTGCCGGTAGAGGTTGGTGGCGACGGCGCCCGGCATGACGCAGGTGACCTTGACGCCCCAGGGGCGGAGCTCCTCGCGAAGAGAGGTGGCGAAACTCCGCAGGTAGCCCTTGGAGCTGCCGTAGTGGGCGATGCCCGGGAACGGCCGGTTGGCCGAGATGCTCGACATGAACAGGATGTGGCCCCGCCGCCGGGCGCGCATGTCGCCGGCGAAGTAGGTGCAGAGGAGCGAGGGCGTCACCACGTGGAGCTGGAGCAGGGTGTTGGCCCGCTCCGGGTCCACGGTGGCCACCTCGCCGAACATGAGGATGCCCGCGTTGCTCACGAGGATGTCGATGTCGATGCCGCGCTGCCGCACCTCCGAGTGAAGGAGGGAGGCAGATTCGGGCGCGGCGAGATCCAGGGTGATGGGGTAGGTCTGGACGGCGAACTCGTCCCTGAGCGTGTCCGCCGCCTCGAGAAGTGAGTCCTCCTGGTTGCTCACCAGCACGAGCGGATGGCCGCGGCGGGCCAGTTCCCGGCAGATGGCCAGCCCGATGCCCGAGCAGGCGCCGGTGACCAGGGCCCAGCCGGGGGCGGGGCCGCCGCCTGGGCGGCGCCGGGGCGGCGGACGGGCGGCGCGCCGCGGCGCCGCCGACCTGCGGCGCTGCGTTCATGCGGTGGCTCCTTCGGGCGCCGGGTCGCAGTAGCAGCGGATGCCGTCGCGGCTCATCGAGGCCACGCACTTGTTGCAGTGGTCGCAGTCGCTGGCGGTGATCGGCGCCGGACTGGAGGTGCATCACGAATCCGTGATCGCGCACCGTCGCCCGGCCCACCTGGACGAACGCGAAGCCCTCGTCCAGCAAGGTCTCCATCTGCGCCAGCGATTCCACCCCGCCGATGTACGCCACCGGGATGGAGACCGCGTCGCGCACGCGCCGGGCCTCGTCCAGGAGGAACTGGGGCGTGTAGCGGTAGTGCTGCACCATGATGCGCCCGAACAACGTCAGGCCTATCTTGGCGATAGCGCCCTCCTGCTGCTGCACCATCTCCTTGACCGGGACGCCGCCCCGCAGCATGTAGAGCGGGGTGCGGGCGGTGAAGCCGCACGAGGGCACCAGTGCGGACGCCCCGGCCGCCTCGAACGCCTGGGCCACCGGCGCCGCGTCGTCCACGTCGAGGCCGCCCCGCCAGCCGTCGCGGACGTTCATCTTGACGAGGAGGGGGAAGTCCGGCCCCACGGCCGCGCGCACCGCGGCGATCACCTCCACGGGGAAGCGCAGCCGGTTCTCGGGGGAGCCCCCGTAGCGGTCGGTGCGCCGGTTGGTCCAGGGGGAGAGGAACTGGCTGAGCAGGTAGCCGTGGCCGGCGTGCAGCTCCACGGCGTCGAAGCCGGCGTCGCGGGCCATGACGGCGCCCCGGGCGAAGTCGGCGATCTTGTCGGCGATATCGGCCTCGGTCATGGCGCGGCAGAACGAGGTGCGGAAGAGGCAGAACTTGGGCGACGCCCCGATCGTCCTTCGCCCGATCACCCGCGGGCTGGCGAAGAACCCGCAGTGGCCCAGTTGGATGGACGCCGCCGCGCCCTCGGCGTGCACGGCCTCGGTGAAGCGGCGCAGCCCGGGCATGATGTCGGGGCGCATCCAGAGCTCATGGCCGAACGCACGGCCGTCGTCGCTGACGGAGCAGTAGGACAGGGTGGTCATCCCGACGCCGCCGGCCGCGACGCGCCGGTGGTGCTCGATGAGCCGGTCGGTGACCATGCCGCCCTGGGAAAGGCCCTCGAAGCATCCCGACCGCACCACCCGGTTGCGGAGCGTCAGACCCGAGAGGGTCAGCGGGGTGAAGACTGCGCGTGTGTCGGGGTTCGCTGGTTCCATTCACCACGGTCCGCGGTCGGCTCCAGGGTCTTCGGAACCATATCACAGGGCGCCGGGCCGGCCGGGCGCCGCCGGACCGGGCTGGGGCCGGGCGCCGCAGCGCCGCGCCGCGCTACGGCAGGACGGTGAAGCCTTCCTGGCGGAAGTGGCGGTCCTTCGTGATGGCCTCGGTGATACCAAGCCTCCGCATGATGACGAAGCTCAGGCAGTCCGCGAGGTTGTAGGTCTTGTCGGGCCGTTCAAGGATAGAGGCGCCAAGCCCTCATCTCCTCCGCCGCGTCGGGATGCTCGATCCTCAGATCGGCGGAGGCGCGGATCTGGGTGACTGCGCGCGCGGCGGTCGCATGACCGACCCTTCTGGTCATGAGGGCAACAAGCTCAGCCAGGACGTACGTGCTCGTGGCGAACTTCGCGCACGGCGCCGTCATGGCGGCCGCGACGGCGGCGTGAGCGGGCTGGTCGGGCAATACCAGGTCGTACCAGGCCGACGTATCCACGAAGATGCGTCTCATAGCGGCTCGTCCCGTTGGGGGCTGCATTCGGGGACCATTGCGTCCACAAGCATCTCGTCGAAGTCCTCTTCGTCCCGTTCCAGGTACACCGCTCCCTCACACAGGCCTGCCAGTTCCCACACGTGGAGGGGTCCGCGTGGCGGCCCCATGCGCCCCCGGACCATCTCGCGTACCACGGAAGAAAGGCTGGTGCCGCGTTCCGCGGCCTCGCTCTTGAGGAACAAGTACTCATCCTCCTCGAGGGTTATCTGAGTGCGGGTCATGCGGGCCATTCTTCCACCTGCCTCGGCTTCCGATGTCTGCAACCTTGGGCGCATTCTGGGTCCGCCGCGCGGGCCAGCGCTTCAATACCACATTACATCACATGGTACGCGCGCGGGTAGTGGTGCTGCGCCAGGGCCCGCTGCGCCGCCGGCCCCGGCGGCCCGCCCGCGCGGCCACGGCGCCCGACAATCGGCTCTTTCGCCCCGCGCCGTTCCCTCCGGAACAAGTGCGCTCCCCGGCGGCGTCTCATCGCCGTTCCAAACCGAATGGAGGGGTGCCATGAGAGGTTGGAAACGGGCAGGGACACTGACGGGAAAGCTGGTGGGGAAGATGATTCGCAGGCTGTTGGCCGTTTCGGCCGTCGCGGCGCTGATATTGGGGATCGTCATGGGGTGCACGTCTCCTGACCCGTCTACGACCACCACCACGGTGGGCTCCGACCCGGTCGACGGCTACGTGGCCCTCGTGCCCAGCACGCTCCGGGCGGGGGAGACCGCATCGTTCTCGTTCACGCTGTTCAACGGTCCCAAGCCGGCCAACAGCTCGGTGACGGTGTCGGTCATGAGCAAGGACAAGAAGAGCATTCTCGCCTCCGTCCAAGGGGGCGTCGACGGTAAGGGCACGCTGGCCCTGGAAGTGCCCCGGGTGCAGGCCGGCGAGTACGTGGTGGAGGTGACCGGCAAAGGGTTCGCCGAGACCACCGCCGTCAAGATCGAACCGGGCACGCTCCTGTTCCTGGAGAGCGACAAGCCCATCTACAAGCCCGGCCAGACGATGCACGTGCGGCTCGTGGCGCTCGACTCCGAACTGAGGCCGGTGGGCACCCAGGCCACCATCGAGATCCAGGACGCCAAGGCCATCAAGATCTTCAAGAAGTCCGTGACCACCGATGAGTACGGCATGGCCACCATCGAACTGCCGCTGTCCAGCGAGCCCAACCTGGGCGTGTGGAAGCTGACGGCCACCACCACCGGCGGCGGCGCCGAAGCCAGCCAGGCCACCACCCAGTTGGACGTGCGGGTGGAGGAGTACGTCCTGCCCAAGTACGAGGTCAAGGCGGAGATGGCCAAGGATTGGTTCCTGGTCAACGAGACCATCACCGGCAGCGTCGCGGCCGAGTACAGCTTCGGGCGGATGGTGAAGGGCGAGCTGAAGGTGGAAGCCTACCGCTACGTGGGTGAGTGGGAGAAGTACGCCACCTACACCGCCGACATCGACGGCAAGGGCGACTTCCGCATCAAGGCTCCCGAATACGTGGCCGGGGTGCCGGAGGCGGGCGGCCTGGGCAACGTCAAGCTGGACATCACCGTGTCCGAGACGTCCACCGGCTACGAGCAGAAGACCACCGAACTGCTCACCGTGGCGGCGACGTCGGTGAACCTGCAGGTGATCCCGGAGAACTCCGCGTTCAAGCCCAAGCTGCCGTTCGGGCTGATCCTGGTGACCGAGACCCCCGGCGGCGAGCCGGTGGAGGCCTGGGTGACCGCCGAGGTGACCTACTCCGATGAGGACTACAACCAACTGGGGCAAGAGACCAAGATGGTGGAGACCAGCCGGGGCACCGCGCTCCTCAGCTTCTCGCCGCCGGCCAAGGCCGTGCGCATGACCATCTACGCCCACTCGGGCGACGCGTACGCTTCCAAGGAGATCACCGCGGCCTACTCGCCGTCGGGCAACTTCATCCACGTGCAGCAGCAGGGCGAGACCGCGCTGGCGGTGGGCGACACCGCCCAGTTCGGCATCCTCAGCACCGCTCAGGCGCGCACCTTCTACTACGAGGTGGTGTCCCGGGGGCGGGTGGTCTTCACCGGCACGACGAGCGACAAGGACATCTCCTTCAAGGTGACGCCGGCCATGGCCCCGCAGGCCAAGCTGCTCGTCTACCAGATCCTGCAGAACAGCGAGGTGGCGGCCGACGCCATCCCGTTCGACGTGGCGGGCGAGTATCCGCAGACCGTGACCGCGACGTTCAGCGCCACGGAAGCCAAGCCGGGCGACAAGGTGCAGGTGAACGTCCAGACCGAGGGCCGGGCCAAAGTGGGTCTGGTGGCGGTGGACCGCTCCGTGTTCATCTTGGCCGAGAATCGTCTGAACCTGGCGCAGGTGTTCGCGGAACTCGAGGCCTTGTACATGACGCCGCAGGCCGAACTGCACGAGGGCGAGTGGATGGGGGGCGGAACCCGCTGCTGATACCGGGCGCGGAGGATACGTTCACGGACGCCGGCCTGGTGGTTCTCACCAACAAGAAGGTGCCCGAAGGCAAAGAGCTTGAGCAGCCGCAGATGATGTTCGACGGCATGCTGCGCGGCGAGGCCGCCCCGAACGCCGAGTCGGCCGCCACCACCGCCGCCGGCATGACCACCACGACGGGCGTGGGTGGCGAGCAGTCCAAGGCCACCGGTGGCCTGGCCGACGTCCAGCGCGTCCGCCAGTTCTTCCCCGAGACGTGGATCTGGGACGAGGCCATCACCGACGAGGCGGGCAAAGCCACCTTGGACGTCGAGGCCCCGGACTCCATCACCACCTGGGACCTGCGGGCCGTGGCCGTGTCGCCCACCGAGGGGCTCGGCATCTCCGAGGCGGCTCTCCGGGTGTTCCAACCGTTCTTCCTGCAGGCCGATCTGCCGTACTCGTCCATCCGCGGCGAGCAGTTCCCGGTCAAGATCGCCCTCTACAACTATCTGGACAGCGAGCAGAAGATCCAGGTGGATCTGGAAGCCTCCGACTGGTTCGAACTCGTGGGCACGTCGTCGGTCACGGTGACCGTGGCGCCCAACGAAGTCGGCAGCGCTGAGTTCACCATCAGCCCGAAGACCATCGGGACGCAGCTCCTCAAAGTGACCGCCCGCAGCAGCGAAGCCGCGGACGCCGTCAACAAGAGCCTCATCGTGGAGCCGGAAGGCATCGCGCGCGAAGCGGTGCAGAACCTGGTGATCCCGGCCGGCCAGAGCCGGACCATCGACCTGGCGCTGCCGCTGCGTGCCGCTGTGGCAGGTTCGCTGGTGCAGGCGGTGGTCCCCGATTCCGAGCGGCAGTACGTGGCCATCACCGGCAGCCTGCTGGCGCAGACCATCGACGGGCTCGACCAACTCCTCCAGATGCCGTTCGGCTGCGGCGAACAGAACATGATCCTTTTCGCCCCCGATACCTTCATCCTCAAGTACCTGAAGGGCACCAACCAGCTCAAACCTGAGATCCAGGCCAAAGCGGAGATGCTTCTCATCACCGGATATCAGCGCGAGCTCACCTACCGGCACAACGACGGGAGCTTCTCGGCGTTCGGGGAGCAGGATGAGTCCGGGAGCCTGTGGCTGACCGCGTTCGTGCTCAAGACCTTCGCCCAGGCCAAGGACCTGACGTTCGTGGACCCGGACGTGCTGGAGCAGGCGGCCGATTGGATAACGGCGCAGCAGAAGAGCGACGGCTCGTTCGAGCAGGTGGGCTTCGTGCATCACGAGGACATGATGGGCGGGGTCAAGGGCAAGGACACCCTGACCGCGTACGTGGCCATCGCGCTGATAGAGGCCGGCAAGACCGATGCGGCCGACAAGGCCATCAGCTACCTGGAACGGCCGCGTGGGCGACATCACCGACTCGTACACGCTGGCGCTCACCACCTACGCGCTGCAGCTGGCCAAGAGCCCGGCGGCCAAGGTGGCGGCCACCAAGCTGATGCAGGCGGCCATCGAGGACGAGAACGGCATCCATTGGAGCAACAGCGCCCGGCCAGCCGCTGTACGACGACTCCATCAGCGGCGCCGGGCAGAACGGCGCGGGCAGAATGGCGCCCAGGCGGGGCCGCCGCCGGCCGTGGAGCCTCCGCCGATAGAGCCGGGCCCCATCGACATCATCCCGAGCTTGGACATCGAGGCCACCGGCTACGCGACGCTGGCGCTCACGGCGAGCGGCGACCGGGTGAACGCCGGGCGCGCCGCCAAGTGGCTGGTGGGGCAGCGCAACAGCCAGGGCGGCTTCGGCTCCACCCAGGACACGGTGGTGGCGCTCCAGGCCCTCACCGAATACGCCACCAGCAGCGCCACCGACACCAACATGACGGTGACCCTCAAGGCCGGCGACGTCAGCAAAGAGATCAGCATCACCCCGCAGAACTTCGATGTGACCCAAGTGGTGGAAGTCCCCGCGGGCGTGCCGGTGGAGCTGACCGCCAAGGGCAAGGGCGAGGCGGTGGTGCAGGGAGTGCTTCGGTACAACATCCCGAACGCCCCGCAGGCCGCGACCGTGTTCGACATCAAGGTGGACTACAACACGGCCCAGGTGGCGGTGAACGACCTGATCGACATCAAGGCGAGCGTGACCTTCAACCCGCCGGAGCCCATCAAGGCCGGCATGGTAGTGGTGGACATCTCGGTGCCCACGGGCTTCGCCGCCGTGGAAGACCGCCTGGCGCAGCTTCTGGAGAACAAGCAGATCAAACGCTACGACATCGCCGGCCGGAAGGTGATCATCTACATCGAGGATATGGATCCCGGTGACACGGTGAGCTTCCAATTCCAGGCGCGGGCGTTGTATCCTGTCAAGGCGAAGAGCACGGTCTCGAGCGCCTACTCGTACTACACGCCCGACTGGAAGGGCGAGACGTTGAGCCAGGCGGTGACGGTGCAATGAGCGGCGAGTGGCGCGGACGCCCGGCGGCGGGAGCCGCCGAATACGATACACCACCGGTGTGGGCGTGGGCCGGCCGGGTGAGTGGAGGGGGAGGCGGCGCCGGTCGGACGAGAGTCCGGCCGGCGCGCGCCGCATTCAGGGGGAGAGGGGCGCCCAGTCGCGACACCGCCTTGGCGCCGCCGGCCGCCGCGAAGGAACTCCCCGCCTCTCTATCGAACAAAGAAGCAGTACAACGTTCGGGTCACGGGGGTGCAGGCACGATGAGCGAGAAAGCAGCAGGCACGAAGCGCCGGCGGAAGTTCCTGCCTTGGGCGATCTTCGGGATGCTCATGGGCGTCGGCATCGCGTTCACGCTGGTGCGGTGGCAGAAGAGGGCCATGCCGTGGACCAAACTGGACCGCGCGGTGGACGATTTCTCCATCTACGAGACCAGCGGCGACAACACCGCGGATTGGCCGGCCGGGGTGGGCGCGGTCATCGACGACCCGACGTTCGACGGCACCGACAGCGGGGATACCGGGCTGGAGATGTAGTCTCGGGCGGGGCCGCTCCAGGGCGCTACGCGCGCGGGCGCGCCGCGCTACACTAACCGGCGCCGCCAAACGGCGCCGCAGCGGCGCACGGTGGGCGGAGCCTCATCTCATGCCGGCGTGGCTCAATGGTAGAGCAGCTGATTTGTAATCAGCAGGTTGGGGGTTCAAGTCCCTTCGCCGGCTTTCTCGAGAGGTCGTACTCTGACTTCGACGCAAAGGAGCATCGCATGGAATTCCAGCTCGGCTCAAAGGACAAGGGTTCCAAAGCCGTCAAGAAGCCGAAAGGCCCCCCGAAGCCCAAAGCTCCGAAGGCGCCCAAGGTGCCCAAGACTCCGGACGCCTAGTCATAGTGCCATGAGTGAAGTAGTAGTAGGGCCCATCGATGGAGCGGGGCCGGTCGGTGGCGATCTCGAGGACCTGAGGCGGGCCAAGGCCATCCTTCTGTCCCCGAGCATCACGGCCCGGCTCGGCGACGTGATCGGCGGTCCCATCGAGCGGGGCCTCAGGATGCTGCCGAAGGACTGGAACGCGAAGGTGTCTCAGGCGACCGAGACGGCTCTCTATCGGGCCCTTGAGTTCTCCGTATCCACCATGGCGGGCGGCTCGCCCCGGCGCTCGCACGACTGGCTCCACAAAGCCACCGTGGTGACGTCCGGAGCGGTGGCCGGGGCTCTGGGTTTCTACTCGGTCATAGTGGAGCTGCCCTTCTCCACAACGGTGATGCTTCGCTCGGTGGCCGACATCGCCCGAAGCGAGGGACACGATCTGTCGCTGGTGGAGACCAAGCTCGCCTGTCTCGAGGTGTTCGCGCTTGGCGGCGGGGGACTGGCCACGGATTCGGCCGAGACGGGCTACTGGGCCATACGGGCGGCGCTTGCCGTCACCATGCGGGAGGCGGCCAGTCACATCGCGGCCAAGGGGCTGGCCCAGAAGGGCGCCCCGCCTCTGGTGCGGTTCATCGGCGCGATAGCGTCACGCTTCGGAGCGGTGGTGACGGCGCAGGCGGCGGCTCTGGCGATCCCGGTGGCGGGTGCGGTCTCCGGCGGGGCGGTCAACTACCTGTTCATCAATCATTTCCAGGATCTGGCGAGGGCGCATTTCATCATCAAACGCCTGGAAGCGAAGTACGGCAGCGCGGCGGTCCGGGCGGCCTACGACGGTCTGTCGGCGTAGCCGACCGGCGAAAGGGACGGAAACACATGGACGAGCACGAGCGCGGCGAGAGGGATCTGGAGGCTTTGGAGCTGGAGGAGCTCGAGATATCGGGTCTCGAGAAGACGGGGGAGCTGTCCATTGAGGCGGACGTGGACGAGATGGAGGAACTCGTTCTCGTGGGCGGGAGCGGCCCGGTCCCCTATAGCACGCTGCTGACGAAAGAGGAGTACCAGGCCTTCCGGGAGCTCGCCGAGAAGCAGGAGCCCACCGCCGAGGAAGTGGCGCGCGGCCAGGCCTTGCTGCGGCTCATGATGCACCGCTACCCGGACGGGCCCGGCACGAAGTAGGCAGGCCGCCCGCGGGGTCGGCTATGCTGACTGGCGCTACGTGGGGGGCGGGGATACTGTCGGTGTGATCGGTACGGTCGTAGTGGTCTTCGGAACGCGGGAGATGACGATGGTCACGGAGCCGCCGATCTTCGACTGGATCCCGGCCGCCGGCCGCTGATAGATGCACAGGCCCGCCCTGCAGTCCGGCGTCTCTTGGTAGACCACCTTTGCCCTGAGCCCATACTTCGCGAGGGTCGCCTCCGCTTGAGACCGGGTGAGTCCGAGCGCGGCCACGGCGGGCACCATGACGATATTGGACCTCGGGGCGTTGCTGACGTCGACCGTCACCGAGCTGCCCGGCTGGACCTCGGCACCCGGCGCCGGGTCCTGTCCCAGCACTGTGCCCCCATCCAACTGGGAGGACACCTCCCGCACGGTGCCGGCGAGACCCATGCTCTCGAGCGCCGCCAGGGCGACGTCGTCGCTCATGCCGGTCAGGAGCGGGACTGCGACGGTGTTCGCGGCGGCCGCCACCGTGATGGCCACTGCGATGCCGGCGTCCACCTGTTGGGTCGCGTCCGGGTACTGCCGAAGGACGGTGCCGACGGGTTGGGCGGCACTCACTTCCGCCTTGAGCGAGACGTCCAGTCCGGCTGCGCGGAGCTCGGCGGCCGCCTTCTCCTGGCTTATCCCCACGACGTTCGGCACGGCGATGAGGCCGTCGCCGGAGGAGACCCAGTAGCCGACGGTCTTACCCTCCTGCAGTTTGCCGCTCTCTTGCGGATCTTGGCGGACGATCATCCCCTCGGCTACGTCGGCCGACGGCTGCACGCCCTGCTTCACAGGGTCGAAGCCGACCGCTTGGAGCTTGGCCACGGCGTCGGATTCGCTCAGCCCGACGATGGCCGGTACGACCGCCAGATTGGGGGCGCCGTCCCGGTCGGCGAGCAGCAGGTAAGCCGCCCCGGCCAGACCCAGGATGACAACGATGACCATGGCCCACGGCCACGCGTGGCGCGGGCGGCCCGGGTGTTCATGGGACTCGATGATGGGCGCCGGCTGGTCGAGCAGGGACCTGCGCGCTTGCGTTCCCCGGGCCCAGCCTGGGGAGGCTGCCGCGGAAGCAAGGACCCGGGCGGCTTCCTCGGCGAAGGGGTTCAGCGCCACCAACTGCACGTCTTGCTGGACTTCGAACGTATCGTCCAGCATCTTCTGGGCACTGAGGGTGCCGATCGGCGTCACGGTCAGCCTTTCGCGAGTGGGATCTCATTCCGCTGTTACCACAACGGCGGGGCGGTCCAAACGCGGCGGCTCTCGACGGGGCAGAGTGATCAGCTTCTGGCCGCAGCCTCCTGCAACCACCGGTCGAAGGTGGCGAGCGGCGCTTCGAGAGCCATGGCCAGGGAGAGGTACGAGGCGTCGTAGGCAGTGAGTCCTGCGCTGAACGCGAGTTGAACCAGGTTTGCCCAGTCGGGACTGCGCAACACGATGGGCAGGCGACGGGCCATGTCGAGCTGCTCCGCTATCGCAGTCGATTCCCCGGGCCGATTGGCGCTCTTGACCCGGGCCACCTCGCTCATCTCATACCAGAGGAGGCCGGGGGCGAAAAGGCGCCGGTCGCGTAGCAGGTCCGCTGCCTCGGCTGCCCGGTCCTCCACAAAGACGAGGGCGGCGAGCACCGAAGCGTCAACCACCATCAGGCCGGCATCAGCCATTGACGGCGTGACTGTCCCGGGAGCCTCGGATGATGGCGGCGGCCTCACTTGTGGAAGTCAGGCCGCGCCGCTGGCCGGCAGCCAGCAGCCCGTCGACCGTGACGCACTCCTCTTCTCCCGCCGCGGCTTCGACGATCACCAGCAGTTCGCTCTGGAGCGAGTGATGGTTGCGGACCGCGCGCTCGCGGAGGCGACGGGCCACGTCATCGGGGACCTTCTTGATGGAGAGACTAACGGGCATCGCGGGACTCCGACTATGGTTCCATGTTGGAGCCATAGTAGCACCGTCCTTCTGGAAGACGGGGCGGATCCAGACGCCGCAACAAGCCCTCGAGGTCGGTGACACGGCCCCGATTCGCGCCCCCAAGTCCGATCGTGTACTCGGTATCCAGCGTCGGAATGACCACCAGAGCAGTGGCGTCCGGGTAGCTCTGTTTGAAGGCGCGGAGCCCGGGCACGTCTCCAAGCGAGGATTCGGACCACTTGCATTCTATGGCGAACACTCCGGCCGTGCCCCCGTCCAGGACGATATCGACCTCCTGGCCCTTCTTGGTCCTCCAGTACTGAGGCCTGGCCAGCGGTAGCCGGGCATGGACCTCGTTGAGGACGTAGTGCTCCCACAGGGCGCCCAAGTCCTCGGCCCGGGGCGAGTCGAGCCCCCGGACATGGCGCACGAATCCCGTGTCGAAGGCATAGACCTTGGGGGCGCTGATGATCTCCGCGCTGGGGTTGGTAGAGAATGGTCGCAGTACATGCGCGACCCGTGTCTCCTCGAGTACCCCCAGGTAGTTGGTGACCGTCGGGCGGCTTATCTCGCAGGGGCCGGCGTAGCGTGTCGCCTCGAAGATGCCGCCGCTGTTGACGGTGAGCAACTCCAGAAAGCGGATGAACGAGCTACGGCGCTCGAGGCGGAAGAGCTCCTGGACGTCACGCGCCCAGAATGAGGCCAACCATTCCTCGAATTCCGCTGCTGACGAATCAGCAGCTGAGAGGAAAAAGGGGGGGAGCCCACCGCGCCACAGTCTTCCGACAAGGTCACTGGAGCCGAAATCGGCAAGGTCACGAGACATCAGCGGGGTGAGCCACACTGATGTCTTGCGGCCTGTGAGTGTGTCCGCGAACTTGGCCTTGGCCGCCAGGGTGGACGATCCTGTGGCGACCAGCTTGATGTTCGGGAAATGATCGGCGGCTATCTTGAGGACCTCAGAGGGTCTCTGCAGACGATGGACTTCGTCGAGCGCAACGCGCGTGCCCCGCAGGTCGCCGAAGAACGTTTCGGGATCGTCCAGCCGGCGGCGGACACTCGGGAGTTCACAGTCGAAGTAGGCGACGTCCGCCAGGCTCCGGCAGAGGGTGGTCTTGCCCGCCCGACGGACCCCGTGCAGCCAGACGACGGAACGTTGCTCCCACGCAGCCTCGATCTGCTCTATCCAGTGTGTTCTAGGTACCATTTGCAACTAGTTTGGCATCTGGTGGAACTATCTGCAAGACTGATTGCGTTTGGTACCGTGTGTCGGCGGGCTGTTCATGCCGGGGAGCGTACCTCGAGTGGGCGCAGCTCGCTCTGGGTCTTTGGTTGGAGTTTGGCGGCGCCTGGGATGTGCATCGACCGGAAGAAGGGCGCCCGCAAGGCCGCGGCCGCCCATGCTGGAGTTCCCCGAGGACTTGGATTCCGGCTTGCGCTCGGGGGTGTGCTGCCAGAGATCAACGCTTCCGCCTCACGCGCTGCACCCTTCCTATCCGTCCAAAGTTGTACGATGGCCAATGGTGCCGCAGAGGGATGGCGCGCGGAGACAGGCTTGTTTGCCACCGTCCGCGATGGGAACTTGGCGCTGGCAGTCAGCGTGCCTGTTGGCGAGGACAAGGATGTGACTGCTGGGGCGGTGGTTGAGCAGTTGAGAGGGATTGCTCAGGTCGTGGTGGCGTTGAAGGCCGACGAGCGGGCCGTTGAGCCCGAGTGAGTCGGCGATGGGCCGATCAGTTCTTGACGAGGAGGTTGTCGAATGACCGAGCCACTTGCTGAAGATCAAGGGATGAAGGCCGAGGCGCAGCGCCAACTCGAGGAGGCCAAGTCCTTTGCGAAGACCCTGAGCCCCGAGGAGACACAGGGAGGCCAGTGGTTCATCAAGCTGCTGTCTCATGTGACCAAGGTCTACAACCGCAACGCTCGTGCCAGTTACTTCCAGAAGAAGTACCCCGGGTTGCCCGCCGACGACATAGCGGACGCCCTGATCTCCGTGTGTGTCCGGTATGGAGCGATAGTCGGTGGGTTGACGGGCGCGGTTTCCACCGTGAGCATCGCAACCGTCCCATTCAGCGCGGGTGCCACAATGGCACTGTTCGCCGGCAGCGTCGGTGCCGAGATGCTCTCGCTGGCAGCGATACAGATGAGGCTTGTCCTCGACATGGCCACGGTCTACGACCTGGAACTCGATACAGAAGACCCGGAAGACGTACTGATGATCTTCGGCTACGCGCTTGGCATCGCTCCCGCGCAGGCGCTGGGCGTCGGGCTATCCAAGGTGGCAGGTGCCGCGACAAAGCGTTCAGTCCGGAAGTATGTGAGCAAGGGAACGCTGGACGCGGTGCAGAAGTTCGGAGCGCGGATCGGCGTCAAGATCCTGCAGAAGACCATCATCAAGTATGCGGTTCCGGTGGCTTCAGCCGTTGTTGGGAGCACGTACAACTACGTGACAACGAAGTCCGTGGGGGAGATCGCCAAGAGGCATCTGAAGAACCGGGGCAAAGTGACGGACGAGCTCAGAGCTGCCGTATCGCGCCGGACCGCGTACGATCTCGTCTTTCCCGCGGCAGTCATGCACATGGCGGAGGTTGACGGTGGATTGACCGCCGAAGAACGCGGTCTCTACAAGGCCATGCTCTCCCGCATGTCGTTCGAGGCTCATTCGCCCGATGAGTTCAATCGGCTGTCGGGGGACGCGGACTCCATCCTTGAGGTTGTCTCGCAGATCCAAGACAAGGACAAGCTCGAGGCTCTCGTTGAACTGCTGACGCTGATGGCCATTTGCGACGGGGCCATTGTGCCCGAGGAGCGGGACTGGCTGGTGTGCGTGGCCGAGACTGCGCGCGTGCCGTTGGATATCGAGAACGTCGAGGCGCGAGCCAGAGAATTCCAGGTGGTTGTGAAGGAGACGATGGTCAGCAAGGCGTCTGATCTTGCGGGTGATTCCGCGAAGTTGGCCAAGGATAAGCTGAAGTCTCTGTTCGCGCGCTCCTCGCCACAAGGGGCCGATTGAGATGAAGGACTTCGCCGACGAACCCGTCTATTGGTGCGGAGCCAGCGAGTGGCCCCACCCGGAGTGCCGGGGCTGCCCGCCGGTCAAACCACTGACTGCCGCCGACCCTTTCGGCAGAAGGGTCGAGGCCCACATGATGCAGTGGCGGCGGAGTCACATCGAGTCGTCTGAATGCGGCGTGCACAACGGCTACAAGAGGCCCTGGATACTGCCTCGTAACGCCTGGGAACTAGGTCTCTGGAAGGGCGTCCGGAGCAAGACCCCGCAATCCCTTGAGCACTACCTGAAGACACCGACTCCGGAGATCAAGAAGCACTCTGGCGTTCACAATCTGAAGAGTTCCTGGATGCTTTGCGCGAATCTCTACTTTCCTTTTCGGTTCGACCCGGCGGACCGGCAGATACTTGCCGGGTTCTTACAGAACCAGATCGGGCCGGCCGTGGAAATCAAGTCGGTGGAGGGCATCGAGCTTGAGTACGCGGCCGACGATGGCCCGCTTCACCCATCGCAACTCCTGGGTGAGACCGGTGGTAGCCGGGGTGCAGGTCAGACCTCGCCGGACGTCGCTTTTCTCGTCGGCACCGATAAGGGGAAGGGCCTAGTGCTCGTCGAGTGCAAGTTCACTGAGGATTCCTTCTGTGGCTGTTCCGCTCGGAATCCCAAAGACGGCGAGGCTCGGCCGGGCAACCTCGACCGCGACAGATGCCTGCACCCGCTTGCTGTTCAGGAGAATCCCGCGACGCAGTGTCATCAGGCCGCATGGGGTCGCAGGTACTGGTGCCTACTGCGGGATTCGGTGGATCTCGACTACCTGGGCAAACTGAGCCGGTGTCCCGCCGCGACAGGGGGATATCAGCTCTTCCGGCAGCAGGCCTTGGCAGAAGGCATGGCTGCTTCTGGCACGTATGGGTTCGTCGCTTCCTGCGTGGCCATGGACGAGGGCAATGACGACTTGCGGAAATCCCTCCGGACTACGGGCATGCTCGACTTGGAAGAGTGGCCGAAGCTCTTCTCGAATTCCGACGTTCTCTTGCGGGTGATTCATCACCGCGACTGGGTGGACTGGGTGCGACAGAACGACGACGAGAATGGGCGATGGAGGGACTGGGCCGACTGGGTGACCGAGCGGTACGGCTGGTGACTGTATTCGGAATTCGATAAGGCTCGGTTCGATGCACGCCAGACTACAAGGCACACGGGCACGACGAATCACCCCTAGGTCCACCGCGGCGAAGGCTCGGGCGGTCACTGACTAGCTTCGCGCACGGCACAACAAACGAGGAGAAAGAATGTGTGAACTGCTCGGGCTGGCGTTCAATAGGCCGGTGACCGCTAGTGTCTCGTTCCGGGGCTTCCGGCATCGAGGGGCATACAATCGAGACGGGTGGGGCTTGGCGTGGTTCGTCGATGGCCGCCCGGAGATCCAGAAGGAGCCCAGGGGCGCCGATGTCAGCCCGGTCGCGCGATCCATCCAGGACAGGCGGGTCTCCAGCGACATCTTCATAGGGCACGTGCGGTACGCCACCGAGGGCGGAAGGGTTGCGGCGAACACGCACCCTTTCCAGCAAGATTTCCGCGGTGGATCGGTCGTTCTTGCCCATAATGGCACTCTTCATGGCCTGCCCAAGCCTGCCCTCTTCAGCCTGGAGGGCGAAACGGACTCGGAACAGGCGCTCTGTGTTCTGTTGTCCTGGATGCAGGAAAAAGAAGTGGCCTTCTCCGACTTCACACGGATTGAGAGCTGTCTCCGAGAGTTGAATCAACATGGAACTATGAACATGCTCTTCTCCAACGGCGCGGAACTCTTTGCCTATCGAGACAGGGAGGGGTACAACGGCCTTTGCTACACGCAGCGTGAAGCACCGTTCCAAGCGATCAGCCTACGGGACGAGGACTGGACCGTTGACCTTTCAGAGCAGAAGAGGCCTTCCGAACGCGGGTTTGTCATCGCCACGAGGCCGCTCACAAACGGGGAGGTCTGGACGGACCTTCCCGAGGGTCGTTTGTTGGTGATACGCGGCGGTGCGGAGGTGTATGGGGCTATCCGCGGTTAGGAAGGACCTTGGCTGCGGCTTCGAGGGGATCATCTTCACGAACCCGCCTGGCGTCTGGCGGTCGTGCTACGGCGGACGGGGGCGCGCCGCGACATGTGTGCTCGCTTCCTGTCCGCCGAAGGTTGTAGGATGGCAGCCGGTGACTCTGGCGCAGAGCATCGAGGCCGTCTTGGAGCGCACGGGGCTTCGCGGCTCTGCAATGAATCAATCATGGGCACGCAAGCAAGGAGTGGTCTGTGAAGGCATCTGAGGCAAAGCTACTTGGTCTGCTGAAGAAGTCTCCACAATTCGTGATTCCGATCTATCAGCGAACGTACTCTTGGACCGATCGGGAGTGTCAACAGCTCTGGGACGACCTCCTGAAGGCCGGCAGGGACGAAACGGTCTCCGGTCACTTTGTGGGGTCGATCGTCTACATCGAGAGGGGGCTGTATCAGGTCACCAGCCAGTCGCCGCTGTTCGTCATCGATGGACAGCAGCGCCTCACCACGGTCTCGCTGATAGTCGCCGCTCTTGCCAGGGCCTTGGAGTCGCTCCCTGAAGAGGAGCAGGAGCCTGTAGAGGGCTTCTCTCCCCGAAAACTCCGTAACTACTACCTCCTCAATCCAGAAGAGGCGGGAGAGCGGCATTACAAGCTGATTCTCTCGCAGACGGATCGCGACTCCCTCGTGGCTATCGTGGCTGGGACCCCGGCTCCGGACCATCCCTCATTGCGGATCGGAGACAACTTCGCGTTCTTCGAAGAGAAGATCGCCGGTCTGAAGAAGAATCTGAAACCGCTCTGCAGCGGCCTCGCAAAACTGATGGTGGTCGATCTCGCTCTGAGCCGGGACCAGGACAACCCTCAGCTGATCTTCGAGAGCATGAATTCCACCGGTCGGGAGCTGAGTCAGGCAGACCTCATTCGAAACTTCATCCTCATGGGCCTGGAGCCAGACCTGCAGACTCGTCTCTATCAGACGTACTGGCGTCCGATCGAGTTGGGCTTCGGTCAAGAGGCCTATGACAGACATTTCGATGCCTTCATGCGCCACTACCTCACCGTCAAGAACGGGGAGATCCGCGGCAAGACGAGGTGTATGAGGCATTCAAAGCGCACGCGCGGTCAATACGCGTGGCCTCCGATGGAGTCGAAGAGTTGTTGAAGGAGATTCGGGGCTACTCCCGGCATTTCTGTGCCATGGCGTTAGGACGGGAGTCGGACCCACAGCTGAAGCTCGCATTCCACGATCTTCGCGAGCTGAAGGTAGAAGTGTCCTACCCGTTCTTGCTTGAGCTGTATCAGGACTATCAGTCGGGTGACCTGCCGCACACGGACTTCCTGCAGATCATTCGCCTTGTCGAAGCGTACGTGTTCCGAAGGGCGATTTGCGCAATCCCGACGAACTCTCTCAACAAGACCTTCGCAACCTTTGGAAAAGCCCTCAAGAAGGACCGGTACTTGGAGAGTGTCAAAGCCCATCTGCTTACGCTCCCGTCGTATCGCCGCTTTCCGGGCGATGATGAGTTTCGAAGGAATCTGCAAACCCGGGATCTGTACAACTTTCGGAGCCGTAGCTACTGGCTTCGACGTCTCGAGAATCACGGCCGCAAGGAGAGAGTCCCGGTGGAGCAGTACACCGTGGAGCACATCCTCCCCCAGAATGAGAACCTCAGCCTGGCCTGGCAGCAGGACCTCGGCCCGGATTGGGTGACCGTGCAGCAAACCTGGCTTCACACGCTTGGGAATCTGACTCTGACCGGCTACAACTCGGAATACAGCGATCGCCCCTTCGCTGAGAAGCGAGACATGGAAGGCGGGTTCAAGCAGAGTCCTCTGAGGCTCAACGATGATCTGAGGGGTCTGCCCGCCTGGAATGAGAAAGCGATCAAGGGACGGGCAACTCGGCTCGCCAACCTTGCAGCGAAGGTATGGGAGTCACCTAAACTGCCGATCGACGTCCTAGCCGCCTACCAGGAGAAAGCGTCATCAGCCGAATACACCATCGCCGACCATCCCCACCTGCTCACGCCGGCTATGCACGACCTCTTCGAGGCGTTCCGCAAAGGAGTCCTCGCGCTGGACCCGTGCGTGACCGAGGAGTTCCTGAAGCTATACGTTGCCTACAAGGCTGAGACGAACTTCGTGGATGCAGTTCCGCAAGCCAAGGGCCTGCGACTGACTTTCAATATCCCATTCCCCGATATTGACGACTCCCTCGGCTTGTGCCGCGATGTGAGTGGCGTCGGGAGATGGGGCAACGGCGACGTGGAGTTTACTCTGCGATCAGTAGATGAACTGCCCTACGTTCTGGGCCTGGCGAGGCAGGCCTTGGAGCGCCAACTCGGCAACGGGGAGGGATGACCCGCCTCGGGGAGCGTGGCCGGTTACTCCCCGAGAGGGCGATGGGTGGGGCACTTTGTCGGCCTGCAGAGCGTTCCCATCCGACCAAGGTTGTAGTATGGACGACAGCCCGCTGAGAGTTGCCCGCTGTCATGGGCCGCTTGCCCTTGGCCCGATTGAAGTTTGAATGCCAACAATGGAGAGACGCGCGCCTGTGAGTGGTTCTGCAGACGGACACCATCATCATTTCGCTCCCTACTCACTCACGTTCACCGCGGCCTCGCTCCGTCCGGAGCTGGCTCGGGTGGTCGCTGCGGCATATCTGGAATTCGCTGATTGGGACGCTGCCCGGCGGCACGTCTTGGATAGAAATGCTTTGCAGGCTCGCACCCCAAGCAGTGGCGTCCGCATGGAGCGGGAGATGCGACAGCGGGCCCAGACGCTCACCGGTGAGCAGATAGAACTGCTTGCGAACGGCTCGCTCGACAGCCGCACCGCCATCGCCTGGCTGTCGGTCCTGAAGCAGAATGCTTTCGTGTTCGCGTTCGCCTCCGAGGTACTCCGGAGCAAGACGAGGGCCCACGACCACGTATTGCGCCCCTCCGACTACGAGGAGTTCTTGGAGTCCGAAGCGCCGACGCACCCCGAACTGGCCGCGCTGACCGACAGCACCAAGGGCAAGATTCGCCAGGTACTGCTGAGGATGCTGCGCGAGGTCGGCATCGTGGAGGAGGGGACGACCGAACTCGTCATGCAGCAGCCCGTGCTGCCTCCGGATGTTATGGCCGCCATCGTTGCCGATGACCCCCGCTGGCTGGCCGGCTTCCTGGTCCGTCTGACGACGAAATCTCGGCCCTCGGGGCTGGCTCGATGACCGAACAGAGCGAGCGCCTCTTCAAGCATCCTCAGCCACCCGGACTTCCTCGCCATGAAGGGGCTGGCCAACGAAGTGCCCATCTTCATCGAGACCTACGAGCCGCAGGACGAGGACAAAGTCGCGCCGGATGGTCGACGACCTGGCCTCGCGGCTTCGCGCGTCCGGCGTCTCGTCGCCGTCGTCGATCTATTCGACCTGATCCTCGAGCAGCTGGAGGAGGAGGGGAGGCTGCAGCAGATCCTGGAGCGGGAGCCGACCCTGGGTAAGCAGAAGATGCTGGAGCTCGATGGGCAACCTCTCCGACCCGAAGACGCGGCTGATTCCCTGCCTCATGCGAGCCATCGGCGACGAGGGCGTCCAGCTGGCGCTGCTCACCGGCGTCGGCAGGGTCTTCCCGTTCCTGCGCACCCACACCATCCTCGAGTCGCTTCAGCCGGCCATGGTTTCGCGACCGGTCGTCATGTTCTTCCCGGGCAGTACGAGCACGACGAGAACGGCGCGTCGGTGCTGCGGCTCTTTGGGTCACTGGCGAGCCCGCCGATCTACCGCCCGTACTACCGCGCCTTCAACCTGGCCCACTACCGACTGTGAGAGGCACATGAAGATCCGCGAGTTGTTCGTCAAGCCCGTCGACCGGCTCCATCGAGGGGTGATCAAGGCCGACGACGACGGCAATATCCAGACCGAGGTCGAGGAATACGTGGTCACCGGCGAGGTGGCCAAGGGCCTCGGGGAGTTCGTCGACCGCTACCTGGACGAGACGAGCTCCAACGGCGTCTGGATCTCGGGCTTCTTCGGGTCGGGCAAGTCGCACCTGCTGAAGATCCTCTCGCTCGTGCTGGAGAACAAGGAGCTTCCCAACGGCGCCCGCGCCACGGACGTGCTCCTTCCCAAGATCGACGACGAGTTCCTGAAGGCCGACCTGCAGAAGGCGCGTCAAGATCCCGTCGCGCAGCGTCCTGTTCAACATCGACCAGAAGTCGGACGCGATCGGTGGCGACCGCGAGGCGGCGGTGCTCGAGGTCTTCGTCAAGGTGCTCAACGAACTGCAGGGCTACTACGCGAAGCAGGGACACATCGCCCAGTTCGAATACGACCTCGATCGCGGGGACAGCTGGAGGGCTTCAAGGAGGCCTACGCCGCGGTGAGCGGCAGCACCTGGGAGAAGGACCTGCCGGTCCTGGAGACTCTGGAGAACGAGATGTTCGCCAAGGCCTACTCCAGTTCTTCGGCAGGTCCTACGACGAAGCGCTCAAGCTCTTCGACCGCCAGCGTGAGGGCTACCGGGTCTCCCCGGAGGACTTCGCCAAGCGGGTCAAGGCGTACATCGACAAGCAAGGCCCCCAGTTCCGCCTGAACTTCTTCGCCGACGAGGTCGGCCAGTTCATCGGCCAGGATTCGAAGCTCATGCTGAGCCTGCAGACCATCACCGAGTCGCTCGCACCATCTGTCAGGGGCGCGCCTGGGTGTTCGTCACCTCGCAGGGCGACCTCAAGAACGTTCTCGGCGAGCTGCGCGAGGGACGAGGGCGACGACTTCACCAAGATCCAGGGCCGCTTCAAGACCGGCTCACGCTCACGAGCGCCGACGTGCGCGAGGTCATCCAGAAGCGCCTGCTCGCCAAGACCGAGGAGGAGCCCGAGGCCCTGACCAGTATCTACGACGTGGAGAAGGAGAACCTCCAGACGATGTATCCGCTTCGGCGACGGCTCCGTGCAGTACCGGACCTGGCGGGAAGCGACGAGTTCTGCGACTTCTATCCCTTCGTCCCGTACCAGTTCGACCTCTTCCAGCGGGCCATCGAGCAACTGTCGCGGCACGAGGCCTTCACCGGCAAGCACACGTCGGTCGGCGAGCGGTCGATGCTGGCGGTATTCCAGGAGGTGGCCAAGACGCTCATCGACGGGGACGTCGGCAGCCTGGCCACGTTCGACCTGATGTTCGACGGCCTCTCGGCCTCGCTGCGCGGCGACATCCAGCCTCGGTGCGGCAGGCCCAGAGGCAGCTCGACGACCCGACGGCGATCGGAAGTCCTCAAGGCCCTCTTCCTGCTCAAGTGGGTGCGCGAGTTCAAGCCGACTCCGCGCAACGTCGCCATCCTGCTCATCGACCGGCCGAACATCGACATCCAGGCCCACGAGAAGGCGGTCCGCGAGGCCCTCAGCCTGCTGGAGCAGCAGTCGTACCTGCAGCGCAACGGCGAGCTCTACGAGTTCCTCACCGACGCCGAGAAAGACATCGAAGTCGAGATCAAGAACACCGACATCGACGAGTCTGAGCAGACGCAAGCTGCTCGCCGACGTCTTCTTCGCCGACATCCTCCGCGATCCCAAGATCCGCTACGAGGCCAACGGCCAGGACTACTCCTACGCCCGCCGCTCGACGATCAGCTGGTCGGCAAAGATGCGGACTTCGCCATCAACATCATCACGACCGACCATCCGAACCACGGCGACCTCTACACGCTCGCCGCCCAGAACACGGGCAAGGCGGAACTGCTTGCCGTGCTTGCCCGATGACGCCCGGGTCATCGACGACGCCCGCCTGTTCGTGAAGACCCGCAAGTACATCCAGCAGAACACCGGGCGGCGCCATCGACGAGACCAAGCGGGCCATCCTCAACCAGCGCGGCCAGCAGAACAGCGCCCGCCGCACCGAGCTCCAGACGCGCTGCGCAGAGCTCATGGGCAAGGCCGCCCTCTATCGTGAACGGCATCCCAGCTCACCGACATCGGCGGAAGGGGACGCCCGCACGCGCTTCTCCAGCGGGCCGGCCAGGATACTGATCTCGTTCGCCTATCCGAGCCTGCGGCATGCTCGAGGGCACCTACGACGAGGCGCTTCTCGAGCAAGACGCTTCTCGAGCCCGACGACCTCTGGCGGGCGGCGGCTGTACCTCTCTCGGAGGCCGAGCAGGAAGTCCTGACCTACGTCCTGCGCTCCCAGACGGACAAGGTAGAGCGCACGACCGTCGAGGACATGGTCCGGGACTTCGGGAAGCGACCGTACGGGTGGCCGCCCATGGGGGTCCTCGTGCAGGTCGCCCGGCTGTTCCGCGCCGGCAAGATCGAACTGCGCACGGCGGAGCTGCTGGACGCGAACGGGGCCTTCGAGGCTCTCAGGAACACGCACATGCACAGCAACGTGCGGGTCCGGATCGAGGCGCAGCCGCCCGCGGAAGCGATCAAGGCCGTCAAGGACTTCTTCCACGACTTCTTTAACCGCACCAACCCCGGCACCGTGATCGCGCGGTCCGTCGCTGAGGCCACACTGGAGGAACTCGGCGAAGAGTCCCGGCAGCTCGACCTCTTCCCGGGCCAGAAGGCGAACTATCCGTTCCTGCTGCAGCTGGAGCCCATCAAGGCGCGTCTCGATTCACTCGTGACCCGGGGCTACCCATATCTGCTAGAACACATCGGAGAATGCTCCGACCTGGTCAATGCGAAGGGAACAGGTGCTGGACCCAATCAAGGCGTTCATGAACGGCGCCCAGCAGGGCAACTACGACCAGGTGGTTGCGTTCGCCGCCCGGGAGCAAGCCAACTTTGGCGAGGTGCCCGCTGATCAACTCGAGCCCATCGAGGAACTGCTCTGCTCTCCGACTCCCTATATCGGCGATGTTCTGCCCAGCGCGAAGAAGGCGATGGTAAACGTCCAGCGCTTCATCGGCGCGAAGTTGGAGCAGGAGTGTCTGAGCGCACTGGCCGACGTCGATGAAAGCGAGGCGCGCATCCAAGCCCAACCGGAGTTCGCGGGACTGGACAGGCTGAACGCGAGCAGGTGCTTCACAGGTCGAAGCTCGTGAGGGAGACGGTCGCCGCCGAGAGGTTCATCAGCAGCATCCACAGCCGGTTGAACCAGTACAGGACCATCGACTACCCGGCCCAGTTGGCGCTGCTCCATAACCTCGCGACCCCCCCGAAACCGGGCCAACTGACCCGCACCCACGGTCTATGTGTGTGCCACCGCCCTGCAGGTGAAGTGCTGGTCGACGTTCCTCTCCACGGCCGACGATGTGGAGAAGTGGCTGGGCGCGCTGCGCCAAGCGGCTCTCGCGGAGTTGGCCAAGGGCAACAAGATCACCGTCTGACGGCATGGACCTCTCCACCCTCAAGCCCTTCGCCCAAGCGTCCCGCCGGGACCTCATGGAGGCCGTCGAGCGCAAGCTCGAATACGTCCATTCCGCCGACACTCCCGACCTGAGGGCCGCCTCAGCCCAAGTAGCGCGCCTGCGC
>CAVTPV010000005.1:0-1560000 GCA_963736705.1 uncultured Actinomycetota bacterium
CGCTTGCGCGTGCAGCGCGCATGGTGTGGATGACCGGGGGAGACAGGAGGGCAATCGTGAGGGAATTGGACGTCGCCCGGATAACCGAGGCGGTGGCCAAGCTTGCCGTGGACGCGTGTACCTATCTGGGCGCGGACCTGGTGGCGTTCTTCGAGAAGGCCGCCGAACGCGAGGAGTCCGAGACCGGCAAGGACATCCTTCGCCAGCTCCTCGAGAACGCCAAGCTCGCCCGTGACACCAACATGCCTCTCTGTCAGGACACCGGCCTCGCCGTGGTGTTCCTGGAGATCGGGCAGGACGTGCACCTCACCGGCGGCGACTTGGAGACCGCGGTCGACGAGGGTGTCCGCAAGGGCTACGGCGAAGGCTATCTGCGCAAATCCGCGGTGGCCGATCCCATCGGGGCTCGGGTCAACACCGGCGACAACACACCGGCCATGCTCCACACCCGCATCGTGCCCGGGGACAAGGTCAAGATCATCGTGGCTCCCAAGGGCGGCGGCGCCGAGAACATGAGCGCCATCGGGATGCTCAAGCCGTCCCAGGGCCGCCAGGGCGCCATCGACTTCATCGTGGACACGGTCAGCAAGGCCGGGCCCAACCCCTGCCCGCCCATCATCGTGGGCGTGGGCCTCGGGGGGACGTTCGAGAAGGCCGCCTACATGGCCAAGCATTCGCTGATGCGGGAAGTGGGCTCCACCAACCCCGACCCGCGCCTGGCCGAGCTGGAAGACGAGATCGAGAAGCGCGCCAACGCGCTCGGCATCGGGCCGGCGGGGCTGGGCGGCATCACCTCGGTCATCGACGTGTTCATCGAGGAGATGCCGGCGCACATCGCCAGCATGCCGGTGGCCGTGAACATCCAGTGCCACTCCGCCCGGCACAAGGAGGCGGTGCTCTGATGGAATACAAGGTCACCACGCCGCTCACCGACGAGTTCATCGAGAAGCTGCACGCCGGCGACCGGCTGCTCATCACCGGCATCATCTACACCGGCCGCGACGCCGCTCACAAGCGGCTGATCGCCCTGGTGGACAAGGGCGAGCCGCTGCCCATCGACATCAAGGGGCAGATCATCTACTTCGTCGGGCCCACCCCGGCCAAACCGGGAGAGGTCATCGGCTCGGCCGGTCCCACCACCTCCGGCCGCATGGACGCCTATTCGCCCAAGCTGCTCGACCTGGGCCTCAAGGGCATGATCGGCAAGGGCTCCCGCAACGACGCGGTCAAGGAAGCGCTCAAGCGCGACAAGGCCGTCTACCTGGGGGCCACCGGCGGCGCCGGCGCCCTGCTCTCGAAGCGTATCGTGGCGGCCAAGGTGGTCGCCTATGAGGATCTGGGTCCGGAAGCCATCCGCGAGCTGGAAGTCAAAGACTTTCCGGTAGTGGTCATCAACGATATGTACGGCGGCGACCTCTACGTGGAAGGCCGCAAGAAGTACGAGAGAGGGGTGGATTCTTGAGTTCGAAACCTCGCGAGACCGCCAATGTGGGGGCGGGCCTCTGGAAAGCGACAGGCATGTGGGCCTGGCTCTTCTTCCGGATAAGCGGCCTCATCCTCGTCTTCTATCTGGGCGCCCACATCATCATCATCTCCACGGGGC
Source organism: uncultured Actinomycetota bacterium (assembly GCA_963736705.1). GTDB lineage: Bacteria > Actinomycetota > Thermoleophilia > RBG-16-64-13 > RBG-16-64-13 > CAIQPS01. Next base: position 1,604 of record CAVTPV010000005.1, read on the forward strand.
AGTTCGATCAAGTTCGACGCCCTCATGAAGACTCTTCGACCATCCGCTGGCCGTCGTCCTCGACCTGGCCCTGGTGGTGGCGGTGCTCTATCACGCGCTGAACGGCGTGCGGATCATCCTGATGGACTTCGGGATCGGCATCCACCGGCACAAGATCATGTTCTGGAGCGCGGTGGCCGTCATAGTCATCTGCTTCGCGGTGTTCGCGTACGTGGCGTTCACCTTCATCGCGACCGGCGCGGGGGTGAACTGGTGAAAGCCGAGACTCTCTCCAAGCATCGCGGCGGCATGTGGTCCTGGCTGTTCCAGCGGATCACCGCCGTCCTTCTCATCGTCTGCCTGGCGATCCACCTGATCCTCACGCACATCACCAACATCGGGGAGATCGACCGAGGCGAACGTCGCCGAGCGTCTCGCCAGCGCCGGGCTCACCGCCGTCGACATCATCCTGCTGGCGGCCGGTATCTACCACGCGCTCAACGGGCTCCGCATGGTGCTCATGGACTACTGGTTCAACTCCCGCACCCGGGCTCTCTACCTCACCTGCGTCCTGTGGGTGATAGGTCTTGTGGCCTTCGGATACGGCTTGTGGGCTCTCTGGCCCTACATCGGTTAGGAGGGCTCGAATATGATCCATCATGACGTGATCGTTGTCGGCGGCGGCCTCTCGGGGCTGCGCGCCGCTATCGAAGCAAAGCGCGCCGGCGTCGACGTCGCCATCCTCACGCAGGTCCACCCCGGCCGCAGCCACTCGGGCGCGGCGCAGGGAGGCATCAACGCCGCTCTGGGCAACCACCCGGACGGCCACGACGACACCTGGGAGAAGCACGCGTTCGACACCACCAAGGGCGGCGACTACCTGGGCGACCAGGACGCCATCATGAAGATGACCCAGGACGCCATCCGGGTCATCTACGAGATGGACCACTGGGGCTGCCCGTTCAGCCGTTACGAGGACGGGCGCATCACCCAGCGGCCGTTCGGCGGCGCCGGCTTCCCGCGTTGCTGCTACGGCGCGGACAAGACCGGCCACTATCTGCTGCACACCCTGGTGGAGCAGGCCTACAAGTTCGGCGTGAAGCTCTACGTGGAGCAGTACGTCAGCAAGCTCATCGTGCATGACGGCGTGTGCCAGGGCGTCATCGCCTACGACATGATCCGCGGCGGCTTCGAGTCGTTCACGGCCCACGCGGTGGTCATCGCCACCGGCGGCTCGGGCCGCATCTACGAGAACTCCACCAACGCGCTCATCAACACCGGCGGCGGCATGGCCATGGCCTACCACGCCGGCGTCCCGCTCAAGGACATGGAGTTCATCCAGTTCCACCCCACCGGTCTCTTCACCACGAAGATCCTCATGACCGAGGGCGCCCGCGGCGAAGGCGGCTACCTGGTGAACGGCCTGGGCGAGCGCTACATGGAGAAATACGCGCCCAAGTTCATGGAACTCGCGCCGCGCGACATCGTGGCCCGCGCCGGCCAGACCGAGATCAACGAAGGCCGGGGCATCAACGGCCAGGGGTACGTCTACCTTGATCTCCGCCACTTGGGCGCCGAGAAGATCCTCGAGCGGCTGCCCGGCATCCGCGACCTGGCCATCCACTTCGAGGGCGTCGACCCCATCGAGGCGCCCATCCCGGTGGTGCCGAGCCAGCACTACACCATGGGCGGCATCGACACCAACTACGACGGCGCCACGCCGATGCCCGGCCTCTGGGCCGCCGGCGAGTGTGCCTGCGTGAGCGTCCACGGCGCCAACCGCCTGGGCGGCAACTCTCTGCTGGAGACCATCGTGTTCGGCCGCCGGGCCGGCGCCGACGTGGTCCGCTACCTGGAGGGCCTCGGCCAGAAGCGTCCGCCCAACGCGCGGACCGCCGACGCGGCGCTCCGCGCCATGGAAGACAAGGTCGACAAGCTCGCCAGCGCCACCGCCACCGAGGACGCCTACAAGCTCCGCACCGAGATGGCGGAAGTCACCCGCGACTACTTCGGCGTGTTCCGCGACGAGCCCACCATGCAGGCCGGCCTCGACAAGCTCCTCGACGTCAAGGCCCGCTCCAAGAACATCGGCCTGCGCGTGAGCCGCGGGGTCTTCAACCTCGACATGATCCGCACGCTCGACCTCGAGAGCATGATCGACGTGGCCCTGTGCATGGCGGCCGGCGCTCTCAACCGCACCGAGTCGCGCGGCGCCCACTTCCGCACCGACTTCAACAAGCGCAACGACGGCGACTGGCTCAAGCACACGCTGGCCCACTACCGGCCCGACGAGGCCGGTCCCCGGCTGGACTTCAAGCCGGTCACCCTGGGCACCTTCGAACCTCAGGAGCGGGTGTACTGATGGCTGAGATCACATTCCGCGTCAAGCGCCAGGACCCGGCCGACAAGAAGAACCCCGAGTTCCATTGGGAAGAGTACAAGGTGCCCTTCGAGGGCAACCTCACCGTCCTCGAGGCGCTCTTCTACATCCAGGAGCACTACGACGGCAGCCTCTGCTTCCGGTACTGCTGCCGGGCGTCCATCTGCGGTAGCTGCGCCATGTACATCAACGGCGCCTATCGCCTCGCCTGCCAGACGAACGTCAAACACCTGGACATCGTCCACGACGCCGAGCCGGTGGTGAGCGTCTCGCCCATGCCGCACCTGGGCCTGGTGAAGGACCTCGTCGTCGACATGGACGACTTCTTCGCCAAGTACGAGTACATCAAGCCGTGGCTCATCCGCAACTCGCAGGATCCCGAGAAGGAGATCCTCCAGTCGCCCAAGGACCGCAAGAAGATCGACATGCCCATCGACTGCATCCTGTGCGGCTGCTGCTACTCGAGTTGCCCGTCGGTGTGGGGCGAGGAGAACTACATCGGCCCGGCGGCGCTGCTCAAGGCCTTCCGGTTCGAGGTGGACTCCCGCGACGAGGCCGGCAAGGAACGCATGCCGCTGTGGGACAACGAACGCGGCGTCTACCGCTGCCACACCATCATGAACTGCCAGGAAGCCTGTCCGAAGGAGCTCAGCCCCACGGAAGGCATCCAGTGGCTCAAGAAGGCGGCGGTCCGGCGGAGGCTGTTCGGGCGGCTGAAGTAGGAGTGGCTGGGCGGGGCAGCGGCGCCGGATAGAGGCGCGGCGTCGCTATTCCCCGCAGCCCTCTAGGAACTCCGCCGGCGAACAGACCGCGATGTCAGCCGGTAGCCGCTCGCCTGTTGCACGTCGAGGGTGACCAGGTGGCATCTTCGGGGTCGCAGACGCGCGTAGACGCGCACCGACCGCCGCACGATCTCGGTCATGGCGGTGCCTTCATCGCCGGCGCGCCGGTCGAGCCAGGCCTTGTCGTCGAGGCTCAAGCTGATCACCGTTCCGACCATCCCGCGCTCCGAGGAACGAGCTCGATGCGACGCTATGAGATCAGAATCGTCGGGACACGCGCGCTGCTCCCGCGCGGGGCACCGTAGTGCGTCGCGGCTTCCGAAGGCGATACGGATCTGCGGTTGTATTGCGGCCAGCCCCCGCGGGCGGCGAAGCCGCGCTCCACCCAAAGACCGAGGGCTGCTTCGCCGGAAGTGGCCGACAATGGCGACGCAGGGAAGTCGACGATGCACTGGGCGTCAGAGCGAACCGGAACATGGAGCTTTCTATACTCTAATGGCGCCAGACGGGCAGCCGGTCCAGTTTGAGTCTCGACAAGGCGAAGAGCTGGGGAACAAGCTGAAGCACGGCGTGGACTTCGTCGAGGCTCAGAGACTCTGGCTCGACCCGGACTTGATGCGCGTCCGCGTGCTTCGCGACGTCGAAGAGCGCTGGCTGCTGCTCGGAATGATAGGCGAGAAGCACTGGTCGGTCATCATCACATATCGCGGGACGCGGGTTCGCCTGATCTCGCACGCCGTTCTCGGCCCAAGGAGGTTGCTGACTATGCGCGTCGATGAGTTCGAACGGAAGTTCGATGCCGGGAGGACATCACCGATATGCTGGACCTCGCCCGCTCTGAGCGCGTCTATCCGAAGACGCAGCGCGTCAACGTCGACTTCCCTCCGTGGATGGTGGAGTCCCTCGACAAAGAATCGAAACGCCTGGGCGTGACCAGGCAGTCGCTCGATCAAGATGTGGCTCGCCGAACGTCTCGAGCGCGTCGCGTCCAAATGAGCAAGCAGCCCAGCCCGGAAGGAGGCCCCATGCCCGTCGTGATCGTGAAGATGCTGGAAGGCCGGACGGTGGAACAGAAGCGTGACCTGGCGTCCGCCATCACCGACGCGGTGGTCAAGCACACCGGCGCGCCGGCGGAAGCCGTGGACGTCATCATCGAGGACCATCCCCGGACCGACTGGGCCAAGGGCGGGACGCTCTACTCGGACAAGTGACCGGCATGATCGCCGCGTTCCTGTGGGGAGGGCTGGCGGCTGTGTCCTTGCTCGTCGGCTACGTGCTGGCGCTGGCGAGGCCTGTCCAACCGGACCGTCGGCCTGGTGATGGGCTTCGGGGCCGGGGCCCTCATCGCCGCTATCGCCTACGAACTCGTCCCCGACTCCGTGGACCGTGGCTGGGATACCGTGCTCTTCCTGCTCGGCGGCGCAGTGGTCTTCTTCTGATGGACTGGGTCGTCGACCACTGGGGCGGCGCGAAACGCAAGACCATCGCCGGCGAGCACGAGGGGAGTTCGGGAGCCGTGGTCTACATCGGCACCCTGCTGGACGCCGTGCCGGAGTCGATCGTCCTGGGGATGGGCCTGGCGATGGGAGGCTCCATACGGCTGGCCTTCCTGGTGGCGGTGTTCGTGTCCAACGTGCCGGAAGCCGTCGCGGGGACGCTGAATCTGGGCGCCGCCGGCCACTCTCGCAGGCAGATCCTCGGGATGTGGGTCTCGCTCGTTCTTCTGTCCGCGGCCGCGGCCGCGCTGGGAGCCGGTCTGGTCCAGGCGCTGCCTTCCGCGGATGGGACGCTTGCCCAGGCGTTCGCCGCCGGCGCCATGCTCATGATGCTGGCCGACGCGATGATCCCCGAGGCGTACCAGCACGGAGGCAGGCAGACGGGCCTGTGGACGGTGCTCGGCTTCGTGGTGGCCGCGGTGCTGTCGGCGTTGGACTGAGGGTCTCGCGCCCCGCGCCTACACCCCGTAGGCCGCGGCCAGCAGCGTGACCGGGTGCACCGCCTGCAAGGATGTCGCCTCGGCGATCTGCAACCGGCAGGTGCTGCATTCGCTGGCCACGAGGTCGGGGCCGACTGCCGCGATGCGCTCGAAGAGCGGCGCGCCGGTGAGCATCGACAGGTCGTAGGTGTCCTTCTTCATGCCGAAGGTGCCGGCCATGCCGCAGCAGCCGGCCGCGAGGTCGATCACTTCCACGCCTGGGAGCTCGCGAAGCAGCTCCACCCCCGGATTGCCGACCCCCTGCGCCTTGAGATGGCAGGGCTGATGGTAGGCGACGCGACGGACCTCGCTCCACACACCGGGAAGCGGGCCGGCGACGGGCGACCGGTCTGGATGATCGGCTCGGTAGCGGACGAGGAACTCGCCCAGGTCGTGGGTGGCATCGGCGACCGCGGAGCAGTCCGGGCTCGACGAGGTAGTCCGGGTAGTGGACCTTGAAGGCGAAAGTGGCTGTCGGCTCGGCCGAGAGCACCACCGCGCCGCGTTTCGTCCAGGGCAGCATGGATGCCACGTTGTAGGCGGCCGTTTCGCGGGCTGAGTCGGCGTAGCCGTAGAGCATCTCCGGGATGCCGCTGGAGCGCTGCTCGGGGAGGACCACCTCGATGCCGTGGGCGGCGAGGAGGCGCAGCACCGTCTGCCCGAGGTCCGGGTCGTTGTAGGCGGCGTAGAGGTCGCTGAAGTAGGCGGCCAAAGGCCGGCGGGCGCCGAGGACGGGCGCCGGGTCGCCGGGCGTCGCGTGGACCGCGGCGCCGGGCGCGGTCTGGGCCAGGGTGTGCCGCGCGAAGCGCGGCATCCGGCGGCGCCTGTCGATGCCGGTGAGCGGCTCAGTCAGGCGGCGCACCAGGGGCTGAGCCAGCAGCGGGTTCGCCAGCGGCGCGAAGCGCCGGCCCAGGGCCGAGGTGGTCTCGGCGTGGCCGAGCGCCAGTTCGAGCGGGGAGCCGCGGTGGGCCGCCCGGTATTTGCTCTTGGCCTCCAGCATCAACTTGGGGATGTTGACGTTCGACGGACACTCCACCGCGCACATCCCGCACTCGATGCACCAGTCGGTGACCGACTTCATGGCGGCTTCGCCGTAGCTGGAGTCCGGGTCCAAGCGCCCCGGTGATGACCGCGCGCAGCAGGTTGGCCTTGGCGCGGGGCGACGCCGCCTCCCGGCGCGTCGCCTTGTAGGTGGGGCACATGGTGGTCACCACCGTGCTCTTGCATTGGGCGCAGCCGTGGCATTTTTCGATCTCCCGCTCGTATTCCTCGCCGGGGAAGTGCAGAAGCGGCTTCTGCGGGAAGGTGCGGTAGTCGAAACCGTAGCGCAGGTCACGGAGCAGGGGGCCGCTGGGTGCGGCGCCGGCCTGGGCGCCGCCGTCCCAGGCGGCCAGGTGCCGCTCTCCTCCTGCGGCCCCACTTTCTTGCCGGGGTTCATCAGACCCTGAGGATCGAACGCATTCTTGACCAGAGAGAACAGGGAGTAGATGGCATCCCCGTACGTCTGGCGGAGGTAGGGGGTGCGGAGCAGGCCGTCGCCGTGCTCGCCCGACATGGTGCCGCGGACGCCGCGGACGTAGGCCGAGACCTCGTCGTAGAGGCGCTGCATGGTGCGCAGGTCGGCGGGGTCTTTGGGATCGAGGAGCGGGCGGGTGTGGATGTTGCCGTCGCCCACGTGGCCGTACATGACGGCGTCCACGTGTTCGCGGTCGAAGAGGCGCTGCAGGAAATCGACGTAGCCGGGGACCTCGGTGGGATGCACGGTGACGTCCTCGATGAAGGGCAGCGCCCGACGGGGGCCCGGCATGCGCAGGGCCAGCGCCACGGCGGACTTGCGGACCGTCCAGAGGCGGGCGGCCTCTTCGGCGGACCGGGCGCGGACCATGGTGATGGCGCCGGTGCCGGCCAAGTGGCGCGCCAGGGCGGCGAACTTGTCGTCCACCTCGGCGTCGTCGCCCCCCTCGAACTCGATGAGCAGGGCGGTGTCGGTGTGCTCGGGCAACATGGCGTCCACGCGGGAGTCGTGCTTGCGCACCAGGGCGAGGAAGCGGGAGTCCATGATCTCGACGGCGGTGGGCGCCAGCGCCAGGATGCCCGGCACCGCCTCCCCGGACGCGAACACCGACGGGAAGTACGCCATGGCTATGCCGCGCCGCCGGGGCAGCGGCACCAAGTTCAGCGTGGCTTCGGTGACCAGTCCCAGCGTCCCTTCGGCGCCGACGAACAGCTTCTGGAGATGGACCAGGCTGGGCCCTTCGGGCCCCCGCGCCGCAGCCATGCCGGCGCCGCCGGCGCCGCAGCCCCGCGGCCCCCTCGCCGAACACCGTCTCCAGCCGGTACCCGGAACAGTTCTTGACCACATTGGGCATGGCCGCCGCGATGGCGGCGGCGTTGGCCTGCAACTCTGGAAGTAGCTTGGCGAACGCGCGGCCGGCGAGAGTGGCGGCACCGGACCAGGCGCCGGTTTCGGCGCCGTTCCCATGTCCGGCTCCCGCGCCCAGCAGGGCGGCCAGTTCGGCGCCATCGGCCGCCAAGGCCCGCGCCGTGAACGTGCTCCCATCCGCCAGCACGGTCTCCAGTGCCAGGACGTGATCCTTGGTGCCACCGTAGGCGACGGTGCGGGCGCCGGAGGAGTTGGTGCCGATCATGCCGCCCAGGCTGCAGTAGTTCTCGCTGGAGGGGTCGGGGGCGAAGAAGGCGCCGTACTTGGCCGCTTCCTGGTTGAGGTTCGCCATGACCAGGCCGGGCTGCACCCGGGCCCAGGAGCCGTCGGGGGCGATCTCAAGGATGCGGTTCATGTACCGGGTGAAGTCCACCTGGATGCCCGCGCCCACGGCGCCGCCGGCCAAGCCGGAGCCCATGCCCCGGCCGACAAGGGGCAGCCCGTGCTCGGCGCAATACTGGACGAGGCGCACCACGTCCTCGGTGTCGCGCGGCGAGACGACGCCCAGCGGGGTCACCTGGTTGAGGCCGGCATCGGTGGCGTAGAGGTGGCGGGAGACGTCGTCGAACTCCACGTCGCCCTTGAGTAGGCGGCGCAGGTCGGCGGCGACGCGGGCGCCGCGGCGCGGGCCGCGCGGTGCCGCGCGGCGCGGCGCGGCCGGCTGTGCGGGCCGGTCACTTCAGGGGTATCACCGGCAGCAGCAGGTGCGACGGGTACTCCGCGTTGTGATAGACGCTGTGTGTCACGGTCTTGCTGCTGCACACGTGGTTCCCGATGTATTCGATGTTGCTCAGGCCGGCGGTGCCAGTCGGTACGTCGAGGCTGGTGATGTCCACGCAGATCCGGTGCCCGCGCAGGAACATGTTCGCCGTCGAGAGCAATTCTACCTGGTATTCGTTGATTTCCCCGGGGACAACCGGCTGCTGGGCCTCCCGAGTGAGCTTGTGGAACGGCGCCCAGGGCTTGCTGTGCTCCGCATCGAGGGCGCGGTGCGACGCCTTGAGCCATCCGCGGGTGAGTTCCCGCTCGGGAAGATCGCCCGGGACGTTACGTTCGCCCTCCCGTTGCGTCCGCACCGACACGTCCGGCCCCACGTCCGACAGGACGATGATCCAGTTGGTGTCGTCCTGGTCGAGGGCGGCGTGGATGGTCAGCGAGCAGGGGCCCACCACCAGCAGGTCGTCGGCCAGCGGCTCGCTCATGTAGCGGAGGCGCTCCACCTTCATGGTCTTCTTGAGCGGCATCTGCGTGAAGACGTCGGGGTCGGGGTTGTAGCTCTGGGTCTGCTCCTTGGGCAGCGACTCCTCGGTGGTGAGGCGCTCCCAGCTGTCGAGGTAGAACTTGGTCCACTGCGTCTCGGGGGCGGGCCAGTCGCTGAAGGTGCGCCACTTGTTCTCGCCCATGACCCAGGTCTTCACCGGCGGGTCGGCCTCGGCGCCGTTGTCGATGCCCTTCAGCCAGTGGTCGTACCAGCGGATGATGTCGTCGTGCATGTCGTGGAACGGGCGTTCCATGTGGGCGGGTCCGTTGAAAAGGAGCCGTTTCTTGGGGGAGTTCTGAGCGTTGATGAACCAGTGCTGGGCTCCCTGCCAGTGCATCTTGTAGGTGTAGGCGTAGGCGCCGGAGCCGCAGACGAACGGGATCTTCACCTTCTGGAAGTCCACCTCGCTCTTGGCGAGGAGTTCGGGATAGTCATACGGATCGATGAGCGTCCAGAACGTCATCCCCTGGCGCTGGCCCTTCTGGGTGAGGATGTTCCACAGGTGCGCGTACATCCGGTAGTCGGGGTTGTTCATGGCCCATTCCCACTTGGCCTCGTCCTCGGGCGATAGCGGCCCCGGCTGCCCGCACGGCTCGTGCACGCAGCTGAACATGCCCAGCAGGTAGGGCATCATCTGGAACACGCCGCCCGGATGGAACTCGCGGACGCTCCACATGCCGCTGAAGCCGCCCATGGAGTCGTACGGGTAGATGGCCTTGAGCGCCGGGTGCCCCTGCACCGCGGCCCGGAACTGCTCCCCGCCGAACGCCGATATGCCGATCATGCCCACATTGCCGTCGCACCAGGGCTGCTGGGAGATCCACTCGATCATGTCGTAGTGGTCGGTCTCGTTGTCGGGCGTGTAGTCGCCCTCCGACTTGCCCACCCCGCGCAACTCCGCGATGACGTGCGCGTACCCGTTGGCCACCAGCCGCTTGGTGTCTCCGCCCTCCACCACGCCGTACCACAGTGAGGCGTAGGCCGGCTGGGGCGGCAGCGCTTCGGCGATCTCCGGGCGCTGCAGGTCTTTGTTGTGCACCGCGCAGGTGTAGAGCACCGGCGTGGCGCCGCCTGCTTTGGGCCTGTAGACGTCCACGGCCAGATGCACTCCGTCGCGCATCCGCACCATCACGTCACGTTCCTGGATCATGTTCTCGTAGACGGGCTCGTCGAGCGCCACTGCGCCTCCCTTCCTCGCCGGACGGCGCCGTTCCCCGGCCGCCGCCGCTGCGCGAGCGAATCTAGTAGTGACTAACCCCCACGATAGCGCAGTGGCCCGGTTCATGAGAGAATCTTTGGGTCCCGGTATCAGCGGCTCCGGCCGCCCGCGGGACGAGCAGCCTCAATCGGATTCACAAAGGAACCAAGCACCATGGAACGCGGCGCGTCCGCGTCGAGCAGAAAAGGGGGTGAGTCATGCTTGCCATCCTCAAGACCACCGAAACGGGTCTCGAGAAAATAGAGGAGTTCGAACCGGGCTCCTGGATCGATCTGGTCAGCCCAACCGAGGAAGAGCTGCGACGAGTAAGCGGCGAGCTGGACATCCCGCTCGACTTCCTGAGTGCTCCCTTGGACGAGGAAGAGAAATCGCGGGTCGAGATCGAGGACGGGGCTCACCCTCGTGATCGTCGACATCCCGGTGCTGGTGGTGGAGGACGACGAGCGTAGCTACGCCACCATCCCGCTGGGGATGATCGTCCACAAGGATTACTTCATCACCATCTGCCTGCGCGTGAACCCCATCCTGGGCGAGTTCGAGCGGGGAACGGTCAAGAACTTCTTCACGTTCAAGAAGACCCGTTTCCTGTTCCAGATCCTGCAGACCATATCCGCGTTCTACCTGCGCTACCTCTATCGCATCGACCGCGAGACCGACAAGTTGGAGCGCGAACTGCGGGCGTCGTCGCGGAACGAATCCATCTATGACCTGCTCAACCTGCAGAAAGCCCTGGTGTACTTCACCACCTCGCTCCGCTCGAACGAGAGCGTGCTCCAGAAGCTCATGCGCGGGAAGAGCGTCAAGATGTACGAAGAGGACGAGGAGCTCCTCGAGGACACCCTCGTCGAGAACCGGCAGGCCTCGGAGATGGCCAAGATCTACACCGACATCCTCACGGGCATGATGGACGCGTTCGCTTCGGTCATCAACAACAACCTGAACCAGGTGATGAAGCTCCTCACCTCCATCACCATCATGCTGTCGGTGCCCGTCATCGTGTCGTCCTTCTGGGGGATGAACGTGAAGGTGCCGTTCGGGGTCAACTACGCCCACGGGTTCGTGATCGCCATCGCGATCGCGGTGGCGGGGATCATCGGGTTCTTCATCGTGTTCTGGAGGAAGAAGTACTTCTAGGAGTGGCCGGCGCCGAGGTGGCGCTTCCCTTCCTCTACTGCCTCCAGGGCGAAAGTGGCTTGGTGGCCGTCTGGTGGTGCCTCGGCTTGCGGCGGCCTCTCGGGGCCGGGGGTTCCAGCAGGCTCAGTTCGTCCTGCACCTCCAGGGTCTCGATGGGGATCACGCGCATGCGTTTCACTCCCATCAGCACCATGAAGGCCGACGTTATGAACACCATCGCCGCCGGGCCGCGGACGCCGTAGGCGCCGGAGACCGTCTGGACTATCGCGAACCACCAGGCCCGCAGCCAGCCTATGTCGTTCCCTGAGGCCAGGTACGAGTACAGAAGGATGGGGACGATCAGACCGAACAACAGCACCGGGGCGTTGCTCAGGAAACGGTGGCGCCAGAACGCTCCCGTGTAGACGGGCTCGGCGAAGCAGGTGGCCAGCGGCCAGGTCCAGGCCAGGGCCAGGCAGGGCAGCACCAGGAACGCCGAGCGGGACAGCATCAGGGTCAGGCCGAATATCAGGCTCACGAAGCCCACGCATAGGCGGGTCATCTCCGTGGCCGCGCGGGATTCGCGGGGGCGCAGGTAGCCCAGCAGATGCCGGGAGATCACGAAGGCGGCGCCGCCCAGCAGGATGAGGATGAGCGTCGGGCCGACCTTGGGACTCGTGGCCGGGCCGGGCGTCGTCGGCACCTGGAAGTGATACAGCGGGATGAGCCCCCAGCGGGCGAGGGCGTAGGCGAGCAGGAAGACCAGCCCCAGCGGGATGGCGAACGACAGCAGGTTGCGCAGGTGCAGCAGGGCGCCGCGTCCGCTGATGCGCGAGGAGAAGAGCCAGATGAGCAGAGCGCAGATGGTCGGGAGGAGCATGAGCACGGCCAACAGCGTGACCGCCCGGCTGGTGAGGTAGCGTCCGGAGTTGAGCACCAGGGCCGTCCCCGGGTCGGAGGGCATCTCGGCCTGGGCGTCCAGCGACATGATGAGCCGCTCGATGGCGGCGCCCTGCTGGGAGAGCCCGGCCGCCGTGGGGTTGCCGGTCGAGTCGTCATAGAGGCGCAGCGACGGGATGCCCTTGCTGAGCCCCGCCACCTGGTCGCCGCGGGACAGGGCGAGGGCGTGGTCGGCGGCCTGTGAAGCCATGCCGGGCACCCGGAGCGCCAGCCCTGATTTGGCCAGCACCTGGGTGGTCAGTTGCACGTACCAGCCCGGAGTGGTGTCCTGGGGAGCGCTGACCCCGGCCCGCAGGATCTTGGTGCGCTCCTTGCCGAGGCCCGAGACCGAGAGGATGGTGGAGACATTGGAGACGATGTCCCGGAGTTCGCCGTCGCTGTTGTTGAGGAAGTAGTCCATCCCCAGACCACCGCTGCTCCAGTCTTCCGTGGAGAGGAAGATGATGGTCTTCTGATGGGGCCGGGATGCGAACACCTGAGCCAATTCCATCAGGACGGCCGAGCCGCTCGAGTAGTGGAGCGGGTCCACCTTGGCCACGGCCGGCGTGTCGCGCGGCGCGGCGATCACGATGGCGTCCCCCTTGCCGGGCAGGACGAGCACGACGTTGCGCAACGTCACTTCGCGATCACCGAGCGGGGCCTGGAACTCCTGGACCACGGGGTCGCCGAAGGCGGAGAACTTGCCCTCGACCCAGGTGGCCACCTCGGCGGCGTCTTCCGATCCCAGGCTGCGTTCCTGGTCCCTTGCTCCACATGTCCTCGGCCAGGCGGAAGGCCCGGTTGGAGTCGAAGAAGGTGGGGCCGATGGTGACCTCGATGGTGGAGGTCGGGGACGAGATGGAGAGGAAGACGACCACGGCCGAGAGGACGACGAGGGCCACGCAGACGGCGTACGCTATCTTCCTCAGTTGCCGGACCCGGTCTACCAGGCGCCGGCGGATGGTCAGGGGCATACACGACTCCCGTTCTGTGGAGGCTCAGAATTATATGCCTGCTAACCGCGTCGAGGCAAATGAGCGTGTTATCCTTCGGCGGTCTGCCCCCTGGAGGAACCATCCGTGTCAGCCAAGCTCATCAGCATAGAAGAGGCCCGAAACCGCGTTCTGGCCGAGGCTCAGCCTCTGCCGCCGGAGACCATCCCCATCGTCGAGGCTCTCGGCTCGGTGCTCTGCGAGGACATCGTCGCCCCGCACGACGTCCCCCCGTTCGACAACTCCGGCATGGACGGCTACGCGGTACAGGCGGCGGACATCGTGGAAGCGGACGCCTCCTCTCCGGCCCGGCTGCTCATCACGGAGACCATCCCCGCGGGGCATGTGGCCTTGGCGGCTGTGCTGCCGGGGCAAGCGGCCCGCATCATGACCGGCGCTCCCGTGCCCCAAGGCGCCGACACCGTGGTCCAGTCGGAACTCACCACCGAGGACGACGGGTACGTCAACATCCTCGAGGCGGTCAGGCGGGGCAAGAACATCCGCCGCGCCGGTGAGGACGTCACAGTGCGGCGAGCGGGTGCTGGCCGCGGGCACGCCCCTCGCTCCGGCCGAGATAGGAATGATCGCCAGCCTGGGATATCCCCAGGTGTCGGTGCATCGGCGGCCGCGGGTGGCCATCATCTCCACGGGCAGCGAACTGGTGGAGGTCGACCAGCCGCTCGGCCCCGGGCAGATCCGGAACTCCAACAGCTACTCCCTGCAGGCGCTCTGCCGGCAGATGGGAGTGGAAGCCGGTCCCGTTCGGCATCGTCCCCGACGACTATGAGGCCACGCGCAAAGCGGTGGAAGCCGGTCTGGAATACGACGTGCTGCTCACTTCCGGGGGCGTCTCGGTCGGCACGTTCGACTTCGTCAAGGACGTCCAGGACGAGCTCGGCGTGGAGCGCAAGCTGTGGGGCATCGCCATGAAGCCCGGCAAGCCGGTGGCGTTCGGCGTGCGGGGCAAGACTCTGGTCTTCGGGCTGCCAGGCAACCCGGTGTCGGCCATGGTGTCGTTCGAGCTGTTCGTCAAGCCGGCGTTGCTGCGGCTCATGGGCCACCGCCGGACCACCAAGCCGCTCTACACCGCCATCATCGAGGAAGACATCTCCAACCCGGACGGCCGGGTCTACGTGGTGCGCGTGCGGGCCTGGCGCGAAGACGGCGCCTGGCACATCAGCTCCACCGGCGCGCAGGGCTCGGGGATACTGAGGTCCATGGTGGGCGCCAACGGACTGGCCTTCATCCCGGGCGGCCACCGGGGCGTCAAAGCCGGTGAACAGGTGGAATTCCTGCTTCTTCGCGAAGACCTTGAGGAACCCTGATAGTAGCCTGAACGGCGTGCCTCGGCGGGTTGTCGACGGACCTCGCCGGGGCTACAATGAGAGCGTGATCAAAGTAATTCGACAGAGGCGCGGGGGAGCTGATGAAGGCTCAACCGTGCGGGGCAAAAAGACCGGTTGAACTGGCCTGGTAGCTGACGCTGCTGGGCTTTTTTGTTGGAACAAGGCTTCTTGGCTCAGATCGGAAAGGAGATCTCATGGCCAACCACTTCACCCCCGAGGAGCTTGCGACCGAGCTGAACACAGGTACGCATGACGTGATCCAGTTGTGCGTGAAGGAAGGCATCCCCATCTACAAGGGGAAGATCGATCGCAGCCTCCTGACGGCGGTGATGAGGACCAAGGGCATCCAGCTTCCCAAGACTGAAGTAGCCGCTACGGCCTAGAGCCCAAGTCCGATCGCGCGGCGGGCCTTCGGGCCGCCGCTTCATCCAGGCCGGTCAGACCACCGAGCCGGCCGCACGGCCGGCCGGCCATTCGGCAAGCACGTGCCAGGCTTCTGCCAGCAGAAGCTCCCGCGCCTGCTGCTGATCCTCGAGGGTCGCGGACGGCCCGGGCAGCACCACGAGCGAGTACGCCTCGCTCTCCTTGAACCAGCGGCGCAGGGCCAGGATCCTGTCCAGGTCTTTCTGCAGCACGGCCACGCCGTCATCGGGGGCCGCCGGCCGGCAGGCCGGCGCCGGCGCCGACAGCGCGTCCAGTCATCGCCGCTATCTCCTCCGCCAAGGCGGGGTTCGCCAGAGACACAGCCTCCCGCAGCCTGCCCTCCGAGACGAGGTTGAGCCGCACCGCGGGTATGCCGTCGGCATCGGTGGCCGGCCACAGCGCCGCGAAGCGCAGCGACATCGCCTCGACCAACGACTGGTACGAGCGGCGCACGTTGAGGAGAGCCTCCGCGCCCTCGCGCATGCGCTGCGCCTCCTCGAAGCGCCGTTGACGCGACAGCGAGCGGACCAGGTCGTCGGCGAGCTCCGATCGGGTCCGCGAACCCTTCGGGAGCCTCTCCCGCCAGCCAGTTCACGATGCCCATGACCAGCGCGTCATGCCGCTCGATGATCTCCGCATCACCGGTGCACGGAGCGAGACAGGCACCGCACTCCTGCCTCACGCAGGGGCGTTCGGCGGCGCCCCGGGCACAGCGCCGGATGGGATAGCAGTGGTGCAGCAGGTCGAGGGCCTGGGCCATGCGGGCGCGGCCGCGGAACGGGCCGAGTACCAACGGCGTGCGCGGAGGACGCACCGGATGCTCGCTGGACGTGAGCCACCGGGGCTGCCGGCTGCTGACCGTGAGTGAAAGGCCTGGGCCGTTGTTGCTGACCTTCAGGTACATGTAGTTCTCGGGCCGGCTACCCTGCACGTTGCACGGCGGGCGGTGCTCCAGGATCAATTCCTGCTCCCGCACGACCGCCTCCAGGGGGGTGTGGGTCTCATCCCAGTCGATCTGCTCCACCTGGTGGATGGCCTGCCGCAGCTTACGGGTGTGTCCCGCCCCGGGCACGAAATAGGAGCGGACACGCTCCCGCAGCCGGTCGGCCTTGCCCACGTAGAGCACGGTGCCCTGCTTGTCCATGAAACGGTAGGCGCCGGGGGTGCGCGGCACGTCGCGGGTGAGGCGCAGCTTGTCGATGGCGGTGCGGGAGGAGGGGCTGAGGAAGGCCCGGGTCTCGTTCAGGCGGGTGATGCCCCGCTCCTGGAGGCGTCCCGCCAGGGTGATGAACACGTGGCCCGCGGCCTGAGCATCGGCGAGGGCCCGGTGGCAGGCGGGTACGGGGGCTCCGAGGGCTTCGGCGACGGTGCCGAGGCGGTAGTTGGGCAGCCCGGGAGCCAGCAGCCGGGAGAGGGGCAGCGTGTCGATGGCGCCTTCGCCCAGGCGGCGGCCCTTGAGCCGCTGCAGTTCGTAGTTGAGGAACCCCACGTCGAACGATGCGTTGTGAGCCACGATGACCGCGCCCTCGAGGAACTCGAGCAGTCCGGGGATGACTTGCTTCGATGCGGGGCGCGTCGGCCACCATCGCATGGGTGATGCCGGTGATGTGGGTGATCATGGGGGGGATGGGGCGCTGGGGGTTGACCAGAGAGTGGAACGTGCCCACCACCTCGAAGCCCTCGATGCGCACGGCGCCGATCTCGGTGATCTTGCTGGTGCCGGCGCGGGAGCCGGTGGTCTCGAGGTCGAGCGCTACGAAGGGGACGTCGGCCAGATCGGGGTCGGGGAGTCTCCCAGTGTTTGAGCGAGAGCAGGTCCGCGGTGGCGCCGGAGCAGAAGCGTTGGTCCTGTTGCACGAGCGCGGCCACGACCCCGACGGCAGATGGGCTCGGGGGCTGAGGGAGAAGCGAGAAGGATGCGGGCCGCTTCAACGGCATCCAAAGGCTCCCCGCGAACCAGGAGGGTCTCGTGGAGCCTATCCGCGACGGCCAAAGAAAGCTGCAGTTGCATGGGCCGGCGCTACATCCCGTGAAACGAGGAAAACCTTGCAAAGGGCTGCTTCATCCTGGACAATACTACCACCCTGGAGGGACGTAGCCTCGCGAGCGAGAGCCGTGTTGCACTCGCGCCCGGGATGACCGACCGATAGTAGGTGAGCCATGCTGGACCGAGCGCAGATCGAAGCGATACTCCCCCACAGGGATCCCTTCTTGTTCCTCGACCGAGTGATCGAACTCGTGCCGGGCGAATACGCCGTTGCCGAGAAAGACCTGCTGCCCACCGAGGACGTGTTCCGCGGGCATTTCCCCGGGCACCCGGTGTTCCCGGGAGTCCTGCAACTCGAGGCGCTCGCCCAGACCGGCGCGGTCGCCGTGCTCTCTCAACCCGGAGTCACAGGGCAAGATCATCCTGTTCGGCCGGGCCGACGAAGTGAAGTTCCGCCGGGAAGTCGTTCCCGGAGACACGCTGCGGTTCGAGATAAGGATGACGCGGAGCAGGGGAGCCGTGGGCAAGGCCGAGGGCAAGGCCTTCGTCGGGTCCGAGCTCGCCTGCAGCGCCGCCCTCACCTTCATGATCACCGAGCCATAACCCATGCCACATCGCGAGCAGCACCCCATCATGGGGGACATCCATCACTATCACCGGACTCGGCATCCACACACCGCCGAAGGTCGTCACCAACGACGATCTCGCCCTCACCCTCGAAACGTCCGACGAGTGGATCCGGCAGCGGACGGGCATCTGTCAGAGGCGCGTGGTAGCGCCCGGAGTCTACACCTCCGACATGGCGACCGCCGCGGGGCGGGATGCGATCGCCGACGCGGGAGTGAAGCCCGAGGACATCGACCTTGTCATCGTCGCCACCCTCACGCCCGACAACTTCACGCCGGCGACGGCTGCGCGCGTCGCGGATAATCTCGGCTGCGTCAACGCCGGAGCTTTCGACCTGTCGGCGGCGTGCGCCGGCTTCGTCTACGGTCTCGCCATGGCCACCGGCACGATCTCCGCGGGCATCCACAAGCGCGTGCTCGTGGTGGGAGCCGAGATCATTCTCGCGGATCCTCGATATGGAAGACCGCACCACTGCGATCCTTTTCGGGGACGGCGCCGGCGCGGCGGTCGTGGAGGCTGTACCCGGGGCCGGCCGGCATACTGGGCTTCGATCTGGGCTGCGACGGCTCGGGCGCTGATGTGCTCGGTATCCCGGCGGGCGGCTCTCGGATGCCGGCATCCATCGAGACGGTGCAGGGCCGCCAGCACTATCTCAAGATGGACGGCAAAGAGGTCTACCGGTTCGCTACCCGGGTGGTCGGCCATTCCGCCCACAAGGTGTTGGACACCTGCGGCTACGAGGTCAGCGACATCGACCTCTACGTGCCTCATCAGGCGAATCTGCGCATCATCGAGAGCGGTGCCGAGAAGATGGGCATCCCCAAGGACAGGATCTTCACGAATCTACAGAAATACGGCAACACCTCCGCGGCTTCCGTGCCTCTGTGTCTGTATGAGGCAAGGGCGGAAGGACGCCTCAAAGACGGAGACCTCGTGTTGCTCATGGGTTTCGGCGCCGGTCTGAGCTGGGGCTCGTGCCTGATGAGGTGGGGCACGGGCGCCGCCGATCCGGCGGAGTGACCGCGACAGCCGGCAATAAGGGAGTGACAGATATGGCGGGTACCCTCATCCTCTTTCCCGGTCAGGGCAGCCAGGCGGTCGGCATGGCCGAATATCTCTGGGACTACCCCGTGGCCCGGGACACCTTCGCCGAAGCGGCGGACGTCCTCGGTTGGGACATCGGCGAAGTGTGCCGGCACGGCTCCATGGAGGAGCTCACCCGCACCGACCGCACCCAGCTGGCGATCCTCACCTGCAGCGTGGCGGCGTGGAAGGTGCTCGAGGAAGATGGCGTGAGTTTCACCAAGGCTGCCGGACACTCGCTGGGCGAGTATTCGGCCCTGGTGGCCGCGGGTAACCTGACCTTCGCAGACGCCCTCCATGTGGTGGATGCACGCGGCCGGGCCATGCAGGCCTGCGCCGAGCAGCGGGGCGGCGCCATGGCGGCCGTCATCGGGCTGGACACCGAAGAGGTCGAGAAGGCCTGCGCCTCCGCTTCCGAAGCCTGGGTGGCCAACTACAACTCACCGGGGCAGATCGTCATCTCCGGGTCCACCGAGGGCGTGGCCGCCGCGGGCGAGGCCGCGACCGCCGCGGGTGCCAAGCGGGTCATCCCGCTGGCCGTGGCCGGAGCGTTCCACACGCCGCTCATGGCCGGGGCCGCGGAAGCCCTTGCCAAGTCGCTCTCTGAAGTGAACTTCTTGCCCGGCACCGGGGCGTTCTTCTCCACCACCGAGGTCCGCGCGCCGCAGGCCGGCGAGCTCGCCGAGGTCATGGCCCGGCAGCTGCTGTCGCCGGTGAAGTTCAGCCAGAGCATGGAAGCTCTGCTCGGTGCCGCCGACGCTCCCGACCGGGTGCTGGAAGTCGGGCCGGGCAACGTGTTGTCCGGACTCATGAAGCGGATCGCCCGCGATCTACCGGCCGCCTCGACCGGGGACGCGGATTCCCTCGCCAAGGCGCTCGATACATATGGAGCAAAGGGAGGCGCCTGATGGCTGAAGAAACCACGACCACCACGCCGGCCGCGGCGCGGCCGCTCGAGGGCCAGGTGGCCCTTGTCACCGGGGGCGCCCGGGGCATCGGCAAGGCCATCGCGTTGAAGCTGGCCGGCGCAGGGCGCCAAGATCGGCATCGTGGACATGGCCGACAACGGCGAGGAGACCGCCAAGGAGATCGCGGAGGCAACCGGGGTCGCCACCACGTTCTTCAAGGCCGACATCTCCAAGGAGGCCGAGGCCAAGGCAGCGGCCGCCGCCGTGGAGCAGGCTTTGGGCCCGGTGGACATCCTCATCAACAACGCGGGCATCACCCGGGACAACATCCTGCTGCTCATGGACGAGAACCAGTGGGACTCGGTGATGGCGGTGAACCTCAAAGGCACCTTCCTCATCACCAAGGCGTGCCTGCGCGGCATGATCAAGCGGCGCCGGGGCTCCATCGTGAGCATCTCCAGCGTGGTGGGGCGGCGCGGCAACGCCGGCCAGGCCAACTACTCGGCCGCCAAGGCGGGGCTCATCGGCTTCACCAAGTCGCTGGCGCGGGAAGTGGCGTCGCGCAACGTGCGGGTGAACGCGGTGGCGCCTGGGTACATCGAGACGGAGATGACCGCGGCGCTTCCCGAGGCCGCGCGCAAGGCCCTCATCGATTCAGATCCCGCTGGGCCGCATCG
Organism: uncultured Actinomycetota bacterium; assembly: GCA_963736705.1. Classification (GTDB taxonomy): domain Bacteria; phylum Actinomycetota; class Thermoleophilia; order RBG-16-64-13; family RBG-16-64-13; genus CAIQPS01. The sequence goes on from CAVTPV010000005.1 coordinate 21,738, forward strand.
GGTCGCCGGAGACGGTGGCGGACGCCGTGGCTTTCCTGGCGGGCGACACAGCATCTTTCATCACCGGGGCCGTCATCGCGGTCGACGGTGGGCTTGGCATCTAGGTCAGGGAGGAGAACGTACTTATGACGGGCATGACGAGGACCGTCGAGTACAAGCGGGTCGTGGTCACCGGCATCGGGGTCGTCTCGGCCATCGGGCTCGGGAAGGTGGCGTTCCTGGAGAACCTGCTGGCGGGGCGCTCCGGCGTGCACACGATCCAGCGCTTCGACATCACGGAGTATCCGGTGAAGATCGCCGCTGAGGTCACGGACTTCGACGCCGGCGACTTCATCGACAAGAAGATGAGCAAGCGCATGGACCGCTACGCCCAGTACGGCGCCGCCGCGGCCGTCATGGCGGCGGAGGACTCGGGCTACCCCATCGCCGAAGACCCGTACGCGGTCGGCGCCCTCATCGGCTCGGGCGTGGGCGGCCTCGACACCTTCCTGGAGCAGACCGAGATCCTGCTCACCAAGGGCCCCACCCGGGTGAGTCCCTTCTTCATCCCCATGATGATCCCGAACATGGCGTCGGGCTGCAGCTCCATCATCCTGGGGCTGCAAGGGCCCGTGAACTCCACCTGCACCGCCTGCGCCACAGGCAACAACGCCTTGGGCGACGCCTTCAACATCATCCGCCGCGGCGACGCCGACCGCGATGTTCGCCGGCGGGGCTGAAGCGGCCGTCAACCCGGCGGGCATGTCCGGGTTCGCCGCGCTGCGCGCGCTGTCCACCCGCAACGAAGAGCCCGAGAAGGCCAGCCGTCCGTACGACGCCGGTCGTGACGGTTTCGTCATGGGCGAGGGCGCCGGAGTGCTGGTGCTCGAGGAGTTGGAGCACGCGCTCAAGCGCGGCGCCCACATCTACGGCGAGTTCGCCGGCTACGGCATGACCGGCGACGCGTCCCACCTCACCGAACCGGTGGAGACGGGCGAGCCCGCGGGCAAGGCCATGCTGCGCGCCCTCGCGGACGCCGGCCTCGAGCCGTCCCAGGTCGACTACGTCAACGCCCACGGCACGTCCACCCCCCTCGGTGACGCCATGGAGACCAACGCCATCAAGTACGCATTGGGCGATCACGCGTACAAGATCATGGTCAGCTCCAGCAAGAGCATGTTCGGCCATTGCCTCGGCGCAGCGGGCGCTCTGGAGGCCGCCGCTACCATTCTTTCCATGGAAGCTGGTAAGGTACCGCCGACGATCAACCTCGAGACGCCGGATCCCCGGTGCGATCTGGACTACGTGCCCAACGTTACCCGGGACGCCAAGGTGAACGTGGCCATGTCGAACAGCTTCGGCTTCGGCGGTCACAATGCCGCGATCGTCCTTCGGAGGTGGGAAGGCTAGCAGCCGAGTCATGGCTAAGTATGTGACAGTACAGGTCACGCGGAGGGAGCCTCCGGCTCCGGTGGAAGTCACCGGGCCGCAGTGCAAGAAGTGCCGCCACGGCCTGCAGGCCGGGGAGTTGGAGCAGAACCTCCACGTCTGCCCCCATTGCGGGTACCACTACCCCATGCCGGCCCATTCCCGCGTGGCCCTGCTGGCCGACGCCGGCAGCGTGAGCTTCATCGGCGACGATCTCCGTCCCGCCGACCCGCTCGAGTTCTTCGACATGCGCGCGTACCCCGAGCGCATCGCCGAGGCCCAGAAGGAGACCGGGCTCACCGAGTCCATGCTGGCCGCGCTCTGCACCGTCTCCGGCTACCCGACCGCGCTGGGTGTGATGGACTTCAAGTTCATGGGCGGCTCCATGGGCTCGGTGCTTGGTGAGCGCTTCTACCGTCTGGCGCAGGCGGCCGTCGCCGACCGGCGCGCGCTCGTGGTCGTCGCCTCTTCGGGCGGCGCGCGCATGCAGGAGGGCCTGTTCTCCCTCATGCAGATGGCCAAGACCGTCACGGCCGCCCGCCTGGTGGGCGAGGCCGGCCTCCCTTACATCACCATCCTGACCCATCCCACCACGGGCGGGGTCTTCGCCAGTTGGGCCACCACGTCCGACATCATCATGGCCGAACCCGGCGCCGTCATGCAGTTCGCCGGAAGCCGCATCATCGAGCAGACCACCCGGGAGAAGCTTCCCGCCGACTTCGGGACCTCCGAGAAGCAGCTGAGCCAGGGCCAGGTGGACATGGTCGTGCACCGGCTGGACCTCAAGGACAGGCTCTCCCAGTGCCTGTACTTCTTCAGCAGCCTGGCGGGAGGGGGTGACCGCTATGGCCGAGCCCAGTAAGCCTGCCGACAAGCCGGCCGGCGGCGCGGCCGAGAAGGTCAAGCGCGTCCAGGAGCGCATCCAGTCGCTGCGCCGCGGCGGGGGCGCGCCCACTCCCTGGGATGTCGTCCAGATCGCCCGGCACCAGGACCGTCCGCAGACCCTCGATTACATCGCCCACATGCTGCCCGACTTCATGGAGCTTCGGGGCGACCGCATGCGTGCCGACGACTCGGCCATCGTGGGTGGCATGGGCACGCTGGGCGACCGCAAGATCGTCCTCGTCGGCCATCAGAAGGGCCACACCCTCGACGAGCGGCAGGAACGGAGCTTCGGCATGGCCCGCCCCGAGGGCTACCGCAAGGCCATGCGGCTGGCGCGGCTGGCCGAGAAGTTCGGGATGCCCCTTGTCACGCTGGTCGACACCGGCGGGGCTTATCCGGGCAAGGATGCGGAGGAAGGCGGCCAGGCCGGCGCTATCGCCAACAGCATCCTGACGTTCACCGGACTTCAGACCCCCACCGTCACCGTGGTCATCGGCGAGGGCGGCTCCGGCGGGGCGCTCGCGCTGGCCGTGTGCGACCGGGTGCTCATGCTGGAGAACTCCATCTACTCGGTCATCTCGCCCGAGGGCTGCGCGGCTCTTCTGTGGCGCGACGCCGCCGAAGGCCCCAAGGCCGCCGCGGCGCTGCATCTCATCGCCATGGACCTGTTCGAACTGGGTCTCATCGACGGCGTGATCCCGGAGCCGACCGGCGGCGCTCACACCGACCCGGCAGCCACCGCCAAGCGCGTCATGCACGAGGTGCAGTCGGCCCTTGGCGAGCTGGAGAAGCTCGACCCGGCCGAACGGCTACGCCTGCGTCACGAGAAGTACCTGAGCATGGGACGCTGGTCGCTCTAAGCCACCAGATCGAGATACGGCAGCCACGCCTCGGGGATCACCCGCTGCGCTGCCAGCACGAAATCACCGGGTAAGGGCGGGCGCGGTTTGCGCGAGGGCCACATCCCCACCTCGTTGGGCAGGCAGGCGCCTTTTCGCACGTTGCAGGGGGCGCAGGAAGTCACCACGTTCTCCCAGGAACTGTTGCCGCCCCGGCTGCGCGGGATGATGTGATCGAGAGTGAGATGCCGGGTGCTGCCGCAGTACTGGCAGCGGAACCCGTCCCGGGCCAGGATGGCTCTGCGCGACACCCTCCGCCCGTCGGCCCGCGGGATGCGTACGTACTCGAGGAGCCGGATGACGGCCGGGCGGGCGAGAGAGGTCCTCTCCGAGCGAAGCGGACCCCCGGCAGCCTCGATGATCTCGGCTTTGCCCTTGAGGAGCAGCACGATCGCCCGGTGCAGCGAGCACACGTTCATGGGCTCGTAGGTCGAGTTCAACACCAGAACCTGTCGGGACACGCTCCAACCCCTTCTGTTCCACCCGCGCCTGCTGCCATTTTAACAACCCCAGCCGCCGTCGCTGATAGAATCCGGTCATGGAGGAAGATCTCTTCAGCTCCCGCCTGAGCGCCGACCTGTCGCAGAACGCCCCGCTGGCCGCCCGCATGCGCCCGCGCACCCTGGACGAGGTCGTGGGGCAACGCCGGCTTCTGGGCGAGGGAGCCCCGCTGCGCGTCGCGATCGAGACCGGCACCGTCGGGTCGATGATCTTCTTCGGTCCTCCCGGCACCGGCAAGACCACGGTCGCCCGGCTGGTGGCCGCGGCCGTCGGGGCCGTGTACGAGGAGCTCTCCGCCGTCAGTTCCGGCGTGGCCGAGGTGCGCAAGGTCATCGAGAAGGCCCGCGACCGCCGGTCGCAGACCGGGCGGCGGACCATCCTCTTCATCGACGAGATCCACCGCTTCTCCAAAGCCCAGCAGGACGCCCTGCTGCACGCGGTGGAGGACGGCATCATCACTCTGGTCGGCGCCTCCACGGAGAACCCGTACTTCGAGGTCATCCCGGCGCTCATCTCGCGCTGCGAGCTGTACCAGTTCGAAGCCCTTGATCGCCGCCGACATCCGGTCACTGCTGGAGCGGGCCCTGGCGGAGCGGAGCGAGCAAGGTGCCGGCGGGGCGGCGCTCGGCGGCGGGGGCCCGGTGGCGCCCATGGACGTCCCCGGCGAGGTGCTCGACCTCATCGCGGAGGCCGGCCTCGGCGACGCCCGCAAGGCGTTCAACCTGCTCGAGCGGTCCCTGGTGCTCACGCGGGCCAAGAGGCCGGACCGCCGTGGACGAAGCCACCGTCCAGGAAGCGGCCCAGCGCAAGCTCGTGCTCTACGACAAGCAGGCCGACGCCCACTACGATGTCATCTCGGCGTTCATCAAGAGCCTGCGCGGCTCCGACCCCGACGCGGCCCTCTACTATCTGGCCGTGATGCTCACCGGCGGTGAGGATCCCAAGTTCATCGCCCGCCGGATGATCATCTTCGCCTCCGAGGACATCGGCAACGCCGACCCGCGGGCTCTCGAGATCGCCATCGCCGTCTCGCGGGCTGTGGAGTTCGTGGGCATGCCGGAATGCCGCATCAACCTGGCCCACGGGGTCACCTATCTTAGCTGCGCCCCCAAGTCCAACGCCTCGTATCTCGGGATCGACGCGGCTATCGCCGAGGTGGAGCAGCACGGGGCTCAGTCGCCGCCGGTCTTTCTGCGCAGCACCGGCTACTCCGGCGCCAAGACGCTTGGTCATGGGGTGGGCTACCAATACCCGCATGACGACCGGGGGCTACAACGCCCAACGGTATCTGCCCGAGAAGCTCGCGGATAAGGAGTTCTACCGGCCCACCGAGAACGGTCTTGAGGCTCGAATCAAGGAATTCCTGGGCCGTCTTCGTAATCTACGGAAGGGCGGTACGCAGGACGACCGGGGCTGACGCCCGGGTCAAGGTTCTTCCTGCACCCGCCGATAGGTAGATATGTCCGTCACGCGCTGCCGTCCGTGCGAAAAGGCGGAAGAGGTTGCTGATAAAGTTAGAGATGACGCTGTCGGATAGCGACGGCGGAGATGGCTTGGTCTTCAGGAAGGGGCTCACGATGACCGGGTTCTTCAGGATACTGCTCGGGGGAGCCGTTGGCGCTGTCCTCGGCATTCTATTCGTCAAGAAGCAGAGCGCGCCAACGCAGTTCGATCGACCCATGCTGCCACCGGCGCAGACGACCGAGACCCCGGTCCCGTCGTCCGCGGCCACCGTGACACCTCCGGCGCCGTCGCAGGCACCGTCTGCCCCCATGGTGCCGACCTACATCGTACCCATGTACTACGCGCAGCCGCAGCCCGGCGCAGGCACCGGTCAGGCGCCCCAGCCTATGTATGTCGCCGCGCCTCAGTACATGCAAACACCGCCTGCGCCGGCCGCCGCAGCGCCGGCTCCTGCATACGCGCCGCCGGCAGTCCCGATGTATGAACCGCCGGCTCCGCCGGTCGAGGCCGCTCCCGCTGCTCCCGTTCAGGCTGAGCCCGTAGTGCCTCCCTTCCAGCCCATGTCGCAGCCGCCCGTCGTCGAGGTCGCGCCTGTTGCACCGCAGCCGCAGCCCGTGGTTCAGGTGGCCCCTCCGGTTCCTGTGGAGCCTCCGGCGCCCGTCGCGGCGCCCGCGCCCGTGGTCGAGGCTGCACCGCCGGCCCCGCCGGTCGTCGAAGCAGTTCCGGTCGCACCGCCGGTCCTCTTGGCCCCTGAGCCGCCCCCGGCGCCCCCTACGCCCGTCGAGGAGGCCCCGCCCGCTTCGCCGGTCGAGGCGGAACCCGCTCCTGTGTATGTGGCTCCCGCGCCGTGGTTCGTTGAGCCGGAGCCGGTGTTCACGGAGCCGGCGGCAGTCGAGCCTGAAGTGGCCAGCGAGCCTGAGGTGGCCCGCGAGCCTGAGGCGGCCGCTGAGCCTGAGATGATTGCTGAGCCCGAGGTAGTGCTCGAGCCCGAAGAGGCGCCGGCCGTCGAAGCTGCCGAGCCCGAAGAGGCGCCGGCCGCCGAGGTTGCCGAACCGGAGCCCGGACCCGAACTTGAAGAACTCATGGCCGCCGCGGTGGACGCGATGGGCGATGTCGGCTCTGACGTGGTCTTCAGCCCCGAGGTTCTCGAAGATCCCGTGCCTGGCGCCGGCTGGGAGCCGTCGGCCGTCTTCCTCCGCGAGGAGGCGGAACTGGACGAGTTGCTGCCAATGGTCCCGGACGCAGTCCAGCCATACCTAGGCGTGCAGGTCGGCGACAAGACCCCGCTCGTAGGCGAGGACGACTGGATCGCGGCCGGATGGCCGGAGATCGCCGAAGCTACTGCGGCCGAATCTGTGGCTTCGATGAGAGAAGAAGTGAGCGAGACCGAAGTGAACGATCTGGAGGCGGCTCTGTTCGAAGCGCCCGTGTTGGATGAAGCCGCCGCTGAAGTCCGCTACGAGATCCCGGCCCCGCCGCCGATGGCATTCGAAGCGGCGCCATTCGCCGAGGCCTTCCCCGAACCCGTAGCCGAACCGGTGGACGAGTTCGCCGTCGAGCCTGTGGCGGCGGTTCCCGCTCCGGAGATCGAGCCCGATCAGGCGGCGGCTGAGGCCGCTCTTGGGGACGACCTGAAATCTCGTATCGAGGAGACCAGGCGGCGCATCCGCGAGGAGCTTGAGAAGCCGTTCGCCGCGGTCGACGAACCGCCGATCCCCGAGCCTGTCCGGCCAGGTGGCCGCTCCGGCGCCTGTCATCGGCGAGGCCATGACGGACCAGCGCTCCCGCCAACGGCGCCGCGCCGGCGCAGCCGGCGGCCGCCGCGCCCGGCGGTCCCGGCGGCCAGCGGCAACGGCGTCTGACTACGACGCCATGCGGGCCCGCATCGAGCTCACCCGCAGCCGGCTCAAGGCCAAGGCCTTCGACGCGATGATGGCCGGCGAGTCGGCCCTGCTCGGTCGCGACACGAAGAACTGACCGGCGGCGCGATCAAGCCCGCCGCCGCCTTCGACAGCGAGATCGAGCAGACGGTCGACAGCACCCTTCGCGAGGAAGACCGCTAGGAGCCCAGGGGGCCAGCGCGCCGCTCCGACGCCCCCGAGTCGTCCTCGCCGGGAGGCAGGAAGTCCTCCTCTTGGTGGGCCGCCCGCGGCACGTGCAGCGGCCGGCGGAAGAGGTTGCGCAGGTCGGTCCACGGCGCATCGCGCGACCCGTCGACGATCTCCAGGAAGCCTTTGACCTTGGCGTCCAGGTTGTCCACGTGGTGCAGGATGAGCGCCTCGATGGTCTTCGGCCGCTTGGGCGAGCCCCACTCCAGCTCCCCGTGGTGGCTCACGATGCAGTGCAGCAGCTGCTGGAGCTTGGCTTCGGGGAACGACGGCAGCTCGGACGCCTTCTCGCGACACCAGCATGACGCCCTGGATGACGTGCCCCAGGAACTTGCCCGCGTCGGTGAAGTCGATGGTGGTCTCGAAGGCCAACTCCCGCGTCTTGCCGACGTCGTGCAGAAGGGCGGCGGTGAGCAGCAGGTCCCGGTCCACCCGGCCGTACTGCTGGGCCACGAAGTCGCACGTCTCGGCCACGCTGACCGTGTGCTCCACCAGCCCGCCCAGGTAGGCGTGATGGTAGACCTTGGCGGCCGGCGCCGTGGTGAAGGTCTCGAAGAAGGCCGGGTCGCCGAAGATGAGCTGGAGCAGGGCGGCGTAGTCCCGGTCGTAGACCGAACCGATGTGGAACTGCAGGAAGCCCCTGAGCTCCTCGATGTCGCGGTAGGTGGAGGGGAGGAAGTCGCGCGGCTCGGCGGCGCCGGCGGGCGCCGGGCTCACCTTGGTGGCCTCCAGCTGGGCCTTGCCCTGGTACTCGGTGACCCGGGCGCAGACCGTGACCAGGTCCCCCACCTTGACGTCCCGCGGACATCGCGTCGACCTCCCACACCGTGCAGTCGACCGTCCCGGTGCGGTCGCCCACCCGGAGCTTGTAGAAGGGCTTGCCCTGCCGGGTCTGGCGGGTCTCCTTGGCGGACAGCAGGTAGATGCCGTCCACTCCGGTGCCCGGCACCAGGTCGCACGACGGCGTACGCGTCGCGGCGGGGCGATGCGCCCTCTCGCCGGCGACTGCAAGGGCTCGAAGGAAGCGCCGAGATCGAGTTGATCGTCGTTCATGGTCCTCTCTTGAGGTTGCTCGAGCCTCATTCTAGCTGAGCGTCCGGACGAGCAGGGACCGTGCGGCCGGCTCGGCCTCGTCTCTAGTGGGGCAGGAACGGCAGCTTGCTCTCCCCGCGCTCGCGCTTGTTGTAGAAGAAGAACGCCGGGATCACCGCCAGCCCGATGATGACGGCCGCGATGAGGAAGAAGTTGCTGAACACGGTGTGAAGGGCCTTGTCGATGGCGGCGTCCGCCGCGTCCTTCATGGCCTGCCACTGCGCGTCGGTCAAGCCCTCCGGCCGCACGATGGGGATGACGATATCGTTCGCCAGGGCGTTGTAGCGCCGGACGCCCCAGGAACTGAGCGCCGACAGGGCCAGCACCATCCCCACCATCCGCGACACCGTCACCAGCGCCGAGCCGGTGGCCATCCACCGGGTGCCGGACGCGTGGGTGACGGTGGCGCCGATGGGGCCCACCACCAGTCCGAAGCCGAAGCCGCTGATGAAGCAGGTCCCGGAGTCATCAGCAGGCTCGCCGGGTGAAGCGACCAGCGGCTGACAAGGAGGATATCCGCCGCAGGCCACCAGGAAGCCGAGTATCGCGACGGCCCGGTAGCCGATGTAGATCCGCCAGCAAGCCCCCGATGACGGCGCCCACCGGGATCATCACGGTCAGCTCGGATGAGCAGGAGCCCGCTCCCGATCTCGGACTCATCCCGAACAGGGTGTTGGCGTAGAGCGGGATCTCCACCATCCCGATGATGAGAGCGGCGCCCACCAGCAAGTGCGCGATGTTCGCGGCGGCGAACGGCGGCTTGCGGAACAGTCCGAAGCCGGATGAGCGGCCGATCGGTGTCCGCCACTCCCAGAGGAGGAACAGCGGCGAACGCCACAGCGGCGACCAGCAACCACGGCCAGCGCACCACGCCGCCGGCGCCCGTGGGGTCGCCGGTGCCGGTGTTCACCATGGTCGTCCCGGTCCCCAACCCGATGGTGACTCCGGCCAGGGACAGGGCCATGAGCGCCGCGCCCGACATAGTCGACCTGCCCTTGCGCAACCACCAACGCCGCCCGCGCGTCTCACCGCGCTCGAGCCGCGCTCTGCCGCGCACCGGCTCGGCGAGCCAAGCGGACTTCCTCCGGTGCAGCTCGGCGTCCGGATACGACGGCGCGGCTCCCGGCCGGAGCAGCCACCAGCACAGCGGGATGAGTATCAGGCACAGCGGGATGTTCACCAGGAAGATGAGCCGCCAGCTCCAGGCCAGCGATAGCGCCGACCCCGTACATGGGACCGAGGACTCCCCCGGCCTCCGCCGCTCCGCCGATGATGCCCAGCACCAGCGCGCGTCGGGACAGCGGGATACATGTCGGCCGCGGCCGCCATCGCGATGGGGACGAGCGCCCCGCCACCGGCCGCCTGGATGACGCGGGCCACCACGAAGAGGTCGAGCCGCGCCAGGAACACGCAGAGAGCGCTCCCGATGAGGAACAGGCCCAGCGCCACCATGGTCATCAGGCGGCGGCCCCGACGTCGGCCAGCCGGCCGAACAGCGGCATGGCCACCGTGTAGCCCAAGCAGGTAGGCGGTGATGATCCAGCCGGCGTCGTTGAGGTTGCGCACGTCGATGTACAGCGAGCGCATGATGTCGGGCATGACCGTGAGGACCATGGTCTGGTCGAGCGCCGCCACGAAGACGGCGGCGCACAGCGCCACCATGGCCAGAGTGGCGCCCCTGGAGAGGTTCTTACCAGCCGGCTTGAGGTCGGCAGACCGGGGGGTCACGGTCAGATGGGAGCCTTGATGTCCACGAAGACATCGAGATTGGAAAGGACGATGCTACGCCAGGTGCCCTCCGGCTCGTCGGCGGTGGCTGGGCCCGTGGATGTCCACCTCGTAGATGTAGCTGTCGTCGACCCCGATCCAGATATCGACGGGGAAGGGGGTCGTCGGTGGTGGTCGATTGAGCGATGGCCTTGACGGCCGCCGCGGGCACGCTCCCCGCGATGTGGTAGCACTTGGCGCCGGCCTTCTTCTCCTCACCCATGTACTTGGCGCCGGTCGACCTGCTCGAGGATCTGCACCGTGCTGGCCCCGAGAGTGAGCTTGCCGACCGGGCTGGACTCCACCGGGATCGTCTGCCAGGCGCCCATCTGCAGGTACTGCGTGTCGCCCACCTGCACGAAGTTGAGGGTCAGCGGCACGTTGCCCTGGGTGACGTCGATGGCGGCCTGCATGTTGCCGTCGGAGTTGACGTCGCCGGTGATGCGGGCGATCTCCAGGCCGGTGCCGGGCTTGGTGCCGGCCGGCTTGTGGACTTCGTACACGAAGTGGAAGCCCTTGATGAGCTTCATCTTGGCGGCCGAGCCGGAGAGCACGGTGGCTGGGTCCACCTGCGCCGCGCTCCCTCCGCAGCCCAGGGCGAACAGGGCGGTGCCGCCCACGACCCCGGCGAGGACGGCCGCGGCTGCGATGACTGCGATATGTCGGCGAAGTCGTTTCATAGCGCTCATTATATGCAGCCTTGCCCCAGACGACACTATCGCGGACGACGGATGCCGCCAAGGCGGCCGCCGCGCGCCGCGGGCTGCTACAATTGCGGCGCAGCATCATCAGCAGTGGCACAGGGGTTCGTTATGGCAGCTGAGAACAGGCACACCCACCCCAATTACTCCTCAGGCGAAGACTACATCCTGGAATTCCGCAGCTTCCGGTACGGGTTCAACAGCGTTGACTTCGCTCAGAGGGTCGAGATGGCGGCGGTGGAGCTTGGTCTTGTGGAACCCGGCCTGCTTCGCAACGATGAGTGCGCCGATCTGGTGCAACTGGTCGCCGGCGGCGTCATCGAATTCCCGGTCAGCTCGCTCGGCGAGTACCTGCTTGAACGCGGGGAGGACGTTCTCACCCTGCACGGCGAATGCCTGGTCTACTGGCTGCGCGAACTGGTGTTCCGCAGCGCCTGGCTGGATCTGAGGCTCATCGAAGGCCAGCTCGAGGTTGCCTTCGAGGACGAGGAAGGCCAGTTCGCCTACTTCCCCACGGGGCACCGGTCGCGCCGCATCGGCCCTCCGCCTCATCCCTCGTGGCAGGAAGTCGCATACACCCGCTCGTAGCCACGACCGCCCAGTTCGTCTTCGCTTGAGATCGGCCGATACCGTCCAGTCCCTCCGGCTGGCTTTCAAGAGGACCTTCACCGCGTACTACCTCGCCCTGGCTTCCCCGGGTATCGCCGACCCCACCGAGGCCTTCGAGACCGCCTTGGCCTATCTGGACGAGCTTCACGCGCAGCTCGGCCGAGCCGAGTTCATGCACCGGCTGGACGACGACACCACCCATATGGCCGGCCAGGTCGAGCAGGACCTCAGGCACAAGCTGAAGGGCCGGGCGTACGATCCCGACTACGACGACATCGAGGATCGCCTGCGGGAATGCTTCGAGTACGGGTTGTCGCAACTCCCCGGCTAACAGCCAACCAACGTCTCATGCGGTAGAATCCCGGACCATGAGTTTCTTCCAGGACTGGCTGATACCGCTGCTCGAGAACCACGGCCTGCTCATCGTGTTCCTCACGATGGTGGCCGAGAGCGCCTGCATCCCCATCCCCAGCGAGATCGTGGTGCCGTACGGGGGCCTGCTCGCCGCTCAGGGGGACACCCGGATGTGGATGGTCATCGCCGTGGCCACCCTCGCCAACCTCGTGGGCTCCACCATCGCCTACGGCGTCGGGCGCTACGGCGGCCGGACTCTCTTCCTCCGCTACGGCAAGTACGTGCTGGTGCAGCCGCATCACCTCGACAAGGCCGATGTCTGGTTCGAGAAGCACGGGCAGCTCACCGTGTTCTTCACCCGCATGATGCCGGGTGTCCGCACCTTCATCTCGCTGCCGGCCGGCATCGCCAAGATGCCGTTCGTCAAGTTCCTGCTCTACTCGGCCGCCGGCTCCGTCATCTGGAACGCCGCCCTGGCCTACCTGGGCTACGGGTTCCGCAAGGCGCTCGGCGAGGACGGCTGGGACAGGCTGCAGGAGATCTTCCACGAGTACAACCTGTACTTCTACATCGTGCTCGCGGTGTTCGTGCTCGCGGTGATCGGCTGGGGGTATCTGCGCTGGCGCGAAGGCGCAAGGCGACCGCCGGCGCGAGCGGACGAAGCCGGCCGAGCTCCTAAGACAGGACTTTGGAGAGGAAGAGCTTGGTCCGCTCTTCCTTGGGATCCCCGAGCACCTGTTCGGGCGGGCCCATCTCCACGATGACGCCGCCGTCCATGAGGGCCACGCCGTCCGCCGCTTCCTTGGCGAAGCCGATCTCGTGGGTCACCACCACCATGGTCATGCCCTCGTGGGCCAGGCGCTTCATGACGTCCAGCACTTCGCCCACCAGCTCGGGGTCCAGGGCCGACGTGGGTTCGTCGAACAGCATGAGCTTGGGCTTCATGGCGAGAGCCCGGGCGATGGCCACCCGCTGCTGCTGGCCGCCGGAGAGTTGCGCCGGGTAGACGTCAAGCTTCTCCTTGAGGCCCACCTCGTCAGAGCAGCTTCTCGGCCTCGTGCTCCGCCTGCTTCTTGTCGGTCTTCTTGACCCTGATCGGCGCCTCCATCACGTTCTCGATGGCGGTCAGATGCGGGAAGAGGTTGAACCGCTGGAAGACCATGCCGATGCTGGCTCGCTGCCTGGAGACATCGCGCTGGTGCATCTCGTGCAGGACGTCGCCCTTCTGCCTGTAGCCCATCAATTCGCCGTCCACCCATAGGCGGCCGGCGTCGATCTTCTCCAGATGGTTGATGCAGCGGAGAAGGGTGGATTTGCCCCCGCCCGAGGGTCCCAGCAGGACGAAGGTCTCGCCGTGGCTTGACCACCAAGTCGACGCCCTTGAGCACGTCCAGCTTGCCGAAGGACTTCCAGACCTGCTCGGCCTTGACCATCGGCTGCCCGGACGTCGCCTCGGCATGGCCGGCGGACGAGCTCGTGCGAGACGCTAGTCCCAGTTTCCAGGTTCATTGACGTCGGCCACCACTTTCTGCTGGAGTCGCTTCTGCGCTCTCTTCTCAGCCGACTACGGTCTCGTTCGCGCCGAAGCCCTTGCCGAAGTGGCGCTCGAGATAGTGCTGCCCGATGGTGAAGAGCGTCGTGAAGAAGATGTACCAGATGCATGCCACGATCAGCAGCGGCATGATCTTGAAGTTCTGAGAGTAGAGGATCTGGAGTCTTGGTCATGAGCTCGTTGACGGTGCCGAGGACGGCGACAAGCGAGGTGGTCTTGAGCATGGAGATGGTCTCGTTGCCCATGGGCGGGATGATGACACGCATCGCCTGCGGAAGGACGATGCGTCTCATCGTCAGCGGGAACGACATGCCCAGGGACTCAGCTGCCTCGCTCTGGCCCCTGTCTACGGAGATGATGCCCGCCCGGACGAGTTCGGCCGCATAGGCCGCCTCGTTGAGTCCCAGCGCCAGGATGGCGGCCACCATGCCGCCTATGATCCTGTTCGTTTCGACCCCCCCGAAGCGCCAGGCCGGTGAACGGCAGGCTCGAGGAAGAGCTTGGGATAGAGGATCCCGAAGTTGCCCCAGATGAGGATCTGCACGTATACCGGTGTGCCGCGGAAGAACCAGATGTACAACCAGGACAGACCCGGAGAGGATGTAGTTCTTCGACAGCCGCATGACGGCGAGGAGTGTGCCGCCGACAGCGCCGATCACCATTGCGATGACGGTGAGTTGGATGGTGCCGAGCACCGCGCGCAGGATTATCGGCTTGAACAGATAGTCGCCGACGACGTCCCACTGGAGCTTGTCGTTCTTCGCCAGCGAGTAGACGAGCGCGGCGAAGAGATAGAGGATCACGACCGAGGCGATCCAGCGGCCCCAATGCTTGATCGGGACCGCTTTGATCGCCTCGGGTCGTGAATCCGACCCGCTGGACCCCCGGTTCACCACCGCGGGTGCGTCTGTTCCGAGTTGGGTCAGCGGGTTTCACGTAGCCGGTGTCTAGGCCCCGCTACCGGGGTCTTTGCTGGCGTTGACGTCAGCCTGCGGATAGGGCTGGAGGCCGTAGTGGTCGATGATGGTCTTGTAGGTGCCGTCGTCCATGAGGGACTGGAGGGCCTTCTGGATGGCGTCACGCAGACCGGTGTTGGTCTTGCCCACGGCGATGCCGTCGATCTTGAGCTCGAAGCCCAGGCCGGCCGGCGGGTTCGGGTCGACGACGAGTTCGAACGCGTTGCCGTTGTCGGTCGTCTGGGCCACGTAGGCGCCGGTGGAGGCGTCGGTCAGGTCGGCGACGACGTTGCCACTCTGGATGGCCAGCAGGCGGCCGGCTGATCCGGGAACTCGCTGATGGTCATCTCGGGTTTGCCCTCGGCCTTGAGGTATCTCGTTCAGCTTGGCCAGGTGCGGCGCCTGGGTGGTGCCCTTCTCGCAACCGACGCTCTTGCCGGACAGATCCAGCCAGCCGGCGATCTTCTCGGGGTTGCCCTTCGGCGACCAGCAGCGCGGTGCCGTCTTTGGCGTAGTCGACGAAGTCGGCCTGTTTCTGCCGGGTCAGGTCGTCGTACATGCTGGACATGATGACGTCGATGTTGCCCGCTTCGAGGCCGATGAGCAGGCTGTCGAACTGGTCATGGCACGAACTCGAACTTGACGCCGAGTTTGGCGCCCATGGCCTGGGCCAGGTCGTAGTCGAAACCGGTGAACTGGTCGGTTCTCGCCCACGAACATCTCCCACGGCGGGTACGGAGCGTCGCTGCCGACTTTGACGGCAGCGTCTTTGTACTTGGCCGGGACGAGAGCCGCGGCGGCTTCGTCGACTTTGATGCCTGCGACGATCGTGTTGATGTCGTAGGCAGCCGGCGCCGCGGTGGTCTCCGTGGGAGCCGCCGTGGTCTCGGTCGGAGCCGCTGTCGTCGTGGTCGTCTCGCCACCGCAAGCGGCAACCGAGGCCGCCGCGAGCACGAGCACGAGCACGAGCAGCACGATAGAAAGGACAGATGTCTTCTTCAAAACTACCCCACCTCCTGGGATTTGCCGGCCGGTCGTTCGGGACGGGGTCGCCTGGACGTGCCGGATTCGGCCTTGCAGGCCTTACCTGATTGTGAATTGATACCACGCGTGACCCCATCTGTCTAACTTTTGCGGCAGAAAGGTCTGCAAAAGCCCGGTCGCAGGTATACTCCGAGCACAATGAGTCTCGATACCGACGCATCTCGACCCGCTCTCCCCGGCGAGCCCCTGTTCCAGGAGCCCGCCGCCAACGGCGTCACCTGCACCGTGTGCCCCCATCTCTGTGTGATCGCGGAGAATGCCGAGGGCATCTGCAAGGCCCGGGGCGTGCGCGCCGGCAAGGTCGTCAGCCTCACCTACGGCCGGCCGGCAAGCGTCATCAGCGACGAGATCGAGAAGAAGCCGCTGTTTCATTTCCATCCCGGTACGCGGGCCCTTTCGCTGGGCTGCTACGGCTGCAACGTGCTGTGCAGCGGCTGTCAGAACTGGCAGATCTCCCACGCCAACGCCCGCAACGAGACGGCCCGCCTGTCCGAACTCACGCCGGACGACGCTGTCTCTCTGGCCAGGCGCCACAAGCTCTCCGGGCGTCGCGTTCACCTATAACGATCCCGTCGTGTGGATCGAGTACGTGCGCGATGTGTGCGCCGCCTTCAAGCAGGCCGGTCTCTACACAGCCTTCATCACCGCCGGGTACATCAGCGAGGCCGCCCTTGACTACGTGGGCCCGTACATCGAGGCCTTCAAGTTCGACCTCAAATCCGCCGGCCCCGACGGCTGGGCCAAGCTGTCCAAAGTGAAAGACCCGGCGCCGGCGCTGGCCGCGGCGGTGCGCGCCCAGGAGAAGCACGGCTGCCACGTGGAGGTGGTCTCCAACCTGGTGCCCGGCATCAACGACGACGACGAGAGCATCAAGACCATGGCCGGCTGGGTGCGCGACGCTCTGGGGCCCAAGACGCCCTGGCACGTCACCCGCTACCTGCCCGAGTTCGAGCTCTCCTACATCCCGGCGACCCCCATCAAGACCCTCGAGAAGGCTGTTCTGCTCGGCAAGCGTGAGGGACTACAATTCGTGTACCTGGGGAACGTCGCCGGACATCCGGGTCGCGACACCATCTGTCCCGCGTGCGGACGAAAAGTCATCGAGCGGGACGAGCAGATGGCGCACAACCTGCTTGTCCGGGGCGGGCTCTGCGGGGCCTGTGGCGAGGACCTGAACATAGTGGATGGTTGGGAATGAACCCTTCTGCGGTGTCGTTGTCTATACCGTGCCGCGCCGAGTATGTTTCGCTGTGCCGATTGGTGGCCGGGTCGCTGGGCCTGCGTGACGGCCTGGACGAAGACGTCATCGCCGACCTCAAGGTCATCGTCACTGAGGCGTGCAACTGCTTCCTGGCCATGGCGGCGGCTCCGCCGGAGGCCGCGGCCGCCCAGGAAGGCGTGCCGGCTTCCGAGGTCCCCTCGCTGCAGATGGACTTCGATTCCCAGGCGGATGCCTTCGTCATCAACGTGATCTATCCGGAGAAGCGCGAGCTGGTGTCGTGGCTGGAAGGCCGCGAAGCCCTCAGTGCGGCCGGGCTGGGCCTGACCATCCTCAAGGCTCTCACCGACGAGATGGTGGAGTCGGTTGACGGGAGCGGTACCGTCCTTCGCCTGACCAAGCGCCTGCCGGCGTAGCCGGCGCGGAAGACCGCCTTGGCCGCCACGCCGCGCACCCTCTCCGCGCTCGCACTCTCGCCGGCCGTCGCTCTTCTCGCGCTCCTTCTTCTCTTCGGCTCGCCTTCTTCGGCCGCCGCCGCAGCCCAAGCCGCCTCCGCTGATCTGACCGTCGCGATGGACCGGGCGCTCACCCAGGTGAGCGAGAGCGCCGCCATCACCATCTCCGGGGACGCGATAGCGGCCCTCGACGCCGGCGCCACCGTGGAGGTGCGGGTCACCGGGCCGGCCTCGCTCGCGCAGATCACTCAGTCCTCCGCCGCCCTGCCCATCGTGGGCAGCTTCACCATCGCCGCGGAGTCGCTCTCCGGAGTCGCGCGTCCCGACGCTTCCCAACTCCATCTGCCCATCCCGATGACCGCGCTTGCCCGTGTCCCCTGGCGCGTACCGGGTCACGGTGGACATCAGGTCGGACGGCGCCCTGGTGGCCACGGGCGGCACGTGGATGGGCAGGGTGGCCCCCCGGGGCGGCTCGCTCGATCTGGCCTTCGTGTGGCGGGCTGAGCTCGGCATCCACAAGGATCCGCAGGGCCGCTTCTTCGATACGGTCGTGCAGGAAGCCTGCGCCACCGGCGGCGCCTTGCCTGGGCTTGCCGGTCTCAGCGCCCGCTTCCCCGATTGGCGCTTCAGCCTCGGTATCGAGCCGGTGCTGCTGACGCAGTTGCGCGACCTGTCCGACGGCTACACACGGGCCGACGGCTCGGAAGCAGGCGCGGTTGTGGGAGCCGACGATCAGACGTCCAAGGACGCCAAGGCGGTCCTTGCCAGCCTCGCGGGCAACGCCGAGGCCGACACCGTGGAAGTCGCGGCCGCGCCCTATGCCGGCCCCGATCTGGGCCTGCTGGGCACGCAGGACTGGCGAGACGGCTTCTCCCAGGTCCAGTTGGGCAAGCAGGAGGTCCTCCAGACGCTCGCCTTGGGGCTCCCACCTTCGGGCGCGTTCTCGCCCGGTCTCGATCTGAGCAGCGACAGCGTGGGCGACTATGGACAGGCGTCCGTGGACCATGTGCTGGTGGATGCCGGAGTGGCCGAGTCTCTCAACGAGGCGCCGGCCAAGGGCGCCGTTGCGGTGCGCGTCCATGACGACTCCAACGACCGGGTGACCCTCATCCTGGCGGATAGCGACCTGCGCGCGCTCATGGCGCCTCCCTGGGACCCGACAGTGCTGTTCGCCGGTATCGCGGCGGTGCTGGCCTCGGGTGACCACGACGCCCTGGTGCTCACCACCCAGCAAGACTACGTCCTGCCTCCGCAGGCCTATCTGGACGCCATCGGCGAGGAACTCAAGAAGGACTCCTGGATCCGCACCCAGACCATGAGCGACCTCCTGAAGTCCCACCCCCCCGGCACGCGCCCGCTGCTCCTCACCCGGGACCCGGTGCTTCCGGCCGGCTACATCGGGCAGACGATCTTCGCGGCCATCCAAGCGGCCCACCTAGCCGTCGACGACCTGGTCGCCGGCGCGGACCCCGCCAGCCTGACCCTCGAGTCGGCCCGCCGTTCGCTCTACCTGGCCGAGAGCCGCTGGTGGGCGCGTGAGGGCGTCAGCCCGGAGCAGGCGAGCGCGGGGCTGGCCTACGCCGTCCAGGCCGAGACGACCAGCAAGGACGCCTTGAGCAAGGTCGGCCTCAGCGGCATGAGGGACGCGCTCATCTGGGGGACCGACGGCGAGGTGACCATATCCGCCATGAACGGCGGCGACTCGACCATGACCGTCGAGGTGAGCCTATCCGGCGACGGTCTCGAGTTCCCGGAAGGCTCCACGGTCACGGCCAAGCTCAAGCCCGGCGACAACAACATCACGGTGCCGGTGGTCGGCACCTCCAAGTCCCGGGAGCTTGCCGCGCAGATGGCGGTGGGTAGCACCGTCCTGGGCCGGCAGACGGCCTCCCTGCACTTCGTCACCGTCACCGATATCCTGCCGTGGGCCGGGCTCGCGGTGTTCGTGATCATCGTCATCGGCGTGACGATCTGGCTCGTGCTCCGAAGAAGGAAGCACAGGCGCAGATAAAGCCGTCGCACGCTCGTGCCGATACTCCCGTTGTAGCTTTACTTCGCATCGGGAGTGCCGGATCAGGACATGAGAGTCTTGCTGTCAACGTTCATTCTGCTGGCCATCGTGGTCGTCCTCATCTTCGACGGTGTCAGCATGTACGGGGCTCACCGAGAAGCCGTGAACTTCGCCGCCGAGGCGGCCGAGCAGGCGACGCAGACCTTCGTCGACACCAAGGGCAACGAAGACGCGGTCCACAGGATCGTCCAGGACATGGCGACCACCGAGGGCGTCGAACTCGTGGAGATGAGCCTACCACAAGGGCACCACGCGCTGGTACGAAGTGACCATCAAGGCGGAAAGCAACAGCATCCTTCTGAAGTACATCCCGTACTTCAAGGACCGCCTATCTCAGAAGTCCACCACCATCGAGCACTTCTAGCCGCAGACCGGCCGGCCCCCTTTGGTGGTCGTCGGCGCCAAGCAGCCTGCCGTCTCCCGCTCGTCCATATGCATGTAGCCCCGCTCGCCCTGGCCCGTGTACACCTGGCGCGGACGGTAGAGCGCGCTGCCGCAGTCGTGCACTTCTTTCCAGTTGGCGATCCAGCCCGGCATCCGGCCCATCGCGAACATGACGGTGAACATGTTCACCGGGATGCCCATGGCCCGCAGGATCACTCCGGAGTAGAAGTCCACGTTGGGGTACAGGTTGCGCTCGATGAAGTACTTGTCGCTCAGGGCCACGTCCTCGAGGCGCCGGGCGATGTCCAGGAGCGGGTCGGAGCCCTTGACCTTGGCCAGCAGCTTGTCGGCCGTGGCCTTCATGATGCTGGCTCGCGGGTCGTAGGTCTTGTAGACCCGGTGGCCGAAGCCCATGAGCCGGAGCGGGGAGTCCTTGTCCTTGACCCGCGCGATGTAGTCCTTGAGGTCGATGTTGTTGTCGTGGAGGTACTGCAGCATCTCCACCACCGCCGCGTTGGCCCCCCCGTGCAGCGGGCCCCACAGGGCGCACACCCCGGCCGCGCAACTGGCGAACAGGTTGGCGCCCGAGGAGGCGACCATACGCACCGTGCTGGACGAGCAGTTCTGCTCGTGGTCGGCGTGCAGGATGAGGATGAGTTGCAGCGCGTCGACGATCTCCGGCTCCGGCTCGTAGTCCCTGAAGGGGATGGAGAACATCATGTGGAGGAAGTTGCTGCAGTAGTCGAGGTGCGGCTTGGGATAGACGATCGGCTGGCCGATGGACGCCTTGTACGCCGCTGCCGCGATGGTGCGCAACTTGCTGATGAGGCGGGCCGCCGACACCTGGAAGGTGGAGGCGTCCTCCATCTCCGTCAGGCCGGGGTCGTAGCAGCTCATGGCGTTGATCATGGCCGACAGGATGGCCATCGGATGGCCGGTGGAGGGGAAGCCGTCGAAGTGGTGATAGAGCCCCTCGTGGATCATCTCGTGCTTGGTGAACAGGGCACTCCAGGCCTTGAGCTGATCCTTGGTGGGCAGCTCCCCGTAGATGAGCAGCCAGCAGGTCTCGACGAACGTGCTCTGAGTGGCCAGTTGCTGGATGGGGATGCCCCGATAGCGCAGGATGCCCGTTCTCGCCGTCCACGAACGTGATGGCCGACTCGCAGGAGCCGGTGTTGAGATAGCCTTCGTCGAGCGTGATGTGCCCGGTGGTCTGCCTGAGTTTCCGGATGTCGATCGCGCGGTCGCCCTCGGTGCCGACGACCACCGGCAGGTCGTAACTGTTACCGTCGATGTTGAGCTTGGCGGTACCTGGCATCGGTCCTATCCTTTGTCTAGTCCTTGCACACGAGAGCGCCCAGACGCTCGGTGAGGAACACGTTCTCCCGGTAGTCGACGGGGCAATCGATGACCGTCACTCCCGGGCTTCCGAATAGCGGCCTTCAGGGTCGGGAGCAGATCCGAGGCCTTCTCGATCCGGTAGCCTTCGGCTCCGAAACTCCTCGCATAGAGGACGAAATCCGGATTATCGAAGTTTACACAACTCGCGCGCCCCAGTTGGCAGACCTGCTTCCACTCGATCAGTCCGTACGACGAATCGTTCCAGATGAGCACCACCATGTTGACGCCCAGGCGGACGGCTGTCTCGAGTTCCTGGGAGTTGATCATGAACCCGCCGTCGCCGGTGACCGCCAGGATGGTCCTGTCCGGGTGGACGAGACCGGCCGCGATGGCTCCGGGCAGGGCGATGCCCATGGCCGCGAAACCGTTGGAGACGATGCAGGTGTTGGGCCGTTCGGCCTGGTAGAGGCGGGCCAGCCACATCTTGTGGGCGCCCACGTCGCTGATGACGATGTCCTCGGGGCCCAGCGCCCGGCGGATGTCGTTGATGATCTTCTGGGGTTTCACCGGGTAGCCCTGGTCCTCGGCGTATTCAGCGATCTCGTCCAGCAGGTTGCGGCGAGGGGTGTTGGCCACGCGGAAGCGGTGGCGGCGGCAGCGCTCGCGCAGCGCGTCCAGGCTGGCTCCGATATGGCAGACCACGCCCCCATCGACCACGTAGTGCTCGTCCACCTCGGCCGGCAGTCGAATGGATGTGCACCAGCTTGTGCTCGTCCCGGCGCCACAGGTAGGGGTGATACTCCACCATGTCGTACCCGACGCAGATGATCAGGTCGGCCTGCTTGAAGCCGCAGAAGTTGTAGTCGTTGGAGTTGAGCCCGGCCGTGCCCAGCAGCAGCTTGTGCGAGGCGGGGATGACGCCCTTGGCCATGAAGGTGGTGACCACCGGGATGTTGAGGGATCTCGGCGAACTCCACCAACTGCTCCGACGCGTTCATGCGGATGACGCCGTGCCCGGCCAGGATGAGCGGCGAGTGCGAGGCGTCGAGCAGCGCGGCCACTTCGTCCAGCTTGCTCGGGGTTCGGGTACGGCAGGCCGGGGCTCTGCCGGCGCAGCGGCGCCAGGCCCTCGATCGTCCATCTCCTGGACGTTCTGCGGGAACTCGATGAAGCAGGCCCCCGGCGCCTCCGCTTCGGCCACCTTGAAAGCCTTGCGCACGATCTCCGGGATGGTCCGGGGCATGCGCACCTGGGCGCCGTACTTGGTGATGGGCTTGAACAGTTCGCACCAGGTCGATCACCTGGTGGCTGATCTTGTGCAGCCGGGTGGTGGGCGCCTGGCCGGAGATGGCCACCAGCGGGGCCATGTCCATGTTGGCGTCGGCCACGCCGGTCACCAGGTTGGTGGCGCCGGGGCCCAGGGTGGAGAGGCAGACGCCCGCCCGGCCGGTGAGCCGTCCGTACACGTCGGCCATGAAGGCGGCGCCCTGTTCGTGCCGGGTGGGGATGAACTTGATGGTGCTGCTGTTGACGATGGAGTCGACGAGTTGGAGCGTCTCTTCGCCCGGAATCCCGAAGATGTACTCCACGCCCTCGTTCTCGAGACACCGAGTGAAAAGATCCGCGGCTTTCATTCAGCCACTCCTTGAGTAGTGGGACCCGCCCCCCGGGTCTCTCGTCTTAGAATATAGATTCTAGATTCTATGGTCAAGAGCCTCCAATTGAACGCTCTTTGGTGCTAGAATCGGGCTGTGACCGAGACTCTACACGAAGTGAAGGAACCGCGCCAGCAGCGCAGCCGCGACTCTCAGGAACGCATCCTGAAAGCCGCCGAGGCCCTCATCAAGAGCAAGGGCTTCGAAGCGCTCACCACGGCGGAGGTCGTCCGGCGCTCGCGCACGTCCATCGGCACCCTCTATGCCCGCTTCGGCGACAAGACAGCCCTGCTTCACGCAGTGCAGGACAGAGTGCAGTCCCGCGAGGAAGCGCTGATGCGCGCCCAAGTGGCCAAGGTCGACGTGGGAGCAGCCTCTCCCTGGCGGAAGCCGTCCGGCAACTCCTGCAGATCAAGCAGATGGTCGGCGAGGGTGACGAGCCGGCTGTTCGAGGCGTTCGTGGTGCACGGCGCCACCGACCCGGTGCTGCGCGCCCAAGGGTACCGGCACAAGGCCGTCATGGAAGGGCTCGACGTCGAGATCCTGCTCGCGCCACGCCGGCGAGATCGGCCACGCCGACCCCGAGGACGCCGCCCGCGTGGCCTCCCGGCTGGCCCAGGCCGCTCAGGAAGAGTACGTGCAGCGTTCCCTGGCCGGAGAGGCATTGCCCGGCACCGCGCCGCCCGAGTTGCTCTTGGAGCGGCTGGCGGACGTCATCATCGCCTATCTCAAGAACCCGCAGCCCGCGGCGTAGGCTGGGGCGCGGCTACAGGCCAGCCGTCTCAGGTGAGTCCGGTGCTACACTCGGATTGCGATGGAACGCTGGCACACACACGTGCTCCGCGAGAAGATCGACCCCAGCAGCATGCTCATCCAGGGGAACCGGGCGTGCGCTCTCGGGGCCCTCGACGCCGGCGTCCGCTTCTTCGCCGGATATCCCATCACCCCCAGCTCCGAGATCATGGAAGCCATGGCCGTGCGAGCTGCCCAAGGTGGGCGGCGTGTTCCTGCAGATGGAGGACGAGATCGCGCTCCATCTGCGCGTGCATCGGGGCGTCGCTGGCCGGGCAGCTGGCCATGACGGCCACCTCGGGGCCGGGCTTCTCGCTGATGCAGGAGGCCATCGGCTACGCCATCATGGTGGAGGCGCCGCTGCTCATCGTGGATGTGATGCGGGCGGGGCCGTCCACCGGGCGCCCCACCGCGCCGTCGCAGGGCGACGTCATGCAGGCCCGCTGGGGCACCCACGGCGACCACCCGGCGGTGGTGCTGGCCGCCTCCAACGTGGCCGACATGTACCGGCTGACCATGGCGGCGGTGCGGTTCGCCCAGCGGTTCCGCACCCCGGTGACCCTGCTGGCCGACGAGGTGGTGGGCCACATGCGCGAGAGCTTCGCCCCGGAGCTCATCGACCGCTACCGGCTCACCAGCGGCGATTTCGACTTCAGCCCCAGCTACGTCCATCCCGACATGGTGCGCGAGGTGCATCCGCCGCACGTGCTGGGGTCGGAGCCGCATCCGCACGTGACCGGGCTCATCCACGACGAGACCGGCTTCCCCACCAACGACCCGAAGAAGAGCGAGAAGTTCCTGCGCGAGCTCTACGACAAGGTGGGCAACCACCGCGACGAGCTCTGCCTCTACGACGTCAAGAACGAGGGCAAGGGGCGGGTGTGCATCGTGGCGTACGGGTCGTGCGCGCGCAGCGCCCGGGCGGCCTGGAAGCTGGCCGAGAAGGAGGGGCTGCAGGTGGAGGTGCTCCATCTCTACACGCTGTTCCCGCTGCCGGTGGAGATCATCCAGACAGGTGGCCCGGCGGGTGGAGTTCATGCTCATCCCCGAGCTGAACCTGGGACAGTACGCGCGCGAGGTGCGCAAGATGGCCGAGAACTGGACCACGGTCATCAGCATGGGCAAGATCGACGGGACGCTCATCACCCCGCGGGAGATCCTCGACCGGGTGACCGAACTTGTTGGGAAGTACGAGAGTGTCTGACGCAGCGGCGCCGAGGCGCTCGGACGATCGAGCAGTTCCTGCACACGGAGCGGCTGCCGCACATCTGGTGCCCGGGCTGCGGCATCGGCATCGTGACCGGCGCCTTCCTGCGGGCGGTCGTCGACCTGGGGCTGGAGCGCGAGAAGACCGTGGTGGTCGGGCGGCATCGGCTGCTCCAGCCGGGCCGTCGGCTACATCGACCTGGGGACCGTGCACTCCATCCACGGCCGGGCCCTGGCCTTCGCCACCGGCATCAAGATGGCGCGGCCGGACTTCACCGTGGTGGTGCTCACCGGCGACGGGGACGGCGCGGCCATCGGCGGCAACCACCTCATCCACGCCTGCCGGCGCAACATCGACATCACCTGCATCCTGTTCAACAACCAGATCTACGGCATGACCGGCGGCCAGGTGTCGCCGCACCATGGAGCCCGGCGACCGGGGCGACCACCGCCCCGTACGGGTCCATCGAGCCGCCCGTTCGATCTCTGCCGGCTGACCGAGGCGGCTGGGGCGAGCTTCGTGGCCCGCGGTACGGCGGCCAACATCCGGCCTTTGGAGCGGCTGATCAAGCAGGGGATCCAGCATCAAGGGATTCTCGTTCATCGAGGCCGTGGTGCCCTGCCCCACCGAGTACGGCAAGCGGAACCCGCCCGCCGGGGTGATCGCCATGCTGGACGAGACCAAGGCCCGCTCCGTGTCGGTGAGCGCGGCGGCCAAGATGCCGGCGGAGGAGCTGGCCGGCAAGATCGTCACCGGCATCCTGCACGAAGACAAGGACGCGCCTGAGTTCCAGACGAGCTACGCCGCCATCGTCGAGCGGGCGCAGCAGGCTGCTGCCGACGCCGAGCCGGCGCCCAGGCCGCGGCCGCGGCGCCCGGCCGCGCCGGCCAAGAAGGCCGGCAAGGAGCGCGGCGGACCGCAGGCGACCTCGGCCTCCAGCGACGCGTCGGGCCTGCCCTGTGAGGGCGGGGAATGAGCACCGGCGGACCGGCGGCCGGCGCCGGCAGCGCCGCGGACGTCAAGGCCGCGCGGGCGGCGCGCGCCGAGAAAGCGCGCGCCCTGGCGGTCGAGCGAAGCGGCTTCTCGCCACGCGGAGCCTCGTGGAGGTGCGGTTCGGCGGCAGCGGCGGGCAGGGGGTCATCCTCATGGGCGTCATCCTGGCCATGGCCGGCGCCCGCGACCACCGCTTCGTGGTGCAGACCCAGTCCTACGGCCCCGAGGCCCGGGGCGGCTACAGCCGCAGCGACGTCATCATCTCCGACTCCCAGATCGACTATCCGGAGCTCGAGCAGGCCGATCTTCTCGTCGCGCTGTCGCAAGCAGCTGCCGATGAGTACTTCCGCATGCTACGCTCCGACGGTGTGCTGGTCTACGACTCCGAGAACGTGACGGCTGTGCCGCCGTTCAAAGGGGAGCAGTTCGGCATACCGTTCACCCGCCTGGCGCTGGAAGAGACCGGGCGGCGGCAGACGACGAACATCCTCACCCTGGGGGCCGTCGCGGGCATCACCGGCGTGGTGACCAAAGAGGCGCTGCGCAAGGCGATGCTGGTGATGGTGCCGGCGGGGACCGAGGAAGTGAACAGCAAGGCTCTCGCCCGCGGAATGGCGCTCGACGCTACCGAATGGCGCAGCGCCGTGACTGGCCGCTGAGGCGCACCGGCGAGGCCGGGCTCCGCAGCAGCCCCTGAGACCGCGGAGGAGCAGAGAATGATCGTTGCCGGCATCGACGTCGGAGCCAAGAACGTCCACGCAGTGTTGATCCAGGATGGCGCGGTGCTGGCCAAAGCCACCGTGGCCTCGGGGTTCGACCAGGAGGAGTCCGCCGAGCGGGGCCTGCAGGAAGCAGCCAAGGTCGGCGGCATCGAGCGGGACGCCATCGCCGCCATCGCGGCCACCGGCGCCGGGCGCAAAGCCCTGCCCTTCGCCGGACAGCAGCCCACCGAGGTAGCCGCCGACGGCCGCGGCGCCGCGATGCTGCGCCCGGGCGCCCGCACCGTCGTCGACGTGGGCGCCGATGAAGCCCGGGCCATCAAGCTGAGTCCCGAAGGCAAGGTCATCGACTTCGCCATCAACGAGAAGTGCGCGGCCGGCGCCGGCGCCTTCGTGGAGGCCATGAGCCGCGCCCTCGACATGCCCCTCGCCGATTTCGCCAGCTCGTCCCTCGAATCCACGCAGTCCATCCCCATGAACGCCCAGTGCACGGTGTTCGCCGAGTCCGAGGTGGTCAGCCTCATCCACGCCAACACTCCCCCGGCCGACATCGCCCGCGCGGTGCACGACGCCATGGCCAGCCGCGTGTCGGCGATGGTGCGGCGCATCGGCGTGGACGACCCGGTGGTGCTGGGCGGCGGCGCGGCCCTCAACGTGGGCTTCGTGAAGTCGCTGTCCGAGGCGCTGGGCGGCGTCAACGTCGAGGTGCTGCCGGATGCGGAGTATCTGGGGGCGCTCGGGGCGGCGCTGATCGCCTGGGAGACGGCTTCGAGGTAGGGCGTCGGCATCATGGTCGGACATCACCCCAAACTCGTGTGCTTTGACCTCGACGGCACGGTGATGCTCTGCCCCAACTCCCTGCAGTTTCTGCTCCATCTCGAACCATGCACCTCCGGAGATCCTCGCCGATATCGATCGACGCGAGACACAGCCGTGAAGTGCACTGGGTCGCGGCCGACTACGAGCGGGCTCCAGTATGTCGCCGGTCTCCCTGTCGCAGCTATCGAAGACGAGCATCGACCGTGAACTGCGCACGATCGGCGAACCTCACGTTGGTTCTGGAGACTCTTCGCAGTGCCGGCATGCTGACGGTGCTCCTGACTTCCGGACCTGTCGAAGTCGCGGAGGCAGTCGCGAGGCGCTTCTGCGTTCGGACGTTGTGCTGGGAAGCGAGTTCGAGACCTCCAGAGAAAGCCCCTCGGTCTATACCGGCCGCATCGTCAAGACATCTTGGCTCTGCCGGCAAATTGGAGGTCGCTGGAACGGGCGTGCGATGACCTGGAGCTTACCTTGGACGATTGCGTTGCTGTTGGAGACGGTGAGTCAGACATCGATCTGTTTCGGGTCGTCCGCACGTCAATCGGTTTGAACCCTTCTCCTCTGGTAGCCGAGATGGTAGACCACGTGGTTCAAGGGAACGATCTCTCCGCCATCCTGCCGATCATCCTTTGACTCGCCGCTACAGTGGCGAGTACGACTCGTCGTCCTCGTCGGACGTCCATTCTTCAGAGGAGCCATCACCCCAGTCTGGCAGCGTCGAGCGGACAGGTTCTTGGCCCTTCTGACCCCCAGCCATTCTCCGACTTTGGTCGTAGCCCGGACCCCCTGTAGTACACTAACCCGACGATGACCGAGCCCCAACAGCACTTCTGGCGATGGAGTGAGAAGACCTATCAGGCCCCCGACCTCGACTGGCGGGCGCGCCTCTGCCATCACCGTGGGCATCGACGTGGGGTCGGTCAGTTCGCAGGCCGTCATCCTCGCCGACGGCAAGCTTCTCGCCTTCAACTCCACCCGCACCGGCTCGTCCAGCCCCGACAGCGCCGTGCGCGCCTTCCGCGGCGCCAGCCGAGCCCCTCGGCCTGACGCTCGACGACGTCTCCTACGCGGTGGGCACCGGCTACGGCCGGGTCAACGTGCCCTTCGCCGACCGGACCATCACCGAGATCGCCTGCCACGCCCGGGGCGCCAACTACATGGGCGGCCCCAGCATCCGCACCATCCTCGACATGGGTGGCCAGGACTGCAAGGTCATCCGCATCGACGAGCGCGGCAAGGTGCTGAACTTCATCATGAACGACAAGTGCGCGGCCGGGACCGGCCGGGGCATGGAAGTCATCGCCGACGTGCTGTCGGTGCCCATCGAGGACATCGGGCGGCGGTCGTTCGAGATCGACGAGGAGCCCGCGGCGGTGAGCAACGTCTGCACCGTGTTCGCCAAGTCGGAGGCCACCTCGCTGCTGCGCGCCGGCTGGAGCGTCGACAAGGTGCTCGCCGCCTACTGCGCGGCCATGGCCCAGCGGGTGGCCGGCCTCATCGAGCGGATGCAGGTGGAGCGCGAGTTCTTCATCACCGGCGGCATCGGCAAGAACATCGGGGTGACGCGGCGCATCGAGCGGCTCATCGGGGTGGAAGCGGTCAAGCTGCCCGCCGACTCGGTGCTCGATCCGCAGATCGCCGGCGCCCTGGGCGCGTCGCTCTTCGCCCATTCGCTGTACCGCAAGGCCCAGAAGGAGGCGCGCGGCGGCGCGGTCGGCGGCACGGGCAACGGCGGCGCGGCCGAACCGGCCGGCGAAGCGCGGGGTCACGGGCTGATGATCGCCAACTACGGCTACGAGGACGGCTCCGGCTTCTACTACATCACGATCGACACCGATGTCTGCGTCGACTGCGCGGAGCACGGCTGCACGAAGGCCTGTCCCGGGCAGGTCTTCGCCATCGAGATGGACGACTACGACGATCTCGTCGCCGTGGTCGCCGAAAGCTCCCGGAAGCGGCTGCGCGAGCTCTGCTCCGTGTGCAAGGGCCAGAACGGCGTCGGGCGGCACCGAGCGCAAGCTGCCCTGCACCGACGCGTGCCCGGGCGGCGCCATCCGCCACAGCTGGTAGGCCGGCGGTGGAAGTCCGGATCGACGGCATCCGCGTCTCCGTGCCGGAAGGCGCCACCATTCTCGAGGCCTGCGATCTGGCCGGCCGCTACGTCCCCCGTCTGTGCTCCTATCCCGGAGCTGGGATGCTCGTGCGAGCTGGGGGTCTGGTGCGGACTGTGCGCGGTGCGAGATCGAGGGCGGTCGGCCATCGTCGCCGATCCGGTGCCCGTGCTCGCCTGCTCGACGCCCGCGCGAGCCGGGCATGGTGGTCACCACGTCCGGGCCGGCGCTCCACTCCGTCGCGTCTGCACCGCCTGGCGGCGATCCTGGATCACCATCCCCACATCTGTCTCAGCTGCCCCGATCGGGATGGCTGCAGCAGGGAGGAGTGCACGTACGGGATGCCCGAGGAGGCGCGGTGCTGCGCCGAGTTCGGGCGCTGCGAGCTCGGCAAGCTGGTGGCCTACATCGATCCCGGGCTGCAGACTGCGGCGGTGGGCCGCGGTCGTGCCGCGGGATGCCCATGAAGAAGGGCGTATCCGCCGGGAGCCGGGACTGTGCATCGGCTGCGGCAGGTGCGTGCTGGTCTGCAACAGCTCCGGCATGCCGGGAAGGCCCTGCAGCTGGAGGACATCGTGGGCCCGGCGTCGGCCCGGGCGGCTCTGGCCGCCGGCAGGAACGGCGTGGCTCCGAACGCCGGCACCTCTGCCGGGCCATGCCCGTCAAGGGCACGCTTCGGGCCTCAGGCTGCACGTTCTGCGGGCAGTGCGTGATGGTCTGTCCCACCGGCGCCGTGACCGCGCCCGGCGAAGGCGGGCGCGCGCTGGCTGCAGGGCTGGCGCAAGAAGGTCCGTCTGGCGGAGCCCGTGCTGCCGCCCGAATCCTGGCGACTGCTCACCGAGGACGAGTTGGCGGCGCATCCCGGCCGTGCCCGGGGTCTTTCAGATAGCCGACGCCACCGGGCAGGTGCTGCGCATCGGCGGGGTGGCCGATCTTTCGCACGGGGTAGCCGCGGCCCTCACCGAGGCCTGCTGCCGCTCCGCCGCCGGTCTCTGGTTCGAGCGGGCCGAGCTCTATCACCCAGCGGGAGAGCGAGCTGCTGGCCCGCTTCGCCCAGGAGCAGGGGCATCTGCCGCCCGGGAACGACCTGGGCGACGATCTGTTCGGCGACGATCTCTTCGACGACGACCTGGACTGGGCAGTCGCGCTCGACTGGACCGCCCGCAGCGCGCCCGGACGCCCCTCGTCATCGGCGTCATCTCCGACACCCACGGCCATCTCTACCCCGAGGTGGCGAAGCGCCTCGAAGGGGTGCGACCACATCATCCACGCCGGCGATGTCGGCACCTCCGAGGTCCTTCGCGCGCTGCGCCGCATCGCGCCGGTGACGGCCGTGCGCGGCAACGTGGACATGGGAGGCTGGGCGGACGCCCTGCCCTCCCGCGCCGAGGTGGAATTGGGAGGCGTCTGCATCGTGGTGGGGCACATCTCGCCCCGGCCGGACGGCGCCGGCAGCGCGCGGGCAGCCGGTGGTCGTGGTGGCCGGTCACAGCCACGTCGCCGCCAAGGAGGAGCGCGCCGGGGTGCTCTACCTCAACCCCGGATCCGCGGGGCCGCGCCGTTTCGGGCGGCCGCGAACGCATGGCCCGGCTGGAGATCTGGCCGCCGCGGGAAGGGGCACAGCCCGGCGAGGCCTGGAGCATGCCCTGGGTAGTGGCCGAGATCGTCACGGCTCGAGGGAGAGTAGGCCGCACCGGGCGGACGGCCCGAGTCGCCGGTCGGCGAGCGGCCGTCAGCCGCCCGACGGGCCGGGCGCCGGTCATCGCTACAGGCTCTTGGCCACGTGAGCGGTGAGTTCCCCCAGCCGGTAGGTGTAGCTGCCCATCTCGTTGTCGTACCAGCCGAAGATCTTGACGTGGGTCACCGGGATGCGGTGCTGGTGCCGTCTGATGCGCACATCCACGAAGCCGGTGCGGGTGTGGGTCTCGACGCCTTCGATGGTCACGGCCGCGTCTTCGCCCAGCATGTCGCGGGACACGTTCTGTTCCGTGCTGAACTTCAGCAGGCCCTTGGACTCGCCCGCGGCCGCTTCCGCGTAGATGGCGTTGATGGCTTCGCGGTCGATGTCCACGGTCCCGTCCAGGCGCTCCTCGGCCTGGAAGGTCACGTTGAGGACGATGAGGCTGACGGCGTCGGTGGGGATGCGCACCGAGTCGGCCATGAAGCCGATGCGGGCGATCTCGGGCATGACCTGCTCGAGAGCCTTGGCCGCGTTCGTCGAGGTGATGACGATGTTGTTCATGCCCGAGCGGGTCTTGCGCAGGTCGGTGGCGTTGGCCGCCGGCACCGCGTCCAGCAGCGGCTGGCTGTTGGTGACCGCGTGGATGGTGCTCATGCCGGCCGTGATCATGTTGCGGGTGAGGTCGCGGGCCAGGAGCGGCTTCATCATGTGGGCGAGGCCCGTGGTGGTGCAGGAGGCCGCCGACACGATCTTGTGCTTGCCCGGATCGTAGTCGAGGTGGTTGATCCCGTGGATAAGGACGGCCGTGTCATCCGGCAGCGGGACACCCTTCACCTTGCTCTTGAACGGGGAGCTGATCACGACCGCCCGGGCTCCGGCGGCCAGGTGGCCGCGGAGCGCGCCTTTGCCGTCGTTGCCTTCCGCGTACGGATCGCGGAACTTGCCGGTGCAGTCCACCACGAGCGAGACGTTGTATTCCCGCCAGGGGATGTCCTTGGGGTCGCGCGCGGTGCGCAGGAAGATGACGTCCTTGCCGTGGACCTTGCAGAGGCCCTTGTCCTCGTCGATCACCTGCAGGTCGCGCTTGCCGGTGCAGCCGTCCATCCACTGGTGGAGCTGGCCGTAGGTGCTGTCTTTGGCGAGGTACTCGAGGACGGACTGGAGGGAGGTCCCCACCGGCCGGCCGACGTTGACCACGAAGGTGTCGAAGTCATCGTGAGCCAGGTGGTACCAGAGGGTCAACTTGCCGATGCGGCCAAGTCCGTTGATTCCCAGTGTCCGAGGAGCAGCCATCTTCCGGTCCTTTCGCCGTTGATACGACCTGTCATGCGGCCGTGAACACGACCCTTCTAACACTACCACCGGTCTCGCGCCCGCTTCACGCGCGCGTGCGCGACACCGTGCCGGTGGGTGAACCAAGGTGCTCCTGCGGCTACAGCACCCGGGCGATGGTGGGGATGCGCCCCAGGAAGATGTTCCCGGTCCGCCCGTCGATGGAGAGCCAGTCTCCCGCCTTGAGCTCGTGGCCGGCCAGGCGGGCTTCGCCGCGGTGCTCGTCCACCTCCAGGGCCCGGCAGTCGACCACGGCGGTCTTGCCCAGGCGCTTGGCGGTGACGGCCGCATGTGAGGTGGCCCCGCCGCGGGCGGTCAGCAATCCCGACACCCGGGTGATCATGGCGATGTCCTCGGGCACCGTGTCGGGCCGCAGCAGCACGATGGGCTCGCCCGGCTTCTCCGCCAGCAAGGCGTCGATCTGGGCCATGTTCATGGCCACCCGTCCGGAGTAGGCGCCGCCGGCCACGCCCATGCCGACGGCCGCCGGCAGGACCGAAGCCCTTGGCCGAGGTGTCGAAGTACGGGGAGTCGGTGGTCTGCTCCTGTACCATGGCCCGCTTCTGCAGGATGTACAGGTCCTTGGGGTCGTCCGATTCGAAGGTGAACTCGATCTCCTGCGGGTCGTGCTCGCGGAAGCCCACCAGGTCGCGGGCCACGTCCAGCAGGGCCTGGTAGACGCCGGGATGGTCCTTCTCCAGAGAATGCTCGATGCCCTTGTAGGTCGGGCTGCCCAGCCTCTGCGCCTCGGACACCGGCAGCGGGAACACCAGTCCGGCCACGAGGTCCTCGCCCTGGCTGCGGGCGGTGAAGTCTCCGAACAGCCGCACCTGGTTGCTGTGCGGCTCCAGCGGGTTGCGCGTGAAGGTGACCCCCGACCCGGATTCCCGGCTGAGGTTGCCGAACACCATGCGCTGGATCACCACCGCGGTGCCCCACTCCTCCGCCACGCCCAGATACTGCCGGTAGAGCTTCGCTTCGGGCGAATCCCAGGAGCCCAGCACCTTGCGGATGCAGGCCACCACCTGGCGGAAGGGGTCGTCGGTGTAGCGCACCCCGAGTTCCCGGCCCCGCTGCTTGTAGGCGAAGGCCATCTCCTTCATGTGCTCCGGCAGGAAGTCCGACTTGCGCTCCACGCCGTAGCGGGCCTTGAACTCCGCGATGATGGCGTCGAACACGTCGCGGTCGATCCCCGAGGCCATGGCCCATGTCTGCAGGAAGCGGCGGTAGGAGTCCCAGGCGGCCCACTCGAAGCCCGGTTTGCGCGACAGCGCCTCCGCCAGCTTGTCGTTCAGGCCCACGTCCACGAACGTGGTCATGAGGCCGGGCATGGAGATGGCCGCGCCCGAGCGGATGGACAGCGTCAGCAACCGGCTGGGATCGCCCAGGCGGAGCCCCGTCTCCTTCTCCAGGTCGTCGATGGAGCGGCGCACCCGATCGAGCGTGTCGTCGAAGAGGGGGCGGTGGGCCATGGCCGGCATGGCGCTGAAGAGCTCGGTGGTGAGGATGAAGCCCTGCGGCACCCGCTGCTTGTAGGCAGCCATCTGCTTGAGGCCCAGTCCCTTGAAGCCCAGCGTCATCTGGTCGTCGGTGGGCGGGTTGGCCTTGTGGATGCGCGAGACCAGGCGCTCCGGGTCGTAGTTCATCATCCGGGTGAGCGCCGTGTTGCCCAGCTTGTCGGTGAGCATGGAGATCTGCCGCAGCACAGTGGACATGTAGCGGTCCAGGGATTGCATCCCCAGAGCCGACACCAGGACCTCGCGCAGCACCATCTCGGCGACGGCGTCCGCGGACATGCACCGGGCCACGCACTGCCGGGGATCGTGCTTGAGCACGGTGTGCAGCACCTGGTCGTGGCTGAGGATGGAGGTGCGCGAGAGCTGGGTGACCGATCCCATGAAGAACTGGAAGACGTTCTGATACTGGTGGAAGGTGAAGTTGTGGCTGCTGAAGCTGGACTCGAGCAGGCGCAGGTTGGCGCCCAGGTTGCGGGAGTCCACGCCGTCGGCGGCCAGGGCGCGCTCGAAGCGGCGGATGGCGTCGGCCATGCGGCGCAGCGTGTCGCGGGTGACGTAGGGCTCCACTCCGACGGTCACGAGGTCGTCCAGCAGCACGGCCACCAGCCGCTCCACCCGGAACGACAGTCCCAGCGCGTCGAACTTGGGCTCGTTGTAGTTGCCGTACATCGACGGGATGCCCGCCGCGATGTGCCGCTTCTGGTAGATGTTCTCCACGGCCACCGACGGAGCCGCGCTGAGCACGATCTTCTGCAGCTCCTCCAGCACGGTCAGTGAGGCGTCGAGCAGGCGGTCGCGGGTGGCCGCGTCCGGGTCGCTCCGCCAGGCTTCGAGCGCCTTGAGGAAGCGCGCCCGGACCTTGGCGTCGAGTTGCAGGTGGTGGTCGACCGCGCTGCTGATGTTGTCCGTGGACAGCGAGTACTTCTCGGCCAGCAACTGGTGGGTGCGCAGCATGAGGGCCACCCTGCGGCGGGCGGTCTCCCGGGCCTCGTCGCCGTCCGGCAGCGTGTCGAGGAGCTGGACCAGCGCCTCGGGGGTGAGCTTGACGAGGTGGTCGAGCAGCTCGCGGACCGCTCGCCGTCCAGG
Source organism: uncultured Actinomycetota bacterium (assembly GCA_963736705.1). Lineage (GTDB taxonomy): Bacteria > Actinomycetota > Thermoleophilia > RBG-16-64-13 > RBG-16-64-13 > CAIQPS01. The sequence goes on from CAVTPV010000005.1 coordinate 56,459, forward strand.
CCCGAGGCACGCGCGGCCAGCTCCTGCAGCATCTCGTGCGGCTGCTCCGCCCAGTCCTGCTCCTCGCGGACCGCGTCGAACGTGTTGGCCGATAGGTAGGGCTGCAGAGGCGTCGGATCGAGCGTCACCCAGTAGCCGAGGATCTCCCGGCTGAAAGCCACCAGCCGGTTGGACGACTCGGCGTGCGACTGCTTGCGCACGAAGTGCATCAGGGTGTCCTGCCGCTGGCAGATCTCGTCGAGCTCGGTGGACACGGCCCGCAGCTCGCCCTCGGCGCCCACGTCGTTGAAGTAGACGGGGAAGGCGCGCAGCAACTGCTTGGCCACGAAGTAGATGGGCTTGATGTCGGCGTTGAGGAAGCGGGTGACGTCGCGCTGGAACAGGTCGGTGTCGGCGATGTAGACGCCGCCCAGCCGGAGCTGCACGTTGAGGGCCGCCGCCAGGCGCTCGTAGAGCGCGGGGTTCGACTCGATGATGTGCATCCAGCAGCGGATCTTCGGCAGGTGGAAGGGGTTGACCACCGTCTCCCACTCGTCGGTGGCGCCCTGGATCTCCGGATACTGGAACTTCCAGGACAGCACGTCCTCGATGAGGTGGTCGGCCGCCGCCACGTTGCCCGCCTGGCCGATGGCCATGCCGATGGCCTCGTAGCACTGGAAGCGCATCAGCAGGAACTGGTTGTCGCGCTGCCGGAAGAAGCGGGTGAGGCGGGCCAGGATGGTGTCCACGTCCATGTGCTGCTCGGGCGCCATGAGCTGCCGCACCACGCCCAGCAGGTCCACCATGACCTCGTTCTGCCGGTAGCCCAGGGTGTCGTCCTTGAGGAAGTACAGGCAGACGGCGAAACGGTCCTCGATGTCGTCGATGCGGAACACCTGGTCGATCGCCCGGTCGAGGAGCGTGGAGAAGGGCGGAAGGTCGGAGGAGAGCAGCTTCTCGTCGGGTGCAGACTCGGCCCGGCGGATGAGCGCGGCCACGGCCTCGGGCGCCAGTTCGGTGAAGCGGGCGGCCACCGCGGGCTTGTCGGTGAGTTCGGCCTCGGGCGACATGGCCCACGCCGGCAGCGGCAGCCGCTCGGCCAGCAGGCGGTAGCCCAGCAGCAGCAAGGAGCGGAACAGGCCGGAGAACGAGGGCTCCAGCGCCGGGCGTTTGGCGGCCTGGCGCACCAGGTTGTGGATGAGGGTGTCGCGCTCCAGGAAGGCGAACGGCCGGAGCGGGAGTTCGCGCTGCAGCGTCTCGGCGATGCCGAGCAGGGGCTCGTCGTACGAGTCGGAGTGCGGCCCCCCGAGCGCGGTGGTGCTCCAGGTGATGAGCTGGCGCAGCAGCAGCGAGGTCTGCTGGGTGGTGAGCGGGGTGTCGAGCAGGTCGAGCACCAACTCGGACAGCAGCGTGAACAGCTCGCGTGCGGTTCTCAGAACGCTCGAAGTAGCTCCAGTTGCGGAGCAGGATGGTCTGGAACCCGTCGATGAGCAGATCCACGTTGCGGAAGTTGTGGAAGTACTCGCTGAGCGTCTCCAAGAGCGGCGTCCGCACCCCGTAGTAGCCCTGCACCGCGTCCACCAGAGGCAGATAGCGCGGGGGGATGACCACCTCTTGGGCCGTGTTGCCGATGTTCGCCCGCAGGGCGTCGGAATCGAGGGGGATCTGGATGCCGATGGGCTCCATCAGTCCTCCCGGCCGTTGGCGGACCCGCGGCCGTTGGCGGCGTCGTCGGCCGTCCCGGTCCCGTCGGCGCCCTCGGCCTTGTCTTCCTCCGCTTCCGCTGCGGGTGAGCAGCACCCGGGAGATGCGCATGCCGTCGACCTCGGTGACCCTGGCATGGAAGTCGCCCAGCAGCACTTCGTCTCCCACGTGGGGCCGGCGCTGCAACTGCTCGAACACCCGGCCTCCCAGCGTGGGGAAGCCCTCTTCCGGCAGGTGCAGGTCCAGCGCGTCCTCGAGGTAGTCCACGCGGGTGCTGCCGTCCACCGAGAAGCTGCCGTCGGGCTGCGGTTCGATGGGCGGGGCTTCGAGGTCGAACTCGTCCTGCACCTCGCCGATGAGCTCCTCGACCACGTCCTGGATGGTGACGATGCCGGCCGTGCCCCCGTGCTCGTCCACCACGATGGCGAGCGGGGTCCGCGTGCTCTGGAAGCGCTGCAGCGCCACCTCGATGTTGGCCGTCTCCGCGATGAACCCGATGGGCCGCAGCAGCCGGCGGAGCGTGCTGTTGCGGGCCGCCCGGTACAGGTCCTTGACGTGGATGTAGCCGACGATGTTGTCGACATCCTCTTCGAACACCGGGTAGCGGGTGTGGTTGGTGTCCTCGATCTCGGCGATGGCTTCGGCCACCGTCCTCGATGTGGGCAGGAAGGCCGTCTCGGTGCGGGGCACCATGATGTCGCTGACCGTCCGGTCGCCGAACGTGAGCGCGCGGCGCATGAGGGCCTGCTCCACCTCGTCGATGTGCCCGCCCTCCTGGCTGGCCTCCAGGATCATGCGGAGCTCTTCCTCGGAGTGGGCCAGGTCGCTCTCCGACGCCGGCTCGATGCGGAACAGCTTGAGGATGCCCACGGTGCTGATGTACAGCAGCCAGGTGACCGGCCGGGTGATCAGGTAGAACCAGTGCAGCGGGATGGAGATCGCCAGCGTCGACTGGTCGGCCTTGCGGATGGCCAGCGACTTGGGCACCAGCTCTCCGAAGATGATGGTGATGAACGTGATGAGCACGAAGGCGATGACCGCTGCCCAAGCCGGGGCTGACGGCCAGTTCGAACAGGTCGCCGAACGCGACGGCGCCCAGCCAGCCCAGGCCGAGGCTGGCGGCGGTGACGCCGAGCTGGGTGGCGGACAGGTAGGCGGCGAGGTTCTTGAGGATGTGGTCCGCCACTCGCGCGCGCCGGCTGCCCTCGGCGGCCAGCTCCGCGATGCGGGTGTCGCGCACCTTGACGATGGCGAACTCGGCGATGACGAAGAACGCGTTCACGATGATGAGGACGACGACGCCGAGGATCTCGAAGGCGGTGCGGCTCATCGGAGACTCACCCGCGGACGGGGCAGGGGTGGAGTACGAAGACTTCGGGAGTATGCAGAGGCATCCATTTTGCTATGCCCAAGGATAGCATCAGCGGCTCTACTTGGCCGCCGCCCGCTCCCAGACTCGCCTCGATGACCGGCCTGAGCACCCCCCAGGCCTCGTCCGCCGTCTCCACGTACTGGAAGATCTCCAGGTCGGCCGGGGCTATCACGCCCTCCTCCACCATCCCCCGGAAGTTGATCATCTTCTCCCAGTACTCCCGCCCGAAGAGCAGCACGGGCATGGGCTTGATCTTCCTGGTCTGGATGAGCGTGAGCACCTCGAACAACTCGTCCAGGGTGCCGTAGCCGCCGGGGAACACCACCAGGGCTATCGCCCGGAGCAGGAAGTGCATCTTGCGGATGGCGAAATAGTGGAAGTTGAAGCACAGGTGGGGCGTGATGTACTCGTTGGGTCTCTGCTCGAAGGGGAGCACGATGTTGAGGCCGATGTTGTCCACGCCGATGTCGTGAGCGCCCCGGTTGGCGGCCTCCATGACGCCCGGGCCTCCGCCGGTGACCACTACCACGCTCCCCTTGTCGTGCCGGATGATGCAGGATTCGTCATCCGCGGCGCGCTCGTCCTCGACGCCGCAGATCATCTGGGCCAGGCGGCGGGCCTCGTCGTAGTAGCGGCTCTTCTTGACCAGCGCCTGCACGGTCCGCAGACGCGCCGCGGCGTCCGCGTCATCCGGGTCCTCGGCGGCCTGCCGTTCGGCCTCGGCCAGGCGCCCGGCGGCGTCTTCGGGCGCGGGGATGCGGGCGCTCCCGAACACCACCACGGTGGCGGCGATGCCCCGGTCGCGCATGAGGATGTCGGGTTTGAGGAACTCCAGCTGCAGACGGGCGCCGCGCAACTCGTCGCGCATGAGGAAGTCGGGGTCCTCATAGCTCAGCTTGTAGGCCGGGGACTCCGTCTGCGCCGTCTCGATGTCCATGCGGGCGCGCAGCCGGTCCTCGTGGGCCGACGGGAAGGGGCGCACCACCGGCGGAGGCTCCGGGCGAGGCTGCTCGGCGTCCTCGGGGATCGCGATCTTGTCAGGATCCACCTTGCCGTCCACGGCACCTACCCCTCTGTGCGCTTGTCGACCACCCGCTGGGCTTTGCCTTCTTGCCGCTCGATGGAGCCGGGCTCCTTGAAGTTCACGCCCACGTTGACGCCGATGATGTCCTTGATGTTCTTCTGGATGTTGGACTTCAGTAGCAGCATCTTCTCGTGCTCGGCGAAGGTGGCGACGTCGTCCATCGAGAGGATCGCCTCGGACACCTCGTGATAGAGATCCTGCTTGATCTCCACTTCCACCATCAGGTTGTCCATGGCGCCCTTGCGGGTGACGATGAGCCGGTAGTGCGGCTCCACCTGCGGCGACATGAGCAGCACCGACTCCACCTGGCTGGGGAAGACGTTGACGCCGCGGATGATGAGCATGTCGTCGGTCCGGCCCGATACGCGGGCCATGCGGGTGTTGGTGCGGCCGCAGATGCAGGGTTCGGTGGTAAGGCTGGTGATGTCGCCCGTGCGGTAGCGGATGAGCGGGAAGGCTTCCTTGGTGAGAGTGGTGAACACCAACTCACCCACGGAGCCCTCGGGCAGCACTTCGCCGGTCTCCGGGTCGATGATCTCGGGCAGGAAGTGGTCGTCGTTGATGTGCAGCCCGTTCTGGGCCTCCACGCACTCGCAGGACACGCCCGGGCCGATGATCTCGCTGAGGCCGTAGATGTCGCAGCCCTTGATGTTCCACTTCTTCTCGATGTCGGCGCGCATGGCGTTGGACCAGGGCTCGGCGCCGAACACGCCCACCTTGAGCGGGAACTTCGTGACGTCGATGCCCTGCTGCTGGGCCACGTCGTAGAGGTAGAGCATGAAGCTCGGGGTGCAGCAGATGACCGTGGTGCCGAAGTCCTGCATGAGCATGATCTGGCGCTGGGTGTTGCTGCCCGAGATGGGGATGACCGCCGCGCCCAGGCGCTCCGCGCCGTAGTGGGCGCCCAGGCCGCCGGTGAACAGGCCGTAGCCGTAGGCCACCTGGACCACGTCGTCGGCGGTGGTGCCCGCCCCGGCCAGGGCGCGGGCCATGACGTCGGCCCACATGGCGATGTCGTTCTTGGTGTAGCCCACGGTGGTCGGCTTGCCGGTGGTGCCGGAGGAGGCGTGGATGCGCACCACGTCGCGCAGCGGCACGGCGAACAGCCGAAGGGATAGTTGTCGCGCAGGTGGTACTTGCGGGTGAAGGGCAGGAGCGGCAGATCCTGGATGCCGCGGATCTTGTCCGGCGAGACGCCCTGCTCGTCAAAGAGGGATCTATAGAAGGGGACCCGATCGTAGACACGTTTGGCCAGGGAGACGAGGCGCTCGCTTTGCAGCTTCTCGAGTTCCTTGCGGTCCATGCATTCGTGTTCGCGGTCGAAGATCATCTGCGGGTACCCCTAGCTATGACGGTTATGCAGCCGCCAGATGGTATAGGCGGGGCGCTATAGCGTCAACCGCCGGACACCGAACGCGGGGCTTTCCTCCTGCTATCTCGGGGTGGCAGGACTCCCGCCCACCAGATTCTTGATGGCTGCTCCCAGGAGATCCCACAATCTGCTCATGAAGGACTGCGAAAACGCCTTTGAAGCGAGGGGCCCGTCCTGATACGTGTAGAGGTCGGTGTCGGTGGGCGTATCTGGGTCCGGTTCAGGAGTGCCGCCTCCCACCGCGGTCACCTGCACCCGCACGGTGCCGGCGGCGCCTGGCGGCGCGACGGCGGTGATCTGCTCGTGAGAGTCCACCGTGTACTCCGCCTCGTTGGTTCCGAAGAGCACCGAGGTCACCCCGACGAAGTTCTGTCCGGTGATCACCACATCGTTCCCTCCTTCGGCCGGCCCCTCTGTCGGAAGGAGAGCGGTGATGACCGGAGGATCCACATAGGCGTAGTCATCGGCGGCGGTGTCGGCCGTGACGCCCCCGGCGGTAGTGACCCGCACTTGCACCGGGCCGGCATCGTGGGCAGGGGTGGTCGCCGTGATCTGGGTGGCGGAGTCGAGGGTGTAGACGGCGGCGTTCTTGTCCCCGAAGGCGACGGCGGTCGCGCCGAGCAGATCCGTCCCGGTGATGACGACCGTGGTGCCTCCCTCAATGGGGCCGGCCGCCGGGCTGATCCCGGTGAGTGTGGGCGGCGGCACATAGGTGTAGTCATCGGCGCCGGTGTCGGCCGTGACGCCCCCGACGGTGGTGATCTGCACCTGCACCGGGCCGGCGGCGTGGGCAGGGGTGGTCGCGGTGATCTTGGTGGCGGAGTCGACCGTGTAGGCGGGCGTTGCCGCCCCCGAAGGTCACCGCCCCCGACCCTGTCAACCCGATGAAGCCGGTGCCTTTGATGACCACCGTGGTGCCCCCGTCGATGGGGCCGGCCGCCGGGCTGATCTCAGTGATGGTGGGTACCGGCGCATAGGTGTAGTCATCGGCGTCGGTGTTGGTGGTGGCGCCCCACGGGCCCGTCACTTTCACCCGCACCTTGCCGGCGGTATGAGTGGGAGCGGTGGCGGTGATCTGGGTGGCGGAGTCGACGGTGTAGACGGCCGTGGTGTCCCCAAAGAAGACGGCGCCGGTGGGGCTCACTCCCGTGAAGTCCGTGCCGGTGATGACTACGATGGTGCCCCCGGCCGTGGGACCCACCGTCGGGCTGAGCGCGGTGATCGCCGGAATGGGGATGTACACATAGTCGTCGGCCGCGGTGTTGGCGGTGGTGCCTCCGGCGGTCGTCACCTTCACTCGTACGGCGCCGGCGGCATGAGCGGGAACGGTGGCTGTGATCTTGGTGGAGGAGTCGACGGTGTAGGCGGCGGCGTTGGTGGCCCCGAAGGCGACCGCGCTCTGCCCCGTCAGCCCGATGAAGCCGGTGCCCGAGATGATGATCTCGTCCCCCCCGGTGACGTAGCCGCTCCCTTTGGAGAGCCCTGTGATCGTGGGAGGACTCACATAGGTGAAGTCGTCGGCGGCCGTATTGGCCGTGTCGCCCCCGGCCGCTGTCACCTGGATCTGGACCTTCCCGGCGGCGTGAGCGGGGGAGGTCGCGGTTATCTGGGTGGCGGAATCGACAACGTAGTCCGGGTCCGCATCGATCCCTCCGAACGTGACGGCAGTCACGCGGATGAAGCCGGTGCCCTTGATGACCACTTTGGTGCCCCCGGCGGTGGGGCCTGCGCCCGGGCTTCGACTGGTGATGGTGGGAACGGGCGGCGCCGTCGTGGTGGTGGTCCGGGGCTGGGTCGTTGTGGTCGGAGCCTCCGTGGTGGTGACCGATTCGGTGGTGGTCGGCGCCTGGGTCGTGGTGGTCATCGGCTCAGTCGTGGTCACCACCTCAGTCGTGGTCACCGTCTCGGTCGTCATCACCGCCACGGTGGTGGTCGTGGTCTCCGGACTGCCGCACCCGGTGACGGCCGGCGCGAAGGCGAGCAGCGACGCGATGAGTACGCCGAGCGCAACACGTTTGATGGACCTCACCGGACCTCGACCTCCTCCTCAAATGGCGGGCAGACCATGTTCATGGGAGCTTACTTACCCCCTTGCGCAGGTAAACAGTCGAAGGTGCCTCCGCAAGTGGCCTAGGTGACGGTCTCGCCGGTATGTGCTAGCCTCTTGCGGTTCGCCCGAAGGCCACGCCGGCCGGCGAACCATGCCATCGTGCCAGTAGGGAGGCCGTTATAAGCAACGGCACGGTCAAGAATATCGGTTCGCGTCTCGCGTGTTCCCTCCTCTTCATCCTGCTCTTCGTGCTGATGGGGGCTACGGCCGTCCAGGCCGAACCGCAGGACCTCTCCAACGCCAAGAGCGAGGCTGCCACCCTCGAGGCTCAGCTGAAGGAGTTGAAGGAGCAGGCCGCGGCGCTCCAGGGTACATACGACTCCGCGAACAAGCAGCTGGCCCAGATCGAGGCCGACGCCGCGGAGTATGCGGACCTGCTCGCCCAGGCCCAACAAGACCAGTTGGACGCCGAAGACGCGTTGACCGCGCGGCTCGTTAACATCTACAAGCAGGGACGGAGCGGTACTCTCGACGTGCTGCTCAGCTCCGACTCGTTGGCCGACCTCATCCATCGCGCCACGGCCCTCAAGCGGATAGGCAAGCAGGACGCCGATCTTCTCGATCAGGTGACCACCTATCGTGCCCAAGTCGCCGAACACGAGTCGAGGCTTACCTCGGAGCTGGAGAAACAGCAGGTCGTCACTGCCCAGGCGGAGGTCGCCCAGCAGGCCATGACTCAGAAGCTCGCCGAGGCGAAGAGCCTGCTGAAGGGCAAAGAAGCCGAGGTCGCCCAACTGGATAAAGAGTGGAAGGCCAAGGTGGCCGAACAGGCGCGGCTCGAGCGGGCGCGCCAAGCCAAGCTGGAAGCTGCCTTGGCGGCCGCGCAGGCGGCCGCGCAGAACGGCGGCAGCAGTGGGGGCGGTAGCGGCGGCGGTAGCGGCGGCAGCACCAACACCACGGTCCGTACCACCAGCACCACCAACCGCACCACCACGACGACCGGCGGCAGCTCCGGTGGCACCGGGACCTACCACCCCGGCGTCCGCAACATCCTGAAGCCCGAACAGATCGCTCTGGCTGCCCAGAAGGCCGGCTTCTCCGGGGAGAACCTGGTGATCTCGGTGGCGGTGGCCATGGCCGAATCCGGCGGCGACGCCAATGCCATAGGCCGCCTCAAGACCTACGGCCTCTGGCAGATCTTGGCCTCCGCCCACCCCACCATGATCAGCCCCAGCAATCCGAACGCGAGCAGATGGTACGACGCCTACGTGAACGCCGGATTCGCCTGGAAGATATCGAAGTCGGGGGCGACATGGCGGCCGTGGTCGGTCTACACCTCAGGCTCCTACTCGAAATACATGACCAGGGCGCGCACCGCGGTGAACGTCCTTCTCAACGATCCCGGTTCGATAACGCCGCCCGGGGTGAAGTAGTGACCTCGGCGGGCTAGACCTTGAAGGCCGACGGACAGATGTCGTTCAGCAGGCAGTCGCCGCAGCGCGGGCGTTTCGCGTCGCAGACGGCCCGGCCGTGCTCGATGAGCAGGTAGGTGAGCTCGAACCAGTCGGCGCGGGGGACCACGTCCATCAGTTCCCGCTCGATCTTCTCCGAATCCTTGGACGCCGCCAGGCCGAGGCGCTGGCTCAGCCGGTTGACGTGGGTGTCCACGGCGATGCCGGAGTCCGGGTCGCTGAGGTAGGCCTCGGGGTAGGCGTTGCCCAGGACGATGTTGGCCGTCTTGCGTGCCACGCCCGGCAGGGTGAGGAGCTCCTGCATGCTGGCCGGCACCTCGCCGCCGTAGTCCGCGAGGATCTTCTGGGCGGAGGCGATCACGTGCTTGGCCTTGTTGTGGAAGAAGCCGGTGGAGTGGATGTCCTGCTCGAACTCGGCCAGGTCGGCGCCGGCGTAGTCCGCGACGGTCCGGTACTTCTTGAACAGGTTGGCGGTCACCTTGTTGACGGTGACGTCGGTGGTCTGGGCGGAGAGCATCACGCAGACCAGCAGCTCCCAATCGTTGCTGAAGTTCAGCACGATGTGGGCGTCGGGGTACTCGCCGCGCAACCGGCGGATGACCTCCACGGCTTGGGCTTTCTTGTCTGCGACTGTGGGCATATGCGCATGATACGGCAGAAATTGACTACAATTACACCCGGATAGCCTGTCGCCCAAGGATTGGAGGACGCCATCGACGGGCAAGCGGTGACACGAGTGATCGTCGGGATAACGGGAGCGTCCGGGACCATCTACGGGGTGCGGCTCCTGGAGGTCCTGCGCGACTCCGGCATCGAGACGCATCTGGTGATGAGCGAGGCCGCCCGCCGGGTGGCGGAACTGGAGACCGGCTACAGCGCGGCCGACATCGAAGCCCTGGCCGACTACTCCTACGCCAACAGCGAGATCGCCGCGCCCATAGCCTCGGGCTCGTTCACGACCAGCGGCATGATCGTGGCGCCCTGCTCCATCAAGAGCCTGTCGGCCATCGCTCACAGCTACAACGACAGCCTGCTGGCCCGCGCCGCCGACGTCTGCCTCAAGGAGCGGCGCAAGCTGGTGCTGGTGGTGAGGGAGACCCCGCTGCATCTGGGACATCTGCGCTTGATGGCGGAGGTCACCGAGTACGGGGCGATCGTCCTGCCCCCGATGCCGGCGTTCTATCACCAGCCCAAGACCATCGCCGACCTGGTGGATCAGACCGTGGGCAAGGTGCTGGACCAGTTCGGCATCGACCACGACCTGTACCGGCGCTGGGGCGGTGGCGGATCCGGTGAGTGACGGGCCTGCCGCTGCGGCGACGCCGCCGGGTGTCTCCGCGAGCGGGTGGCGGAGTATCTGCGCGCCCATCACACCATGACCGTGGCCACGGTGGGGCCGCTCCCGGCCGCGGAAGCCGGGGCCGGCGGGTCGCGGCGGGCGGCGCCGCGGCGCGCTCGGCGGCGCCGCGGACTCCGGGCCTGCCGTGCCGCATGCCGCCAGCGTCTTCTACGCCGTCGACGACGATCTGCGGCTGATCTTCCTCAGCAAGTCCGACAGCACGCACGGGCTGCACATCGGGACAGGCGGCGCCGGTGGCCGTCACCGTCACCGAGCAGTACGACGACTGGGAGGACATCCGGGGCGTGCAGCTCTGGGGCGTCGCCAAGCGGGTCACCGGGCCGGCGAAGGTCGCCGCCATGGCCGCCTACCTGCGGCGCTTCCCCTTCGTCGCGACCTGCTGGAGCAGCCGCGGCTGGCCGCGGCCATGCGCGGCGTCTCCGTCTACCGGGTGGAGCCGCACCGCGTGGCCTTCACCGACAACACCACGGGCGTGTTCGGTCGGGAGATCCTCGACCTGAAAGGATGACCGGCATGCAGTCCTCCGGCTACACCCGCTACAGCGTCGGAGTCGGGCAAGCACGAGGTGCGCACGCGCGCGCACCGGCCGCGCCGTCCTGTGGGTGCTCATCGCCGTGGCGTGCGCGGTCATCGTCGTCTTCGCCTATCTCCTCGCGACCGGGGGGCAGCTGTGACCGTGGACCTCGCGTTCCCGGCCGGGAGGTGGGACTTCGTCCCCGCCGCGGAGATCGAGAGCCGCACCCGGCGCTTCCAGGCGGCTCTGGCGCAGGCCGGAGTCCAGCTGGCGCTCATCGTGCTGAACGCCGATCTCTTCTATCTCACCGGGACCATCCAGCAAGGGGCGCTGCTCGTGCCCGCGGAGGGCGAGCCGGTCCTGCTGGTCCGCAAGGACCCGGACAGGGCCCGGGTGGAGTCGCCGGTCAAGGACATCCGGCCGCTGGGCAGCCTGCGGGAGATGCCCGCCGGTCATCGCCGAGTTCGGTCTGGGCGCGGACGCGGTCGTGGGGATGGAGTTGGACGTCGTCCCGGTGAGCGTCTTCCGGCGCTATGAGGCGCTGCTTCCGGGGACGGCGATCAAGGACTGTTCGCCGGTCATCCGGGCGGTCCGCTCGGTGAAGTCGGCCTACGAGCGGGCCTTCACCGCCGAGGCCGCGAAGATCGTGGACGCCGGTTTCCGGGCGGCGGTCGAGACGCTGCGCCCGGGCATGACCGAGCTCGAGCTGAGCGCCGAGTGCGAGGCGGCCATGCGCCGCGTGGGCAACAGCAACGTGCAGGACCCACCAGTTCAACGAGGACTGGCCGTTCGGCAACGTCTCCGCGGGGCCGCACGCGGGCCTCGCCGGCTATACCGGCAACCCTCTGGCGGGGGCGGGGATGTCCCCGGCCATCGGCCAAGGCTCCGGCTGGCGCGTCATCGCTCCGGGCGACCCCGTGGTGGTCGACCTGGTCGTCGTTCGCCGGCGGCTACTACTGCGATCAGACCCGCATCGTCAGCATCGGCCCGGTGGCGGACGACCTGGCGGCCGGCCAGCGTCTCTGCGAGGAGGTGCAGGAGGTGGTCCGCCAGACGGCCAAGGCGGGCGTGCGTCTGCGGCGACGTCTACAAGACGGCCAACGATTGGATGACGGAGCAGCTCGCCTCCGCGGGCCTGGACGCCTACTTCATGGGCGCTCCCAACAACCAGGTTCCGTACATCGGTCACGGGGTCGGCCTGGAGCTGGACGAACTGCCGGTACTGGCCCGCGGCTTCAAGATGGTGCTCGAGCAGGACCACGTGGTCGCCTGCGAACCCAAGCTGGTGTTCCCGGGACGGGGCGTGGTGGGCGTCGAGAACACCTGGCGGGTGACGGCTTCCGGCCTCGAAAGGATCACCGTATCGGCGGACGCGCTCGTCGAAGTCTGAGCCCGGGACCGTTTCCCTTTTCTTCGTTATTCGTTGCCTCATGAGTTGACCATGCCCCGCCGATAATCAAGGCATGGAGATGTTTCACACTTGGAAGTGCCCCGGATGCGGGGCCTTGGTCGGCATGCCCGGTGACGCTCCCGCACCCGTAGACGTCCGGTCCGAGAAGCGGCTTGACCAGCTCGCTCAGGCGTCGTGCGGGTGTTGGGTCGACACCCTCTCTGACCGCGGCATGGCCAGGCTGCTCGACGCCATCGTCAGCCTCGATGATGTGCGCACGACCCGCGTTTACTGCGCCCACAGGTTCTAGGAACAAGCTAGACCGGCCACGTCCCCGTGTTGGCGACGTCGCCCGCAGTGAGCCAGGCCCGCCGCGCCTCCCCGATACCCCACCTGAGATTGTCGAAGTCACCCGGCGCGTGAGCGTCGCTGCAGATGACCATCCTTGCTCCCAGTGACGCCGCCCGCCGCGCGGCGGGGGCGGCCAGGTCCAGGCGGTCGGGGGAACCGTTGATCTCCAGGAAGGTGCCGGTCTCGGCCGCCACTCGGGCGAGCCTGTCGATGTCGAGCTCGTAGCCTTCGCGCCGGCCGATCAGCCGGCCGCTGGGATGGGCCACCGAGCGCACATACGGGTTGCGCATGGCTCCCACGATCCGCTCCATGATCTGGGCTGCCGGCTGGGTGAAGCCGGAGTGGATGCTGGCGGTGACGAAGTCCAGGCGGGCGAGCGTCTCGTCGGGCAGGTCAAGGCGCCCATCGGCGAGGATGTCCACCTCGATGCCGGAGAGCAGCCGTATCCCTTCCAAACGGGCGTCGAGCGCCCGGATCTCCTCCTGCTGGGCCATCAGCCGTTCGGGGTCCAGTCCCCCGGTCATTGCCAGCGACTGGGAATGGTCGCAGAAGCAGAGGTAGCCGAGGCCCTTGTCGCGGGCGGCGATGGCCATCTGTTCCAGAGAGGCCCTGCCGTCGGTCCAGTCGGAGTGGACGTGCAGGTCGCCCCGCAGATCGGGGAGGTCGACCAGGTCCGGGAGCAGTCCCGCTTCGGCGGCTTGGATCTCCCCCTGGTCTTCGCGCAGCTCCGGCGGGATGTAGCGCAGACCCACCAGTCCGTAGACCTCGGCTTCGGTGGCGCACCGGATCTGGCGGCCCGACTCCACATGCTCCACGCAGTACTCGCTGATCTTGTAGCCGCGGCGCTGGGCGTGTCCGCGCAGCGCGACGTTGTGGTCGGCGCTGCCGGTCATGTGCTGCAGCAGGTCGCCGTAGGAGTCGGGGGCCACCACCCGCAGGTCCACGTTCAGGCCGGTGTAGGTGGCGGCGGTCAGTTTCGTCTCGCCCTGGGCCTCCACGCGCGCCAACTCAGGCAGGACGGCGAAGGCGGTCATGACGGCGGCGGGATCAAGCGAGGCCACGACCAGATCGATGTCGCCGATCGTCGATCGGCAGCGGCGCAGGCTCCCGGCGAAGTCGACGGCCGCCACCTGGGGCAGGGCCCGCAGCGCCTCCACGAACCGGGCCGCCTGGGGCTCCACAACGGCGCGCAGCCTGCGCCCGCTCTCCTGCCCGGTGGCCACGGCCGCCCAGGTCGCGATGGAGCGCAGGATGTTCTCCTCGGTCTTGGCTCCCATGCCGGGGAGGTCGCGCAGCCGGTGGTCGCGGGCGGCTTTCTCCAGGTCGCGCAGGTCGGCCACGCCCGCCTGTTCGTACAGGGCCTTGGTCTTCTTGGGGCCCATCCCGGGGAGGCGCATCACCAGCAGCAGCCCTTCCGGGAAGCGGTCGCGCAGCTTGGCCAGGAACTCGATGTCGCCGGTGGCCACGTACTCCAGCACCTTCTTCTCGATGGCCTCGCCCACGCCGGGCAGCCTGCGCAGCTCGCCGCCCATCGCCATCTCCGCCACGGATACCGGGTGCTCGGCGAACAGGGCCGCGGCTTTCTCGTAGGCGATGATGCGGTAGGCCGATTGGCCGTCCAGGTTCAGATAGTCGGCGATGGTCCGCATGACCTTCGCCAGTTCCTGGTTGGATGGAAGCTGCGCCGGGTCAGCGGCCATGAGTGCCGGCGCCTCCTGAGGGCGCGGCGGCTTCGGCGCCCTGCGCCTCGATGCGGAAGCAGGTGTGTATCCGCGGATTGCGGGCGTAGTCGGCCGGGATGGTCTGCTTGGTGATGTCGGCGACCTTGAACTCTTCCGCCAGCGCCGGGTCGAGCTTGAAGCGGCGGAAGTTGGTGGAGAACAAGAGGATGCCGCCGGGGGCCAGCAGCGCCATGGCCGAATGGATGAGCCACTGATGGTCGCGCTGGATGTCGAGCGTCCCCTCCATGCTCTTGGAGTTGGAGAACGTGGGGGCGTCGAGAAGGATCAGGTCGTACTGCGGCGCCTTTCCGGGCGCACCGCCAGCCCGCCGGTCCCGCCACGCCCGCGAGACCCAGCGCCTGAGCGCGCCGCCTCACCGCGAGCCGCCGCCGAAGTCTCGTCCAGCCACTCCAGGCAGTCCGCCCGGATGAAGCCGTGCTGCGGGCCCGCCAGGCCGTTCAGTTCCAGGTTCCGCTCCGCCCACTCCAGGTACACCCGGGACAGGTCGACGGTGGTGGTGGCCGTCGCCCCGCCCGCCGCCGCGTACACCGTGGCCGAGCCCGTGTAGGCGAAGAGATTGAGGAAGCGCCGCCCGGGAGCGAGGCTCCGGATGAGCTGCCGGACCGGCCGGTGATCGAGGAACAGGCCGGTGTCGAGGTAGTCGGTGAGGTTCACGAGGAACTTCAGCCCGCTCTCTTCGACCTCATGGAACGAGCCCCGGTCCTGCAACTTCTCGTACTGCTCGGCGCCGCGCTGGCGGGCTGCGCACTTTGAGCACCGCGTGGCTCTCGGGGATGCCCAGCACGTCGGGCACCACCGCCATGACGTCCTTCAGGCGCCGGCGGGCGTGCACCGGGTCCACGGTGCCCGGCGGCGCGTACTCCTGGACGTGCGCCCAGCCGTCGTAGAGGTCGACGGCCACGGCGTATTCGGGGAGGTCGGCGTCGTAGACGCGGTAGCAGGTGATGCCCTCCCGCGCCGCCCACTTCCGGAGATGCTTGAAGTTCTTCTGCAGCCGGTTGGCGAACATGAGGGCGCCGGCGCCGCGGTCGACGGGTTCGGGTGCCGGTGCGGCTGCGCCGCCGCCGGTCTGGGCTCCGCCCCGGGGGCCGCCGACAGCGAGGGCGCCACGCGGCCACTGGGGCCGCCGCCGGGAGCGCCGCCCTGCCCGCCCGCCGGTCGGTCGGCCGCGAAGCCGGCGCCGATGTCGAACACCAGCAGCTTGGCCTCCAGCGGGCCGTTGAACAGCACGTTCACCCGGCGGGCCCGCAGGCCCAGGTGGACGGTGAGATCGGGGTTGGCGGTGAAGACGGCCGCTTCCCACCGGGAGAACGACAGCTTGAGCCGCTCGCCCAGGGTCTCGTAGAGGCCGGTCAGCTCCGACACTTCTCCCAGGCGCTTACCGTACGGCGGGTTGGTGGCCACCAGGCCGGGAGTGACCCCGGTGGGCGCGGTGAGGACCCGCAGATCGCGCACGTCGAACTGGATGCGCCCCGCCAATCCCGCCCTGCGGGCGTTGGCGCGGGCGGCGCCGAGCGCGCGCGCATCGGAGTCGAAGCCGAACAGCGGAGGGAGTTTGGTAAGACCATCGTGCCGTCGCTCGGCGGCCTCGGCCAGCAGTTCCTGCCAGGCGGCCGGGTCGAAGCCCTCCCAGCCCAGAAAGCCGAAATACTCGCGCCCCAGACCCGGAGCGATGTCGGCGGCGATGAGCGCTCCCTCGATCAGCAGCGTCCCCGAGCCGCACATGGGGTCGAGCAGGGCGCCTCCCCGGGCTGCCACGGCCGGCCAGCCGGCGCGCAGCAGGATGGCGGCGGCGAGGTTCTCTTTGAGCGGCGCGCCGCCGCCCTCCAGGCGGTAGCCGCGCCGGTGCAGGCCTTCCCCGGACAGATCCAGGCTCACCACGGTCTCGGCCGGCGAGAGGTGCACAGCTATCCGCACGTCAGGCCGCGCCAGTTCCACCCCGGGGCGCCTGCCGGTCTTGGCTCGGAACCGGTCGACCACCGCGTCCTTGACCCTCTGCTCCACGAAGTGGGTGTTGACCGTGGCCAGAGGGCCCAGGCGGATGGTGGACGTGGTCTCGATGGCCAGGGTCCCGTCGACCTTGAGGTGCTGTTCCCAGGGCATGTCCCGCACGGCGTCGTAGAGCTCGTCGATGCTCCCCGTGGGGAAGGAGGCCAGGCGCATCAGCACCCGGCTCGCCGTGCGCGACCACAGGCAGGCGCGATACGCGAGCGTGACGGGGCCGGTGAAGGTGGCGCCGCCCCGGGTCTCCTTGGCGTCGGCCGCGCCCAGCGCGCGGAGTTCCTCGGCCAGCAGCCCCTCGGTGTTCCGAGGGCAGGTGGCGAAGAAGCTCTCCGGCGGCGCCGTGCGCTTCGCCGGCGGGGTCTCTGTGGGGTTCTGAGGCGTGACCATCATGGAGCGAGTATAGACGGGAGGCGGGACGATGATTCGTCCCGCCTCCCAGAAGGCGGTAGACAAGGCTCCCAGACGCACCCGCCGGCCGGCGGCTCACGCCGCGCCGGCGGCCTCCGGGAAGGCCGTCAGGCTTTGGAGACAGGCAGCTCCGAGGTGCAGTTCGGGCAGCGGGTGGCCGATTTCGGGATGCTGGTGAAGCAGTACGGGCAATCCTTGGTGGTGACTTCCGCGACCACGGGCTTCTGCGTCTTCATGTAGGCCTTGACGATCAGGAAGAGGACGAGGGCCACGATGATGAACACGATGATCGCGTTGATGAAGATCCCGTAGTTGATGGTGACCGCGCCGGCTTCTTTGGCCGCCGCCACCGTGTTGTACGGGCCCATCGGATCGCCATCCTTGATGACCGCGAACAGGCTGGTGAAGTCCACCCCTCCGAGAGCCAGACCGACGGCCGGCATGATGATGTCGTTGACCAGCGACGTGACGACCGCCGCGAACGTGACGCCCATGATGAACGCCACGGCCAACTGCAGCAGGTTGCCCCTGTCGATGAACGCCTTGAACTCCTTCAACATCCGTGTCCCCCTTAGTCTCGTTGTACCCGGTCTATCCCCAGGCGCCCGTCAGCGTCCCGGACGCGTCCTGCCAGTATGGCATCCACAGCAGCCCCAGCGCGTCGACGGCGATGTCGCTCTTGCGCGGGCGCATCAGCACCTTCTCGAGCGTCTCGGCGGCCGGGTCGGACTTGCCCTCCAGGTTGTCGAGCTCGGACTGGAACTCGGCCTCGAGGTCGGCCCGCTTCTGCTTGATCGACTCGAGGGTCTGCTCGGCCCGCTTGACGTCGCCGGCCTCGTCCATGCTGCGGCTGACATCGCGCACCGCGGTGGTGCCCCGGCCCAGCGTGGTGGTGCTGAGGATCTTGCGTCCCAGGAAGGCCCCGAGGACGGTGGCGCCCAGAGAGATGGCGGTCTGCATCTTGCGGTTCTTGGACTGCTCCTGCCTCTCGCTGCGACGGCCTGCTGGGCGCGCATCTCCTGCGTGCTCCAGGGTGGCGAGTTTGGCGGCGTACTTCTGGCGGAGCTTGTCGCTGGTGGCATCGCGGGTCTCCCGGGCGGCCAGTTGCAGCCGGCCACGGAACTCTCCCTCTGTCTCGCCCGGGTTGGACGTCAGGCCGTGGGCGCCGCTCTTGAACAGCTCGACGGTCTGGGTGCGGAACGCCCACGCGGAGAAGTCCGACTCCCACGAGCGGTAGGACGAGAGCTTGCACATGGCGGGGGGCAGCGCCGCGAGGGTGGCGCCGGCGTAGGCCTGGCGGTCGAGGTCCTCGAGGAGCGGCTCCAGGGCGGTGGCGGAATCCCAGTCGACGGCCAGGGCGCTCTCCGGAGCCTGCGCGACCCGGCGGATCTTGGTGGCGGTGGCGGCGCCGCTGCCGGCGCTGATGAAGTTGACGGTGGCCGCGGCCAGCACGCCCGGCTTGTAGACCAGGGTGGCGCCGGCCGGGAAGGAACCTCTGAGCGGCATGTAGAACTGCGGGATCTCGGCCGGGAGGTCGGGCGCGGCGGCGCTCTGCGCGGCGCCGCCACTCGAGGCCGCGGCTGCGCCGGCCGCCGCCGCCATCACAGGCGGCGCCACCGCGGCGGCCGCCACGGGCGCCGGCTGCGCCGCCGCCGCGCCACCGCCGGCTTGCGCGGATCCATGAGGGTCTTGATCTGCGTCCGGGTGAGCGGCCCCGCCAGGTACGACATGGTCCAGCGCGTCTGGAAGGTCACCGGCGCGTCCTCGTGGACGTTGTACATGAGGAACACCCGCTTGCCGAGGCCGGCCAGCGTCTCCTCCATCTCCTGCCGGTCGAAGCCGGTCTCGCTGCCGGCCGCCACGCCCTCCAGGCCTTCGAGCAGCCGGTCCTTGTCGCGCTCGGTCTGCAGCCGGCCGATGAACCAGGTGCCGGCGTTGGCCAGCCCCTTGTAGTCCAGGTCCACCGGGTTCTGCGTGGCCAAGCAGGACGCCCACTCCGAACGCCCGGGCCTGCTTGAGCAGGGTGAGGAGCGGCTTCTTGGAGGGCGGTTCGGCCACCGGCGGGAAGAACCCGAAGATCTCGTCCATGTAGATGATGGCCCGCAGGCTGCCCGTGCCCGGTTGCGCCCGCACCCAGCCGAGCACCTCGTTCAGCAGCATCGACACGAAGAACATGCGCTCCGCGTCGGACAGGTGGGCGATGGAGAAGATCGACACCCGGGCCTTGCCCTCGGGGGTGAACAGCATCCGGCCGATGTCGAGCGGCTCGCCTTCCAGCCAGGTCTGGAACCCGGGAGCGGCCAGCAGGTTGTTGATGCGCATGGCCAGCTCGAAGCGTTCCTTCTCCGGATAGAACGATTCCAGGTCCATGACCCCCACCTTGGCGATGGGCGGCTTCTGGATCTGCTGGATGAGGCCGGCGCAGGTTCAGGTCCAGGCCGGACGACCACGCGTTCGTGAACAGGCTGGAGAGCAGGATGTGCTCCCGGCTCTGGATGGGGTCGGCTTCGATGCCCAGCAACCCCAGCAGGCTGCTGACCGCGGTGCTCACGCGGTCGCGCAGCGCCTCGTCGTCCGCGGCGCACCGCCGGCGCCGGGCGCGCTCAGCGACTTGAGGATGCTCACCGGCATCCCCGCGCTGGACCCGGGAGTGTAGATGGTGAAGTCGGCCGCCGCCTTCAGTCTGGCGATGCGCTCGCCGCTCTCGCCCCACTCGGCCAGCCCCTTCTGCCAGGTCTCGGCCTGCTGCTTGGCGAAGTCCTCGGGGGACAGCTCCTTCTTGGCCGCCTCCTCCGGGTTCACCCAGGGCTGAAGGTCCGCCGGCTTGAGCTCGGGGAAGGTCAGCAGCAGGTCGCCCAGGTCGCCCTTGGGGTCGATGACGATGGCGGGGATGCCGTCGAGGGCGGCTTCCTCCAGCAGGCCGATGCACAGGCCCGTCTTGCCGCTGCCCGTCATGCCCACGCAGACGCCGTGGGTGACGAGGTCTTTGGAGTCGTAGAGAAGGAGGCCCCCCGTCTCCTTCTTGGACAGGTCGTACTCGCGGCCGAGGTAGAACGTCCCCAGCTTTTCGAAGTCCTCCACGTCAGAAGCTCCTTGCCATGCTCGGGTGCAGTGCACTGTCACGGTCTGTTACCACAATAGAACCTTTTCACGCCTGTTACGTACCGCGTCGCCTCGGGTATAGAGCCGAATGTGCCCCTCAACGCACGCTCAAGCCCCTCCACAGTGACCGAAAGGGGAATCCATGTCGGACAAGAAGGTCGGGCGTGTCGGCGGACGCCCCATCACCCCCACCGAGCAGATGGAAGGCGCCCTCTCCGACCCCGGCACGGTGAACGTGGCCGACCTTCCTCACGACAAGGGCAAGTGCGGCCATCGCGGACAAGTTCCGGGAGCGCGAGGAGCGCTGGAGGCGGGAACAGGCCCTGCACGACCAGCAGGCCGCCGACACCCTCGAGGGTGCGGGAGCGGTGGAGGGTGAAGGATGCGCGGAAGGTGAAGGAGGGGAGAAGGGCGGTGCCCTATGATCGACAGTCTTGCCGGCGCCACCGAGAAGCTGAGGGACCTGGCGGCGGCCAAGGCGCCGCGCGGGACGTTCCTCACCGTGACGCTGTCCACGAGCCCGCTCGACGACTGGCGGCAGTTCGCTCCGACGTTCATCAACAGCGAGTTCGGGCGCATCACCAGGGAGCGGGAGCTCTCCAAGGATGAGAAGCACGTGCTGCAGAGCGAGCTCGACGAGGTCGGCGCGGTCCTCCAGTACGACCTGACCGAGCAGACGCAGGGGCTGGCGCTCTTCGCCGACGGCCAGGGCGGCATCTACCAGCGCATCGAACTGCCGTTCCGGCTCATCAACCGCGTGGTCCTCGAGCCGTCGCCGTACGTGCGCCCGGTGGTGCACGCGCTGTCGCTGCTGGAGCCGTTCATCATCGCCCAGGTCAGCCGGGACGACTCCAGCCTCTATCTGGTGGACGAATGGGGGGCGTCGCCAAGACGGATCGACTCGAGCGGCCCCTGGCTGCGCACCAGCGACCGGGAGACCGGCGAGCTCTCCATCAAGGAGTACTTCGCGGCCGCCCGCCACGACACGCTGATCGACCAGCACTACAAGGAGGTCGCCGGCACCCTCGCCAAGTGGCTGGAGGGGTCACCGGTGCGCCGGGTGGTGCTCTGCGCTCAGCACGAGATAGCCAGCAACTTCCGGCGCGCTCTCCCGTCCGCGGTGGCGCCCAAGGTGGTGGCCGAGATCCCGTTCGACGCGGCGGTCACCGTCAACCAGATGCTGGTGAGCGCCCGCGCCGCCGCCAACGAGGCGCGCCAGCGCGAACTCATCCAGCTCACGGCGCGCATCAAGGAAGGCCTGGGCCGCAACGGCCGCGGCGCGGCCGGCTTCGACGAGGTCCGCGATGGGTTCGAGCGAGGTCAGATCCAGACGATGGTGGTGGACCGGAACTACCGCCCGCCGGGCTGGCGTTGCCCCGACTGCGATTGGGTCGGGCTGGACCAGGTGGGCCGCTGCCCGATCTGTGGCGGATCGCCGGTGCCGGTGGCCGACGCGGTCGGGCGAACTGGTGCGCTTGGCCATCCTGCAGAGCAGCCGGGTGGAAGTGGCGGAGAGCATCCCCGCCCTGGACGAGATGGGAGGCGTGGCGGCGCAGCTGCGGTTCGCTTAGTCCCGCTCTTGGAGCGGCAAGCCAGAACCACCAGAGAAGTAGCGATACCACCGCCCCTGCGGCCAACACCACGATGCGTATCCACAACGGGTCGATGGCGATGGCGGCGAGAAACGCGATGCCGAACGGCACGTAGGCCACCACCATGGAGCCGGCGTTCACCCCGACCTTCCTGCCGCACGACTTGCAGCGCACGTCGGTGTGTCGCCCCAAGAACATCTTGCGGCTCAGGGACATGGCGTCCTGTCCGCAGTACGGGCAGCTGAGACCTCTCACTGTCGACCCCCCCGGTCGTCTTGATTCGGGAACCAGGGCTGCCGCATGAGGTAGCGGGCCACCCCGTCTTCTTCTACCGTGCCGCACGAGTCGTCGGCCACGGCGGCCACCTCCGGTGGCGCGTCGGCCATGGCCACCCCGGTGCCGGCCCAGGCCAGCATGTCCGTGTCGTTGTAGCCGTCGCCGAAGGCGAGCACGTCGGCGGGTCCGAAGCCCATCCGGCTGCCGATGATCTCGAGAGCCCGGGCCTTGGTGGCGGTCGGGTTGGTGATCTCCAGGAAGAACGGCCAGGTCTTCACCGCCACTATGCCGGCGCCGAACCGCTCCCGCAGCCCGGCCTGCAGCGCGTCCAGCCGCGCCGGCGGCCCGCCGATGCCCATCTTGGTGGAGGGCTGCTCGATGTAGTCCAGCAGCCGGCCCACGATGATGGCCTTCATCCCCGAAAGGGCCTCGTACCGGTCCACGGCCTCGGTGCGCTTCTCCACGCAGAGCTGGTCTTCGATGTAGAGGTTCACCGACAGGCGCTCCGGCTCCACGAACTCGAGCACCTCCCGGGTGAGGTCCAGCGGAAGGGGATCGTGATGCAGCAGCACGCCCGTCCCCACGTCGCGGATGAGCGCCCCGGCGTACGCGGCCACCGGGCCTGTCCAGCCCCAGTTGCCTCGCGAAGCCCGCCGCCGAGCTGAACATGCGGCCGGTCACCAGGATGGTGGTGATCCCCAGGCCGGTCAGGGTCCGGACCGTCTCGATGGTGAGCGGGGTCAAGCCCTGGCTGCCGTCGAGGAGAAGGGGGAGCAGGGTCCCGTCGAGGTCGGCGGCCACCACGCGAGGGGCGCCGGCGGGAAGAGATTCAAGAATATGTGCCCTCACGGCCGATAGATTACCAGTATGTCCGCACCTACCCATACCAGGCCGCTCACCTGCCCCCAATGCGGGGCCCCGGTGACGCTGCCCGCGTACGCCGATCTGGCGGTCTGCCCGTCCTGCGGGTCGAACCTGGCCCGGGCCGGCGACGGCGTGGCGGGCGGCTTCGACGCCGCCTTGGGCGCCCCGGCAGGCGCCGCAGCCCAGATCCCCGGCGGCCGAGCCGGCCTCCGCGGCGCGGGCGCCTCGCGCCGCCGGCCGCCTGCCGCGCACACACTCGCCGCCGCTCCCGCCGAGGAGTTGATCCTTCACTCGCTGTCGTGCCCACAGTGCGCGGGTCCGCTCAGCGTCCACGCCGGGCGCCGCATCCTGCTGTGCGACCACTGCGGGGTCCGCGTCCTCAACCACGGCGATCATGGGCTTTCCCGCTGGCTCTTTCCCCAGACCACCGACCAGATACACGCCCTCTCCGCGGCCGTGCGGTGGCTCACGGACTATCCGGGCATCGCGAAGGATGCCCGGGACGCATCGGTCCGGCGCGCCACTCTGGTGCACGTCCCCATCTGGGAGCACACGTGCCTCATAGCCGGCTGGGAGTTCGGCACCAAGCTGCGCACGAAGTCGTACCTCGTCAGCGACGACGAGGGCACCGAGCGTCTCGGACCTCTCCGTGGAGGAGGAGCGCTTCCAGGACCCGCATCTGCAGGAGCGCCGCTATTTCCAGGCCGGCTGCGACCTCACGGCCATGGGCGCCACCCGCCCCCGCTTCAGCGGGCGGGAGTTGCTGCTCCCGCTGGTGGCCGGCGAGGTCGACCCCTCGTCCACCGTGCATGGAACCGCAGGGGACCGCGGCCGCGGTGGCCGAACGGGGGACGCAAGCTGGCCCTGCTGCCGGCCAGCGGAGCCGCCGACCCCCACACCCGGATGCTCGTCCTGCGCGAGGCGGTGAGCCTGCTCTACTACCCGCTGTGGCTGGTGGACTACCAGGTGGCGGACCGCCCGTACCGCATCGTCGTGGACGCGAACGACGGGACCGTCAACTCCGGCACGGCGCCGGCCGCCAACCAGCGGCTGAACCCCGTCCTGATGCTCAGGGTGGCGGCGCTGCTCGTCGTAGCCGCCGCTCGCGGCCTGGGTCGCCGTCGAGTTGGACCGCCGTCCGCGTGCCGATTGTCTTCCTAGCCGTTATAGTGTGTATTGCTGCGTTCCTGCTGGTGCTCAGGTCCCCATCGGGCGGGAAGGTGGAATACCACGAGCCCTTTTCGAGCTGATCTGATCCCATTGCTGTGCACACAATGCGGGCTTCCTCTCGCCGGGGGCGATGACGCCGTCCTGTTCGTCTGCCCGATGTGCGGCATCGTCCATGAAGTGGGCGAGAAACAGCTTGTTCCCTTCCCTGCTGCCACCGCCGCCGTCACCACGGATCTGGCCGTCTCCGGCCCCGTGCAGTACCTGGCCGTCTGGCGGCTTCTTCCCGCACGCCACCACCGAGGACGATCCCGTCCGGGAACTCATCCGGCGGGCGGCGGCGCCCGGCTGCCCGGCCTATTTCTACGTGCCGGCCTTCTCTCTGGCCCGGGCGGTGGTGCAGCGCATCGGCGTGCGGCTCACCGAGGTGCAGCCCGAGATCGCACTGACCCCCGGCGCTCCCGCGGCCCGCGTCCTGCGGCCCGCTCTGGCCGAAGCCCGGCCGGACACCGCGCCGTTCCCTCTCGCGCCGGCGGCGCCTCCGTCGCCCGGCGAGCCGTTCCCCGACGCCGTCTCGCCCGTCCTCGCCGGGCCGCGGGAAGCATGGGGCCTGGCCCACTTCATCCACATGGCCATCGAGGCCCGCGAGATCCACGATCTGCGACCCGCCGACCTGCATCTGCAGCCCGGCCAGGAGGAGCTCATCTTCCTCCCCGCCGTCTGGGATCCTCGCTGTATCCATGAGTCCAACTGGCGGATCCTACTCAGGGAGTTCGACGGTCTGGTAGCGTAGAAACCGACGCGCGACGCGCGGGCGCGCATCCGAAGACAAAGGGAGGATGACCGTGTCTGGGATAGACGATCGCATCGAGGAGAGCAAGAACTGGTTCGAGAAGCTGGCGGAGCACATCCCCGGCTACAAGGGCTACAAAGAGAAGGAACTCCGCCGGGAGGCCGACAAGACCCAGCGGCTGTTCGTCGCCGAGCGGCTTGGATTCGGTCCAGGCGAAGCTCGACAGCGTCAAGCTGGACCTGGTCAACAGGGGCGACCTGGCCAAGCTCGGGGCCATCGACCTCGCCGGGCCGCAAGCTGCGCACCGTGGCGGACAAGATCCGCTACGCCGACTACGGTTTCGCCGGCCTCTTCGACACCGACAAGGTGGACGAGCCCATCCTCGACCAGCTCTACCAGTTCGACAACGCGCTGGTGACCGTGGTCAACGAGATCGAGACCCTGGCCAACGCGCTGAGCGCCGACAGCCCCACCCTCACGAGCGACGTCGCCCTCTCGACGACAA
This sequence comes from uncultured Actinomycetota bacterium, assembly GCA_963736705.1. Lineage (GTDB taxonomy): Bacteria > Actinomycetota > Thermoleophilia > RBG-16-64-13 > RBG-16-64-13 > CAIQPS01. Next base: position 81,560 of record CAVTPV010000005.1, read on the forward strand.
GATCGAGGCGCTCGGGGTCCAGTTCGCCGAGCGGGAACATCTCATCACCGGAGCAGGGAGGTAATCGATGGCACTGATGAACCTCATCGAGTTCGTAGACGAGACCGGCGGCGAGATGGTCCACCGCATCCCCGAGCAGGGCTCGGGCGAGTTCAAGGTGGGCTCGCAGCTGATCGTCCGCGAGAACCAGTGGGCCGTCTTCTTCCGCGACGGCAAGGCCTACGACGTGTTCGGCCCCGGCCGGCACACCCTGGCCACCCAGAACATCCCGTTCCTGACCGCCGCCATCACCACCCCGCTGTTCGGCGACACCCCGTTCCGCTGCGAGGTCTACTACGTCACGCAGCGCACGTTCACCGAGCTCAAGTGGGGGACGTCCGAACCGGTCCTGTTCCGGGACTCCGAGTTCAAGATGATCCGGCTGCGCTCCAACGGCATCTACACCTTCCAGATCACCGATCCCAAGCTGTTCGTGCTCAACATCGTCGGCACCCGGGGCATCTACACCAACGGCCAGATCGAGGACTTCCTGCGCGGCATCATCGTGGGGCGCCTGTCCGACATCCTCGGCGAGACCCTCGAGTCGGTGCTCGACCTGCCCCGCTACTTCGACGAGCTGGGCGCCGGCCTCAAGGCCCGCATCAAGGATGACTTCGCCCAGTACGGCCTGGCCATCGTCGACTTCATCGTCAACGCCATCACCCCGCCCGACGAAGTGCAGAAGCGCATCGACGAGCGCTCCGGCATGGAAGCCGTCGGCGGCATGGACAAGTACTTCCAGTTCAAGGCCGCGCAGGCCATCGGCGACCTGGCCTCGGGCGCCGGCGGTGGCGGCGGCGGCGGCGGCAGCGACCTCGGTTCGGCGGCGGCGGCCGGTCTCGGCCTCGGCACCGGCGCCGGCCTGGGCATGATGATCCCGGGCATGCTGCAGCAGGCCATGGCCGGCGGGGCGCAGCCCAAGATGCGCTGCCCCAACTGCAAAGCAGGACGTGCCGGTGGGCAGCAAGTTCTGCCCCAACTGCGGCTACAACCTCGACGCCACCGTCAAGTGCCCCAAGTGCGGCACCGACCATGCCCGCCGACTCCAAGTTCTGCCCCAACTGCGGCAACCAGATGGGCGCCGCCCCGGCCGGTGAGGAGGCCAAACCCGCCGCCGCCGCGACCGAGGAAGAGAAGAAGTGACGGCGACGCGACACATCGGGGCGCACCGCCCGCTGACGCGGCGCCTGTGGCCCGCCGCCCTGCTGGTGGCGCTGCTCGCGCTGGCGTTCCTGTTCCTGACCCCCGCGTCTCCGGCGCAGGCCAAGGACTGGAGCATCGACCGCTCTCGACTCCACCATGGACATCCAGAAGAACGGTGACGTCATCGTCGACGAGAAGGTCACCTTCGACTTCGAGGGCAGCTACACCTTCGTCGCCAGGGACATCCCCACCGGAGACACTGAACGGTCTCAAGGACCTCAGGGTCTACGACCAGAACGGCAACGAGCTGCCCGAAGGGGAGACGCCCGGGCACGTACAGCACCGAGGACTCGGGCGGCAACAAGTACGTCATCGTGCACTTCGACCTCACCGACACCTCGTACACGTGGACATTCCACTACAAGGCCGTCGACGAGATCATGTTCTTCGACCAGGGCGACGAGCTGCGCTGGCACGTGTTCGACGCGGAGACCCCCGTGCCCATCGGCGCGGTGCGGGCCACGGTCAAGCTCCCGGCGGACGTGGCTCAGGACAAGATGACCCAGGCCGTCCAGACCGGCTACGGCGTCCAGTACACGACGTCCACGCCGGACACCCGCACCATGGTCTACGAGGCCACGGACATCCCGGCGTACACCGCAGTTCTGGATCGTGTCGCGGGCTTCCCCAAGGGCGTGGTCAAGTACACCTGGACCGCCCGCCGCATCGGCGCGTTCATCGTGCCCAAGGTGGGCTTCGTGCTCCCGGTGCTGTTCTTCCTGGGCATGCTGCTCATCTGGCGGCGGCGCGGCCGTGACGATCCCTCCAAGGCCTACGCCAGCTACGTGAGCGAGCCTCCATCGACCCTCTGCCCGGCCCTGGCGGGAGCGCTGATCGACGAGAAGGTCGACACCAAAGAGGTGATCGCCACCATCGTCGACCTGGCCAGGCGCGGCTACATCGAGATGACCGACACAGCCGAGGGAAGGCACGTTCGGCAAGGCCGAGACCATCTTCACGCGCACCAAGTCCCTTGACGATCTCGAAGGGTTCGAGAAGAAGGTGGCCGATTCGCTCTTCGACGGCGAGCATCCCGATCAGGTGACCATCGAAGCAGCTGAAGAACCACTTCTACACCCACGTGCGGCCCATCGTCAGTCAGGTCTACGACGGACGTGGTCAAGGCCGGCCTGTTCTCCGCAACCCCAAGAGCGTGCGCGGCCGCTGGATCGGCTACGGCTTCCTGGTGGCCGTCATCCTCGGCGCTCTCACGGTGATCTTCGCTCTGCTCGACGTCGGCGGCTGGGGCTACTTCCTGTTCGGCTCCATCATCTCGGTGATCATCGTCTGGTGCTTCAGCCCGTTCATGCCCCAGCGCACCCCGGCCGGTGCGCAGGAAGTGCGCAAGTGGCAGGCGTTCCGCAACTACCTGCACGACCTCACCCGGTTCCAGGACATGGAGTCGGCCAAGGACAGTTCGAGAAGTACCTGGCCTACGCCATCGCCTTCGGCGTGGAGAAGGAATGGGTACGGCGTTTCGAAGGTCTGAACGTTCCTTCGCCCGGCTGGTACCACCCGCCCATCTTCATACCCATGTCAACATGGGTGGTCCGCTACTCCGGTGGCATGGGAGGCGGCGTCGGTGACGCGGTGGGCGGCGGCATCGGCGGGGCTTCGGCGGCGGCATCCCCGGCGGCGGGTTCAGCCTCGACACCATCTCCGACGGACTGTTCAGCAGCCTCAACAACGTGTCGAGCGTGCTGACCTCGGCGCCTTCCAGCACCGGTTCCGGCCACGGGGCCTTCGGTGGAGGCGGAGGGGGCGGCGGATTCGGCGGCGGCTTCTCCGGCGGCGGCGGCGGCGGCGGTTTCCACGCCGGATAGGAGTAGCCGATGCGATCACGCATCATCGGCATAGTCCTGATCATCGTCAGCCTCGGCGTCGACGTCTGGCTGGGGACGGCTCTGGCGTCCGGCTCCCGCGCCACCGGCATCTCTCTGGCGTTCGTGCTCATCTCGCTGCCGTTCCTGGCGGTGGGCATCTACTTCCTGATGAGCTCGCGGGGTGAGGTCAAGGCCGAGAGCAAGGCCGACAAGGAGCGGGCCATCCTCAACTCGGTGATGACCCGGGGCAAGGTGACCATCCCCGACCTGGCCATCGAGGGCAACCTGACCCGCGACCAGGTGAAGGATTACATCTACGACCTCATCGGGAAGGACCTGTTCCGAGGCTACGTCAACTGGGACCGGGGCGAGATCGTCTCGGCCGAGGCGGCGCAGATCAAGGACGGCACGTGTCCCAACTGCGGCGGCAAACTGGAACTGGCCGGCAAAGGCCTGGTGCGGTGCCCGTTCTGCGGCACCGAGACCTACCTGTCGCCGGCGGTGAGCGCGAGCGGCAACGGCCGCGGCCCCGGCGGCCGCCGGCGGCGGCTCCGCGCCGCCCCGGCTGCGGCGGAGCCTGCCGCGGCTCCGGCATCGGCAGCGTCCGCCGGACGGGAGTGGCGGCGGCTCGGGCGGCGGCGCCACGGCCGGCTAGTGTTCGAACGATAGGGGCCAAGAGTGCAACTGAAGTACAAGCTGTGGCTGGACTACCGGGGCCGGGCTTTCGGCGACGGCCCCGCCCGCCTGCTGGCCGGGGTCGAGGAGCACGGCTCGCTGCGCAAAGCGGCGCAGGAGCTGGGCATGTCGTACAACAAGGCTTGGCGGATCATCCACGCCGCCGAGCAGCGCCTGGGCTTCGCCCTGCTGGACCGCAGCGTCGGCGGCAGCCTGGGCGGCGGGTCGCAGATGACCCCCGAGGCCCGGGATCTCATGAAGCGCTATCAGGCGGTCGCGGCCGAGGCGGACGCAGGCGCTGCAGGCGGTCTTCCAGCGCCACTTCTCCGACTGGGTGGACCCGATACTCAGCGACATCGATGGGTCCGAGCCGGCGGACTAGCGCCGCCGGCTCCTGCGTCGGCCCGGCCGGCCGGCAGTCTCCTAGAGCTTCACCCCCAGCGCGGCGGCGTTCGTCTCGTAGAGCATCTCCCGCTCGGCCTCGCTCAGGCCCAGGCTCTCCAGGAAGCCGGTGCATTCCTGCATGCTGTCGTACGGGTGGTCGGTGCCCAGCAGGATGCGGTCCATGCCCAGCGCCGTCCTGGTGCACTCGAAGGCGGCCGGCAGGTAGTTGCCGCTGGTGGACACCCACATGTTGTCGCGCAGGTACTCGCTGGGCTTCCTCTTGAGCGGCGGCGTGGCGCCCATGTCGGAGACCACGTGCGGCCGGGCGTAGGCCCAGTCGATGCGGTGCATCAGGAACGGCAGGAACTCGCCGTAGTGGCCGAGCACCAGCTTGAGCTTCGGGAAGGCGTCGAAGGCGCCGCTCAGGATGAGGCGGTACATCACCAGCGCGGTCTCCACGCCGAAGCCGAAGGGCGGACCGGCCAGGGCCACGCCGTAGGTGCGGAGCTCCTCCATCTTGGGCATGGTGGGATGCAGGTAGATGGGGGCGTCCAGCTCCTCGCACTTGGCCAGGATGGGCCAGAAGCGCTTGTCGTCGAGGTAGATGTCGCCGTAGTTGCAGTGGGTCTTCCAGCCGATGAGGCCCAGGTCCTTGACCGAGCGCTCCAGCTCCTTGACCGCGGCGTCCACGTCGCGGATGGGGAGGGCGCAGTAGCCGGCGTAGCGGTCCGGGTGGGCGGCGCAGGCCTCGGCGAGGGCGTCGTTGGCCTCCCTGGCCAGCTTGATGCTCTGGCCGGTCTCGAAGCGCTCGATGCCCGGCGACGTCAGCGAGATCACGGCCAGGTCGATGCCGGCCTCGTCCATGAGCTTGAGCCGGGGCTCGCCCAGCTCGAGCAGCTTGTCGATGATCACGTCGCCGTAGGGCTCGCCGGCGCCGGGGAAGTAGAAGAGCCGCCGGTTCTTGCTCACCGGGTCGTGGCGGAACTGCGGGAAGTCCTGGTTGGCGTAGAGCGCGTCCACCCAGCTCTGGGTGGCGAAGTGGACTTCGAAGTCGATCTTCTTCATCTCGCTGTCCCCTGTACGAATGTTTTCGGCCGCGGCGCCAGGATATCAACCCGCACACCGCTTGCGCCGGAAAGTCGGGGGTTATACTCTGGAGGCGATAACGACTGAGCGCTTGGGCGGGCGAAACCGCCGGGCGCGGAACGGGGAGCGCGGCAGTGAGCGACAGGTGGGCCATCTACGACGAATTGCTCGCGGGCATACCGGGGGATGTGCGCATCCAAGCATCCCTCATCGGGCGCAATTGGTGCGTCGTCGAATCCGAGGGGACGGGGCTCGCGCTCAATTACCGGGGCAGCATGGGCCAAGGCGATGTCCGGCCGCCGTACAAGGGCCGCACCGTGGCCGAGGTCGCCGCGCTCATCAAGGCCTGGAGCCTCCCCGATTCGTCTCTCGGCGTGGCCGCGCTCAACTCCGTGTACAACAGCCCGGGCCGAGTGGCCGGGTGGTTGAGCAGGCCGCTGGAAGCCGTGAAGTCCGAGGCGGCGTTCGACGAGCTCCTCGAGTCCATGGTAGGCGCGAACGTCGCCGTCGTCGGGCACTTCCCCGGGATGCAGAAGATGGCCGAGCGCTGCCGCCTGACGGTACTCGAGCGCGACCCGCAAGAGGGCGACCTCCCGGACTTCGCTGCCGAGTACGTGCTTCCCGAGCAGGACTTCGTGTTCATAACCGGGACGACCCTCACCAACAAGACGCTGCCCCGGCTTCTCGACCTTGCCGCGGATGCCACCACCATCCTGCTCGGCCCCAGTGTGCCGCTCACGCCAAAGTGGTTCGACTGGGGCGTCGACATCCTCGCCGGTAGCGTGGTCGTCGATCAGGCCGGCGTGTGGGCCGCGGGTCTGGACGGCGAGCATCGGGGGATATTCGAGCGCGGGGCCGCTATGGTGCAGATCTCGCGCGCAGACGTGGCCTAGATCATGGCCGACGGCCTGGCGGAGGAGGGGCGCGCGCAGCGCGCCGCGGCGCGTCCGGTACGGGCGCGCACCAAGAGGGGCATCTGGCTGGACCGGTTGCGGGTACCCCTGCTCATCATAATCCCCATCCTGATCTTCCTGGTGTCGCTCACCTTGGGGCGCTACCACGTGTCTCTCACGGAGATCTTCACAGTCTTTGGGAACAAGCTGCACCTCACGAGCGCCACGGTCGATCAAGAGATCTACACGGTCGTCCTGGGTGTGCGGCTGCCGCGCCTCATCGTGGCCATGCTCATCGGCGCCGGGTTGTCTCTCTCCGGAGGCGCTTACCAGGGCATGTTCCGCAACCCACTGGTGTCGCCCGACATCCTGGGCGCCTCCGCCGGAGCGGGCTTCGGCGCCGCCCTCGGCATCATGCTCTCCAAGAGCGTCATCATCACGCAGTTCCTGGCCCTGGGCTTCGGCTTGGGCGCTGTGCTGGTCACCTACTTCCTGGCCGGCCGGCTGCGGCGCGGCGATCCCACCCTCTTCCTGGTGCTCACCGGCATCCTGGTGGGCACGGTGTTCACCGCCCTCATCTCCATCCTCAAGGTGCTCGCCGACCCGTACGAGAAGATGCCGGCCATCACCTTCTGGCTCATGGGGAGCCTGGCCTCGGTCAACACCAAGGACCTCATCATCCTGTCGATCCCCATGGTCATCGGTGGGGCGGCCGTCATGGCCGTACGCTGGCATCTCAACCCGCTCTCGTTCGGTGAAGAGGAAGCCCAGGCCATGGGCACCGAGACGGCCAAGCTCCGCGCAGTCATCATCGGAGGCTGCACGCTGATGACGGCGTCGGCGGTGGCAGTGGCGGGCATCATCGGCTGGGTGGGGCTCATCATCCCTCACGTGGCCCGCGGCATCGTCGGTCCGGACTACGGGCGGATGCTTCCGGTCACGGCCGTCATCGGCGCTGTATACCTGCTGCTCATCGACGACGTGGCCCGCTTGGTCGGCCCGCTCGAGCTGCCTATCGGCATCCTCACCTCGCTCATCGGGGCGCCGTTCTTCCTGCTCCTGCTGGCCCGCACCCGGAGGGCCTGGTCGTGATACTGGAACTGAGAGGGGTCTCCTGCGGGTACGGTGAGCGGACGGTCCTCAGCGACGTCAGCCTTACCGTCAGCCAGGGGGAGAACCTCTGCCTCCTGGGCCCCAACGGAGTGGGCAAGACCACGCTGTTCCGCACCATCCTCGGGGCGATCACACCCCAAGCCGGTGAGGTGCGGGTGGAGGGCAAGAGCCTGCGGGGGCATTCCCGGCGCGAGCGCGCGAAGCTGATGGCGTATGTCCCTCAGGCGCACACTGCCCCGTTCCCCTTTCACGTGCTCGACGTGGTCCTCACGGGCCGCACCGCCCACGTGTCGTTGACTGCCGCGCCTTCCCACCACGACCACGAGGTGGCTTGGAACTCCCTGGAACGCATGGGCATCGTCGACCTCGCATACCGACCCTACACCGAGCTGAGCGGCGGCGAGAGGCAGCTCGTGCTGATCGCCCGGGCATTGGCACAGGAGCCCAAGGTGCTCATCATGGACGAGCCCTCGTCCCATCTCGATTTCGGCAACCAGACTAGGCTTCTGGCGCTGGTCCGTAACCTGGTGGCGGAAGGAGACCTGGCGGTCCTCATGTCGTCCCATTTCCCCAACCATGCGTTCGCCTGCGCCAGCCAGGTGGGGCTTATCAAGGAAGGGAAGCTGGTAGCCTTGGGGGCGCCGGATCACGTGCTCACCGAGAGCAGCCTTGAGGAGATCTACGGGGTGCCGGTGCGCATCCTGGAGGGCGATCCACTCACAGACCCCGATCTCAAGGTCTGTGTTGCGCGCAATACGTAGACACCCTTTTTGATGTGGGGCCGGAAGGACGATGAGGAGGAGCGAGCGGTGAGAGAGCGGACGTTCAGATGGATGGCCCCGGCGGTGCTTGTGGCCGTGCTCGTCCTGGTGGTCTTGGTAGCGGCGTGCGGCGGGGGCGGAGCGACGGCCACGTCGGCGGCGGGCGGCTCTGTGACCACAGCGGCTGTCCCCGGCACGACGGCGTCCACGGCCGACACTCGGCCTCTGGTGGATTTCACCGACGCGGCCGGCCGCACCATGAAGATCCCCAGCCCCATCCGAAAGGTGTTCTGCACCAGCCCCATCGGTACCAACCTCATGTTCACTCTGGCTCCAGACATGCTCATCGGCTGGAACATCAGGCCGACGGCGCTCGAGAGGGAGTACATCCCCGAGAAATACCGCACCGCCACCGGCCTGGGCGGATGGTTCGGCAAGAACACCACGGGCAACGTGGAGGAGATCATCAAGCGCCACCCAGACGTGCTGCTGTCCATCGGTGCCATCGATGAGTCCACCATCTCCGATGCCGACCGGGTCCAAGGGCTGCTGAACATCCCGGTGATTCTGGTCTCGGGTACGCTGGAGACGTCGGGCGACACCTACCGCTATCTCGGAAAGCTCCTGGGTGTGGAAGCCCGGGCCGAGGAGCTTGCCGCCTACGCTGACGACGTTGTCAGGGAAGCCAAGGAAGTCGCCGGAGGCGTCCCCGTCGCCGACCGCCCAACGGTCTACTACGCGGAAGGGAGCAAGGGCCTTAACAGCGATCCGGAGGGCTCCGAGCACACCGAAGTGCTGACCCTGCTGGGGGCGACCAACGTGGCTGAGGTGGACATGCCGGCCGACCACGGCGATGCCGTCCCGGTCTCGCTGGAGCAGGTGCTCGTCTGGAACCCGGAGGTCATCCTGGTGGCCAGCGACCCCACTCTGGAGAGCGACGTCTACGGGCTGATCACCACCGGGTCTAATTGGGCCACCGTCACCGCGGTCAAGACCAAGCAGGTCTATCAGATCCCCCGCGGTCCCTTCGACTGGTTCGACCGTCCCCCGTCGGTGGCCCGCCTGCTGGGCGCCCGCTGGCTGGGGACGCTCCTCTATCCTGACCTATACACGTATGACATGCGGGCCGAGGCCAAGAAGTTCTACAAGCTCTTCTACCAGTGGGACCTCACCGACGCCCAGTTCGATTCGCTCACCAAGAACGCCCTACGAGTCGAGTAGCCGGCCCCGGCGCCACCGTCGTGCGTGGCCGGCGTCCCTAAGGAGGAACGTTGCAGACACTTGAACAGGATCTCGCCGACGCCCAGGCCTTTCACGGGCACCTCTGCCACGGGATGGTCATGGGAGTCCGCATGGCCAGATACGGATGCCGCCTGCTGGGGATCGACGACCCCCGCTCCTACCGCGACCTGATGGTCTACGTGGAGATCGACCGGTGCGCCACCGACGCCGTGGCCGTGGTCTGCGGGGTGACGCTGGGCCGCCGCCGCCTCAAGCACGTGGACTACGGCAAGTTGGCGGCTACGTTCGTCGACCTGGCTACCGGCAAGGCCATGCGCTTGGCGCCGGGCAAAGACGTTCCGCACGGCGGCCGCGACGTCGATCCCATCGAGTTCTGGAGTGGCTGGACCGATGAGGTCCTGTTCACGGCGACGCCGGTGAGCGTCGACATCCCCATCGAGGACCTGCCCGGCCCGCCCGTTGCCAGCGTGGAATGTGACAGCTGCGGCGAGACCGTCAAGGACCGCCGGGACGTCGTGGTGGACGGCAAGACCCTCTGCCGCTCCTGCGCCGGGGACAGCTACTACGAGGTATGAGCGGCGCCGCCAAGGCCGGACCGCGGCTCTTCGTCATCACCGGAGAGCGGGGAGCGGGTAAGAGCGAGGTCTGCGCCCGCCTTGCGGCCCTGCTTGTCCAGCGAGGGATGACCCTCGGCGGCGTCATCACTGAGAGGGGTGCCGCCGGAGAAGGCCGCGTGGCTGTCGATCTTGCAACAGGCGAGCGCAGACCGTTCGGCAAGCAGGAGACGGACCGGGTGGATGTCCCGCCGCGCGAACCGGGGGGCGCCGGGCCGGTTGGCGCCGGCCATGCGCCGGGTGTCGCTGACCCGCTCACTCCGGGTTGGGTCTTCGCCGATGACGTCTTCCGCTGGGGCAACGAGGTCTTCGACCGGGCGGGCGACCGCGACGTGGTGATCGTGGATGAACTCGGTCCCGTGGAGATCCTCGGCGACCGGGGATGGGTGCACGCCGTGGAGCGCGTGAAGGCCGGAGACTACAAGGTTGCCGTCGTGGTCTGCCGTCCAGGGCTGCTGAAAGAGTTCACGGAGCTGGTGGGATGGCAGCCGGAGACCATCTGCGAAGTGACACTTGGGACGCGGGAGGGACTCCCTGTTGCCATCGCGGCAGCGCTGGGCCGCTAGAGGCCGCTGCGCCGCGTGACCGGCGTCCGCCGGGCCGCTAAGACCGGGCCCACTCCGGGGCCACGGTGCGCCGCAGGCGATCGAGGGCGCGGAACTGGAGCGCCTTGACGGCCCCTTCCGTCTTGCCCATCATGTTCGCCACTTCCTGGACCGGCAGGTTGAAGTAGAACCTACAGCCGATCACCAGGCGCTGCTCAGGAGTGAGCTGCATCACGGCCTGCTGCAGGATGTCCCGGCGCTCGTCGGCCAGCAGGCACGCCTCGGGGCCCTCTCCCGGATCGGTGACGGCGAAGAGCTCTGAATCGGCATCGGCCACCTGGGGTAGCCGGCGCTTGCGGTAGTAGTCGATGATGGTGTTCTGCGCGATGGTGTACAGCCAGGTGGAGAACTGGGCCGGAGACGGCTCGTACCGGCCGATGGCTCCGAAAGCCTTCTCGAACACCGTGGTAGCCAGATCTTCCGCTTCCTCCGCGCCGGTCACCCGGGATGACACGTAGCGGAGCATCTGAGGGAAGTAGATGCGGTAGAGAGCGCCGAAGGCCGAGACGTCCCGGCCGGCGGCCTGACGGGCAAGAGACCCGATGTCCGCGGGTGGGGCAGGCCGTAATGCTGGGGCTGTTGAGGTATAGACCATCGCATTCGGAATATCGGCCTAGTGGAAGGTTTTCTTGAGAGTAGAAAGCTGCACAAGAACTGAACACCGGCCGTGCGTGGCTCGGAGGGCCCTGATAGACAAGCGGGGCGGCGGCCCATTCGGCCGCCGCCCCGTGTCAAAGGCGGATGTGTCTACCTGGAGCCTACCCGGGCTCCAGGCCCCGGTCTACGGGGCTGCGGTGGTGGCAGTCGTGTCCGAGGACGGAGGCAAGGTGGAACTGGTCGTGGCCGTCCCCACCCTGATCTGCATCGGGTACATGGGCCAGAAGCTGATGAAGGTCTGGGAGTTGATGGTCTGACCGGCACGGGTAACCACGTAGGTGGTCTTCAGCGACTTGCCGGTCTGCCCTTTGTCGATGATCTCGGTCTTGCCGCTCTTCAGCGTGGCGTCCTTCACGGTCACCGTGGACTTGCCAGACACGCCGTAGAAGTTGCCAACCTTTATGGAGACCGTGCGGCCGTCGTTGGTGCCGTACATGGAGATGGTGGTGACCACCCCGGTGGACACTCCCCGGATCCAGATGTAGTGATCGGTGTCGTTGATGAACTTGAGGTTCTTGCCGCCCACCGTCACCGTGGCGTCGCGGCCCTTGGGATAGTGGTCGATGTAGATGGAGTGGTTGTACCTCTTGGTGATCTTCAGGCCGGCTTCGATGGCCGTGTTGAACATCGTGGTCGAGACCTGGCATATACCGCCGCCGAGGACATCCTCAAGGGTGTTGGGTCCGACGATGCCGGGAGCAAGCTTGTAGCCGCGAGCCGCCGTGCGGGGGCCTATCTGCTTGTCGAAGTCGTACTCCTCGCCCGGGGCGAGCATGACGTTGGTGGCGTATTCAGTGGTGATCTTCACGTTCACCTGGCGGTTGCGACTGCCCGTGTACTTGGTGGTGTACGTGGACAGCAGATCGCTGATGCCCATGTCCTTGGCTTCCTGCGTGGTGAGGTCAGGCTCTTTCTTCTTGGTGATCGCCTCGACCGTGCGGTCACCGGACATGAGGGTGGCCGCGGTGATGGCCTGAGCCGTAGCCTCGCTGTCGAGCTGCTCCCCGTCTTTGCCATCCACGACCCAGGCCTTGGTGCCGTCACTGTCGAAGGTGGCGTCGACAGGCTCGCTGGCAACGGCCGGCGTGACCAGAGTGAGCAGCGGCTGCAGCTTGGTGACGTCCATCTCGGGGACCAGCGTGGAGACGCCGTTCACATCCTTGGACGTGAAGCCCATGTAGGAGGCTATCTCCTGGGCGGTGATGACCCACTGATTGGTGCCGTGCGTGAGGGTGACCGGTCCGCTGATCATGGTCTCGGCCTGCTTCTGCGCCTCGGCGTTGTCCTCTGCCTTGACCGTCGGCTCCGTGACCACCACCGGGATCTCCACCGTGGTGCTATGCAGGGTGACCAGCAAGGCCTGAAGGCTGCCGGCCAGAGCGGCCTGGTCTACCGCCTTACCCTGAACGCTGTCGACGACCTTGATCTGCCCGTTCTCGATGGACAGGGCGGCATTTACGGCGGTCACGTCGATATCCTTGGCGAGCCCCGCGACGAAGGTCTGCATCTTGGCAGCGTCCACCTCGCCCGTGAGGGACAGGTCGCGACCGCTGAAATAGAGCTTCCAACGCGTACCGATGTCCCCGAAGATGTTGCCGTCCCGGCTGACGCCCATGGCCGCCTTCACGGCTCCGGCCACGTCCATCTTGGCGCCCACTTCGGAGGGCATGAGGGTCCAGGTCTTGCCGTCGTAGGTGAGGTTGACCGGGCTGTTCTGAGCCTTGTCCACCACACCCTGGAGCGTCGCCGTGGCCTCGGTCTTGGTCTGGCCGCCCAGGTCGATACCGGCCACGCTGACCCCGGAGTGGACCTTGTTGTAGTACACCGCCGAGTCTACTAGGATGGCGAGCACCACAATCGCGATGATCGCTCCAACGGTGATGAGGGCCCAGAAGCCTGGAGTCCCTACACGGCGCTTGCGGATGCTAGACGGCTGATTCAACTCGCACGTTCTCCTGATGTCGGGGGACGCCACAAAATACCAGATGCTCAAAGCTTCTGAAAGGTTTCCTCGGTGAAGTCTTCTTGCATCTCTACTGATTCCATAGCCGCGGATGTGGTCCTTCCCCTGCTCCGCTCCCACCTGGACCCGGCTGCTGAATGGGCCGCGGGGACGCCCTACGAGTACTGTGCCCAGCTGCCCATCGACCAATACGCTTCTCAGAGAGATCGCAGACCACGGGACGACCGGGGCGGCTCTCGCCACCGACGATCAGACCGGGGGAAGAGGCAGGCTCGGCAGGCAGTGGCTGAGCGAACCCGGCCGCGATCTGGCCTTTTCCGTGCTGCTTCGTCCCCGGCTTGATCCCGCCCGCGGGCATCTGTTGGCGCTGGCCACCGGCGTGGCCGTGGCCGAGGTGTTGGAGGAGGAACTGGGTCTGAGCGGACAGGTGTCGCTCAAGTGGCCCAACGACGTCCTGCTGGGTGGCAAGAAGGTGTGCGGCATCCTGATGGAGGCGTCGGCCGGCGCCGAGGGCCTCCTGTGGGCGGTGGCCGGCATCGGCATCAATGTGAACGGCGAGCCGGGGAGGATGGTCGCGTCTCTGCCGCCCGAACGGGCGGCGGAATGGCAGGGGCGGCCGCAGCCGGTGTCGCTCAAGGAGTACGTGGGGCGCGCCGTGCCACGCGCGCCGCTTCTGGCGGCGCTCCTCGCCCGTCTGACCGTATGGTGGTCGGCCCTGGACGCCGCGGAGAGCGTCCCCGGCCTGCTGGAGGGGTGGCGCACTCGTGATGCCCTGGCCGGGCGGGCGGTGGAGGTCTTCGCGGGCGCCGACCGATCGGAACTGATGGTGGCGGGTGAAGCCGCCGGCATCGGGGAGGAGGGGCAGTTGCTGATCCGCGCGGCGGCCGGCGGCGCCTGTTCCGACGTGGGCGGCGCGGCGGGTCTCGTGGAGGTGTTCGCCGGTGACGTGAGCGTGGCATTCCCGTGAGGCGAAGGGGTCGGGTAGGCGCCCGGGCGAACCGCCCCCGATTTGACAGAGCCCTGCCCGCCCTGGCTAGACTGCGGCTTCAGGCCGACTATGGCTGACTCGGGAAGGATGGATAGATGAAGGCGTATCTACCGCGGATGGAAGCCGTCCGCTCCGGTGCCGCGCAGCGCACCGCCATGGTGCTCGCGGGCGTGGGCATCCTGGCCGCGTCGGCCTGGCTGTCGGTCCCGTTCTATCCCGTACCCCTCACCATGCAGACCCTGGCCGTGCTGCTCATCGGAGGGGCGCTGGGTCCGGCCCTCGGCCTTTCCTCGGTGCTCGGCTATCTGGCCCTCGGCGCCATGGGCGCCCCCGTCTTCCACGGCGGACTCGGCGGCGCCATCGTTCTCGCCGGCCCCACCGGCGGTTATCTGTTCGGCTTCATCCCGGCCGTCGTCGTCATGGGGGTCGCGGCCCGGCTTGCCGGCCGCCGTGTCCCGGGCGCCGGCTCCGCCACGGCCGCTCGGCGGTTGCTCGTCCTGGCTGCCGGCGCGGTCCTCGCCAGCGCCGTCGTCTATGTCGTCGGACTCCCCTGGCTTGCGGCGTTCACCGGCCTGGGCTTCCAGAAGGCCATGAGCGTGGGGCTGTTCCCCTTCGTCCTCGGAGATCTGCTCAAAGCCGCGGTCGCGGTGGGGGCGGTGTACCTCGGCGGGCGGGCCTTGTCGCAGCGGAGGCCGTCGCTCTTTTGAGAGGCCGCTGAGTTGACGGTCTTCGAATCGCTCATCCTCGGCCTGGTCCAAGGGGTCACGGAGTTCCTCCCGGTCTCGAGCTCCGCTCACCTGGTGCTGGTGCCCGAACTGTTCAACATCCCAGCGCCCGGGGTGGCCTTCGACGTGTTGCTCCACGTGGCCACGCTGGTCGCGGTGGTGGGCTACTTCATCGGGGACGTGATCAAGATGATCAAGGCGCTGTTCATGCCCAAGCGCATGAGCAAGGCCGACGTCCGGTACTGGCGGCGTCTCTTCTTCTGGCTGGTGGTCGGCACTGTGCCGGCGGGCATCATCGGGCTGGCCCTCAACGACTTCTTCGAGAGCCTCTTCTCGAGCACGGCGGCGGTGGGCATCTTCCTGGTGGTCACCAGCGCGCTGCTCGTGGGGTCCGACCTGGCGGTCATGCGCGCGGCACGCCTGCACCGGCAGGGCGCCACGCTTGCTCAGATGGGCTGGGTGGACGCCGTCGTCGTGGGTCTGTATCAGGCCCTGGCCATCGCGCCGGGGCTCAGCCGCTCCGGGTCCACAATCTCAGCGGGCATCTTCCTGGGCTTCGACCGGGAGACGGCGGCCCGTTTCGCGTTCCTGCTCAGCATCCCGGCGATTCTCGGGGCCTTCCTCTTCAAGCTTCCCGACCTGGGAGGCGAAAGTGGACCGGGCGGGGCGGCGCTGGCCGTGGGCTTCCTGGCGGCCGCTATCTCCGGCTTCTTCGCGGTGCGCTTCATGATGCGCTATCTCAAGAATCACCGGCTGTGGGGCTTCGCGGTCTACACGCTGGTGGTGGGCGTGTTCGTGATCGTCCTGAGCTTGGCGTAACGGGCGGGCCTATAGGCCGCCGCACAGTGCAGCCGGGCCGCTGAGGCCGCCACGCCGGCGCGCCAGCGGAGCGCCGCTAAGCCACCGCCGGCTGCGCCGCCGCCGATGGCAGCATGACCGTCACTTCCAGCCCGCCTTCCGCGAGGCCGGCCAGCCGGACCTCGCCGCCATGGGCGGCGACCACCGACTTGACGATGGAGAGTCCCAGGCCGAAGCCGCCGGTCTTGCGGCTGCGCGACTTGTCGGGGCGGTAGAAGCGCTCGAAGAGCCGCTCCAGATCCTCAGGCGAGAGCAGGGCGCCGCTGTTGGTCACGGTGAGCACGGCCTTGTCGCCTTCGGTGCGGGTCTTGATGCTGAACCATCCATCGGGCAGGTTGTGGCGGATGGAGTTCTCCACCAGGTTGCCCACCAGGCGCTCGATCAGGGCCTGCTCTCCCATGACGGGCGCCGGTTCGAGGTCCAGCTCCAGGCGCAGGCCGAGGTTCTCCGCCTCGGTGGAGGCCAAGTCGACTTCAGCGGCCGCGATGTCGGCGAGGTCGAGCCGGGTCATCACCGGGCTGCCTTCGGAGTCGGCGCTGGCGAGCACCAGCAGACCGTCGATGAGACCTTCGCTCCGGTCCACCGCCTCGGTGATGGCGGAGCCCATCTCCTGGAGTTCCTCCGCGGAGACGTCCGGATCGCTCAGGGCGACGTCCACCTCGGTGCGGATGATGGTGAGCGGCGTGCGCAGCTCGTGGGAGGCGTTGGCCACGAACTCCCGCTGGGCGCTGAAGGCGCTGTCCAGGCGGCCGAGCATGCTGTCGAAGGTGTCGGCGAGCTCTTTCAGCTCATCCCGAGGCCCCTTGAGGTTGATGCGCTCGTGGAGCGTGGACCCCGACAGGCGCCGGGCCGTGCTGGTGATGGCGTGCAGCGGTCGCAGCATCCGCCCGGCCACGAACCAGGACAGGCCGAACACGATGACCAGCATGATGCCCAAGGCCATCAAGCGAGCGTATCCACAGCTGGCGAAGGGCCTCGACCCTCAATTGCTGCTGCGCCGAGTCGATCAGGCGGGGCAGAGGGACCCCGTTGATGCTGATGTACCGGTCCATCGGGTCCTGTCCGGGTACGAACCCGGGGCCGACGTGGCCGAACTCGAGGTCCTCCGGGTCGAGACCGAACTGCTGAGCGACGGCGGCTCGGGCCTTCTCGGGGGCGATGCTGAGGCTGTTGCGGACCATGAGGTAGTTGGACGCGATGAGGATGATCCCGGCCAGGACGAACACCGCCCCGTACCAGAGCGTGAGCTTCAGCCGGATGGTCAGGCTGGGCTTGCGCCCTTTCATATCTTGTATCCCACTCCGGCGATCGTCTCGATGAGCGGCGGGTCGCCGAGCTTGCGCCTCAAGGTCATGATGGTGACCCGCACCACGTTGGTGAAGGGATCGGCGTTCTCGTCCCAGGCCTTCTCGAGGAGTTCCTCGGCGCTCACCACTCGCCCTTCGGCGGACAGGAGCACTTCCAGGACCCCGAACTCCTTCTTGGTGAGGTTCAGGTCGCGCCCCGAGCGCTGTGCCACGTGCTTGGCCGGATCGAGCACCAGGTCGCCCGTCTCCAGCACCGGCGGCACCGCGGTCACGGCGCGCCGGCTGAGAGCCCGGATGCGGGCCACCAACTCGGTGAGCGCGAACGGTTTGGGCAGATAGTCGTCGGCGCCGATCTCAAGTCCGTTGACCCGGTCCTTGATGGCTCCGGCGGCGGTGAGCATGAGGATGCGGGCCATGTACTCCCGGCGGACCAACTCCCTGCAGACATCGTCGCCGTGCACCTTCGGAAGGTTGCGGTCGAGGACGACCACGTCGTAGCTGTTGAGCGCGGCCTTCTCGAGGGCGGCCGCGCCGTCGAGCACCACGTCCACGGCCATGCCCTCCCGCCGAAGCCCTCGGGCTATGGTGGTGGCCAGCCGTTCTTCGTCTTCTACCAGTAGGACCCGCATGTCTACCCTTTTCCTGGAGTCTTCTTGCCGCGATAATACCCCGTGCCGCGACTGAGGTGAGTTTAGAGCCGGCCGGGATAAGGCCATCATAAGCTGGTATTGCTGGGGTTTTGGCTTCCGGTCGGGGCCTCGGAGCCCCCGGGGTCTTATGGGTTCCTTACACCCCTCAGGGTATTATCCGGCGGAGCAGTGTTCCCGTAGGGATCTTGGAGGATCGGCATGAAAAGGCGCGATTCGCGATTGTCTTTTGTGATGGCTCTAGTGGCGTTGGTCACTATCGTTGTCCTGGTGGCCGGCTGCAGCGCCTCGCTCGGCTCCACCTCCACCTCGTCCGGCAACGCGGGCACGACCACTCCCACGGGCCAGGGCAGCAGCCTGACCACGGCGGGCAACACGATCACCACGGCCGGCCCGGCTGGTACCGATGCCACCACCGTGGACGGCAACGCGACCAGCGGCACCACGACTCCCACAGTGCAGGCCGACGGACAGGCCAGTCCGGCCGAGTCGGTGGCCGAGGTGCTCGGCCCCAGCGTGGTCAACATCAAGGTCACCGACACCTACACCGTGAGCGACCAGTTCGGGTTCGGCCAGCCGCAGTCCCAGCCGTATGGCGCTGAAGGCTCCGGCGTCATCTACCGGTCCGACGGCATGATCATCACCAACAACCACGTGGTCACCGACGAGTACACCGGGAATCCCGTGGCCACCATCAAGGTCACGCTCGCCACCGGCGAGGAGCTCGACGCCACCCTCGTGGGGCGCGACCCCCTCACCGACCTCGCCGTCATCAAGGTCAAGACCGACAAGCAGCTGGTGGCCGCGCAGTTCGTGGGCACCCTGCCCAAGGTCGGCGAATACGCCGTCGCCATCGGCAGCCCGCTCGGCTACGAGAACTCGGTGACCCTGGGCATCGTGTCGGGCCTCAGCCGCGAGATCGAAGGGCTCACCGGCACCGAGTCGGCCGCCTACACCAATCTCATCCAGACCGACGCGCCCATCAGCCCCGGCAACTCCGGCGGCGCTCTGGCCAACTCGAGCGGCCAGGTGATAGGCATCAACGTGGCCTACGAGCCCCCGAGCCAGACCGGCGCGGTGAGCATCGGTTTCGCCATCCCGGCGTCCACCGTCACCAATGTGGCCGACCAGCTCATCAACTCCGGCAAGGTCATCCAGGGTTACCTGGGTGTGAGCCTGTATCCCGGATGCGTTGACCGCGGAGATCCAGAAGCAGTACAGCCTGACCCGCGATTCGGGCGTGCTGGTCGCCGAGGTCGTCGCAGGTGGGCCGGCCGCCGATGCCGGGCTGCTGCAGGGCGACATCATCTACAAGGTGGACGACCAGAAGGTGACCGACCCGAGCATGTTCATCGCCATGGTCCGCGATATGAAGCCGGGCACCAAGATCGAAGTGACCGTCGATCGCAAGGGCACAGACAAGACCATCACCGTGACCATCGGGGAACGGCCGAGCTCCACGTCCACCACGGTGCAGTAGGGGCCGGACGCCGGCGCCGGCCCGCGGGCGGTCAGCCGACCCTGAAGCCCTGCTCTCCCCGCGGCTTCTCATCGTGGATGGCCATCGTCGTCCACCCGGGCGCCCGCCGGCCCCCGGCGGGTCCAGGCCAGCATCTCCTCGACGGCGTCGCGCGGGCCCTCGTAGACGGCCTCCACCCGCCCGTCGGGCAGGTTGCGCGCCCAGCCCTGGATGCCCAGCCGCATGGCCTCTCGGGCGGTGCTGTAGCGGAAGCCCACGCCCTGCACTCGGCCGTCGACGAACACTCGGACGCGGATGATCTTGGCGCCGGCGTCGGAGCCTGGGGGGCCGTGGCCCGCGCCGCGGTCGCCGGCTCCTGGGCTCTCTGCGGCGCCGCCCAACTCGGTCCTACCCCTTGAGGATGCGCAGACCCTTGTGCTTGCGCTTGCGCCGCTGCCGCAGCCGGTAGACGAACAGGAACATGAGGCAGGCGAACAGCGCGCCGATGAGGGGCACCAGCACGAAGAGCAGCGTCCCCACCAGGACGGCCACATCCGCGTACAGGCTGAGGAGCACGAACGGGGCCGTCTCCACCTTGGCGCCGTCCGCGGTGCCGGGCCGCATGGAGTGGGCCGCGTGCTCGGCCAGGAAGGCGATGAGCAGGCCGGCGACCGCGCAGATGATCATGGGGAGCCAGCCGTCGGGGGCCATCGCCACCGCGAAGACCAGACCGCCCAGAGCGATGCGGATGGGGCGCATGATCTGGCGATGCAGCGCCGGCGAAGCCCGGGAACTTGTCGGTGACCAGCTCGATGACGGCCAGCGCGAACAGCAGGATGATGACCCAAGTCTTCTCGAGGAAGGCGAACGGGGTGCCGTCCAGGACTGGGGCGCTGAAGAACTCAAGGCGCGAGTAGAGAGCCAGGAAGGCCACAGGCAGGAAAGCGCGGACGCCGCTCAGTGCGGCCAGGCCGGCGCCCATGCAGACTCGGGCGTAGATGCTCTGGAAGATGGCGGTATCCATGATCGTTCGTCGCTACGCCAGGATCTCGTCCACCGGGCGGCGCACTTTCGGCCCACCGGGCTCAGCCGGATAGCCGATGGACACCATCACAGTGGGCACCAGGTTTTCGGGAAGTCCAAGGATCCTCGCGAACTCCGGGGGCTGGAAGGCGGTCATGGGGCAGGCGCCGAGCCCCAGGGAGTAAGCGCCGTTGACGCAGTTGCTGAGCGCGATGTACACCTGTTCCTTGGACCAGGCGAGCCGCGCCTCGGGCGGCATGCCGTTGGCGACGTTGGCGGCGAGCTCCATCATGGCTTCGCGCTGCGGATCGGGGACCCCGGCGTCGGCCATCACCTTGTTCGTGGCGCTGATGATGCCGGCGTAGTCGGTGTCGGCGCAGAAGACGAACAGGTGGGAGCACGTCTTCACCTGGTTCTGCCCGAAGGTGGCCGGGAAGAGCGCGTCCTTGGTGGCCTGGTCGGTCACGACCCTGATCTTCCAGGGCTGCAGGTTGATGGCGGATACGGCGTAGCTGGTGATCTCGAGGAGCTCGCGGATGGTCTCTTCCGGGACGGGCTTGGGCTCGTACTGCCTGATGGCCCGGCGGTTCTTGACGATGTCCTTGAAGTCCATGCGTACCTCGCTGCGCTCAGTATTTCGACTCATCATAGCGGCCGGCGCCGCGCGGACTGGCCCTACAGACCCAGCCGAACGACTAACGAACCCGGCGCCCAGAAGATACGGCCGGTCCGTGGCGGCGCCACATCGTCCCACTCGGCTGCGGACCAAAGCCGGACGATGGCCAGTATACAAAGTACCCGGCACGCCGCGGGAACCCTGCATGGCGGACGACAGCCCGCTCGGCGCCGCCCAGACCGCTCGGAGCTGGCCGGCGCTGGCGGGCGCGCCCGGGTCGGCGCCAAAGAGAGTGTTAGAATCTGCGGGCCGCGCGAGCCCTGGGGGCTCGCCGCCTCATGGGCGAGCGGTGACCGGGCCCCATGGCGCGGCGCCGCATCAGTCGCCCCCGTAGCTCAGGGGATAGAGCAGAGGTTTCCTAAACCTCGTGCGTAGGTTCGAGTCCTACCGGGGGCACTCAGAAGAGCAAGATTGCGTCAACCTATCGTCCGGCGTCTGCGGCACCAGATCGGGAGCCGGCTCCGCCTTGAGCGAGGTAGAGTAGCTATAATCTGATGAGAACCTGTCGGTGGAGGACAGGCATTGGCGTTTGCTCGATCGGCTGAGCCTATTCTGCGGCCTCTTCCGGGGTGCCCCCCCGGGAAGTGAGCGCGATGCTGGTGGCTGCGGTGGTGACGCGACGGTTCCTTTTGGCGCGCCTTTGACTGGGAGGGGCAGTGAAGATTCTTCGATGTGGTTGTCGACGCCCTGCTATGTTCGCCCTCGTTGCCCTAGCGGTTACCCTGGGCTCCTTGTTGTTTCTTCTTGTGATTACTACATCCGCAGCGTCGGCGGCCACGATACAGGCAGCCGATGTCAGTACCGCCGGAGCGCTTGGGAACTCTTCGGCAGATTTCTCCTCCATCAGTGCCGATGGGCGCTACGTATCCTTCCGCTCGCAAGCGTCGAACCTGGTCCCCGGCGACCAGATAGGGCAGCCCGACATCTTCCTCCGGGACTTGGTCGCGGGTACGACTGTTCGGATCAGTGTGGGATACGACGGGAGCGAGGCCTTGGGCTACAGCTACGATTCGTGCGTCAGCGCCGATGGGCGCTATGTCGTCTTCGAATCCTTTGCCTTCAACATAGTGCCCGACGATACGAACAACGATGTCGATGTATTCCTTTGGGACAGACAGACAGGGGAGAATGAACTAATCGACGTCTCCTCTTCGGGTGTGCAGGGGAACACCAGGGCGGGGGGCGCCTCTGTGAGCGCTGACGGCCGCTACGTGGCGTTCTACTCAACCGCCACGAACCTTGTGGATAACGATACCAACGGGGTCGCGGATATCTTCATCCGTGACCGGCAGGCCGGTACCACCAGCCGTGTGACGCTCGGCACGGGCGGTGCCCAGGCCGATGGCAACACGTACTACCCCTCGATTAGTTCTGACGGTCGCTACCTGGTGTTTGCATCGGAGGCCACCAACCTCGTCCCGGGAGATACAAATGGTTATGAGGACGTATTCGTCCGTGACCTGGTCGCTGGAACAACCACTCGTGTGAGCATGGATGTCAGTGGGGCACAACGCACCACCGCAAGTTCTAGGCCGTCCATCAGCGCTGACGGCCGCTATGTGGCTTATGCAGCCTTTGTGCCGGGTTCCTCCGGCGGACACGTCTTCGTGCGCGACACAGTCGCTGGAGTCACGACCCAGATGGACCTCACTCCCAGCGGAGGCCAACCGGTAAACACTAGTAGTTTTGCGCCTTCAATCAGCCCCGACGGCCGGTACGTGGCCTTCCAGGCCCAGACTAAGGACCTTGTGCCACATGATACGGCGGGCTATCAGAAGATCTTCGTCCGCGACCGAGTGGCCGGCA
This sequence comes from uncultured Actinomycetota bacterium, assembly GCA_963736705.1. Lineage (GTDB taxonomy): Bacteria > Actinomycetota > Thermoleophilia > RBG-16-64-13 > RBG-16-64-13 > CAIQPS01. Next base: position 104,107 of record CAVTPV010000005.1, read on the forward strand.
CCACCCGGCGGGCGAGCGAGAGCTCGCTCGGAGACGCCCGAAACTATCCGTGCTACGACCCATCCGTCTGCACGGGTGGCCGGGTGGTCTTTAATTCTATCGCCACGAATCTTCTCACCGGGATCTCCGGCCCTCCCTGGGGAAACATCTTCGTCTCGGACCCCAGCCCGGCGCCCACCATCACCTCACTGAGCCCGAACAAGGGGCCGGGGACGGGCGGAAATACTGTGGTCATAACCGGAACGAACTTCGTGGGTCTCTTCTGGGCCGATTCGGTCATGTTCGGGAGTAACAGTGCCACCAGCTTCCATGTTGATTCTTCAACGCAGATAACGGCTGTCGCTCCTTCGTATCCGGACGGCACCTGCCGGGTGAAAGTCCGGGCCCTTGGCGAGGAAACGGCGGACACCCCAGCCGATGACTACACCTTCCAGAGTCCACCGGCGGTCACGTCGCTGACCCTCGCCACCGGACCGGCGGCTGGAGGCACTACGGTGGTCATTCACGGCGTCCGCTTTGTGAACCTGTCCGGGCCGGAGGCAGTGGCATTCGGGGGGACGGCCGCCTCAAGCTACACCGTGGATTCGGACACTCAGATCACGGCGGTCTCCCCTCCCCATGTCCCTGGCCGCGTAGCAGTGAAGGTCACCAATCCGGTCGGCTCGAGCCTGGACAGCGTAGGCGACGGCTTCACCTACCTGCCCGCTCCCAGCACACCGGAAGCCTTTTCTCCGACCCGCCTCACTACCAATAGCTACCATGACGAGATGCCGGAAGTATCCGGGGACCGCATCGTATGGGCGGCCGTCCCGGATGGTACCGACTACGAGATCTTCACCTGGACGCCTTCCACGGGCGTCCGCCGCCTCACTACCAATAACTATGACGACCGCTACCCGGTGGTCTCCGGCGACCGGATCGCCTGGCTTAGGACGGGGGGTAGCGACGGTGGCACCGACGACGAGGTCTGCACCTGGACGCCCGCTGGCGGGACAGTGCAGTTGACCCGGAACAACCTGGAAGACGGTTGGGTCAACATCTCCGGTGATCGCATCGTGTGGATGGAGGCCCAGACCACCGCTGGGGACAACACGGAAGTCTTCACATGGACGGCCTCCGGCGCGACACAACGGGTGACGAACAACTCATACGAGGACTACTACCCGGAGGTATCCGGCAATCGCATCGCCTGGGTGAACAACAGCACTCCGAACGGTAAAGCGCTCACCTGGACTCCCTCGGGAGGCACTGCCGAGGTCTACAGCGGAGACCGCAGCATCGACTACGCGACTGTCTCCGGAGACCGTATCGCCTGCGTCAGCGCGCCCGATCGTATCTACGTCTGGACTCCCTCGGGCAGTTCGTGGGTCGACGCGGGCATCATCGGCTACGACCTCCGGATCGACGGCGAGCGTATCGCCTGGGATGCGGACGTTCGCGGCGTCAATCAGGTCTTCACGTGGACCGCCGGGGAGGGGGCGACCCAAGTGAGCAACGGTACCGCAGATCAATTCCTCGAGCGCGTCTCGGGCGATCGCGTCGTCTGGCTTGACTACGGCACTGCCACCATCGACGCGGAGGTCCACTGCTGGACACCCGCCCGGGGCAGTGTCCAAGTCACCTCCGACTCGGTAGAGCAGTGGGCTCCGACCGTCTCGGGCAATCGACTTGTCTGGATGGGCGAGAACGCGACGGGCACCACGGAGATCTACACCGCGGTCGCCGGACCGGTATTGTCCCCGTTCGAGGACACCGACCCCCACATCGCCTATGCCCCCACCGCCTCCTGGGTAAGCTTCCCCAGCGCCTCGTCCTCCGGTGGCGCCTACATGCGCGCGAACACCCTGGGCTCCTCCGCCACCGTCTACTTCAACGGCACCCAACTCGACTGGATCGCCATGAAGGGCACCACCACGGGCAAGGCCGATGTCTATCTGGACGACGAGTTCCAGACCACCGTCGACCTTTCCGCGGCCTCCGCCGCCTACAAGGTGAACGTCTGGTCTTCGGGGACGCTCGAGAGCGGTGTGCACAAGTTCACCATCGCGTGGAATACCGGTAACACCGCCGGCAAGTACATCACCCTCGACCGGGTGGACGTGGCCGGCAGCCTCATCTACGGTCCTCCCGCCATCACCTCCCTGTCCCCCGCCTCCGGCTCCCCCGCCGGCGGCACCATCGTCACCATAAGCGGCAGCGGCTTCTCCGGCCTCTCCGGAGCTTCCGCCGTACAGTTCGGCGGCCAGAACGCCCAGAGCTACACCGTCAACTCCCCCACCAAGATCACCGCGACCGCCCCTGCCCACGGCGTGGGCAGCGTCCGGGTCCAGGTGACCACCCCGAGCGGTACCACCCCCGACACCGCCGCCGATGACTTCACCTACGCGGAGACGCCGCCCACCACCCGCACCGAGGCCCCCGCCGCCTCGAGTGGTGGCTTCACCTACTCCGGTACCTGGACGGCCTTCGCCAGTGCGTCCGCCTCCGGGGGCAGCTACACCCGCTCCGCGACCACCGGGGCCTACGTGCTCATCTGCTTCAAAGGCACCCAGCTCGACTGGATCACCCTGAAGGGCACCACTGGGGCCAAAGCCGACATCTACGTGGACGGCTCTCTCGTCAAGGCCGCCACCGTCGACCTCTACGCGAGCCCCGCCGTCTACCAGCAGAACGTCTGGTCCACGGGAGTCCTCCCCGACGGATATCACACCGTGAAGATCGTAAGGAGCGCCGCGAGCGTCACCGGGAGGTACCTCACCGTGGACGCGGTCGAGGTGGCCGGGAACCTTACCGCCCCGCTACACGCAGAGGAGACCGACGCCCACCTCACCTTCAGCCCGGTCATGACGAGCTGGACCTTGGGGAGCACCACCTCCGCCTCCGGGGGCACCTACCGCTACATCAACACCTCCGGCGCCTACGTGAGCTTCAGCTTCACCGGGGTGGGATTCAAGCTCACGTGCAAGACCGCCCCCTCCTACGGCAACCTCACCGTGACCATCGACGGCGTCGCCCAGACCGTCAGCCTCTACTCCTCCGTCACCACCTACAAGAAGGTGGTGCTCACCAAGTTCCTCACCCCCGGCCCCCATACGGTCAAGATCGCCCGGGCGGGGACCAAGAGCACTTCCTCCACCGGCTACACCATCGACCTCGATGCTATCGATCTGTTTGGGGAGTGGTCGTAGGGGGCCGACCTTGGCTGGCTGCGAAAAGCGGGGTTCCATGTTTCGAGCGGGCGGGCTTGTACCCCTTCGCGTACCCCTAACAGGATGATACGGGGTAGCACGCAATGAACAGGATGAACTCGAAGACCCCGGGTTTGAAGACGCAGTGATACGTCCTGATACGTGGTGAACAGCTCCCGGCCGGTTTCCTAAACCTCGTGCGTAGGTTCGAGTCCTACCGGGGGCACTAGCTTTGCCAGCCGTGCGGAGCGCAAAGAAGGCTGGGTGTGCGAATGCACGAGACGCGGAAGCGACGGCGAGCGCGGCCACGTCGTTGGCCCGACAAGGGCCTGGACGGCCGTCAAGGAAAAGGCGAGCAAGCACGAGGACAAAGAGCCGGACGTCGATGTGAAAGACGTTACCCTGCATGACCTTCGCCACGCCCGCGCGAGTGTCAGAGTCAGCATGGGCCTCAGCCTGCCAACCGGGGCGCTTACCTTCATCCGTCTGGGCACGCGGTTCCGGTGGTATGGTCTGGTGTACGGTTGTTGCCCACGCGGCAAACATCTATCCGGTGGTCGGCGTGCACTCGTTGAGGGCGTGATACCGCAAACTGTGGAGGGGTGCGATGCGTCGCGTGTTCATTGTGTTCTTCGTTCTTGCTCTCGCTCTCTTGGTCGGCGGGTGTGGGGCGTCGACAGCGACCACCATCACAACGGCGCCTGCGGCTGCTGTCGCGACCACCGCGACCCTGCCTCCGACCACCGCGAGCGCGCTGCCCCGCCTCATGGCCGAGGCGGTACCGGTAGGCACGTCGGCAAGGGTAGGCGACTGGAGCATCACCGTGGAGAGCGTCGATTTTGACACTGAGGTACTCAGTGGGGGGATCTGGGCACCGGTCGCCGGCAATCAGTACGTCCTTGTGAATCTCAAAGCGACGTACCACGGTGACGAGCCGGACACCTTCTACTCGGGTGTGATGTTCGTGGTCCTGGACGCCGAGGGGAATGAGTACTACCGGGCCAATGTGGGCCAGCCTGGCGACATTCTCGGCCTCGGGGATGTGTCCGCCGGCCAGTCGGTGACGGGAAGCCTCGTCTTCTCCGTTCGTGTCGACAGAGTCTCCGAGGTGGTGCTCGCGTTCTATCCTGTTTGGGATGGCGACCAGACCATCACGCTCTTTGCGCTGAGGACCGCCGCCACTGGCGCCAGCACGGCGACTACGCTGTGGACCGCAGAGAGAATGGAGATGTACGTCGACGCAATGTACGGCTTGGCCTTTGAAGTCCAGGAGTGGGCGTCACACCCTGTCGATCTTCCCAACGACGTGACGGCCATCACCGATGCAGACGTACGGGACGCAGAGGCCCAGAACGCCGAGCTACGCAGTCTCGACAAACACCTACATGGTATCCAACCCCCGACGGCCATGGCCGCAGTCCACCAGAAGACCGTCGAGGCTCTCGACTATGCAGTGACGGTGGCGGAGAAGCTGGTGGCGGCCGCCCAGAACCGGGACCAAGCGGCGTTGGATGCCGCTTACGCCGAGGTTCCAACAGCCCTGGCCGGGCTCGAGAGGGCGGCAGAGGGCCTGTTGCAGGATTTGTACGACTACGAAGGGGACATGCAAGGCACTGTCCCAACGACATAGGCATCGGAGCTGGAACAGGTAGGGGTCGGTAGCATCCCGCAACTCACACCCCCGGGATTGGCTGCTGCCCTATGTCTGCACCGGCGCCGTGATGCGGAACGAGAGCGGCTTGAGCCAGGTGTCCTCGGGGACATCGAAGAAATGCCAACACCACACGGTCTCGCCCGGTTCCAGCGTCCGGTCCAGGTCGGTGGCCACGAGCTTGGCCAGGTACTGTTGCGCGTCGAGCGCCGCCTTATGCTCCGTGCCCTCCCCGTCCACAGCGGTGAAGGTGAAGGCGCCCGGGCGCACGGCGGCTTGGCCGGTGTTGACCACCTCCATCCCTGCCAGCACATACATGCCCGCCGCTTTGGGCCCGCCGCCCCACGCGGCTTCCTTCTGCTCGCTCATGCTCTTGACGGTCCAGCGCACTCCCCCGATGGTGGCCGTCTGGCCCACCAGCAGCGAGTCGTCCTCAGCTATCCGGAACGGCTCCACCGTCTCGGCGAGGACCCAAGTGTCGCCTTCCTTCTGCCAGGTGCTGTAGCGGCGCGCGCGGGTCACCAGCCCGTCGCGGCACTGCTGCTTCTCCCAATAATCGACCTGCCCCTGCACGCGGTCGCCCGTGGTCGTGTCCCGGCTGTAGATGCTAATGCCGTCGATGCGGTCGAACGTGGAGTCGAGCACCACGTCGATGTCGCGCGGGGCCTCGCGGATGCCCTTCTGGATCTCGGCCGCCCGCCCGGTGGCGGCGTCCTTGGGCAGGAACGACGCTATCTGGGCGGTGTAATCGCCCGTGCCGGCCTTGACCGCGGCGCAGAGGGTGAACCAGTCCGTGGCTCGCTTCGCCAAGGCGTCCGCGGGCGAAGCCCAGGTGGTCTCGGGGGCCGTCGTGGTGGTGCTCGCCTCCGTGATGGCGGTGGTGGACGGCGTGATGGTGGGCGGGGCGGTGGTCGTCGCGGTGGTCGTCGGCGTGGTCGCCGCGGTGGTGTTCGAGGTCTGCCCGCCGCCGAAGTCGCAGCCGGCGAGGGCTGGCAGGGCGACCAGCAGAGCGAACCCGAACAACGCCCAGGTCGATCTCGCGGCCATGATGACCCCCGATCAGAGTGCGTCCCTTTTCGCGCCACTATATCCTCTCGGGTAACCCGGCGGTATAGTTCGGTGAAGTGCGCTGCACGGGCTCACAGCTATCGACACGGCTGTGTCCGGGGGTAGATCGGCCCGCTACGACTCACAAATCCCTCTCTACGGAGTCCACATCTCGGCGCCTTGCAGCTACTTGCCTCAGGTTGTACATTGACGGCGATCTTCATGTGTGCGACCTCTGTGGAGGAGGGGGAGTCGTGAAGTTCCAAGCGCCGAAGTCGCGCAGCCCGTTTGAGGTCCGTCGACCGGCGAGACTCCTTCTCTGCTGGGCGGTTCTGGCGCTGGCACTGGTCCCCACCTCCCTTCTCGTGCTCTTGGTCTCCGGGTGCGAATCGCCCGGAGTCCTCACGACTGCCACGACGACCCCTTCACCGACCACGGTCGTGAGCACCACCAGCACCGCGCCGATCCCTACGACCACTACATCGACGACGGCTGCAGTACCGGATGTGGCGGCCCAGATACGAGCGAACCATCCGTCCAACGAGTCGTTCTCAAACTCGAACTGGGACGAGCTCGCCCTCAGCCCCGGCGACCACCGAGGAGCAGCCGTAGACGCCGTCGGCCAAATAACGGGTGGTTCGCCTGGACGCGTCGGTTCCCTGGTCTGCTGGAGTCTGTCTGTCCCCGCCGGCGGCAACACCTACGATGTCATGTGCCAGACAGTGGAAGACCTGGAACCGCTTCCGCAGGCGGGTGATTGGGTGAGCATCAAGGGCGTGGTCGCAGGCGCCGGCTCGAAGAGTGAGGACGCCGCATATGTGTACGTCGAGCATACGACCGCCGCTTCTCTAGCGACAGCGTTCAAAGCCAAGGCGAGGCAGGTCTCTTGGGATGAAATAGTGGCCGGACTCCCGGACGAGACCGCCTTCAAGGTGGTCGGGACCATCGAGGAATTCGGGCCGGACGATGGCGCACTATGGGTCGATGATGACCCCACGCACCAACTGATGTTCTGGGTGGCCGATAAGGACGTCACCGACATGTACGACCTCCCGGCGCTGAGCACGGCGGGCCTGGCCAAAGGCGACCACGTGACCCTCTACGGGTTTTCGCTGGGCGGAACGACCGTCGTCACGTCCCCTCTCGCAGGAGTCTTACCCGATTTGGGCATGGGTTTCGTGGTCATGCTCTGGGATGACTGATTGTTAGGCCGAAGGCACCGAGAATGCAAGGATCAAGTACCTGCGACCACCGCACTCGAAGCCACCGACCGGCGTCATGCCCAGTCCTTCCACATGGGCATTCACCGAATGGCGGTTCTCCTCGGCCACGAGGGCGACGCCCACTTCGAAACGCCCCGCTACTTCTTGCAGCATTCGTTCGTAAAGACCGCGCAGTCCGCCACGGCGACGCTGCTCACGGTCGATGACCACGGGTCCGTAGACGACCGGCCGTTGATCGCAGAGGAGCCTGTCGCCAAACCGCACCTGGTCCAGCCGGCGGACCATCTCGGTCATGGCCGGGGGGCTGTGCTCGAACTCGGGCCGCAGGATGCACAGGCAACCCACCACCACGCCTTGCTCCTCAGCCACGATGATCCCGACGTCCCGCGCTATCTGATCGATCTGCGGGAGGTTGAATCCGGCGGCCAAGAAGCCGTCGTCGCGTTCATCGGGCCCCAGATTGTCAACCAAGTTGGCCGTCTGAAGCCGGAAGATGGCCGGATAGTCGTCTGCTGAAGCGCGTCTGAACTCCATCTCTGACCCGTCACCGGATTCGCATTTGACCATCAGCGCTCACTCTTGTAGCGTGTAACCACCCTCGGTTGACTCGTTTCATCCGTGGCCGGTCGGGCTGCCTTCTTGTTCGCGCCTGGTCTGTTTGTGACCGTGGAGAGGCCAGAAAGAGGGGGACTTTCATGTGCGACTTCCTTGGCTTGCTGCGTACTCATGCTCCGATGGCCCAGATGAGGCGGCGACCGTGTCGAGGAGCATCTTATCTCTCGGTGCTCCTACTAGCGATGTCGGCGTTCATCGTCTTGCTCGGCGCGTTCTCGTCTGTTGCCGCGGCAGCGACCGCGGCCACGCAAGTCGAAGTCCAACGCACACCGAATCTGAGGCCCGGCATGACCGCTGTCGCCACGGTCGCTGCGACCGGCACCGGCAGCATCTCCGGCACGGTGCGGACCTCGGGTGGGGCTGCTTTGGCGGGGGTCGAGGTCGATGTCTATGACCAGGAGTTCAACCTTCTCGGGTCCGCCAGGACCAACAGCGCGGGCGCTTACTCCATCACCGCTCTTTCCAATGTGACCGTCTGTGTGAGTACGTTCAACCTCGTCGGCTACGTGGACGAGTGGTACGACGACATCGTCCTGCCCGGCAACTGGACGGCCGCTGGAGCCACATGGCTCTCCCTCTCCTCCAAGCCCACTCGCACCGGCGTCAACTTCCAGCTCGATGTCGGCCGCAGTATCTCGGGCAAGGTCACGGACGACTCCGGGGCCGGACTGCCGAACGTGGCTGCCGAGGCTATCGGCTTCGACGGCTACGTCTGGTCCTTTGGCATCACCGACGCCAACGGTGACTACACCATAGGCGGGCTGCCCTTGAATCAATACCGCGTGGCCACCTACAACATCGACTATTACGTCGACGAGTGGTACGACAACGTGATCTACCCGAAGTACCCTACCGGTACCGGCGCTAAGAGCCTCAGTGTTGTTTCCAGCAATGTGACCGGGATCGACTTTACGCTGGCCGCCGGCCGCTACCTCATGGGACAAGTTTCCGACTCGCGCAACTACGCTATACGCGGGATGGGTGTGGATGTCTACGATCTGTCGGAGACCCTCGTGGCGTCCACGGTCACCGATGGGGGCGGGTACTATATGTTTCTCGGTCTCCCCGCCGGCCGGTACTACCTGCGGACCAACGACACCGGCGACAGTTATGTCGACGTCTGGTACTGGAACACGCCCGTCATCAACACCCCGTCCCCCTACGGTACGGGAGGCATCGACCTGCTGACGGCTGCCGGCCGCACAGGCCTGAACTTCACCCTGGCGTCGGGCCACCAGTTCAACGGGCACGTCACCGACTCCTCAGGCAACCCGCTGAGCGGCATCGACGTCGTTCTTCGCTATCAAAGTGACTACAACGGAGCTCTCCTCGGGAGCGTGAGCGCCACTACAGACGCCACCGGGTATTGGACTGCGAAGAAGCTTCCCGTGGGCAACTACAAGCTGCACACATCGAACGACTTGGGATACATCGACGAATGGTCGGACGGACAGCTCTTTCCGGGGCACCTCGATGGTTCGACTGTGACGGCCAGGCATGTCGGTGATGTTGGAGCCTGGCCCACCGCCGATTTCTCCCTGGACCGAGGCCATACCATCTCGGGAATCGTCACGGACAACACGACCGGTCAGGCTCTCGCCGGCCCCAAGATGGAGGTGCAGATAGTCGACGGGAGCGGTGTGGTGTTCGCCAGTGACTGGGTGGGCGCCGGGGTGACGAGCAGCTACACGACCTGGGCGGTGCCTTCGGGCACGTACTACGCCAAGACCACGGACTCCCTTGGGACCTCGTACATCGAGGAGTGGTACGACAACCTGCAGTGCGGGCGGTACACGCTTCCTGACGCGACGGCGTTCACAGTAGCCGGAGCCAATGTCACGGGCATCGACTTCGGCCTCGATCGGATGACACGCGTCGAACAGAGCGATCCGCGCATCTTGCACTTGGGTACCTGGTCGACGGTCTCTGATGCGGCTGCCTCGGGCGCCAGTTACGCCCGTACGAACACCCCGGGATCGTGCGCCAACATCGCCTTCACCGGCACTCGGCTCGACATCACGGCGGCGATGACGCCCGCGGCGTCTTACGGCAAGGTCTATCTCGATGGTGTCGACGCGGGCTATCTGAACTTGTATGCAGAGACCGTCCGTAGCGCGAAGGTCTGGTCGAGCGGTCTTCTCGCCAACGGGCCACACATAGTCCGTGTCGATTGGCACCTGGACAACGGGTACGGCACTACCTACCGCGATACCACTCTGGACGCGGTCGAGGTAGCCGGCACCCTGACCACAGCTTTGCCGCCACCCGTTCCCACCGTCACGGCGCTCGCTCCCTCCTCCGGCCCAAACGAGGGCGGCACGCCGGTCGTGGTCACGGGCACGAACTTCCTCGGCGCCTACCGGGTCACCTTTGGAGGAGTGGCTTCGACCTACACTACGGTGGACTCGGCGACCCAGATCACGTGCTGGAACCCGCCGCATGTCTCCGGCCTGGTCGACGTGCAGGTTTTCACTCCCGGGGGGGCCTCCGCGACCAGCGGCACAGGTGATGACTTCCGATACCTGTCCCCGGTCACCGTCACCCGCTACGACCAGACCAACGCCGACATAGTGAAGACCGGCACGTGGACCGACTACTCGAGCAGTTCGGCTTACGCCGGCAGCTACGGCCGTTCGAGCACCGCCGGCGCCTCTGCCACCGTCTGGTTCACAGGGACCAAGATCGCCTGGATCGGCATGAAGGGGACCACCCCGGGCATCGTCGACGTCTACTTGGATGGCGAGAAGAAAGCCACCCTCGATCTCTATGCAGCTCCCGTCCAATACCGAGGTGACCCTCTGTACGAGCGACACGCTGGCAGACGGCGTCCATCATATGGACCTGGTACGGAACTCGGGTAGTCTGTCCGCGGAGTACCTTGTCCTTGACGCCTTCGATATCTGGGGAACGATCCAAGCGGCGCCACCCGCCATTACCAGCCTCTCTCCTGCCGGCGGCTCCACAGCCGGCGGCACCGCGGTGACCATCAACGGCACCGGCTTCACCGGAGCCACTTCCGTCACCTTCGGCGGCGCCTCGGTGCTCTTCACCGTGAACTCCTCAACCAAGATCACCGCCACCGCTCCGGCGCATGAATCCGGCGCTGTGCCGGTACAGGTGACAACGCCGGCCGGCAGCACACCTGACACCGCCGCCGATGACTTCACTTATGCGGTCGCCCCGCCCACCACCCGCCTGGACGTGCCCGCCACTACCACCGGCGGCCTCACTACGAGCGGCACTTGGGCCCCGTACTCTTCCGCCTCCGCGTACGGAGCCAGTTACTTGCGCTCGAGCGCGGCCGGCGCCTACTTGGTCATCACCTTCAACGGCACCCAGCTCGACTGGATCACCATGAAGGGAACGACCGGGGCCAAAGCCGACATCTACGTGGACGGTTCTCGCCACCCCGGCGGTCACGGCGCTCGACCTCTACGCCAGCCCGGCCGTCTACCAGCAGAACGTGTGGTCTACCGGGAAGCTCGCCGACGGATATCACACGGTGAAGATCGTCCGCGCCGCGTCGAGCGCGTCCGGCCGCTTCCTCACCCTTGATGCCGTGGAGATCGCCGGCACCCTGGTGGCTCCCACCCGCATCGAGCAGAACGCCAGCCCCAGCCCCTTCACCTGGAGCCCGGCATTCGCCTCTTGGACCACCGGCACCACCACCTCCGCCTCCGGCGGCACCTACAAATACATAAACACCGCCGGCGCCAACGTGAGCTTCGGCTTCACCGGGGTGGGCTTCGAGCTCATCGCCAAGACCGCCCCCTCCTACGGCAACCTGACCGTGACCATCGATGGGGTGCCCCAGACCGTCAGCCTCTACAGTTCCACCACCACCTACAAGAAGGTGGTGCTGACGGCGTTCCTGGTGCCGGGCACCCACACCGTGACCATCACCCGGGCGGGGACCAAGAGCAGCTCTTCCTCGGGCTACACCATCGACCTTGATGCCATCGATCTGTTCGGGGTGGCCGGGTAGCTTCTCGCTGCTTTACAGACCTTCCCCACGAATAGTATGGTGGCTGTTGGTCATTTTGACCGGCCGGGGAGCCGTACACAAACATTTGGCGTGACCTCTCACGCCTGCGACCTCTGTGGAGGAGGGGAACGCCATGGGAAGCAAATCCGCACGTGAGTCGGACCGCGTCATGCGAGCCCGGACGGCTGCCCCGAGCGAAAGGACGTGGAAGCGCGCGCGCGCCCTCCTCGTGGCCGGCGCCGCTCTGTTCGCCCTCCTCATGCTGACCCTCGCCCAGCCTGCGTTCGCCGACTCAGAGATATTCCCGAAGACCAAGCTGAACGCCGACGGGACGTGGCCTGGGGTGTGGTACGCGGAGGTATCCGGCGACAGAGTCGTCTGGGACGGGCGTGATGACGCCTTCACCGACGACTTCGACATCTACACCTGGACGCCGACGGGCGGCAGGGTGAACGTGTCGGCCGCAAACCCGTACGAAGATCATTACCCCAGGATCTCGGGCGATCGCATCGCGTGGCAAGGGTACACCGTCACGGGCTGGGATCTTTTCACCTGGACACCGGAAGGCGGAGTCGTTCAGATCACCGCCGACCCGCCGGGCGACGAGCAGGTCCAAGTGTCGGGCGACCGCATCGTGTGGGTGTGCAATTCAGACTATGTGATGACCTGGACGCCGGGGAGTGGCGCGGTCCAGCTGTTCGATCAGTTCGGCTCCCCACACTCGCCCCAAGTGTCCGGCGACCGGGTGGTCTGGTACGCCCCGTACGGCAGCGACGGCGGCGATGACGACGAGATCTACATGTGGACGCCGGCCGGAGGCACGGTCCAATTGACCACCAACAACGTCGAAGACGCGAAGCCGATGGTGGGTGGCGATCGAGTCGTATGGGAATCGGGAGGCGGCCTTTGGACGTGGACGCCGAGTGGCGGCACGGTCTTCTTGGCTGTCATGCCCGGGGCCACTGAGGTCTCGAACGACCGAGTGGTCAGCGCCATCGGCGTTACCGTGTATGTGTGGACCCAGGCAACGGGTGTGGTGGTGCTCCCTATCACAGGCGCCGCCGACGGCATGGGTGTGCATCGCGTCGCATATGTGGGTTGGGACAACAACATCTACACCTGGACTCCTGCGCTGGGAGCTGTGTGCGTGACACCCGGCACTCTGGAGACCGAACAGTATCCCGGAGTGTCCGGCGACCGGCTGGTGTGGATCACATCCGGGGCGGTATACACCGCCACGCCCGTGCCGGTGGCCGACCCGACCATCACGTCGATCTCTCCGTTGCTCGGCCCCATCGTGGGCGGCGACTCGGTGGTGATCCACGGTACGAACTTCATCCAACTGCTTGGAGCGAGCGCCGTGACCTTCGGCGGTGTCGATGCCACCAGTTACGTGGTCGATTCCGACACTCAGATCACGGCCGTGGCTCCGGAGCACGCGGCCGGTGCGGTCCGGGTGCAGGTGACGGCGGCCGGCGGCGTCACCCCGGATACCGCCAATGACAACTACACCTATATCGGACGGCCGTCGATCACTTCTGTGAGCCCCACTTCTGGTTCCGCGGCCGGCGGGAATTTCGTGGCCATCACCGGCAAGGACTTCATCGGCCTATCCGGACCCTCGGCCGTCACGTTCGCCGGCGTCGATGCGGCAAGCTACACCGTCGATTCGGCCACGCACATAACGGCGGTAGCCCCGGCTCTGGTCCCCGGACTGGCTCAGGTGAGAGTGACCACGGCGTCAGGCGAGAGCGCCAACACCGCCGCATACAAATACGTCCCGACAGGAGCGTCTCCCGAGCAGTTCACGTCGGCGCGTCTCACTACGAACACGTATCACGACGACGTACCCAGTGTGTCCGGCGATCGGGTGGCGTGGGCCGCCGCGGTGGGGGGTTCGGATCTGGAGATCTTCACCTGGACGCCGTCCGGTGGGACCGTCCAAGTGACCAACAACACCTACGAGGATGACCTCCCGGTCGTCTCGGGTGACCGCATCGCGTGGTACGGCAAGGGGGGCAACGACGGGGGTTCTGACTGGGAGATCTTCACGTGGAGACCCACGGAGGGCAGAGCCCAGGTGACGCAGAACGGCTTCAGCGATGAGGCGCCTCAGATTGCAGGTGACAAGATCGTCTGGATGGCGGGCACCAGCGTCGAGCACGATATCTACAAGTGGACTCCGGAGACCGGAGCGGTCCGTTTCTATAGCATCTCCGGTGACGACGTCTTTCCAAGCATCTCCCCCTCCGGCAACCGCATCTCCTGGGTGAACCTCGACATGGGGAACCACGGGACCGCATACTCGTGGACAGAAGCCGGCGGGCTGAAGACCGTGTTCGTGGGGACTCGTGATGTCCTGTTCACAGTCTCCTCTGACGACCGAGTGGCTGTCCACGGCGGGCTGGAAGGCATCTACGTGTGGACGGAGGCCGGCGGGACCTGGCTGGAGACCGGTGAACTAGGGTATGCCTTGGCCATCGCGGGTGACCGAGTGGTGTGGGATGCACTGGCGGCGAACGACATCATGCAGGTATTCAGCTGGACGCCTTCCGAGGGGGTCGTCCAACTCAGCACTTCCACCAGCGCCGCCGATCTTCCGCAGATCTCGGGGAATCGTGTGGTCTGGCAGGATGAAGGCGCGAGCGGAGTGGATTCGGAGGTGTTCTCCTGGACCCCGACCGCCGGCGCCTACCAGGTCACCTCCAACACGGTCGACGATCTCACCCCGGCCGTGTCCGGATCGCGTCTCGCCTGGGTGAACCTCGCCAGCTCCACGAACGCGGAGGTCTACACGGCCGTCGCCGGCCCTGCTCTACCTCAGTTCGAGAATACCAACACCCACCTCATCTACAGCCCCGCCGCCAATTGGGCTGCCTATGCGAGCACCTCGGCCTCGGGCGGGGACTATTCCCGGGCCAACATCAGCGGCTCCTCGGCCACGGTCTACTTCGACGGCACCCGCCTGGATTGGATAGCCATGAAAGGCACGACCACCGGCAAAGCGGACGTGTACTTGGATGACGTGTTCAAGACCACCGTCGATCTCTCTGCCACCACCGCCGCCTACAAGGTCAACGTCTGGTCGACGGGTACCATACCGGCGGGCGTGCACAAATTCAGCATCGCCTGGAATACCGGGAACGCCTCGGGCAAGTACATCACGCTGGATCGGGTGGACGTGGAGGGCAGTCTGGTCCACCCGGCTCCCACCATCACATCCTTGTCGCCGAGCACGGGTTCGACGACCGGCGGAACGTCGGTCACCATCAACGGCGCCGGCTTCGCGGACGTCTCGGGCGTCACCTTCGGCGGCGCCAATGCGCTGTTCACCGTCAACTCGACCACCAAGATCACCGCGACCGCCCCGGCCCACGGCGCCGGCAGCGTGCCGGTGCAAGTGACCACCGCCGCCGGTAGCGCCTCCTCGAACTTCACCTATTCTGTCGCTCCGCCCACCACCCGTGTGGACCTTGCTGCCGCCACCGCCGCCGGCCTCACCACGTCCGGCACCTGGGCTCCCTACACCAGCGCCTCCGCCTACGGCGGCAGCTATCTGCGTTCCAGCACCGCGAACGCATCCGTGGTCATCGCCTTCAAGGGCACTCAGCTCGATTGGATCACCATGAAAGGCACCACCGGCGCCATCGCCGACATCTACGTGGACGGATCAGCCACCAAGGCGGCCACCATCAACCTCTACGCCAGCCCCGCCGTGTATCAGCAGAACCTCTTCACCACCGGCACCCTTCCGGACGGCTATCACACCGTGAAGATCGTCCGCTCGACCTCGAGCGCCTCCGGCCGGTACCTCACTCTCGACGCGGTGGAGGTGGCTGGGACTTTGGTGGCCCCCTTGCGCGCCGAAGAGACCGACTCCCACTTCGCCTTCAGCCCGGTCATCACCTCTTGGACCCTGGGCAGCACCACCTCGGCTTCCGGCGGCACCTACCGCTATATCAACACCGCAGGGGCCTACGCCACCTTCAGTTTCACCGGGGCGGGCTTCAAACTCATCGCCAAGACCGCCCCCTCGTACGGCAACCTGACCGTGACCATAGACGGGGTGAGCCAAACCGTCAGTCTCTACTCCTCTGCAACCACCTACAAGAAGGTGGTGCTCGCCGCGTTCACAACACCGGGGACGCACACAGTGAAGATCGCTCGGGCGGGGACCAAGAGCAGTTCGTCGTCCGGCTACACCATCGACCTGGATGCGGTGGATCTGATCGGCGGGTGGTGAGAGAGCCTGGGCTCTGGAAGAACGTCAGGGATCACGGGAGACGCTCCCGGGCGTTCTGGGCGATAATAGAAGCCAACGAATCAGCTGCGAACCCCGGGAGCCGCCAACGGCCGCCCCGTCCGCTACTAGACCGACCTTCGTCTTTGCCATGGCCCTCGACAGGCCATCGATTCCAGAGCGCCGGTCGAAAGGAGACCTGCGTCCCAATGGATAGCAAGAAGAACCGCCTGCGTGTCATCCCCCTGGGAGGGCTTGACGGCATAGGCAAGAACATGACCGTTCTCGAGTACGGGGACGATATGGTCGTCATCGACGCGGGCATCATGTTCCCCGACGACGACCACCCCGGTGTGGACCTCATCCTCCCCGATTTCTCCTACATCGTGAAGCGCCAGGACCGGCTGCGCGCCATCGTCATCACTCATGGCCACGAGGATCACACCGGAGCGCTGCCCTATCTGCTCAAGGCGCTGGACCGGCGGGTGCCGGTGCTGGGCACCAAGCTCACCCTGGGTCTCATCCGGGGCAAACTGGAAGAGCATGGCATCAAGCTGAGATCGGCCAAGCTGCAGGAGATCCACGGCGGCGGCCACGTATCCCTGGGATCGTTCTCGTTCGACTTCTTCGCGGTCAACCACTCCATCCCCGACGGGGTGGGTGTGTTCATCCGCACTCCCGCCGCCAATGTGGTCCACACGGGCGACTTCAAGCTGGACCAGACCCCCATCGACGGACGTCTGGTGGACTACGGCGCCCTGACCAAGTTCGCCAAGATGGGCGTGGATCTGCTCATGTCGGACTCCACCAACGCCGAGACTCCCGGCGTCACGCGCTCCGAGGCCTCTGTCGGCCCGGTGCTGCGCGAGATCATCGAGAAGGCGCAGGGACGCGTGATCGCGGCGTCCTTCTCCAGCCACGTCCACCGAGTGCAGCAGATCTGCGACGCGGCCGTCGGTTCGGGACGCAAAGTGGTGGTGACCGGCCGCTCCATGATCACCAATACCACCATCGCCCGCGAGCTGGGCTATCTGTCGATAGACGACAAGGACATCGTGGAGGCCGCGCAGGCGTCCAGGCTACCCGCGCGAAAGGTGCTGGTCATGTGCACGGGCAGCCAGGGGGAGCCTCTCTCCGCGCTGGCGCGCATGGCGAACGGCGACCACAGGACGGTGAACGTGGAGCAGGGAGACACCGTGGTCATCGCCGCCACGCCGGTGCCGGGCAATGAGAAAGCCGTCAACCGCGTCATCAACCGGTTGGCCAAGGCCGGCGCGACAGTGGCTCACAGGGGCAGCCTGCACGTGCACGTCTCCGGCCACGCGGCCGCCGAGGAACTCAAGCTCATGCTCAACCTGGTGCAGCCCCGCTACTTCGTGCCCATCCACGGCGAGACCCGCCACCTGGTGGCGCATGCGGCGCTGGCTCGGGAAGTCGGTATCCCCAAGAAGAACGTGTTCGTGCTCGGCAACGGCGACTGCCTCGAGATCACCAAGTCGGGAGCGCGCGTGACCGGGAGCGTGGAGCACGGTGTGGTCTACGTCGATGGTCTGGGCGTCGGCGATGTGGGTCAAGTGGTGCTGCGCGACCGGCAGGTGCTGGCGCAGGACGGTATCGCCACCGTGGTCGTCACCATCGACAGCCAGACGGGCCGGCTCATGTCCGAACCCGAGCTGATCACCCGGGGCCTTGCCTGGGGACCGGACGCAGACGCTCTCAGGGCCGAAGTCCAAGCCCGGATCAGGCAGAGGCTGGCCAAGACCAACGCCGACGCGGCCACGGACCAGGCCGTCATCAGGAAGGCCGTGCACGACTCAGTCTCGCAGTTGCTGTGGGAGCGCACTCGCAGCAGGCCGATGGTGATCCCGGTGGTCGTAGAGGTGTAGCGCGTCAGCTGGCGGCCGGCGAGCCGCCCGCGCACACTCTCTCAAGTGGGAACCCCACCGCGCGCAGGAGCGCCTCCGCCTCTTCTCCGTCATCGGGGCAAGAGGCGGTGCTGAAGCTGATATCAAGGGCCACGTGGCCGGTGGAGAGCGGCGTCGCCGCCTCCGCTGCCAGACGCTCGGCCACCGCTCGTGCGGCCGGCGCATTCGTCTCTTCCATGACGAGGATGAACTGATCGCGCGTGCACATGAACCACATGTCCACCTCGCGAACGTTCGCTGAGATGAACTCCGCCAGATCTCCCAGGGCCGAGTCTCCGGCTGCATGCCCGAGAGTCTCCTCGATGCGGGCCATGTTGTGGATGTCGACCATGAGCAGGGAGAAGGCGTGGTGGCGCCGTCGATAGCGCTTGAGATGGCCTTCTACCTCCTCCAGCACGTACTGCTGATTGAGGAGTTCCGCAAGGGGGTCTCGACCGGGACTTGCGTGCGTCATATCGCATCTCCCTTAATAACATCAATTGCGCGACGATCTAGGAGTCCCACCCTTCTATCGGCAGGGCTCCAACGTTTCTTGATGGTCGGACCCTGTCCTCACGGCCCGGTCCTGATGGCCCCCCATATGTCGACCGCGTCGAGGGTGATGTACTTGCCCGCCGGACTGGCCGGGCTCAGCACGATCTTCACCTGGTGCTTGCCCCGCGCCAGGCTGCCGGTGGACCAGACCTTCACCAGGTAGGAGGGCGCTGCCGCGGCCAGGTTGACGGTGGCCTTCTTGGCCCCGTCGAGGTACACGACGGCTATGCCGGTGGTGGTGCCCTTCATGGCCAGCCAGTCGAGGCGGGTGCCGGTGAAGTAGATGGTCGCCGAAGCCCCGCTGGTGCTCGATCGGCCGTAGCTGCCCAGGTAGGCGGCGGTGACGTAGTAGTCGGCCCAGACGCCGGTCTTCACGATGCGCCTGTCTGACTGGTCGTACCGGGTGGCGCCCGCCGGCGCGGTGGGCGTGGTGCTCGTGGGCTTGCGCGCGATGGTTATGTTCACCGTACTGTTGATCTTGACCTCCGCTCCGGCCGCGGGGTCCTGGTAGATGCAGAGTCCGGGCTTGGGCTCGGGCGTCTCCAGATCGATGACCTTGGCCTTGAGGCGGTACTTCGCGAGGATGGCTTTCGCCTGCGCTTCGGTGAGGCCGAGCGCCCCGACCGCCGGCACGATGACGGTCTTCGCCTCCGGGGAATCGCTCACGTAGATCTTCACGGCAGTGCCGGACCGCACTTCGCTCGCGCCTACGGGATCCTGGTGGTCCACGAGGCCTCCAGGTAGGACGGACTCGGTCTTCTCGATGACGGCGACAAGATCCATGCCCTTGAGCAACGCCACCGCCGTCTCCTGGGTCAGGCCGGTGAGAGGAGGCACCTTCACGGTGTCGGTCGCGGCCGCGACGACGACGGCCACGGTCGTTCCCGCGTCGGCTTTCGCGCCGGCCGCCGGGTTCTGGCGCAAGACCGTGCCGACCTCGACGTCCGAACCGACTTCGGGCTTCGCCACGACCTCCAGCCCTGCCTTCCGGATCCTCTCGGCCGCTTCTGCCTGGGCCAGACCGACCACGTCCGGCACCTCCACCTGGCCGGTCCCAGAGGAGACCCATATGCCGACCGTTCCGCCCTCTTGGAGCTTGGAGCCTCCCGCGGCGTCCTGGCGCAGGACATCGCCCTCCTGCACATCGGCCGAGGGCTGCCTGCCGGCTATCCGGTACGCGAAGCCGGCAGCCTGGAGCTCCGCGATCGCCTCGGCCTCGGACGAGCCGACGACGTTCGGCACCGAGACGAGGTGGGGCCCGGTAGCGGCGCTTCGATGGGAGACGATCACCCAGGCGGTGGCCGCGAGCGCCACGATGAGGATGCTCACGACGACCCAGGGCCACGCGCGGCGCGGGCGGCCCGGCAGGTCCTCGGATTCGATGACGGGCGCCTGCTGATCCGCCGGGGAACGGTCGCCGACGGCGAGTCCGCCGGCCGGCTCCGCCGCGCCGGCGCCCAGGACACGGGCGGCTTCTTCCTCGAACGGGTTGGGGGTCACCTGAGGCTCGCTCTCTTGCGGCCGATGCGGATGGCGTGAGTATGCACAGTCTGAATATAGACTCCATGGGAAGGATCGGGGTGCCGGGTGACTTTGCAGACGCCGCTGGCGGGAGGTACCTTAGGTCGTGGCCTTGCATGTCTGCGGCGGAGGAACCGCATGTTCATTCTGTTCGGGTTCGGCAAGCAGACCGTGAAGTCCAGTTAGCATGGACAGGCGACGTCGCCAGGTCCGCATGCGGCGACGGGTCGCCGGCGCCGTCATCACGGTCGTCCTGCTGGTGGCCATCGGGCTGGGTCTGTATTTCGCGCTGAGACCCGCGGGATCCTCCGGCCGGACAGGGACCGATGCGGCGACCTCCTCGTCCACAACGCAATCGACCGCGCCTCCCACCACCGTCCACGCGAACGTGCCCAACGGCCCCCCGCAATCTCTCGAGCTCGCGTCCAAGCCCACCGGCGCTCGACTCACGATCACCTTGCAGGACGGGACCACGGTGACCGGGACCACGCCTTTCTCCGAGCAGGTGCCGGGAGGAAGCATCACCGTCTCTCTGGCGAAGACCGGCTACAACACGGCCGTTCGCGAGCTGGCTCTGGGCGATGCGCAGTCGATCACCATGTGGCTGGACCCCAAGGGTCTGCTCCATGAGAGCCTGGTCCGCTTCAAGTGCGGTCCCCAGCCAAAGCAGGTCGTCTTCTCCCCCGACGGCAAGGAGCTGTGGGTCTCGCTGCTTGCCGGCCACGGCATCGAGGTGTTCGACCCGACGACGGGCGCGAAGCTCGACCAGGTCGCGCTCGGTGAGTACGGCTCCGTGGAGTTGGTGTTCAACCGGGCGGGCACGAGGTTGTACGTCAGTCAGATGGAGACGGCGTCTGTGTACGAGCTCGACCCGGCGACCCGCAAGGTGCTGCGCATCTTCAAGACGGGAGGCACCTGGACGAAGATCCTGCTCCTTTCCCCCGATGAGAAGACCCTGTGGGCCTCAAACTGGTCGAGCAACGACGTCTCGGAGATCGACTTGGAGACCGGAAAGATGGTCCGGCGGATCAAGACCGTCGCGAACCCGCGCGGCCTGTATCAGACCCCCGATGGAAAGAGCCTGTACGTCGCCGGGTTCAAGAACGGCGACCTCCAGCGGATCGACCTCGCGACCGGCAAGGGGACGGTGATCTTCAAGAAGGCCGGCGGTTCCATGCGCCACATGATCGTGGACGAGCAGCGAGGCGTGCTCTACGTGGACGACCTTACGAGCAACGTGGTGTGGGTGATGGATCTGGCCACCGAGAAGGTCACCAAGCTGGCCGACACCGATCAGCGTCCCAATACCGTCGCGCTCAGTCCCGATCGGAAGGTGCTGTATGTCTCCTGCCGCGGGAAGGACAATCCGAAGACATATCTCATCGCGGGTCCCGAATGGGGCTCGGTCCTAGCGATCGACACCTCCACCGGCAAGATCCTCGACGCGATCGTCGGAGGCAATCAGTGCACCGGCCTGGACGTGTCCCCCGACGGCAGACTCCTGGTGTTCTCGGACTTCCTGGACAAGACGATCCGGGTGTACACCATCCCGGACTACGCGACCCTGGTAGCGGGAGACGGGGGCCGGGCCGTGACTCACCTGAAGGACCTTGCCAAGGACTGAACCGGGCTTGTCGGGCGCAACACGACAGATCAGAGTAGGCTTATCAACGGCTCAGCGGGGGTAGATTCCTACTACTGAGTCGCGAACTCCTGGGAGGGACAGATGGCCGGTGCCTCTGGATGCGATGTGGGGACGCAGCGGCGCCTGAACCTGGCGCTCGCGACGATGCTTGCTGCGGTGATCGTTCTGGTTGTCGCAGCCGTTTCGGCCGGGTCGGTGCTGGCTGCGCCCGGCGACTGGCCCACGTATGGCCATGACGCGGCCCGCACGGGCACGTCGGCCGACCAAGGCTCTCTCGGGACGATCGGAGTCGCCTGGACCTCGGCGAGTCTCGATGGGCGGCTGATCTACGCCCAGCCCCTGGTGGTAGGCGACTTGGTGATCGTGGCTACCGAAGGGGATTCGCTCTTCGCGCTCGACGCAGCCACGGGATCGGTCGTCTGGAGCCGGAACCTGGGCACGCCCGTACCCAAGAGCGATCTGCCTGGCGGCAACATCGACCCGTCGGGGATCACCGGCACCCCGGTGGTGGACGTCGCGGGCGGCACTATCTATGTGGTGGCCTTCGTCAAGGTAGGCGCGGACCATCATCACGAACTGTACGCTGTGGATCTGACCACGGGGACGGTCGATTGGCACCGCGCCGTGGATCCGCCGGGACTCTCGGCGCTCGTGGAGCAGCAACGCGGGGCACTGGCGCTCTCCGGCGGGAGGGTGTACGTGGCGTACGGTGGCCTGTGGGGCGACATCGGGCAGTACAAGGGGGCCGTGGTGTCCTCGGCGGCCGACGGTACCGGGGCGCTCACCAGCTACGTCGTGCCCACGACCCGCCGCGGGGGGATCTGGAACCCAGCGGGCCCGGTGGTGGACGGCAACGGTGACCTCTGGGTGGTCACGGGGAACACCATTTCGACCTCCGCTTTCGACTACGGGAACTCGCTCATCCGCTTGTCGCCCGCCCTCTCGGTGATCGACTACTTCGCCCCCACCAACTGGGCGAGCCTCAACTCCGCGGATCTCGATCTGTGCACCCTCGCCCCGGTGCTCTTTCCCAACGGCCGCGCGCTCGTGATAGGCAAGTCGGGGACCGCGTATCTCCTTGATTCGGCGAACCTGGGCCACGTGAGCACGGCGCTGGCGACCACCAGCATCGGCGGGTCGCCGTATGGCAGCGCGGCGGTGCTGGGCTCACGCGTGTTCGTGCCCTGCTCGGGGTCGCTCAAGGCCCTCGACGTCTCGATGAGCCAGGTGCAGGTGGCGTGGACCGTTTCCGGGGCGTCAAGCTCGCCTCTCGTCGCGGCGGGTTACGTGTGGAGCCTGGGATACGCCGGCCTGCTCAAAGCCTTGGAGCCCACCACCGGCGCCGTCGTGTACACCCGGCAGTTCGGTACGCCACCCTCGCGATTCACCAGCATGGCTGCCGCCGGAGGGCGGCTCTTCGTGCCGGACCGTACGAGGATCACGGCGCTCAGCCTCCACGGAGCCCCGGTCGTCACCGGTGTGAGCCCCGCGGTCGGGTCTCCCTCGGGGGGGACGACCGTGACCATCGACGGGACCGGGTTCGCGGGCGCGAGCGCCGTCACGTTCGGGGGCGCCTCTGCGAACTCGTTCACGGTAGTCTCGCCCACCCGTATCACCGCCACGGCGCCCGCTCACGCGATGGGCAAGGTGGATGTGGCCGTCACCACCGTGTGGGGTTCGTCCGGCAGCAGCGGGACTGCCGACGATTTCACCTACGCCAACCGGTACGAGCAGACCGACCTCCGCATAGTCAAAAAGGGCGCGTGGTCCGACTTCCCCAAAGCTGCCGCCTCAGGAGGCAGCTACGGACGGGCGAGCAGCGCGGGGGCCAAGGCGACCATCTACTTCACCGGCACCCGGCTGGACTGGATCGCCATGAAAGGCACCAGCACCGGGATCGCCGACGTGTATCTGGACGGGGTCAAGAACGCCACCGTCAGTCTGAAGGCAACCGTTGCCAGCTATCAGGTGAACGTGTGGTCCACGGGCCCCATCAGCGACGGACCTCACTTCGTGGACATCGTCCGGAGCGCGGCCAGTTCCAGCGGCAAGTATCTGACCTTGGACGCGTTCGACGTGGCCGGGACCATCGACTCTCCGCCGCCGCCTCCCACGCGCTACGAGCAGGCCGATATCCACATAGTCAAGACCGGGGTCTGGACGGACTTCGCCAAGGCGGCCGCCTCCGGAGGCAGCTACGGGCGCTCGGGCACGATCGACGCCGACGCCACCATCACCTTCACCGGCACGCGTCTGGACTGGATAGCTATGAAAGGGATCACCACCGGCCTGGCCGACGTCTATGTGGACGGCGTGCTCGTGACCTCGACCCCCATCGACCTGGGCGCTGCCGCGGCCGTATACCAGGTGGTCGTATGGTCGACCGGGACTCTGAGCGACAGCACTCACACTATCCGCATCGTACGGGACGGCGGTAGCGCGCCGGGGAAGTTCCTCACTCTTGACGCGGTCGACATCTGGGGGACGTTCCAGTAGGGAGCGGGTATCTGGGGGCTTCCTAAGCCCTCGAGCGTGGGTCTGAGTCCTTTTCGGGGCGCGGCGCCATGTTCGTGCACGTACTCTTCGCAGGCGGCCACGACACCAGCTGCCGGAGAATCTGGAGAGCGGCTCTCCCGCTGCCGAAGGAAGCTCGCAGGTGTCGGGCGGCAGGTCGTCGAATATGTCAGACGGGTTCGCAACCTTCGTTCTTTCGCCAGGGTGACCGGGCCGTTGGCGCGTACCCCAGGAAGTAGACACGCATGCGGCGGGCTAAGGGGAGGTCGCGGGGATGAGGTTCCGAGTATGGCAGCTACTCTTGACCATGGTCGCGCTTGCGGTGGCAGTTACTCTCGGAGGCCCGCAGAGCCATGCGCTGGCCGCCGGTAGCGTCGCGCTGACCATTCCTGGCGATACATACGCGCAGGATTTCAACACCCTTGCCTCGTCCGGGACAGGGAACACGGCAGTGCCCTCGGGTTGGGATTTCTTCGAGACCGGCACCAGCGCGAACACCACCTATAGCGTAGGTGTCGGCTCAGGTCTCACCGGCGACACGTACAGCTTCGGGGCGACCGGCAGTGCGGAACGGGCCTATGGCACCCTGTTCAGCAACGCTCTCGCGTCCGTCATAGGGGTCCAGTTCACCAACAACACCGGCTCGCCTATCCGATCGCTTGTGATCTCCTACACGGGTGAGCAGTGGCGCATGGGGCAGAACACGGCCGGCCGCGCCCCGGACCGGCTCGACTTCCAGTTGAGCTCGGACGCCGCCAGTCTGAGCACCGGCACCTGGGTGGATCACGACGCCCTCGATTTCTCCAGCCCGGTGACGACCGGCACAGTCGGAGCCTTGAACGGCAACTCGGCGCCAAACTTGATGGTGCTGTCCTACACCATCACGGGCTTGAACATCTCAGACGGAGCCACCTTCTGGCTTCGCTGGATGGACATCGACCTTGCCCCCGGGGCCGATGATGGCCTGGCCGTGGACGACTTCTCGCTCATCCCGTACGCATCCCCCACCGACATCGCTCTTTCGACCACCAGCGTGCCCGAGAACGCCGGGGCGGACGCAGAGGTGGGAACCCTGAGCGGAACCGACCCGGATCTGGGCCAGAGCGCTACCCTTACCTTCAGTCTGCCGGCCGGTCTTGACGACAATGCCCTCTTCAACATCTCGGGCACGACTCTACGGGTCACCGACTCCCTCGACTATGAGGTTGCTTCCTCCCATACCGCGACGGTGAGAGCCACCGACGCGGTCGGCCTCACGTACGACAAGACCTTCACCATCACCGTCACCGACGTCAACGAGGCACCCACGCTGGATTCGATCACCGACCAGACTGCTGAGTGGGCGGACGCGGTTACCTTCACCGCTGTCGCGCACGACGTGGACGCGGGCGCCACCTTGACGTACGAGCTGTCCAGCGGTGCACCGGGGTCGATCGATCCCACCACCGGCGTGTACAGCTGGACTCCGGGGTGGACGGACATAGGCGCGCACGACTTCGAGGTGGCGGTGTCCGACGGCGATCTCAGCGCGGAGACCGAGGTGCAGGTCACGGTGACGACCCGTGCCAGTCACCATCACGGCTGTCGGCGATAGCAGGGCTTACGACGGCACCACCAGCTCGGATGGCGTCCCGACGCTGACCACCGGGGCGCTCGCGAGCGGCAATATCGGCCATTACAGCCAGACGTTCGACACCCCGGATGTGGGCTCTGGCAAGACCTTGACCCCGGCGGCCGTTATCCGGGACGCTGGGGACAACGACGTGACCGGCGGCTATGCGGTCACGCTCGAGAACGACACCACTGGGGAGATCACGAAGGCGACGGCGACCGTGCACCTGGACGACCTCTCCGCCGTGTATGACGGCGATCCGCACTACGCCTCCGCCACCACTGCTCCGGCCGGCCTGACGGTGGACCTCACCTACAGCCAGGGCGGCACCCTGGTAGCCGCGCCGACCGCGGCCGGTAGCTACGACGTGAGCGCGGTGGTCAACGACGCCAACTACCAGGGATCCACTACCGGCACACTGGTCATCAGCCCGGCCGGTCCTCCCGTCCTGACTCGGTACGAGCAGACCGACCACGCCTTGGGCTACGACGGCATCTGGATGACCTACGCGACATCAGCGGCCTCGGACGGCAACTTCTCGTACACCGGCATTCGTGGGGCTTCGGTGACCGTGAGGTTCAATGGGACCTACCTGGCCTGGATCGGCAAGACCAGCAGGGCGCACGGCTTCGCGAGAGTGACTCTGGACGGCCGGGCCCCGGTGATGGTCGACCTCTACAGCTCGGCTACCCTGTTCAGGCAGAAGGTGTGGGAGACGCCCGCCGATCTCACCGACGGCGATCACACACTCACCATCGAATGCAGCCACACAGGCAGGCCTGCAGCGATCGACACCAACATCAACGTCGATGCATTCGATATCCGCGGCACGTTGATCAGCTCGGAGGGACTCACTCGTAACCAGCAGACCGCCCGTCTTGTGTACTCGGGCGTCTGGAGCAATTTCAGGACATCCGCTGCCAGCTTTGGCAGCTACTCGCGCTCCAGCGAGCCGGGCGCGTCCGTCACCATACCCTTCACGGGCACACGCCTGGACTGGGTCGCGACGAAGGGCACCACCCTGAGCAAGGCCGACGTTTACGTGGATGACGTGTTCAAGGGCACCATCGATCTGGCGAACTCCGTCGTTCTCTATCAGCAGAAGGTCTTCTCGACCGGCGACCTGGCAGATGGCTACCACACGGTGAAGATCGTCCGGAACGCGAGCGACGCGACCGGCAAGTTCATCAGCATCGACGCGGTCGATGTGCAGGGGACCGTTGTTCCTCTCTCCACCCGCTATGAGCAGACCGACACCCGGATCGTGAAGGTCGGCGTCTGGAGCGACTTCGCCAAGAGCGTGGCCTCCGGAAAGAGCTACGGGAGGTCGAGCTCGAGCGACGCCTCAGCCACCATCTACTTCACCGGCACCCGCCTTGACTGGATCGCCATGAAGGGGGCCACCACCGGGATAGCCGACGTGTACCTGGACGGGATCAAGGTGGCCACTGTCGACCTCGCGGCCCGCTCGGGGACCTACAACGTGAACGTGTGGTCCACCGGCACTCTGGCAAACGGGAACCACAACGTTCGCATCATCCGGAGTCCGGCGGGTGCGACCGGCCGGTACCTGACTCTCGACGCCTTCGATGTGTGGGGCACGATCACGACAGGTCCATAGGCGAGGCCGGTCAGACCGCCGAAGCCGGCCGGGGCACTCGAGCCCCTGATGTGCGTGGCAGCGGGGCCACGACACCGCGAAGCACAAAGACTGAACCGGGCTTGTCGTCCGCATGTCACTGATTCGGACTCCGCATTCGTGTCTATTGAGGAAGCAGGACAATAGACATGGTTCTCACAGATGGGGAGCGTGGCCAGGTTGAGCGACCGGCCGACAGGCGAGGTCCGAGTGGGGATGTCCATGCGGTACGTGCGTCCCGAGGATGTGTTCGAGCACGAGTACGATCGGCTGGTCAAGACGCTGACCATCGTGGCCGGTGACCGGGAGGAGGCCTCCGACGCGGTCCAGGAAGCGTTCGTCCGGCTGGTGATCGGGTGGGATCGTCTGGCCACCTACGAGGACCCGGCCGGCTGGGTGCGAAGAGTCGCTCTGAACCGCATCCGCGACCATCACCGTTCCATCGGGAGGCAGGCCAGGCTCCTGCTACGGATCGAGGAGCAGTACCGAGTGCCGCGGGGGACGCCCGCCTCGGATGAAGGCATCTGGGAGCGGCTGGGGAGGTTGCCTCTCAAGCAGCGCACCGCTCTCGCGCTTCACTATGTCGACAAGCTGACGGCCCGGGAAGTGGCCGACGTCATGCATGTATCCGAGGGTACCGTCAGGCAACACCTGCACCGCGCCCGCCAAGCGCTCAAGGAATCGTACGAGCTATCGTCCCAGGGGATCACGCCATGAATGACGACCGGCGATTGGAAGAGACGCTGGACAGGCTCTCCGGTCCGGTGGATCGAAACGGAGTGTGGGCCGACATCGAGGCGCGGGCCGGCGCGGGAGCCGGCGGCCGGAGTGGAGCCTCCGCGCCGAGGCGCAGGAGCGGCCTGAGGGTGGCGGCTTTCGCGTCCATCGCCGCCGTTCTCGTGGCGGCCATAGCGGTCGGCACACTGGAGGCCGTCAAGCACTTGGGCGACGACGGGCCCATCATCGTCATCACCGACCAGACCACGGTGGTCTCGACGTCCGTCACCCAGCCGGTGACCACCACGACCCTGCCGGTGAGTCATCACCGGCCCGGTGGAGACCACCACCACTCTCGAGGAGACCACCACCACGGGTCTCGAGGAGACCACCACGACCACGGAGAAGCTGTCGTCCGCCGAGACCCGGCTATCCAACGGCCACATCAAGGCCATGGGCTACATCGACACGGTGTACGTCACGGACGGCAAGCGCTATATCAGCATCGACTACGCGGAGTACCTCACCGGGCCGGCCGCCGACGCGGCAGCCGTTGCTGCCGGCGAGATACAGCCGGGCGAGCATGTGGAGGACGACTACTGGATCCAGAACGACAACCCGCAGAAGAGGGTCTTCGAGGTGTCCGGCTCGGTGGCCATCACCACATCCACCTGGATCAACACGTTCGCCTGGAACGAGATCATGGATCATCCCGTCACGTGGGCCCAGTTCAGGAGCTTCTGGAGCGCCACGCCCCCGGCAGACGCCGTCCACCTGCACCGTTCGCCTTGGTGGATCGAGCGGGACGGCATGCTGGTGGTCCGGATAGACGAGCAGTTCCAGCCGTAGGGGCGGACCGGGAGGCCCCACACTCTCCGCTTTACAGGCGGTGCCCGCGCGAGTTACTGTAGCGGTCGGCCGCGCACGCGGTCCGTCGTCGTGTAATGCAACCTCTGTGGAGGAGGGGGAGCGTAGTGAGAAGCAAGCACTCGTCGTCGGCCGTCCTCAAGGTCGAGATCGCCTCGACCGTGGTACTGGCCCTCATCCTGATCCTCGTCATCGGCGCCCAAGCCTTTGCCGCGCCTCCGGACCGCGTGACGGACAACGGCTGGAGGGACGCCTACGCGGAGGTCTCGGGCGACAGGATCGTCTGGCTGGGCATCCCCGACCCTGACTTCCCCGAGGAAGCGCAGGTATACACCTGGACACCCACCGAGGGCGTGACGCATCTGAGCGTCACGAGCACCTTGAACCAGTGGCCCATGGTGTCGGGCGACAGGGTGGTCTGGTTCGGAGCCGGCGGGACCGACGCCGGGGATGACAATGAAGTCTTCACGTGGACTCCCACCGGTGGTCTCGTCCAGCTCACGACCGACGATCGGGACGAGCAGGGCGTGCGAGTGTCCGGTGACCGGGTGGTCTGGATGGGCAACGACGACGCGTGGGTCTACCAGGTCTTCACGTGGACTCCTTCCGGCGTGCCCACCCAGGTGTCCGACGACGAGGTGGGGGCCCACAGCCCGGTCGTTTCCGGCGACCGGATATCGTGGGTCAGCGCAGATCAGATAGTGTTCACCTGGACGCAGGCTTCCGGTCCCGTGGGTGTGAGCATCATCGAGGACGCAGGCTCAAAGCTGGGTCTCTGCGCGTCGGGCGACCGGCTGGCGTGGAAATGCGAGGGCCGGATCTACACGTGGACCCCTGCGGTGGACTACGGCGAGTCGATCACCGACCCGGGTTCGGGCGATCCCGAGCTCTCGGGCGATCGCATCGTCTACAACTCCTGGGTCGAGGATACCTACCAGCTCTTCACCTGGACCCCCGTGGGCGGTGCCGTTCAGATCACCACCAGCACCGAAGGCGCCTCCGACTACCGAGTCTCCGGCGACCGGATCGTCTGGCAACCGTACTCCGCGGACACCATGCGGGTCCTCAGCTGGACGCCCGGCGGCGGCACCACTGAGATAGCGGCAGATTCCTCAGGTGCGGCCGTGTCCGGAGACCGCGTGGTGTGGTGCAGCGGAGAAGGGGATGCCAAGGAGATCTACACGGCCGTCTACACCGTGACCGCGCCTACGCGCTACGAGCAGACCGACGGGCACATCATCAAAGGCGGCACTTGGACGAACTACTCGGCCCCTCTGGCCTCCGGGCAGACGTACGGCCGCTCCAGCACAAGCGGGGCTTCGGCCACCATCTGGTTCACCGGCACCAAGATCGCCTGGATCGGCATGACGGGCGGCACTCCCGGCATCGTTGATGTGTCCATAGACGGCGAGTTGATGACGACCCTGGACCTCTATTCCTCTCCCGCGCAGTACCAGGAGGTTCTGTACACGAGTGACGCTCTCTCCAGCGGCGTTCACCACATGGACCTGGTCCGGCACAAGAACAGCCTCGCCTCCGAGTACCTGGTCCTCGACGCGGTGGATATCTGGGGGACAATCGCGGCGGCTCCTCCCACCATCACGTCGCTGTCACCCGCCGCTGGGTCTATCGATGGCGGCACCTCGGTGACCATCAACGGCACCAACTTCGTCGATATCTCCGGACCGGGGGCCGTCACCTTCGACGGCGCCAACGCGACGGACTATGTGGTGAACTCCGCCACCAGGATCACCGCGGTAGCCCCGGCCCATGACGCCGGCGCCGTGACCGTCCGGGTGACCACCCCCTCGGGTTCGGCCACCTCATCCTTCACCTATGCCGAGACCCCGGCCACCACCCGGCTGGATGTGGTGAACACCACGGCCCTGGTCACCCCAGGGACCGCTTGGTCGGGCACGTGGGCTTCTTTCACGAGCGCCTCGGCCTTCAGCGGCAGCTACATGCGTTCGAGCACCGCGGGCGCATACGCGGTCATAGCCTTCAACGGCACCCAGCTCGACTGGGTCAGCATGAAGGGCACCACCGGCGCCAAGGCCGACATCTACGTGGACGGCTCGCCCACCAAGGCCATGACCGTCGATTGCTACGCGAGCTCCCCGGTCTACCAGCAGACCCTCTTCACCACCGGCCCCCTGGCCGACGGACACCACACGGTGAAGATCGTCAGGAGCACGGCCAGCGCCTCCGGGAGGTACCTCACCATCGACGCGGTGGACGTGGCCGGCACCCTGCTTGCCCCGGTGCGCTTCGAGGAGACCGACGCCCACTTCACGTGGAACCCGGCCATGACCTCCTGGACGCTGGGCAGCACCGCCTCGGCCTCCGGGGGCACCTACCGATACAAGAACACCGCCGGGGCCTACGTAAGCTTCGACTTCACCGGCGTGGGCTTCAAGCTCATCGCCAAGACCGCCCCCAACTACGGCAACCTCACCGTCACCATCGACGGAGTGAGCCAGACCGTCAGCCTCTACAGCTCGGCCACCACTTACAAGAAGGTGGTGCTCACCAAGTTCCTGGCTCCCGGGGCGCACACCGTGAAGATCGCCCGGGCGGGTACCAAGAGCAGTTCGTCGAGTGGGTACACCATCGATCTGGATGCCGTCGATCTGTTCGGAGAGTGGTGATGAAAGGGGCCCCTCGTTGCCAAGGGGCCCCTTCTACGAACCAGCGCGGGCGGCGGCCCTGAGAGGCGCCGCCCGCCGCGGCTAACGTCTGCCATTGGTCACCCGCCCGTCCAGCATGCGGAATACCCGGTCGCTCGTGGCGGCCACGCCGGGGTCGTGGGTGACGAGGACGAAGGTGGTGCCGGTCTGCCGGTTGATGTCCTGCATCATGGCCACGATGTCCTTCGCGCTGGCAGAGTCGAGGTTGCCGGTGGGCTCGTCCCCGAAGATCACCTTGGGACCGTTCACGAGCGCTCGGGCGATCGCTACCCGCTGCTGCTGGAAGAGATGCAAATAGCTTGACGCTTGGGGATGCCAGGGTGAGAATGGGATTCTGACTCGCGGGTCGGGGAGTACGGTTGGAGATCATCAGGAAGTCGCTGGCCAGCATCCCGCTGCTTGAGATCGAAGGCGATATCGACCACGCGTCGACCGATGTCTTCGACAAAGCGGCGCGCGACTGCCTGGACGGCGGGCAGCGGCTCCTGCTTGATCTCACCCGTTGCGGCTACATCGACAGCGGCGGCCTCGCGGTGTTGATCTACCTCACCAGACGGCTCACCCCTTGGGGTTGGCTGGGCATCGTGGTCACCAGCAAGAACATCCTTCGCCTCTTCGACGTCGTCGGACTGGACGCTTACCCCGGCTTCCGGATCTTCGGGAGCATCTCTGATGCGAGGCACAGCCTCGAAGCGGAAATGACGGGCTGATGCCATGGCGACAACCCCAGAACCACTGGTCCGATCGGTCGCTCTTTCTCCCCGTCTCTCCGAGGTCTCCCACGCCCGGCGCCTCATAGCCGAGGTGGCCTCCGCCGCCGGTTTTACCGAAGACCGAGTGTTCGACATCGCGGTCGCCTGCTCGGAAGCGATAGCGAACGCCATCGAGCATTCACCCATCAAGGCAGAGGTGTGGGTGCGGACTGTCCTTCGGCCCGACCGGCTGGAGGTCGAGGTAAGAGGCCCCGGCGAGTTCCAGGCGCCCAACAGACTCGGAGCGAAGGAGACCCGCGGTCTGGGCCTTCCTCTGATGGCCAAACTCTCCGACCATCTCGCCCTCTTCTCCGGACCGACCGGCGAGACCTTCGTCAGCCTGACCTTCTACCGGCCCGGCGCGCACATCAAACACGGGGGCGCGGTCGCTCCGACCTTCGCGAATCTCGCCGAAGAGAACCGGCTCTTGGACGATGTTCTCAGCAACTTCCCCGACCGGTTCTATGTGCTCGATCAGCACTGGCGCTTCGTATATCTGAATCCACCGGTGGCTTCCGCGACGGAAAGGACGAGGGAGGAGCTTCTCGGCCGAGTCATCTGGGATGCCTATCCCGACCACGACCGGGAGGCCAGGCGGGTGCTCGAGGAGGTGAGGGAGACGGGGTCTCCCGCCACTGTCACCGCCCACGCCCCAAGCTCGGGTTGGAAAGAGTGGACGGTATTCCCCGTCGAGGAGGGCCTCGCCGTCATCTCCCGGGACATCACCAAGCGAAAGCAGGCGGAGGCCGTCTCGGAGAGCCTTCGCTTCATGCTGAGCGAGGCCCAGGCCATCGCTCATGTCGGCAGCTTCGAGTACGTCGTGGAGACCGGCGCAACGGTGTGGTCCGACGAGGAGTGCCGCATCTACGGCATCCCACCTGGCTCCCCGTCACCTTCTTACGACGAGATGCTTCAGAGGTTCTACCACCCCGATGACGCCGCATTGCTCCACGAGACCTTCACCATGGCCTTGCAGACCGGTTCGGTCTACGAACTCGAACACCGGATCATCCGCCCCGACGGCTCCGTCCGCTTCATACACGATCGCGCCCATCCCTACTTCGATGAGCAAGGAAAGCTTCTGCGATATGTGGGCGCCACAGTCGATATCACCGAGCGCAGACTGGCCGAGGCGGCCCTCCGCGAGAGCGAGGCGCGTTTCCGTTCCGTCCTCGACAGTTCGCTGGACGGTATCTATCGAGTCAATCTGAAGACAGGCCGCTACGAGTACATGAGCCCCGCATTCGGTCCCACGATCGGGCGATCGAATGAGGAGTTCCGTGACCTGTCGCCCGAAGAAGCCATGCACCTCGTGCATCCTGACGATCTTCCTCGTGTCATCGATGCGCTGCGCCAGGTCGACAGCACTCCCCGTGCCATCGTCGAGTACAGGCTGCTGGGCTCCGATGGTGAATACCGATGGCTCTCCAACCACTTCTCGCATACGCGAGACTCTGAAGGTGGGCCGCTCTACAGGGACGGCGTTGTTCGGGACATCACCGAGCAGAAGCGCAGTCCCGAGTCTTGACGCTTCCGCCTCGTCGGCCGTCTGCCTTGGTAACATCTGTGTAGAGGTGACCCCCGCGGTCGCTCAGTGGACCCGACCATCCACTTCATTCGGAACGAAGGAGGACTCGTGGCGTCGACGATGCCGGTGGCGCTTGCAGGACAGCGCCGGAGTGGATCGAGTGGCAGAAGATCTGCTGCGGTAGCCGTTCTCGCCGCGATCGCCGCCGCGGCGCTCCTTCTTCTGGCCCTGCCCGGCACCGCCCGCGCGGTGGACCCGGCGCCGGGGCTCACTCGCATCGACCAGACAGACGAACACATCGATTACGTCGGCACCTGGGACACCTTCGAGAAGTCGGCCGCGTACATGACCGCCTATGCTCGAGCCAACACGCGCGCCGCCACGGCCACCATCTACTTCGATGGTACTCGGCTCGACTGGATAGCCATGACCGGCACGAGCACCACCAAGGCCGATGTGTACCTGGACGGCACGTTCAAGAAGACCGTTGAACTCGCCGCCACTTCCGGTCACTACAAGGTCAATGTGTGGTCCACCGGCGATCTCCCGTCCGGCCACCATCACGTTACGATCACTCGGTCCGCGAGCGCCAAGGCGGGTAAGTTCATCACCCTCGATGCGGTCGACGTGGCCGGCACTCTCATCTACGGCCCGCCCGCCATCACCGGGCTCAGCCCCGTCTCCGGCTCGACAGCCGGCGGCGCTGAGGTCTCCATCAGCGGCACCGACTTCATCGACGCCTCGGCCGTCACCTTCGGGGGCGAGCCCGCCGCGAGTTTCACGGTGGAGTCCAGCACGCTGATCACCGCGGTCGCGCCGGCGCATTCCGAGGCTACCGTGGACGTGCAGGTGACCACTCCGGCGGGCGAGAGTGCCAACACTGACGCTGACGACTATCAGTACGCCCTCGTCACCACCCCCACCATCACCGGGATCAGTCCGGCTTCGGGGGCGGCAGGCATCTCGGTCGTCATCACCGGCACGGGCTTCATAGGGCTCACGGGACCGGACGCTGTGACGTTCGGAGGCGCCAATGCGGCCGAGTACACCGTCGACTCGCTCACGCAGATCACCGCGGTCGTCCCATCGCACGACCCGGGCAACGTGCAGGTTCAGGTTAACGCGGCCGGCGGCACGACCACCGACACCGCGGCCGATGACTTCACTTACAAGAATCGCTACGACCAGAGCGATTCCCGCTTCTCGTTGTCCGGCACCTGGGAGACCTATTCGACGAAGTCCGCCTGGAAAGGCGGCTACGGCCGGACGAGCACCAGCGGTGGATATGTGTCGCTCACCTTCACCGGTACCCACCTCACCTGGATCACCACGAAGGGCACCACCACCGGCCTGGCCGACGTGTACGTGGACGGGGTCTTCAAGACCACCGTCGACCTCACCGCCGCGGCCGTCGTCTATCAGCAGGAGGTGTGGTCCTCGGATGAGCTCAGCAACGGGGTGCACACGGTGAAGATCGTGCGGAGCGCCTCGAGTGCGTCGGGCAAGTACCTCACCATCGATGCCGTGGAGATCACCGGTACGCTGTTGGGCGCCAGGATCATCGAGCAGACCGACACCCATCTGGCCTACGCGGGCACGTGGTCGTCCGTCACCGCCACCGGAGCCTCCGGGGGCAGCTACAAGCGGGCGTCCGCGAGCACAGGGGCCGTGTACGTGGACTTCACCGGCGTCCAGATCACATGGATCGCCACCACCGGCGCGTCCATGGGGAAAGCTTGGGTCTCCATCGATGATGGCGCCGCTCAGAGCGTGGACCTCTACGCCGCGGCCACGGCCTACAAACAGAAGGTCTGGGACAGCGGCCCGCTCACGCTGGGCGACCACGAGATCAAGATCTGGTGGGACGCGGCCAATGCTTCCGGCACATACATCACGGCGGACGCGTTCGACGTCAAGGGCAGCCTCAGGCAGGCGTACCTCTGGCATCGCTACGAACAGACCGACATCCGCCTGCTCTACACCGGCACCTGGTCCACGGTCACCGTCTCCGGCGCTTCCGGGGGCAGCTTCAAACAGACCAGCAGCACGGCGGCCTACTTCGACTTCGTCTTCTCCGGGCGCCAGTGCGACTGGATCGCCACCAAGGGTCCGGCAATGGGCACAGCCCTGGTATCGGTGGATGGAGGCGCCCCCGTCACCATCGACCTCTCCGACGCCGCGACGCTCTACCAGCAGAAGGTCTGGACGTCAGCGGTGCTGCCCGATGGCTATCACCGGGTGCAGATCTGGGTGAGCGCGGCGAGCCCCGCGGGCGCATACGTAGCCATCGACGCGATCGATGTGCACGGCAGCCTGCCCACTCTCAGCTCGACATCGGCCGCCAAGACCATGTGGGCCGAGCAGCGCT
Source organism: uncultured Actinomycetota bacterium (assembly GCA_963736705.1). GTDB lineage: Bacteria > Actinomycetota > Thermoleophilia > RBG-16-64-13 > RBG-16-64-13 > CAIQPS01. Next base: position 140,365 of record CAVTPV010000005.1, read on the forward strand.
TGAAAGAGCTGTCCTACCTGCCTGGAGTGGTCAACGGCACCTCCGACACCAAGACCAGGGGCGCCGTGATCGCCTTCCAGAAGTGGGAAGGGCTCACCCGCGACGGGGTCATCGGCACGACCGTCTGGACGAGATTGCACACCGCCACGCGGCCGGTGCCCACCAGGATGGGGACAACCAACCCCTGGATCGAGGTCAACAAGACCAAGCAGGTCCTGCTCTTCTGCAAGAACGGAGCCGTTCTCTACACCATCCCGGTGTCGACGGGCAGCCCGAGCGTCGGGTTCGCCACCCCCACGGGCACCTTCTCCATAATCAGCAAGACGCCGCCGCGCGATCACCTCTACTACCCGATGGCCATCACCTCGGGTGTGGCCATCCACGGCTATCCGACGGTGCCCACGACTGCGGCGAGCCACGGCTGCGTCCGGACGCAGAACTGGGATCAGGACGTGATCTACCCCATCACGCCCATGGGGACTCGCGTCTACATCTACTAGGGGAGGCGCCGTGACCGGGACGGTGGCCTTGTGGGCGGTACTCCTGGTAGTGTCCCTGGCCGCCCTCGTCAAGTCCGCGGACTGGTTCACGCAGGGCGCGGAGGAGCTCGGCATCTTCCTCGGCATCCCTGCGTACGTGGTGGGACTCACCATCGTCGCGATGGGGACGTCCCTCCCCGAGTTGGTCAGCTCCATCTTCGCCGTGGTCCGGGGTTCCCCTGAGATCGTAGCCGGCAACGCGATCGGCTCCAACGTCACCAACATCTGCCTGGTTTTGGCAGTCGGCGCCATCATCGGGGGGCGTCTCTACGTGAGCCGCGAGATCGTCAAGATCGATCTACCCATGTTGGCCATATCCACGGCGCTTCTGGGTCTCACCGCCATGGACGGGACCATCAGCAGAGGGGAAGGCGTGCTCCTCTTCCTGGGAGCGGTCATCTACGCGTTCTATGGGTTCCGGATGTCTCGGCCCACCATGGACACGCGCACGGAGGTCGCGCAGGCCGTCGAAGAGGAGATCAAACCGCAGCGCGGCCGCCTGCGTCCGCTGGTGGTGCTCAAGCTCGTGGGGGGAGCCGCCATCCTCTACTTCGCCGCCGAGTACACCATCAGATCGGTGATAGAGCTCTCCACCCTTCTCGACATCGGGGCGGACGTCATCGCCATATCGGCCGTCGCCGTGGGCACGTCGCTTCCCGAACTGGTTGTGAGCGTCATGGCCGCCCGCCGGGGCAAGCTGGAGATCGCCATGGCCAACGTGCTTGGGTCCAACGTCTTCAACGCCTTCGCCGTTGTCGGGATCCCGGCTCTGATAGGGCCGCTTCCCGTGACCAAGCCCGTGCTCACGATCGGGCTTCCGTTCTTGGCGGTCGTCAGCGTCCTCTACTTCTTCATGGCTCAGGACAGGGAGGTGACACGCTGGGAGGGCATGCCGCTCATCCTGGTATGGGTGCTCTTTCTGGCCACTTTGTTCGGGCTGTTCTAGGGGCTGCTCAGCCGAGGCCCGGAGCCGAGACCCTGTCCTACTCCTCCCCGGGGTAGGCCCATTCGATCAGGTCCTCCGGCGCGCCCTTGGCCCGCAACTCAGCCTGCATGGCTTGGCAGCGGCTGCGCACCGAATCGGTTGTGCTATACTGATTCGTAACATTCGTCAGGAATGTGATTTAGGCCAAGCGCCGAGTTTCTCCACTCTCCTCGCTCAGTCTCCATTCATCCCTCTGCGATTGTCGTACTGTAACTCCGTATATGGAGGCTTCTCTTGAGTTCAGCAAAACTGTACGTGGGTAATCTCGGCTACGAGACTACCGAAGCGACCGTCCGGACCGCCTTTGAGCCGCACGGCGAAGTAGTGTCGGTCAACCTCATCACCGATCGCGATTCCGGCCGCCCCAAGGGCTTCGGTTTCGTGGAGATGGGCTCGGCCGAAGAAGTGCAGGCCGCCAAGGCCGCGCTCGACGGCACCCAGATGGACGGTAGGTCCATCAAAGTGGATGTGGCCAAAGAACAGGCTCCCCGCGCTCCCCGCTCCGGCGGCTTCGGCGGCGGCGGCGGATACGGCGGCGGCGGCGGAAATCGCTGGTAGTCGTTAAGGCCCAAGCGGTCTGACGAGACGCCGGTCTTCGGACCGGCGTCTTTTTTTGTGGCCGAAGGGGCCGCTAAGCGGCGGCCGGCTAGATCTCGGGCAGCGGGATCTTCTTCTTGTGGCCCTGGTAAAGATTGCGGTTGGTCCAGTCCGTCTGCCACCGGCCGCGGCGCCGGTAAGGGCCGCTGAGCTGGTAGGTGCCGCCCTCCGCATCCACGCAGATCCCCGCTCCAAGGCGGTCGGCGTGTTTCTTGGCGAGGTCAAGGTAGGGATGCCAGCCGATGGGCTCGCGGGCACTCTCTAGGTCGGTGGGATCCTTCAGACGGGAGACCACGTATCGCACCTCTTTCTGGCTGCTCACTGTTCCCCTCTCTGAGCACGATCGGTACGTCACGCAGGCCTTGACTATAGCACGTGGCTCCCCCGCCCGAGCCGCCAGGGCCCGCGGCGAGCCCCCTGGCGGAGCCGCCCGAGCCGCTCGCCGAGGCCGCCCAGCCCCCGGTCGTGCACACGGCAGGCCGCGGAAGGCCCCGTGTCGAATACAATAGAAGTGCCGTTAAACGGTAAAGACAGTCATTTGTGAGCGCGTCGGGTGACCGCGTGGCTCTTTCATTTGTAGGAGGTAGGCCGATGGGCAAGCGAGCGACCTATGTGCTGCTAGGCGTGATCGTGCTCCTCTCGGTTCTGTTCGCTTCGACCGGAGCGGCCTGGGCCACGACGTTCACCACCCCCGTGGACGCCGACTACGGCGACATCACCAACTCGGTCTATCTTTCCCAGGACGACTTCCCGGACGGCGCTCCCGCCGCGGTGCTCACCGCCTCGGATAGCTACACCACCTCGCTGGCCGCCACCGTGCTCGCCGAGGCCGCGGGCGGGCCCCTTCTCTATACCTCCTCCGCGAGTCTCAGCGCCAGCGCGAAGACCGAACTCGTCCGGCTGCACGTCTCCAAGGTCTACATCGTCGGCCTCTCGAGCACCATCGTCACGGCGATCAAGGCCGCCCTTCCCGGCCTCGCCGCGGACAAGTTCATCGTCCTCACCGGTGCCGATCAGTATCAGAACGCGGCCCTCATAGCGGGCAAGGTGAAGGAACTCACGGGCACTCCGGAGCGGGTGTTCATCGTGCCCGGCGACGTCTACGGCTCGTCACTGGCAGTCGCCTCGGTGGCCGCCGCCAACGGGTGGCCCATCCTCCTCACTCCGCAGTCGGGGCCCTTCCCGGCCTACTCATCCCAGGCCATCGCGGCTCTGGGGGTCGATAGCGGCATCCGGGTGGACACGAGCGTTGACCCGGGCGTCTCAGGCTTCACCATCACGAAGACCATCATGGGCTCGAGCTCTCCCTCCGACGATCCCGGCAACCGCTACTCGGAAGCCGTGGAAGCGGCCGAATACGCGGTATCGCAGGGATGGGCGAGTTTCAGCAGCCTGGGGATGGGCGAGGAACAGGGCGGCAGCGTCGCTTACAGTGTCAACTTCCCGGATAACGTGCTGCTCGCTTCCCACATCGCCCGCATGGGCGGGGTCTACATGCTCACCAAGTCCACCGGGGTGATCTCGGCCGTGTCCACCTCCCTGAGGACGCACGGAGAAGACATCGACTATCTCGCATTCACACGGCCGGACTACGATCAGATCTCATCGGGCGCGTGGAGTTTCGCCGCCATCCGCCAGGTGAAGAGTCTGAACAGCCCCCGGGTCACCACGCTCAGCCAGTACCAGCGGACCGCTCGCGGGGGGCGGCGCGCTCACCGTCACCGGCACGGGCTTCAGCGATGCTGAGAAGGTCCGGATAGGCAAGACCGACCTGCCGGAGAGCAGCTGGCACGTGAACTCGGACACTTCCCTCGTGATCGAATCCATGCCGGCCGCCACGCAGACCGGCGTCATGGAGATCCTGGTCTACAACTACTGGAACGTGAACCCGAGCAGCCCGAGCGACGCGTACTTCTACACCTCCGCGAGCGGGCCGGATCTGGTGGCCATGCAGGCGGTGCAGGAAGCGGTCAAGTATCTGGGCGTGCCGTATGTCTGGGGCGGCGGCAGCCCGAGCAGCTTCGACTGCTCGGGACTCACGGCCTATGTGTACAACAAGTTCACGGCGCTGACGGGGGTCACCCTGCCCCACAAATCCACCTACCAGGCGGGCTACGGTACGGCGGTGGATCAGGATGACCTCATCCCGGGCGACCTCGTGTTCTTCAGCAGCCCTATCTCCCACGTGGGCATGTACGTCGGCAACGGCTTGATGATCAACTCTCCGCGCAGCGGTGACCTGGTGTGCATCGAGGACGCCTTCCGGACCAGCTACACCACGGCACGCCGTCTGATCTCCGCCTACACGAGGATCCAGCAATCGAGCACCCTCTTGGCCTACACCGGCGTTTGGACCCTAGGCGCGGCGAGCACGTCGGCTTCCGGCGGCACCTACGGCTACGCCGACTCGGCCGGTTCGTCGGTCACCATCAAGTTCGACGGCGTGTATCTCCGCTGGATCGCCAAGAAGAGCACCGGCTACGGGGTCGCCAAGATCACAGTTGACGGCGAAGACGCCGGCACGGTGAACCTCTACAGCACGAGCACCTCGTATCCGAAGGTGTGGGATACGGGGATGCTGCCCATCGGCACGCACACGGTGACCATAACCTGGACCGGCACCAGCGGCGGTGGCGGCACCATGATCGGGGTCGATGCGTTCGACGTCATCGGTACCTCCGGTGCAGGCGCACGCGGTCGGGGCGCCCACCATCTATCAGGACACCGACAGCCGCTTCGTCTACACCGGGCTCTGGGACAATGTGGCCACCGACAATGCGTCCGGCAGTTGCTTCCGCTCCATCAACAGAGCCGGCTCGGCCGGCATCACCTTCCAGGGCACTTCGGTCAACTGGGTGGCAATGAGCGGCCCGGCGTCGGGCATCGCTCGGGTGACGCTCGACGGCGAAGACCAGGGCACCGTCGATCTCTACAGCGCGAGCACCAGCTACCTGAAGACGGTCTGGAGCGTCGACGGCCTCGATGAGGGCACCCACACCTTCAGCGTGGAGTGGACCGGTGATAAGAACCCGGCCTCGAGTGGCACCGCCATCAACGTCGACGCCTTCGGCGTACTAGGCGGTCTGGTGACGCCCGACGGCCTCACCCGCCACGAACAGACCGACTCGCTTCTGACCTACGCCGGCACCTGGACCTCCTACTCGACGGCGTCAGCGTCGGGCGGCAGCTACAAGCGGGCCAAGACGGCCGCTTCGGTGACCGTGCACTTCACCGGCACCTATCTCTCGTGGGTGGCCACTGCGGGCACCACGACGGGCAAGGCCACGGTCTCCCTGGATGGCGGGGCCACTCAGACGATCGACCTGGCACGCTCGGCGGCCACTTACCAGCAGAGCGTGTGGTCCACCGGGGTCCTGGACGATGGGGACCATACCGTGGTGATCTCCTGGGATGCGGGTAATGTCACCGGCAAGTACATCAGCGTGGACGCGTTCGACGTGATCGGCGAGATCACCGACGGCGACTCGACTCAGGTGACCGCCACCCGGTACGAGCAGACCGACACGCACATCGTGAAGACCGGCAACTGGGGCAACTACACGAAGACCGCGGCCTCCGGCGGCACCTACGGGCGCTCAGCCACCAGCACGGCATCGGCCACCATCACGTTCACCGGCACGCGCCTCGACTGGATCGCCATGACAGGCACGACAACGGGCATCGCCGAGGTCTATCTGGACGGGGCGACCCTTCCCACTGCCACTATCAGCCTGGTGGCCGCCAGCGCGGTCTACCAGGTGAAGGTCTGGTCCACGAACACGCTCCCCTACGGAGTCCACACAGTCAGGATCGTGCGGAGCGGCACCAGCGCCACCGGGAAGTTCCTCACCCTGGACGCGGTGGATATCTGGGGGACCATCCAGTAGGGCGCGGGCATCAGGGCGGCGCGCCGCCCAGCCCTACGGGACGAGTATGTGCTTGGCCCGCGACCCGCTCTGGGAGCTGGCCATGTACGCCTTCACGGCCTGTTCGAGCGGCCACGTGGTGATCTCCGCTGGGTCAAGATGGCCCTGGTCGAACCCGGGCCGCAACGCCTCCAGGATCTCCGCGGTGTCGGGGCCGCTCAGCGCCATGGTGTTGACCCCCAGGAGCCGCGAGCGGTTGCGGTAGAAGTCGATGAGGTCGAACGTGACCTTGCGGTCTCCGAAGCTGGTAATGGCGACCTGCCGGCCTCCCGGGCGAAGCGAGCGCAGCGCCGGTTCGAACAGCCTGCCCCCCACGGCGTCGAGCACCAGGTCCACGCCTTCACCTGCGGTGAGCAGTCTGACCTCACGGTCGAGCTCGGTGTCCACGGTGCTGATGACCGCGTCTGCACCGGAGGGGTTGCGCGTGCTCGTGGACGCGCCGATCACCCGGGCGCCTTTCCAGTGGGCGATCTGAGTGGCCGCCCGGCCCACGGCTCCGGAGACCCCGACCACCAGAACGGTCTCTCCCGCCTGGATGGCCCCCGTCCGCACCAGGGCCGACCACGCGGTCACATAGGGCACGCCGACCGCTGCCGCCTGCTCCATGGAGAGAGAAGCCGGTTTGGCGGAGACCCACTCGGCCGGCATGACGATGTACTCGCAGTGGGCACCGTCCCGGACCACGCCGAAGCCAGGTCCACTACCCCAGACCTCCAGCCCGACGGGGACTGCCGCACCGCCGCCGCCGGCGGCAGGGCAACAGGCCGTCACGATCCCCGAGAAATCCCTCCCAGGTACGCGGGGCAGCGCTGTGTTGAAGTGCCCGGCCACGTTCTTGATATCGCTGGGGTTGATGGCGGTCGCCCTGACCTGGATGAGCACCTCGCCCGCGCCGGGTACAGGGGTCTCGACCTCCTCGATGCTGAGGACCTCAGGCGGCCCGTAAGTGTCGAACGTCAGTCTTTTCATCCCGCTCATCGCCTCCGCTGACCCGGTCGTCAGTGTCATGCTGCCGCGGCAGAGCATAGCGCAGTGCCCGGCCGGCGGGCTCCGGCGGCCCCCAGAAACGAGAAAAGCCCCGCCCCCTCGCTCGAGGGGCGGGGCTTTCTGTCGCTCCAGCGTGCCTAGCGGGCGCGCCAGAACTTGAGTGAGCCGATGGTGTCCTGTATGAAGTAAAGGGTGACGATGATCCCGCCGACGACCGATACGATCAAGAGTCCGATGGCGCCTGACATGGTCTTCTGCTCCTGTGTGCTGCGTGGCTCGTTCCGCTACTCAAGGTGAGAGTATATTCACTATTCACCGAAGAGACAACTGCGCTCATCCGCATGATTGGGGCAGAATTCTATATTTTAAAGGATAAAAGTCTATCAGCCGACCATGAACACCCAGCGGAGCGAGAGAATGCGTTCACTCACAAGCGGCGGGCGCCCTTCTCGTCGGAAGGTCGAGCGCCCCGGTTGGCGGCCATCACGGGCCCCTGCGCACCACAAGCCTGGCCGCCACACGGCCTGCGCGTTGTAGACTGGAAGGCACCATGAGCAGGATCACCTCCGAAGCCACCAAAAAGCGCCTCACGGCCGCCACCCTCGAGGTGGTCGGCAAGGAAGGCGTTGAAGGAGCGACCACCGCACGCATCGCCGAGGCGGCCGGTCTGTCCCCCGCTGCGCTCTACAAGCACTTCGCCACTCGTAACGATCTGCTCCTGGCCGCCATCGACAGTCTCTACGACACCATCTACGAGGTCGTCATCGAGTCGTCGTCGGAACCGAACGTGCTGGAACGGCTACGGAGTATTGGGCGGCTGCACTCTGACCTCATCGTTTCGGGACGCGGGAGCTTCATCTACCCGTTCATAGAGTTCCTCGCGTCGCCACCTGAATCGGGGTTGCGCGAGGCCCAGGGCGTCCGGCAACTGCAGATGATCCAAGCTGTGGCGGCCATAGTCGAGGAGGGCAAGGCGCAGGGCTCCATCGCCATGGACGTGGATTCGGAGCAGGTCGCCTGGCAGCTACACGCGGTCTGGTGGGCCGAGGACATCTCGCACCTCATGGGCCTCGACCAGTTCGTCACCGCCGGGCGCTCCAGCACCATCCTGAACAACGTCCTCGGCAGGCTGCCGAATCGGTCGCAGCTCCCCGAGCAGGACGACGACATGGCCAGACTCAGGAGACTGCTCGGGCTGTGTCCGCTGGTGAACCCGCCCGCGGAGTGACGATGCTGGAAGGCTTCCCCGTCGTCGTCGATATCGATGTGCGTTTCCGCGACATGGACGCGTTCGCCCATGTCGACAACATCGTCTATTACGAATACTTCGAGATCGCACGCGTGGCCTATCTCGACAGGATAGGCATGCCCATCCCCGGGCCGGCGTGGCATGATTTCGGCTGGGTAATCGGGTCCACCTGCTGCCGCTACAAAGCCGCCGTGGTCTACCCGGACACGCTGTCAGTGGGGACCCGTGTGGGCGCCCTCAGCGCCGACCGGCTGTTGATGGAATATCGGGCGGTCAGCCAAGCTTTGGGCAGGGTGGCTGTGGAAGGCGAAGCTCTCTTGGTGGCCTACGACTTCGACGCCGGGCGAGTCATCCATATCCGCGATGGCATCCGCGACGCGATCCTTCGCCTGGAGGGCCGGGAGTTGCCCAGGGTGCCCCGGGGCGCCGCGCGCATCGTCCCTTGAGCGCGCCGGCCGGCCGATATCGGTTCCGGGGTTTGACCTGCTGGGCCGAAGACCGTACTGTTACACGCAGCGTTTTTTGGGCAGGAGTCTGTCGAGGAGGGAACGTGGCATTCGCGAGCACCAAGAAGCGTCGGGACCGCCTGGCAAACGCGCGGGTACGGAGGGTCCCTGGCTTAACCGCGACGGTCGCTTCCTTGCTGTTCGTGGCCTTCCTGGCCGTATTGGTCCTCGTTCCCTGGAGCACCGCCGCCGCCGACACGGTGACCCGGTACGACCAGGGCGACGCCCATATCGCATACGCGGGCACGTGGGAGACCTACACCAAGGTCGACGCCTGGAAGGGGTCCTACAAGCGGTCGAGTGCCGCCGGCGCCTCGGCGACCATCACGTTCGCCGGCACCAGACTGGACTGGATCGCCATGAAGGGCACCACCACCGGCCTGGCCGACGTGTACTTGGACGACGTCTATCAGACCACCGTGGATCTCTCGAACCCCACGGCGGTCTACCAGCAGACCGTCTACTCCACCGCGGATCTTCCAGCGGGCACCTACACGGTCAAGATCGTGCTGAACGAGGGCGCCGCCACGGGTGACTTCATCACCGTCGACGCGGTGGACATCAGCGGCACCCTTGTCTACCCCGCGCCGGCCATCACCGGCCTCAGTCCCGCTTCGTCCTGGACCGGGGGCGGGCAGTCGGTTGTCATCACGGGGATGGCCTTCACGGGGGCGACCGCGGTGTCCTTCGACGGGATTCCCGCCACCAGCTTCGTGGTCAACTCCTCCACGAAGATCACGGCTGTGGCTCCGGCCCACGCGGCCGGTCTCGTGAGCGTCCAGGTCACGGGCCTTGGCGGGCCGACCGCGAACGCGTCGGCCGACGACTTCCTCTATGAGGACGCGCCCGTCCCCAGCATCACCGGGATCTCTTCCGACGCGGGAGCATCTTCAGGCGCCAATGTGGTGGTAGTCACCGGCACCGGCTTCGTAGGCATGTCCGCCTCTTCGGCCATCGCCTTCGGGGGCGTCAAGGCCGCCAGTTATACCGTTGACTCACCGACCCAGATCACGGTCACAACGCCGGCCCACGCCGCCGGGACGGTCCGGGTGCAGGTGACGGCCGCGGGCGGCGCCACCCCCGACACGGCGGCCGACGACTTCACCTACATGAACCGCTACGACGGTAAGGATTCCCGCCTTTCCTATGCGGGCACGTGGGAGACCTACGATTGGCGGGCGGCGTGGGGCGAGAGTTACAAGCGGACCAAGTCCAGCTCGGGGTCGGTCACCATCACCTTCACCGGCACGCGGCTCGACCTTATCGCCACCAAAGGCACCACCATGGGGGCGGCCGATATCTATCTCGACGACGTGCTGCAGGGTACGGCGAACCTCTACGGCGCGACCGCATACCAGAAACGGGTCTGGTCGACCGGCAGCATCGCGGGCGGCGTCCACAAGGTCAAGATGGTCCGGAAGACAGGCAACGCTTCGAGCGCGTACATCAGCTTCGACGCTGTGGAGGTGGTCGGCACCCTCGGCAAGGCCGGCAGGATCGAGCAGACCGACTCCCGCCTGGCCTACTCGGGAACATGGACCTCATTCTCGACGACGGGGGCCTCGGGGGGTAGCTACAAACGGGCCGATGCCGGCGGCGCGGCTGTCGCCGTGAACTTCCACGGCACGTATCTGTCGTGGATCGCCACCAAGGGGACCACGCTGGGCTCCGCATGGGTTCAGCTCGACGACGGCGCTCCTCAGAAGGTCGATCTGGCCGCGAGCGCTGTGGCCTACCAGCAGAAGGTCTGGGACACCGGACCGCTCGCCAGCGGCGAGCACGTGGTGAAGATCTGGTACGACGATGGCAACGCCGCCGGCGCGTTCATCAGCATCGACGCGTTCGACATCGAGGGGGCGATCGATAAGGCCTACGCCTCCACGCTCTTCGAACAGACCGACGCCCGCCTGATCTATTCCGGGACGTGGGCCAGCAATTCGGCTTCGGGCGCCTCCAATGGCAGCTACAAGAGCACCAGTTCGGCCGCGGCGTCGCTCGTAGTGGTGTTCAGCGGGGTGCAGCTCGACTGGATGGCCACCACCGGTCCGGGTATGGGCCTGGTGGACGTCTCCGTGGACGGCGGCCCCGCCACCACCGTGGACCTCTCGGGTGCCGCCACGCTCTACCAGCAACTGGTGTGGTCCACGGGGGTGCTCGCCAACGGCACTCACCTGGTGGAGTTCTCCCTGAACGAGTCCAGCCCGGCGGGCGCTCTGCTGCCGGTGGACGCTTTCGCCATCCAGGGAACACTGCCCTCGTCGAGCGCTCTGACGGCCTCCGAGATCAAGTGGGCCGAGCAGCGGCTGGCCGACCTCTCCTACCGGCCCGGCTCCATTGACGGGGAGTTCGACACCCAGACCCGTTCCGCGGTCATCGCCTTCCAGAAGTGGGAGGGTCTCTCGCGCACCGGGACCATCGGGGCCGCCACCTGGACCAGGCTGCAGTCGGCCAAGCGCCCGCTGCCCACCAAGGCCGGCGCCACCAACCCCTGGATCGAAGTGAACAAGACCAAGCAGGTGCTGCTCTACTGCAGGAACGGCGAGGTCGTCTGGACCATCCCGGTATCGACGGGGAGCGCCAGCGTGGGAGTCATCACGCCGGCGGGTACCTTCAGCATCTTCTCGAAGGAGACCTACACGAAGCCCTGCTACTTCTCGCTGGGCGTCACGAGCTACATGGGCTCCCAGATCGCCATCCACGGCTACCCGAACGTGCCCACCTACGCCGCCAGCCACGGCTGCGTCCGCACCCAGACCTGGGACCAGGACGCGATCTTCCCGGTGACCCATGTGGGAACTAAGATATACATCTACTAGCCCAGGCAACCGATAGGTATCTCTGCAGGCCACCAGTTCAGGGGTATGGATCGACATGTCCCAACTGAATGAGACATCTTCGCAGAGCGCGGCGGCGAGTGCCGCCTGCAGTATGCTGCACCGGGCCTACCGTGATCGGCGCCTCTACCCGCCCGGACATCCCACCTCTCGGGAGAGCATGGATGCCTTCGCGGGGGCCCTGGCCGAGTACATGGATCAGTGGGGCGCGCTCGTCCTCGAAGTGCGCGAGGACGAGCTGACGCTCGAGGGCGATCCCGTCTACTCTCGCGAAGCGAGCCGGGACAATCTCGCGTTCCTCATGTTCCACGACGGGATCAGGACCCTGTCCTTGTACCCGGGGTACGAGACCGGCGAGTTGGAGGCCCTGGTGGACGCGTTCGCCTCGGCCGAGGACCTGGCCAACATGGAGCACGACCTGGCCACCGCCCTGTGGGAGCGGGACCTGGCCCACATCGACTATCAGGTGGTGGACCCTCTCCTGGGCGGCAGCTCGCTACGCGGGGGACAGGTGGACGCCCTGCGGGAGACGGTCACGCGGAGGCTGGAATCGGTGCATGCGCAGGCCGTCTCCACGGCAGAGGCTACCGAGGGTAGGATGCGCCGCATCAAAGTCAGGACCTACGAGGAGGACGCTTTTCGGCTCACTCCGGAGGAGATGGACCGCGGCGAACGGGCCGTCCAAGGCCTGTCCAACGTGACCCAGGACTACGCTGAGGTCCTGCTGGAGGTGGCGGGCAAGATCCCCATCGAGTCGTCCGGCGATGTGGTCGTCCTGTCGCTGGCCGCTGTGGTGGGGGCGTACCTCGACGATGACGATCTCGATGGCGTCATGTTCGTGCTCGACCAGTTGGCGCGGCTGGAGGCAGAACGCTGGTGCCCGGGAGGGACGGTCGGTTTCGTGGCGGGCGACGCAGTCACCGCCGACCGCCTGAGGGAACTCCTCCAGAAGGCGCGGCAGGCCTCCCCGGAGCGTTACGCCAGGATGGAACAGTTCCTGCTGAGAGTGAGGCGGTGGATCACCCCGTCGCTGCTCGAGATACTCACCGAGGCTGGGGACCGGAGCGTGCGCAAGACCGTCCTCGAGATACTGGGGGAGCAGAGCGCCGTGCCCTGGCCCGACCTCGAGCCTCTTCTCCACGACGCTCGATGGTATGTGGTGCGTAATGCCGTCCAACTGGCCGCCCAGATGGGTCACGAGGAGGTGGCAGACCATAGCGGCCGGCTTCTGGCCCACGCGGACGTGCGGGTGAGGCGAGAGACCGTGCGGGCCCTGGGACGCCTGAACAGCCAGGGCGCGCTTCGCGGCCTCACCCAGGCGTTGTCCGACAGGGATCCCGCGGTGAGAGTCCTGGCCGCCAACGCAGTGGGCCGCAAAGGCCGGTCTGAACAGGTAGCCTTGCTCCTCAACCGGATAGAAGACAGGACCTTCGTCTCCCTGTCGCCGGAGGAGATGGAGGCGTTTCTCGGGGCCTATGCCGCGCTGGTGCAGGACGCAGCCGTCCCCATGCTCGGGCGGTTCTGGAAGAAGAGCATCCTGTCCGCGAAGCCGCTGCCCTTGCGGGTGGCGGCTGTGCTTGCGCTGGGCTATGTCCGGGGACCGGCAGGGGCCGCCGCGCTGCAGGCGGCAGCCAAGTCAGACGAGCAGCAGATACGGCGCGCGGCGGCCGACGCGGTGCAGCGCGCGAAGGCCCGCTGGGCGGGTGACCAGCGATGAACGACCAGCCGCGCACGCCCCACGCCTCGCAACCCACCAAGGCCGACCACGAGTTGGCGCTCGGCCTCGCGGCGGCCGTCAGGACGGCCGGCTACTTCGAAGCCGGCAACGCAGTCATGCTGGAGGTCGGTTCGGCGCTGGCCATGCACGTCGTGGAGAGGACGGAGCGGGAGGGGTTCCTGAGGGTGTCGGCCCACAGCCACTGCATCTTCGTGGGCCCTGCGCGTATCCGCCCCTCGCTGGCCAGCTTCGGGCGCTTCGCCTCGTTGATGCAGGTGTTCGCCGACAGGGACATCAACACCATCACCTTCTATCCCGGTGTCTCCGAGACCGAACTGGCCAAGCTGACCGTCACCCTGGCCCGGGAAGCCGTCCGGGGACCGGATGGAGTGAACGAAGTCCTACGCCGGCTGGGCGTCACGCATGTTGATGTGGACCTACTCTCGGCGGGGAGCGGCGTCCAAGCTGTGGCGCCTGTGGAGGCCTACGCCGCAGCCGTCCAATTGGGGGAGAAGCTCCGCGAGTCTACGCTGAACGCCAAGCACGTGGATGTCCGTCACGTGCGCCACGTGACGCAGGCCATCGTCGACCAAGTGCTGGACACGCCCTCGGTACTGTTCGCTCTCACCACGATCAAGGAGTTGGACGAGGGGCTGGTCTCGCACTCGGGCAACGTGGCCATCCTCTCCGTGTTGCTCGGACAGAGGCTGGGGTTGAGCAAGCCGCGCCTGGGCGAGCTCTGCCTGGCCGGGTTCCTGCATGACGCCGGCAAGTTGGAGGTGGCGCCCGACGCTCTGAGCAAGGCTGGGCCGCTCGACCCCAGCGAGTTGAAGGAAGTGCGGAGGCATCCCGTGCTTGCGGCCCGCAGCCTGTTGGGCGGGCGCAAGCTGACGCCGGCCACCATGAGGGCCGTGGTCGTGGCGTACGAGCATCATCTCAACTACGACATGAGCGGCTACCCGGAATCGCCGATCCACGATCACGTCTCTCTCTACGGGAACATCGTGACCATCGCCGACCGCTACGACGCCCTCACCACCGCACGGGCGTACCGGCGCTTCAGCTTCAGCCCCCACGAGGTGGTGGGCTACCTCGTCCACTACACGGGCACGTCGTTCGACCCGATGCTGGTCAAGCTCTTCGTCGAGATGTTGGGGGTCTATCCGCCCGGGACGCTGCTGCGGCTGAGCACCGGGGACGTGGGCGCGGTCTGCGAGCCGCCGGCCGCTGGGGATCCGCTCGACCGGCCGAAGGTGCGCATGTGGACGGGGACGCGGGCCGGCCAGGTGGTCGATCTGACCGAGGGCGAAGACGCCGCGCTGCAGGTCGCGATGGTACTGAGTCCCGCGGGGATGGGCCAGGTGCCCGCGATGGAACTCTCCGTCTTCGACGTGACCACTGTCAGCTCCCCGGCGCCGCCAACCACTCGCTGAGTTCCGCCATCCGTTCGGTAGTCTCCTCGTATCCCTGGCGGTACAGCGCGTCGAGCCGCTGCACGTCGCGCTCAAGCCGTCCCACGACCAGCGGCTTCACGGGCCGGAACACGAACGCCTGCCCGGCCTGCTCCAGTCGCCGCCAGGCGGTCGAGGGAGGCGTTGTACTTCTCATGCCGCGCCGCCAGGGCGCGGCGCAGCCCCGGGTAGCGCGCGAGCGCCAATGAGGTCACGGCGCCCAGCTGGTGCGGCTCCTTGCGGTAGCCGGCGTTCTGGGTGAGCACCACCACGTTGCGCGCGTGGCCGTCGGCGATGGCGCGGTCGACCGGGATGGGGTCGCTCACGCCCCCGTCGCTGTAGCGGCGGCCCCAGATGTCCACCGGCGGCGAGAGCACCGGCAGGCTGCTGGAGGCCCGCAGCACTTTGGTCACGAACCAGCGCCCGTCCTGCCCGCGCTGTTGGAAGTAGGCGGGTTCTCCGGTGGCGCAGTCGGTGACTCCCACTACGAGGGTGCGTGGCGAATGCTGGAAACTGTCGTACATGAACGGTACCAGCTCATCGGGCAGGGTCTCGAAGAGGAAGCGCATGCCGAACCAGCTGCGTTCCCGAAAGAGGTTTCTGAACCCGGCGTAGCGCGGGTCGGCGACCAGCTCCACGAACACCCCGTGATTGCGCTCCCGCTGCCCGGCCACGTAGTCGGACCCGGCGTTGGCTCCCGCCGACACCCCGATCACGTAACGGAAGTCGAGACCGGCATCCATGAAAGCGTCGAGAACGCCCCCCGTGTAGGCGGCGCGCATGCCGCCGCCTTCGAGCACCAGCCCGGCATCGCACACCATTGTCTGTTCACCTCCGTTGTTCACGACGGAGATTGTAGACGCTGGCGGGGCGTACTGCCGGGATTGGTCCGGCCTGTCCGGCCCTCCGCTAATGCGCCGCAGTCGTTCTCCCGATACTAATTGGGCAGCATCACGCAGCCATCTGAGACGCGAGCGGAGAGGACGCCATGCGGGAAGAGGTTCGAGGGGCGTCCCGCGGGCGTCGTCTGGCCGTTGTCGCCAAAGGGCGTGCGGAGGCTCCGGACGACCGGCAGGACCTCGCAGACGGGACCGATGAGTTCCGGACCGATGTTTGGCAGCGGCTCATGGCTTTCGTCCTCGACATGAGCCAGATCGGCGCGTGGGAGATGGATCCTTCCAGCCATGTCGTGCGCCGCACCCCGAATCACGACCGCATCTTTGGATACCAGTCCCCGCTTCTCCAATGGACCGAGGAGACTTTCCTTCGGCACGTTCTGCCCGAGGACTTGGAAAAGGTTCGGGGAGTGCTGGCTCCGGGAGGAAACGCGCACAACGTCGCCGGTCTGGAATTCCGCATCCGCCGGGCCGACGGCGAGATCCGCTGGATGTGGACCGTGGGCAAGCGCAGGCTGGACCCCGACGGGGGCTGGCGGATCGCGGGCATCATCCAGGACATCACCGATCGCAAGGCAAGCGAAGACGCGCTCCGCACCAGCGAGGAGCGGCTCAAGAAGACGCTGCTCTCCATCCCCGACGCCTTCGCCATCAACACGTTCCCCGGGGGCGAGATGATCGCAGTCAACCGGGGGTTCGAAAGGGCCTTCGGCTACTCGGAGGCCGAGGTGCTCGGGAAGACGTCGTTCGATCTGGGCATGTGGGTGGACTACTCACAGCGGGACAAGATGGTGGAGGCCCTGCGGGCGGAGGGCGTCATACACGACTTCGAACTCATGGCGCGACGGAGGGATGGGACCGTCTTTCCCGCGCTGTTGTCGGCGGCGACCGTGGGGCTCGCGGAGGAAGGGCTCATGGTGGCCCTGACCAAGGACATCACATCGCACAAGGAAGTCGAGCGCCAACTGGAGGCGAGCCTTCTGCGGGCCCGCGCGTCGGAAGCGGCGGCCATCAAAGTGCTTAGCTCCGTCACAGAGATGCGTGACCCGTACACGGCAGGCCACCAGAGGCGCGTCGCGGAACTCTGTGTCGCGATCGCCGAGTATCTCGGGATGCCCGAAGAGCAGAAGCTGGGGCTCGAGACCGCCGCCCTGCTGCACGATGTCGGCAAGGTGTCGGTGCCCATCGAGATCCTGGCCTGCCCCAACGCGCTCAGCCCCGTCCAGATCAAGCTTGTGGAGGGCCACGTCCAAGCGGGCTACGAGATCCTGCGCGGCATGACAGGGCCGTCACCCGTGGCGCAGATCGTGCTTCAGCATCACGAACGCCTTGATGGCAGCGGCTATCCCGCCGGTCTGAAGGGTGACGAGATCCTGCCGGAAGCACGGATCATCGCCGTGGCCGACTCGGCTGAGGCTATCAGTTCGGACAGGCCCTACCGGCCCGCCCGGGGCATCGAGGCCGCCCGCGAGGAACTGGTCACCAAGCGCGGCGTTCTTTACGACCCCGAGGTCGTGGATGCTTGTCTGGCGGTCATCGCCACCGGATTCGGGACTACCTAGCCCACCAGCACGCGTTTTCCACCTGGCTGTCGTCGTCAAGCAACGCCGTCGTGGCCTCCTGTCGTGGGGATTCGCGGCGGGCCCGGTCTGGGCGGTGCCCGGGGACCGCGTCGGAGGCGGGGCCTTGAATGGCTGGGTCAGCAAGAGCACGACGCACGACGCTCGCTGTCGCTTGATTGGCGCGGACCGCCCGCCTGGTCACGTAGATGCTCATCGATGGCCTCCTTGCTCCGGAGTCTCGGTCCCTATCCGTTGAGGCGAGGTTAGTTCCGGGGCTGGGAAGCAGTGTGAACGGGCGGGGACGGGAGGGTAACGACTGTGAAAAATGCGGCTCTGCGAACGGAGCCGCCCCAGGCCCGCCGCGGCGGCCCCAAAGACAAGGGCCGGGGAGGCGGTCTGCCTCCCCGGCCCCGAAGTCGCGAGTCGACGCCCCGAGCCCCGCGCGCTTGAGGTTACGGAGCGGTGAAGGTGGCCACCATGGCGGCGAAGGTGTCCTGGTTGCTCGCCCAGTTCTCGTCGGCCGCCTGGATGGTAACCATGTATTCCATGTCGCCCTTGAACAGGAAGTACAGCGTGGAAGTGCAGGGCACCCCTTCTTTGTCAAAGGTGTACATGGCCGTGTAACCCAGGAGGGAGCCGATCTGCGTCTGCGCGAGGGGTGAGATGACCTGAAGGTTGACCGCTTGGCTCTCGAGGCCGTCCAACACCGTCCGGATCTCGCTCTCGAGGGAGGGGATATCCGCGTCTGTGAGGGTCACGGTCAGCTTGTAGGTGGACACCATCAGGAGGTCGAGGTAGATGTCGTTCGCGAAGACACCGTCCGGGTCGTAAGCCGCGACCCGCCCGCCCGCGGTGGCTCCCGCGGTGGCGTCTGTCGATGTGTCATCGCTGATCTGCCAGGTGGCCGGATACTGGAAGGAGAAGCCGTAGGTGGCGTCAGTGTAGGTCTTGGTGTCGGCGAGAGTGGCGGCGGTGGTGTCGGGGGTCGCGTCATCGCCTGTCAGCGAGAACCCGAGAGCTGCCTCGAGGGTGGCGGTGGCCTCGGTCATGGCAGTGTTCTCCTGCTCATACAGGGTGGCGATGGCGGTCGCCGCAGCAGTCGCGGCGGCGCCGTCCTTGGCGTTGGCCGCTGTCAGAAGCTGGCCGAAGTCGGCGAGCAGCTGGGTCAGTACACCGCTGTACTTCGCGTGGGCGTCGGCCACTTCGGCCGGCGGGTGGATCTTCTGGAGACCGCCGGCATAGCCGCTGAGGGCGTCGGTGAAGGTCTGGATGGACTGGATCTCACTGTCCGTCAGGTTGGCGGGATCCGCGAAGTCCATGCCGTTGTCGCTGGTCTGGAGCGCGGGGCCGAACTCGGTCCAGAGCGCTTTCATCGCGGTGCGGTAGCTCTCCAGAGTGGCGGCGCCCTGTGTGGTGGCGGTCTGAGCGGCGGTGGTCACCACCTGGATGCTGGTGGCCGAGCCGTTGATGGTAGTGTCCGTGGACCCGCCGCAGGCCGAGGCGAACGCCACGACTGCCACGAGAGCGAGCAGGAGAATAAGTAGGACGGCAGGTTTCTTCGATATCACGGGAACCCTATCCCTTTCTATGCGGATGCCATGTTCGTCAAGTCGCGGAAGTATAGGCCCGGGGCTCGCGTCAAGCCAAGGCTGCCGGCGACCGCCTTCCGATAGCGGCCGTGATCTCGCGCATCGCTTCGAGCGCGGCGTCGATGTCTTCTTCGGCATTCTGGTGGCCCAAGCTGAATCGGACCGCGCCGTGCGGGCCCGTTCCCAGGTCCTCGTGCACCAGCGGCGCGCAGTGCAGACCGGTGCGCACCGCGATGCCGTAGTCGCCGTCGAGGATGTCGCCCGTGTCCTCGGGGAGCAGCCCGGCGACGTTGCAGGTCAGGAGAGGGAGGTCGCCGTCGCGGGGCGGGGGGCTGTACACGGTCACGCCCGGCAGTTCGGCAAGGCCGGCGCGCAGCCGTCTGAGGAGGCGCATCTCCCGGTCGTGGGAGACGGCCAGGCCTTCTTCCAGCAGTTGCCTCAGCCCCAGGTCGAGGCCGATGATGCCGAGCAGGTTCAGCGTGCCCGCCTCGAGCCGGTGCGGGAACGACTGGGTGTGGCAGAGGCTATGGGAGTCGATGCCCGTGCCGCCGAACCGGGTGGAGCGGACCTCCACGTCCGGCGCCAACACCAGCCCGCCGCTGCCCGAAGGGCCGCGCAGGGCCTTGTGCCCGGTGAAGGCGATGGCCGCCACGCCGAGGGCCGTCAGGTCAACAGGGATCTGTCCCGCCGTCTGGGCTGCGTCGATGACCACCGGGACGCCGCGCGCCCTGCACCGTTCCGCGATCTCAGCCACCGGCTGCACCGTCCCCAGCACCTGCGACCCGTGGCAGATCACGGCCAGCTTGGTGTGGGGGCGCAGGGCGCGCTCCACGGCTTCCGGGTCCACCAGGCCGCGCTCGTCGAAGCCCACCAGGTCGTAGTCGATCTCGCCGCGCTCGCTGAGGTGGTGGAGGGGGCGCAGCACGGAGTTGTGCTCCAGCCGGGTGGAGACGACGTGGTCCCCAGGCGCCGTCAGGCCCTGGATGACGAGGTTGAGCGCATCGGTGGCGTTGGCGGTGAAGACCACCCGGTCGGGATCGGGGGCGCCGAAGAACGTGGCGGCGCGCCGGCGCGCCGCGGCTACGAAGTCGGTGGCCTCAGCCGACAGGTCGTACGATCCCCGGCCCGGCGAGACGCCGATCTCCGCGTAGATCTCGATCATCCGCTCGAGAAGGTCCCGCTGCTTGGGGAACGAGGTGGCGGCGTTATCCAAATAGATGAGGGGCCTGTCCATGCCGCTACACGCAGTTCTTGGGGTTCGGCAGCCCGGCGATGCGCCGCGCCCCGTACTTGATGCCCTCGGGGAACAACTGCTCGAGCTCCAGCAGGGACATGCCCACCCCCTTGGCCAGCGGCCGGTTCAGCGGCGAGCGCCCGTTGTCCGCGTAGTACTCCCGCAGGAAGCGAACCACCATCCACTGTTGGCCGCTCATCGCGGGGATGCCCATCTGGGCGGCGAGTCCCACGGCGATGTCCTCATCCCAATCGAAGGGGTTCCACAGGAAGCCTTCCCCGTCGAACAGCACTTCCCTGCCCGCAATGGTCCTGTAGCGCGACCCGGCTCCCTGTGGGTCAGGCATGGTCCTCCATGAGTTCTAAGCGCCCCCGCCCAGCGCCGCTTTGACCTTGTCCGGCGTGGCCGGAAGGGCGGTGATGCGCACGCCGCATGCGTCCTCTATGGCGTTCATGATCGCGGGCGCCGTCGGCACCAGGGTCATCTCGCCCACGCCCACCGCGCCCTTGGGGCCGTGGATGCGAGGCGTCTCTCGGACGATCACCTCCATGTCGAACGAGGTCCGCATCGTCGGGAACTTGAAGGTCACCCAGTCCTTGGTCTGCCCGGCGACGTACTGCTCGCGCAGCGCCAGCCCGGTGCCCATGTCCATGCCACCTTCGAGCTGCCCGGTGACGTTCTGGGGATGGATGATGGTGCCGGCGTCCACGGCTGTGGTCATCTTGACCACCCGGACGTCGCCGCGTCTCGGTGTCCACTTCGACCTCGGCCAGCTGGACGGCGTGCACCTCGGATTCGAAGGACGGACCCTGCCCGGTCTCCGGGTCGAGCGGGCCGGCGAGGGCGGTGCGATACACCCCCACGAAGCGGGTCTTGGCGCCCGCGGCCTTCATCTGCTCGTGCGTGGTGGCACCCGCGGCTTCCATGGCTTCCTTGAGCTGGCGCAGCGCGTCCATCAGGGCGCCGCCCGCCATGTACGTGAGCCGGCTCGCCGCGGCCGGGCCGCTGGCGGCGGTGTGATCGGTGTCGCGCGTCCACAGGCGGACGCGGTCCATGGAGATGCCCAGGGTGTCGGCGGTGAGCTGGGTGAGCATGGAGTCGTTGCCTTCGCCTGGGTCGGCCACTGCGCCGTAGATGGTCACGGTGCCGTCGGCTTCGAGTTCCACGGCCACCGTGCCCATGTCGCCCGGCCCGCCGATGCCGAACGAGCCGCTGGCCAGGCCCACGCCGCGGCGCAGCGCCGGCGTCGATGCTTCCCGAGCCTCCTTGACGGCCCGGTCGTAATGCGGCCGCATGGCTTCGTACAGGCCGCCGATGGCCCACTCCTCGATCGGCTGCCCGGTGGACTTGGTCTGACCCACCTGGAGCAGGTTCTTGACCCGGAAGTCGAAGGGATCGATGCCGAGCTTGCGGGCCAGCATGTCCATGGCGCTCTCGAGGGCGAAGTTCACCTGGGGGGCTCCCGCGCCGCGGGCCGCCGAGCCCCAGGGGTTGTTGGTGTAGACGAGGGTGGCGGAGGCGTCCACGTTGGGGATGTTGTAGGAGCCGGACAGCATGAACAGGGCGCGCAGGCAGATGGTGTCGCCGTTGGAGTGGTAGGCGCCGTTGTCCACGGTGAAGTGGTTCTGGTACGCGGTGATGTGGCCGTCCGCGTCGGCGGCCAGCTTGACGTCCATGTGGAACTCGTGGCGCTTCGACGTCATCTGCATGGACTCGATGATGCTCGGGATGTAGCGCACCGGACGTCCGAAATGCAGCGCGGCCACAGCGGCGATCCCCTCCGAGCTGATGTCCAGCTTCATGCCGAACTGCCCGCCCGAGAAGGCCTCCTCGTAGCGCATGTTCTCCCAGCCCACGCCCTCCTGCAGCACCTGCAGGGTCTTGTGGATGTTGATGCTGCGCCCGATGACCACCAGCTGCGCGTCGTCGCCCTCACCCTCGAGGTAGGCGACGCAGGCTTCCGGCTCCATGGCGGCCTGATGGTTGATCTGGGTGTCGAAGTGGGCCTCCACCACGGCGGCGGAACCAGCGAACGCCGCGTCGGCGTCGCCCTTGATCTGCGGCTGCTTGTAGCAGAGGTTTGGCCTGTCGGCGTGGATGCGGGCCGCGTCCGGGGCCAGGGCCTTCTCGGGCGTGTCCAACTCGGGCAGGAGCTCGTACTCGATCTTGACCGCCGCCGCCGCGGCCTTGGCCTGCGCGCGGGTGAGGGCGGCCACGGCCACCACCGGGTCGCCGATGTAGCGCACCCTGTCTTCACAGAGGATGGGCCGGTCGGGCCAGTACAGCTTGAGGCGGTTGGTGCCCTTGACGTCCTTGTGCGGTCAGCACGCCGACCACGCCCGGCATGGCCTCGGCGGCCGAGGTGTCGACGCTCTTGATGAGGGCGTGTCTGTGCGGGCTGCGCACCCCGGCTATCTCCAGCGCGTCCGGCACCACGAGGTCCGCGGTGAAGCGGGCGGTGCCGCACGCCTTGTGTATGGACGACGGCCGCGGGTGTGAGACGCCTATCTTGGGCCCGTCGGGGTCGGGGCGGACCTCGTCCGGGGTGGTCTCACCGCGCAGGAAGCGGGCGGCCAGCTGGACGGCGTCGATGATCTTGACGTAGCCGGTGCAGCGGCAGAGGTTGCGGCGCAGGGCGTGCTTGATCTCGGCCACTGTCGGGTCGGGGTTGCCGTCGAGCAGGGCCTTGGTGGCCATGATCATGCCCGGGGTGCAGAAGCCGCACTGGATGGCCCCGGTGAGCACGAAGGCTTCCTGGATGAGGTGCGGGTTCGCCGGCGTGCCCAGCCCCTCGACCGTGATGACGTCCGCCCCGTCGAGCTTGGCCACCTTCTTGAGGCAGGCTCGCTCGGCCGCGCCGTCGATGATGACGGTGCAGGCGCCGCACTGGCCCTTCTGGTCGCAGGATTGCTTGGCGCCGGTCAGGTGGAGGTCCTCGCGGAGCAGATCGAGCAGGGACCGCTCGTCGTCGGTGACTACTTGGTGCGCCATGCCGTTCACGGTGAGGCGGATCTTCTTCATTCGTCGGCTCTCCCCATCGTCGCAGTTCACGCCGTATGTTACATGCACGCGGTCAGAGCATGCTGCGCGCCGGTGCTCTACAATCGACGCATGATAATCGACGCCATGGAGACAGACTGGCCTCTCATCGAGGACCTCGCCGAGCGCGCCGAGGTGTTCACCGAGGAGGAGCTCGACGCACTAGGCGCCATCTTGGAGGAATACGCCCTTCTGGGCCCGGAGGAGAGCGGGTACGATCTGCTGGTGGACCGGGTGGACGACCGCGTCCTCGGCTTTGTCTGCTACGGCCCGCGCGACCTCACCGACGGGGTGTGCGAGCTCTACTATCTGGTGGTCGACCCGGCCTACCGCAAGCAGAGCGTGGGCCGGAGGCTCCTGAAGGCGGCGGAGGCCGAAGCGCGCGAAGCCGGCGCCCGCATGATGATGGCGGAGACGTCGTCCGCCTCTCGGTTCGGTGGCGCTGGTGAGTTCTGCCGCAAAGCCGGGTATCAAGTAGAGGCCGGCATCAGAGATTTCTACGCCCTGGGCGAAGATATGGCGGTGTTGGTCAAGCGCTTCTGATAGCGATAGGCAGGAGTGGCCCGCACAGGTGAAGTCCCGCTGGAAGAAGATAGTGCTGTGGGGAGGCGTGGGCCTCGTTGTCGCCATATTGGCGGCGGGCGGCGGCTTCTACTGGTGGTTCCACAGCCAGGTGTCGGCCTCCAACGATCGTGTCGACCAGGCCATCGTGGAGGCTCTCAATGAGACCACGGTGCCCCCGGCCGTATCGGGGGTGGCCGCTTCCACCACTTCCACGCTCCCGGAGAGCCCGTCGGCCATGAACATCGTCCTGGTGGGCTACGACAAGCGGGCCGAGGGCAACGCGGAGGTCACCGAGGGGCGCTCCGACACCATCATCCTGGTGCACATCGACCCGGACCGCGACTTCGTCTCGTTGCTCTCGGTGCCGCGTGACACGCTCGCCGACATCCCCGGCTACGGCCTCTACAAGATCAACGGCGCCTATGCCTTCGGGGGCGGGGCGCTCCTCATCCGCACCATCCAGTCGGAGATCGGGGTGGACCTCGACCACTACGTGGCGCTCAACCTCGAGGGCTTCCAGGCGTTGACGGACGCGCTGGGCGGCGTCTACATCGACGTGGACCGCCGCTATCTCAACCTCACCCAATCCTGGGAGCATATCGACCTGCAGCCCGGCTACCAGCTGCTCAACGGCGGGCTGGCCCTGGACTACGTGCGCTTCCGCCACGACGACAACATCGACTTCGGCCGCATGGCTCGGCAGCAGCAGTTCATCACCGCGGTGCGCGAGCAGGCCCTCGGCTGGAACCTCACGCTCAAAGTCCCGAAACTGATCAAGGCGCTGTTCGCGAATCTCGACACCGATCTCAGCGCCAACGAGCTCATCAAGCTTGCCTACTGGGTCATGAAGTTGGACGGCGGCCGCATCAAGCAGGCCGAGATCAAGGCCAAGACGGGCATGATCCACGGGATCTTCTATGTCCTGCCCACGGACGAGGAACTAGCGACGGCGGTGGAGGACTTCTACGCCCCGCCGGGGGTGGCAGCTGCGTCCGACGGCGAGACGACCACGTCCTCCGCCAGTCCGGCCCCGACCGCCATCACTGCTACGGCTACGCCCACGGCCGCCGTGCTCACCCCCGGCGCGCTGCGTGGATACAAAGTGGCCGTGGTCAACGCCACCGGCCGCGCGGGGCAGGGCGCCTTGGCCGCCATCTGGCTCGACCGGCAGGGAGCCACCGTGACCGGGGTGTCGGAGGCCGGCGAGCCCGTGCCCGGCGCAGCCGAGGTGCAGTATCGGAGCGGGCGTTCCCGCGGCGCGGAGGCGGTGGCTCAGTCGCTGGGGATCACCCAGGTGACACAGAGTCCCGACGTCAACGAAGTGACCGTCGTGCTGGGGACGTCCTTCCAGCTGTCGGCGGCTCAACTGTCAGCCCAGTCGGCGGCCGCCCAAGCGGCTGGGGAGGCGGCGTCTCTGCCGGACCTGGCCGATTGGCGGAAGCTTGCCGGAGAGGTCACCTTCTCTCTGGCGGCGCCCACCTACGTCCCGGGCGGGTATGACCACTCGTTCCAGCGCGCGTACCAGGTCGTCCCCAAGGACGACGACAAGCCGGCCGTGCGCGTGGGCTACAAGAGCGAGGACCGCGACCTGTACCTGGGAGTGAGCGAGTCCACCTGGCTCGACGCTCCCATCGCCAGCCCGGGCGCTCAGGTGCAGGGTGACAGGGTCGTCTACACGGTGGTGGGGACCAGCACCAAGGTCGACCACGTGTGGTGGATCAAGGATGGAGTACTGTGCTGGGTGACGAACACGTTATTCGCCGACCTGGACGGGGAAGAGTTGCTGGCGGTGGCCATGTCCACGGAGCCGGTGCCGCCCGTCTCACAGTAGTGCCACCGCGGCGCGGCGGGCCGAGGGCACGCGCCCGGCTTATGGTCAGCTTACGGTGGTTTCGGTACGTTCGAGGTTGCGTTCGGGACACGTCTGGGGACTGTGGAGGGAACCCATGCACGGAGAATCGGAAGGTAGGGCCGCAGCGTGAAAGCAGGCTGGCGGCGTGTGGTCCTGTGGAGCCTTCTGGGAGTGGTCGTCGTGGCTGCTCGTCGTGGGCGGGGCGTCATACTGGTGGTTCTATCACCAGGTCGGGGAATCTAACGCCCGCGTAGATCCGGCCATCCTCGCGGCTCTGAACGAGAAGCCGTCCACCACCCTGCCCGCCACCACGTCCACCAGCGCCACCACGCCTACCACGAGCAGTGTGACCCCGGACTCAGTCACCACGACCACGGCCCTCCCGGAGACCACCACATCCGCTCCCTACGAGTCTCCCTCGGGCATGAACATCGTCCTTCTGGGCTACGACCTGCGTGCCGAGGGGAGCAGCGAGGTGACCGAGGGTCGCTCTGACGTCATCATCCTGGTCCACATCGACCCGGAGAAGGGCTTCCTCTCCCTGCTCTCCGTGCCCCGCGACCTGCGCGTCGAGGTGGAGGGCTACGGGCACCGCAAGATCAACGCGGCCTACGCCTATGGCGGCGGCGCGCTTCTCATCCGCACCATCCAGGACAGGCTGGGCGTTGACCTGGACCACTACATCGCGGTCAACCTGGAAGCTTTCAAGGCCATCACCGACTCGCTGGGCGGCGTATACATCGATGTGGATCGCGGCTACGACGACGGTAAGCTCGAATTCGAACCCGGCTACCAACTGCTCGACGGGCTGAACGCCCAGCGTTTCGTCCGTACTCGGCACGACCAGAACATCGACTTCGGCCGCAACGCCCGGCAGCAGCGATATCTCTCGGCGGTCCGCCAGCAGGTGATGCAGTGGAATCTGCCGCTCAAGCTGCCCGGGCTCATCAAGACCATCTTCAAGTACGCCGACACCGACCTCAGCGCCAACGAGGTGCTCAAGTTGGCCTATTGGGTCACCAAGATGGACAGCAACGGCATCAAGCGTGCTCAGATCACCGGTCCGACCGGGGCCATGAACGGCAGCTTCTACATCCTGCCGACAGATGAAGCCCTCGCGGCCTCGGTAGAGGACTTCTTCACGCCCCCGGCGGAGATCGCCGAGACCACCGGCACCTCCGAGATCGCGATCCCGTCCACCACGGCCGTCGCTGACCTCGGCGGACCTCAGCGGCCCCGCTGTCGATGTGGTCAATTCCACCGGGCGGGCCGGCCAGGCCGCCCTGGCCGGGCTATGGCTCGAGCGCCAGGGGGCCGCGCTGGGCACACTCACCACGAGCGAACTCCCGGTCGCGGGGACCGGCATGGTCCAGTACCCCAGCGCCCGTCTGGAAGCGGCGGCGCAGAGCGTGGCCGACGCGTTGGGCATCCAGCGCGTGGAGAAGAACGCCGACGTGGACCGCGTGACGGTGGTCCTCTGTGAGGATTACGCGGTCGCCGAAGACGCACTTGCCGCGGCTTCGGCCGAGCCTCTGCGCGTGGCCGCGTGGCAGGCCCTGCAAAGGCAGGCGGGCATCGCCCTGATGGCTCCGTCGTACATGCCCTCCGACTTCAGCTACTCGTTCGACCGCAGTTACGACCTCGACACCGGGGACGGCACCGAGCCCGCGGTGCGCGTGGGCTATCGGTACAAGAGCGAAGACCTCTACGCGGGAGTCAGCGCGACCACTTGGACGGACGCGCCTCTGGCCGGACCGGGCGTGGAAGTGCGGGCCGGCGGCATCACCTACACCGTGGTCGGCGCCACGAACAAGCCCGATCATGTCTGGTGGGTCAAGGATGGCGTCCTCTACTGGGTCTCCAACACCATCTTCGCCGACCTCACGCGGGAGGAATTGGTCGCTATCGCCGTTTCCGCGGTCGCGGTGCCCTCCGTGAGATGAAAGGACTATCATGCGGACGCCTCGGCGTGTAATAGTTAGAGCGGTGCCGGACATATACCCAGTAGGTCCGCATCAGAGCTCGGAGGAGGAGCCGTGGCTCCCGGAATGCCGCATGACAGCGCCGCAGCAGCCGGCGATCAGAAGTCGGCCGGCATCGTCTACATCGTAGACGATGAGCCCTTCGTACGCTCCTATCTCACACGACTGCTCACTTCGAGCGGTCACCAGTCCATCGCTTTCGCCTCGGCCCCCGAGATGCTCGAGCGTGACCTCGGTATCCTTCCCGGCTGCGTCCTGCTCGATCTCTTCCTGCCCGGCCTGGGTGGACTGGAGATCCAGCGCATCCTCTCGGAAAGAGCTCCCCATCTCCCCATCCTGTTCATGAGTGGCCGGGGTACCGTCCCGCTGAGCGTGGAGGCCATGAAGAACGGGGCCATGGACTTCTTCACGAAGCCCCTCGACGCGCCGAAACTGCTGCAGGCTATCGATCGGGCGTTGGAGCGAAGCCGCAGCAGCCTCATCACGCGTTCTGAGGACGCGGTCCTGGAGGAGCGCATCCGCAGCCTCAGCCCCCGCCAGCTGGAAGTCATCCGACTCGTTTCCCTTGGGCGCTTGAACAAGCAGATCGCGTCCGAGCTCGTGATCCTGGAAAAGACGGTCAAGGTCCACCGCGCCCGCGCCATGCGCAAGCTGGGGGTCAAGTCGGTCGCGGAACTGGTCCGTCTTGCCGACCGCTTCAGTCTCTCCTCATAGCGTGTTGGACTAAGGTCCAACTTGCTGGGACTTTGGTCTCATCGCAGGCTCCCTCCGATTGACCTTCTCTGTTCTGGGGAGTTTGCTGGGTCCATGAGCACTTCCCAGACCACATGGCGCCAAATCGGCCGCATTCTTGGGCGGGTGTTCGTGTGCGGACTGTTCGTCCTGGGCGTCGTCCTTCTTGTGGCCATTCTCTTCTTCCGTCTCTCGCCCAGCTATCACGCCTACGTTGTGACCGGAGACAGCATGTCACCGGCTGTCGCCAAAGGTGACCTGGTCATAGTCGGGCCATCCGGAGGCACGCTCACGCATCCTCTTTCCCCCGGGTCGGTGGTCACCTTCCGCGTGGGCGGCGGGCTCGTCACCCACAGGGTGGTGGCCATCGAGGGTGGGCGGCTGATCACCAGGGGCGACGCCGTCGGGAGCAACGACCCGTGGACCGTCGACCGTTCCGATGTGACCGGGGTGATGATGGCGCGCATACCCAAGGTCGGTATGGTCCCGCAGCTGCTCTGGTCCGCGTACGGGCTGCCTGTCTTCTTCCTTATCATCTTGTGCGGCGGCCTGCTCATATGGCTGCAATCTCCCGGAAAGCCCCCGCGTACTCGGGTACGCAGGTCCGCTCATATGCCGGTGGGCCACCGTCCCAGCTAACATCCTGGGTCCCCATCCGGCCGTCGGGACCCGCTTCCCAGCCCGGTTAGACCATGGTCCAATCCCGCGCTGCCGCCCCTCGGACGATACACCTTGTGCCGCGGAGACTTCTGCGCTGCGGCGTATACGGTGAAAGGATGCGCGTGGCTTCACAAACTAACAGATGGTGGACTGCCGGTGTCTTCTTGGACGACGCGACCACCTGCGCGCACAGGAGCCTCCCGGGGACGGCCGCGAGCAGCAGCCTCGAGGAGTTCCTGATCTCGGGCCCGATCCCCGGATGCTCCCGCAAGGGACTCGAGGATGGCAAGGCTGAGCCCATCATCCTGTATAGGCTCTTCCTCGATCCCAGCGGACCACTGAACTAGCGGCGGGTCACCGCCGACGGGAGCCGGTCCATGACAGACGATCCTTCCCTTCTGCGCGCCATAATCGACGCCGACCAGGACATGATGTGGGCGGTCGATGCCGAACGGCTGGCGCTCACGTGGTGGAACCAGGCCGCCGAGCGCTACATGGGAGACCGCGGGTACGTGCTGCGTACCGGCAGCGACTACACCCCCGAGGAACGCGCCATCTGCCGCAGAGACGATCTGTCGGGATGCTACCGGCGGGCGCTCGATTCCGGGGCCTTCAAGACCGAGATCGAGTGGATGCCCGGCCTGTGGACGGCCCTCGAGTTCACCCCGTTGCTGCGTGATGGGCGACCGTTCGCCGTTCTGGGAGTCGGGCGGGACATCACCGAGCGTAGGAACGCCCGGGCGCGGCTCGAGGAAAGCGAAGCCCGCTATCGCCTGCTGGCGCGCAACATGGCGGACGTCATCTTCACGGCGGACCCGGAGACTCTGCGGTTCACCTATGTAAGTCCTTCATGCAGCACGCTCGACGGCTTCGAACCTGAGGAGCTGGTCGGCCGGGAAATGATCGACCGGGTGGCCCCCATCGGGCGCGAAGCTCGCAGGAAGGTCCTTCATGGGTTGGTGGAGAGGTTCAGGGACGGCTCCGAGCCGTTCGTGGACGATGAGGCCGAGGTGGAGATCCAGCGCAAGGACGGTTCCACCACATGGACCGAGGAGCGCGTCAGGGTATTCCCGGATCCTGCCACCGGTGAGCCGACGATGCTCGGCATCACACGCGACAGGAGCCGCGAGAGGGCCGCGGAGGAAGCGGCCCGCCAGAAGCAGGAGCAACTCGACCGGTTCTTCAGCTTGGATGTGGGGCTGCTGAGCATCTTCCACATCGACGGCCACCTACGCGTGGCCAGCGCTGGGTGGGAGAGGACCCTCGGCTACTCCGTCTCCGAATTGACCGGCATGTCGGTCTGGGAGTTCGTCCATCCGGACGACCTACCCGCCACTCAGGAGGCCGTGGACCGGCTGCGCGCCGGGGAGGAACTCATAGACCTCGTCCTGCGGGTCCGGGCCAAGGACGGCACCTATCGGTCCATCGCGTGGTGGTGCGCTCCCGCCGGGGAATCGGTCTACGCGGCCGCGAGGGACATCACCGACCTGCTGGCAGCCGAAGGGCAGCTGCGCCAGTCCCAGAAGATGGAAGCCATCGGGCAACTGGCCGGCGGTATCGCCCACGACTTCAACAACCTGCTGACCGCCATCCTGGGCTATACAGACCTGATCCTCGCGTCGCCCGAGGGTGGCGCGGATTCCTTGCGGTTCGACCTGCTCGAGATCAAGGGGGCCGCCAAGCGGGCGGCCGATCTCACGCATCAGATCCTGGCCTTCTCTCGGAAGCAGGCGCTTCGTCCCGAATTGACCAGCATCGACGAGGTGCTCGCAGAGCTCGGGCCGTTCCTCGAAAGGCTTGCGGGTGAGCGCGTGGTGCTGCGGGTCCAGGTCGTCGGGGATCTCGGCCAATGTGAGCTCGACCGCAGCCAGTTCACCCAGGTGCTCATCAACCTTGTCGCCAATGCCCGGGATGCCATGCCGCAAGGCGGCTACATCAGTCTCGTTGCGAGCAGCGTCGAGATCGGGGAGCGCAAGAGCCATCCCGGCCTCTCCGAGCTGCACCCCGGCAGCTACGTGTTGCTCCGGTGCGCCGATACGGGCGACGGGATGGACGCGGAGACGATGACCCGGGTGTTCGAGCCCTTCTTCACCACCAAGCCGGTCGGGGAGGGGACGGGCCTCGGGCTGGCCACTGTCTACGGCATCGTCCACCAGAGCGGGGGGACCGTGACGGTGGAAAGTGAACTCGGCAAGGGCGCGGCCTTCAACATCTATCTGCCCCGTGTGGAAGGGACTTCGGTCGGATCCGCCGACATCCACCAGCCCCCCCGCGTCCGCCGCGGGTCCGGGACCATCTTGCTGGTCGAAGACGAGGAGCCGGTGCGCGCGCTGGCCGAACGGGTGCTCGCCTCGGGCGGGTACACGGTCATCGCCGCGTCACGCTCCTCTGAGGCCATGGAGGTGATCTCGGACCCCGGGCAGGACGATCGATCTGCTCCTGACCGACCTGATGCTCCCCTACGGCATGCAGGGGGGTGAGTTGGGCGAGGCGGCCAGAGCCGTGCGGAGCGATCTGCCGGTGCTCTATATGTCCGGCTATTCCCGCGATTCGACCATTCACGGGGGCCGGCTCGGCGAGGGAGTCAACTTCCTCCAGAAGCCGTTCACCCCGAGACATCTTGATGGAGAAGGTAGAACAGACGCTGGCAGGGCAAGAACGCCTGGCCGGCCGTCCGCCCGAAGGCGGAGCATGGAAGGGAGCTGGGGCGAGATGACGACATTCTCTAGGGCTGATGCTCGTGTGCTTGTGGTCGACGATGAGGCTCCCATAGTCCGGCTTCTGGCCCGGGGCCTGGCCTCGGCGGGCTACGCGCAGGTGACCGGCATGACGGATTCCACCAAGGTCCTCGAGTACCTGGGCCAGACCATCCCGGACCTCATCGTGCTCGACCTCACCATGCCCGGGATGGACGGCTTCGAACTCATCGCGAGCATCACAGCGGCGCTGCCCGCGGACGTCTTTCTGCCCGTACTCGTCCTGAGCGGGCTTCACGACCAGCAATCCAAAGGGCGGGCGTTCCAGGCCGGAGCGAAGGACTATCTGACCAAGCCGGTGGAGCTGGCTGAGTTCCTGCTGCATGCCGACTCACTCCTCGAGACGCGGTTCATGAGCCAGCGGCTGCACGATGCCCAATCGGCCATGGAGCTGCTCATCGGCCGCCAGGCCGAGGAGCTCGTGGTGACCGACACCGCGCGGCAGCACGCCGAGGAGGAGCTGTCCGAGTCGGAGTTCAGGCTGCGCACTGTGGCCGACTTCACCTACGACTGGGAATACTGGCAGAGGGACGATGGCGGTTTCGTGTGGGTATCGCCCTCCGTGGAGCGAGTGACCGGGTACCCCGCCGCCGATTTCATCGCCGACCCCGGGCTCATCAAGACCATCGTCCATCCGGACGACCGCTCGGCGGTAGTCTCCCATCTGGAGGACACGGCCGCCGGCGACTCCCGGCCTCTCGACTTCCGCATCGTCACTCGGGGCGGGGACGTCCGGTGGATCGCCCACTGGTGCAACGAAGTGGTGGGCGAGGACGGGAAGAGCTTGGGCAGGCGTGGCAGCAACCGGGACGTCACCGACCGCAAGATCGCTGAAGAACTCCTTCGACTCACCCAGTTCTCCATCGACCGCGCCGCCGACTCGGTCTTCTGGCTGGACGCCCGGGGCAAGGTGCTGTTCGTCAGCGAAGCCACCTGCCGGGCCTCGGCTACACCAAGGATGAGCTTCTGGGGATGACCATCGACCAGGTCGATCCCACGCTGTCGGGCGTACGGTACGAGCGGACCTGGGCCAAGATCAAGGAAGAGGGCGCCGTCCGTTTCGAGACGCTGCACCGTCCCAAGGAAGGCCAGGACTTCCCCGTCGAGGTCACGCTCAACTACCTCGAGTTCGAGGGCAAGGAGTACAACTGCGTCTTCGCCCGGGACATCACTTCCCGCAGGAAGACGGAGAAGCAGCTGGAGGAGAGCCTCTCTCGGCTGCGGGAGTCGCAGGCCACGATCATCCAGGTGCTCAGCTCGGTCACAGAATTGCGTGATCCGTATACCGCCGGGCACCAGCAACGCGTGGCCGAGATCTGTGTGGCCGTCGGAAGCCGCATGGCCCTGTCGCCGGAGCAGATAGAAGGGTTGGAGGTCGCGGCGCTACTGCACGACGTGGGTAAGATATCGATCCCGCTCGAAGTGCTGTCCATCCCGGGCAAGTTCTCCCTCCTCCAGCGGATGCTCGTGGAAGGCCACGTGGCCGCCGGCTACGAGATACTCAAGCCGATCCAGCTGCCCTGGCCGGTGGCGGATATCACCCTGCAGCACCACGAACGGCTCGATGGGTCGGGGTATCCCAGCCGCCTGACCGGCGACCAGATCATGGTGGAGGCTCGGATCCTCGCCGTGGCCGACACCTTCGAGGCCATGACCACGCATCGGCCTTACCGGGGCGCCATCGAGGCGGAGGCCACCCTCAAGGAGTTGCGTCTCGGCAGAGGGAGGCTCTTTGACGCCGCCGTCGTGGACGCACTCTGCGCTCTGGTCGAGGAGGGCGTGATCGGCGGTCGCGTGGAACCCGATCTGAGTGCCCTGAGCTTCATGCTCTAGGTGCGTTGTGGCCGCCTCTGTGCTAGTTTTAAGTACAGTAAGAGCAGTACAGATACTTTCTTTAGGCGGCCGCTCCTATGATGCGCATGTCGACCAAAGGTCACCACGCGACCAGGATCATGATGATGCTGGCCCGCACTCCGTCCCGCCCCGTTTCGAAGGGCGAGATCGGCGAGTCCGAAGGTATTCCCCCCGGCTACGTACAGCAGCTCATGATCCGGCTCACCGACGCCGGGTTGGTGAGAAGCCATCGCGGCAGGGCTGGAGGGTTCACCCTCACGCGCGCGCCCGAGGGCATCAGCGTGCAGGAGGTGCTCCATGCCACGGAGGGCGTTTTCGAATTGGCGCCGTGTGTGGACAAGCGTGTGGAATGCCCTCGCACCCCATGCTGCCCCGCCCATCTGCTGTGGTCGGAAGCAACACTCATGATCAACACTCTGTTCGAGCGCACTAGCATCGCCGACCTGGTCCTCACCGGCAATCGGCTCGAGGAGCAGATGAACTAGAAGCATCTACCGCTCACTTGGTCACGTCTTTCCGGCGGGCGCCTTTCTGGCGCCCGTTCGTTTTCTGCGGCCTCTTGACGTTCGGCGCGTAATATCCTACTATCTCGACCGAGCTAATGCACTTTAATGCGAGTCGAGATTTGGAGAGCCAGATGGTCGACGGGACCGGGAGATCAAGGGGACGGGGGAAGGTCACGACCTCGGCGAGCCTTGGCCGCGCGACCTCGCGAATGTGTCAGTCCTGCACCTGCTGAGACGACCTGACGCGATGAGCCCCGCCAGAAAGGCTACAGACATGAGCGAATACAGCATCGACACCCTCGCCCTCCACGCGGGTCACACCCCGGACCAGGAGACCCTGTCCCGGGCTGTGCCCCTGTATCAGACCAGCAGCTACGTCTTCCGCGACACCGACCACGCGGCCGGCCTGTTCGCGCTGCAACAGTTCGGCAACATCTACACCCGGCTCATGAACCCCACCACCGATGTGCTTGAGAAACGCCTGGCCGCCCTGCATGGAGCCAGCGGCGCCGTCGCGACCGCTTCCGGGATGGCCGCCATCTTCTACGCCGTCACAGCCATCACCTCGGCCGGCCAGAACATCGTGACCGGCGACAAGCTCTACGGCGGCACCTATACCCAGTTCACCGTGCCGCTCAAGCGGTTCGGCATCGAGGCCCGGTTCGTGGATTCGCGCGACCCCGCCAACTTCGAGAAGGCCATAGACGAGAACACCCGTCTCCTCTACACCGAGTCCATCGGGAATCCGAAGGGCAACGTGGACGACTTCGAGGCCATCGCGGCCGTCGCCCACAAGCACGGTCTGCCGCTGATCGTGGACAACACGGTCACGCCACCGCCGCTCTTCAACCCCTTCGAGCATGGGGCCGACATCGTGGTGTACTCGCTGACCAAGATGATCGGCGGACACGGAACCTCCATCGGCGGGGCCATCGTGGAGAAGGGCGACTTCGACTGGAAGACCGGCGGCAGATTCCCGGAGATCACCGAGCCGGACGCCGCCTACCATGGCGTCAACTTCTGGGACGCCTTCGGCGGGCACCCGGCCGCCGTCGCGCCGGGCCTGGCCTACGTCCTCAAGATCCGCACCGGCCTATTGCGCGATACGGGCGCCGCCCTCTCGCCCTTCAACTCGTGGCTGTTCATCCAGGGGCTGGAAACGCTGCCATTGCGGGCCCGCGCCCACGCCGCCAACGCCCAAGCGGTCGCGGAGTTCCTGGCGGCGCACCCCGCGGTGAGCTGGGTGGACTACGCCGGCCTCCCCGATCATCCCGACCACGACCGGGCCAGGAAGTACCTGCCGCTCGGCCCCGGCGCCGTCCTCGGCTTCGGCATCAAGGGCGGCCGGAAGGCGGGCAAGAAGTTCATCGAGTCGGTCAAGCTGGCGTCGCACCTGGCCAACGTGCTCGACGCCAAGACCCTGGTGATCCATCCCGCCTCCACCACTCACTCGCAGCTGTCCCCCGAGGAGCTCATCTCCGCCGGCGTCACCCCCGACCTGGTCCGCGTGTCGGTCGGCATCGAGGACGTCAACGACATCATCGCGGACCTTGGCCAAGCCCTGCAGGCCTCTCAGCAAGGAGCATAGGAGATGGCACGGATATACGCAGACAACTCGCTGTCAATCGGCAACACCCCGTTGGTCCGGCTCAACCGGATCGCGGGGAAGACCAAGGCCCAGCTGATCGCCAAGATCGAGGGACGCAACCCGTCGTACTCGGTCAAGTGCCGCGTCGGGGCCGGCATGATCTGGGATGCGGAGAAGAACGGCATCCTGGCTCCGGGCATCGAGATCGTGGAGCCCACCAGCGGCAATACGGGTATCGCCCTGGCCTTCGTGGCCGCCGCCCGCGGCTACAAGCTGACGCTCACCATGCCGGACACCATGAGCCTGGAGCGGCGCAAGGTGCTTGAGTACCTGGGCGCCACCTTGGTCCTGACGCCCGGCGCGGAAGGCATGAAAGGCGCCATCAACCGCGCCGAGGCACTGGCCGCCGAGGACCCGGAGAGATACTGGGTGCCGCAGCAGTT
Source organism: uncultured Actinomycetota bacterium (assembly GCA_963736705.1). GTDB lineage: Bacteria > Actinomycetota > Thermoleophilia > RBG-16-64-13 > RBG-16-64-13 > CAIQPS01. The sequence continues at coordinate 176,413 of CAVTPV010000005.1, forward strand.
CAAGAACCCCAGCAACCCGGCCATCCACGAGAAGACCACCGGTCCTGAGCTCTGGGAAGACACAGAGGGCGAGGTCGACGTGCTCGTGGCCGGCGTCGGCACCGGCGGGACCATCACCGGGGTGTCACGCTACTTCGAGAAGACCTGCAACAAGCCCCTGTATTCGGTGGCCGTGGAGCCGGCCGCCAGCCCAGTGATAAGCCAGAAGCTCGCCGGTCTCGACATCAAGCCCGGGCCGCATAAGATCCAGGGCATCGGCGCCGGCTTCATCCCCGACAACCTGGACCTGTCCATCGTGGACCGGGTGGAGCAGGTGGAGAACGAAGAAGCCATCGAGTTCGCCCGCCGGCTGGCCAAGGAGGAGGGGATCCTCTGCGGTATCTCGTCGGGCGCGGCCGCGGCAGCTGCCGCGCGGCTGGCGCGACTCCCCGAGTTCGAAGGTAAGACCATCGCGGTGATCCTGCCCGACGCCGGAGAGCGGTACCTCTCGACCATCCTCTTCCCGAGGCCCCGGCCGCATGACCATCGCGGCCTCGATCCGGGTAGACTAGGACCATCATGGTCACGCAGAAAAGCCAATACGCCCTCAGGGCTCTGTTCGAACTGGCCACCAGGCTGGACTGCAGGACCCACCCGCATCGAGGACGTCGCCAAAGCTCAGTCCATCCCCCAGCGGTTTCTGGAGGTGGTGCTGAACGAATTGAAGCACGCCGGTCTGGTGGAAGCCCGGCGTGGCCCTCGCGGGGGATACCTCCTGGCCCGCGCCCCGCGCGACATCACCGTGGCCGACGTCATCGAGTGCTGCCAGGGCAGGTTCACCCCGGTGGACTGCCTGAGCGACGTCGGGGTCCGCGGACTGCGCCCTCAAGGGCGATTGTGTCTTCGTTGATCTGTGGGAAGAGGTGCGCGAGGCGGTCAACCGCGTCTATGGGTCCACCACGCTGCAGGACTTGGTCGCGCGGGAACAGGCCAGGCTGGCGAAGACCGCTCTGAACTACTCCATCTAGCGGGATGCGGAAGAGTGGCGCCGCCTAGCGGTCCGCGGCGGCGGGCGCCTTGAGGTCGAGCACCTCGTTCAGGCTACCCGACCGGAACCCCAGAAGGTCCACCGACACGTACGCGTAGCCCAGCTGGCTGAGAGCCGCTGCCACCTGGGAGCGCAGCGGCTCCTCGCACAGGCGGGAGATCTGGCCCGCCGGCACCTCGATGCGCGCCAGTCTTCCTTGGTCGTGATGGCGGACCCGGACTATGGGAAAGCCCCAGCCGTGGAGGAGATCCTCGGCCTGGGCCACCGTCCGGAGCGCCTCGACGGTGATCTTCTCGCCATATGGGAAGCGCGAGGCCAGACAAGGGGAGGCAGGGCGTTCCGAGGTGGGGAGCCCCAGCTCGCGGCTCGCCTCCCTGACCTCCTCTTTGGAGAACCCCGCCTCGGCCAGCGGGTGCAGCACGCCCGCCTCTCCGGCGGCCTGCAGCCCCGGGCGATAGTCTTGGCTGTCCTCCGCGATGGCGCCGTCGAGCACGGCCTCGAAGCCGAGCTTCGCCCGGATGTCGTCGAGCGCCTGGTAGAGCTGGCCCCGGCAGAGATAGCAGCGAAGCGGGGTGTTGTCGGCGAAGCCCGGGATCCCCAGGGAATCAAGTGCGATGCACTCATGAGGCACGTGCAGGCGACCGCTGATGTCTCGCGCCGACTCGATGTCCGCCTCGGATTCCACAGACCCGGCGGCCGTGACCGCCACCAGCTTGCCCGGTGGCAAAGCCCGCGCCGCGAGGGCCAGGAGCAGGCTCGAGTCCACGCCTCCGGAGAGCGCCACGACGGCGCCGTCCAGCGCCGCGATACGCGCCTCGGCGTCGCCCATCTTGTCCTTCACGCGATGCATGGAGCTAGGGCCGCACCCCGATCACCACGGCGAGGAAGGCGACCGCTATCTCGACGATCTCGTCTATGCGGCTCTCGTAGTCTTCGGGAGGCAATCCCGCCGAGGTCATGAGCCAAGGGTGCATGGTGACGAGCCCGAACATGGCGGCGCCTACACAGACGCTCACCAGAGCAGGGTCAAGCTGCGAGGTATCCAGGCCAGCTTTGGCCTGCAGTTCACCGAACGTCTTGGCCATGAACGAGAGGGCGGTCTCGGCGCCCTCGGGGAGCATCTTTTCGGGCTCGTAGCCGGTAAGCTCGGCCCGAGCTATCAACATGAGGGAACTCGTGCTGTCAGTGAGGAAGAAGCGAAGAACGCGCCGCATGACCGCGACCGGGTCCTCTGATCCATCGATGGGGTTGGTGGCGAGCACTCGGGCGCCGAAGGTCACTTCGTTCCGGATGACCTCCGCGGTGAGCTGTTCCTTGGTGCCGAAGTAGTGGTGCACCAAGCCGTGCGTGACGCCGGCTTCAGCGGCCACGTCGCGCACGCTCACAGCGAGGATGCCGTGTTCGGCGAAGAGCCGCCGCGCGGCCTTCATGATCTCCGCCTTGGTCTGCTCAGAATCTCCGCGCGGTGCTTTCAATTCGTATCCCCCCTGGTCCAGCGCCGGCCGCATGCGCGATTATACGCACGAGTGCTCGGGAGGCACCGGCCTGTTATATTCTGTGCGCGCCGCCCGCTCAGTCTGGAGGAAGTCGATGGACACCTTCGCTTTCATGGGTATTACCTTCTTGATCGCGCTTCTAGTCCTGTTTGCGATCAGTATCATCCCGCTCGTGTTCTATCTGCTGACGTTGCAGCGGGCGCTGGAGAAGTGCGCGCCCCACAACCGGAGCATGTCGCCCGGCTTGGTGTGGCTACAACTCATCCCCTTCTTCAACATCATCTGGCAGTTCTTCGTGGTTTCGGCCGTCAGCGGCTCCCTGTCCAAGGAGTATGCCGCGCGGCGGCTCCCCGCGGAGGGGGACTTCGGCCGGTCGATAGGGATCGCCATGGCCATCCTGTGGGTCTGCTGGTTGATCCCCTATGTCTCGGGCTTCGCTTTCATCGCGTGGCTCGTGCTCTGGATCATCTACTGGGTGAAGATCGCGGGCCTGTCGGGACGCCTTGACCGGTCGGCCATGTACGGCTCTGCCGGTGGGTACCCCGGGGGCCCGTACTACCCGGCGCCGTACCAACCGCCCTATCCGGCTCCGTATCAGCCACCCTACCAGGCGCCGAGTGCTCCGGCTGTCGCGACCCCAGCGGACGCGGTGTCGGACGCAAAGGCCTGCGCAGCGTGTGGGGCGGCGCTCGCTGCAGACTCAGCCTTCTGCAGGAGTTGCGGGACCAAGGCCGGCTAGGAGGGTCAGGATCCGGGAGAGGCAGACGGAGCCAGCGCGATAGGTGGTTCCTGACCGTAGTAATCGTTGATCAGCGCGGTCCCCACGGCGTCGTTCTGGTTGAAGGCATCGATCGCGTCGTCGAGGCCCTGGCGGGCGGAGGCAAGCGCCGCCGCGTCAGAGGATGAGACCGCGGCCGCCAGCGCGTCGCAGGCTGATTCGAGGGAGCCGTAGGCCGCCAGCATGCCTGAGTGGAAGGCCACGAAGTAGGCCGGAGGTGTGATCTTCCGCAGTGCGGCTATGTTGGTGGTGAGGACCGTCGTCACCTGGGTGGCGGCGTTCGACAGCAAGGCGGGGTCGGGAGCGGTGCCTTGGAGTGCCGTGTTGACCTCGTTGACGGCCGCCGCGATAGTCATCCGCGGATCGGTGATGGCCGTCACGTAGGAGACCAGGTCGAGACGCTGCTGAAGTTGCGCGTCGGAGATGGCCGTGTCGCCTGACGCGGGGTCCTGTGGGAGCGTCAGGCTCTTCTCGTAACTCGAGCCGGCGTCCTCCAGGTCTCCTCTGGCTTCCTGGGTATACCCCAGAACGAACCACGCCTGCCGCGACGCTGCGAACTGCTGGACGATCTTTCCGGCCACTTCGAACGCCTGGCCCAGGTCATCCTTCTGGATGAGGGCCGCCCATTGCCCGTAGTAGGCCGGACCGTAGGCCGGGTCGGCCTGGATGGCTTGTGCGTAGAGCGCGATGGCCCGGTTCCAGTTGCCGGTGGTGAAAGCGTCATCGCCCTGCTGCGTGAGTTCTTCAGACTCGCTGGATGCTTTGGTGGCGGTGACGGAGGCGCCGGCGGCAGGGGCCAGGTAGGTGTTGAACGCGTACACGCCGGCTCCCGCGACCACGACGATCGCAAGGACGGCCAGGGCACCGCGCAGCCGCCCGTTCCCCTTCTTGCCCTGGTCGGCCGCGGCCATGAAGTAGGCAGGGTCCACCTGCGCGGCAGGTACCGGACCGACGAAGGTGTTTTTGACCCTTCGAGACAGGAGGAAGTACGGGATCCATACGGCAGCCAACACAGCCACCTGATACAAGCCGTACAGAGCGTTGGTGGAGATCACGGACGCGGCAGCCTCGAGGCCGATGGACCGCAGCCATCCGGCCATAAACAGGAGTGCGGCCCCCGAATCCACCGCCACCGCGACGATGCAGAAGACGTAGAACCCGACGGTGAAGCCTCGCGCCGATCGGCGTTTCCTGAAGATGAGCGCCAGCAGGGCGATGGGGGCGATCACCATGACGACGGCGGTGAAGACTTCGAACAGGGCGAGCGGCTGCCACAACCAGTGATAGATATCCGACCCCGGATCGGTGAGTGCTGTCCACGCCTCCGACCGGCGGAACGGCAGGAGATCGTGGTAGATGCTCCATGCGTTCCAGCCGATCATCAGGATGAGCCCGACTATCGGCAGAAGGAGATAGCCCCCGATGCCCGCGGGTCCGGCATGGCGGCGGGAGGCCCGGCGTCCGACCTCCGGAGCGGTGGCGGCCTGAGGGGAGGCGGCCAGGGAAGCAGCGGCGCTCTCGGCCGGTGGTGCCTGGTAGGTCGCGGGAGGCGCGGCCGGCGCGGGCACGTCGACGGACGGGTAAACAGGCTCGTTGGTCCGCGCATAGGCCGGCCCAGTCTGAGCCGCCCGCGGCTCCTGGGTCTGCGCCGGCGCCGAAGCGCTCGGTACGATCGCGCCGCAGCCACGGGGGCACGGCCTCCCCTTGGGGGCGGGCCATCCGCAAGCCGGGCAGCGTTCCATTTCCATGACTGTCTCCCCTCGCAAGGACTCTCGCCTTTTGTATCGGCATAGCGGGGATAATCGTGAGAATCTGTAGCCACGACAGACCCCTCCGAGAGGACCGTTTTGCCATGCCTCTGATGAGAGCCGTTCAGATCGAACGCTCGTCATCGGGTGACAGAAAGACGGAAGCCCGGCCGCGCGGGGAGTGGCCGGGCTTCGGGCGGGATGGCCGAGGGCGCGGGGACTTATTCCTGCAGGGAGACCGTCACCCCGCGTAGCGTCAGGTACTGGCCGTCGACCACCTTGAAGGTGAAGGTGCCTCGCGGGTAGTCGCTGGCCTTGAGCTTCTGGCCGTTCGAGTCGGTCGATATCTGCCAGTAGCCGATGGTGCTCTCGCCTGTCACTGTGCCTGTGTACCAGCCCTCTTCGATGTCGTAGCCCACGCGGTAGGTGCCGTCGGTCAGGCTGGTGGAGGCGAGCGGATCGGTGGCGTCGCTGCTCGCTTCTTCGATGATGACGCCGCTCAGCCGCAGGTACTGCCCGCTGGTGACCTTGACGTAGAAGGAGCCGGTGGGATCGCCGCTTGCGACGTACCGGACGCCGATGGCGTCGCTGGTGATCTCCCAATGACCGGTGCCGCTCACCACGGTGCCCTTGTAGAGGTCGGCGTCGATGTCGGTGCCCGCTTTGTAGATGCCGTCGCCGTACTGGCCGTCGGCGAGACTGGTGGTGGTGACGACCTCAGTGGTGGTCGTGGAACTCACGACCGCGCCGGTCGTGGTGGTGGTGCTGTCGGACGAGGTGGTCTCCTGACCGGGTCTGCCCGAAGGCGGCCCACCCTGGAACCCTTCGGGCATGCTGCCCCTGGGGCCGCCCTGCGAGGCCACGGCGGCGGTGCTGCTCGTGCTGACGGAGGCCTGGGAGTCGGAGCCACAGCCGGTGGCGGCGACGATCGTGACTGCGATGAGCGAGGCGACGATCGCCAGGGCCCACAGCCTGTTCCTGCCCGCCGGTCCTCGGCTTGTCCACCCGCGTTCGTCTTCCCGCCGGGTGAGCTCGTGCTGCTCCGATGGAACCATAGCCATATCCTCCGTTAGCTCCCGCAACAGTTGTCGTCGCCATTCCTGCTCGACCAGCATCGAGCATAGACGGGGCCGCATAAGCCCAGCGTCAAGAAACGGAGTCGAAGTCGCTGAGGGCCCGGGCGGCCCGTTCGGCGATGACCGCCTGATCGTTGCCGTTGATGACCTCCATGAGCGGCGCGAGTATGCCGGCGAGGTCCTGGTCGTCACTCGATGATGCGCCCAACACCCGCCGGCCCATCTCCAGCCGGCCGCGAGGCGCCTTGGGATCGGAGAGGGCCCGCAGCACCGGTCTGACCGAGCGGGGCCCCAACCGGATGAGCCCGGTGGCGGCCAGCCAGCGTAGGTCGGAACTGGGGTCGTCGAGAAGGGCGATGAACTCCTCGAGGCACTCTGGGTCCGCAATGGTGGCGAGCGTCTTCACGGCTTCCCACCGTACCCGCTTGTCGGGCGAGGTGAGGAGCTCGCGCACCCTCGGCACCGCAGGCGCGCCCACAAGCACGAGGCCTTCCCGGGCCCGCTTGCGGGTCATGCCGTCGCGGCTGCGGAGGTCGTCGATGAGCTGTTCCAGATCGTCCATGGATCACCATCCTAGCAGCGGGTCGTCCTCTGTCCAGCGCCGGGCCTGCTCGCGCATCAACACGCTCATGGAACGGGATCGCTCGAAGCCCTCAGGGGACAGCAGGTGCAATTCGAGTTCGACTCCCAGGGTGAGCGGGCCGGAAGTGTGGAATGGGCCGAGAGCCACGTTGCACCTCAAGGGAAAGGGGGGTGCTGTCTGTGGGACTCTTCCCCATTGGCGCCGGGCTCCAACCATCGACCCTGTCCCGACCGGCGTCTCGGGAGGTACCATGATGGCCATGCAGATCCTGGTGGCATATGCGACCCGGGCCGGCTCCACCGCGGAGGTGGCCGAGGTCATAGCCGAGGTCCTTAGGGGCACTGGCGCCGTCGTGGACCTGCGGCGCCTGCCGTTCACCGGCAGACTGGCCGAGTACGACGCGGTCGTGCTGGGAGCTCCTCTTTACATGTACCGCTGGCACAAGGACGCGAAGCGCTTCCTGCGCCGCAAGAAGGACGTGCTGAAGGCCCTGCCGGTCGCCGTGTTCGCGCTCGGCCCCTTCAACGACGTAGAGAAGGAGTGGAACGACGTCCAGGCACAGTTGGACAGCGCCTTGGTGGAGTTCCCGTGGCTGCGCCTGACGGCGGCCAAGATCTTCGGAGGCAAGTACGACCCCACGAAGCTCACCTTCCCCTACAGTCTGATCCCGGCCAAGAAGAACATCCCGGTGGTAGATATCCGCGACTGGGACGATATCCGCGCCTGGGCCGCTGGGCTGGCCGGCCGTTTTCGGGGGGATGGGCAGTAGTCGGGCCTTAGATGTCCGACGGCGGAGCGGTCAGCCCGGTTGGTGTTTGGGCCGCCTGGTGCTTCTGGTCGGGCGCTGAGCCTGCGACGTCGTTCATCATGAGCGGGGAAGAGATCAAGTGGTCCGCGGTCGCTCGGTTGCAGGCGATCGGCACGTTGTACACGACGGCGATGCGCAGCAGGGCCTTGACATCGACATCGTGTGGATGAGGCTCGAGAGGGTCCCAGAAGAAGACGACGACATCGATGAGGCCCTCAGCTATCTGGGCTCCGATCTGTTGGTCTCCCCCCAGAGGGCCGCTCATGAGTCTGCGCACCGGTAGCCCGAGTTCGGTCTCCAGAAGGAGGCCAGTGGTCCCGGTAGCGACGAGCCGGAAGCTGCTCAAAGTCCCCCGATTGTAACGAGCCCACTCGAGCAGATCCTTCTTCTTGTTGTCGTGGGCCACCACGGCGATGGTCTTGCGATGTGTGTTCATGGCCGGAGCGTAGCACCGTCGGCATCCCCTGGATGGGGAATGAGTGGCCCTAGGCCCGGACTTGTGCGAATCGTTGCAGTGGCGGTGCGGTTCCGTAACTCACGTCCTTCTCGGCCCGGCTAGGTTAGTCGCGTGGGCTCTTCGCCCGCGGCGCAATGCCTAGCAGAGGAGGAGTATCAGGGATGTTGAGCGGACTACTGAAGGAGCACAAGACCCTCAAGCTGGCCGGAGCGACGGTGGCGTTCGCCGCCGTTGTGGCCGGTCATCAGCGTGGGCGCCTCGCTGGACGGCGGCAAGGTCGAAGCGGCGAGCATGACTCCGCCCAAAGCAAAGAACGTCATCGTCATGATCAGCGATGGGTGCGGCTACAACCACATCAAAGCCACCGACTACTGGGCGGGCAAGAAGCAGTCGTACGAGTCGTTCCCGGTGTCCCTCGGCATGAGCACCTATGAGTACGAGGACACGACGGTCAAGATCGCGCCGTTCAGCACCACCAAGAACCTGCTCGGCTACGATCCGATCCTGGCTTGGAAGGACTTCTCGTACACGGCCTTCCCGCTCTCGACCGACTCGGCTTCGGCCGCGACCGCCATGGCCAGCGGGGTCAAGACCGTCAACGGCGCCATCGGCGTGGACATGGCCGGTAACCCGGTGAAGTACTTCACACAGCGCGCTGAAGAGTTGGGCAAAGCGACCGGGGTCATCACCACGGTCGAGTGGAGCCACGCCACCCCGGCCGGCTTCGTGGCTCACAACGTCAGCCGCAACAACTACGCCGCCATCGCCCAGGAGATGATCAACTCGAGCGGCACCGACGTGATCATGGGCACCGGCAACCCCGAGTTCGACGACAGCGGCGCGCCGGCGGCCAAAGACGCCAAGTACGTGGGCGGCGCCACGCTGTGGAACGATCTCAAGGCCGGCACGGCAGGTGGCGACGCCAACGGTGACGGTACCGCCGACCCGTGGACCCTCATCCAGACCAAAGCCGAGTTTGAAGCTCTCGCGACTGCAGCCACCACCCCGTCCCGGGTGTGCGGCACCGCCCAGGTCTACAGCACCACTCAGCAGGCTCGCGGTGGCGACGGCAGCGCCGCCCCGTACGCGGTGGCGCTGAACAGCACGGTGCCCAGCCTGGCAACGATGACCAAGGGTGCTCTCAACGTGCTGGACAACGACAAGGACGGCTTCGTCCTCATGATCGAAGGCGGGGCCATCGACTGGGCCGCTCACGCCAACCAGTCCGGCCGCACCATCGAAGAAGAGATGGACTTCAACGCCTCCGTCGACGCCGTGATCGCATGGGTGAACAAGTACAGCAGCTGGAAGGACACCATGCTCATCGTCACCGGCGACCATGAGACCGGCGACCTCTGGGGCCCCGGCTCCGGGATCGTGAACGGCAAAGCCGTGTTCAAGCCCATCGTTAACAAGGGCAAAGGCAACGTCCCCGGGATGCAGTGGAACAGCCCCGAGCACACCAACCAGCTCATCCCGCTCTACGCCAAGGGCGCCGGGGCTGAGTGGCTGCGGAGCTACGCTAAGGGCAGCGACCCGGTCCGTGGCCGCTACATCGACAACACGGACCTCGCCGCTCTGGTCTTTGCCACTCTGAAATAGGTGGACACCCCTCCCGCCCTCGTGCCTCCCGGAAGACGAGGGTGATCGGGCGGGCCGCCCTGCGGGGGGCGGCCCGCCTTGCTTTTAACGGAATCTTCACGCTCCTGCAGCGTCCCCTTAACATCGGCCACCGCCACCCCGGCTAGCCTTGATACCAGGCAAGACAGCGGAGCTGTGTGACAAAACGAGGAAAGGAATCCTGCCGTGTTCGTAGGGAGTACCAAGAAGGGTCTGATCGTCATGCTGACCGTAGTGGTCGCCATGCTGGCTCTCGTCAGCGTGTTCGCGGCCGCCTGCGGGACCAGCGACGAGACGACGACCACCACCACTGCCGCGGCCGCGACCACCACCAGCGTGGCCACTGACACCACCGCGGCTCAGACCACATCGACCGAAGCACAGACCACCACGACGGCCGGCCTCGCCGCCGACCTCAACGGCGCCGGGGCCACCTTCCCCAAACCGCTGTACGTCGAGTGGATCGGCGCCTTCCAGGAGGTCAACGAGGACGTCAAGATCAACTACCAGGGCATCGGCTCCGGTGCCGGCATCCAGCAATTCACCAAGCAGACCGTCGACTTCGGCGCGTCCGACGCCTTCATGAAGGCTGAAGAGATCACCGCTGCGGAAGCGGCTCGGACGGGCGCCAAGGTCCTCCAGATCCCCACCGTGTTCGGCGCCATCGTGCTCGCCTACAACCTGCCCGGCAGCCCGAAACTGAACCTGGACGCCGCCACGGTGGCCGGCATCTACCTGGGCACGATCACCAAGTGGAACGACGCGGCCATCGTCGCGCTGAACCCTGATGCCAAACTCCCGGATGCCGAGATCAACCCGGTGCACCGTTCCGACTCCTCCGGCACCACGAGCGGCTTCACCAGCTATCTGACCGCCGCCAACGAAGAGTGGAAAGCCGGCCCGGGCGCGGGCAAGACCGTCAACTGGCCGGTAGGCATCGGTGGCCAGGGCAATGACGGCGTCGCGGGCATCGTCAAGCAGAACGAGATGTCCATCGGCTACGTCGAGCTCGCCTACGCCACCCAGAACAGCATGACCATGGCCTCCATGAAGAATAAGTCCGGCAACGTCGTGGTCCCCAGCCTCGAGTCCACCACGGCCGCCGCCGACGGCATCCAGGTGCCCGCCGACATGAACGTGCTGCCTCTGGTCATGGACAGCGCCAACCCCGAAGCCTACCCGATCGTCACCGGTACCTACATCCTGGCTTACGACAAGATGCCGGATGCTACCAAGGCCGCGGCCTTCAAGGCCTTCCTCACCTGGGCTCTGAGCGACGACGCCACGGCGATCGCCAAGGATCTGGGCTACGCCCCTCTCCCGACCGGGCTGAAAGACGCCGCTCTCAAACTGATCGATGCGATCGGTTCCTGACAGTCTCCCCCTCGTGAGCACCCCCACTCACGCTCTGAGAAGGGAGCCGGCCTTGGCCGGCTCCCTTCGGCCGCTCCTCCTCGCGGCCACCCCGCCGGCTCCCTCTCCGGCCGATGCGCATGAGTTGGCCGTCCTGGCCGCCCTCATCGGCCGCGAAGAAGCTCTCAGCCTTCGCGCAATCATCCGGTTGACCGCGCTTGGAGCTCAGGAAGTCGAGACAGCGCTCGACCGTCTGCGCCGGGCCGAGTTGGTGCGGCGGTTGAACACCCTGGTCGAGAGTTACGTCGCGCGTTCATGATGGGCAGCGACGACAAGACCTGCGTTCTGCTGGTCGAAGACGACGCCACCATCTCCGACCTCCTTGCCTACAACCTCAAGCGCGCGGGATATCAGGTGATGCAGGAGTACAACGGACGCGCGGGCGTGCAGACCGCGCTTTCTCACGGCGTCGATGTCGTCTTGATGGACCTGATGCTCCCCGGTCTCGACGGGATGACCGCCAGCCGGGAGATCCTTCGGGCCAAGCCGAGGCTTCCGGTGATCATCGTGACGGCTCTTACCGACAGGGAGAAGTTGCTTCAGGGCTTCGCCTTGGGGGCGGACGATTACGTCACGAAGCCCTTTGACATGGAGGTGCTTCTCGCGAGGATCTCCGCCAGCCTGCGCAGGGCCGCGACCGGGTCTGTGCCTTCCGCGCTCGAGCGGCAGGCACCTCTCGCCATCGAGGGTCTGATGGTCGATCCGGACACCCGATCGCTCAGGACAGGGACGAAAGAGGTCCCGCTGACGCCGAAGGAGCACGGCCTGCTACAGCTGCTGTTGGCTCAGCCGGGCCATCTCTATACGCGAGAAGAGATCACGGAATCCGTGTGGCACCACCGCTACATCGCCTCTTCCCGTACGCTCGACGTCCACATGCGCCGCTTGCGTGACAAGCTCAGAGACGCCCAGACAGGTTTGACAGTCCAGGCGGTGCGGGGTGTGGGCTACCGGCTTGCGCCGGTCTCGACTTCCTAGTATCGGGCGCCGTGGGGGGTCTTCGGACGGGGCTGCCGGCCGCGCGCTGTGAAACGCGGGCCCAGAAAGACCACCGCCGCATGGATGAGAACCAGCGCCGCCCAACCCGCCAACCACGGCACGAACCACAGGTGCTCCGGGGTAAACGCGAAGTCGATCGCCGCCATGTTCCATCCGGCGACGGCAAAGATGCCCACATGGAGCTCCAAGGTCCGGCGCTGCGTGAAAAGACGCCTGCCAGGCCGGTTGTCGGCCTCATGCCCCGCCGCCCGCGGTGTGTCCTCCCATGCCGCCATCTCTTCGATGACCTCGGCGACCAGACAGGTGTTTTCCGTTCGGCGGCTCACGAGGCTTGGATCTCCGCGCCGCAGCTGGGGCAGCGGACCAAGAGGCGGCCGTCAGCGCCCACCACGAGGTCGGTGGGGGAGTCGCAGCAGAAACAGAGATCGTGCTCTGCCAGATCGGCGAGAAAGTGGGAGAGGCATAGTGTGGATGTGACCATCGTCCCTCCGTTGTGGCGCCGGTTGCTGGTCTCTGCTCACAGCGTAGGATCCGGCCCGCGACCTTGTGTTACGGAGAGGTTACGGATGGGCAAAAAATGCGAAGCCCGGCCGCCCCGAAGGGGGGCCGGGCTTCAGGACTAGGCAGGATTTCAGTCGATATACGCGACGGTCCCCCGCGGTTCCCGCTCCATGCGGGCGAACTTGGTCTCGTCGTCGATGTAGCCGACGACCATGCCGCACTCCATCTTGTAGCCGGCGGGGATGCCCGCTTCAGCGGCCATGGCGGCGTTCTCGGGCTTGTTGAGGGCGTACGACGCCGAGCGGATGAACACCGAACCCAGGCCCAGTTCCGTGGCCTGCAGCAGCATGTTCTCCACCGACACGGCGCAGTTGAGCTGGGTGTGCGCGATCTCCGGCGGGCCGGACAGGAAGATGGCCACCGGTGCTCCGTACAGCGGCAGGTAGCCGGGCAACGCGGCCCGTCCCATGAGGAACTCGTTGCCGGAGTTGCGCATGACGTCCAAGGTTTCTTCGTTGATCCGGGCCATGAGGTCCTTGTTGCGGATGACCGACAGGTTGTACTCGCCGGCGTTGGGCGCCCACTGCCCGGCTTTGAGGATCGCCGCCAGATCGTCGTCCGAGACCGGCTTGTCCAGGTACGACCGGATGCTTCTGCGCTTCAGTGACCGCGTCGCTTACGTTCATCGCTGCTCCTTCTGGTCGACTTCGCCCTGCTTCGAGAACATACGCACCTCGTGGGCGCGGTACCGCATGGGAGTGCGATACCGTGGCTCCGGAACTCGCGCCGGGCGGCGCCTCGTCTAGCGACCACAGGGTTAGGGCACACAAGTGGAGGGGTGTGGAATGAGAGCTGTGCGTTCACGCATGCGGCACGCTGCCGCGATCGGCATCGTGGTCATCCTGGGGCTCGTGGCGGTGGCCGGCCTGGGAGCCTGTGGTGGGCAGGAGACCTGGACGACCGAGACCGTATACGACTCACCCGCGCGACTACGAGACCAACGCTCCGCCGACGACCTACGCCGCCACCGCGACGACAGCGGCCCAGCCGGCATCGGACGGGGGCTCCACCGGTTCTGCCGCGCAGCCCAAGGTGGCCGCGCTCGCGGGCGCCTCCGGGCAGAAGATCATCGGCGACGCCGTGCTCGATCTCGAGGTCGCGAACGGTGGCTTCTCGACTGCGTTCACCAACGCGGCGCTTCTCTCCGATCGATACGGAGGCTACATAGTGGCTTCCCAATCCTCCGCGTCCGGGGACGACGGCAGGGTCGACGCCGGCACCGTGGCCGTGCGGATCCCCGCCAGCTCGTTCAGCGCGGCCATCGCCGACGCGGGCAAGCTGGGCACCTTGAAGAACCAGCAGATCACCACGCAGGACGTTACCGAGGAGTACGTGGACCTGCAGGCGCGCATCATCAACTCCCAGGCGAAGCTCGAGACGTTCCGCAAGCTCTTCGAGAAAGCGACCACCATCAACGACATCGTGAGCGTGCAGGAGGTGGTCACCGCCGCCGAGGACGAGCTCGAACAGTTGAAGGGCCGGCAACGCTACCTCCAGGAGCACACCAGCTACTCCACCCTCACGATGAACATCCGTGAGGCCGGCGCCGAGACGGTGATCACCACGACGACCACCACCGAGCCTTCCTGGGGCGTGGGAGAGGCCTTCGGCGACGCGGCTCGCAACGCCGTCAAGGCCCTGAACGCTATCGTGCGGGCGCTGGGCATCATCATCCCGGTGCTCGTGGTCCTGGCGATCCTCGCGTTCATCGTCTATCGAGCGTGGCATCGGAAGTCCAGGATAGGGCAGACGGTCGGCGGGTCCCAGCCCGAAGAGACTCCCAACAAGCCGGAGGCGAAGAGCTAGCGACTGATGCAACAGTGAACGATCAGCTCAGTCACGACGCGGGCGCGGACGATACGGCCTCTGCCCTCGCCGCCGAGGCGCTCGCCCGCTTCTACGACGACACGGCCGCGGCCACCGGTTGGCTCGGCCCGCAGGTGGCCTTCGACCTCATGCGCGACCACCTCAAGCCCGGGCAGACGTTGCTCGACCTGGGGATCGGCACGGGGCTCTCGTCCGCGCTGTTCCGCGAAGCCGGCCTGCGCGTCCACGGTCTCGACGCCGACCCCGAGATGCTCGCGGTCTGCCGCTGGAAGGGGTTCGGCGACCTGGTGCTGCACGACCTGGCCCAGGCGCCGTACCCGTTCCCGTCCGCGAGCTTCGACCACGCCGTATGCCTTGGCGTGCTGCCGTTCTTGGCCGACCCTGAGCCGGTCTTCAGCGAGGCCGCGCGGGTGCTGAGGCCCGGCGGCATGTTCGCCTTCCTCTCGCTGGACCGCCCGCCCGCCGAGCCGCGCGAGCTGCTGGTGCCGGCCGGGGAGCCGGGCAGCGGTGAGGGCGCCACGCTCTTCCGGTCGAGCGCCGAGGAGGTGCGCGAGCTGGCGGAGCGCCACGGGTTCAGCGCCGTGGCGGAGGTGCCGGTGCCGGTGTATCAGGACGCCGCGCGGACCCGGTGCATGCCGGCCACCTGCTACCTGTGCTTGCGCAATAACCGATAATTCTTTAATCTTAAAAAGCATTAAGGTTTAGAGGGTGTTGAGAAGGCGCGAGTCCTGAGGGCCGTTCGTGACGGGTCAGTTCCCCATATACGCTGTGAAGGCCGGGTTCTTCCGGGTGCTGGGCCATCCGGCCCGGGTGCGCATCCTCGAGTTGCTGCGCGACGGCGAGAAGACGGTGGGCGAGCTGCAGGCCGCTCTGGAACTCGATTCGAGCGGCACGTCGCAGCATCTGACCGCGCTGCGGCAGCACGGCATCGTGGAGAATCGCAAGGTGGGGACCACCGTCCGCTACTCCGTCCGCGATCCGCGCATGTTCGAGCTGATGGAGGTCGCCCGGCAGATCATCTCGTCGGGGCTGGCCGAGACCACCGCTCTTCTCGAAGAGCTCTCCGTGCCCGAGCCGCGTCCCGCGTCCGACGGCAAGAGCGTCCAAGACCGCGTGAGCCTGATAGCCCTCCTGGTCATCGCCGGGGCCGTCGTGGTCGCGGCTGGGGGCGTGCTCTGCGCTGTGGCGGGGGCTGCTCCGCTGGGGCTTGTTCGTGCAGGCCGCCGGTCTGTGCGTGATCGGCGCCGGCGGGGTCGTCGCGCTCGTGGGGTCGGGCGCCGCGGGGTCGGCGTTCGGCAGCGGCATCGGCGTGGTCGTTCGGCGTGGACCCTCTCACCGGGTTCTTCCTGGCGGCCCTCGCCGTGTCCGGGGTGCCCGCCCTGGTCTTCGCCGCCGGCTACCTGCCCGGTACGCGGGGCGCCCGCGCGGTGGGGGTGCTGACGGCCGGGTTCGTGCTGGCCCTCGTCGGGGTGCTCACGGCGCGCACGGCCCTCGGCTTCCTGACCTTCTGGGAGCTCATGACGCTGCTGCCGGCCGGGGCCATCCTGGTGGTCCGCGAGGGCGTGCGGGCGCGCCGCTCGGTGTTCGAGTACCTGGCCATCACGCACCTGGGCGGGGTGGGGGTCTGGGTGTCGCTGCTCCTGCTCGCCCATCTGGGCGCTCTCGGCGATCCGGCCGCGGTGCTCGATGCGGGCGCCGGCCTCCAAGCGTTCATCGCCATCGCCGCCATCGTCGGTTTCGGCACCAAGGCCGGGATCATCCCGTTCCACTCCTGGCTTCCGCGGGCCCATCCGCTGGCGCCCAGCCACGTCTCGGCCCTGATGTCGGGGATGATGATCAAGGTGGCCCTCTACGGGCTCATCCGCGTGCTGTTCGAGTGGCTGGACGCCGTGCCCATGTGGGTCGTCCTGCTCCTCATGTGCCTGGGCGTGCTGTCGTCGCTGGGGGGCGTCGTCTACGCGCTCTTCCAGCACGAACTCAAGCGGCTGCTGGCCTTCCACTCCATCGAGAACATCGGCATCATCGTGCTGGGGCTTGCGGCGGCGCTGCTCTTCCAGAACCAGGGCCAACCGCTCTGGGCCGGGTTCGCCTTCGCGGCCGCCCTGCTGCACGTGCTCAATCACGCGGTGTTCAAGAGCCTGCTGTTCCTGGGCGCCGGGTCTATCGACAAGGCGGTGCACGGACTGGAACTCGACCGCCTCGGTGGGCTGCTGCGGCGGATGCCGTGGACGGGCACGGGCTTTCTGATCGGCGCCATGGCCATCGCCGGTCTGCCGCCTCTGAACGGCTTCGTCTCCGAGTGGCTGACACTGCAGAGCCTGGTCCACGTGGTCACCGGGCCCGCGCAGGGCGGCGCGGCGCTCACCGGGGCGGCGGCCGGCTCCTTCGGATCCGACGATCGTCGGCGCGCTCGCGACGGCTCGGACTGGCCATGACCGCGGCCCTGGCCGTGTTGTGCTTCGCCAAGGTGGTGGGTCTGGTGCTTCTGGGTCCTCCGCGGCGGCCGGCCTGCGCGACGGCGCGCGAGGTCTCGAAGCCGATGATCGTCGGCGACGACCGTGCTGGCCGCCTTCTGCGTGGTCCTGGGTCTGTTCCCCAGCCTGCTGCTGTCGCATCTGGCCGGGCTGGCGCCGCAGGGTGAAGCGGCGTCGCAGCTCTTCGCCGGCGCGCTCCACGACTCACTTCTGCCCTGGAAGATGGGGGTGGCGCTGCCCGGCACCGGCAACCTGCCCACGTTCGGGTTGGGCCTGCTGCTGCTCGTCCTCGTCGGCGTGCTGGCGGTGGCGCGGGGCCGGCGCCGGGCGCCGGCGGCCCCGGTGTGGGCCTGCGGCCAGCGCGTCGAGCCGGCGCTGCTCTGGACCTCGGCCGGGTTCACCAAGCCGCTGCGGCTGGTGCTGGAGGCTGTCCTCCGACCCGAGCGCGCGGTCACTCTCACCGAGGTGAACGGCGTCCCGCAGCGCCTCACCTACCGGGGATGCGGTGCCGCACCTCTTCGACACCCTGCTCTACCGGCCGGTCGTGCGCTGGGCTCTGGCCGTGGCGGCCGTCGCGCGGCGCCTGCAGTCGGGCAGTCTGCGCGCCTACATGGCCTATCTGCTCGCGCTGGTCATCGTGGTGCTGGCCTTGGCCTGGCTGTGGGGCGTGCGATGAGCGGCTCCACCATCATCGCCGGCGCCGTCCAGATCGTCGGGGGCATCGTCCTGGCGCCGCTGCTGTCCGGCCTCACGCAGAACCTCAAGGCGAGGCTGCAGGGCCGCCGGGGCACGTCGCCTCTGCAGCCCTATCGGGAACTTCGCCGCCTCTGGTCGCGCAGCATGGTGGATCCCGGAGGGCACCACGGTCCTGTACCGGGTGGCGCCGCTGGTGGTGGTCGCCTGTCTGGCGGTCGCGCTGCTGCTCGTGCCCATCGGCGGGCGCTCTCCCGCGTGGCCGGCCGGGCACGACGCGCTGCTGCTCGTCGGCCTGCTGGCCCTTGTCCCGGTTCGCCCTCGCCGCCGCCTCCTGGGACACGGGGAGCGGCTTCTCTCTCATGAGCGCCAGCCGCGACCTCATGCTGAGCGTGGCGGCGGAGGGTCTGCTGCTCGCTGGTGCGTGATCCTGATGGCCCTGCCCGCCGGGAGCACCGATCTGCTCGTTCTGAGCGATGCCGGGGCCGGATCGGCCGTCTGGAGCCTGCCCGCTCACTGGATCGCGGTGGTGGCTTTCGCTCTGGTGGTGCTCGTCGAGATCGGACGCCAGCCCATCGACAATCCCGACACCCATCTCGAGCTCACCATGATCCACGAAGGTCCGCTGCTCGAGTACGCCGGACGGGATCTGGCCTATCTGCAGTGGGCGGCGGCCGCCAGGCACTGGGTCATGCTGGTGCTGACCGTCGAACTGCTGGCGCCACGTCCGGTCGGGTTCGTGGGCACGGCTGGTGGTGCTGGCCGTCGGACTGCCGGTGCTGTGCGTGATGCTGGCCGTCGTCGAGACCTGGCTCGCCAAGATGCGCCTGCTGCGCGTGCCGAGGCTGCTGGCCGTGGCGACCGGCCTCTGCTTCCTGGGCTTGGTCACCTGGCTGATCGGAGGCCGGCTGTGACCGCGGCGCTCAGTTGGGGGATGGTGGCCCTGGGGCTGCTTCGTGGTGATCACCCGCCGGCGCACGACGGCCATCGGCTTCATCGCCCTGCAGGCGCTCCTGCTCGGGGTGTACGCGCTCATCCTCGCGCCGGGGCGGTCCACGGAGTTCCTCATCGCCGGGCTGATCCTGCTCGCCCGCACCCTGCCGCTCTGCGTGCTGCTGGCCTTCAGCGTCAGACGCACCCGGGAAGCGCGCCCCCTGCGCTCCGCGATGCGGCCGCTGCTGAGGCTGGGTCTGGTCATCGCGGCCGTGTTCGTCGTCCTGTTCCTGGCTCCGTCGTTCGGCCTCACGAGCCGGGTGGCCGAGCAGGCCAGCGTGAGCCTGCTGGTGATCGGCATCGCCATCATCATCGCCCGGCGCTCCGACCGTGTTCAATCTGCTGGGGCTGATAGTGGCCGAGAACGGCGTCGCGCTGGCCGCGGTGGCGGTCCCCGGCGGGCTGCCCCTGCTCATCGAGTTGGGCGTGGCGTTCGACCTCATCGTGCTGGTCACGGTGGCCGTGGCCTTCCACCAGCGCATCTTCGGCGAGTTCGGCACCGGGGACACCGGAGTACTGCGGGATCTGCATGAGTGACCTGCGGATGACAGTCGCGCTGGCCGTCCCGGCCGTGCCGCTCGCGTGCGGGTTGCTGCTGCAGCTGGCCCGCTCGCCGCGTAGCCAGGACTGGGCCAACCGGGTGGCGGCGGTGCTCACCGCGGCCGTCGCTTTCGGGGCGGTCACACTGACCCTCGCCGGCGTCGGCCAAGACGGTGGCAACGCCTGGATCACTCTGGATGCTCTGGGCGCGCCCTTCCTGGCCGTCATCGCCCTGGTGGGACTGGGCAGCGCCCTGGTGTCGCCCGCCTATCTGCGCACCAGCCAGCGCAGCTTCTTCCGCCCGGCTCGCGCCCGCTCCTGGTACTACCTGTGCTTCTACATCTTCTGGGCGGCGCTGTTCGCCATCCCGCTCGCCGGGAACATCGGCCTCGCCTGGATCATCATCGAGGCCACCACCGGGGTCTCGGCGCTTCTCGTGGCCTACAACGGCCGGCGCCGGTCGCTCGAAGCCGGATGGAAGTACCTGATCCTCACCACGGCGGGCTTGACGGTGGCGTTGCTGGGCATCGTCGCGCTCTACACCGCCCTGCCCGAACGGAGCGCGGGACTGGGGGGTCTTTCCTGGCTGCGGGCTCGCGGCCTCGGCCCCGCGATGCAGGGTTCGGCCGCCACGGTCGGCTTCTTGCTGCTCTTCTGCGGCCTGGCCACCAAGGTCGGCTGGGCGCCGGTGCACAACTGGCTGCCGGACGCCCACAGCGAAGCGCCCCCGCCGGTATCGGCCCTGCTCTCCGCGGCGCTTCTGCCGGCCGTGATGCTCGTGGCCTGGCGGGCCCAGCGGGCGCTGGCCCCGGCCGTGGGACTCGGCCTCGGCCGCAACGTGTTCATCGCCTTCGGCCTGGTGTCGCTGGCGGTGGCGGTGCCGTTCCTCTGGCGGCCCATGGCCTGGAAGCGGCTGCTCGCCTACTCGAGCCTCGAACACATGGGCGTCATCGCTCTCGGCATCGGCTTCGGCAACCCGGTGGCCATCGCCGGCGTGGTGCTGCATCTGGCGGGCCACGCGGTGGCGAAGTCCCTGGGCTTCTACGCGGCCACGCCTCTCTTCGACCTGCGGCCGTCGGCGCATCTCTATCCGGGCGCGCGGCCTGATGCATGAGAATCCGGCGCTCGCGACGGGCATGAGCCTGAGTCTGGCGTCGCTCAGCGGCCTGCCCCCGTCTCCGCTCTTCTTCAGCGAGGTGCTCATCCTCGTCGGCGGGTTCACCTCCGGAAACGCGGTGGCCGCGGCCGTCGCCGCGTTCATCCTGGCGCTCGGCTTCCTTGGGCTCGCTCATGTTCTGGTGCAGGACCTGCTCGGGTCCGGCCGCGGCAAGCGTCGCGGCGGCCTGGCGGGCGGCCGCGGCTTCACCATCCTGACCGTCGCCGCCGCGGTTCTGCTGTTGGTGCTTGCAGGCCTCACTGTGGTGCTGCCCGGCTCCGGACTCGTGAACGAACTGGCTGGAGTGCTGCCGTGAAGCTCGAACTGACGCCCCTCAGCGATTGGCACGCGCGCTGCGAAGCGGCGCTGGCAGCCCGGCGGCCGCTTCCTCGCCCTCTACGGGGCGGCGCGGGGCGTCGGAGGCTCCGCGGCCCGGGGTGCCGATGCCGCCGAGGGACCCGGAGTCCGGGCGCTCTTCTCCGGCCCTGACGGCCATCAGCTGCTTGCCGCGGCGACGCCCGGCGCTGAGGCGCCCACCATCATCGATCTGGCTCCCGCGGCGGTGTGGGACGAGCGCGAGGCCCACGACCTGTACGGGCTCCGCTTTTCCGGCCACGCGCCGCTACGGCCGCTGATCGCGCACCCAGCGGAGCTCGCCGAGTGGGTGGTGCCGGCCTCGGGCCACGACGTGCACCAGGTCGCCGTCGGTCCCATCCACGCCGGGGTCATCGAATCGGGCCACTTCCGCTTCCACGTGGTCGGGGAGAAGGTGCTCCATCTCGACCTTCGCCTCTTCTACAAGCACCGCGGCCTGGAGCGGGCCGCGGAGGGCCGCACCCTCGAGGAGGGCCTGGCCTACGCGCAGCGCGCCTGCGCCGCCTGCGCCGTCAGCAACTCCGTGGCCTACGCCCAGGCGGCCGAGTCGCTCCTGGGGCTGTGGCCGGAGCCCGAACTGGCCCGCGCCCGCACGGTATTGCTCGAACTGGAGCGGCTGTACAACCATCTGAACGATATCGGCGCCGTCTGCGCCGGAGTGGGCTTCGCGGCCGGATCCATGGCGTTCGCCGCTCTCAAGGAGCGGGTGCAACGGCTCAACCGGAGTCTCACCGGGCATCGCTTCCTCTTCGACACCATCGCGGTGGGCGGCAGCACGTGGCAGGTGGGCCCGGACGCCGCCGCCGAGGCCCGCCGAGAACTGGTGGACGTGGCCGTCGTGGCCAGGAAGGCCTGGCACGAGGTGCTCTTCAACGCGCTGGTCCAAGACCGGTTCGTCGGCGTCGGGATCCTGCCTGCCGAGGAGGCGCGTCGCTTGGGGATCGTGGGCCCGTCGGCCCGAGCCGCGGGCGATGCCATCGATGCGCGCACTCGACAGCCCCCGCCTGGCCTACCCGGGATTCATTCCGGCGGTGCCGCATTCCGCTTCGGGCGATGTCGCCAGCCGGGTCAACGTGCGCGCCCTGGAGGTGGACGTCACCCTGCGCATACTGGACGAGTTGCTCGCTGGAGGCGTGGAGCCCGCGGGCACCGTGCCCGGGGTGGCCGACCCTGTCGGGGTGGCGAGCGTGGAGAGCCCGCGCGGTGAGACGGTCTGCGTTCTTGAAGCGGAAGACGGCCGCGTCGCCCGGCTCCACCTGCGCACGGCCTCCTTCGCCAACTGGCCCGCAGTGGCCAATGCCACGGCGGGCGCCATCCTCACCGACTTCCCCGTGATCAACAAGAGCTTCGAGCTCTGCTACTCCTGCTGCGACCGGTAGCAGCAGGAGAAGGAGGCGCCCATGTTCGTCCTACTGAACGAATTGCGCAGGATCCGCCGGCGGATCGGCATGCGGCCCTCCCCCAAGCCGGGGTCGCTGGCCGTCCGCCACGTCGACGCGGGCTCGTGCAACGGGTGCGAGCATGAGTTGGGCGCGGGTTTCGGTCCGCACTACGATGTGGGCCGCCACGGTCTCAGCGTGACGGCCGCGCCGCGCCACGCCGACGTCCTTCTGGTGACCGGAGCGGTCACTACCAGGATGAGGGGGCCCCTGCGGACGGCCTACGCCGCCATGCCCGAGCCCCGGCTGGTGGTCGCGTTCGGTGATTGCGCCTGCGGGCGCAACGTCCTCGGGACGCCGGAAGACCTGGCGGGTCCGCTGGAGGACGAGTTCCCCGTGGATCTGCAGATCCACGGATGTCCACCCGCGCCGGATGCCATCGAGCAGGGGCTCGTCAGCCTGCTCGATCGGACCAGATAGCCCACCGGCCGCTCTCGTCGCCGGCGCCGAGTGCCGCGGCGGCCGCCGGCAGTCGCCCGCCGGCGGGCCGTCAGGCCATGTCTACTCTTCGATGCCCGCGATGCACGGCCCCGCGGTGATGTGGCACTCCCTCTCGAACGCGTCGGGATACTTGCGCCGCAGCCCGTCCAGGTCGGTCTTCTCCACTTCCACCAGGAAGCCGGAGACCGCCATGCCCACGGTGTTCTTGCGACGTGCAGTTGCGCGGCACGATGGTGTTGATGACGCCGCCCCGGTCGATCTCGCCGGGCACGATGGGGTCGTACTTGGCTCCGTGGTCGATGCCCACCGCTCCGGGGATGATGCGTTCGGTGACGTAGGCGCCGGCCAGCACCACGCCCCGCTCGTTGTAGATGGAGACCACGTCGCCGTACTTGATGCCCCGCGCGGCCGCGTCGGTCGGATTGATCCACAGCGGGTGGTACTGATACCCGTCGGTGGCCCGGATCTTGCAGGTGTCGATCTCCCGGAACCAGGTGACGTCGTCGTGCTGGGAATGCACGCCCCAGCGCGGGTGGTTGCTCATGACGAGCAGCGGATACTTCTTGCTCCGCTCCGTGCCGATGGTCTCCTGGTGCGACTCGCCCTCGGCTATCCAGTGCGGCACCGGCGGGCGCTCCGGGTCGTCGGGGAAGTGCTCGGCCAGGCCGGTGGAGTAGAACTCGAGCTTGCCGGTGGGCGTCTGCAGCGGGTTCGCCACCGGGTCTTCCCAGAACTTGTAGAAGCCGGCGGGGATGCTCTCCCAGTCCTGCTGCGGCGGGACCACGTAGTAGCCCTTCTCGTAGCCATTCGTCCCAGGTGATGTGATCGGAGACGCGGGCATTTCTCGAAGCCGTCCCGGATGATGTCGGGCACGCTCATGCCGCCGGTGTACTCCTCGAGCAGGCCCAGCTTCTCGGCGATCTTGCAGACCACCTCGTAGTCGCTGACGCTCTCGCCCAGCGACTCCATGCAGCGCGGCTCGGGATAGAGCATGTCCATCTGGCCGCAGAACACGTCGGAGCCGATGTCGTCCTCTTCGAGCTTGGTGTTGACCGGCAGGAGGACGTCGGCGAACAGGGCGTCGTTCTCGATCCAGGGATGCTGGCACATGACGAACTCGATATCGGGATGCTTGAGCGCCCGGATGAAGTTGTTGCCGTCGTTCCAGCAGGTGATCCAGGAGGGGGAGTCGGTCCAGATCATGTGGATCTTGGAAGCGCCGTCGGCGGGATACTTGTACTCGATGAACTGGTCTTCGCGGTCGCTGCGCATGCCGTAGCGGTTGCCGTACCAGGTGCCTTCGCCCTCCAGGATGAGCTTGGGGACCAGCGTCTTGGGGATGCAGGAGTCGCGCCCCTCTTCCGGCGGGCCGTCGCCGCGGTAGGCGGCGTCGATGTTGCACTGGACCGAGGGCATGGGGGCCGCCTGGTTCTCGGGGAGGAGCGAGAGCGCCCACTCGATCATCTTGGCCTGGTTGACGCCCGGCTTGCCCAGGCCCTGCATGGCCAGGCAGGAGCGCCTGCAGGCGGGCCGGCTCGGTGGAGTAGGGGCCGCGGATGGCCGGGCCGCCGTTGGAGATGACGATGGTGGTGCGCTTGGAGGCCCATTCGTCGGCCAGGGCCCTGATGATGCGGGCCGGCACCCCGGTGATGGGCGCCGCCCACTCCGGGCGTCTTGGGCACGCCGTCTTCCTCGCCCATGACGTAGGCCTCGAACTTGTCGACGCCGTAGGCGTGGGTCGCCAGGTACTCCTTGTCGTAGGTGCCCTTGGTGAACCAGCGGTGGGCGATGGCCAGGTAGAGGGCGGCGTCGGTGTTGGGCAGCAGCGGGATCCACTTGTCGGCGTGGACGGCGTTGCCGTAGTTGCAGTCGGGGGCGATGTAGATCTGCTTGATGCCCAGTTCTTTCCACCAGTAGCAGAAGCGGCTGACCAGCTGGCCGCCCCAGCCCCAGGGAGTGGTCTCGGGGTCGCAACCCCAGAAGAGCAGCAGCTCGGCGTTCTTGGAGATGTCGTAGAGCAGGTTGCTCTGCGGCAGCTGCTGGCCGATGAACTCGCATCCCCAGACGTGCTTGGCGCCCCAGTACCAGCCTTCCCAGCGAGTCGGCGTTGCGGACCTGGTGGGTGTAGCCGCCGAACAGGTCGAGCAGCTTGCGGCCGCAGCCGTGGGGGCCGTGCACCGTCTTGTTCTCGCCGTGCTGGTCGTTCTGATAGAGGATGGCGGTGGGGCCGTAGGTCTCCTTCATGCGGTTCATCTCGCAGGTGACGATGTCGAGGGCCTCGTCCCAGCTGATGCGCACGTACTTGCTCGTGCCCCGGTTCTGGATGTTGCGGCCGCCCGGGCCGGTGGAGCCGGGGGCGCCGTTCGGGTCGAAGTCCACGCGCTTCATGGGGTAGCGGATGCGGGCCGGGGAGAAGACGCGCTTCTTGTAGCAGAGGGAGATGGGCGGCGGGAGGCGTCTTGTCGCCGGGATCGAAGCGTCTGGCCGCGGGCGTGCATGACCCAGGGCTTGACCTCTTCCTTGGTGTACTGGTCGTAGAAGCGGGCCGGCCGGATGCGGATGACCTTGCCGTCCTTGACGTCGACCATGCAGGCGTTGCCGCCCCACGAGACCCCGATGAAACACATGTCCCGGACGATGACCTTCTCGCCGGACGCGTTCACCGGGCCCTTGAATTCGAGTCTGTCTTCCCGCACCGTCGCTCCTCTCCGCGTTTCCGGCTCCCGACCGAGCCTGTTGCCATCTTAGTACGAGAGGGGCCGCGGTTCCATGGGTAAGCTATCGCTCAGTAGCTATGGACAACCCGCCCTCCACCTTCTAGGATGGGTGTGTCCCCAAGATGTGTCCCCAGCGCGTCCCCAAAGGCGGGCGATGCCTCGGATCACCAAACGCATAGTCGAGAGTCTCAAGCCCGACCCGGAGCGGGAGATCTACGTGGCCGACGACGAACTGCCCGGCTTCGGTATCCGGCTGCGGCCGTCCGGGGCGGCCTCGTACGTCATCCGCTATCGCACCGCGGCCGGAGAGTCCCGGCGGTTCACCATAGGCCGTGTGGCGGTGCTGTCGCCCGAGGAGGCGCGAAAGATGGCGCAGGCTCAGCTGACGGCCGTGGCGGCGGGCGCCGACCCGGTGCGCGAGAGACAGAAGAAGCGGCGGACCCACAACGCGACCACGCAGGGAGCGGAAGACATGGAACAGGTCGAACGCATACGTCAGTTCAGGATCTTCTCCGAGGTGGACCCCGGCGACCTGAGCGCAGTCGCCGAGCTCGCCCGGTCTCGGGATGCCGTCGCCGGGGAACAGATCATCGCGGAGGGGGCTCCGGCCGACCAGTTGTATCTGGTGGCGAGGGGCAGGGTGGCCGTCAAAGTGCGGGAAGCCGGCGGCGGGCAGGTGCAGATCGATGAGCTCGCGCCGGGCGAGGTACTGGGCTGGGGCGCCGTGGTGGAGCCACACGTCTACACGGCGTCGGCGTGGGCCACGGAGGCGGCGGAACTCATCCTCATCGAGGGCACGGCTCTGCGCGAGCTCTGCGACGCCAACAAGCAACTGGGCTACATGGTGTTCAAGAACATCGGCGAGGTGATGTCGGCGCGTTTGGGGCAGGCGGTGCGCGGCCAGGGCATCGACGAGATGCACCGCTTCAAGATCTTCCGCGACCTGGACTTCGGCGAGCTGGGCGCCATCGGCCGGATATCGCAGGTGCGCGACGTGGGCAAGGGCGACCTTCTCACGGTCGAGGGGGCTTCGGCGGATGAGTTGTACCTGTTCCTGAGTGGGAGTGCGGACGTCAAGGTGCGCGACCCGGAGGGGCGCCAGGTGCTCATCGACCAGGTGGGGCCGGGCGAGGTGCTGGGCTGGTCGGCAGCGATGCAGCCCCACATCTACACTGCCTCGGCCTGGGCGGCGGAGCCGTCGAAGATCATCGTGGTGAGCGGCCCTATGCTCCGCGAACTCATCGCCTGCAACCAGCACTTGGGCTATCAGGTGACCAAGGGCATCGGCGAGGTCATCTCCCGGCGGTTCGGGCGGGCGGTGGGTGTTCGAGGCGATCTGCGGGCCAAGGACATGCGTGCGTTCGACGGTCCGGAGCGGGTGGTCTGGGACAACGGCGAGCTGCAGCTGACCACGGAGGCCGTGCTCATCGGTATGGCCACGGACAGCCCGGAGGTCATCCCGCTGGAAGCGCTCCAAGGCGTCGACGTCATGGACGGGCAAGTGGTGTTCCGGATGGCCCGCGGTGATGTATGGTCTCCTCAGGTTCGCGAGCCCGAGCAACTGGCCGCTCTGACCCGGGACGCGATGGACCGTACCCGGCATGCGCAGCGGCGCAAGGACTACTACCTGAGCTGAGGATTTGCATCCAGTACTGCTGACGTTCCGCCTGGGGGGAGCCGAGGTCACGCTCGGAGCCTACGCCACCTTCTACACGCTCGCGTGGGTGGTGGCGCTGGCCCTGGGGACCGTGGTCGCGTGGCGCCGGGGAGTGCCTTGGTGGCGGGCGCTGCTCTTCTATCTGGTGACGCTGGTGGTGGGGATCGCCGGGGCGCGGCTCCTGGACGTGGCCACGAACTGGGGCGTTTACGCGGAGGATCCCGGGCTTGCCTATGGCTTCGAGTTCCACGGGTTCTCGCTCTACGGGGGTCTGCTCCTGGCGGCGGGCGCCGGCGCGCTGCTCGCCCGGCCGCTGCGGGTGCCGCTGTGGAGAGCGGCCGACAGCGCGGTGCCGGCCATGGCGGCCGCCATCGTCCTCATGCGGACCGGCTGCTACCTGCGGGGCTGCTGTTTCGGCGAGGTGACCTCGCTGCCCTGGGGCGTCACCTTCCCCAACGGCAGTCCGGCCTGGAGCTACCAGCTGGCCACCGGGGAGACCGGGCTGCTTGGGTTCACGGGAGCGGTGCACCCGGTCCACCCCACCCAGATCTACGAGATCATCGCGGCGGCGGTGTTCGGGGCTTTGGCCGTTTGGTTGATGATGCGGGGGCGGCGCGGGCGCGCGGCGCAGGGCGCCGGGGGCGCGGAGGGCGGCACGCCGCCGGCCGCCGCCCGGGTCAGGGGCCTGGTGGCCGAGGGGGCGCCCTTCCTGGTCTTCATGCTGGGATTCACGCTCTTCCGAGTGGCCGAGTACTATCTGCGGCCGTCGCCCGCTCACCACGAGCGAGCCGGGCTGGTTCTACCCGGCGCTCTACGCGGTGATCATCGTGGGGGTGGCGGCGGTCCTCGCCGCGCGGGCCGGGCTACTCCGCCGCCGGTAACCGCACCGTGAACGTGGAGCCGGAGCCCAGGGTGCTCGCGACCTCCACCTTGCCGCCGTGCCGCTCGGCCACGTGGCGCACGATGCTCAGTCCGAGCCCGGTGCCGCCGGTCTCGCGCGACCGCGCCTTGTCCACCCGGTAGAAGCGCTCGAAGATGCGGCGCTGATCGGCCGCCGGTATGCCGACGCCGTCGTCCTGCACCTCCAGCATCACCCACGACGCGTTCCGAGCGTCCGTCTCCTTCTTCACTCTCACGGCGATGTGCCCGCCGGGCTCCGTGTACCGGATGGCGTTGTCCACCAGGTTCCGGATCAGCGTGCTGAGCGCGACGTCGTCTCCCAGCACCACCGCGCCGGGGGCGGCGCTGATGGCGAGTCCCTGCTGCTTGGACTCTGCCAGAGGCAGGAGTTCGGAGACGGCTCTCTCCGCGAGTTGCGCCAGATCGGCCGCGGTGAATCTCTCTGCCGTCTCTCCTCCCGGCTCCTCGAGTTTGGAGAGCGTCAGCAGGTCGCCGGCCAGTCCGACGAGCCTCGCGACCTCGGCCGCCATCCGGTCGACGAACACCTTCGCCTGCTCGGGGTCTTCCTCGAGAGCGTGCTTGAGGGTCTCGGCCAGCAGGGACAGGCCGGCGAGCGGGGTCTTGAGCTCGTGCGAGACGTTCGTGGCGAAATCCTTGCGGATGCGGTCGATGGCGAGCCGGGCGGTCTCGTCACGGATGACGAACAGGGTCTGGCTCGCTTCGGTCCCGTGGCTCCCGGGGGCGCGGAGCGGGATGGCCTCGACGGCCGCGTATCTCTGGCCGGGCAGCCCCACGATCTCGGCGACGGCCTCTCCGCTTCTTGCGCGATCTCTCGGCGAGGGCCTGGGCGGGGAAGGCGCGCGCGGTGACGACGAGGGGCTTGCCCTCGGCCCCCTCGAGCGAGGTCTGCAGGATCCGGGCGGCGGCGGGTTGGCCCGCACCAGGCGGCCGTCCGCATCCATGACGATGACGCCCTCGGTCATGGCCGCGAGCACCCGGGCGGAGCGCTCTTCCTCCGTGGCCAACTGGTCGACCTGGGCCTGCAGTTCCTCGGCCATCTTGTTGAGCGATCCGGCCAGGTCACCCAGTTCGTCGTTGCGGCGGACGCTGGTCCGGTAGGCGAGGTCGCCGCCGGCCACCCTGCCCGGTCATGTCCTGAAGGCGCTGGACCGGACGCGGTGATCGACCGGGTGAGCAGGAACGACACGGCCAGCGTGGGCAAGAGCAGCACGGCCCACACGATGAGCGGCACCCGCCAGGAGGCCGCCACCATGGCATCGACCCGGCTGGCCGGCAGCGCGGCCCGCACCACCCCTGCGGACCAGGAGGCCTCGCTCTCCGGCAACGGTACGGCGACGTAGACCTCCTCCTGGTTCAGCGTGGCGGACTAGCGCCGCGCCCGTCCCTCGTGACCGGCGAGGGCCTGAGCCACTTCGGGCCGGTCGGCGTGATTGTCGAGCGTGGCGGGGTCGGCCTCGGAGTCGCCCAGCACCGTGCCGTCGCGGGCGATGAGGGTCAGGCGCAGGTCGCCGGCGTCTCCGGCCTTGTCGGTGAGGGTCTGAAGGAAGGACGCATCGGCGCCGCCGGCGCCGGCCGAGTCAGGGCCTTCCAGTTCCAGGACGGCCGCGAACTGCTGAGCCTGCAGGGACATGTCGTCTTCGAGCCGGTCGAGATAGACGCCGCGGAGCGCCAGGGCCGCGACCAGCGCGACGATGCCCGCGAACACCAGCGTGGTGAGGGCGAACGCGATGGGCAGCTTGTACCGTAGGCGCATCCTCGACTCCTCAGGGCGCGGGGCTGCTCGTGGGGCCGGTCACGGGTGTCAGCCGATAGCCCACGCCGCGCACGGTCTGCAGCTCCACCGCGGCGCCGATCTGCTTCCAGCTTGGCCCGCAGACGGCGCACGTGGACGTCCAGACTGCGGGATGCGGGCGAGTAGCGTTGATGCCAGACCCTCTCGACGATCTCCTCCCGGGGGAAGAGGTGTCCGGGACGGGAGAGCAGGAGTTCCAGGAGGTCGTACTCCTTGGGGTTGAGGCTCACCTCTCCGCCGGGGCCGGCTGCCGTGTGGGCGTCGCGGTCGAGGCTGAGGTCGCCGGTGCTGAGGATGCCTCCCGCCGGGCCGCCGCCGGCTGCTGAGAGGCTGCCCGCATCGTGAAGCCCGAGTCATGGCGATACCGGCCGGGGCGCGCCGCAGGCGCGCCTGGATGCGGGCGAGCAGCACATCGAGGTCGAACGGCTTGGTGATGTAGTCGTCCGCCCCGACGTCGAAGCCCTCCAGGATGGTCTCCCGCTCGCTGCGGGCCGTCAGCATGATGATGGGCAGGCTGGGCTTGCGCCGGACGATCTCGCGGCTGGCGGCCATGCCGTCGAGGCCGGGCAGCATGAGGTCCATCAGCACGAGGTCGACCGCCTGGGTGAGGGCGGTCTCCAGACCGGCGCGGCCGTTGTGCTCCTGCAGCACGTCGTAGCCGGCGCGGCGCAGGTTGTAGGCCACCAGGTCGGAGATGGTGGGGTCGTCCTCCACCAGTAGGATGCGCTTCTTATCCGGCTCAGCCATCGCCTCCACCATAGCAGGCCCCCCGGCGAAGAATTAACCCGCCTTTTAACGCAGCGTTAACAACCGTCCGGGCGTCCGCGGCTACCTTACGGTGCAGAACGACGAAAAGGTCAGAAGAGAAGCCAAAAGAAGTGAAAGCGAGGGAATCAAGAATGACTCTGAAAGGTAAGCGCAGTCGCCTGGTCGCCGTCCTGGCAGGCTCGCTGCTCGTGATCGGCGCCCTGTCTCTGGTGGCCGTTGGATGCGGCGGCGGCAGCGATCTGCCCGACGCGGGCGGCTCCACCACCACCGCGGGTGGCACGGCCACCACGGCCGGCGGCACCGGCACCTCCTCCGCGGACCTCTCCGCCTCTCTCAACGGCGCCGGCGCCACCTTCCCGAAACCGCTCTACGTCGAGTGGATCGGCGAGTTCCAGGCCGCCAACCCGAACGTCAAGATCAACTACCAGGGCATCGGCTCCGGCGGCGGCATCGAGCAGTTCACCAAGCTGACCGTGGACTTCGGCGCTTCTGACGCCCCCATGACGGACGAGGAGATCACCGCGGCCGAGACGGCCGGCGGCGCGAAGGTCCTGCACATCCCCACCGTGTTCGGCTCGGTGGTCCTGGCCTACAACCTGGCGGACGTCCCGGAGCTCAAGCTCGACTCCGACACGGTGGCCGCCATCTTCCTCGGCCAGATCACCAACTGGAACGACGCCAAGATCGCCGCTCTCAACCCCGGCGTCACCCTCCCCGACAAGGCCATCCAAGTGGTGCACCGCTCCGACTCCTCCGGCACCACCAGCATCTTCACCGGCTACCTCACCAGCGTGAACACCGGCTGGGCCGACACGGTGGGCAAAGGCAAGGAAGTCAAGTGGCCCGCGGGCGTCGGCGGCCAGGGCAACGACGGCGTGGCCGCGGTGGTCCAGCAGCAGCAGGGCTCCATCGGGTACGTCGAACTCTCCTACGCCATCGAATCCAAGCTGACCATGGCCTCCCTCAAGAACAAGGCCGGCAACTTCATCGTCCCGAGCCTCGAGTCCACCTCGGCCGCGGCCAAAGGCGCGGAGTTCCCCGCGGACCTCAGGTTCTCGGTGGCCGACAGCGCCAACGCCGACGCCTACCCGATCGTGGGCGCCACCTGGATCCTGGCCTACGACAAGATGAGCGACCCGGCGAAAGTCGCGGCCCTCAAGGCCTGGCTCACCTGGGCTCTGAACGACGGCACGGCCATCGCCACCGACCTCGGATACGCCCCCCTCCCTGACGACCTCAAAGCTCTGGCTCTGGCCAAGGTCAATGAGATCGGCAGCAAGTAGCCCCGCGCCGCAAGGCGCACCGGGCTCAGCCTCCGCCGGCCGGCTGGCCGGCGGGGGCGGCCGCGTTCCCGGCGAGCCAAGGGCTTGGCGCCGGACCGGGCTCGGCCGCCACGCCGACTCCCTCTTCGCCACTTTCGCGGCTCTCTGCGGCGTGCTGGTGCTGCTGGTGCTGGCCTACATGGTCGTCTCCACCACGGGGACGGCGCTGCCGGTCTTCAGCTCCGCAGGGCATCTCGTTCGTCACCAGCACCGACTGGGATCCGGGGAACAGCCAGTACGGGGCTCTGGCCTTCATCTACGGCACGGTCGATCACCTCGGTGATCGCCCTGGTCATCGCGGTGCCGCTGAGTCTGGGCGTGGCCCTCTTCTCCACCGAGTACGCCCCCAAGCGTCTCCGCAAGCCCATCACGTACGCCGTCGACCTGCTCGCGGCCGTGCCCAGCGTCATCTACGGTCTCTGGGGTGTCTTCGTCCTCCTCCCGCTGTTCCTGCAGCCGGCGGCCGACTTCCTGGCCAAGTACCTGGGCTGGATCCCCATCTTCAAGGGACCGGCCTCCGGGCTCTCGTTCTTCGGCGCCGGGATCATCCTGGCCATCATGATCACGCCCATCATCACCGCGCTCACCCGCGAGGTCATCTCCACCGTCCCCAGCGCCGACCGGCACGCCGCCTACGCGCTCGGCGCGACCCGCTGGGAGATGGTCCGCGCCGCCGATCCTGCCGCGCAGCCGGGCCGGGATCGTGGGGGCCACCATGCTCGGTCTGGGCCGGGCTCTCGGGGAGACCATCGCCGTGGCTCTGCTCGTCGGCTCGGTCGCCAAGATCGACCCGTCCGTCGTGCGGCCCGGCTACAGCATGGCCGCCGTCATCGCCAACACCTTCTCCGAAGCCACCGGTGACCACATCCGGGCCCTCGTGGGCATAGGAGTGGTGCTCTTCGTCATGACAATGCTCATCAACATGGCCGCCCGCGCTATCGTGTGGCGGTTCAACCGCATATGAGCGGCGACGTCGCCCCTCGCGACGCGGCCGGCCGCCGGCAGCGCCGGCAGCGCCGCTCCGCCCACGTCGCCGACCGCTGGGCCGGCGGCCGCATCGGCCCCGGCGTCTCCCTGCGCGACTGCCGGCCCGCCCGGCGCCGCGTGCTGGCGCAACCGCCGCAACACGGCTCTCATCGTGCTGGCCACGGTGCTGATCCTCATCCCGGTGGGGATGATCCTGGTCTACATCGCCCTCAAGGGCTTCCAGACGATGAACTGGGAGTTCCTCACCAGCTCGCAGCCGTTCAGCCTGCGCCGCACCGGCGGCGGCTTCCTCAACGGCCTCATCGGCACCGCCATCATGGTGGGCCTGGCGACGGTGGTCTCGGTGCCGCTGGGCATCTTCGGGGCCGTCTACCTGGTGGAATACGGCAAGGGCAACTGGCTGGCCAAGCTCATCCGCTTCTTCGCCGACGTCATGACCGGGGTGCCCTCCATCTTCGTGGGCCTCTTCGTCTACACGGCCCTGGTGGTGAGCTTCGGCTTCAGCGCCCTGATGGGGGCCGCCTCGCTGGCCATCATCATGATGCCCATCGTCCTGCGCTCCACCGAGGAGATGCTCAAGCTGGTGCCCAGCGAGCTCAAGGACGCCAGCTACGGCCTCGGGCGCCGCCAAGTGGCAGACCATCACCAAGGTCATCATCCCGTCGGCCGCGCCGGGCATCACCACCGGCGTCATGCTGGCCATCGCCCGCGCCGCCGGCGAGACCGCGCCCCTGCTGCTCACTGCGCTGGGTTCCATCCAGCTGACGGCCAAGCTTCTGGAGCGGGCCCATCCAGGCGCTGCCGCTGGCCATCTTCGACGGCGCCCGCAACCCGTTCGCGGCCGGACAGGCCCGGGCCTGGGCGGGGGCGCTCGAACTGCATCATCATCATCCTGGTGTTCACGATCGTGGCCCGGGTGATCTCCTCAAGGAGCCGCATATCCCGATGAACTCGATGATCTCCGACATAGCGCCGGCCGCCGAGGCGGCGGCCGCACCGGCCGAACAGCCGGTCTTCAGCGTCCGCGATCTGCAGATGCACTACGGCAAGAACCTGGCGCTGAAAGACGTGACCATGGACATCCGGCCGCGCCGGATCACCGCCATCATCGGCCCGTCGGGCTGCGGCAAGAGCACGCTCATCCGCTGCTTCAACCGCATGAACGAACTCATCCCCGGCGCCCGGGTCTCCGGGGAGGTGCTCTATCACGGCGAGGACATCTACGGTCCCGGGGTGGATCCGGTGATGGTCCGCCGGCACATCGGCATGGTGTTCCAGCGGCCCAACCCGTTCCCCAAGTCCATCTACGACAACGTCGCCTTCGGCGCCAAGATCAACGGCTACAAGGGCGACATGGACGAGCTGGTGGAGGGGTCGCTCCGCCGCGCCGCTCTGTGGGACGAGGTCAAGGGCAAGCTCAAGAAGAGCGCTCTCGACCTGTCCGGCGGCCAGCAGCAGCGTCTGTGCATCGCGCGGGCCATCGCCGTGGAGCCCGATGTGATCCTCATGGACGAGCCCGCCTCGGCTCTCGACCCCATCGCGACGGTCCGCATAGAGGACCTGATGCAGGAGCTGAAGAAGGACTACTCGATCATCATCGTGACTCACAACATGCAGCAGGCGGCCCGCGTCTCCGACGAGACCGCGTTCCTCTACACCGAGGTGGACGAGGCGACATCGGCGCGCTGGGGCATCCTGGTGGAGTTCGGCGAGACCAGCCAGATCTTCACCAAGCCCAAGGACAAGCGGACCGAGGATTACGTCTCGGGCCGTTTCGGATAATCCGGCCGGAGAAGGAAGGCACAAGACATGCGGGATGCATTTCACAAGGAGCTCGAAGCGCTCGATCAGGAGATCGTGCGCATGGGAGCCATCGTCGAGCGGAGCACCCAGGACGCCACCCGGGCGCTGGTCGAGTGCGACCGGGAGCTCGCCCAGAGCGTGCGCGACGGTGACGATGCCATCGACGCGATGTTCCTCGACATCGAGAAGCGGTCGCTGACCCTTCTGGCCCAGCAGGCGCCCGTCGCCGGCGATCTGCGGCTGATCGTGGCCATCCTCCGGGTGGTGAACGACCTGGAGCGGGTGGGAGACCTGGCCTACAACATCGCCAAGCTGGTGCAACTGGAGGACTTCTGCGAGTCGGGCGCCGGCCGGCAGCCTACCAAGGCCATCCACACGTTGGTCGCCGACCTGGGCGAGGCAGCCGGACAGCTCATCGGCAAGGCCATCGACGCCTGGGCCGCGAAGGACGAATCGCTGGCCGCGGACCTCGCCCGGCAGGACGACCGCATCGACGAACTGCACGGCCAGCTCATCCAGAGTCTGCTCGAGCTGAACGACCAGGCGAGCGTGGGCCCCGCCATCCGGCTGGCGATGGTCGGCCGGTACTTCGAGCGCATCGGCGACCACGCCGTCAACATGGGCGAACGGGTGCGCTACTTCGTCACCGGCGACGAGGAGCATCTGGGGTAGGAGGCAGCCGGCCGGCGGAAGCCGCGCCGCCGAACGCTGGGCGGCGGTTAAACGTAACCACTTTCGCGCACTATACTTCTGCAATGAACTGGGAGGTATGGACGCGATGCGGCTACTTCTGGTCGAAGACGACAAGGGTCTCGGTGAGTTCGTCCGCCAAGGGCTCCGCGAAGCGGGGCACGAGGTGGATTGGGAGACCGACGGCCAGAGGGGGCTGCGCGAGGCTCTGGCGGCCGGGCACGACCTGGTGTTGCTGGACGTCATGCTGCCCGGCATGGGCGGACTGGACATACTCGGTGAGATGCGCCGCCGTGAGGTCAAGACCCCCGTACTCCTGCTCACCGCCCTCGATAGCGTGGACGACCGTGTGCGGGGTCTCGACCAGGGCGCCGACGACTACCTCACCAAGCCCTTCGCCTTCTCCGAACTTCTCGCCCGCATCCGCGCCCTATCGCGGCGTCCGTCCCTGGAGATGGAGCCGGTACTGCGGGTGGGCGATCTGGAGCTCGACATCATGCGCCACGAGGTGCGTCGCGGCGACCGCCGCATCGAACTGAGCCGCCGGGAGTTCGGACTGCTCGAGTTCTTCATGCGCAACCCCGGGCAGCTGCTGACCCGCTCCCAGCTGGCCGAGCGGGTGTGGGGTTTCGACTTCTTCCACGACTCCAACGTCGTCGAGGTCTACGTGGGTTATCTACGACGTAAGCTGGACGGTCCCGGGTCGTGTGCCCTCATCCGCACGGTCCGGGGTATGGGGTACATCTTGGACGTGGATGACGGTGGGTAGACTCGTTCGCTTCCTCCGGCGGGTCGGCAGCCTGCGGCTGCGCGTGGTCGCCGCGTTCGTCATCCTCCTGACGGTCACCCTGGTGGTCGCCGGCACGCAGGTGTACGTGAGTACCAAGCACCAATTGATCGACGAGCTGGACCTCGACCTGAGTCTGGCCGCCGACCAGGCCTTCGTGCACCTGGAGAGCGAGGACGGCCGCTACGTCTTTCATGGGGATGACATGCAGACGTTCGCCTCGCCAGGCGACGAGGATTATGAGATCTCGGTGCTCTCGCCGGAAGGCGTCGAATGGGACCACCTGGGTGTCGACCTGCCGCCGGTGTGGCCGCTGACGGGCGAAGCCTTCAGCACCGAGATAGCGGATGAAGACTGGCGCGTCCTGGCTCTCCCCATCAGCGGTGATCCGCAGGGGGTGGTGGGCTGGGTGCAGGCCGTCCGTTCCCTGCGCCCCGTGGAGGAAGCTCTATCGGCCCTCGCCACCCAGCTCTACATCATCCTGCCCATCGCGGTACTGGTCGCAGCGGTGCTCAGCTACTTCCTGGCCGGGCGGGCCCTTCGCCCGCTCACCCGCATCGCCCGTACCGCTGAGCAGATCGGGCCCAACACTCTGGGCAAGCGGATCTCGTATGACGGACCGGCCGATGAGGTGGGCGCGATGGCCACCGCCTTCGACTCGATGCTCGACCGGGTGCAGACGGCGTTCGAGCGGGAACGGCGGTTCTCGGCGGATGCTTCCCACGAACTGCGCACACCGCTGGCCGCCATCAAGGGCGGCATCGGCGTCGCACTGGCGCGGGAGCGCACGGCGGAGGAGAGCCGAGCGACGTTGGAGGGTCTGGATGCTCAGGTGGATCAGCTGATCCGGCTCTGCGACGACCTCCTGGTTCTCGCCCGAGGCGGGCGGCCGCGCTCCGCCGAGAGCGAACTCGTGGACCTGACCTCCTTGCTGGAGTTGGTCGTCGAGCAGTTCGACCCTTTGGCGGAGGAACGGTTTGTGACCATCCGAACGCGCATCCGCAGGCGGCTGGTGGTGAACGGCTACGCCGACGACCTCATCAGGGTGTTCCTCAATCTGCTGGCAAACGCAGTCAAGTACACGCCGGCCGGAGGCATCGTGACCGTCGACGCCCGCAGGCAGCACGGAAACGCGCGCGTGGCCATCTCCGACACCGGCCCGGGCATCCCCACGGAACACCTGCCCCACCTGTTCGAGCCGTTCTACCGGGCTGACCCCTCGCGCGACCGCAGCGAGCGTGGCACCGGCCTGGGGCTCGCCATCGCCCATGAGATCGTCGGCGCCCACAGCGGGTCGATGACGGTGCAGAGCGCCGTGGGCGAGGGGACGACTTTCGAGGTGGTCCTGCCGGCGTAGGCCCCTGCGGCCGCCGCCCCGGTCCGGCGCGGACGCGCGTCCGTCCCTGAGAACTTTCTTAGCCAACTCTTAGGGAACCCTCAGTCTGGCCCCCTAGACTCCGGGAGCGCCGTGGGGAGACCTGTGTGCGCCAGCCCCGAAAACGAGGTGGATCTGAGGAAGCGATCCGCCGTGCTGAGGAGCCGGACCATGACCCGCAGGAAAGCGCTGACTATCGCATTGTCGGTGGCAGCCGTATCCGGACTGATCTTCGTCCTGTTGCTTCTGTCGTCGAAGCCTGAAACCGTCGAAGCCAAGGCGAGCTACGCGTGGAAGCCGGGCTGCCACTGTGGCGCGCCCACCACCACGACGGCCAAGCCGACGACGACCACCACCAAGAAGGTGACCACCACGACCAAGAAGGTCACCACCACCACGGCCAAGGCCACGACCACGACCACGACCACCAAGACGGCCTCCACGACCACCGCGACCTCCACGGTGAAGTCGACGACGACCCAGTCCACGGCCGCCAAGACGTCGACCACGAAGGCCTCCGCCAGCAAGACCAAGAAGTCGGCGACCACCACCAGCGAGGACGAGGACGAGGCGGACGCCACCGACGCGGACGCGGACGACGCGCTCGCCATTGGCGCGTCCGTGGATTCACATCCCGGCGGCGGCGATGGATCGTCCGGCGACGGCGGCAGCGGCGTCTCCGGCGGCGAGCCGGTGGCGGCCGGGACCTTCGGACCGCCTCACTACTACTTCAGCCCGGTGGCCATCGGCTTCCTCGGCGTATACGGGGTGAGCTTCGGTCTCTACCGGACCCGGCGCATGAAGGTCACCACCCACCGCAAGATCTGGAACATGCTCCTGCTGGGCACCTTCATGCTGTGCGGCGTCATCGGGCTGCTGCTCGCCGTGGGCATCACCCGGAGCACCCCTTGGGCGCTGCCCGCTTGGCTGCTCGTGTGGCATGTGGAGACCGGTATCGCGATGTGCTTCATCTCCTGTCTTCCATATCGGTTGGCACGCGCGGTACTACCTGGCCATCGTGACCGGCAAGCGCCGGGCCGCCCGGCCCGAGCGGGCACTGGCCCTCGAGAGGGCGAAAGCCCCGGAGCGGGGCGCCGCCCGCGAGCGCGTCTCCCGGCCGCGGCAGACCCGGCCCGGCACCGTCCGCACCGCCGAGGAGCGGATGCTGGCCTTCCAGCAACGGCAGGCGGCCCGGGGTGGCCGGCCGGCGCAGCCCGGAAGGCTCCCACACCGAAGCAGAGCGCTGGGTGGAAGAGCGCAGGCGCATAGCCCCAGCTTCGTAGTCGTCCATTCCCCCGTTCCACGCAGCATCGATCCGAGTCTGAGAACTCTCTTCGCGTCTTCTTAATCATCTCTCAGCGTATTCGCTGAGTTCCTGCCGTTATTCCCAATGAGGGGTTCCACTCGATCAAGGAGTCGATGCATGTCCCGGAAGAAGATCCTGACCTGCGTTCTCTCTGTCGTGGCTGTATGCAGCCTGATACTCGTTCTCGTGATGCTGTCCAATCCGGCGCCGGCCGAGGCATACTCGAGCTACACGTACAAGCCTGGTTGCCACTGTGGCAAACCGACCGCGACCACGGTCAAGAAGACCACCACGACGAAGAAGACCACCACGACAAGGAGGCCGACCACCACGACGGTGGCGCCCACCACAACGTCGCTGGAGACGACAACGACGACCACGCTGGTAGGCATCGGCGCGGCGACATCCGACCTCACCTACCTGTGGGGAGCGCCTGACAGCGAGCGGAATATGGACTGGGCCCGAGGCGTCGTGGCCGGCCTCGCTCTGAGCAGCGGCCTCCAGCCGCCCCCGAGCGATCCTCCAAGCGACGGGGGACCGGCAGGCGGCTCCTCGGACGGCGCCCTTCCCGGCTTGGAGGCCGACGCCGCTGGGATGGTCGACGAAGCCGCCGCCACGGGTCTCGAGGACGCGGACGCCGCGGGCCTCATGTCGATAGGACCGCCCCAGTACTACGTCGGACCGGCCGCCGTCCTGTTCCTGATCGTGTACGTGGTGAGCTTCATCCTCTATCGCACTCGCGTGCTGCGGGTGGCGACCCATCGGAAGATATGGAACGTGCTTCTGATGGCCACGTTCCTGACCACAGCCGGCCTCGGCCTGGTGCTCGCCGCGGGGATATCCATGGATCCACCCCTGCTGCTGCCACGTTGGCTGCTTCTCTGGCACGTGGAGACCGGGATGGTGATGAGCTTCATCTCCATCTTCCATCTGGGCTGGCACCTCAAGTACTACTTGGCCATCTTCACCCGCCGGGCGAAGGCGCGGCGCGTGGTCGCGGCCCAGCCTGAGAGGCTCGATCGCCGGCCTGCGCAACCATGGGCCGAGCCGGGCCAGCTCGTCCCGGTGCGGGCGGAGGAACCCGAGCCGAGAGTCGGCCGGCGCCGCTAGCCGATCCGGCGCCGCCGGCTAGTGTGGCTCCGCCGATCCAAGGTGGCGGCGGAACCACTCCCGGGCGAGACGCGAGACCTCCTCCAGCGTGCCCGGCTCCTCGAAGAGATGAGAGGCGCCGGGCACGATGCGCAGCTCCTTGGGCGCCGCGATCTCGGCGAAGGCCCGCTGGTTCATGCCGATGACCACCCGGTCCTCTCCGCCGACGATCAGGAGCGTGGGGGCCTTCACCATCGGCAGGGCCTCCATGGCCAGATCGGGCCGGCCGCCGCGCGACACCACGGCCTTCACCACCCCGGGGCGGTCTGCGAAGTGCGCGGCCGCCTGCAGGGCGGCCGCCGCGCCGGTGCTGGCTCCAAAGTAACCGACCCCGAGTCTCGACGTGTCCGGCTGCGCCTGCAGCCACTCGGTGACCCCGATGACCCGCTCCGTCAGCAGCGGGATGTCGAACCGCAACTCCCGCGTGTACTCGTCGATGCGCTCCTCTTCCTCGGAGAGGAGGTCGAACAGCAGGGTGGAGAGCCCGGCATGGCGCAGGTCCTCGGCCACTGCCCGGTTGCGCGAACTGAAGCGGCTGCTGCCGCTGCCGTGCACGAAGAGCACCAGTCCGGCGGCCTGGGGGACCAGCTCGAGGTCTCCTCGCAGGATGGCTGCGCCGGCGGCGATCTCCACTTGGCGGGTCTGTGCGGCCGGAAACACTGCTCACAGCTTGCTCTCCTCTCCTCCTGCGCCCGCGGTTCCGGCCGGGGCGAAGCCGGCGGCGCGGCGCAGCAGGTCGATGACTTCGCCGTCAGTGGTCTGCGAGAAATCGATGTACCACTGGCCCACACCGAAGAACGGCTCGGGGGTCATCACGCACACCGCTTCGTCCACCTCGCGCTCGAGGGAGTCGCACGTGGAGCGGGGGGCCGTCGGCACGGCCATGATCACTCGCGACGGGATGGTGCGCGTCGAGCGAGAGGATGGCCGTGCGCATGCTTGCCCCTGTCGCCAAGCCGTCATCCACGAGTATCGCCGTCTTCCCGGTGAGATCCAGCGGAGGCTTGTCCCCGCGATAGAGGCGCTCGCGCCGCTCCAACTCCCTGTGCTCCCGGGCGGTGACGGACTCGATATCGTCCTGGCTCAACCCCACGGTCCGGACGACATCGTGGTTGAGCACCCGCACATCCCCGCTGGCTATGGCCCCGAACGCCAACTCCTCCTGGCCGGGGACGCCGAGCTTGCGGACAACGTACACATCGAGGGGCGCGTGAAGGGCCTTGGCCACCTCATAGGCGACGACGACGCCCCCGCGGGGAAGCCCGAGGACGACCACGTCGGACTTGCCCTCGTATGCAGCCAGTCTCTGGGCGAGCGCCCGCCCGGCATCTCGGCGATCGGCGAAGACACGCATCTGCGGTTCTCCCAGTCGGTGTGGCGGCTTCGCCGCCGGCCGGCGGCCCGCGGCGGGCGCCACATCAACAGCATGGTCCCCTACAGCGCCGGTGACTAATCATGGGCTCCGAGGCCGCGCGGACCTGCCGCTTTGGCGGCGGGCCAGACTAGCCGGCCGCCGCCTCCATGTCCTTGCGCCAACTCTCGGGAGTGGTGTGGATGACGCGTCCTCGGAAGGCCGCCCGCAGGGCGACAAGGAATACCAAGTACTGGGCGGCGATGGCGAGGTCGGCCCGCTCTCCGGTGAGGGTCTCCGGGGGGCCGTAGAGAGCTTCCTTGGAGAACTCCGGGGCGCACAGCAGGCGTGACGCCAAGGCCGGCATCTCGTCTCCGGCTGCGAAGTGGTACGTGGCCCGGTCCTCCCCGGTGAGGGCCTCGAGGAACCAGGTGCCGTTCTTGTGGGCGAGCGCCCAGAGCAGCGCCTCACCCGACTCGGCCGCCTGCCGCGAGCAGCCCAGCCAGCACGCGGCCGGCCCCGCCCAGTCGAGCAGGAACGCTGCCCTCATCCTTGCGGACGCAGTTCGCCAGCCACGTGGTCCGGAACGCCTGTTCGAAGCCGGGGCAGATCGAGTCGAGATCCTGCAGGGTGCGCAGCCGGCCGGGAGGCCAGTCGCCCGCGAGGATCCCGCGGTAGGCCGAGGAGAGCGACGGAACGCTCGGAGGCGAGCATGGTCCCCGCCTCGTCGGCCAGCGCCGCGCGGCGCTTCCTGAGGGCGTCGAGGAACTCGTCGGTCTGCTTGCCGAGCTTGGACAGCACGATCTCCCGCGCGGGCCACTCCGTCACGTGGATGGCGTACGAGGCGTCGTCGAAGGTGATCTTTTCGGTGAGGGCCATGAAGACCGGGTCGAGATCGCGCCCCTCCCGCGCGATCACCATGACGTCCTCGAAGAGGAGTGCGCGGAACGGCTCGGCGGCGCCTTGGGCCGCGCCGGCGCCGGCACTTGCAGCGCTCCGGCGCCGCCAGCGCCGCCTGGTGCGTCAAGTCCAGCCACCATCCCGGAGAAGGGCTTGCCTTCGCCGGTGCCGCCGAGCCGCAAAGCCTTGGCCCGGGCCACCAGCCACGTGCGCTGGAGCAGGTCGAGAAGGGTGGGGCCTTCGGCCCCCAGTTTGGCGAGGGTCAGGGCGGGGGCTGCCGCCTGCGCCGCCGCCTGCGCCGCCGGGGCGGCGGCTGGGGCGCCCGAGGCGCCCGCGGCGAGTCCCGGCACGGTCACGTCTATGGTGTAGCCGTCCCCCGCGATGCCGGCCATCTCCTTCACCGGGAACACCATCGGGCGCCCATCGGCGGGGGAGACGACCAGATCGACCTCGTCGAACGACCATTCGGCCGCGCCCGAGCGGCCCGCGAAGGCGAACTGGCAGGTGCGGCTCATGCGGCGCACCGCGGCTGCCCGAGGCGCCGCCCGGCGCCCGCGCTCGGCGCCGCGCCGGGCGCGCGGCCGCTCTCGCGGCCCGCCATCACGTCTTCAGGCCGCACTCGGGGCAGAACTTCGATCCGGCCTTGAACTTGGTGCCGCACTTGGGGCACTCGGTCTTGGGCAGGAGCGAACCGCCGCACTCGGCGCAGAACTTGCCGCCCTCGTTCTCGAAGCCGCAGGACGGACAGATGAGCGACGGCCGGCGCCTTGAGGTCCAAGCCCTCGGTGAGGTCCTGCTCGCGCAGCTTCTCGCCCGCCTGGTCGATGGTGATCTGCGCCTGCAGCGAGGCCACCTCGCGCTGCACCATGGGCGCGCAGTCGACGCAGAGGCCGCGTTCCTTGTTCCAGCAGACCTCCTCGCACACCCACTGCCCGCAGCGCTTGCACTGGGTGAACAGCGGGCGGATCTCCTCGACGGCCTCCTGCAGGGCGGCGTCGTGGCCGGGGCCCTGCACCAGGTCCTGCAGGCGGTCGGCGCCCGCCGAGGCGCTGCCCAGGAAGCCGCCGAACATGCTGCCGGCGCCGCGGAGCAGGCCGGTGGCCACGCCGCTCTTGCTGGCCTTCCACGTGGACATGTAGCCGTTGCCGCACCGCTCGCAGCAGAACTTGAACTGGTAGCCGCTCTCGGTGGAGAGATCCTGATAGTTGTCGGTGAACTCGATCCTGGGCACGGGTAGCCTCCTTGCCGCAGCCGTCGCGGCTCCTCGCCGCGCAGTGTCGTCCACCGCAAGCTAGCAAGCCCCGGCGGGGGGGTCAAGGCGGCGCCCGGATGAACCGCTCCGCCAATCGGCTGGCGCTGGGGCGATGCGGGGCGATAGAATCGCGAGTGAGCGCTCACTTCACAGCGCCCGGCCGGTGCGTCCTCGGGCCGCGCCAGGAGGCGTCGGGCGGCATGGACACATCGGCGGAGGTCGGCAGGGATGACGAAGGCACCGGGGACTATCGAGCGGCTGACCACCTGTACCAACGGGGGCCCGCTGTTCGTGGACGTGCAGGACGGCCGGATCCTCCGCATGACCCCCATCGAGTTCGACGACACGGATGCTCCTTCGTGGAGCATCGAGGCGCGGGGCCGGACCTTCGCCCCGCCGCGCAAGACCACCGGCTCTCCCTACACCATCGGGTACCGGTCGCTGGTCTACTCGCCCGAGCGCATCCTGACGCCGCTCAAGCGCGTGGACTTCGATCCCAACGGCGCTCCCGGCTCCACCGGCCCCGGCGGCCGCAACCCGCAGAACCGCGGTGTCTCCGGCTACGAGCCCATCTCCTGGGACGACGCGCTCGACATCGTCGCGGCCGAGATCAAACGGGTCAAACGGGAGCACGGGCCCGGCGCCATCCTCAGCACCCCGAGTTCGCACCACATGTGGGGCAACATCGGCTACCGGCACAGCACCTACTTCCGCTTCATGAACCTGGTGGGCTTCACCTACGGCGAGCACAACCCCGACTCCTGGGAGGGCTGGCACTGGGGCGCCACGCACATGTGGGGCCAGAGCCACCGCCTGGGCCTGCCCGAGCAGTACGACCTGCTGGAGGACGCGCTCAAGCACTGCGAGATGATCGTGTTCTGGTCGGCCGACCCCGAGGCCACCTGCGGCGGCATCTACGCCGCGTTCGAGAGCACGCCCCGGCGGCAGTGGCTCAAGGATCTCGGGGTGAGAATGGTCGCTATCGATCCCTTCTACAACCACACCGCCGGGTCTCGTGGCCGACAAGTGGTTCGCTCCCCGCCCGGGCACCGATGTGGCGCTGGCGCTGGCCATCGCGTACGTGTGGCTGACCGAGGGCACCTACGACAAGGACTACGTGGCCACGCACACGGTGGGCTTCGACGAGTGGAAGGCGTACGTGCTGGGAGCCGGCGCGGGCGGCGGAGCCGCACGGCGCCTGGCCGGCCAAGACCCCGGAGTGGGCCGAGGCCGAGTGCGGCATCCCCGCCCGCGAGATCCGGGCGCTGGCGCGCGAATGGGCGGCAAAAAGGACGATGGTCGCTCCCGGCAGCAACCACGGCATGGGCGGAGCCTGCC
Organism: uncultured Actinomycetota bacterium; assembly: GCA_963736705.1. Taxonomy (GTDB): domain Bacteria; phylum Actinomycetota; class Thermoleophilia; order RBG-16-64-13; family RBG-16-64-13; genus CAIQPS01. Next base: position 221,032 of record CAVTPV010000005.1, read on the forward strand.
GCTCGGCCACGGGCAACGAGTGGACCCGGGCCATCGTGGCCCTGGCCGCCATGCAGGGCATGGGCAAGCCGGGCAGCAACATCTGGGCCACCACCACCGGCACCCCGGTGGACACCACGTTCGTCATGGACGGCTACGCCGAAGGCGGCATCTCCGGCGACGTGGACAACTCCGCCGCCGGCTTCCGCTGGGTCTACCGCATGTTCCCGCAGGGCGGCGCCACCCGCACCGCCCACCACTCCACCGAAGGCCAGACCGTCGATCGCCTGCGCATCCCCGAAGCCATGATGGGCGAGAAGCTCGAATGGCGGGGCAAGGGCTTCTGCGGCAGCTCCATCGAGAGCCAGTTCAAGCTCTACAAGTACCCGGCGTCAGGCTACTCGCCGGTGGCCATGTACTACCGCTATGGCGGCTCCTACCTGGGCACCATGACCGAGAGCAACCGCTTCGCCCGCGCCTACCGCGAGGGCACGGTGGAGTTCGTGGTCAACCAGAACGTCTGGTTCGAGGGCGAGACCAAGTTCGCCGACATCGTCCTGCCGGCCTGCACCAACCTGGAGCGCTGGGACATCGCGGAGTGGGCCAACTGCTCCGGATACATCCCCGACTCGTACGGCATGTGCAACCACCGGGTCATCGTGCTGCAGAAGAAGTGCATCGAGCCGCTGGGCGAATCCAAGTCGGACTACCAGATCTTCGCGGAGCTGTCCAAACGGCTGGGGCTCTGGGAGATCTTCACCGCCGGCGGCAAGACCGAGTACGACTGGGTGAAGCAGTCCTTCCACGCCTCCGACCTCCCGACCGTCGTCACCTGGGAGGAGTTCGAGAAGAAGGGCTACTACGTGGTGCCGCCCCGCCCGGCAGACCACAAGTCTACGCCCGCCTTCCGCTGGTTCGCCGAGGACCGCCCGCGCGACACTCCCGACTGGGGCCCCCACCCCGCCGACCAGGTGGATCTCAAGGGCCTGCAGACGTCCACCGGCAAGATCGAGTTCGTCTCGTCCAGCCTCACCCGCTTCGAGACCACCGACGTGGTCGACCCGGAGCGCCCGCCCCTCGGCCCGCACGTACATCGAGAGCTGGGAGGGCCACCACACGACAGGGCTCACGGCGAGCTACCCGCTGCAGATGATCTCGCCGCACCCGCGCTTCTCGTTCCACACCATGGGCGACGGCAAGCAGACCTGGATGAACGAGGTCAAAGACCACCGGGTGCTCCACCCCGACGGCCACTACTACTGGATCATGCGCCTCAACCCCGGCGACGCAGCCGCTCGCGGCGTCGCCGACGGCGACCTCATCCGCGCGTTCAACGACCGGGGCTCGGTGCTGCTGTCGGCGCAGGTCACCGACCGGGTGCGCCCCGGCGTGGTGCACTCCTACGAGAGCTGCGCCGACTACCTGCCCCTGGGGGAGCCCGGCCGCTCCACCGAGCGCGCCGGCTGCGTGAACACCCTGACCTCGAAGCGCTACATGACCCCGACGTCCACGGCCATGGCGCCGAACTCCTGCCTGGTGCAGGTGGAGCGATGGACGGGCGCCGGAACCCCAGCAACAACCACCTCGAGTCTCGAACGGAGGCACAGATGAAGAAGATCGACCTGGAAGTCCACTTCGCCACGCAGGGCTGGGTGGACGCTCTCAGCAGCAACCCCGGCTACCCGAAGCTGGCCAAGGACCCGGTCACCGGCAACCGCCGCCTCTACTACCAGGCCGACGCAGCCGAGCCCTATCCGGACGCCCTGCTCGAGAAGCTGCTGGATATCGGCGCGGGCCGCATCGCCGCCATGGACGCCGCGGGCATCGACGTGGCGGTGCTGTCGCTGACCGCCCCCGGCATCGAGCAGTTGGAACCGAAATGGGCCACCAAGCTGGCCCGCGAGGCCAACGACGAGCTGGCCGCCGCCATCGCCAAGTACCCCGACCGGTTCGTGGGCTACGCCGCGCTCTGCCCCAAGGACGCCGACGCCGCCTGCAGAGAGCTGGAGCGCTGCGTCAAGGAGCTGGGCTTCAAGGGCTGGAAGACGCACTGCAACTACGGCGACTCTTACATCGACGAGAAGCAGTATTGGCCCATCATGGCTAAGTGCGCCGAGCTGGACGTGCCCTTCTACCTGCATCCCACCGTGCCCAAGATCAAGGAGTTCTGGACGTACGGGCTGGCGCTGGCGGGGCCGGGCTTCGGCTTCGGCATGGAGACGGCGCTCACCATGTTCCGCCTCGTGCTGAGCGGCGTCTTCGACGCCTATCCCAACCTCAAGGTGGGCGTGGGCCACTACGGTGAGGGCCTGCCCTTCCTGCTCGACCGGGTGGACTTCTCCGCCAACTTCGCCCACGTGGCGGCCGACGCCGGCGCGTTCGTGGCCCTCAAGCGCAAGCCCAGCGACTACCTGCGCCAGAACATGTGGGTGTCGACGAGCTGCAACTACCTGCCCGGCGCCTTCAGCACCTCGTGGAACGACCTGGGTAAAGAGCACGTGGTTTTCGGTACCGACTATCCGTACGGCAAGATGGACGAATGCATCGCCTTCCTGGAAGGCCGGGGCCTGTCCGACGCCGAGAAAGAGATGCTCTACGAAACGAACGTGGCCGCTCTGGGAATAGGAGGATGACATGAAACCCACCCGGGTCGCTCTGCTGGACGGCGGTTCGCTCGCCATCGACGGCTACAAGGTCTACTGGAACCGCGGACCGAGCGGCGATATCCGCTTCCCGGTGTACTCGGTGCTCATCGACCACGAAGACGGCCTTTTCGTCTACGACACCGGGTTCGACCTGCTCCACATGCAGGCATTCGTCTCCGGCGACCAGCCCTGGCAGACGCCCGAGCAGACCCTGCCCGAGCAGCTCGCCAAACTGGGCCTCAGAGCCCACCGACGTCACCCACGTGCTCAGTTCGCACCTACACATCGACCACGCGGCGGGCACGAGTTCTTCCCCCAGGCGCTCGTCTACCTGCATGCGGCCGAGTACGCCCAGGCCCAGAAACCGGCCCTTTTCGAACGAATGAGCTACTCCGATCTCAGCTTCGACCCGGCGCTCGAGGCGGCCCGTGACGGCATGGACCTGGGCAGCGAGGGCGACGGCGACCGCGGCCCGCGCGTGAAGTACAAGCTCATCATCGGCGACTACGAGGTGGCCAAGGGCGTCCACATGATCGAGACACTCGGCCATTCCGCCGGCCACTACAGCCTGCTGGTGGAACTCGGCGGCCGCAAGCCCATGCTCTTCACCGGCGACGCGGCCATGACCCCGCGCAACCTGGAGATGATGGTCATCGGCGGCTTCCACCTGGACCCGGTCAAGGCGACCGACTCCCAGCAGAAGATCAAAGACGTGGCTGCCGCGTACGGCGCGGAGATCTTCTGCTCGCACAGCATGCCCGATTGGGACACCTGGAAGAAAGCGCCTGAGTGGTATCAGTAGAGCCTGACGCCCTCATCTTCGATCTGGACGGTACCCTCTGGGACGCCGCTGCCGCCTCCACCTATGGGTGGAACTTGGCGCTGGAGGAGAGGGGCCTGCCCCAACGGGTCACGGAATCCGGCATTCGGTCGGTCTCCGGCAGGCCGTTCCCGGAGTGCGTCAGCATGCTGCTGCCCGACCTCGCCCCGTGGCCGCCTGAACTCCAGGAGCACCTCGAGGCCGCGGAGCGCACCGGCATCGAGCTGATCGCCGGCGAGTTGTACCCCGGCGTGGACGAAGGCCTGCGCCGCCTGGCCGCGCGGTACCCCCTGTTCCTGGTGAGCAACTGCCCGGCGTGGTACCTGGAGGCGTTCTTCCGCCACTCCGGCCTGCGGGAATCGTTCACCGCCTGGGACTGCTGGGGACTATCGGGGATCCCAAAATCCGGCATGCTCTCGAACCTGGCAGCGACTCGCCGCCTGGAGCGGGCCGTCTACGTGGGCGACACCCAGGGCGACCGGGTGGCCACAGACGCTGCCGGGTTGGAGTTCGCGTTCGTGGAGTATGGGTTCGGCAGCGTCGAGGGTGCGCGACTGTCGTTTGCGACGTTCGATGGATTGGCGGCGCACTTCTTAAGGTCCACGTGACCCGAGCTGAGAGCTATCGCCCCGGAGCAGCCGCCCCGCAGGTGGCGCAGAACCGGTCGTCCGGTTTCAGCCTCCGCCCGCACAGTGAACAGGCGCCGCCCGCTGGTGTAGTGGGCGGCGGAGCCTGCCATGCCGCCGGGGGCACCTGGCCGGGCGAGTAGGGGCTGCCATAACCCTGAGGGCCGCCGTACCCGTAGGCTCCGGGCTGTTGCCCGTGACCGAGCCCGGCCGTGCGCAGCAACTCGTTCTTCAGCCCGTTGGTCTTCACCCAGTAGATGATCCAGGTGACGAGTGCCGCGAGCCAGATCAGGCTGGAGAGCACCGAGAGGCCGACGTTCTCGTCCCGGCCGAAGTAGAAGCCCGAACCGGCGATACTGAGAATGGCGTAGGCCAAGCCCACGCTGTACGTGCTCCCCTCGTTCACCGACGCGCCCCATCTCGATGCGTTTTCGTTCCGGACCGAGTCCCGGATCTTGATGACGGTGTAGATCATCCAGCCGAGATTGAAGACCGGGATCAGGTTCAGCCACACATGGCCGGGGGACATCGCCCTGTTCTGGAAGCGGACCGCTTCCAGCAGGCGCTGGAGGTTGAGCAGGAACAAGACCCCGACCACCACGCCGACGATCAACATCGCGAAGCCCACGAACAGAAAGACGCCCATTAGGGCCATGGGTGGATCTCCTCTCTCTTACTCAGTCAGCTCGAGCTCGTTGTACGGGAACCAGGTGGCGCCTCGTTCCAGCTTGACCATCGCCCCGCCCGCGGTCGTCCACAGGATCCTGCCGGTCCGGCCCAGATACTGCTCCAGCCACTCCGGCGGGTAGCGGATACCCGAGTCACGGTCCTTGATGATCTTCACCTTGTCGCTCACCTTGAGGGCGTCCCGTGGCGGCGGGATGAAGCGGCTGAGGTCCACCTTGGGAGCCTGGCCCGCGGCCACTTCTGCGAAGACCAGCGACATCTCGATGACGTGGGGCGCCGGGGAGGGCAGCGCCCCGCTGTCGATGGACACCGAGCCGACGCACGGGGTCTGGTCTCCGGAGACCTCCTCGGCGTAGTGGGTCCGTCCATCCGATTCGCCCAGAAGGTGAAGACTCACTCTTATGGCCATCGCTATTCCTCCGCGCTGAACGCCCTGATGGCTTTCGCCACCTCGTTGGGCATCGAGTAGTGCACACCGTGGTCGCCCGGGATCACCTGCACGCTCGTCCCCAGCCGCTCGGCCAGCCAGGCGGCCGCTTCACCGAAGAAGGGCGGGCTGGCCGCGCCGCAGAGCACCGTGACCGGGGTGGAGACCTGGGCCAGATCTTCGTCGGTGGGGCGATAGTACTCGAAGACGTCGAACTCGTTGTCGATCCAGCAGCGATCGGCCGCCAGGCGCTCTTTGTAGCCCGGGGAGAAGTTGTCGTAGATGGCGTCGCCGGTGAGCATCTTCAAGAAGGGGACCTTGCCGTCGGCCGTCGCCTGCTTGAGCCAGCCGAGCACCCCGGCCGCGTCGGTGGCGCCGGCGAAGAGCGGGGGCTCGTGCAGCATGGCGCCGCTGACGGCTTCAGGATGCCGGAGGACGAGCGCGAGTCCGATGATGGCGCCCGAGCTGTTGCCCCAGATGGTGACGGGGCCCACGCCGGTCGCGCTGAGCAGGGCGGCAGCGTCGTCGGCCTGCTGCTCGACGGTGGCTTTGCTGTAGCCGGCGGGGCAAGGGCTGCGCGAGAAACCGCGGCGGTCGTAGGAGAGGATGGTGAACTCGTCCTGCAGGAGTCCCACCACGCGGGCGTACTCCTCGGCGTCACCCTCGGCGCCGGGAATGAAGAGCAGGGCCGGTCCTGAACCCTTGAGTTCGTAGTAGAGCTGAGTCCCGTTCGCTTCGACCATGGTCGGCAGCGGCTTGGTCATGTCTCCTCCAGTGTGGGCGGGCAGCTCTAGTGGTGACTGCGTCCATACATTGAATGACGCGGAACGGGGGAAGTCAAACCGGTGGGCAATGCGTGGGCCATGCGCCGGCTCGCAGATGGGCGCGCGGTCCGGCTCCCTGCTATGCTCCGCCGCAGAGCAGCGGCGGAAAAGGTGGGCTGAGATGAAGAAGCAGCTGAGCGACATCGGGCTCATCGGCCTGGGGACCATGGGTCGCAGCCTGGTGCTGAACATGGCGGACCACGGGTTCGCCGTCGGGGTGTTCAACCGCACCGCGTCGGTCACCGAGGAGTTCGCGGCCGGGCTGGCGCCGGGCCAGGACGTCAGGCCCAGCTACACGGTGGAGGAGCTGCTCGCCTCCCTGGAGCCGCCGCGCCGCATCATGCTGATGGTGGACGCCGGCAAGGCCGTGGACGCTGTGCTCGCCGGACTCGATCCTTTGCTGCAGGCAGGCGATATCGTCATCGACGGGGGCAACTCGTACTTCAAGGACACGGAGCGGCGGGCGGCCGCGCTCGGCGCCCCGGGGCATCCACTATCTCGGGGTGGGGATCTCCGGCGGGGAATCGGGGGCGCGGTTCGGGCCGAGCATGATGCCCGGCGGTCCGCGCGAGGCCTACGAGGCGGTGCGGCCCATCTTCGAGGCCATCGCCGCCCAGGCCGACGGCGCGCGCTGCGTGGCCTACCTCGGCGCCGGCTCCTGCGGCCACTACGTGAAGATGGTGCACAACGGCATCGAGTACGGGCTGATGCAGCTGATCTCCGAGGCCTACGCGCTGCTCGACGCAGGGCTGGGGCTGGACAACGCCACCATCGCCGCGACGTTCGCCGAGTGGCAGGCCGGCGAGCTGGAATCGTATCTGGTGGAGATCACCGCCGCGATCTTCCGGCATACCGACGAGCAGACGGGCGCGTCGCTCATCGACCTCATCCTGGGCGAGGCGGCCCAGAAGGGCACCGGTATGTGGACCTCCCAGCACGCCATGGACCTGCACGTGCCGGTGCCGAACATCGACGTCGCGGTGAGCATGCGCAATCTGTCCGGTCTTCTGGAGCAGCGGACCGCCGCGCGGGAGACGGCGGGCGCGGCGAGACGCGCCGCCGGGACCGCCGCGCGCAGCCGGGGGCCGCCGCACCGACTGCGGCCGAGCCGCCCGCCCGACCTCACCGTCCAGACCGTCCGCGACGCCCTCTACGCCGCCACCATCCTCACCTACATCCAGGGCTTCGCCCAGTTGCAGCAGGCGTCCGCCACCCAGGGCTACGACCTGGCTCTGCGCGACGTCGCCTCCATCTGGCGCGGGGGCTGCATCATCCGCTCGATGCTGCTGCGCGACATCAAGGCTGCCTTCGAGCGGCAGCCCCATCTGCCCACCCTGCTCGTCGACCCCGGACTCAGCCGTCTGGTGACCAGCCGCCGCCCGGCGCTCGTGAACGTGGCGGGAGCGGCGATGGCCGCCGGTATCCCGATCCCGGGTCTGATGACCGCCCTCTCCTACCTGGACGCCTACCTGGCGGACTGGCTGCCGACCAACCTCATCCAAGCGCAGCGCGACTATTTCGGCGCGCACACCTACCGGCGGGTGGACAAGGAGGGGGTCTTCCACACGGATTGGGAGGAGGCTCGTTGATGGAGACGGCGCCCTCCGGGGCTTCGGTCTCCGTACTCCCCGACGCGGAGGCGCTGGCTCTGGCCGCCGCCGGCCTCATCCTCGAGGAGGCCCGCCGGGCGGTCGCCGAGCGGGGGCGGTTCACCATCGCGCTGGCCGGCGGCTCCACTCCGGAGCCGGTCTACCGGCTGCTGGCCGCGCCGCCCTTCGCCGAGTCGATGCCGTGGGCGCGGACCGAGGTCTTCTGGGGCGACGAGCGCTGCGTCGCCCCCGACGACAGGCGCAGCAACGAGCGCATGGCCCGGGAGGCCCTGCTCGATCACGTGCCCGTGATGGCCGATCGGGTGCACCCGATCCGGTGCGGCGGTGGGGGCGCGGCGGCGGAGGCGGCCGCGCCGGAAGGCGGCGCCGGGGGCGCGGGCGCCGCGGCCGCCGCGCAGCGCGCGGCCCGGGACTACGAAGCCGTGCTCCGCTCCATCCTCGGGGAGGGGGGCGGCATCGATCTGGTGCTTCTCGGCCTGGGCGACGATGCCCATACCGCCTCGCTCTTCCCCGGCTCCGAGGCGCTCGACGAAGGGGAACGCTGGGTGGCGGCGGCTCAGGAAGGCGCCGGCCGACCGGCCGCCGGGGACCGCGCCGCCGGCCGCGCCGCCGGGCGGCTCTGGCGGGTGACGCTCACCGCACCGTTCATCAACCGCGCCGGCATGGTGCTGTTCGTGGTGAGCGGGGCGCCGAAGGCCCCCGCGGTGAGGCGCGTGCTCCAAGGCGAGGGGGATCCGCACCTTCTTCCTGCTCTGCTCATCCGGCCCACTTCCGGCCGGTCGTTCTGGCTGCTCGACGAAGCGGCGGCTGCGCGATGAGCGCCGCGCCCATTGTGAGGTCATGATGCAAGCTCTCAGGTCCGACGCGATAGTCGTCTTCGGAGTCACCGGGGACCTCGTCCACAAGGAGATCCTCCCTGCCATCTACGGCCTCTTCCGGGACGAGGGCATCTCGGTGCCCGTGGTGGGCGTGGCCCGCTCCGATTGGACTCAAGAGCGGCTCGTGGCCCGGGCCCGGGAAGCCGTGGAGGCGCGGGGCATCCCCGTGGATGAGAAGGTGTTCGCCCGGCTGGCCCAGAACCTGTGCTATCGTCCGCGGAGACTACGGCGATCCCGAGACCTACGAGAGGATGTGCGACGCTCTGAAGGGCGCCGGGTCGCCCCTCTTCTACATGGCCATCCCGCCGAGCGTCTTCCCCGTGGTCACGAACTGCCTCGCCACCTCCGGCTGCAGCCTCCACTCCCGAGTGCTGGTGGAGAAGCCGTTCGGCCGCGATCTGCGCTCCGCCATCGAGCTGAACGCCATCCTTCGGAAGCACTACCCGGAGGAGTCCATCTTTCGCATCGACCACTTCCTGGGCAAGGAGCCTGTTCAGAACATCACCTACACCCGTTTCGCCAATCCACTGTTGGAGCCCATCTGGAATCGCGCCCACGTACGGAGCATCCAGATCACCATGGCCGAGCAGTTCGGGGTCAAGGAGCGGGGCGGCTTCTACGAGGAAGCCGGCGCCATCCGGGACGTCATCCAGAACCATCTGCTCCAACTGCTGGCCGTCATCGCGATGGACCCGCCCGGGGGCGGCATCCCCGACGCCTACCGCGACGAGAAGGCGCGGGTGCTCATGGCGGTGCGGCCGCTCGAGCCGAAGCACGTGGTGCGCGGGCAGTACGCCGGCTACCGGCAGGCGCCGGGGGTGGCTCCGGACTCCACGGTGGAGACCTACGCCGCCATGAAGCTGACCATCGACAACTGGCGCTGGGCGGGCGTGCCCATCTACGTGCGCAGCGGCAAGGGTCTGGCGGTGACATGCACCGAGGTCTTCATCGAGCTGCGCCGCCCGCCGCGGGAGACCTTCGGCGAACGGGTGAGCCCTGCCTCGGGACACGTGCGCATCCGCATCAGCCCGGACGTGGTGATCGCCCTGGGTCTGCGCGTGAAAGCGCCCGGCGAACGCATGGTGGGCCGGGACGCCGAGCTCACGGTGACCTCCTCCCCGGCCGACCTGGGTCCGGCGTATCAGCGCCTGCTCTCCGACGCCATGGACGGCAGCCAGGAACTCTTCGCCCGGGAGGATGGGGTGGAGGCGTCGTGGCGCATCGTGGAGCCCATCCTGGGCGACAAGGTCCCGGTGGAGACCTACGAGCAGGGCACCTGGGGACCGGCCTCGGCGCGCCGGCTCATCGGCAGGGACGGGCCGTGGATCGACCCGGTGCCCGGTCCGCCGGCTCCGGCCGGGGATTGTTCGCCCTCACCCAAGAGTGCCCGCCGCCGCGGGGGGCGCTGACCGCGGCGGCCTGGACGGCCCTCTGGACGCGGGCCGCTCCGGGGAGGTACCATCGTTCAGCAGACTAGTGGGGCTCTTGCCAGTCTTGGGGGGATATGGCTGAAGCGCCTACGGTGGGGCCATGCAGGCCTGTCTCCTCCGAGGTGGTCTTCCCCGTTGGGCACCTCGGATCACCCCCGTTCGGCCCCTCTCGGCCCAGGAAGCACGCTGTCAGCCCTGAACGGTGTTCCGACGTGCTCGGCACTCTGCGTGAGGTCAGCCGGGCCACCCCCGACCTGGACGGCTGCAGGCAGCTCTTGGAGCTCATCTCCCGTGAGGTGCAGGCCGAGCAGGCCGTGCTCATCCTGTCCAATCCGCTGACTGGAGAACTCGAGTTCGTCGTGCACGATCAGGACCCTGAGGTTCCCCGCCGCTACGCTGAGTACTACTGCGGGCTCGACCCGACCGGTCTGCCGGCATATGTCACCGGAAGCCGCCTCGCGCCGGCCGGCGCGCCCCCTTATTCGGTCTCGGACCTGATGGACGTCGTCGACTACGGCTCGTTCGTCAGCACCGAGTTCTACAACGACTTCCTCAAGAGCGCCAAGATCCATTACGATCTGGTCGCGTTCCTCTCTCCCAACACCGGGCACTCGGGGCGCCATCTGCCTGCATCGCGCTCGGCAGCGGAAGCCGTTCTCGGATGAGGAGATCGCCGTCCTCGACCTCATCGCGCCGTTCGTCGGCAATCACCTGGAACGGGTGTTATCGGCGAGTCTGCAGTCGATCGTGCCGTCGACCGCGGGCAAGGGAGTGATCGTCTGCGATCCGCACGGCCGAGTGCTGTTCTGTAACGACATAGCCCGCAGGGTCTGTTCTCCCGCCGACCGCCTGTTCGCGGGCTCTCGGATGGTCGCCGATGCGTGTTTCGTGGGGTTCACCGTGGCGTGCGAGGACTCCCTGGCCGGTCTCTGCGCCGCCAAGGTTGACTCGCAGGAGGTGGCGCTCGACCACGGCGCGCCCGCCCGCCTCATCACTCTGGAGCCACGTGACGAGTTCGGGGTGTCCTGGGGAGGGGTCCTCAAAGACAGGTTCGCCCTGACCGACAGGGAGATAGAAGTCTTGGACCGCTTGATCGCGGGTGAGAGCAACCGCGAGGTATCTCAGTCCCTCTTCATCGCGGAATGCACCGTCAAGAAGCATGTCCACAACATCGGCGCGAAGGTCGGGGCGCGGACCCGTACCTCGATCGCTCATGCGGTCCGCCAAGAACTCGGTCTGGCCCGCTGATCCGAGGATGAGCCGGGGCTGCGCCGGGGCCTAGCAAGAGAAGAATCATACTTTCGGATACTTGTGGACCCCGCCGGGTTCTGATGTGATGCGAGCCTAAGAGCACCAGGATGTGGGGAGGTGGCGAGGAGAGCGTGTCAGCGTTTCACGGGAAAAGCAGCCAAGGGACAGCTCAGGAGTCAGGGGGAAGCTTTATGGCACGGAAAACGACTCTTATCACGCTGTGTGTGTTCATGATCCTCGCGGCTATTGTCTTTGTAGCGGCAGCCTGCGGGGGCGGGGAAACGACCACGACAGCCGGTCCGGCGACCACCAGCGGAGGTAGTGATACGACCGCGGCGGGCGGCGGCGGGGAAGCCAAGACCCTCAAGATCGGCACGGTCATGCCGCTGACCGGTCCTCTTTCGGTAGTCTCACTCGCGTTCACGCGTGGCTGGGAGATCTATGCCGACGAGGTCAACGCGGCCGGCGGCGTGAAGATCGGCAACGACACCTACAAACTCGAGTTCGTCAACGAGGACAGCAAGGGGTCGGCCGAGGGCGCAAGCACCGCGGCGACCAAGCTCGTCAACCAGGACAAGGTCCAGCTGATCATCGGCGCCATCCTGGAGAGCGAGATGGCGGCCATCTACCAGGTGACCGGCCCGGCCGGCGTGCTCTACGCTCAGGCGAACGCCAACATCCCCGGAGCCCCGCAGGATGTGTCCGCCGACAAGAACCTCCAGGTCCGGCCGTTCATCAACCATGACGACTCCCAGCCGATCGACCTGGACTACATCGCCAAGACCTACCCGAACGCCAAGAAGATCGCCCTGTCGGTGCCCGACATCGGCTACGACTCCATGGTGGCGAATCTGAAGACGGCGGCGACGGCGAAGGGCATGCAGATCGTGGGTTCGAAGAGAAGTGGACGTGGGGCACCACCGACTTCACGCCGGTGATGACCAAGCTCCAGGCATCCAGCCCCGACGTCATCTGGGCCATGGTCAGCGGCCAGGCCAACGATCAGTTGAAGGCCGCCCGGCAGATGGGCTTCAAGGGCGTCTTCGTGTCCAACTCACCGCTGGGCGCCGACGTGTTCGTCGCGACGGTGCAAGACCCGGTGATGCTCACCGACGTCATCTGCAACAGCCCCGACGTCACCCATCCCAATGAGGGGATGACGAAGCTGATGAACGCCTGGAAGGCCAAGTGGCCCAGCGATGGCTTCGTGTCTGACTGCATCCACGCCTACGACATGCCGTGGATCTTGGTGCAGGCCATGCAGAAGGCCGGCTCCACCGATCCCGCCGCCGTCCAGACGGCTATCGAGAGCATGACCAATCCTGGAGACGTCAAGACCCTCGAAGGTGACGGGTACTTCGGCGGCAAGGCGCGGTTCGGCGTGAACCGGGTCCTCTACCGGCCCATCCCGCTCACCAGGATCATGAACGGGGTGGCGGAGTTCGTCGGATTCCAGCCGCCCGCCGCTCAGTAGCAGGCGGGCATCAAGAGATAGGGGAAGGCCGGCGCGAGCGGTCCCTGCGGTTCAGACCGCAGCGATCGTGAGGCCGCCGGCCTTCCCCGATCATCCCAAGGAGAATCGGTGAGCTCCACTGCTCTCTGGCTACAAGCGATAATCAACGGCATAGCCCTCGGCTGGCTCTACGTGCTCATGGCCTTGGGCTTGACGTTGATCCTGAGCATCATGGGGATCCTCCAGCTGGCCCACGGCGAGATCTACATGCTCGGGGCGTTCGCGGTGTACTACTTCGTGGGCAAAGGGCTCGGCCTGTATCCGGCCATCGCGGTGTCGATGGTGCTGCTGGCGGTCTTCGGGGTGGTGATGGAGCGGGGGCTGTTCCGGAGCCGTCTTGGACGCGATCCGGTGCTCAGCTCGATCGTCATCTCCACCGGGCTGACCCTGATACTGGCCAGCGCGGTCGTCGTGGGGTTCGGTCTCTACACCAAGAGCCTGCCCTACCTGTGGCCGGGCTCCTTCACCGTGGCGGGCGCCACGGTGCCCAAGGACCGCATCGTCGCCATCGCGTTCTCAGTGGTGGCGCTCCTTCTGCTCTACGCCTTCCTCAAGAAGACCCGCCTGGGCTTGGCCATGGTGGCCAGCGCCCAGAACCGGGAGGGGTCGTTCCTCAAAGGCATCAACCCCAACGTGATGTCCATGTCGGCCATGGCTATCGGCTGCGCGCTCGCCGCGCTCGCCGGCACGCTCGCAGGCTCCATCCTGCAGATCCAGCCCTATATGGGTGGCCTGCCCATGATCAAGGGCCTGGTGATCATCGTGCTGGGCGGGCTGGGGAGCATCCCCGGGGCGGTCATCGGCGGCCTCATCCTCGGCCTCATCGACGGCATCGTCCCCGTGTTCGGCGGCGCGGCCGCGGCGGCCATCGCCCCGCTGGTCATCGTGGTGTTGGTCTTGCTCTTCCGGCCCAAGGGGCTGTTGGGACATGAGTAAGAAAGGGTCCTACAAGGCGCTCGCCTGGGTGGCGATCTTCGTCGTCGTCATCTTTCTGCCGCGGATCTTCGGGGGCAACCCGTACTGGATCACGGTGATAGCTCTACTGGCCATCAACGCCCTACTGGTCAGCAGTCTTCGCAGCGTCACCCTCATCAACGAGATATCGCTGGGCCAGGTCGGTTTCGTGGTGATCGGGGCGTACGCCCACGCTCTTCTCATGATGAAGGCCCACATCTCGTTCTGGCCATCGCTGATCCTGAGTTCGCTCATCGCGGCCTTCGTCGCCCTTATCCTGTCGTATCCGTTCCTCAAGGTCAGGGGGATCTACTTCTCCATCCTCACCCTCCTGACCGCCGAGACCTTCCGGCTGGTGGCGTACTACTGGACCTCGGTGACGGGGGGATCGCTGGGCCTGACCGGCGTGCCGGGCCCCGGGAAGATGACCATCCCGTTCGCGGGCTCGGTGGATTTCGACAAGCCCGCCAACTACTACTACATCGCCATCGGGATCGTACTGGTCGCGCTGCTCATCCTCTACTACCTCGAGCGGGCCTACATCAGCTTCCAGTGGCGGGCCATCAAAGACGACAACACCCTGGCCGGTGCGGTGGGCATCAACGTCATCGGCTACAAGATGGTCAACTTCGTCATCGCGGCCTTCATGGCCGGACTGTCCGGGGCCGTCTTCGCGTCGTTCCAGCACAACCTCAGCCCCGACAGCACCTCGCGCTTCGGCGTGACCATGTCCATCTATCTGCTCGTCTACATGGTGGTCGGCGGCAAGGACTATTTCGTCGGCCCGCTGGTGGGGACGGCCGTGCTCACCCTGCTCGCGGAGGAGACGCGGTTCATGCAGCAATACCAGCCGATGATCATCGGGGCCATCGCCATTCTGGTGATGATCTTCATGCCGGCGGGACTGGTGGGCATCCCGAGGCAGCTGAAGAGCTGGAGGCGCACCAAGAGGCTTCGGTCGCTCGCGGACGGACAGGCCGGGGAAGTGTGAGCGGCGTGGCGATACTCGACGTCAAAGACCTTTCCCGCCATTTCGGCGGTCTCGCCGCGGTCAACAAAGTGAATGTGACGGTGGAGGAGGGCGAGATACTGGGCCTCATCGGTCCGAACGGCGCCGGCAAGAGCACCATGCTCAACCTCATCGACGGCACTCTCAAGGCCTCCAGCGGAACGATCGCCTTCAAGGGCCACAACATCACCCGCTATCCACCCCATCGCCGGGCGCATCTCGGCATCGCCCGGGTGTTCCAGAAGAACGCTCTGTTCAAGAGCATGACCGTGCTCGAGAACGTCCTCGCCGGATCCTACCTGCGGACGAAGCACGGTCCGTGGGGAGTCATCGGGCACAGCTTCGAGCACGTGCGCAAGCAGGCCGACATCGTCGACCGTTGCATGGGGTTGCTCGAGTTCGTGGGGCTGCAGGACAAGACGTACGAACTGTGCGTGAATCTGCCGCACGGCAGCCAACGGGAGCTGTGCGTGGCAGTCGCTCTGGCTTCCGACCCCACCCTGCTCCTGCTCGACGAACCGCTCACCGGCATGAACGCCGAGGAGACTGATTCGATGATCCGCATCATCAAGAGCGTCAACAGCGAGCGGGGCACCACCATCATGGTCGTGGAGCACAACGTGCGGGCGGTCCTGGGGCTCTGCGCGCGGAGCGTGGTGCTGAACTACGGGCAGAAACTCATGGAGGGCACGCCCCGGCAGTGCGTGGCCGATCCGGCAGTGATCGAGGCCTACCTGGGGACGGACTCCGATGTGGCTTGAGATCAAGGATCTGGCGGTCAGGTACGAGGGCGCCGAGGTGGTCAAGGGCGTCTCCATGTATCTGGAGCCGGGCGAGATAGTCACCCTCATCGGCCGGAACGGAGCCGGGAAGTCCACCGTGCTGCGGGCGCTCTCGGGGCTGAAAGCGCCCGCGCGCGGCGAGATATGGTTCGACGGCCACCGGGTGGACGGGCAGAAGCCACAGGCCATCGTGAAGATGGGTATCGTCCAAGTGCCGCAGGACCGGGGGCTCTTCCCCTACATGACGGTCGCGGAGAATCTCAGGGTGGGCGCCTATCTGCGCAAGGACCGCAAGGCGACGGCCAAGGACCTTGAAGAGATCCTCAAGCATTTTCCACGGTTGAAGGAGCGCGCGCGGCAGCAGGCGTCCACGCTCAGCGGGGGCGAGCAACAGATGCTGGCCATCGCCACCGCCGTCATGTGCGGGCCCAAGGTGCTCCTTCTGGACGAGCCATCCATGGGCCTCTCACCGCTCATGGTGGGCGAGATAGTCAAGATCATCCGGGAGATCAACGAGACCGGTACCACGGTGCTGTTGGTGGAGCAGAACTCGCGGCTGGCCTTGAAGCTGGCGATGCGCGCGTACGTTCTCGAGACCGGCAAGATCGTGGTGGAGGGCGACGCGGCGGAGCTGCTTCACAGCGAGCACGTGCGGAAGGCGTACCTGGGGGAATGACGACAGGGAGGCGACATGGCTGCTTGGACTGCTGACTCCATCTATGTCAACGGCAAGGTCGTCACGATGGACGCTGCTGGAACCGTCGCCCAAGCACTCGCTGTCAAGGGCGACACCCTGCTCGCCGTGGGATCGACAAGCGATGCCAAAGCCTGGGCCGGCCCAGGCACGGAGGTGGTGGACCTCGCCGGCAAGACGGTGTTGCCGGGTATCAACGACTCCCACACCCACGCGGCCATGTACGGGGGGAGCCGGCCGCCGCTCACTCTCGACGTCGGGTTCCCCTCGGTCCGCTCCATCGCCGACATCAAAGGCATGGTGCGGGGCCCGCGCCGCCCGGCTCAATGCGGGTGAATGGATCAGGGGCAACGGCTGGGACGCCGGGTACCTGGAGGAGTGCAAAGCGGACCCGACCCGCCGGATGACCCGGACGGACCTCGACGAGGTGGCCCCCGACAACCCAGTCTATCTGGTCGACTTCACCCAGCACCAACTCGTGGCCAACAGCCTGGCGCTGAAGCTGGCGGGCATCACGCGTGACACCACGACGGAGCCGGGATCGGAGGTGGTCAAGGACCCGGCGACCGGAGAGCCCACGGGCGTGTTGGTCGAACTCCCGGCCCAAGGCATCCTGATGCGCGTGGTGCCGCTTTGGACGCGGGAGGAGAAGCGGTCCGCCATCCTGCAGATGATGCGGCTCATGAACGCCCGAGGCATCACCAGCGTGACCGACGCGGCTCTCGGGCCGGGTGGGATCGGCTACCAGGGTGGGCTGCTGGGCTCGGAATGCATCAGCGTCTACAACGACCTCCACAACGAAGACGCCATGACCGTGCGGGTCAACGTCTTGTACCTCTTCGGGAGCTACGGCGCTATCTCCCTGGAGGACTTCCGGCGCAGCATCCTCGAGATAGGAGTCCACAGCGGGTTCGGCGACGAATGGCTGCAGATCGGCGGCATCAAGCTGTTCGCGGATGGCATCCCTCAGACCAAGACCGCCTGGCTGAACGAGGACTATCCGGATGGGGGGAACGGCAGCCTGGTGATCCCGGGGGCCACCCCCGAGGCGCGGGTGCAAGAACTGGCCGAGATGATCGTGTTCGCGCACAAGCAAGGCTTCCAGTGTGGTATCCACGTCATCGGTGACCGCGCGATAACCGCCTGCATCGATGGGTTCGAGCGGGCACAGCGCGAGATGCCCTGGGACCTGCGCCACTACCTCATCCACTGCGACCTGGTCACGCCTGCCGACATGCGGCGGATGGTCAAGCTTGGCGTCGGCTGCAGTACCCAGCCGATCCTGAAGTGGGTGTTCTCGGACGTCATCGATCAGATGATCGGGATCCCGCGGTCCGAGTGGCAGTTCCCGGTCCGTTCGCTTCTCGATGCCGGGGTCCCGGTGAGCTTCTCCTCGGATACCCCGGTGGCAGAGCCGGATTGGCTTCAGGGGATCGAGGCCGCTGTTCTTCGCAAGTCGAAGGCCTCGGGCACCGTTCGGGGTCCGGCCCAGAGGATCAGCGTGCCCGAGGCCATCCGGGCCTACACGGTGGGCGGCGCGTGGCAGGACCACATGGAGAGGCGCAAGGGCTCTTTGGAGCCGGGGAAACTGGCGGATTTCTGCGTTCTGGGCGGAGACATCCTCTCGGTCGAAGCGGAAGAGATCCACAGTCTCAAGAACGTGGCCACGGTGGTCGGCGGCAGGCGGGTGTACGAATCAGGTCTGTAGGGCCCTCTGGATCGGCCCCTTTTGAGCAAGCGGCCCCTTACCCTTCCCATAAGAGCTGTCACTATCTTCCATGAAGAATCCATATAGGTAAAGGTTGCACCAAGAAGCACCGAGGTTGAAACCGCACCCGGTTTGGTATATCATCATTCACCAGATAAGGGTCCTGCTCCAAGCGCATCCCCCCCTCGTGCTTGGATCGGGCCCTTCTCTCTTTTGTGAGCGAACGGCGAGGGGCTGCCTGTGCCCGCCCCTGCCGCCCTTCTCGCGTGTCTCTCAGTGCCCCCCGGTCACCCGGTCGAAGCGCTTGCTGTAGTTCTCGCGGCCGTCCTCATACGCGGGCAGCACGAGCGGCATCTCCTGGAGGTTCTCCACCATGGTCGGCAGCGCGTCCCAGGGCGCCGAGACCCACACGTTGCCCTCCGTGCCCACCTCGCGGGCTATGTGGCCGAACGTGACCCCGGTCACTCCGTAGTTGATCTTCCCCGTGATGTACGGGTACACGAGCGTCCAGGCGCAGCCGATCACCGGCGTCCCCTTGCTCTCGTACATCTGGCCGGTGGTCCAGCTCATGGAGCGCAGGACGATCTCCATCTTGCGGGCCCGGCCGGTGAACACCAGCACGTCCGGGTCGAAGTCCAACTTGTCGAGAGACGCGAACACGGTGTAGTTGCAGGTGCCCCGTTCGAGGGTGGGGAGGACGTCGTAGATGCGGCGGTTTGCCCGGGCCTCCTTGAAGATCTCCAGGCAGGGGCCGATCTGGCCGCTGTAGTAGAAGGGTTCCTTGTCGACCATGCCCAGCGGCACCGGGCCGGCGCACTCGTGCTCGGCCAGGCCGGCATAGAAGATCCTGCCCTTCTGCGCCTCGGTGACCATCTCGCAGAGGCCGAGGGTCCGCTCGAGCTTGGGCACGCCCTCCGGCTCCCCAAAGAGGAACTTCACCCCCACGGGTGGTTTCTCCAGTTCCAGTCTGTTGAACACGGACAGGTCGCGGGTGAGGGGTGTGAGCTCGCTCATGTGGTCCTCCTGTGTCTTAGAGTGATTCGAACGTCTTGGCGACGATCTTCCAGTCCTCGCCGATCTTGACCAGATGGAAGTAGTTGACGAAGCTGGTGACGCCGAAGAACCCGGTCTCTTCCAGGCGCAGGCTCGCGCAGCGCGGGGAGGCGTGGATATCGAGGATCTCCGCTGTGTAAGGCGCGCCGGTGGCTTCCATCGAGGGGCGGCTGCCGACGTCGGCCAGGAAGGGCTCGGGAGTGCCCGCGACGAGCATGTCGCCCAGATAGCCGCTCATCTCGGCCGCCGGATGGAACAGTTCCCGCAGCGTCGCCACGTCCGCCTTGTAGACCGCCTCCGTGTACCGGAGCATGACATCCCGGACGGCCGCGGCCGCTCCGGCCTCCACACCGTTCATCGTCCCCCCTTTGGTCGATATACCACACTCCCGAAATGGTCATCATGACGTTGCCGAGGACATGGAGTCCTCTGTCGAGTTCTTGTTTGTAGTGCCGTGTCGTGTGTTGCTGGCTAGGCTGTTCCATAATCCTTGACCTCCCCAAGGTCCGAATGCCTTACGAAATGGCCCACGACCTCACTGCTCCCCTCCAGTTCGCACCCCCCGCGTCGGGCGTCCTGCCTACATCACGATCCTGTGTGCTGCCAACAACTCGCGCACGCGGTCATGAGGCAGGGCCGGTACCCAGTGGCCCCCCCATCCGGTCATGTCGTGGTTTGCAACGAGCACGTTCAGCACAGCCTCCTCCACCGCCTGCACGACGGCCGCGAAGAGCGGGTCGCACTCGCCCCACGGCACCCACGACTGAGCCTCTCGCGCCCCGGCGCGTCCGAGCAGGGTCCGGGCTCCCGTGAGGACACACCCCGGGTTCCCGGTAGAGAACGCAAGGAAGATATCCCCGGAGAAATGCGAACTCGTGGTCCCGGTCCTGGCGAGGCCCATGGGCACCCGCTTGGCCAAGGCCTTGCATTGCCCGGGAAGCAGCGGGGCGTCGGTCGCGACGATCGTGATGCAGGAGCCCGAGCCAGGAGGCATGAGCCAAGAGGCGTCATCCAAAGGATCACCTTCTGGGATATGGACTCCGATAGGAGCCCCGGCTATGGTCAACTCCGGACGCCAGCCAAAGTTAGCCTGTACGAACACTCCCACCGTGTATACCGAGTCTCCCAAGGCCACACGGCGCGACGCAGTGCCCGACCCGCCTTTGAAGCCATAGCAGATCATGCCTGTGCCGCCGCCCACCGATCCCTCGTCGATCGGGCCGCCGACCGCATCGTCCAGAGCTGCGAACGCATGTTCGGGCTTCACGTGTTGGCCGTTCGTATCGTTCAGATAGCCGTCCCAGGTCTCGGCTACCACTGGAAGCACCCACAGCTTCGCCAGGTCTGGATGGTGTGCGGTCAGCCACATGTCCGCCCCCGCATGGGCCATTCCCACTGAGTGAGTGTTAGTGATCAGGATGGGAGTGGAAAGAAAGCCTGTCTCCTCGATCAGGATGGTGCCGGTCATCTCACCGTTGCCGTTGAAGGAGAAGAACCCCGCCTGGACGGGATCGGCCGTGCCGGCCCGCCCCCGGGGATGGATCGCGGTGACGCCCGTCCGTACGGGCCCCTCGCCTGGTACCAGCGGTCCCTCACCGCGTATCAACGTGGCGTAACCGACCTCGACGCCGGGGACGTCCGTAATGGCGTTCCATGGGCCGGGCTGTCCAAGGAAGGTCAGCCCGAGACCGCGCGCGCGAAGTCGTCCGGATGGGGTTCGCAGTAGGGGGTCAGCTTCGTTTGAAGAAGACGTATGGTCTGCCATCGTCATTCCCTCTCCTCTCCAGACGGCGGCGGAGCAACAGGCAGGGTGACGATGGAATGGGCGGCATGCTCGTCAGCCCCCCGGTGACCGCATGGACACCTCAATACTTGCAGAATCGCTACAAAGAATCAAGGGAGGTCCAATAGCCTCAAATGGAGGAAGTTTGCGCTACAACCGAGAGGGTTACCGCAACTTATTCGGGAAGGTCGATGCCGACCGCCAGCCGCGCGTAAGCAAGGACCATCCGCCTGCCTTCGGCGTGGTCGAAGGAGTGGTCGTTCTGCATCATCCGTACGCCACAGATGTCTTCCAGGGCCACAAGAGTCTGTGCGACGCGGTGAGGATCATCGGCGAGAGTGAAGACTCCCACCGCGGCACCCAACTCCAGGATGTTCTCGTACAGTAGTTCCTGTTGCTTATACAACGTGGTCATCAGGACAGAGAACAACTCGCTCTCGCCCGCCAAGCGGCCGCCTTCCCAGATCAGACGCGTCTCCAGGTCGTCGGACCCGGACGCTACTCCGGAATCGATCGTGGCTACGAGCCTCTCGACGGGGTCTTCGATCGCACGGGCTTGGTTCATTCGCTCGATGTAGAAACGCTCGATGGCCTTGCGGTGCGCCTCGCGGAGGCCAACCTAGCACACGCCGCTTCCCTCGATAAAGATTACGCCGCATATTGTCGATACATCGAGCACAAGCACCCTTGGGGATGAGGCTAGTGACCGACACCACCACCCATACAAACGCCGGGATCCTGGTGATAGACGCCGACTCGGTAAGCGCCCGCCTTGTCGTGGACCTGCTCGCAGGCGCCGGCTACCGGGATGTCCGCCACTCCGCCGATTGCGAAGGGCTGCTCGCCGAGCGCCCCTCTCCCGAGCGGATCGACCTCGTGACCCTCGATCTGAGGATCCAGGAAGCGGAAGGTGTCGCCCTCCTCGAGGCCATGCGGCAGCAGAGTTCCCCCGACGAGTTCCTTCCGGTGGTGGCGTTCGGGTCGGCCGCCGACCCGCTGCTGGGAGCGCGGGCGCTGCAAGCGGGAGCCAGCGACTACGTGGATTGGCCCCTTGACACCGCTGAGTTCCTCGCCAGGATCTCCATACAGCTCGAGATACGCTCGCTCTGCCGGCGCCTGCAGGAGAGCAAGCATGTCGTGGAAGACCTGCTTCGAAGGCGCAGCCGCGAGGCCCAGGAGAGCCATCTGGAGCTGCTGGAGCGCCTCTCCCGAGTGGCCGAGTTGCGGGACGACCCGAGCGGCGGCCACCCCGGCCGTGTGGGCCGGCTGGCCGGCCTCATCGCTCAGGAATTGATGCTGCCCGCCGAGGAGACCCGGTGCCTCCTGCGCGCGGCGCCTCTTCACGACCTGGGCAACGTGGGCATCCCCGATCACATCGTGCGGCTGGAGGGCAACTTCACCGAAGAGCAGCGCGAGCAGATGCGCGAGCACACCTCGCTGGGCGCCTATCTGCTTCACGGGGCCGAGAACAGCGTCCTGCAGATGGCGGAGCTCATCGCCCTCAACCATCACGAGCGTTGGGATGGTTTCGGCTATCCCCACGGCATCTCTCGCGTGGACATCCCCATGGCGGCGCGCATCGTCTCCGTGGCCGACGCGTTCGATGCCATGACCCATCCCGGGCAGTACAAGGAGCCTTGTTCCGTCTCCGCCGCCCTGGACGAACTCCAGCGCGAGGCCGGATGGCAGTTCGACCCGGAAGTGGTGGCGGCCCTGCTCCGCGTCCACGAGCGGCAGCCGGGCATGCTGAGCATCACGCCGCGCGCCCCGGTCCGCCCCCGCCTGGGCAGCTGCAGCTGACGCACCCCGCCCCGGCGCCGGCCTGACGGCGCCCCAGCGGCGCCCGCTCCGCACCCCGCCCGCGCAGATCTCCCCGACCGGGTAGAATCCGTCAAAACCAACGGGGAGCGCCCATGCCTGCCGCCGAGACCTTCTACCGCGGGTTCGAACAAGGACCCATCCGCCCGCCCAGCGAGGCGCGCAGCCTGCTCATCCGGGTCACCCGTAACTGCCCGTGGAACAGGTGCCGCTTCTGCCCGGTGTACAAAGGCACCGACTTCAGCCGCCGCCCGGTGGCCGACGTGCTGGCCGACATCGAGGCCGTGGCCGCCTGGGTGCAGACGTTCGCGCCCCTGTCCGTGCACCGCCCCGCTGACGCCGGCCCGCCGCTGGACCCCGGCGCCGAAGGCGCCGCCTGGAACTGGTACCGCAACGGCATGACGTCCGTCTTCCTGCAGGACGCCAACCCCTTGGCCGTCCGCCCGGCCGACATGATCGCCATCCTCAGCCTGCTCAAGGAGCGCTTCCCCGGCATCGAGCGCATCACCACGTACGCCCGCTCCAAGACCGTGGCCCGCATCTCCGACGACGATCTGGCCGCCATGCGCGCCGCCGGCCTCGACCGGGTGCATATCGGCTTCGAGAGCGGATCGGACGAGATCCTCAGCTTCATGGACAAGGGCGTCACCAAGGCGGAGCAGATCGAGGCGGGGCGCAAGATCAAGCGGGCCGGCATGGAGCTGTCGGCCTACTACATGCCCGGCCTGGGCGGCAAGCGCCTCTGGCGGGAGAACGCCCTGGAGACCGCGGACCTCATGAACCAGGTGGACCCGGACTTCATCCGGCTGCGGACGCTGGCCATCCCGGATCACCTGGTGCTGGCTGAGGACGTGGCCCAGGGTACGTTCGAGAAGGCCGGCGATCTCGAGAACGCCCAGGAGATCCTCCTGTTCCTGGAGAGTCTCGAAGGGATCACGAGCACGGTGGTGAGCGATCACATCCTCAACCTGTTCGAGGATGTGGGCGGCAAGCTGCCGGATGATCGGGACGCGATGATCGCCGAGATCCGGGAGTTCCTCGCCCTCGACCCGAAGGAGCAGATCCTTTACCGCATCGGCAGGCGGGCCGGGCTCTTCCGAGGTCTCGCCGACATGGCCGAGCCCAAGCGGTACGATCGAGCCACGCGGTTGGTCCAGGAGATCGGGGTGACTCCGGATAACGTGGACGACGTCACCGACGAGATGGTGAAGCGCTTCATCTAGCAGCCTGCTACGACAGGCCGCCGGAAGGCGGCGTCCGAAGAACGGAGAACCAGGGTGAGCAACGCAGGCAACGCGAGCAAGTACGAGACCGTGTTCACCGTCGACGCGGGCAGCATCAAGTTCGGCGTCGGCGCCACGCGCGAAGTGGGCTACGACATGAAGGCCCTGGGCGCCACCCGGGTCATGGTGGTCGTCGACCCGCACCTCACCGGCAGCCGGACCGCCGCGATCGCCCTGGAGTCGCTCAAGGCGGAGGGCATCGACACCGTCGTCTTCGACCGGGTGCGCATCGAGCCCACCGACATCTCCCTCAAGGAGGCCATCGACTTCGCCACCGCCGGCGGGTTCGACGGCTACGTGGCCATCGGCGGGGGCTCCACCATCGACACGGCCAAGGTGGCCGACCTCTACACCACCTATCCCGCGGACTTCCTGGAGTACGTCAACGCTCCCATCGGCAAGGCGACCCCGGTCCCCGGGCCGCTCGCGCCGCTCATCGCCATCCCCACCACCGCCGGCACCGGCAGCGAGGCCACCGGGCAGGCCATCTTCGACCTCACCGACCTCCGCGCCAAGACCGGCATCTCCCACCGGGCGCTGAAGCCCCGGCTGGGCATCGTCGACCCGGACAACACCTACACCCTGCCGCGCCTGGCCGTCGCCTGCACGGCGCTGGACGTCTTCTGCCACGCCATCGAGTCGTACACGGCGCTGCCGTTCGAGCAGCGCGAGGCTCCGGAGAGCCCGCGGCTGCGCCCCGCCTACCAGGGCGCCAACCCCATCAGCAGCATCTGGGCGGCGAAAGCCCTGGAGCTGGGGGGCAAGTACGTGGTGCGGGCCATGGAGGACCCCGACGACCTCGAGGCGCGCACCAACATGATCATGGCGTCCACCATCGCCGGGGTGGGCTTCGGGTCCGCCGGGGTGACGCTGCCGCACGGCATGTCGTATCCCATCTCGGGGCTGGTGCGCGACTACAAGCCCGAGGGCTACCCGATCGACCACCCGCTCATCCCGCACGGGATGTCGGTGATCCTGGGCGCGCCGGCGGCGTTCCGCTTCATGGCGCCCGCCAACCCGCGGGCCTGCCTGGAGGCGGCGGCGCTCATCGGCGCGGACACGCGCGGCGCCGGCCCGGACGAGGCCGGCGACATCCTGGCCGAGGCCGTCATCGACGTCATGAAGAAGACCGGCATGCCCAACGGGCTCAAGGAAGTGGGCTACACCGAGGACGATATCCCGGCGCTGGTGAAGGGCGTGCTGCCGCAGCACCGGGTGATCAAGCTGTCGCCGCGGCCGGCCTCCGCCGAGGACTTCCGGCAGATGTTCCTCGATTCGATGACCATCTGGTAGCGGGAGTGCCGGCCGGCAGTCCGTCGACCTCCCGCGCCGCAGCCTTCGGCGGCGGCGCCCCGCCCAGCGGCGCCCTCGGGCCCCGCCGGCGCCTGGGGCGCAGCCGGGGCCATCCTTGCCATCCTCGGCCTGGTCCTGGTGGCCTTCAACCAGCGCCCGTCCGTGGCCAGCATCCCGCCGCTGCTCCACGAGCTGGGGCTCGGACTCACCGGGCAGTCCATCCTGGTGACCATCCCCGTGTTCTGTTTCGGGCTGGGCGCGCCCGCCGGGCCCTATCTGCGGCGCTGGCTCGGCCAGGAGTGGGCGGTGTTCCTGCTGACCGGCGTCCTCGCGGCCGCGGTGGCCGTGCGGGCGGTGTTCCTGGGCTGGACGCTGTTCCCGGCCACGGTCGTCGTCGGGCTGTGCATCGCCAACCTCAACGTGCTCATGCCGGCGTTCGTCAAGCAGCGCTTCCCGGACCACCCGGGGCCGCTGACCTCCGCCTACGTCGCCTCGGCCACCCTCGGCCCGGCCATCGCCGCGGGGCTCACGGTGCCGGTGTTCCACGCCTTCGGCGGCTCGGTCAACTGGGCGCTGGGCATCTGGGTGCTGCCCGCGCTGGCGGCGCTGGCCGGGTGGAGCCCGCAGTTGTGGGTGGCCCGGCGCCTGAAGAGCCGGGAACGGGCGGTCTCGGATGGGACGGCCGCGGTAGCGCCGGATCGCCGGACGGGGCGCCCCTCCAGACCCATCTGGCGGTACGCCCTCGCCTGGCAGGTGATGGTCTACATGGGCATCGGCTCCATGGTGTTCTACGGCCCGCTGTCCTGGCTCTCCCAGATCTACCAGTCGCGGGGCCTCTCACCGGCCACCGCCGGCTACCTGCTCCTGGTGATGAACTTCGTGGGCATGATCGGCAGCACCGTCGCGCCCCTGCTCATGCGCCGCCGCCCGGACATCCGGGTGGGGGTGGTGGTGTCCGCCATCGTGGCGATGGTGGGGTTCACCGGGCTGCTGGTGGGGCCCAACAGCATCGCCTTCTTCTGGATGGTGGTGCTCGGTCTGGGCCAAGGCGGCCAGTTCGGTCTGGCGCTCCTGCTCATCGTCATCCGGGCGGGCGACGATCACGTGGCGGCGAGGCTATCCGCGATGTCGCAGTGCGGCGGCTACATCGTGGCCGGATTGGGCCCGCTGCTGATGGGCGGCCTGTTCTCGCTCACTCACGGGTGGACGGCGCCCATCGTCCTCATGATGGCCGCGAACGTGTTCGGGTTGGCCCTTGGATACCAGGCGGCCAAGGAGCGGGTCATCCGGGATTGACGGCGGCCACGCGGGGCTTCGGCGAAGGCGCCGCCGGACGCCGCGCGCAGCCGGCGCTCATCCGCGGCTCAGTTCTCGGTGACCGGAGCCGCCGGCTCGTCAGGCGCGCGGTGCCGCTTGACATCCCCGCGTGACAGCGAGGTCAGCACGCTTATCGCGCAGAGCACCGCCATGATGATGAATGAGATGCGCAGCCCGGTGAGGAACTGCTGGTTGTCCGCGGCCGTGATCGCGTGCCGCCCGACGGTGACCGCCAGCACCAAGGTGACGAGCGCCACGCTCAGCGCCTGGCCGACCACCCGCACGGTCCCGACCATCGCGCCCGCCGGTCCCACGTCCTTGCGCTCGACGCTGCCCATGATGGCCGACTGGTTCGGCCCGGAGAACAGGGCGTAGCCGATACCCAGCAGGCAGAGCGCCACGATGATCACCCAGTAGGGAGTGGTGAACCCGAGGAACGCCAAGGCCACGAGGCCCACGGTGCAGAAGCCCATCCCGGTGGAGACCACCCAGCGTGGCTGGACCCTGTCGGAGAGCCGGCCGCCGAACGGCGAGAGGAAGGCCTGGAGCACCACCCCCGCCACGAGCACCAGTCCGGCGATCTGCGGCGAAAGCCCCTTGACGAACTGAAGGTACAGGCTCATGAGATAGGTCATGGCCCACACCGAGGAGTAGCTGATGACCGACGTCACGTTGGAGAGCAGGAAGAGCCGGTTGTGGCGGAAGAGGCTGAGGTCGAACACGGGATTCCGAGAGCGCGACTCCCACCAACTGAACCCGGCGAAGAGCATGACCCCCACGACCGTCAGGACGAGGCCCTGGGTGGTCGGCAGCCAGGACATGCCGAGCAGGAACGCGGAGAGTGCCAGGGCGTACACGATGGAGCCCGGCCAGTCGAACGAGGTGACGCCGGTGTCCTTCCACTCCGCCCGCCGGAGCAGCCGCATATCCAGGAACGCGTTGACGAGGATGTACACGGCCGAGACGACGAAGATGTAGCGCCACCCGACTGTCCCCACGATGAACCCGCCGATCACGGGGCCGGACGCCTGGCCCACGTAGGCGGTCATGGCCATGATGCCCATGGCGAAGCCCCTGCGCTCGACCGGATACGCGAGCGCCACGATGGCCGTCGTGCTGGCGAAGCAGAGACCGCTGCCCAGCCCCGAAAGCGCTCGGAAGATCACCAACGGCGCGTACGAGCGGACGAATATGAGGGCGACGACGCTGAAGAAGAGGATCCAAAGGCCCGAGACGAACACCAGGCGGCGCCCCTTCATGTCGGCGATCTTGCCGAAAGGCACCATGATCACCGCCATCCCGAGGATGTAGCAGAGCGGCACCCACCCGAGGGCGACCGGCCCCAGCACGAACTCCTCCGCGATCTCCGGGAGGGCGACGTTGATGCCGGTGGTCAGGAACGCCGCCATCACGTTGATCATGGACATGATCAACAGGACGTGGCCGGGCTTGACCCCCGCGGCCGCTTCGGTGCGGAAGAAGTCTGTACCTAGTCTCACAGCGCCCTATGCTCTCATGAGCGAGGGCTCACTAACAATGCCCCGCGGCGCGGCGCCGATGGCCGGGCGCCGGCCGCCTCGCGACCGGGCCTGCCCCGGCGCCCCATCTACGACAGGATGTCCTTGCGGCTGAACCTCCAGTAGGCGATGCCGGTGGTGCCGACGATCCACACCGCGAAGTTGATGAAGGCCTTGATCACCGGCGCCCACTCGACCGGCGAGCTGAGGAAGTTCATCCACTCCATGAACTTGCTGGGGAAGAGATACGGCTGCAGGAAGTCGAACTGCGGGATGGCTCCCAGCACCACCATGATGATCACCAGCACCAGCGCCACGGCGACCGCGGTGAGGCTGGAGTTGGTGAAGGTGGAGAAGAGTACCGCGAGCGACACCACGCACATCATCCCCACGAAGACGAACGCATACGAGGCGGCCGCCAGCCCCAGCGCGTGCCACACGCCCACCGGCTGCCCGGTGAACAGGATGGTCGGCTTGAGCCCGAAGACCGCGCCGCCCGCGATGAGCGAGGCGATGCCCAGGATGAGCAGGCAGATGGCCACGTACAGGTTGGAGACGAGCCACTTGGACATGAGGAGCGTGCCCCGTCTGACCGGCTGCATGAGCATGGTCCGCAGGGTGCCGTTCTCGGCCTCGCCGGCGATGGTGTAGCTGCCCGACATGGAGGCGAGCAGCGGGAGGAAGAAGGTGGACATCGACCAGCAGGGACGGCCACGATGAGGAAGATGCCGTTCGAGCGGACCTGGGTCATGATCATGCCGGCCACGTCCAGCTGGCCGCCCTCCGCGTGGGGGCCGCCGTCGGAGAAGCGGAAGGCCAGCATGATCAGGAACGGGATGATGAACAGCCCCACCCATCCGATGTAGGTGCGCTTCTGGAACAGCGACTTGATGAACTCGCGGCGGATGCTGCTCACTTCGCACCCCCTTTGCGGCGTCGTCCAGAAGTCTCCTTGGAGTGCGTATCCACCGTGGAGGTGAGTTCCAGGAACATGTCTTCCAGGCCCTGCTCCATGGCGGGCACCACCGCGCGCACGTCGATGTTGTCGGCCACGAGCCGGCGGACCATCTCGGGGACGAGCTCGTCCCGAGCCGGAGTCCACGATGATGTAGCCCTCGTCCTCCCGCACGCCTCCGGGGGGCGCCATGGCGCGGATGACCTCGAGCGCTTTGCCCTGGTTGCCGGTGAGCACCTTGACGGCGTGGCTGGCCGGCCGCAGCTCGGAGACCGGCCCCTGCACGATGACCCGGCCGCGGTTGAGGATGACGGCCCGGTTGCAGACCAGTTCCACCTCGTGGAGCAGGTGCGACGACAGGAAGACGGTGATGCCCTCGCTGCCCAGCTGGCGGATGAGCTCGCGGACGTCCTTCATGCCCTGCGGGTCGAGGCCGCTGGTGGGCTCGTCGAGCACGATGACGTCGGGCTTGTGGATGAGCGCCAGGGCGATGCCCAGGCGTTGCCGCATGCCGTGGGAGAAGCCGCCGGCCTTGGAGTCGGCCCGGTCGAGCAGCCCCACCATGTCGAGCACCTCGGCGATGCGCTCCTCGCTCACCTCGCCGTTCATCTTGGCCGAGCATGCGCAGGTTGCGCCGGGCCGTCATGTTGCCGTAGAACATGGGGTCGTCCACGAAGCCGCCCAGATGGCGCAGAGCCCTCTGCCGGTCGGTCGGGACCTTGTGGTCGAGCACCTGCGCGTAGCCGCTGGTGGGGTAGATGAGCCCGAAGATCATGCGGATGGTGGTGGTCTTGCCGCAGCCGTTGGGGCCGAGGAACCCGAACACGTCGCCCTTGCAGACGGAGATGCTCAGGTCGTCGACGGCGCGCAGCTGCTTGAAGTCTTTGGTCAGCCCGTGGGTGGACAGCACCACCGGGCGGCCTTCGCAGTGGTCCAGGCACTCTTCGTGGCTGTAGTCGAACTTCTCAGCAGTCATTGAAGTCATTGATCGTGGTCCTCGCTCCGGTTCTTCCGGTGTAAGTCGACTCTCCCGGCGCAAGAAGCCATTCTACTCCGCATCCCGCAGTCGCGGGCGCCAGGCGGTGGCGGGCGTCAAAAATGCTTACCAAAGTAGTTGCATTTTTCACAGCTCCGTGTAGACTTAGGGCACCCTTACTTAGGAGGTCCCTAACTTGAGCGCCGAAGAGACATCGCAGACCGTTTCCGCAACCGGGCGCCGACGCCGCTCCCGCGGCCCTCGAGCTGACCGGCCGCATGGAGGATTACCTCAAGACCATCGCCTCGCTGTCGCTGACCGACGGTCCCGCCAAGGTGTCCGACGTGGCCGCCGCCCACGGGGTCAAGGTGCCCACCGCGTCCGAGGCCATCGGCCAGCTGACCAAGCGGGGCCTGGTGGAGCACGAGAACTACGGGACGGTGGAGCTGACCGCCGAAGGCTGGCGGGTGGCCAACGAGATGCTCGACCGCCATCAGGTGCTGCTGCACCTCTTCTCCGACATCCTGGGACTACCCGCCGAGGACGCCGAGCAGGAAGCCTGCGCCGTGGAACACGCCATCGCCGGGCAGACGCTGGAGCGGGTCACCGAGTTCGTGTCCAGGCATGCGCCGGGCAGCCGGGTGGCCGCCAAGCGGGCCGCCGCGGACGCCGGCGACGGCGCGGCCGGCGCCAAGGCCGACGCCGAGGCCGAGGCCGAGAAGGAGCGCCGCAACGGCGGCAAGGTGCCCATCGACGAAGAAGGCATCTTCCGCGTGCTGCAGGAGTCCAAGAGCCGCGACGCCGAGTACGTGCGCAAGGTCATCGCCAAGTCGCTCGAGCTGAAGGGGCTGGACGAGGAGGAGGTGGCCGCGCTCATCCAGGTGAGCGACTCCGACCTGCTGGGCGAGTTGTTCGCCGCCGCGCGCAAGGTCAAGGAAGAGATCTACGGCAGCCGCGTGGTGATGTTCGCTCCGCTCTACATCTCCAACCTGTGCGCCAACGAGTGCCTCTACTGCGCCTTCCGGGCCCGCAACAAGGAGATCAAGCGCCGCGCCCTCACCCAGGAGGAGATCCGCGAGGAGGTCGGGCTGCTGATCGATCAGGGGCACAAGCGGGTGCTGCTGGTGGCCGGCGAGTCGTATCCCCGCGAGGGCTTCGACTACGTGCTCAAGAGCATCGAGTCGGTGTACGCGGTCAAGCGGCCCAAGGGCGAGATCCGCAGGGTGAACGTCAACGTCGCCCCGCTCACCGTGGAGGAGTTCAAGCGCCTCAAGGCCACCGGCATCGGGACGTATCAGATCTTCCAGGAGACCTACCACCGCGACACCTACGCGCGGATGCACGTGGCCGGCAAGAAGAAGGACTACGACTACCGCATCACCGCGCCCGACCGGGCCATGCAGGCCGGCGTGGACGACGTGGGCATCGGGGTGCTGTTCGGGCTGTACGACTGGCGCTTCGAGATCCTGGCGCTGCTGCAGCACATCCGCCATCTGGAGGATGTCTACGGGGTCGGCCCGCACACCCTGAGCGTGCCGCGGATGGAGCCGGCCGTCGGCTCCGACTACGCCAGCCATCCGCCGTATGCGGTGTCGGACATCGACTTCCGCAAGATCGTGGCCATCCTGCGCCTGGCAGTGCCGTACACGGGCATCATCATGTCCACGCGGGAGACGCCCAACATCCGGCGCGAGACCTTCGCGCTGGGCGTGTCGCAGATCTCGGGCGGCAGCCGCACCAACCCGGGCGGCTACGCCGAGGACGAGGAGTTCGAGGCCCAGCAGTTCCAGATGGGCGATCACCGTTCGCTGGACGAGGTCATGCGGGACGTGGCCGAACTGGGCTACACCCCGTCGTTCTGCACGGCCTGCTATCGCATGGGCCGCACCGGCCACGACTTCATGGACCTGGCCAAGCCCGGCGAGATCAAGCACCACTGCCAGCCGAACGCGTTGTCCACCTTCGAGGAGTACCTGCTGGACTTCGCGTCGGAGGAGACCCGCAAGGCCGGCGAGGAACGCATCGACGCCGAACTGGCGGCTATGGACGACGCGGAGCGCGCGGTGGCCGAGCGGCAGCTGGCCAAGGTGCGCGAAGGCAAGCGGGATGTGTGCTTCTAGCGGCAGCGCGTAGAGCGACGCGCCGACGGGCCGCGCGGCAGCCCGCGCGCGCCGGCGCCGGGCCGCGCCCGGCTTCCGCCTGGAGCACGACCAGCTCGGCTCCCGGGAGGTGCCGGCGGACGCCCTGTACGGCATCCACACGGTCCGCGCCCTGGAGAACTTCCCCCTGGCCGGGCGGCCGGTGCACCCCGAGCTGATCGCCGCCTACGGCGCGGTCAAGCTGGCCTGCGCCACTCACCAACCGGGCGCTGGGCGCCTGGGCGGACGATCCGGCGAAGGCCGACGCCATCGAGGCCGCCTGCCGGGAGATGGCCGAGGGCCTGCTGACCGAGCACGTCCTGGTCGACCGTCTCCAGGGTTCGGCCGGGACCAGCACCAACATGAACGTTAACGAGGTGCTGGCGAACCGCGCGCTGCAGCTGCGCGGCAGCGCCCCCGGCCAGTACGACCAGGTGTCGCCTCTGGCCGACCTCAACCTCCACCAGTCCACCAACGACACCTATCCCACGGCGCTGCGGTTGGCCGCCATCCTGCTGCTCCACACGCTGGAGGACCGGCTCGTCGCCCTGCAAGAAGCGTTCCAGACTTTGGAACAGAAGTACGCCCACGTGGTCAAAGTCGCGCGCACGGAGATGCAGGACGCGGTGCTCACCACGCTCGGCCGGGAGATGGGCGCCTACGCGGAGGCCCTCAGCCGGGACCGGTGGCGGGTCTACAAGTGCGAGGAACGGCTGCGGGTGGTCAACCTGGGCGGCACCGCGATCGGGACCGGTTTGGCGGCGCCGCGGGAGTACATCTTCCGGGTGGTGGACACGCTGCGGCAGCTCACCGGCATCGGCTTCGCCCGGGCGGAGAACCTGGTGGAAGCCACGCAGAACGCGGATGTGTTCGTGGAGGTCTCGGGGATACTCAAGGCCTGCGCCGCCACGCTGCATCAAGATCTCGGGCGACCTGCGCCTGCTGTCGTCGGGGCCGGAAGCCGGCTTCGGGGAGATACGGTTGCCGCAGCGGCAGGCCGGCTCCAGCATCATGCCGGGCAAGGTGAATCCGGTGATCCCGGAGGCCGTGGCCCAGGCGGGGATGATGGTCATGGCCTACGACCAGGCGATCGCGGCGGCCGCGGCCGGCGGGTCGCTGGACCTCAACCCCTATCTGCCGCTCATCGCGGACTGCCTGCTGGAGTCGCTGCGGCTGCTGGGCGGGGCCTGCGACATCCTGCGGCGGCACTGCGTGGAGGGCATCACCGTGGACGAGGCGCGGTGCCGGGCGCAGGTGGAGTCGTCGACGGCCAGCGTGACGGCGCTGCTGCCGGCGCTGGGCTATGAGGGCGCCGCCGCCGTGGCGGCGCGGGCGCTGGAGACCGGCCGGACCATCCGGGCGACGGTCGTGGAGGACGGCATCCTGACCGCCGCCGAAGTCGACCAGCTTCTGTCGCCGGAGGCGGTCACCCGCCTCGGCAGCCCCGACATGAGTCTCGGCCGAGCGCCGCTCGGAGAGAGGACGGACACCCTATGAGCACCACCTCCGGCGCGGGCTTCGGCGCCGCGCCCGCGCCCACCGCGCGCCGGCCACTCGGCCGGCCTCGACGACACCCCACGCGGCCTGCGCCTGCACATCGCCTTCTTCGGGCGGCGCAACGTGGGCAAATCGAGCCTGCTGAACGCCATCACCCGGCAGGACGTGTCCATCGTGTCGGAGCAGGCGGGCACCACCACCGACCCGGTGGAGAAGCCCATGGAGCTGCTGCCCCTCGGTCCGGTGCTCTTCATCGACACGGCCGGCCTGGACGACGTGGGCGCGCTCGGCGAGCTGCGGGCCCGGCGCACCGTGCAGGTGTTCGACCGCACCGACCTGGGCGTCATCGTCACCGAGGCGGGGGAGTGGGGCGAGTTCGAGGAGCAGATCCTGGCGGAGCTGCACGGGCCGGAACATCCCGGCGGTGGCCGTGTTCAACAAGATCGACGCCGTCGACGGCAAGGCCGGCCGTGCCGGCGGCGGCCGCCGCGGTGCTCGCCGAGGCCAAGGTCAAGACGGTGGCCGTGTCGGCCCTGCGCCGCGACGGCCTCCTCGACCTGCGGGAGGCGCTGCTGCAGAGCGCGCCGGAGCACTTCATCGAGAACCCGGCCATCCTCTCCGACCTGGTCGGGCCCGACGGCCTGGCCGTGCTGGTGGTCCCCGTGGACAAGGAGGCGCCGCGCGGCCGCCTCATCCTGCCGCAGGTGCAGTCCATCCGCGACCTGCTGGACGCCGACGCCATGGCCCTCGTGGTCAAGGAGCGCGAGCTGCGCACCGCCCTGGCGCGCCTCACCACGCCGCCGAAGCTGGTGGTCACCGACTCGCAGGCCTTCCTCAAGGTGGCTGCCGACACGCCGCTGGACGTCCCCATGACCAGCTTCTCCATCCTGTTCGCCCGCTTCAAAGGCGACCTGACCGCGCAGGTGGAAGGCGCCCTGGCCCTGGAGAACCTGCGGCCCGGCGACCGCATCCTCATCGCCGAGTCGTGCAGCCATCACCCCATCGCCGACGACATCGGCCGGGTGAAGATCCCGCGGTGGCTCAACCAGTATGTGGGCGGCAAGCTCGAGGTGGACACCGTCCAGGGTCACGACTTCCCCGAGGACCTGTCGCCCTACAGCGCCGTGGTCCACTGCGGCGCCTGCACCACCAACCGGCGGGCCATGCTCAGCCGCATCCTGCGCTGCAAGCAGGCGGGCGTGCCCATCACCAACTACGGGCTGGCCATCGCCTACAGCCTGGGCATCTTCGAGCGGGCGCTGCAGCCCTTCCCGGCGGCGCTCGACATCGTGCGGGCGGCGGGACGGCCGTCCGCCATCAAGCCGCTCAGCATGGCGGGGGCCACCCGGCCCGCGGCGCCGGCCACCGGAGGCCGCTCATGACCGCGCCCGCGCCCGACGCCACGCTGGCCGCCGGCGCCATGGCGCCGTCGCGCGGCCGCTGCGCCCCTATCCCACGACGAGATCCTCACCTGGCTCCGCGAGACCGACCCGCAGCGCCTCGAGCCCCTCTGGGAACGGGCCGACGCCACGCGCCGCGCCCACGTGGGCGACCAGGTGCATCTGCGCGGGCTCATCGAGATCTCCAACCACTGCGTCCGCCTGTGCGGCTACTGCGGCCTGCGCGGCGGCAACACGCAACATCGACCGCTACCGCATGACCGAGGACGAGATCCTCGGCTGCGCCCGCGAGGCCCTGGCCTACGGCTAGGGCACCACCGTCCTGCAGGCCGGCGAGGACCCGGGGCTCACCCGCGACTTCATCTCCGGCGTGGTCCGGCGCATCAAGGCCGAGACCGGCCTGGCCGTCACCCTCAGCCTGGGCGAGCGCTCCCTGGAGGACCTGGCCGCCTGGAAGGAAGCCGGCGCCGACCGCTACCTCCTGCGCTTCGAGACCTCCGACCCCGATCTCTACCGCCGCATCCACCCGCCCGGCCCCGGCCGGCGCGGCTCAGAGTCGCATCCGAACGACCGCCTCGACCTCCTCCGCCAACTCCGGGAGATGGGCTACGAGATCGGCAGCGGCATCATGGTGGGCATCCCCGGCCAGACCTACGAGATCGTCGCCCGCGACATCGAGCTCTTCCGCACCATGGACCTCGACATGATCGGCGTGGGCCCGTACATCCCGCATCCGGAGACTCCGCTCGGCGGCCCCGACGCCACCCCGGCGCCCGCCGACCAAGCCCCCAACGACGAACTCATGGTCTACCGGGCCGTGGCGCTCACCCGGCTGGTGTGTCCGGAGTCCAACATCCCCAGCACCACGGCGCTGGCGACCATCAACAAGGAATCCGGCCGCGAACTGGGCCTGCAGCGGGGCGCGAACATCGTCATGCCCAACCTGACGCCGCCGAAGTACCGGGTGCTCTACGAGATCTACCCGGACAAGGCCTGCGTCAACGAGACGGCGGAGATGTGCCGGGGCTGCCTGACGGGGCGCATCGAGTCGATCGGGCGGTGTGTGGGGACCGGGGCCGGAGGGCGCAGCCGGGGCTAGCGCCCCACCCCGAAGATACCGCCGAGTCGGCCGCATCAGCGCCAGCACCACCACGCCGAGCCCCACGATCCCGAACCCGATCTGCAGGCCGATGCCCGCCCCGGGCAGGTAGCCTAGCAGCGCCGCTTCCGTGATGATCCAGATCACCTGCCCGCCGCCCGAGGCCAGCGACAGCCACCAAGCCGGCTTCCACCTGAGCAGCAGCCCCACGAAGACCAGCAGGGAGAACAGGCCCACCACGATCAGCAGGATGAGCCCCGGGATCAGGTAGTCCTTGAAGGGCGTCCCGTCGAGCAGGCTCACCGGCATCCCGATGTTGTTGACCGGGTCGGCCACCAGCCCGATACCGCCGCCGATGGCTCCCACCGCCTGCAGGGCCGCGAGGACGAGTTGGGCGATCACCGTGCCCGGCCGCTTCGCCTTCTTGTTCGCCGAGTGTGCCGCCATCGCCCCGTCCTTCCCAGCCGTGTGCCAGAGATACCGCCCGCGATGATAGCGCGGCGCGCGCCGCTCGGGTGGTCGGTTCTCTCATCCGAAGGGGTATCATATTCCAGAACGGTGTTCGGAATACCGCGCAGCGTTCTACTGAACATGATGTGTTCGGAAAGGGGACCCGGATGGAGGAGACCGACCCAGCTCTCCCGGCGCGACCGCCGGCGTCTCAGCACCCGCGCGGAGATCCTCGACGCGGCCCGGGAGTTGCTCCTCGAAGTGGGGCCCGAAGGGCTCAGTCTCCGCCAGGTGGCCCGCCGCGCGGACTTCAGTCCCGCGGCTCTCTACACCTACTTCCCCAGCAAGGACGCGCTCATCGCCTCGCTGTTCGCGGAGTCGTTCGAACGTCTGGACGCCTATCTGCGCCGCGTCCCCGGCGACCTCGCGCCCGACCGCCGTCTGGTGGAGCTCGGCATCGCCTACATGGAGTTCGCCACCGACAGCCCCATGGACCTGCGCTGCATGCTGCTCGCCACCTCCCTCGACCTGCCGCCGTCCAGCGGCAAGGCTCTGGGCCTCGGGGCCGCGCGGCTCATCGGGGAGACCTTCCGGCAGGGGGTCCAGGAGGGCGTGTTCCGTCAGGACGGGCTGTGCACCGCCGCCGCAGATGGCCTTCGGCCTCTGGTCGCTGGTCCAGGGGATGGTGTCTCTCACCGGGATAGACGTGAGCGAAGTGGCCGCGGACATATCCGCCGACCCGCGCCTCGTTCTTCAGATGTACGTCGATCTGCTCAAAGCACCGGGCGGCCCCGCCGCCGGCAACTGACACTCGCGAAGGATAGCCACATGTTCCACGCCATAGGCAACTTCTGTTACCGCTTCCGGTGGCTGGTGATAGCCATCTGGGTCGTGATGTTCGGGGTCAGCGTGGTCGCCACGCCGTACCTGGGCAACGTGCTGAACGCCGGGTTCAACGATCCCAACGCCCCGTCGGAGCAGGCGTCCGCCCTCATCCAGAAGACCTTCAACCAGGGCGAGACCAACCTCCTGGTGATCTTCAAGAGCGACAGCTTCAAGGCCACGAGCGCGGAGTTCATGGCGGTGGAGCAGCAGGCGCTCGACATGCTGGTGGCCGCGAATATCGCCAATCTCCAGAGCGTCCAGACCTACATGAGCACCGGCAGCGACCTGCTGGTCTCCAAGGACGGGATGAGCTCGGTGGCCGTCCTCAACTTCTCGGCGCCCACGCAGCAGGTGCAGAAGGAGGTGCAGGACATCAAGGCCGCGCTCTCCGGCGGCCCGCTCTCCGACGTACGTCACCGGGGGGCCGGTGGTGAACGCGGAGCTGACCGACGCTGTCCTTCGAGGACCTGCGCAAGGTGGAGATCTACGGTCTGCCGGTGGCGCTCATCGCGCTCATCTTCGTGTTCGGCAGCCTGGTGTCGGCGGCGCTGCCGGTGGTCACCGGCGGTCTGGCCGTGACGGTCACCCTCGGCTGGCTCTATCTGCTCGGCCGGGCGACCGACATGTCCATCTTCGTGATGAACACGGCGACGCTCCTGGGGCTGGCCGTGGCCATCGACTACGCCCTCTTCATGGTGTCGCGCTTCCGGGAGGAGACTCCACAAGGGCGCGACGGTCCAGGAGGCCGTGGGGGTGACGGTGGCCCGGGCCGGGCGCTCCGTCTTCTACAGCGGTCTGGCGGTGGTGGTGGGGGTCGTGGGGCTGGTGTTCTTCCCCATCGCCCGGCCTGCGCTCGGTGGGCATCGGCGGGGCGCTGGTGGTGTTCTTCTCGGTGGCCGCGTCGGTCACCTTCCTGCCCGCCCTGCTCGGCGTGCTCGGCCGCCGGGTGGACCGGCTGCCGGTGATCCGCCTGCACGAAGCCCGCGAGGGCAAGCTCTGGCGCCGGTGGGCCAACCTGGTGGTCAAGCGGCCGTGGGCGGCCATCATCGCGGCGGTCATCATCATCGCCCTGCTGGCCTGGCCGGCCATCACCATGAAGACCCAGATGAGCGGCGCCACCACGCTGCCCACGTCCGCGGAGTCGCGGCAGGGCCTCCAGATCCTCGACACGCAGTTCGACCGGGCGGCCATCTCGCCGGTCTCGGTGCTGTTCACCTGGGAGGGTGACGGCCAGATCGACATGCTGCGGGCGGCCGCCATCTTCAGCTACGGCCAGCAGCTCCAGCAGACGCCGGGGGTGGCCTCGGTCCTCAGCCCGTTCACCATCTCGGGCCTGGGCGGCGACGCGTCGGCCATGGTCTCCTTCTGGTCGCAGTTCCAGAAGCTGCTCAACGATCCGGACAATTTCGTCATCCCGGCCGAAGGCATCACCATCAACGGGACCGACCATCACCGCCGCCCAGCTCGAGCAGTTCAAGCAGCTGATCAAGCAGTCCGTGGCGCCCAACTCCATCCTCTTCCAGGTGACCGCCACCGATTCGCCCAACTCCGACGCGGCCCAGGACCTCATCAAGACGCTCATCACCACGGATGCCCCGGGCGGCTACCAGGTCCACGTGGCCGGTGAGTCGGCCACCACCTACGACTTCTTCAATTAGCTGAGCACCTGCTTCCCGTGGGTGATCGCCTGGGTGGTGGTCACCAGCCTGCTGGTGTTCATCGTGCTGCTGCGGAGCGTGCTGTTGCCGGCGCTGGCGGTGCTCGTCAACCTGGCGACCATCGGCATGAGCTACGGCATCCTGATGCTGCTCTTCCAGGGGACCACCTTCGAGAAGATCCTGCGGTTCACATCCACCGGCGGCATCGACGCCATCATCCCGGTGGTGGTCCTCTGCGTGCTCTTCGGGATAACCATGGATTACGCCGTCTTCCTGCTCACGCGCATGCACGAGCGCTGGAACCGGACGCACGACAACCGGGAGAGCATCGTGACGGGCGTCACCAGGACCGGGCGCATCATCGCCAGCGCCGCGCTGCTGGTGGTGATCGTCACCGGGGCCTTCGCCTTCACCAGCATCACTCAGACCAAGATGCTGGGGCTCGGGATATCCCTGGCGATCATCGCCGATGCCGTCCTGGTGCGGTTCACGTTGCTGCCGGCCATCATGACCTACCTCGGCCGCGCCAACTGGTGGTGGCCGCGGTCGGAGTGGACCAAGAAGCTCGGCGGCGGCCGGCGCGGGGGCCCCGCCCAGGAAAGCGACGCCGCCGACGACGCGGATGCGTAGCGCGGAGCGGGCTCGGCGAGACACCTATCTGGGCGTCGCGGCCCTCCTGCTCGCCGTCGGCTGCCTTATCGGGCTCTCGGGCTGGCCGAAGGTCGTGGGGTTCGCGTTTGCTGCCGCTGGCTTCCTCGGCCCGGTCCGGCGCCGGAGGAAGCTACTGCGGATCGCCGCCTTGGCGCTCGCGGTAGGTCTGGCTTGGCTCTACACGGTGAGGACGCTCCAGGCCTTCGGGCTCTTCGGAGATGCCTTCGGGGAAGGTCGGATGAGTCTTGGCCACGCCCTGGCCATCCTGTTCTATCTCCCGACGTTCGTGGGCGTCGTCCTGGCCTTCTGGGCCTTTGCTCCGCGCCACGATCACGAGCGGCGCGAGCGCTGGCTGGGCTGGGGCGCTTCAGCGGTGGCAGCAGGTGGAGTGGTGGCCTTCCTCTACTACGCTCTCCCGTGGGAGATCACGGATGGCATCATCCCGTCCGATTGGGCTCGGGCGGTCAGGCTGGGGGATCTCTTCTTCTGGACCCTTGCGCTCAGCACTGCGGCTTGGGCCTTCTTCCGGTCCGCCGGAGAAGCTGCGTCCCCGGCTCATTCTCGCTTCGCCCGACGGGACGGCCTGCTCGCGCTGGCATCCGTGTGGCTTGCCCTATCCTACGGATGCACGCTTGTAGAGGTGTTCCCCGCGTACTTTTCGGGTATCGGCGAGGATATGGTCTTCTACTTTGACTTCACCATGGTGCTCCGCGCGCTGGGAGAGTTGGCGGTTATCCTGGGGGCCGTGTTCGCCGCCGTGGCCTTCGGCCGATCCCGCCGGTCGTTGACCGACTTGTGCGCGAGCCTCCGGAGCGCGGCTCCCGACTCCCGACTGAATACAGAAACAGAGGCATCCCAATGTCCCAGAGAGACGTCGCACTCGTCCGCCCCGCCCGGCCCACCATGGAGGGCGCAGGCGTGCAGCTGCGCCGGGCCTTCGGGTTCGGCCAGGACCCGGAACTGTTCGACCCGTTCCTCATGATGGACGACTTCCGCGCCGACCAGCCCTCGCAGTACGAG
This sequence comes from uncultured Actinomycetota bacterium, assembly GCA_963736705.1. GTDB lineage: Bacteria > Actinomycetota > Thermoleophilia > RBG-16-64-13 > RBG-16-64-13 > CAIQPS01. The sequence continues at coordinate 261,662 of CAVTPV010000005.1, forward strand.
CGGGGCTTCCCGTGGCATCCGCATCGCGGGATCGAGACCATCACCTACATGCTCGAGGGCGAGGTCGATCACGAGGATTCGATGGGCAACGCCGGCACCATCGGCCCCGGCGACGTGCAGTGGATGACGGCCGGCAGCGGCATCATCCACCAGGAGATGCCGCGCGGCGACCAGAGCGGGCGCATGGGCGGCTTCCAGCTATGGGCCAACCTGCCGGCTGCGCAGAAGATGCGCGACCCCCGCTACCAGGGCATCGAGTCGGCCCAGATCCCCGAGGCGCGCGTGGGCGGCGCCACCGTCCGGGTGATCGCGGGCAAGGTGGGCGACGTGGCCGGTCCGGTGACCGACATCACGGTGGACCCCGAGTACCTCGACGTCACGCTGGAGCCGGGCGCGGCCTTGGCGCACCCGGTGCCCGCTGACCACAACGTCTTCGCCTACCTGTTCCAGGGCGACGGCCGCTTCGGCGGCGAGGCGCGGTCCGTCGACGCCGGGACGGGCACCATCGTGCTCTTCGGCGACGGGGACAGCGTGGCGGTGACGGCCGGGGCGCACGGCGCCCGCTTCCTGCTCATCTCGGGCAGACCCCTCCACGAACCGGTGGCGTGGCGCGGCCCGATCGTCATGAACACTCAGGAAGAGCTGGCGACCGCGTGGCGCGAGCTGGAGGATGGGACGTTCATCAAACATCCGCCGGCGGGGCGGTGACGGTGATAGTGGGTCAGGAGGCGTCAAATGAGCCGGTTGCTGTTCTACTCCGGATCGATTGGTCTTGGCCACGTCACCCGGGACGTAGCGATAGCTGACGAGATCAGGAAGGTCCGGCCGGATGTCGAGATAGACTGGCTGGCCGCTCCACCGGCCAGTGACTATCTGAAGGACCGGGGAGAACAGCTCCTCCCTGAGGCGGCGCGTCTGGGAGCGGGAACGGCAGCCGCGGAGGCCACCGCCAAGCCGAACAGGTTGAACATCACCATGTGGGCGTTCCGTGCACGGAAACAATGGAGCCGCGATGCGGCTCTGGCGTTGTCTCTTGTCGAAAGCGGCCGATATGCCGCGATGGTAGGGGACGAGTCCTACGACGTTGCCATCGCACTCCTCAGCCGGCCGGAGCCTCCGGGTTGTGCCTGCTTCATCCTCTATGACTTCCTCGGCCTCGACGACATGACTCTCAACCCGGTCGAGTGGTTGGCGGTCTACGCCTTCAACCGCGCGTGGTCCACGGACCCCCGCGGACACTACAGGCCGGTCTTCCTGGGGGAGCTCGAGGACCTCCCCCTCGCTCGTTTCGGGTTGGGGGGCCTCCCGCGCCGCGAATGGGCGAAACGGTACGCCCACGTGGTCGGCCACGCTCTCCAGTTCGACCCGTCCGACCTGGCCGACCAGGCGGGACTCAAAGCCCGTCTCGGGTATGGACCTGAGCCGCTCGTGCTTGCCTCCGTCGGAGGGACTGCCGTCGGGGCCGACCTGCTCGAACTCTGTCTTACCGCTCTTCCGCACGCCCGGCGCACCATCCCCGATCTGCGCATGGTGTTGGTCGCCGGCCCCCGCGCGCGCATGCAGTCCGCGGCCCTTCCTGAGGGTGTCGAGGTCAAGGGCTTCGTTCCCAGGTTGTTCGAACATTTCGCTGCCTGCGATCTCGCCGTGGTCCAAGGGGGAGGGACCACGGCGATAGAGTTGACCGCTCTGCGGCGCCCCTTCATCTTCTTTCCCTTGGAAGGTCACTGCGAGCAGCAGAAGTTCGTGGTCCCCAGGCAGCAGCGGCTACATGCAGGGATCCGGCTGAAGCTCGCGGACACGTCCCCCGAAGAACTTGGCCGGCAGATAGCCGCCAATGCGGGCCGGCGGGTCGAATACGTCGAACCGGACGTCGGTGGGGCGCGGAAGCTTGCCGAAATCGTCGTCCAAACGATGCCGTAGTCGCAATCCATCGGTCTGCCCTCGCGAGGGTCCGTTCCTCGATCAGGACGAGACCGATTCCTAGCCTTGCTCCTCCACGGTATTCCGCCAGGGGACACGGGTGCCGACCTTCGCCCGCAGCCGCCACGCCGCCGGCTTCGGCTCCGCCTCGATCGCACGTTCAATGACATTCAGCGCGCCCTGGACCCGGGCGTCCACCTCGGCGTCCGCGCCGAAAGCGGCAAGGCGCGTCTGCAGGTGGGCCAGGTTGGTCTGCACGTCGTGGAAGAGGCCCCAGTCGTGCGCGCACAGCCCGGCGATGTATGCGACGTCGATGGCGACTCGGTGACCGGCCGGACCCTGTCGGCCGGGGGAGGCACCGTCAGCCGCGCCACCGCTCGGTGCGCCGTCGTCGCCCAGCAGCGGCAGATCCTGGAGCAGCGTGAAGACGTCGCGCTCGTCCTTCTCCTCCAGCTGCGCCATCTGCAGCTTGATCACGAGGACGTCGCTCGCGGTGATGGCGTAGTCGTCCAGCTCCAAGCGGTCGCTCAGGTCGATGGCGTGCTCCAATTTGAACGTGTCGAGGAACACGTCGGCGTGATCCTCGTCGTGCGGCCGGTACTCAGACCACTCGTCCCCGTGCTCGCACTTCCTGACGAACTGGAGCTGCCGGCCCTGGGTGGCCATCTGGACGTGACGGTTCTCCCGATAACCCAGGTCGGCGAAGAGGCCCTCGATCCGCGCGGCGTCGCGCCGGTGGCCTATGAGGTCGATATCGCCGTGGTCACGCTCGCAGAAGTCGAGGCTCCGGCAGTATTGTCGGGCGGCGAGCCCACCGAGCAGACGAAGGACAAGGCCCCGGGCACGCGCCGCGTCCACGATGCCTTTCGCCTCTGCGATCATCTGCTCTCGCGTTGCGACGACCAGTGTCTGCGGGGCGTTGTCGGCCATGGCGCCGGTTACGGCTTGTACGCCTCCACGGCCAGCCCCGCCTTGAGCCACGCCTGGATGCCGCCCGCGACGTTGTACACCTCGGCATACCCCAGTTTGATGAGGATGTCGGAGCCCGTCCGGCTGCGGTTGCCGCTGTTGCAGATGACGTAGACCGGCTTGTCCTTGGCCAGTTCCGCCGGAGCGCGTTGCTCGAGCTGGCCCAGCGGGATGAGCACCGCTCCCACGGGGACGCCCGTGGTGGCCCATTCGTCGGGCTCGCGCACGTCGACGATCTGCGCGTCCTTGTCGGCGCTGAGCGCATCGAAGGCCTGCTGGACCTCCACGGTGACGTAGGTCACGGGCGTCGTCTCCGAAGTCTCGGACTGCGCCTCCGAGGTGGTAGGCTGCGTGGCCGTGGTCGTGGCCGGCGAGGCTCCGCTGGAACACCCGGCCACTGCGAGCCCGGCCAGCGCGATGGTTGCGAGCACCAGTATCGCCGCCATGGTCATCCTGAATGTGTATTGATGTTTCATTGCGTCATGGTACCCATATTCGCCGGATCCTGTCCGGCCCCGCGGCGAGCGCCGCCGGGCCCCGCGCTCGCCGCTATCGCCCGCGGTTCCTACTTGCCGAACTTCTTGCCGCCGATGGTCGCCAGCGGGGCGACAACCAGCCACAGCGTGATGGTGATCAGCATGGCCGTGGTGTAGCCGATGTCGGGGAGGTCGAGTTTGCCCGACACGGGACCCCAGAGCGCCCACAGGATCAGTGAGCTGATGAAGAAGCCCGGAATGGCCCCAAGGATCTTGAAATAACCGCTCATCGTCCGCCTCCTAAGTCGCGTTCTCACTGCGACCAGTTGTACCACGGACGAAACATTCTCAAAGCTGGCCGGATGGCCGGTTATGGCCCGGCCGGCCGTACAGTCTTGGAGCGGCCGGCTCCTAGCCGCGCTTCACCGGCAGCCCGGCGCTGCGCCACGCCCGAATGCCGCCGGACACGCTGTAGACCTCGGTGTAGCCGAGCGCGAGGAGGGTCTTGGCGCCCTTGGCGCTGCGGTGGCCGCTGGCGCAGATGAGGTAGACGGGCTTGTCCTTCGCAGGCAGCTTCTCCGGCGCCTTGCGCGCCAGGTTGCCGAGCGAGATGCGCACCGCTTTCGCGGGCGTGCCGGTCGCTTCCCACTCCCGGGGCTCGCGCACGTCGACTATCCGCGCCTGTTTGTTGGCCGACAGGCCCTCGAAGGCTTGGGTGGCCGTCACGGTGACCACTCTCGGACCAGACTTCTTCCAGAAAAGGAACATTCTTGACCCCTATCCGATCCCGATCCCTACGCCGGCAGGAACACCGAGAACGTCGACCCCTTGCCCAGTTCGCTGGCCAGCTGCAGCCGGCCGCCGGCGCGCTCCGTGAGGCGCTTGACTATGGCCAGGCCCAGGCCGCTGCCTTCCAGGCCCTTGGTCTCCTTGCGCTTCTCGCGGAAGAACTCCGTGAACACCTGATCCACGTTCTCCGGGGCGATGCCGATGCCGCTGTCCTCTACGTCTATGCGCACCCACTGGCCTTCGTGCAGAGCGCGGACCGTCACGGTACCACCCTCGCGATTGTACTTGACCGCGTTGCCCACGAGGTTGTTGAGGATCAGCTCCAGGTCTTCGATGGGGGCCAGCACCGGCGGCAACTCGGGCTCGAGGTCGGCCGAGGCGGTGATGCCCCGGGCGGCCAGGTGTTCGGCCTGCCCGGCGAGGGCGGCTTCCACGAGGGGGGCCACTTCCAGGAGTTGGGGCTCGCTCGCAGCCTGCGCCTGCTCGCTCTTGGAGAGCGACAGCAGGTCGCTGATGAGCTGCACCAGGTCGTCGATACGCGTCTCGGCGCGGCGTAGCAGCGGCAGGTAGGCCTCCAGGTCGGCGCCCATGCTCTTGTCGGTGGTCACCTCGATGATGCTCCGCACCGCACCCAGCGGCGACTTGAGCTCGTGGACCATCGTGCGGATGAACCGCTCCTTCTCCATGGCGAGGCGACGGACCTGGGAGATGTCGGAGAGGGTGAGGATGCGGCCGAGGGCGTTGCCGTCCTCGGCGCGGAAGGTGACGATGCTGGTCATGTAGGTGCGCTCGCCGATGCTCAGCTGGCCGATGGTGCGGTCCTTGGCGGGCGCTGCCAGCGGCTCCACCAGGGCGGCGAGGGGGCCGGCGGCCAGGAGGTCGCCGGCAGGGCGGCGCAGGACGTCGGGCTCGCTCAGTTCCAGGAGCGCCGTCATGGCCTGGTTGGCCAGCACCACGTCGCCGGTCTGGTTGATCACCAGCACGGCGTCGCGCAGCGAGGAGATGAGGGAGTGGGTCTGCGTCTTCTCTTCGGCCAGGGCCAGGAGGCTGGCTTCGTGCTCCAGGCGCAGGCGTTCCTGCTCGGCCCGGGCGTTGCGGCGCTTCACCAGGGTCTCGATGACGCTCAGCAGGTCGTCGGGCATGAAGGGCTTGGGCAGGAAGAAGTCGATGCCCTGGAACGTGGCCGCGCACGCCAGGTCGATGTCGGCGTAGGCGGTGATCATGCAGGTCATCAGCGGCTTGCCGGTGGCCACCATCTCCTTGTGAAGGGCCAGGCCGTCGGTGTCGGGCAGGCGGTAGTCGAGCAGGGCGATGTCGAAGTCGGAGGTGGCGAGGAGCGCGAGAGCCTCCTCGCCGGTGCCGGCGCTCTCCGCTTCGTAACCTTCCAGTTCCAGGATCTGCTGGACGGCCGAGCGGACGCCGTACTCGTCGTCGACCACCAGGATGCGCGCCGGGGCCGCCGGCGCGGCTGCGCGGCCGGCTCCACGACCGCGGCCGCTGCCGCCGCCCCACTCCCGGGCTGCGCCGCCGCTGCGGCTCCGCCCACCGGCTCCGCCGCCTCGGTCATGACAGCAGTTCCTCCGCCACCGCGAGCAGCTGTTTGCCCGTGGCCGGCTTGTCCACGAACCGGTCGAGCTTGGACCAGGCCAGCAGGCTGCTGCCTTCCTGGTCGAAGCGCTCGCCGGTCTCCCGGGCCACGCCGCTCAGCATGACGAACGGCACGTCGGCCAGGTGCTCGCGCTTGCGCAGTTCGTAGGCCAGGCGGAAGCCGCTGTCGTACCGCTCCATCATGAGGTCCAGGAAGATGATGTCGGGCGTGAGGGCCTCCAGCAGGTCGAGGGCGTCGGTGGTGCTCTCCACCGTGTGCACCGTGTGTCCGCGGCTGCCGAAGAAGGCCTCCTGGGCGGCCAGGAAGTCCGTGTCGTCGTCGACGAACAGGATGGTCCATGGCCCGCGCGCGGCGGCCCTCGCCGTGTCCGGTCGCTGACTGGGTCACTTCGTGCTCCTTTCCACACCCTTGCGGGTGATCGGGATCTCGACGTAGAAGGTGGTGCCTACCCCCGGCTCGGTCTCGTACCAGATGTTGCCGTTGTGCATCTTGACGATGCCATAGGAGATGGGAAGGCCGAGCCCGGTGCCCTTGCCGATGCTCTTGGTGGTGAAGAACGGCTGGAAGATCTTGTCGCGGGCGCTGGCCGAGATGCCCGTGCCCTGGTCGGTCACGCTGAAGCGCACCCGGCCGCTATCGGGCATCGAGCGCGGCCGTCACCTGGATGGTGCCCGGCGCGGCCCTCCATGGCCTCCGCTCCGTTCTTGATGAGGTTCACCAGCACCTGGGTCATCTGGTCGCGGTCGAGGTCGGCCTTCAGACCCGGTGTCGACCTCCCACCGTGACGTCCACGTGGGTGTTCGGCCCCGCCGGGATGGACGCGAGGGCGCCGTCCACGGAGGCGCTCACCAGCTGCTCCACCGAGACGTTCTCTATCCGCACCCGGCTCTGGCGGGCGAAGTCCAGCAGGTTCCCGATGATCTTCTTGCACCGCGCCGACTCCTCCGCGAGGAGGTTGAGGTCGTGGTCCAGGTCGTCCCGATCCTGGAGCTTGCGCTGGAGGATGTGGGAGTAGAGCAGGATGGTGCTCAGCGGGTTGTTGAGCTCGTGAGCCACGCCCGCCGCCATCTGGCCCATGGAGGCCAGCTTCTCGCTGTTGATGAGGTGGCTGTGCACGTCGCGCAGGTTGGCTCCACGGCACGTTCAGCTCGTGGCAGACGCGCTCCGCCTGGTCGATGATGAAGGGCAGGCACATGGCCTCTTCGGCCATGCCGGCGTAGACCGCCGCGGCCTTGGCCCGGCAGGTGGAGTAGCCGCAGGCGCCGCAGTTGAGCTCGTCCTCGGCGAAGTACTTGTTGGTGTGGGCGAGGATGTCGCGGATCTCTTCCTCGGTGGGCTCTCTTGATCCGCTGATCGTTGGGCGTGAACGCCCGGGACAGGTCCAGGTGGGCGTCGCTCGGCTCGTAGGGAGGCAGGGTGCCGTGCTTCTGCCGGCGATCGGCGTTCAGGGCGAACTCGGCCACCCGCCGTCCGCGGGCTATGACCGACTCCTTGCTCGTGCACCCCAGGCCCGGCATAGCAGCCCCGGCACATGAGCGCCTCGATGAGCAGCAGACCGTTGTCCTCTTCCTCGGGCGGACCCACCGGGATGCCCGGCGAGGGTCTCGGTGGTCTCGTCCTTGCCGCTCACCACCACCAGGCGGGGGTCGCGCAGGCCGTCGCCGATGCCGGCGCTGTCGAACAGGCCGCCGGGGATGGGGTAGATGCGCGCGGTGCCGGCATGCGGCGGGTCGAAGTCGCCGGGCTCGGCCTTGGCCAGGTCGACGCCCCGGGCCGTGAAGACCCGCTCGAGCTCGGTGAGGGTGAGCACCTCGTCGATGGCGCCGTCCACCTCGGGGTCGACGATCTCCGCCTTCTTGGCCACGCACGGTCCGATGAACACGCAGCGCACCCCGTTGCCGTAGCGCTCCTTGACGGCCAGAGCCGTGGCCACCATCGGGGAGACGATGGGCATGATGCGGTCGGTCAGCGCGGGATGGTATTTCCGCACGTACTCCACCACCGCCGGGCAGGCGCTGGCGATGTGGAGTCCGGTGGGGTTCTTGTCCAGATACTCGTGGCAGGCCTCGTTCACCAGGTCGGCGCCGTAGGCGACCTCGACCACGTAGGTGAAGCCGGCCGCGCGCAGCGCGCCGATCACCTGGGCCGGCGGCACCGAGAAGCCCACCGGGAAGGAGGGCGCCAGCAAGCGCCGCCACCGGGCCGCCGCGCTGCACTTCGCTGCTCTGCTCGAGCAGGCGGAGGGCGCCATCGACCCCGCTGGCGTAGGCCTTGGCGTCCTGGGAGCAGACTATGGTGCAGTTGCCGCAACTGATGCAGCGCTCGGCCACCACCGACGCCTGGCCGTCCTCGATGCGGATGGCCTTGGCCGGGCAGTCCCGCACGCAGGTGTAGCACCTGCGGCAGTTCTGTTTGATGGTGGTGATGATGCCGTCCATCAGGCGGCGGCCTCCGGCGCCTGGGTCTCGGCGGCCTCCGGCGTCGCGGAGGCGCTCTTGTCGACGTAGGTGCGGTGCAGCAGGTGGTGGGAGACCTCGCCGAGCGGCCGGCCCAGATACTCCTCATACAACTCGGCCACGCTCTTGTTGTCGTGCGAGTACTTGGTCTCGGCCTTCTGGTCGGCGTCGTAGATGCGCGCCATGCGCTTCTTGACGTCCGTCATGTCGCTGTCGTAGGGTTGGCCGCCGCCGCCCGAGCAGCCGCCCGGGCAGGACATGACCTCCACGAAGTGCATGCCGGCCAGGGCCGTCGGCAGCGTCGAGCGCAGCCGGCCGAGGCCGTTGATGACTCCCAGGTTGAGGGTGATGCCGTTCACATCCACATTGAAGCACTTGAAGCCGTCCAGGCCCCGGGCCTCGGTGAGCGGTCCGACGGGAGCCGCGCCGCCCAGCAGGGTGGCCGCGGTCCGCACGGCGGCTTCCATGACGCCGCCGGTGCCGCCGAACAGGCGGGCCGCGCCGGTGGCCTCAGCGAACGGGGGATCGAGCGGCGCCCGGTCGGTGAAGGTGGAGAAATCGATGCCGAACCGGCCCCACAGCGACGCCAGCTCGCGGGTGGTGAGCACGTAGTCCACGTCGCCCAGGTCCTGGGCCTCGAACTTCTTGGCCGTGCAGGGCATCAGCGAGACCACCACCAGCCGCTTGTCGTCGTCGAGGCCCGGCGAACTTGGGATAGATCTCCCGGATGAGGGCGCCGGCCATCTGCTGCGGCGACTTGCACGTGGAGAGATGGGGGATCAGGTCGGGCCGGTGCAGCTCCACGTACTGGATCCAGGCCGGTGAGCAGCTGGTGAACATGGGGAGCACGCCCCCGTTCTTGACCCGCTCCACCAGTTCGGTGCCCTCTTCCATGATGGTGAGGTCGGCGGCGAAGCCGGTGTCGAACACCGCGTTGAAGCCGATGCGCTTGAGCGCGGCGGCCAGGTGTTCCAGCATCACGGGGACGCCCTCGTGCTTGGGCCGCTCCTGGTCGAGCGTGGCGGGCACGGCCGGGGCGATCTGGGCGACCACCACGGTGTTCGGGTCGCTCAGCGCCGACACCACGGCGTCCACGTGGCTGCGTTCCATGAGGGCCCCGGTGGGGCAGACCCGCACGCACTGGCCGCAATAGGTGCAGCCCGAGACGTTGAGGCCCAGCGAGAAGCCCGGCCCCACCTGGGTGCGGAAGCCCGCGGTCGGTGAAGTCGATGGCCCCGATCCCCTGGATCTGATGGCACATGGTGACGCAGCGCCCGCACAGCACGCACTTGTTGGGGTCGCGGTAGATGGCCGGGGAGGAGATGTCCAGATGCTGATCCTTCTTCATCCCCACGTACTGCCGGGGCCGGACGCCCACTTCCTGGGTGAGGTCGGCCAGCTCGCAACTGCCGGCCCGGTCGCAGGCCAGGCAATCCTGCGGATGGTTGGCCACCATCAGCTCCACGATGGAGCGCCGGGCTTTCATCACCCGCGGGGTGTGGGTGAGGATCTTCATGCCCTCGGCGGCCTGCAGCGTGCAGCTGGTCTGAAGGCGGGGGGAGCCTTCCATTTCGACCACACAGAGGCGGCAGGACGCCGAGGGCGACGGAGCCCAGTCGAGCGAGCACAGATGGGGGATCCTGATGCCCGCGCGGTTGGCCACTTGGAGGACGGTCTCGCCGGAGTTGAACTCGATCTCTCTGTCATTGATGGTGATGTTCACGATGACCTCTCAGACTGCCGGACTCAGGCGACGAGGGCGATTGACTGTTTCGGGCAGGCGTCCATGCAGGCGCCGCAGCCCAGGCACTTGTCGACGATGATGTAGTGCGCGTTCTTCCGCTCGCCCACGATGGCGCCGGACGGGCAGACCTTCTTGCAGGCCATGCAGCCGATGCAGGAGGCGTTGTCCACCTGGTAGGTGCGCAGCCCCTGGCACACGCCGGCCGGGCAGCGGTCTTCCATGATGTGCGCCTCGTACTCGTCGCGGAAGAAGCGCAGCGTGGAGAGCACCGGGTTGGCCGCGGATTGGCCGAGGCCGCACAGCGACGTGTCCTTGATGATCTGCGCCAGCTCCTCCAGGTGCAGCAGGCCGCGGAAGCGTTCCAGGCGGCGGATCTCGTCACCGACGGGGCGCTCCGTGAGCGCGATGAGGATCTCGTGCATGCGGGTGGTGCCTTCCCGGCAGGGGGTGCACTTGCCGCAGGACTCGTTGCGGATGAACTCCATGAAGTACTTGGCCACGTCCACCATGCAGGTGCGTTCGTCCATGACCACCATGCCGCCGGAGCCCATCATGGCGCCCAGTTCCAGGAGCTTGGCGTAGTCGGCGGGCACGTCCAGGTAGAGCGTCGGGGATGCAGCCGCCGCTGGGGCCGCCGAGCTGGACGGCCTTGATCTGGTGGCCCTCGGGCGCGCCGCCGCCGATGGTGTAGACCACCTCGCGCAGCGGGATGCCCACCGGTACTTCCACCAGGCCGGTGTTCCGCACCTGCCCGGAGAGCGCGAAGACCTTGGTGCCCGCCGCGTCGCCGATGCCGAGGTCTTGGAACCACTCCGGCCCTTTGCGCAGGATGCCGGGGACGTTGGCCAGGGTCTCCACGTTGTTGAGCACCGTCGGCTTGCCGTGCAGACCGGAGACCGCCGGGAACGGGGGCCGCGGCCGGGGCATCCCCCGCCCACCCTCGATGCTGGCCAGGATGGCCGTCTCTTCGCCGCACACGAACGCGCCGGCGCCCTGCTTGATGGTGATGTCGAAGTCCGTCATGGTGCCCAGGATGTTGGCGCCGAGCAGCCCGGCCTTGCGGCACTGGGCGATGGCGTCCTGCAGGCGGGCGATGGCCAGCGGGTATTCCGCCCGGCAGTAGATGTAGCCCTTGGTGGCGCCGATGGCGTACGCCGCGATGAGCATGCCCTCGATCACCCGGAAGGGGTCGCCTTCAAGGACGGCGCGGTCCATGAACGCGCCCGGGTCGCCCTCGTCGGCGTTGCAGATGAGGTACTTCTGAGAGGCCGGCACGTCCAGGGCGACCTTCCACTTCTGCCCGGTGGGGAAGCCCGCCCCGCCTCGTCCGCGCAGGCCGGAGGCAAGGACGGTGTCGCAGACTTCCTGGGGGGTCATGGTGGTGAGGGCGCTGGCCGCGGCGGCGAAGCCGCCGGCTGCCAGCGCGGCATCCAGGGAGGCCGGATCCACCATGCCGCAGTTGTCCAGCACCACCCTCGTCTGCCGGGCGAAGAACGGGGTGTCACTCACCAGAGGGACGTCCTCGAAGCCGGCCGGCGCAGCCGCGCCGGCGCCCAAGGCGCCGCCGGTGCCCGCGGCTGCGCCGCTTGCCTCCGGGTACCGCCCGTACAGGAACCGGTTCTTGAGCTCGCCCTTGACGAACACCAGATCGAGGAACTCGTCGGCGTTCTCGGGGCTGAGGTCAGCGTAGGAGAGGCGGGGGCCGTCGCCGGCTGCAGGTCTACGAAGACCTCGCGCTGGCAGTAGCCGCCGCAGCCCACTTCCACGATGGCCACCTGGAGGTCGTGCGCGGCCAGGAAGGCCTTGGTCTTCTCGATGATGCGCAGGGCGCCGTTCGCCCGGCCGCAGGTGCCGGCTCCGATGAACAGCACCGCGCCCTCGCCGCCGCGCCGCATCTCGGCGAGGCGCGCGGAGCGCAGCTCACTGCACGTGGCGTCCGTGTGGCAGAGGGGCCCGCTGGTGACGCAGGCGATCAGGTCCGGACAGGGCTGCCCGGGGGAGTGGGTGCACTCGGCGCAGCAGGGCTGAAGAAGGAGGCTGGTGGTCATGCCGCGCTCGCCTCCTCCGCCTTGGCGCCGTTGGGATCGTCGGCGGCGTCGATGCCGTCGAGCAGCGCGTCCAGCTTCTCGACGGTCAGGTGGCCGTAGAACTCGCCGTCCAGCTTGATCACCGGGGCTATGGAGCAGGCGCCCAGGCAGGCCACGTTCAGCACCGTGAAGCGCTTGTCGGCGGAGTTGCCGTCGGGGCGGAGCTTCAGCCTGCGCTGCAGGTGCTGCTGCAGGGCCAGGCTCTGCTTCACGTGGCAGGCCGTCCCGCGGCACAGCTCGATGAGATGCGCGCCCAGCGGGGCGAAGCGGAACTGGTTGTAGAAGGTCGCGACCCCGTAGACGCTGGCCACCGGGGTATCCAGGGCCGCCGCCAGGTCGGTCATGGCCTTCTGCGAGAGGTAGCCCTCCCGCGTCTGGACCTCCTGCAGCAGGGGGATCAGCTGGTCGCGGGTCGGTCCGCCGGCCAGCAGGTCCGCACTCGCTCACGCAGCCTCCTCGATGGGCCAGGGTTTGCGCCGTTCATCCACGCGGTCGAGAAGCATCGCGATACGCTCGGCCAGCTCGGCCAGGCGCACGGGTTTCTGCATGAAGCTCTCCGCCGGCCAGTCCTGCCCCATGAGGGAGGCGAGCACCTTCTCGCGGACGTCCTTCTGCACGTTGAAGCCGGACAGCATGACGATGGGGATGTCCCGGGTGGGGCCGTCGGTCTTGAGGGCGCTGGCCAGGACCATGCCCTCCTCGTCGTAGTCCATCATCACGTCGAGCACGATCAGGTCGGGCCTGTCCGTGACGATGCTCTTGTAGGCTTCCTTGCTGTTGCCGGCGGTGCTGACCTCGTAGCCGCGGGCCGTGAGGAAGGCTTCGATCGACATCACCAGATCGTTGTCGTCGTCCACCAACAGGATTCTCTTGGCGCTCATCGTTCCTCCTATCACCGCGTTGACTTCGGTGACTAGCTTCACAGTGAATTGATTCACAATGCTGGTCAAAAAAAGGGGCCGGCTCGCTCATACTGCCACCTCGCGCTTGGGTATCGTCCTGGCGGCTGAGGAAGGAGAGCTTCTCCAGCTTGGCCGAGATGTCGATGTGCTCCACGAAACAGCCCGCCGGCACGGCGAGCGTCTTGGGGACGAAGTTGAGGAACGACCGCACGCCGGCGCTCACGCCCCGGTCCACCACTTCCTGCAGGCCCTCGGGCCGGGCGCTGAGGACGAGGATGCGGATCTGCAGGTCGGCCAGCACGGTCTCGAGTTTGTCCAGCGAGTAGCAGCGGCGCCCGGCGAACACCCGGCCCACCTTGTCCGGGTCCACGTCGAAGACCGCGGCGATGTGGAAACCGCGCTCTTCGAAGCCCCGGTACGAAAGAAGGGCGCGCCCCAGGTCGCCCACGCCCACCAGGCCCACGTGCTGGATGTGGTCGGTCCCGATGATCTGGCTGATGGTGCGGCTCATCTGCTTGACGTCGTAGCCGCGGGCGATGTTGCCGTAGCTGCCGAAGCTCGCCAGGTCGCGGCGGAGTTGCGCGGGGGTGACACCCACCAGGGCGGCCAACTCGTGGGAGTGGATGTACTCCACGTCGTCGGCTCTCAGCTCTTCGAGCTTGCGCCGGTAGACGCTGAGCCGGTCCACCGTGAGGAGGGAGACCTTCTGATCTTTTCTGCTGGTCGGTGTCATGCTCTTCCCAGGACGTCGCCATTCGGTAGTGTGAATTTAATCACAGTCAACGAATGATTGTCAACCAGATTGTGAACGCCATCCTCCCGCGTCACACCCTCCGGGCAGTTTCAGCGGGGGGGTTCTTCAGTGCTTCGCCTTCATCTGGACCCATGCCGAAGGCAATGGGTGAGGTCAAAGCCTCCCGTGGCCATGCAGGCTAGGGGAAGGCCGCACGCCGACACGATCACAGGATCGTACCGATCCATGGCAGCCTCGGCCTGACGCGTCGAGCTGCCTCAGTTATGTGACAAAGTCATTGACACTATCAACTAAATGGACTACGATAACCACGTGGATAACTCACACGACTCCGGGCTCTTTCAGCACTCATCCGGCACGCGCTCCCTGCACCTGCTGCGTGAGGTGCTTCTCACCTACAGGCAGATGCTGAAGGAGCTGTCCCGCGAAACGGGACTCTCGGCCGCGCAATTCGAGGTGCTGCGGGAACTTGCCAGGGCCGAGGGCCGGCGCACGGTATCGGGGTTGGCGCGCGACCTCGAAGTCGATCCGGCTGCCGTCTCGCGAGTGATCGCCGGCCTTCAGCGTGTCGATCTGGTGACCCGGGTCACGGATGAGCGTGACCGGCGAAGCCAGCCGATCGTCTTGACTGAAACGGGACGCTCCCTGATGGTGGCCTTCCATGCAGAAGCCCATGCGCATGAGTCGGACCTGCTGGCGGGTCTCGACCCCCAGGCGCTCGAGACCACCATGCAGGTCCTTGGCGCCCTTAGAGACAACCTCGAGACGCATGCCCGGCGTCGGCGCAGGAACGAGACAGGCCTGAGGGGGCTCGAGTGAACCGGCAGGGCAAGCCCCACTGGGACCAGCGCCGATTCATCTCCGTCGGCGCCCTGCTGTCCGCTCTTGCTCTGCCGATCACCGGAGTGGGTGACCATCTGGCCAGGCACTCAACGGGCCCACAGGCTGGGAGCGCATGGGTGGTTGGCCACGTGGTGATGGGCAGCCTCTTTGTCTTCTTCGCTACTTGGCACGTGGTTCTCAACCGGCGGGCGCTGCTGAGATACCTGCGCAGCAGAGTGGCCCGGCCCACTCTTCCCAGTCGCGAGTTCCTCGCCGCCTTTGCCCTCGTTGCCCTCGTGTTGGTCTTGGTGGCGATATGAGCCTCCGAAGGACCCCATCCCCCTACGTGGCGCTTGATGTTTCGCACTGCAAGGCCTGCTGGGACTGCCTCGGGGCATGTCCGGAATCGGTCCTCGGCAAGCTCGAGATGTGGCGACATCAGCATGTCGTGATCAATGCCGGGGATCGATGCACCGGTTGTTGCCGCTGCGTCAGAGTTTGCCCGGCTGGCGCCCTGTCAGACAAGGGCACGCGGCGTCGATCAACAGACAGAGCGTCTAGCGGTGCCGGCTCATGAGCGTCTGCGCACCTGGCTCGCCGGGACGACACGGAGAAGGGCAAGCAGCCCCGGGCTTGCCAGCAGCGCGCGCGAGTGCCCAAAGAGCTCGAGAAACACCGGGTTGGCCAGTTCCCATGGAGAGTATGCGGCCGACCCGTTTCGCGCGCCGCGCCCCTACTTGATGTCGTACTTCTCCAGGTCCACGTCCATGAACTGCGACCGCTCGAAGCGCTCCTCGAGCCCCCAGGGCACCGTGCAGTCGAAGACCGTCTTGCAGGTGATGCCCGGGCCGGCCAGGAGCTGGTTGAACTCCGGGGTGGCCGATGGGTCGAGCGCGTGGCCGCGGGTGGCAGGGAGGAACATGGTGTCCTTGTCCCCCTGATAGCGCGTGGTCATGGCCCACATGACGTCGTTCATGTCGAAGATGTCGATGTCGTCGTCCACCAGGATCACGTGCTTGAGCTCGAAGAAGGCGGTGAAGGCCACCAAGGCCGCCTGGCGCTGCATGCCCTCGTCGTGGGCCTTGCGCTTCTTCACCTGCAGGATGGCCAGGTACTTGCCGCCGCCTGAGGACGCGCAGTAGACGTTCTTGACGAATCCCGGGATGGCGTCGTCGAGGAGCCGGTAGATGCTGGTCTCGGTGGGCAGGCCGGTGAGGGTGACGTGCTCCTCGCCCGGGCCTATGAGGATCTGCAGGATGGGGTCCACCCGGTGGGTGATGCCGGTGACGGTGAAGACCGCCAGGTCTTTCTGGGCCTGGCCCACGTAACCGGGGAACTCGGGCATGGCCCAGCCCAGGCCGGTGATGGCGTCCTCGTCCACCCGGTCGTTCAGGCGGAACTCGCCTTCCAGCACCAGTTCGGCGCGGGCGATGCTCTTGGTGGGCTGGGTCACGCAGTCCACCAGTTCCACCGGGCGGCCGCGCAGGCCGCCGGCGATGGTGAGTTCGTCGAAGCCCAGGGGAGTGGTGGGCGCCTCGAACGAGGTGGCCACGTAGATGGCGGGGTCGAGGCCGATGCAGCAGGAGGCCGGAAGCGACTTGCCCATGGCCCAGGCCTTCTCCAGGAAGGCGCCGATGTGCCGGCCCACGCTGATGCTCACGCTGATGCGGTCCGGACCCTGCACGCACATGCGGTGGATGGTGACGTCGGAGACGCCCGTCTCCGGGTCCTCAGCCCGCAGGATGCCCAGGTTGAAGAACGGGCCGGCGTCCTTGGGCGTGCTCTGGATGGCGGGGATGTAGGTGCGCAGGTCGAAGGGCGGCTTGACCACCACTTCCTGGCAGGGCGCCTGGGCGGCGGGGACGGTGACCGGCGGACGGTGTTGCCGAGGGCGCCGTAGAGGTCGAACATCAGGTTCTTGCCGGTGCAGCCCATGAGCATGGCGGTACGCTCGCGGCTGGCGAGCACGCCGGCGACCACGCGCCAATCGGAGCCCTTGACCTTGTTGAACATCATGGCCGGGCCGATCTTGGTGGGCGGCGCGGTGGGCGTGCCCGAACCGACCCGGCGGTAGATGCCGGCGATCTCGAGGTAGGGGTCGACCTCCACGTCGGTGGAGACCAGCTGCCCCGGCTTCTCCGCGAGGAAGGTCCAGAGCACTGCGGAGGTCGTTTATCTGGCTGCTATCCATGAGATTCCTCATTCTCCCCGAGCGAGCATGACAAGGTCATTGTACGAACTTGAGCGCCGTCCGGCACCATGGCGCGACTATATCAGAATGCAGCAAAACGAGAATCGCGATTCTTATTGACCGGCGGGCCCTTCGAGCACTGAAAGCAGGTCGTCGGTGGTGGTTACCCAGCCGAAGATGTTCTCCACGTTCCACACCGTCGCCTCGACGGTCACCGGCGGGCACTGGGTGAACACCGCGTCCTTCACCAGGATGGGGAAGTAGTCGTGGGAGTAGGCATCCATGAGGGTGGTTCCCACACAGACGTTGGTCGCTCCGCCGATGAAGGCGCAGTACTTGATGTTGAACGTCTTGAGCACGAGGTCGAGGTCGGTGCCCACGAACCCGCTGTAACGCTGCTTGCGCACCACCGGCTCCTCCGGCAGCGGTTTCAGTTCGTCGATGATCTCCTCGCCCCAGGTGCCGTGGATGATCGCTTTCTCGGCCCACTCGGGGTGCTCTCGCATCAGGACCATCCCGATCTCTTTGTGGTAGCTGGGGGAGTCGGGGCCGCCGGCGTTGGTGAGTCCGGGGTTGAAGCTCATCTTCACGAAGACGACCTTCACGCCCGCCGCCCGCGCCGCTTCGATGATCTTACGGTCCGGCTCGATGACCGCGCGCCCGCCCTCGGTGGGCCAGCCGGCCAGGTCGAACATGCGCGCCTTCGCGGATGAAGGCGTTCTGCATGTCTATGCAGATGACCGCGGTGCGATCGAGGTCGATCTGGAGGGGCTCGGGTGTACAGGCGAGCGTGACTTTGCGCGATGCGTTCATGTCGTTCCTCTGCGCTCCGATACATAGTCTCGCTAGAATAACGCTGGAGCGCGGAAGTGAGCGGACGCTCAGCTCAGGCGTAGTGGGGAGGGGCTGTGAGTCAGGACGTGATCGCCGTCGTTGGAGCAGGCAACACCGGGGCGAGCTGGGCCGGGTTGTTCGCAGCCCACGGGTGCGCAGTGCGGATATATGATGCGCGCGAGGGGGCCGCGGACGCGGCGCTGGACCGCGCCGCTTCCGCGGCCCGCTTCCTGGTCGGTAAGGGCTTGGCCCCGTCAGACACCGCCGAACAGGGCTTGGCCTCGCTGACGGCCGCCCCCACTCTCGCGGAAGCCGTGGGCGGAGCCTGTCTGGTGCAGGAGTGCGTCCCCGATGACGAGGCTCTCAAGCGCGGGGTCTTCGCGGAGATCGGGCGGCACGCCCCCGAGGACTGCCTCATCGCCACGAGTTCGTCTGGCCTGTCAATCACCGCCATCCAACGGGACACACCGCACCCCGGGCGTACTCTTGCCGCCCACCCGTACAACCCGCCTCATCTCATCCCCTTGGTCGAACTGGCCGCGGGCGATCTCACCGACGCGGCCACGATCACTCGTGCCGCGACGTTCTACGCCCGCGCCGGCAAGGAACCCGTGGTGGTCGGTAAGGACATTCCCGGCTACATCGCCAATCGCTTGTCGGCCGCGTTGTGGCGTGAAGCTATCGAGTTGGTCCGTTCCGGTGTGGCCTCGGTCGAGGATGTGGACAAGGCCGTGCGCTAGCGGTCCCGGGTTGCGCTGGGCCGTCATGGGCCCTCACCTCATCTACCATCTTGGAGGCGGCAAAGGCGGCCTCCAGCAGCACATGAGGCACCTGACCGGTACCAAGGAGGGCATGCTCCGCGACCTGGCCACGTGGACCACGTTCCCTGCCGATGCCGCCGAAATACTCGCGGCCGGCGTGGAGGCCGAGGCGGCGGGGCGCAGTCTGGCCGAGCTGGAGGCCGAGCGGGACGAGGCTCTGGCGGCCGTTCTCCTCGCACTGCGGGCGGCTGGAGGTGCGGCCCGATGAGCGCCGGAGTCTTTGCCGCCGTGTCTGCAGGGTCGTTCATATTCGGTCTGCTGGCCGGCGCCGGACTTTCAGTGGCTGTTGACCGGACACCAGAACCGCTGCCCGAGACCGAGGGGCTCGAGGGCGACGAGGCACAGCGCGCTGCGCCGCTTCCAGACGCCAGCGCGGGGCCGCGCCATCATGGCTGGCTCCACCGCGGCGCCATCATGGCGCTCACTGGGGTGGGTTTCCTGCTCGCATTCATTGAGTTCGGCCTTTCCTGGCGATTGCCCCTGGCCTGGTTCTTCATCGCTGTGATGGTCGCCATCGCCTTCATCGACTGGGAGCTGATGATCATCCCCAACAGGATCGTCCTGCCGGCTGTGCCCATCGGCCTCGCGGCTGCTATCGCCCTCGATCCCCAGCGGTGGTGGATATACCTTGTCGCGTGTGTGGGCGCCGCGCTGTTCCTGTTCGTCCTCGCCCTCATCTGGCCGGGCGGCATGGGCATGGGGGACATCAAACTGGCCCTGCTCATGGGTGCTGTACTCGGATCGACTGTGATCGTGGCCATGTTCCTGGCGTTTCTGCTGGGCGCCGTTGTCGGGCTCATCCTGATCGCGTCCAAGCTCAAGACCCGGAAGGACCACATTCCGTTTGGACCGTATCTGGCATTGGGCTCCGTGCTGGCGCTCTTGTATGGGCAGGCGATTCTGGATCTCTACTGGGGTTTGATGAATTGAACGAGCGGCCCCGGCGCGCCTCCCGCCGCCGTCAGCGTCAGCTGCTGACCGGCGGTAGCCTTCACCCAGCCGCCCTGGCCGGGCTGCAGGGTGGTCACCGACTGGAAGGAGCCGGTGCCCTCCACGACGACCCAGGCCCAGACCACCAGCCCGGACCCCTGGGGGACCGTGACGGTGGCCGGGGTGGCCATGGAGTTGCCGATGAGGTTCCAGTCATCGGTGAGATCGAAGGTCTTGGGTCCTTCCACCGTATACATGTCCACGTTCTGGTTCGTAGCGGACGAGTACCAGTAGCCGTTCCAGGCCACCGGATCAAGGACGCTGTGGAACGAACCGCCCTCCCAGGCCCAGAGGCCACCCGGGAACGTGGTCCCCGGAGCCGCGGCCACCAGGTTCCAGCCGGTGGTGAGCGCCAGGGGAGTGGTGACGGTGTAGGTCACCGTGTTGTCGGTGGAGGTGGAGGCGGCGCTCGAGTTACCCACCGCGTCCTGGGCGGCGGCGCTGGCGAGCGAGACGACCACATCACCGTTGTGGCTCATGCCGGAGACGGCCACCGTCCAGGTGGTGTTGTCGGAGCCCACCGGGGTGAGCACGCCGGCTAGGGTGCCGCCGGTGGTGGATCCGGTGAAGGCCAGATCGGCGGCGGTGAAGCCGCTGACCGCCTCACTGAAGGTCACGGTGAAGTCGATGGGGCTGTCCTTGGTGGGATCAGCTTGGCCCGCCGTCTTGTTCACGGTGACCGTGGGAGCGGTGGCGTCAAAGGTGACCGTGTTGTCGGTCGAGGTGGAAGCCGCGTTGTTGTTACCAGCCGCATCTACAGCCTTGCTCGCGGCGACGGTGGCGATCACCGTGCCGGAGCCGGTCATGCCGGAGATTGCCACGTTGTAGGTGGTCCCGGAACCGGCGACGGTGGCCGTGGTGGCGCCGGCCGTGCCCGCGAGGGCCACGTCACCGGTGACGAAGCCGGTCACCGTCTCTGAGAAGGTGACGGTGAAGTTGACCGGGCTGGTGCTAGTGGGGTCGGACTGGCCGGAGGCCTGGTTGATAGTGACCGTCGGGGCGGTGGCGTCATAGGTGACTGTGGCGCCGGCCGGGGAGGCCGTGCTCGCATTCCCGGCCGCGTCCGTCGCCGCACCCGCGACGATGCTCGCGCTGACGGTGCCGTCGGTCATGCCGGACACCGCCACGGTCCAGGTGGTGTTGTCGGAGCCCACCGGGGCCACCGAGGCGCTGCCGCCCATGGAGGTGCCGGCCAGATGGACGTCAGCGTTCGTGAAGCCGGTGACCGCCTCACTGAACACCACGGTGAACTGGATGGGCGTGGCATTGGTGGGATCGGCCTGCCCGCTGGCCCGGTCGATGGTCGCCGTGGGGGCGACGTTGTCATACGTGACGCTGTTGTCACCAGTGGTGGAGGCAGCGTTGTTGTTGCCGGCCGCGTCCGAGGCCACACCCGCCGCGATGCTCGCGATCACCGTGCCGGAGCCGGTCATGCCGGTGACTGCCACGTTGTAGGTGGTGCCGGAGCCGGTGACCGTGGCGGTCTTGGTGCCCGAAGCGGTGCCGGTGACGGCCACGTCGCCGGTGGCGAAATTGGAGACCGCCTCACTGAAGACCACGGTGAAGTTGATGGGGCTCGCATTGGTCGGGTCGGCCTGTCCCGCCGCCTGGTCGATGGTCACTGTGGGGGCGGCATTGTCGTAGGTCACCGTGTTGTCCGTGGAGGTGGAGGCCGCGCTCTGGTTGCCGGCCGCGTCCTGGGCAGCGCCGCTCGCGAGGGAGACGGTCACGTCCCCGGAGTGGCTCATACCGGAGACCGCCACCGTCCAGGTGGTGTTGTCGGAGCCCACCGGGGTGAGCACGCCGGCTAGGGTGCCGCCGGTGGTCGATCCGGTGAAGGAAAGATCCGCGGCGCTGAAGCCGCTCACCGCCTCATTGAAGGTGACGGTGAACTGGATGGGCGTGGCGTTGGTGGGATCGGCCTGGCTGGACTTCTTGTTCACAGTGACGGTGGGAGCGGTGTCGTCGTAAACGAAGTTGGCGGTCACGGTCTTGTCGCCGTCCACGATGACTGTGGTGGATGCGCTGTTCGGGTCAGCCACGCCGGCGCCGGTCCAGCTGCTGAAGAAGTAGTGGACGGCCGGGGTCGCGGTGATACCGACCACCGAATCCGCAACGTAGCTCGCCGTGCCGACGGCCGGGGTGGTGGTGCCGCCACCCGACGGGCTGACGGCCATGGTGAGGTCGTAGGTCTGGGCGACGAAGTTGGCCGTCACCGTCTTGTCGGCGTCCATGGTCACCGTGGTGGTCGGGTCGTTCGGATCATCCACAGTGCCGCCGGTCCAGTTGCTGAACACGTAGCCCGCGGCCGGGGTGGCGCTGATGTCCACCACCGCGTCCTCGTCGTAGGTGTGCGTACCCACCGAGGGATCGGTGGTGCCGCCGCCACCCGGACTGACCTGCATGGTCAGGTCGTGGGTGGTGCCAACGATCGGAGGCAGGATGTCGTAGCTGTAGGCGTTGGAGCCGCCGGACGAGATGTAGCTGACCGTCGCCTTGGCGGACGTCACCGCGATCTTCAGGTGGCCGGTGCCACTCGCGATGACCTTGATCGTATTGTAGGGAGCCGCCACCCCGGTGGTCACATTGCCCTGCGTGTAGATCCCGGAGAAACCGCTACCCATACCACCTGCCGACGGGACTTCCTGGTAGACGACGCCCTCACGCGTCTCGTAGGCGAATTGGTGGTCGTGCCCGTGGAAGTAGGCGCTGACTCCGTTCTCTACGAAGAGCTGATGGATGGGTTCACCCCAACCCGGTCGCTTGGTGTCAAAGATGTAGTCACCGCTCGCGTTCTTGCCGCCCCATTCGTAGAAAGCGGCCGCCTCGGCGCCGCCGCGCACGTACCCGGCGCCGGTGCCCGCTATGGTCCTGTTGATCCCGCCGAGCATGTTGTGGGAGAAGACGAATTTGTACTTGGCGTCGCTGTTCTCGAGAGTGGACTTGAGCCAGTCGTACTGCGTCCTGCCCAGGGTCCAGCTCCATTGGTCCCCAGTCTGGGAATCGTCGGTTCCTTCGCCTGCTGCGCCCGGCGCGTAGGGGAGGTTCATCGTGTACTGGTACTCGTCGATGACCACGAACAGTGCATCCCCCCAGGTCCACGCGTAGTAGTCCTCGCGGAGTTCGTCGCCGTAGGTGGCCTCATCGATCCGCGCCAGCGGGTCGGTGTTGCCGGTGTAGAAGCCGCCGTTGGTGGGCGTGGGGAAGAAGGCCTTGCGGGCCTGGATGCTGGCCACGCCGATACTGAACGGCGTGTCATCCAGGTTCCAGCCCTCTTCGTCCTCATGGTTGCCGGATGCCAGGAAGATGGAGCTGGACACGCCGATCTTGCCCATGAGGGTGGATCCGCGCAGGTTCTTGTAGGCGTTGTCGACGGTCGTCTGCGAGCCCGCGCCGTCGATCATGAACGTGTCGCCCAGGTCGACGTCGAAATCGGAGGCTTCACCCAGGATGTCCGTCCATACGGCAGTGCCGCTTCCGTGCCAGTCAGAGGTCACGGAGAACACGAAGCTGTTTCCTTTCGCCCTCGCGGTCTGGAAGCTGTGCTCCGTCCTAGTCTCGAAGTCGCCGTCGATGACGCTGCCGTCGCCGTCGTAGACCATCTGGTAGTAGTACTTGGTGTTGGCGCTGAGCCCGGTGATGGTCAGTTCGCTCGGCTGTCCAGCCGTCGCGTCGGCCGTGGCGCTCTGTCCGGTGTAAACCCCAGCCGACGTGCCGTAGCGGTAGTAATACTGGATCGCGCCGGCCGGGATGACGTTGATGGTGATGGAGTCGTTGGTCGGCTTGCCGAGGAATTCGCCCGCGGTGAAAGTGACGGTCGTGGCTTGCGCCATGCTGACAGGGCCCATCAGCCCCACGACGACCGCCAAGGCCGCAAGCAAGATCGCAAGAGCTACTCCGGCCTTGTTCCAAATCGTCATGTACCCGGTCTCCTGAATTGAACGAGCGGCCCCGGCGCCATGTGGCGCCGGGGCCCTTCCCGCCCCCCTCTTTGATCTGCCCTAGTTCGCCGGCGCGCCTCCCGCCGCCGTCAGCGTCAGCTGCTGACCGGCGGTAGCCTTCACCCAGCCGCCCTGGCCGGGCTGCAGGGTGGTCACCGACTGGAAGGAGCCGGTGCCCTCCACGACGACCCAGGCCCAGACCACCAGCCCGGACCCCTGGGGGACCGTGACGGTGGCCGGGGTGGCCATGGAGTTGCCGATGAGGTTCCAGTCATCGGTGAGATCGAAGGTCTTGGGTCCTTCCACCGTATACATGTCCACGTTCTGGTTCGTAGCGGACGAGTACCAGTAGCCGTTCCAGGCCACCGGATCAAGGACGCTGTGGAACGAACCGCCCTCCCAGGCCCAGAGGCCGCCCGGGAACGTGGTCCCCGGAGCCGCGGCCACCAGGTTCCAGCCGGTGGTGAGCGCCAGGGGAGTGGTGACGGTGTAGGTCACCGTGTTGTCGGTGGAGGTGGAGGCGGAGTTGGCGTTGTTGCCCGAATCATGGGCCACGCCCGCGTTCACGCTCGCGATGACCGTGCCGGAGCCGGTCATGCCGGACACCGCCACGTTGTAGGTGGTGCCGGATCCGGTGACGGTGCCCGTGGTGGCTCCTGCCGTGCCGCCGAGTGTCACGTCACCTGTCGCGAAGTCGGTCACCGGCTCGCTGAAGGTGACGGTGAAGTTGATGGGGCCGGCGTTGGTGGGGTCGGCCTGGGCGGCCGCCTGCTCCACGGTCACCGTTGGGCCCGCCGTGTCGGATGTCGGCCTGATGGGCACGGCCGCTATCGCCCAGCGAGCAGAGGTGCTCGTGGTCCAACTCATGGTCGCCGAGGCGCCCGCGGCCTGTTTGGTGCTCGCGCCGCCCATGGAATTGAAACTGCTGCTCGAGGCGTAGCCGTTGACCAGCCAGAGTTGGGTCTGGCCGGCTCCGGGGGTGAACGTCGTCGAGGCGCTGCTGGAGCCCATGAACACGTTGTCGAACACCAGTTCGTTGCCCGCTAGACCGGTGACGTTCACGGTCGCGGTAGGGTCGCTCGTCGCAGAACCGGCTCCCGCAGGCGTGCCAAGGGGAGTGGTCTGGTCGACGCTGGCGAAGTTCGCAGCCCCGGCTATGGCGCCGTTGGTCACCGCACCGGAGAAGGTGATGACCACGTCACCAGTGACCCCGCTCAGAGGGCCGACCAGTTTGTAGATGGCGGAGTAGCGGGGGTTGCCTGGAGTTGTATCCCAGTTGGGTCTTGACCTCGGTCAAGGGTGTCCCGTTCCACGTGATCGATGAGATCGAACGGTCGGTCGTCCCGCAGTTCCAGGAGATGCCCACCAGCAGCAGACGGTCGCTTCCCGTACCGCTGGTGTGAGAGAACGTGACGCTGCTTGCGCTCGGGGCGCCGGTGCCGTAGGAGGCCGTGCCGTCAGGGACGACCGCACCCGGCGGGATGGCGGTGAAGTTGGCCGTGACCGTCTTGTTCCCGTCCATGGTCACGGTGGTGGAGGCATCGTTGGGGTCGGCCACATCCCCGGTCCAAGAGTCGAACAGGTAGCCCGCATTGGGGGTGGCGGTGATATCGACCACAGAACGGGCGCCATGACTCGTTACGCCGACCGCCGGGGTCGTGGTGCCGCCGCCGGATGGGCTGACCGCCATGGTCAGGTCGTAGTTCTGGGCGGTGAAGTTGGCCGTCACCGTCTTGTCCGCATCCATGGTGACCGTGGTGGTGGCGCTGTTCGGGTCGGCCACGCCCCCGGTCCAGTTGGTGAACACGTAGCCCACCGCCGCGGTGGCGGTGATGTCGACGACGGCATTTTCAGCGTAGGTGTGCGGTCCGGCCGCGGGGGTTATCGTCCCGCCGCCGCTTGGGTCGGCCTGCATGGTGAGCGTGTGAGTAGGGCCGGTGGGGGCAGGCTTGATGGGTACCGCGATAGTGGCCCAGATACCGCTTGTCGCGGCCCAGCTCATCACGACGGAAGTCGAGGTGGCCTGCTCATAGCTGGCCGCGCCCCTCGCATTGCTCACGCCCGTGTTCCACAAAGCCGTCTGGTCCGCGCCCGGAGTCTGTGTGGAAGTGCCGCCTCTGAAGAGGCTGTCGAAGATCAGTTCGTCGCCATTGAGCCCGTTCAGAGTGATCGTCGCGGCGGTGCTTCCCGACGAAGTCCCCCCGGTGGCCTTGTCGTAGGTGCCGAACGGGGTCGACTGGTTGACTCCAGTGAAGAAGGTGACCCCAGCGACGATACCCATGTCCACCCCGTCGCCTCCGCCGCTGGTGAAGGCGATGTCCACCTGCCCCGCTCCACTCGGCGGGCTGACCACGTAGTAGACGGCGTTGTGGCGGTGGGTGATGGTGCCGCTCGACGGGAATACGTCGTAGTCGTAGAGGAGGGTCATCGCGGTGGCGATGCCGCCTGAAGGCGTGTACGTAGCGGTGCTGATGGTGTCGTTGTCGGTACTGGTCCCGCAGTTCCACGCGACGCCTACCATCATCAGGCGATCGGCGCCGGTGTTCGCGGCGGTATAGGTGACACTGATGCTGGTAGCGCTCGCCGCCCCAGTCACAACGGCGCTGTTGGAGTAGATGCTTGTGACTGCCGCCAAGGCTCCGGTAGCCGGCAGAAGCAGCATCGCGGCCGCCACCAGGATCATCAGGGTGGCAGCCAGTATCAGCGGCCTTCGGCCGCGCTTGGAACGGCGCGTATGTTCGCCGATGAGACCGGTGTTCAGAACCTCGCCCTTTCTTCTCATGTCCGCCCCCAGTCTTGTGGCTTACCCCTGACGCTCACAGACGTACCGGCTTCGACAGGCCGCGAGGGCCCCGGCTGGTCTGCCGGGGCCCGCGGTCGCTGGCTGGTTGCTGACCCGCCTGCGTTCCGGCGGGAGATGCCTGATTCAGTCGCCCGGAGGGCTCATACTCCCGGACTGGCCGGAAGGTCGAGGATCGCCTGCTGTCCGGCTGCCGTCGCCTTCACCCAGGCCCCCTGGCCCGGCTGCAGTGTGGTCACAGACTCGTAGCCGTCGACGGGGTCGTACACCCACGCCACGAGGCCGCTCGGCAGTTGGATGGTTGCCGCGTAGGCCGAAGAGTTGCCGATCAGGTTCCATCCCTCGGCGAGCGTGATCGTCTGCGGAAGGTCGGAAGTCTGGATATCGACGGTGTGTTCCGCATCCACGCGGCACCAGTATCCCTTCCAGGCTTCGGTGTCGCTCGTGCTCTGGTAGGCGCCACCGAACCAGCGCCACAGGATCTCGGGGAATGTCGTGCCTGGGCCGGCGGCTACCAGGTTCCAGCCGACCTTCAGTGTGATCGTGTAGGTGTTGACGGCGAAAGTGGCCACCAGGGTGTGATCCTGGGTGACGCTGGCGATGCTGTACTTGCCGTCCACCACGCTGCCGAAGACGTCGGCGCCGTTATCGGTCAAGCTGACCAGGTGATAGCCGGTGTCCGGGGTGATGGTGAAGTCGCCGCTCGGGCTGCCGTAGCTGATGTTGGTCACCAGGACCGGGGTGATGGTGCCGTGGCCGCCGGGGGCCGAGGCGCTCACCGCGTGGGTGTCGATGGCGAAGGTGGCCACCAGGATGTGGCCCTGGGTGACGCTGGCGATGCTGTACTTGCCGTCCACCACGCTGCCGAAGACGTCGGCGCCGTTATCGGTCAAGCTGACCAGGTGATAGCCGGTGTCCGGGGTGATGGTGAAGTCGCCGCTCGGGCTGCCGTGGTTGACGTCCACCGAAGCCGGGGTGATGGTGCCGTGGCCACCCGGGGCCGAGGCGCTCACCGTGTAGGTGTTGATGGCGAAGCTCGCCGTCACATCCACATTGGCGGTGACGTTGGTGTCGGTGCGCGGGTTGGCGGTCGAGTCATCCGACCACTTCACGAAGTGATAACCGGCGTCGGCCACGGCGGTCACCGCGGTGCCGCTCGTGCCGTAGACCACATCGGTCTGGTGGGCCGCCCCGGTCAGATGCCCGTTGTCGCCGGCCGCGTAGTCCAAGGTGAAGGTGTCATGGGCGAACTCAGCGGTCACCGTGAGATCGTCGGTGATGTTGGTGTCGGTCCGGCTGGCGGTCATGACGTCATCCGACCACTTCACGAAGTGATAACCGGTGTCGGCCACGGCGGTCACGGCGGTGCCGTCGGCCCCGTGGTTCACCGTCTGCGGCGTGACGCCGGTCAGGTGTCCACCGGTGCCCACGTTGTAGGTGAGGGTGTAAGTGTCGATGGCGAAGGTGGCCGTCACATCTACGTTGGCGGTCACGTTGGTGTCGGTGCGCGGGTTGGCGGTCGAGTCGTCCGACCACTTCACGAAGTGATAACCGGTGTCCGCCACGGCGGTCACCGCGGTGCCGTCGTGCCGTAGACCACATCGGTCTGGTGGGTCACCCCGGTCAGATGCCCGTTGTCGCCGGCCGCATAATCCAGGGTGTAGGTGTTGCTGGCGAAGGTGGCCGTCACATTCACGTTGGCGGTCACATTGGTGTCGGTGCGCGGGTTGGCCGTCGAATCATCGGACCACTTCACGAAGTGATAACCGGCGTCCGCCACGGCGGTCACCGCGGTGCCGTCAGTGCCGTAGACCACATCGGTCTGGTGGGCCGCCCCGGTCAGATGCCCGTTGTCGCCGGCCGCGTAGTCCAAGGTGAAGGTGTCATGGGCGAACTCAGCGGTCACATCTACGTTGGCGGTCACGTTGGTGTCGGTGCGCGGGTTGGCGGTCGAGTCGTCCGACCACTTGACGAAGTGATAGCCGATGTCGGCCACCGCCGTCACGGCCGTTCCGTCTGCGCCCTCGGTCACCGTCTGATGCGTCGCTCCGGTGAGAGATCCCCCGGTGCCGGCGGCGTAGTCCAGGGTGAAGCTGGGCCGCGCGGGTGCTGGGTTGATCGGCACTGCAGCCAACGCCCAGTAC
Source organism: uncultured Actinomycetota bacterium (assembly GCA_963736705.1). Classification (GTDB taxonomy): domain Bacteria; phylum Actinomycetota; class Thermoleophilia; order RBG-16-64-13; family RBG-16-64-13; genus CAIQPS01. The sequence continues at coordinate 289,911 of CAVTPV010000005.1, forward strand.
GTTCGCGGTCGCTGCCGTCCAGCTCATGGTGACCGAGCTGCCCGGTCGCCTGCTCGATGCTGGCGGCTGCCCGGAGGTTGGCGACGTAGACGGACGTTCCAGAGCTGTGTTTGGTCGCCGCCGACAGTCAGAGCTGGGTATCGGCCGAAGCTCGCCCCGAGAAGACGTTGTCGAACACGAGCTCGTCACCGGCGAGCCCGGACGACGTGACGCTGCGGCGCTGGTGTTGTTGGCCGTCCGCACCGCTGGGGTGCCGAGGGGGGTGCTCTGGTCGACGCCCGAGAAGTTGGCTGCACCGGCCTGATGCCCCGTTGGAGACCGAGCGCCGAGAAGGTAACGACCACGTGCCCGCTACGCCGCTTGGGGGATTGACCAGTTTGTAGATGGCGGAATAGCGGGGCTGTGACGCGTGTTGTATCCCAGCTGGGTCATGACGTCGGTCAGTGGGCCGCGCCGTTCCAAGGTGACCGAGGAGATTGTGCGGTGGTTCGTGCCGCAGTTCCAGGACACGCCCACCAGCAGCAGCCGGTCGCTGCCGGTGCCGCTGGTGTGCGGGAAGGTGATGCTGGTGCCGCTGGCCGCGAGTCGCTCGAAGTCGGCGCCGTCGAGGACTGGGAGGTGGACCGGGATCGTAGGTGACCGTGTTGTCGGTGCTGGTGCTGGCCGTGCTGGGGTTGCCCGCTGCGTCGTGAGCCACTCCGGCCGAGCAGCTTGGCAACTACGACGCCCGCTCCGGTCATGCCCGTCACGTGGACGTGTACGTGGTGCCGCGTGCCCGTGACGGTGGCGGCGAGAGCTGCCGGTCACGGTGCTGTCGGTGAGGGTCACATCACCGGCGGCGAAGTCCGTCACCGGCTCAGCTGAAGATCACGGTGAAGTCAGCAGTGGCAGCTCCCGTCGGGTCGCCTTGCGTTGCCGCCTGGTTGATGGTCACGCGTTGGCAGCGTCACGTCGTATTCGTAGGCGACGGTGTTGTCCGAGGAGGTCGACGCGTTGCTGGGGTTGCCGAGCGCGTCGTGGGCGACGCCGGCGGCGAGGCTGGCGACGACGTCGCCGGAGCCGGTCATGCCGCTCACGGCGACGTTGTAGGTGGTGCCGCTCCCGGTGACCACGGCGGCCAGATCACCCGGCGCCGTGCTCCCAGACAGAGTCACATCGTCGGCCGTGAAGTCCGCCACCGTCTCGTTGAAGGTCACGGTGAAGTTGATGGGCGATACGGTGGTGGGGTCGCCCTGAGCAGCTGCCTTGTTGACTGTCGCCGAGGGGCCGGTGACGTCATACGTGACGGTCTTGTCCGTGCTCGTGCTGGCAGCGTTGGTCTGCGCCGACCCGTTCTCGGCGACGCCGGCGGGGATGTCGGCGATGACCGTGCCGGACCCGGTCATGCCGCTCACTGCCACGTCGTAGGTATCGTCGCCGATCCGCTGACGGTAGCGGTGGTGGCACCAGCGGTCCCGCTAAGGTTCACGTCACCCGTCTCAAAGCCGGTGACGGCTTCACTGAACACCGCGGTGAAGTGGATCGGGCTCGTGGCGGTGGGGTCGGCCTGTCCGACGGCCTGGTTGATGGTCACCGTGGGGCCTGCCGGCGGCTGGCTTGATGGGCACGGCGGCGAGTCACCCACATAGCCGCTGCTGGCGCGCGTCCAACTCATGGTCACCGAACTCCCGGCTGGCCTGCTCGGTACTGGCTCCTCCAGCCGGGTGTCGCCCACGGTCCGGTTCACCCAGGATTCCAAGCGGCGTCTGGCCGGCTTCCGACGGTGAGGGTCGGTGGAGTCTGCCGCCCAGAAACACGGTGTCGAACACCAGTTCGTTCCCGCCCAGACCGGTGAGCGTTACGGTGACGCGTCGGTTGATGCTGGTGCCTGTCCCGGTGGCGCCGTTGGCGGTACCCAGAGGGGTCGCTTGGATCGACTCCCGTGAAGTTCGCTGCTCCCGCCACAATTCCGTCGCGACGGCCGCGCTGAAGGTGATGGTGACCGTGCCCGGGACCCCACTCGGCACGTTCGCATCGCAGGCAGTACCAGATGGCCGCGTAGCGGTAGTTGTCCGAGGTGCTTCTGCGAGATCTTCTGGGTTAGCGCGACGGCGCTGCCCCGCTGGGCGTGAAGGTGACCGAGTTGATGAGGTGCAGTCGAGGAGTATTCGAGTTCTAGGAAACACCGACCATCAAGAGCCGGTTGCTGCCCGATGCCGGTGGTGTGACTGAAACTGACCACGTAGGGCGCAGTGCTCCCCGCGTTGGCTGCCTGTATAACGGTGGGTGTCCCTCCAGCGACACCGCCGCCAGTGCCCCCGTCGCCGGCAGCACCAGCACCATCGCCATCACCAGAACAGGCCAGGATGCCGGCCCACGCCAGCGCTCTGCGACTGCGCTTGCCGCGACACTCGCGAGTCACGCCGGTGCTTGAAGCCTCGCCCTCTGTCCTCATCTCAGCCCCCTGTCCGATAGCTCGTCAGCGACAGTAATAGTCCAACTCATACCGTCTCTTGGAGGCCCGGAGGTATCCGGCCGGTCGATAGTCCGGTGGCCGCTGAGGTGTGAGTCAGACCGAGCACCGGCACGGGGATCTCGTCTCGACCACGTCCGCGCCGTATCGGCGTATCGACTCATCCAGGGTCCACCAGTCTCCCGGCACGCTGAACCAGGGCCGCCCTTGTGCGCCATGACGCAAGTCTAAAAGCCTGCTCGAACGCCCACAATCGAGCGGACGATACAACTATCTATATCCCGGAGGTATAGTTGGAACTGCGCCTTCTCCGGCTCGTGTAATCCTCAAAGTTGACACTGCTATTCGCAAATACGGCGACATGTGGTAGTTTTTGTCTACTGGAATGAAACACACTGAGCGCTGGGAGCCGACTGATTGATGTTCGCGGCGTCGCAAGAGTCATCGCCAGACTTGACCATCCGGTTAGTCGTAGCGGATAACCATCCGCTTATCCTCGACGGCCTGGAGAAGCTCTTTGGCGGGGGCGGATTCCAGATTCTCGCTCGCTGCCTCAACGGGCAAGAGGCTCTCGCGGCCGTGGAGCGCCATCTTCCCGACGTTCTCGTGCTCGATCTCCACATTCCCAAGATGGACGGTCTAGCCGTCGTCCAGGCTCTCAAGCGCGAAGGAGCCGGCACCCGGGTTGTGGTCCTCACCGCCGAGGTGACCGAGAAAGAGGCTCTTGAGTGTCTCCGCCTGGGTGTGGCCGGTATCGTCCTCAAAGATATGCCGGCGAACCTGGTGCTGCAGTGCGTGCAGAAAGTGGCGGTAGGAGAGACCTGGGTAGAGAAGCGGTCTTTCAGCAGGGTCATGGAGCACCTGCTGCGCCGGGAAGCCGGGGCGCAGCAGATCTCGGGCAGATTGAGCCCGCGCGAACTGCAGGTCGTCAGGCTCTGCGCCCTAGGGGCCAGCAACGCCGAGATGGCCACGAAGCTCAGCCTCACAGAAGGGACCGTCAAGTCCCACCTTCACCGAGCTTACTCCAAGCTGCACCTACGCGGCCGGGCCGACCTGGTGCGCTTCGCCCACGAGAACGGCCTGATCTAGCCGCTTTCCCCCGGCCCGCCAGGGGTCTTGGCCCCTGTGTTCCGGCACCCTCCGGACAACCCGCTTGTATCTGCCCGATGTAGATAGTTCTATCGTTCGCTCGATTGTGTACCCGGTATGCCCGCTCTTAGACTGCCCTCATGGCGCAGTACGAGGATTCCCATGTCGAACGCCGCTCGGCCGAGAGGTTCTCGCTCTCGCTGACGGTGGAGACGAACAAAGGCCCTGGGGTGACCCGGGACATTTCCGTTTCCGGACTTGGGTTCGTCTCCGAGCAGCCCGTCGAAGTCGGTGAACTCATGGACATCGCACTTTCCATGCCGGACCCCGACAGCGACGACGGGTGGACGCAACTGCGCCTCAATCTGCGCGGCAAGGTCGTGCGGTTTGAAGCGGAGGGCAGCGTTGCCGGTGTGCGGCTGTTCATGGACGAAGGAAGCGTGCAACTAGCTTGGGCTGTGTAGCCCGTTACGTGGAACTCGAGGATAGAGGGGCGGGGATCAGATGATTATTGGCAGGAAGGCCGCGATATCGTGCTCAGTCCTGATTGCGGCACTCGTGATCCTAGTGGCGCTGATGGGACCTGTCGGAGTGGCTCGCGCTGATACCGCCACCTTCACGGCGGACGAACTCCTCGGCAAGCCGACGAACAACTCCATCACCATCAACGTCGTGCCGGCCTCGAACATCCAGTACATCTACAAGTACGGCACTACGTCCGGCAGCTTGACGCAGCAGACCACCCCGGTCAGTGCAACGGCCGGCCAGCCCAGCGAGGTGACCATCACCGGGCTCACTGCCAACACCAAGTACTACTACCAGATGGTGTACGACGCGGATGGCAGCGTCACCGACGGCGACTTCGAGACCAAGACCGAGCACAGCTTCCAGACCGCGAGGGCGGCGGGAGCCACGTTCTCGTTCTCGGTGACCTCCGACGGCCACGCCGGGAACACCCAGAGCGCCTTCACCCGGATCCTGAGCGAACTCCCCGACTTCAACGTCGACTTGGGCGACACGTTCATGCTGGACAGCGCGACGACGCAGAGCGCGGTCAACAGTGCGTACCTGGCCGTGCGGGCCAGCAACCGCATGGGTCTGGCGGCTGTCTCGGTGCCGATCTTCTCGACGCCCGGCAACCACGAGCAGGAAGAGGGCTGGAACCTCGACGAAGTCGGCAGGCATAGGCAGCATCCAGGCCCGCAAGGCGTTCTTCCCCACGCCGAGCCCGCTCGACGCCCCCTTCTACTCCGCCAACAGCGATCCTCTCGCCGCCATCGATGAGGCCACCTACGGCAACGAGTATCGCGAGGACTACTTCGCCTGGACCTGGGGCGACGCCCTGTTCATCGTCATCGACACGTTCGAGTACACCTCCCAGAACCCCTACGGGAACGTCGCCGGCGAGGGAAGCAACGACCCGGCGACCGGCGACCAGTGGAACTGGACCCTGGGCCAGACCCAGTACAACTGGCTCAAGTCCACCCTCGAGGGCAGCACCGCCAAGTACAAGTTCGTCTTCTCCCACCAGATGGTCGGAGGGATGCTGCACGCTGACGTGAACGTCGGCTACGTGCGGGGCGGGGCCGAGGCGAGCGCCCTACTTCGAGTGGGGCGGCTACACCAGCAACAACGCCGGCGCCTTTGATTTCGCCACCAAACGGCCTGGGATGAGCAAGACCATCCGCCAGTTGTTCATGGAAAACGGCGTCAGCGCCTACTTCCACGGCCACGATCACCAGTACGTCTACGAGACCCGTGACGGCATGTCCTACGTGGAAGTGCCGTCGTGCCGGCAGCATGAGCGCCTTCAACCTCTACTCTGTCGGCAGCCATACCGACGTGGCCGGCGACTTTCAGACTGCTCGCCCAGTCGAGCTCCCAGGGCAGCCACATTCGCGATGACCGTGGCTCCGAGCCAGGCGACCCTCGAACTCATCTCCAGCGCCGGCGTCGGTCAGCGACACGCGCACCATGCTGCCCTACAACCCCGGCCCCACCCATGACTTGACGATGGCGGTCGGCACCGGCAGCGGCACCACGACGCCCGCCGTCGGCGCGCACAGCTACGCTGAGGATACGGTGGTGGACATCACCGCCACCCCGGCGGTCGGCTACATCTTCAGCAACTGGACCGGTGGCGTCACCGGCACCACGAACCCCACCACTGTCACCATGAACGCCGACAAGACGGTGACCGCCAACTTCACCGCGCAGAACTACAACCTCACCATGGCGGTGAGCCCTGCCGGCGGCGGCACCACGACTCCGGCCGTGGGCACCGCGAGCTACGGGGCCAACGCGGTGGTCAACATCACCGCGACGCCGGCCTCTGGCTACATGTTCACAGGCTGGAGCGGCACAGGGATCGCCGACCCCACCGCGGCATCGACCACGGTGACGGTCAACGCGGTCAAGACCGTGACGGCCAACTTTCAGCACGGTCCCGGCAGGTACGGTGATCGTCGACGGATCCGTCTCCCAGGGCACGGCTGACGACGTTGCCAGCCTCAGCTTCTCCCACACCACCGGCACGGGCCAGAACCGGCTCTTGGTGGTCGGGGTCTCCTGGAACAGCGGCGACGATGTTCGCACCATATCGTCGGTGACCTTCACGCCCACCGCAGGCTCGGCCCAGAACCTCACGAAGGCCGTGGGCCGCACCCACTCGACCCAGAACCGTGACTCCGCCCTGTACTACCTCGTCAATCCGGGGAGTGGGGTCAGCGGCACGGTGGCCATCAACTTCACCCCCGGCGCTGTGACCAACGGGATAGTGGCCGGGGCGACCAACCTCGCCGGCGTCGACCAGACCACGCCTATCGGGGTCACCAACTCCGCGGATAGCGGCGCTTCTCAGAACATGGCTCCCACTGTGACGCTGACGGGGCTCTCCGGCAACGAACTGGTGATCGACAACCTCTTCATGGGAGGCACCAGCTCGGCGCAGACCATCACCGTCGGCTCCGGCCAGACGCAACGGTGGAACGACTTCGCGGGCAACACCCGGGCGGGCGGCAGCACCGAACAGGCAGCCGCCAGTTCGGTCACGATGAGCTGGGCGGCGGCCAGCAACAGCTACTGGGATATCGTCGCGGCCGCCATCAGGCCGGCCACGAGCGCGTCCACCTTCGACATCAACCTGGCCGAGGGTTGGAACCTCTTGGCCGCCACGCCGGGTACCACCGGCTTCCCGGCCTCGCTCTTCGGCTGGACCGGCTCCGCCTACCAGAGCGTGGCCGACCCGGTCTCCTGGAACGGTTACTGGTGCAAGGCCACCGCGACCGGCACTGTGACCGTCACTCCGACCACCGGCCCGAAGACGATCGACCTTGCCGTCGGCTGGAATCTGATCGGCAACTCCATGGGCAGCGTGGCCACCCTCACTCTGCCGAGCGGACGGTCGGCCTTCGTGTACGACACCACTTCCAAGAGCTACGTGTCCATCACCACCCTGCAGCCCGGCCAAGGCGCCTGGGTCAAGGGGGTAAACGCCGGTGAGACCGTGGTGCTCACCGGGCTGTGAGGCAGCAATGAAGTCAGCGCTGACCGCACAAAGAGAGGGTCTATGAAGTAGGTTTCTTTCGGTCCTGACCGGCCTCGCGCCGGTCGTGACCGTGACAGGGATCTTGTCGGGCAAGTCAACAGATATCAGTGACGAGCTATCAGACTGGAGGGGCACATGAAATCTGAAAGCGAGGCCAAGAACGCGGGCCTGAGCGGTGGTTCGACGCGCCATCGCAAGGCTATGACCTGGGCGATCATCCTGGTCGCTCTCGTAGTCGCGTTGATCCTTATCCTGCCGGCCACAGCGGCACTCGCGGCGCCGGTCGTCAAGGAAGGCAGCACGCACCACGGGCACGACGGCGACCGGATCCAGCATCACGTTCTCGCATACCTCCGGCACCAGCGCCGACCGGCTGCTGCTGGTGGGTATCTCATGGAACTGCGGGACGACAAGATCGCACCATCTCGTCTGTCACGTGGAACGGCCTGCCGTTGACCGAGGTCGTGACCCAGCTGGGCTACAACACCAGTAACCCCCGCTACTCTGCCATCTACAAGCTTGCGGCTCCGCGCAAGTGGAGTCACGGCCAACGTGGTCGTCACCTTCTCCGGCGCAGTGTCCAACGGCGCCATAGCCGGGGCTGCTAACTTCTCCAACGTCGATCAGACCACTCCGCTCGGCACTGCTGTGGGCGCCGGCTCGGCGGACAGCACTACCACGCCGACCGTGAATCTCACCGGCCTGCTCGGCACCGAGCTGGTCTTCGACAACGTGTTCGACGGGCGTCGAGCAGCGACTCGACGACTCTCACCGCTGGTGCCAACCAGACTTCCTCGTGGAGTGTCAACGGCTACACCAGCTCGAGCACGAGCTTCAACAACATAGCCGGCTCCAGCACCGAACAGGCCTCGACCAGCTCGGTGACCATGAGCTGGACCATCAGCACGGCCGGCCGTTGGGCCGTAGCAGCCGTGCCGATCAGGCCGGTCGGCAGCCCGGCGACGCCGGTCACCTTCTCGGGGGCGGAACTGTTGGGCCAGCCGACCAACAACTCCATGACCGTCAAGGTCATCCCCGACGCCGCTGTCACCCTGCGCTGCCAGTACAGCACGACCGCCGGCGGTCCCTACAGCAACACTTCCAACGTGGCCGCCGCGGCGGGTACGCCCTCGACCGTGACCATGAGTGGCCTGAGCGCCAACACCAGGTACTACTACCGGGTGCAGTACAGCACCGACGGTGGGACCAACTGGACGTCACGCGACGAGCATTACTTCTACACGCAGCGGGCGGCCGGGAGCACGTTCACCTTCGACATCACCACCGACTCGCACATCAACATCCAGCTCGGCAACGCCTCCAACTGGACCAGCACGCTGAACAAGATCGCGGCCGACCATCCGGACTTCTTGATCGACCTCGGCGACACCTTCGCCATGGACAACGGCAGCAGCAGCGTCGCCCTTGGGGACAACGCGGCCGCCGAGCAGAAGTACAAGGACGGGCTCCAGTACTTCAACCTGGTGAGCGCCGGCTCCCCGATCTTCCTCGTCGCGGGCAACCACGAGCAGCAGGAGGCCTGGCACCTTCAGGGCACCCTGGCGAACAGCCTGCCGATCATGGCCAAGAACGCCGAGAAGAAGTACTTCATGAACCCGGTGCCGAACAGCTTCTACAGTGGCGACTCGAGCACCCAGTCAGACATCAGTGGCGACCATCTGAAGGCCGACTACTACTCCTATACCTGGGGCGACGCGCTCTTCGTGGTCATCACCCCCTACTGGTACACCACGACCAAGCCGTACACCACCTCCGTGGGTGGCGGCGAGACCGACGCCACCGGTTCGGACAACCGCTGGGACTGGACGCTCGGCCAGACTCAGTTCAACTGGCTCAAGACGACCCTCCAGAACAGCAACGCCAAATACAAGTTCGTGTTCTCCCATCAGCTCGTGAGCAGTAACGACGAGTCGGGCCAAGTGAACTACGGCCACGGCGGCGTGGATGCTGCCAACTTCTGCGAATGGGGCGGCTACAACACCAACGGGACCACGTGGGCATGGGACAGCAACCGGCCCGCTTGGGGCAGCCAGCCCATCCGCCAGATGATGAAGTCCAACGGCGTGAAAGCGGTCTTCCACGGCCACGACCATCAGATGGCCTATGAGAACTTGGACGGCATCGTCTACCAGGCCTGCCCGTCCGGCAGCTTCACCGGTTCTTTCGACATGTACAGCACGGGCGGCAACTCCGGCAACACGATCTGGGCCGACTCTACAGAAGGCCCCGGGTACATGCGGGTGACCGTAGGCTCGTCGCAGACCAATGTCGAGTTCATCCGCTACAACGGTAGCTCGGCCGCTTATAGCTACACGATGGCGCCGGCCGCGCAGACCACGGTGAACATCAACCTGGCTATCGGTTGGAACCTCTTGGCCGCCACGCCGGGTACCACCGGCTTCCCGGCCTCGCTCTTCGGCTGGACCGGTTCCGCATACCAGAGCGTCGCCGACCCGGTGTCCTGGAACGGCTACTGGTGCAAGGCCGCCGCGACCGGCACGGTGACGTTCACTCCGACCAGCGGCCCGAAGACCATCAGCCTGAACACCGGCTGGAACCTGATCGGTAACTCCATGGGCAGCGTGGCCACGCTCACACTGCCGAGCGGACGGTCGGCCTTCGTCTACGACACCGCTTCCAAGAGCTACGTGTCCGTCACCTCCCTGCAGCCCGGCCAAGGCGCCTGGGTCAAGGGGGTCAACGCCGGTGAGACCGTAGTCCTCACCGGGTCGTGAGGCAAGCACGATCACAAGGTCACACACATGAACCAAGGGATCCTATGACAGCTAGATCGATATCGCGCAACAGGTTGCTGCTGGTCTTGACCGCCACCGTCGTGGTCATGGCTCTCACCTTGGCGATCGCGGGATGTGGGGGGGACGATGCGTCCTCCCCACAGACCTCGCTGACCGCCTCGACGAGCAGTTCGGTGTCCGGCGAAGCCAGCTCGACCACGACGCAGGCCACAGGATCGACCCAGGCCACAGACATCGCTGGGTCGAGCACGACAGCGGCGTCGGACACTACGTCGACGACGGCTACCGGTGGGACCACCACAACCGGGTCTTCGAGCAGCTCCACATCCAGCTCGAGTTCCACCAGCACCTCCACCAGCGGGAGCACGAGCGGCGGAGCCAAGATCTTCGGCAAGGTCCTGGACACGTGACAACGTGCCGGTGGCCGGAGCCACGATCAAAGTGGTCTACAACGCCACAGACAAGCATTACCGCGCCTCCGGCGATAACACCATCGCCACGGGGACGACGGACGCTCAGGGCAACTTCCAGATCTCGGTGGGGTCCCTGGCGACCGGGAGCATCGTCGATGTATCGGTGGTCGCGCAGGCGCACACCTCCGTGCTGGCCTACGGCAAGTACGACGAGAAGCAGGAGCAAGTGGATTTCATCAACTTCGGAGAGACCGGGGGGGACCGGCGCATGCCGGTGGGCGACCAAATGCCGCCCCTCCCGTTCGAGGGTCTGTTACCGGACTAGGAGTCTTGGAGTCGCAGGAACATCGAGCGGCGGGAAATCGAGGAGGACAACGTGAGCGCAGAACCTACAGGGCGTCGGGATTCTCCGGCAGAGCATGGATCCGTGTGCGGCCTTCCTGGCTTGGTCCGCGGTCATGTTGGACCAACTCTCACACATAGAACGAACGCGAATGAATCGTCGGCCACGAAGATTGGAGGGGAAGTGAGCAAGGTATTTGCAAGGACAAGCGTGGTCGCGATTTGCATTATCGCGATCCTGCTCGTCCTCCTAATGGCGTCTTCCGCGTCCGGTGCCGGGCAACTCGGTATCGGCGCGGCCCTGTCCGGTGACCTGGTCATCCAGACCGCCGGTACTTCTATAAGCGGGGTCGTGCAGGGAACGCTATCTGACGGCAACGGTCCCTCTCCGGCTCCACCGTCACGGTGCGTCTGAACGCCGCCGACCCGCAACTTCGACGGCGCTCAACGCCGCCAACAACGTGGTCGGTCAGGACGACCACCGACTCCAGTGGCAACTACTCGATCAACGTGACTGGGTTCAGACCCGGTACGCTTGAACGGGCTGCCCATCGGGAGCATCGTGGAGGTCACCGCTGTCGGTGGCACGGACGCCGTCCATCGACCACACCTTCCTTCCCATGACGCAGTACGGGACCTTTGACCGTGCCGCTGCTGTTGTCAGCTTCAAGAACTACTACACCGTCAGCAGCCACCTATATGGAGACTACCGTCTGCTGCCGAGGCACCGGGAGGACAACCGCCGACGCCGGTGAGCCCACTGCTTCCGGCGAACGCGATCCCCACGGTCGCCAGCCTCAACCCGACCAACGGCTCGGCCGCGGGCGACTACACGCGTGACCGTCACCGGCAGCCACTTCACCATGAACACGGCGCCGACTGTGGCCTTCGGCTCTAACAACGCGACTGCTGTGAGCGTGACCAACGACACCACCCTGACCTGCACCGCCCCGGCGGGCACCGGTCTGGTGGATGTGCGAGTGACCACGTGGGCCGGCCAGAGTGACGTCAGCGCCGGTGATCAGTTCACCTATCAGAGCGTGACCCCGCTCACCGTCACCGTCAACCAAGCGGCCGCTCAGGCTGATCCCACCAACGCCAGCCCGGTGAACTTCACCGTGGTCTTCAGCGCGGCGGTCACCGACTTCGTCGCTGCCGACGTGACCCTCGGAGGCACCGCGACCGGCAGCAAGTCGGCCATCGTCACCGGTTCCGGCACCACCTATAACGTGGCTGTCTCCGGCATGACCGGCTCCGGCACGGTCATCGCCAGCTCGGCCGCGGGCGTGGCCCACGACGCGGGCGCCACGGCCAACTCGGCCTCCACCTCGAGCGACAACTCCGTCACCTACGACAACGTGGCTCCCACGGTCACCGTGGTCCAGGCGGCCGCTCAGGCCGACCCGACCAACGCATGCCCCGTCAACTTCACCGTCACCTTCAGTGAGTCGGTCACCGACTTCGTCACCGCCGACGTGACCCTCGGGGCACCGCGACCGGCGCAAGCCGGCCACCGTCACCGGTTCCGGCACCACCTATAACGTGGCCGTCTCCGGCATGACCGGCTCCGGCACGGTGATCGCCACCGTGGCCGCCGCAAGGCCATCGACGCCGCCGGCAACAACAACACGGCTTCCAGCGGCGGTGACAACTCCGTCACCTACGACAACGTGGCCCCCACGGTCACCATCGTCCAGGCAGCCGGCCAGGCTGACCCGACCAGCGCCAGCCCCATCAACTTCACCGCCACCTTCAGTGAGTCGGTGACCGGGTTCGCCACCGGCGACGTGACCCTCGCGGGCACGGCCGGCGCCACCACCGCCACCGTCACCGGTTCCGGCACCACCTACACGGTGGCCGTGTCCGGCATGACCGGTTCCGGCACGGTGATCGCCACCGTCGCCGCCGGCAAGGCCATCGACGCCGCGGGCAACAGCAACACGGCTTCCAGCGGCGGCGACAACAGCGTCACGTACAACGTGCCTGTCGGTCCCACCGTCACCGTCGACCAGGCGGCCGCTCAGGCCGATCCCACCAACGCCAGCCCGGTGAACTTCACCGTGGTCTTCAGCGCGGCGGTCACCGACTTCGTCGCTGCCGACGTGACCCTCGGAGGCACCGCGACCGGCAGCAAGTCGGCCATCGTCACCGGTTCCGGCACCACCTATAACGTGGCTGTCTCCGGCATGACCGGCTCCGGCACGGTCATCGCGAGCATCGCCGCGGGCGTGGCCCACGACGCGGGCGCGAACGCCAACTCGGCCTCTACTTCCACCGACAACTCCGTCACCTACGACAACGTGGCTCCCACGGTCACCATCGTCCAGGCAGCCGGCCAGGCTGACCCGACCAACGCCAGCCCGATCAATTTCACCGTCACCTTCAGTGAGTCGGTCACCGACTTCGTCGCCGCCGACGTGACCCTCGGAGGCACCGCGACCGGCAGCAAGTCGGCCATCGTCACCGGTTCCGGCACCACCTATAACGTGGCTGTCTCCGGCATGACCGGCTCCGGCACGGTCATCGCCAGCTTGGCCGCGGGCGTGGCCCACGACGCCGCGGGCAACAGCAACACGGCTTCCAGCGGCGGCGACAACTCCGTCACCTACGACAACGTGGCCCCCACGGTCACCATCGTCCAGGCAGCCGCTCAGGCCGACCCGACCAGCGCCAGCCCCATCAACTTCACCGCCACCTTCAGTGAGACGGTGACCGGCTTCGCCACCGGCGATGTGACCCTCGCGGGCACGGCCGGCGCCACCACCGCCACCGTCACCGGTTCCGGCACCACCTACACGGTGGCTGTCTCCGGCATGACCGGCTCCGGCACGGTGATCGCCACCGTGGCCGCCGCCAAGGCCGCCGACGCCGCCGGCAACAACAACACGGCTTCCAGCGGCGGTGACAACTCCGTCACGTACAACGCACCCGCCACGGCCACCATCAGCGGCCTTGTTGAAGGTGCGGGCGAGTCCGGAACGGTAGCCCTCCCGGGCGCCACCGTCACGGTCAAACTGAACGCCAGCGATCCTAACTACGACAAGAACACTCCCGCCAACAACCTGGTGGGCACCGCTACCGCTGATGGGAGCGGCAACTACTCGATCAGCACGAGCGCGTTCCGCGGCACGGGCCTCGCCATCGGGAGCATCGTGGACGTGAACGCGTCGGCTGCGGACTACCTCACCCTGACCCAGTACGGTGCGTACGATCAGTCGAGCATCGTCGTGAGCTTCCGCAACTTCTACTCGCTCATCGGCCATCAGTGGGAAGACCGCCGGCTGCCGCTCGACACCGGGCAGACCCCACCCCCGCCGTTCGAGTACCTGCTGCCGCATTACGCGGATAACCCCGCCCTGACGGTCACCGTCAACCAGGCGGCCGCTCAGGCCGATCCCGACCAACGCCAGCCCGGTGAACTTCACCGTGGTCTTCAGCGCGGCGGTCACCGACTTCGCCGCCGCTGACGTGACCCTCGGAGGCACCGCGACCGGGAGCAAGTCGGCCGTCGTCACCGGTTCCGGCACCACCTATAACGTGGCCGTCTCCGGCATGACCGGCTCCGGCACGGTCACCGCCAGCTTGGCCGCGGGTGTGGCCCACGACGCGGGCGCCACTGCCAACTCGGCCTCCACCTCGACCGACAACTCCGTCACCTACGACAACGTGGCCCCCACGGTCACCATCGACCAGGCGGCCGGCCAGGCCGACCCGACCAACGCGAGCCCCATCAACTTCACCGTGACCTTCAGTGAGACGGTGACCGGGTTCGCCACCGGCGATGTGACCCTCGCGGGCACGGCCGGCGCCACCACCGCCACCGTCACCGGTTCCGGCACCACCTACAACGTGGCCGTCTCCGGCATGACCGGCTCCGGCACGGTGATCGCCACCGTCGCCGCCAGCAAGGCTGTCGACGCCGCCGGCAACAACAACACGGCTTCCACCTGCACCGACAACACGCGTCACCTACGACGTGACGTCGGTCCCACCGTCACCATCAACCAGGCCGCCGGCCAGGCCGACCCGACCAACGCCAGCCCGATCAACTTCACCGTGGTCTTCAGCGAGACGGTCACCGACTTCGCCACCGGCGATGTGACCCTCGCGGGCACCGCGCCGGCGCGCACCAGTCGGCCGTCGTCACCGGTTCCGGCACCACCTACAACGTGGCCGTCTCCGGCATGACCGGCTCCGGCACGGTCATCGCCACCCTCGCCGCCGGCGTGGCCCACGACGCCGTTCCGGCGGCCAACTCGGCATCTACTTCCACCGACAACTCCGTCACCTACGACAACGTGGCCCCCACGGTCACCATCGTCCAGGCGAGCGGCCAGGCCGACCCCACCAATGCGACCCCCATCAACTTCACCGCCACCTTCAGTGAGTCGGTGACCGGCTTCGCCACCGGTGATGTGGACCTCGGCGGCACAGCCGGCGCCAACACCGCCGTCGTCACCGGTTCCGGCACCACCTACAACGTGGCTGTCTCCGGCATGACCGACTCCGGCACGGTGGGCGTCGCCATCCCCGCCAGCAAGGCTATCGACGCCGCCGGCAACAACAACACGGCTTCCGCCGGCGGTGACAACGTCGTCACCTACAACAAGCCGGTGGCCCCGACGGTCACCGTCAACCAGGCCTCCGGCCAGGCCGACCCGACCAGCGCCAGCCCGGTGAACTTCACCGTGGTCTTCAGCGCGGCGGTCACCGACTTCGCCGCCGCCGACGTGACCCTCGGCGGCACGGCGATCGGCAGCAAGTCGGCCGTCGTCACCGGATCGGGCACCACCTATAACGTGGCCGTCTCCGGCATGACCGGCTCCGGCACGGTCACCGCCAGTCTGGCCGCGGGCGTCGCCCACGACGCGGGCACCAACGCCAACTCGGCTTCCACCTCGAGCGACAATGCGGTGACCTACAACATGGCGGTGGGCACCCAGATCAGCGGCAAGGTCGAGGGTGCAGGCGAGTCCGGAACAGTGAGCCTCTCCGGGCGCCACCGTCACGGTCAAGCTGAACGCCAGCGACTCGAACTACGACAAGAACACTCCCGCCAACAACCTGGTGGGTACAGCCACCACCGACTCCAGCGGCAACTACACTCTCAACGTCTCGACGTTCCGGACCCACGGACTCGTGATCGGAAGCCTGATCGACGTGACAGCGTCGGCCACGAGCTACCTGAGCGTGACCCAGTACGGGGCGTTCGACGAGGCGAGCATCGTCGTCAGCTTCCGCGACTTCTACGATCGCTCATCGGCTCACGAGTGGGAAGACCGCCGACTGCCGCTAGACACCGGCCAGACCCCACCGCCGCCGTTCGAGTACCTGCTGCCGCATTACGCGGGTGGCAGAACCGCTGACGGTCACCATCGAACCAGGCTGCGGCTCAGGCCGACCCGACCAACGCGAGCCCGGTGAACTTCACCGTGGTCTTCAGCGCGGCGGTCACCGATTTCGCCGCTGCTGACGTGACCCTCGGAGGCACCGCTTCCGGGAGCAAGTCGGCCGTCGTCACCGGTTCCGGCACTACCTACAACGTGGCAGTCTCCGGCATGACCGGCTCCGGCACGGTCACCGCCAGCTTGGCCGCGGGTGTGGCCCACGATGCGAGCGCCACTGCCAACTCGGCCTCTACTTCCACCGACAACTCCGTCACCTACGACAACGTGGCTCCCACGGTCACCGTCAACCAGGCGGCCGCCCAGGTCGACCCGACCGGCGCGCACCCCCATCAACTTCACCGTGACCTTCAGTGAGTCGGTGACCGGGTTCGCCACCGGCGATGTGACCCTGTCCGGCACGGCCGGCGCCACCACCGCTACGGTCACCGGTTCCGGCACCACCTATAACGTGGCTGTCTCCGGTATGACCGCTTCCGGCTCGGTGATCGCCACCGTGGCGGCAAGCAAGGCCGTGGATGCGGCGGGTAACAACAACGCGGCTTCCACGTCTACCGACAACACGGTGACCTACAACAAACCGGTCATCCCGCTCACCGTCACCGTCAACCAGGCTGGTGCTCCACAGACCGATCCGACCAGCGCGAGTCCTATCAACTTCACCGTGGTGTTCAGCCAGGCAGTCACTGACTTCGCCACCGGCGATGTGACCCTGTCCGGCACGGCCGGCGCCACCACCGCCACGGTCACCGGTTCCGGCACCACCTACAACGTGGCTGTCTCCGGTATGACCGCTTCCGGCTCGGTGATCGCGACCCTCGCCGCGGGTGTGGCCCACGACGCGGAGACCACGGCGAACGCGGCTTCCACCTCTACCGACAACACGGTGACCTACAACAAACCGGTCATCCCGCTCACCGTCACCGTCAACCAGGCGGCCGCCCAGGTCGACCCGACCAGCGCGAGCCCCATCAACTTCACCGTGGTGTTCAGCCAGGCAGTCACTGACTTCGCCACCGGCGATGTGACCCTGTCCGGCACGGCCGGCGCCACCACCGCCACGGTCACCGGTTCCGGCACCACCTACAACGTGGCTGTCTCCGGTATGACCGCTTCCGGCTCGGTGATCGCGACCCTCGCCGCGGGTGTGGCCCACGACGCGGAGACCACGGCGAACGCGGCTTCCACCTCTACCGACAACACGGTGACCTACAACTTGCCGCTGGTGCTCCACACCTACGACCAGCTCGACACGCACATCGTCTACGACCCGGCCTGGGAGAAGTTCGACAAGGCGAACGCCTACGAACTTAGCTACAGCAGGTCCGCTGTCGCCGACGCCTCGGCCACCATCTACTTCAACGGCACCCGGCTCGACTGGATCGCCATGAAGGGTACGACCACCGGACTCGCCGATGTATACGTGGACGGCGTGAAGAAGGGCACCGTCGATCTGACGGCCAGCAGCGCGAGTTACCAGGTGAACGTGTGGTCCACCGGCACACTGGCTGATGGTTTTCACTGGGTCGATATCGTACGCAGCGACACCAGCGTGGCCGGCAAGTTCGTCACCCTCGACGCGGTCGACATCTACGGCACGATCGCCTCGGCTCCGGTGTCTCCGCACACGGTCTACGACCAGCTCGACACCCACATCGTCTACAGCCCCGCCTGGGAGAAGTTCGACAAGGCGAACGCCTACGAACTTAGCTACAGCAGGTCCGCTGTCGCCGACGCCTCGGCCACCATCTACTTCAACGGCACCCGGCTCGACTGGATCGCCACGAAGGGTACGACCACCGGGCTCGCCGATGTGTACGTGGACGGCGTGAAGAAGGCCACCGTCGATCTGAGGGCCACCAGCGCCAGTTACCAGGTGAACGTGTGGTCCACCGGCACACTGTCCGATGGTCTGCACTGGGTCGATATCGTACGCAGCGACACCAGCGCGGCCGGCAAGTTCGTCACCCTCGACGCGGTCGACATCTACGGCACGATCGCCTCGGCTCCGCCGGTGATCGTGCCCACGGTCTACGACCAGCTCGACACCCACATCGTCTACAGCCCCGTCTGGGAGACGTTCACCAAGACCAGCGCCCTCGGTGGTAGCTATAACAGGACCGCCGCCGCCGGCGCCACGGCCACCATCTACTTCACCGGT
Organism: uncultured Actinomycetota bacterium; assembly: GCA_963736705.1. GTDB lineage: Bacteria > Actinomycetota > Thermoleophilia > RBG-16-64-13 > RBG-16-64-13 > CAIQPS01. The sequence continues at coordinate 308,097 of CAVTPV010000005.1, forward strand.
ACGCGCCTCGATGTGTACGGCATGACCGGCACGACCACCGGGGTTGTCGACCTCTACCTGGACGGCGTGAAGCAGGCCACCATCGACATGACGGCCACCACCGCGACCTACAAGGTGATGCTCTGGTCGACCGGGAACATCAGCGATGGATCCCACTACGTGCAGCTGAAGCGCAGCGACACCAGCGTGGCCGGCAAGTTCATCAACCTCGACTCGGTCAAGATCTGGGGAAGCATCGCGTCGGACTTGTAACGGACTTCACTACAACCAATGGTCGGGTCTGCCGCGGATGGCAGGCCCGACCGGAGGATCTGACGAAGGTTCGCGTAAGAAGGATGTAGCGTCGGCTCCCTGCGGCGGGGCACTCACCGCAGGGAGCCGACCGCTCTCAGGCCTACGGGCACTTGGCGAAGGAGGGAGCGATGAGACGCGCAGCGGTAGCGACCGTTCTGAGTCTACTCGCAGTACTGCTTGTTCTGATGCCGGCCGGAGCACTCGCCGCGTCCGGCAGCCCCGTCTTGGATGGCGCCGTCTCCTCGACGACCGCCGACGGGGTCAGCAGCGTATCGATGCCCCATACTACGGGCACCGGTGACGACAGGCTGATGCTCGTCGGCATCGCGGCGAACAACTACAGTTCCGCGTGCGTCGTCTCCTCGGTCACGTTCACTCCAGCGGAGGGCAGCGCGTTGACTCTCAGTCCGGTCGCCTCCGTGGAGAACGGGACCGGCAGACTGGCGGCCGTCTATCAGCTGTTGGCTCCTCCCAGCGGAGTCTCCGGGACCTTGACGGTGACATTCGCCGGCGCGGTCGCCAACGGGATCGCGATCGGGGCCGCGAACTTCGCCGGCGTCAGCCAGGCTGCGCCGCTCGATGCCGCGGCGACCGCGACCGGAACGACCGCGGCCATCAGCGCGACGGTCTCAACGGACGCTCAGGACCTCGTCTTCGACACGGTGTTCCTGGGCATGAGCCCCACACCACCCACGGCTACCGCCGCGAGCGGTCAGACCCCGCTGTGGGATGCGACTTCGGACCGGGCCCGTGGAATAGCGAGCACCAAGGAACCCACGGGCGCCACCACGCAGATGAGTTGGACCGCGGCAGCCTCCTGCAACTGGGCCGCCGTCGCGGTACCCATCAACCCGGTGGGAGAACAGCCAGACCCGCCCTCGTTCAACATCGTATTGGGCCGGCCCACCGACGACTCGGTGACCGCGAACATCATCCCGTCCGCGAGCGGCCAGGCGTACATCGAATACGGTCTGGCCTCTGGTGACTACTCCGCCGGACAGACGGCTCCCTTCGCCTGCGTGAAAGACGAGCCGGTCGAGGTGGTCCTGGACGACCTGTCCGGAGATACGGAGTACTTCTACCGCCTGCGGTTCCAGCCCCCCGGCTCGGAGGATTGGCTGGCGGCGGCGGAGCACCCGTTCAGGACACAGCGAGCGTCGGGTGACCCCTTCACCTTCACTATCGTGGCCGACTCACATATAGGTCAGTACGGCGGACAGACCGCCGACCAGAAGGCGCTCTACCAACTGACGCTGGATAACGCCAAAGCAGAGGACCCCGACTTCCTTATCGACATGGGCGACACGTTCGCCATGGACCCGTCGCCGCTCGGCACCGGCATGACGGATGCCGAGGCCAAGGCAGCCTACTACGTGCAGCGTCCGTTCTGGGGGACGATCGCTCCGTCGATACCCATCTTCATGGTCCTGGGGAACCACGAGAACGAAGAGGGCTGGAACTGGGACGACGTCTTCTCTGCCCCGGATCAGAAGCTTCCCCTGGTGGGCATGAAGTACCGCAAGTACTACTACCCCAACCCCATCCCCGACGGCTTCTATTCCGGCAACACCGATCCTCTGCCCACTGAGTTCGCCGACGCCACGGGATCCATCTATCACGAGGATTACTATGCGTGGACCTGGGGCGACGCGCTCCTCGTCGTTCTCGATCCCTACCACTACTCTACGAAGTGGCCCGGGGAGGGCGGCACCTACGGCGGCGAGGGGACCGACGGCGAGGCCTCTGGAGACCGCTGGGGCTGGACGCTCGGAAGACAGCAATACGACTGGTTCGCTGAGACACTCAAGGACAGCGACGCCAAGTACAAGTTCGTGTTCATCCATCACGAGACGGGCGGCGACAACCCCTACGGCCGCGGTGGCATCAAGCCCGCGGGCTTCTACGAGTGGGGCGGCAAGAACGCCGACGGCTCGTGGGGCTTCGACACCCAACGGCCCGGCTGGGGCGTGGACGAGGACCACCCGAACGGTACGCCCATCCATCAGTTGATGGCGGAGAACGGCGTGACCATCTTCTTCCACGGCCATGACCACGCATTCGCGTACGAGCAACTCGACGGAGTCGTCTACCAGGAATGTCCGAAGCCCGACGAGGCGGTCCCCGTCGAGACCAGCTACCTCAACGAGCCGGATGCAGGCGGCAACCATTACCCCGACGCAGACACGTTGCCGGCCTCCGGCCACATGTGTGTGACCGTCTCAGCGAGCGGGGTGCAGGTCAAATATGTCCGCTCCTATCTATCCGGGCAGGGCACGAACGGCACGATCGACTACCAATACACGGTGAGCGCGCCGTCCACGACCTACACGGCCACGCTTGCTCCCGGCTGGAACCTGGTCGCCGGATCCAACGGCACCGTCTTCCCGAGCACCATCTTTGCGTGGATGGGGGAGGGGTACGAGAGCACCACCACTGTGGCAGCCTGGAAAGGGTATTGGTGCAAGGTGGCCCAACAGCAGACTGTGGACATCGTCACCACGCCGGGTCCCCAGACCCTCACGTTGACGGCCGGATGGAACCTGATAGGCAACCCTATGGGCGCCCCGGCGGCCCTTGACCTGCCCGACGGAGGGTCGGCGTTCGCCTACGACCCCGTCCTGGGTCAGTACGTATCCGTCCTCACGCTGCCGCCCGGCCAGGGCGCGTGGGTAAGGGCCAATGAGGGAGAAGAGGTGACTCTCACTCCCACTTCATAGAGGGGCCAGAACAGGCTGCCCCTCGAGAGTCGCCCTGCTAGCTATTCCGTCGTCTCGGTCGTCGAGGCGTCCGATGTATCGTCCGTGGTGTCCGAGCTACCGGTGTCGTCGCTCGTGTCCGTGGTACCGGTCGTGGTCTCGACGAGATCACCCTTGATGGCGTCCACCGGGACATCCGCAGTCCCCACGCCCACGTACGCCTTGCCGTCCCGGATGAGCTGGATGAGGTCACCGATGGTGCCTCCCTCGAGCGATCCGGTGAAGAGGGTCTCGTCGATGGTCCCCTCCGCCAGACGCCCCGTGTATTCCTCGGTCTCGGTGTCGTCGGCGTAGATGACGTAGACAACGGTGCCCGCGCCGTCGTCGCCGGTCTCGTAGATGTTGGCGACCGTCGGGGCGGTGACGCCGTCGAGCATGAGGTCGAAGGCGAGCGCCTCGGTGTCGGGATCGTAGGTGAGCGTGAAGCTGCCGGTGGCTTCGGTGTCGGTGCCGGTGAGATCGGCCGTGAACTCCGTCGCGGTGAGCGTCGTGGTCGTGGTCTCGCCCGAAGTGGTCGTCGTGGTCGTCGCCTCATCCTTACCGCCGCACGTGGCGACGAGGACGATGATGAGGATGATGAGTCCCAACAGGACAAGCGCAGCAACCAGGCGCCGGCGCGCGATCTGCTCTTTGCGGCGCTGCCGGTGAAGTTCTCGGGGCGTCAGTTCACGTCGTCTGTCGTCTCTCATCGATGTTCTCCGCGACTCGGATGTGATTTGCGCTCAAGTGTACCTGTTTTCATGCCTTATGATTCAGGTGAAGAAAGGGCACAATAGACGCACCCGATACTCGCCCCCGGAGGTTGACGCATGGCCGGCATGAGAGAGCTCACAGTCGAGGAAAAGGCGAAGCCCTATTCCAAGTACTACTATCGCCCCCACGCTGGAGCGTCCCCGGAGCTCGCCGCGCGTCTCGAGGATCCCACGCCCATGGACCCGGGAGAGGCCCAGCCCATCGAGCAGATGAACGACCTGCTGCTGCCCGGCTATCTGCCCGGGGAGACCGGCTATTGCACCCTCGCTACCGGTGGGGCGTACGTGGCGGTGCAGCACCCGATGCCGGGTGTGACCGCGGAAATGGTCAATTGGTGGTTCGCCTGGCACGGCCTGGAGTCCCTGCGTTACATGCTCTGGTCGCCCAAGGACCACTATGCGGTCGATCTATCCCCCGAAGACCGGGCCAAGGTGCTCGATCCGGACCGGCCGATAGAGCTCAAGTTCCAGGGCACCACCCACCACGTGTACGAGGACATCGGCGGGGGCGCCGACGACCTGTGGATCGGCTTCATGACCCCAGAGGACTTTGGGTTCGACATGAAGCGGTGGCACAGGCCGAACGTGGCCACACTGGTCGCCGCGAACGTGCAGATCAAGGCCGCTGCCGCCCCGGAAGGCGCTCCCCTGATGCCGGTGGCAATGTGCCATTTCGTTCGCGACCTGCCGCAGGGTGGTGGCGTGGAATTCCGCACCCGCTTCTGGATGGGATGGCAGATCGTGGACAAGAAGCCCCAGTTCATGCTCCCGGCCGGCGTGAAGTTCCCCGAGCAGGTGCCCGCCGGCCTGTTCGAGCACTGCATCCTCGAGTACTCCAACCTGCGCGTTCTCCTTCCCGAGATCTACGCGGAGATGAAGGGAGTGGTGGCCTAGCCCGGACGGATCCGACGCCGGCTGTGGCTGCTCAACCATGAAGATCCTGGTGCTCAACTCGGGTAGCTCGTCCATCAAGTACGAACTGCGCGACTCTCAGACCGGAGCCGTGCTCGCATCCGGCGACGTGGACCGCATCGGGGAGGACGGCGGGCTCCCGGACCACAGCCGGGCGCTTCAAGCCGTCTTGGATGCGTTGGTCGCTGGGGCGGGCGGCCCGCTGAAGGACCTCTCCGAGGTGGACGCCGTGGGGCATCGGGTGGTGCACGGCGGCAGTTTCTTCAGCGGCCCGGCTCTGCTGACGCCCGAGGCCGTGCAGAAGATCGAGGAGTGCGCGCCGCTTGCCCCGCTCCACAATCCCCCCGCGCTTCTGGGTATCCGCGAGGCGTTGCGCGTATTGCCCGACGTCCCCCAGGTGGCCGTGTTCGACACCGCCTTCCATGCCGGCATACCGCCCAGAGCCCACGTCTACGCTCTGCCGTACGACTACTACGAACGGCACGGAGTGAGGCGGTACGGCTTCCACGGTATCTCCCTCCAATCGGTCACCAGGTCGGCGGACGCTATGTTGGGCGGCAGGCTGGCAGAGATGAAAGCGGTCGTCGCTCACCTGGGCAACGGGGCCAGCATCACCGCCGTCGCCGGCGGCCGTTCCGTGGACACGAGCATGGGCCTCACTCCCCTGGAAGGTCTGGTGATGGGCACCCGGCCGGGTGATGTGGATCCGGGTGTGCTCCTGCACCTGGCGCGTGAACTCGGACTGAGCGTCGCCGATCTCGACCGGGTCTTGAACAAGGAGAGCGGACTGCTGGGCGTGTCAGGGGTGAGCAACGACATGCGCGACGTCCTGAGGGCGGCCGAAGCGGGGGACGAGCGGGCGCGGCTGGCGCTCGACATCTACTGCTACCGGTTGCGGAAGTACATCGGGGCCTATGCTGCGGCTCTGGGAGGCCTGGACGTCCTGGTCTTCACCGCGGGAGTGGGAGAGAACAGCCCCGAGATCCGGGCCTCGGTGTGCGAGGGGCTGGGCTTCCTGGGCATCGTCCTGGATCCCGCGGCCAACGGGAAGGCGCGCGGCGTCGACGCCGATATCTCGGCCGGCGGCTCTCGGGTGCGGGTCCTGGTGGTGGCCACCGACGAGGAGCGCGTCATAGCCGACGAGACCGTCGCCGTGGTGGCCCGCGGCTAGCGTCGGACCGGTCCCATTGCTACTATCCGAGCACGTCAGCCGGTGATGCTTCACCCGAAAAGAGGATAGGCCATGGAGTTCAAGGAGTTACTGACCAAACGCTACGCGGCCAAAGCCTTCCAGGACAAGGTAGTACCCGAAGAGACCATGGGCGAGCTCCTCGAGATGATCAGGTTGGCGCCCTCCGGTCTCAACATCCAGCCGTGGCGCATCAAGGTGGTCTCCGACTCTGGTGTCAAGCATCAGTTGCTGTCCGCGGCTCCCGACGAGCCGCAGATCGGCGCCTGTTCTCACCTGCTCGTGTTCTGCGCCGACACCGACTGGGCCGGGCAGACCCAGAAGCTGGGCCGGACGATGAAGGAGAAGACGGTCCCGGACAAGGTCTGGGGCATCGTCATGGGCATCGCGGCCGAGATGGCCACGGAGCCCGAGGACGAGCTGCAAGTGCTGGATCGTGGGCAATGTCTATATGGCTGCCACGTACGGACTGCTGGGCGCTCAGGCCCTGGGCCTCGACACCTGCCCGATGACCCACTTCCCGCCGGCTGAGTTCTCGCGCGTCCTCGACCTGCCGGACAACGTGGAACCGGTCCTGCTGGTAGCCGTGGGCTACGCCGCCGACGAACCCAAGCCCAAATGGCGCTACCCGATGAGCGACATCCTGCTGTAACCCTTTCTTGACGGCGCGCCTGCCCGCGAGGCGGCCGCCGAAGAAGCCATCCGCCTTACGCCTTCTTTATGGTCCGGCGCTTAGCCTTATTCCCGGACCAAAGATCGACGTTCCCTGCCGTAGGCCTGGAGGTGTCATGGCAAAGAAGAAGCGTTTCAGCACCAGACGGAGTCGAGTGACGCTCTCGATCGTCTGTATCGTGGTGATCGCGGTCGTGGCGTTCTTCGTCTATCGCGCATACTCCGGTGACGACACGGCTACCGTCACGTACACCACCGGGACCGTGCAGAAGATGACCCTCACCACCTCGGTATCCGGCACAGGCAACATCTCCCTCCCCAATACTGAGTCGGTGAATCCCAGTATCTCGGGCAAGGTGGCCGACCTGTCGGTCAAGCTGGGTGACACCGTGAAGAAGGGCGACGTGCTCTTCACTCTCTACAACCCGCAGCTGGACGTCGATGTCGCGAACGCTCAGATCGCCTACGACAAGGCGGTCCTGGCCGTCGATCAGGCCCGGACGAGCCTGGTCTCCGCCAAGACCAGCCAGGCCAGTACGTACCGATCTACGGCGGGCGTGGTATCCGGCCAGCAGGCGACCGCGGCGGTCACCACCGCGACGCTGGAGGTCGAGTCGGCCGAGACCGCGGTGAAGTCCGCGGAGATCACCCTTCAGGATGCCGAAGACAACGCGGCCGCCCGCACCGTGACGGCCGGCATGGACGGGGTCATCACCACCCTGTCCATCGAGAACGGCGACAGCTTGGCGGGCGGGACAGCAAGCGCGTCGGCCCCCGTGGTCATCACCGATCCAAACGTGTACGAGGCGACCGTGACCATCGCCGAATCGGACATCAGCTCCGTGGAGGTCGGACAGAAGGCGACGCTGGCATTCGACTCTCTCACCGACGTCAATCTCAGCGGCACGGTGACCCGGGTCGACACGGTCGGCACCAACTCCTCCGGCGTGGTCTCGTATTCCGCGGTCATCACTCCCGACGTCATGAAGCCCGCCGTCAAGAGCGGCATGACCGTGACGGCCACCATCATCACCGAGACCGCGGCCGACGTCCTGGCGGTGCCGAGCACGGCCGTGAAGTCGTCCAACGGCGGCTCGTACGTGCAGATCCTGCAGAACGGCGTGCCCTCCAACGTCACGGTGGAGACCGGCCTCTCCGGCGACTCCTACATCGAGATCACCAGCGGCCTCACCGAAGGCCAGGAGATCGTCGTCTCCAGCACCACCGCGAGCAAGAGCGGCTCCACGACCACGACCGCCCGCAACCAGGGCAACATCTTTCCAGGGCGGCGGCATGATCATCGAGAGCACCGGGGGCGGCGGGATGCCTCCTTCGGGCGGCGGAAGCTTCGGCCCTCCCGGCCAGTGATGGCGAAAGAACCTGACATGACCACCGTCAACGAAGCGTCGGGCAACGGCCATATGAACGGCGGGCCCGCGGGCAACGGCCACATGCTCGAGTGCCGGGACCTCACGAAGATCTACCTCTCGGGCGACCAGGAGACCCGCGCTCTGGATGGAGTCAGCCTGACCATCGACCCCGGCGAGTACGTGGCCATCATGGGCCCGTCGGGCTCGGGCAAATCGACGCTGATGCATATCCTCGGAGCGCTGGACAACCCGACGAGCGGCGAGTACTACTTCGAGGGCCAGGAGATCTCCGAGTTCACGGACGACGAACTCGCGGACATGAGGCGCATGCGCATCGGCTTCGTCTTCCAGCAGTTCAACCTGCTGCCGCGGGCGACCGTGATCCGCAACGTGGTGCTTCCCCTCGTTTACGCCGGGATCCCTCGCGAAGAGCGCGAGGAGACGGGCGGAGGCGGCTCTGCAGAGGGCCGGGCTCGAGGAGTCCCACTGGACCCACCTGTCCAACCAGCTCTCGGGCGGGCAGATCCAGCGGGTGGCCATCGCCCGGGCTCTCATCAACGACCCGGCGCTCATCCTCGCGGATGAGCCCACCGGCAACCTCGACACCAAGACCGGGGACATCATCCTCGAGACCTTCAGTCAACTGAACGAGCGTGGGCACACCATCGTCCTCATCACGCACGAGCCGGCGGTGGCCGACCGCGCCAAGCGCACCATCCGCATCCAGGACGGTCTCATCGTCAGCGACCGGCACAACGGTCACGACCGGGCGGCTGCGGCCCCGGCGACAGAGACGGCCGCAGCGGAGGTGGCGTCATGAAGCTCACCGACATCCTCGAAGAATCGGTCATCGCGATATCCGCCAACAAGGTGCGGTCCGGGCTCACGGTACTGGGGATCGTCATCGGAATCGCCTCGGTCATCGCCTTGACAGCCATCGGCCAGGGCAGCCAGGCCTCCATCACCGCGAGCATCGAAGCGTCCGGTTCCAACCTGCTGACCGTGTCGCCCGGGGCCTCGACCACCAGCGGTGTGCGCGGCGCGTACGGCGGCGCCAAGACCCTTCTGGTCACCGATGCGGAAGCCATCTCCGAGTTGTCGCTGGTCAAGGCCCTCGCCCCGCAGGTGACCGGCAGATACCAGATAGTGGCCACCTCGGGCAACAGCAACGCGCAGGTGATCTCCACGACCGCCTCGTATGAGACGGTGCGCAACGTGACGCTGTCGAGCGGCGCCTTCTTCACGGACTCCGACAGCGAGAACTATGCGAAGGTGGCCGTCCTCGGCGCCACGCTCGCTACCGACCTGTTCGGCGATCCCGCCGACGGCGGCACCGACCCGATCGGGCAGACCATCCGCATCAAGAGCACCAAGTTCACCATCGTAGGGGTCACCGAGGCCAAAGGCGGGTTCGGCCCTGACAACGCCGACAACGCCATCTACGTGCCCCTCGGCACCGGCATGCGCTTCCTGGCCGGAGAGACCACGTATCTGTCGACCCTCAGCATCACAGCGGTGAGCCAGAAGAGCATGGACCAGCTGCAGACCGACATCACCGACCTGCTCCTGACCCGCCACAAGATCACCGACTCGGCGAATGCCGACTTCCGGGTGATGAACCAGGCGGACCTGGCGTCCACCATGACCTCCACCAGCCGGACCCTGACCCTCCTGCTCGCGGCCATCGCGGGGATCTCCCTGCTGGTCGGCGGCATCGGGATCATGAACATGATGCTGACCACTGTCACGGAGCGCACGCGCGAGATCGGGCTGCGGAAGGCCATCGGGGCCAAGCGGCGCGACATCAGCGTCCAGTTCCTGGTGGAGGCGGTCATCATGACCTTCATGAGCGGCATCATCGGCGTGGTGGTGGGCTGGCTCGCTTCTCTGGCCATCAACCACTTCGGCGGTCTCACTTCGGTGATCACCGTGAAGTGGGTGGTCATCGCCTTCGGACTGTCGGCTCTCATCGGGATAGTGTTCGGCTTCTATCCGGCGCGCAGGGCGTCCGGCCTCAATCCCATCCAGGCCCTGAGGTACGAGTAGCGCCCAGCCGGCGACCGACCAAGACACTCCTCTACCTCGGCGGTACCCGCTCCGCCGAGCCGCCGCCCGGCCCTCGACCCCGCGAGGCCGGGCGGCCATTCTTTGCGGTCTGAAATGTTCCAGATGGCCTATTGCGAAGGACCGTTTCCCGGAATATAGTGGGCCCAGGTTAACCGACCGGTTGGTTATTGTCTGGGGGGAGCCCATGAAAGTCGTTATCATCGGCGCAGGCGAGCAGGGGTATGTCCTTACCTGGAACCTCGCGCAGCATCCGGCAGTGGACGAGATCGTCATCGGCGACTGGGACCTGGCGCGGGCCGAAGAGGTCAAGGCCGCCTGGGGCGCCGGCAAGACGACGGCCGTCAAAGTGGACGCGCGCGATGTGGATGACGTCGCCGCCCTGGCCGCGGGCGCGGACCTGCTCATCAACGCGGTCATCCCCGAGTGGGACGACCCCCTCATGAAAGCGGCCCTCAAGGCCCGCACCCACTACCTCGACATGGCCACCCGCGTCGACGGCGGCACCATCGACGACGGCTACCTCCTGCAGATCGCCCTGGACGACGAGTTCAAGGCCATCGGACGCACGGCCCTCATCCACACCGGGATGACTCCGGGGGTCACCAACACCCTCGCCGCCATCGGTTACGAGGAGATGGATCGCTGCGAAGCGGTGCGCATCCGGGCGGGCGGCTTCTTCAAGTCGGAAGTGCCGGTCCAGGTGTGGTCGCAGGAGACCTACTACATCGACTCGCAGACGCCCACCCTCTACTTCGAGAACGGAGAGTTCCTGCGGGCCGCGCCGTTCGCCGGCTGGGAGTACGTGGACTTCCCGGCTCCGGTGGGCAAGCTGGCCGCCGTGCTGCACGAACACGAAGAGTGCTCGACCTTGCCGCGCTTCCTGCCCAAACTGGGAGAGAAGGGCCTGCGCCACATGGACTTCAAACTGGCCGGCGGCGAAGAAGGCATGAAGAAGGCCAAGATCCTGGTGGAGACCGGTGTCGCCAGCCCCATCGCGCGGGACATCCGCGGACAGATGGTGCGGCCCATCGACGTGCTCGTGTCGTGCCTGCCGGCGTCGGCGCCCAAAGAGGAGATCGCCAAGCTGGCGGCCGAGGGCCGCATCGTGGACGAGGGCGCCTACATGATCGACCTCTACGCGCAAGGAAGGCGAACCGGCCACCGAGACGTTCTACGTCTTCCCACCGAACATCCAAGCGGTGACCAAGCTCATCCCGGGCGCCAACCGCATCTCCTACGGAACATCTACACCGGCCGCCATCTACGCCGGCTACGTGCTCGACGGCACCATCGACCAGCGCGGCGTGCTGCCGCCTGAGGCTTTGACCCGGGCCGTCCGGCTGAAGTATGTGGAGGACCTCAAACGCGCCGGGCTTCGCATCGCGCGGCGCAGCACTCGCTGGCTCTGAGCAAACCATGCGGAGCCGGCACGACGACAAGGCAAGCGGAGCGAGGGGGGTCTATGGTACGAGCAAGCGGTGACGTGCAGATTCCCGAGGAACTGCGCGGCAAGAGCAATCTCATCGCCGGACGGTGGGTGAACGCGGCGTCCGGGGAGACGTTCCCCGTGATGAGCCCGGTCACCGGGGCTGTGTTGGCGGACGTGCCGAAGTGCGGCCCCGCGGACGTGGACGCAGCCGTGGCCGCCGCCAAGGCGGCGTGGCCGGCTTGGAAGGGTATGCCGGTCTACAAGCGGGCGGAAGTGGTCCTGCGGATGGCCGAACTCATCCGCGAGAACGCCGAGACCATCGCCCAGGTGCTCTGCGTGGAGCAGGGTAAGCCGTACGAAGGCGAAGGGCTGCCGGAAGTCCTCGAGACGGCGCTCAACTTCCAACTGGCCGCCGAGGACGTCGTGCGGATGGAGACGCCCATCATTCCCATGCGCGACCCGGCCAAACGGGTGCTGACCTTCCGCGAGCCGTACGGCGTCATGGCCGTCATCACGCCGTGGAACTTCCCGACGGTCATCCCTTCGGAGTATCTTGGCCCCGGCTTGGCCGCGGGCAACACCATCGTCATGAAGCCGGCGTCCACCACGCCGCTCTCGATGATCCTGACGGGCCGCTGCATCCAGCAGGCGCTGGATGAGGCCGGACTACCGGCAGGCGTCTTCAACCTCATCACCGGCCCTGGAGCGGCGGTGGGAGACTACCTGGTGGGGCACCCCGATGTGGCGCTCATCGGCTTCACCGGTGAGACCGTGACCGGCGAGGCCATCTGCTCGCGGGCCGGCATCAAGATGACACTGATGGAACTGGGCGGCAACGGCCCGGTGATCGTCTGCGCGGACGCCAACCTGGCGGAGGCCGCCAAGGCGGCCGCCTTCGGCTGCTTCTACAACGCGGGCCAGGTCTGCTGCGCCACCGAGCGCATCCTGGTGGACAAGAAGGTCCACGACGAGTTCGTCGCGCTGCTGTTGGAGGAGGCCAAAGGCTATGCGCCCGGTGACCCCTTCGCCGACGGCAGCCACCATGGGCCCGCTCAACAACGAGCCGACCGCGGTCAAGACCGAGCAGCATCTGGACGACGCCCGGGCGAAGGGCGCGAAGATCCTCCTGGGCGGGGCGCGCGAGACCGGCCGGCCGACCGATCTGTACTTCCCGGCCACCGTCATCGACGGCGTCACCCGGGACATGCTCCTCAACATGGAGGAGACCTTCGGGCCGGTGGCCCCGGTCATCACCTTCGAGACCGACGAGGAAGCCGTCGAGATCGCCAACGAGACCGGCTACGGCCTGCAGATGGCGGTCTTCACCTCCTCGATCAAGCGTTGCTTCTGGTACGCGGACCAGCTCCGCACCGGCAACGTGGTGTTCAACGACAGCACCGACTACTGGGAAGCCCACGAGCCCTTCGGGGGCGGCGGGGGCACGAAGAAGTGGCCACGGGCGGCTGGGCGGCCGCTACACGTTGGACGACGTTACCCACCTCAAGACGGTGGCCATCGACATCGAGAAGACACTCTAGGGCAGGGGGAAGAAGCATGAGTCACGCGCAAGACATCGATACTGACTGTGTCACTCCTGGTCATCCTCGTTCTGGCGCTCGCCGTGTTCGCGGCGGCGTGCGGCGGCGAAGACGCGACCACCACCACCGCGGCGCCGGCGAGCACCGAGACCACTGCGCGCACGGCGGCGGCACGCCCACCGGCGAGCCGATCAAGATCGGCGCCCCGCTTCCGCTGACCGGCGCCTACGCCGCCGACGGCGAGCACATGCAGTACGGTCTCAAGATGGCCGTCGCCGACCTGAACGCTGCCGGTGGCCTCCTGGGCCGCCCGGTCGAACTGAAGGTCTTCGACATCGAGGAACTGCTGCCCGAGACGGTCGCCGCCTCCGCGGCCAGCCTGCTCGAAAAAGACAAGGTCGACGTGGTGGTGGAAGGCTACGGGGGCTACGGTCCTGACTTCGAAGCCTACGGCGCCGCCAGCGACGTGCCCTTCATCCACGGCAGCGGTTCCGTCCGCGCCGCCGACATGGTCAAGACCGACGCCGCCAAGTACGGCAACATGTTCCAGGTGTTCCCGGTCGAGGCCGAATACGGCAAGCGCGCCTGGGAAGGCATGGTCCAGTTCGAGGACAAGTACACCTATCCCAACAAGAAGATCGCCATCCTTCACGGCGACCTCGAATGGGACCTCAACTACACCGCCGCCGTGGCCGCTGAAGCCGAGGCCGCCGGCTGGACGTCGTCATGAACGAGACCTTCCCCTACGGCACCACCGACTGGGGCTCCATCCTCACCAAGATCCGCGCCGAGCAGCCCGCCGCCATCGTCTGCTCGGTGCTCTCCGTCGCGGACATCTCCTCCTTCGTGAAGCAGTTCATGGAGAACCCCACCCCGTCCCTGCTCGACATCTCCTACATGGTGGTGTTCAAAGAGACTCAGGAGGCCGTGGGCAACGATCTGACCGGCGTCATGGGCTACGTGACCAGCTACGTGACCCCGAGCGCCGAGCACGATGCCTGGAAGGCGAACTTCAAGAAGATGTTCAACATGGACGTCCCGCTTGACCACCCCGCCGTCCACCTACGACTCGGTGATGCTCTGGGCGGAAGCGGTGAAGGCCGTGGGCGACCCGACCAAGTACGCGGAGATCGCGGCCTACATCAAGGCCAACCCGTACAAGGGCCTGCTCGGCACCTACGACTTCAACAACGCCGGAACAGACCATCAAGCCGGGACCGGAGTTCCAGATCGCCTACTCGCAGTACACGGGCGACGGCAAGCTGGCCTTCTTCGGCACCGACGCGTTCACGCTCCCGCCGTACATCACTCCGGCGTGGGCCGCCAAGTAGTCTGACAGGGCGTAGCGATACGTTCTCACCTGTGAAGAACGGGGCGCGCGGCGCAAGCCGCGCCGCGCGCCCCCACGTACCAAACCGACCGACCGGGACTGAGAGAGACGCTTCATGGCTCTGCTGACCCTTGAGCATGTCACCCAACGCTTCGGCGCACTCGCGGCCGTCAACGACCTCTCCTTCGAAGTGGAGGAGGGTGAGGTGTTCGGCATGGCCGGGCCCAACGGCGCCGGCAAGACCACCGTCTTCAACCTCATCTCCGGCTTCCTGCACGGTTCCGGGCGCATCCTTCTCGATGGCAAGCGCATCGACGGGCTGCCGCCCCACCGGGTCACCCACCTGGGCGTCGCCCGCACCTTCCAGATCCCCCAGCCCTTCCAGTCGATGACCGTGGTGCAGAACCTGCGCATCGGCCAGCACTTCGGCGCCCAGGGCCGCGCGGACGACGGCGCCCGCCGGGCTCCCTGGAAGGACCTGCCCGAGCTCATCTCGTTCGTGGGCCTCGAGGGCAAGGAAGACAAGCCGGTCTCGTCCCTCAAGCTCTACGACAAGAAGCTCACCGTTCTGGCCTCGGCTCTGGCCACGCGGCCCCGCCTGGTCATGCTCGACGAGGCCCTGGGCGGTCTGAGCGCGGTGGAAGCCGAACTCAGCCTGGCCCTGCTGCAGCGGCTGAACAAGGAGTGGGGGCTCACGGTGATCATGATCGAGCACCTCATGAGCGCCCTCACCCGTTCCTGCGACCGCCTACTGATCCTGAACAACGGCGAAGCCCTCTGCCTCGGAGAGCCCCGGGCCGTCGTTGAGGACCCGGCGGTCATCGAGTGCCTGGTGGGAGGCAAGCGTGCTTGAGGTGCAGAACATCAGCGCCTTCTACGGCGAGTACCAGGCCATCCACGACATCTCCCTCACGGTGGCCGAGGGCCAGTTGGTGTCCATCTTCGGACCCAACGGCCACGGCAAGAGCACTCTGCTCAAGACCATCTGCGGGCTCATGAAGCCGGCCAGCGGGGTCATCCGCTTCGAGGGGCGGGAGATCCAGGGTCTTCCCTCCCACAAGCTGGTGGAGATGGGGATGGTGCTCATCTCGGAGGAGCGGCACCTGTTCCCGGAGATGACCGTCATGGAGAACCTTCGGCTGGGCGCCTACGCCAAGCCGGCCCGCAAGAAGGAAGCGGAGAACCTGGAACTCGTGTTCACGATGTTCCCGAAGCTCAAGCTCTTCGCCAAGAAGCGCGCCATGGGCCTCAGCGGCGGCGAGGCGCGCATGCTGGCCATCGGCCGGGGGCTCATGTCCAACGCCAAGTTCCTGGCCGTCGACGAGCCGTCGTTCGGCCTCGCGCCGATCCTGCGTCTGCAGGTGTTCGAGCAGATCAAAGCCCTGCGCGACCGGGGCCTCAGCATCCTCCTGGTGGAGCAGACCACGGGAGACATAGCGGAGATGTCGGACTCACATCTACCTCCTCGAAGACGGCCGCATCGCGTTCTCGGGCAGCCCCGACGAGGCGCTGCGCGACGACGCGGTCCGCAAGGTCTTCCTGGGGATCACGTAGTGAGCGGATAGGGAGAGGCAGTGCGCGAGTTCACCGAAGTCCTCATCACCGGGATCACCATCGGGATCGTCTACTTCCTGGTGGCGGTCGGTTTCACCCTCTGCTACGGCGTGGGCCGGGTGCTCAACTACAGTTACGGCTCTTTCTTCACCTGGGGCGCCTACCTGGCTTGGGTGCTGGCCGTCGGCTACGCGAAACTCAACTACTTCCTGGTCTTCATCATCGTGCTCCCCATCATGTTCTTCCTCGGGGTGGCGGTGGACCAGGTGCTCATCCGGCCGCTGCGCAAGCGCCCCGAGTTCGACTTCAGCGTGATCCTGGTCACGCTCGGGCTCGCCGTCTTGCTGGACAACCTGGTGCTGGTGATCTTCGGGGCCCGGACCAAGTCCCTTCCCGAGTTCCTCTCGGGCACGGTGAAGGTGGGCGGCTTCACGATCAGCTGGCAGCTCATCGGCATGTTCATCTTCGCCCTGGTGGTCGCGGTGGTGCTGTTCGTCTTCATGGCCAAGACCCGTACCGGCATGAGCATGCGCGCGGTGGCGCAGGACCCCACCGGGGCCCGCATCGTCGGGATACCGCTGTTCCGGGTGTTCGCCATCACCTTCGGCATCTCCACGTTGCTGTGCGGAGCCGGCGGCATCCTCCTGGCGCCCCGCTTCTTCATGACCCCCACCGGCGGTTGGGTGTTCCTGGTGAAGGCCCTCATCATCGTGATCGCAGGGGGCATGGGCAGCCTCAAGGGCACGCTCTACGCCGCGTTCATGCTGGGCATCATCGAAGCCATCGTGGGCTGGCAACTCGGGCTGCTCTGGGTGATGCCCTTCTGGTTCCTGGTGCTGTTCTTGGTCCTGCTCGTCAAGCCGGCCGGTCTCTTCGGCGCCACAGCAAGGAAGGGGTGAGGCCGTGAAGAGCCAGCGCGTACAGGAGGTGCGTCTGCCGGGCGACCGGCCGAGGGCCCTCAGGTTCAACCGCCAGAACGGCATCACGGTGGGCCTGGTCGTCATCTTGGCGTTGCTGCCGCTGGCTCTGGGCGACAGCACGTACACCATGCGGCTGCTGGTGATCTCCATGATCTGGGGAGGCGTGGCGGTCGCGTGGGACCTTCTGCTCGGGTACGCCGGCATCTTCAACCTGGGGCAGGTCGGGTTCTTCGCCCTGGGCGCCTACGCGTCGGCCATGATCTCCGAGAACGCCGGCCTGAACCCCTGGTGGGGCCTACTCGCCGGCGCGGCGGTGGGCGCCATCGGTGGCCGTGCTGCTCGGCCTGCCCAGCCTGCGGATGGCCGGTATCTACATCGCCCTTCTCACCCTCGCTTTCTACGAGGTCCTCGGTCCGCTGCTCACGGTGGGCCAAGCGGTGGGCACGGGCGGCAAGCGGGGCATCTCGCCCATCGAGCCGTATTCCATCGCCGGACACACCCTGAGCAGCGGCAACCAGATCCCCTGGTACTACATCGCTCTGGGGTTGTTCGTCGTGTGCTTGGTCGTCTGCTACTTCGCCATCAACTCGCGGTTCGGCGCGAGCTTCATCGCTCTTCACGATTCCGAGCAGTTCGCCCAGAGTCTGGGGATCTCGCGCTACAAGGTCTCGTTGCTCATCGTCGCTATCTCAGGCACGCTGACCGGCCTGATGGGAGCCTTCTACGCGCACTACACAGCCGTTGTGTCGCCGCGGATCCTGGGCCTCGAGGTCTTCATCTTCCTGGTGGTCATGGTGCTGCTCGGCGGGGTCGGCAAGTTCCCCGGGCCGGCTATCGGCGCCTTTGTGGTCATCTTCGTCAGTGACTGGCTGCGCGCGTTCGAGAACTTCCGGCTGCTCATCTTCGGCGCGTTGATGGTCATGCTCGTGATGCTGGCGCCGCGCGGGCTGATGGGCGCACTCGACTCGGCGCAGGAGTTCTTCCGACACCGTTTGGGGCGGCGGGCGCCGCCGGCCGTCCAAGGTCCGGAGGCGGGCGGCACGGAGCAGCCATCGTGAGCGCCGTCATGCCCGACGAGCTGCCCGAGATCCTCGGCTTCCCGGTGGAGGATCCGGCGCTCTCGCTACCCGAGTCGGCTCAGAAGCTGGTGGAGGCCGGTCGCCGGCTGCTCCTGTCCGGAGGGTTCGAGGCTCTCACTCTCGACGCCATCGCCGCCGAGTCGGGCAAGAACAAGGCCTCCATCAAGTACTACTTCGGCAACAAGGACGGCTTGATCCTGGCCATCGTCGACTCGCTCGACTACCAGGATTGCTTGGCGCTTGCCGAGAATCTCAAGGGCACCGCCGGCGAGGAACGGCTGCAGCGGTACATCGCGGGGCAGACCCGGCTGGCCGGGGACGCCGAGGGCTTCCTGGTGTTCTTCGATCTGCTTCCCTACGTCATCCGTGACGAACGGCTGCGCGAGCGGGTGGCGGCCCTGTACGAGTGGTACTACAAGATGAACGTGGAGTGGCTGGGGCTGGACGAAAAGGTCCGCGCGGCGAACCGGGAGCGGTGTCTGGGCTTCGTGTCGCTCATGGTGGCAGTGGTGGACGGTCTCGCTCTGCAGGCGGCGCTGCGTCCCAAGGGTTTTGACCTCGAGCAGGCCTTCTCCGCGCTCGAGTTCTTCCTGAAGAAAGGTCTGGACGACTTCCTCGCCTCCCTCGACGAGCCCTCCTCCTGTTAAGGACCGCAACGCCCCGGTTGTGGTAAAAGAAGGGGTGACTGTGGAGAGACCCGGCAACGAGGGGGTAGGGGCGTGAGGACGAAGACGAGCAAGCTCGGGGCGGTAGTGACGATCCTGGCGCTCGTCGCGTTCGTCGTGGCCGTGGGATCGGGCTGTGGTGCGAAGGTCACCGAGACCTCCACAACTTCTACCACCGTCCACGTCGCCACCACCGAGGCGGAGACCACAACCACCTCGGAGACTCCCACCACCGAACTGCTGGATAGTGAGACCATCCGGGTGGGCGCCCCGCTGCCGCTCACCGGCATCTACGCCGCGGACGGCCAGGACATGCAGTCCGGCCTGGAGATGGCCATAGCGGACTTGAACGAAGCGGGCGGACTTCTCGGGCGCCCCGTGGAGCTCAGGGTGTACGACACCGAGGACCTCACCGCGGAGGCCCTGGCGGCCTCCAAGGACTACCTCATCGACCAGATCAAAGCGGCAGTCATCATCGAGGGATATGGGGGGTACGGCCCCGACTTCGAAGCGTACGGGGCCGGCACCGACGTGCCCTTCATCCACGCCAGCGGCTCGATCGCCGCCGCCGACCTGGTGAAGAGCGACCCGCAGAAGTACGCCAACATGTTCCAGGTATCGCCCGTGGAAGCTGAGTACGGGAAGCGCGCCTTCGAAGGGGTCATCCAGTTCCAGGAGAAGTACCAGTATCCCAACAACAAGGTCGCCATCTTCTACGGCGACCAGGACTGGGACAGGCTGTACGCCGCCGGAGTGGCCGCGGCCGCGGAGCAGGCCGGTTGGCAGATCGTCATGAACGACCTGGTGAGCTACGACACCACCGACTGGGCGCCGGTTCTCACCAAGATCCGCGCCGAGCAGCCCGCCGCCATCGTCTGCTCGTTCCTCTCAGTGGATGGGATCACCGCGTTCGCCCAGGAGTTCATGAAGAGCCCGACGCCTTCCCTGCTCGACATCTCCTACCTGGTGACGCTCGCCGACACCCAGGAGGCCCTGGGCGACAAGCTCAAGGGCGTGATGGGCTACGTGAGCGCCTACGTGGCGCCGAGCACGGAGAACGACGCCTGGAAGGACCGCTACGAGGAGCTCTACGGCGTGGAAGTCCCGCTCACCAACCCGCCGTCTGCGTACGATTCGGTGATGCTCTGGGCCGAGGCTGTGAAGGCGGTCGGCGACCCCGCCAAGTACGAAGAGATCGCAGCCTACATCAAGACCCACCCGTACAAGGGCCTGCTGGGCACGTACGATCTGAACAACGCGGAGCAGACGGTCAAGAGCGGCCCCGACTTCCCTATCGCCTACGCGCAATACAAGGGGGACGGCAAGCTGCGCTTCTACGGCACCGACGCGTTCACTCTTCCGGCGTACATGCAGCCCCCGTGGCTCGGCGTGGGCGAGACGACCACCACGGCGACGCAGTAGGCCGCCGGCCGGCGCTTGGTGATGGTGAGCTGCGCGGGAGCGGAGCCGCGGCCGCTCAGTCCGTGTACGTGAGGCGCCCCTCGACTTTGCGGCCGTCGTTCTGGTGCGCCGCCAGCCACTCCTTGAGCACCGTCTGGGCTGACGTCGCCGCCACCCGGCCGGCGCCGTGCGCCGTGAGGTCCGCCGGGTCGAGGTCGAGGTAAGGCTTGGCGTTCTTGGCGTGATAGCCCTGAAGGATGAGGCTGTAGGTGGCGTCGTCGTCCACCGGCGCGCCGTTCACCTCGAGCGACACCAGCCGCCGCTCCGCGTTGGAGTACGCGGCTCGTACGGCGCCGTTCACCTGGTAGCACTCGCCTTCGCCATCCCGGTTCTCCGGCCGCATCCAGCGGGTGAAGGCCTTCTTGAGCGCCGCCCCGTCCACCGTGAAGCGGGTCAGGGAGTCGTCGTAGGGGAAGCAGCCCATGAAGTCCATGAGGCTCACGGCCGGGCCCAGTTCCTTCACCCGTACCGAACCTGCTCCCAGGAGCACCACGTCGGCGCCGGTGGTCTCCGCGATGGCGTCGGCGAGGAGGTTGCCCAGCGAGGTCTCCTCTTCGCGCCGCGGGTGGGTGAGCTTGCTCCGCGAACTTGGTGATGATGACGCTGTACTTGCGGTCTACCACGGTCTTGAACGATTCGATGAACTCGGCCATCCGCAGATCGGGCTCGGCGATGTGCTCGTCGATGGGGATGAGCTGCCACTTCCAGTCCACGATGGAGTTGGTGTCGTCGTCCACCGTGATGTCGAAGCGGCCGATCTGGTTGGTGCCGGTGCCCGCCTGGACGATCAGGATGTCGTTCACGTTGGCCGGCTCCGAGAGGATCGTGTGGCTGTGCCCGCCGATGATGAGGTCCACGCCCCACTCCGGGCGTAGCATGGCGGCGAGTTCCTTGTCGGATTCGAACCCGATGTGGGTGAGCACGATGGTGAGGTCGATGTCGTCGTTCTTGAAGGCGTCGCAGATCTTGCCGACCTCGGCGCCCGCCTCCTCGAGGGTGACGAACGTGCCGATGAGCTCGTCCATGCTTGATGGAGTCCATCGTCTTCTCGGTGAGGATGCCGGTGAACAGGATGTCGAAACCGGCCTTGCTGATGATGTGGTAGGGTCGCATCATCCGCTTCTCGAACGGCTTGATGTAGAGGTTGGCGTTGACGATGGGGAAGTTGGCGATCTTCTCGAGGAACAGCAGATGAGGCAGTCCGTAGTCCACCTCGTGGTTGCCCAGCGCCACCACGTCGGGGGCCAGGTAGTTCATGATCTGCATGGTGGAGGTGCCCTTGAAGTCCGAGTCGATGATGGACCCCTGCACCATGTCGCCCGGAGATGACGTAGAGGACGTTCTCTTCCTCGGCGCGCACCTTGTTGATGTAGCCGGAGAGCAGCGGCAGCCCGCCGATCAGCTCACCCCCGCCCGCGGCCTGCTCGGCGAGGAAGTCGCCGTGCATGTCGTTGGAGTGAAGGATGGTGAACTTACGCGTCTCGCCCATGGTCGCTCCCGTCACGCGTCGCAGGTCTCGCCCCGAATCGTAGCACTCTGATGGCCGGTCTCCGCGACAGACTGCGGGCCTTCTGGGAAGCGGTGACCGCCGCGCCGGCCCGGCCGGCGGCGGGTCCGGCGGCGGTAGGCCCCTCGATGACGGCCGGCGGGCCGCGCGTAGCGGGCCCGCCCCGTTCCCCCAACGGCGCCTCGTCTTTTCATCTCTTCTGGGACATGCCCCGCACTCCCCAAGCCTCCCGGCTGGTCGAGGTGTCTGCCACGCTGGAGATCGTCCAGCCTCCGCGGGTCCGCTCCCTCTACTTCTGGGCCCTGCAGGTGGACTTCGTCGACGAGAAGGGGCGCACGTGGGGCGGAGGGCATACCGGCCTGCAGAACAACCGCCGCTTTCGCGGTGGCACCGCGGCCAATTGGGGCGGTTACGCATCGCAGGAGCTGGGCGGCGCGGTGCTGCCAGGAACGGATCCCGATCTCTACGCCTTCCCCGGAGACCCGAACACCATGGCCTTTCCCTGGGAGCCGTGGACGTCGCTACCGGTTCAGGGTCTACCGCTCCCCGGATGTCGAGAGCGCCTGGCGGTCGGAGATCACCGATTTGGACAGTGGCGAGAACACCGTGCTTCGCGACCTGATGCCCCCGGCAGGTTCGCGCGGCCGCTCCGGCGCGGCCGGTCCCGGCTACCTCTGCCGCCCCATGGTCTGGTCGGAGGTCTTCGCCGATTGCGACGCCCCCTCGGTCGCCATCCGCTGGAGTGGGCTGACCGCGCTGGCCGAGGACGGGTCCACCGTCACTCCTCGAGCGGTCGTGGTCAACTACCAGAGCCATCAGGATGGTGGGTGCGGCAACACCACGGTGCGGCAGGACGGGGACAGTGTGCTGCAGGTGACCGGCGTGCCCCGCGAAGTGGAGCAGGGGGGCAGGTTGGAGTTCGGCGGACTCTGAGAGCAGCCGGCCGCGAACCGTGGCCTAGTACTCGGTGACGGGCCGTTCGGCGCCGGACCCGCGGAACACCGCTATGCCCCCCGTGGCCGGCCGCCGCTCCAGAAGGTATTCAAGAAGGGCTGGAGGGGCCATCGGTTCCCCGCAATAGAAGCCCTGCACGCGGTCACAGCGCAGCCGCTCGAGCAACTCCCACTCTCGCTTGGACTCGACGCCCTCGCCCGTCACCTTGAACTGCAGCGCATGCGCCAGGTCGATGATGGCTGCGGCTACGGCCAGTTCGGCGGTGCCTTCGGCCATCCGGTTGACGAGCGCGCCGTCGAGCTTGATCTCTTGACCGGGGAACATGGTCAGATGCTGCAGCGAGGTGGGTCCGTTACCGAAGTCGTCCAGGCAGACACTCATGCCCAGCGCGCGAAGTTCCTTGAGGGCTATCTGGGCCCGGACCGGATCCCGGTTCAGCGCCGCCTCTGTGATCTCGAACATCAGGGCCCCAGGAGACAGGCTCCAGTCGGCAACGCGGGACAAGACGGCGCTCACGAAATCGGAGTCGGTCAGCTGGCGCGGGGACACGTTCAGACTGACAGGGAGTCCGGAGGCAGGGCAGGTGCGCGAGCGCCATTCGCTCAGTTGGCTGCAGAGCTGGTCCAGGATCATCTCCCCCAGCGGCACGATGAGTCCGCTGGTCTCTGCCGCGCCCAGGAACGCCTTGGGCGCCACGATGCCTCGGTGCTGGTGCTTCCAGCGGACGAGGGCCTCGAGGGAGAGGATCTCACCTGTCTTGAGGTCGATGACCGGCTGGTACGCGAGTTCGAAGTCGCCCTGCTCGACGGCTTCGCGCAGTTCGGCCTCCGCCTGCATGGACTCGATCATCGTGCGGTGCATGCGCTCGTCGAAGATGCGGTAGCAGCCGCCGCCCGCCGCCTTCGCCTGATACATCGCGGTGTCGGCCGCGTGCAGTAGGTCTTCGGCGTCCCGGTATGTGGCATCCCAGAGGACGATCCCCACGCTCATCGCCACCTGCATCTGCTGCTGGCGCACGTACAGTGGGGCGCGCATCTCGTCCTGGATGCGCTCCGATACCACGACCACGTCACGCATGCCGCTGATATCGCTCAGCAGGACCAGGAACTCATCGCCCCCAAGACGGGCGACAGTGTCCGGCTCCCGGACGCATCGCTTGAGGCGCATGGCCACCGTCTCGAGGACCGCGTCTCCGGCGGGATGTCCGATGGTGTCGTTGATGAACTTGAACCTGTCGAGGTCCAGTACCATGACCGCGAACTGCCTCTTGGGATGGCGCCGGGACGCGTGGACGGCGTCGCCCAGCTTTGCCATGAAGAGCGTGCGGTTCGCGAGGCCTGTCAGGCCGTCCGTGAGCGCCTGTTGCCTGAGGCTGTCCTCCAGGACGGAACGCTCGGTGACGTCGTGCATGACGAGCATGCGGCCCCGCATGTCGGGGCTGCCCGCGAGGTCTGAGATCGCCACTTCGTAGTCGCGCCGGTCGCCGTCCTGAGTGAGGGTGACCCGGGCGGCGCTCGCACCCGACTTGAGCGGGCCGGCGACCTGCTTCCAGTCCGGCCAGGACTGAGCGACGGGCAGGCCGATGATCTGCTCGATCGGCCGGCCGATGATGCTCCGGGCGGCCTCGTTCACGTCGATCACCTTGTTGCCGCGATCCAGCACCAGCAGTCCGTCCGCCATGTTCTCGAGGATGGTGTCGCGGGCGACGCTGACCAGGTCGAAGATCTGCAGGCGGAACAATGAGTACGCCACGATCAACTCGCCCACGGCGAAGAGGGCGGGAGTGTAGTCGAACGGGGGCAGAAGCCCCGGTTTCAGCAGGTAGACCACGTTCCACAGATAGGGGATCGCGAATCCTACCAGCAGGGCTGCCGGCTGCTTGCGACAGAACCGTGGGCGGCTGAGCACGAAGTACCACAGAACGGCCAGAGCCGTGAGGATCAGTAGATAGCCGTAGGCGACGAGCACCCAGAAGACCGGACCGAACGTGCGCCCGATGACGGCGTGGCCGCCGCTGGTGTCGAGCCAAACCGCGGCCCGCATCAGGCCGTGATGCGAGTTGGTCCACTGGAGCCCGAGCAGGATGAGCGGCACCACGCAGAGCAGTGAGAGATTACGGCGGGTGAGCCAGGCGCTGTGGCCCGTGTAGTCGAGGGTCATGGCCAGCCAGGTGACGGGAACGAAGCAGATGGACAGGTACTGTAGGTCGGCCCAAAGGAGTTTTGTGGACAAGTCGACGGACAGCAACTCCAGGATGCGATCCGATGGTCCAGGCGGTCGAAAGGGCGATGAGGATGATGAAGGCCAAGGCGCCCGGTTTGCCCCGGTGCTTCCAGCCATGCCAGAGGAGGTACAGGGCCAAGGGCAGCCCTGCGACCAAGAACCAGACTGAGGGTGTGTAGTCGATATTCAAATATGACCTCTCTGTTTGTCTTTTCGGCAGCGGGAGCCGAAGCCTGAAGCTGAGGGGTCTGGCGATGGGCCGAGAGAGGTCGCAAAATGCGGAAAATGCTTTCAGGATGATTTCAGGAAAGGGATGCGACCATACTCACATGGAGTCACACAGCATTGCTCAACCCCCCTCCTGAGCTGTGGCCCCAACCCTGTCCGGTGGTTGTCAGACCCAAACCGGGGCGAGACACCACCACGCCCACACGGCGGAGACGGCGTAAGCGGCGTCCGGGAGATCCGGACGCCGCGCCCGCCGTGTGACTCTCAGCTAACCCCTCCTCCAGTCCTCGCGCTCGCTTGTTCCCAGACCCTTCCGCGGGTGATACTACGGGCACCATGATGGAGCCCCAGATCTTTGTGCTCGAAGACGACCCTCAGATGCGCTCCCTGCTGGTGCGGGGACTTCGCGAAGAGGGCTATCAGGTACAGGGGTACGCGACGGGGTCCGAAGTGCTGCGCAAAGTGACCGAAGTCGGTCCCCGATCTGTTCATCATCGACATCGGCCTGCCGGACACCGACGGCCGCGACGTGTGCCAGGCCGTGCGGGCCCAGGGGATCAACGTCCCCGGTGCTCTTTCTCACCGCTCGCGACTCGCTTTCCGACCGCCTCTCCGGGTTCCACGTGGGGGGCGATGACTATCTCACCAAGCCCTTCGCGTTCGCCGAGCTGCTCGCACGTCTTGAGGCCCTCATCCGCCGCAGCGGTACCGAGCGCAGCGTGGAGACCGGCGGGATGGTGCTCGACCCGGCGAAGCACGCGGTGTCGGCCGGCGGTGTGACGGTCCCGCTCACGCCCACCGAGTTCCGGCTGCTGGCCAAGTTGGCGGCATCTCCCGGCGAGGCGATACGGCGGAAAGTCCTCATCGAGACCGCGTGGTCCCACGGGGCCATCGTCTACGACAACACCCTCGACGCCTATATCGCCCGGCTGCGGCGGAAGATGGCCACGCTCCCCGGCGGTCCCGAGATCGCCACGGTGCGCGGCGTCGGCTACTCGCTGCGATGAGGTCCTCCTAGGCGATGGGCACTGTGCTGCGCGGCATGCGCCGCCCGTTCATCCGCATGGGGGTCCGGGACCGCCTGCTCCTCGCGGTGCTCGTCACGGTGGCAGTCGCGCTCGTCACCATGACGTTCGTCTTCAACTTGGTGCTCACCAGCACGCTCACCCGCGGATGCCAACGCCCGCCTGGACAAGTTGGCTCAGGACGAGGCGAAGTTGGTCGCGGTCAGTCCAGACGGGGTGAGCATAACAGTGCCGACCGGCCGTCTGGGCGACGGAGGGATCGCAGGTGTGGGTGTTCGTCGGCGGCCAGACCTTCAGCGGTCCCGCGGTGGACCTCGATATCTCGGCCGCGGCCAAGGCCCTCGATGGGACAGAGGGTGTGTACGCCGACGTGCCGGGTCATGACGTCCGCCTGTTCTCCATCGGCCTCTACTACGACGACAGCCCCATCGGGACCATCGTCACCGGCCTGTCGATGGCGCCCATCTATCGCACGCAAAGGGTGACGCTGGTCGCGACGGCGGCCTTCACCGCCCTGCTTCTCATCATCGTGGGGTTCGCGGGGCGCTGGGTGCTGGGCGCCGCCTTCCGGCCGGTGTCAAGTATGACGGCGGAGGCCGAGGCGTGGAGCACGGCGGACCTCGACCGGCGGTTTGAGATGGGCGAGCCGCATGACGAGACTCACCCAACTCGCCCACACCCTCGACGCCATGCTCGACCGCCTGGCGGCCAGCCTGCGCCGGGAGCAGCGATTCTCGGCCGAGGTGTCGCACCAGTTGCGCACGCCGGTGGCCAAGATCAAGGCGGAGGCGGAACTGGCGCTGCGCCGGCCCCGCGACCCCGAGTACTACCAGGAAGCCCTGGGCTCCGTGCTCTACAGCGCCGACCAGATGGCCCGCACCGTGGAGGCCCTGCTGGCGGCGGCCCAGGAGGAGGGCAGCCTGGCCCGAGGCCGGGCCGATGTGTGGCAGGTGCTGGCCGACGTGGTGAGCTCCATCGGGGTGCTGGCCGAGGAGAACGGCGTGGAGGTGCGGGTGCAGCCGCCCGCCCGCGACCTGCGGGTGGGAGTGGAACGGGCCATCGCCGCGCAGATCCTGCAGCCGGTGGTGGAGAACGCGTGCCGCTTCGCCCGGTCCGAGGTGCTGCTGGGGGCGGGCCGCAACGGCAAAGAGGTCTACTTCCTCGTCGAGGACGACGGACCGGGCGTGGCCGAAGACGAGAGCGAACGCATCTTCGAGCCCGGGGTGCGTGGCACCGCGGCCGCCGGCGAGCGGAACGCCGCTCGTGGCGCCGGCTTGGGTCTTTCGCTGGCCCGCCGCTTGGCCCGGGCTGCGTCGGGCGACGTGGAAGTGGAGACCGGTAAGACCGGAGCCCGCTTCAAGGTGAGGCTGCCGGCCGCGATCTGAGCGTCGCCGGGGCGCGACTCAAGGCGTCGCGGACGCGTCGGCCTCGAGCAGCCGATGCGCCGCGCCGCTCTTTCAGGATACCAGAGGATGTGGCCGCACTCCAGCGGGATCCGCGCGCCCTGATGCCACGGCACCACCCGGGGCGTGTAGTCGCCCGCCGGCCTGGTGGCCGGGACGGAGCCCGAGTAGGTGAAGACCCCTTGCGCTGTCGCCGCCTTCGCGCTTCGAGGACATGGGTCTCGCCCGGGTCAGCGTAGACCTCCACCTGGAAGCCGCCGGCGGGGACCCGGCCGGCCCTCACCTTCACCTCGAAGCGGTGCGTGCCGGCGCCGCTCCCGGCCGCGCCGCCGTCTCCCGGCTCCACCGCGAGGTCAACGAACGCCAGGTCGTCCCAGTGGGCGTCGAGGGCGTCGCGCCAAGCCAGCAACTCCCGGGCGTTCTCGCCCGCCGCCCTCGCGCGGTAGGCCACGGCCCCAGGCAGGTAGTAGCGCACGAGATAGTCCTCGCATCATCCGGTTGGTGGAGAACTCGGGAGTGAGCCTGGCCATGCTCTCCCGCACCCGGGCGATCCACCGCCGGGGGATGCCGTCCTCATCACGGTCGTAGAACTCGGGGATGATCTCGTACTCGAGCAGGTCGTAGAGCCGTTCGGCCTCGGCGGCGTCCACCGCCGGGTCGTCATCGTGCTCCAGGCCGTCGCCCAGCGCCCAGCCCACCTCGGGGGCGTAGGCTTCCGCCCACCAGCCGTCCAGTTCGGACAGGTTCAGTCCTCCGTTGACCAGCACCTTCATGCCGCTGGTGCCGCTCGCCTCCCAGGGGCGGCGGGGCGTGTTGAGCCAGAGGTCCACCCCGTGCACGAGGTGCTCGGCGAGGTCCATGTCGTAGTCCACCAGGAAGATCACGTGCGGGCGGACGTTGCAGCGGGCGATGAAGTCCGTCCAGGCCTTGATCATCGCCTTGCCGGTGCCGTCGGCCGGATGGGCTTTGCCGGCGAGGATGAGTTGGGCGCGGCTGCCGGGGCCGCAGAGGATGCGCTCCAGGCGGGCGGGGTCGTGGAGCAGGAGGTCCACGCGCTTGTAGGTGGCGAACCGGCGGGCGAAGCCGATGGTGAACACTTCCGGGTCGCAGAGGCAGCCGGTATCCGAACCGAGCGCTTCCAGGCTGCCCGGCGATGGGGCCTTGCCGGCGGACATGGTCGCGGGCCATGGTGACGAGGTTCCTTCGGGCGGCGTCCCGGAATGCCCACAGCTCGTCATCACCGGCCGCGCGTATCAGATCGCCGAGGCCGCTTGGATCTCCCAGCCAGCGCCGCTTGCCGCAGAGCTCGGTCCACAGGGCGTCCGACTCCGCGCGAGTCCCAGGAGGGGACGTGCACGCCGTTGGTCACGTGGCCCACGGGGACCTCGGCCTGCGGCCAACGCGGGAAGAGCGGCTGGAACAGGCGGCGGCTGACTTCGCCGTGCAGGCGGCTGACGCCGTTGACGCCTCCGCTCACGCGTATCGCGAGGAAGGCCATGTTGAACGTCCGCCCATCGCCGGTCGCGCCGAGCGCGAGAAGGCGCTCCATGCTGATGCCCAACTCCTGGACGTAGTCTCCCGAGGTACTCCTTGACGAGGCCCACGGGGAAGCGGTCGAAGCCTGCCTCCACCGCGGTGTGGGTGGTGAAGACGTTGCCCGCTCGCGTCGCCGCGAGAGCCTCTTCGAAGCCGACGCCGTTGTCCTCCATGTGGCAGCGGGCCCGTTCCAGGGCGGCGAAAGCGGCGTGGCCTTCGTTGAGATGGCAGATCTCCGCCTCGACGCCCAGCGCCCGCAGCACCCGCCACCCTCCGATGCCGAGGATGAGTTCCTGCTGCAGTCTCATCTCCGGGCCGCCGCCGTAGAGTTCGCTGGTGATGCCCCGGTCCGCCGCGCCGTTCATGAGGTCGTTGGCGTCGAGCAGGTAGAGCGTCACCCGACCCGCCTTCACCTCCCAGACCCTGAGGTGGACCATGCGGCGCGGGAACTGCAGGTCCACGCTGACCCATTCCCCGCGGCTGTCACGGAGAGGCGAGATGGGCAGTTGCCCGGGATCGTTGAACGGGAAGAACTCGATCTGCTCGCCGTCGGTGCTGAGGGCTTGGCGGAAGTAGCCCTGCTGCCACAGTATCCCGATGCCCACCAAGGGGACGCCCAGGTCGCTGGCCGCCTTGAGGTAGTCCCCGGCCAGGATGCCCAGGCCGCCGCTGTAGATGGGGAGCGCCTCGGTGAGGCCGAACTCCATGCTGAAGTAGGCCACCTGGCCCAGGAGCGGGGAAGGGATGGGAGCTCCCTCCAGCTTCTGGCAGTTCTCGGCATACCACGACCGGCCGGCCAAGACTTGGGCCCGCTCGTCCACGTGGCGGCGCACGAGTCCGACGAACTCAGGGTCTTGCGCGAAGTCCTCCAGGGTGTCCCGGGCTACGGTCTGCAGGATGTGCCAGGGGCTGTGGGTCCGCTCCCAGACCTCGGGCGCGAGCCGCCTCCAGATGACGTCGGCCGAGTGGCTCCACGCCCAGCGTACGTCCAGGGCGAGGTCGACAAGGCCGCGGAGCGGCTCCGGTACCGACGGCAGAGTGGGGGCGGGTGATGGGTTCATCGCACCGTTCCTTCGTCGTGGCGGTCGGGTGAGGTAGTCTGACGCTATGGTAACCAAGAACAGAACGAAGGAACCATCCGAGGGTCTCCTCAGCCGCCTGGCCGACGCGTATGGCGTGCAGACCAGTTACCGGGACGTCACCGGCCGCGTCCGGACCCCTTCCCGGGAGAGTCTGCTCAAGACTCTGCTCGCCCTGGGTGCCGGCGTGGATGGTGGCGAAGGAGTGGAGAGAGCCCTGCGGGAGCGCGAGGCCGCAGTCCGGGGCCGAGTCGTGGATCCGGTGATGATCGCCTGGGAGGGCGCGCTGCCGATGCCCGCCCTGAGGCTGCCGGGCGCGCACGCCGGAGAGCCGGTGCGGCTGACGATGTTCCTCGAGGATGGCTCGTCGCTCGAGACGTGGCGGCGCTTAGGCCGGACCGGCGCCGCCGGGATGGCGCCTGTCAGAGGCTGGGACCCAGGGCGTCTGCCTCTGGGACGCCATCGTCTGCGGGTGGAGGCCGCGGGGGCCGTCGGCGAAGCCTGGGTGATCGCGGCGCCGCGGCGCTGCTGGGAGGGGGTCGCGGAGGACGGGGGCGCCGCCGCGCAGCGCGACGCCGGGCCAGAAGGCGCGCCAGCGAGGGGTACTGTCGGCGCGACCATGGACGCCGCTCTGACTGCCTTGCACGGCAAGCCTTGGGGCGTGTTCGCGCCCGTATATGCGCTTCGAAGCCGGCGGGACTGGGGGGCGGGCGACCTCGCGGACCTCGCGGCGCTCGCTCGCTGGACCGGGGAGGCCGGAGGGTCCGTCGTGGCCACCCTGCCGCTCCTGGCCTCGTCGTTCGGGAAGGACGCCGATCCGTCTCCCTACCGGCCGGTCAGCCGGCTCTTCTGGAACGAGTTCTACCTCGCCCCCGAGGATACGATCGAGTGGGGGCTGTGCGAGAGCGCGCGTCGGAAGTGCGAGACTCCAGGATGGCGCCAAAGGCGTGACGCTCTCCGGGGTGCAGATCACGTGGACTACGAAGGGGTGATGGCCCTCAAGCGGCCCGTGCTGGCCGAACTGTCCCGCTGCTTCTTCGAGGGCGCCGGCGGCGCGCGCAGGCATGACTTCGCCGAGTACGTCGCGTCCAACCCGCATGTGGCGGAGTACGCGTCCTTCAGCGCGGGCGGCGCTGGACAGGGCTCGCAGGAGGAGCGCTATCACCTGTACTGCCAGTGGCAGATGGACCGGCAACTTGCGAACGTGGCCGGGGGCGGCGGGCCGGGCCTGCTGTTCGACCTGCCCCTGGGGGTCCACCCCTTGGGTTTCGACGCGCAGAAGTGGCCGGAGCTCTTCGCGGCCGGCATGTCCACAGGCGCGCCGCCGGACGCGTTCTTCTCCGGCCAGGACTGGTCCACGCCGCCGCTTCACCCCGAAGCGGACCGGCAGCAGGGATACGAGTATCTGGCGGGCTGCTTCCGCAATCTGATGCGCCACGCGGCCGCCGTGAGGATCGACCACATGATGTCTTTTCATCGGCTGTTCTGGATCCCCGAGGGATCGGACCCGGCTGACGGCGCTTACGTCTCCTATCCGGCCGAGGAGCTCTACGCCCTGCTCTCCCTGGAGTCGAACCGGTCGATGACCGCCGTCGTGGGCGAGGATCTGGGGACCGTGCCCGCCGGCGTGCGGGCCGCCATGTGGCGCCACGGGGTGGCGCGCACCTCGGTCTATCTGGGCGCGCTCAGGCCGCGGGCCAAGATCTTGGAGGTGGACATCCCTGACGGGGCCGTGGTGACTCTGGAGACTCACGACATGGTCCCGCTCGCCGGGTTCCTGCACGGCGACGACATCGAGACGCGCGTGGAGACGGGGCAACTCGACGGTGCGGCGGCGCGCCGCGAGGCCGCGGCGCGCCGCCACCTGGTAGCACGTCTTGCCCGACGGTCCTCCGCTTCACAGGATGACATCGACGCAGCCGCCCCTCTGATACTCGCGGATTGCCTCGCCTCCCTGGCGCGAAGCGCCGCCAAGACGGTCTTGGTGAACCTCGAGGACCTGCTGCTGGAGCGCCGCCCTCAGAACGTGCCCGGCACGGGAGCGGAACGCCGCAACTGGCGGCGCAAGGTGGCCGTGGCTCTGGAGGATCTGCCCGGCTACAAGCGGGCGAGCAGGTAGTCCGAAACGGCCAGGATCACCACCGCGGCCGACAGCACCACCAGCCAGACGCGGAACACCGCGGTGAGAAGCCCTTCCGGCTGAGGATGGCCAACGCGTAGACGAGTGGTCCTGTAGGCCCTCGCGAGCGCGGCCGCGCCCTGCCCGGAAGGGCCGATGGCAGCCGTCCCGGTCTGTCCGGCCATGCCGGCCTCCGCGGCCGGGGCGCCTTCGGCCCCCTGTCCCCTTCCGGCCGGTCTGTGCCGCAACCGCCTGCTGAGGCGGGGCCACATCGTGCGCGCCCGCGCATCGGTGGAGGCCAGGGCCGCGGCCAGCATCAGCAGCGCGGGCACGGTGATCCCGGTCATCTGAAGGAGCGGTTCCAGGTTGGCGTGGACCAGCCAGTAGGCGACCGCCGCCAGCAGGGCCATCTCCCATCCATACGCGAGGGGATCGCGCCCCCAGCGGGAGGCGGGACGTCCGCCGGTCCGTCTCCTCCGGATCACCCGCCAGCCGGTCACCGTTCGCGGCCACAGGATACCTGCCAGGCTCAGCAGCATGGCCCCGAAAGCGAGGACTCCGCCGACCACGCCCGTCTCGCTCAGCACTCGGAGCACGAGCGAATCGGCCGTCCCGGAGGGGCTGCGATCGCCGCCCCCCACACCCAGGAGCAGGTCGCGCCGCAGTCCCTGTAAGGAGTCGTTCCACACGTCGGTCCTGGTGGCGGATGGGACGGGCGTCCCGTCCGGCTCGAACGCGGCCGCCGGAACATCGAGTGCCGGTTCGCCCGCGAGTTGTTCCCACCTGTCGCCGAACCACGCCATCGGGCCGCCGGCGTCCTGGGTGAGGGTGATGGACTCCGTAGATGAGGCCGGCAGCGCATCCGGCCAGCACGACCGTCCCGAAGATCGCTTTCATGCGCCCGCTCACCTTGACCCACTTCTCCAGCAGGGCCACGATCATCCCGATGAATCCCGCGGCCACGGCCGCCACGACGAGCGTGCGGGCGGCGATGCCCCCGCTGACGGCCGCTTGCCCTTGCGCCCAGTATGAGTTGAGCGCCGGATATGCGTACACCATCAGCAGGCCGGGAACCACGAGATACATCAGCAGGCGCAGTCTCCCCGGTGATACGGCGAAGAGGAAGATGAGCGTGATGCCCAGGCTCCACACGGCTCCGCGAGACTGGGTGAGCAGCGCGAGACCCACGAGGCCGGTGGCCAGTCCGATGGCCGCCCCTCGGACCGGCGCCGGCTCGTCCGGGCCGGCGGCCAGCCAGACCAAGGGCCAGAACGGGATGAGGAAGAGGGCCGAGGCCGCGTTCGCCTGCCCTATCGGGAAGACGAACCGGTTGCCCACGAAGAGCGCCGCCGTTTCCGCCGTCCAGAGACGCACGACGCAGCCGGCCAGGAGCGCCAGGGCGCCGGCCATGACCAGGTACTTGAACGCCAAGCGGGCTCGCGCGGAAGCAAAGAACGTGAGCGCAAGAGTCAACACGAGCAGGTACATGAACGTCCGGCCCGTGGCCTGCCAAGCGGTAGCGCTCGACTCAGCCCAGAGGTTGGAGGCGAGGACCCACACCGCATACCCGGTGAACAGCGCCAGCACCGCCAGGGACAGCTGCCCGGGCCGGCGTGGAAACAGCGCAAGCGCGGCAACGACGATCCCGGCGACCCCCAGAGTCATCGCCTGGAACGCCCAGTCCTTGGTGGCGTATCCCCCGGAGGAGAAGACCAGCCAAAGCCACACGCCCACCAGGAAGACGACCGGAAGGGCCCAAAGGACGGCCGCGCGGGTGGCGGAAGGCCCGCTCTCCTCACTCGCAAACCGTTCTGCCGGCATTCTCCCCTCGATATCCGTAGCCGTGTTCCCGTGGCTGCAACGACTCTAGCATGACGCGGCTGCGTTCCCGGCAAAGAAACGCGAGGTATTGGTTATTGACAACGTACTCTTTGCCCCGTACCGTGAAGGGCGGTAACGCTGGATGATCGAACGACGAAGGAGGCAAGCAGAGTGGCGGATGAACTGATGACATGCGCAAACTGCGGCCATACTCAGATGACCGGTGCGTTCTGCGAAGCGTGCGGGACCAAATTGGGCCCAGCGGCTGCAGCCGCTGCCGCGCCGGAACCCGCTCCCGCTCCTGAGCCCGCGCCCGCGGCCGCGACGCCTCCTCCGCCGGCTCCGCAGCCGGCCATGCAGCCGATGTATGCTCCGGTTCCGCAGATGAACTACAACGACATCACGGGCAAGGGCTTCTGGGCCCGGTTCTTTGATTTCTCGTTCAAGGAGTTCATCACCCCGAGCGTCATCAAGGTGCTCTTCATCGTGATGATGGTCGTGATCGGGCTGAGCGTACTGGGCATGATCGTCCAGGGGTTCGTGTTCTTCGGCGCTGTCGGAGTGGTGATGCTAATCGCCGCTCTCATCTGGGGCTTCGTGGCCCTACTGTTCTCGCGCGTGTTCCTGGAACTGGTCATGGTGTTCTTCAACATCCACGACCACACCAAGAAGATGGCCGACAAGAAGTGACCTCGCCGCGGTGAGTGACGGCCGTCCAGCAGGCGGTCACACTCGCTGAGACAACCGTTGAAAAGAAGAAGGGCCGCCGAAAGGCGGCCCCTTCTTGCGTGACTGCGTGTTCGGCGCGCCAAACGCGGCGCGCCGGTCGCCTAGTGTCAGTCCTTCACCAGGAAGATGTCTTCCCCGCGCTGGACCACCCTCACGTTCTCCATGCCCTCGGCTTCAAGGACCTTGCGCAGACCCTGCACCAGGGTCACGGGCTTCCTGTCGGTCTCCGCGACCACTGCGCTTTTCGACCCGCCCGCGATGAACTCGTTGACGATCTCTTTGTAGAAACTCGATCGCTGCCGCATGGGCACGGCGCGGGGGATAAGAGCGAATCCCTTGCCCTTGGCCATGACCGACCTCACTTTCAACGATGGCATTCTATGCATATACGATATTACCAGTCACCTTCATTTTCTAATCCTGGAGGCCTTATCGTCAAGTATCAGGGCTTGTCTTTAGCCGAATATCATTGAAGTACCACCAGCGAAGCCGACCACAACCAGATGATGAAGCTGGTGGGCACTGATAGGCTGATGGAGTCGGTGAGACCGAAAACGAGATAGACCACCAATGACGCCACTATGCCCAGGGCGATGGGAGTGGTGCTGTTGCTGTCACGGATGGACTTCACCGCGAGGATGAAGCATCCCACGAGGATCAGCACGAGTCCAACGAGACCTGGGAAACCTATGGCCAGGGTCACATCCAGGAACAGGTTGTGCGCCTGCGAGACGGGGAAGGCCAGACCCACGACGTGGTAGGGATATCGCGCCGGGACCACATGGTTGAAGACCCCCAGGCCGATGCCGGTGAAGAAGTGATCCTCGATGCCTCGCAGGGCTGAAGACCAGATGTCCAGCCGTGACGCCAGTTTCGTGTTCAGGCCTTCGTCGGCCAGGAAGAAGCCGAGCAGCCGCGACGACTGTCCGGAGACGAACAGCCCCACGCCGACGGCCACCACGGCGCACGCCCACGCCCAGAGCGCACGGCGGGTCCGTACGACGAGGATCGCCAGATAGACCACCACGAGCCCCGCCAGGGCCGCGCGGGATCCGGTCATGAATACGACCATCGTTCCCGCTATCGCAAGCCCCAGCGCCATCCAGCGCCCCAAGCGCGACGCGCGCGGGCAGGCCGCGAAGGCCGCGACGAAAGCGGTGCACACTGCCAGGAATCCCCCGGTCTGGTTGGGCTGCAGCCCCGCCTTTCCCCATGAGAACGAGGTGATCGACGGGATGGCCGCATAGATCTGGTCGAGCCACGAGAGCTTGTAAGCGGGCCAGCGGCTGGTGAACAGAGCGGAGAGCAGGGCCAGGAGCGCGGCCACCAGGAAGAACCACCCGATGTGACGGGGCTTGATCCTCCGAGCGAGGAACCCCAGCGCGGGGCCGGTGGCGATGAGGACGAAGGCGGAGCCCACAAGGGCTATCACCGACCCAGGGAGGCTGGCGAGACGGTCCGGCGAAGCCCACCAGGAGAACAGCGTGGCCAGGCCGATGAGCGCCGCGCCGATCCGGATGAAGACGACCCCCAGGGGCGTGGCCCGCATCAGGGGGTCTCCTCGATCGTCACGCCGAGCCTGTCGAGGCGCTCGGTGAGACCTTCGGCATCCGGGAAGCGCTTCAGGCCCTCCTCCCAGGCCGCCTGGGCCTGAGCGGTCAGGCCCGATTCAAGATAGCAGTCGCCCAGGTACGCGAAGACAGCCACCTTGTTCGTCTTCATGCCCGCCGCCCGTTCGAGCAGACGGTAGGGCTCGCTCGTGGGGTGCGGTCTCGAAGGTGCTCACGGCCAGGGCCGAGATGATGGCAGGTTGCTCGGGCATGAGGGCGGCGGCCCGCTCGTAGACCATGCGGGCGGCGTATCCCATGCCCTTGAGGTCGTACCAACCCCCGATACCCAGATACGGGTCGGGATACAAGGGATCGATCGTGGTGGCTTCTGTGAGGAACGACAGCCCCATCGTTTCGTCGCCGATGCCCATGAGCAGGTTACCGGCGCGGTTGCAGGAGACGGCGGAGTGGTCGATGGCCAAGGCCTGGTAGACGAGGGCGCGGACTCGGATGACGCTCTTCAGACGGGTCAGGTCGCCGGCACCCGCGTAGTAGGCGTAGGCCCTGTCGCCACCGGCGGTGGCCAGGTTCTCCGGCAGGGTGGCGGCCAGCGCCGACGCCAGGTCGAAGTGGAGGTTCTTCATGACACCGGCTCCCGGCGAGGATGTCTCAGCGACCGCCAGAGCTTCTTCCAGCACCGGGAGTGCCTCCGATGGCCGCCCGAGTGAGAGAAAGCCGTGCCCGATACGGAAGAGGGTGGTTGACCGCTCCGCCGGCCGCTGCATCATGCCGGCGAGGCTGGAGGGCTCGTCTCCCGTCCGGTCGAGGAGCAGCAGTCTGGCCTTCTCCCTGTCCACGAGAGCATCGAGGCTCGCCTTGGCCAAGGTCAGCTCTTGAAGGGCCAGGTTCTTCTCCCCGGCTGCGATGTGGGCTTCGGCCCGGTAGACGAGCAGGTTGCTCACGTCCACACGGCGGTAGGCGTCGGCAGCTTCGTCCCAGCGCCCCGTGGCCGAGGCCACCTCGCCGAACCACAACTCGCCGTACCAGTCCAGGCGTCCGGCCTCCCGGGACCGCGAGAGCAACTGGAAGGCGTGATCGGAGGGCACGATCCGGGCGGCCGCGCCGTACGTCCGCCAAATGGGGACCTCGCGTGCCGCCGTGTGCGGGCCGCGGGAGGCCGCTCCTTCCATGAGGGCGAGCGAACGCTGGAGCAGGGCCTCCGACTCGGGGGTGAGCACGTAGTCCCCACCCGCCGCGAAGATGGTGGACCCGTTCGGCGATTCGGCGCGAGCGGCGTCGGCGCTCACCACGATGGCCCGGTTGAGCAGCATGCCCGCCCGGTTGATCTGCCAGGCATCCCTGACGGTCGGCGCGGCCAGGACGACAAGGAATCCCGCTATGCCCGCGAGCAACCAGCGCCGCACGCGCGGCTCCTGCCGGGAGCTGGGAAGTGGCCCTTCCTGCTACTGCTTTCTCCCTACTCCCTCGTAGGTGAATCCCAGGTCGACGAGCGCGGCTCCATCGAGCGCGTTCCTGCCGTCGATGATCACGGGGTGGGCCATCATCCCGCGGATGGCAGCCCAGTCGAGATCGAGGAATTCCTGCCATTCAGTCACCAGCACGCAGGCGTCCGCGTCCTCGAGGGCCGCCATTGCTGACGGTGCGCACACGAACGATGGGAGAAGTGCCCGCATGTTGTCCATGGCCACCGGGTCGTAGCCGACCACCCGGGCGCCTTCCGCCATGAGCCGCTCGGCGAGCACGATGGACGAGGCCTGCCTGATGTCATCCGTATTGGGTTTGAACGCCAGACCGAGGAGGGCGATCTTGAGATCTCGCAGTTCATGGCCCAGATGGTGCTTGAGCTTGTGGATGACCTTGCGCTTCTGCAGGTCGTTGACCTCGATGACGGCGTTCAGCAGCTGGAAGTGATAGCCGGAGTTGCCCGCGATCTGCTTGAGAGCCGACACGTCCTTCGGGAAGCAGCTGCCGCCATACCCGATGCCGGCCTGCAGGAACTGCGGTCCGATCCGTCGATCGAGCCCCATCCCCTTGGCCACGGTGGCGACGTCGGCTCCGGTGACTTCACACACGTTGGCGATCTCGTTGATGAAGCTGATCTTGGTGGCAAGGAAGGCGTTGGAGGCGTACTTGATCATCTCGGAGGAGGCGAGGCCGGTGGTCAGCACCGGCGCGTCGACGTTCTTGTAGAGCGCCGCCACGCGTTCCGCCACGCCCGGCTCGTCGGAGCCCACCACGATACGGTCGGGCTTCATGAAGTCCTCGATGGCCGTGCCTTCGCGCAAGAACTCTGGGTTTGAGGCGCAGTGGATGTTCGTGAGACCGCGCTGGAGCAGCTCGGCCCGTATCGCGGCGCCGGTTCCCACGGGCACCGTGGACTTGGTCACGAGCACCCGCTCCATCTTATCGTTAGGGATCCGATCGAGCGCCTGCCAGATGCGCGACAGGTCTGCGTCGCCCGAGTAGGTGGCGGGTGTATCGACGCAAAGAAAGATGAACTCCGCTTGGGAGTAGGCCGCGTTCAGGTCACTGGTGAAGGTGATGCGCTCTCGAGCGTCCGCGATCAACTCGGCGAGTCCCGGCTCGTAGATGGGCACACCACCGGCGTTCAGGAGGTCGACCTTCGCCTTGTTCACGTCGAGAGCGACCACCTCGTGGCCGAGGTGCGCCATGCACGCGGCCGTCACCAGGCCGACGTACCCGGCTCCGATCACCGCCAGCCTGGCTCATGTGGCGCTTCCTTCGGATGGTGTCATCACTCCGCCCTTAGGAACTCGACGATGCCGTCCACAAGCCCCTGCACGATCTTATCCTGATAAGTTCCGCTCTCCAGGAGCAGATCCTCATCCTTGTTGGTCATGAAGCCCATCTCCACGAGCACGTCCGGCACGTCCGACCAGTTGAAGCCGCTGAGGTCGCTGCGCTCTTGGAGCCCCCGGTCCTGGGCGCCCGTGGCCGCGATGGCTGCCGCCTGGATGATGGTGGCCGCCCTCTTCGACGCGACCGCGATGTCGTCGGTCCAGCCGGCTATCGACGCCGGGTACAGGGTGAACAGCCCATGGGCCGAGGGATCGCCGCCGTTGCAGTGCAGGCGGATGGCCAGGTCGGCGTGGGCGTCGTTGGCTATCTTCGCCCGCTCGCTGTTCGGCACGTCGACGTCCTGAGTGGTACGGGTCATGACCACCTGGACACCCAGCGCTTCGAGGGCGTCCCGGAGCTTGAGGCCCACCGCCAGAGTGACCTCGCTCTCGGGGGTGCCGGTGGTGGGGCTGGCGGTCCCGCTGCTGACCTTGGCCTTCTTCGTGGTTGCGCCCGGGCCGATGGGTTCAAGTTCGTAGTTCGCTTTGGCCTGGTGCCCGGGGTCGATGGCCACGACCTTGGTGGACAGCCAGGAGGTGGTGGAGGTGGTGGCCGGTTCTGATGTGGTGGTCGAACTTGTCGACGTCACGGGCTCGCCGGTGGTCGCCACGGTCGTCGGCGCCGAAGTGATTGCCGTTGTGGATACGCGAGCCGTCGCGGAGACCGAGGAGCCCGGGGCCCCGGAGCCGGACGGACCGGTAGCCAACACTATGCCGGTGACGATGGCCGCTACGAGCACCGCCGCTCCCAGACCGGCCCCCACGAGCCTCATCAGCCCGCGCCGCCGCCGCTTTGACTGCAATTCCCGGATCAGTTCACGCGTGTCGCGCTCGTGTGGCTCGCTCATCACCGCCCCGTCCCCTGGCCCGCGAGCGCCTGTCGCACAAGGGCCATGGCCTCCTGGGGAGTCGAGGCGTACCAGACCCCTTCAGTCCCCTGGTCGTTCTGCACGCGCCATCCGGAAAGGAT
Organism: uncultured Actinomycetota bacterium; assembly: GCA_963736705.1. Taxonomy (GTDB): domain Bacteria; phylum Actinomycetota; class Thermoleophilia; order RBG-16-64-13; family RBG-16-64-13; genus CAIQPS01. Next base: position 348,108 of record CAVTPV010000005.1, read on the forward strand.
CACCACCGGGCGGCCGACCCGGCCTGCGAGCCCGATCTCGGAGAGCGTGCCGAAGCTGCCGCCGATGGCGATGACCGCGTCACCGGAGCTGACCACGGCCAGGTTGCGGGCATGGCCGACGCCCGTGGTGACGACGTGATCGATATAGGGGTTGGCGAGTGCGCGGTCGTGCCCAGGGAGTATCCCGATGGTGGTCCCTCCGGCTTCTTTGGCGCCGCGCGCGGCCGCCTCCATGATTCCCGACAGACCGCCACAGACCAGCTTCGCTCCGGTCTCGGCCACCAGTCGCCCCACTTCAACGGCTGCCGCATACTCGGCGGCTCCGCATTGTCCGCCGCCGATCACCGAGATGTACTGCGGTTGCATGCCGTTAGGATAACATCGCGCTCTTGCGCCGCCCTGGATAGAGGATTGCCGGCCCAGCTCGGCCGGGCCGCGTGCGCCCCGGGGAGGGCGCCTCAGAGCATCGCGCCGAGCAGCCGGAGGGCCTGCTCCTTGTCCAAAGGCTCGTTCCAGTTGCCGCACTTGGGTGACTGTACGCACGACGGACAACCAGCGTCGCAGGCGCAGTCGCGCACCAGGCGGTACGAGGCGGCCACCCACTCGCCGAAGCGTTCGAACCCCTGCCTGGAGATGCCCACCCCTCCCGGGTGTCCGTCGTAGATGAAGATGGTGGGCTCCTCGGTCTGGGAGTGCACCGGCGTCGATAGCCCCCCGATGTCCCAGCGATCGCACATGGCGAACAGCGGCAGCAGGGCGATGAGGGAGTGCTCCACGGCATGGATGGCCCCCGGCAGCCGCACCAGGTCGGCCTCGGTGGGGAAGAGTTCCGGCGGGATGGTGAACCACATGGCCTCGGTGACGAACTCCTGGGAGGGGAGGTCGAGTTCCTCTGTGCCCAGCACCTCGCTGCCGCCCGTCTTCCGCTTCTGGAAGGCCACCACCCGGCTCGTGACCGCGATCTGCCCCAGGTGGAGGTTCAGGGGCCCGTGAGCGGTCTGCAGGCTCTCGCTGATGATGCGGGTGTCGGTCTCGCGGCGCGGCAGCGTGTGGTAGGAGTCCCAGAAGGGGCGGACCAGCGCCACGTGCCTCTCGAGATCCAGTTCGGTGACCAGGTAGGTGTCGCCCATGTGCAGGTAGACCGCGCCCGGATGCAGGGCTGAGAAGGCCGTCTCCGCTCCTTCGGTGCCCACGATGTCCCCGGTCTCGCCGTCGACGATGGTGTACTGCTCGCCGGCCGTGGAGCGCAGGCCGATCTTGCCGGCGGGGAACCCCGGTCCCGCGAAGAACCAGGTGTCGTTCTTGCGCCGCACCAGGCCCTCCTCCTCTGCCCGCCCGAGAGCGGTGAGCAGCCCAGGACCGAAGAACCGGTCGTCGCGGGCGTCCAGCGCGCCTTCATATGCCGCCGCCGCCAGGTGGTCGAGGTGGATGAACGGGTTGGCAAAATCGACGGTGGCCGCTTCCACCTCCCGGTTCAGCAGCAGATCGGGATGGCAGACGAAGAACTGCTCCAAGGCGTCGTTGCCGGCGATGAAGATCCCCAGGCTCTCACCCTTGCCCCGGCCGGCGCGGCCGAACTGCTGCCACAGGCTGGCCATGGTCCCCGGATATCCCACGGTGATGGCCGCGTCGATGGCCCCGATGTCGATGCCCAGCTCCAAGCGCGCTCGTGCTCACCACCCCCAGCAGCTGCCCGCCGAAGAGCTTGGCCTCGATGCCCCGGCGCTGCTCGGGCGTGTAGCCGGCCCGGTAGGGGGAGAGACGTTCGACGAGTGAGCGGTCGATCTCCCTGAGGCGGTCGGCGGTGAGCTGGTAGATCAGCTTCGGCGGTCCGCCGGGATTTGGTGAAGCAGATGGAGCGGATCTGGTTGCGCATGAGCTCCGCCAGCAGGTCCGGCGGCCTCGGTGGTGGTGCTGCGGCGCACGTTCAGCTCTTCCTCGACCAGCGGCGGCTCCCAGAACACGATCTTGCGCGCTCCGACCGGGGCTCCGTCGCCGCTGATGTGGCTGACCTCCACCCCGGTGAGGTTGGCCGCGTGTTCCCGGGCGTTGCGGATGGTGGCCGAGGCCAGGATGAACCGAGGCTCGGCGCCGTAGAAGGAGGCCACCCGGCGAAGCCGGCGCAGGACGTTGGCCACGTTGCTGCCGAACACCCCGCGGTAGGTGTGGGCCTCGTCGATGACCACGTAGCGTAGGTTGTGGAAGAACTCCACCCAGCGGTCGTGCCGGGGGAGCAGGCTGACGTGGATCATGTCCGGGTTGGTCAGCAGCACCCGGGCCTTCTGCCTGGCCAGCTGGCGCGCCGCGGCCGGGGTGTCGCCGTCGTAGGCGGCCGTCTCCACCTGCCTGCCGGCCAGCATGCGGATGCGGCGGAGCTGGTCCTGTGCGAGCGCCTTGGTGGGGTAGAGGTAGATGGCCCGCGCGCGGGGGTCGCGGAGCAGGCCGTCGAGCACCGGGAGGTTGAAGCAGAGGCTCTTGCCGGAGGCCGTCCCGGTGGTGACCATGAAGTCCTCGCCCCGCTGGGCGGCGGCCCAGCACTCGGCCTGATGTGTCCACAGGCTCTTGATGCCCTGCGCGGCCAGCGCGTCGGCCAGTTGCAGGTGCATGCCCTGCGGCAGCGCGCGCCCTCTTGCCGTCTCGCGCGGGCAGCACCGTCTCGTGCTCGATCTGCGGGAAGTTCTCAGCCGAGAGGAGGTCGAACAGTGGGCGTCTGTCTCTCATGAGGACAGGGTAGCCCAGCGCGCGGACGGCAGCCATAGGGCGAAAGGTGGAGACTGGCTGAGTGGGCCGGCGGTCGGCCGGCCGCCGGGGCTTCGGCGGCACGTCGGGCGGCTGCGCCGCCCCGGACTCGGCTACTCGGCCGTCTCGAGCGTGATCACCACTATCTGCGGCCGGGCGAAGAACCGGAGCGGCGGGAAGATGGTGCCGACGCCGTTGGAGACGATCACCGTGGTGACGCCGTTGACGACCATGCCCGTCCGGTACTTCTGCCCGTATTCGCTGCCCACGAACGGCGCCCAGAGGCCGAAGAAGGTCATCTGGCCGCCGTGGGTGTGGCCGGAGAGGACGAGGTCCACCGCGCCGGGTTGCAGCTCCTCGGCGAAGTCGGGCTCGTGGGAGGCCAGCACCACCAGGTCGTCGGCGCCGCCGCCCCGGCCAAGGCCGGGCCCGCCTCGGGGTCGTCCTGCGCAGGTCGCTCACCCCTGCCAGCCGGAAGCGCTGCCCGGACTTCTCGATCCACGTGCCGCCGTTGTCGCAGTACCGGGATCCCCGCCGTGGCGGCCGCCTCGATCGCCGGCGCCGGGTCGTTCACGTCATCGCCCGGGATGGGCGTAGTCGTGGTTGCCGAGCACCGCGAAGGTGCCGAGCGGCGCTTCGAGTCGGCCGAGTTCGGCGAACGCCGACGCGAAGTAGTCCTCGCTGCCGTAGACGTAGTCGCCCCCAAGCACGATCAGGTCGGGCTCCAAGCCGTTCACCTGATCGACGATGCCGGCCACCCGCTTCTGCGAGAAGTAGAACGACCGGTGGACATCGGTGAGCAGCACGATGCTGGTGCCGTCGAAGGCCGCGGGAACGTCCGGGCTGGCGAAGGTGTATTCCTTCACCTCCACCCTGTACGTCTCCGTGTACGAGTAGACGGCGACGACCACGATGACGGCCGCCACCACGACGGCGGCGAGCTTCCAGATCGCGCGCCTCCGGGTGCGGGTCTTCCCCCGGCCTCGTCTGATCATGGCCTGCTGGGTCGCTGCGTCACGCCGGCGGCCTGGTGCGGCCGGTCCGCCTACGGGACGCGTACCAGGTCGCGCTCGGCCAGCAACTCCGCGATCTGCACGGCGTTGAGAGCCGCGCCCTTGCGCAGGTTGTCCGCCACCACCCACAGGTTGAGGCCGTACGGGACGGTCGGGTCGACGCGGATGCGGCCCACGTAGGTGTCGTCGTTGCCGGAAGCGATGATCGGCATGGGGTAGACCTTGTTGGCCACGTCGTCGGTGAGTTGGACGCCGGGGGCGTTGGCCAGCAACTCCCGGGCCCTCTCCACGCTCAGCGGGCCGGCGAACTCGAGGTTCACCGACTCGGAGTGGCTGTTCTGGACCGGGACGCGGACGCAGGTGGCGGTCACGGCGATGCTGTCGTCGCCCATGATCTTCTTGGTCTCGTCCACCATCTTGCGTTCCTCTTTGGTGTAGCCGTCCTCGAGGAACACGTCGATGTGCGGCAGGCAGTTGAAGGCGATCTGGTGCGGGTAGACGACGACCTCCGGCTCTCTCCCGGCCAGGAGGTTACCGGTCTGCTTGACCAGCTCGTTGATGGCCTTGGCGCCGGTGCCGGACACCGCCTGATAGGTGGACACCACCACACGCTTGATGGGCACCGCGTCGTGCAGCGGCTTCATCACGACCACCATCTGGATGGTGGAGCAGTTCGGGTTGGCGATGATGCCCTTGTGCCAGTCGACATCGTCCGGGTTGACCTCCGGCACCACCAGCGGGACGTCGGGATCCATGCGCCACGCGGAGGAGTTGTCCACGACCACGCAGCCCGCGTCGCGGGCGATGGGGGCGAACTTCTGGGAGGTGCCGCCGCCGGCCGAGAACAGGGCCAGGTCGATGTCTTTGAAGCTGTCGGGGGTGAGCTCCTGGACGACGACCTCTTCGCCGCGATAGTCCAGCTTCATGCCGGCCGACTTGGCGGTAGCGAGGGCAGTCAGCTGTTTGACGGGGAAGTCACGCTCGGCGAGGATGCTGCGCATCGCTCTTCCGACGGCGCCTGTCGCGCCCACTACAGCTACTCGGTACTCCTTGCTCACGATTCCTCCCTTGCGCCAAACACCTGCCGACCGAAGCGAAAGAAGATTCTAGCAGCCGCCCAGCATCCGTCGGATGTCAAGAAATCAACGGTCCGCCAAGCGGGGATACGTATCATCACGCGGAACCTTCATTCTTGCGCTCAATAAGGCGATGCCGCGACTCCTTGGCTATCCTCTCGCTGGGGGACAGGGCAATGTCTGCAGTTGATAAGGGAGGTTCATGGAAGATCGTGAAGTCAAGACCTCGGAGACCGGCAAGGCTGTCAGCCGCCGCGATTTCCTGAAAATGGCCGGCGTCGCGGGTGCGACGATCGGTGTAGCGGGTGGCCTGGGCGGCGTCCTCGCGGCTTGCGGCGGGACCGAAGAGGCCACCACCACCACGGCCGCTGCCACCAGCAGCACCGCGGCCGCTGAGACCACCACCAGCGCCGCCGGCGGCGAGACCACCACTTCGGCCAGCGCGAGCGTCGAAGACGGCGGCGAGATCAAGGCCGGTTACGTCATCCCGGTCACAGGCGCCATGGCTGCTTTCGGCGCGGCCGGCCAGTGGCAGCTCGACTGGATGAACAACAACACGTGGAAAGACGGCTTGATCTGCGGCGACGGCAAGAAGTACAAGATCTCCGCCAAGATCTACGACAGCCAGTCCGACTCCAACCGCTCCTCGCAGGTCACCTCTGACGCCATCTTGAACGACGGCGTGAGCCTCATCGGCGCCTCCTCGAGCGCCGCCAACGTGATCCCCGTAGCCGCCATGGCCGACAGCCTCGGCTGCCCGGGCATCCACTACGACGTTCCCGGCGACGCCTGGGCCGATGCTCAGAAGGATGGCGCCTACAAGTGGAACTGGTGCTCCTGGTGGGTCGGCAAAGACCTGGTGGGCAACTTCGTCAAGATGTGGAACCTCATTCCCCACAACAAGACCGTGGGCGCCCTGTGGGTGAACGACGCCGACGGCATGGTCTTCGCCAACGCCCTGCCCGGCCTCTTCAAGGAGCTCGGCTTCACGCTGGTCGATCCCGGCCGCTTCGAGCCCAACACCGAGGACTTCTCGGCCATCATCAGCGAGTTCAAGAAGAACGGCGTGGAACTGGTCTGCGGTATGGCCAACCCGCCTGAGTTCACCAACTACGTCAAGCAGTGCGCGCAGCAGTCCTTCAAGCCGAAGATCACCACCTGCGCCAAAGCCCTGCTGTTCCCGTCGGCCATCGACTCCCTGGGCGACCTGGGCGACGGCATGACGGTGGAGACCTGGTACCACCCGAAATACGCCTACAAGAGCGACGTCACCGGCATGACCGCCCAGCAGTACTGCGACGACTACGAAGCCACCACCGGCAACCAGTGGACTCAGCCCATCTGCTTCATCGGCTGCTTCGAACTCTGGACCGACGTGCTCAAGCGCACCGTCAACCCGATGGACAAAGCCTCCATCGTGGAAGCCATCAAGGGGACCAAGGTCACCCTCACCGGCGGCCCGGTCGACTGGACCGTGAACCCCGAGCCCAGGTTCAACATCCCGAACTTCTACGCCAAACCGCTCGGCGGCGGCCAGTGGGTCAAAGACACCACGGGCAAGCACGCCTACGCCCAGGAACTCGTGGCCAGCGAGCAGGACGCCACGAACATCCCGGTCACGGCTCAGATGAAAGAGATGACTTACCCGGCGTAACCCGGAATTCGTCGGAAAGTCTGTCTTTCCGGGGGCGGCAGGCGCGATGCGTCTGCCGCCCCCCTCTTTTCCGCCGCTGCTATCCTGACCGGACGAGGAGATGCGCCCGGGAGGCACGCGTGCCACACGCAGATGATCGACGTTCACAGCACACCCTGACCCGGCGCCAGTTTCTGCGGGCTGCCGCGGCCGCGGGCGCGGCCGCCGGCTCCGCGGCGGGGATGGGTTCACTTCTGGGCGCGTGCGCGGGCGACGGGACCGCCACGACCGCGACGGCCGGCCCCACCACAGCCACCGGCCCGGCGTCCGGGGCCACTACCACATCCGTTGGCGCCGGCGTCGAACAGGGCGCCGAGTTCAAGGCGGGCTACGTCCTTCCGATCAGCGGACAGATGGCCGAGTTCGGGGCGGCCGCCGCCTGGCAGGCCGACTGGTTCACCAAGAACGTCTGGAAAGACGGCCTTCTCATGGGCGACGGCAAGCAGCACAAGGTCACCGTCGTCCTGAGGGACATGCAGTCTCACTCCAACGAAGCTTCCATCGCGGCCCAGGACCTTATCGTCGATGAGAAGGTCATGCTCATCGGGGCGTGCGCCGGGGCCGCCAACGTGGTGCCGGTCCGCGAGGTGGCCGAGGACTTCGGCTGTCCATGCATCACATACGACTGTCCGGGTGACGCCTGGAACGAGGGGCAGCCCGAGGGCGGCTTCACGTGGAGTTGGCACTCCTGGTTCATCCTCGGGGACGTGGCCGCGAACTTCACCGCCCTGTGGAGCGCGCTGCCAACGAACAAGGTGGTCGGCGGTCTCTACCCGAGCGACGGTGACGGCGCCATGTTCGCGGCCTCGCTGCCCTCCATCTTCGAGGCCCGGGGATTCAGCTACGTGGATGCCGGGCGGTATGAGGACGGCGCCACAGACTTCGAGGGCATCATCAGCCAGATGCGTAAGGCGGGCGTCGAGATCGTCACCGGCGTGCCGGCGCCGGCCGACTTCGCCGTCTTCTGGAAGCAGGCGGCGGAGCGGGGCTTCCGGCCCAAGGTGTCCACGCAGGCCAAGGCGCTGCTGCTGCCGTCCGGCGTCGAGGCTCTCGGCGGATCGGGCGGCGGGCAGACGATGGAGTGCTGGTTCCATCCCGGCCTTCCCCTATACCGGGAGCGTCACAGGCGCTGACGGCCCGGCAGGTGTGCGCCGCCTGGGAAGCGGACACGGGCGAGCAGTGGGCCCAGACGCTCTGCTACCACAGCCAGTTCGAGGCGTGGACGGACGTCATGAGGCGGTGCGCGGATCCTTCCAGTAAGAGCGCCATCGTGGAGGCCATCAAGCAGACCAAGCTCATGACGGTCGGCGGTCCGATCGACTGGACCGTGAATCCCGAGCCTTACTCGGGTTTCTACAACTTCTCCACCAAGCCGGTCGCCGCGGGGCAGTGGGTCAAGGGATCCGGATCGTGGAAGTACGACATGGAGATCGTCGCCGGGGCGACGCCGGGCGGCATCGAACCGACGGCCGCCATCGAGGAACTGGCCTAGCGGCCTCTCAGCAGGGCCGCTCGCGCTCCTGCAGCGCGGCCAGCAACGCCTCCCGGACGGCCTCTTCCTTGTACGGCCGGGTGATGACCGCCGCGATGCCATGCTGCTCGTGCCCGCGGACCTCCACGTCACTGGAGAGGATCACCGGCGCGTCCAGGCCGAGGGAGCGGAGCGCCGCCCGCTGGCCCAACCCGCTCGTGCCCCCCGGGCCCACGAGGGCCACCACCGCCACGCAGAACTGCCTCGCGGCCGCGTCAGCCTTGGCCAGTATCTCCGAGGTGTGCTCGGGCGCCACGCAGCGCATGGGGGTGCAGCCGAGGGCGGTGAGTGTCGTCGGACAGCTCCTCTCCCCAGTCCTCCCCACCGTCGATGATGAGCACCCGCAGACCTTCCAGCCCCGGCAGCCGGTCACCCGTCGCCGCGGCCGCCGAGGCCCCGCCTCCCTGCCGCGCTTCCAGTTCCGTCTCCAGCTCCGCGATCCGCGCCTCCAGCTCCGCGATCCGCTTCTGGGCCCGCAGGTCCTCGGCCACGAAGATGCGGGCCGAGTCGTTCCCCACGACGTCCCTGAAGACGGCCGATGACAGCCGTACTTCCACGGGCGTCCCGTCTTTGCGGTCGAGCACCGCTTCCGGCGGGGAGCCCTCGGCGAGACTCTGCCCCCAGGGCGGAGGGCTGCCCACGATCTCACCGGCCCGCCAGCCGAAGACCTTCTCGGCGGCCTTGTTCCACATGGTGATGCGAGCCTTGCTCGTTGATGGCCCACGTGGCCAGGGGCGACACGGTGATGACCGCCTCGAGGTCGGCGATGGCGTCACCCCGCGACTGCTCGGCGAGGATGCGGGAGATGGCCGTTCCCACGGTGGTGCCCAGCACCTGCAGGCCGTTCCTGAGGGAGGGCGGGATGACCGGGTAGACGGTGGAGCCCACGATGATGACCGCCAGCGGGGCGTTCCTGTGGAGCACCGGTATCACCGCCACCACCCGAGGGGTCCCGGTGGGCCGGGCGGCTCCGTAGAGATCCACCGGCGGCGCGGCCGGTGCGCCTTGGGCGGCCGTGCGCCGGGCCATCTCGGTGAACATGTCCAACGGAAGCGGGGTTGAGCCCCCGCTCGACCACGAGTTCGGCCTGCTCTGTGCCCGGTCTCCAGCATGAAAGCCGCGCCGCAATCGATGCCCTCCACCAGGAGAGAGGCCCGCAGGCCCTCCCGCAGGGCGCTTCGCACGTTCTGGATGCCGGCGAGCCAGGTCTGGAGCTGCACATCGATGGCGGCCAGGCTCTCCGTCCGCTTCTGTTCGGTGATGTCCTCGACGATCTCGATGAAGCCGGTGGGCCGGTTGTCCGGCCCGATGACCGGATGCGCCTTGATGCGCGCCGAGAAGCGCGTGCCGTCGTCGCGGAGGCCGGTGGTCTCGGTCTCCTGCGCCTCACCGGTGGCGAGGGCCAGGGTGCCCGGGCAATGCGTGCACGGGGCGTCCCGCTTCTCGAACTCCCGGTAGCACTTGTTGCCCAGCATGGCGACCATGGCTTTGGCGTACAGGCGCTCGTTGGGCCTGTTGACCATGACGATGTCGTAGTCCACGGAGATGAGGTTCATCCCGGGTTCGGTATCGGGGGTGGGGATCCCGAACTGTTCTTCGTACTGCTCCACGGCCGACCTTCCTGTGCTCAGTGCACGGAAGATTGTAGCGTGACTGGCCGCCCATGACCGGGGCGGGGCCGCGGGGCCGGGAGCGGGTGCCTACCGGCTACTCGGGGCGGAACCGCCAGACGGCCACCGCGAGGATGACGACGATCCAGGCCCACACGATGCCCAGCGGCATCAGGATGTCGCCGGCTCCCCAGTCCTTGAGCACGATGCCGTGGAGCGAGTCCATGATCCAGGCGCTGGGGAAGAAGTGCGCCACCCGGGAGAATCCCGCACTGGTGACTTCCAGCGGGAACCAGGCGCCTCCGAGCACGGCCAGCAGCTGCGCGGTGATGACCGTCGTGGCGATCACCGGAGGCTCGGAGCGGAACAGCGCCGAGATGAGCAGCCCCACGCAGGCGGCGAGCACCGACAGCGAGACCATGATCATGAGCAGGGCTCCGACGCTGTTGAAGTAGCCCACGCCGAAGGCCAAGGCGCCGAGCAGCACCAGCATGACCTGCTGGAGGAAGGTGATGATCACCATGGCCATCATCTTGCCTTCGATGATGGTCCTTCCTGAGACGCCTGTGGCCGCCAGCCTGCGCAGCAGGCCGCTGCGCCGCTCCCAGGCCACCCCGGTGGACACGGTGAGCAGGCTGAAGAGCACCCACTGCACGAGCGAGCCGGTGGACGCGATGGTGAACCCTCCCGCGCCTTCGACGGCGCTCGACTCGGCGGCGTTGGCCTCCACGGTCTGTGGCCGAGACGGCCGGAGACGCCATGGCGGTCGTCACGAGGGACTCCGCCGAGGCGGCCAGGTCCGCGCCTCCGGATGAGCCACCGGCGGCCGACACCTGCTCCACGACCACCTTGACCGCCAACACGCGCGTGTTCAGCTCGGCGACGGCGGTCTGGATGGTCTGCACCACCGTCTGGGCCCCGGAGGATGTCTCCACGCGGATGAGCGTGAGAGCCACCTGAGAGCCCGCGCCTCCCGCGGCGTCACCGAACCCCTTGGGGATCACCAGCGCGGCGGCCGTCTTCTGGTCTTGTACGGCGGCGTCGAGTTCGTCCTGCGCCATGGCCTTCACCTTGAGCAGAGGCGATGCGTCGAGCTGTTCCACGAACCTCTGCGAGACGGCCGTGCCATCCAGGTCGGCCACGGCGACGGGGATGTTGGGGTCGCCCGTCTGGTTCCCGATGATCATCCCCAGGAAGATGGTGAAGACTATCGGGAGGATGATGGTGAAGATGGCCGCGAGCTTGTCGCGCCGCGTCTGCAGCAGTTCCTTCGTGGCTATCCGCCACGCCTTGTTCACGCCTTTCTCCGGGCTCATGCGAACCGCCTCCGGAAGAAGAACGTGGCTACCGCGAAGAACACCAGGGCGAACCCCAGAGCCGCCCCGACGGGCAGAGCGATGCCGCCCCACGATCCACCGAACATGGTGTGGTTCCATCCGTCGATGAGCCACCCCAGCGGGCTGAAGTGCCGCACCACGTCGTACGTGCTACCGATGTTCGCGGTGCCGGTGAAGCTTCCGCTGATGAGTCCGAGGAACACGAAGATGCCCGCGCTGCCGGCTCCGGCCTGGGCGGGGGTCTTGGCGTAGGAGACCGTCAGCAGCCCCAGCGAGGCCGCCACGAGCGCGCCTGCGATGGCAAGGACGATCACCGGCCCGATGGCTCCCCAGTGGCTGCCGAAGATCAGCCGGCCCGCCACCAGCAGGATGACGGTCTGCAGGAGTACCACCAGGAACACGGAGATGTACTTGCCCCAGAGGATCACGCCGCGCGGAGTGGGGGTGGTGAACAGGCGGGAGAGGGTCCCGTCGCGCTGCTCATCGATGATGCTGCGGGCAGGTGTGGCCGCGCCGAAGAGCGTGAAGAACAGCATCATGCCGATGAGCACCTGGCCGGCGGTGTTGGGCTCCTGGGCGTCGGAGCTTCCCGGCGTCACGGGCGAGCGTGACTCCAGAGAGATGTCCCCACCCGCCTGGGCCTGGCTGCTGAACTGCTGGGCCGTCGCGGTGGCCAGGGCGGTGAGCTTGGCGGAGTCGGTGATGCCCTGCATGACGGCGAGTTGCGCGGCCGCCGAGGCTGCCGCGCGGGCTCCGTTGAGTGACTGGACAAGGTCCTGGACCACGCCGCTCACGATCGACGGGCCTATGGTCACGGTGGGGTCCTTGTAGATCTCGACGCTGAGCGGGTCTGGCGCGGCGGAGGACAGGGCCTGGGTGAGCCCCGCCGGGATGATGACCGCCACTTCGGCTTCTCCGGCGTCCACGGCGGTCCGGGCTGCGGCCGCGTCTGTGGCGGTGGTCACGATCAGGAGGTCGGCCAGCTGCTTGCTGCCGAGCGCCGATGCGAGGGCGCTTCCGGCGGCGCCCCCGTCCTGGTCCACGACGATCGTCTTGGTGGCCGAGATGGAGAAGTTGCCGCTGCCGCCGAAGGCCGCCCCTATGGCCCCGGCCAGGAGCAGCGGGGCGATGAGCATCATGGCCAGTCCCGAGATGCTGCGGTAGACGTGCCGGACGTCCTTCCAGGCTATGGCGAGAGCGCGCACCGTTCCGCCGGCCTAGTCCCGGAGGGCGCGGCCGGTGAGTTCCAGGAACACCATCTCCAGGTTCGGCTCGGCCAGGGCGATCTTGGTGATGCGGGCGCCGGCGGCCCGGGCGGAATCGAAGAGTTGCGGCATGAGGGTGTTGGCGTCGTCGGCCAGGATGGCGAGCGGCCCCGCCTCATCCTCGGTGACGGTGGCCACTCCGGGCAGGCCGCGCCACTGCTCCGCCAGTCCGTGGGCGCCGCGGTCCAGGCTGAGGTCGATGCGGGTCTTCTCGCCGACCAGCTTCACCAGTTCGGGCTGCGTGCCCACGGCGATCATCTTGCCCTGATCCATGATGCCCACCCGGTCGGAGAGCTCCTGGGCCTCTTCCATGTAGTGGGTGGTGTAGAGGACGGTCATGCCCGCGGCGTTCAGGTCTTTGACCCCATCGAGGATGGAGCGCCGGCTCTGCGGGTCGATGCCCACCGTCGGTTCGTCGAGGTAGAGGATCTTGGGCCGGTGCAGCAGCGCCGCCCCGATGTTCACCCGGCGCTTCATGCCGCCGGAGTACTTGCCCACGTGGTCCTTCTGCCGGTCCACCAGCCCGATGAGCTCGAGCACCTCGTCCACCCGCTTGGTCGAGCGCCGAGCCGTTCAGCCCGTACATCCGCCCCCAGAACATGAGGTTCTCGCGGCCGCTCAGATCATCGTAGAGGGCGATGTCCTGGGGGACCACGCCGATGAGCTTCTTGACCTCATCCGCCTTGCGAAAGACGGAGAACCCCCCCACGTCCGCCTCGCCCGACTCTGCCTTGAGCAGGCAGGAGAGGATGGAGATGGTGGTGGTCTTGCCGGCGCCGTTGGGGCCGAGCAGGCTGAAGATCTCGCCTTCGCGGATGTTGAAGGAGACGCCGTCCACCGCGACAGGGCCCTTGGGCGGGTCGAACTGCTTGCGCAGCTTGTCTACGACGATCGCGTCCACGCGTTCCCCTCCTCGTCCCACGCACAACGTTTGAAATAGTAACCGATTGGCCAAAACTGGGTCTCTGGCCGTGGGGCCAGTCTTCGGCCCGCCCGTCTGGCCCTTTTTGCGCACTGACTTGCTAAACTATTATTGAAGTGTACGATCCTGGGGAGGTCTGACGTGCGGAGCAAGAGGCTGATCATCATCGCCATAGTGGCCGTCGTTCTGGTGCTGGCCATCGCAGGCAGTGCCTACGCGCTGGTCACCGAATGCAGCCTGAACGGCCTCTGCGACCCTACCACCACCACGTCGGTGGCTCCTGCCGCCGGCTCAGCCGCGTGCCCCATGGGTGATGACGCCGCTTGCGCCGGCACCTGTGCGCGCACCGGCGGAGGTTGCTGCGGCAGGTAGGTGCGCCACTCCGAGTGGTGAGGGTCTAGCTGAAGATCTCCTCGCGGCTCACCAGCGCCTGATCCATCTTGAAGGCCTCGTGGATGGCCTTGACAGCCTTCTTCACGTCGTCCTTGCGGACCACACAGCTGACCTTGATGGAGCTGGTTGAGATCATCTCGATGTTGATCTCGTTCTCCGCCAGCACCTGGAACATCTTGGCGGCTACGCCCGGGTAGGTGCGCATGCCGGCGCCCACGAGGGTGACCTTGGCCACGTCGCGGTCGGTGTCGATGGAGGCGAAGCCCAGTTCGGCCTTGAGGTCGCCGAGGACCTTCTCGATCTTGCCGAGGTCGGACTCGTCGGCGGTGAAGGAGATGTCGGCTTTGCCGTCGGCCGACACGTTCTGGATGATGAGGTCCACGTTGATGTTGGCCTTCGCCAGGGCCGTGAACATGCCGGCCGCTTCGCCCACCCGGTCGGGGAGGCCGCGGACGGTCACTTTCGCGTCGTCGAGCGCGTAGGTCACACCGGAGACAATCGCCTGTTCCATGCCTTTTTGTTCCTGTCCTATGAGAGTGCCGGGGGCGTCGGTGAAGCTGGAGCGTACCCAGAGGGGCACGTCGAACCGGCGGGCGACCTCGATGCTGCGCAGCATCATGACCTTGGCGCCGCTGGCGGTGAGCTCCAGCATCTCGTCGTTGGATATGAAGTCGAGCTTGCGGGCCTCGGGGACGATGCGCGGGTCGGTGGTGTAGATCCCGTCCACGTCCGTGAAGATCTGGCAGGCCTCGGCGCCGAGAGCGGCGGCCAGGGCGACGGCGGTGGTGTCGGAGCCGCCGCGGCCGAGCGTGGTGACGTCGTGCTCGGTGGACACGCCCTGGAAGCCGGCCACCAGGACGATCTTGTCCTCCTCGAGGGCCTGCACGATGCGCTTGGGCTTGATGTCGAGGATCTTGGCCTTGGTATGCGTGGTGTCGGTGAGGATGCCGGCCTGCGAACCGGTGAGCGAGATGGCGTCGTAGCCCAACTCGTGGATGGCCATGACCACCAACGCGGCCGAGATGCGCTCGCCGGCGGAGAGGAGCATGTCCATCTCGCGGGCGGGCGGGTTGGCCGAGATCTCCTTGGCCGCCTCGATGAGGTCGTCGGTCGTGTCGCCGCGCGCTGAGACCACGGCCACGACCGGGTGCCCCTGTTTTCGAGCGTCGACGATACGCTGAGCCACCCGTTTCATGCAGGTGGCATCAGCCACCGACGACCCTCCGAACTTCATCACGATGATGTTCGTGCGCTCGGCCTTGCGTTCCGGTCCGCCGATGACGACGTACTGGGAGCCGAAGGCGTCTTCCGTGGGTGGGATCCCGCTGGGGCTGGGCTGCTCTTTTTCCGCCACGTCGATCAGTGCTCCGCTGTTTGGTTACAGGTCGATGAATATTATCCGATATCGGGGAGAAGCGCCCGTGAGAGTGGGTTCGCGGCCTGGTGCGCAGGGTGCCGCACGGCCATAATGAGGGACCGGGGCGCAGAGCCCGCAGTGGGGGCCCGCTTCCTCGGGCCCGGACGATAAGGAGCGCAGATGAGCTGGGGCACCCCCGACCCGATGTTCGACGGCTGGCAAGGGTTGGACTGGAAGGAGCGGCGCGAGCGCCGCTTCGGCCGTTGGCTCTCGGCGCGGAACGTCCAGTTCTCCGGCGACGCGGCGCGGCAGGACTACACCGACCGGGTGCAGCTCCTCATCGACGCGATCGCTCTGAAGAAGCCGGCTCGCGTGCCGGTGACGGCCAACGTCCAGTTCTTCCTGGCGCAGCACAGCGGGCTCACCAAGCAGGAGGCCATGTACGACCACCAGAAGTCGGCGGCCGCGCTCATCAAGTATCACGAGGACTTCCGCCCCGACTTCCAGGCGAAGGCGGTGTCACCCGCCAGGGTCTTCGAATTGCTCGGTCTGGAGTTCATCGACTGGCCGGGCAAGGGCCTGCCTGAGGAGACGCCCTGGCAGTACCTCGAGGCGGAGTACATGCGGGAAGACGAGTACGACGCCCTGCTCACCGACCCCGAGGGGTTCTTCCGGCGGGCACTACTGCCCCGCTTCGGGTCGGCCTTCGCTCCTCTGGCAGCGCTGCCGCCGTTCACGGACTTCATGGAAGCCGCCGCCATGCCCTACAACATGCTCGGTTTCGGCAGTCCCGGGGTGGTGGAAGGGATGCAGCGGCTGGTGGAAGTGGCTGGTGAGTGCTTCGCCTGGCTGAAAGCCACAGGCGCTGCCGGCGCCGACGCGGCGGGCCGGCTGGGCATCCCCCCGGAGTGGTCGTGCTCGGGGAAGGCTCCGTACGACGTACTCGCGGACACCCTCCGGGGCACCAAGGGCATCATGATCGACCGCTTCCGCCGGCCGGACAAGATCCTCGCGGCCGCCGAACGCTTCGTGCCTCTCATGATCGACTTCTGCGTGCGCCAAGCGGCGCATGCCGAATCCCCCGTGGTGATCTTCTGGCTGCACAAGGGCGCCGACAGCTTCATGTCGGAGGCAGACTACCGCACCTTCTATTGGCCCACGCTCAAGGCAGTCATCATGGGGCTGATCGAGCAGGGGCTGGTGCCGGCACTGTTCGCGCAGGGCAGCTACGCCAAGCGTCTGAGACATCATCGCCGACGACGAGATCCCGGCCGGCAGTGTCATCTGGATGCTCGACCAGACCGACATGGGCGCCGCCAAGCGGGCTCTGGGGGGTCGCGCCTGCATCGCGGGCAACGTGCCCACGGGGTTGCTGGCGCTGGCGAGCGCGGCCGAGGTGGAGCAGTACGTGACCGGCTTGCTGAACGAGTGCGCCACCGATGGAGGCTTCATCCTGCGAAACGGAGCCGCGCTGGACGACGCCAAGGCGGACAACCTCAAAGCGATGCTGGAGACGGGGCGGAACTGGCGCGGGTAGGGGCTGAGCGGCCGGCGTAGTCCGGCGGCCCCGCGGGGTCCGGCGCCTAGAGGTCGCGCCGCCCGGCCAGCGCGCGGCCCAGAGTGACCTCATCGGCATACTCGAGGTCGCTGCCCATGGGAAGCCCGGCGGCGGGGCGGGTGACGCGGAGGGTGCCCGCGTTCACGAAGTGGCGCAGTTCCTCGACCACGTAGAGAGCGGTGGCCTCGCCGGCCATGGTGGGGTTGGTGGCCACGATCACCTCGCGGGTGTTCTCGTCGCGCACCCGGTCGGCGAGTTCGGCCAGGTGGAGCTTCTCCGGGCCGACGCCGTCCAGCGGCGAGAGGGCCCCTCCCAGCACGTGATAGAGCCCGCGATACTCGTGCGTCCGCTCGATGCTGATGATGTCCCCCGGCTCCTCCACCACGCAGATGGAGGTGGCGTCCCGTCCCATGTCGCGGCAGACGTCGCAGAACTGCTCCTCGGTGAGGTTGAAGCAGCGATCGCAGAAGCGCACCACTTCTTTGACCTCGATGAGCGCGTGGGCCAGGGGCAGCGCTTCGTCGGGAGTGAGCTTGAGCAGGTGGAACGTCAGCCGTTGCGCCGTCTTGGGTCCGATGCCGGGCAGCTTGCTCAGCTCATCGACGAGCTTCTGGACGGTGGGGCTGAGCATGCGAAGCCTAGAACGGCAGGCCGGGGATGTTGAGACCGGCGGTGATGCCCCCGAGCTTCTTGTTGGCCAGTTCCTGGGCGGACCGCAGCGCTTCGTTGGTGGCGGCCATGATCATGTCCTCGAGTATCTCCACGTCCTCGGGATCGATAGCCGCCGGGTCGATCTTGATGCTCTTGATCTCGATGGCGCCGGTCACCTGCACGGTCACCATGCCCCCGCCCGCGGAAGCCTCGACCACCTCGTCGGCCAGAGACTCCTGCATCTTGGCCATGTCGGCCTGCATCTTCTGGACCTGCTTCATCATCTTGTTGTAATTGGGGTTCACTGCTGCCTCCTCGGTGGATGCGTTATCAGCGGGGCGGTGCGTCGTCGATGACGCGGGCGTCGAATTCCAGCGTGAGCCGCCGCATGAGCTCGTCTTTGCTCAGGATTCTAGCATCTTGCTCCGCCGCTTCCGCCTCAGGCTGCTCCTGCTCGGTGACGCGGGCGACGACCTTGAGCGTCCGGTCGGTGACCTCGCGCAGCGCCTCGGTGATGACCCGCGGATTGTCGCCCCGGGCGATCATGCCGGCCTGGAAACTGTACCCGGCGGGGAACTTCACCACCAGGGTGTCGCCGTCCACGCTCTCCGGACGGCCCTCGGAGAGGATGGGGTGCAGCATCTGGGAACGCTTCTTGACTGCTTCGAGTACGAGGGGCCAGCCGCGCCGGAGGTGATCGATGTCGGCCGGCATGCCGTGGCCGGGAGTCGGCGGGGCGGCCGCTGGCGGCGGCCGCTGTTCGCAGGCGTCACCGGGATAGCGTCCTCCCACGATCCCTCGATGTACTCGGGTTCGCCCGGCTCTTCGGGCAGGTCGGCGATGGTGGGATCGGGGCTCTTGGGAGCCGCGGCCGCCGGCTTCGCCGGGGCCTGGGCAGCGGGTCTGGCTGCCGCTGGTGAAGGCGCCGCCTGGGCGGGCGCCGGCTTGGGAGCCGGCTTGGGCGTCTGGGCGGGCGCTACGGGACTGGGCGCCGCCGCGTGCCGCGGCGCCGGGGCGGCCGAGTCCGCCCAGTGAGCCTGTCCCCCGGGAGCCTGCTGCGCGCGGGCCGCGGTCATCTTGATGAGCACCAGCTCCAGCTCCAGCCGGGCGTCGGACCCCTGGCGCACCGAGCGCAGCGCCTCTCCCAGCAGGTCGACGAAGGCCACCGTCTCCACGGTGGATACCCGCGCCGCCTGGCTGCGGAGCACCGATTGCTGATCCTCCGTCATGGCGATGGTGGACGGCACTTCGCCCGTGTGTTTGACCACGTAGACGTCGCGCAGATGGGCCAGCAGGTCCTTGATGAACTGAGTGTAGTCGGTGGCTCCTTGGCTGAGCCGCTCCACGAAGAGCAGCGCCCCTTGAGTGTCGCGCTCGTGCACCAGGTCGACCACTTCGAACAGCAGGTCTTGCTGCACCAGGCCGAGCATGTCCAGGGTCTGCTGCAGGGTGATGGCCCCGCCGGAGTACGTGGAGAGCTGATCGAGGATCCCGATGGCGTCCCGGAAACTGCCGCCTGCCGCGCGGGCGATGACGGTGAGCGACGCTTCCGCCACCTCGATACCTTCCTGCCTGGCGATGTTGCCCAGCACCCCCACGACCTCCATGATGGCCGGGCGGCGGAAGTCGAAGCGCTGGCAGCGGGACAGGATGGTGGCCGGCACCTTGTGCGGCTCCGTCGTGGCGAGGACGAACACGGCGTGCTCCGGAGGCTCCTCCAGCGTCTTCAGCAGCGCGTTGAAGGCCTCGGTGGTGAGCATGTGCACCTCATCCACGATGTAGACCTTCATGCGGCCTTCCACCGGCGAGAAGTGCACCTTGTCGCGCAGGTCGCGGATATCGTCGATGCCTCGGTTGGAGGCTGCGTCCATCTCGATGACGTCCATGGCGCTCCCGCGGCGGATGGCCTCGCAGTGCGGGCAGGTGCCGTCGGGATGGGGGGTCGCCTTGCCCTGGCCGGCGTCGCAGTTGAGCGCCATGGCCAGGATCTTGGCAGTGGACGTCTTGCCCGTGCCTCGCGGACCGGTGAAGAGATACGCGTGGCTCACGCGGTCCTGGTTGATGGCGTTGACGAGCGTGCGGGCGACGTGTTCCTGCCCGATGATGTCCTCAAAACGGGCCGGACGGTACTTGCGGTAAAGGGAGATCGCCATGCGCGGAAGGTCCTTTGTTGGAGGCAACTTGAAGCGCCAGCCGAGTGGCCTGGATTATATCAGCCGCCCCGGTCATCCCGGGCGAGGTCCTAGTTGGCTGCGTACTCCAAAGGGTCATCGCCTGAGGCTCCCGTTTCGACCGATACAGCCGTTGGATACGCAATGCTATCCCAGCGGAAATCTATGACTCCGCGGGGGGAGGAAATGACCATGCACATGTGGACCGTTGCGGGCAGGCGTGGACCACGCGCGAGCGGCCCGGGCGAACATGCCACCACGCGCGCCAAGCGGCACCCCTGGCTGCTCGGGGTCAGCCTGGCCTCCGCCCTCTGCGTGGCGTACCTGATCCAGTCGGCGTTCCGGGGGTCGGATATCTCCGACCGCTCTCTCTATGCCAATCTCGGCATGATCCCCATCGGCCTGGCGGCGACCGTCGTAGCCCGTAGCGCGGCTCTGGCCCAGAGCGATGCTCGTTCCCGCTGGGGGTGGCGGCTCATCGCGGCCGCGTTCTTGTGCTTCTGCAGTGGAGACGTCCTCTTTTTCGTCTACCAGAACATCCTTGGGCTCTCCCCGTTCCCGTCCTTGGCCGACGCGGGGTACCTCACGTACTACCCACTGATGCTGGCCGGACTGCTCTGGCTACCTCGCCTGCCCCTGAGGCAGCGCCGGCTGGGCCTTTACATGGCCGGTTGCGCCGTGCTCCTGGTGGGAGGCGCCGCGGCGGTGATCAAGTGGCTCCTGCTTCCGACGCTGGGCGAGTGGAGCGATGATCACTTCGCGTACGCGCTGGCGGTCGGCTACCCGATCGGCGACCTGCTGCTTCTGGCCGGTGTCTCGTGGACGATGCTACGGCGCATCGCGGGACGACGGGCGACGGTGATCCTCCTGACCGCGGGTATCGGCGTGGGTTTGCTGGCCGACATCGTCTACGGCTACCAGAACGTCAACGGCACCTCGCGGCCGGGAGGTCTCTCTGACGCACTGTACATGGGCTCCTGGATGCTCTATGCCTGGGGCGCGTACGCGGAAGCTTCGCGGAAGCGCGTGGGAGCGGAGGTGAGACATGAGGCGTGAAGACTGGCTTCAGCGTGCTCGAGATACTGATCATCGTGGTGGTGGTGTGCGCCGTGGTCGCGATAGGGGTACCCGTACTG
This sequence comes from uncultured Actinomycetota bacterium, assembly GCA_963736705.1. Taxonomy (GTDB): domain Bacteria; phylum Actinomycetota; class Thermoleophilia; order RBG-16-64-13; family RBG-16-64-13; genus CAIQPS01. The sequence continues at coordinate 368,560 of CAVTPV010000005.1, forward strand.
CACCGCGGCGCTGACGCGGCCGTTCTCGACTCGAACCTGCGGACTCTGGGAGCCATGGTCAATGAAGAGGTGATCGAGGGCTATTCAACGGAGTACAAGGCCGCCGGCGAAGGGGATGCCCGGGTCCACGCAAGCCGCGCCCTGGAAGAGTCGCTCACTGAGTCAGACGTCCCTCTCTACGCCAACCCGTTTGTCGCCCGCGTCGAGGGCGCGCAGGTGATCAACAGCCATGACCTATCGCTCGGCTCCGACTTCATAGCCCCGGCGGTCTTCATCACCGACTGGAACGATTGCCAGTACGCGACCATCGCCGAAATGTCTCCAGACTTCCGGCAGATGCTGGCCGGAACCCTGGTCGTCGCCTTCAACGCGAATGGCAACACGGTCGACGTGTACTACATCGACCAACACGGTAACGGGTCCGTCGCCGTAGTCTCCGTGCCGACGGGTCCGGTTCGCACCGGTAGACGCGGCTAGGATTCCCCCGGGGCCTTGGCGCTGCGCATCACCCTCCTCTTCTACCCAGGGGAGAGGAGAAGTGACCGTGCACCCACCTTCGAAGACAGACCTCCGAGCGTCCACCGGCAGCCGGCTCAAGCCAAGCGACCCCACGGCACATGAAAGAGTCCGCTTAGGGCTGCTACCTCCCGGTCCTGACCCGGTTCACGGAGTTCCATTGCGTAGGACCTGGCCGTCAACACCACTTACCGGCGTCAGACCTCACAGGCCCGCTCCTAGGGCGGGGATTCCGTCCCGCTGAAGCGGATTGCGGGTACAGGGCACCGCTAGCTCCCCACCTAGCACGGTCGGCGGGAAGTATACAGGAGCGCCCGGCGGGTCGCGGGGCTAAATCCCGGGCAGCAGGACCTGGTACTTGAAGCTCTGTAGGTCGGCCCCCTCCGGGACCTCGAAGGTGTACCACAGGTAGGTATGGTCACCCGGTGCGATCTTGGTCTTGCGGTCCGCAACGTCCCCGTCCCACCACTTGTCGGCCGTGTTGGACAGGTCGTAGTGCTTGCCGGCCCCATCGACGACTGATACCTGCCAACTCCTGGGAGCGACGGCCATCGTCCCGCCGTTCTCGATGTAGAACTCCACGGTCATGAACATGCCCGGAGCCGTTGGGCCGTCCGTCGCGTGCCAGGTGCTTGAGTTCGTGGAGCGTCTCGGGTGCCCAGAGCAGGTTGCCGGCGAGCACCGAGCCTCCGAACGGGGTGATGGATCCTTCCACGGGTATGGGGGGCTCGAAAGCGGCGGAGCGCATCCACTGATCCCCCTCTGCCAGCCAATACAGGGTCTCGTAGCCCCTGGTGGTCAGCCCGTCGCGGCACGCGAACTCGAAGGAGCACAGCACGTTCGCGCCCCAGTCGTCGAACGTGATGCCCTCGACTTGGACGAAGCGGTCACTGGCGATGATGGACTCCGGGTCCCCTGGATCCTTCCACCATCCGATGATCTCCTCTGCCCGGGCCTGCGCATCCTCTTTGGGCGTGATGTAGGCGGCGATCTGGGCGGTGAGGTCCTCCGTGCTGGCTGGGATCGACTGAACCAAGGCCATCCAGTCGTTGACCCGCGCGGTGAGGGCCGCCGCCGGGTCCTCGGTGGTGGTGGTCATCTCGGTGCTCGTGGTGGAGGCCGATGTGGTGGTCTCGGGGAGCGTGGTCGTGGTGGGCGGAGCGGTCGTGGGAGGCGTGGTGGTGGAGGCTGCGACACTAGTGACGGTGGTCGATGCTGAATCACCGTCTCCTCCGCCCCGGAGCCCGAAGAACAAGCCGACGCCCAAGCCGGCCAGCAGGATGATCACCGCGGTGATGATGCCGGGCACGAGGCCCTCGCGCGCTGCGGCGGGGTGGCGGCCCGGCCGGGCCCTGGGGAGCGTAGTACTGCGCGGCGGGCGCTGCGGGTTGATCGGCATGTGGCGCGGGTGGCGGCGGTGCAGACGATCCGACGGCCCCGGCAGGCGCTCCGCAGGCCTGACAGAACCGGGAGCCTTCTGAGATCACCTTTCCGCATTCCGCGCAGAGCATCTCACCCCTCCTCGCGATAGTCCCCACGGATGAGTGTAGCGCGGATCGCTTCGCACGTCGCTACTCGGCGGTCGCCGTCGCGTCGAGGCGGAGTGGGAGGGATTCGACGCATCTGCTTCGCAACTGCCGTCCTCGCCTCGCCTCCGGCTCGGCTCAGACCGCTCGCTGCTCGACAGTCCACCGGACTGTCTCGCTGACGCTCGCGCCCTCGCGGGTTCGGAATCCGGGCTTGGCTGAGAGTCGGTCCTTCTGGGTGCGCTCAGGCGGAGTGGGAGGGATTCGAACCCTCGAGACGGGTTAACGCCGCCTACACGATTTCCAGTCGTGCTCCTTCAGCCATCTCGGACACCACTCCGCGGTGCGGCGTGCCCGCCTCAAGCAGGCGCGATTATAGCCCATGAGCGACTTCGAGGCGCTGCGCGGAGCCGACCCGACGCGGCGTCCGGCGCTCTCAGGCGGACCGGCGGCCTCTCTACGGCCAGGTGGGCTGTCCCCCGACCACGACCGTCCAGACGATGAGGGTCAGGAAGGCGGCGGCGGCGCCAGGGGTGACGAACGCTCCGATCGGGTCGAGGGTGATCTCGCTGGGCGACGGGAGGATCCAGAAGCTGGCCACGCAGATGAGGAAGCTGGCCGCTATCGCGGCGAAGATCTGGCCTCCGCCGACCCCCATGTAGACGATGACGGCTCCATAGGTGGCCAGCGAGCCGAGACGAAGAGCAGGCGCTCCGCGCCGGACAGCCTCTGCGCCCGGCCCTGGCCGAGGAAGATGATGGCGATGGTGGCCAGGAAGAAGCCGAACCCCAGCAGCAGGTAGCCCAGCTGTACGTCCAGGAAGTTGATCTTCGCCGCGAACTCGCCCTGGGCGAGCACCTCGGGCATGGCCCGGGCGAGCGAGTGGGCGGCGGTGTGGATGCCGTAGCCGCACAGCCCGATGGCCAGCCCCACCCAGAACATCCAGGCGTACGGGCTGGAGATGACCGAGTAGACGTTGAGCGTGCCCCGGTTCGACTGGGTGAGCACGAGGAACAGGCGGGTGAACGCGAACGCGCTGAGGGCCGGCAGGAGGACGATGAGCACCAGGTCGTACCAGGTGTGCGACCACGAGCCGGTCGGGACGGCGGCGTCGGCGCGGACCCCCTGGAAGACCTCCCAGGCGATCAAGCGAGATCATCACCCAGAACACACTGCGGGCGACCGGGGCGTTGGCGCGTATCTGCGTGTTGGGTCTCACATCGCCCTCCTAGAGGACGAAGGGGATGAGCGCCTTGCGCTCGCGCGGATAGTCGGAGAACTGCTGGCGGTACCAGCGGTGGGTCCTGAAGGCCCGGGGCGCCAGGTTGGCGACCGTCCAGACGAGGAACGCCAGCGCTCCCAGGTTCCAGCAGCCATAGAGCCCAGCCGGCCCACTCGACCATCTCGCCGAGGTAGTTGGGACAACTCACGAACCGGTAGCCGCCGCCCCGGGGGATCTTGTAGCCGGTCTCACCCGGTTCGCGCAGGCCTATCAGCACCTTGTCGGAGTGCTGGTTGAGAGCGTAGCCCCCGACAGAAGAGGATGAAGCCGATGATGAAGCGGGGGTCGGCGAACCAGGAGGTCTGCAGGTCGGGCCCCAGGAAGAACAGATAGCGGCCGTTCAGATAGCCGTTGCCCACGTTGAACACGACCGCCATGAGGATCACCGACAGCGCCATGCTCGGCCGGCTGCTGCGCAGCCGGAAGGGGTAGACGAACGAGCGGTGGAAGTAGTGGACGACCCAGAGGATCAGAAGGACGATGGCCACCGGGTTGCTGCGCTGGTCGCCGATGGCGAAGAGCACCACCATGGCGATGAGCGACGGGCGACTCCATGAGGATCCAGCCCCAGCGGGCTCCCAGCCGCGGGCCCCAGCCGCCCCGGGTGAAGCGCCCGTAGGGGGCGGTCACGAAGAAGAGGGCCACGAAGGTGACGACCGCGAGCGCCATCCAGGCGATGACCAGCCAGTGGTAGAAAACGCGTCTCGTCCATGAGGGAACTTATACCATCTGGACGGCCCGGGCACGCGACGGTGAGGCGCGTCGCGCGGTACCCTTCGGGGATGCATCAGATAGTCAACATCATCGGTCCCACGTTCTTCGCGGTCGTCATCGGCTACCTGTTCGGCCGGGTGACCAAGGCCAGCATGAGCGTGCTCGTCGACATCTCCATCTACGTGGCCGTGCCGGCCCTGGCCTTCCACTCCATGGTCACCAGCGAGATCGTCCTCGGCGACGCCACGAAGCTGTGGGCGGCCTCGCTCATCGTCATGGCGGGCAACCTGGTGATGGCGCTGGTCCTCTTCGGCGCTCTGCGGCAGAAGCACTCCGGGCTCTACCTGCCCATCGTGTTCACCAACTACATCAACATCCCCCTGCCCATCATCTTCCTGGCCTTCGGCGACGCAGGGCGCCGCTCTGGCGATCCTCATGTACATCCCGCAGGGGCATCATCCTGAACTCGCTCGGGCGTCTACGTGGCCTCGGGCGAGAAGGACATGAAACAGGGCCTGCTGGTGATGCTCAAGACGCCTCTCATGTACGCGGCCATCCTGGGGCTGGCGCTCAATCTGGCGCATGTGCCCATCCCTCAGGTGGTCCTCGGCTCGGTGGACCTGCTGGGCAAGGCCGGTGTGCCGCTCATGCTGCTGATCCTGGGAGTGAGCGTCGGCCGGTTCCGCCTCAAGCAGATACCGTTGACGCTGGCGGCGAGCATCCTGCGGGTCGCCGGTGGGTTCGCGCTCGGCATCCTCGCGGTGTGGGCGCTGGGGCTGGTGGACGTCAACCGGGCCGTGGTGCTGTTCGAGGCCTCCATGCCGTCCGCGGTGTTCGTGTCGGTCCTCGCGGCCAAGTACAAGAACGAGGAGGAACTGGTGTCGTCGGTGGTGCTGGCCACCACGCTCATGGCCATCCCGGTGATCCCGGCGCTGCTGTACTTCTTGACGTGAAGCAAGGGATAATACGGTCTCATGGACGTGGACCGGAGCATATGGGCTGAAGCGCTGACGCGGGAGTTCGCGGGGCAGAAGGCGGTGGACGGGGTCGACCTCTCCATCGATTCTGGGCGCATCTTCGGCTTTCTGGGCCCCAACGGCTCCGGCAAGACAACGATGGTCCGCATGCTCACCACCATCCTGAAGCCGACGTCCGGTTCGGCTCGGGTCGCGGGGTTCGACGTGTCCGAGCAGCAGGGGGAAGTGCGGGAGCGTGTGGGCGTCGCCCTGCAGGAAGTGGGGCTCGACGGCCTCATGACCGCCCGGGAGATGCTCGTCCTGCAGGCCCGGCTCTTCCGCGCCGACCGGGAGCAGGCCCGCGCCACCGCCGAGCGGCTCCTTGCCACCGTCGGCCTTGACGACGTCGATCCCAAGAAACGCGTGGGCAAGTACTCGGGGGGCATGAAGCGCCGCCTCGACCTGGCTCTGGCTCTGGTGAACGACCCGCTGGTGTTGTTCCTCGACGAGCCCACCACCGGACTCGACCCGGTGAGCCGCAGGGGCATCTGGGAAGAGGTGCGCCGGCTCAATCGCGACAAGGGCACGACCATCTTCCTGACCACCCAATATCTGGAAGAGGCGGACGAGCTGGCGGACGAGGTGGCCATCATCGACCGCGGGCGGATCGTGGCCCGGGGGGCGCCTGAGGCGCTCAAGAAGGCCATCGGGAACCAGGTGGTCACGCTGTCGTTCGCCTCGGAAGAGGCGGCCGCGCGTGCCGGCGAGGTGCTGGCCGGCCGGGCTCCCGACCGGCGCTTGGACGGCGCCAACCTTCTCTGCTACTTCGCCACCGCCGCTGGGCTGCTGCCCGAACTCATCCGGGCTCTGGATGAAGCGGGGTTGGGACTCGAGGGCCTCACGGTGAGCGAGCCCTCGCTGGACGACGTGTTCCTGCAGGCCACCGGCCACCGGCTGAGCGCCGAAGGGAGCAGGCCGCGGAAGGCGCGTCCGCCGGCCGGGACCGTGGCGGCCAGCGCCGGCCCGGAAGAGGGGGATGGCGCGTGAACGACATCGTCCTCATGGTGAAGCGCTCACTCCGCAACAGCCTGCGGGTGCCGGCTGCCCTCATCCCCAACATCGCCATAAGCGTGTTCTTCCTGTTCGTGTTCAACTCCGGGCTCTCGTCCGTGGCGAACCTGCCGGGGTTCAAGGGGTCGTACCTGGCCTTCATCATCCCGGTGTCGATCGTGTCGGCCTCGGTGGGCGGGGCGGGCAGTGCCGGGCAGTTACTCATCCGGGACGTCGAGTCCGGGTACTTCACCAAGCTGCTGCTCACCCGCAGCTCGCGTCTTGCGCTGGTGTGGGGGCCGATGATCGCCGGAGCCGCACTCCTGGTGGCGCAGGTGATCCTCATCCTTCTGCTGGGGCTGGCGTTGGGCCTCAAGTCGGCCACCGGCGTCGGCGGCCTGCTCGTGGTCCTGGTGTTCGCCTTCCTGTGGGGCATGGCCTTCGCCGGCTACGCTGTGGCCGTGTCGCTGAAGACCCGGAACGCGGCGGCGGCTGAGGCGGCCACCTTCGCCTTCTTCCCCCTGATCTTCCTCTCAACCACGTTCGTCCCCAAGGCGTACATCGGCGCCACCTGGCTCAAGTGGGCGGCCACCGTGAACCCCACGACCTACATCTACGACGCCATGCGCTCCGTGCTGATCGACGGCTGGAAGGCGCAGCCCCTCTTGATCGGGCTGGGGGTCGTGCTGGGCTTCGCCACGCTCACCGGCTTTCTCGCCCTCCGCCAAGCCCGCCGGGCCACCCAACTTGGCTAGCGGCGGGATGGATCCCCGGCCCTTCCGGATCGCGGCCGTCCTGTTCGATTTCGACGGGACGCTGACCGTGCCCGACACCCTCGACTTCGCCGCGGTGCGGCAGGCCGTGGGCTGCCCGCGGGGGGTGGGCCTGCTGGAGCACTTGGCGGGCGTCACCGACGCCCAGGAACGGCGGGGCATGGAAGCCGTGCTGGAGGCGTGGGAGATCGAGGCCGCCGCGCGGACCCGGGAGAACGCCGGGGCCACCGAGTTGGTGCGGACTCTGCATGAACTGGGCGTGCCGCTGGGGATCATCACCCGCAACACCCGGGAGTCCATCGACCGGTCGCTGGCGCAGTTGCCGGGCATCGACCCGGGCTGGTTCGGCGTCATCGTCACCCGCGACCTGCCGTTCAGCCCCAAGCCGCTCCCCGACGGCGTCCACTATGCGGCGGAGCAGCTTGGCGTGGACGTGGCCGAGCTGCTGGTGGTGGGCGACTACCTGTTCGATATCGAGGCCGGCAAGGCCGCCGGAGCCCAGGCCATGTACCTGCACAACGATCCGAACGGGCCCTTCCACGGGGAGGGCGCCGACTTCGTGGTGCATTCGTTGGCCGAGGCCCTCGAGGTGATCCGCCGGGGTCTGCGGCTTCCGGCCCGCCCGCCCGCCGGGGCCGGGTCGCCCGCGGCCGGCCCTCCACCGGAGAGGCGGCGCGCCCATGACCGGCCTGGCCCTCGCCTTCCGGTCGTTCCGCACGCGCAACTACCGGCTGTTCTGGTTCGGGCAGCTGGTCTCCCTGGCCGGCACCTGGATGCAGGACCTTGCCATCAGCTGGCTGGTCTACAGCTTGAGCGGGTCGGGGCTGGCTCTGGGGCTCGACCATGACCATCCGATTCGGCCCGGCCCTGCTCTTCTCCCTCTACGGCGGGGTCCTCGCCGACCGGCTGCGCAAGCGCCGTACCATGATCTACTGCGAGGCGCTCCAACTCGTCATCGCGCTGACCCTGGCCATCCTGATGTCCGCGGATCTGCTCACGGTGACCATCATCTGGGTGCTGGCCGGGGTGCGCGGCGTGGGTGAGGCCGTGCAGGGCCCGATCCGCCAGTCGTTCGTGCCGGAGATGGTGGGCACCGAGGACCTGACCAACGCCATCGCTCTCAACTCCACGCAGTTCAACGCGGCCCGCATCATCGGCCCGGCCGTGGGCGCCATCATCGTCAAGGCCATCGGCTACGCCGCCTGCTTCTACATCAACGCGGCCAGCTTCATCGCGGTCATCGGGGCCCTCCTCGCCATGCGGGTGAGCGAACTCCATCTCGCGCCGCGGCTACCCCGGGAGCCGGTGCTCGAACAGGTCCGCGAGGGGCTCCGCTACGCGCGGTCCCAGCCGGACGTCGTGGCCATCCTCATCGTGGTCGGGTTCATCGGGGCGTTCGGCTACAACTTCATGACCCTCACGCCGCTGATCACCAAGGAAGTGCTTCAGCAGAGACGTGGGCACCCTGGGATGGCTCATCACCACCATGGCCGTCGGCTCCGTGCTTGCCGCGCTGTTCATGGCCTATCGCGGCAGGCCGACGCGGCGGCTTCTGCTGGTGCCGGCGGGTCTGTTCTCGATCATGTTGGCGGCGCTCGGCGGTGTCCCGGTGGGTGCCGCTCACGACCGTGCTGATGTTCGGAGTGGGCCTGACGGGGATACTCTTCATGACCACCGCCAACACCCGGCTGCAACTGGCCGTGCCGGGGCACATGCGCGGCCGGGTGATGGGCATCTACGCCGTGCTGTTCGTGGGCACCACTCCCATCGGAGCGACCGTGATGGGCGCGCTTGCGGAAGGCATCAACGTTCCGGTGATGGTGCTGATCATGGCCGGTCTCTGTGCGGTGGGCGTCCTGTGGGCCGGCCTCTATCTCCGCAGGGCCGGGACGGCGGATTCCATCGTGAGCGGCGCCGCGATCGAGAAAGGGTCGTCCGGCGATGCGGCCTAGGCCGGCAGGAGCGCACACGCTCGCGCGGCGCTCATGGCGCTCCTCGCGTTACTCGCGATCGCGGCGCTGTTCGCGCCGGCCTGCGGCGACGACGCCGCCGGGCCGACAGTCTCCACCCAGGCGGTGGCGACTTCGGGCGCGCGGAACACGGAGTCCAGCGCCGCGCCGTCCACCCAGCCGCCGACGACCGCGGCGCCCGTCGACCCCACACCTGGATCCCCCAGTTCTGGCGACCCGTACTTCCCGGCCGCCGGCAACGGCGGGTACGACGTGCAGAGCTACGCCATCAGCCTCGATATCGACCCCGTCAGCGGCGTCATCAACGGGATTGAGGTCGTGAGCGCCGTCGCCACCCAGGACCTATCCGCTCTCTACCTCGATCTCAGCGGTCTGACGGTCTCCGCGGCCACGGTCGACGGAGCAGCCGCGGTCTTCAGCCGGCAAGGCCAGGAGTTGCGGATCGACCTGCCCGCGCCGAAGGCCGCCGGCGCCGCGTTCGCTGTCGCCATCGAGTACACGGGCATCCCAGCGCCCACGGTGAGCAAGCAGTACACCATGGGTTGGCAGAAGTCGGGCGACACGATCTTCACGCTGGACGAGCCTCAGGGCGCGGCCTCCTGGTTCCCGGTCAACGACCTTCTCACCGACAAGGCCACCTACACCTTCCGGCTGACCGTGCCGTCCGCCTACACCGCCACCGCGCAACGGTCTGCTCACCGGCACCGAGACCACCGGAGCGAAGCGGACCTTCATCTGGACGATGGACCAGCCAATGGTGAGCTACCTGGCGCAGGTGGATGTGGGCAAGTTCACTCTGGAGACCTCGACGTCCGCGGGCGGTGTTCCCATCCGGAACTACTTCGCCGCCGGCCTGGAGTCCGCCGGGCACAAGGCTTTCGCCCGCACGGGCGACGTTCTCGACTACTACGCGGGCCTTTTCGGCCCGTATCCCTTCCCGGTCTACGGCGTGGTGGTGCCCGACGCCGCCAGCGGCGCGGCCATGGAGAACCAGACCCTGTCTCTCTACGGCCGCGACGTGCTCGAGAAGCGCATGGGTGATCCCATCACCGGCGCCATCTACCTGTCGCACGAACTGGCGCACCAGTGGTTCGGCGACAGCGTGGGCTTCGAGCGCTGGGACGACATCTGGCTGGCACGAGGGGTTCGCCACTTACGCCAGCTGGCTCTGGCTGGAGCACGACGTGGGCCCGCAGGCGCTGCAAGAGCAGGTCGCGACCAGCCAGACCATGCTGGCGAAGTCGCTCGAGGCCCCGCCGGGGGCGCCCGGGCTCGGACCACCTGTTCGGGACCAGCGTCTACCGGCGGGGCGCGCTGACCCTGCATGCGCTCCGGCTCACCGTGGGGGACGAGACCTTCTTCGCCATACTGCGCAGCTGGGCCGAGGAGCACAAGTACGGCACCGCCGACACGGCCGAGTTCATCGCTCTCGTCAAGCAGAAGGCGCCGCAGGTCCCGGCCGCGCAGCTCGACGCCTTGTTCCAGGCCTGGTTGCACGGCGAGAAGATGCCGGCGCTGCCGGCCGCCGGCGGCAGGCGGGTCGTGAGAACGCCCGGCGCCGACCGCGACCGTCTGGCCGTGCTGCGCCTATACTTCAGCCGCGACTTCCTGCGCTACTTGGGCCCCGGGTTCATCGTGACCGTGGGCTTCATCGATCCCGGGCAACTGGGCCACCAACGTGGCCGGGGGCAGCGAGTTCGGCTACACCCTGCTGTGGGTCGTCACCCTGGGGACGCTCATGCTGATCCTCTTCCAGAGCATGTCCGCTCGTTTGGGGATCGTGACCGGGCACAGCCTCGCGTACAACATCCACCACCGTTTCCCCCGCCCGGTCTCCGCTGTGTTCGGCGGGAGCATCGTGATCGCCTGCATCGCCACGGACGTCGCCGAACTCCTGGGCGGCGCCCTCGGTTTTCAGATCCTGTTCGGGCTGCCGGTGCTCGCGGGGGCGGCGATCACAGCGGTCCTGCAGATACTTCTGATCGCCACCGGGCGCTACCGGCACATCGAGCGGATCGTGGTGGTGTTCATCGGGATCATCGCCATCTGTTACGTCATCGAACTCGCGTTGGTGCATCCCGATTGGGCCGCGGCGGGTCGCGCATGGGTGGTGCCCCATCTCAACACGTCCAGCATGCTGGTGGCCATAGGGATGCTCGGGGCCGTGGTCATGCCGCACAACGTCTATCTCCACTCCAACGTGGTGCTCAACCGCGACCGGCCGCTCGACTACGAAGGGCGCCGCCGGCTCATCAGATACGAGTTCGGCGACACCTCCCTGGCCATGCTCCTGGGCTGGCTCATCAACTCGGCCATGGTGATCGTGGCGGCGGCGGTCTTCTTCCAGCACGGGGTGACTGTGGACAGCCTCACCCAGGCTTCCGCCACTCTCGAGCCGCTCGCCGGGTCCCTGGCCCGGCTGCTGTTCGGCATCGGCCTGCTGTTCGCCGGGCTCGGCTCGAGTTTCACCTCGGCCATGGCGGAGGTGAACGTGCTCACCGCCTACCTGGGCCGCCCGGAGGACCCGCGCACGAAGCTGTACCGAGCCGGGCTCTTCGTGCTGGCCATCCCGGCTCTGGCCGTGGTGGCCGCGGGCAGGGATCCGCTGCAGGTGCTCATCTACAGCCAGGTGGCGCTGACCATCCAGCTGCCCCTCACCATCATCCCGTTGCTGTGGCTGGTCTTCAGCAAGAAGGTGATGGGCGACTTCCGCAGCGGCCCGGTGGAGCGCATCCTGGCCATCGCCGCCACACTGGCGCTGAGCGTGCTCAACACTCTGTTCCTCTACACCCTCGCGGGAGGTTCGTTCTGATGTACGACCGCATACTCGTGCCCCTCAAGGCTGACGACACCGACGAGACAGTGGTGGCTCAGGCCGGCGGCGTCGCCCGGCTCTCCGGCGGCAAGGTGACCCTCCTGCGGGTCATCCACAGCCACTCCCGCGACGAGGCCGACCTTCCTCGAAGAGCAGGCGCGCGCCTACCTGGACGAGCAGGCGGCCCGGTTGGCCGCCGCGGGGGTGAGTGTCGAGGGGAAGACCGAATGGGGCGAACCGGCCGAGGGCGATAGCCGCGGCCGCGTCCGCCCTGCCCGCCGACCTCATCGTCATGGCCACGCACGGCCACACCGAGATGCGGCATGTCTTCATGGGGTCGGTCACCGAGGACGTCGTGCGCAGTACGAACATCCCGGTGCTGTTGGTCAGGCCTCGGGTCTCGTAACGCGCCCGCCCGCGGCCGGCAGCTTCGCCAGGCGCGCGAGGACGTCCCGGTAGGCGGCCATCATGTCGTCGAAGGGCGAGTCGCACTCGATGGTGCAGAAGTGGCCGGACGGCCGCGTCCCCACCAGGTCCAGGGGCAGCAGCCCATCCCAGGAATACGCGAGCCGCGGGAACGCCCCCCTGCCCACCGGCCGGATGGCGGTGACGCCCTGCCGCCCGCAGGCGGTCGCGAAATCGAGGAACTCCTTGGTCACTCCTTGTCCCTGCCGTCCGAAGGCCACGCCGAGGGACTGGAGCGAGTCCCGCGGCAGCAGGTCCAGGTAGCGCCAGGGGACCTCCATCACGTCGTCCACGGGCCGGACGATCACCACCCGGGTCCGGCAGCCGTCCAGCATGAGAGGCGAACGTGTTCCGGTCCAGGCGCGACTCCTTGCCCGTCCGCTCGTCGAGCACCACCACGAACGGGTCGTCGTAGTCGGACATCACCTGCAGCCCGGAGCCCCAGCGGTCAGAGCCCTCGATGGCTTTGTAGCGGTCGAACGGGTCGTGAAGGTCCCGCACCGGCCACGCGCCCCGCGGGATGACCAGGTCTATCTGCCGCAGCCGCTGGGTCAGCCGCCGCGCGTACTCGGCCGGGAAGTCATCGGCCGGCCCGCCCTTCTCCACGAAGTGCATCCGCGACGAGAGGCTCGCGTTCTGATCCCAGACGGCGGAGTCGAGGCCCGCCAGCAGCGCGACGATGTCGATGAGTCCGGTGTCTCCCGGCGGGACCCAGCCCTGGGCGTCGGCGGCCGCCTCGACTTCGAGCACTTCGCGGCTTATCACCGTGAAACCGGCCCCACGGCCGTGCTCGTGCAGGCGCGGGGCTTTCGAGCGCCCGGCCACCTGGCCGGCGGGCGCCGGGAGGCGGTGGCCGGCTCCGCCGGCCGCTATCACCAGGTCGGCCTCGCTCAGCAACTGCCGGCTGAGCGGGGCGTCGCCGGAGTCCCAGATGGCCGCGGCCACCATGGACACCACTTCCGGGTCCACCGCTTCGATGGCGGACAGGACGAACGGCGTGAGTATCGGTTCCTCGAGGGGATTGCGGAGGAGCACCACGGGCGGCGGCTCGGGGCGGGGGAGCGGGCGCCTCGCCGCGCAGGGTGGCGGACAGGGCCAGGATGGCCATCGGCCAGGGCGCTGCCCGGGATGTCCCCCTCGGCGACGCCCACCACGGTCCGCGGGCGGATGTCGGCGCCGTAGAGGGGCATCTCCCAGGCGACCGGGATCCAGCCGGCCGCCTTGTCGAACGGCTTGCTCGGGAAGAAGCGCACCCTTCCCGGCAGCCCGGGCATCTCGCGCCACCGGACGCCGCAGACCTTGTCGGGCTGGTAGCGGAGGGCGGGCGCCATCTTGTCGAGGTCCGCACAGCGCGAGGGCGCCGAGAGCCGCGGCCATCATGCCCGTGGAGTAGCCGGTGTAGCCGGACAGGGCGTCGATCAGGGCCTGGGTCTGGGGGGCGGCATGGTCGGCCAGGCTGCCGGCGGCCGCGTTCAGCGCCGCCTGCAGGCGGGCCCAGTACTCCGGTCCGCGCGGGGCCTTTTCCCGGGCGGCGCGCAGCCCGGCGACGATATCCGTCCACTGCTGCGGGGGTGAAGACCGGCCAGCGGACCGTGACGGCCTCGGCGGTGTCCGCGGGGCATTCGGCGCCGCAGCGGAGCCCGCGCGCGAAGCTCGCCTCCTGCCAGACGGTGTCCGGGCCTGATCAGGCGCTCGCGCAGCGGAGCCGGGAGCCAGAAGCCCGGCCACGCACGCGGCGCCGCTGCTCGGCGGCCGCGGTCTGGGCGCGCGCTCAGGGCGCCGGCTCGGGCGCGCTTCCTGCGGCCGGCGCCGCTCATGCCGCCGCCGTCTGTCGCAGCCGGCCCGCTCATCCCGCTTCTCCGACGTGGTCGGCTGTGCCGGATGGAGCCCTCCTCCAGATAGCTGCCCGGCTCGCCGCAGGGGCAGGCGCCGCCCCGGACGAGGGTCACCCGGTCGGCGGTGCGGAAGAAGGCCGGGAACAGGTCTCCGCCCCCGTGAGGGTCGAAGAAGGCGAGCAGACCGGTGGAGCGAGGTCTCCTTGTGGAACTCCTCCTCGTCGTCCACCGTGACCGCGTGCACCCAGGGCGGGATGTGATAGTTGCCGTGGGAGCACTGCACGGCCGCCCAGTCGGCCTCGGCCATGCCGTACACATCCCGGACGGGCGCCGGCTCCCCGCCCGGCAGCCGAAAGGTCTGCCGCAGGTCTTCGCGCATCTCGCGGCGCTCGAGCAGCCTCCCGCGCCTCCGCCGCGCCAGCAGGCTGCCCGGGGCGAGGGTGATCGTCCGGCCGCCGTCGAGCAGGAACGAGGCCATGGCGTGCAACTGGCTGAGGCTGCCGAAGAGGAGCACCTTCTGCTCGTGGGCCGACGCCGGGATGAGCCTCGTGATGGCCGACTCCACCGCCTGTGCGTCCACGAGGCGGTCCTGGAGGGCGGTCATCAGCGGATGCGACACGTGCCGCTCGACGGCTCCCCGCAGGCCCGGGACGATAGGCGAGCCCGGCGCGCACTCTCACCTGGTCGGGCCTCGCCGGAAAGCGCACGGCGAAGTGCATGCCGTCGGGGCCTGGGCCAGATCTGCCGCAGGCCGGCCCTGGCCGTCCGGGCCATGGCGGTCGCGGGTCCGCTTGGGCATCATGAAGATGGCTGATGTGCTCCGCCGTCACACCGAGGTAGCGCTCGAAGCGACAGGGAGAAGCTCTCGGCTGCGAGGTCGGCGCTCCCGCGGTCGCGCGGGACGACGGTCGCGCGCCCCGATGCGTCGCCCGAGGTGAGCAACTCCAGGCCTCAGCCCGGCGTATTCCCGTTCGACGGCCTTCAGCAGCCCCTCCAGCGACCGGTACCGTGTCGCGGAAGCGGTGCTTGTCCGGGTGCAGGTCGACCGACACCTGGTCCGCCAGCCAGTCGGCGAAGGCCGCCGGCCGGTCCTGAGGGAAGGGCGTGCCCAGGATGTCGATGTATGACCGTGAAGGTCTGCGAGGTGCTCCGCAGCAGGCGCGGCAGGTCGCCCGGCCGGACGGACGGGCCGACCCCGCGCGCGGCCACGGTGTTCCGGTAGGCCGTGTTGCGCTCGAAGTGGAACGTGTGGGCGGTGGCGATCGCCGCAAGGAGGGCCTCCTCCCGCGCCGCCGGGTCCATGTCCCAGAACTCTCTCATTCCGGCATCCCGGATCCCTCCATCCCGGAGAACTCCGGCCGGAAGCGCACTATGCCCCGGACCCCCGTCAGGCCGCCCGCGGAGAGTTCGAGAGCCTGGAAGACGCCATCGGGCACGTCCATCTCCCATGCCAGCCCCCACCTGCTCGCCGGCAGGAAGCCGAAACGCGGGTAGTAGCTCCGGATGCCCCACCAGGACCACCGCCGCGTATCCCTCCTCGCGCAGCCACTCGAGGCTGGCTTCGATGAGTCTCGTCCCGATGCCCTCGCCCTGCCGGTCGGGCCGCACGGCCACCGGCGCCAGTCCCAGGAGCGGTACCTGCTCGCCCTGCTCGGTGTCGACGATCACCCAGGTGTAGAGCACGTGCCCCACGACGTCGCCCGCGCCGCCGGCCCGCCCTCCACCGCCACCATGGACAGTACCGCGGCGCCGGCTTCTCGCAGCGCGTCCACCAGGTCGGCCTCGGCCGCGCCCCCGAACGCCAAGCGATGCACCTCGCGGATGGCGGCCGCGTCTTCCGGTTGTTCGAGGCGCAGGGCGATCATCGCCGGCGGTGGCTCGCGGGTCAGGCGGTCATTCGTCGTTCTTGATGCGGGCCGCGTCGCGCGGCACCCGGGGCAGCTCCCGGCCCTCCAGGGTGAGGATGCGCTCGCGGACGTCGTCCGGGATGGTGGCCTTGCCCCCGGCCCCGAAGTCGTAGCCGAAGACCAGGGCCTCGCCCTCCGCGGCCACCTTGCCCAGCTTCTTGCTGACCGCCTTGTATTCCATGAGCATCCGGTCCTCGCTGATGGCCCCCACGCGGGTGTGCACGGACAGGGTGTCGGGGAAGGTGACCGGCGCTTTGTAGCGGCAGCAGTTGGCCCCGATGATCCAGCCGAAGTCGTGCCACTGCGGCCCCGCCGGCGGCATGCCGATGCGCTGCAGATAGGCTCCGCGCGCCATCTGGAAGTACTGGAAGTAGACGATGTTGTTCACATGGAGCAGGGCGTCCATGTCCCCCCAGCGCACGTCGATGTCGACGACCACGGGAAAGTCCTTCATCAGCGTCACTCCACAGGCGATAGGGGACCGGGCCTCCTGATTGTAGCTCCCCGGGCGCGGCTCGATGGACGTCATGGGGCATAATGGCCGAACGCGGATGTCACTCCGCGCGAGGTGACGCGCAAGCGCACAGGAGCCAAGTGAGAAAGGACCTGTTGATGAGAGACCCTCGTCTGACGAAGCTGGCGGCCAGCCTGCTCGACTATTCGCTCGAGATCAAGCCGGGAGAGAAGCTGCTCATCGAGAGCGAGACCGCCGGGCGTGACTTGGTCATCGAACTCATCGACGCCGCGTACGAACGGCAGGCGATCCCCTTCGTGCAGATGGGCGACGCGCGCGTCCGCCGGGCCTGGTATCTGAACGCCACGCGCGATCAGATGGACCTGGAGGTCGGATGGGCGCTCCACCGGCTCGCCGACATCGACGCCAGCCTCTACATCATCGGCGGGGACAACGCCACCGAGATGGCCGACGTGCCGCCCGGCGTGCTGGAGACCTCGCGCCTCGCCGTCAGAGCCGCTGTTGGACGAGTATCTTCGGAAGAAGTGGGTGCTCCTCCGCTTCCCGACGCCTTCCGCGGCGCAGGCCGCCGGCATGTCCAGCGAGGGGTTCGAGGACTTCTGCCTCGACGTGTCCACGCTCGACTACGCCCACATGGACAAGGCCATGGACCCGCTGGTGGAACTGATGTCGCGCACCGACCGGGTGCGCATCACGGCCCCCGGGACGGACCTGACGTTCTCCATCAAGGGCATCCCCATCCAGAAGGCGGCCGGCAAGAACAACATCCCCGACGGTGAGGTGTTCACCGCGCCGGTGCGTGACTCAGCGAACGGCACCATCCTCTACAACACTCCGTCGCTGGAGGACGGCACCACCTACGAGAGGGTGCGCTTCACCTTCAAGGACGGCAAGATCGTCGATGCGGACGCCAACGAGCGGGAGAAGCTCCACAAGATGCTCGACACCGACGAGGGAGCCCGCTATCTGGGTGAGTTCGCTCTGGGGATGAATCCGCGCATCACGCGCCCGATGAAGGACACCCTGTACGACGAGAAGATCATGGGCAGCCTGCACCTCACCCCCGGCCGCGCCTACGAGGATGCCGACAACGGCAACCGCTCCAGCGTGCACTGGGACCTGGTGCTCATCCAGACACCGGAGTGGGGCGGCGGAGAGATCTGGTTCGACGACGTGCTCGTGCGCAAGGACGGCCGCTTCGTGCTGCCGGAGCTGCAGGGGCTCAACCCGGAGAACCTCGGCTGACACGTTGAGGCAATGAGGCCGGCGAGCCGCGCGCCCGCGAAGAGTCAGTCTTCGATGGTGCGGGTGTCCCGAGCCGGATCGGCGCCGTGCTCGCTCTCGGCCGCCAGCTCGTCCTGCATGTGCGACTGCGCCTTCCAGAACGGCAGGCGGTCGCCCATCCATTTGCCCAGCCCCAGCCAGGGGTAGACGAATACGCACCACGCGGCGGCTACGACGTCCACCTTCCATGAGGTCGGCCAAATCACTTGGAAGAAGTCGACGGTGAACGACCACCAGAAGCCGAACACGTAGACGCCGATGATGGCGATGACCAGCCACAGTCTCCAGCCGCGCAGCGGGCGCTCCACGAGCGAGATCACCCGCAGGCCGATGGCCGCGAAGATGATGATCTCCATGGTCTGCGCCTGCTCGACGGTGGCGCCCAGTCCAGCGCAGGGTCAGGAACGACGCAAGCATGATGACGGCCGACAAGAACCCGGTGGGGAGCACGAAGCGGGCCACGCGGTAGGCGAAGCCGGGGACGAAGCGCCGGAAGTTCGGGGCGAGCGCGAAGAAGAACGCCGGCACCCCGATGGTGAGCCCGTCGATGGCGGTGAGGTGCCGCGGCAGGATGGGATAGGTGGTGCCGATGATGGCCACCGCGACGGCGAGCAGGGCCGCCCACACGCTCTTGTTGGTGAAGAGGTGGGCCACCCGTTCGATGTTGGCGGTCACGCGGCGGCCCTCGGCGAGGACGCCGGGCAGGGTGGAGAACTGGGAGTCCACCAGCACCAACTGGGAGACAGCCTGGGCCGCGGCCGTCCCGGTGCCCATGGCGATGCCCATGTCCGCTTTCTTGAGGGCAAGGACGTCGTTGACGCCGTCGCCGGTCATGGCCACGACGTGGCCGCGGCGCTGCAGGGCCTCGACCATGGCGCACTTCTGGTCGGGATTGACCCGGCCGAAGACGGTGGTGGTGGCCATGATCTCTTCCAGTTCATCGCCGCCCTCCGGCAGCGTGCGCGCGTCGACCGCACGATCGGCGCCTTCCACTCCGGCCTTGGCGGCGATGGTGGCCACGGTGGCCGGGTTGTCCCCGGAGATGACCTTGATCTGCACGCCTTCCTTGCGGAAGTAGGCGAGGGTCTCGGGGGCGTCCTTGCGCACCCGCTCGCTGAGGATCACCAGGCAGACCGGCCGCAGGTCTTCGGGCAGGATCTCACCGCGCAACTGGCGCGTCGGTGTGGGAGAGGAGGAGCACGCGGAGGCCCTCCTCGGCGTAGACGGTGGCCCTGGCCCGAGCCTGGGCGGCAGCTTCGCCGGCCGCCCCCTTCCCATCGGCCGCGACGATCTCCGGCGCGCCGAGCACCCACGAGCCGCGCTCCGCGATGCGGGCCGCGCTCCACTTGCGGGCCGAGGAGAACGGCACGGCGTCTTCCACCACCCAGCCGACCGGAGTTGGCGATGGCCTCCCCGATGGCGCTGAGCGTGGAGTTGGCGTGAGAAGCGGTGCCGGCGAGGGCGCCGAGCACCTGGAGGGCCAGGGCTTCCTCGGTTCCGGCGCAGGGCGCCGCGTCGTCACAGGTGCCGGCGCTGCTTCGTCGGCCGCCGCCGCTTCGCCGAGCAGTTCCACCCGCTCGAACGCGGGCTGCGGCTCGGTGATGGTGCCGGTCTTGTCGATGCAGAGCACGTCCACCCGGGCCAGGCCCTCGACCGCCGGCAACTCCCGGGTGAGCACCTTGCGGCGGGCGAGCGTGACGGCCGCCACCGCGAAGGCGATGCTGCACATCAGCACGAGGCCCTGCGGGATCATGGCCACCAGTGCGGCCACCGTGTTGGTCACCCCCTCCCGCACGGTGGCGCCCATGCGGAACTGGGCCCAGATCATCAGTGCGGCCACAGGCAGGATGGCCACGCCTATCACCCGCAGGAAGCCGTTGATGCCGGCCATGAGGTCGGAGTGGAGGCGGGCGTAGCGCTTGCCCTCGCCGGCGATGCGTTGCGCGTAGGCGTCGCTGCCCACGGCGGTGGTGACGAACAGCCCGCTGCCCGCTGTCACGAAGCTCCCCGAGAGCAGCTTGGCCTCCGCGTCCTTCTGCACCGGGCGCGGACTCCCCGGTGAGGAGAGACTCGTCCACTTCGAGGTCGCGCGACAGCAGCACATCCCCGTCGGCCACGATCTGATCCCCGGAGGCGATCCGTACGACATCACCCAGGACCACCTGCGCGATGGGTATCTCCGCGTCCTGCCCGTCCCGTACCACCTTGGCGGCGGGAGCGGTGAGCAGGTTGAGTCGGTCGAGCACGAGTTTCGCCCGCATCTCCTGGTAGATGCCGATGCTGGAGTTCATGACGATCACCCAGCCGAACAGGGCGTCGCGCCAGTCGCCGAAGATGATCATGACCACGCAGAGCACGCCCAGGACGCCGTTGAAGAAGGTGAAGAGGTTGCCCCGGATGATGTCCCAGGTGGTGCGCCCGCCCGGACGCTGCGTGACGTTGGTCTGACCGGCCTCGGTGCGCTCGTGCACCTCGGCCGCGCTCAGGCCGCGTTCGGCCAGCGCGGCCGGATCGGCTATCGGATCCGGGCCGGCAGGCGGGGCCGTGGGCTGGGGCTCGGCGATCTGGCTGTCAGGAGTCATAGCGGTACTGGTAGACGATCACGTTCAGCCAACGGTCGAACTTGTAACCGACCTCCTCGAGCGTCCCCACGCGACGGAAGCCGACCTTCTCGGAAAGCGCGCGGCTTGCGGCGTTCTCCTCGGTGACGAGTCCCACGACCGTGTGCAGACCGTTCTCCGCGCCGAGCCGGATCACGTCGCGCAGGAGTGCCTCGCCGATTCCGGACCGCCGGGCGTTCGCCGCCACATAGACCGAGGCCTCCGCGGCGAAGCGGTAGGCGCAGCGCGAAGCGTAGGGGCTGAGAGAGGCCCAGCCCAAGACCCGGCCGCCCTCTTCCCAGACGATCGCCGGATGTGGGGGGACGTGCTCGAGGAACCAGGCCTCTTGAGCTTCGGGGGAGCGCGGCTCCAAGTCGAAGGTGGCCGTGGTGCTGACCACCGCGTGGTTATAGATGTCTAGGATCTCAGGCAGATCCGACTGGCGCGCTACGCGTATTCCCAACGATGCCTCCGGCCGCTTGCCGCGGCTGATCTTTGCGTTCAAAGGGTACCATGGGGGCGGATGGCCCCAAGACCGGGATGGAGTCGGAGATGCACAATAGGTACAGAGCGGAGCGATGATCCACGCGGATGCGGCCCTCGCCCGCCGTTTGGAGGGGCTGATAAGCGCCGAGTGGCGGCATTTTGCCCATCTCGCCGGGTCGCTCTGGCCGGACAATGGGATAGCGCACTTGGAGGTGGCGGGGGGCGTGGCGCTTTGGTTGGGCGAAGGAGGCCTGCTCAACGTCGCGGCCGGCGTGGCCATGGAGGGTCCCGTCACAGAGGCGGACCTGCGCGGGGTGGAAGACTTCTACGCCCGGCGGGGCGCCACGCCGATGTTGGCCACCTGTCCGTTCGCCGACCCCTCACTGATCGTCTCGCTGGGGGTCCGGGGCTGGCGCCTCACGGAGATAGAGAACGTGCTCGCGCTCGAAGTCAGGGCCATCCCCGTCGCGCCCGTCCCGCTGCCTCCCGGCATAGAAGTGCGCGTCTGCGTGACGCAGGCTGAGCGGGAGCTGTTCGGGCAGATGACGGCGCTGGGCTTCTCAGACGATGCGGCACCGGGGCGCGCTCATCGGGATCTGGGCGAGATGATGGCCGTCGACCCTGGCCAGACCCTAGTACTTGCGTGGGCGGACGGGCTTCCAGTCGGCACCGGATCCATGAAGATCGCCGGAGATGTGGCCTGGCTCTCCGCCGACTCGACACTTCAGGGGTTCCGCGGGCGGGGTATCCAGCAGGCCATTCAGCGTCACCGGCTGCGACTGGCTCGTGAAGCCGGTTGCACCCTCGTGGTCACGGAGGCTACGCCCGGCAGCGGTTCCCAGCGGAACATGGAGAGGCTGGGATTTCGGGTCGTCTATCCGCATCTTCAGTTCGCGCAAGTGTGAGGGAGCGCCTCTCCGGAGGAGTCACGGTCTCGACCTAGAAAGAGGTGGTTGACCGGCAGACAGACAGAGGCGCCGAACGATGGTCTACTACATATACTTGGCCTTGGCCGTGATCGCGATCATCGGCATCAGCACCGGGGTGGCCGGGATCCTGCTCATCCGCAAGGGCCGCCGGGCCGCCGAAGGGCTCCGGCTGGATAGTCTTGTGCAAGAAGCCGTACCAGGCACCGTTGCAGAGGAGTCGCGGTCTCGACCTAGAAAGAGTGATTGACCGGGCAGATCCGACGCGGGTGCTGGAGCATGGTCTACTACATCTATCTGGCCATCGCGGTGATCGTGATCATCGCAGTCGGTGTAGCCGGTGTCATGCTCATCCGTAGAAGCCGCCGGGCCGCCATGGAGATGCGGACGGAGGCTCTTGAGGCCGGGGTGGCCGGCGACGACCCGCCTGAGCCCGCGCCCGTCCCTCCGCCCAGTCCCGGTCGCTCAGATCCCGGCTGCGGCCGAGGGGATGATGCTCATTGACCCCCTGGGCACGGTCATTCTCGATCTGGTGGACGGCAGGGGCAAACTGACCATGGTCGAACTCACGAAGCTCGATGTATTCCGCCCGGACAGGATCGGATCGGCTATACAGAGCATCCAGTTTCCCCCGCGGCTCCAGGAGGACGAGGAAGCGCTATTCCGTCTGGCCCAGATACAGCTCTACGCCGCGAGTCTCGAACTGCGGGCCAAGTGGTCCGTCTCTTCCCGCCGGAGAGCAGACGCCAACGACGCTCCGTTCACGACCCGTGACTTCAAGCTCAAGATCGCCCGCGACGTACTGGATCTCCCCGCCTCCGACCGCAATGAAATCGTCGGGTATCTGCTGGGTGGCCTCCTCAGCAGCCCTGGCAGCAGCACCGCGCTCAGACGGGCCATCGTCGATACCCTCGAGCATCTACGCAGTGCGGCCCTCGCGAACGTGCTGCTTGAGTGCCTGGATGACCCCGACCCGATCATCCGGGAGTATGCGCTGGCGGCAGCTGACCGCCTGCTCGACGGCTGACGGGCTCTTGGTTAGTACGCGCCGTTCCGGGTAAGAACGGCCACCACAGTCCGCATCATAATGCTGAGGTCCAGGCGAATGGACCAGTTGTCCAGGTAGTAGCGATCGAGCTTGACCATTTCTTCGAAGCTCAAGTCACTGCGGCCTGAAACCTGCCACAGCCCCGTGATCCCCGGCAGACCCTTGAGCCGGGCGTAGTGCTTGGACTCGTAGTTCTCCACCTCGCGTGGCAACGGCGGGCGCGGACCTACCAAGCTCATCTCGCCTCTGTAGACGTTGAGGATCTGCGGCAACTCGTCCAGGCTCCACTTGCGGAGGAACCTACCTACACGGGTGACCCTGGGGTCGTTCTTGATCTTGAAGAGTTCGCCGTTGCCCTCGTGATCGTTGAGGTCGCTGAGTTTTTCCACCATCTTGTCAGCGTCGACCACCATGGTCCGGAACTTGTACATGAAGAACCGGCGGCCGTTCCGGCCGATGCGCGCCTGCTTATAGAACACGGGGCCGCGAGAGTCGAGCTTGATCGCTATCACCATCACCAAGGCCGGGATGGAGCCAACGAGCATTCCCGCGGTGGAAACGGATAGGTCGAGAGCGCGCTTGAACGTCCGCTCCACCCGGTCGAGCGGGTCGACGTCCACGTCGATGACCGGGAGTTCCGCGTAACCCATCAACTCGGTCGAGTGGAAGGTCTCTTCGAACAGTGAGGGCACCATTCTGAAGGAGACATGAGCCAGGGACAGCAATTCGGTGATCTCGGGGAGAAGCGCGCTGTCCTCGGGATCGAGGGCCACGACCACCTCGCTGGCTCCTGATGCCACCCATACCCGATCGAGGTTTTCGAACCCTCTGTAACTGGCCGCAATGCAGTGGGGCACGTCGGGCTGCCCCTCTTCGAAGGCCGGGTCATCAGCCTGGCGGTATTCCAACGTGCCCACACAGGCCACACCGAGCCAGGGTCTCTTGGCCAGGAAGCGGATGAAGTCAGCGGCCGCCCTGCCAGACCCGATCACCAACACCTTGCGGAAGGCCACCCCCCGCATGAACATCGTCCGTTGGCGAACGGCCAGTATGAGCCTGCTCGCCGTAGCCAGGACCAAGAAGAGGCACAGGCTGCTGGCAACATCCAAGCGTGAGAAGTCCAGAGAGCCGAAGAAGAATCCCTTGGTCAAGATGGCCAGCAGTGCGACGACACATACTGCAGCCAGCATGTGCACCATGAACCGCCCCGCGTCTGAGATGCGCGACAGGCGCCGGCTATTGGTGTACTGCCCGTTGCGGAAACCCAGGACCATCGTGATGAGAAGGATCAGGGCCGTTCCGATCTGGGCGGTGCGGGCGGCGTTTTCGGGCATGGGACGCCATTCCATCATCGCGAAGAGGAACAGGCTGGAAGCGATCGCCGCTAGCCCATCGAGCAGCGCGAGAAGGCGTCGAGGACGGCGCAGCCACTGATAGCCGCTCGCGGCTTCGTCTCGAGAACCCACGCGCGCTGCCATAGTGTTACGCATAGCCACCTTCTGGCTCATCTGAATGGCTCAGTACACATTCTAGTTGCTCTACCGTCAATGTATTTCCCAATCTGCGAAAAGCTCTGCTGCCATTTGTCCCATATTGGACGTTTTTTATCGTCGTGTGCACTACCCATCACCATGCCTGTGCAAACAGCCCACATCTTGCAGTTGCGACTGCGGCCTACGAATCGTGCCGGTGGATGATGGGCAGGCCGTTTTCCACCAGGCAGTCGAATTTCTGTGCGTCCAACAGGTCCGCCCAGACCATCTCGTGCACGAGGTCCGCGAACAGGGTGACCGGCTCCCAGCCGAACGCCGCCCGCGCCTTCGTGGCGTCGCCCAGAAGGCTGACCACCTCGGTGGGGCGGAAGTAGCGCGAGTCCACACGTACCAGAGTCTGCCCGGGCTTGATGACGCCATCGGCCTCAAAGCCGTTGCGTCCGACCACACCGTAGCCGTTGCAGGCGTGGGCCAACCGGGGTCCGTCGACGTCCGCAGCGATCCCGACCTCGTCCACTCCCTTCCCCCGCCAGGCCACTTTGATGCCCACCTCCGCGAACGCGGCCTCCACGAACTGACGGACCGAGTGCTGTTCGCCGGTGGCGATGACGTAGTCGCCGGGCTGGTCCTGCTGCAGCATGAGGTGCATCGCCTTCACGTAGTCGCGAGCGTGTCCCCAGTCGCGGCGCGCGTCCAGGTTGCCCAGGTACACCACGTCCTGGATGCCGAGCGCGATCCGCGCCACGGCGCGGGTAAGCTTGCGGCTGACGAAGGTCTCTCCCCTGATGGGGCTTTCGTGGTTGAAGAGGATGCCGTTGGAGGCGTGGAGGCCGTAGGCCTCGCGGTAGTTGACCGTTATCCAGTAGCCGTAGAGCTTGGCCACGGCGTAGGGACTCCGGGGCGAGAACGGGGTGGTCTCTCGCTGGGGGATCTCGTCCGAATTGCCGTACAACTCGGACGTAGAGGCCTGATAGAACCGAGACTTCTTCTCCAGTCCGAGTATGCGGATGGCCTCGAGCAGCCGCAGGGTGCCGAGGGCATCGGAGTTTGCGGTGTATTCGGGCGACTCGAACGACACCTGCACGTGCGACTGGGCCGCGAGGTTGTAGATCTCGTCGGGCTGCGTCTCCTGCAGGATACGGATGAGGTTGGTGGCGTCGGTCATGTCTCCATAGTGGAGAAAGAAGCGGATCCCGGTCTGATGTGGGTCGCGGTAGAGGTGGTCCACCCGCTGGGTGTTGAGCAGACTAGACCGGCGCTTGAGGCCGTGCACCACGTAGCCCTGGTCGAGCAGGTACTCGGACAGATAGGCGCCGTCCTGGCCGGTCACCCCTGTTATCAGCGCAGTCTTGCTCACGTCTATACCTCCGTCTATGCGCCCGCCTCCCGCCCATGCGATACGGCGGCGACGTTCGCGAGGAACCATTCATAGGTTCGCGCGATGCCCTCGCGCAACCCTGTTATCGGCATCCAACCCAGATTCCTGATACGGCCGATGTGCATGAGCTTCTGCGGGGTGCCGTCAGGCTTACCCGCGTCCCAGCGCACGGGGCCCGTGTAGCCCACCACTTGGGCGACCATCGCGGCCAACTCCGCAATAGTGTGGTCCTCGCCCGTACCCACGTTCAGCAGCCCGTCGGGAACGCCGCGCCAGCTCTCGCCCTCGAGCAACAGGCAGACGGCATCGGCCAAGTCGTCCACGAAGAGCATCTCCCGCCGGGGCTTGCCGGTGCCCCAGAGCGTGACCGCAGGTCCCCCGTCCAGCGCATCGCTCGGCCCCAGGCCGGCGGCTGCCCTAGCGGTCTTGGCATCGTGGAACTTGCGCACGAGCGCCGGCAACAGGTGGCTGGTCTCCAGGTCGAAGTTGTCTCCTGGGCCGTAGAGGTTGGTCGGCATGAGCGACAGGTAGTCGGTGCCGTATTCCCGGTTGAGGCTGCGGCACAGTTCGATGCCGGCGATCTTAGCTATGGCATAGGCCCGGTTGGTCTCCTCCAGGGGGCCCGTGAGCAGGTACTCTTCCCTCAAGGGCTGCGGCGCCAGCTTCGGGTAGATGCATGAACTACCAAGGAAGATCAGGCGTTGGACTCCGGCGCGGTGTGCTTCGCCTATGGTGTTCAGCTCGATAGCCAGATTCTCCGCCACGAACTCCCAGGGGTGTTCCCAGTTGGCGAGGATGCCTCCGACCCTCGCCGCCGCCACGATCACTACGTCCGGGGATTCTCGTTCGAAGAACGCACGCGTCTGACTCTGGTCGGTCAGATCGAGCTGGGCGTGAGTGCGCGTGATGATATCCTGGTGGCCTCGAGCCTCCAGACCGCGGAGGATCGCGCCGCCCACTAGGCCGGCGTGGCCGGCCAGGTAGATGCGGCTCTGTGGTTGTCCCATCACTGTCATGGTGCACCTCGTGACTATTTGACCAGCGCACCTTCATTGGTCGTTGGCGGTATCCGACAGGCAACGGTAAGGCCGTGTCGAATCTATGACCGGTGGCGTGGTTTTCACACTAACCCTAGGGTAACATTCGCCGCGCTCTTGGGATATTAGTCGACTGACACAAAGCGGATTTTTCGGTTAAGTGCTGCTGTCAAGTGGTCGAGCAGCCGTTAGAAGTATGGATCCGCAAGATCTTTGGAGGCCTCCGTGGAGTTGATCGAGCGCATCAAGAGGCACGAAGCGCGCGTCGGTGTCATCGGACAGGGCTATGTCGGCCTGCCCTTGGCTCTTCTCATGAGTGAGGCAGGATTCCCCGTGACGGCGTTCGATGTCGACGTCAAGAAGGTCGAAGCGCTCAACGAAGGACGGTCGTACATCGCCCATGTCGGCGCCGATCGCGTGGCGGCCGCGGTCGCGAAGCCGGTCCCGCTGCGCGCGACCGCAGACTTCTCCCGGCTGGCCGAATGTGACGCCATATTGATATGTCTTCCGACACCCCTCGGGAAACATCGCGAGCCGGACCTCAGTTACGTACTGGGGGCTGCGCGCACCATCGCGGACCAGTTGAGGGCCGGCCAGTTGGTCGTCCTGGAATCCACCACGTATCCGGGTACCACGAACGAGGAACTCCTCCCCATCCTCGAAGCCGGCGGTCTCACGACCCCCGCGGACTTCTTCCTGGCCTTCTCGCCGGAGCGGGAAGATCCGGGGAACCCGACGTTCCATGCGGGCAATACGCCTAAGGTCGTAGGCGGGGTGAACCCGGAGTCTACCGAGGTCGCGGCCGCTCTGTACGGCGAGGTCATGCAGCGGGTGATCCCCGTCTCCGACTCTCGTGTGGCCGAGGCGACCAAGCTTCTCGAGAACATCTACCGGGCCGTCAACATCGCTCTGGTGAACGAGTTGAAGATGACCTTCGGGCGCATGGGCATCGACATTTGGGAGGTCATCGAAGCCGCCAAGACCAAGCCCTTCGGTTATCAGCCGTTCTATCCGGGGCCGGGGTTGGGCGGGCACTGCATCCCGCTGGATCCCTTCTACCTCACGTGGAAAGCCGCCGAGTATGGCACGTGGACCCGGTTCATCGAACTCGCCGGCGAGATCAACTCCGGCATGCCGCAGTGGGTGGTGGCGAAGTGCCTGGACGCCCTCTCCGAGGAGGGCAAGAGCATGAAGGGCGCCAAGGTGCTGGTGCTTGGCTTGTCCTACAAGGCCGACATCGATGACGATCGGGAATCGCCGTCCTACGAACTGATCGAACTGCTGCTGAAGCGGGGCGCTGAGGTCCGCTACTGCGATCCCCTCTTTCCGGTCGCTCGCCCTGGCCGCGCGGGGCACCCCGCCATGGAATCCGTCCCTTTGACCCCCGAGGAGTTCGGCCGGTACGATCTGTTGCTGCTGTCGACGGCGCACCGGTCCTTCAGCGACCCGAGCCTGTACCGGGACGTGAAGCTGGTGGTGGACACGCGGAACGCGGTCCGCGATGAGTGGGGTCCGAAGGTCGTACGGGCCTGATCGATGCCGGGCTTTGCGCACCGAACACTGCACGTAGTCTTTCTCAGTCGATCGATAGCCTATCCCTTGGGGCCCGCGGCCACGCAGCGCGTCCGTCTACTAGCACGAGCGTTGGTGGAGCGGGGCAACGAGGTGGATGTCCTTGTCACCAGGGTCAGTGAATGGCCCGGCCGGGAGATTAACCGGCTGTCGAAGGGCATAGAGGAAGGTGTCCGGTTCGAATACACCACAGGGACTCCCATCAGGTCTGATCGTTTTCTGGTGAGGAGATTGGTCGAACTGCGAGGCTGGGCAAGGGCGGCGAGGCGGCTGTCGGCCATGCGACGCCACGGCCGACTCGATTGCGTCTATCTGTACGCAGGGGCGACCAACTGGTCGCCGGGGCGGTCCCTGTTTCTCTGGCTGCTTCGGCTGCTGCGGGTGCCGGTCGTTCTGGACCTGTGCGAACGGCCGTGGAGCATGAAGGAATCCCCCCGTCTGCCGGAACGGATCGGTTCGCCCTTGGCCCGCGTAGCGGGAGTCGTCGCCATCTCCAGCGTCCTGGCCGACTGGGCCCGCTCAGAATTCGCCAGACTCGGCCGAAGAGGATCGATCATGACCGTGCCGATCCTGCTGGACCGCACCGAGTTCGATACTGTTCCGGCCGGCGGCGTTGAAGAGCAGGTGCTCTTCGCAAGCTCGACGGCATACCCCGAGACGCTGGAATACACCATGGCGGTCATGGGACTCGTCTGGGCGAGCCATCCCTCCTGCCGGCTGATCGTCACCGGATGGCCGGAGGGCACTGAGCCTCCAGGAGTGCGAGCGATGGATGGGGATTCGGAGGGCAGAGTGACCTGGGCCGGTTTCGTTCCCCGGTCCGAACTGCTGGAGCTCTATCGACGTTCGAGCGTTCTCCTCGCCCCCCTGCACGACGACATACGCTCGGAAGCACGTTTCCCGACGAAGATAGCCGAGTACCTTGGTTCCGGACGCCCGGTGGTCACCACGTCAGTGGGGAGATCTCCCGCTACCTGACGGACGGTGAGACCGCGTTCGTTGCTCCACAGGCGGACGTCGCCAGCTTCGCCCGCAAGATCTGCGAGGCCTTGGACCATCCCGCCAGAGCCGACGCGGTCGGGGAAGAGGGTGCCCGGTTGGCAGTATCTCAGTTCGACTATTCCGTGCACGCCGAGCGTTTCGACGCCTTCCTCAGAGGCGTCTGTGGCTTTGACGATCGTCCGAGCTCAGTGGGCTCGAGAAGCAGGTAGGGAGGGCAACTCCGGCTGGTTCAGCCAGCGGTCGAAGAGCGAATCCAGATCGGCCTCCGGCACCTGCGGCGCCATCTCCTTGGCCAACGCGATGAAATCCGAGGTGTCGGCATTCCCGAACTTGTGCCGCTCCGCCCAGGCCCGCATGATGCGGAAGAAGGAATCGTCGCCGACTTCCAGCCTCAGGGCGTGCAGTGTCAAGGCTCCTCTCAAGTACACGAAGTCGTGGAACAGATCACCCGCGCCAGGATCCGACAGGATCTGCCCCAACGATGCTTTAAGCTCCCTCTGAGAGCGGTCGATCTCGGCTTGGAGCCCTTGCCAACCGTCGGTGTGCTCGTACCACAACCAACTCGCGTACGTCGCGAACCCTTCGTTCAGCCAGATATCCTTCCATCGGTTGATGGTGACGCTGTTGCCGAGCCATTGATGCGCCAGCTCATGGGCAAGGAACCCCACCCCTGAATCGAGCTTGTTCCGGCCGAAGAGGATCAGTGTCTGATTCTCCATGGCAGCCTCTATGTCGACGTTCAGCGCGACGATGCCGCATACCTGGAAAGGATAGGGGCCGAACAAGGTGCCGAAATAGTCGACCACTTCCCCCTGTCGCGCGAACGCTCGGCGGGCCTGGTCGGCGACTTTGGGGTCGAAGTAGTTCCGGATCGCGACGCCCTTCTTGGACGTCGATGTCTCTTCGACGAGATCCCCGATGTCCACGCCAGCGAGATAGCTGGCCATCGGATCCTTCATCTCCCAGACGAACGTCTGAAGATTCCCGTGGGACTCGGTGCTCGTAAGTACGCCGGTTGCCACAGCCATGTAGGGCTTGGGCACGCTGATACGGAGGATGTATGTGGCCTTGTCCGCCGGAGTGTCGTTGACGGGAAACCAGCAGGCAGCGCCTTGGGGCTCGTCGAACGTGTAGATGGTGCCGTCGACCCTGTGCCATCCCCGTCCGTTCTTGATCCCCTTGGGGACTCCAGAGTAGGAGACCTCGACGGAGAACTGCTTGTCGCCCTCTACGACCTGCGGACAGGTCGATCTTCAACTCCTGGCCGTCACGCCTGAAAGACGCGGCGGTACCATTGACCAGGACACTCGACACGTCGAGTCCGACAAGATCCAGGCTGAACATCGAAAGACTCTGAAGAGCGGTGGCTCGCACGACAGCTCGCGCGGTCACACGGCCGGTATCCGGTTCCACATCGAGTGTGATGTCGTAGCCGAGCACGTCGTAGCCCCCGTTACCGGCCGAAGCGAAGTAAGGGTCGCCTCCTCCAGGGGAGCCAGCGCTCGCAGCGGCATAAGTCGTCCCAGTCGTCTGAGTTCCGCTGAGGCTGGTTTCAGACGGAGCAGTGGAGCCGGACGAGGTGGCAGCCGTACCAGACGGGGCGGTCGATTCCACTGCGGCATGCGTCGGAGTGGTCTCCGTCTGCCCCGTCCCTCCACCAGCCGCGCAGGCCGCCAGGAACAGGGTGAGCACGAGTGGTATCAGGGCGACGCAGGCGCGTCGAGTGGTCGAGGCAGCAGACATGTTCCCTCGCAGTCGGTCGTGCGGGCGTGGGCCGCTTCACCAGTACCATCACGGTCCGCATACTAACCGCAACATCCCTCTCCCGCCAACCCGACAGCCAGGCCGTCCTCGCTTTCCCGCCCGTCGCTCGGGTGGTAGGCTGACGGGTGATAGCCTTACGGTCTCCTGTAGTGTCCTGAGGTTGGGCGGTGTCATGAAAGTCGCGCTACTATGCTGCTGGTCCAACATGAGGATCTATCCGATCTACTCATCGAATCTGCGAACCGCCATCGAGAAGCTCACCGGTGCAAAGGTGGCAGCGCTCACCACCGACTGCATGTGCTTCAACAGGAACAATCCCGTCCCCCAGCAGTACGATCTCATCCGTCTGCCGTATTTCACGCGGAGCAAGACGAGCAGCAGGGCCAAGAATCTCGTCAAGCGCTACCTGTATGGACCCAATGAGACGCTGAGAGGCCGGCTGCTTTCTTCGCGGTCCGATGCCTATGACGTGATCGACTTCCAGCAGTCGTCATATGCCTTCGGGTACGAATCACTCAAGTCACTGCTCGAGCACAAGTCCCGCGCTCGGAAGGTAGTGACCATACACAAGCTTGATGAGATCCAGAAGTCCAAGCCGGAAGTCAATGTGATCTACAACAAGGCCGACGCCGTCATAGTGTTCAGCGAAGAGATGAAGAAGATCATGTCCGGCTATGGGGTCAGAGAGGACCTCATACATGCGATACACCATGGTACTTCTATTCCCGCGTTGAGCGGCGCGACCAAAGACCAGGCGATTCTTTTCTGCGGTTCTCCCATACCCAAGGTCAAGGGATTCGAGCACTATGTGGTCGCTCTGCGTATACTCTCTGAACGCGGTATTCGCCTTAAGACAAAGGTTTATGGGTTCTTCCTGACTGATGAGAAGGAATATGCGCTCAAGCTGGCCACAGAACAGGGTGTTCAAGAGTTGCTGGAATGGCAGAGTTTTGCGGATGAAGACGAGCTCATCGCGGAGTACCAGAAGAGCCTCGTCTGCGTCATCCCGTACACAGGTTACGGAGGCTACTTCCCCGCCGCCCATGCAATGGGGAACGGCGTTCCC
Organism: uncultured Actinomycetota bacterium; assembly: GCA_963736705.1. Classification (GTDB taxonomy): domain Bacteria; phylum Actinomycetota; class Thermoleophilia; order RBG-16-64-13; family RBG-16-64-13; genus CAIQPS01. The sequence goes on from CAVTPV010000005.1 coordinate 400,500, forward strand.
ATCGTAGCCACCGACATACTCGGCCATGCGGAATACGCCCGTGACTGCGGCCTTCTGGTCCCGCCCGGCGACGCCGAAGCGCTTGCCTCCGCCATCGAACGCCTCGTGGCCGACGAATCGCTCCGGCAGACCTATGGGGCGGCCGGCCGGGCTCGTGCCGAACACGACCTGAGTTGGGAGTCCGTGGCTACGCGGACCCTTGGAGTCTTCGCAGAAGTACTGGCAAAGGATCGCTGATTTGGCCTGGGAGATCGCCGAATACCACGGTCTGGCGGGGCTGCGAGAAGTCGAGAGCGACTGGAGACGGCTCTACCAAAGGATGCCGGCCAAGTCTCGGTTTCACTCGTACGACGCGCACCTTGCGTACGTCAGCAATCTGTGTCCGACTCCCGAACTGAGCAGGTACGTCACACTCAGCGACTCCGGCGAACTCCGCGGTATCTGTCCTCTGGTGGCCCGGGACGATAGCAGTATCGGGATCAATCTCAAGGCATGGGGTCTCCCCGTGCACCCTCACTGGCCTGTGACAGACGTGGTGTGCGCGGATGACGAGGCACGACGAGCTCTGCTTCCGGCGGTCCTCAGTGTGCTTCGGGCACGACCGGAGAGGCGGCATCTCTTGGCCCTCGGACCGCTGCCGGCATGTTCCGCCCTTTGGGACTCCGTGATGAGCCTCAAGCCGGGGGAGTTCTATGCGCGCGACGCGGCCGCCTCGCGCGTTTTCGACTGCACTCTGTCTCATGACGAGCTTATGTCCAGGCTCACCAAGCATTTCCGAAGAAACGTCCGCGCCCACCGCCGGAAGCTCGAGTCGCTGGGGGAGGTGCTGTTCTCGACCGCGTCGGACGAGGAATTGCTGTCCGGGCCCCTCCAGGATTTCTTGACGGTTGAGGCCTCAGGCTGGAAGGGATCCGGTGGCACCGGGTCCGCCATCGCTTTGCACGAGGGGCTGGCTGCCTATTATCGTCAACTGGCCACCAGCATGGCCGGCCCCGAGGACAGATGCGACATAAACAGCCTCCACGTGGATGGTCGCTGCGTTGCAGCCCAGTTCTGTCTCAAGACAGGGTCGGAATACACCATCATGAAGATCGGCTACGACGAGGCCTACGCCTCGCTCGGGCCGGGCCAGCTGATGCTCGACAGCACCATCCAAAAGTGCTGTGAGGCCGAGGACATCACCCGTCTTGACCTCGTGAGCGACTCGTCCTGGATCAGGGACTGGCAGGCGGAGCGGATCGCAATGAGGCAGGCGTACATCGCCGTGGGCACGTTCCGCGGCCGCTCCATCATGCCGCTTCTCCGCTTCCGACACGGTGCGGCGCGAAACGCGGTCCTTCGCTTCCGGCAAGCCACCGGAAACCGGTACGCGCGGGTGGAAAGAGTCAAGCGTCGTCGAGCCAAAGCCGGCTAGCCACAGCGCGATCCGCAAGAACGTAGAGTGGGAACATGTCGATAAGCTTCTATTCCGCCGTAGATCTGACAGACACGCAGAAAGCCGCGTGGCGCGACTTTGCGTCCAGGGTGCCGTGGGCTCACTACACCCAAGACCCGGATTGGGCCGAGACCGAACGTGGCGCCCGGGGGCAGGAATCCGGCGCTCCCGTGTTCTTCTGGGGCGAGAAAGACGGCGAGATCTGCCTGACGGCCATCAGCGTTCGCAGGCGCCTGCCCGTTCCGCACGGGGTCTTCTGGCAGTTCAACAAGGGACCGACTTTCCTGGACGCAGACGTGCTGGATGAGTGGCTGTCGTGGCTTGTACCGGACGTGCGCCGCGGTGCGGCGCGGGTGCGCTTGGCCCCAGCGGTCCCTCTGGAAGAGGGCGGGGACGAGGTCGAGACCATCCTTGAACGCCAAGGCTTCTCGCGGCGCCGGATGCTCGGTGGCTGGGCCACGCTGCTCGTCGATATCGTCCCGGATGAGGCAGCGATCCTGGCCACGTTCCGGTCCACGACCCAGCACACGATCCGCAAATCGCGTGAGCTCGGCGTGCGCGTCGAACCCCACGATTCATCCCTTGGCTGGACGACGCTGGCCTCGCTCCAGACGCTGCTATCGGGCAGGGCGCCGGTGGCCCCGGTCGACCCGTCCGCGATCGAGCGGATAAGCCGGTTCTGGCTGAGAGGCGGCTCAGGCGGGACGGTTCTTGTCGCGTTCTACGGAGACGAGCCGCTCGCGGCTGCCCTGATCGTGGTCGATGGACGCGCCGCCTATCTGGCGATGATGCCCTCATCGATACGACAGAAGGAATACCCCACGAGCCATCTCCTCCTCTGGGAGGCCATACGATGGGCGAAACAGAAAGGCTGCACGACTTTCGACCTCGTCGGGTATAGCCTCGTCTCTCGGCCGGGTGACCCGCTGTGGGGCGTCAACCTGTTCAAACGCGGGTTCGCTTCCGAGGAGCGTCTACGCGAATATGTGGCGGTGCACGAGTTGGTCATTGCTCCCAGGGTCGTCCGCCTGGCCTCGGCCAGCTTGGCTCTCAAGGGCGTGCTGGCGCGTGGCCGGCTGACCCGAGGGCGGTAGCGGTGGGGGCCAGACAACTCCTTGCTCGTGCTGCCACGGTGGGCGAATGGAACATAGCCGTGGGTCCCGGGTCTCCGTGGGAGTCACTGTCCACCGAGGGATGGGCAGAGGTCCTGCGCAATGTCCGCTGGCTGCCCAAGCCCTGGACAGTGCGGTATCAGGCCGACCCCTTCCTCCTTCATCGTGGGGAACAGTGGTTCCTCTACTACGAGGAACTGTTCCTGTGGTCCAAGCGGGGACGTCTGCGCGGAATCGAGATCGACGCGAAGGGCAGTCCGATAGGCCGGGCGGCGACGATGATGTCCTTCGATCATCACGCTTCGTACCCGTACGTTTTCGAGCACTCGGGGTCGCTGTATTGCGTGCCCCAGACCTCGAGTGACCGCGTGATGCTCTACAGTAGCGAAGGGCTTGAGGGCCCTTGGAGACCTCAGGTCGTCCTTCTCGAGGGAGTCTCGGCTCGCGACTGCACCCTGTTCCCCTTCGGCGATCGGTGGTGGCTGTTCTGCACTCTCGCCGGGCGTCATCCGCAGTCTCATCTTTCCGATCTGTTCATCTGGCATGCCGCCGCCCCCTGGGGCCCCTGGCTGCCACACGGGCTTCAACCGGCCAAAGTGGACATCTGTTCTTCCCGGCCCGCCGGGCGCCCCTTCGTCGTGGACGGGTGTCTCTATCGTCCCGCCCAAGACTGCGAAGCGCGGTACGGCGCTCGCGTTGTCATCAACCGCGTCGTCTCGCTGACTCCCACTGAGTTCGCAGAGGATGTATGCTCGTTCGTCGAGCCGGATCCTGTGAGTGCCTATCGCGATGGTCTTCACACGCTGACAGGCAGCGCCGGTCTGGTCGCGATCGACGGCTATCGGGAGAAACGGATGCTGAACCCCGTCATACTGTTCGCAGCGCTCGCTCCAAGAGCTCTCGCCCGCGTCTCGTCGTGGGGTCGGGAACGCTCATGAGACGCGGATCCACGGTCACCCCCGATAGCATCGTCGAGCGGAAGCTGGTGGTGTACGAACGGACGCGGGGCTGGGCGGCCATCGACCTCCGCGAGTTGTGGGCGTACCGCGAGCTGCTGTACTTCCTCACTTGGCGGGACGTACTTGTACGCTACAAGCAGGCCGTGCTGGGTGTGGCCTGGGCTATCCTCCAGCCCGTCCTCACCATGGTCGTCTTCACCGTCGTCTTCAACAGGGCGCTCGGGGTCCGCAGCCCCGACCCCACCGTTCCCTACACCATCTTCAGCTTCTCGGGGTTGCTCGTGTGGCAGTTTTTCGCCGGGGCTCTCTCTCGTTCCGGGGTCAGTCTGGTCGCGAACAGCAACCTTCTTACCAAGGTCTACTTCCCGCGTCTCGTCATCCCCGCTTCGGCGGTCCTCGCCGGGCTCGTCGATTTCGCCGTCTCGTTCGTCATACTCCTGCTGCTCATGGCCGGGTATGGCATCGCTCCCAGCTGGCACATCGTGTTCCTGCCGCTGTTCCTGATCGTAGCCCTCGGAGCTGCGCTGTCCGTCAGCCTCTGGCTCAGCGCACTCAACGTTCTGTACCGAGACGTGCAGTATGTGATCCCCTTCCTTGTGCAGTTGTGGATGTTCATCAGCCCCGTCATCTATCCTATCGATGCTATTCCGTCGGGTGCCTTGAGGGTGGTCTTCATGGTCAACCCGATGACAGGCATCATCGGCGGGTTCCGATGGTCGTTATTGGGCCGCCAGGCCTTCCCCGGGCTCTACCTTTGGATATCCATCGCGGTTGTGGTGGTCCTGCTCGTCGGGGGGCTCTTTTACTTCAAGAGGATGGAAAGGGTTTTTGCGGATGTGGTCTAGATGAGCGACATGGCAGTCCGCACGATAGGCCTTGGCAAGCTGTACCGCATCGGCGCGGAGCGGCAGAATTTCCATACTCTGCGCGATAGCCTGGTCCAAGCCGCCAAACGGCCGATCGAACGGATCCGTCATCCAGGTGCCGCCACCCACGCCTCGCAGGCTCTCTGGGCCCTCAAAGACATCGATCTGGAGGTAGCACACGGCGAGGCCGTGGGGATAATCGGGCGGAACGGCGCCGGCAAGAGCACCCTGTTGAAAGTGCTGAGCCACATCACGGAGCCTTCCGAAGGCAGAGTGGAAATCAGCGGGCGGGTCGGAAGCCTGCTGGAGGTCGGTACCGGGTTCCACCCCGAGCTCACCGGTCGGGAGAACATCCAGCTGAACGGCGCCATCCTCGGCATGACCAGAGCGGAGATCAAGCGCAAGTTCGACGAGATCGTCGATTTCGCCGAGATATCAAGGTTTCTGGACACCCCGGTGAAACGGTATTCGAGCGGTATGTACGTGCGACTCGCGTTCGCAGTGGCTGCCTATCTCGATCCTGAGATCCTCGTGGTGGACGAAGTGCTTTCCGTGGGTGATGCGGCCTTCCAGAAGAAATGCCTTGGGAAGATGGAAGACGTCGCCGGCGGCGGACGGACCGTCCTGTTTGTGAGCCACAACATGAGCGCGGTCCGCGCCCTCTGCACTAGTTGCGTAAGGCTGTCGGGCGGCCGACTCGTTCAAGTGGGCGACGTCGACGACGTGGTCGATGAGTACCTCGCGTCCGGTGGCACGTCCGGCGATGTCTTCGGACTGCGGGAAGACCTCGATTCGACGGCCATCGAGGGCGTCGCCATCGTTGGTGCCCGGCTGCTCGGCATCACCCAGGAAGAGGGGTCGAAGACCACGGTCGAGGTCGGAGTGGATTGCCGAGCCGCGGAGGAGCTCCCCTTCAACTTGGAATGGAGGATCGTCACCGCTACCGGTGAAGCCATCGTGTTCGGCGCACCCGAGATCTTCCGTCACGAGCGCATCAGCGCGCCGCGTGGCGATTTCGCGGTCACCCTGACGATCAGGAACATGCCGTTGGCGGCAGGGACCTATCGTCTTGAGATAGCCGCTACGCAGGCGTTCCGCCGAGTACTGGATACGGTCCACATTCCGTTCACGGTAGAGGCTTGCGACCCTGCGGGAGTCGGTTTTGACTTTCGCTATCAGAGTAGCTGGGCTGCGACCTTTGCCCAGGACGAGGTGCGGTTGTCGTCGCAGGCCGGCGCCTGAAAGGCCGCTGCGATATGAGTGGGAAAGCGTTTGTCAGCCTTCCGGACCTGCACGGACACCGCCAGATCTACTGCCGTGAGTTCTGCAGATACTTCCTCTCCAGGGACTTTGAAGTGACGGTCGGGACCGACACCGAGGGCTTGGAGCGGTACGAAGAACTCGCGAAGCTCAGCGCCGATCCTCGCGTTCGTTTCGTGGCCGACACGTGGAGCGCAGAGACAAGCCCCTCCCGGCAACTCCGGAACCTGAGGGCGGCCGTTCGCGAGGCCGACGCCGGAGTCGTCCTCCTTGCCGAGGCGGACGGCGAGCTTGGTCTGCTCGCCAGCCAGATGCTGTGGAAGGGCCGCAGGCTTCCCGGCCGGCGGATCGGGCTGTTCATACGGAGCACGAACTACCTGCACCGGATGGAACACCCAAGCGCAGGGCGTCTGCCCCGGGCGATCGTCGCGGCCTATTCGTATCGGCCACTCTCGCTGGCGCAGCCTCGCATCTTCCACGAGGTCGTCGCGCGTCGGTTCGATGTGCTTGACGCGGCGCTGTGCCTGGACGAGGTGTTCGTCGCTTACCGGCAGGGCCTGTACAGCTGGGTTCCCGACATAGCCGCTTCCTTCGACGAATGCGCTGAGAACGATTCCGAGGCGGCTGCTTGGCGGACGAGGGTCTCGGCGTTCATCGAGGGCCAGAAGGGACGGCCGGCCGTGGTCTACGTGGGGACTCCGCAGCCACGAAGAGGCTACGAACAACTGCTCGAGCTCGCCTGCGACGTCGACGGCTGCTTTCTCCACTGTGGAGAGTCCCCCGAAGCCTTCGGATATCGCCTCCCGGAACTTCCTGCGAGGGACGCGCTCCTATCCCGGTCTGCCATCCTCGAGTTCGGCGGCTTCTACCAGAGCTTTCAGACAGCACTGGCGACGCTCGCCGCCGCGCGGTGCGTGGTCCTGCCCTACGACGAGCATCATCTCGGTTCGAGCGGCGTGATGCTGCAGGCGCTACAGGCAGGCCGGCCGTTGCTCGTACCCGACCAGGGACTGATGGGCTGGCGCGTCAGGAACTTCGGGCTGGGTCTGACCTTTGTGCCGGGCGATCGGCAGGACATGCTTCAGAAGTTCCGCCTTCTGCAGCGCATCCCCCCCGATTTCCATGCAGACGCGATCAGCCGGTTTCTCGCCCATTTCACGGTAGACCGGTTCGAAGCGGCCATGGATGTCGCGGTCGGGCTGTCCGAACGTCGGAAGGATGATCTGTTCCCCGGAGCCAGACCCACCGCACTCTGGGGTCCCAGTTGATCGTCCGCGTTCTTCATATCCTCCTGCCTGCCGCCCTCTCCCTCTATTTCCTGTATCGGGCCTTGAAGAAGCCCGTCTTTCTGCTCGGCATTCCTTTTCTGCAAGTCATGGGCATGTCCGTCTTCTTCGACGAACTCAAGCCGTTCTGGATGCCCGGGAGGTTCAAGCCACTCGGGGGCACCATTCTGATCTGGCTGATCGTGGCATGGGCTTGGTCGGTCTTTCGGGCCAAGAAACGGGAATCGTCAGGTGACACGCCGGCGATCACCGGGGGCCGGGCTTTCTTGCCCGAGGAGTGGATCCTGGTCGCGCTTGCCGCTCTCACGCTCGGCAAGTTGGTGTGGGCCGGCGTGGGGTCGGCCGAAACCGGCACCATCCTGCGCCAAGCCGAACCCTGGCTGTTTCTGCTGCTCGGCTACTGGTTCATCCGCGGTACCGTGCGGCGCTCGAGCTCCCAGGATCTGCGGGTCTTTCTCGTTAGCATAGCCGCAGTCACCGGCATCGGAGCGGTGCTCTATATCGTGCATCAGGGGCTGGGCGTGCACATCTATGATTTCGCGGCCCACCTTACGGTCGTATTCCATGGCCAGGTATTGACCCGCACGTTCTGGTTCTATCCTCCGTTCCTGGTCTTGGGTCTGTGCGTGGTCGTCGCGCGACCTTCCTGGAACGCCGCCACTATCGGGCTGGTGCTGCTCTTCATCGTCACTGTGATCGTCTCGTACACGCGGAGCGAGTTTCTTGTGGCCGCCGCCGTCATCTTCATCGTTCTGGCGTTGCGCCTGCTCAAGGAAGGCAGCCCCAATGCGTTCTTGCGGCGTCTGTCGACGATCGTGGCCATTCTGGCCCTGGTTTCGGCTGTCATGTTGGTCGTCCTGCCGACTCAGGCAAGCTACTTCCTGTCGCGAATGGCAAGCGTGACCCATGCCTCGACGATAGTCGGAGACCAAGATCTCCGGGCGCGGCAGGTGGGCCTCAGCACGGTCGCTTCCACCGTGTGGAACAGCGGCAACGCCGTCGCAGGCTCCCCGTTCGGTGGATCGGAGGACGCCGCCGAGCAGGTCAACACCTGGACGGCGGACACCGCGTGGGTAGGCGTGATCTACTGGACCGGGGTGCTCGGGGTGATGCTGATCGGTGCCCTTTTCATCTGCTACGCCGTGCGGGCTCTTGGGTTGTTCCTTCATTCTGCGGAGGCCGGGTCCGAGTTTCTCGGCCTCGTGTTTTTCGCGGCGGTCGTCGCGATGTTCATCACGTCTTTCTTCTCCTGGACGTTCCTCAACACCTTCACTTACCCCATGGGGTTCTGGCTTTTCGCCTTCATCGCGGGGGTGGTCTCGAAGAGACCTGTCCGCCGGAATGTCCCCGACCGATCCGCGGCGCGACTTCTGGAGCAGACGCCATGAGACCGTCCGAAGACGCCGCAACGGCGTGGACATATCCCAACCCCCTTCCCAAGGTCACGTTCGGGATCATCGTCCTGAACGGCGAACCGTTCACTCGCTACTGCCTGCGCGCCATCTATCCCTTTGCCCACGAGATCATCGTTGTGGAGGGCGGACACGAGGACACCCGGGCCGTGGCGACCGCCGACGGCCACTCGGTGGACAGCACGCTGGACACGATCAGGCGATTCTGCGCGGAGGAAGACCCCGAGCACAAAGTGACCCTCGTCACCATCGACGGGTTCTGGCCGAAACGGGATGAATTCGGACGCGACAGGACGGCCCAGTCGAGAGCATATGCCGAACGGGCCACCGGGGACTACCTCTGGCAGGTGGACATCGACGAGTTCTACCTGCCGGGCGACATCCGGCGGGTCCTCGAGATGTTGGCGGAAGACCCCGAGATCTCTGGAGCATCATTCCGGCAGCTCTCCTTCTGGGGTAGTCCGTCTATCCAGGTCCACAGTTGGCGTTTGCGGAGAGGGCTGGATTCAGTCAGTCGCCTCTTTCGTTGGGGGCCCGGATATCGCTACGTGACGCACGAACCTCCGACGGTGGTCGATGCCGCAGGGAACGACCTCCGTGGCATGAAGTGGATCGGGTCCTCCGACCTGGAACGACGGGGCATCTATCTCTATCACTACTCCCTCCTGTTCCCGTGGCAAGTGGAGCAGAAGTCCCTGATCTACAAGTACGAGAAGCCGGGGCATTTCGGGGAGATAGTCGAGTGGGCCGATACCTGCTATTCGCGGCTCGGCCGCCCGTATCGGGTCCACAACCTCTATCAGTGGCCCAGTTGGCTTGCGCACTATAGAGGTGAACACCCCCCCGAGGTGGAAAGGATGATGGAGGACATCACTGCTGGCAGGGTCGAAGCCGTTCTCAGGGACAATGACGATGCCGAGCGTCTTCTGGGTACCTGGTGGTACCGTGTGGGAGCGTTCGGTCTGTCATACGCCGATTATCTCGACCGGGCAGGGCTTCGTGTACGCAGGTTCTTGCACAGGGCGTACAGGGCTCCCAAAGTGATAGTCCGGCGCATGCGGGCAAAGACGGCAAGAGATCCGGAGGAGAGGGACAATGCTATTTCGTCGGGGCAGTAGGAGGCCGGCGCCGCCCACCCCGTCGTTCATCCTGCTATATCACCGGGTGGCAAGCCCGGACTTCGACCCGCAGTGCCTGGCCATCACTCCCGACCATTTCCGGGACCATATTCGTATTCTGCGGCAGCGCTGTCTTCCGACCCCCCTTTGCGACATGTGGCCGCCTCGCTCGTCCGGGTCCGGGCGCTGCCAGGTCGCAGTGACTTTCGATGATGGCTACACCGACAACCTCACGGCCGCGCTCCCGCTGCTCGAAGCAGAGGAGGTCCCGGCGACCATCTTCTCGTGCGGCTGGCGGGGAGACGGCCGGCCTCCAGGGTTCTGGTGGCACGAGCTTTCGGGTCTCGTGTTTGGCAGCGACCGGTGGCTTCAGGGACCGGTGGAGATGACCGTCGCAGGGGAGACCCGGGTCTGGAGTCTGGGGGACCGAGCGGAGGCGGGTCTGCAGGCGGTGGATACCGCGTGGTCTGTTGTCCGCAAAGACGATCCCGACGTCCGCTACTCGGCATACCGCTGGCTCTCCGCGGCGCTCAAGCAAGCACATCCGCGACAGCGTGAAGAAGCGATGCTCCGCTTGGAGGCGTGGGCCGGCACCCCGGCATGTTCGGAGGTATCTGAGGTGGCTTCCCGCTTGGACGCCGCGGAGTTGATCCGGCTGGCCGAGAGCCCCATGATCACCATCGGTTCGCACACCATGAGTCACCCTGTTCTCGCCGGGATGTCCGATGGAGAGCAGTTCGAAGAGATCCACGCGGCCCGGCTCCAGCTGGAGAAGGTCATAGGGCGCGATGTTGCCACCTTCTCGCATCCGTTCGGAGCGTATGGGGACTTCGACAAGACGACACTGCGTGTTCTGAATAGAGCTGGAGTGAAGATCGGTTGCGCCAACTACCCGGGTACCGTGACGGCGTCGTCTGGACCGTACCGATTGCCTCGCTTCTTGGTCCGCGACTGCGATGGCGAGGCGTTCGAAGCCTTGCTGGATCGAGCGGGCGCATGGCGCGGCCCCAGCAGGACGCAGAGACTAAAACGGCTGGTGAGAGAGGCCCTGTGAACACGCCTGCGTCGTCGCGACGCCCAGCCGAGGGCGTGAGGGGTCCCGCATCGGATGACGCCATCTCGGTAGTCCAGGTGAACACCCACGACGAGATCGGAGGCGCGGCCCGGCTGGCCCGCGAACTCCACAATGGCCTCAACCGCGCCGGCGAGAAGTCTCGCTTCGTCGTCGGCCACCTACGATCGACCGACTTCTCGTCGACAGCGATAGACAACGACAAGTACCGGAACCCGTGGTCCCGTTTCTGGCTTTCCGCGGCCTCGGCGGTGGAGGCCGCTCCGGCCTCGTTCCGAGGAAAGGGGCGGTTGACCGGTCTTCTTGGCAACATCGCCCTGCCCGCGCGCGGTCTGGCGGCCTATCGAGGTCTCGACTACTTCGGCTATCCGGCCGCGTGGCACCCTGAGGACTGGTGCGGGTCGGCTGACCTGCTTCACCTCCACAATCTTCACGGCGGGTACTTCGACCTGCGGGCTCTCCCGGTCCTGTCCACGCGTTTGCCGACTGTCATCACTCTGCACGACGCGTGGCTGCTGGCCGGCCATTGCGGACACTCCATCAGCTGCGAGCGATGGAAGACCGGGTGCGGGAGCTGCCCCGATCTGTCGATTCCGCCTGCGATCCGGCGTGACAGCACGGGCCGGAACTGGCGGACCAAACGGGATGTGCTCAGCTTGAGCAAGCTATACGTCGTGACGCCCTCCAACTGGCTCATGGACAAGGTGCAGTCTTCGATCCTCGGCCCTGCCGTCGTCGACGCCCGGGTCATCCCTCACGGGATCGACCTGGAGGTGTTCCGCCCCCACGACAAACCCTCGGCGCGCGCAGCGCTGGGCATCGCCGCGGACGCCCGGGTCCTGGTCTTTGCCGCCAACGGTGGGGCTAGGAACCCATGGAAGGACTTCTCGACGATCCGAGATGCGGCCCTGTACGCAGCGCAGACGGTCAGCAGCGAACTCACCCTCTTCGTCATCGGGGGTGAGCGTGGCGACGAGCGAGCTGGCAACCTACGCCTGATCTCAGTGGGCGAGATCCTGGATCGCGGACTGCTGGCCCAGTACCTGGCCGCTGCCGACGTGTCCGTCCATTCAGCAAGAGCCGAGACCTTCTCACTCTGGCTGGGCGAGTCACTCGCGTGCGGCACGCCGCCGGTCACCGTCCGAGTAGGAGGCATACCTGAGGTGGTCCAGGACGACATCACGGGTCTCGTGGTGGAGCCGGGAGACTCGGCCGCCTTCGGCCGGGCCTTGGTGGCTCTGCTCCGCGACGATCAGCTACGTACCCGGCTGAGCAAAGCGGGCTCCGAATTCGCCTCGTCGCATCTCGGACAGGAGAGGATGATCGACGACTATCGCCGCCTGTATCGTGAGATCCTCGATCGGGAAGCCGGCAGGAGCTCCCAAGGAGACGCGACGACCTCATGACTCAAACACCTGTCATGCCGCTCACGATCAGCATCGTCACCCCTTCCTTCAACCAGGCGCACTATCTGGAGGCCACGATGTCGTCTGTCTTGGATCGGAGGCATCCCGGGCTGGAGTACGTGATCGTCGACGGCGGTTCCACAGACGGCAGCGCCGAGATGATCCGTGCCCGCGAAAGCGAGTTGGCCTGGTGGGTGAGCGAGCCCGACGGCGGTCACGCGGATGCGATCAACAAGGGTTTCCGGAAGACTTCGGGTGAGATCATGGGGTGGATCAACAGTTCCGACCTCTACCTTCCGTGGACGCTGACCGTCGTGCGGGAGATCTTCGCCTCCCGTCCGGAGGTCGATTGGATCACCGGGGTGCCCTGCGTGGCCGGGGCCGACGGGGTGATCAGGCGCACTGGGGGGCGCAAGGTCAATCGCCTCGACTTTCTGTCCGACAGCACCGTGCGGATCCAGCAGGAGTCGACGTTCTGGCGACGGCGCTTGTGGGATGCGGCCGGAGGCCTCGACACTTCGCTCCGGAGCGCGGCCGACTATGATCTCTGGGCTCGGTTCTTCGCCCACGCCGATCTGTATTCCGTGTCCTGCGCTCTGGCGGCGTTCAGGGTGCACGAGGACCGCTTGGGAGCGGCGGGAGGCGACCAATACCGAGTCGAGGCTGGCGACGCCCTGCAGCGGATGGTCGCCGGGGCGGACGCGCGCGAACTACGGCGGGCGCGGGTGGTATCCACCGCGCGCCGCTTCGCTGGACGGCTCGGCACAGGCATGCTGGAGTCTGCCCCCGCTTGCCGTTGGTATCGTCACCCGGAGATCTCGTACGATTTCTACGCTGGAACCTGGAACATCGTGACGGCGAGACGACTGGGAAGCCGCGGGCGGGGACCGAAAGAGGGTGGAAGCTGAAGACGCCGGCACAGCGGACCGTCCTCCTCGTGGCGGACATCCTGGGCATCGGAGGCCGGGAAAGGCAACTGGCGCTGTTGTGCACCAGTCTCCCGGACGACTGGAAGCCGGTCCTCTGGAGCATTGACGGCGGGGTCTATGAGGCATCGCTCCGCGATGCTGGGATCGAGGTTCGCGTAGCCGGCAGGCAACACCGCTGGGACCCGCGCTTCGTCGTCGACTTGTGGTCGACGATCCGGCGGGTCCGCCCGGACATCGTGCATTCCTGGGGATGGATGTCGTCGTCGGCCGCGTTGGCGGCATGCCGGTGTATGCACATCCCGCTGGTGGACGGAAGCATTCGCACTGGCATGGCTGGCAAGAGAAAAGCACCTGCCCGGTTGAACCATCGGCTCGCCGACCTGGTGGTCGCAAACAGCAAGGCGGGCCTGACGGCCTATGGAGTGCCTCAGCGCAAAGGCCGGGTCGTCCACAATGGTTTTGATGAGAGTCGACTCTCTGTGGCCCGCGAGGAACTGCCCGGAAGCGCAAACCGCTTCAAGGTGATCATGACCGGCAGGATGACGCCGCAGAAAGACTACGCGAACTTCCTTCGCGCGGCCCGCATCCTGGCCGGACTCGAACCTGGGCGCTGGTTGTTCGCCGCGGTCGGCTGGGGTCCTGGCGGCCAAGGGTTCATGGACCAGAATTCGGACCTCGTGGGCTCAGGTTCACTTGTCTTTCCAGGAGGGCGCCCGGAGGTCATGGGGCTCGTCCGGTCATGCGACGCCGGCGTGCTACTCACCGACCCGAAGGTCGCAGCTGAAGGCCTCGCCAACTCGCTCATCGAGTACATGGCATGTGGGCTGCCGGTCGTGTGTTGCGACACGGGTGGGAACCGGGAATTGGTCGAAGACGGTGTCTCTGGTTTCGTCATACCGGCGGGGGATCCATATGCTTTGGTGCAGAAGCTTCTGGTCCTTCGAGATGATCCCGACCTTGCGCGCCGCATGGGGGACAAGGCCCGGCGAAGAGTCCTGGACGACCTGAGCGTGGAACGCATGGTCGCCGGCACCATCGGTGTCTACGAAGAACTGTGCGGCGGCCGATGAACAGCCCGTCTCCTCGCCCCCTGAGCCTGCTTATTCTGGCGCCGTACCCCCTGGGGAGAGGGCCACTGCCGAAGCACACCCCCGTCCTCGTGGACAGCCTCCGACGCCTCGGCTGCCAGGTCACGCTGGAGACCTGGGGCCACAGGGCCGACCAGGAATCTCTCGCGCGGAAACTATGGGACAGAGCCGGTGATGTGTTGCGCATCCGCCGGGTCGCCGCGCAGGGCCACTACGACGTCATCGTGGTGAAGACCGGCCACGATTGGAAGACGCTCACCCGGGACATCCCCATGCTTCTCGCCACCCGCCGCAAGGCCGCCACTCAGGTCATCCAGTTTCACGGCAGCAGCCCGGAGGTGCTTCTGAGGCCGGGGCGCCGGTGCTTCAAGTCCGCGTCGCGATTCCTCGTCAAGCGGTGCGATGCGATCATGGTGCTCTCCACCGAGGAACAACGCGACTGGAAGCGGTTCCAGGGGGAGAGCGACGTGTATGTCGTTGCGAACCCCATGGTCACGCGGCCGGTGGATGGTGGAGCGGACCCCGAGGGTGCCTCCCTTCAGCTTCCGGCATCTGGAAGTCCCACCATCCTGTTCGTCGGGAGGCTTACAAGGGCAAAGGGACTCTATGAACTCATGGATGCGGCGCAGCTTCTGCGCTCGAAGCATCCAGACCTCCAGTGGCGCATGGTGATAGCTGGTGAAGGTCCGGACTCGGCGGCCCTTGGCGCGCTATCTCAAGAGCTGGGACTGGACGACCGGGTGGAGTTCCCCGGTTACGTGGAGGGCGGGCGACTCGACGCTTTGTACCTGTCCTCGTCGGTGTTCGTGCTACCTTCCTATTCGGAGGGCTTTCCTACGGTCATAACCGAGGCCATGGCAGCAGGCCTTCCCGTCGTCGCCACCGGCATCCGCGGTATCGTCGATCACTTGGAAGACGGTGTCAACGCCTTGTTCGTCGAACCGCGAGACAGCCTGGGCCTTTGTGGGGCGCTCGAGAGACTCCTCCTGGACGAGGAGTTGCGGCGAGCGATGTCGCTGGCGAACCGTGAGAGGGTGAAGACCTTCGAACCTGATGCCGTAGGCAGCCAGTACCTCTCGACGCTGCGAACCATTCTGAAGAAGGCCGAGCACACATGAACTCGAGGCGGGGGCAGAGGGCGGATGTTTCGAAAGCACACGCTGGAACAGAGTAGTCCAGAAGGGTTTCGCAGGCGCTTCTACAACTTCACCGGAGTAGGCATCGAAGCGCTTACGTTCGCCGGACTGGATGAGCGCATCGCGCTCTGGTTGGATGACAAGTCGGCTCCCTCGCGCCATGTGGCCTGTCTCAACACGTATTGCGTCGCTCTTTCCCTTCGTGACCGGGAGCTCAGACGCATCTACAACCGCTCTGCGGTGGCCGGGGCGGACGGCATGCCCTTCGCGCGGTGGATACGCTGGGTCCTGAAGACGCCCTGCGACCAACTCTCCGGGCGCGAGATCGTGCTCCATCTTGCGGAACGGGCGAAGGAGACAGGCCACTCGTTCTATCTGTATGGAGGGGCGCCTGACGTTCTGGAGAAGGCGCGAGCACATCTGGAGACCGCCTTCTCGCACCTCCGTATCGTGGGCGCCTACTCTCCTCCATTCCGCGAGTTGACTGCTGAAGAGGAACGGGCGGTGCGTGAAGAGATCGATCGCCTGAAGCCGGACATCATCCTGGTCTTTCTCGGCACCCCGAAGCAAGACCATTGGATAGATGCGCATCTGCCGCTCATTCGAGGCTCGGTCATCGTCGCGGCCGGAGCGGTGGTCGATTTCTTCGGCGGCCGAGTGAAGATCGCCCCGGCATGGATCACTGCTTCCGGCTTCGAGTGGCTATACCGTCTGCTCGGCAAGGACTTCCGCCGGCTGTGGAAACGGTACACCTACTACAATCTGGCCTTCGTCTTAGCGTTCCTGCTACAACTCACCGGGCTTCGACGCTATCCCTTGGAACGTGGCGCAGTCGGAAGCCCGGTGAGTGGGGATCCAGGTACGCGGGCGGCTGTCGATCAGTAGGCCCCCATGTTTGGCGTGCTGGTCTGCCCGGCGTTAGGGATGACCGCCCCGTTTTGTAGGCAGGGGGAGCCGGAACGGAGGGAGAAGTCCCCATTCGCGGGATCGGTGAAGAGAGGATCGACGCCGTAGAGACTGGCGCCGTCGTTGTTGTAGGTGGACCGCCACAGGGAGAACGAGATGTTCGCCCAGTCCACGTTGAAGACCGAGCCGCCGAAGTAGCAGTTGTTGTCGATCTCCCACCCGCTCAAGACATCGTGCGACTGCACTTGGAGGGCCTGCAGCGAGGCCGGGCCGCAGAAGATGTTGTTCTTGAGCACACAGCCGGTCTGAACCACAGGCTGATCGTCGATCACCGTGCCCGAATGGGTACGCGTCACGCCCCTCTGCACTGTGTAGAGACCTTCGCCGATGCCGTAGCCGGTGTTGTTGTAGATGCGTAGATTGCGCACCGTGTAGCTGGCGCCGTCGAACCAAGTGTCGAAATACGCTCGACCTGAGCGCTCTATCACGTTCCCGTACATCGAGAAGTTGCTTATCTGCGGGGCCGACCCGTCCATGATCTGGATGCTGATGCCGGTCTCCCAGCTGTCCCGGACATGACAGTTCCGGATGACGCTGTTGCGGGCGAAGTTGACCATGATCCCGTTGCCATCTCGCGCCCCTCCCTGCACCGCACCGCCGTTCCAATCGAAGTCGCAGTTCTCGACTATGAAGTTGGTGCTGTCCTCGGACCCCAAGATGCCTCCATGGTAGCCCCAGTTCTTGAACTTGAGGTTCTGGAAGGTGAAGTAGTTGCGCCCTGCTCCGCACAGACACAGCCCCATGAATCCACGGGCAGCCTCGATCTTGCTGTAGTTGCCGGAGGGGTTACCCGCGGAGTATAGGTAGAGATAGCGGGTCGCCTGATCGTAGAAGTAGTCCCCCTGCTTGGAGCAACCACCTACGCTGGTCTTCTGCACCCCGATGGACTGGCCGTCGTTGAAGAGGATGTTCCCGATCTCGTTCATATAGTCGTGCTGGGGCTGTGTGATCGGATTCGCCGTCCGCCAGGTGTTTCCGCTGTTCTGGGTCCATGCGGCGCTCGAGCTCAGGTCCACGCCTCCGTTGATCTCGGGCTTGGCACCCGTGCCGTAGGCGCCGAAGGTGATGGGCGCACCCTCAGTGCCGGCGCCCTTGTCGATATACAGGTTGTTGTCGCGCCACACTTCGCCGCGCTTGAACAGGATCGTGTCTCCCGGCTGGAAGGTGGTGTTGTGAACTTTCGCCAGGCTTTTCCAGGGCCGGCCGGCCGAGGTTCCGTCGTTCGAGTCGTTGCCGAGAGTCGCATCGACATAGTAGGCGTGGACGCTCGACGGGAGTGTGGTGGTGGTCGACGGCGCCGCAGTGGTGGTCGTTGTGGATCCACCGTTCGTGCTCGTGGTGGTCGTGGTGGATCCACCAGTCGTGCTCGTGGTCGTCGTTGGACTTGGCTGGACGGTCGTCGTGGTACCCTCGCCGCCGCTCGCGGGCGAGGTCGGGACCGCCGCCACCATCAGCGCATCCAGGTTCACAGCGGTGGCCTTTGCTCGCGTGTTCTTCTGTCCGGTCCAGTTGATGGTGAGGACGTGATTACCCGCGCTGAGGTCGATGGCGCTCCATACCACCCGCTTGTACCGGAGACTGGAACTGTACAGGTCGACAGAGACAGGCGATCCTCCGTCGAGGGTGAGTGTCGCCCGGCCGAACGACGGCCCAGTCGTCGCAACGTACCGGACAGCCGTGCCTGTGAAGAAGATGGTCGCGGATGACCCTTGCGCGCTGGCTGAGTTGAACGTGCCTCCCGAAGCAGAGCTGGTTGGCGAGACATTCCAAGTGCCCCGGTAGGCGATCCTGGGGTCGCTTTGCTCCACCACGGCAAGGGTAGCTTTAGTCAGAGTACCTGCGACATCTAGGGCGTCTATGTTCACTCGGGTGCCAGCGCCCGCAACGCTCGCCTGCCCGGCCCATGATATGGCCACCTGGTGAGTCCCGGAGGCGAGCGGGCCGGTCGACCAGACCTTCTGCTTGCGCAGCGTGGTCGGACTGTAGAAGCTCACGTAGGTCGGCGTCGACCCGTCGATGCTGATCTTCGCCGTCCCCATCGTATAGCCCATAGTCGCGATCAGGTCCAACTGCGTCCCCGAGAACGAAATGAGCGCCATGGCTTTCGAGTCTGTGTAGCCGTAGCTCCCGGAGGACGCACCTGTGGTCTTGAACGTGGTCCATGAGCCCAAGTACAGGATCCCGCTGTCAGTCTGTTCGTAGCGAGTGAAAGCGGGACTCTCTTCTGCTTGGGCGGCGTAGACTCCGAAGGCTGCCAGTACTATCACGATGGCGATGACGGGGATGGCCACCAGCCTGCGCGGTCTGAATGATGCCCAACGATTGCTTTCGTGTTTGATCCCGGCGGTCCCCACTCGAAGCATCGCGCACCCCCTGGGCGATGAAGCCCGACCCGAAAGGCCCTGCAGCTCCTGGGTCGCCCCCGGTGCTTCGGCAGCCCGGCTGACTTCGGCTGAAGCCCCGTGGCTTTGCGACCCCACCTCGCGATGGGTGTGCCTTTTCGTGTCTGTCTAGATTCTGAAGCCGTCTAGGTTCTTGTATCGGCACGGCCATCGCATACTTGAGCAAACTTGCACGCATAGTAGAAAGCATGGATGGCCAGGGTCGGACCCGTTAGCGGGTCCAGGAAGCGTGCGTGCGCACGAGGTGTGGATCCAAGCCGGGGAGTCCGGAATGGGTGGTCCTGATTATGAAATGCGGCCAGGGACGCGCCCTGGGCCGCTGCGGTCAGTCCCTAGCGATAATCGTACTGGTAGTAGCCTCGACTGCGATGGCGGCCCTTTGTGGACATCTTCACGCCACTCGCCACAACGCCGATCACGCGCGCGCCGGAGCGTCGGAGTCGCTTGCACGTGTCCTGGGTCTCAGCCTGCGTACTCCAATTCATTCGCGTGACGACCATGACCGCGTCGACGTTGGGAGCGAGGATCAGAGCGTCTGCTACAGGAAGAACCGGCGGAGAATCGATGACCACATAGTCGATCTCGGTGCTGGCGCTCAGATCCCGCAGCAACTCGTTCATAAGATCTGAACTCAGGAGTTCCGCAGGATTGGGAGGGAGCGGTCCAGAGGTCAGGCAGTGCAGCCTGTGGTCCAACCGGACGCTGCCGGTCTCGTTCGCCTGGTCCCAGACGTTCTTAGGCACCAACTGCTTGAGGTCGACCGACCGCAGCGTCAGCTTGTAGTCCAGTCCGGTGGCCAAGACGGTCGACAGTCCCACGTCGTCGGCGATGTTCAAATAGGATGCGACCATGGCCTGTCTCAGGTCGGATTCGACGAGGACGACTCGGTTCCCCGCGAGAGTCAGGCTCAGGGACAGATTTATCGCCGTGACCGTCTTGCCCTCTCGGGGCAGGCCGCTAGTGACGAGAATGGTCTTGATGTTCTTCTTCACATTGAAGTACTGCAGGCCTGAACGCAGAGTGCGGAATGATTCGAGCATCAGTGGATGAGATAGGAAGCCGATCGCATCGCCCGATCTCTCCTGCTTCCTCCAGCTGCTCCATCTGTGGTTGTCGGCGGCGGGAACCAGCGCGAGGATCGGCAATCCGCTGACTCGCTCGAGCATCTTGGAGTCCTTGATGCGTCTGTCGAAATAGTCGAGCAGGAAGACGAGTCCGAAGCCCGCCACAAGTCCCACGACCAGCGCGATCACGCCAGTGCGAGCGGGGCGCGGGGAGAACGGGCTCAAGGGGGCCGCCGCAGTGCCCACTTCACTGAAGCCGCCGGTCTGCATGGACTCGAGGATCTGCAGCCTCTCGTAGTTGTCCCTCAGCATCGAGCCGTATTCACTGCTCGCGTCGCTCGAGCTCAGGCCGTCCAGCTGCTCTTTGACCAACTCCCTCGCGGCGGCCACCACCGCTTTGTCCGCCGCCTTGCGTGTCGCAATAAACTGCTGGGCGAAAGCGTCTGCAATGTCGGCTGCCTCTTGCGCGTCCGGGCCTACAGCCTCGATGTTCACCAGATTGGCGTCTATCGAAGCGGTCACGGTTATCATGTTCAGCAGTTCGGCGGTAGATCTCGTCGAGTGCAACTGCTCTTTCACCCCTGCCGCCACCCGCTCGACGCGCACGAGTTGCGCGGCTGTCTCGAGATCGCGCGGCTCGTCGGTGTTCGAGAACACCTGCGCGCCGAACAGCGTTTTGTCGAGCGTGTTGGTCTTGTAGACGAGTGTCGAAGACGCCTTGTACAAGGACGTTGAGGACGCGGAAATGCCGAGCGCCAGCCCGGCGACAACCACGACCACGGCGACTATGATCCAGGCGCGCTCACGGACGGCGCGCAGATAGTCGCTCAGCTGCCAGACGTGTTGCTCCTGGTCTTCTGCCTCGTACACTCTCGACTCCTTGTTGCGGGACCGCACAGATTGATCGGTGACTGAGTGGCGAGGCTGAGACTCCTCCACCGAGACTCATGTTAGCGCCTTCGCCACTTGAGGTGTGGCGAATATCCGGAGTATCATCTCGTCTACGAAAAGACTGCACAAATAGTCGCAGAAAGGGGTCCAGCGTTTTCGTACTGCCCGACATCACTCCAACGGATGCGTCAGGATGCCTCGACAACAGTGGAGCGTCACCGGCCGCCGGGAGGGTCTGCGGGAGTTTTCGGCCAGCGCTGGACGCTTCATCGAGCTTTGCCTCACTGACTCGGGCCACCGCGGACCCATCAGCGTGAACCCGCATACCTGGAAATCGTCTGTTGCTTTGGCCGGATCCGGCCGATATCAGTAAGGAGAACGTCAGGAACTCTGTAGTTTAATCGGCCACGACGTTTCTGAGAATTGCTTTTGATGAGGGCGGCTCGCCGCCCGGCGCCTGTTGTGGCGCGGTTTCTGTAGGAGGTGCTTTTATGACGGGTACATCGACTCGATCCTTCAACCGGCGTGCAGTGATGGTGGTCATCGCGCTGGTCGCGTGTCTCGCGGCCGTAGTAGTGACAATGGCTGGATTTCCGGCCTCGAAGGCGCTCGCTGCCGCCCCAGTCACGACCACATATCAACAGACCGACTCACATCTGCAATATGCAGGCTCCTGGTCCCCGTTCTACGTTGCCGGAGCTTCAAGCGGCGGCTATGCGCGGGCGAACACGAGCGGAAGCTCTGTCACAGTGACGTTCAACGGCACCTACCTTGCCTGGGTGGCCACCAAGGGCACGACTCTGGGCAAGGCTCTCGTCTCTCTGGATGGTGGGACGGCGATGACGGTCGATCTGGCGGCCTCATCCGTCGCCTACCAGCAGACGGTTTGGAACAGCGGCGTCCTGTCCTCCCAGTCCCACACCGTGAAGATATGGTGGGATCCGAGCAACACCGCCGGGAAGTACATCAGTGTTGATGCTTTCGCGGTCGCCGGCACTCTTACCAACGTGATCCAAGAAGGGTTGGGGACAGTTCCCACCCGCTATGAACACACCGACTCCCATCTGCAGTATGCAGGCTCGTGGCCCACGTTCTACGTTGCCGGCGCTTCCAGCGGCGGCTATGCGCGGGCGAACACGAGCGGAAGCTCGGTCACTGTGACGTTCAGCGGCACCTACCTTGCCTGGGTGGCCACCAAGGGCACGACTCTGGGCAAGGCTCTCGTCTCTCTGGATGGTGGGACGGCGACGGCCGTCAATCTGGCGGCCTCATCCGTCGCCTACCAGCAGACGGTTTGGAACAGCGGTGTCCTATCTTCCCAGTCCCACACCGTGAAGATATGGTGGGATCCGAGCAACGCCACCGGGAAGTACATCAGTGTTGATGCCGTTGATGTCGTTGGGACCCTGACATATCCGCCGAGCGGCGGCGATGGGGGCGGGTCGACGACAGGCAACGTGTATTACGTTGATGCCAGTGGCGGGAACGACTCCAATTCCGGCCTGTCATCATCCGCCGCGTGGAAGACGTTCACAAACGTCAACAACAGAGTGTTCAGTCCGGGTGACTCTATCCTCTTCAAGCGGGGGGAAGTGTTCCGGGGTCAGTTCGACTTCCAGACGACCAAGACCAACGGCGCGTCCGGCAAGCCCATCACTATCGATGCATACGGCTCGGGAGCCAAACCGGTGTGGATGGGCAGCGCCGATCTGAGTTCGACGAGCAAATGGACCAACCGCGGCAGCAACATCTGGCGGGCGACGGGCCTGCCCACCGACATCGGGAATCTGATCTGCAACGGGGAAGCCGTCCTCGGAAGCAAACAGAGTAGTGCGGCCGGCCTCGACACGCAGGGCGAGTTCTACTACAGCTCCAGCGGTGAGTATGTCGACATGTATTCCACCAGCAACCCGGGTAGCTACTACAGTCGCATCGAAGCGGCTCAGAAGCTGAGCGATCTAGGCGGGACTGGCGGCAACATCATCGGCGACAACAAGAGCTACATCACCATCAGGAACATAGCTATCAAGTATCAAGGTTGGCATGGGCTCACCATCAATGGTGGAGCCAGCCATATCACTGTCGAGCTGTGTGACTTCTCGTGGTGCGGAGGCAGCTACCAGTCCAGCTCGAGCAGCTCACGAGATGGTAATGGCATCATGACATCCCAGAGCCAAAGTGACGTCACCATACGCGATAACACTTTCAGCAACGTATGGGAAGTATCCATCAGCCTGCAGGCGTGGGATAGCGCGAGCCAGAAGATCCAGCGCGTGTACATCTATCGCAACGCGATCACGAACACTCGTGGTTCTGGGACCGAGCTTTGGATCGACTCATCGACACCCTGCACGACGAGCGGCCTGTATTGGGCCAACAATGTGTTCTACAACATAGGCAAGAGCGTCCTCACCAAGCAGCAGAGCGGCGCTAATTCGCGGGCATTCAACCTCAACAAAGTGGGTACGGTGAGCGATGCCCACATCGTCAACAATATCTTCCACACGGCCACCGGCTGGTATATCTACATACCGACAGCGAGCCTGACTGGATGGCAGATCGACTATAACGACTACTATCCCGAGGGATCGTATTTCATGAGAGGCACAGCAAGCCTGAGCTTCTCTCAGTGGAAGTCGACATCCGGCAAGGATGCTCACAGCATCACGGGCGATCCGAAGTTCGTCGACGCAGCAAAGGGCAACTTCCGTCTGGCGACCGGGTCCCCGTGCCTTGCGGCAGGCACCCCGGTGAGCAGTATCGGTCAGTCGGCGGGCACCCGGCCGAACCTGGGCATCTACTACTAGTGAGCAGCTGCTACTAGTGACACGGTCTGGGGCTTCCCCACGTTAGCGGGGAAGCCCCAGCGGAAGTCGAGCGCCTCAGCGACCTCCCCTCGTGGGGGACAGCTTTCGACCGACGCGGTATGCTGGCTTCGGACTGTTCATGCGAGGTATCGCGGAGGGCGCGGATGCATCTACTAGTGACCGGAGTGGCCGGGTTCATCGGGAGCAAGGTGGCAGAGCTCCTGCTGGCCGACGGGCACCGGGTGGTGGGCATCGACAACCTCAACGACGCCTACGACCCCCGGCTCAAGCTGCACCGGCTCGATGGTCTCCTCGGGCATTCCTGTTTCGAGCTGTTTCGTCTCGACATTACCGATCGCGCGGCCCTCGACCGCGTCTGTTTCGAGCGCGCCAAGTTCGACGCTGTCGTCAACCTGGCGGCCCGGGCCGGCGTGCGGCCCAGCGTCTCAGATCCCTGGGTATACGTGGACACGAACACGACCGGCACCCTCAACCTGCTGGAGCTGTGCCGTTGGCAAGGCATAGACAAGTTCGTCCTCGCCTCCACCTCCAGCCTATACGGGGGCAGCAACCCGCTCCCCTTCACCGAGGACCAGGACACCAGCCGCCCTCTCTCTCCATACGCTGCATCGAAGAAGGGCGCCGAGGCGATGACGTACACCTATCACCACCTGCATGGCATCGACGTGACGGTGTTCCGCTACTTCACCGTCTACGGCCCGGCCGGCCGGCCCGATATGAGCATCTTCCGCTTCTGCCGCTGGATCGCTGAGGGCGACCCGGTACAGGTGCTGGGTGACGGCCACCAGTCCCGCGACTTCACCTATGTGGACGACATCGCCCGGGGCACCATCCTGGGGTTGAGACCGGTGGGTTGGGAGGTCATCAACCTCGGCAGCGACGAGCCACACGAACTCATGCGCACCATTGAACTTATCGAGCAGGAGACCGGCAACAAGGCGAACATCGTCTACGGTCCGTCCGACAAAGCCGACGTGCCGGCCACCTGGGCGAGTGTGGACAAAGCTCGGCGCCTGCTGGGCTGGGAGTCGCAGGTGAACCTTGAGGAGGGCATCCGCCGGTCGGTCGCCTGGTACATGGAGCACCGGGAGCTGGCGAGCCGGTTGACGCTCTAGCTTCTGTTCGACTGGCGGTGGCGCCATGCTCATCCGCCCGCCGGGCTCCGTGACAGAGGACGACTTCCTCGCCAAGCGCCCGCTGCGACGTCCATGTGTACCCGGTACCGGATCCGGTGCGGTCGCGAGACCTCAGAAGGGGCACTGCGCATTTATAGTCGCCCGGGCGCGCTCAGGCGACAGTACGATGGCAGCACGCCCCCGGCAGGCCCGCCGCAGGGCCCAGGGAGGCCGGGCTACCATTCAGGCGGGCGTGGCACCGTGAGATATGCTGGCTGCTCATAGACACCATCGGACGCAAGGCCGCCGTGCTGTTCACCAGCTACAAGTTTGCACTACTGGTCGTCGTGGCCTTCGCCGCCTATTGGACGGCGGGGAGGTTCTCGCGCTCGCGGTTGCCGCAGAATGTGGTGCTGCTCTTCTTCAGTTACTTCTTCTACGCCCTGTTCGACTGGCGGTGGTGCCTGCTCCTGCTGGGTGTGACCGTCACCGGGCTGCTGGGGGGCTACCTGCTGGATGGATGGGCGGCGCCGGCTGCCACCGGCGGGGCCGCGGGCGGGCCCGGCCCCGGGATGGCGCCCGCCGCAAGGGCGCGGCGCCGGGCGCGGCGCCGGTCAGTCCTGTCCGCGGTCATCGTCGTCGACCTCTTGGTCCTCGGCCTCTTCAAGTACTTCGACTTCTTCGCCAAGGCCGTCGCCAGCGCACTGGGCACCTCGGCCGACCAGGTGACCCTCAGGTTGGTGCTGCCCATCGGTATCAGCTACTACATCTTCCAGAACCTGTCGTATGTCATCGACGTATACCGGGGCGATGTCTCTGGGCGCGGCGCCTGGAGCGCCGGGCAGGGCGCCGCCGCCGGGCAGCGTGGCGCGGCGGCCCGGCTGGACGCCGCGGCCGGCCCGGGCGCCGCCGCCGGGCTCATCGACTACGCCGTCGCCCTCAGTTTCTTCCCGCAGTTGCTGGCCGGCCCAATCACCCGCCCGCGCCTTCTACTTCCCCAACTCGCGGGGCGTCGCACCTTCGACGAGTCCCTGGCGCGCGACGGCCTCCGGCAGATCCTCTGGGGACTCATCAAGAAGATGGTCATCGCAGACAACATCGGCGTCCTGGTGGACTCCGGCTGGGGCAACATCAGCGGCCTCGACCGGTCCGCCACCGTCCTCGTTGCAGTGCTCTACTCGTTCCAGATCTACTGCGACTTCTCCGGCTATGCCCACATCGCCATCGGCACGGGCAAGCTCTTCGGCCTGCGGTTGTCGCCGAACTTCGCCCGGCCCTATCTGTCGCCGTCGGTCCGCGAGTTCTGGCGGCGGTGGCACATGACCCTCGCCTCCTGGATGCGCGACTATGTTTACATCCCCCTGGGAGGCAGCCGCCGTGGGACCCCTCGCCGGGTAATCAACACCCTGGTGACCTTCCTCCTGGTGGGCCTCTGGCACGGCGCGAGCCTCACGTTCGTGGCGTGGGGCCTGCTGCATGGCGTCTACCTGGCGGTGGAGAACGTGATCGACCGGGCGCGCCGGCCGGGTGCCGCTGTTGGCCGGGCCGCCGCCGGCGGGTCCGCCGCGGGGCCGCCCGCCGTGCCGATAGCCGCCTCGGCCGCGGGCCGCCCCGCCGCCGCGCTCCGCGGGCTCTTGACCGGGCTCGTGGTCTTTGTCCTGGTGACCATCGCCTGGGTGTTCTTCCGGGCGCCCTCGCTGGGCGCCGCCATCGACTTCTTCGGGCGGGCCCTCACCGCCCCGTTATTCGGCGCTCCACACAAGGTCTACCTGCCCTGGCTGGCGGTGGGCGTCGTGCTGCTGGTCTTCGAGCGTCTGACCCCGTCCTGGGAGCACGGCTTCGCATTCCCGCGCGTGCCCCGGCCCGTCCGCTGGGTGATCTATCTCGGGGCCTGCGCGGTGCTCCTGCTGCTGGCGCAGTTCGGCGGGGAACAGGGGATCTACGTGCAGTTCTAGTCGAGGCTTCGCCCGCGGCCGCGCGCTAGGTCCCGCCGGTGCCGGCGCCACCAGTCGTGGCCCGCTCCCCGAGGACCTCCCGCAGATCGGCGGCGAACTCCGCGCTGAACCTCTCCGCCCCCAGTCTGTTCACGTGTTGGGAGTTGTAGAAGTACTGGGTGTCCAGGCAGATGGGATCAGCGGAATAGTCGAGCAGTGGAAAGCCGTACTCGTCCGCCATGCCCTGGTAGACGGCCATGATCTCGGCCCGGTTGGTGGTGAGTTCCTGAGCCCGGATGTACTCCGGCGGATACACCAGCACCACCAAGACCCCTTCGTCGTGGCAGCGGCGTAGGAAATCGGCGAACGCGGCCCTGGGCGCCTCCGCAATGGTGTAGGCGGTGCCGTTCGGATGGGTGGCGATGAAGTCATCGAGAGGCGCCGGGTCCCACACCCGGTCCTGCCCCTGATAGCCGTTCACCTTCGTGCTTGTGTAGGAACGCAGGCCGAGCAGTTGGCGGGTCCCCTGCCCGATGGTCGCCTCCTCTCCGCGGTAGCGCACCAGTGGCAGGAGGTGATCGAACCAGGCGAAGTAGTGATACTGCGCCACCTCAGCCCGCAGGAACGGGTCGTCCAGGTAGGCGAGGAACTGGACGGGCTGATAGACCTTATCGGGCACGCCGAAGCCGTACATATCGAGCGACTGCACGATCACCTTGGGCTTGGGGTTGTATTCGCGGAACATCTGGTAGCGGGCCATCTGCATGCCGATGGGATAGCCGTCGATGCCCAGGTTGTAGCAGCTGAGCCCGGTCGCGCTGCTGATGATGGCGGGGGAGAAGCTCGTCCACGCCCGCGAGCTGCCCTGGACGATCACGTCGGCCTCGGCCGTGCCGCGGCGGATGTCGTTCCACTCGGAATAGTTGCCGCTCCGGACCTTGTGGAGCCCCGACGTCACGGCCCAGTCGGCGGCCGACGCCAGCAGAAGCGCGATGAGCGCGAACAGGAAGGCGCCGAGCAGGAAGCGCTTCATCTGAGGCGGGTGGCGGTGAGCGAGAACATCAGCGGGATGCCCGGCAGGCCCTCGGGCAGCCAGTAGCGGCCTTGGTCGTCCTTTGTCATCCAGGGGAACCAGCGCCAGTACAGGTACGGATACTCCCTGAGGCTGGTGATCTCCAGGCCGGCCTCTCGCAGCGCGCCTACCGTCTCGTCGAACGGATGTTGCCACGAATGCGATACGCCTTCAAAGTCGGCGTCGGGAGCGGCGTAGGAGCCCTTTTCCACGTACCGTAGCGGCTCTCGGCTGAAGTAGTCGAACTTGAGACGGAGCGCGGGTTCGGTGGTCTCGTCGTCGAACATCCAGGTGAAGGGATGGGAATCCGCGATGAAGAACGTGCCCCCTGGGCGCAGGGTGGCGGCGATGGTCCGGGCCCAGGGGCGCAGGTCGGGTAGCCAGGAGATGACCCCGTGTGAGGTGAACACCACGTCGAACGTCTCGCCAGCGAGCGCGGCGACCACGGCCCGCGTGTCGGTGACGTCGGCGCAGAAGAAGCGCGTGTCAAGCGCGAGCTCCGCTGCCAGGCCGCGGGCGGCGGCGATGGCCTTCTCTGAGAAGTCGATCCCCACGGCCTTAGCGCCGCGCCGCGCCCACGACAGGGTGTCGAGACCGAAATGGCATTGCAGGTGGAGCAGGGACTTGCCCCGGATGTCTCCCGCGGCGCCAAGGACCCCGTCCGACTCGACGGCGTCGAGAGTGTCGCGGCCGCGCTTGAACCCTTCCACGTCGTAGAAGGGGGAGGGGAGGTGCAGGTCGGTCCAAGCCTCCCAGAGGACGCGGTTGGATGCTATGCGGGCGTGGTCTTCAGTCACCGGCGTCGCCTTTCCAAGAACCAGGTCACCAGCTTCTGCGCCTCGATCACCCAGAGGATCACGGTGCTCAGCGCGAACGCGATCAAGATGTGGCCGAGATCCAACGCCTGGGTCCCGAACACGCCCTGCAGCCCGGGGACGTAGAGGAGGGCGAACTGCAGCAGCACCGTCAGGACCACCGCTCCCAGCAGCAGCGGGTTGGAGATGAAGCCGCGTCCGAACACCGATCTACGCTCCTGGTGGATGGCGAGCACGTGGAACATCTGGGAGACGGTCATCACGGTGAAGAGCATGGTCTGCCAGGAGTCGTCCCCGGCACGCCAGTAGGCCCACCCGGTCAGCAGGGCGACCACCCCCATGAGCGGCCCGGCCCACAGGATGTGGCTGCCCAGCCCTCGGGCGAAGATGCTCTCGTCGCGCGGATTGGGCCTCCGCTGCATGACATCAGGCTCGGCGGGCTCGAACCCCAGAGCGAGTCCGGGTAGGCCGTCGGTCACCAGGTTCATCCAGAGGATCTGCAGGGGGAGCAGCGGGAGCGGCATCCCCGCGAGCGGGGCGAAGAGCATGACCGTGAGTTCGCCGACGTTGGTGGTCATGAGGTACTTGATGAACTTGCGGATGTTGTCGTAGATGGCGCGGCCTTCGCGGACCGCGGCCACGATGGTGGCGAAGTTGTCGTCGAGCAGGACCATGTCGGCGGCGGCCTTGGCGACGTCCGTCCCGGTGATGCCCATAGCGATGCCGATGTCGGCCTTCTGGAGGGCCGGGGCGTCGTTGACGCCGTCTCCGGTCATGGCTACCACGTGGCCCCGCTGCTGGAGGGCCTCCACGATGATGAGCTTCTGCTCGGGGGCGACGCGCGCGTAGACGGCGATGCGGTCGACCTCTTCGGCTAGTTGCTCGGGTTCCAGGGCCGAGAGCTGGGCGCCCGTGAGCGCTGGGAGAGCGTCCGGCGCTGCCGGTGGCGGCGAGCGCGCGCAGCAGCCGGTCTCGCCGAGGATGCCCACCTGCCGCGCGATGGCCGCGGCGGTCAGCGGCTGGTCGCCGGTGATCATCACCGGCCGGATGCCGGCGGCCCTCGCGGTGAGCACCGCGTCCCGGGCCTCGGCCCGGGCCGGGTCGATCATGGCTATGAGGCCTGCGAGCACCAGGTCTCTCTCCCAGGTGGCTCCGTCGCGGGCTCGCGCCGCCCGGCGGTCGCGTCGAGCGCTCGGAAGCCCACCGCCAGCACCCGCATACCTCCGGCGGCCAAGGTCCGGTTCCGCGCCTCCACCGCCTCGCGTGTGGCAGCATCGAGGGGGAGCACCTGCCGGCCGTCCCAGTGCGCGACGGCCAGGGGGAGCAGAGACTCGGGTGCTCCCTTGGTGAAGACCACCCGGGTGGCGTGTTCCCCGGCCAGATACTCGCCCAGGGCTTCCAACCCGGCCACCGGCGCCGCCGGGACGGCATGGACGGTGGTCATCAGCTTGCGATCGGAGTCGAAGGGGATCTCGCCCACCCGGGCGAACGCCTCCGCCAGGCTGGTCTTGAGTAGTCCCAGATGGACCCCGGCTATCACGATGGCGCTCTCGGTGGGGTCGCCCATGGCCCTGTAGCGGGCGCTGCCTGCCGGGCCGCAGGACTCCTCCGGACTCGGTGGTCTGAAGCACCGAATCGTTGCACAGCGTCCCGGCTGCCACCAGGAGGCCCACCGCCGGCTTGTCGGCGAGCAGCGGCGCCTGGTCGCCGGTGGCCACACAGGGCAGGGGAGCTATGTTGCCCCGCTCCATCTCTTCCTGCAGGTCCACCTCGTGCCCGGCGACGTCCAGGATCACCACCGTCATGCGGTTCTCGGTGAGGGTGCCGGTCTTGTCGGAGCAGATCACGGTGACCGACCCGAGGGTCTCCACGGCCGGGAGCTTGCGGATGAGGGCCTTGCGGCGCAGCATCCGCTGCGCGCCGAGCGACAGCGCAACGGTGACGATGGCCGGCAGTCCTTCGGGCACCGCCGCCACCGCCATGCTGACCGCGGTCAGGAACATCAGGCGCACCGGCTCGCCGCGCACCAGGCCCACGACGAAGATCACGATCACGAGGGCCAGCGCCGCCAGCGCCAGCCAGCGGCCGAGCTGCGCGAGGCGCCTCTGGAGCGGGGTCTTGGTGGTCTTGACCTGCTGCACCAGCCCGGCGATCTTCCCCAGTTCCGTATCCATGCCGGTGGCCGTCACCACCGCTTCCCCGCGTCCGTACGAAGCCGCCGTCCCCATGAAGAGCATGTTCACGCGGTCGGCCAGCGGCGATGTCCGGCTGGGTCAGCGCGGCCACCGTCTTCTCCACCGGCTCCGATTCCCCGGTGAGCGCCGCCTCCTGCACGCGCAGGCTGGCCGACTGCGACCAGCCGGGCGTCGGCCGGGATCACGTTGCCCGCCTCGATGAGCACGATGTCGCCGGGGACCAGCTCCGCGGCCGGGACCTCCCGCACCTCGCCTCCCCGGCGCACCCTCACGATGGGCGCCGCCAGCTTGCGCAGGGCGCTCATGGTCTTCTCGGCCTTGTACTCCTGGCGGAAGCCGAGCGCCCCGTTGAGGATGACGATGGCCAGGATGGCGATGGCGTCTTCGAGGTCTCCGAGTGCGGCCGAGACCACGGCGGCGATCACTAGGATGATGATGAGCAGCGATGTGAACTGCTCCGCGAGTATCCGCCAGGGGCTCTTGGCCCCGGCTTCGGTCAATTCGTTAGGGCCGTGCTCGTCGAGACGGCGGGCGGCCTCAGTCTCCGCCAGCCCCTCGATGGAGCTCTGCGCCTGCTGGAGCGCTTCGTCGGCGCTCAGGCCGTACCACTCGGGCATCGTGATCCTCTCACTCGGGTCCGCTGGTCCCGCGGCGCATTATCTCGCATGCGGCGCGTGGCGGGTAGGAAAGTCGGACTGCAGGCGTGCCCGCCGGCCTCAGCTGCGGTAGAGTGTGACCAGCGGCCGGACACCGGCCCGACACCGGCCGGCGGGGCGCCGCCCAGCTGGATATCACAGCAGACCGAGGAGGATCAGGCCGATGGCAGGAGCGATGTTCGAGTCCGAGGCGAAGGGCCTTCCCCTGCTGCGCCGGGGCAAGGTGCGGGACGTCTACCAGCCCAGCGCTGAACACCTGCTGATCGTGGCCTGCGACCGCATCTCGGCGTTCGACAGCGTGCTCCCGACGCCCATCCCCGACAAGGGACGCATCCTCACGCAGATCTCCAACTTCTGGTTCGAGAAGACGGCGCACATCATCCCCAATCACATCGTGGACCCCAACCCGGGCCCGCAGTGGTATCCCGATACTGATTGGTATTACCCCGATCTCGACGGACGTACCGTGCTGGTACGCAGCACCCAGCCTCTGGTGATCGAGGCGATCGTTCGTGGATACCTGTCCGGCTCCGGCTGGAAGGAATATCAGAAGCAGGGGACGGTCTGCTCGATCCAGTTGCCGGCGGGGCTCACCGAGTCCGCGCAGTTGCCGGAGCCCATCTTCACCCCCTCCACGAAAGCCACCGCCGGCCACGACGAGAACATCTCGTTCGAGAATGCGGCTGCTCTCATCGGCACCGAACTGGCCGCCAAGGTGCGCGACACCAGCCTGGCCCTGTACAAGTTCGCGGCGGCGCACGCGCTGGAGCGGGGCATCATCATCGCGGACACCAAGTTCGAGTTCGGCATCCTGGCGGGCGCGGCCGCGGGTGCCGCGAGCGCCGGCGAACTCATCCTCATCGACGAGATCCTCACGCCCGACTCCAGCCGCTTCTGGCCCGCCGACGACTACGCTCCGGGCCGCGCGCAGGCGAGCTACGACAAGCAGTACGTGCGCGACTACCTGGAATCCATCAAGTGGAACAAGGAGCCCCCGGCGCCGGTCCTGCCTCCCGAGGTGGTCGAGAGGACCCGGGAGAAATACTGGGAGGCCGTGCGGCGCCTGACGGCGTGACGCCGCGGGCCTGCGCACGCGGGCGGGCCTGATGGGACACGAGCGACCAGTACTTATGAAGCCGTAGAGTAAACTCTGCCGCATGAGCAGCATGGACCGCAGGACGTTCCTCATCCACACTGGGCGCTGGTTGGCTCTTGCCGGTCTGGCTGGGGTGGCGCCGCTCCTGCCCTCCTGTGCGGCGGAGACCACCAGCACGACGACCGCCGGCCTCCAGGAAGAAGGGCCTCCAACAACGGCGTCAGCCAGCAGCAGCTCTGCTTCGAGCGGCGGCACTACCACGAGCCATGCCGGGTCGCCGGGCTACGACAGCACTGCCCCGACCGGCGCGGGCTCAACAGGCACGACCGCGGCGGTCGAGGCAGCCAGCCCCGACCTCGCCGTCATCAAAGGCGAGTCCGTGGACAAGAACGTCCGCGCCGCCCTCGCTCTGCTCGGGGGCATGGAGCGCTTCGTGGCCAAGGGCGGCAAAGTGGTGGTCAAGCCCAACGTGCTCACCGGGCGGCCGCCCGAATATGCCACCACCACCAGCCCAGAACTCATGAAGGCCGTCATCGCGATGTGCTGGGAGGCGGGCGCCAAGGAGGTCGTGGTCCTTGACAACCCGGTCGGCAACGCCCGCTCCTCCTTCGAGACCGCAGGACTCTCCCAGGCAGTGTCCGATGCCGACGGCAAGCTCGTCTACCTCAGCAACCGTGACTATCAGGACTACGACATCCCTCGGGGCAAGGTCCTCACCAAGTGGGCGTTCGTCACTGAGGCGCTCGAGGCCGACACGCTCATCGACCTCGCCCTGCCCAAGCAGCACTCCACGTCCGGCGCCACCATGACCATGAAGAACCTCATGGGCGTCATGGGCGGCAGGCGCGGCTCTATCCACTCGGACTTCAGCCAGAAGATCGTCGACGTCAATACCCTGGTCAAGCCGGCGTTGTCCATCCTCGACGGCTACCGCGTGCTCTTCCGCAACGGGCCCACGGGCGGCTCGCTCGGCGACGTGCGCCTCGCCAAGACCCTGGTGGCCGGCGTCAACCCGGTCTGCATCGATGCCTATGGCGCGCAGTTCTTCGGCAAGACCGCGGCCGACTACAAGTGGCTGGTCGAGGCCAACGCGCGGGGCATGGGGGAGATCGATCTGGGCAAGCTCACCATCTCTCAGGGGACCGCTTAGTGGCGCGGCGCGCGCAAACCGCCGCGGCGTCTCACCGTCGGCGGCGTCGCAAGCCCGTGCGCCCCCTCTCCGCCCACCGCTTCCGCTGGGTCTTCCAACTTGCCTTTCTGCTGGTGTCGCTTGGCCTTCTGACCGCGGCCTTCTGGCCGGTGTTCTCTGGTCTGGTGAGCGGCTTCCTGCTGGCCGACCCACTCATCGCCGCCAATTCCGCCGCCCACGGCTTCTTCCGCTGGGAGATGCTCCTGGCAGTGCCCGTCATCCTGAGCCCGCTCTTCCTGGGCCGGATCTTCTGCGGGTATGTGTGTCCCATGGGCTTTCTCATCGAGCTCTTTGGGCCCAAGAAGGAGCGTTCGCTGAGACCGGGCGCACGCAAGATCTTCCGGAAAGTGCCGCTCTTCGGACTGCTATTGGTGCTGGTGTTCATCCTGCTCGGGAGCGGTTGGTTCCTGGTGGCCGATCCCATCTCGCTGTTCACCCGGAGCGCCACCACGCTGCTGTATCCAGCGGTCGACCGGCTCATCACCTGGATCGG
The DNA here is from genome assembly GCA_963736705.1 of uncultured Actinomycetota bacterium. Taxonomy (GTDB): domain Bacteria; phylum Actinomycetota; class Thermoleophilia; order RBG-16-64-13; family RBG-16-64-13; genus CAIQPS01. The sequence continues at coordinate 434,295 of CAVTPV010000005.1, forward strand.
CGACGGCCTCTACCACGTCGACACCTTCAAGGGCGCGGTGGACAGTGTCACGAACACGCTCACCGGCCGCCTGGTGTTCGAGAACGGGCTCCACTACGCCATGCAGATCCTGATCCTCGTGATGTTCGTCGCGGTCCTCGCCTTCTCGTGGATAGAGCGCCGCCTCTGGTGCCGTCACCTCTGCCCGCTGGGCGCCCTTCTTGGCCTGGTGGGCCGGTTTGCCCTGTTCGGCCGCGTGGTCGACCAATCCACGTGCACCAGCTGCAAGGCGTGCGTGAAGGCTTGTCCCATGGACGCCATCCGCGATGACGGCCGCTCCACCGACATGTCCCGCTGCGAATGTGGCCTGGAATGCAAGGACGTCTGCCGCCAAGGCGCCATTCGCTGGGGGTGGAAGCCACGCAAGCAGTATGAGTACGATCCAGGCCGCCGCGCCCTACTGGCCGGCGGTGTGGTGATGTTCGCGGCGAGCTTCGGCGTCTTCAAGCTTGTGCGGCATTACCGGCCTATCGCCCAGGCCTTCGCCGCCCCCGCGACGACCTCGATCCCCGGGACCGAGGTCGCCCCCGCTGGGTCCGCGGCCGCCGTCGGCAACGCCGACCTCTCTTCCGGCGCGAAGCTCATCCGCCCGCCTGGCTCCGTTTCCGAGGATGATTTCCTCACTACCTGCGCCCGCTGCGACGAGTGCCTCAAGGCCTGCCCCACCAACGTCCTGCAACCGGCGGTCTTCGAGGCCGGACTCGAGGGCGTGTTCACGCCATGGCTGGACTTCCGGCGGGGATTCTGCGAGTACAACTGCGCGGAATGCGGAAGGGTCTGTCCCACCCGCTCGATCGCCCCGCTCTCCCTCCCTGTGAAGCAGCGGGCGGTCATCGGCGTGGCCCGCATCGACCGGACCCTGTGCTTGCCCTGGGCAAAGAGTGAGGAGTGTCTCGTCTGCGAGGAGTTGTGCCCCGTGTCGCGCAAGGCCATCACGTTCGGCGCCGAAGGCGGCGGTCACGGCCCGGGCGGCCGTGGGCGCGGGCGAGGCGAAGGCTCCGGCGAGACTCCGCCCGCCGCGATCGACCCGTCCACCGCCACCAGCGTCAAGCTCCCCGTGGTCAACGAACGTCACTGCATCGGCTGCGGCATCTGCCAGTACAACTGCCCGGTCCAGGATCCGGCTCCGGCCATCGTGGTCGTCCGGACCGTGCGGCGCCTGACGGCGTAGGGGCGCCAGATCGCCCGGGTCAGCCGGCCTATCACGCGCTCCTCCCCAGATGCTTGAAGTACACCCTTACCGAACAGCAGCATGGTGCTTCGCCGCAGCCCGGGCAATCTTCCGAGGGCATCTCGGCGAAGAAATCAGAGCACCAGCCCACGGCCTCAAACCCGCTCCGTTCGAGGAGCGGAGCAGCCGGGCAGTGGCCGGTGTTCGCGTGCACCCACGCGTTCGCGACCAAGAACCCGGTGCGCCCTCTGGACAGGTCGGCGCCATGCCCGGCGACGGCGTCCTCGGCTGCGGTCATCAGGGCATCCCCGACGCCCATCTTGCGTGCGTCCTGCTCCACGGCGATCTGGCGGATGAGCACCACCTCGTCGTGGGTCCGGCTGTCCCCGGGCCACGATACGCGGCCGGCATAGTGGGACTCGAGGTCCGCGGGGCGGCGGGGTGCCGCTGTGAGCACCCCCACGAGGCGGCTGCCCAGGTGGGCGGCGAACGCCATATTGGTCGCGTCTATCTCTTCGAATCCCGCCCCGAAAGCCCGGTCAAAGAGGTCCTTGGCGGCGGGGACTTCGTCCTGCGCCAGCGGCCCGACGGTGATGTTGGTCGTGGTCATGCGCCGCTACGCCGCGCGAAAGTCGTGGCGTCGCCGCGCTACCTGCGCCGGCGCGCGCTCCCGTTGTACACCAGACGCGGCTTGGCTTTCTTCGCCGTCCGCTCCGGGTTGGGGATGAGGCGCTCCATGTACGTGAAGCCTTCCAGGTCGCGGCAGGGCAGAGGATCGCCCAGCATCACTTCGATCTCGCGCAGTTCCCCCGCCTGTTCGGCGGCCAGGAAGCTGATGGCGGTACCGGTGTTGCCGGCGCGGGCGGTCCGGCCGATGCGGTGGACGTAGTCCTGCGCCACTGAGGGGAGGTCGTAGTTGATGACGTGCGAGATCTTGTCCACGTCGATGCCTCGCGCCACGATGTCGGTGGCCACGAGCACGCGGTACGTCCCATCCTTGAAGCCGTCCAGGGCGCGCTGGCGCTGAGCCTGCGTGCGGTTGGAGTGGATGGCAGCGCCGCGGATGCGGTTGCGCTCCAGATGGCGGCAGACGCGGTCGGCGCGGTGCTTGGTGCGCGTGAAGACGAGGACGCGGTCCAGCTGCTCCTCTTCGAGGAGGCGGACCAGCAGGTCGGTCTTCTGGGCTTCAGCCACCGGGTACAGAGCCTGGTCGATGGCTTCCACGGGCGTCGCCGCCGGGGTCACCTCGACGCGCTCCGGGTGGTCCAGGATGGGGCCCGCGATACGCATGACGTCGTTGGACAGCGTCGCCGAGAACAGCATGTTCTGGCGCTTGGCCGGCAGCAGGTTCATGATGCGGCGCACGTCCGGCCAGAAGCCCATGTCGAGCATCCGGTCGGCCTCGTCGAGGACGAGGATCTGGACGTCGGAGAGGTCCACGTCGCCCCGCTGCTGCAGGTCGAGCAGGCGGCCGGGCGTGGCGACCAACAGGTCGACGCCTTTGCGAAGCTTGCCGCAGTTGCGGGTCGTAGCCCACGCCACCGTAGACGGCGGCCACACGCTGCCCGGTGTACCGGGAGCAGGCCACCGCGACCTCTTCGATCTGGCCGGCGAGTTCGCGGGTGGGGGTGACCACCAGGGTGCGGATGATAGGCCTCTGCCCCTGCGGCTGGGCCGGCACCGCGTTGCGGCGGTCGGTCAGCTGGAGGGCCGGGAGGATGAAGGCGGCCGTCTTGCCCGTGCCGGTCTGGGCGCAGCCGAGGATGTCACGGCCGGTCAGACAGACGGGGATGGCTTGCTCTTGGATGGGGGTCGGTTCGGTGTAGCCAAGGCTGTCAACAGCCTTCAGGAGACCTGGGGTCAGGCCCAATTCGGCAAAACTCATAAGTTGTACTAGCTCCTTGCCGTGCTCGCTCTGGAGTCACCGCGGTCATAAGACGCAGTTGATCCATTCGAGTCTTCAGGAAGAGCGCGGACAACCGAGTCTTGTAATAGTGTTGACACAGTATACCCCAGAATGCCCGGGCGGCCCCGTCAAGGCCCAGCCTGCAGGAACTGCCAGGAGGTATCGGTGAGTGCCCTCCCTGTGCCTTCGGCCGCACCCAGGCCCAGCAGTTCGTCCGCCAGGGGGTTGGTCTGCAGGAGACGGCCGTCGGGGCCGTGTATGGCGATGGCCGCTCGAGCGGGGAACATGCTCGGCCTGCCGCGGCGCCGCCGCGCCGCGGCGCGGGGCCGGGCGCCCGGGCGGGTCGGGAGGCTGAATGCAACGGGTTCGCCGGTGAGCGCAACCTTCCCGTATGTGTCTATCCACCGCTGGTCGGTCCCAGGGAGCACCTCGAGGACGGTCCTTCCCACCACATCCTCCACCCGCAGCCCCGTCATGGCCTCGAACGCCGGGTTCACCGACAGGAAGCGATAGTCCACCGGGGCCCCGTCCGCGTCACAGATGATCTCGTGGACCGCGAACGCGTCCAGCATCTGGTCGAACAGGGAGCGGTATCTCTCCTCGCTGGCCCGTAGCGCCTCTTCGCTCTCCACCAACAAGGTCTCGGCGACGCGCCGTTCGGTGACGTCCTGGATCGGTGCAGATCATCCCTTCGAACGCGCTTCCGGAGAGGCGCGGCGTCAGCCAACCGGACTGGACCGTGCGCCGCCCCGCGGGTGTGACCACCTCGGCTTCGTACTTCACGTCCTGTCGTTCCTGCTTGGCACGCAGGTAGTACTCGAGGAACGCGCCCGTCGGTCTCAGGGGGGAAGTCCGCGAGTCCGCACCAGGTCCTCGAGCCGTTGTTGGCTCTGGCGTAACGAGGCCTCGGCGGCGCGCCGTTCGGTGACGTCCTGGATGGAGATGATCCGGTCTTCGGCGTCGGTCGCCCAGACGCCATCGTAGATGTTCGCGAGGATCGCGCCGTAGAAGTCGCCGATCTCCGAACCGTGCATGCTATCCCCCGAAGCCCAACCTCACCGGGTTCTCCTCGTAGAGCTTACGTTCGTCGGCCGGCAGTCATCCCCACCGTCCCCAGGAACTCGTCGATCTCGGTGGTGGTCTCGAACGGGTAGTCCGTCCCCAGGCAGATGCGCTCCATGCCCAGCGACTCCTGGGTGCAATGGAACGCGGCGGCCAGGAAGTTGCCGCTCGTGGTCACATACAGGTTGTCCGCGAGGTACTGGCTGGGACGCTTGTTGATGGGCGGCATCGAGCCCGACCCCTTGGGCACGTGGTACTGCAGGAACGAGCGGTCCACGCGGGCGCGCAGGAAGGGGAGAGCTTCGCCGTAGTGGCCGAGAATGATCGTGAGTCTTGGGATAGGCGTCGAACACCCCGCTCAGGATGAGGCGCATCATCACGATGGACGTCTCGATGCCGAAGCCGAAGCTGGGGCCGGCAAGCGCCAGCCCGTACTCGGTGAGTTGCCGGATGATGGGGAACGTCGGGTGCAGGTAGACGGGGATGCCCAGTTCTTCCGCTTTCGCGAGGATGGGCCAGTAGCGCTTGTCGTCGAGATAGGAATCGCCGAAGTTGGAATGGGTGTTCCATCCCTTGAAGCCCAGCTCCTTGACGCACCGCTCCAACTCGCGCACCGCTTCTTCCGGCTCCCGGACGCCCAGCGTGGCGAAGCCCTGGTAGCGGGTGGGGTGACGGTCGATGGCCTCGGCCAACTTGGTGTTGGAGTCGTGGGCGACGGCGGTGGCAACCTTGGGCGGGAGCACCTCGACGGCCGGCGCGGTGTGAGAGAGCACGGCCACGTCGATGCCCACTGCGTCCATGGCCGCGATGCGGGCGTCATCGACGTCCAGCAGGCGATTCACCAGGGCGTCGCCGAAGGGCTGCCAGTAGTCCGCGCCGTGATAGACGTGGCGCTCGCCATCCTCGTCCACGAACCGCGGATAGCCGGGGTTCTTGTAGAGGGCGTCCACCCACATCTCGGTGCCGAAGTGGTTCTCCAGGTCGATCTTCATGTCACGCTCCAGGCAGGGGCGCCGCGATGCTTCCCAGGATGCGCTCGAGCATCTGATGGCCGCGGGCGCCGTTGGTGTACTCGGTCAGTCCCATGAGGTAGGAGACGTCCTGCGCCCAGTAGACCGCCACGAGTTCCCAGGCGAGCTGGTCGCTGTCGACGCCGGGACGGACGAGCCCCTCGGTCTTGCCTTCCTCGATGATGGCGGCCAGGCTCTGGATGGCGGCCCGCTGCCGCGCAGCCAGGGAATCCCGCAACCCCGCCTCGGGCGGAGCGGCGATGAACTCGAACAGCGGGTAGACGAACCCTTCCGCGTCGTCCCCGATGATGCCCGCGTGGTAGCGGCCGATCGCGCGGAGGCGCGCGAAGGCATCCCCCTCGTCGGTGCTCCGGATGACTTTGAAGACCCGCTCGTAGACCAGGTCCATCGCGGCGAGGAGCATGTCCGTGCGGCTGGCGAAGTGCCGGTAGAGCGTGGCCTCCGAGATGCCGGCCGCGGCCGCGATGCGCGACGTGGTGGTTGCCTGCACGCCGTTCTTGGCCACCAGGTCCATGGTGACGTCGACGATCTGCTGCTTGCGCTCGGCGGCGGTCATGCGGCGCGCTCTCTGGCGGATGGCGGGTTTCATACCCGCCATCCTAGCGCATTTGACCACGGAGTAAGCGGTCACTTCGCGCACCCCCGCCGGATGGCCCGGTACTCCGGTGGCCACGCGGGGCGGCGCGCCGAGCGGCCACCGTCGGTCCGCGATCATGTTTGTGCGGTTGCAGAATGCCTATGGCGCGTGTCGGATCCGACACGCGCCATAGGCGACCGAACAAGTACCTCGACCGAGCAGTCGCCGCGGGGCTCCGGTGGCGTCAGCCACGCGCCGCCGCGCCGCCGCTACTTCGGTATCACCGGCAGGATCACGTGCGACGCGTGGTCCTTGTCGTGGTAGTAGGTGTCGTTGCCGACCTTGATGCCGTAGTAGTGGCCCCCGAAGTCCAAGGCCGGGGAGTCGCCGCAGGCCACGTCGATGCGGATGCGGTGTCCCTTCTTGAACAGGTTGCTGGTGGGCCACACCTCGATCTCGTACTTGTAGATCTTGTTCGGCTCGATGGGCTGGGGCGCGTCATGCAGGTAGTACGGGCGATAGGGCTTCGAAAGCGCCTCGCTCTTGGTGCAGGCGTGCGACGCCTTGAGCCAGCCCGCGGGTGAGGATCATGCCGGCGGGCGGCATGCCCGGGATCTGCTGATCGTCGGGGAATTGGTCCACCAGGCGGCAGAAGAAGTCGGTGTTCTGCTGGTCGGACGAGGCGTAGAGCACCAGCACGGTGCTGCCCGACACCTGCAGGTCCTCCTCCAGGGGAGCGCTCGTGAACGTGGGGATGCACTTCTGGCCGTAGACCGCGCCGTTCTCCTGGATGCAGGCCGTGCCGCCGCCGGAGAAGTGCGTCCAGTCCTCGTGCGGGATAGTGGTAGGTGAAGGAGCTGTCGGCCTCCGCGGGCGGGTCCCAGGAGAGGCTGCCGTCGTTCAGGGAGTCGACGGCGCCGCTCTGCGCCGCGCTGAAGTACAGCTTCTTGTACTCGGTCTGCGGCAGAGGCCATTCGTCGTACTCGCGGTACTCGTCCGCCCCGCGCACGAAGATGGACACCGGCGGCTCGTCCAGCATCCCGGTGTCGTTGCCCTTGAGCCAGTGGTCGTACCACCGCAGCATGAGCATCTGCATCTCGGGCGAGTTGTAGATGGCCATCTCGTCGCCGTCCATGACCCCGTGGATGAGCATCATCTTCTTGGGCGTCTTGATCTCCTCGTAGCCGCGCACCACGCCGCGCAGGTGCAGGCCCACCTTGTGCAGCGCGCCCACGGTGAACACCGGGCACTGGATCTTGGACCAGTCGGGGCTGCGCAGCTTCCAGAAGTCGTCGCAGGTGGGATGGTTGATGACGTTCCACACCAGGTCCCACTTGCCCATCTCGGGGTTGGGGGCGGGGGTGCCGAACCGGTCGGGGATGCCCAGGCGGTAATGCCCGCGGATCTCCCACATGTTCCAGGCGGTCGGGAAGCCCACCGCCATCATGCCGCCGTGCCAGGCCACGTCGCGGTACAGGTCGGCGCCGGCGTCCCAGGGCAGGATGCAGGTGAGGTGGGGCGGCTGCTGAACGGCGGTGAACCACTGGCTCCAGGCCAGCAGCGACTCGCCCAGCATGCCCACCTTGCCGTCGCACCAGGGCTGCACGGCGATCCACTCGATCATGTCGTAGAGGTCGTTCTGCATCTCCTGGCCGAACAGGTCCCACTGGCCCGTGGGGGAGTGGCCGGTGCCCCGGGAGTCGCTGTGGACGAGCACGTAGCCGCGGCTCACGAAGTACTCGATGTCGTTGGTCTCCCGCATGTGGAAGATGGGGAGGAGGGGCAGATGGTCCAGGTCTTTCTGATAGGAGTCGGCCGCGTGGATGGCCGGGAAGGCGCCCGGCGCGTCGGGCCGGTAGACGTTGCAGGCGATCTGGGTGCCGTCGCGCATGGTCATCCAGACGTCACGCTCCACCACCATCTTGTACTGGGGCTTGGTGAGCTTGTCGGCCGGAAAGCCCTTGGGCAGCATGGTCCGCATGATCTCCGGTTTGAGCGTCGTCGAAAACATTTGACAGCCGTCCTTCGTGTGCTAGTGTGGCGGGAGACCGGCGAGTGAGGGTTCACTCGCAGCAACAGTATCACAGAGAAGTGACCACAGAGAGGGTGTGTGCGATGACGGCAAAGAAACGGCTCTCGCCTTCCGACCGCAAGGAACTCATCGTGGCGACCACCCTCCAACTCGTTGCCGAGAACGGGATCCAGGGCACCACGATCGAGCGGATCGCGGCCGAGGTGGGCATGAGCCAGGGCGGTCTTTACCGTCACTTTCACAGCCGCACCGAGATCCTGCTGGCCGTCGTCGACCGCATCTTCGAACAGATATTCCGCCTGTACGAGGCCGAGCCGGGCATGGACCCGCTGGAGCAACTGCGCGAGATCGCCCGGCGGCACACCAACCTCATGTCCGACGAGAACCTGTCGTTCGCCCGGCCGTGGCTGGAGTTCATCGCCGCGGCGCCGCGGGTGGGGCTGCGGCAGGTGGTGGCCGACAAGCAGCGCACGGCCATCGTCGCCATGGCGGAGATCGTGGACCGGGGCAAGGAGAGCGGCCACATCCGGGCCGACCTTGATTCGCGGCAGCTCGCCTGGGAGATCCTCAGCTGGTGCTGGGGCGAGAACGTGAGCTCCACCCTGGCGCTCGATGAGTTCATCGACGAGGGCCGCTCCTCCCGGATGATCGACATCCTGCTGGACGACGCCGCCGCCCGCTGACGCGGGGCGGCGGCGCCTGGGGCACCAACGCCCGCTTCGCAACCATTCCGTACCCTTCTCCGGTCTCATACGTTGTAGCGCCTACCGGCCCACCATCAGGGGGCGCGGTCTGGCGACGCGCTATAGTTCTGATAGCGACCAGATGACGTGGAGGGGATTCATGAGACCGGTCCGGATCCGGCAGACTGCCGATGGTATGCCCAGGCGCATCGCGCCGCTCGTCGCGGCCGCGGTCCTGGTGGTGTTCCTCGCCCTCGGGCTCGCTGTCGCCCTCGGGGCGTGCGGCGGCGGCACCGAGACCACCACGACCACCGCGGGCCAGCCACAGTCCACCACCACGACCACCCTGGCGGGCGGGCTGACCCCTATCACCGAACCGGACGGCGGCGCCACCACCACCGTCTCGCTCGCCGAAGGCGAGACCACCACGACCGCCGAGGGCGCCGGCAGCGAGACCACCACATCAGAGGAACCGTCCTCGGGCGAGGAGGTCCTGCCCGACGGTAACGTCAAGGTCATGGGCTTCATCAAGAGCGTCGGGGAGAAGAACGGCAAGCATTTCATCAGCATCGACCTGGCCGAGATGCTCACCGGCCAGGCGGCCGTCGACGCGGCGCGGGCCGCCGGCGACATAGGACCCGACGAGGATCTGCCGAACGATTACTACATCAGCAACCCGAGCACCGACAAGCACGAGTTCGAAGTGTCCGCCGAGGTGGCCATCACCACCTCCAGCTGGCATGGCGAGATGAACAAGACGGTCACGTGGGACGAGTTCAAGAGCTTCTGGAGTGTGTCGCCACCGGACGAGGAGGCCTCGTTCCTGCGCGACAGCCCGTGGTGGATCGAGCGCGACGGGCAGACGGTCGTCAAGATCGACGAGCAATATCTACCGTAGAGGGGGCTTCATGAGGGGTATCAGGGTTTCGAAGTCCGGGTCCCGCATCGCGCTCGGCCTGCCGGCGCTGTTGGTGCTCATACCGGTGTTCGTGGCGGGCTGCACCATCGGCGGTGGCGACGACACCACCACGACGGTCTCCACTGCCGGTCCGGAGATCACCACGACCACGAGCGATGGCGACGGGCACCTCCGACACCAGCACGGTCACCAGCGAGATGGCCACGACCAGCACCGGCATCACCATCGAAGTGACCACCACCGAGGCCGTGACCACCACCACCGAAGCCCTGTCCAGCGCCGAGAAGCGTCTGGCCAACGGCCACATCAAAGCCATGGGCTACATCGACAAGGTGTACATCAAAGACGGCAAGCGCTACATCAGCATCGACTACGCTGAGATGCTCGGCGGCCAAGCGGCCATCGACGCCGCCATCGATGCCGGCTACATCGAACCGGGTGAGGACCTCCCGAACGACTACTGGATCAGCAACACGAACACGCAGAAGAGGGTCTTCGAGGTGTCCGGCACTGTGGCCATCACCACTTCCACCCGCTGGGTGGCGGGCGAGGACATGGGCGCGGCGTGCACCTGGAACGACTTCAAGAGCTTCTGGGGCCCGGCGGGCGCCCTTGAGGACAGCGAGAAGCACCTCAAGAACATGCCTTGGTGGATCGAGCGCGACGGCCAGATCGTCCTCAAGATCGACGAGCAGTATCTGCCGTGAGGCTGGTCCTCGCGCTCTGCTTGGTCGGGCTGGTCCTGGCCCTGTCCGGCTGCGGAGGCTGCGCCTGCTGCTCATACGATCCCGTCAACAGCACGGTGTATCAAGGGGCTGCGCGCCCGCCAGCAGCGACGCCGGTGACGGTCGCCAGCCTCGAGACCACCACGACGCCGCCCACCACGGCGCCGTCCACGACGACCTCCGGCATCGTCATCGGCGAGCCCGACACAACGAGCACCAGCGAGCTGGAGACGACCACTTCCACCGAGACGCTCTCCACGGCCGAGACCCGGCAGGAGAACGGCCGTATCAGGGCCATGGGTTAAGTCAAGAAGGTGTGGGAGTCGGGCGGCAAGCGCTACCTCAGTATCGACTACGCCGAGTACTTCACGGGAGACGCGGCCGTGAAGGCGGCGATAGCTGACGGCGTTATCCGGCCGGGTCAGACGCTCTCCGGGGGCGACTACATCAGGAACTCGAGCTCGCAAGTCCGGGAGTTCGAGGTCTCGGCCAAGCGCCCTGATCACCAGCAACACGCTGGGCCTACAGCGACAGAGGGCGTCACCTGGGCACCGTTCAAGAGCCTCTGGAGCGCTCTCGCCGCCGGACGGTGCGGGCCGGCTGAAGTATCACCCGCTGGTGGATGGAGCGCGAGGGGCCGGCGATCATGACCCTCGAGGAGCCGATCTGCTGCTAGCTGTGCCGAACGCGGATGATCTCCGCCGCGATGCTCACCGCGATCTCCTCGGGGGTCTCGGCTCCGATGGCCATCCCGATGGGTGAGTGCACCCGGGCGAGGTCCGTCGTCGGTGAAGCCCTGCTCCTTGAGCGTCTTGAACGTCTCGGCGACCTTCTTCTTGCTGCCGATCATGCCGACGTACAAGGCGGGGGTGGCCAGCGCCTGGGCCAGCACCGAGCGGTCGAACATGTGGCCGCGGGTCATGATGACCAGGTAGCTCTGCTCGTCTATGGGAAGGCTCGCCAGGGCGTCGTCGAACGACTCCGGGACCACGATGGAGTCCGCGTCGGGGAAGCGCTCGGCGTTGGCGAAGTCGGCCCGATCGTCGACGATGACGGTGCGGAAGCCCACCATGCTGAGCAGCGGGATGAGGCTGTGGCCGCAATGGCCCGCGCCGAAGACGTAGGCCGTGCCCGGCACGCCGAGGGGTTGCACGTAGATGCCGGGGCGGTCGCCGGCGGTGTGTCCGTCCAGGGCGCCGCCCATCTTCGGCAGCGCAGCGAGGTCGTCCAGAGCCAGGGGAGCGTCCCCGGTGACGGTGCCGGCCGAGTCCACCAGGCAGCGCTTCACGGTGACCGGTTGCACGCCCACGCCGGTGTCGCCGCCGGGCTCGACGCGGGGCTGGCCACGCCCGTGACCAGCCAGCCCCTGCCGGCGGTCGCCAGCAGATCGCGGAGGGCGATGAGCATGTCCGGCTTGGCGCCCGCGGCGGGATCGAGGTACTCGACGAGCAGCCGCCCGCGGCCGCCGCAGATCATGCCCAGGCCGGCGGAGTCGGCGTTGGTGAGTTCGAAGTCCATGAGCCGGGACGCCCGCGCGTCCAGGGCCTCGAGCGCCACCCGGATGGCGCGGGCCTCCAGGGCGCCGCCGCCGACCGTGCCGGCGATCGAACCGTCGGCCTTGACCACCATCGCCGCGCCGGAGTGGCGCGGCGACGAGCCGCTCGTCTCCAGTGTGGACACCAAGGCGAAGCGTTCTCCAGCCTCGAGAAGAGCCAGGGCAGCCCTGGTCGTACCCAAGTCCATGACCGTTTCTCCTTACACCGACCGGACGTTCGTGTCCATGATAGACACTTTCGGAAATGCCGGGAATGATGCTAGCCTGTACGAGACACGACGATGTCCCTGATCAGGGGGAGCGGTGATGGATTTCTACAAGGGAGCGGTGCTGCGCAGTCGACTTGACGGCCATGAAGGCCGTGGTCGAGCCGCTCAACATGGAGTGGGCCGAGAAGTACGTGGGCGGCAAAGGTCTGCTCATCCGCTATATGTGGGAGAACGTGCCGCCGAAGGTCGACCCGTGGTCGCCGGACAACCCCATCTTCCTGATGACCGGTCCGTTCGCCGGCACCAACGTGAGCACCTGCTCGCGGCTGGTCGTGGGCGCCAAGAGCCCGACGACGGGCATCCTCAACGACAGCTACGTGGGCGGCTCGTTCGCCCCGGAGATGAAGTTCGCCGGGTACGACCTCATCATCATCTCGGGGAAGGCCCCCGAGCCGGTGGTGCTGTGGATCAAGGACGGGGACGTCGAAGTTCCTTCCGGCCAAGGACAAGTACTGGGGCATGAAGGTGTCCGAGGTGGAGGCCGCGCTGCGCGCCGACCTCGACAAGGACGCCAAGGTGCTGTCGATCGGCCCCGCCGGCGAGAACCTGGTGCCCTGGGCCTGCCTCAGCACCGACCAGTTCCACAAGGCCGGCCGCGCCGGGCACGGCGCCCTCATGGGCTCCAAGAACCTCAAAGCGGTGGCCATCCGCGGCACCGGCTCCGTGCACCGTGGGCGACGCCCGGGCATTCCTGGCCGACATGCGGCGGATGCACGAGGAGTACGTCCTCACGGCCGCCAACCTGTGGGCCAACGAGGAGGGCACGCCCATCCTGGTGGACGTCATGAACGGCGCCGGCTGCCTGCCCACGCGCAACTGGTCGGAGGGTACCTTCGAGGGCGCCTCCGGGATCAACTCCGAGGCCATGCTCGGCATCAAGGTGGGCAACCGGGCCTGCTACCAGTGCGCGCTCGGCTGCCGCCAGGTGCACGAGGTGCCCGGGATCAAGAGCGAAGGGCCTGAGTACGAGACCATCGCGCTCTGCGGCGCGAACTGCGGCGTGAGCGACATCGCGGCGTTGATGAAGTTCAACCAGGAATGCGACGAATGGGGCCTCGACACCATCTCGTCGGGGTCGGTGGTCGGTCTGGCCATGGACCTCACCGAGAAGGGCATCAAGGACTTCGGGATGCGGTTCGGCGAAGCCGAGGGCTACCTGGAGGCGCCGGCCCTCATGGCCACCCGCTCCGGCCTGGGCGAGGACCTGGCGCTGGGCGCCCGCGCCTTGGCCGCCAAGTACGGCGTGCCTGAGATGGGCATGGAGGTCAAGAACCTGGAACTGCCGGGCTACGACCCGCGTGGGGCGTTCGGCATGAGCGTGGCCTACGCCACCTCCGACCGGGGTGGCTGCCACATGCGCAGCTATCCCATCGCCGACGAGGTCATCGAAGGCACCCGCCCGGCCGACAGCCTGGACGGCAAGCCCGAGCAGGTCATCGGCGGCAACGTGGCCAACGGGTTCATCGGGCAGAACTTCAGCTCCATCAAGTTCAGCGGCATCTGGTGCGATTTCTGGGCCGTGGATCCGGACCAGATCGGGCAGTGCCTCAAGCACGTCTGGGGGCGCGACTTCTCCGAAGAAGACGTCATGACCATAGGCGAGCGCATCTGGAACATCGGGCGGCTGTTCAACCTGCGCGAGGGGATCGAGGCGGACGACCTGCCCAAGAAGCTCTACGAGGAAGAGACAGCGTTCGCCGAGGGGCCGTCGGCCGGCAAGGCCATCGGTGAGCGGGCCTTCCGCGACGCTCTCCAGCATTACTACAGCCTGCGGGGCTGGGACGAGAACGGTGTGCCGACCGAGGCCACGCTGGCCGCAGATCGGTGTGGACGTCCGTCTCTAGGGCCGGGCCGGGAAGAAAGGGACTTCGATGCCTCACGTGATGATCAGCAGCAAGAAGTGCACCGGCTGCCACATGTGCGAACTGGCCTGCTCGGCCTGGCATGAGGGCGCCTACCGGCCGTCCGTGGCCCGGCTGTCGTCCACGGTCAACCCGACCACCACGGCGGTCAAGGGCCAGACCTGTCTGCAGACGGCCTGCGCCAAGTGCGAGGAGGCCTGCCCGGAGGGCGCCATCGAACGGCTGCCCATCGTGGTGACCGTACCGGGCGGGGACGCGCCGGTCAGCGGCTACGTGCTCAAGGTCAACGACGGCTTGTGCACCAACTGCGGCACCTGCTACGACGCCTGCCCGTACGACATGATCCACGAGCACCCGGACAAGGGCGTGGCCTTCAAGTGCGACCTCTGCGACGGCACGCCCCAGTGCGCCGCCTTCTGTCAGAACCCGCACGTGCTGGCCGTCTCGCTCAAGACCAGCAAGTTCGAGAAGACGGCCGGGGCCTCCGTCTGACCCGGGCACGCCATGGCGAAAGCGATGATGAAGTTGCCGCCGGGGATCTCCGGCAAGGATGGGCCCCGCACCATGGAGTGCCAGGGCCGCGACGTTGCCGAGGCTTTGGCCGACTGCGTGGCCAGGGAGCCGAGGTTCAAGGCGCGGATCTTCCGGGAGGACGGCACCGTGTGGGTGGGCGTCTTTCTCAATGGGCGCAACGTGCGCCAGATCGCCGGACTCGAGACTCCGCTCTCAGACGGGGACGAGATCCGGTTGCTGCCGCCTATCGCCGGGGGGTAGCGGTCGGGTCCGCGGTCGATCGAGACGCGGGCTGGCGATCCGTCCTAGACCGGCCGAGTTTCCGCGATCTCCCGCTGGACGGTAGCCTCGTGCTTGATTCGACGGGCCAGTGTCGCCCAGCCCTCGAACACGTTCCTGCGAACATCGCCCGCGACCAGCGCCCAGACGATATCGTCACCCACCACGAGCGTGCCATCGTTCACCCAGGCACGCGCGGCGATCACCCCCGGCATGGCCTCCACCTCAGCGATCAACTGGCTCACGCGTTCCTGGTCGCACGATAGTTCCATCGCTGATATCGGCGAGCCGTCACGAGACGTTCCTCGTACCACCCCGTTATGGGTGAAGAAGACCCCTATGTTCGGGCTTGCGGGGTCGCTCTTGATCTCATCGAGCCACCTTTGCAGTTGGTGCTCCATACCACTCATCGCGTCCTCCTGCCTATGCCGGCCTCGTCCTCACGATGTGAACAGCAGCAGGTCTCGCCGCGGCAGACCCACGGTGACTGGTTGGTTCGCCTTCACTCCGAACCTTCGAAGCAATCGGCGGCCGATGCTGATCTCCAGCGTCAAGTCCGAGTCGTTCGGCCTGAAAGAGAAGGGTGACGTCCGTACCGGTTACCGACACGGACGTGAAACGGCCGTCGAGCATGAACTCGCCGGCCTTCGGGAGGATGATCCGCGTTGCGAAGCACCACGAATTCCGCCCGTATGCCCACGAACACCGCGGTCCCGGGCTCCGGCTCCAGGCCGTCGGGCAGGAGGGGGACGTGGAGTTCTCCCTTCAGATCAGGGCAGTCGACGGTGGCGGTGTGGGCCTCGACTCCGGTCACAGTGCCGGCGAATATGTTGCGAATGCCCAAGGTACTGCGCGACCGCCAAGGTGGCCGGGTGCCGCCAGACGCTGTCGCGGTCGCCGCTCTGATGGATCCTCTCCATCGATCAGCACGGTGACCTGGTCGCCGAGGAAGAAGCCTTCGGACAGGTCGTGGGTGATCATAAGGATGGCAAAGCCGTACTTCGGCTTGGAGAGCCTTCAGTAGCAGCCAGAGCTCGTCGCCGCAGCGACTCGTTGAGCGCCGCGAACGGCTCGTCCAGGAGCAGCAGGCGGGGTCTGGCCGGCGAGAGCCCGCACGAGGCCCACCCGCTGGCGTTCCCCGCCGGAGAGAGTGTCGGGGCGGCGGTCGAGGAGCGTTCTGATGCCGGTCGCATCCACCAGAGCGTTCACCACCGGTTCGAACTCGCCCGGCTGCAGGTGGCAGGGAGCGAGGCCCATAGACGATGTTCTCGCGCACCGTCATATGCGGGAACAGGTCGAGCCGCTGGGGTAGGTAGCCCATGCCACGCTTGTCGATGCGGACGCCGGCCAGGTCGCGCCCGGCAAGCTCGACGAGCCCGCTCGTAGGCCGTCGAAGCCCGATGATGACTTCGAGCAGCGTGGTCTTGCCCGCTCCGGATGGGCCGAGCAGCACATGGCTCTCCCCTTCGGCCACGCTCAGAGAGATGTCCTTCAGGCGAAACGTCCCCGCCTGCGCGCAGACCGCGTCAAGTCTCAGCACGACGTTCTCGGAACAGGAACTTGGCGGCGTACAGGCGCCCAGTCCGATGGCCATGAGAAGCACGATGATGAGCGCCACTGTGCCTTCGATATCGGCGCTCGAAAGGCGCATGAAGATGGCGACCGGCAGGGTCTCGGTGCGGAAGGCCATCGTGCCCGCGACCATGATGGTCGCGCCGAACTCGCCGATCGCCTTGGCCCAGGCCAGCACCCCGGAAGCGACGATCCCTCGACGCGCCAGAGGCAGGCAGATAGTGAAGAAGGCGCGGGTCGGAGAGGCGCCCAGGGTGCAGGCCATCGTCTCGTAACGCGCCGGCACCTGGTCGAAGGTGGTCTTCATGAATCGCGTCGCCACTCCGAGGATGGTTATGAACTGCGCCAAGACGATCCCGGCGAAGGCGAACACGAACTGGATGGAATGGTCTCCTGCATCCACTGACCGAGGGGATTGCTGAAGAAGATGAGGATGATGGCTCCGAGTGCGGCCGGAGAGACGATGATGGGGAACTCGAGGATCGCGTCGACGGCATCGCGCCCACGGAAGCGGTAGCGCGACAAAGCATATGCCGCGGGTACGGCTAGTGAGCAGGGCGAGCCCCGTCGCCACCGTGGCGGCGACGAGGCTGAGTTGGATGGAGAACAAGACCCGTCTCGACGACAGTGCCGCCAGGACGGCTGAGCCATCGAAGAAGAAGAACAGCGATGCGATCAACAGCCCGTAGACGGTGAGTACCGCAAGAGCGCTGAGGATGGTCACCCGCCGGAACCGCACAGACGTCCCCCTACTCCGTGACCCAATCGGCCGGCAGCGTGTACTCGCCACCGACCGGCTTCTCTTCGCCGATGAACGTGAAGGCCTGCTCGGCAGTGGTGAAGTAGCCGTACTTGGCAAAGATGGCTTGGCCTTCCTCGCTCGTCAGGAAGTCGATGAACTGCTGTGCCGCCGCCTGTTCTGGTCGTGTAGCTCGCCACGGCGATCGGGATGTAGCCGACCCGCGGGATCTGCGACTTGTCGAGCGACACGGTCTGGATCTTGGTCGGATCCCAATCCTGGAAGACGCTCCAGCCGATCACAGCATCCACCTCCTTGAGGGAGATGGCAGTGGCGGTGTGTTCGCAACTCTCGGTGTAGTTCAGCAGGTTCGACCTGAACGCGGTCTTTTCCGCGGCCGAGAAGTTCTTCTCGATGACCTCCACGGCGTACAGGCCCACGCACACGGATTCCGGATCGGCGATGGCCACCTTGATGCCGGCTCTGGTCAGATCGGTCAGGGCTCTGGACGTTCTTTGGATTGCCGGCCTGCACGGTGATGGAGGGGACGAGATAGACGATGGTCTTCTCCGTCTGAGGCTATGACGTCACCGTCCTTCTTCGCCTTCTCCATGTAGTCGGACGAACCGGGGAAATACAGGTCGCCCTGCTTGGCCAGTTTCATCTGCGAAAGCACTTTGCCCGAGCCCCGAAAGACCACATCGATCTTGATGCCGGTGTTCTGCTGGAATACCTGGATCGCTTCTTCGGTGGGGGGCTTGCTGGCGGAGCCCGCATACATGAGCAGCGTCTCGGAGTCGGGTGCGGGAGGCGCCGTAGAGGCGGTGGAGGCTCCCGTGGAACAACCGGGCAATAGGCCGAGGAGGGCTGCGGTGACCAGCAGAAGGACGCAGAAACCGAGGGTTTCCGAGCGGCGCGGGACTCGTAACACGATGCACCCCTATGAGTTGGTGTTTGAGCATCCCGTGGGTCGGTACATGCCAGCGTTAGGACAAACATGTTATAGCGACGGGAACGACGAGTGTCAAGGAGTGGCTCCGCGAGGACAGAGGAATTCAGCCGGCCGATTCGGCCAGTTTGGCCAGGGCGGCAAGTTCGGCGGAAGCCGCGGTGGCGAGCTGAGCTTCCAGCGCCAGGTAGTGGGCGACGAGCTCCTCGCCAAGCGGCGTCAGGCGCGCCCCGCCGCCGCCTTTTCCACCGGTGGAGGTTTCCACCACAGGTTTCCCGAACCCCTGATTGAGCGTGTCGACGAGCGCCCATGCCCGCTTGTAGGTCATACCCAAGGCCCGCGCGGCGCTGCTGATCGAATGACCTTCGCCCACCTTGCGGAGCAATCCGATCTTGCCCGGACCGAACGTGATCGCGTCTCCGATCGAGACGTGGGGTGGCAGTATGACCGCACGATGATCAGCGCCGTTCATGATCCTAGAGTATCGGATGTGGAGACTCGTCTCCAAACCCGCTACGCTATCGACCGGACACATTCGTCGCACCATTCAAGCGTCTTCCGAGGGCATGTGGATTGCGATCTTTACAGCAGACACCGTTCCGCGACGCGGCCGGAGAAGGCTTCCGGCCCGGTGGGCTGGCCTTGACAGACGAACTGGCCGCCGCCTGCGGCCTTCGGCCGGGCGACCGGGTGCTCGATCTGGCCTGCGGCGCCGGTCTGACAGCGTCGCATCTGACCCAGCGCTACGGCGTCAGGGTGACGGGGCTCGATGCTTCGCCGGAGTTCCTCGGCGAAGCCCGCGAACGCGCCGTTGACGTGGAATGGGTGCTCGGCAGTGCCGCCGACCTGCCTTTCGAAGCCGCCACCTTCGACGCGGTCTTCGCAGAGTGCTTCCTGTCCACGTTCGCCGACCCGGCGCCGATGCTGCGCGAGATCCGGCGGGTGCTTCGGCCGGGCGGCCGACTGGCTGTGAGCGACATGTACCTGCGGGAGCCGGGGGCGGCGCCGGCCGGGGCCGCGGCGCCTGCGACCGCGCCGCCGCCGGGGACCGGGGCCCCGGCCTCCACCTGCCTCTCGGGCGCCCGCGGCAAGGAAGAGACGCTCGCGGCCTACCGGGCGAGCGGCCTCCGCCCCACGCTGTGGGAAGACCGCTCCGATACCCTCAAAGTGCTGATGGCCTCGCTCATCATGGAGTACGGCTCGGCCGCCGCGTTCTGGGAAGCGGCGGCAGGGGGTGCGGCCTGCGAGGCGGCGCCTGGGGCGGCCCGCGGCGGCCGGCGGCGCCGCGGCTCGGCGCCACGCTCGGCGCGGCGCTCGCCGCCGCCCGGCCCGGCTACTTCCTTATGATCGCCCAAGCTCCGGAGGACCCCGATGCCTGAACTCATCCGCTCCACCGAGAGCCTGTGCCCCGTGTGCCTGGAGCGCGTACCCGCCCGGCTGGTGGGTGTGGGGGACGAGGTGGCGCTCGAGGGTGACTGCCCGGCGCACGGCGCCTGGCGGACCGTGGTCTGGGACGGCGCGCCGTCGTTCCGAGACTGGTGTGGCGACGAGCCCATCCCCGGGGCCCGGCAGGTCTGCACGGGGGTGCTGGAAGTCACCCGCGCCTGCGATCTGGGTTGCCCGGTCTGTTTCGCCGAATCCCCGGCCGGGGCCGGCGCAGCCGACCCGCCGGTGGCCGAGCTGGCCGACAGGCTCCGCCGCCTCTTCGCCTGCCGATGGTGCGGTCAACATCCAGCTGTCGGGCGGCGAGCCCACCACCCGCGACGACCTCCCCGAGATCGTCGCCGCGGCCTGCGGCGCCGGCTTCACCTTCGTCCAACTCAACACCAACGGCCTGCGCCTGGCCACCGAAGAGGGCTACGCCGAGACCCTGCGCGCCGCCGGCCTGGCTTCGGTCTTCCTCCAGTTCGACGGGCTCTCCGACGCGACCTACCGGGTCCTCCGCGGCCGGCCGCTGCTGGCCGAGAAGATCCGCGCGGTCGAGCGGTGCGCGGAGGCGGGGCTGGCCGTGGTGCTGGTGCCCACCGTGGTGCCCGGCGTGAACGACGCCGAATTGGGCGCCCTTGTGGATTTCGCCGCCTCCTGGCCCGGCGTGGTGAGGGGGCTCCACCTGCAGCCCATCAGCTACTTCGGCCGGTATCCGGGGAGCGCCGTCTCGGCCGGAGCCGCGCCGACCCGGCGACCGCTCCCCGCCTGACCCTTCCCGGTATTCTGCGCGCCCTCGAGACCCAGACGGACGGGGTGGTGCGTGCCGCGGACTTCTCGGGGAGTTGCTGCGAACACATCCGCTGCTCGTTCCGGGCCCGCTACTGGGTGCGGGATGGGGGGGCGCTCGAACCTCTGCGCGTGGCTTCTTCCTGCTGCGGGCCGGGGGTGGAGCCGGCCGTCCCCGCGG
The DNA here is from genome assembly GCA_963736705.1 of uncultured Actinomycetota bacterium. Lineage (GTDB taxonomy): Bacteria > Actinomycetota > Thermoleophilia > RBG-16-64-13 > RBG-16-64-13 > CAIQPS01. The sequence continues at coordinate 454,573 of CAVTPV010000005.1, forward strand.
CTCCGCCGGCCCTCGCTCCCGGCGAGGCCCCCCGCCGCGCCGTGGCCGCGACTTCTCGGCAGTGGAGCCGCAAGGAGCGGGAGCCGCGCGCATCATGCGGCTGTGCCGCGCCGCCGGAGACCGCCGCCCAGCCCGCCGCCGACCGCGACGAACTCGCCCGCTTCCTGGATGACGCCGACCGCATCCTCGCCATCTCCGGGATGCTGTTCCAGGACGCCTGGAGCATCGACATGGAGCGCATCGGGCGCTGCTGCGTGCAGGTGGTCACCCAACCTGGAGACCACACGCCGGACGGCTTGGTACCCTTCTGTCTATGGAATCTCACGAACGCCTCCGGGGAACGGCTCTACCCGCGATGAACGGCGATCCCTCCATCCCCATCAGCCCCCTCGATCCGTGGATCGCCCGCCGCCTGGGAGTGGAGCGGCTCACGCGGGCCGACGTCGAAGCCTGGCAGCTCGACCGCCTGCGGGAAGTGATCTCCTGGGCGCGCGAGCGCAGCCCCTTCTATCGCCGCCTCTACGCCGACGTCCCCGAGGGCGCGCCCGCCGGCCCGGACGACGTGGCCGCGCTCCCCTTCCTCGAGAACAACTCCGTGCGCGACCACGGACCGGAACTCGTCTGCGTGTCTCTCGGCGACATCAGCCGGGTGGTCACCATGCCCACCTCGGGCAGCACCGGCACGCCCAAGCGCCTGTACTTCACCCCTGAGGATCTGGAGCTGACCTCAGACCACTTCCGCCACGGCATGCGCGCTCTCATGGAGCCCGGCCAGCGGCTGGTGGTGCTCATGCCCGGACGCACGCCGGGCAGCGTGGGCGCCCTGCTGGAGCAGGGGCTGGCGCTCGACGGCATCCCCGTGCACTCCCACGGCTTCGTGGACGACTGTGAAGCCGCGGCTGCCGGCATCATCGGGTTCGGGGCGGATGCCCTGGTCGGTGTGCCCGGCCAGGTGGTGCGGCTGGCCCGGTCGGCCGCCGGGAGACGGATCGGCCGGGGCCGGATCAAGAGCGTCCTGCTCTCCGGCGATCACGTGACTCCGGCCATGCGGGCCGCTATCGAGCGGACGTGGGACTGCAAGGTCTTCGAGCATTACGGGTCCACGGAAGTGGGCTTGGGCGGCGCCGTCCAGTGCCGGGCGCATGCCGGGCTGCACGTCCGCGAAGCCGACCTCCTCTTCGAGGTGATCGACCCCGCGACCGGCCAGACGCTTCCCGACGGCGCCGACGGCGAACTGGTGGTGACCACGCTCACCCGCCGGGGGATGCCTCTCATCCGCTTCCGTACCGGCGACCTCGTGCGGATGGCCGTCGAGCCCTGTCCCTGTGGGAGCGTCCTGCGGAGCATGGAGACGGTCATCGGACGCATGAGCGAGCGTGTCGGTCTGGCGAATGGCGGGCAGCTGGGCATCGCCGATCTGGACGAGGCCGTTTACGCCGTTGACGCGGTGCAGGGCTTCGTCGCGAGCTTGGAGCCTGGGGATCGAGGGCGACCGCCTGACCATCAAGGCCGAGCTCCGCGCGGGGGAGCCGGCCACCGTCCTCGAAGCCGCGCTGGCCCAGATGGTGAGCCGGGTGGAGGCTCTGCCGCCCGTGCGCAGTGCGGGGCTCGACGTCCGGGCCGAAGCGTCGACGGAGCCGCGGGATGTGGCGCCGTCCGCCAAACAGCGGATCGTGGACCTGAGGGGCGCGTAGGCGCAGCCGCGGCGCCGCCCTGGGTCTGGGGCGGTTCTAGCTCCGGCCGGCCTTCGCGCGCTCGTTCGCGTCCAGGATGGCCTTGCGCACCCGCACCGTCTTGGGCGTGATCTCCACCAGTTCGTCGGCGGCGATCCATTCCAGGGCCTGATCCAGCGTCATATCCCGGGGGACCTTGAGACCCACGTCGATCTCCTTGTTCTCCGACCGGTAGTTGCCGAGCTTCTTGGTCTTGGTGGGGTTGCAGGCCATGTCGCCGGCGCGGGAGTGCTCTCCCACGATCATCCCCGCGTAGACGGGTTCCATCGGGGAGACGAACAGGGTGCCGCGCATCTGCAGGTTCTCCAGGGAGTAGCCGGTGGCCGGTCCGTTCTCCATGCTCACCAGCGAGCCCCGGTCGCGGTGGGCGACCTCGCCCCGCCACGGTTCGTAGCCGACGAAGCGGGAGGCCATGATGCCCAGGCCCCGGGTGTCGGTGAGGAAGTCGCCGCGGTAGCCGATGAGGCCCCGTGTGGGGATGCTGAACTCCAGCCGCACCACTCCGGTGCCGGCGTCGTGCATCGCGGTGATCTCGCCTTTGCGCTGGGCCAGCTTCTCGATGACGATGCCCTGATACTCGTTGGGCACGTCCACGGTGAGCTGCTCCATCGGCTCGAGCACGTGGCCCTTGGCGTCGGTGTGGGTGATGACCTCCGGGCGCGACACGCACAGTTCCATGCCCTCGCGCCGCATCTCCTCGATGAGGATGCCCAGGTGCAGCTCGCCCCGGCCCGACACCTTCACGCCGTCGGGACGGCCGAGGTCTTCCACGGCGCAGCGCGACGTTCACGCGCAGTTCGCGTTCCAGCCGGTCCTTGATCTGCCGCAGGGTGACGGCGTTGCCGTCCCTTCCGGAGAACGGGCCGTTGTTGACCAGGAAGAACATGGACACGGTGGGCTCTTCGATCTCCAGGGGCGGCAGCGCCGGGTCGACGAAATCGGGCGCGGACAGCGTGTCGCCGATGGTGATATCGGCCGGCCCGTTGAGCCAGACGATGTCGCCGGCCTGGATCTCGTCCACCTCTTCGCGCTCCAGCCCGCGGGTGACCCACAGGTGCACGCTGCGCGCGGTGTCGGTGCCGGTGACCTCCCAGTCGCCGGCGGCGGGGTCGGTCTCCCGGCCCTGGCCCTTCCAGACCGTGGAGGTGCGGAGCAGTTCTTCGCCCTTGCGGTGCGTCCCCTCGAGCACCCGGCCGCAGCCGATGCGGCCCAGGTAGTCGCTCCAGGCGAGCGTGGAGACCTGCATGCGGAACGGCGCGTCCACGTTGGCCTTGGGCGCCGGCACTTCGGCGATGATGGTCTCGAAGAGGGCATCCATGCCCTCGTGCGGGTCGTTGTCGGGGTCGCGGACGATCCAGCCTTCCAGGGCCGAGCCGTAGACCACGGCGAAGTCGGCCTGGTCGTCGGTGGCGCCCAGTTCGAGGAACAGGTCGAAGGTCAGGTCGAGGGCCCCGTGCGGATCGGCGTGGGGGCGGTCCACCTTGTTGACCACCACGATGGGGCGCAGGCCCAGGCGCAGCGCCCGCATGAGGACGTAGCGGGTCTGAGGCATGGGGCCTTCGTTGGCGTCCACCAGGAGGAGCACCGAGTCGACCATGGACAGCACCCGCTCCACCTCGCCGGAGAAGTCGGCGTGGCCAGGGGTATCGACGATGTTGATGAGGTAACCGCCCCACTCCACCGTGCAGTGTTTGGACCGGATGGTGATGCCGCGCTCGCGCTCCAGGTCGTTGGAGTCCATGACCCGCTCTTCTATGCGCTGGTTGTCCCGGAACACCCGGGCGGCGCGGAAGATGGAGTCGATCAGCGTGGTCTTGCCGTGATCGATGTGGGCGATGATCGCGACGTTGCGGATCCTCTGCGCACCTTCGGCGGCACTGGTTTCAGGTTTATGGCCAGGGTGCATTGCGCAGAGGACTCCTTGATTTCTGTGCGGGGATCTTCCGCCCCCGGACGGGGAGACCGCGAAGAGGGGCACAAGATTATACCCCTATTGGACCAAAGGGCACTGCGTGAGCCTGACAAGGGCGCTTGCGGTGGCTCCTGCACGGTGCTTTAATGGAACGGCGTTCTATTTGATCGCGGGGTTGGACGAGGGGGAGAGTGAGCAAGCCGGCGTTGGCCTTCAAGCCGCCCAGGCAGCGGCGCAGCCACGAATCGCTCGAGCGGATACTCGATGCCGCCGAATCCCTTATCCGCGAGCGTGGCTTCGACGCCATGACCATCGCGGACGTCGTGCAACTCTCCGGCTCTTCAGTCGGCAGCATCTATGCCCGCTTCAACAACAAGATCGGCCTGCTGCAAGCTGTGCAGGTGCGCTATCACGCCCGGGTCCAGAACGACATTTTCGCTGCACTTAGCGGTAATCATCCCGACAACGAACCTCTCGACGAGGCCGTGGGCCGGATCGTCACGGTGCTTTGCCGCCATGTGCTGAACGAGCCGGAGCTCTTCCGGGCGTTCGTTCTTCAAGCCGTCTTCGATTCCGTGGTGAGGGCTCAGGGCGAGAGGACCAACTCCCAGCGCAGGGACAAGATCGTGGACGTTCTCATCGCCCATCGCGGCGAGATCCGCCACGTGGACCCCGACCGGGCCGCCCGCTGGTTCTACACGGCCTGCATGGCGATGCTTCGGGAAAGGGTCACGTTCGGAGAGGGAGCTGAGTTGTCCGGAGGCTTCTCCGATGAGGATCTCGTGGCGGAATTGACCCGCATGGTGACCGGTTATCTGGCGTACGATGCTCCCCGGCCGACGGCCGGAGCGGTTTAGAACAAGGTTTTGATTCGGGCGACGGGGAGGTGTGAGAGGTCGTAGACGTGAACGGCAATTCGACAGGTAAATGCATTCTGAACGAGAGGGGTATTGAGCATGTCAGAGTCTGAAAAGAGCTTGCAGGCGGTCAGCCGCCGCCAGTTCCTCAAGTACGCCGGGCTCGCCGGCGCGACCGTCGGCGCGGCCGGCGGTCTCGGTGGCCTGCTGGCCGCCTGCGGAGGCGAAGAGACTACTACCACGACGACCGCGGCTGCCCCGGCGACCACCGCCACCACGGCGGCCACGGGCAGCACGGACACGACGGCTGTGGCCGAGACCACGACCACCGTGGCCGCCGAAGTCGAGATGGGCCGCGAGATCAAGATCGGCGCCGTCTCCCCGATCACCGGTGGTCTGGCCTCCTTCGGCGGTCCGGACAAGTGGATCGTCACGTACGTGGCCAAAGCTATCGGCGACGGCGTCGTTTGCGGCGACGGCAAGAAGCACCCGGTCAAGATCGTCCAGCTGGATTCCCAGTCCAGTCCGAACCGCGTGGCCGAAGTCACCGCGGACCTGATCTTCAACGAGAAGGTCGACATGATGGTGGCTTCGTCCAGCCCGGACACGGTCAACCCGGCCGCCGACCAGTGCGAAGCCAACGGCATCCCGTTCCTGGCGAACTTCGTGCCGTGGCAGCCGTTCTACATGGGCCGGGGGGCCACTCCCGACAAGCCGTTCAAGTGGACCTATATGTACCACTTCGGGGTCGAGGACGCCGCCGAGTGCCGTCTTGGCATGTGGGACCAGATCGAGACCAACAAGAAGGTCGCTTACCTCTTCCCGAACGACGCCGACGGCCAGGCGTGGTACAACCCGGAGAAGACCGGCCTCGAGCCCATCCTGGTCAAGGGTGGCTACATCACCGGTTCGAAGCCGGCCATGTACCAGCCGCCGTCGGAAGACTTCACGAAGGAGATCTCCGAGTACAAGAAGAACGGCTGCGAGGTCTTCACCGGGAACCAGACTCCTCCGGACTTCACCAACTTCTGGAGCCAGGCCATCCAGCAGGGCTACAGGCCCAAGATCGCCAGCATGAGCAAGGCGACCCTGTTCCATCAGACCATCGAGGCTCTGGGCGACATCGGCATCGGCCTGTCGGACCACATGGTGTGGCATCCCACGTTCCCGTACAAGAGCTATCTGACCGGCCAGACGTGCCAGGAGTACGCCGACACCTGGACGGCGGAGTCCGGCAAGCAGTGGACCCAGCCGCTCGGTCAGCTGGGCAAATACGAATGGGCCGTCGACGTGCTGAAGCGGACCAAGGACATCGAGAACAAGGAAGCCTACGTCGACGCCATCGTGACGACCAAGTTCGAGGGCATCAACGGTCCGGTCGACTACACTCTGCCGGTCAAGATGGGCACCGTCCACCCGGTCCCCAACGTGTACAAGATCAAGATCGCCGGGGGCCAGTGGGCCAAGTCCCAGGATCCGAAGTGGAAGTACGACCTCTACATCTGCTACGGCCAGGACCCGAACATGAAGGTGCAGAAGAAGTTCGAGCCGGTCGCCTACGCTTAACCGCCTGAACTGAACGACTGTGAGCGGGGGGCGGCCGGCGACGGCCGCCCCCCATCTCTGAAAGTGAGTAGTGTGTGAAGACGATCGATCTAGAGACCCACTTTCTGACGCCCACCTGGCAGCAGGCTCTCGCCGCGAACACCGAAGGCTATCCCCGGGTGGGTCCGCGGGGCCTCGGCTTCACCGAAGATGCCTGGATGCCGCTTGCGGCCACCGGCGTGGACGTGAAGCTGGCCGACATGGCCGAGAAGCGGCTCGCCTACATGGACGAGGCGGGCGTGGACTACGCGGTCCTGTCCCTCACCTCCCCGGGCGCCGAGCAGTTCCCCATCGAAGTGGGCAAGAAGGTGGCCAAGGACGCCAACGACCTCCTGGCTGCCGCGATGAAGAAGTACCCCGACCGCTTCGGCGGGTTCGCCTCGCTGGCTCCCAAGGATCCGGAGTGGGCGGCGACCGAACTCGAGCGCTGCGTCAAGGAGCTGGGCTTCAAAGGGTGGAACACGCACTCCAACTACGGCGACTCCTATTTGGACGAGAAGAAGTACTGGCCGATCCTGGCAATGGCCGAGAAGCTCGATGTGCCCATCTATCTGCACCCGGCCGTCTCCATGATCAAAGAACTCAATGAGTTCGGCATCGTGCTCGGCGGCCCCACGATGGGCTTCGGCATCGACGTCACCTACTGCTTCATGCGCATGATCGTGCGCGGCGTGTTCGACGAATACCCGAACCTCAAGATCATCATGGGCCACCTGGGCGAGGCTCTGCCCTTCCTGGTGGACCGGGTCGATCGGGCGTGGATGCAGTAGCACGAGAAGCCGAATCCTGGGATGGGCCCGGGCCCCAAAGAGCGGGCAGGCTACTACCTCAGGAAGAACCTGTGGGTCACCACCAGCGGCAACTATCTGCCCGCGGCATTGGTGTGCACCCGCGATGCCATCGGCATGGACAAGATCCTGCTGGGCACCGACTTCCCCTACGAGAGCATGAAGGACTGCATGGACTACCTGCGCGGTCTGCCTCTCACCGAGGACGAAGCCTACGCCCTGTTCGAGGGCAACGCCAAAGCTCTCGGATTCTGATCCTCTAGATGCCTTGCGGGGCGGTGCGGAGAGCCCCGGAACTCTCCGCACCGTTCCCGAGGTTGAGCCGCGCGGCGCCCTAGGCGGAGCCCCGGCCCGCGGCCAGGAACTCATCCAGTGCCGCCAACCCCGCGGCGAAGTCATCCCTTCCCAATCCCAGCCGGAAGTGAGAGTCGCCGTACCCATACACTGTGGACGGCAGCAGCAACGCGCCGGTAGCCTCCAGCACCGCGGCGCAGAAGGCCTCGGCGCCCGCCACTCCCGGCGCAGTCCCGCCGCCGAGTAGCCGCGGAAAGCACACCGTGCCGCCCTGGGGTGGTGCCCACCTGAACATGCCGGCATGCCGTGCGAAGAAGTCCGCCGCCGTGCGCGTGTTCCGCGCTACGCGGGCCCGGTTGGCGGCGAGGATGGGTTCCGGGGAGCGCAGCGCCATCAGGGCCAGCAGTTCGCCGGGCGCGCTGCTGCAGATGGTGGTGTAGTCCTTGAGGGCGATCATCCGCTCGAGCAACCCCCGGTCTCGCGCCGCCACCCACCCGATGCGCAGTCCGGCCAGGCCGAACGCCTTCGACATGCCGGCCAGCGAGACCGCCCGGTCGTAGAGGTCAACGGCGGGAGGGAGGCGCAACTCCGGCGCCGGCTCCAGCAGCCGGTACATCTCGTCGGAGAAGAGCCAGGCGCCGGCATTGGCGACCGCGGCGACCATGCGGGTGAAGTCGGTGGCCGAGGGCAGGGCGCCGGTGGGGTTGTGGGGGAAGTTCCAGACCACGAGCTTGGTGGTGGGGCGTAGCAGGGCTTCCAAGGTGGCCGGGTCGAAGCGCCAGCGAGCGTCGGCGGCGCCCGGGGCGCCGGGTTCGTCCGCGGCGACGGCGGCCGCTTCCTCCGGCTCCCAGAGGTCCACCTCGCACCCGATGCTCCGCGCCAACTCATAGAGCGACTGGTATCCAGGGAACGTGCACACCACGTGGTCGCCGGGGGAGAGCAGCGCGTGCATGGCCAGGAAGATGGCTTCCTCCGGCGCGGCTACCAGCACCTGGGCGGCGCCCGCCGAGTCGTACATCCCGGCGATGGCTTCGCGCAACTCCGGCAGGCCCTGCGACTCGGTGTATCCCAGGGTGAGCGTCTCCCAGCGGCGGCGCAGGCCGGGCTCGGCGCCGGCGACGAGGTCCGCCATGGACGGGCCCTGGCAGTCGCTGGCCGACAGCAGGTAGCGGGCCGAGAACTCGTGCCTTGCGAAGAAACGTTCGAGAGCGAACGGTGCTGGATACATCGGGCCTCCGGGTCGATCGGGTCACGGCGCCGGCTGCGGGTCTGCGCGCGGGGGCCTGCGCCCGCCGCCGCCGGCCGGCAGTCGACCGCTCCATGGTACTCTCGCGGCATGCCCGGTAGCGACCATCAGAAGACTCCCACCGCGGCCGTCATCTACCCCAGCCAGCTGTTCGTCGGGGCGATGCTCATCACCCTCGGGCCCCTGCTCGACCCCATCCTCCGCGATCTGCAACTCCCTCTCACCGACGGCGGCCTGCTGTCCTTCGGGTTCTTCGTGGGGCGGCTGTTCGGCGTGCTGCTGCTCAACTTCGGGCTGGCTCGGGTGCCGGTGAAGACCATCATGGTGAGCTGCGCGTGCCTCCTCGCCCTGGGCTCCGCCTCGGCCGGGCTGATCGGCGCCGGCAAATGGCCGCTCATCGTGGCGCTCTTCCTCACCGGGGTCGCCGGCGTCATCCCCAACTGCATGTCCGGGATGTGGGTGGCCGCGCACGTCCGGAAAGGGCTGGAGAAGGCCATGCTCGGCATAGGCGCGTACTTCGCCCTGGGTGTGGTTGTGGCGCCGCTGGTGGTGGGGGCGGCTCTGGAACTGGGGGCGACCTGGCGGCAGGTGTTCATGGGGCAGGCAGTGTTCTCCGTGATAATGGCCGTCGTCCTCTGGGCCCTGCCCATCGCCGACGTGCCCGAGCGCGAGAACCTGCGGGGCAGGCAGATCAAGGCAGTGGCGATGTCGCATCCGGCGCTGCTCACCGTGATCCTCGTGAGCACGTTCCTGTACGTGTTCGCGGAGGGGACGCTCTACGTCTGGCTGGCGAAGCTCCACGTGGATGTGTACGCCGCCGGCCCGCAGGCGGCGGCGCTGAGCGTGACTCTGCTCTGGGCCGGTATCACCGCGGGGAGGTACCTGGCCGGACCGCTCACCCGCTTCGCCTCGCCGGCGCGGCTGCTGGTGGTGTTCGCCGCTCTCATGGCGGTCTTCATCGGCGGGCTGGCGCTGGCGCCGAACCTCGTGGTGTCGGAGGTGTTCTCGTTCCTCGCCGGTTTCGGGGCCTCGGCCTGCTGGCCGCTGATCTCCTGCTACACACCGCGCTTCCCCGGGTGGCAATCGGGAGTGGTGTTCTCCGGGATGATGCTCGCGGGCACCATCGCCAACTCGGTCTCGGGCTACGTCTTCGGCGCGGCGGTGGACGCTCTCGGCTTCCGGCCGGCCGTGGGGCTGTGGATCATCCCGATGCTTGGGGTGATCGGGCTGGCGTTCGCGCTGCAGCGGATCGGGCGGCGGGTGGATAGGGAGGCGGCTACCGCGCCTCTTTGCGAGGCCCCACCAGCGAAGCCCCGATCCCCACGAGACACAGCACAGTGAAGATGCCGAAGGTCACGCGGATGCTGGTAAGCAGCCCCGGCAGGTCGTCGGCCGGTTTCACGCCGGCGCCCATGATGACCGCCAGCACCAGCGTCGCCAGGCCGATGCTGATGCTTTGTCCCGCCAGCCGCACCGTGCCGATGGCCGCCGAGGCCACCCCTGTGTAGCGGCGGTCGACGCTCCCCATGATGGTGTGGACGATCGGGGTGGCGAAGAAGCCGAAGCCGAGGCCCAAGACGCCGACCATCAGGATGATGTACCAGTACGGGGAATGCTCTCCGAGGAACGTGAGGGCGCCCAGCCCCAGCACGCACACCGCCATCCCCGCCGAGGCGATGTAGCGGGCGGGCACACGGTCGGACAGCCGGCCGGAGAGCGGCGAGACCACGGTCTGCGCCACCGCGCCGGTCACCAGCACCAGCGCCGCGGTCTCGGGCGCCAGGCCCATGTTGTAGCGCAGGTAGAGGCTCATGAGGAAGGTCATGGCGTACGTGGCCGCGTAGTTGATGAACGAGGCCAGGCTGGAGAAGGCGAACACGCGGTTCCGTTTGAAAAGGCCGATGTTCAGCACCGGGTCGGCCGTCCTCGATTCCAGCCACACGAACCCCGCCAGCCCCGCGGCGCCTGCGGCGATCATCAACCATGCGGCGGTCCGGGGAAGCAGCGAGAAGCCCACCAGGAGGAGAGAGAGGGCCACCGCCCAGACCACCGAACCCCGGATATCGAACGATGCCGGTTTCGGCTCTTTCCACTCGACCCCGGGCAACTGCCACCACGTGAGGATCGCGTCGATGACGGCCAGGGCGCCCACGAACACGAAGATGTACCGCCAGCCCAAGGCGCCGGTGATCAGCCCGCCCAGGACGGGGCCCAGCGTCAGCCCCAGATACACGCCTCCCACCTGCAGCCCCAGCGCCTTGCCCTCGCTCCTCGATGGGATAGGCGAGGGTGACCATGGCCGTTGTGCACGCGAACAGGACCGCGGTGCCGAACCCCTGGAACAGCCGCAGTGCGATGAGCACCGGGGCCGACGGGGCCAGGGCGCCCGCCAGCACCAACACGCTGAACGCCGAGATGCCGATGAGGAACAGCCGCTTGCGCCCGAACGTGTCGGCCATGCGCCCTACGGGCATCAGGAGCGCCGCCGCCCCCAGGATGTACGCGAGCTGTACCCAGCCCAGGGTGACCGCCGTGAAGCCCAACTCGACCTCGATCTCCTTGAGGGCGACGTTGAGGGCGGAAGCCATGAAGGTGCTCATGAACCCGGCCGCGGTCACGACCAGGAGGACCATTCTGCGCTTTGACGTTTCCATCAGGCTCCAGCGTATACTAAACGCGTGCCTGAAGACACCGCCAAGATCAGCCCCACCTCGTACCTCTCCCTGTACGCGACCCTGTTCATGGTCGGCGTAGTGGTCATCACGCTGGGGCCGGTCCTCGATCCGCTCACCAGAGAACTCGGCATCCCTCTGCAACAGGCCGGGCTGATCTCAGTGACCTTCGCTGTCGGTATGCTCGTGGGGGTCATCGCCCTGAACTTCCTCTTCGCCCGGGTGCCGGTCAAATGGGCGCTCATCGGGGGCGCGTGGTTGCAGACCGTCGCCCTGGTCGCCACCGCGATCCTCGCTGCCGGTCTCTGGTCCATGCTCATCACCTACTTCTTTGTGGGGCTCGGCTGCGTCATCCTCAACAGCCTGCCCGGGATGTGGGTGAGCTCCAACGTCAAGGTCGGGACCCACCGGACCATGGTGGTGGTGCTGCTGTTCTTCGCCATCGGGATGGCCGTGGCGCCCGTCTTCATCGGGATAGCGTTGGGGCTCGGAGCCACGTGGCGGTGGGTGTTCGCGGTGGAGGCGGTCTTCTCCGCGGCGCTGGCCATCTTCGTGACCAGCCGGCCACTGACGGATATCGACGGACGCAAGAACCTCACCTGGGCGCGGCTGTGCGGCGTGGTGAGGTTCAACCCGGCGCTCTTCTGGGCCGTGGTCTTCGCCTCGGTGCTCTATATCGGCGGCGAGTTCATACTGAACGTGTGGCTGCCCAAGTTCGAGATCGACGTGTTCGGCGTCAGCAAGACGACGGCGAGCATCGCGGTGGGCCTGTTCTGGTTCGGCCTCATCGTCGGGCGTTTGGTCGTGGTGGCGCTGACGAAGCGTTATCCGGCCTCCCGGCTGCTGATGGTGGGCATGGGCATCATGGCGGTCTTCGCGCTCGGCGTCGCGGTGGCGAACTCCGTGCCGCTCTCCATGGTGATGGCCTTCTTCAGCGGCCTGGGCGCCTCCGCCGCGTTCCCGCTCATCATGGGCTTCGCGGGCAAGTTCCCGGCGTGGCACGCGGGCGTGGTGGTCTCGGCCGTGGTGTTGGCGGGCGCCGTCGGACGCATCGTGTTCCCCTATCTCATCGGGCCGCTCGCCCATTCCGCCGGTTTCCGGTGGGCCATGGGCCTGGCCTTCTTGCTGGCGGCGGCGGGCGCGCTGCTGGCGTTCTTCCTGCACGGGATATCGGGCGAAGGGTCGGCTGGAGAGCCGGTGGCGGAACATGCCGCTGCTCTGTCGGCCGCCTCAGAAGAGGGCTGAGGCGGCCGGTAAAGTGAAGGCGCTGAAGGCTCGCACCTGGGCCGCGCCGAGCCTCAGTCCGATGTTTGTCCTGTATAATCCGCTATTCCGTTGGGAGGCGGCCCTGTGCGCGGCGGCCTCAAGAGGAAGAAACGAGGAACATTTCGATGAGGGCCAACCTTGTCAGCCCATCGTCTTCACAGCTTTCGTACGCCATCCGCGAGATCGTCGCGTTCGGTGAGATCGTGCGCAGGCACGGCGTGGACGTCACCTGGGAGAACATCGGCGACCCCATAGCCAAGGGCGAGAAAGTGGTGCCCTGGATCCGCGACATCGTCCACGAGGTGGTCGAGATCGAGGATTCCTGGGGCTACTGTCCCACCGAGGGCTTCATGGAGGCCCGGGAAGCGCTCGCCGAGCACGTCAACCGGCGCCCGGGCGCGCGGGTCGCTCCCAAGGACATCATCTTCTTCAACGGCGTGGCCGACGCGGTGGCCAAGGTCTACGGTTTTCTGAGCGCCCACGCCCGGGTCATCGGCCCGTCGCCGGCGTACAGCACGCACTCGTCGGCGGAGTCGGCGCACTGCGCTCTGCCGCACATCACCTACGATCTGGATCCCGAGAACGGCTGGATGCCCGACCTCGCCGACCTGCGGCGCAAGATCGAGAGCTATCCGTCCATAGCCGGCATCCTCATCATCAACCCGAACAACCCCACCGGCGCCGTCTACCCGCCCGAGATCCTCGAGCAGATCGTGGCGCTCGCCCGGGAGTTCGGCCTGTTCATCATCGCGGATGAGATCTACATCCACATGGTGTTCCCCGGCTGCGAGACCGTGCACCTGTCCGAGGTGGCCACTGACGTGCCGGCCATCGTCATGCGCGGTATCTCCAAGGAACTGCCCTGGCCGGGTTCGCGCTGCGGCTGGATCGAGGTGCTCAACCGCAGCTCCGACCAGAACTTCTCCGCGTACGTGGATACGGTGGTGGCGGCCAAACGGCTGGAGGTCTGCTCCACCAGTGGTCCGCAGCTCACCGTGCCCCGCATCTTCGGCGACCCGCGCTACGCCGGCCATCTGGAAGGGCGCGCGGCCATGTTCTCCGCTCGGGCCGACGAGGCCTACAACGCCCTCAGCGTGGTGCCGGGCCTCAAGATCAACCGGGCCCAGGGCGCCTTCTACATGACGGCCGTGTTCGAGCCGGGCGTGCTCGACGGCAATCCGCGGCTGCCCATCGACAACCCGGAACTGAGCGACATCGTGGAACGGCAGTGCGTGAGCGCAGCCCTCGACGCCCGCTTCGTCTACCACCTGCTCGCGTCCACCGGGCTGTGCGTGGTGCCGCTGAGCGGCTTCTGTTCGCCGCACCCGGGGTTCCGCTTCACCCTGCTGGAGAGCGACGACGAGAAGCGCAAGTGGGTGTTCAAGACGCTAGCCGAGGCGGTCACCGAGTACATCGATAGCGGCTCCAAGTAGGGGCAGCGGTGAGGCCGGGCGTTTCGCAGCCGCCGGGCCCTGGGGCCGCCCCGGCCGATGGGGCGGGGCGGCGGCTGCCGGTCTCGGAACGGCCGAGCTACAAGTACGCAGTGCTCGTCACCGCGGTGCTCGTGGTGTTCGGGGCGCTCGGGCTCTCCCAGTTCAGCTATCCGGCCATCCTGCCCGCGATGCAGGCCGGGTTGCACATCGACAACGCCCTGGCCGGGCTTCTGGCGACGGGGAACCTTGTGGGCTACCTGGTCATGGCCATCGCGGCCGGTCCGCTCGCCTCGCGCTTCGGTCCGCGTTTGGTCATCACAGCCGGCCTGCTCCTGGCGGCGGCCGGGATGGTCATCACCGGCACGGCGGACTCCTTCGCCGCGGCTCTTGCAGGGCGCCTTCTGACGGGCATCGGCAGCGCCGGCGCGAGCGTCCCGGCCCATTTGCTGCCCACCTACTGGTTCTCGGTCAAGCGGCGCGGCCTTGCCACCGGAGTGCTTCCGCTGGGGGCCTCATTGGGCCTCACGCTGTCCGGTCCCCTGGTGCCTCGGCTCGTTGCTAGCTACGGCGATCCCGGGTGGCGCGCCGCGTGGTTCGTGCTCGCCGGCATCACCGCTGTTCTTGCCGTGCTCGCCTTCGCGGTCATCCGCAAGCGGGGGCCGTCACTTCAGCGGCGTCCCGTGGGGAGTGGACCGGCCGGTGAGGCGCACGTCTCCCGGCGAGCCGTCTACCTGTCGCCGCGCATCTGGCACCTGGGCGCGGTTTACTTCGCCTTTGGGTTCGCCTACATGACTTTCATGACGTTCTTCACCAAGCGGCTTATCGCCGACGCCGGCTATTCCACCCAGGCCGCAGGCTCGCTGTTCATGGTCATGGGTCTGGTGAGCATCGTCTGCGGAACGATGTGGGGCTCGATCTCCGACCGGGTGGGGCGGCAGCCGGCTCTCATCATGATCTTCGGGCTGCAGGCCTTCTCCTATCTGGCCTTTGCCCTGTGGGCGACGCCCGCCGGCTTCACGGTGTCCGCGGTGCTCTTTGGGATCACGGCCTGGGCGACTCCCGCCATCATGGCGACGGCCGCGGGCGATATCGTCGGTGCCAACCTCGCTCCAGTCGCCTTCGGCTTCCTCACGGCGTTCCAGGGCTTTGGGCAGGCGGTGGGCCCCTTCGTGGGCGGGAGTGTGGCCGACGCGCTCTCTTCGTTCACCGTCCCGTATCTCGTGGTGGCCGGGATGGTGTTCCTGGCCATGATCGGAGCGGTCCTTCTGCCCCGGGCGAGGTCCGGGCTGCGGGCTCAGTAGTCGTAGAGTGCGTCGCACTCCGCGCGGAGCAAGCCGCCCACCACGTCCAGCACTCTGGGGGAGCGGTCCGCTATCTCCTTGACGCTCACCTGGATGCGGCTGCGGCCCATGGCGGCCGTGTCTGCTATCGACGAGCCGTACATGATGGTCGTGACGCCGCTCCAGACCGCCAGGCCGGCGCACATGGGGCAGGGCTCGCAGGTGGAGATGAGCAGGGCGCCGGTGAGGTCCGGGGCGCCTTGGCGGCGGATGGCTTCCAGGATGGCCGTGTGTTCGGCATGGAGGCTGGGGTCGCCGCCCGTGATGCCGGTGTCGTGGGCCTTGGCCAGGACGACGTCGCCCATGAGCACCACCGCGCCGTAGCCCTTGTTGCCTTCGGCCTTAGCCACCCGTGCCTCGGCGATGGCTTCGCGCATCGCCCCCTCCACATCAACCCGCACGATCTGCTCCCGGCAGTGGGCGGCGTGGGGCCGGATGGTGGTGTAGTCGCGCACGAAGCGCAGGCGCGGGTCCAGCCGGCTGAGGAAGGTCTGCACCGGGCGCTCCGACACGGCCCGGCAGACCTCGCGGGTGTCCAGGCCCAGCGTGCTGCAGGCGCTCAGCGTGGGGCAGGGGTCGTCCGAGAGCCAGGTGATCCGGTCAGGCGTCTCCTCCGCGACGGGGAACTCCTCTGGGATCCGCCCCATGTAGGCGAAGAAGAACAGCTCGAACGCCTCGCGCGGAGACACCGGGATGGCCGGCAGCGGATCACCCTCGTGGGGCCCGTGGCCGTGGGCCGTGAGCCAGGCAAGGCGGCGTTCGCTCCTTCGCCGCTCGATGTCGCCGTAGTCGCCGGCCCGCAGGTCGGCGGTCTCGTTCTCGAGAGCCGCTACCCAGGGAGGACGCACTTCTTCTCGATGGCCGAAATGCGCCTGGCGATGACGCTCCCCATGCCCTTGAGCACCCGGTACCCGATGTGGTTGTTGGCTTCGAAGAGCTCGCGCAGCCTCGCCCCGTTCAGCACGATGACCGTGCTGCGCTCGGCGCAAAGGACCGCCGCGGTGTAGATGTAGGGGCCCGTCAGAGCCGGCCAGCCGATGACCTCACCCGCTCCCACGGTGTCCACCGGCACCTCTTTGTTGCCCGCGCCGACCACGAAGATGGTGACGGACGCCTTCCTTGATGAGGTATACCCGGTTGGCGGGAGCGCCTATCTCGGTGAGGCGCGCGCCCGGTCCCAACGTCTCCGTCTTGGCTATCCTCGCGACCTGCTCGAGCTCGCGCTCGTTCAATTCATCGAAGATCTTGAATTCGCGAAGTTCCCCAGTGTCTGTGACCACGCCGACCCCTCGCTTTCCTCGTTGGCTCTGTGACACCACGCCCCAACGCGCCGGACCATCCATTCAGATTCTACCGCTGGACCGGGGGCAGGGTCACGCGTCGGGGTATCCTGGTCCACATGAAAAGCACGCGCATCCTGTTCTTTGCTGCCGGCTCGCTGTCGCTCGGCCTCGGGGCCCTCGGCGTGGTGCTCCCGGTGCTGCCCACCACTCCCTTCCTGATACTCGCCGCGTACTGCTTCGCCCGCAGTTCGGAGCGGGCTCACGCGTGGCTGATGAACAACCGCGTGTTCGGTCCCCCTTTGCGGGACTATCTGGAGGGCCGGGGGGTCTCGTGGCGCATCAAAGCAGGGGCGCTGGTGTTCCTCTGGGCCGTCATCGGGGTGTCGATCGCGTTGTTCGTGCCGTTTCTGTGGGCGCGCATAGCGCTCGGCGTCATCGCGGTCGCGGTGACCGTGCACATCATCATGATCAAGGGCCGGAGGCAGTCGTAGGGGTTGCTGCCGAGTGACGAGACGGTTCAGCGGATGCCGGAGTCGTAGTCCACGCGCACCTGGGTCGCGCGCCCCGACTCTATGACGAACTCCTGGGCCGATGCGGTGGGCAGCGGGTCTCCGTTCACCGGCTCGAGGTCATAGGTGCCGGGCGGAAGGCTCACGCGAAACTCCCCATTGTCGTCCGACGCTATCTCGATCGCCGCCGACCCGGGCCGCTTGATCAGAAGGGTGGCGGAGTAGGGCCGTGTGTTGGGTACGCCGGGCTGCTCCACCGGGTTGATCGGTCCGATGGACACCTTACCCTCGAGCCACCCCGGAGCCGGGTCGGGGCCGCCGCAGCCCGCCGCCGCGATGGCGAGCGCCAATACGGCCAAGATCGCGAACGCAGCCGACAGATAGCGTCTCATGTCACTACCTTCTCACAGGCCGGCCCGGTATGCTGGTCCGCATGAGTACCTTCCGTTCGAACAGGGCCGCCGGAGTGGCCGTCAGCGTCTCGGCCTACGTGGTCGCGCTCGTGGCCGCCATCCTGGTGGTGCGGGCCACCGGTCTCACCGGGGCGGTGGCGCAGACCGCGCTGGCCACCTTTGTCGCCACCGTGGTCATCTTCGCGGCGTCGGTGGCTCTCGACAACTCGAGCATGTACGACCCGTACTGGAGCCTGCAGCCTCTGGGCATCGCCGGGTACTACGTCTGGGCCGGATGGGGGTCGCTGGATGGGCGCCTGATCCTGGTGACGGTGCTGGCCCTGCTCTACGCGGTCCGGCTGACCGGCAATTTCTACCGCGACTGGCCTGGGCTGACCAAGGAGGACTTCCGCTACGTGGGTTTCCGCCGGAGCGCGGGGCGTCTCTACTGGCCGGTGAGCTTCCTCGGGATCCACCTGTTCCCGACCATCATGGTGTTCCTCGGCTGCCTGCCGATGTACGCGGTGTCGCGGGATGGGGGCGGCGGGCTCGGCTGGTTGGACGTGGTGGCCGCGCTGGTGGTGCTGGGAGCCGTGGGCCTGGCCTTCGTGGCCGACGAGCAGATGCGCGCCTTCCGCGGCGACCCGCGCAACCGGGGCCGGAGCATCCGCGCCGGACTGTGGGCCTACAGCCGGCATCCGAACTACCTGGGGGAGATAGCCACGTGGTGGGGATTGTGGCTGTTCGCTCTGGCGGCGGCGCCGCGCTGGTGGTGGACGGTGATAGGGGCCGTGGCCATCACGGTGATGTTCGTGTTCGTGAGCGTCCCCATGATGGAGAAACGGGCCCTCGCCACGCGCGAAGGGTACCGGGAATACGCGGATCAGACGCCGATGCTGCTACCGTGGCCGGGACGCCGGGCGGAGGCCGAAACGGTGAACGCCGGCGAATAGCCCGCGGCGGCCGATCAGCCCGCGGCGGCGGATCAGTCCGCTGGGGCTACTTCTTCTCCCAGACCTCTCCCACTTCCACCGCCGTCGCCTGCAGCGACTTGTTGATGTCGCGGACGAAGAAGACGAGCGACGCCACGAGGCACAGCATGCTGATGATGAAGAACGCGGCCGCCAGCCACGCGATCTCCACCTTGAGCAGCGCCGTGACGAACAGGGTGATGACCACCAGGGCGATGAACAGCACGCAGATGCCGGCGAGCAGGATGGCCATGCGGACCAGCCGAGCCCGCTGGCCGAGGATGCCGAGTTGGATGTTGGCCGCTTCCTTCGCCTCGCCTTCGTGGGTGCGCGCCTGATGGGCCAGGGCGCGGGCGCGGTCGACGATGCGGCCGAGACGGTTGGTCATGGTGAGGAGCAGCAGTCCCACCCCGGATATCACCACCACGGGGCCGACGGCGGTCTGAAGGACGGTGACGAGTTGTGATGTGTCAAGCGGGTCGAACATGATCACAGGATAGCCTGAGTCACTCCACCAGCGCCAGCGCCTTCTGTAGCCAGTATTCCGCGCTGTCGTTGGCCCATTGGCGTACCTGGTCCACCGAGAGCCCCGAGGTCTGCTCCTGCGGCTGAAGGCCGGAGTGGAGCGTCAGCCAGTAGGATGCCGATCCATTCACGGCCGGGTCCCAGTCCTGCTCGAGCTCGGCCTGCCATGTCTCCCGGCCCGCCTTCAAGCAGTCGACCGCATTGGCGACGACAGCGAGCAAGCGGGTCTCTGCGGCGTTGGTCGTTGTCATGTTGTACGCCTTAGCGGCCGCGACCGTCAGGGCCTTGCTGAACAGGTCGTAGCCGGCTTCCCCATCGCCCGACGCCGCTCGTTCCGCTTCAACGAGGGCAGCCACCGCCGCCACCCCCGCCTTGCCGGGCTCGGCGATGCCGGCCTCCTCCTGGTAGTTGGAGAGGACGAACGTCACCACCGCGATCAACACGATGATCGCGGGGAACAGTAGCCATGCCAGCTGCCTCTTGCGCATACGGTGCGATAATAACCGCTATGGGCGATTGGGATCTGGATTCTCCTGCAAAAACGGGCTCCTCGGGAGGGCGACCACCGGCGGGTCCATCCGAGCCGACCGCTCCTGCGGCGCCCGGCGCTCCTGCGCAGCCGGTCCCCGCGACCGCGCCGCCCCTCGCGGCCGCTCCCCGCGATCCCTGGAACGTGAAGCCCCCGGAGGGCCCTCCATTGTGGAAGCGGATCTCCCTCGCCTGGACCGGCGCCGTCGTGGTGGTGCTCCTCATCGGGTTGATGGCGGGGTTCTTCATAGCCCGCTCGCAGTACTCCGGAGATTCCGCGGCGGCTGCCGAGGCGAACGCCCGCGTGAGTGAGATGCAGTTCGCGCTCTCCCGGTCCGAGGACCGTAACTGGACCTACTACCGCACCATAGAGGGCCTCAAGGCCGAGTTGGAGCAGGCCAAGTCGACGACGACCACGGTCCCGGGGCCGGACGGCGCCCGGGACAGCTATGCCGATGGTGTCTATCTGGTGGGCGAAGACATCCCAGCCGGTACCTACGACGGCGTGGTCACGGGCTCTCTGGGTTACTGGGCGCGCCTCAAGGGCACGGATGGGGCTGTGGCCTCCATCATCGAGAACGCCATCCCCAAAGGGCCGTTCGTGCTCACCATCGCTCCCGCCGACAATGCCGTGGAGCTGCGCGGGGTCACTCTGACACCGCGGTAGAGACCGCCGGCCCCCGGCGCGGGCTTGCGCGCCGCGCCCCTTGCCCCGCCGCGCCGCCGCCAGCTCCGCCCGGCGCTTCGCTCCCTACCGGCAGAAGCCGATGCTCGGAGTGTAGAACTTGGCGCCCAGGCCGCCGAGCAACTCCTTGACCTCCGGCGACGGGTCGCCCAGCACGATGGCCTCCTGCAGCGGCGAGATGGCCAGGATGTCGTGCAGTTTCGGGCCCAGGCTCTTGAAGTGCAGCAGGAAGTCTTCGGAGCTCCCGTAGTACTCGTTGAGGTAGCAGCTCGTCCCGGCTTCGTCTATGAACCACTCGTAGCCGAGGGTGGTGGGCTCGCCCTCTTCGACCCCGCAGGTGAGGGCCTCGGCCAGCTTCTTGAACTCATCGAGCTTGCCCGGCATGATGCCCTGGCGGACGATAAGGCGGATGGATCCCGTGGACATCGCGCAACTCCTTTGCAGGTGGGAACAAGGCGTTTCATCCTATCAGCCGCGGCCCGGCACGGTGGAGAGAGGGTACACTTGACGGGTCAGTGGGCATCATAGCCCCGAGGGCGACCGCAAGGGCAAGGGAGGACGGAGTGGCCGAGACTATCGACATCGCGATCGTGGGTGGCGGACCTGCCGGATTGACGGCTGCGATCTACGGCGCGAGGGCGAAGATGAAGACCGTCGTCTTCGAGACGGCGTTCCCCGGCGGCCAGATCGTCTCCGCGTCCTGGGTGGAGAACTACCCGGGCTTCCCCGACGGCATCAGCGGCGCCGACCTGGGCGACGCCATGGCCAAGCAGGCCGAGAACGCCGGTGCCGAGTTCCACAACCTCTCTCCGGTGGAAGCCATCCGGCGGAACGGCGAGGAGTTCGTGCTCACCGTGGGCGGCGAGGACATCCCGGCTCGGGTGGTCATCCTGGCGACGGGCGCCATCCCCAAGAAGCTGGGCATCCCGGGCGAGGCCGATTTCACGGGGCGGGGCGTGTCCTGGTGCGCCACCTGTGACGGTCCGCTCTATCGCGGCAAGACCGTGGCGGTCATCGGCGGGGGTGACTCCGCCACTCAGGAAGCCCTCTACCTCACCAAGATCGCCGATCAGGTGCACCTCGTCCACCGGCGCGAGGAACTCCGGGCCACTCAGTGTCTGCAGGACGAGTGCTTCTTCCACCCGCAGATCGAGATGCATCTCAACTACAACGTCTCCGAGGTCACCGGCGAGAACGGCAAGGTCGCGGGGCTGCGCCTCGTCTCCAAGGCCGACGGCGCTGAGAAAGTCCTCAAGGTGGACGGCGTGTTCGAGTTCGTCGGCGTCGACGCCAAGAGCGAGTTGGTGAAGGATCTCTGCGACCTGGATGCCGGCGGGTTCGTCAGGGTGGACCGGAACGGCGTGACCTCAGTCCCCGGCCTGTACGCCGCCGGCGACGTGGCCGACTACGAACTCAAGCAGGTGGTCACGGCGTGCGCACGCGGCGCCTTCGCCTCGTTCCACGCGGCGCACTGGCTGGAGACGCGAGGCCGCGGGGCCTAGGAGGCCGCGGGGGCGACCGTCAACGCTTCGTGGTGTTGCGCCTGCCGCGCACCTGCTCGTCGCACAACTGGCTGACGTTGACCACCTTGGCATCGATGCCGGCCCGCTTCAGACCGTAGGACAGTTGCATCATGCATGAGGGGCACTCGGTGGCCACCACCACGGCGCCGGTGTCCTTGATGAAGCCCGTCTTGCGGTCGATGATGGCCGCCGATGTCTCCGGGTGTAGCACGCCGTAGGTGCCGGCCGCGCCGCAGCACGAGTCGGACTCGGCCGCCTCGCGGAACTCGTATCCCTCCAGCGACCGCAGGATCTGCCGGGGCTGGGCCACCACGTTCTGGTACCGCTTGGTCATGTGGCAGGGGTCGTGATAGGTGATGACGATGGGCTCGCGGACCGGGGCCTTGCCGGCGGGGGCGGGCAGGCCGCCCTTCTCCTGGACGTACTCGCTGAAGCTGCGCATCTTCTGCTTGAGGGCTTCGGCCCTGGGGGCCCATTCCGGGTCGTCCGCCAACAGGTCCGCATACTCCTTGAGGTGGCCTGAGCAACTGCCGCATTCGGAGACGATGGCTTCGTAGCGGTCGAGGTCGCCGAGGCGGCGCAGGTTGTCGCGGGCCAGGGCCTTGGCGGAATCCAGGTCGCCGTAACCGTAGGCGGCCATGCCGCAGCAGACGTTGTTCAGGACCTCCACCCGGGTGCCGAGCGCCTCCAGCACGTTGATGGTGGCCTCCCCGACCTCGGGCAGGACGTAGTTGTAGCCGCAGGACATCCAGTAGCCGATGAGGGGGGTCGCCGTGCCGGAGGCACCGGTGGCGGCGCCGGCTCCCGCGCCGGACAGGGCGCCGCCCGCCGCGGCCTTGCGGCGCCGCTTCAGGCGGGAGGTGAGCAGTGGTCCCGGCGTGCCTTCGCGAAGCTCCAGGGCCCGTTCGAGCTTGGGATTGAGCATCCCGATGAACCCGGTGCGGCGCATGAGATCGGGGATGCCGGTCTTGCGCAGTGCCCAGATGGTCCGCACCAGGCCGCGCATCAGCCAGGGGCGGGGCAGCAGGAAGCGGAAGACCGCGCGCTGGATCATCCCGCGGCCGAAACGGTCGGCGTAGGCGTGGCGGAAGGAGACGACCACCTTGTCGGTCTTCACCGCCGAGAAGCAGGCTTCGGTGCAGGCCCGGCAGAGCAGGCAGTTGGCGAAAGCGTCGGTGGTGTCGGGGCCGATCTCGGTGCGGTCCTCCAGCATGTTGCGGTAGAGAGCCACCTTGCCTCGCGCCACGTTGGCTTCGCGCCCGGTGGCACGGAAGATGGGGCACACAGGCTGGCAGAAGCCGCACTTGCCGCAGGTGATGACGTGGTCGTACAGGGCCTGGAACTCCTCCGGCGCCGCTTTCTTGGCGGCGCCCCGCTCCTTCGCGCCGCTCATCGCAGACCTCCCACGAACCGCCCGGGGTTGAGGATCCCGTTGGGGTCGAACCGCTCCTTGATGCGCTGCATGATGGCCAGCGCGGGGCCGATGTCGCCCCAGGCGTCGTAGCCGGCGGGCAGCAGCGCCGCGCCCCCGGTGACGATCAGCGAGCCGCCCATGGAGACGGCCTGCGCCCGGAGGTCCGCCAGGCAGGCGCCCAGGCCGGCGCCGCGACTCAGCGCCGCCGCCGGTCGCCGCGAACAGCAGGTCCACCCTCCCGCGGGCCGCGCCCGCCCGGAATCCGAATGACAGCCCGTTGGCCGCCGCGTAGTCCCGCGCGGCCGCGACCATATCGACCGCCCGGCTGATCGGCACGCTCGCCCGCAGCCCCAGATGGCCATCACCACTCCTGCGCGGCGCTCGCCGCCAGATGCTCGTAGAGGGCTTCGGCCTTGCCGTCCCGCAGGACCTGCGGCACCGCGCCCGGATTGGTCTCGAGCATCTCCTTGACGGACCGGTCCACCGCCGCCCTGTGTCCGCCGAACCCGGCGAGGAGCAGGGGCCTGCCGGCCGCGATGGGCGCGCCGATGGTGGCCGGGGGCGCCGTCACGGGCCGCCCGCCGGGGAGCTTGGCGGTGCTGGCCACGAAGTCCGCCGGCAGGGCGTCCGCCGACACCACTTCCAGCGCCAGCGGCTGCAGGTACGAGGAGAGCACCCGGGCCGCGCTCGCTTTGGCCTCCTCGAGGGAGGGCAGCGGCAGGATCACCAGAGCCTGCGAGTCGTAGCGCGGCAGCAGCCGGAAGGTCACCTCGGTGATGACCCCCAGGATGCCGAACGAGCCCACGAGCAGCTTGGTCATGTCGTAGCCGGTGACGTTCTTCATGGTGCGGCCGCCGAACTTCACGGCGCTACCGTCGGCCATGATGGCGCGCACCCCCAGGACGACGTCCCGCAGCCCGCCGTAGCCGGCCGCGCGGGCGCCCTGGTCGCCGGTGGCCACCACGCCGCCGATGGTCGCCTGCCCGGGCAGCCTCGGGTCGATGGGCAACACTCGGCCCACGGCGTCGGCCCGGGCCCGGGCATCCGCGATGGTGGTGCCGGCTGCGGCCGTGAGGGTGAGGTTGTCCGGGTCCACGTCGGAGCAGCCGGAGAGACCCCCGGTGCTGATGAGCACGTCGATGCGCTCAGGCGCGGCGCCCCAGTCGGTCTTGGTGAGGCCCCCCGCCAGGTAGCAGACGGAGCCGTCGGCGTTGGCCCGCGCGACGATGTCGGCCAGGTTGGCCTCGTCGGCGGGACGGTATGTTTCGTGCGGCTGGACGCCGCGGATAGTGGTCGTGTCAGACACCTGCCGGTACCTCCACCTGGTCTTGATCCGCCGCGCCGGCCGCTTGCCCGGTCCGCCTCAGAAGTTTGCCCGGATTCGCGAGCCCCCGCGGATCGAACGCCTCCTTGAGGAAGCCCTGAGCCCGCAGATCGTCGTCGGTGAACACCAGGGACAACGCGTCCAGCTTCTCCACGCCTATACCGTGCTCGCCGCTCACCGTTCCCCCCAATTCGGCACACACCTTCAACACTTCCATGCCGGCGGCCATGACCTTTGCGCGGTCGGCCGGGTCCCGGCTGTCGAACAATAGCAGCGGGTGCAGGTTGCCGTCGCCCGCGTGGAACACGCTCGCAATGCGGATGTCGTACCGGCAGCCGATCTCCGCCACCCGGCGCAGAGCTTCCGGCAGCATGGTGCGCGGCACCGTCCCGTCGGCCACCATGTAGTTGGGCGCCAACTGGGAGATGGAGCCGAACGCTCCTTTTCGCCCCCGCCAGAG
Source organism: uncultured Actinomycetota bacterium (assembly GCA_963736705.1). Classification (GTDB taxonomy): domain Bacteria; phylum Actinomycetota; class Thermoleophilia; order RBG-16-64-13; family RBG-16-64-13; genus CAIQPS01. Next base: position 479,333 of record CAVTPV010000005.1, read on the forward strand.
CGCCTGGCGCTCCTCCTCGTCCTTGGCCACCCGCACCTCACGCACGCCGCTCGCTTCGCAGAGGCGGATGATGTCCTCGGCCATCTCCTCCATGCCGTCGCGCAGGCCGTCCAGTTCGATGAGCAGCACCGCCGCCGCGTCGCGGGGGAAGCCGCAGGCCATGCGGTCTTCGATGGCGTTGATGGTCCGGTTGTCCACCATCTCCAGAGTGGCAGGGATCAGCCCCGCCGCCACGATGGCCGAGACCACGTTGCCGCCGTCTTCGAGCGATTCACACACGGCGAGGAGGGTCTTGACCGCCTCCGGCTTGCGGAGGATGCGAAGAATGGCGGTGGTCGCTATCCCCAAGGTCCCTTCACTGCCCACGAAGGCGCCGGTGAGGTCCAGGCCAAGGGAATCGGCATCCTTACCACCCAACCAGACGATCTCGCCGCCGGGGAGCACTACCTCCACCCCGAGCACGTGATTGGACGTGACCCCGTACTTGAAGCAGTGCGGGCCGCCCGCGTTCTCGGCGATGTTGCCGCCCAGGGAACAGGCCTTCTGGCTGGCGGGGTCGGGGGCGTAGTAGTAGCCGAGAGGGGAGAGGATCGTGGAGATGTCGAGGTTGAAGATGCCCACCTGCACGGTCATGCGCTGATTGGGGATGTCGATGTCCAGCACGTTGTTCATGCGGCCCATCTCGACCACCACGGCGCCGTCCAGGGCCAGCGAGCCGCCGCTGAGGTTGGTGCCGCACCCCCGGGGGACGAACGGGATCTGTTCCTCGGCGAGGATCCGGAGCACCGCCGAGACCTGCTCGGTCGACTCCACGAACACCACCGCGCGGGGCGTCGCCCGCTCGAGGTAAGCGTCGTATTCGTAGGTCTGGAGTTCGACGAGCTTGTCGAGCACGTTCTTCGGCCCGACGATGGCCCGCAACCGTTCCCCCAACGCTGGTGCCACGCAAGCATCTCCCGGTCAATGCCTCAAGGCTGCTTTCGCCTGATATCTTACCGTAGTGCGTACTCACCGCGGGTGAGACAGTAGGAGTCGCCGGCGCCTGCCGGCCGTCAGGAGGCCAACGAACATGCCAGGACCAGATATCAGCGCGTACCGCGACCTTGATCCCGTCACCCGTATCCTGATGGGACCCGGTCCCAGCGATGTGCCCCCGCGGGTACTGCGCGCCATGGCCGCGCCGACCATCGGTCATCTGGACCCGGAGTTCCTCACCATCATGTCGGAGACCCAGCAACTGCTGCGCGACGTCTTCCAGACCGAGAACGCACTCACCATCCCGGTGTCGGGCACCGGCAGCGCCGGCATGGAGGCCTGCTTCGTCAACCTGGTGGAGCCGGGCGATCAGGTGGCCGTGGTGGTCAACGGGGTGTTCGGCACCCGCATGGTCGACTGCGCCGGACGCTTGGGCGCCGAGATCATCCAGATCGACGCCGAGTGGGGCCGGGCCGTGCAGCCCGAAGCGGTGGAGAAGGCCCTCAAGGGCAAGCAGCCCAAGCTCTTCGCCGTGGTGCACGCGGAGACGTCCACCGGCGTGCTGCAGCCGCTGCCGGACATCGTCAAGATCGTTAAAGACGCCGGCGCGCTCATGATGCTTGACTGCGTCACCTCCCTGGGCGGCGCGGAAGTGACCCTGGACGCCTGGGGCATCGACGCCGCCTTCAGCGGCACCCAGAAGTGCCTCTCCTGCCCGCCTGGCCTGGCGCCGCTGTCGTTCAACGAAGCCGCCGTGGCCAAGCTCAATGCGCGCACGAGCAAGGTGCCGTCCTGGTACCTGGACCTCACCATGGTGGGCGACTACTGGGGCTCGGCGCGCAAGTACCACCACACCGCGCCCATCAACATGATCTACGCGCTGCGCGAGGCGCTGCGCATCATCCTGGAGGAGGGGCTGGAGGTCCGGTTCGCCCGGCACCTGCGCAACAGCCAGGCCCTCATCGCCGGTCTGGAAGCCATGGGACTCACGATGCTGGTGCCCGCCGGGGAGCGCCTGGTGAGTCTGAACACTGTGCTGATACCCGAGGGGGCGGACGACGCCACCACCCGGAAGGCGTTGCTGCGGCAGTTCGGCCTGGAGATCGGCGCGGGGCTGGGGCCGCTGGCCGGCAAGATGTGGCGGGTGGGCCTGCAGGGCCATTCTTCTTCGGAGCGCAACGTGGTCCTGTTCCTGACGGCGCTGGAGACGGTGCTCGCGGCGCAGGGCGTCAAGGTGCAGCCGGGCGGCGTGGCCGCGGCTGAGGCGGTGTTGGCGAAGGCGTAGCGGCGGCGGCCGCCGGACCGGCCGGCGCGGGCCGGCGCAGCCGGGCGGCCCGGAGGAGGGGCGATGTTCCAAGTCAAAGCCACGGTCGTCGGGTTCCAGGGGAACAAAGACGTCTACCCGTGCCACTTCAAGAGCCGGGTGGGCGACGAGGTCGTCTTCGACGGCGAGAGCCTCCACGGCCGGTTCTGCCCCGCCGTGTGGGCCGTCGTCGTCCCCAAGATGATGGCGCTTCACGCCACCGGCCCCCGGTACCTGGAGCCCGCGTCCTGCTATCCGTTCTGGTATGCGGCCAATAGCGCGCCCGATCCGGCGCAGGTCCCCTATGACGGGCTGGGTTTTCGCAACGTGCTCGAGACCATCGTGCCGCCCGCGCACGACATGGCCACGCTCCAACCTCCGGGGTCCTTCCACTGGCCGCCGAGCGAGCGGCCCGGGTTGGCGACGGACCCGGTGGTCATCTGCCCCGACACTCGGACGTCCATGGTCATCCGCCTGGAGGCCTTCGACCTGAGCGAGAAGGGCTTCGACACACCCTATTTCCGCAGGCAGATGGCCATCCTCGCGAAGCTGCAGAAGCACGGGCCGGCGCCGGCTGACCAGATCCTCGGGCTGTTCACCAAGGAAGAGAGCGAGGGCATCTATCCGCCGCTCTCGCCGGTGATGGTGGCCATGCTGACCGAGGAGTTGGCGCTGCTGGGTTATCTCGAGGCGGAGGGAGCCGAGGGGCGCCGGGATGCCGCCGGGCTCGTGGGGATCACCGCCCGGGGCGCGGAGAAGCTCGCGGCGTTCAAGGCAGCGTTGCCGCCGGAGCATCGGGAGGCGTTCGCGGAGTATACGTAGCGGCCGTCACCGAGAGGGTGACGGGGATGGCGGCGCCGAGCGCCGCCAGGCGCTCGGCCAGAGCTTGAGGTTGCAGATGGCGGGCGCTCGGGCCCATGGCCGCGAGCGCCGCGGCTTCTGAGGGCCGCAGCTCGAGGCGCTCCTCATATGCGGCCCTCTCGACCAGGACGAAATCGGCGCCCAACGCCTGCTCCAACCGTTCCGGCTTGCGCTCGTCCACCGACAGCAGGCCCAAGCCGGCCACCAACTCGCTCAGGTGACGGGCGGTGGGCGTCACCACCACGAGCCTGCCGCCCGGCTGGAGGATCCGCGTGAACTCCGCCGGGTTGCGCGGAGCGAAGATGTCGAGCACCAGTGCCGCACCGCCGGCCACGATGGGCAGCTGGGCCCAGGCGTCACATACCACCGCGGCCATCCGCTCGTGGGCGCGCGCCGCGCGGCGCGCCGCGAACTTGGAGATGTCCAGCGCCAGCCCCACTGTGCCGGGAAGCCGGTCCAGCACGCCGGCCAGATAGTAGCCGGTGCCGGCGCCGACCTCGACGATGCAGCCGGCCTCGCGAGTGCCGGCGCCTTCCGGCGCCGCCGGGCCGGCCCCCTCGATCAAGGCCCTCTCCGCCACGCCGCACACGAAGTCCCGCAATCCCGCGAAGTGCCCGGCAGCCAGGAACGCCTCCCGGGCGGCCACCATCTCGGCGGTGTCGGCCGTGCCGGGCCGGGCGCCGCCGGGCAGGAGGTTCACGTGGCCCTGGTGGGCGACGTCGTAGGTGTGGCCGCTCGGACACCTCAGGGAGCGCTCGCCCAGGCAGAAGCCCGCCCCGCACACGGGGCATCGGAGAAAGTGCAGGGCTTCGACCGGGAACATGCCGCCGCTCAGGCGCGCACGCGCAGCCGTTTGGGGGCCACGGTGACCATCAGCGGGAGCGATCCCAGCGCGTCCCCATCGACGTCCAGGAGGAAACGGCGCTCGGCCTCGGGATCGTCGAGGCTCATGCGGATGCTCTCGCAGGAGAAGTGGTTCACGCTCGGGATGTCGAGATGGCGCCCCTTGTAGACGCTCTTGATGTTCCTGAGCAGGAACGCCTTGGTCGGCGAGGCGATGGTCACCACTTCCAGCCTGCCGTCGTCCGGCTCCGCCATCGGCGCGACGTCCATGCCGCCCCCGAACCAGCGACCGTTGCACACTGCCAAGAGATAGGCGGGGATGGTCTCCTCGCGCGCTTCGCCCCGCCACTCGATCCGGCAGCGGATGGGTTCCTGGGTGCTGACGGCGGCCGCCCGCAGAGCCGCGGCGTAGTAGCCCACGCGGCCCGGGACGAACGATGGGGTCGACTCTATGTAGCGGTCGACGAGGCCGCCCAGGCCGGCCGACACCACGTTCACCACATATCGGCGCACCGGCGTGCCTTCCAGCCCGGCGAACTCCGCCTGCATCACGTCGATGTACCGGTCGGTCCCCGAGGCAAGCGTCTCCAGGGAAGCCTCGATGCCGGCGCCGATGCCCAGCGTCCGCCGGAAGTCCCCGCCCGTGCCGATGCTCACCAGCCCGACCACGGGGCCGCCGGGCGCAGGCCCACTTGGCGAGGCTTCGCCCATCGCCGACTGCTCGCCGGCCGGGTCGCCCGCCGCCGGCTCGGCGCCGCGCGCCTCGTCGCCGGCTCTCAGAACCCCGTTGGCCACCTCCCCGAACGTCCCGTCGCCCCCTACCGCTACAATAAGCGGGTGACCGGCTGCCACACCGGCGTAGGCGAGTTCCTCAGCGTGGCCGCTTCGCTCGGTGTAAACGACCGCGACCTCGCCGTACAGGTGATCCACCCGGGCGAGGAGGCGGGCGATCTCGTCGCCGGCCTTGCGGGTGCCGCAGGCGGGGTTGATGATGAAGAGTGGAGGCTGCATGTCCCCAGGCTATCAGGCTTCAGCAGGCGTGAGTTGGCGGTCGCTTACGGTCGCGGACCGGCATGCCGTGCACGAGTTGGTGACGGCCGCCGAGGCCTTCGCGGACGGCGTCGCCGAGTCGACCGAAGAGGATCTGGAGTCGTCCTGGGACCGGCCCGATCTGGACTTGGCCCGGATGTCTCTCGGAGGGTTCGTCGACGGCCGGCTGGCTGCCTACGCCGTGGTCTTCCTGGGCCGGGTCGATTCGTCCGTCCACCCCGAGTGGCGAGGCCTGGGTCTCGGCGCCCACCTGGCGAAGTGGACGTGGGAGGTGGCCCGGTCCGAAGGCCGCGAACGGGTGGGGCAGACCATCTCCGACAACGAGACCTCCGCCGCCGCTCTCTTCCAGGCGCTCGGTTACGAGCGGGGCCATACCGCCTGGATCCTGCGCAGAGACCTGGACCCTCCGCTGCCGGCTCCGGCGCTTCCCGCCGGCTACCGGTTCCGCGCTTACGTGCCGGGCGCGGACGGCCCGGCCATCTACGAGTTGATCGACGAGACGTTCTCCGAGTGGCGCAACGCCGACAGCGAGTCTATGGGGTTCGAGAACTGGGCAGCCTACGCGCTGCGGGGCGTGCCGGAGGAGTTCGTCGTGCTCCTTGAGTATGACCCGGCTGCCGGCGCCACGCCGGCCGTCGCCTCGGTCCCGGCTGCCGCGGCCGCCTCGAGCGCCGCCCCGGCCGGCGCCGTCCTCATCGGCGTCTCGGTGGGCCACGACTACGAGGCGCAGGACGAGGGCTGGATCGAGCAGATCGCGGTGCGTCGCGAACACCGCGGGCGCGGCATGGGCGGGGCGCTGCTCGCTGAGAGCTTCCGCCGTTTCCAGGAGGCGGGAAGGAGCATCGCCGGCGTCTCCACCGACTCGCGCACCGGCGCGCTGGGCCTCTACGAGCACGCGGGAATGGCGGTCGTGCGCAGCTACACGAGGTGGGTGAAGACGGGGCTCTAGTCGTTCAGCGCGGTCAGCAAGCCGGCCAACGGCAGGCAGCTGGCCCAGGGCCCGTTCCAGGCGCCCATGATGGTCCGAAGGTCCGGCACGCCCACCGACTCGGCCGCCACGAGCTTCACCGAGCCCAGGTCGGCATCGCCCTGCGTGAGAACCAGTTCGGCCAGTTCGTCGCCGGTCTTCACCGGGAGGGTCAACTCCTTGGTGAGCTTCACCCGGCCGGCCACCTCCTTCTCGCCCAGAAGGCGACGGCTGAGGGACTCCGCGGTCACCAAACGCACCGTGCGGGCGAGAGGATCGGCCAGCGGCACGTCCACCACCTCCGCGCCCTTTTCGACGAGGGCCTTCACGGGGCAGCGTTTGAAGCCGTATTCGAGGAGGGCCTTGCTCTCCATCTCCCGGGTGTCCTGGTCTTTGGCGCCCAGCACGATGCTGATCAGGGTCAGCCCGTCCTTCGTGGCGGAGGCCGCCAGGCAGTAGTCCGCCCAGGGGGTGGACCCGGTCTTGATGCCGTTCACCCAGCTGTAGTCCTCCAGCAGTTCGTTGCTGGTCTTGATGACCCGGCCGCGGATGCCGCCCACCGGCTTGTCCAGCGTGAACTCCCTGGTGGAGACGATCTTCCGGAACGTCGCGTCGCGCATGGCCACGCGGGCGATCTCAGCCATGTCGCGGGCCGAGGAGACGTGGCCCTCCACATGGAGGCCCCAGGCGTTCTCGAAGTGGGTCTTTGTGAGCCCCATCTTCTCCGCGCGGGCGTTCATCTCCGCCACGAAGGCCTTCACGCGTGCCTGCCTGCGCTATCGCTAGGGTGATGGCCGCGTCGTTGGCACTGGGGACCAGCATCATGTACAGGAGTTCCTTGACGGTGAACGATTCGCCCCGTTTGAGACCCAGAGCGGAGCCTGCCGCGCCGACGGCGGCCGAGGGCACCTTCACCACCTTGTTCAAGTCCAGCGACTCGAGGATGAGGATGGCCGTCATCATCTTGGTGGTGGAGGCCATCTCCAACTGCTTGTCGGGGTTCCGGGAGTAGAGGACGGCTCCGGTAGCCATGTCCACGAGGATGGCCGCCTTGGCGGTCACGCGCGGCACTACCGGGACATCACCCTCGTTGGCCGGGACGATGACAATGGACTCATCCAGACTCGCGGCGAGCGGGTCCGAAGCTAGAGCGGATGAAGGCGTGAAGAGGAGAAACGCCGTGGCCAAGACCGCGGCGAGCACAACCAGGCTCTTCAGGATCCTGCGCGTGCTACCTCCCGTTCTCACGGGGCGACTCTGAGTTACTCCTCTACAGAAGCCTTGATGATGATGACGGGCTCGACCGGCACGTCCTGGTGCGGACCGGCGGACCCGGTCTTCACCGCGGCGATGAGGTCCACGACGTCCATGCCTTCAGCCACCTTGCCGAACACGGCGTAGCCCCAACCCTGCGGGGACTTGGACTTGTGGTCGAGGAAGTCGTTGTCCTTGAGGTTGATGAAGAACTGGGCGGTCGCGCTGTGCGGATCGTTGGTGCGGGCCATGGCGAGGGTGCCGCGCAGGTTCTTGAGGCCGTTGTCGGCTTCGTTCATGATGGCCGGATTGGTGGTCTTCTGGGTCATCTTCTCGGTGAACCCGCCGCCCTGGATCATGAAGTTCGGGATGACGCGATGGAAGATGGTGCCGTCGAAGTGGCCGGCCACCACATACAGGATGAAGTTCTTGACGCTCTCCGGAGCTTTGGCCTTGTCGAGCTCGATGGTGATGTCGCCCTTGCTCGTCTGCAGCACTACTCGGGGGTTGGTCTGCTCGGCCATGTGCCTTGCCTTTCGTGTATAGCCTCTGCGGGAACGCGTCTATGTTCGCACATCACACCTGCGGCGGTAGTATGGAGTCACGGCCCGATCGGGCCCCGTTTAGGGAGGGCGCGATGCGTTATCCGTTCGGCATCCTGTGGATCGCCTTCGCCGTGCTCTGGATCTTCTGGCCCCAGGATCTCGGGCACATCTACAACTGGATCGTGGGCCTGCCGCTCATCCTTGAGATACTGGTGTGGATCGTGTTCTTGCCCTGGGTGGGGGCGCTGTTCATCTGGCACACCGGCTTGGCGTTGTGGCTCAAGATCGTCATCATCTTCGCGATCGCCACGGTGACCACCGGCGGTGTGGGCGCCCGGCGCTCCGCCAAGAAGCGGCCCCGGACCTGGACGAACCGGACCGTCACATAGCCCTACCTCCGACGAAGGAGACAGTCATGCCCGACACGCGGCTCGACCCCGAGAAGCTGCCCGGCCACGCCGTGGCCAACCGCGACGCCTGGAACGCCGACTCCGACACGTACCAGGCCGATCACGGACCGCAGCTGAAGGCTTCCGGAGGCATGGCGTGGGGCGTCTGGCAGATGCCCGAGAAGCAGCTTCAGGTGCTGGGCGACGTCAAGGGCAAGGACATCCTCGAGTTCGGCTGCGGAGCCGCCCAGTGGTCCATCTCGCTGGCGCAAGGCCGGCGCGCGGCCGGTGGCGCTCGACCTCTCCGAGAAGCAGCTGGAGCACGCCCGCAAGCTCATGATCGATGCCGATGTCGACTTCCCCATCCTCCACGCCAGCGCCGAAGAGGTGCCGCTGCCGGACGAGAGCTTCGACATCGTGTTCTGCGACTACGGGGCCATGACCTTCGGCGACCCCTACGCCACCGTGCCCGAAGCGGCGCGCCTGCTGCGCCCGGGCGGCCTGCTGGCCTTCTGCACCGCCACTCCCCTCGTGGAGATGTGCTACACGGAGGACAGCGACCACCCGAGCGAGACCCTGCAGGACGACTACTTCGGCATGTGGTCCATACCCTGGGACGGCTACGTGGAGTTCATGCTGCCGTACGGAGCGTGGATCCGGCTGTTCCGGGCGCACGGCTTCGTCATCGACGACCTCATCGAGCTGCGGCCCACACCCGAGGCGGTCAGCAGCTACCGCGACGACGTGGACCGCGAATGGTACCGGCGCTGGCCGGGCGAGATGATCTGGAAGGTGCGCAAAGAGGGGTAGGCCTCGGGGCCGTGCGCGTCAGGCGCCGGCGGCCCGGCGTGGCGCCTAGTACTTGCGCGTAGACCGCAGCCAGCGCCACCAACCGATGGCGCCGGCTGCGACAATGCCGCCCAGCATCAGATAGAGGCTCTTCTCCCGCCGGGGCGACGGTCCGTTACTTGTTGTCTTCTCCGCCCGTGCCATGCTGGCCCTCCAGTTCGGCCACCAGTTCGTCGAGGAACAGGCCCACGTCGGTCACGATGCCGATGGTCTGGAAGCTGCCCCGGTCGGCCAGCTTGGTGACCGCCGCCGGGTTGATGTCCACGCACACGGTGTGCACTTCGGCGGCCAGCAGGTTGCCGGTGGCGATGGAGTGCAGCATGCTGCACAGCATCAGGCAGAGGCCGGCGCCGCGCACGTGCTCGCGCATGGCCTGCTGGGCCACCATGGTGTCGGTGATGACGTCCGGCAGCGGCCCGTCGTCGCGGATGGAGCCGGCCAGCACGTAGGGGATCTCCTGCTGCACGATCTCGTAGAAGAGGCCCTTGGTCAGCACGCCCTGCTCCACCGCCTGCCGTATGCCGCCCGCCCGGCGGATGCGGTTGATGGCCCGCAGGTGATGCTCGTGCCCGCCCTCGACCGAGTCGCCCTCGGTGAGGTTGATGCCCAGGGAGGTGCCGAAGAAGGCCGACTCGATGTCGTGCGTGGCAATCGCGTTGCCGCCGAAGACCACGTCGATCCAGCCCGCCTTCACCAGCTTGGCGAACGCCGGAGCGGCGCCGGTGTGGATGATGGCCGGTCCCAGCACGGCGACGATCCGCTTGCCGGCCGTCCGGTTCTCGCGCATGAGCCTGGCCACCCGCGCGACCACCAGCCGCTTGGGCTTCTCCGACGAGACCGCCGAGCCCATGAACTCGAAGGCCCGCGATGCCTGGTCGTGGCCGAGCGGGATCACCCGGATGCCGTGCCGCCCCACCACGATGGGGTCGCCGGCCTTCACCTGGATGAGGGGGATGGTCTTGGCGGTCCCGGTCTCGGCATCCACCAGGATGCCGCAGTCCATCTCCGCCCACTCCACCGGGATCCATCTGCCGTCGAAACGGATGAAGGTCTCCAGGTTGGTGGTGGAGTAGAAGTCCTCGGGAAACACGCCGTCGGCCGGCGCCGGCTCGACGTGGGCGTCGTTCTGGTCGATGAGCTCCACGCCGTGCCGCTGCAGATCGCGCAGGATCTCGTCCAGCTTGGCCTCATCGGCCGCCGTCACCCGAAGGACGGCCAGCGACGGGTCGTCCTTCTCCATGCCCATCTTGAAGCGCAGGATGCGGTACTCCCCGCCGCGCTCCAGGATGTCGTCCATCACCTGGGGCAGCAGCAGGGAGTCGATGATGTGGCCCTCTAGCTTGATGTCCTCGTAGACACTCACCGGTAGTTCTGATGTCTTGCCGTCGCAGGCCGGCGCATTCTCGGTCAGCCCGCAGTTGCAGATGCCCATGGTGCCCTTGCCCGTCGACTCGAACGCGAGCGGCTCGATGCCCGTGCCCACGTGGGCGCCGTCACAGAAGGGGACGTTCTTGGTGAGGCCGCACTGGCACCAGTGATACGTGCCGGCCGGCAGCCTGTGCATGGAGGGGAAATTCTGCCCCTTGGCGTTCTCGAACTTCATCTCTAGTAGGCCTCCACCCAGAGTTCGTAGTAGGCCGCGGATGCTGACAGGCCGGGCACACCTCGGGGGCCTCGGGGCCCTCGTGGATGTAGCCGCAGTTGCGGCAGTGCCACTTGACGGTCTCTTCGCGCTTGAAGACGCGGCCGGCCTCGACGTTGGCCAGCAGTTTGCGGTAGCGGAGCTCGTGCTGCTCCTCCACCTCGGAGATCTCGGTGAACGACTCGGCCACCTTGTCGAAGCCCTCCGCCTTGGCCACGGCCGCGAAGTCGGGGTACAGGGTGCCCCACTCTTCCTGCTCGCCCTCGGCGGCCAGCAGAAGGTTATCGGCTGTGGTGGCGATGACGCCGGCGGGGAAGGTGGCGGTGATCTCCACCGGCCCGCCCTCCAGATGCTTGAAGAAGATCTCGGCGTGCTCCTTCTCGTTGGCCGCGGTCTCCTCGAAGATGGCCGCTATCTGCTCGAAGCCCTCCTTACGGGCCTTGCTGGCGAAGAAGGTGTAGCGGTTGCGCGCCTGGCTCTCGCCCGCGAAGGCCTTGAGAAGGTTCTGCTCGGTCTTGGAACCCTTGATGCTTGCCACGGAATCGGTCTCCTTTCCGGGAAACGTCCGAACCAACCATCGGTGTGTGCATAAAAGGATGGCATATACGGTGGACGTTGTCATACCCGGGCGCGGAGATCAGCCGGCGGTCGGGTCGGTCACCCGCCCCAGGAAGAGCACGGCGCCGGTGTCCGTGTCGCGGAGGGCGAACAGGAACGGCCGGTCGATGGTGAGCTGGAACGGTTCCATCGGCATGGACCCCGCCCTCATGATGACCGCCGTCGCGGCCGCCGCCTCGGTGCCCTCCTCGTCCACGGCGATGTACGCCTCGTGGATGACCTCGCTGATGAAGAGGGGCTCTTCGGTCGTCATGCCGGAGAAGTCGGCCGACCCGAGGGCGAAGGCCCGCTGCATGCCCAGGGCTCTTCAGCGCGTCGGCCAGGGCGGCCTGCGTGCGGAACTCGAACTTGGGCATGCTGAGCCACACTTCGCCGTTATCCGTCAGGGCTTCCGCCGCCTGCGCGATGAGGCCGGTCTTGAGCTGGGCTTCGACGTCGGCGAAGCGGCCCTGGTCCGGGACGATGAGGAGCATGGCCAGGTCGTCGTGGGCGTAGGGTAGTTCCACTGCCTGCCAGCTATCGCCCTTCGCGTAGGCGAAGGAGGCGTTCTGGTTCATCATCGGCGTGGTGACGGTCGTGCCGGCCAGGGTGGTGAAGCTGCCGTCCTGCGTCGCTTCCTTGTTGAACTGCGACGCCCAGGTGGCGTCGAGGTAGACCGCGTTCACCAGCACCAGCCGGGTGAGCGAATCCAAGGCGCCTTCGGGGACGAGGTCCTTGATCTTGTCCTCGGTCTGATCGGCCACCCACGCGTTGATGGTCTTGCGGGCGTCCTCGGCGGCGGTCTTGTAGTCCACGAGGCGCATGCCGGCGCCGTAGTCCCTGGCGAGGGTGTCGAGGAACAGCTGCTCGAACGTCATGTCCTTCTGACCCCAGAGACTGTTGGCCGTCTTCACCAGCACGCCTTCGTCCTTGCCTTCTTCGTTCCTGCCCTGCCAGCTGCGCGACTCGAGGAGGGCGTCCAGTCCGTTGAACGACTGGTGGAGGGCGTCGCCCTGCAGGGCGAAGTGGAGGACCTTGGCCATCTCGGCCGCGGTCTCGCCGTTGGCGCCGGCGTAGGTCATGGCCAGCGCGATCTCGATGCTGGCCGGCGAGAACACCAGGTTGCCGCTGCCGGCGGACTTGGCGAGCACCGCATACAGGTCGGCGCCGAAGGAGTCCATGGAGCCGGCGGCTGAGAGGATGTCGGCCCGGGTGGCGGTGGCCGTCGCCCGGGAAACGGGGGAGGCTGCCATGAGGGTCCCGTCCTGGGAGACGATGGTGTCGTCGGTGGAAACGCCGCTCGTGCTGGTGCTACCCGAGGACGTTGTGGTCTGCGCGGTCCCGCCGCCGCACGACGCCAGTACCACGAGAGAAGCCGCCAGCAGCGCCGCGGCGCAGAGCGGAACGATCAGATATCTGCGCATGATCCCCACCTCGTTTCTATCCCGGGACGCGCCCCGGATCTCGATCTCGCCGACTCCGACGGCCACGCCGGAAGCGCCGGTTCCTGGCTCGATGTGGAATGATTATCACCATGCTGTGTCCCCGACATATATCTGCCGCGCTTGCCGTTGCCGGCGCCGTGCTCACCATCCTGGTGGCGGCCCTTGCCGGGTGCGACTCGGCGGCTCCGGACTTGGCCTCCTCCGATACGGCGCTCAGCAAGATCCTGGCCACCCGGTACGACAAGGTCTTTCCCGACGACCGGGTGCAGACCGTGCGCATCCTCATGAAGGACGAGGATTGGGAGGCGCTCAAGGCCAGTCCCGGTGAGGAGGAATACTTCCGCGCCGACATCTGGCTCGACGGGGAGCGCATCCCCGGCGTGGCCGTCCGGCCGAAGGGCAACAGCTCGCTGATGCAGGTGGTCAGGACCGGGAGCAAGCGGGTGGGCCTCAAGGTCGACCTGAACTACTACGACTCGGCTCTCTCGTACCACGGCGTCAAGAAGCTCAACTACAACAACGGCTTCAGCGACCCCACCCTCATGAGGGAGTTCCTCGGCTACGAGGTGATGGCCGCGATGGGCTTGCCCACTCCCCGAGCCTGCTTCGTGGATCTCTGGGTGAACGACATGCACCTCGGCGTCTACACCCAGGTGGAGCAGGTCGACTCCGGCTTCCTCGCGCAGAACTTCCGCGACGCCCGGGGGAACCTCTACAAACCGGAACTGGCCGCGGGAGCGCTGCGCTGGACCGAGAAGGACGCGGCCAGGCAGCTGACCCCCATGGGACTCAAGACCAACGAGGAATCACCCGACCACTCAACGCTGTTCGCCCTGCTGGACGTCCTCAACCAGGATCCGGCGGCCACGACCACGGCCGACCTGGAGCGCGTGCTCGACGTCGACGAGTGTCTCCGCTTCCTGGCCGTCTCGACGGTGCTGGTCCATCTGGACAACTACACGGGCTCGGGCCACAACTACTATCTCTACGAACAGTCGGGGCGCTTCTCGGTGATCCCCTGGGATCTCAACATGAGTTTCGGCGGCTTCGACGGCGGCCTCAGCCGGGACCGGATCATCGGCTTCTACATCGACGAGCCGACCTCGGCCAAGCTCAGCCTCTACCCGCTGGCCGCTCAGGTGCTGGCCAAACCGGAGTATCTGGAGGCCTATCACGGCTACCTTCGGCAGATCGTCACGGGGGTCTTCTCAGACGAGCGCATGAGGGCGCGCATCGATGAGATGGCTGCTCTCATCCGGCCCTACGTCCAGAAGGACGACCTGAAGTTCTTCTCCACGGCCGATTTCGAGCAGGGGCTCAGCGCGGACCTCACGGGCAGCACCGGTATGCGGACCATGGGCGGCACGTTCATCGGATTGATGGCGTTCGTCTCCGGCCGCGCCGCAAGCATCGCGGCGCAACTCGACGGGAGCGCGCCGGCCAAGAGCGCAGACGGGAGCGGCAACGGTGGCGTGCAGGGGATCGGTGGAGGTCCAGGGGGGCCGGGAGGCCCAGGAGGCCCAGGAGGTCCGGGAGGCGGGTTCGGCCCGCCGGGAGGCTTCAGTCCGCCCGGCCAGTGACGGCCGCCGCCTCGGTCTCAGGCGTGTCCGCGGGCTGGAAGAGGGTCGGCTGGCCGGGGTCCTCGGTTTCGCCGCCCGGCTGGCGCTCCGACTGTAGCCGCGCCCAGTCGGCCCCCACATCCTCCCAGTAGCTCTCCGACCACCCCATCTACGCGCTCTCCTTGTCGATCCGGCACACCATCCCCCGCAGGGTCATGGTACCCAGCTCCCGCCCGTAGGGGGGATCGTTCATCGTCAGGACGTTGAGGTTGGCCGAGTCCCAGCCCTCCATATCGCCCGGCTGCTCGGGAAAGTACCATCCGTGCTCGGCGATGACCACCCGGGGGTCGACGTCCGGCGACAGCACCGCGCGCTGGCGGACGGTCCCTCTCTTGGTGCTTATCCTCACCCAGTCCCCGGCGGCGATGCCGTGGGCGGCTGCCGTCTCCCGATTAAGGGTCACCAGCGGGTCGGGGTGGAGCCGGCGCAGGCTGGGGATCTGGCGTCCGCCCGAGTGGACGTAACCGGGGATCTTGGAGTTGGTGAGCACCAGCGGGAACTCATCGACCGACTCCGGGGCGCTGAGGGGCGATTCCGGGGGCTCGCGGTAGACGGGGAGGGGGTCGAAACCCCACTCCTCCAGTTGCTGGGAGTACAACTCCACCTTGCCCGAGGCCGTCGGGAAGCCTGATGCGAGGTAGCCTCCGTAGTCCTTGTGGCCGGCCAGGGCGCCGACTTCCCGGAACTGGTCGAAGGTGAGGCCGGCGGGCGCCACCAAGAGGTCGAGGGCCTCCTGCTCCGACGCCCAGAAGTGCTGCCCCAGGCCCAGCCTGCGGCCGAGGTCGTTGATGATGGCCAGGTCGGAGCGGCATTCGCCCACCTGGGCCACCTTCTGCACCACGCCGGCGAGCGGGGCGGGTTCGGCGTTGGCCACGTTGTCCATCTCGAGGAACATGGAGACCGGCAGGACCACGTCCGCCAGGGCGGCGGTGGGGGTCATGAAGTAGTCGCTGACGGCCAGGAAGTCGAGGCTCTCCAACGCGGCCTTGACCTCGCGGGAGTTGCCGTAGCTGTGCAGGAAACTCCCGCCTTGGATGTAAGCGGCGCGGACCGGATAGGGGTCGCCGGTGAGCATGGCCTTGACCAGCTTCTGCGGCAGGGCGGAGAAGTAGTTGGGGAGCGGGTGCTCCTCGGCCCCCACCCGGGTGTAGCGATTCTCGAGAGGGAGAAGGTCGCGCAGGTGCAGCAGAGGGGAGCCGCCGGGCTCCACGGCCGGCGGCGTCCAGTCGATCTCCCCGCCGGGCACGTCAAGACTGCCGCTCAGCGCCCTGATGATGGAGGCCGCCCGGTTGAACTGGTAGTTGTTTATGTTGTTGTCCTGGCCGTTGCCTGAGTAAAGGACGGCGGGAGCCTGGGCCGCAGCTCGCGCGGCGGCCACGATCTGCTCGGCAGGCACCCAGGTGATGGGCGCCGCCCACTCAGGCGTGAACGGCAGGACGTGGGCGGCCAACCGGTCGAACCCGACGGTGTGGGTGTCGACGAACTCCCGGTCGTACAGCCCCTCTTGGATGATCACGTGGATCATGGCCAGCGCCAGCGCCAGGTCGGACGATGGGCGGGGCTTGATCCACATGTCAGCGGCCCTGGCCAGGGGAGTGGGCGCGGGGTCGATGACCACCAGCGTGGCCCCGCTCTCCTTGGCCGCCAGGATGGCCCGCCCTTCGGGGGCGGAGGTGGCCGTGAGGTTGGCGCCCCATGCGACGATGGTCCGCGGGGGGTGGTCGATGTCCGGGTGCGACATGAACCCGTAGGTGGCCAGCATGCCGCGCAGCCGGGCGTGGAAGCAGATGGACGACATGGAGGCGATGTTCGCCGTCCCGAACGCGTTGGCCAAACGGGAGAGCCAGCTGTCCCCGTAGCCCTTGGCGCAGCCCTGCATGAACGTCACCGCTTCCACCGAGTACCGCTCGCGCGCGTCGAGGAGGCCGGCCGCTACCTTGTCCAGGGCCTCGTCCCAGGAGACGCGCTCCCACTCGCCGGCTCCGCGGGCGCCCTTGCGCACCAGCGGATAGCGGAGTCGCAGCGGGCTTTCGAGGTACTCGAGCGCGGCGGTCCCGTTGGGGCACAGGGCTCCTCGGTTGATGGGATGCGCCGGATCGCCCTCCACCCTCACCGGGCGGCCGTCCTCCATGTGCACAAGCATCCCGCAGCCGCCCGCGCACCACAGCTGGCAGGTGGTCTTGACGACCGTTCGATCCCCCATCACGCCCCCCGCTTGTACGGTTGTGTAACGCCAAGGATGCGCCTCGCGGGGCCGTCTGTCCATGGCGCGCCGTCCGGTATAATGTCGGTCATACTCATGCAGGTATCACATGCCACAAGCGGGGTTCGCAGGGGAACCGGTTCAAGCCGAGAATCTGTCCGAAGAACGGAAGATTCATGAGGCCGACCGTCTACACCAGTCGCTCCCGGGATAGCTACCCGGGCCGCCTGCTGAGGGCTCTCTACTCCGCCATCATCCCTGGAGTGGGGCAGCTCGTAGCGGGCGTTCGCCGTCGCGGTCTCATCCTCCTCACCATCTTCGTGGCCGTCACCCTCGCCGCCATCATCGTGGCGCTCACCCAAGGGTTCGACGGCATCGTCACCTGGGCGGTGCAGCCCAAGATCCTGCTCACACTCCTCTGGATCGACATCATCATCATGCTCATCCGGATGTTCGCGGTCATCGACGCGTGGATGACCGCCAAGCGCGGCACCCTCAAACCGGCGCGGCCCTCGGGCCCCGGCATCCTCCTGACGGGCGTGGGCCTCGTGCTCATCCTGGCCTTCGTCATCGTGCCGCACGCGGTGGCGGGGTACTACACCGTCGTCTCGCACAACCTGCTCACCACGGTCTTCGCCGACGGCGACGGCAAGACGACCACCACACAGAAGACGAGCAACACCACCGGCGGCACCGGCAGCAACACCACCGGCGGCAGCGAAACGAGCAGCACCAGCACGACGGCGGCGGAAGCCCTCGAATGGGGCAGCGACGGCCGGATGACCATCCTCCTGATAGGCACCGACGCCGGCTACGGCCGCAGCGGCGCCCGGTCGGATTCCATGAACGTGGTGAGCCTCGACGTCAAGACCGGCAGGGTGGCCATGTTCGGCCTGCCACGCAACACCGGTAACACGCCGCTCGGACCGAAGACCGCCAAAGCCCTCAAGAAGACGGTCTTCCCCGATATGCTCAACGGCCTGTATACCGCGGGCCTGGCCCATCCTGAGATAGCCGAGGATGGGGGAGATCCGGGCGCCGAGGCGGTCATGGAGACCGCGGGGCTCATCCTGGGGGTCACGATCGACTACTACGCGGTGGTCAACATGATGGGCCTCGTCGACATGGTCGACGCGCTGGGCGGCATCACTGTCAACCTGAAGACCGCTCTTCACATCACTTATGCGCCCCTCAACGAGGGTGAAGAGAAGAAGAGCTACGTCTTCGAGGTGGGCGTGAACAAGCTCGATGGTCTCGAAGCTCTGGCTTACGCCCGCGACCGCTCCGACAGCGACGACTACGTGCGCATGGGCCGCCAGCGCTGCGTCATCATGGCCATGCTCTATCAGAACAGCGTGTCCAAACTGACCTTGCGTTTCCCGAAGATCGCCACGGCCCTCGAAGAGAACGTCAAGACGAACATCCCGCTCGACGCGCTGCCCGATCTCATCAAGCTGCGTGGCAAGGTCAAGACCAGCAACATGATCACCGTCGGCTTCACACCGCCGGACTGGATCAGCGGCTATACCGACAAGCGGTACAACATCCTCGACTTCCCGAAGGTCAAGGCCGCGGTCAAGACCATCCTCAACGATCCCGACAAGTGGATCGCCGACCACCCGGTCGTCAACACGGGCGGCGGCTCTGCCTCTGACTGCTGGAAGACCTCCGACTAGTCCGGTAGCCTTCGCCCGCGCCCGCGTGGCGCGGTGAGTCTTCCGCCCCTCGCCTCCCTTTGCTCCTTCGCCCCACCCGCGTAGCGGCGTGCCTTGCCACGGCTGCCCGCACGTATGCCGGTCAGCGCTCCATTTCAAGCCACAGAACGCACAGGACTTAATAAAATCAAGATTGCACTTGACTTTCTTAAGAACTGCGCTACAATCCGATTCAGAAAGCCGCGCAACACGATGCGGCCGAACGATCGGGAGAGACTATGAGCGAATGGCAAGAACTTACCGACCTGGTGGGTGACAGGCCTTTCACGGTGACCGAGGTCAAGCTCGCGGACCACGACATCGCGGTGCGCGGAGACTTCGTGTTGCCGCCGCTGGCCGGGCTGCGCTTTGAGGACCAGGTGTTCGTCAGCGAGTTCGTGCGCTGCCACGGGTCCATCAAGTACATGGAGAAGGCGTTCGGCATCAGCTACCCCACCGTCAAGAACCGCCTGAACCGCATCGTGCAGCAACTGCACCTGGTGGAGGTCGAGCAGATGAGCGAGAAGGACGAGGTGTTCGACCTGCTCGAGCGTGGCCAGATCTCCGTGGATGAAGCCACCGAAAGGCTCAAGCGATGAAGATGCCGCCCTACCTCGTGGCCATGCGTGTCGTCACCGAGGGGCGCACCAAGTTCCGCCTCTGGTTCCCGCTGTTCCTGCTGTGGCCCATCGCGTTGCCGTTCATCGTGCTGACCTTCCTGGGGACGGCGCTGGTGGACGGGTTCAACTTCGTGGCCGGGCGCAAGGCCGCGTACACGCGCTTGGCCGTCGGCGTGCTGGGGATCGTGGGAGAGACCCGGGGCACGGAGATATTCGTCGAGGACGCCGCACACACCGTGGCCTTCAGGCTGCGCTAGAAAGGAGAACACCATGACTCAGGAACGCGACCGCATACTGGACCTGCTCGCCGCCGGCAAGATCACCGCTGAGGAGGCCGGGCGCCTGCTGGACGCCGTGGATCCCCTCGGGGGCCGGACGGCCGACGACGCCGCTCCCGCCGCCGTCAAGACGGCGCCGGCTGCGCCGCCCAAGTTCATGTACGTGAAGGTGGTGAGCGTCAAGGGCGACAACGTCAACGTCAAGGTCCCGCTCAGCTCTGGTGCGCGCCGGCCTCAAACTGACGTCGCTCATCCCGCCGCAGGCCATGGACCAGATCGACAAGTCGCTGGCCGAGAAAGGCATGTCCTTCGACCTCAAGAACCTCAAGCCGGAGGACCTGGAAGACATCATCGAGTCGCTCCGGGAGATGGAGATCAACGTGGACTCCGCCGACGGGGACAACGTCAGGGTGTACGCGGCATGAACGCGCAACCGGATGTCTCGCCCATTCTGGAGAAGCTGTCCATCACCGAGCCGCTCGTCGGCCTGTATGACGCCCCCGATGCCGCGCCCTTCGCGCCCCTCATGGCGCCCAAGGGCCGGCAGTGCGTCTTCAAGTCCCTGGAGGATTGGAGGGCGGGCAAGACGCTCCACCTCACCAAGGACAAGCACGGCTGCGGCGGCATGCATCTGCTGGGCCTCCTGGAGCGCTCGCGGGAGGATCTGGTGGACTTCCTGTGCGGCGAAGAGGGTCTGAAGGCGTCACCGGAACTGATGAACCAGTGGCTCGATTCCGCGCCGCACTACACGCCGAAGCACGAGAACCTGCTCATCGGGCCGCTGAGGGCCGACCAGTGGGAGTATCTGCGCACGGTGACCTGGTATGTCAACCCAGATCAGTTGTCGGTGCTGACCGCTGGCGCCGTCTACTACAGCCAGCCGGGCGACGTGGAACCGCTGATCGCCCGGTTCGGGTCGGGCTGTATGCAGCTGGCCGCCCTCTTCGACGACCTGGACGCGCCTCAGGCCCTCATCGGTGCGCTCGACCAGGCCGCGCGGGCGGACTTGGATCGATGCACGCTGGCCTTCACGGTCACCAGACCCATGTTCGCGCTGCTGGCGGATTGGGCTGCCGACCCGCGCAGTTCGCTACACAACCGCTTCCTGGGCACGCTCATACGGGCCCGGGGTGGGTCGCTGGGCTAGGCGCGGGCGGCGGCGTGATGCCGGGGCGGCGAGGCGCCCCGGCCGCGGCACGGCCCGGCGCTCGGCGCGTCGGTCTACGCCAGCGGCTCCAGCGCCTGATCGAGGTCGGCGATGATATCAGCGGCGTCTTCCAGGCCCACCGACATCCTGAACACGCCGTCGCCGGCGTAGCGCCCGGTAGGAGGCTTCCTGCTCCGGCGTCAGATGGAACGATGACTTGATGAGATCGGCCGTGGCCAGGTAGCAGAGCAGCGACCGGTGATGGCCCAGGGAGACCGCGTAGTGGACCACCTGGAGCCGGTCGGAGAGCAGCTTTGCCGCCGCCGGGCCGTCAGCCACCTGGAAGGTGAGCATCCCCGAGAAGTTCTTGAGTTGGCGCGTGGCCAGTTCGTACTGCGGATGCGAGGACAGGCCGGGATAGATGACCCGGGTGATCTTGGGGTGCCTCTCCAGGTGCCGCGCCACGGCCAAGGCGCCCTCTTCGTGAGCGGCCATGCGGATGGGCAGGGTGGCGGCGCCGCGCAGGATGAGCCAGGCGTTGAAGGGGCTGAGTATTCCGCCCACGTGGATGGACAGGCCGCGCAGCTTGACGAGTTCGTCCTTGCGGCCGGCGATAGAGCCGCCGATGGCGTCGCCGTGGCCGCAGATGTACTTGGTGAGCGACTGGATGACGAAGTCGGCGCCGAGCTCCGCCGGGCGAAAGCCGATCGGGGTGGAGAAGGTCGAGTCGACGGCCACGAGTGCACCGGCGTCGTGGGCCATGGCGGATACGGCGGCCACATCCGTGAGGCGGATGAGCGGGTTCGCCGGCGATTCGAGGTAGACG
This sequence comes from uncultured Actinomycetota bacterium, assembly GCA_963736705.1. Lineage (GTDB taxonomy): Bacteria > Actinomycetota > Thermoleophilia > RBG-16-64-13 > RBG-16-64-13 > CAIQPS01. Next base: position 500,440 of record CAVTPV010000005.1, read on the forward strand.
AGCTTGGTGTTGGGCCGCAGGGCCTTGCGCACGTTCTCGGCGTCGGAGGTGTCCACCCGGGTGATCTCGATGCCCAGGCGCGGCCAGCGGTCGTTGGCCAGTTCAGACGCGGCCGCGTAGGTGACGTCGCTCATGACCACGTGGTCGCCGGCCTTGAGGCAATGCAGGAACAGAGCGGTGATGGCCGCCATGCCGCTGGCGAAGCAGACCGTGTCCTCGGTGCCTTCGAGCACCGAGAGCTTCTCTTCGAGCTGCCGCACCGTCGGGTTGCCCCAGCGGGTGTAGACGAACGGGCTCTCGTCGGTCAACTGGTCGGCGGAGAACGCGACCCCCGGATCGATGACGAACGTGGTGGACATCACCAGGTCGGGCGCCGAGGCCCCGGTGACCGGGTTGGGCGGGTGGCCGGCGTGGACGGCGGCGGTCTTCATCCCTACAGCGCGCGAGTTCTTGTCTTCAAGGCTCATGGCGTTCTCCTCCCTGCTCCGCGGCCATCGAATATACCGACCGCGCGCCTACTCTGCCAGTTTTGCCTTCCAGTATTCGAGCGTCCGCTTGAAGGCTTCCTCGGCCGACACGATGGGCGTGTAGTCCAAATCGCGCTCGGCCTTGTCGTGACGGTAGGTGTGGTCGATGCAGGTCTGCACCACCGAGAACCGGGTGAGGTTGGAGCGGGGCGCCACGAGTTCCGCCACGCAGGCGGCGGCGTAGGCCACGGGATAGGGGATGCTGCGCGTGGGGGGCGCGAATCCCAGTGCCTCCAGATAGGGCTCCATGAAGTCGAAGAGGTTGGTGGCCGGGTAGTGGTCGCCGACGAAGTAGGCTTGGCCGGCCACCGGCGACCCCGGGAAGAGGCGCTCCGCGGCCAGCAGATGCAGGTGGGCGGCGTTCTCCGAATACACGTGCGTGAACCGGGCCGTGCCGCTTCCGGCCCGCATGTACTTGCCCCGGCGGGCCATCTCCAAGACGTTGCCCAGGTGGTAGCGGTCGCGGGGGCCGTACATGCCCGCCGGGCGGAGGGCGCAGGTGGCCAGATCGGGACCATTGGCGGCCAGCATGAGCTGCTCGGCCTCGATCTTCGTGCGGGAGTAGTGGTCCCCGGGCATGGTCGCCGGATAGGGCAGCGATTCGTCGCCGTCCACGATGGGGGTGCGGCCGTCGACCACCACGTCGATGGTGCTGGTGTAGACCAGGCGCTGGATACCCAATTCGCGGCAGGTGTCCACGACGATCTGGTTGCCCTCGACGTTGATGCTCTCGTAGACATCGCGGTGCGTGCCCGGCTCCCATACGGCAGCCGCGGTCTGGAACACCACCTCGGCGCCGGCGCAGACAGCGCGGACCGCTTCGCGGTCGCGGATATCGCCGATGCGGGCCTCACAGCAGGCCTCCGGGAGGGGCTGCAGGTCGAGCACCGAGACCTCTCTGCCGGCGGCCAGCAGCTGCCGCACCATCTCGTAGCCCAGCATGCCCGCACCGCCGATGACCGCGCAGCGGGTGTAGCCGATGGTGATCTTCGTGCGCGCCATTGTGGCGCAACCGTAGCATAATCACAACATGGACAAGAACGAGATACGGCGCCGGCTATCCGGCAGTTGCCTTCCCGGTCCGGATGCGCCGCCGGCCGGCTGGGCGGCGTCTCCCGATGACCCCACACTCCTCACCCCGGCCGCGGTGCTGGTGGCGCTGGTCGCGTCGCCGCGGGGCCCGGAGATCATCCTCACGCTGCGCACCGCGGAGATGCGCAACCACCCCGCCCAGATCAGCCTGCCCGGCGGCCGCGTCGAGCCTGAGGACGCCGGCCCGGCTGAGGCCGCGCTCCGGGAAGCTTGGGAAGAGGTGGGCCTGCCGCCCGAGCACGTGGAGGTCTTGGGGTGCCTGCCTCGCTATCGGACCGTGTCCGACTACTGCGTGCAGCCGTTCGTGGGCTGGGTGACGGAGCCGGTCTCGCTGGTGCCCGACGCGCGGGAGGTGGCGGACATCTTCCTCGTGCCGCTGGAGTTCGTGCTCGATCCCTCGAACCACACGCGCGAGAGCATGATGCACGACGGAGTGGAGCGGACCTTCTGGGTGCTGCCCTTCGGTGACCGGCGCATCTGGGGCGCGACGGCGGGTATCCTGGTGAGTCTGGCGCGGGCGCTGGGGTAGGCGCGGCCGGGACGGGGCGCCGCCGGCGCCCGGCGCCGCTCGCGTACTTCAGGGTGCCGACGATGTCGAAGGCGTCCACGCCGATGTTCGTGTCGGTGGCGGCGGAGTTCTTGGTGCCGGTCCATTCGATCTTGACGGTGTGCGTCCCCGGGACCAGCATGCCCGTCTCCCATACCTTCTGCCCGTAGACCGTGGCGGCGCTGTAGAGGTCCACGGTGACCGGAGTACCCCCATCCACGGTGATCTTCGCCATGCCGTAGACAGGGCTCTTCTTGGCGATCCAGGCGAGGGACGATCCGGTGAACCTGACGGTCACCGAGGAGCCCTTGGCGTCGCTGTAGCGGAAGTTGCCCCCGGAGGCCAACGAGGTGCGGGAGTTCGTCCACGTGCCCGCGTACACGAAGTGGCTGTCGCCCTGCTCGTACCGGACCGCTGCGGCCGCCGGAGCCTGGGTGACGGTGCCGGCGATGTCGAAAGCGTCGACGTTGATGTTGGCCCCGAGACCGTTCGCGTTCTTGACGCCCGTCCATTCGATCTTGACGGTGTGGTCGCCCGCGGGGAGCACACCCGTATCCCAGACCTTCTGCTGCCAGACCGCGCTGTCGTTGTAGAGGTCCACGATCGCGGGAGTCCCGCCGTCGACGGTGACCTTGGCCTGGCCGTAGTCGGGGCTCTTCTTGCCTATCCAGACCAGGTAGGTGCCGTTGAAGGTGGCGGTGGCGGAGGCGGTCGGAGTTGGCGAAGCGGAAGCTGGTGGCCGACGCCAGGTCGAGGACGAGGCTATCCACCCGCCCGCGAACGTGAAGCGGGTGTCCTTCTGCTCGTACCGGGTGGTCGGTGGGATGACCGGCGCAGGAGCGAAAGGCGCGGCGGTGGCTGTCGTCAGCGTGCCGATCACATCGACAGCGTCGAGGCCGACGAACTTGCCCGCGGCGTTGCTTGCGTCCCAGCGGATGATGACAGTGTGGGCGCCGGAAGACAGAGTCCCGGTCTCCCAGAGCTTCTGCTGGTAGGAGACGGCCGTCGTCGCCAGGTCGACGGTCTTGGCCGCGCCGCCGTCCAGGCTGACCTGGGCTTTGCCGAGGGTGAGGCCTTTGGTGCCGACCCAAGCGAGGTACGTGCCTTTGAAGGCGATGGTGACGGAGGCCCCATCAGTGCTGGTGCGCTTGTAGGCGCCGGAAGAGGGACCGGCACATGAGTATGTGGACCACGGCCCGCCGTAGGCGAGGTGGGAGTCGGTCTGCTCGTAACGGACCACGGTGGGATCAGGCGCGGGCGGCGGCGGAGTGTCGCCGGACGTGGCCTGCTTCAGGGAGCCTTTGAGATCGAGGCCGTCGATGCCTATGTTGGTGTCGGTGGAGGCGTCGTTCTTGGTGCCGGTCCATTCGATGGTCACCGTATGGTCCCCGGACGCGAGGGTCCCGGTGTTCCACACCTTCTGCTGGTACACGGTGGTGGCGCTGTAGAGGTCCACCATCTTCGGTGTGCCCTTGTCCAGAGTGATCTTCGCGATGCCGTACACGTTGCTCTTCTTGGCGAGCAGGCCGAGATAGGTGCCGTTGAAAGCGATGGTCACGGACGAGTCCGCGGTGTTGGCATAGGCGAAGCTGCCGCCGCGAGGCCGAAGAGGTGCTGGTGGTGCTCCACGCGCCGGCGTAGGCCAGGTGGGAGTCGGTCTGCTCATACCGGGTGTAGGCGGAGACCATCCGGCGGGCGGTCACATAGCTCGTGCGGAAGACGTCCTCGATGCACACGAGGTCGCCGCTGCGCGGAGCGTTGATCATCATGCCGCCTCCCACATACATGCCCACGTGGCTGATGGGGGAGTAGAAGAACACCAGGTCGCCGGGCTGCAGGTCGTCCTTGCTCACGGCCGTCCCGTAGGTGGACATGGAACGCGAGTAGTGCGGCAGGCTGACACCGAACTGCTTGTAGACGTACATGCACAGACCCGGAGCAGTCGAACCCGTTGGTGGGGCCGGCTCCGGCCCACAGATAGGGGACGCCCAGGTACTCGACGGCCTTCTGCACGACCTTCTCGCCGGGAGACAGCACGCCGTCCCCGCCGTACCAGTACAGGTCCTTGGTGGTGGCCGGGCTGGCGCCCCAGTAGTTGAAGACGGTCACTTCCACCGGGCCGTCGCCGTAGCCGGACGGCATCGACGAGATGGTGATCTGCGTGGCCGAGTCGATCTTCCAATTGCCCGACGCGACGTCCTTCTTGCCCACGCGCACTTTGGTCGCCTTGTCGAGGGTCGTCCCGGTGACCACCAGCTTGTTGCCGCCCGCGGTGGGGCCCTCGGTGGTGCTGAGGGCGGTCACGCGCGCGCTGTGAGGCCCTTGACCTCCCGGAACACCGCCCAGCCCAGACCCACGATGTCGGTCTTCTTGACCGCCGTGCCGTGCGCCTTGATGGCCGCGCTGGTGGACGCCTGGAGGGCGGCCGATCTTGCTGAAGAGGAGCACGCCCTTGTCCTTGGCCAGGAACGCCACGGTGGCTTCCCCGTCGGGGTAGTCATCGCCGGAGACGATGCCCACGTGCGCGTAGCTGAGCCAGCCCTGGCTCGCCGCGTAGTCGGCCAGCTTGGCGGCCGTGTCGTAGCGGCCGTCGCTGTCGCTGGAGCTGGTGGTCCCGATGATGCGCTTGGCCACGGTGAAGCCGCTCACGCCCAGCGTGGCGTTGGTGCCCACGACGATCCCGGTGGTGACGCCCAGGTCGGAGATGGCGTCCTTGGCCGACTGGGGCAGCGGGCCGTCGGCCGGCATCAGCAGCAGGGGCCAGCCCTGAGCGGCGGCCAGCGAGGAGGCCGCGAGGGCGAAGCCGTAGCTGTCGCCGGGAGCGATGACCACTTTGGTGACCGTTCCCACCTTGGCTTTGACGGCGGCCGCGACCAGCGCCGCGGTCTCGTAGCGATCGGCCCCTTTCAGCACCACGATGTTGGCCTCCGCGAGGCCGGAAACCGCGGCTTTCACGCTGGCGGCGAAGGAGGCGGGAAGTCCCACCAGGAACACCTTGGCGGGTTTGAGCCGGCTCAGTTCGGAGGCCACGTTGGCGCTCAGGCTGGTGGCCGACGACAGGAGCAGGGGGCCGCGAGTACGCCCTGGCGAGGACGGCCGCGGTGAGCGAGTCGGCGTATCCGTCCCCGCTCGTGACCACGGCCGCGGGCACCCCGCTGGAGAAGGCCGTCGTCGAGAGCGAGATGGCGTTGGCGACGTGCGTGTCGTTGTTGATGGGGCGGTTGAAGGTCGGCGCCGCGAACGCGACGGCCGAACTTGCGAAGAGGGTCAGCGCGAAAACCAGAAGCGCGAGCCCGATATAGGTGCTTCTCTCGTATCGGCCGCATGGTCCCTCCGTAGCTCGAACGTCGCCGATACCTTCCTATCGGCCCGGAGAGAGTCTTACTGAAGCGCCCGCGGCGCGTGTGGGGCCCGTGGGCCCCGGCCGGCTACTCGAGCGTGCCTATGATGTCGAAGGCGTCGACGCTGACGTTGAAGTCGGTGGCCGCGGCGTTCTTGGTGTCCGTCCACTCGATCTTGACCGTGTGGGTGCCCGTGGCGAGCGTCCCCGTGTCCCACGCGGGCTTCTTCCAGACGGCGTCCGCGCTGTAGAGATCCACGAACACCGGGTCGCCCCCGTCCAGGGTCACCTTGGCGATGCCGTAGACCGGGCTCGTCTTGGCGATCCAGCCCAGGTAGGTGCCGGTGAAGGTGACCGTGACGGACGAACCCGGCGTGTTGGCGAAGCGGAAGCTGCCGTTGGAAGCAGAGGTGCTGGAACTAGCGGTCCACGTCCCCGCGTACACGAAGTGGCTGTCGGGCTGCTCGTAGCGGGTGGCTGTCGGATCCGGGTCCGGCGGCGGCGCGGCGGTGCCCAGAGTGCCGATCACATCGAAGGCGTCGACGGTGATGTACTTGCCTGCGACGTTGGCGGGGTCGCGCCGGATGGTGACCGTGTGCGTGCCCGGGCTGAGGACGCCCGAAGCCCACACGCTCTTTTGATACTGCACTGCGGCGCGCGCCAGGTCGATGCTGTGCTCAGCCCCGCCGTCGAGAGACACGTAGGCCTTGCCGGTGGTGGTGCCCGCGGTGGCCACCCAGGATAGGTACGTGCCCGTGAAGGTGGTGGTGACCGAGGCGCCGCCAGCGCTGGCCCGTTTGTAGCTGCCACCCGACGCGCTCGTCGTGGAGAACGACGACCAGGTGCCGGAGTAGAAGATGTTGGTGTTGGTCTGGTCCACGCGGGTCAGTCCCGCCGGAGCCACCACCGTCCCGATGATGTCGAAGGCGTCCAGGCCGATGTTGGAAGCGGTGGACGAGGCGTTGCGCTCGCCGGTCCACTCGATGGTGACCGTGTGCTCGCCGCTGTCCAGGGTGCCGGTGTTCCACACGCTCGCCCCGAACGTGGCAGTGGCGCTGTAGAGGTCCACGGTGCCTTTGTCCTCGCCGTCGACCGTCACCCGGGCGATGCCGTACTGGTTGCTCTTCTTGGCGATCCAGGCGAGGTAGGTGCCGTTGAAGGTGACGCTGGCTTTGCCGCCGGTCTCATCGATGTAGCGGAAGGTCTCACCCGAGGCCGACGTGGAGGTGGTGCTTTCCCAGAGGCCGGTGTAGGTGATGTTGCGGTCGGTGTCCTGGTAACGGAGGGCGGTCGGGCCGGATGTGGCCTGTGCCGGGGTGCCGATCACGTCGAAAGCGTCGAGGCCGATGTTGGTGCCGGTGGCGGAGCCGTTCTTGACGCCGGTCCACTCGATCTTGACCGTGTGGGCGCCATTGGCCAGGAGGCCTGTGTCCCAGACTTTCTGGACCCAGAGGGTGCTCGAGCTGTACAGGTCCACGACGCCCATGTCCTTGCCGTCGAGCGTGATCTTGGCCTGGCCGTAGACCGGGCTCTTCTTGGTGAGCCACTGGGCGTAGACGCCGTTGAACGTCATGGTGACGGACGACCCGGAGGTGTCGGCGTAGCGGAAGCTGTTGCCTGAGGCCGAGGTGGTGGTGGTCTGGCTCCAGGCGCCGGTGTAGGCGAGCAGCGAGCTGTCCTGCTGCACCCGGGTGTAGGGCGAGATCATCCGCTTGGCTTTGACGTACGCCGTGCGATACACGTCCTCGATGCACACGAGGTCGCCGCTGCGCGGGGCGTTGATCATAAGGCCGCCGCCCACGTACACGCCCACGTGGCTGATGGGGGTGTAGAAGAACACCAGGTCGCCGGGCAGCAGGTCTTCCTTGTCGACGTTCGTGCCGTAGCTGGCCTGATAGGTGGACTTGTGCGGCAGGGTGACCCCGAACTTGGCGTACACGTACATGACGAGCCCCGAGCAGTCGAAGCCGGCCGTCGGGGAGGCCCCGCCCCAGAGGTAGGGCACGCCCAGGTATTTGATGGCTTCCTGGACCACCGCGTCGCCGGGGATGGCGAGACTGTTGGCCGCCGTGTACCAGTACAGGTCGGCGGCGGTGGATCGGCTCCAGCCCCAGTAGTTCTTGATGAGGACTTCGGACGGACCGGCCGCGAACTGCGAGGAGGAGTTGATGGTCTGACCAGGGGGCGCGGAGGTGATGGTGATCTGGGTGTCGGAGTCGACCCTCCAGTCGCCGGTCGGCACGTTAGTCTTGCCGATGCGGACGACGTCGGCAGTGTTGAAGCCGGTGCCGCGCACCACGATCTGGTTGCCGCCCGTCGCGGGGCCGGTGGTGGTGCTCAGACTGGTGACCTTGGTGGCGTTGAGCGCCTTGATCTGGCGGTAGACGGCCCAGCCTAGGTCCATGGTCTGCAGGGAGGCTATGGCGGTCCCGTGGTCCTGGAGGGCGGTCACGCTGACGGCGGGCAGGGCCGAGGAGCCGGAGAGAACCAGAAGGCCGTTCGACTGAGCGGTCCAGGCCGCCAGGATCCCCGCCTCCTGATAGCTGGTCCCGTTCGTGACGGCCACGGTGCCCCAGTCCAGCCAGCCTTGCGCGACCGCGTATTCGGCGAGCCGGATGCAGGCGTCGTAGCGGCCGTCGGGGTCGTCGGTGGCGTTGGCGGTGCCGATGATGCGCTGGGTGACCGTGAAGCCCGGATTGCCCGGCGTGACGTTGGTGCCCACGATGATGCCCGAGGTGGCTCCAAGGCTGGTGATGGCGTCACCAGAAGCCTGGGGGAACGGCCCGGCCGCGGGGGTCAGGAGCACCGGCCAGCCCTTGGCGGCGGCCAGCGGCAGCGCCGCCATGCCGGCCGCGTAGCTGTCCCCGGGTACGATGACCACGCGCTGCACGGACCCCAGCTTGGCTTTGACCGCGGCAGCCACCACGGCCGCCGTGTCGTAGGAGGTGGCGCCGGTGAGCACCGTCACATCGGCGGCTGTGAGACCGGATACGGCGGTGGTCACCGCTGCGACAAGGGTCGACGACAGCCCCACCAGGAACACCTTCGTCGGCTTCAGCCGGGCGAGTTCGGTGGCGGTGGTGGAAGACAGACCCGTTCCCGGGGTCACCAGGAGCGGCGCGTCGTAGGCCGCGGCGAGCACGGCCGCGCTCATGGACAGGCTGGAGTTGTCCGACGGCGTGATGACCACCGTGGCGGCGCCATCGGGGTAGACGCTCTGAGAAAGCAGGGAGGCGCTGGTCTCGGGGGACGAGCCGGAGGTGTTGATCGCGGTGCGCAGGTTCACATCGGCCAGGGCCGGACCCGCGAACCCCACGAGGGCGAGAGTGAACACTGCTGCCCCGAGGAATGCGTAGAGGGCCTTCCTGTTAACCCGCATGTAAGACTCCCGCTTTTGCTTATCGTGACTCATACATTTTAGCCTGGACCGCCGTGAGGGGCAGCCCCTGCCTCGAAACGCGGCGCCACGCGGCGGCTCGCGGCCGCCCGGGCGCCGGTGTCAGGCAAAGGAAGCGCGGGGCCGGCGCGACGCCGTCGGCCCCGCTCGAGGCGTCAGTCGACCGAGCCCAATACCTGGACCGCGTCGATGCCGATGTTCGTCTTGGTGGACTTGGCGTTCTTCGTGCCGGTCCACTCGATGACCACGGTATGCGCGCCGTCAGTCAGCAGTCCCGTGTTCCACACCTTCTGCTTGTAGAGGGTGCTGGAGCTGTACAGGTCCACCATCACCGGAGTCCCACCGTCCACCGTCACCTTGGCGATGCCGTACACGGAGGCGGTCTTGGCCAGCCACACCAGGCACGAGCCCGTGAACTCGATGGTCACTTTCGAGCCCGCGCTGTTCGCGTAGGAGGTGCTGCCGCCGGATGCGGAGCTCGTGGCGAGCGTCGTCCAGGCGCCTGCGTACGTGAAGTGGGAGTCGGTCTGCTCGAGCGTCGTGAGGCTCACCGGGACCAATGTCCCGAGGACGTCCACGGCATCGATGTTGACGCGGGTGCCGGCGGCTGTGCCCTTCTGGCCCAGCCAGCAGAGCTCGACCGTATGGGTGCCGGATGCGACTGTCCCTGTCGACCAGACCATCTGCTTGCGCAGCGTCGTGGCGCTGGAGAAGTCGATCTCACCCTTGCTCTCGCCGTCGAGGTAGACCTCGGCCTTGCCCTGGGTGGTCCCCTTGGTGGCTATGAGGTCCAGCTTGGTACCGCTGAACGAGACGATGGCCCGGGCCGCGGAGTCGGCGTACTTGTACGAGCCGCCGGACGAGGCGCTCGACGTGAACGACACCCATTTGCCCAGGTAGAGGATGTTGCTGTTGGTCTGCTCGTAGCGGGTGGCGGAGGGATCGGGAGCGCCGGTGCCGTCATAGAGCGGAGCGGCCGCCACGCTGTCATACGGGTCCATGGAGGGCGATGACATCGAGGTGGTCGTGTGGATCTCGAAGTGCAGGTGCGGTCCCGTCGATTCGGCGTTCCCGCTGTCTCCCACGTAGGCGATGTGCTGGCCCGCGGTCACGTGCGCGCCGTTCGTCAAGCCCGGGAGCGAACGCGTACTCGTAGCCTCCGGCCCCGTCGTCGGTGCCGGGCGTGTCGTTGTTGATGTGGATGTAGAAGTAGCCGTGGCCGTCATCGCCGGCCAGCCAGATGGAGTACGAGGGCACGCCCGCGTACGTCTCCCACCCGCAGGGAGACGGTGCCGCTCACGCACGCCATCTCCTTGGTCATCTTGGCGGTCATCAGGTCGGTGCCCTGATGCAGATGGCCCGTGCGGGGAGCGAGATAGTCGTGGAGCAGCTTGACGCGTTTCTCGAGCGGGTAGACGATCGGGACAGTGGTGGCTGAGGCGCTGCTCGCGAACGGGTTCGCGAGCATGACAGTGATGGCCAACAGGCAGATGGCAGCGGCGCCCAGGCACGCTCTCTTCCGCATGTTACCGGCAGGTCGTGCCGCTTCGGGCATGGTCCTGACCTCCTTGCTCTTGCCCGCCAAAACGGGCGATTCCAGGTTGGGGTATCAGGTAGGGGGCATAGCTAGATATCGGCAGCGTGTGCACGCCGCTTGAGGAGGCCGCACACGGGCCGAGCCCTCAAGGTGGCCCACGATACCAGCGGGAGGCAGCCGGAGGGGAAGCGCGGTGTTCAGGTAAAGGTCAGACGGGCAGCGGCCCCCCGGGCGCTCACGGGAGGGCCGCGGCGGCGCGTCGCGCCGCCGCCTAGGCTTCGTCCTCTTCTATCTCCTCAAGGACGGTGAGCTTCCAGTCGCCCTTCGCGCTCGCCCATTTCATGGCGTCTTCCAACTCGACCGAAGTGGCGAACGTGCGGGCTTTCTCGACGGTGTCCCACTCGAAGAGCATGACCAGGAAGTTCGGATCGTCCGCCGACCGGAACAGCCGCGCCCCGTGGGAACCACGGCGCTTGCGGTAGCGCCCGTCGGCGTCGTAGATGGCCTTGAACTCGTCGTAGTTCTCGACGGTGTGCTGCAAAAGGACGTACGGCATGGCCTCTCCTCGGTCGGAAGTACGTCCCCCCTCACAGCGAGCATAGCGGCTGTTCTCCGGGTTGGGTAGCCCCCGCCGCATCGCGGCGGGGGCTCTACGTCAACCGGCTCGCCGCGGTGTCTCAGCTGCCGCTGCTGGCCAGCACCGACGCGAAGACCTGCCACGCGAGCAGCGCCTTGGCGGTCAGGCTCATGATGATGTACACCTTCTCGCCGTACAGGTAGTCCTTCCAGCGGCCCACCTTCTTGTACTGCAGGATCATGTTGAGCGCGAAGATGTTGAAGAACACGAACAGCGAGGCGATGATGCCGTAGACGAAGCCCGGGGGCGTTCTGGTCGCCGAAACCGGGGCTCCACACGTAGATGAGCACGATGATCCAGGGGATGATGCCCGCGAAGCAGCCGAAGATGAACGACAGCCAGTTGGGCTTGCCCGGGCGTCTCGTACTTCTCCATCAGCAGACCGAACAGGATCATGGCAGGCGTTCACGCCGAAGATGGCCAGGATGGCCGCCAGGTCGACGACCCCGCAGATGAGCGTGATGAGCACGATCATGAGCGACGAGGTGATGGAGTACTCGATCCAGCGCCCGTAGTTGCGGTTGCGCAGCCAGGTTGCGCTTGTACCAGCCGAAGACGCCCGGCGAGGCCATCAGCAGCAGGGCCAGCGCCGACAGGGCCATGAAGGCGAACACGCCCCAGCCCAGTTTGAAGCCGCCGATCAGGTGGGTCTCGGGGGCGGTTCCGGGAGGGCCGTTCATCCAGGTGGCAACCACCGGGATGGTGAACCCGTTCTGCAGCACCGCGATGACGACGGCCTGGGCGGCCAAGACAAGGCCCACGATGAGGTTCCACCAGCGCAGTTTGCGAAAGCGGGGCTCGAGGTCCAGTGCGGCCGCTGCCGAGCCAAGGTCCTTAGCGGCGACTTTCATGTTCGTCCCTCCGACGTCTACTCGGGTGAGTGCATGTCTACACAATTAATAGTATACGAAAATACTTACCTTTGGCAAGTTGTCGATGTTACTGTCGCCTGGGCTGGGTTTGCGTTAGAGTTGGCTAGTGAGCACTCACTCTGACACCGCCGGCAGCAAAGGGGCACGGGCCGCCTGGTTGCCGTTCGCCGCCCTCGCCCTGCTTGGCCCTGCTCTGGGGCTACAACTGGGTGGTCATGAAGGTGGGCATGAGCTACGCCCAGCCCTTCGTCTTCGCGGCCCTGCGCACCTTCCTCGGCGCGGTCTTCATGTTCATGCTGCTCCCCTTGCTGCACCGGCGCATCAGACCGCAGGCTATCGGGCTCACCATCATCTTCGGTCTGCTGCAGACCGGCGGTTTCGTCGGGCTGATCATGTGGGCGGTGAGCATCGGCGGGGCGGGCAAGGTGTCCATCCTCTCGTACACCATGCCGTTCTGGCTGCTCATCCTGGCCTGGCCCATCCTGCACGAACAGGTGCGTGGGCTGCAGTGGGCGGCCGTGATCTTCGCGCTCGGCGGTCTCGTGGCCATCCTCGGCCCCTGGAACATGCACGGGCTGCAGAGCAGCCTGCTGGCCATCGCCGCCGGGTTCGTGTGGGCGCTCAGCTCCGATGGTGGTCAAGATCATGCGCAAGAAGCACGACATCGATCTGCTGAACCTCATCGCCTGGCAGGGGCTCTTCGGCTCGATCCCGCTCATCATCGTGGCCATTTTCACGACCACCGAGCCCGTGCAGTGGACCGGCACCTTCATCGCCGCGCTGCTGTTCAACGTCATCCCGGCGAACGCCATCACCTGGGTGCTGTGGCTGTACATCCTCCACGCGCTCCCCACCAGCACCGCGGGTCTCAGTAGCCTGGCCGTCCCCGTGGTGGGGGTGATCTCGGCATGGATCCAACTCGGCGAGCAGCCGGGCGTGGTGGAGGGGATCGGGATGGGGCTCATCGTGGTCGCGTTGGCCGTCCTCACCGCCCGGGAACTGGTCGCGAGCGGATCGCGCAGCCGCTCTCCCGGGCGATCCCCCGGATCATCGACCTGAAGATGAACTTGTGCGCCGGCCACAGCGAGAACCAGTAGAGGTGCCCTGCCAGTCCGATGGGGTCCCACATGGCGGTCTGGACGATGCGGGCGCCACCCTCGGGGAGGGGCAGGCAGTCGAACTGTAGCCAACCGCGGCCCGGCCCCCGCATCTCGGCGGCCAGAAGCAGCTTGCGGTCGGGCTCGAGCTCCTCGACTCGCCAGAAATCGATGGTGTCCCCGGGGATGACGCACACCGGATCGCGCCTGCCACGGCGCAGGCCCACCCCGCCGCTCAGCTTGTCGAGCAGGCCGCGTAGCGCCCACAGCCAGCTCCAGGCATACCACCCCTTGGCTCCGCCGATGCACAGCACCTCCCCGAAGACCTGGGCGGGAGGGCAATCCAGGTCGAGGGTCCTCTGCTCCACGTAGCGACGGCCCACTTTGCGAGGCCGGTCTTCGCGGCGCCGGACGCCCGGCTCGGGCGAGCTGGAGAGCGCGTCGCTCCAGCGGGTCTCCGCGAACACCCGGTCCTCGTTGGCCAGGGCTCGGGCGATGGCCGCCTCCACTCCCATCGGCTCGATCTGGGGAAAGTCCCTCCGGGCCGCGTCGCTGGAGACGACCGTCTCGTTCTTCAGCCCCTCCAGCAGTTGGCGCCCGATGCGGTAGTAGAGGGGTGTCACCAGGGCGAGCCAGCCGGCCGACAGTCTGGGGGTCAGCAGGGGCACGCGGACGACGAGGCGCTTGAGGCCCTGAGAACGGGCGTATGCCCGCATCATGCCGCCGTACGAGACGCGATCGGCTCCGCCTATCTCGTAGACGGTGCAGCGTTCGGCGACCTGCAGGTCGAGCGCGGCCAGCAGGTAGGCGGTCACGTCCTCGATGGCGATCGGCTGGGTCAAGGTGTCCACCCAGCGGGGTGTGGTCATCACCGGCAGGCGGTCGACCAGGCCGCGGATCATCTCGAACGACACCGATCCGCTGCCCAGGATCACGGAGGCACGGAACTCGATGACTTCCGCGCCGCTCTCGCAGAGCGCGCGCCCGGCGTCCTGGCGGCTCGCAAGGTGCGAGGAGAGGGTGTCGGAGGGGCTGCCCAGTCCACCCAGGTAGATGACGCGGCGGACTCCCGCTTCCTTCGCGGCCGCGGCGAAATTGCGGGCGGCCGCAAGCTCGCGGTCGTAGAGGTGGCTCTCTCCGGCTCCTAGTGAGTGGACCAGGTAGTAGGCCGTCTCCACGTCTGCCATGGCCGCCGCCAGGGAGACGGGGTCAAGGACGTCTCCCTGGACCACCTCGGTCTGCTCCGCCACGCGGGGCTCGAACGAATCCGGCGCCTGCGCCGGGCGGAGACGCCGCGGGTCGCGGGCCAAGATGCGCAGCGGGCGTCCCGTCTGCTCGAGCGGCCGGATGAGCCGGCCTCCCACGTAGCCCGTGCCGCCGGTGAGCAGGATCGTGCCTCTCGCTGTCACCCGAGAGCCTCGACGGCCGCCGGGTCGAGGCTCTGGGCGGCGGCGACTTCGAAGTAGCCGTCCCAGGGGTCGTCCTTCAGGCGGCGCAGGCGGCTGCCAAGGGTCTGGATGGTGAACGTGTCCGGGCGGATGGGGCCGCTCAACTCCGTCCATCTCAGCGGGACCGCGACGGTGGCCCGCTCGCGCGCTCTGGTCGAGAAGGGGGCGATCGAGGTCGCACCCCGGTTGTTGCGGACATAGTCGACGAAGATCCTGCCGTCTCGCTTGGCCTTGGACATGTTGGCAGTGAAGCGGTCGGGCGCCAGTTCGGCCATGATCTCGGCCACTCGGTGGCAGAACTGCGCCACCTCTTTCCAGCCTTCGTTCGGCGTCAGCGGCGCCACGACGTGCAGGCCCTTGCCCCCGGTGGTCTTGACGAAGCTCTCCAGGTGCACCGTCTGCAGCACCTTGCGGACCAAGCGCGCTCCGTCGGCCAGCGCGGGCCAGTCCACGCCCGGCCCCGGGTCGAGGTCGAAGACGGCCATGTCGGGCCGTTCGATGTCGGGCCACGTGGAGCCCCAGATGTGGATCTCCAGCACGCCCATCTGGGCGAGAGCGGTGAGGCTGCCCGGCTCGGTGATGGTGAGGTACGCGCCCGGGCCGGCGGATTCGGTGATCATGACCCGGCCGACCGGACCGGGGAAATCGTCGGCCGCGTGCTTGTGGAAGAAGCAACCGTCCGAGCGGCCCCTGCCCTGAGGGGCCTTCTCGCCGTCCGCCACGCCGCCCGGGCAGCGGACCATGGCGACGGGCCGGTCGACGACGTAGGGCAGCATGCGCTCGGCCACGAGGTCGTAGTAGCGCACGAGGTCCAGCTTGGTGAGCCCCGGGACGGGCCAGAAGACCCTTTCGGGATGGGTGAGGGTGACGCCGTTGACCGCGGCGCCCTTGTCCTGAGCCTGGGCGCGGAGCGCCTGTGTCTCAGGCGCCTCGCCCCTCACGGGCGCCGGTGCTTCCGCCGCTGTCTCGTCCATCGGCACCTCCGCGATGACCGCATCCGCCGGCTTGTCCTCCCGCAGCCCCTTGAAGCTCGGGTGGCGGATGCCGCCGTACCGGGTCCATTCGGCGAACTCCACCTCGGCCACCAGGTCGGGGCGCACCCAGTGCGCGCCCTTCTGAGCCCTCTCAAGACCGGCGGTGAACGGCGGCCCGCTCACCCGCAGCCCTTGCAGGCGCTCCGCCAGGGCCGCCAGCGACCGCTCGTCGAAGCCGGTGCCGACCTTGCCCACGTAGCGCAGGCCGCCCGCCTCTTGGACTCCCAGCAGCAGCGCCCCGAAGCCGGTCCGCGCCCCGCCGGGGTCCGTGTACCCGACGATGACGAACTCCTGCCGGTTCTTGCACTTGGTCTTGAGCCATTCGCCGCCCCGCACTCCCGGGCGGTACGGGCTGCCCGACCTCTTGCTCACGATACCCTCGAGCCCCATCCGGCATGCCTGCCCGAAGACCTCGGCGCCGCCGCCCACGATGTGCTCGGAGTAGCGGAGGTGGCCGCCCTGGCCCGCGCGGGCCAGCAGGCGGCTCAGCAGGTCCTTGCGGTCCTCGAGTGGCGGCCTTCGTCAGGTCGTACCCGTCGAGGTGCAGCAGGTCGAAGACGAAGTACACCAGACGGCCGACGCCGTCTTCCCCGGCCCGGGTCTCGGCCGGCGCCCAGAGCCACCCGCAGATCCTGGAAGCTGGTGCGCCCGTCCGGCAGCACCACGGCCACCTCGCCGTCCAGGACGGCGGCCTGCACCGGCAGCCGGGCCAGCTCATCGGCGACCGCGGCGAACGGCTCCGTCCAGTCCTTCTCGTTGCGCGAGTACATGGTCACCGCGCCCCTGTCGATACACGCGATGGCCCGGTAGCCGTCGAACTTGATCTCGTGCAGCCAGCCCTCGCCCGCGGGCGCTGCGCCGACCAGGGTGGCCAGCTCCGGGCGCACGAAGCCCGGCGGGGTGGCGGCGGGGGTGGCGCCGCGGAGGGCGCCCGGCTGGAGGGGGGGTGGCGCCGCGGAGGGCGCCCGGCTCGAGGGCGGAGTCCTGCTCGCCAGGGTCCCTGTCCGGCGCCACCGCGGTGTCCTACCCCGCTCCGCCTGCCGCGCGCTTGCGCGCCGGCTTGGGCGTCTTCTCCACCTGCGCCGCGTTCCCGGCGGGCGCTGCCTTCTTGGACTCGATGCTCTGCCGGAGCAGCGCCATGATGTCCACCACCTCCGCGCCCTCCTTGGGCTTCGGCGGCTCCTTGCGCGGCGCGGCCGGTGCGCCCTTGATCTTCTCGTCGATGAGCCGCATCACGTCGTCGTGATAGGTGTCGCGGAACTGCTCGGGCTTCCACTCGCCGGCCATCGCATCCACCAGCACCTTGGCCATGTTCAACTCCTGGTCGGTGACGGCCAGTTCGTCGATGTCCTCGGCAGGCAGATCCAGGTCGGCCGCGGCACGCAGCTGGTACGGCCAGCGCAGCGTGAAGGCGAGGATCACCGGGCCGTCGGCCATGACGGCGCACAGGTGCTGCCGCTCGCGGATGACGATCTTGGCGATCCCCACCTTGCCGGTGCGGCGCAGGGTCTCCCGCAGGAGGGCGTAGGCCCGGCGGCCGGCCTTCGCCGGCTCGGTGTAGTACGGCGTGTCGTAGTAGGCGATGTCTATCTCGTCGCCGTCCACGAACTGCACGATGTCGATGCTCTGCGTGGCCTCGACGTTGGCCTTCTTGAGATCGGCCGGCTCCAGCACCACGTACTGATCGCGCTCGTATTCGTATCCCTTGACGATGTCCTCAAGGGCGACCTCGTGGCCTTCGTCGTCCACGCGCTTGAAGTGCACCCGGCTCTGGTCGTCCCGATGCAGCATGTGGAAAGCGATGGCCTCCCTGGCGTCCTTGGCCGGGTACAGCGACACCGGGATCGTCACCAGACCGAAACTGATGGCTCCCTTCCAAAGCGCGCGGGCCATGGACCCTCCTTCACGATCTCTGCGACGATCTCAGCGGGTGACCACACCCACCACGTCGATCTCCACCAGGAACTCCTCTTTGGCCAGCCCACCTGCATGAAGGTGCTGGCCGGCGGATCCTCCACGAGCAGCGGCGCGTACTTCTGGTAGTACTCGAGCTCGGTCTTGCGCATCTTGGGATAGTCCTCGAGATGCTTGAGCATCATGAGCGTCTTCACGATGTTGTTCATGGAGCTGCCGGCCTCTTCCATGACCGCGCGCACCTTGTCGAGGGCGATCCACATCTGCTCCTCGAACACGTCGGTCTCCACCTTGACCAGCTCGTCGTTCTGCCCCTGGCAGCCGGAGACGAAGATGAGGTTGCCGACGACCACCGCGTTGGCGAACTTGGGGGATTCCGCGGGGAAGTTGGGGTAGTTGAGCTTCTTGCCGCCCCAATAGGCGGGATAGAACTTGACCTCGTCGGACATCGCACAGCCTCCTTGGCATGGGAACGTGGCGGCCAGATGGTCGCCTGTATAGTCGGCAGCCTACTACAATGTGGCCATGACAGGAATTCCCGTCGAGGGGGGAAAGCATGCGGTACCGAGTGTTGGGCCAGTCTGGCATAGAAGCGTCCGTGGTCGCGTTCGGCGCCTGGGCGGTCGGCGGGTGGTTCTGGGGGGGATGTGACGACGCCGAATCCATCGCCGCCATCCGCCGGGGATTGGACGTGGGAATGAACTTCGTGGACACCGCTCCCATCTACGGGCAGGGGCGTTCGGAAGAGGTGGTCGGCAAGGCCATCAAGGGCCGGCGGCACGAGGTCGTCCTGGCCACCAAATGCGGGCTGGTCTGGTGGGACGACCAGAAGGGCAACTACTTCGACACCGTGGAAGGCAAGCCGGTGCACCGCTACCTGGGCGCCGAGTCCATCCGCCACGAACTCGAGCAGAGCCTGCGCCGTCTCCAGACCGACTACATCGACCTCTATCAGACCCACTGGCAGGACGACACCACGCCCATCGCCGAGACCATGGGCACCCTGCTGGAACTCAAGGCGGAAGGCAAGATCCGGGCCATCGGCGTGAGCAACGCCTCGCCCGCGCAGATGGACGAGTACCGCGCGGCGGGCCCGCTCGATGCCGACCAGGAGCGTTACAGCATGCTCGCCCGGCAGATGGACGGCGGACAGCTCGCCTACTGCGATCGGGAGAACATCTCGGTGCTGGCGTACTCGCCGCTGGCGCAGGGCCTGCTCACCGGCAAGATGACGCCGGACAGGGAGCTCGGCAGCGGCGACTACCGGGCGGAGGACCCTCGTTTCAACAAGATGTTCAGCGTGGAGAACCGCACGCGCATCCTGGCCTTCCTGGACGGCGATCCGTCCGATCGCCGACGGACCACGGCGCCACCCTGGCGCAACTCGCGCTCGCGTGGGCGCTCGCCCGCCCGGGTCTGACCTACACGCTGGCGGGGGCGCGGAACCCCGCTCAGGTGGACGAGAACGCCGGCGCCGGAGACATCGACCTGGCGGCCGAGGAGATGGCGCAGATCGACGAGGCGTTGGCGGGGCTCAAGCTGGAACTGTAGCCGCGCGGCACGTGCGGGTGACCCAGGGGAGGCGGGGAGAGGGGTCAGAGGCTACTGAGTGAGTTCAAATCCAGTAGCGCCCGGTTCACGTCGCAGGCAGGGCGGCTGGCTACACCAAGACTAGCCGGATTCTTCAGGTACCATGAGCCCGGATACGACCCGCGCACGGCTATCTGGGCCAAAGGAGGTCTGACCTTGCTTGTGAAGGCCAAAGAAGATAGGGACAAGGCTCTTCCCGCCCATCTTCAGGCGGGCGTGCGAGATGGGACCGACGACCCAAGATTCCCCATCAAGGTCGGCAAGACCTATGTCGTGTACGGGGTGGGAACGTGGGGCCAATCCATCAACTACGCCATTTGCGACGAACATTACCCTGAGCGCTGGTATCCCGTGATGTACCCTGCTCCCTTATTTGAGATCGTCGATGGAGGCGTCCCGAGTTGCTGGCGATTCTCGTGGGAAAGCCGGGGAGAAGGTCCCAGTTGGCGCGAGAGCTTTCTACTGGCCTTCCCGGAGTGGTCAAACGACCCGAGCTACTACGAGCGTCTGTTCGACAAGGACGAGGCTGCCGTGGCGGTCTTCGAGACTCGGAAGGCTGAGATTGATGCCCAGACGGAGTAGGTCATTTCCTCTGACTTGTTCGAATACCGTCCAGTAGCCCCCAGGTCAGCAGGGATAGTTGCCGCCCCGGTGATGGCCGGTCATCACGTCGAATTCGAAGGCGACCGCCGTACCATCGTGCGGGGAGAGCGCCTCGCCATGAACGATGTCACCCTCCTGGCGGATTACGCGTAGTCCATCCCACGCTACCCGCCCGCTCTTCCATAAGACGCGGCCAAGAGCATCGACCGCCCACAACTTGCCGTCATCCCACGCGATGAAGGTCTCTGTTGGCTGCACGGCCAGTACGCCTTCTTGAAGGGAGCAGCCGTCGGTCCAATCGATAAGCTCCCGCGTCTGGTAATTCACCAGGTAGTCTCGGCTTCCGGCCACCACGAATGCGACGGGGCGAGTCTGAAGGAACGCCACATCGGCGGCGCAAGCGAGCCGGAATTCGTCGGATCCGAATGCTCCGGCCCAGCTCGTACCATCGTCCAATTCGAAGAGCACCCAGACCGGCTCACCGGCTAGATGGAATGTGTGCTCCTCGATCGTTCCCGATAGTGGAGGAGCATCGAGAATGCGAGCCAGCATCAGGGCCCCCTGCTCTACTCGACCTGTCGTTACTCGCCTGCATCATAACTGCCGAGTTCGTTCGAATACCATCCAGTAAAGCCCACTGGCCTGAGCCAGAAACCGAGTACCGGGTAAACTTACCCCATGCTGAAGAAGCTCACGAAATCGGACTTTCAGCGCGACTATCTGCCGCTCTTCGACCAGCTCTTCCTGCCAGCCGGACACACGAACTGGAATCCCTTTCCCTTCAGGGACCCGGAGTGGCAGACAGTAGTGGCGAACGGGATGCAAGATCTTTCGCCGAGTGTCTTCCGCGCTCTTGCCGCAACTGCGGAGGCCATGGGAGACCGAAGGGCCATTCTCACGGACGCGGAGGCCGAACCGCGCCATCTGTACCCGGTCGAGTTCGCGTGGAACCTGGGGAGTATCTTTCTGGCCTACAGAGAAGGACCGATGGGGACCGATGCGGCTCTCTTCGGCCGCTCTGGCAGCTGGGGTGTCTACTTCGACTGGGAACCGTGCATCGCCTACATTGCCGGCACTCCACACTTCGTTGAGGCCTTTCTCAGCGCTCTCGGAGGAATCGACGTCCTGAAACAGGAACTCAAAGAGACGGTCGACGAAACCGAGGACTGGCCCATGCTATACGACATCTCCAGAGCCTTAGAGCGGGTCGGTTGGCAGAAAGAGATCATGGACGATAAGTACATCCTCCGCACTTAGCGGCGGTGGCCAGGCTCCGTCGCGTTGCTGGTCTAACATGAGGGCATGAAACGTCCACTCGAACAATTCGGTCCGCCTGACATGCAGATCGCGGGCCTTTCTCTATGGGTCCACGATCGCCAGGGACCGCCGCCGCAGTATCAGCCGTACGAAGACTGGCTGCGTGCGACCGCTGTGTGCGAGGCCGACGGAGCCCAAGTGACCACCGGTGGTGAGATTCTGATGTGGAGTGACCTGACCAGGCTGCTGGAGTCAGCTCAGGCTATGTACGACCGTCTGGAAGGCTCTGCGGACCTCTCGACCGTCGAGCCATATCTTGGCCTATCCTTGCGGATGGAGAAGACTGGTCGTGTGGTCATGACCGTGGAGATCACACCGGACCATATGACCCAAGAGCATCGGTTCGAGTTCGACATAGACCAGAGCTACTTGCCGCCATTCCTTACGCAGTTGCGCTCGGTTCTTCACCGGACATAGCCTGTTCGAATACCGTACAGCCCACTCAAGCCGTCCAGACGGGTCTAGACCCGAGCTGACTCAGTCCGAGGTGTCCTCGCCGCCTGATGGCAATCCCGCCAGGATGCGCTCGAGACCGAGTCTCAGGCCGGACAGATCGTGCTCGACGACCGGTCCAGCGCCTCCATGGCGTCGAGAACTCGTTCTCGGTCAGTCCTCATAGGCTGAGCCTCCCGCAACACCCGCTCATGCAATCGCGACCGCAGGCCTTTTTCGGTCACCACGTCCACGCGCACGCCGAGGACTTCGTCGAGATCCGGACGCCCCTACTCGCGCGGCGGGTCGCCGTCGTAGACACCGAACGGATTGAGGAAGATGCTGCCCCGGCTCTCCGGGAAGCCGCTCGAACCAGTCGGGGCAGCTCTTCGGGAAGAGCAGCCGGGCCAGCCATTCGATGGCGAAGTCGTTGCCCTTGACGTCCGGATAGCGCTCCCGGATGCGGCGAGCGAGTTCCTCGCCGGACGCCGCCGTCTGGAAGACGCCCTCGTAGAAGTCGATGTACTCCCGGGTCCAGTCGACGCACGAGGTGTACGAGAAGGTGCGGTCGCGCGCCGCCCGGTCCAGGATCTCCATGGTCTTCTCGCTGCCGTGCCCGGGGATGATGACCCGCGCGTCGAACTCCTTGAGTCTGTCGAGGGCTGCGCGCCATTTCGCGCGCCGCTCCACGTCGCTCTCGATGAACCACACGTTCCAGTCGTCGAAGGCGATGTCGGTAGCGCACAGTACTCCCGCGGACGGCGCCCAGACGGCCGTGTTGTTGACGCTGTCGCCCTCCCAATCGTCCGAGAAGAGAAGCACCTCGCCCTCCAACTCGAGCAGGGGCTCCGCCATGGGCACCGGGATGGTGGTGCCGGCCGGCGTGTCCGGCCCGAACCGGTCGATGGACCAGGTGTCGAGCTTGTCGCTTGAGGTGAACACGAGGTCGCGGACCACGCTCGGCAGCGCCACCACCTTCGCGGCCGGGAAGGCCTGGGTGAGCACGCCGAGCCCGAAATGATGATCGGGATGGAAGTGCGACACGTAGATGTGGGTGAGGTTCTTCCTCATGAGGATGAGCTCGGCAGCCAGGCGATGCGCATCGCTGCGAAGCTGGGTGGCGTCGATGAGGATGGCGTCGTTCTCACCATAGAAAAGGGTGGAAGTGCTGCGGAATCCCAGATGGCTATGCAGGAATACGCGAAAGTCCATGGACGGCCCCCCAACCAGATTGCCAGAACCTTAGCAGAAACCCTTGGCCGCCAGGTGGCGTGCGTGACCCCGCACGTCGACAGGCCAAACCTCAGTGAGAGTCTCGAACCGGGCCGCGTCACCGGCGTATAGAGCGCGCAGCGCCTCTTCGAAGCCGGGCTCGTCGCCCGCCACCGTGTTCATGAAGCGGTAGCAGGCCTCTCGGGCGCGCCGCACCTCAGTCTCGCCGGCGGTGGACTTGCGGGCTTCATCCACCAGCTTGCGCAGCGTCACGGAGGCGCCCCCCGGCTGCTCGCCCAGCCACTCCCAGTGGCGGGGCAGGAGGGTGATCTCGCGGGCGACGACCCCGAGCTTGGGTCTTCCCGGCGACCGGACTCCTTCTGCGGCGCCGCCCTCGCCAGCCCCCGGGGCCGCGCCGGCCGCTAGGGTCGCCACCCTGGCGAGCACGTCGTCCACCGTGCCCCGGAGGTCCACCTCTACGACTTCGCTGGTCTCGGCGTCAAGGATGAGGATGGTGGTCTCGGGATCCGCGTCGAGAGCCAGTCTCGTCTGGGCTGCTACCTCCGCCAAAGAACCGGAGGCCACACAGACCTGACCATTGAACGCGATGCATTTTTCGGCCATTGCCATCCCCTTCTCGCTTTGCCGGCGCACCATGAAGGGCACCGAGTAGACGGGAAGATTTTATCCGGATAAAAAGGTTGCTGTCAATATCATCCGGGTAAAAGTGCTGCTCGCATCCGCCCGAGCCCCTCTACCAGCAGTTCTCGGCGGCAGCCGAAGTTGAGCCCGACGAAGCCCGGCGAGCCGAAGTCCGCCCCGTCCGACAGGCCCACACCGGCCTTCTCGAAGTCCTTGGCCGGGTCCGCAAGCCCCGAACCGCGGGCGTCGATCCAAGCCAGGTAGGTCGCTTCCACATGGGCCACGCTCAGTCCGGGCATCGAGGCTACCTCCCGCTCGACGAGGTCGCGGTTGCCCCGCAGGTAGGCGAGCAGCTGCTCGTGCCACTGCCTGCCGCTTTCGTAGGCGGCCTGCGCGGCCACGTAGCCGAGGAGGTTGACGTGCGGGACGATGCCCTCCATGGCGCAGGTGACGTCGCGGCGCAGGCCTCGGTCGGAGATCACCGCGAAGGAGCAACCCAGCCCCGGGATGTTGAAGGTCTTGCTGGGGGCCATGAGTGTGATGGTGCGGGCCGCGATCTCCGGGCCCAGGGAGGCTAGCGGTACGTGCCGCTTGTCCTCGTCCAGCACCAACCCGGAATGCACTTCGTCTGACGCGACGATCAGGTTTCGACGCAGCACCACCTCGGCGAGCGCCTCGAGTTCGGCCCGCGACCATGCCCGGCCCACCGGATTGTGCGGCGAGCACAGCATCAGCAGCCGGCTGCGGGGCGTGAGCGAGCGCTCGAGCAGGTCGAGGTCCATCTCCCAGCGGTCCTCCGGTGTCGCCCGGCCCGGCGCCCTTGGTGAGAGCCAGCGGGACGCGCACGGCGCTCCGCTGCGCGAACCCCGGGGCAGTCAGGAACGGCGGGTAGATGGGCGCGAACGTGACGATGTCGTCGCCCGGCTCGCCGACCGCCCGGCACACCACGTTCAGGCCCGATACCAGGCCGGGCATCCATACCAGCCAAGGGACCTCGATCTCCCACGCGTAGTCGCGCTCGAGCGAGGCGACCACCGCCGCTTCCAGTTCATCCGAGGCGTGGGTATACCCGAAGATGCCGTGCTCGATCCGCCGGTGCAGCGCCTGGATCGACCGCCGGGGGCGACCCGAAGTCCATGTCCGCCACCCAGAGAGGGATGACGTCGCGCCCTTTGTAGCGATCCCACTTGATGCTGCTTGTGTCCCGGCGTTCGACCACGCTCTCGAAGTCGAACTCTCTTCCGGCAGGCTGAGCGTCGGGGCACATGGGTGTCTCGTTCATCGCTCTATTGTAGTGCAGGAAACATCGAGCAAAACGCCAATATTGATGCTTGAGAGGCAAACGGCCGAGGGTCAGGAAAGGCCGGGTTCACGTGGAAAGCACAGACAAGCAGCGGGCGATGCGTCTTGGTGACGTCCTCATCGAGCGAGGAGTGATCACCGAGACTCAGCTCAGCAAGGGTCTCGAGTACCAGTGGAGTACCGGGGAGCGGCTGGGCGAGGCTCTTGTCCAGTTGGGGTTCGCCACCTCCGATCAGATGGCCGCCGCCCTCGCATGCCAGGGGAACTGCGGGCTGGTCTCCATGGCCGAACTGGTGCCGAGCCCGGGCACCGCGGGACTTCTTGCTGAGAAGTTCATCCGCAAGCGCCAAGTGCTGCCCTTGAACCTGAGCACCGAGGGCGTGCTCACGCTGGCGATGGTCAACCCCTTGGATGTGCTCACCATCGATGATGTCCAGCTGATGACCGGTCTGAAAGTCACGCCTGTTGTCACGACGGCCGGGGTCCTGAACGAGGCTCTAGAGGTGATCTACTCGCGCAAGGGCCGCATGGAACCGTTGGCAAGGCCCGAGGACACGCAGGATGGGGACAGCGATCTCGAGGTCGCCAAGTACAGCACGGTCATCTCGTTGGTGGAGGAGATCCTGACCGCCGGGATGCGACGAGGGGCCTCGGATATTCACTTCGAGCCGCAGGCAGACAAGATGATCGTGCGCCTGAGGGTCGACGGCGTCCTGCATCCCTTGACGGAGATCCGCAAGGACATCAAGAACGGGGTGGTCTCCCGGATCAAGATCTTGGCCGACATGGACATAGCCGAGAGGCGCCTCCCTCAGGACGGGCGGGCATCGTTCGTGGCAGACAATCGGTCCATGGATCTCCGTATCGCGACGATCCCCACCGTCTTCGGCGAGAACGTCACCATCCGGCTGCTGGACGACAAGATGTTCAGTATCACGCTCGAGCAACTGGGGATGGGTGAACACGAGCTGCCCACCTTCCGGAAAGCGCTCAACAGGCCGTGGGGGGAGATCCTCATCACGGGTCCCACCGGGTCCGGAAAATCGACCACTCTATACGGGGGCCTCGAGGAGTTGAACAGCCCTAAGCGGAAAATCTACACGGTCGAGGATCCCGTGGAACGCAAGATGCCGGGTATTCTGCAGTCCCAGATCAAGACGAGCATCGGGCTCACCTTCGCCTCCATGCTCCGGTCCCTCGTGCGGAGCGACCCGGATATCATCATGATCGGTGAGATCCGGGACCGCGAAACGGCCTTGATAGCGACTGAAGCGGCGCTCACCGGACATCTGGTGCTCTCGACCCTTCATACCAACGACGCCGCGTCGGCTATCACCAGACTCCTGGAAATGGAGATCCCAGCCTACCTGATCGCGTCATCTCTCGAGTGCGTGCTCGCGCAGCGGCTGGCTCGAAAACTCTGCCAACGCTGCAAGATGATGGTCACGCTCACCCCGGAGGGCATGACCAAAGGGGAGAGGCAATTCCTGGGGGTCACCGAAGCAGTCATCGCCCGAGCTGTCGGGTGCAACCACTGTTTCGGCACGGGATACAGCGGCCGGATCGGGCTGTTCGAACTACTTCCTGTCGATCTGGACATCCGCCGGTTGATCCTGGAGAACGCCACCGCCATCGACATCCGGGACAAGGCTCTCTCCGCCGGCATGCGGACGCTTCGCGAAGACGGCCGTCTGAAGGTCTTGGCCGGGGTCACGACGATCGAAGAAGTCGAACGAGTCACCACCTGACCCAGGTCGGGCGTCGGACCCGATCAGCCCTGGGCCATCACCCCGCGAACGGCGGCGATGACCGCCGCCTTGTCCGGCAGCGCGTAACGCTCCAGGGGCGGGCTGAACGGGATGGGCACGTCCAGGGCGTTGACCCGGGCTGGCGCCGCTTTCAGCCGGGCGAAGGTGGTCTTGTCCGAAGTGGCCAGGGCCAGGATCTCCGCGGCGGCGCCACAGGTCTGGCAGGCCTCGTCGACCACCACCAGGCGCCCGGTCTTGCGCACCGATGCGAGGATGGTCCCGGTGTCGAGGGGCACGAGCGTCCGCGGGTCGATGACTTCCACCGAGATACCCTCGGCGGCGAGTTCCTCGGCCGCGGCAACGGCTTCGTGCACCATCTTGGAGAGCCCCACCAGGGTGACGTCCGAGCCCTCGCGGCGGATGGCCGCTTCCCCGAACGGGATGAAGTACTCCTCCTCGGGCACCTCACCCTTCATGCCGCCGAACGTGATGTGCTCGAAGACGATGACCGGGTTGTCGTCGCGGAGGGCGGTCTTGACCAATCCCTTGGCGTCGTAGGGGGACGAGGGCAGGATGATCTTGAGGCCGGGCGAGTTCATGTACATGGGGTAAGGGGTCACCGAGTGCTCGGCCGCCGCGGCGATGCCCCCGCCGATGGTCATGCGATAGAGCACCGGGAAGCTGGCCTGCCCGCCGAACATGTACGTGATCTTCGCGGCGTGGTTCATGAGCTGGTCCATGGCCACGAAGGCGAAGGTGGCCATACGGATGTTCACCACCGAGCGGAACCCGGAGCCGGCCAGCCCTATGGCCGCACCGACGAACGAGTTCTCCGCCACCGGCGTCACCCGGATGCGGCCCTCGCCGAACTCCGCTCGGAGTTCGCGGGGCAGGTCGGTGGACAGGTGGACGGTCCGCGGGTCGCGGCGGAACTCCTCCTGGATGGCTTCCTGGATGGCGCATTCGAATGTGATCTCTCTCATAGCGACCCCCCCTCAGACCGAATAGACGTCGTCCAGAGCGTCCTGCGGCTCCGGATAGGGGCTGTCGAGCGCGAACTGGTGGGCGGTCTCCACCTCGGCCAGGGTCTCCGCTTCCACGCGGGCCACATCGGACGGGGTCAGAAGCCCCTCGCCCAGGAACTTGACCTCGAAGGCCAGCACCGGGCAGCGCTTCTTCCACGCCACCAACTCCTCCTCCGGCCGCCAGTCTTCCAGATGGTCGGAGAGGAAGTGCTTGTGCCAGCGGTAGGTGCGGCACTCCAGGAAGCGCGGGCCGTCGCCCTGCCGGAGTTCGGCGATGAGCTCACCGGCCGCCGCGTGCACGGCCTCCACGTCGTTGCCTTCCACCACCCGGGTGGGGATGTGATAGGCCTCGGGCATGCGTACGATCTGACCGGCCGCCAGTGAGTACTCCTGGTGGGTGTTGACCGCGTAATGATTGTTCTCGCAGACGAACAAGAGGGGCAGCTTCCAGATGGCGGCCAGGTTGAGGCACTCGTGGAACTCGCCCTCCTGGCAGGCGCCGTCGCCGAAGAAGACGACCGCGATGCTCCCATCGGCTTCGAGCTGCGCCGCCACAGCGGCGCCGGTGGCTATCGGCAGGCCTGCGCCCACGATGCCGTCGGCCCCCAGCATGCCGATGCTGAAGTCGGCGATGTGCATGGAGCCGCCCTTGCCCTTGCAGTAACCCGTGGCCTTGCCGTAGATCTCCGCCATCATGCGCTTCATGTCGGCGCCCTTGGCGATGCAGTGGCCGTGGCCCCGGTGGTGGCTGACCAGCCGATCCTTGGGTGACAGATGGGCGCACACCCCAGACGCGATGGCCTCCTGCCCGATGTACGAGTGGACGAAGCCCGGGATGTTCCCCGCGTAGAACTCCGATGCCACCCGCTCCTCGAAGCGGCGGATACGGACCATGGTCGTGTACAGCCCGAGCAGGGCTTCACGATCGAGCACCAAGCCACACCTCCAATGTCAGGCGCGTCGTCCCCAGCGGCGCGAGGTCTCCCAGTCTACCAGCCTGGGGCGGGGCTGAGCGGTCGCTCAAGAGGCGGCGCGCGGAGGCCGGCCGCGATCGATGACTCGACCTGCTACCGCGGTCGGAGCGGCTCCTGACGCGGCCGTGGCGCCTCCATCCGCCGGGATAACGTGGCCAGCCGCCTGAGAGCGTCCAGTCTCTCGCTCTTGCCGATCTTCGCTTGGGCCACGGCCGTGCCGAGGATGTCGATGTTGCGGTCGTACGTGGGTCGGTCCACCGGATAGGGGAAGCCATCCTTACCGCCGTGCGCGTAGCTGAACAGAGCCGGGTCGGAGCGGCTGGCAGGCGTGTCGTACACCAACTCGGCGATGAGCGCCAGCGCCCTGACCGTCTTCGGGCCGACCCCGGGGAGGCCGAGCAGGGTCTCGAAGTCCTGGGCCTGCCGCTCGTACGTGCACTCGAAGGCCTTTCGTAGGTTCTCCGGGTGGATGTCGCTCAGTTCGACCTCGTGCCGGCGCGGCATGGTGAGCGATTTGAGACGGGTGAGCTGGGCGGCCACCCGTTCCGGCGGTTCATGCGACAGTTCGGTGACCGCCACCTGCGCGGGCACGCTGCTGCGCGCCACCAGGTTGAGCACGTCCGTGCCCGGACCCTGCGAGGAGATGGCCTGGTGCGGCTCGACCACGAAATCGGTGACCGAATCGCTCAGCCAATGGTAGCGGCGGGCCATGCCGTTGCCGTCGTTCATGCCCTGTTGCACCACGGCCCAGCGGCCCTCCCGGGTGAAGAAGAAGCTGTGATGGTAGATCTGGTAGCCGTCCTGCAGCCCGGCGCTGTCCACCTTGGCCGCCATCTTGCTGGCGCGGACAAGCCCGTCGGGCGCGATGGCCAGGGTGCCCGCGGCCGAGGCCGCCTCGATCTCCCCCGGCGTCTTGCGGGACACGCCGCCCTTGCCTCCCGCTACCACCAGCCCGCACTCGTGCTCCAGCCCGCGCAGCCCGTCCTTGAGTGCGCCACACACCGTGGTGGTGACGCCCGAGCTGTGCCAGTCGAACCCCAGGACGCAGCCGAACGCCTGGAACCATGCCGGGTCGGAGAGCCGCACCAGCATCTCGCCCGGACCGTATTCACTGGCGATGGCGAGCGTGATCTCCCGCGCGAGCAGGCGCATGCGCGAGAACAGCCAAGCGGGCGCTTTGCCTCCGTGGAGCGGGAGAGTGGCGGTGCCTGTCTTCATGTGAGGAGCATATCCTTACGCCCGGACAGGACGCGAGGTACCATGGGGCCATGGCCGAACGCTCCGACTACATAGGACCAGACTGCGCGACCTGCCGAGTCGTGGCCTGCAACGCCGCGCCCGGGTCCAAGCCGGTGCCCAAGTCCTGTCCCATGCCGGCCGAGGCCGAGTCTGCTGGACGGAGTGCGCACCCGCTACCTCGAGGACGACGATCTCCGCCGCATGGCGGTGGAATCCGCCCGGACCGAGGCCGCAGGCTACTGCCGGTCCACCAGGGTCGAAGAGATCATGGACTTCGCCGGGCGCATGGGCTGGCGCCATCTGGGCATCGCGCACTGTATCGGGCTCATGCAGGAGGCCAAGGCCGCCCGGGACATCTTCCTGGCCGGCGGCTTCGAGGTGTCCACTGCGTGCTGCAAGGTCGGGTCCATCGACAAGACAAGCGTGGGCGTCGCCGACGAAGAGAAGCTCACTCCCGGCGAGTTCGAACCGCTCTGTAGTCCCCTGGGCCAGGCCGAACTGCTCGCCGCGGCAGGCACCGAGTTCAATGTGGTCATCGGACTCTGCGTGGGCCACGACAGCATGTTCTTCATGAACTCCAAAGCGCCGGTCACCGTGTTGGTGGCCAAAGACCGGGTGCTCGGCCACAACCCCGTGGCCGCCCTCCACACCTCGCACTCCTACTACCGGCGGTTGACGGAGAAGCGGGACTGACCCCCGGGCCGGCCACCTCTCAGGCCGAGAGCAGCACCACCCCGGCGAGCACGAGCCCGATTCCCGCCACCTGCAGCAGCCGGATGCGTTCCTTGAGGAAGATCCGGCCGAAGACCACCGTGACCACGTAGTAGGCCGACGACGCCATGGCCGCGATCTCCGGGTTGGGGCCGGTGGCAGCGGCATAGAGGGTGTAATAGCCGACGACGTCCAGGCCGGCCTGCACGCCGATGACCGGCCACCAGCGGCCCGGCACCGAGGGCCTGGCCCGCCCGCGCGTCCAGCGGATCCCCACGACGACGGCAAGCAGCACGAAGGCCACCGACCGGGGAAGCCAGATGGTCTGCACGTTGCCGACGACCGGCGCCACCTCCTGGGTGATGCTGATCATGACCGCCCACGCCAGCGACGATACAGCGGCGCCGGCCACCGCCCGTCCTTTCGACGGGACGAACCGCGCAAGCGCGGCCCCGGGTCTGCCGGCCGCCTGGAGGGCCACCTCTTCCTCGGACAGCGGGGCCGCCGGCGGCGCCGGTGTGGCGGCGGGCACCGGCTCCTCGTGCTCCGCGGACGCTCCTTCCACTCCACCGCGGGCCACGATGACCACGCCGACCAGGGTCACCGCGGTCCCGAGCCACTGCAGGCGCGGACGGGCGGCTGCCGAGGATCACGGCGATGATGACCACGAGCGCCGGATAGCTGCCCGCTATCGGCGCGGCCACGCTCACCGGCCCCTGGGTGAACGACCAATACAGGAAGAAATACCCGACGAGGCTGCAGACGCCGGCGGCGATGAGAAGCAACACGCTCGACAGGGTCCAGACGAGGGCTATCCGCCCGATGACCAGCCACAGGCTGAGAAAGACCGTCCCCAGAAAGAGCACGCCCAAGAGCGCGTCGACGAACCCGGCGGCGCGGCCGGTGAGGCGCGCGAAGAAGTCACTGGCGCCCCAGGAGACTGCGGACAGAGATCCCCAGATGCCGGGTGTCATGAAGTCCGGAAGCCCTGATTACTCAGCGGTGGCCGCCGCTATGGTGACCAGGCCGTCGAGATGGCTGCTGTATCTCTTGACTTTGAAGCCGGCGCTCTGGATCGAGTGCAGCAGTTCGGACGCGGTGAGGAACGTGGCCGCCGACTCGGTGAGGTAGTCGTGCAACTCCCGGTCGCCGGCGAGCGCCGAACCGATCTGCGGAAGGACGTACCGGAAGTAGAGGTGGGCCGGCAGGGCCCAACTGACCCGGGGCGGGCGGGTGAACTCGAGCACCACCAGGCAGCCGCCGGGCTTGACGAACGTGCGCATGCGGGCGAGGGCCGCGTCCACGTCTTCCACGTAGCGGAGGCCCCAGCCAAGGAAGACGGCGTCGAACTCCCCGAGGCCCAGGTCGTCGCGCAGCAGATCGCCCACCACGTACTCCACCCGGGGCCGGTAGCCGCCCTGCGCGGCCAGGATGGGGCCCAGGCGTTTGCGGGCCTGGTGCAGCATCTCCGGGCTGAGGTCGGCCAGGACCAGCTGGGCTCCGGGGCCGAGTTGGGGGATGGCTTCAGCCGACAGTCCACCGGGGCCGGAGAACGCGTCCAACACCCTGTCGTTCGGGTGGAGCGACGCCGCCCACACGACCTCCTCGCGCCAGCCGGTCACCTGCCCGAGGCTGGTGGTCTTGTTGACGGAGTCGTAGTAGCGGGCGCTGTTGTTGAACAAGTCGCGGAGGTACGAAGGGTCTTTCGGGGTGCGCGTGCCCGGCCCTGACGCCTGCTTCCGCTCGCGCGCGCTCATCAGAGGTTGATGACGGTCGTGGCCTTGAGCATCGCCTCGGAGATCGCGTACATGTTCGAGATCTCGCCGACGGCCACCTGATCCCTCAACTCGAAGGCGTTGAGGCAGGTGCCGCACAACAGGAGCCGCGTGCCCCGGGTGGCGATGGCCTGGAGGTCGTCCACCGCCGAGGAGCCCACCACGGCCAGCCGCACCCCGTTGTTGAAGAACACCAGGACGTCCGGCCGGGGCTCCACCTCGGTGAGGGTGTGCAGGTAGCTGCGCATGAGGACCTCGCCGAGTTCCTCGTCGCCCCGTCCCATGACGTCGCTCGAGATGGCGATGACTTTCATCTGGGTGGTGTCGCTCATGGTGCCTCCTTCGCCGCGGCGGTCTTGTCCCGCCCGCCGGCCGTCTCGTGGGTGGCCGATATCACCGTGCCGGTCCGGGCCAGGACGCCCTCGGCTTGGTCGCGCTCCTTGCTGGGGACGCGCAGGCAGACCCCGCACTGGGAGCTGAGCGTCCGCGGGACGGGGATGAGGGCACACGTGACCCCGGCGGCGCGTAGCGCCGCCTCCGCCTTGATGCCCTGAGCCGCCGAAGCGAGGACGAAGAGGACCTGGCCGGACTCCATAGGAAGAGTATACGGGCGCCGCCGGTGGACGGCGGTCCCAAAGCCGCGCGGGGTGCGGTCTTTCTAGCCGATCTCCACCTCTTTGACGCACTCGGTCTTGACGAGCCGCACCATCTCCTGCAGAGCACCGAACACGTTCTCGCGGATGTCCCCGCCAACGATCACGCGCATGATGTCGTCGCCGACGGTCAGCCGGCCTTCATTGATCCACACCTTGACCGCGACCACGCCCGGCCGCTCCTCTATCTCCGCGATGATGGCGCTCAGGCGCTCGTGGTCATAAGTGAGTTCCATCCCGGTGACGGGTGTCCCGTCACGCCTGGTCCCTCTCACGACGCCGTTGTGCATGAGGTACATCCCTATGCGGGCGCTCTCGGGGCCGGACTTGATCTCGTCCAGCCAGGTCTCGAACTGCGGTCTTGTCTCGCTCATATCCATCCATCCCGGTAACGAAGCGTCGCGCAAAGCATAACAGGGCGGTACTCTACAGGAGCCGATACTGTCGATGCGTTCTGGAACAGAAGGATGGACCTGGTGGATTTTCCCGCCGCTCTTGCCGAGATCCCGGTGGCCGAGTGGGCTTCAGCCGTGAGCATCCGGCGCTCCGCGCGGACCTACAAGGAGCAGCGCGTGGAGCAGACCTCTCTGGACACCCTGCGGGCCTATTGTGCGGGGCTCCCCGGACGGTCAGTCGCCCGGGTCGCGGTGCTCGACGATGCCCCTCAGGAGTTGTTCACGGGGCTGGTGGTCGGCAGCTACGGGAGGGTGGTCGGGGCGCACTCGGCGGTGGCGGTGATAGGGAGGCCGTCCGCGCGGGCCTTCCAGGAGTGCATGGGATACCTGGGGGAGGCGGTGCTCCTGCAGGCCACCACGATGGGCCTGGGTACCTGCTGGATAGCCGGGTCCTTCGACCGGGTCGTCGCATCCCGGTCGGTCGACCTCGAGGAGGGCGAGCAGGTCTTTGCCGTGTCGCCGCTCGGCTACGCTGAGGAGAAGCCGAGGACGGGGGAGATGTTGATGAAAGCCATGGTCAGGGCCAAGCACCGCCGGTCGGCGGCGGAGATAGCGCCCGGCTTCGACGAGGAGCACTGGCCCGCGTGGGCCGCGGAAGGCGTGAGGATGGCCCGCATAGCTCCGTCCGCCGTCAACCGGCAGCCATGGCGGTTCGTGCTCGACCAAGGAGCCGTGACGGTGTCGGTGGTGCGCCGCGGGGCCGAAGGGTCTGTGTCGCGGCTGTTGGATGTCGGCATCGCCATGCTCCACTTCGAGGTGGGTGCCCGGCTCATGGGCGCATCGGGGGCCTGGGAGGTCTTGGAGGCGCCGGACGTGGCTCTCTTCAGGCCGACCCCGCGCTAGGAGGCTGAAGTTCGGCCGGCCGCGCCTGGTCTTTCGGCCCCGCCGCTTCGGACGCCTTGGCCGGCTGCGCCGCCTCTTCGGCCTGCGCCGGTTCGGGTCGCGCCGCTTCCGCGGGCGCCGCTTCTGGCTGCGCAGCCTCATCCGGCTGCGCAGATTCCGCGGGCGCAGTCTCCTCTTCAGACTCAGCCGCTTCGGACGCGGCCTCGCGGACCTGCCTCAGCGTGATCCGGTGCGTGTAGGCGCGCGTGACCTCCGCACCATAGATGATGAGGTAGGCCACGTAGTAGATCCAGATCATGATCACAGCCAGCGAACCGGCAGCCCCGAACGCCGAACCGGGGCTTGTACGGCCCAGGTAGAGCCCGATCACGTAGTTGCCCACCGTGAACAGGATCCCCGTGATGGAGGCGCCGACGAGTATATGCAGGAAGCGCACCCTGATATTGGGAAGCACGCGGAAGATCACCGCGATGAACCCGATGGTGACCGTCAGTGAGAACACGATGCTGAGGACCTGCAGCAGCCAGCCCGGCATGGGGAGGTGCTGCGAGAAGTACTTGATCATCCCCGTGACGGCCGCGCTCACCAGCATCGAGAGCAGGAACATGAACCCGATGGCTATGACCATCGCCACGTCTATCAGCTTCCCGACGAAGAACCCCAACCATCCGCCTCCGCCGTGCCCCTTGACGCCCCAGATGTCGTTGAGGGCGCCGCGCACCGAGCCGACGATCCGGGTGGATGCCCAGATGAGCACGAGGATGGCGAGCACGGTGGCCAGCGTCAGCCCCGTGCTGCCGTAGATGGCGGCGATCATGGATTGGACGAAATTGGCGGTCTCCTCGCCGAAGGTGCTGGCCAAACGCTCCGAGATGAGGCCTTGGGTGGCGTCCTTTCCGAACACGAGGGAAGCCAGGGTGATCATGATGACGATGATGGGAGCGAGGCTGAAGGCCCCAAAATAGGCGATGGACGCGGCCATCCGGCCGATGTTGTTCGCCCATGCGGCGTCGAACGCTTCCTTCAGCATGCTGCCGAGGAACCGGAAGAACCGGCCGATATCCCGGATGGTGTGCCTCATGCCGCAGAGCATAGCAGGGCGCCCGCCGGGCGGCCCGGGCGTGCGAGTGGGCCTCGCCGCCCGTATCTGATACGCTTTTCCAGTCCCAGCAGCGAACCGGTCCACAATCGTGGTCTTCCACGTGGAAGGAGCGGAACATGACTCGCGAAGACGCACAGCGGGAGTCGGGCATCGGCGCCCCACTTTCAGCCGCACCGCCGTCTGGTCTCGATTCTCTGGTCTTATCCGCGCATGAAAAGGCCGTGCTCGAGGTATTGATGGAGTGCGGGACCAGCAGGACTGAGGCGCAGATCGCAGCCAAATGTGGCCTGCCGCGCGACATCGTGGCCGGCAGCCTCGAAACGCTTCGAACCAAGGGTCTGGTCTCGCGGTTCAACACCCTGGTGGAGAGCTACGTAGCCCGCTTCCCGGGCGTGGAAGTCTGAACCGCGAAGGACATGTCGAGTCGTGATGATCGGAAGGAGACCGGAATGAGTTTCGGGAAAGCAGTGCTTGCAGCATTCATCGGTGGCGTCCTCGCGGGGGTCTTCCTGCTCGCCTACCGGGTATCCCAGGAGACGCAGAAGAGCCTGCCCGAGTCCTTCGCCGATGTCCCGGCCGAAGCCAAGCGGGTGTATGTCGATGTGAAGTCCAAGGCCACCGACGCCATCAAACACGTGCGCGAGCACGGCGCCGAGGCCGAAGCGGAGATGGGTGCCTGGCCCGACGCGGGTTACGTCGCGGGCGGCCCGGCAGAGTAGCGCAGCCCGGGCGAGTGACCCACCCTGGCCGACCGGCGCAGCCCGGTAGGCCTACAAGCAGGTCTCACGAGCGGCCGTCTTCCTAGGCGGCCGCTTCAGGCTCCGCGTCCTTCCCGGACTTCTTGTGGAACCGCCCGCCTCGTCGTCGCTTGCCGAGTTCGCGCAGGGGTGTCGCCATGATCTCGGAGATCACCCGGGTGCTGTCGAACGAGTCGAAGAAGAGCAGCTTCACCATGAGGGTGAGCGGCACCGACATGAGCGCCCCGATGCCCCCGAGCACCCATCCCCAGAAGAAGACCGAGAGGAACACGGTCAGGGTGCTGAGGCCCACGGTCTTACCCATGATGCGCGGGGAGATGACGTTGTCGACGACCGTGTTGGCCACGATGACCACCGCCACCGCGATGACCGCGCGGAGCCAGCCGAACTCGAGGATGCCCACGGCAAGCGGCGGGATGACCGACAACACGAACCCGATGTTGGGCACGAAGCTCAGTAGGAAGAACATCACGCCCCACACCAGAGCGAAATCGATGCCGAACCCCCAGTAGATCATGGCGACCAGGAACGCCATGATGCCGCTGAGCCAGCCCTTGGTGAACAAGAAGTCCCGGGTCACCTGGCTGAAATTCGCAAAGGAGCGAGCCAGCGTCTTGTCCATGTGCCCCAAACGCATCTTGCCGGGGAACGAGTAGGCCTCCGTCACCATGAAGATGAAGATGAGTATGAGCCAGAACAGGCTGCCGAACACGCCCACGATACTGGTGAGGAACTTGCCCACAAGACCGAGGATCCGGGCCGCGGTGAGCGTCTCTTTCGTGAGGGCGCTGATGTCTATGCCGTGGCCCGCGAACCAATCCTGCATCCCCGAAAGCATGGTACCCAGGTTGTCGCTGTAGACGGGGAGCTTGTCGTTGAGCTGCGTGACCGCGGTCAGCAGGACGAGCGCGAAGAGGATGATCAGGATGACCGTGGCCACCGATATGATGAGGACGCACAGCCACGGGGGAAGGCCCTTGCGGCGCATCCAGTACAGGGCGGGGCTGACGCCCATGGTGAGGAAGAGGGCGAGGAAGATGGGGTTCAGGAGGTCTCCCGCGTACTTCATGCCGTAGATGACCCCCACCGCCAGGGCCAGGGGCAGGAGCAGGCGGGTGGGCCCGCTCATGAACGCGAGCCGGAGGCGGTCGGCCTTGCGGTCATCGGCCGACTCCGGGGCCGGAGTAGCGGAGTCGATAGCCGGTGTGGGCTCGGGGCCGGTGGCCGCTACTGGGGAGGCCGGCTGCTTCACATCATCCTGATCCACGTGGCCTCCTCTTCGGCGTTGACCGTTCTGAACGCTTGCGCCCGAGCGTAGCGGCTCCAGTGTAGGCGATGGGCGCGGCGCGCGGAAGAGACCGAAGTGGGCCGCCCGGAGCGCTGGGCCGCTAAGGGACGGTCGTGATGTTCTGGGTGGAGTCCGAGATCTCCAGCGGACCTTCCACCAGGCCCACGCGCCCCGTCTCCCGGTCGAAGCCGGCGACGGTGGTGGAGTCCGGGTCTCCGGTGATGCTGAAGGCGTAGACCAGCACCTGCCGCCCGTCGCCATCCGTGGCTACGGCGATCGGCTGGCTCGTGTTCGCCCCGGCTGCAAAGCCGATGCCGCTGAAGCGGTCGATCTCAGAGAGCTTCACCGCTACGTCGGGCCCGACGCTGGTCTTCGCCACGGCTGCGCGGACCTTGTCTCCGTCGGCCGCGGCTCCATTCACCAGCCCGCGAAGGCTCCGCCAAGTCTCCACCGTCATGGGGCCGACGAACGTGAGGGAGATCTCCTGGCTTCCCGCCGTCAGGGTGGTGCCCGTGAGGACCGTGGTCGTCGGTCCGCCGCCCGGATCCGTCACGGCCGGTGCCGTCATCGGCGGCAGGGTGATGTCCGTGGGGCTGGGGTCGGCGATGCCGGTGGAGCTTGTCGGCGCGGCGGTGGTGCTGGTGCTCGTGGGTGCCGCGGTGCCCAACGGCGGCTCCGCGGCACCGCACGCCGACGTCGCGATCAGCAACAGGGACCCCAGCAGGGTCAACAGGGCGATGAGCGCCCGGCGTGGATTCACTCCTCGGCGCCCCTCTTGGCCTCCGCGTCCACGATGGCCTGCCCCTCTTCCCGTGTGCGGGCTTCGCGTTGCAGGAACTTCTCGCGCCCCTCGGAGTAGGCCGGCAGGTCCCAGGTCATCTTCCCGAGACTCGTTATCATCCCGGGGATCTTGTCCCAGGGGATGGAGATGAGCACCAATCCCTCGGGCATCGCCTGCCGCGCCTTCGACCCGAAGCCCATCCCTGTGATCATGTGGTTGACCTTCCCGCTCAGCCAGGGGTAGGCGTAGATCCACGCGCAGCTCAGCACCGGCGTTTTCTTGCTCTCCCACAGCTCGCCCGTGGAGTAGCTGATGGCCCGCAGGACCACCTCGGCCTGGGAGGGGGTGGCCATGATGATCAAGAGGTCCGGCTCGAAGGTCAGCGCGTCCACCACCGAGTAGGCTGCGTAGTTCACCGTCCCCTTGCCGAGTTTCGGGATGTGCTGGTAGATGCGCTCGTTCGCCCGGGGCTCCTCATAGACGCCGAACTTGTCACCAAGCAGTCCGGCCTCTGCGAAGAGGGGAGCCTCTTCCATCCCCAGGACGATCCTGCCGAAACAGTCCTCTTCACCTTTCGAGAAGTAGAAAGGTGTCCGCTTCTGCTGGGCCAGGCGGATCATGTCGCAGAAGGCGGCGGGCGTGTCCAGCTTCTCGATGCCCTCCGGCCGCTCGAAGAGGAACTTCACTCCCACCGGGGCGTGTTCGAAGTCGAACTTACGGAGGATGGACAGGTCGGTCTCCAGCTTCCTCATGACGCCTCCAGACGATGATCAAAGGGATGGTCGGGGACGGCCCCGATGTGGACCCATCGTACCGCGGCCGTAGACAGCCGGCACTTCGCTTCGCTATGCTCCAGACACCGATGACTGCGAACGCACATACCGCCCCGCCGCGCTCTCACCCCGGATTCTCGGATCGCTACGGTCCTTGGGCCGTGATCGCGGGCGCGTCGGAGGGGTTGGGCGCGGCGTACGCCCGCGCGCTCGCCGCCCGGGGGCTCAACTTGGTGCTCGTGGCCAGGCGGCGGCCGGCGCTCGAGGCCCTGGCGACGCAGCTGGCGGCCGAGTTCGGAGTGGAAGTCCGGCGGTCGACGGCGACCTGGGCGACCGGCGCTTTCTAGAAGGCTTGCTGGAGACTTGCGCGCCGCTGGAGGTCGGGCTGCTCGTCTACAACGCCGCCCACGCGCCGGTCGGCGAGTTCGCCACGCTGCCGCTGGAAGACCTGCTTCGGGTGGCGGCCGTGAACATCCGCGGACCGGTGGATCTGGTGCACGGGCTCCTACCGGGCATGACCGCCCGCGGCCGGGGCGGCGTGATACTGATGACCTCACTGGCCGGCAACCAGGGGTCGCCGTACATCTCCACCTATGCGGCCAGCAAGGCCTTCAACCGGGTCCTCGCTGAGGGCCTCTGGTATGAACTCAAGGACAGGGGCGTGGACGTGCTGGCCTGCATGGCCGGCGCCGTGCGCACTCCGGGCTATTCCGGCGCCTCGGCGGGCAAGGACGCACCGGGCACGCTCGACCCCGAGAAGGTCGTTGAAGCGGCGCTGCGCGCCCTGGGGCGGAAGCCAGTCGTCATACCCGGGCGCCTCAACCGGGTGGCCAACGTCCTCATGACCCGCCTGCTGCCGCGCCGCGTGGCGATCTCCATCATGGCCGGCAACACCGAGGGGTTGGGCGCGACGCCTGCCTCCCACAACGACAAGGACGCCTCATGACCGACTTTGCCGCAGGATTCTTCGCCCCTTGGGTCATCTACGCGGTCATCCTGGCGCTGCACCTTGCGCTGCCTGCCCGCAAGGTCGACGGCTACGTGAGCGACCCCGCCACCGGCCGGCCGCTCCGCTACCGGCTGAACGGCCCCCTGGTGCTCATCGGGGTGATCGCGCTGTGGGTGGTGCTCAGCCTGACCGGTGTCTTCGCTTGGGATTGGCTCTGGACTCACCGCTGGTCGGGGCTGATCGGGTCGTTCGCGCTGGGCGTCCTCTTCAGCATCGCTGTGGTGCTGCCCGCTCCCCGCACAGGCCGCTCGCTCCTCGCCGACTTCTACTTCGGCCGCTGGGAGAACCCGCAATGGCTCGGCCGGCGAGTGGACGCCAAGATGTTCCTCTACCTGGTCGGCGCCGCCATGCTGGCCTTGAACCTGCTGTCGTTCACGGCGCACCACGTGCTCGAGTTCGGCGCGGCCGCGTCGCCGGGAGTGGGCCTCTACTGCGCCCTGTTCATGTGGTTCGTCATCGACTACCTGGTGTTCGAGCGCGTCCATCTCTACACGTACGACATCTTCGCCGAGCGCGTGGGCTTCAAGCTCGGCTGGGGATGCTTCACCTTCTACCCCTACTTCTACGCGGTGGGCCTGTGGGCCACGGCCGGCAAGCCGGACCCCGGGACGCCGGACTGGCTCCTGGTGATCTTCGCCCTGATCTTCTTCGCCGGCTGGGCCCTGTCCCGGGGCGCCAACATGCAGAAGTACCTGTTCAAACGCGATCCCGCGAAGGTCTACCTGGGGTTCATCAAGCCCGGCGTGCTCACAGACGGGAACAAGGCGCTACTGGCCAACGGCTGGTGGGGTATCTCCCGGCACGTGAACTATCTGGGGGAGATACTCATGGCGATCGGGCTGGCGTTGGTGCTGGGCTATCCCGGAGTCTGGGAGGTCTGGCTCTATCCGGCCTTCTATGTGTTCCTGCTGTTCACCCGCGAGCGGGCCGACGAGCGCCGCTGCGCCGCCAAGTACGGCGAGCTGTGGGCGGAGTATGAGCGGAAGGTGCCCAAGCGCATCATCCCCTGGGTGTACTAGATGTATACTAAATAAGAACCGTTCTTCAATAAGCGGCTGGGTTCTGTGAGGAGAGGCGCGTGGCAGTCCCCATCGAGGAGATCGAGCGGCGATTAGCGCTGATCGGCGGGGCTCTTCGCGCCGCGGGTCTACGCGTGACCCAGCAGCGGATGGAGGTCGCGCGCGCGGTCGCCGCCAGCGATGCTCATCCCGATGTGGAGACTGTCTATCGAGCGGTCCGCGCGCGGATCCCCGCGATCTCGCTCGATACTGTGTACCGGACGCTGGCCGAGTTCGACCGGCTCGGGCTGGTGTCGCAGGTGCACGCCGCCACCGCGGGGCCGAGCCGCTATGACGCCAATCGCGACGCGCACCATCACTTCGTCTGCCGCGGTTGTGGTCTCATCCAGGATCTGTACGGCGATAGCCTCGACGCCGTGGCTCCGCCGGAGCCGGAGCGATTGCCCGGGCGGGTCGAACGGGTAGAAGTGCGGTTCCAGGGGCTGTGCGATGAGTGCATGCGAAAGGAGCAGGACGATGAGTGACGAGCAGAAGAAGCTCACCACCAACTTCGGGGCACCGGTCCCGAACAATCAGGACAGTCTCACCGCCGGCCCGCGCGGCCCGATGCTCCTTCAGGACGTCTGGTTCCTGGAGAAGCTGGCCAACTTCGACCGGGAAGTG
Source organism: uncultured Actinomycetota bacterium (assembly GCA_963736705.1). Taxonomy (GTDB): domain Bacteria; phylum Actinomycetota; class Thermoleophilia; order RBG-16-64-13; family RBG-16-64-13; genus CAIQPS01. Next base: position 541,796 of record CAVTPV010000005.1, read on the forward strand.
ATCCCGGAGCGGCGCATGCACGCCAAGGGCTCCGGCGCGTTCGGCACGTTCACGGTGACCAACGACATCACCCGGTTCACGCGGGCCAAGCTCTTCTCCTCCGTAGGCAAGAAGACCGACCTGTTCGTCCGCTTCTCCACGGTGGCCGGCGAGCGGGGGGCGGCCGACGCCGAGCGCGACATCCGGGGTTTCGCGGTCAAGCTCTACACCGAGGAGGGCAACTGGGACCTGGTGGGCAACAACACCCCGGTGTTCTTCTTCCGGGATCCGCTCAAGTTCCCCGACCTCAACCACGCCGTCAAGCGCGACCCGCGCACCAACATGCGCAGCGCTCAGAACAACTGGGACTTCTGGAGCTCGCTCCCGGAGGCGCTGCATCAGGTGACCATCGTCATGAGCGACCGCGGCATCCCCGCGAGCTATCGCCACATGCACGGCTTCGGAAGCCACACCTACAGCCTCATCAGCGCGGCCGGCGAGCGCAACTGGGTCAAGTTCCACTGGGTCTGCCAGCAGCCCATCGAGACCATCACCGACGCGGAGGCGGAGGCCATCGTCGGGCGGGACCGCGAGAGCCACCAGCGCGACCTTTACGAGGCCATCGAGAACAAGGACTACCCGCGTTGGAAGCTGTGCATCCAGGTGATGCCGGAGCAAGACGCGGCCAAGTACAGGTTCCACCCCTTCGATCTGACGAAGGTCTGGTTGCACGGCGACTACCCGCTCATGGAAGTGGGCGTGATGGAGTTGAACAAGAACCCGGAGAACTACTTCGCGGACGTGGAGCAGGCGGCGTTCAACCCGGCCAATATCGTGCCGGGCATCGGCTTCTCGCCCGACAAGATGCTGCAGGGCCGGCTCTTCTCCTACGGCGACGCGCAGCGCTACCGCTTGGGCGTCAACCATCACCAGATCCCGGTGAACGCGGCGCGCTGCCCGGTGCACGGTTTCAGCCGCGACGGCGCCATGCGGGTCGATGGCAACTACGGCGGTACCCTTCACTACGAGCCCAACAGCCACGGCGAATGGCAGGAGCAGCCCGAGTTCGCCGAACCGCCGCTGGCCCTGACCGGCGCGGCCGACCGCTGGGACTATCGCGCGGATGACAGCGACTACTACACCCAGCCGGGGATGCTGTTCCGCATAATGAAGCAGGCGCAGCAGAAGGTGCTCTTTGAGAACACGGCGCGAAACCTGACCGGGGTCACCAGGAATGTGCAGATCCGCCACATCAAGAACTGCCTCCAGGCCGACCCGGCCTACGGCGAGGGCGTGGCGGCGGCGCTGGGCATCCCGATGAGCGAGGTGAACAGCTAGCGGGCTCCTAGGCGGGAGGCACTACCGGCGCCAGCAGGAAAGACTCGTATCTTCCACCCGTGTGGATCACATGGTCCCCTCTGTTGACCGTGTCCAGGTGGCCGTTGGTGTGGCCCTCCGAGGGATACCAGTAGATGTCGCTGCCCTGGACGATCAGCCGGAGCTTCTCTCCCTTTTCGAAAAGGACGCTCGTGGGCCATATCTCGATATCCACGGGGACGATCTCGCCGGCGGCGAGCTTCTGCTCCCGGGTGTGTGGGTGGACCGGCTGGTGGGGAGTGGACCGCGCCTCATCCAGTTCTCGGTGCGACGCGCGCAGCCAACCCAGGGCCACCGGGCCGTCGTCGTGGTTGCCGAAGAAGGCCAGCGGGACCAAATAGCCCGCCCGGTCGACCTTCTCGATGGCCACGAACAAGTCGAGGTCGTCGCTGCCGTCTGCCTCCACCCACAGTCGCAGGCTCGTGTGGCCGGTGAGTTCGGTCCTCTCGGGGAACTCCATATCGAAGGTCGCCCTCGGGACGTCCTGTGAAAGCCCCTCGGGTCGCCCGGCGGAGCCGCCGCGCTCGGCCACCGCTTGGCGAAAGTATGGGCTGCTGTTGGCATCCGTCACGTGGTGCCGGCCGGCGTTGTAACGCGTCGTCGCCTCTCGACCGGGAGGGGTCAGCGAGAGCGCTGCGCTCGCTGCGTCGAGGAAGTACTTGGTGTACTCGGTGCGGGCGAGGGGCCATTCGTTCTCGGTGCGGGTCTGGCCCACGTAGTACTTCTCGCGCACCTCTATGGTCACCCGCGGCCAGTCCTTGACGTGGTTGTCGATGCCCTTGAGGAAGCGGTTGAAGAACTGCCGCTGCCTCTCCACGCTCTCGGGCAGGTAGAAGTACCACCACTTCTTGCGGCCGTGAACGACCAGCCACTTGTCCTTGGATGACATCTGCTTGAAACCCTCGAGGGTCCCGCGGTTGTGGAGCCCGTGGTCGGTCCAAGAAGCCACCACGAGGGCCGGGACCGTGATCTTCGAGAGGTCCGCGTTCTTGCCCGCCCAGTAGTCGTCGAAGAGGGGATGCCGCTTCTGCATGGCGATGAAGTCCTCGACGCGGGTGGTGGAGTAGTGGACGTTGCTCTGCCACATGGCGCAGAAGAGGGTCTCCGGGATGCCGCCGTGGAAGGCCAGTTCGCGGTAGAAGTCGCTCACGCCTTCCCAGGGGCAGATGGCGGCAAGGTGCGGCGGCTGCGCAGCCGCCGCCCGCCATTGGCTCCAGGCCAGGTACGACACGCCCTGCATGCCCACCTTACCGTTGCTCCATTCCCGGGTGCCGGCCCACTCGATGGCGTCGTACATATCTTCGGCTTCCTGCTCGCTCATCCAGGTCAGGTCGCCCTCCGACCACCACGACCCGCGGGAGTCGATGTTCACGATCACGAAGCCGTGATGCGTCCAGTAGACGGGATCCGCCGCTTCGAAGCGGGTGAACTCGTTGAAGTCCGCGTCGTTCACGCCGCAGTTCCCGATGAAGTCGTAGTAGGTGGCCCCGTGTTTGCCGTAGGGTCCCCACTGGATGAGGGGGGGGAAGTGGCCTGGTCTATCGGGACGGAACACATCGCCGTAGATGGTGACCCCGTCACGCATGGGGATGGCCACGTCGTACTCGATGATCATGCCCTGGGCCCTCACCGTGCGCGGGCAGAAGCCTGGGTATGCGGTCGCGGACAGGGGATTCGGCTCAGCGAAGACCAAGTCTCTCCGTTGCTCGGTCATCCGGCCAGATGCTCCACGAGGATCTTGATGCCGATCCCGATCAACACGAGCCCTCCGAATCGCTCAGCCCACACGCCGAAGCGGTGTCCCAGCCGGCAGCCGAACAAAGCCCCGACGGCGCTCAGCACCGCCGCCACGACCCCGATCACCACCGCCGGGTACCAGATGGAGGTGTCGAGGAACGACAGGCTCAGCCCCACGGCCAGCGCGTCGATGCTGGTGGCCACTCCGAGCACCAGCAGGTTCCAGCCCTTGGTCGGGTCCTTGGCCGGCGCGCCCGAATCGTCGCGGAACGACTCCCAGATCATCTTCGCCCCGATGATGAAGAGCAGGCCGAACGCGATCCAGTGGTCCACGGCCAGCAGCCACGACGAGAACGCGGACCCCGCGAACCAGCCGATCACCGGCATGATGAACTGGAAGAGCCCGAAGGTGATGGCCACCCGCAGCACGTGCCCGTAGCGCACCACCGCGATCTGCACACCGCAGGCCGTGGAGACCGCGAAGGCGTCCATGGCGAGACTCAGGGCTATGAGGATGAGGTAGGGGAAGCTCACGGGGCTCTAGAGCCCCGCCGCGCCGCGCGGTGGGCGGGCGCCGTTCAATTCTCGGACTCGGCCTGCACCAAGCCCTCCACCTGGTAGCGCTTGCGCAGCCCCGGCTTGTCGATCTTGCCGGTGGCGTTCCGCGGCACCTCATCGAAGATGACGCGGCGCGGGCGCTTGTAGCGGGGCAGGCCGGCGCAGAACTCGAGCATGTCGCCCTCAGTGAGGTGATGTCCGCGCTTGAGCTGCACGATGGCGGCCGCCACTTCGCCCAGGCGTTCGTCGGGCAGGCCGATGACCGCCACGTCCTTGACGTCCGGGTGGCGGTGCAGGAAGTCCTCCACCTGGACCGGGTAGATGTTCTCGCCCCCGGTGATGATGACGTCCTTCTTGCGGTCCACCAGGTGGATGAAGCCGTCCTCGTCGGTGCGGGCCATGTCGCCGGTGAGCAGCCAGCCGTCGCGCAGAACGGCGGCCGTGGCCTCGGGGTCGTTGTAGTAGCTCTTCATGACGCCCGGGCCCTTGACCGCCAACTCCCCGATGGCGCCCGGCTCCACCGGCGCCCCCGCTTCGTCGACTATCTTGGTCTCCCACTGGTAGCCCGCGATGCCGATGGCTCCGACCTTGTGGACGTTCTCGACGCCCAGATGGACGCACCCCGGGCCCACCGATTCCGTGAGCCCGTAGTCGGTGTCGTACTGGTGACGGGGGAAGTGCTCCAGCCAGCGGTGGATGAGGCTGGGCGGCACCGGCTGGGCGCCCACGTGCATGAGGCGCCACTGGTCGAGATCGTAGTCATCGAGCCTGACGTCGCCCTTGTCGATGGCCACCAGCAGGTCCTGGACCCAGGGCACCAGCAGCCAGACGACGGTGACCTTCTCGTCGGAGACGGTCTTGAGGATCCACTCGGGCTTGGTGCCCCGCAGCAGCACGCCCTTGCTGCCGGAGAGCAGGCTGCCGAACCAGTGCATCTTGCCCCCGGTGTGGTAGAGCGGCGCGATGCAGAGGAAGCAGTCTCCCCGGGCCTGGCCGTGATGGTTCTGCTCCACCTCGGCGGCCGACAGGATGCTGCGGTGGTCGTGCAGGATGGCCTTGGGGAACCCTGTGGTACCCGAGGAGAAGTAGATGGCCGCGTCGTCTTCGGGCGTGAGCGCCACCGCCGGCGGCTCGCTGGAGCAGTCGGCTGTGGCCGCGTGATAGCTCTCGGCGAAGGTGGGGCGGTCGGCTCCCACGAAGAAGCGTGGCGCCAGACCGGGCATCTTGTCGACGACGGCTTCCACCCGGCCCACGAACTCCGGACCGAACACCAGCGCCCGCGACTCGGACAGCTTGAGGCAGTACTCGATCTCCTCCGCGGTGTACCGGTAGTTCATGGGCACAGCGATCGCGCCCGTCTTGAGGATGCCGAAGTAGATGGGCAGCCATTCCAGGCAGTTCATGAGCAGGATGGCGACTTTGTCGCCCTTGCCGATGCCCCGGCTCAGCAGCAGATCGGCGAAGCGGTTGGCGCCCTCGTCGAACAGCCGCCAGGTCATCTCCCGCCGGGAGAACTCGCCGGCGTTGGTCTCCTGGAGTTCGTAGTCGCGCCAGGTGACCTCGGGCTTCTCTTTCATCTCGGGGTTGACGCAGACGAGGCATACCTCGTCGCCATAGAGCGCGGCGTTCCGCGCGAGCACATCGGTGATGACCATGGAACGGATCCTTCTGCCGGGGAGCGGTCAGGCCATTATACTGGGCTGCATGAGTCCACAGATCCCCTCGCCGTCCGCCACGCCCGATGCTGCGCCCTTCTTCCGGGAGGAGCAGCATTTCCACCAATGGTGGGTGTGGATACTCATCATCGTCCCGGCGGGGCTGTCCTGGTGGCCGTTCATCCAGAGGGTGGTCCAGGAGCCGGTGAACGGCCAGGATCCCGGCCCCGACTGGCTCGTCTGGCTCATCTGGATCCTGATCGGGCTGGGACTTCCTCTCTTGTTCGGTCTGGTCACGCTCATCGTGGAGGTCACCGGCGATGAGGTGCGCATCCGCTACCGTCCCTTCATGCGCCGCGCCATACCACTCAGCGACATCGCCCAAGCCCAGGCTCGTACGTACAATGCGGTCACGGAGTATGGCGGCTGGGGCATCAAGGGCTGGTCGAAAGCCAAGATGGCGTACAACGTCAGCGGGAAGCGGGGGGTCGAACTGACCCTCACCGACGGCCGCAGCGTGATGCTGGGTTCCAGGCGCGCGGATGAGTTGGCCGCGGCCATCCAGGCCCGGCTGGGCCGGCCGGCATCCGCGAGTGGTGGGGCAGACCAGGACTGAAGGAGGGGGAGATGCTGGCCATCGTCCCGGCGCACGATGAAGCCGGCCGCATCGGCCAGGTGGTGCAGGCCGTGCTGGCCCAGGGGCTGCCCGTCCTCGTGGTGGACGACGGCTCTTCCGACGGCACCGGCGCCGAGGCGGAGGCGGCAGGCGCTCAGGTGCTCCGGCTGGAGCCCAACCGGGGCAAAGGGGCGGCCCTCAAAGCCGGGTTCCGGGCGGCGCTGGAGGGCGACGCTCCGGCCTTCCTGACGCTCGATGGCGACGGCCAGCACGACCCGGCGGAGATCCCGCGGCTGCTGGAAGCCTGGGAGCGGACCGGCGCGGACCTGGTGGTGGGCATGCGCGACTACAACGACATGCCGCCCATCCGCTGGTTCACCAACAGCGTCAGCCGGATGATCTTCTCCCGGGCCCTCGGGCAGCGCATCCCCGACAACCAGTCGGGCTACCGCATCCACAGCCGCCGCTTGGCGGAAGTCGCGCTTGCCAGCGAGGAGCAGGGCTTCGCCTTCGAGGTGGAGGAGATAGCCATCTGCGTGGGCCGCGGATACCGCCTCGCCTGGGTGCCCATCAAGACCATCTACGGCACCGAGAAGAGCGACATCAGACCCTGGACGCACTTCTCCAGCTTCATCAGGGTCACCCTCCGCGCGCGCAAGCGCATGAAGCGGGAACGTCGCCTGACGTAGGGGGCGGCGCCGTCCTTCCAACGTCTCTTCTATGCGAGTTTGCGTGGCTTGATACCTCTACTGCGCCATGTTGCATGCATCCCGCCCGCCAACGCGCGACTCAGCCCGTGGGCGGCATTCCCCGGTGCTAGACTCGCGTCAAAAGGCTGTTCAAACCGATCTGCCTGGGGGGTAGTAATCGTGGAAGTCCGGCTCATCGCAAACGCGGCGCAACCTCTGACCACCAAGGTGTACTACTGCGACGAGGACGCCTTCGAGGTCGCCTCCGTCATAGTGATGGGCAAGACCGATTGCCGTCCTCATCGACGCCCAGTGGACGCTCTCATCGGTCCACGAGCTCATCGCCGAGATCATCAAGACCGGCAAGAAGCTCAAGACCGTCTATCTCACCCACGCCCATCCCGACCACTACTTCGGCGCCGGCGTCATCGCCCAGGCGTTCCCCGAGGCCCGCATCGTGGCCATCCCCTCCGAGGCCGAGCTCATGAACTCGCAGTTCTTCGGCAAGCTGGAGATCTGGGAGAACACCATCGGCGCGCACAACATCTGCCGGGTTTCCTGCCACGTGGAGTCTCTCACCGACGACCACATCGAGCTCGAGGGCCAGCGCCTGGAGATCATGACCGGAGTCATGGGCGACATGGCCTACAACACCATGGTCTGGATCCCGTGCATCAAGACGCTCTACGCCAGCGACGTGCTCTTCAACCAGGCCCATCCGTTCACCTGCGAGATCACCGCGCCCGAGCGGCAGCAGTGGATCGAGGACATCGAGAAGATCATGGCCATGGACGCCGAGGTCATCATCCCCGGGCACGCCAAGCCGGGCATGCAGTTCGACAAGAGCTCCTGCGAGTTCACCCGCGAGTACCTTGTCGCCACCGAGGAAGAGCTGGCCCGCACGGATTCAGTGGGCGAGTTCTACTACGCAATGGCCGAGCGCTTCCGTGGCGCCCATCTCATCCACCTCAGCAACGAGATGAACGCCAACGTGCTCAAAGGCGACCGCGACTGGCACTGGCGCGAAGAGGAGTGACCTTCGGATGGCCGACTCACCGCTGGCCGCGTCGACCGACGAGTACATCGCCGGCTTCCCGCCCGAGACTCAGCGGCTGCTGAGCGAGCTGCGCGCGATCATCAAGGAGACCGAGCCCGCCGCGACGGAGCGGATCAGCTACCGCATGCCCGCGTTCGAGCTGGAAGGGCGGGTGTTGATCTACTTCGCCGGGTACCAGGATCACGTGGGGATGTACCCTGTGATAGGCGCCGTCGCGGAGGAATTCGAAGAAGAGCTGCGGCACTTCAGGTCGGGCAAGGGGACGGTTCGGTTCGCCTTGGACGAGCCGCTTCCCGCCGATCTGGTCCGACGCATCATTCTGGCGCGAGCTGGGGAGATAAGGCGCAAACCCAAGAGGTAACGCACCGGATCACGCAAGCACTGGATCGCAGGAGGGCGAGATGCGAGCAGCGAAGATCGTTTCGATCGTCATCGGGGTGCTGTTGATCCTGATCGGCCTGGCCTTGTTGGTGCCGGGGAGCATCCTTCTCTGGCTCGATGGGGCCGGCGACAGTCAGGGATACATCAACACGACCACCCATTCCCTCGAATCGCCGGGGTACGCGCTCGTCGCCCCGGACGTCAAGGTGGCGCTCGGCTCCGGCGACTGGATCCCGGGCGACTGGGCCTTCCAGGTCAGGGCGACATCCACCACGGACACGCCGTTGTTCGTGGGAGTGGGTCCCACGGCGGACGTGGCGGACTACCTGAACGGCGTGGCCTACGATGAAGTCACCAACATCGGCTGGTTCTCTTCCGGAGGCACCGACTACCGGACTTCGCAGGGCGGCGCTCCTCCGACCCCGCCCGGGCAGCAGACCTTCTGGGCGGCCAAGCAAGAGGGTCAGGGACCGCAGGCGCTCCAGTGGCCCATCCAGAGCGGTGACTGGACCGTCGTGGTCATGAACGCCGACGGCAGCGCGATGGTGTCGGCCAATGTGAGTCTCGGGGCGCATCTGGGCTTCCTGCGGCCTCTGGGCATAGGCCTGACCGCCGGCGGCGCGGTGCTGTTCATCGTCGGGATCTTGCTGGTGGTGCTCGGCGCCCGGCACTCCCGCAAGCCGGATGCAGCCGCGCCGGTCGTCGCGGCTGGGCAGCCGCCTTACGGGCAGCCACCGTATGGCCAGCCGCCCTACGTGCAGGGCCAGTATGCTCAGCCTCCGCAGTACGCCCCGTACGTGCCGCCGCCCGCGGGGCAGCCCGCGCCGGCGCAGCCGGTCACGCCACCGGCGGAGCCTCCCGTCGTGGAGCCCCCGCCTGTGGAGCCGGCGCCGCCCAAGGAATAGGCGGCAAGACAGACCTGCAAGACACCGGCGGCCGCCCCGAGGGGCGGCCGCCGCGTCGTTCCGTGAGTGTCGCCGGGGGCTACTTGGCCGTGAACTGCGCTATCACGGCGCCCGAGGCGTCGCGCAGCGTGAGCTGGTCGCCATCGATGACGTACGTCGCCGTCTTCGGTAGAGCCGCGAGGTAGGCGGCTTCCTGGGCCATCAGGTCATCCGGGCCGGCCATCTTGGTGCTGACTATCTGCGGGTCGATGGTCATACCGCCATCGGCGGTGATGGTGTATTTGGTCGAGTACCGGTTGATGGTGGCGTTGCCGGCGAGCGTTCCGTCGGTGCCGAACGTGGCCGTGATCACCGGGCTGTCGGAGGAGACGGTCTGATCGCCGCCTGTGCCGTTGTCGTAGGACGTCATCTGCCACTCGGTGCCGGTCAACGGCGCCGGCGGTACCACTTCGTATTTCACGAGGACTCCACCTTTGTCGTCGAGGAGGGTGAGAGAGGTCTCGGTCACCTGGTAGGTGGCGGCTTTCGGCAGCGCCGCGTAGTAGGCGGCTTCCTGGGCCATGTTCTCAGGCGGCCCGGCCATCTCGGTGGTCATGAGCGCGGAGATCTGGATGGTGTTGCCCGGCCCGGTGGTGTAGGTGGCGCCCCAGCTGTTCACCGCGCCGGATCCGCCCGCCTTGCCGGCCGAGAACGAGATGGTGCTCGCGCTGCCCTTGGCGGTCATGACGTTGGCCAACCCCACGATCTGCACGGCCCTCCAGGTCTTGCCTTCAAGGGCCTTCGAGTCGTCGGCTTGGCTCGTCCCGCCGCATCCGGCCGCCGCCACAACGAGCAACACGAGGACCGCGGCGACCACGGCCGCGAGTGCGGGCTGCAGACGCTTCATATCGACCCCTTCCATCAACATCGAGTCCATCGAGAGTACACAACCCGGCTGTCCGGCCCGGGCCGCATCGTCCGACGGCCGCACCGTGGCCCCGGTTCCTCCGCAGATGCGGTAGCATCGGGAGGTCGAACAGGTACGCCCGGGGGACGCGCATGAATGTTCTGGAAGCCATCGGCAACACGCCGCTCGTGGAGTTGATGCATCTCAACCCCAATCCGCGGGTGAAGGTGCTCTGCAAGCTCGAGGGCTCCAATCCGGGGGGATCGGTCAAGGACCGGCCGGCCCTCTACATGATCAACAAGGCCGAGGAGAGCGGAGAGCTCACCCGCGACAGGGTGATCCTGGAGCCCACCTCGGGCAACACCGGTATCGCCATCGCCATGATCGGGGCGGCCAAGGGCTATGAGGTGCAGCTCTGCATGCCGGAGTGCGTCAGCACCGAGCGGCGGCTCATCCTGGAAGGTTTCGGGGCCCACGTCCACCCGACGGCGGCCAAGGAGAACATCGACGGGGCCATCCGCTACGCGCACGCTCTCATGGAGACATTCCCGGGCAAGTACTTCATGCCCAACCAGTACGACAACCCGGCCAACGTCCTGGCCCACTTCGAGACCACCGGTCCCGAGGTCTACCGGCAGACGGACGGGGCCATCGACTACTTCGTGGCCGGCATGGGCACCTCGGGGACGCTCATGGGCACCGGGCGCTATCTCAAGTCGGTCAAGCCGTCGGTGAAGATCGTCGGCGTGGAGCCGGTGGAGGGGCACACCATCCAGGGGCTCAAGAACATGACCGAGTCCATGAAGCCCGGCATCTACCGCGAGGACGAGTTGGACCTCAAAGAGATGGTGGACGACGGCGAGGCCTTCGACACCACCCGCCTGCTCGCCACCCAGGAGGGCCTCTTCGTGGGGACTTCGGGCGGGGCGGCGACGGCGGTGGCCCTGCGCATCGCCAAGCGCATAGACAGTGGCACGATAGTGGTCATCCTTCCCGACCGGGGTGACCGCTATCTCAGCACCATGCAGTTCCGGTCGGTGTGCGCAAAGTGCCCGCCGTGATGCGGGAGCCGAGCGCGACCTGTTCGCATGCCCGAGGAGAGTGAGTCCGCATGTTCTATCCGTGCCGCGTGGACCTGGACGGCCGCGCCGACATCAAGCAAGGCATCATCGTTCTGACGCCGGCCGAATCGCGCCGGCTGCTCGCCAAGGCCGTGGCCGCAACGCCGGAGGTGCAGACCGCGTACAAGACCGGCCGGCTGGCCATCCTGTCCGGGGGCACCACGTCGTTCGTCCTCGAGGAGCTCACGGGGGAGAAGCTGGACGTCCCGCGGTTCTCCATGGGCATGAACGCCGACGGCCTGCTCACCGCCAGCCTGCCTGAGGGGCGGGTCAACGGCCGGACCTTCGTCGCGGGGGAGGTGTCGGACATCCCGTACCCCGACTTCGTCAAGACCATGGGCCGCGGCGACGCCATCGTCAAGGGCGCCAACGCGGTGGATGCCACCGGCACGATCGGCGTATTCCTGAGCAACGAGAACGGTGGAGCTGTGGGCTCCTTCTTCGGGCCTGCGAGCGCGCGCGGCGTTCCGGTGATCTCACCGGTGGGCCTGGAGAAGACGGTCTGGTCGGTCGCCGAGGCCGCCCAGGGGTGGGGCCAGTCGACGCTCGACTACGCCATGGGCAACAAAGTGGGCTACGCGGCCATTTCCAACGCCCTGGTGATCACCGAGATCCAGGCGTTCGCCATCCTCGCCAACGTGCAAGGCGCGGATCGCGGGCTCGGGGGCATCGAGGGCAACGAGGGGTCGGTGATCCTGGTGCTCGAGGGCGCCGCCGACGACTTCGACAAAGCGCTGGGACTGGTGCAGGCGATCAAGGGCGAGCCGGCGATCCGGGTGCCGAAGCACCAGTACAACAGCTAGGGCCCCGGCTTCGCCCGCGGGCGCGAGAGGCTACAATAGGGAGCCCTCTTCTGAACCTTCCGGAGGTATCCCTTGCAAGGCCGCATCACTATCGACGGGGAGCGCTGCAAAGCCTGCCTGTTCTGCATCGAGCTCTGTCCCAAGAAGAGCATCAGTCTGTCCGAAGAACTCAACCTCAAGGGCTATTTCATGGCCGTGTTCGACGGGGCCGACGGCGGGGCGACCGAGTGCAACGGCTGCGGCACGTGCGCGCTCATGTGCCCCGAGGTGGCTATCGAGGTGGAGCGGGTATGAAGAAGCTCATGAGCGGTAACGCCGCGCTTGGCGAGGCGGCCATCCTCAGCGGCTGCACCGCCTACTTCGGCTATCCCATCACCCCACAGAACGAGCTCACCGAGCACATGGCCAAGCGCATGCCCGAGTCGGGGGGCGTCTTCATCCAGTCCGAGAGCGAGATCGCGGCCATCAACATGGTGCTGGGCGCCTCGGCGGCGGGAGCGCGGACCATGACGTCGTCCAGTGGGCCCGGGATGAGCCTCAAGCAGGAAGGCATCTCGTACCTGGTGGCCGACGAACTGCCGGCGGTGATCGTGAACATGGCGCGCGGGGGACCCGGCATGGGCAACATCTCCCCGTCGCAGTCGGACTACTTCCAGGCCACCCGGGGCGGCGGCCACGGCGACTACAAGACCATCGTCCTGGCGCCGGCTTCCGTGCAGGAGCTCACCGAGATCGTGCCCCTGGCGTTCGAACTGGCCGACAAGTACCGCAACCCGGTGCTCATCCTGGGCGACGGCATGCTCGGTCAGATGATGGAGCCAGTCGACTTCGACGTGCTGCAGCGTCCGGCGGACGTCAAGAAGGACTACATCCTCACCGGCGCCAAGGACCGGCCGGCGCGCACCATCTACTCGCTCATCTTCGACCCCAAGCTCCAGGAAGAGCACAACTGGAAGCTGCAGCGGAAGTTCCAGCTGATCGAGCAGAACGAGGTCCGCTACGAGACCTACCTCTGCGACGACGCCGAGATGGTGGTGGTGGCCTACGGCATGGGCGCCCGCATCGCGCGGGGCGCCATCAAGCGGCTGCGGAGCGAAGGCATGAAGGTGGGCCTGGTGAGGCCCATCACCCTGTGGCCGTTCCCCATCAAGGTGCTGCAGGACCTGTCGGCCACGGTGAACGACTTCTTCGTGTTCGAGATGAGCGCGGGCCAGATGGTGGAAGACGTCAGGCTGGCTCTGGGAGGAAAAGGGAACGTGCATTTTTACGGAAGACCGGGAGGCGTGATCCCCATGCCGGTGGAGCTCTACCGGATCGTGTCCCGCCACTACTATCAGGCGCAGTCGGCGCGGGGCGGTAAGTAGCCATGACCAAGGGATCGGCCGGCGGCGCGACCGCCACCAAGACCGTCTACAAGCGGCCCGAGCTGCTCAAGGAAGCGCACTTCCACTACTGTCCGGGGTGCGGCCACGGCATCATCAACCGGCTGCTCATGGAAGTCATCGAGGAGATGGGCATGGCGGACAAGGCCATCTGCGTCGCGCCCGCCGGATGCGGCATGCTCCTCTACAACTACTTCGAGATCGACGTCATCGAGTCGGCCCACGGGCGGGGCTCGGCCGTCGCCACCGGCATCAAGCGGGTCCGGCCCGAGAACCTGGTGTTCTCCTACCAGGGCGACGGCGACCTGGCCGCCATCGGCACGGCTGAGGGCTTCCACGCCGCCAACCGGGGCGAGAACATCACCGTGATCTTCGTCAACAACGGGGTGTACGGCATGACCGGCGGCCAGATGGCCCCCACCTCCCTTCTCGAACAGGTGACCACCACGTCGCCCGCTGGGACGCTGCTCCGACCTGGCCGGCCACCCGGTGCGCATCTGCGAGGTGTTCTCCGTGCTGGACGGCACCTCGTACCTGGAGCGGGTGGCGGTCAACAAGCCGTCCGGAGTCATCAAGACCAAGAAGGCCATCCGCAAGGCCTTCCAGCGCCAACTCGACGGCGCGGGCTTCTCCCTGGTGGAGATCCTGTCGCCGTGCCCGACCGCCTGGAAGATGGGGACGCTCGAGTCCTGCGAGTGGGTGGACAAGGTCATGACCAAGGTGTTCCCGCTCGGCGTCATCAAGGACGAAGTGGCCTGCGCGGCGCCAGCCGCCGGACCGGCCGAGGCCGCGGCCTCCGAGGAGGCCTGAGCCATGCTGATCAAGATCCTCTTCTCCGGCTTCGGCGGCCAGGGCGTGCTCTCCATGGGCACCACGCTCGCGACCGCCGCCATGCTCGAAGGCAAGCACGTCACCTACTTCCCCGCCTACGGCGTGGAAGTGCGGGGCGGCACGGCCAACTGCACCGTCGTGGTCTCCGACGAGGAGATCGCCTCGCCGGTCGCCTCCGACCCGGAGTTCGTCGTGGCCATGAACCAGCCCTCGTTCGCGCGGTTCCAGAGCATCCTGCAGCCGGGCGGCCTGCTGTGCGTCAACTCCTCCATCGTCAACACGGAGACGGCGCGCAGCGACATCGAGGTGCTCCCCATCCCGATCATGGAACTGGCCGAGAAGCTCGGCTCCGGCAAGGTGGCCAACATGATCATGCTCGGCGCCCTTGTGCGGGCGAGCAACATGATCTCGTACGAAGCCATGCAGGAGAACCTCACCGGCATCCTCGGCGAGGGCAAGGCGAAACTGCTCAAGCTCAACCGCGAGGCGCTCGCGCTGGGCTACGACTACAGCACTCTACGAATCCAGAGGTGATCGCATGGTGATCAAACAGCTGTCCGTGAGCTTGGACAACGTCCCCGGTGCGCTCTCCACCATCAGCGAGAGCTTGGGCCGCGAGGGCGTCAACGTCCGCGCCGTCTCCGTGGCCGACACGTCCGACCGAAGCACCGTCCGCTTCGTGTTCGACGACCCCGACAAGGCCAAGAACATGCTCATCGCCAACGGTTTCACGCCGAAGGAGACCGAGGTGTTGGCCGTGGAGATCCCGGACCACCCGGGCGGCATGCTGGGCGTGCTCAAACCGCTCAAGGCCGCGGGCATCAACGTGCATTACCTCTACCCGCACCTGGGGCGCGTGAGCAACAACGCCATCGTCATCCTGGGCGTCGACCAGACCGAGAAGGCCCAAGAGGTGCTGGCCGCCAACTGGGTCAAGACCCTGGGGCGCGAAGCCTACAACGTGTAGCCGCCTGCGAGGCGACGGGCCGCCGCCGGCCGCTCCGCCGGCAGGAGGCGGCGCTAGACAGCCCGCATGCGGTTCCCGCGCGCGTTGTGCTCCACCTCGGCGAGACCGAGCGCTTCGAGCACCGGCGGCACGTAGTTGGCGAACCGGCCGCGCAGGCCCTTCTTGAGCCCGTACCAGCCGCCCACCGGGTTCTCGGGCGAGCGTGCCCAAGCCTCGACGGTCCCTGCGGCTGCGTCCTTCTGCTCGTCCGCGCTGCCCAGCGGCATCCAATCGCCGTGCGCCGCCAGCATCGCGTGGAGGTCGTCGATGGCGCGGAGAAGGTAGCGCACCTCGGTCTTCGCGGCGATCACCACCAGAGCCGGCGGGTCGGACGATTCGTCCCGGTAGGCCTCGAGGTCAGACTGGCCGCTGGGCGTCTTGAGGCGCCACGGATCTTCGCGGGTGCCACTTCCCTGAGCAGTGCCGACCATCGCGGGCTCCTTTCATTCCGATCACAAGGCGGCAAAGGATACTCCGGCGCTGATACCCATGTAGAAGAGCGACTATGCATAGGTTCAGGCGCCAGAGGGTATTGCACGTGCGGGTCTCCGCGAGTCGTCTCCGTTGAGGGAAGCTGGAACCTCGGGGGTGGGGCTGATGAAGAGTCGTATGCTGTTCCGGCGTTTGGCCTTGATCCTGGTGCCCGTGATCACCATCGGGATCGTGGTGGCCCTCACGCTGAATGCCTGCGGGGGCGGCGCGACGACCACGAGCGGGGCGACCGGTTCCACCGGCGCGACGGGGACCACGAGCGCCGGCGTCACCACCTCCGGCTCGACGTCCGGGGGCGGCACTACGGCGTCAACAGGCGGCGGCACCACGGTCAGCTATCCGCCGGCCGCTCAGTCGGAATACAGTGTCTTCGCGGTCAACGACCTGGGGATGCACTGTATCCAGGCTGACTACTCCGCCATGATGATCCTTCCGCCCGCCAACTTCCTGCACGTGCAGGTGTTCCGCAAGGGCGGCGAAGGCGCCCACCTGATCACCAGCGGGATCACCGTGGAATACGCGGTCAACAACATGGGCGATCCCTCGGCCCACTCGAACTTCTGGCAGTACGCCAAGGACTACGGATTCAACGTGGAGCCGGGTAAAGGCATCACCGGGAACGGCCTCACCGGGACATGCACCCTGAGCGCCGACGGCAGGTATTGGGAGGCGACCGCCATCCCTGTCGTGCCGTACGACGCTCAGGGGAACTTCGACGCCTACCCCACCTGCACCGTGACCGTGAAGGATCAGTCCGGGACGGTCCTGGCGGTGCAGCCGACTGTGGTGCTTCCCGTGTCCGACGAGATGCACTGCGACAACTGCCACGAAAAGACCGACACCTTCGCCGCCATCCTCACCACTCACGACAAGCTCTCAAAGACCACGCTGGCCACCGATCTGGCTAACGGCAAACGCCACGCCTGCAACGAATGCCACGCCGACAACGTCCTGGGCGCCAAGGGTCAGCCGGGCGTCAAGTCGCTCTCCGAGTCCATGCACGGCTATCACGCTCCCAAGATGGCGAGCCTGAACACGTTGGACGAGAGCTGCTACAACTGCCATCCCGGACAGAAGACCCAGTGCCTGCGCGGGGCGATGGCCGCCGAAGGCCTCACCTGCGACGACGCCAAGTGCCACGGGACCCTCGAGAACGTCGCCGCGAGCGTCGCCGCCGGCCGGCAGCCGTGGCTGAACGAGCCCGACTGCGTCAACTGCCATTCGAACGCGAGCAATCCCAGCACGCTCTACCGGCAGTCCTACCTGGAGAACGGGCCTGAGGACATGAACGGCATCATCCTCTGCGAGAGCTGCCACAACGGCACCCACAGTGAGTGGAAATCCACGCTCGCCCTCGACAACAGCGTCCCGCTGTACCTACAGGGCAGCGGCGGGCCCATCGGAGCGTGCAACGTCTGCCACGAGGGCGCGGGCAAGATGCACGAGGGCGGCGGAGGCGGCGGCTAGGTAGCTACTTGAGCGCGTAGAGATTGCCGTTGAGACTCCCGGCGTACACCACGCCTCCGGCGATGGTCAGCGACGACCACATCCCGCCTTCGAGCTGGTACTTCCAGGCGATCTGACCGGTCGGCCGCGTCCACGGCGTAGATGATGCCGTCGATGCTGCCCACGTAGACCAAGTCGCCCGCGACGATCGGCGAGCACAGCACGTCGTCCGCGGTGGCGAACTCCCACTTCTTGGCGCCGGTGAGGGCGTCGAAGGCGTAGAGCTTGTTGTCGCGGCTGCCGACGTAGACAGTGCCGCCCGAGACCGCCGCCGAGGAGACGATGCCGTCGCCGGTCGGGGCTTTCCACTTGAGTTGGCCGCTCAGGGCATCGATCGCATAGAGGGAGCCGTCATAACTGCCGGCGTACACGATACCGGCTGCGACAGCCGGGGTGGCCCAGACGACGCCGCCCGTGGGGTATTCCCATTTCTCTTTGCCGGTCGCGACCTCCACGGCGTGCAGGGCTTCGTCCGATCCGCCGAAGTACACCAGTCCGTCGGAGACAGCCGCCGAAGAGTTCACCGCGCGTCCGCCGGCGGCCGTCCACTTGAGGGTGCCCGCCTGGGCGTCGATCGCGTAGAGAAAGCCGTCGCCGCTACCTGAGTACACGACGTTGTCCACGACCACAGGAGCGCTCACCAGGCCGTACTTGGTCTTGAACTCCCACTTGGGTTGCGGATTCTGCGGGTCGGCAGGGTTCGGGTCGAAGGCGTAGATGTTGCCGTCGTCGCCGTTCACGTACACCACGCCGTTGCTCACGGTGGGCGAAGAGAAGATGGCCTTCTTGGAATCGTACTTCCACTTCAGGGCGCCGGACTGGATGTCGACCGCATAGAAGTAGCTGTCCGCTCCCCCGAAATACGCCACGCCGTTGTAGATGGCAGGGCTGGACCAAGGGACGCCATCGGTCTGGTTCTCGGTGCTGAACTTCCAGGCCACGGTGGTGGGCTGGGCTGTGGGGGCGGAGCCGGTGTAGACCCCGGTGCGCGCTGCGTCGCTCCGGTACACGGCCGCCCCGCTATCGACGGGCACGGTGGTGCCGGTGGTCTGCGTGGTGGTCGTGGTCGGCTGCACCGCCGTGGTGGATGTCGTCGTGCTTGCGCTGAACGGGTTGGAGCAACCCGCCAGTACCACCGCCAGTACGAGCACGACGGCGACGGACAGGCAGAGCAGAACAGACTTACTAGGCTTCACGGCGGACCGGTACCTCCTCTTGGTGTGCAGGGAAGTATACCGGGGCGCGGCGGCTACTTGTCGACCGGCTCCAGACAGAAGCGGACATGCACGATCTGGCCGTCCGGCCCCAACTCGTGGACCACGACTCCAGCCATGTCCCCGGGGGAGCCGTCGGCCTGCGTCCCCTCCCACAGCCACTCGACCCAAGCGCTGTTCTCGTCCGCGCAGGAGCGGACCACGGTGGCTTTGAAGTCCACGAGCATGGCCATGATGGGCGCCCAGTTGCGCCAGATCTGGTCCTGTCCGCGGAAGTTGCGCGACGGGTGGGCCGGGTACTCCACGACGACGTCCGGGTGGAACAACTCGACAAGTCCTTCGAGATCGCGATCGTTGATCGCTACCTGGAGCCTGCCGATCATCTCCCTGGCAGCCGAATCTGTGTGGTCAGACACAGCTCAACCCCTCTCTGTCGACGTGGTTACGCCTCTTCTTCGTCTTCCGGGCTCTCGGCTGCGGCCTCGACCACCGGGGTCTTGGCCGGTTTGGCCGCTTTGGCGGTCTTGGCCGGAGCAGGAGCCTCCTTGGGCTCGTCCTCCTTGACGGCTTCGCGGAACTCGTCGGTGCCTTCCTTCAGGCCCTTCTTGAGGCCGGTGACGGAACCTCCGAGCGAACGGCCGAGACGGGGAAGCAACCTGCCACCGAAGATCAGCAGGATGACCACGACGACGATAACGATCTCCCAGGGGCCTATCCAACTAGGCATACGAACACTCCTTGCTGCTAAGGAAACCTTGATCAGGTATTGTCGCACCTTTTGGCCGGGTAGGTGTCCAGCCCTCCTGATACTATCCTGAACAACACTCATGGACGGCACATCCCAAACACCACACAAGGAGTTCGTCTCCGAGCCCATCACCCCGGTGGCGGGGTCCTTTGACACGGCCTCCATGGCTACCGGCGAACCCGGGATGCCCGGCCGGTTTGTGTGGAGGGACACTGAATACGAAGTCGACCGTGTGCTCGAGGCCTGGAAGACCACCGGCCCATGCACGCACGGCAGCCGCGAGCAGTACGTGAGACGGCACTGGTTCCGCATCGTCACCACCAACGGCGCCGAGATGGAGATCTATTTCGACCGCCAGGCGCGGGTGCGGCAGAAGTCGCTGAGATGGTGGCTGGCCACCATCGTCAGAGGCTAGGAGGGGCGACTGCCCCGGGAAGGGATCCGATGGACATCCAAGTGAAGCCGTTGTCTCCTGAACTATTAGCCGACTACCTCGAGTACTTCGACAATGTGGCGTTCAGCGACAACCCGGACTGGGCGGGGTGCTACTGCTACTTCTACTGCTGCGATCCGTCGGAAGATTTCGACAGCCGGACCAGCGGCCAGAATCGCGAAGCGGCCGCCGGTCTGATCTCTCGGGGGGAGATGCACGGCTATCTCGCGTACATGGGCGACGAGGTGGTCGGCTGGTGCCATGCCTCGCCCAGGAGTTCGTTCCCGGCCTTTGCGGACGACCCTGACTTGACCGACACCGACCCCGCGACGACTGGGTCCATAGTCTGCTTCAACGTGGCGCCGGGCCGGCGGCGTGTGGGTATAGCCACCGCTCTGCTGGACGCGGCCACCCGCGGCCTTGCCGGATGCGGGATGACTGTTGCCGAGGCCTACCCTCGCGAAGACGCTGCCACGGAGGCCGGACACTACCACGGTCCCCTCGAGTTGTACCTGCGGGCCGGGTTCAGCATCGCCCGGCGGCTGGAGGACTGCCTCGTCGTGCGGAAGAACCTTGCGAACCCTCTTGCGTAATAGGTAGTTAATTTACTATTCTATGCGCCATCGGGGTGCAGGGGGCCCCGGACGGGGGCTGTTTCACACACGCATGGGGGGCCAATGGACGCTGTTCTGCTCGCCCGGATCCAGTTTGCGTTCACGGTGGGGTATCACTTCTTGTTCGTGCCCGTGAGTCTCGGCACCGCGGTGTTCATGCTCTACGCCGGCCGGCGTTGGCATAAGTCGCGCTCCGAGGAAGACAAAGCCGGTTTTCTCTTCTGGCTGAGGCTGTTCTCGCTCACGTTCGTGATCGGCGTGGCCACGGGGATCACCATGGAGTTCGCCTTCGGCACCAACTGGGCGACGTACTCCCGGTTCGTGGGCGACATCTTCGGGGCTCCGCTCGCGGCTGAGGCGCTGTTCGCCTTCTTCCTCGAGTCGACGTTCCTGGGTGTGCTTCTGTTCGGGCGCGACCGAGTGCCGCGCAAGCTCTACTACGTGTCCATGTGGCTGGTGGTATGCGGAGCCCTCCTGTCGGCACTGTGGATCATCATCGCGAACAGTTGGCAGCAGACGCCGGCCGGTTTCACCGTGGAGAACGGCAAGGCGGTGCTCACCGACTTCTGGGCCGCGGCGTTCAACCCGTCCACGCTGCCGCGCTACTTCCACACCGTCTTCTCCACCTGGGTGGCGGGCGCTTTCATGGCTGCCGCGGTGGCCGTCTACTACCTGAAGCGCAAGCGCCACGTGGAGTTCGCCAAGAGGACTCTCGTCTTCGCGCTCGTCTTCGGGCTGATCTGCTCCATCGCGATGCCCATCATCGGCGACTGGCAGGCTCGAGTGGTGGGCGAGCACCAGCCGGTGAAGATGGCGGCCTACGAAGGCCTCTTCGAGACCGAGTCCAACGCCGGCCTGCTGATCTTCGGCGTCATGGACACCAAGGACGAGACCATCCACGCCAAACTCGCCGTGCCGGGACTGCTCAGCTGGACCCTCACCGGGTCGGCCAAGGGAGAGGTCCCCGGTCTGAATACGGTGCCCAAGGACGAACAACCGCCGCTGCAGGCGACGTTCGCCACCTATCGGATCATGATCGTCCTCGGCGTCTACTTCATCGTGCTGATCCTCGTTGGTCTCTATCTCCTGTGGCGCAAGAAGCTGTTCACCGACCGCCGCTATCTGACCGTGCTGGCCTGGTCGGTCCCCTTGCCGATGATCGCCATCGAGGCCGGGTGGTTCGCCACCGAGATGGGCCGCCAGCCCTGGATCGTGCAGGGGCTGCTCAAGACCAAGGACGCCGCTTCCAGCGTGGTCTCGGCGTCGCATATCGTCACCACCCTGGCCATCTTCGTGGTCATCTACGCATTGCTCTTCTATGTGTGGTTCCGCAAGATGCGTAAGACCGTCATCGCGGGGCCGGTGTACGCGGGTGCGGCCGCCGGGTATGGCGCGATCCCCTCGGCTGCCGAAACCGGCGCCCCCGTGGCCGCTGAAGCCGGCGCGGCCGGCGAGCCTGCCGCGGTGGACTCGGAGGTGACGAAATGACCCCGGCGCTCGGCATAGTCTGGTACATCCTCATCGGCGTGCTCATCGCCGGATATGCGTTGCTCGATGGTTTCGACCTGGGAGTCGGCATCCTCTACCCGTTCCTCGCCAAGAACGAGGCCGAGCGGACCACCCTCCGTCACTCCATCGGCCCCGTCTGGGACGGCAACGAAGTGTGGCTGCTCACCGCCGGCGGCGCGCTCTTCGCGGCGTTCCCCGCCGTCTACGCCACCGTGTTCAGCGGCTTCTACCTGGCGATGATGCTGGTGCTCTTCGCCCTCATCTTCCGGGCCGTGTCGCTGGACTACAGCGAGAAGGCGGCGGGGGCCAAGCAGGGCTTCCGCGGCTGGGACCTTGCGTTCTTCCTGGGCAGCACCGTGGCGGCTCTTCTCTTGGGCGTGGCTCTCGGCAACATCGTGCGGGGCATCCCCATCGGGCTGGACGGGGAGTTCGCGGGCGGCTTCTTCGACCTCCTCAACCCGCTGGCGTTGGTCATCGGGCTGACCGGCCTGGCCATGATCATCGTGCATGGCGCTTCGTGGACCTCGGTCAAGACCTCCGGCGTCGTCCGCGATCGGGCGGTCGCCGTGCGTTCGTGGGCGCACTGGGTGTTCGTGCTGCTCGTCGCGGTGGCCACCATCTGCGCGGCGCTCATCGTGCCGGAGCAGGCGAAAGCGGTGGTCGGGAACCCGGTGGGCATCGTGGCCTTGGTGGTCCTCGTGCTGGGGATCGCCGCGGCCCGCTACGGCATGATGCGTAAGAAGGATTGGCTGGCTCTCATCGGATCGGCTCTCGGCATCCTGGGCTTGGTGGCCATCGCGGCGGTGGGCAACTACCCGGCCGTGGTGCCGGCGCTGAATACGCCGGAGCGGAGCCTCACCATCGCCAACTCGGCCTCATCGCACCTCACCCTGCTGGTCATGCTCATCATCGCCTGCATCGGGGTGCCGATCGTGCTGGCCTACACAGCCCTGGTCTACAAGTCGTTCTGGGGGAAAGTGAAGTCCGCGGGATAGGCGGAAGGTCCGGGGAGCGCTAGGCGTAGTCCGAGCTGCGCTGGCGGCCCTGGGCCAAGCCGGCCAGGAAGTCGGGTCCGAAGCCTCGTATGCCGAAGACCCCGTCCTCGTGACCCGCGGCTCGAAGGGGCGGCCTCGACATCATCCAGGTGATCACGGCCGCGACGAAGACCACGAAGGCGACCGGCCATAGGTACACGAAGCGGGTCGCGATGGCCGCGGCGACGAGGACGAGGAACCCGCCCGCCAACCATAGGGCCGCCTTCTTGCGCTTGCGAAGGGTCGCTCGGTGCTCGGCGCATAAGGAGTACTCGACGTCCACACGGCGCACCGAGGCGTAGTACAGCAGGATCACGGGGAAGAAGCCCCAGAAGATGCCGATCCAGATCCAACCCGGGGTCCAGTCCAGCTCGGCCTCGTACCGCGTTCCCCCATACGACGAGCGTCCGCATTCCACGCATGAATGGGGAAGGATGATGGGTGAGGTCCCGATGACGCCCTCGTCGCTGGCTGTCCACTCCGACACAACCCCTCCAATGCCTGGCGCGCTATCGAGGCGGGGAAGGAAAAGGCTGCCCGACGAGGATTCGAACCTCGACTAAATGATCCAGAGTCACTCGTGCTACCGTTACACCATCGGGCAAAGCTGGACGCGCACGTGAAACGGTGCGCAGCCCGGACAGTTTAGCACTAGCCTGACCGCTTCGCCCGCGCCGCTACCCCTGTTTCTTCTCTATCTTGGCCCACGTGTCCTTGAGTGTCACGGTGCGGTTGAACACCGGCGCGCCCGGCTTCGAGTCCTCCGAGTCGGCGCAGAAGTAGCCCAAACGTTCGAACTGGTAGCGGGCGCCGGGCGCCGCCGCGGCCAGCGATGGCTCCAGCCTGCAGCCGGTCAGCACCTCGAGAGAGTCGGGGTTCAGGGTGTCCACGAAGTCGGCGCCTTCGGGCACGTTGTCGGGGCTCTCCACCGTGAAGAGCGTGTTGTAGAGGCGGACTTCGGCGGTCAACGCGTGGGCGGCCGACACCCAGTGGATGGTGCTCTTGACCTTGCGGCCGTCAGGCGCGTCGCCGCCCTTGGTGGCCGGGTCGTAGGTGGCATGCACCTCGACGATCTCGCCCGTCGCCGGGTCCTTCACCACGCCCGTGCAGGTGATGAGATAGGCGGAGCGCAGGCGTACCTCGACCCCGGGGCTCAGCCTGTGATACTTGGGTGGCGGCACTTCCCGGAAATCGTCCTGTTCGATATAGACGACTTTGGAGAACGGCACCTTGCGGGTCCCCGCGCTCGGGTCCTCGGGGTTGTTGACGGCCTCGAACTCCTCGGTCTGATCGTCGGGATAGTTGTCGATGACCACCTTGAGCGGCCGCAGCACGGCCATCGCCCGGGGGGCGCGCTTGTTGAGGTCGTCGCGCACGAAGTACTCGAGCAGCCCCAGCTCCACGGTGTTCTCCCGCTTGGCCACGCCGATGCGGTCGCAGAAGGCGCGGATGGCCTCGGCCGGATAGCCGCGGCGGCGCATGCCGGAGATGGTGGGCATGCGGGGGTCGTCCCAACCGTTGACCCGGCCTTCCTGCACCAGCCGGAGCAGGCGGCGCTTGCTCATGATGGTGTAGGTGACGTTGAGGCGGGCGAACTCGCGCTGGATGGGGTGGACACGCGCCAGGTCGAGGGCGTCGAGGATCCAGTCGTAGAGCGGGCGGTGCACCTCGAACTCCAGGGTGCAGATGCTGTGGGTGATGCCCTCGATGTAGTCGGACAGCCCGTGGGCGAAGTCGTACATGGGGTAGATGCACCAGGCGTCGCCGGTGTGGTGGTGCGTGGCGTGGCGGATGCGGTAGATGACCGGGTCGCGCAGCCAGACGTTGGGCGCGCCCATGTCGATCTTGGCCCGCAGGGTGCGGGCGCCGTCCGGGAACTCGCCGGCGCGCATGCGCTGGAACAGGTCGAGGCTCTCGTCGACGGAACGGTTCCGGTAGAGGCTCTCTTTGCCCGGGGTGTCGGTGGCGCCGCGCATGGCGTCGATCTCTTCGGCGGTGTGGTCGCAGACGAAGGCCTTGCCCTTGCGGATGAGTTCCAGCGCGTAGGCGTAGAACTGCTCGAAGTAGTCGGAGGCGTAGAAGGGCTCCAGGGTCTTGCCGGCGGCGTCGGCGGGCAGGATCCCGGGCAGGTAGAAGTCGGTCTCGCCCGTCGCTGTGGCGGTGGTCTCCGGGGTGGCGCCGACCGGTTTGAGGGCCAGGCGGTCGTCGGCCCAGCCGCCGATGAGCCACTTGACGTCGGCGGTGATGGAGTCGACGTATTCCACGTCCTCTTTGGTGGGGTTGGTGTCGTCCATGCGCAGGTTGCAGCGGCCGCCGAACTGCTTGGCGATGCCGAAGTTCAGGCAGATGGACTTGGCGTGGCCGATGTGGAGGTAGCCGTTGGGCTCCGGCGGGAAGCGGGTGACGACGCTCTCGACCCGGCCGGAGGCGAGGTCCTGCTGGACGATCTCGCGCAGGAAGTCGGTCTTCTCCTGAGCCTGCTGGTCCTGGCTCTGAAGCGACTCGTCGCGGGTGGCGCTGTCCTGGCTGCGTTTGTCGTCCGGCATGATTCCTCAACCTTGTGCTCGATATCGCTGTCCGCGGCGGCCGCCGGCTCTGGTGGGCTGCGGCGCGCCCTGGTCAGGATACCGTTTTTGCCCGGTGGGGGCCGGGTATGGTGATAGAGTGGCGGCGGCGGCTTCCACTCGAGCCGGACGAGCGCTTAACAGGAGGACTACCGTGATCACGTTGTCGTTGAAGGATGGCGGCGCCGCACTCGGCACCATCGACGAGGCCGACCTGCAGGTGCTGATGGACCAGTTGGTGGAAGAGACCGAGACCGACGTCGACTACTACGTCGACCTCGCGACCGTCGATCTCCTCGCTGAACACGGCGCCAGCGCCGGACTGGTCTCTCTGCTGACCCAGGCGATCGGCGATTCCGATGGGGTCGAGATCATCTGGACTGAAGACTGAGTGGCGGCTCGATGAGCACCAACACGCGGCCCGGCGGCCCGGAGGGCGGACCGGTCAAGGGCATCTATCACGAGACGTGCGCGTCCGAGGGGCACTGCCCCTACTACTTCGGCCGGGACAAAGAGGGCGGTTGCCGCTACTTCATGGTCTTCCGCATCACGGAGGGCGTGGTTGACGGGGTCGACCTGGCCGGCATCAACGCCGTCTACATGGGCGACCTGCCATATCCCACGTTCGCCGAGGTCACCACCAAGGGTTCCCACGGCGCGGCTTATATCAGCGACACGGCGACCCCCGCGCAGCGCGCCGTGCTCGACACCTTCGCCGTCCAGGCTCTGGGCGGGGCCCTCATGAAAGACTTCTGGGGCGTCCACTACGTGCCCATCGAGGTCGTGGAAGACGATGGCACCGTGACCGTCACCATGCCGACCGGCGAGATGACACAGCAACTCACCCGGAGCGGCGACGGGCAGCCGGTCCGCATCGAGAACGCGACCCTGCCCTTCCTCACCAACATCAAGGCGGCCCACGCTCCCTACTGGAGGTGGGCCGACCACGGCAGACACTACGAATACAAGGACCGCTGCGGCACCTGGGCGGATTTCGTCATGGGAGCGCCGCCGGCCTGACCATCGCAGGGGAACAAGGCGGCCGCGCCGCAGCGACAGCTACGGCGCGGCCTGTGCGACCTGGACCGTTGGTCAGGCGGCCAGGAGGCGGGTGAAGGAAGCGAGGTGGTTCTGGGAACCCTTGAGCAGGTTCTGCGCCACTTCGGTGATGTCCGCGCTGGGGGACATGGCGAGCAGTGCCTGGAGATCCTCGATGTCGAGTTCCTCGATGGCCACGCCCACTTTGAGCGCCTCTTCGAGCGACTGGCTTCCCTGCGCCACCAAGGCGTCGTAGGCTGCCTGCAGTTCGGCGTTGGTGAACACGCCAGGGGTGTCGGCGCCGATCGGATCGGCCAGACCATAGGCGTCGAGCAGGGTCTTGACGCTGTCCATGTGCCGTTGTTCGGAGGCGGCGATGTTGCTGAAGGTCTTCTTGCCCCACTCGCTCATAGAGCACCAGGTAGACGTCCCGGGCGAGTTTCTCTTCCTCGCGCAGGAAGACGAGGGCGTCCGCTTCCGCCTGGGTCAGGTCGCCGGTGGCCGCCGCGATGACGGTCGCATGGGCTTCGGAGGTGGCCGGTGAGACGGCCGGCGCGCCGGACGTCGCCGTGGTAGCTGTGGTTTCCACCCGGTTGCCTTGCCCCTGGCCGGCGGCCACGGCGGACGAGCCGTCAGACCACGGGCTCTGCGCGAGGACGACGCCGGCTGATCGCCAACACTATGACGAGCGCAGTCGCGACGATCGCAACCACTTTCCATCGTTTCTTCATCTTCGGTCCTTTCCACTGTCGCGGGCAGGACCGGACCCATCCGGCCTGCTCCGCGATCTTTCGCATCGATCTAAGAGCAGTCTATGAGGGCCGAATGAAAGGCACGTGAGAGCGCGATGAAAAGGTTCTTAGAAGAAGCGGCGCGGCCGGGGCGGTATCCGCCGCCGGCCGCGCCGGAGCTGCTCTCTAGGCCGAAGCACCGCCTTTCTTGGCCACATACCCGTAGCCGCTCAGGATCTTGGCCACTTGCCCCGGTTTGACTCCCGCATAGACCGTCTCATCCACCAACATCACCGGCGCCAGAGCGCAGGCGCCCACGCACCGGGCCACGTCGATGGAGAACAGGCCGTCCTCCGTCGTCTCACCCACGTCGATGCCCAGCAGTTCCTTGAGCTTGTCCAGCACCCGGTCGGCGCCCTTGACGAAGCACGCCGTTCCCATGCACAGCGAGACCTGGTGCTCGCCGCGGGGCGTGAAGGTGAAGAAGTGGTAGAAGCTCGCCACGCCGGAGACCTTGGCCGCCGGGATCTGCATCAGCGTGGACACGGCGTCCATCTGTTCCAGGCCCAGGAAGCCGAAGTGGTCCTGCACTCGGTGCAACACCGGGATGAGGTAGCTCTCACAGTGCGCGCCGCTCCGGCACTCCTCGATGTACCGGACGACGTCCTCGGGCAGCAGCGCCCGGGCCTTCGCCTTTTCCAGCTCGAGCAGCTCGGGGCTCATTTCACACCTCGCGGGTACTTGGGAGTGTAGTGAGTGTGCAGGAGCTCGTGGCACAGGTGGCTGTTCGGCGCTCCGAGGAAGTGCTCGTACAGCCGTAGGATGGCCGGGTTCTCGTGCGATTTGCGCAGCGACTTGCTGCCGTCGATGGCGTAGAGGGCCTGGGCGCGGAGCTTGGCCAGTTTCGGATCGAGCACGTGCATCCCCGCCGGGGGATAGGGCTGGCCGCCGCCGGCGACGCAGCCGCCCGGGCAGGCCATGATCTCGATGAGGTGGTACTGCTTCTCGCCGGATACCACCCGGTCGAGCAGGGTCTTGGCGTTCTGCAGGCCGTTGGCCACGGCGACGTTGATAACGGTGCCGCCCAGGTCGATGGAGCTTTCTTTGACCCCTTCGACCCCGCGGACGTCCTCGAAGACGACCTCCTCCAGCTCCTGGCCGGTGACCCGCTCGTAGGCGGTGCGCAGAGCCGCTTCCATGACGCCGCCGGTGGCGCCGAAGATGTCGGCCGCGCCGGACGAAACGCCCAGCGGCGAATCGAACATGCCGTCGTCCAGGTTGTGGAAGTCGACACCGAAGGTCTTGATCATCCAGACCAGCTCACGCGTGGTGAGGACGGCGTCGGTGTAGGGGGCGCCCCACGGGGTGAGGTGCTCATCCCGCGCCGCTTCGAACTTCTTGGCGGTGCAGGGCATGATGGCCACGACGAAGATCTTCTTGGGATCGATGCCCGCCTGCTGCGCGTAGTACGTCTTGAGCAGCGTGGAGAGCATGCTCATGGGCGACTTGCAGCTGGAGGTCAGCGGGATCAGCTCGGGATAGAAACGCTCCAGGAAGTTGACCCAGCCCGGCGAGCAGGAGGTGATCAGCGGCAGGCGCTCGCCCTTCTGCAGGCGGCTGACGAACTCCGTCGACTCCTCCACGATGGTGAGGTCGGCGCCGAAGTTGGTGTCGAACACCTTGTTGAAGCCCACTCGGCGAAGCGCCGTCACCAGCTTGCCGGCCACCGGCGTGCCCGGGCGGAAGCCGAAGCCCTCGCCGATGGTGGCCCGGATGGCCGGAGCGGTCTGCACCACGATGTGGATGTCCGGGTTGGAGAGGGCGCGCAGCACCGGGCCGGTGGAGGCCGTCTCCACGAACGCGGCCGTCGGGCAGACGTTGGCGCATTGGCCGCAGTGGATGCAGACCGAGTCGATCATGTCGGCCTCATGGGCCGGGGCCATGACCGTCTGGAAGCCCCGCTTCTGCCCGGAGAGGTTGTAGACGCCCTGCACCTCTGCGCACACCCGCGACGCAGCGCCCGCACAGGATGCACTTCTCGGCGTTGCGGCGCACCGGGTCCGCTGACGTCCACCGGGGAGGTCTTGCGCTCACCCTCGAACAGCCGGGTCCACACGCCCAGTTCCAGCGCCAGGCGCTGGAGTTCGCAGGTGAGGTTGCGCATGCAGGTCTGGCAGTCCTGCGGATGGTTGTCCAGGATCAGCTCCACCACATCGCGGCGCAGCCGGCGCAGCAGCACCGAAGAGGTGGTGACCTTCATGCCCTCCGATACCGGGAAGGAGCACGCGGGCACCGGGTTGCGCTGGCCCTCCACCTCGACGAGACACACGCGGCAGGCGCCGACGACGCTCAGGTCCGGGTGGTAGCACAGACTGGGAATGCGGATGTTGATGGAAGCGGCCGCCTCCAGGATGGTCGTCTTCTCGGGGACGCTCACCTGGAACCCGTCGATCCACAGAGTGATGATCTTTTCGGTGGTCATCGCCATCACTCCTTGGTCACCGCGTCGAACTTGCACACGTCGAGGCAGTTCCCGCAGCGCGTGCAGCGGGAGTCGTCGATGACGTGGACCTCTTTCTTGGCGCCCGCGATGCAGCTCACCGGGCAGTTCCGTCTGCACACCCCGCAGCCGGTGCAGGCGTCGGGCAGGATGTGGTAGCTGATGAGGCTCTTGCACACCTTGGCGGGGCAGCGGCCCTCGCGGATGTGCGCGTCGTACTCGTCCCGGAAGTGGGTGATGGTGCTGATGACCGGGTTCGGCGCGGACTGGCCGAGGCCGCACAGCGAGGCGCGCTTGATGGTGTCGCCCAGGCGCAGCAGCTTCTCGACGTCGCCCTCCACGCCGGCGCCGGACACGATGCGATCGAGGATCTCGAGCATGCGCTTGGTGCCCTCCCGGCAGGGGACGCACTTGCCGCACGACT
This sequence comes from uncultured Actinomycetota bacterium, assembly GCA_963736705.1. Lineage (GTDB taxonomy): Bacteria > Actinomycetota > Thermoleophilia > RBG-16-64-13 > RBG-16-64-13 > CAIQPS01. Next base: position 571,586 of record CAVTPV010000005.1, read on the forward strand.
CGTCCTGGGTGAAGTCCAGGAAGAAGCGGGCCACGTCCACCATGCAGGAGTCCTCGTCGATGACGATCATGCCGCCGCTGCCCATCATGGAGCCGGCCGCGGTCAGGGAGTCGTAGTCCACCGGGGTGTCGAGGAACGACTCGGGGAGGCAGCCGCCGGCCGGACCGCCGGTCTGCACCGCCTTGAACGTCTTGCCGTTGGGGATGCCGCCGCCCACGCCGTACACCACGTCGCGGAGCGTGGTCCCCATCGGGACCTCCACCAGCCCGGTGTTGCGCACCTTGCCGGCCAGGGCGAACACCTTGGTGCCCTTGCTCTTCTCGGTGCCGATGGAAGCGAACCACTCCGGCCCGTCGAGGATGACCACCGGCACGTTGGCCAAGGTCTCCACGTTGTTGATGACGGTCGGCTTGCCCCACAGGCCGCTCGCCGCCGGATAGGGCGGACGGGGCGAGGGCATGCCGCGCGACCCCTCGATGGACGCGATCAGGGCCGTCTCCTCGCCGCACACGAACGCTCCGGCGCCCAGGCGGATCTCGATGTCGAAATCCCAGTCGGTGCCGAAGATGTTCGTGCCCAGGAAGCCGTGCTCCCGAGCGGCGGCGATGGCTTTCTCCAGGCGTTTGATGGCCAGGGGATACTCGGCGCGGATGTAGACGAAGCCCTGCTTGGCGCCGATGGCGTATCCGCCGATGATCATCCCTTCGAGCACCGTGTGCGGGTCGCCCTCGATGGTGCTCCGGTCCATGAAGGCCCCGGGATCGCCCTCGTCGGCGTTGCAGATGATGTACTTCTCGTCGCTCTTCTGGATGGCGGCGAAGTTCCACTTGACCGCGGTCGGGAAACCGCCGCCGCCGCGCCCGCGCAGTCCGGACTTGGCGATGGCGTCGATGGTCTGCTGCGGCGTCATCTCGGTGAGCACCTTGACCGCCGCCTCGTAGCCGCGGACGATCAGGTACTCGTCGATGCGCTCCGGGTCGATGCCGGCACAGTTGCGCAGGGTCACGCGGAACTGCTTGTTGAAGAAGTCGGCGTCGCCGTAGGTTGGGCGGAAGCGGTTGGCCAGCCGGGAAGCCATCCAGTGCCGCTCGCCCATACAGTCGGGGCAGGGCTCCGTCGCTGAGCTCCATCGAGTACTTCTTGATGGGCACGCCCTTCATGACGTGCGACTCGAAGATCTCGGTGGCCTTGTCCGGGTTCACCAGCACGTACTTCATGGGCGCCACACCCTTGGAGCGGACCGTGACGACCGGCTCCATGTCGCACCGCCCGGTGCAGCCCACGTGGCTGAGCACCACGTCCGCCGCCCCCTGCTTCTCGATGAGGTCTCGCAGCCGCTCGTAGACGGCCGGCGCCCCGGCGGCGTTCTCGCAGGTGGCCGAACCCACCGTTATCCCGATACGCATCCGCAGCTTCTCGGCGAGAAGCCTCTCCTCCGCCTGCTGTCTGAGCTCCAGCAGGCGTTCCATCGGCTCATTCATGTGAACGCACCTTACGATCGGGGCCGATACTGTTCGATGTATAGCAAACCAATCTACTTCTGTATTCTAGCCGAGGACGAGTTCTCGCGCTGGCGCGCCCGTTTCGCGGCGGTCTTCCGCGGGGATGGTGGGTAGCAGGTCGCAGTGGAGAGGGGATGGAGCAATGGCGCATCGCGGCATCATCAGAGCTGTCACCGGCCTCGCGGCCGGGGCGCTGCTCACCACTCCGCTTCTGGGCCTGTTCGCCGTGGCCTGGATAGCCGGCGCTCCTTTCCTGCCGTACTCCGTTTTCGAATGGCTTATCCGCGTGCTTCCCGGTGGCCTGGTCACCTTCGGCCTGGATATCACCCTCGGCGCGCTGCGCGGCCTCGGTCTCGACGTTGCGGAGACCGCCAAGACGGCCGAGCAGGTGCTGGCCATCATTACCCTGTTCCTGGCCGGGCTAGTCGTGGGGTTGCTGTTCTTCGTGCTGGTGCGCGGCGCCGGCAGGCGGCGGATCCAGGTCTACGGAGCGGCGATCGGCGCCGTTCTCGGCGCGTTCTCGGCGGCCACTGCCCTGACGCGGGGCCCGGAGGGGCCGTGGAGCAAGACCGGTTTCGCGGCGCTGGTATTGGCGCTCTTCCTGCTGTGGGGATGGGGGCTCGCCCGGCTCTACCTGGCGAGCATCCCGCGCGAGGCGTTGGCAGCCACGGCGATCGAGCCGGCGCTTGGGGCCGCGCCTGCGGCATCTCCAGCCTCTCCCGCCCCAGAGGCCGGTGACTATGCCATGAGCCGGCGCCGCTTCATCATCCAGATGGGCGGCTTGGTCGCCACCATCATCGTGGCCGGAGAGGCGGTCGCCCAGGTCGTGGGCCACCAGGTGACTCCGCCACCGGCAGGGCCGGCCGGCGGGCCCATCGCTTTCCCGAACTCCGGGTCGCCGGTCATCCCGGTACCCGGCACCCGTGCGGAGTACACCCCGGTCGCCAAGCACTACCGCGTCGATATCGCTCTCGCCACCCCCGATATCGCCGAGGCCGACTACCGCCTGGCCGTCGATGGGCTGGTCGCCGCGCCTCTCTCCCTGGCGCTCAGCCAGATCCGTACGGACTTCAAGGCGGTCGAGCAGTTCGTCACACTGTCATGTATCTCCAACCAGATCGGCGGTCCGCTCATCGGCACGACGCTGTGGACCGGCGTCCCCCTGCGGGACGTCCTGGCCAAGGCCGGTCCGGCCCCCGAAGCCCGCTTCGTCCGCTTCAAGTCCCCGGACGGTTTCTACGAGGAGATCCGAGCTCGACCTGGTGCGGAACGACCCGCGCGTCATTCTCTGCTACGAATGGGACAGGCAGCCGCTCACCCGCCAGCACGGTTTCCCGTTGCGGGTGTTCATCCCCGATCTGTACGGGATGAAGCAGCCCAAGTGGATCAGCAGCATCACCCTGACCGCCGAGTCGAACCCCGGCTATTGGGTGGAGCGGAACTGGGACCCTACGGCCGAGGTCAAGATGACCTCCGTCATCGACACGGTGGCGGCCAAGTCGCCGCTGACGCGGGACGGGCAGACCTTCATCCCCATCGGCGGCATGGCGTACTCCGGTGCGAAGGGCATCTCCAAGGTCGAGGTCCAGATAGACGACGGCCCCTGGCAGGCGGCCGAACTGCGCCAACCGTTGTCGGATCTCACGTGGGTCCTCTGGCGCTTCGACTGGCCCTTCAGCTCCGGCACTCACAAGCTGACCGTCCGCGCCTTCGACGGGCAGGGCCGGCCCCAAGTGGCGGTGCAGACGCCGTCCGCCCAGGGCACGGCCGCCACCGGGCCTCTTCAGCGAGCAGCGGACGATAGAGCCGTCGCCCTGAAATCCTTCGGCTCGCCGCGGACATAAGGGTATGAGAGCATCCACGCGACGACAAGGAGGAAGATGGACCATGATGTAGACCGCCGGGAGGGTCTCTTCAACGCCCTCTACGACGCCCACTACCCGGCCGTCAGAGCGTATGCCTGGCGGCGCGACCCCGCCTTCGTGGACGACATAGTGGCCGAGACGTTCCTCGTGGCCTGGAAGCGGCTGGAGGATGTCCCGCCGGGCACGGCTCTGCCCTGGCTGCTTGCGGTCGCACGCAACGCTCATCTCAACATCCAGCGGAGCGAACGCCGCCGCCGCGAGCGGGAGTCCACTGACGCCGCGGCCTGGCTCCGGGAGGAGTCGGACTCACTGAGGGATGTCCATGACGAGACCGGCAATCCCCTGCTACAGCTGCTCCGCCGTCTGCCGGAACCCGACCGGGAGGTGCTGCTGCTGGTTGCCTGGGAGGGGCTGGACCGTGCGGCCATCGCGCAGGTCATCGGCTGCTCGCGGGCCAACGTCGCGCTCAGGCTGCACCGCGCTCGACGGCGATTCCAGGCCCTCTTGGATGAGCGATCCCACCGTCCTTCCGGCCGGCGTGCAGGCGCCGCCTCCCAACAACCCCTCTTCCCGCCTCCTCGCACAAGGAGTCCGCCATGACTGATCGACTCATCGAGACCATCGCCGCCGCCGACCCGGCGCGGCGCCTGTCTCCCGCTTCTCCCGCCATCCAGGAAGCGACCCGCCAGACTATCCTGCGCTCGGACGCTCGCATCCTGCCGGCGGCTGCCTCCGCGGCCCCTCGGGCTTCCCGCGGACGGCGGCTGGTGCTCGTGGCACTCGCCGCCGCGGTGCTGGTTGTGGTGATCCCATCGGCGGCCTGGGCCTACTTCTCCTACTTCGGCGACCGGCAGACGGTGCTGGACGAGTTCCAGGCGGCCCAGCAACAGATGCCACTCCCCGCCGGGGCCGCGTGGACCCAGCCGGACCTGCCGGAGGACGCGGTGTTCGGCAGCAAGATGGGGTATATCGCCGCCTGGGGCCAGTCGACCGATGCGTGGCTTCGGGATTGGATCTCGGCGAACGATGCCGGGGACTCCGCCAGGGAGCAGGCGGCCATCGCAGCCGTCGAACGGCAGATCGCTCTCATGCCGATCCACAACGACGGGGATCCCGAGGAATCTGGAGGCTTCGTCAAGGAGTCAGTGGCCTTTTTCCAGAGCCTTGTGGATCGCGCGAAAAGGGGCGACCTCTCAGGCATCAAGGACTACCTGTCCGCGAACCCGTAGAGAGCTGATTCGCCGGGCCGCAGGCCGGCGGGACAGACCACGCCGTCACAACGAAGGGCCGCCTGGAAAGGCGGCCCTTCGAGCTTTGCGGAGGTGGCAGCCGGCCCTGCGGCGACGGCCCCCGGCTATGCAGCCGTGGTGGCCAGCGGCGCCGGCAGGGTGAACACGCGGGCGGCGGCTTCCGTGTCGAGCTGGAAGAGCACCGCGGGCGCGTCCTTGGCCCATTCCAGCTTGCCCGCGATCTCGGAGGTGTTGGCCTCTTCCTCCACCTGCTCGGCCACGAACCACTGCAACCACTGGGCGGTCGCATGGTCCTTGATCTCGATGGCCAGGTCCATGATCTTGTTGATGCGGGAGGTCACGATCTGCTCGTGCTCGTACGCCGTCGCGAAGATATGAAGCGGCGACTCCCAGTCGTTGCTGGGCCCGTCGATGCCCTTGAACAGCACCCGGCCGTTCCGTCCGGTCACGAAGTTGAACATGATCTGGGCGTGGCCCATCTCTTCCTTGACCTGGACGGCCATCCAGTTGGCGAAGCCGTTGAAGCCCTTGTGGCGGAACCACGATTCCATGGAGTAGTAGATATACGCGCTGTAGAGCTCGTAGTTGAGCTGATCGTTGATGGCGTCCTGTATGCGCGGGTCGATCATGTGCGATGGCCCTTTCTTGCTCGTTGTCCCGGCAACGATACCGCTTCCGCACGAAAAGGGCCGCCCGGAGGCGGCCCTTTGGCATGAACGTGTTGTTTCTGGATCCCTACGAGGTAGCGGTCCCGCCCATCATGAGCGGCACGAGCTGCTCGAGGATCGTCTCCATCTGGGTGTCCAGGGCGGCGGCTTCGGCCTTGGCGGCGTCGTAGGCAGCCTGATCCTTGTCCTTCAGCGCGTCGATGGCCTTACCGGCGATGTCGATGGAACTCTCGATGCCCTTCACCAGGGCGTCCTGGAAGGCGGCGAGGGCTGCCGGGGGCTTGAGGTCCTTCAGACCGTCCAGCGCGGTGTTCATCTGAGCCACCGCCGCTTCATAGGACTTGATGTCGGCGTCGGTGACCTTGGAGATGTCGGCCACTTTCATGGGGTCGGATGTCTCGGGAAGAGATTCGAATCCCGCGAAAAGGGTCTGCATCTGGCCGAGGTAGGCCGTCAGTTCCGGTGTCATACCCGGCACGGTGCCGGTGCCGGCGGTGGTGGCGGTGGCCGCCGCGGTGGTCGCGGTCGTGGCCGGGGCCGCGGTGGTCGTGGTTTCGTCCGCCGAGCCGCAGGCCGCGGCTGCGAAGGCCAGAACAACCAGTAGCACGCCGAGCGTGATCGCTGTCAGTAGGGTCACTCGCTTGTTCATTGCACTCCCTTGCTTATCACTCTGCACGTCAGTCCTAGAAACTTCGACGGGTCTGCGCGCCGCTCCTGCTAATCCGCCCGGGAACCGGATGGCGCCCCAGTGCGTAGTAGAGTGTGTTCGATCCTTTGCTTTGTGTGGAGCGGAGTGCGGGACGGAGGGGGATATGGGACGCCGCTATTCATCTCACGGGGCAGTAGCAGTGGCAGTGGTGGCCGGCCTGTGCGCTCTGACGCTGGTCGCGGTCGTATCGCTGTCCGGGTGCGGCACTGAGCCCGCCGCATCGACGACGTCCAGTCCACCTGCGGCCGCTACGGCGCCGTCTCTTCCCGACCGCATCGCGGCCACGGGGACCATCGACCCCGGTATCGCCGAGGTTGCCGCCTCCGACAACGCTTTCTCCCTATCCCTCTTCCAAGCTGTGCGCACGAGTGGCGAGAACCTCGTCTGTTCGCCCTACAGCGCCGCCACCATCCTCACGCTCACCATGGCCGGTGCCCGCGGACAGACCCAGGAGGAGATGCGGCAGGCGCTGCGGATCACGCTGCCCTACTACAAGCTGCACGGCGCGGTCAATGCCCTCGACCAGAGCCTTACCACAGGTGGGCAGTTCACCAGCGCCAACGGCATATGGGCGCAGGAGGGGCGCGTCATCAAGCAGCCCTTCGCAAACGTGGCCGGCCACTACTACGGCGCGGCCATCGACGTCTACGACATGGAGGGCGACTACGCCGGCCTCTGCAGCGATCGTCAACGAGTGGGTGAGCGAGAAGACCGGCGGGCGCATCACGGACCTCATGGACCCGGCCGACAAGCCCGACGTCCCCTACTTCCTGATGATGCTGGTGAACGCCGTGCATTTCAAAGCCGACTGGGCCGACCCCTTCTGGACCGGCTCGGGCACCCAGGACCGGCCGTTCGCCTTGCTCGATGGGACGAGCGTGAACGTGCCCACCATGCGGAACGAGAGCTCCTTCCGCTACACCAAGACCGACGAGTTGGAGGCCGTCGAACTGCCGTTCGAGGGCGGGCGGTTCGCGATGACCATCCTGATGCCCGCGGAGGGCGCGTTCGAGGACTTCGCGGCCAACACCGGCGGCGCCGCGCTTCAGGACCTCATCACCGGGTTCGACGACGGCCAGGTGGACCTGAGCATGCCTCGCTTCGAGATCACCTCGACGCCGCCCATGACCGATGGTCTGAAGAAGCTGGGGATGGAGATGCCCTTCACCCAGGTCGCGGACTTCACCGGCATCGCGGACCTCGTGGACAACCTGCCCTGGTACATCACCGACGTGGAGCAGAAGGCGTTCATCACCGTCAACGAGCGTGGGGCGGAGGCCGCCGCCGCCACAGGAGTCACCGTGGCCGCCGCCGGGAGCACCACTACCGCCGCACCCCCAGTGGAGATCAAGATCGATCACCCGTTCATCTACCTCATCCGCGACACCCGGACGGGCGCCATCATCTTCATCGGGCAGGTAGTCGACCCGCGGGCGGCAGGTGCCGCTTCTCCCGGATGAAGAACGTACAGATGAGCGCCACTCCCGACATGCACGGCGGAGACCACCAGCGCCAGGTCGTAGTTGCCCGACCGGTCGAACATCACGCCGCCCAGGTAGGTCCACAGTCCGCCGCCGAACATGTGCACCGTGGTGATGAACCCCGAGATGAAGCCGAGGTGCGTGACCCCGTACAGGTCGGCGACCAAGGTGGGGGTGAGCAGCGCCGTCACCAGGAATGTCAGGCCGAAGCCCAGCGAGAAGACCCAGAACGACGCCGGTTCTTTGAACACGAACAGCGCGATGAACAGGGCGACCCGCAGGAGGAACGTCGACCGCGATGGGGATCTTGTTGCCGATGGCGTCGACGGCCGGGCCGGTGAGCAGGACGCCGCCCATGGCCAGCAGGCCGAGCCAGGCGAGCATGGCGGCCCCGGTGCCCGCGGAGATGCCGTAGTCGGTGGCCATGGCTATCAGGTGGGTGGTCACCAGGTAGTCCCCGCCGCCGCAGACGAACATGATGATGGTGAACATCCAGAGCGAGCGGGTGCGCAGGGCCTCCGAGAGGGTCAGGCCGGGGATGGCGCCGGCCCCGGAGGGCGCCGGCCGGGTGTCTGATGAGGCGGCTGCCGGGTCCGCGCCGCGTCGCCACCATCCCCGCCTGGGGGCGCCCGCACCGTACGGCGCCAGCCCGAAGCTCGCTGGGTCTCCCCGCACCACGCCGAACGCGAGCGCCAGGTTGAGCACCAGAGACAGGCCCGCGATCCACAGGCTGGTGACCCGCCAGCCCGAGCCGATGACCATGGTCGAGAACACCGGCACCAGCGCGAACTGGCCGAGGCAACTGCCGGCCAAGGCCAGGCTCACCGCGAGTCCCCGCCGCTTCTGGAACCAGTTGCCGATGATCGAACCGAAGATGGGGACGGTGATGCCCCCGAGCCCGGCCGCGTTCAGGATCCCGTAGTAGAGCGATGAACTGCCAGAGGGAGTGCATCGTGGCCATGAGAGCGAATCCCGGCCGAGAACAGGATGCTCGACCAGACGATCACCCATTTGGGGCCGAACCGGTCGTAGAGGCGGCCGGTGATGATGCTCGCCAGGGCGTACACGGCCAGGTTCACGAACACCGCCGCCGAGATGGCGCCCCGGCCCCACCCGAACTCGTCCTGCATGGGTTTCACCATGACGCCGATGACGTTCCTGCCTCCGCTGTTCAGGAACAGGATCACGAACGAGGCGGCGAGCACGTACCAGCCGTAGAACAGGCGAGGTGGGCGATGGAAGGGGGTCATGGACAGCGATTCTATCGCAGTGGGACCGGCCGGCGAGAGGGCCGCGGCCGCCGGGCGATGACGCCCCAAAAGAGAGAAGGCCGGGCATCAGCCCGGCCTTCTGGAAGGCTCCGTGTCTCCCGGAGGCGGACGCCGTCCGGCTAGACCTCTTCGAGCATCGTGGTGAAGAGATCGTGATGCTCTTCCTCGTCTTCGAGGATCTCTTTGAACATGAAGGCGGTGGTGATGTCGCCCTCTTCGGTGGCGAGCTTGATGATCTTGCGGTACATCACGACGGCTTCGACCTCAGCCTGGGTGTCGAACTCGAGGAACTCCTTGAGGTTGTCGCCCACGATGATGGGGGCGGGCTTGGTGGTCGGAGTGGCGCCCAGATACCAGAGACGTTCGGCGATCTTCTCGGCGTGCTTCATCTCCGCGATGGCCGTCATCTTGAACTGGTCGGCCACGGCGACAGCCTTCACGCCTGAGACCTGAACGTGTTGCCACATGTACTGGACGCACACCTGGATCTCACGGGCGATCGCGTCGTTGAGCAGCGCTTTGAGCTCGTCGCTGACTTTGGTGACAGGTTCAAGGGAAGTCGCCATATCCCACCTCTACACGTTGTGATGAATCGGACTGAGCCACTGCAAAAATCATAGCATGCTGGTCATCATACCCAGCCCGAGGCCGGGGCAAACGAGGTCGGCATAGGCGTCCAGGCTATTGACTTTTTCGGCCCTCAGCGCTATATGGTGAGTTGACTTCGTATACGAACTCTTATACGAAGCGGGGCACCTGCCAGTGGAAATCACGCAAGGAGAGGGGTCTGAGAATGTCGGTAGAGAAGGCGGTAAGCCGCAGGCAATTCCTCAAGATCGCGGGGGTGACCGGCGCCGGCATCGGCGTCGCCGGTGGTCTCGGCGGGCTGATGGCCGCATGCGGCGGGGAGACCACCACGACCACTGCGGGCCCGGCGACGACCGCGGGCGTCACCACCACCGCAGCGGTCACGGAGAGCACTGCCGGCGCGACCACCACCGTCTCGGCTGCCGCTGAAGCGGGCCGGGAGATCAAGGTGGGCTGCGTGTTCCCGAAGACGGGCCCTCTGGCCGCCTTCGCGGGCCCGTTCGACTGGGTCAAAGACCAGTGGACGAAAGCCCTCGCCGACGGTGTCGTCGCCGGCGACGGCAAGAAGCACGCCGTCAAGATCCTGACCGTGGATACGCAGTCCGACACCAACCGCTGCGCGCAGGTGACGGGCGACCTCATCCAGAACGACAAAGTGGACATCGTCTTCGCGGGCGGCGCCCCGGACACCATGAACCCGGCGGGCGACGTGTGCGAGGCCATGGGCACTCCGGGCCTCATGATCCAGGGCCCGTGGCAGGCCTTCTTCATGGGCCGCCAGAAGGACCCGGCCAACCCGGTCCCCTTCAAATGGACGTACGCTCTGTGCGTGGGGATCGAAGCCATGTCCACCGTGTTCGCGGACATGTGGAACTCCGTACCCACCAACAAGAAGGTCGGCCTCATCTACAGCAACAGCACTGACGGCCAGGCTTGGTCGAACGAGCAGAACGGGGGCCCCTTCTACTTCAAACAGGCGGGCTTCGAGTACACCATGCCCGGCCTCTATCAGCCCGGTTCGGAGGATTACACCAAGCAGATCAGCGAGTGCAAGAAGTTCGGCGCAGAGATCTGCGCGGGTGCCATGACCGAGGGCGATTTCACCAACTTCTGGAAGCAGGCCATCCAGCAGGGCTTCCATCCCAAGATGTGCACCGTGGGACAGGCCCTCAACTTCGCCGAAGCGGCCAACGCCATAGGCCCGACCGTCATCGGTCTCACCACCGAGATCAGCTGGCACCCGGACTATCCGTACAAAGACTCCTTCACGGGCAGGACCTCCAAGCAGTTCGCCGATGACTACGAGAAGGACACCGGCAAGCAGTGGTCAGCCGAGCTCATCATGCACTCTCTTATGGAGTGGTTCGTCGCGGGCGTGAAGGGCTGCGCCACCATCGATGACAAGGCCGCCCTCATGGCCGCTGTCGTCGCCGCCAAGCTGGAGACCATCTACGGCCCGGTCGACTTCTCGATCCCCGTGGACCCGGCCGCCGCGGGCGACGTCACCCATCCGGTGCCCAACTGCCTGCGCATGCCCACGGCCGCCGGCCAGTGGCTCAAAGGCACCAAGTGGCCCTACGAGAAGTTCCTGGTGGACAACAAGTTCGTGTCCGGCGCTGTGATCACCCAGAAGGTCCAGGAGATCCAGTACACCGCCTAGGCTAGTCCCTTCCTCGGGGCCCCGACGAGTCGGGCCGCGGACGACGACCACCCCCCCGGCGTTGTCCGCGGCCCTCCGGGGCGCCGGTCTGGCATCATAGTCTCGCGTAGTGGAGACGGTCGCCGGGCGGCTCCTGGGCCGGCGAGACGATGGGAGGGGCGAGTTGCGCTTGACCAAGTGGGCCGTCACGATGACCGTGCTGGCGATGTTCCCGGCGGCGCTGGTACTGTCCGGATGCGGAGGGGACACCTCCGGGGACGCTCAGGGCACCGACACCCTCTATCAATACTCCACGCTGAACGCTCTCATGGCCGGCGTGTATGAGGGCGACCTGACCATCGGCGAGATGGAGACCCATGGCGACCAAGGCTTGGGGACCATCAACGAGCTCGACGGGGAGATGCTGCTCATCGACGGGCAGGCCTACCGGGTCGCCTTCGACGGGACCGTGAGCGAGTTGGGGGCGGACGTACTGACGCCGTTCGCGGTGGTCACCGACTTCTCGGCCGACACCACCCTACCCGAAGGCTCGCCCATGACGCTCGACCAGCTCAAGGCCGCCATCGACCAGGCGCGTAAATCATCCAACCTACCCTACGCCATCCGCGTCGATGGGACCTTCTCCTCGGTCAAGACCCGCAGCGTGCCCGCCCAGACCCGGCCGTTCCTCCCGCTGCTGGACGTGCTCAAGGGGCAGTCGGAGTTCCAGTTCACGGACGTCAAGGGCACCATCGTCGGCTTCTGGCTACCGGCGTACATGGATGGCCCGAACGCGGGCGGCTTCCACCTCCACTTCCTCACGGTGGATCGCAAGGGTGGCGGCCACGTGCTCGACCTTCTCACCGCGAACGTCACCGTGACCCTCGACGAGACCAGCGAGTGGGTGGCGGAGCTGCCCACCACGGGCGACTTCCCCTCTACCGCGCTCTCAGACGAGCAATACAAGTAAAGGACACAGCGATGCATGTACTCATGATCAACGGCAGTCCGCACGAGAAGGGCTGCACCTACACTGCTCTCTCGGAGGTCGCCGGGCAGCTGGAGGCCGAGGGTGTTTCGACGAACATCCTGCATATCGGTCACAAACCCATCAGGTCGTGCATCGCCTGCTACAAGTGCTTCGAGACGGGCTACTGCGTGTTCAAGGACGATCCCGCGAACACATGCATCGACCTGCTCCAGGAAGCCGACGGCTTCGTGGTGGGCTCGCCTGTCTACTACGCGGGGCCCAACGGCGCCCTGACCTGCCTGCTCGACCGGATGTTCTTCGGGAAGAGCGCCAAGTACGCGTACAAGCCGGCGGCCGCGGTGGTGAGCCTGCGCCGGGGTGGCGCGAGCGCCTCGTTCGACCGCCTCAACAAGTACTTCACCATCTCCAGCATGCCGGTGGTCGCTTCCCAGTACTGGAACGCCGTCCACGGCACCACGCCCGATGAAGTGAGGCAGGACCTCGAGGGGATGCAGGTCATGAGGACGCTCGGCCGCAACATGGCCTGGCTGCTCAAGTGCATCGACGCGGCGAAGGCGACCGTGCCCTATCCGGAAGCCGAGACCAAGGTGATGACCAACTTCGTGCGGTGAACCGCGGGCCTACGTCCAGAGCTCGCGCAGCTTCTGCACCATAAGGAACAGCGCCACCCCGCCGAGTATGGCTACGATGACCCACAGCCAGAAGTGGATCACGAGCAGCACGGCGGAGAACAGCGCCAGCAGCGCCGCCACCGTTCCCACGGTGCGCACGTAGTGGCCGCGGAGCACTGCTTCCAGCAGTAGGACGGCTCCGACCATGACCAGCAGGCCGATCCACAGATGGCCGCGGGCAAGGATCAACAGGGCGATGATGGCGAACAGGATGAGGCTGAGGCTGACGGCGCCCCACGCCTCGGCCACCCGGTTGAGTCGGATGGCGGCCGGCTGAACCGGTTGCGCGAGCTGGGTGATATGGGCCCGGGCGTCGGCTCGCTGGCCTGCTTTGAGCGCCGCGATCCTTTGTCTCATGGCCCCGAGCACCGCCTCGTTCTCGGTGAGCTCCCGCTGGAGTTCGCGCAGGCCTTCGCGCAGGGCGACGGTGTCGTCGGCCAGCTGTAGATAACGGCTGCGGAGGTTGGGGTTGCCCTCCATGCCCAGCATCTCGACGCTGAGGGCGCGGAGTTCGGAGAGCTTCTGAGCGATCTCCTCCTCCAGCTCCACCCTGCGCCGCTCGATGCCCGCGCACTTCTGAGAGAGAAGCCCTTCGGCAGCGGGTGGGGGCGGTTCCTTGTCGAGCCCGACGAACCCCAGGGGGTCGTACCAGGACCGCCGCGGTTCGCCGCTTCGCTCGTACATGGGCCCCGCCGGGGCGTTCTCGCCGGAGGTGGGGTCGTTGGCGAAGTAGCCCCACAGCCCTCGGTACCGGCCCACCCACGGAGTCGACTCGTCTATGACCACCGGATCCCAGGCGCGATCCTGCCCCGGCCCGACCCTCTTGCCGTCGCCCCTGGCGTAGTCCACGAAGGGGATGCGGAACGGGTCGCGGGTCTTCGCGCCCTGCCCGAAGATGCGGTTCCAAACGAAAGCCAGTCCTCTGGCGATGGCCCGGATCCACTTGGGCACCGGGAGGGCGACCTTGGCCTGGTACTCACCCTGCTGGAAGTACGAAGCGTGCGACCCGGCGCCCACCCACACCACCGGGTGCCCGTCTTCGAGGTCGAACTGCTCGCAGTCGTCCCAGCGGCGGCGCAGATCGTCGCCGTGGTAGTCGTGCGAGGCGTAGCCCGCCCATTCGGGATGGAAGCGTCCCTCATCTTCATAGAGATAGATGAGGATGTTCTCCCAGTCGCTCTCGTGGTCGTTGGCTCCCTCGTACCCCGAACGCCAGCTGTTGTAGCAATAGAAGAACCAGTACTGGAGGACCGTCCAGCCCCCGCGGCGCGCCACGCGGCCGTAGTAGACGTAGCGAGGGTCCTCCTCCATCATCCGGTGGTATTCGAGTTCCGCGGCGGCGGCCCTCACGGGGTCCACCCTGCCCCTGATGAGGAGCGAGATCGTGAAACCGGCGTCGATCAAGCGGGGGAAGAAGCCCACTCGGGCAAGCCGGCCCAACCCCGGACGGAAGATGGTGTCTTCCTGCTTGCGCAGCCTGTGCACCTCGGAGAGCACCCGGGCGCTCTCCGACACGCTCGGAGTGTCGCTGAAACGGAGATGCTCCACGGAACCGAACGCGTATTCGCGGTGGCGCACCAGCCGCGCCATGTCGAGCTCGCCTGCTGTCGCGACCTCATCTTCCTCTCCGTTGGGATGGCGTACCCAGAGGCTCGACCGCGCCACGTACCGCTCGACGTCGATGGGGTAGAAACGCTCTCCTTTGGTGAAGCGCAGCACCGGCTCGAAAGTGCGCAGCAGCTCGAGGTCCGACGCGTCGCCGGGCGCCGACAGGGCCTCTCCGCTCCGCGCCTCCTTCGCCGGGGGGACCGCCACGATCTCCTTGGCGAACGTCCGCCGCACCGAGGCCTGGTTGAGGGCCAGCACGAACACCACCGCCCCGAGCATGGGCCAGTATTCCGGGGACCCCGCGAAGTAAGCCAAGAGCCCCAGGATCAGGGAGAACGTGGCCCAGGTCATGGCGGACGCCCAGGCCCATCCCTGCCTGAAGAAGAGGCCGGCGAGGACGGCCAGACCCAGAGTCCCTAAGGCGAGGCTGACGCCTCCGGCGATCACCAGAAGGCCCTCCGTGGTGAGCGCGCCGCCCAGGTAGATCGCTGGGACAGGTCCGTCACCGAGGACTCCCACGTCGAGAAGATCGGATACGCCGAGGAGGAAGTACGCAGCCACCTGCAGCAACAGGATGACCGCCGCGACGATGAGGCCCACCGGCATCCGCCGGCGTTTCTTCCCGCCCTGTCCGGTCTCCGCGGCCGCTACCAACGCGAACGGCGCTTCCTGATGAGGGTCACCTGCTCCGGCCGCACCGCCCTGAACACGCCCTCTTGGCTGAGATGCAGGCTGACGAGCCCCGCCTTGCTGATGGTGGCGTACCGATAGAGGAACACCCCCCGTTGGCCGTCGATCTTGACCTTGGCCCCCGGCTCGTAGGGGTCCTCGGTGCGCTGGCCCGGGCCGGTGATGGTGGCATCAAGCTTGAGTTGCTCGAATTCCTCAGTCATGGTATCTACCTTACCGTATGACCCGGATGCTTTCAGTACAGACGCCCATCATCCCGACCGTCGCGGCCCTTATCCGTGACAATCCCGGCACCATATCCCTGGGGCAAGGTGTGGCCTACTACGGCCCGCCCCCAGAGGCGGTCGACAACATCAGCGCGTTCCTTGCCGATCCGGAGAACCACAAGTACAAGCCGGTCCAAGGTGTCCCGCAGCTGGTGGAGGCGTTCGGCGCCAAGCTGCGTTCGGAGAACGGCATCGAGGTGGAGGGACGGAGCACCGTGGTGGTGACGGCCGGCGCGAACATGGCCTTCGTGAACGCGCTCCTGGCGGTCACGAGCGTGGGGGACGAGGTCATCATCCAGACCCCTTACTACTTCAACCACGAGATGGCCATCACCATGGCCGGCTGCCGCCCGGTGCCCGTGGACACAGACGAGCACTACCAGTTGCGGCCCGACGCCATCCGCGCGGCCGTCACCACGCGGACGCGGGCCGTGGTGACGATCTCGCCCAACAACCCCTCGGGGGCCGTCTACAGCGAAGCCCTGCTGCGCGAGGTCAACGACATCTGCCGGCAGCGGGGCATCTACCACATCAACGATGAGGCTTACGAGTACTTCACCTACGGCTCCGCGCGCCACTTCTCCCCGGGGTCCATCGACGGGAGCTCAGGTCACACCATCTCGCTGTTCTCGCTCTCCAAAGCCTATGGGTTCGCCAGCTGGCGCATCGGCTACATGGTCATCCCGGCGGACCTGTTCGACGCGGTGCAGAAGATCCAGGACACCATCCTCATCTGCGCCCCGGTGGTTTCGCAGTACGCCGCTCTGGGGGCGCTCCGGGTGGGGCGGGACTATTGCCGCTCCAAGCTGCCGGTGATAGCCGCGTCCCGCGGTCACGTTCTCGAGGAACTGGCCGGCATCGGCGACATCTGCACGGTGCCCGCGGCAGAAGGAGCCTTCTACGTCCTGCTCAGGGTTCACGCAGCGCTCGACCCGATGGACCTTGTGGAGCGTCTCGTACGGGAGTTCGGCGTGGCGGTGATCCCGGGGACCACGTTCGGGCTGAGCGACGGCTGCTACCTGCGCGTGTCGTACGGGGCCATGACGGAGGAGACCGCGGCCGAAGGGATCCGGAGGCTGGTGAAGGGGCTGCGCCGCCTCACATGAGAGAGAAGACGGGTTCGTCCACTTCCCCCTGGAAGCACGTGACCGAACCGTCCTGAGAGACCTTTATGCCCAGGCCGAGCGAGGCGAGCACTCGTGCCGCCGCGAGACGTCCGCCTCCGGTGCTGCCTCCGGGTATCTTGATGATGGCGCCCACCGCCAGCACCTTGCCGAGGTGGTCCAGCACCAACGCCCCATCGATGGACAGGAGTTCCAGGCGCAGCCGGCGGTCGAGTTCGGGGAATCGGCGGCCGGCGATGAGCAGATCGAGCGCCCGGGCTTTGAGCGAATCCTTGTTGCTGAGCCGGTCGGCCTGTGTGACCACCGCTTCGTACTGCGCGGCCCGCTCCTTCGTCACCACGCCTATGCAGGCCCCCCCGCTGCCGAACGACGCGTCGAGGCAACTCTCATAGACGGCCTGGCGGACGGCGACGGAGTTGGGCACGGGCATCCGGGTGACGAACGGCCTGTGTGTCAGAAAGTGCCAGCGCCCGGATCTCTTGGCGAACAGCAGCTGGCCCTCCTTGAACACCAGGATCTCGCCCCTGCGCGTGAGCGCCAGGGCCACCCGGCCTTCAACCGCCCACGCGGCGAAGGCCGCGTGGAAGTAGGGCGCGTACGGCGGCGGCGACGCGGGCGGGTCCAGGCACTCGTGCCCCACCACGCGACCGTCGGCATCCACCCAGACCATCGTGTCCACGCCGTTGCTGAGCACCGCGCTGAACTCGAGCGAACTGAGTTCGTCCAAGGTGAGGCTGCCCCCTGACGAATGCGGGTCGAAGCCGAGGGCGCCCGTGACGGCCTGGCCTTCGTACGACCGGTCTGCCCACCCTTCGACCCAGTCCATGACCGAGACGAACGGGCCGGGCGCGTTGCCGGCGTTGATGGCGTGGGCTATCACCTTCTTCTGCAGCGTCCGCAGCACATCGGGCGCGTAGGCCGTGCCGAGGGCGGGCTCGATGTCACGCAGCACGTCCACGAAAGCCCTGACGATGCGCTGCGCTGTGGGGCCGAACTTCTCGCCGCGGCGCAGGATGAGCCGGTAGGGATCGGTGGCGTCAACCTTGAACGCCAGCGACCGGGGGTCGCGCAGGGCCACGCGCAGTTCCTGGGGAGTCGACGGGATGGGGCCTGCCAGCCGCGAGCCGGGGAACAGGGGGCAGAGGTGCTCCTCCGCGAGGTGGCGTAGCTGGTCCTGCTCCATGAGCGTTCCTCCGTGGCCTTGGGACGATCGGCTACCCGGGCGGCCGCAGTCTGCGGACCCGCCGCTCCATAGCTCCCCGGATTCTCTCATAGCTGGGCGGCGGGCCCTTCTGGAGATCCCTGCCGTCGAGAATGACCTCGTCCGTACGGCCCCATTTCGCGACGGCGTCCGGCGCGGAGGTATCTATCTCGCGGAACGACACCTGGCCGCCGAGTTCCGCCGCCGCTCGCTTGGCCCGCTCGTAGGTGAGGTTCTGGGCCAGGCACCAACCGCTGCTGAACGCGACCACGTCCACCTTGCCCGGAACGGCATCGGGAAGCCTATCTACCTTCGGGAACCAGCGGGGCGGCCTGGCTTCGGTGACGAACGGCTTCCACAACAGCACCGAGATGCCCTGCCTGTCGACCTTGCGGTAGCCGTGCTTCTTGAACCAGGACGCTCTCATCCAGAACGGAGGCCAGACACCCCACGCCGCCATGCCCTGGGCGCCCAGTCCGCGGGCGTCATCCTCGGCGGCCTTCAGCAGGGCGGTCCCCATGCCGCGCTTCCTGAAGTCGCCCCGCCCTTGCTTGTAGCCGTGCACGTGGATGCAGTAGACGAAGTAGAGCCCCGATCCGTCCACCATCGAGTGCTCGATGGGCCCGTACTGGATCATGCCGCCCTCGACTCCGTCGTCATCAAGCGCGAGCTTGGCCCGGAGTCCGCAAGCCAGGGATCGGTCCAGCCATTCGCGGCGCTTTGGCCCCGCCTCTCTGGCATCCTCCGACCAGTCCTCCAGGCAGAGGCAGAAGAGATCCTTCTTGTCCTCGGTGAGGTCGACTACCTTCACTCGGGCTTGACCGCCGCCGCGCCGTAGGTGCCCGACCCAAGGAACCAGGTGCCGTCGGCTTCCTTGCCGTTGGCCTTGGCGTGGGCGATGGCTCTCTCAACGAAGGCCTGGACGTCTGCCTTGGTGACGTCCGCGGGCTGCGACTCGTTGTAGTCGCCCTTCTTGAACACGTACTGCTCCCAGCCGCTGCCGTTCGCGAACACACCAGCCACGATATCATCCCTGAAGAGCTTGCCGGTGGCGTCGGGCGCGGACGCGTCGCCGTCGGCATCACCGCACCCCGTGGTGAGGCGTTCCACCGCTAGGCCTCCACTCCAGGGGCTCTTCGCCCGGGTAGTCTGTTCCGTTGGGCCTCGGCCGTTCGGCCTGTCGATGAGGTCCGCGAGTCTTGTCGGCACGGAACGTTGAGGGCTGGAGGGGTACAATTCCCGGCGACTGCCGCGCGTGCCCGGTGGGGGCGCCGGCGTCCAGGGGGGAACCGGATCGTTCAAGGGATGTCACGAATGAAGATCAGCCGCTCGTTTCGTATCGCCGTGCTACCGGTGATACTGTCCGTCCTCATAATGGCGGCGGCCCTCGCCGCGACCGGGTGCTCGTCGCCGGACGCCAGCACGACCACCGTGGGCGATCCCGGGCTGTACCCGGCCCCGAACGCCGCCGGCATGTACGGATACATCGACAAGGCCGGCGTCATGGTCATCGAGCCCCAGTATCAGCTCGCCGGCATGTTCTCCGAGGGTCTGGCCGTGGCGCAGGGCGACGCGGGCCGCTTCGGCTACATCGATACGAAGGGCACCTGGGTCATCCTGCCTCAGTTCCTGGCCGCGAGCCCCTTCTCCGACGGTCTGGCGATGGTGCTGTACTCGGAGGGCATCTTCGGCTACATCGACAAGACCGGCAAGGAAGTGCTCAAGCGCAACGAGATCCATCGGGAGTCATTCTCCGAGGGGTTGGCCCTCGTGTTCGTCGAAGACAGCTATGGCTACATGGACACCAAGGGCAAGACAGTCATCAAGCCGGCGTTCCTTGAGGCGCAGTCCTTCGCCGGAGGCCTCGCCGGCGCTGCCCAGAGCGTGGACGGCGTGACCAAGTTCGGCTTCATCGACAACAAGGGCGCGTGGGTGGTGCAGCCCCAGTACGAGCGAGTGGGGGCTTTTTCCGGGGGCCTGGCTCTCATCGTGTCGGGCGGCAAGTACGGTTTCATCGATACCACCGGGAAGGTGGTCATCCAGCCTGAGCTCCAGTTCGCGGGAGGCTTCCAGGACGGGCTCGCTCCGGTCTACAACGGCGACAAGTGGGGATACATCGACGTCACGGGCACGATGGTCATCCCGCCGACCTTCTACTGGGCCCACGGGTTCTCCGAGGGTGTCGGGATCGTGGAGCAGATGGTGGGGGGCGTCGAGAAGTACGGCTACATCGACAAGACCGGGAAGATCATCACCGAGCCAGTATGTGAGTCGGTCGCGCCCTTCGTGGGCGGCCTCGGCCTCGTGGATAAGCTGGTGGACGGCGTCCACGTCTGGTCGTATCTCGACGTCACCGGGAAGGTCGTCTGGTCCAACAAGGAGTGAGCGGCCGGCCCGGCCACCGCCCGCCGCTGCTACTATTCAGCTATGGATATCCACTACCGGGCCAAGCATCCCAAGGGCACACCTCCCGACCCCGACCTTTCCCGCGCCCTTTCCGGTATCGCCGAGAACGGCCGGTTCACCTGCGCCGCCGCCATCCGGCTGGCCGAGAGCCTGGGCGTCGACCCGGGGGCATTGGGCACCACGGCCGACCTGCTCGAACTCCGTATCGTGGGGTGCCAACTGGGCCTGTTCGGCTACGAGCCTGAGAAGCGCGTCGTGAAGGCGGCCGAGGAGGTCTCCGGAGAGCTGCGCGAGCGTTTGGAGTCGGCCATCGTCGATGGGAAGGTGTCGTGCGCTTCCCTGTGGGAGATAGCGGAGGATCTGGGGATGGACAAGATGGATGTATCCGGCGCCTGCGAGTGCCTGAAGGCCAAGATCACGCCCTGCATGCTGGGAGCGTTCTAGCTCATGGCCGCCAAACAGACAGTCTCATCGTTCGCCGGCGCGCTGGTCGCCGTCGTCGTCGCGGCGCTGGTCGCGTGGGCGGGGTCGTGGGGTGGGGCCACCGTCGGGAGCGTGCCGGTGTTCGCCATCGTCGTCGGCTATGCCTTCGTGGTGCAGTGGCTGGCCTTCATACCGTCGTACCTCCTGCGGACCGAGCGCTTCTACGATCTGAGCGGGGCCTTCACCTTCATCTCGGTCATCGTGATAGCCGTGGTCCTGAGCAAGGCCACCGATGCCCGTTCCATCCTGCTGCTCGCGCTGGTGCTCGTGTGGGCGGGGCGTCTGGGGCCGTTCCTCTTCCGCCGCGTGCGCCGGGCGGGCAAGGACGACCGTTTCGACAGCATCAAGAACTCCTTCTCCCGCCTCTTCATGACGTGGACGCTGCAGGGGTTGTGGGTGAGCCTGACACTGGCGGCCGCGCTGGCGGTGGTGACGTCCGAGCGGCCTGAGGGGCTCGACGTGTTCGCGTATGTGGGCGTCGCGGTGTGGGTCATCGGCTTTGCGTTCGAAGCCACGGCCGATCTGCAGAAGAGCCGGTTCCGGGCGGACCCGGCCCACGCCGGCTCGTTCATCACCTCGGGACTGTGGGCCGTCTCCCGGCATCCGAACTACTTCGGCGAGATCACCCTGTGGGTGGGCGTCGCGATCGTCGCCTTGCCCGTCCTGCGGGGCTGGCAGTTCGCCACGCTCATCTCCCCGGTCTTCGTCTACCTGCTCATCAGCCGCGTGAGCGGGGTGCCGCTCCTAGAGAAGAAGTCCGACGCGAAGTGGGGTGGCCAGGAAGCCTACGAGGCCTACAAGCGGCGGACGCCGGTGCTGGTGCCGTTCCTCGGGCGCAAGAAGCGCTGACCTCCCGCCGGTTTGCCGCGGCCGGTCTCCGGGTAACCCGGGGAGGAGGAGCGCAAGCCGGTGAGCATGGAGGTGCACGGTGGCTGAACTGGTGAAGTGGCCCGAATTGGAGCGTCAAGACAACCCCCTCGAGCCGGAGATGGCCGCACTCGCGCCGGTGGAGATCAGGTTCCAGGTGAAGCCGGGTGCCGGCGAGAAGTGGGACGAGGGACTCGCGGCCGAATGCTCGGTGGCCGGCCGGCCCGCCCCCAGCCCGGGAGCCGTGATGAGCTTCGCGGAGTGGGAGAAGGACGAGACACCCACCCTGTATTGCTACGCTCTCGCCCGCGACCTGCGCGATGGCGATCCGGTGAAGCTGAGAGTGCATCCGCGCGACAAGCACGATGAGCCGACGCCGGAACTCGTATGGGAGAAGGACTTCCGGGTGCGCGTCGAGGGCGGCAAGTACCGTTTGGAGTGAGCGTGGACCACGACTCTGAGACGTGGCTGTACTGCGGCGCCTGCGGGCGCACGATGAAGCGGGAGGACTCGGCCGGCGGCTGTGTCTACGACGACTGCCCCTCGGAGCGCAACCTCGCCTTCCAGAGTCTCTACGGCTGGGATGCCTACCGGTTGGAGCACTTCGAGGAGACCGTTGACTGGCCGGAGATCCCGGCTCCGGGAGAGTGCTACCGGCTGCCGGGGGCAGGGTCCTGAACCGTGGCCCCGCCGCGTAATCTCCGTTGCCCGGGACACGCCGTCAAGTACGGCGGAGCCGCCACTGGGGCGCGCCCGTTCTCTCCGATGATCACATGCCGGCGGGCGGCTGGTGCAGACCGATGCGGTTGCCTTCTGTGTCCTTGAAGAACGCGAGCGTGCCGATCATGGGCCCCATGTCCTGCGGCTCCTGCAGCACCTCACCGCCGGCTTCTCGTATGCGCGCGAGGATCCCGGGAAAGTCCCCACCGGCCGACAGATAGATCGTCGGCCCGTCGGTGCTTGGTCTGCCGCCGACATAAAGGTCGAAGGCCACGGGCATCATATCGGGCGCCGGCTGGCCCTCAGCGGGCGGGGAGCCGGGTACAGCGACGTCTTCGGCCCCGGGCATCCGATTGACCGGCATGCCGAGCACGTGCGAGTAGAACTTCGCCGCTCGGTCCAGGTCGGTCACCGGCACGTCGGCCCACACGATGATGTTCATGTCGCGTCCCCTTGGGTGAGATTGACTGCCGCTGGTGACGTACCCCCGCGGGAGCAGGTGGCAAACACCGACGGCGGTCCGGCCGAAGGTCAAGAGCACCAAACCGCGTGCCGATGGTCTATACGATGAGCATTCAGCCAGCCATCCGCTCGGCTCTGACCTGGAAGCGCACCTTCCAGTGGATGGTCGCCATCCTGATGACGGGGCTGCTCGCCGGGCTCACCTACTCGCGCAACGGCTGGACACCGTGGCTCTCGAACGTGGATCTCGGCATCCACGAACTCGGCCATATGCTCGCGTTCTGGGCTCCGGAACTGCTGGTCCAGGGGGCAGGATCGTTCCTGCAGGTAGCGGTCCCACTGGCTTTCGGCGCCTACTTCTGGTGGCGGCGCGACCGCTTCGCCGTGGTCCTGATGCTGGCCTGGGCCGCGGAATCACTCAACAACGTCTCCGTGTACATCTACGACGCCACCCGCAGGGTGTTGCTTCTCTTGGGCGACGACGGTTCAGGCGCGGGGCATGACTGGCACAACATCCTTTCGCGGCTGGGGCTGCTGGAGCACACGGACGGCATCGCCTACACGGTGCGGGCCCTGTCCGTGCTGCTCTTCGCGGCCGGCTTCGGCCTGGCCATCTGGTGGTGGGGCAAAGCGTGGAGCGCGGCGCGGCGGGAGACCCTGGACTCCGCGGTAAGGAGCAGCAGAGGATTGCTTTGACGCGCCGCGGATCGCCCGGCGGCGCCGAGCGGCATCAGGTGCTTTGCCGCTCCTGGGTGGCGATGCGGCCCGCCTGCCTGGTCTCGAAGAGGCGGACGTTCGGGTGAGGGAGAAGACCGCCCGCCTCCAAGACGCGGCGGACGTCAGGGCTCGGGGCCACGACCCCCAGCCAACCCTTTCCTCCCAATGAGCGCACCCAGTCGGTGAGCACCGTGAGACCGGCGCTGTCCACACCGTCGACATCGCCGAGATCCAGGAACACGATGTTGTGACGGGCCTTGGACCACTTGTCCAAGCCCGCCCGCAGGTCGCCGGCAGAGCTCTGGTCTATGGTCCCGGCCACCACCAGCATGGGGGTGTCACCCAGTAGCCCGTCGTGCAGATCCATCGCCCGCTCCGTCACTTTCGCGTATTTCATGCCGCAACGCCTTCACCCTACCATCACCGGGAGTATCCTACGCGTGCACCGAGCATTGATGAGGAGGACCAGATGGCTCCAGGGGACGCAGAGACGCCGGGCGCCGGCGAACGGCTCACTTGCCGCCGGGAAGCGGACGCCGCCGTGGCCTACAGGGCGCGGCTCGAGGCCCTGAGCGAAGCGATGGTGCAGGACTGCTCCAAACCCGGATGCCACACTCACATCGGGTTCGAGCCCATCCCGTCCCGCCAAGCGGTGATCGAGATCATCGACCAGCTCCGCGAACTGCTCTTTCCCGGGTTCTTCAGCCGCGTGCGGGTGGACCCGGTCAACTTCCGCTACGCGATAGGCCAGGGGACGACGGCCCTTTTCGACCTGCTATCCGAGCAGATCACCCGCTCCATCCGCCACGAGTGTTTTCGCCTCGAGCTCGAATGCAGCACGTGTGAGGATCGCGGGCACGAGGCGGCCCTGCAGGTGCTGGCGGACCTCCCGGAGATCAGGCGGGTGCTGGACGCGGACATCAGGGCCACCTTCGACGGCGACCCGGCGGCCAAGACCACGGACGAGATCGTCTACAGCTATCCG
This sequence comes from uncultured Actinomycetota bacterium, assembly GCA_963736705.1. Classification (GTDB taxonomy): domain Bacteria; phylum Actinomycetota; class Thermoleophilia; order RBG-16-64-13; family RBG-16-64-13; genus CAIQPS01. Next base: position 595,750 of record CAVTPV010000005.1, read on the forward strand.
GGGCTCCAGACCATCGCGGTGTACCGGGTGGCGCACCGCCTGTTCGAGCTGGGCGTGCCCATGCTGCCCCGCATGATGACCGAGCACATGCACGGGGTCACGGGTATCGACATCCACCCGGGCGCCACCATCGGCGAGGGGTTCGTGGTGGACCACGGGACCGGGGTGGTGATAGGCGAGACGGCGGTGATCGGCACCGGCGTGCGCATCTACCAGGGCGTGACGTTGGGGGCGCTCTCGCTTCCCAAAGGGGCCGGCGACCTGTACCGAGGCAAGAGGCGCCATCCCACCATCGAGGACGACGTCATCATCTACGCCGGGGCCACCATCCTGGGAGGAGACACGGTCATCGGCGCGCGCTCGTCCATAGGTGGGAATGTGTGGCTGACCGAGTCCGTGCCGCCCGACACCATGGTGGCCATCGAGAGTCCGCGGCTCGTCAAGAAGGCGCGGGACCACTAGAGCGCCGCTCGGAAAGAAGGAGGGGCAGCAGTCGGCGGTTTCCTGTACTGGTTCTCGAAGTACGTTCTGGGGCCGATCGTCAAGGCGATCTGGCTGAAGCGCGTCGACGGCCTGGCGAACATCCCCGCGGATGGTCCGGTGGTCCTGGCCGCCAACCATGTGAGCTTCCTCGACTTCGCCCTGCTCGTGGTCGTCTGCCCGCGCCGCATCTACTTCCTGGTCGAGGACTTCTTCTACCGCATGCCTCTCGTCCCGTTGGTGCTGCGGGCCACTGGGACAGGTGAGGGTCTCCAAGGATCGGCCCCTCGCGGCGATCGAAGAGGCCGCGCGGATCCTGGCCAGGGGCGACGTGCTTGGCGTCTTCCCTGAGGGGACGCGGTCGTGGACGGGCGGGCCGCAGAAGGCCTTCACCGGCCTCGGCAAGATCGCGCTCGACGGCAATGCGGACATCATCCCGGTGGCCATCGCCGGGGCTTTCGAGGTGTACCCGCGCCAGCGAAAGATCCCTCGCTTCAAGAAGATCTGTGAGATCGAGTTCCTTGAGCCGGTCAGATACGGCGATGTCGTTCAGTGCTCTCCGCGGCACATCGTCCACGGCCTGGTGATGCCGCGCATCGCGCAGAGGATCGGCCACGAGTATCCGTGCGCGACAGATCAGCGCAGCAGCGTCTGAGCGAAGAAGTCTCCCACTCGCTGGGCGTATTCCCTCGGCATCTCGCTGAGTCCTGCGGTGTGCTCGCCATCGGGCACCATCCACAGGGACTTCGGTTCGCCGGCAGCCGCGAAGTAGTCCGGGGTCAGCTCCTCGCCGCCTCCACCGTTCTCTGAATAGATGAGGAAGAGGGCCCGCGGCGCGATGCCGGCCGAGAGTTCGTCCAGCGCCCGGGGGACCGGCTGCCCGCTGAACACCGCCACCGCCGCCGTCTGGACGGCCATCATAGGCACGGCGAAGTAGCCCTTGGGGCCGCGGATGAGGCTCTCCCGCACCGAGCGCTCGCCCGCTCCGTCGGACACAACGGCCCGAAGCGCGGGATTGGCCGCCGCCGCTTCGATCATCTGCTCCCCGCCCACGGACAGGCCGATGCCGCCGATGCGGCTGCTTTCGACGTCCGGGCGAGTCTGCAGGTAGGCCACCCCCGCGTCTATGTCTTTGGTGCATCCCCAGCCGAAGGCGTTCGGATCGCCCTCACTGGCGCCGTACCCGCGCATGTCGAGGAGCAGCACTCCGTAGCCCTGTTCGACCAGCATCGCGGCATGAGCGGTGGTCCACTCGCGCGGGTAGGCCACCACGGCGGCTCCGTTCCGGGACGGCACGTACCAGCCTTGGAGCCGCACCCCGTCGGAGGTCCGCACGGTCACCTCCTCGTACTCGACCCCGGCTGCCAAGGCCGGGACCGGCGTCTGCGGCCGGTGGGTGGCATAGGCAGCCATACCGATGGGAAGGACGATCCAGTAGGCCGCGAGGAGCGTCAGGGCGGCCCAACCCAGCCGGCGGACGTAGCGCAGGCGGCCTGGCTTGCGGGAACGCACCAGCGCCGCGGCGGCAAGCCAGAGCAGGCAGGCGCCGGCCGGCGCCAGGACGATGCCGATGATGTGAGCGGCGCGGAACCCGGTGAGCCCCGCGTCGGCGAACGCGAGCCCCGCCCAGGTCAGAGCCAGGACGCCCACGAACGACTCGATGGCGGCGCGGTACCCGGCGCGCAGACGGGCCACCAGCAGCCAGGCCACCGCCAGGACGACGATGGGGATCGCCGTCTCCAGGATGTGATCGGCAAGGCGCGCGCCGGGCCGCAGGAGTATCAGGCCGTCGACTATGACGCACAGGCCGATGACCGACGCACAGGCTCCGAAGGCCATGCGCTCACGGGTCCCCGGTCGTCCATTGCCGTCCGGCGTGTTCACGGTCTTCCTCCTTGTCGATGTTCGCCGCCCTGGAAAGGGTAGCGCCACCCGCCTGCCGGTTCGCCCTGCAGGGGTCCGGTTCCTCCACCGGCCGGGTGGCCAGGTCGACCGGCCCGCAAGACTGCCCGCTTGGCCGGTCAGCCGGCGCGCCCCACGCGATAGACTCTGCCGGCAACATCGTGGGACGCAGGAGTGGGAATGGCCCATCTGAACACCGACTCGATACCTGCTCCGGACCGCCGCTGGCGCCGCACCTTCTTCGTCATCTTCGCGGGACAGGCATTCTCGCTCCTCGGGAGCGCGGCGGTCAATTTCGCCCTGGTGTGGTGGCTCGCGGTGGAGACGGGCTCGGCTACGATCCTTGCGTACGCTACGGTGGCCGCCATCCTCCCCCAAGGTCTCCTGGGGCCCATCGCAGGCCTGTTCGTCGACCGCTGGGACCGGCGCCGGACCATGATGGGCGCCGACCTGTTCATCGCCGCCAGCAGCGCGGTGCTCATCGTTCTGTTCGTTTCTGGATCGCCCGCCGTCGGGACAGTGGTAGCCATCATCGCCCTACGGTCTCTGGGAGCGGCGTTCCACGCGCCGGCGAGCCAGGCGGCCGTGCCCATGTACGTGCCGGTGGATGAGCTCATGCGCGTGGCGGGCTGGAACTTCTTCCTCAGTTCCGGCGTGGCCATGGCCGGGCCGGTGCTTGGCGCGTTCCTGATGGGTGTGGCGCCCATGACCGCTGTCGTCGCCATCGACATCGGCGGGGCGCTCCTGGCGGTGGGGTCGCTGCTTTTCGTTCGCATCCCGAACCCGGAGCGGCCCGCCGGCGGGACCACGGGAGGAGGGTTCCTCGCGGACCTCGTGGCCGAGTTCGTGGAGGGGTGGCGGGAGTTGGTCCGCATCCGGGGGATACTGTGGCTCACGCTGATCCTCACCGTCGTGACTCTTCTCTACATGCCGCTCAACGCGCTGTTCCCGCTCATGACCCTGGCGCATTTCGGCCGGGGAGCGGCTTCCGCCAGTGTGGTGGAGCTGGCTTTCGGGGCCGGCATGTTGGCGGGCTCGCTCGCCATCGGCGTTGTGTCCAAGCGGATCCCTGCTACGAGATCGATAGGCGCCGGTATCTTCCTGATCGGCTTGATGCTCGGCGTATCCGGACTGCTGCCGGCTTCCGGCTTCTGGGCTTTCGTGGTCTTCTGTGTGGTCATGGGGATCGCCGTCCCTCTGTTCGCGGCTCCCATCACCGCCATCTTCCAGACCCTCATGGACCCGGCCAAGCTCGGGCGGGTGCTGGGGCTCTACGCCACCATCGCGTTGTTGGCGGCGGTGCCGGGCCTGCTGCTGGCGGGCCCGCTGGCCGAGAGCACGGGGATCGCCGTCTGGTTCGCCATCTCTGGGGCCGCGGTGCTGGTCACCGGCCTGCTCCCGTGGGCCATACCGGCGGTGCGGCGGCTCGACCCCGCCATGGCTAGGGCGCAGTCTGAGGGGGTGCGTGAACTCACAGAGCCCCTCCGGTCCGTAGTCGAAGACGACTAAGCCGCCATGGAGGTTCACCTATCCGCCCATGGTCGCCGATGGGCCTTTGGTCCAATCCCCATCACGCAAGGGGATGCCGAAGACCTTCAAGGCGAGTTGAGGGTTCGACAGGGTCGGAGGAGTCTTCATATGAGGTTGATCGGCGCGCGCGCGTCTCTGTTTGCAGGGTGCGCATTGCTTCTGGCTGTGTTGGTGCCGGCCGTCGCTGGATGCTCGTCCGGGAGCTCCCAGTCTGACTACGACAAGGCCTACAGCGTGGGGCTGCAGGCGTACACCTATGGGCTTCCGCTGCTCACCACCAACAAGACCTTCCTCACTATGACCAGCGTGAACGTCACGAACGGCCAAGGGTTCGGCCCGGTCAACCAGTTCAACAACGTCCGTGCGCTGAACGACCCGAGCAGCACCACCGTCGTCGCGCCTGGCGCCAATGCCCTCTCGTCCATCGCCTGGCTGGACCTTACCGCGGAGCCGCAAGTGCTGAGCGTCCCGGCCGTCCCCGACCACGACTTCGTCCTTGCGCTTCTGGACCCCTACACGGAGGACCTGCGCAACCTCGGCAGCGCCCACGACACCCCGGCGGGCGACTACGTTATCTGCGGTCCGGGGCAACACGACGCGCAGCTTCCGGCCGGCGCCCAGCGGATCGATGTGGACTACACCCGCATCTGGATCATCGGATCCACGCAGCTCAAGGGGCAGGACGACGTCGCCAACGTCAACAAGATCCAGGATGGCTACACGCTCACCCCGCTCAGCAAGTACGGGACCGGCTATCAGCCTCCGGCTCCGGCCCAGCCCGACACCACCGTCGATAGCTACTCCATCCCCACGGGAGTGGAGTTCTTCGACACCCTCGGGCAGCTGCTCCAGCAGTTCCCGCCGCCGGCGGCCGACAAAGACCAGCTCGCGGCCTTCGCCACGGTGGGCATCGGCCCCGGTATGACGCCGTCCAAGGACAGCAAGCTGAGCGCCGATACCATCCGCGGTCTCACGGATGCGGTAGCCGCCGGTCCGGCCCAGATCCAGGCCGACACCAAGACCGTCTTCGAGGCGAGCGCCAAGAAGCACAACGGCTACTTCCTGGGTGGGTTCGGGGCGTACGGCACCGACTACCAGCTACGCGCAGTCGTGTCCGCGGTGGGGCTTGGCGCGTTCACGTCCGACCAGGCCATCTTTGCCATGGGCTTCACCGATGGGAGCGGCAAGGCGTTGGACGGTTCCTCCAGCTACACCATCCACATGCCCACGCCTCCGCCCGGGGGCGAGGGCTGGACCCTCACCGTCTACAACACCAAGGGCGCTCTCATCCAGAACTCGCTCGGCCGCTATCAGTTCAACCAAGCATCGACGCTCACGAAGAACGCGGACGGCTCGGTGGACATCTACCTTCAGGCGACGCAGCCGGCGGATGCCGCGCAGGCCGCGAACTGGCTGCCGGTGGCGAGCGGACAGGGCTTCGAGGTCATCTGGAGGTTGATGGCGCCCGAGCCCGACAAGATCGACGGGATATTGGACGGCACCGGCTGGCAACCGCCGGCGCTGACGCCCGCGGCAGCCGAATAACGCCTCTCTCGCGGTATTGCCCTTTGGCGCCCGGATGGCTATGGTGGCCACGGAATCGGCTGGTCTCTGGGGCGAGTAGGCACCCGCCTGATTGGAGATGCGATGAGGCAGAGAGTGGCACTGCTGGGCGCGTGGCTCGCGACCCTGGCGCTCGCGTTCGTGTTGTTGACCCCGCCGCCTGCCGCCCTCGCCGACGTCGTATGGGGTCCTATCCCGGGCGACTTCGCGCCTGCTGAGCACAAGTCGTTCTTCGGGGTGTTCTACGCGATCGCGGGAATCGCAGTCGTGCTCGCGGTTCTCTGGCTGATACACATCGCTCGGCGCAACCGCGCCAGGTCCACCGGCCGGCCCCCGGACGGTGGGGAGCAGTAGTGCTTTTCGTCGGTCTCTTCGCCGTCCTGATCCCGCTCATAGTCACCCTCGGCTGCGAGCTGACCGTCGCTTGGATGTTCCAACTCGATCGCAGGGATCTGTTGCCGGTGATCGCGGTGAACTGCTTGACCAACCCGGCGCTGAACGTCGCCTTGGTGACGCTGTGGGGACTCGGCATCGGCACCACGAAGATCTCCGTGAGCGACCCAGGAGCCGGCCCCTACGCCCATCATTGGGTCACAACGGTCTCCCCGTGGGTCTACCTGGCGATCGGACTGTCGGTGATGGTGATCATCGTCGCCGAATGGCGATTGCTTACGTGGGCGCTGAGGGGTAGGGCCGGTTCCTCACTCAGAGTATTGGCCCTCTCCGCCTCGATGAACGCTGTGTCTGGGGGATTCACCATGTTCATGCCGTTCGTGACGTCCACGGTCCTCCTGTTCGCCGGCTGAGTCGCCTGCGAGTCGTTTGGTCGGCCGGCTCTCGCCTTCCCGGGCGGCAGATGAGCCTTTGGTCCAATCCCCGATAGGCAACGGGATGCCGAAGACCTTGAAGAAGGGCGGAGGGGTTCGTCAGGGTCGAGGCTGCTTCACATGAGGGTCATCGGCGCGCGCATCTCTGTTCGCATGGCGCACCGAGAGATAGGGAGAGAAGCGATGCAGGATCTCACAGAAGCAAGCCCGGTCAGCCGCCGGGAGTTCCTCAAGATGGCCGGTATCGCGGGGGCCATGCTGGGCGCCGGCGCCACCTTCGCGGGGCTGCTGGCGGCCTGCGGGTCGGGTAGCACCACCACGACGGCGGCGGCCACTGCGACCAGCGCGGCCGGCGGCACCGCAACCACGGCCGGCGCGGCCACCGGCTCCGGTAAGCCGCTCGACAGCGGGACCGGCGAGAGGACCCAGATCGTGGTGATCAGCGATCTCCACATGGGCGCGGACCTTGCGTATTCGGAGTTCAACCAGAACACGAAGCCGCTGGTGAACTTCCTGGGTCAGGTCCAGGAATCCCCGACCGTCGGCGAACTGGTTATCGCGGGCGACCTGCTGGACGAGTGGTTCGTTCCGGCGGAGACGGACACCTACGCCGGAAAGGACCAGGCCGATTTCGTCAAGAGGGCCGCATCGGCCAACCAGGAAGTGATCGACGCCTTCAACCACATCATCCAGGACGGCAAAGTCCGGGTCACCTACGTCCCCGGTAACCACGACCTCACCATCACCGCGGCGAACGTCGAGAGCATCCTGCCGGGCATCCGCCAGGCGCGGGACGACGTTCAAGGACTGGGCACCTACGTTCCGGAAGACCATCCCGCGATCGCCATCGAGCATGGCCACCGCTACAACTTCTTCTGCGCGCCGGATCCGATCTCGAACAGCGCCGCCGCGCCGGGCTCCATCCTGCCTCCCGGATACTTCTACACCCGCATCGCCACCGAGCACGTGGTCCAGAAGTGCACCACCGCGGCAGACACCTTCCCGCAGGTGACGCAGGACACCGCCGGCGGCGACAGCCAGGCCGCGGCGTATGCGTACTGGAGCATGTGGAAGTCCATCTTGACGCCGCTGCCGATCGAGAACCGGTTCGACGAGAAGATCATCGTGACCAACATCAACGGGTTCACCGAGACGTACGCCGTCGACGACCTCGTGCCTTTCCAGAAGACCCCCGGCGGGCCCATCGACATGAACCTGTTCCGGAGTTGTCTCGACACGTGGGACGAGCGGCAGACCCTCAACCACGTGCCCGTCCACACGCCGGCCCAGCAGGCGGTGGCGGCTTCCGCGGACGCCACGAAGATCGATGCCGAGGCGACCACCCAGTACTTCTCGAACCCGAAGTCCGCTGCCAGGATCGTCGTCTTCGGCCACACGCACGTACCCCTGATACAGGCGGCGCAGAACCACGCCGGGCTGAAGTCCATCTACGTCAACTCGGGCACGTGGATCGACAGCAACCCGAACCTCACCACGATGCACTTCGTGGTGATCACGCCGCAGGGAACGGGCGCCGACTCCCAGACCGACGTGAAGCTCTACAACTTCGAAGGCGAGGTCATGAACCTGATGGCCGCGGATTCAGCGCGACTCTGATCCAAGCGACGCGGGCGGGGTCGACGGCTTCCTACTGAGGCGTCTACCCCGCCCCTCGGGGCATGTCCAGTACCTCACGAACCATGTCCGTCAGGGCCTTCGGTCGGGGTGAACGGCTTCTCGAGAAGGTTGACTCCTTCATCCAACCGCCCGGCATGGACCAATGAGTCGCGTAGCCGGCCGCGCCCATGACACGGGGTATGAGTCCTCGCAAGGCTTCGTACCTCGCCCCGCGGCCGTGCCGACCGCTGCCCTACGACCGTCAGGTCGAAGTAGGAGTCACGGGGCCAGCGTGACGAGTCTCGCGATCCGCCGGGAGTTCAGCGTACTCCTCGTGGTTATGCTTGAGCCACTCCGCGTACCAGAGTGAATGAGCTTCCCGGGCTATGTGCGCGGGCAGGATACCCTTGACCATTGCCTTCAGCCCTCCGCGTCCGTGCCGTGTGAAAAGCGCCATGCTCACGTGACCCACGATAAGCGTGACACCGGCGACCGCCAGCACCTTGTGGCAGACCAGTACCCCGGACGTCAGCCAGAGCGGCAAGTAGCCTCTTGCCAACAGCATCGTCCCCGTGACCACGAAGGCCAGAGTGAGCCCTGCGACCACATAGGAGTTGATCTTCTGACCCGCGTTGAACCGGCCTTGAGGCGGCATCTTCTTGCCGTTGAACATGCCGCCGGTGAGCGCGGAGCGGAGCCAGCGCCAGTCATTGCCGCTCCATTCGCCCAGCACGCGGCGGTTTTCAGCGAGACGCCTGCGATCGAGAATCAGGAAGATCAAGAGGGGGACGAGCAGCATCGCCAGTCCGAGGTAGCCATGGTAGCGAGCCACAGTGAAGTAGGCGCCGGCCAAGGATTGAGCCGTCGATGGGATCCACATCAGCGCACCGGTCACTGCGGCCGCCAGGAAGAAGAGGGCGTAGGACCAATGCCCAAGGCGCTCGGCGAGCACGAACCTTAGGAGCCCACCCGTCCCTGCCCCGCGGCCTCCGCGCCGGCTTCCCGCCCACTTGACCGCAGTCAGGGTCCAACCGGACCCGGCCAGTATTCCAAGTACGATCAGGACCGCGATCCACCCTCCTGGGAGCCCGCCTCCACCGCCACCGATGCCGCTCGCGGCAATGTCCGCTACGGATTGTGAGAGGTCCGTGGTCGTGGTCGATTCCTGCACGCTCGTGGTCGGCGCGAGAGTCGTGGTAGACGACTCCAAGACAGTACGTAGTCGAGTCTTCTGACATTGTGGTCGAACCGGGGAGGGTCACCGTCGACGCCGCAGGGGCGGCGGTCATAGTCGTGGTGGGCATCGCGGTCACGGTGGTCGTTGTGGCCGGGGCCGGGCGCTTGGTTGTGGGCGGCGCCGGGGGCTTGGTTGTAGGCGGCGCCGGGGGCTTGGTCGTGGGCGGCTTGGTGGTGACCGTTACGTGACAACCGGGGTCGCCATGCCCCGCGGGGGGATTGCATGAGTAGCCCGGCTTGGCATCAGCCGGTTCGGCCAGTCCCCAGCCGAGGAGAGCAACGGCCGCGATCACGATGGCCACAAAGGTCAAGGCAAGATTGCGCTTCTTCTTGATGGTGGTCATGTCTACTCGCACCTCCAGACGGGGCTTGGATCCGGATCCGGTCGATTGTCTTCGCTCAGGCAAAAGCGCAGGCACTGCTGCAGTGCGGACGAGCGTCGGGGCCGTCCGATGGTGAGAGAACCGCGGTCAACAAGCTGGCTCTGATCCTCATGCGTATCCTCCTCGCCAGGGCCTCGTCCGCGCGCCCTCTGAGGCGACGTCGAGGTCCGACTGGCACGAGGAGTCTAGTGCCCGGTTCTGAGAGGACCTTGAGAAGAGTCTAAGAATGCTCTTATGCGGCCATATCTGGCCTCGGCGTTCATAAGACGCGGGCTTGTTGACGAGTATCGTCTTGTCGTCCACCCGGTCGTTCTCGGCGCGGGCACCCATTCTTTCCAAGGCTGGAGTCTCGCATCAATCTCCGCTTGAGGGAGACGCGGAGGTTTACGTCGGGGGTGACGTACCTACGCTACGCCGCGGTGTAGGAGAGCGGCACGGCTTCCTTGCCCCGGGTCCGCGATGCTCCTGCGTTTCGTCCGTCTCACTCAGTCTGGTGCTGTCGAGTCGCCACCCGAATGCTCCGGGTTTCGCGAGCCGTTCTTGGCTTGCGCCAATCGGAGAGGGAAGGGATTCGGGCATCGTGCTTGGCAGCTCGCGTCCTCGCGGGTTCGGAATCCCCCCGGACGTTGCTGGGGCGCACTTCTCGGGTTGTTCGCGGAAGACCCTACGGAGAGGGGGGGATTCGAACCCCCGGTGCTCTTGCGAGCACAACGGTTTTCGAGACCGCCGCATTCAACCGCTCTGCCACCTCTCCAGATGGCTGGCGCTCGACCGGCATATCAACCCGGTTCGCGCAGCATTGGCGATTGTAGCCGATGTGGCGGGAAAGAGCGCGCCTTTCCGCGGCGGTCCGGTCTCAATCTTCCTTCCGCGGCCGAAGAGCCGGTGGTTCGTAGCAGAGCGAATCATCGGCCCAGTAGGCCTGGCGGCAGTAGTGACGGAAGAGCTCGTCCTCGTAGGCCCTATCGAGTTCGACGCTCTGGTCATAGCGCGGCGAGGCCTTGATGGTCTCCCGGGTCAGATCCACAGAGATCGACTTGTTCTCCCAATCGACCTCGGTCCACTGCGGCGGGATCAGGACATGCTTGCCCCGCAGCAACTCGCGCGTGGTCACCACCAGGTAGCGGACCGTCCATTCCTCGTCGTCCACGATCACCTCGGATACGTGACCCACATCGCCATCGCTGCCCGCCACCGCATACCCCGTGATGTCTATCACGCTGAACAGATGGCTGTCCCACGCGGCTCTCTCCTCCAGCGGGGCCGCGTCCTCCGGCGGGCGGGGCGCGGAATTCGCTCCCCAGGCAAGGGGACCCACCCAGTACGGGGAGTAGCCGTAGTACTCGTTGTAGGCGATCTCGAACTGGCGGTCCACCGGGGCGTGTTCGTCCGGGGAAGGACCCTTTTCGATCTGGGCCTTGGTCAGATCGGTGGAGATGGTCTCGTTCAGGCCGTCCACCATGAGCACGGCGCGGGGGGAGACGAGCACCCTGCGCTCGATCAGCCACCCGCCGGTGTCCACCAGCAGGTACCTCACCGTCCAGAAGCGATCGTCGAAATAGAGGTCCTCGAACTTCGCGAGCCTCTCTTCCCCTGAGACCAGGGTGAAACCACGCAGTTCGTCGGCGGTCCGCAACATGATTCCGCCCTCCTATCCTTCCGTTCGGTCGACCGAGCGCTCTGGATGCCCTCAGGGCTTACCCTGTGCTGGAGAGTCGCAAACGGACCTTCAGATGCGGGAGAGTCGCCTCAGAGCCCGTCGCGCGGCTTCGCGCACGTCGCCGTCGGGATCCCGAGCCAGCACCTGCAGCGCCTCGGTCGCCTGCCCCGCCAGCGCCGCCACCCTGTCGACCAACTCGAGGCGCGCCTCGCGCGGCAGTGAGGGGGCCTCCCGGCGCACCAGCGCGGCGGCCGCTTCCGAAGCCTCGGTGGCCGCGCGGATCACCTGCGCGGTGGTGGGGTCGATTCCGGCCGAGGGGGCGCGGCCATGGCCGGGCCGCGCATCATCCGCGACTGCACCAGGTCTGGCCGGGTCGCGGGCGCGGCGTGCCGACGGTGCGGCCGGCAGCCCTGCGGGCCGGCGACCCGCGCCGCGGCTCCGCGACGGCGCCGAGCGCCGCCAGGACGTCCCGCTGCTGGAACGGCCCGTAGTCGCGGCGCGCCTGCCGGGCGGGCTTCGCCTCGGCCCGCAGCGCCGCCACGTCCACGTCGTCATCCTCATCCATGGGCCCGGCCAGAAGCTCCAGCTTCGGGCTGCTCCCGCGTCATGTGCTCGGCCGTGCGGCTGGCGCTCTCCTCGCCGTAGCGGTTCACCAGGCGGTGGGCGATGGTCTCGCTCATGAGGTAGTCCGCCGACAGGCCGAAGTGCTTGGCCAAGGCCTCCACCGACTCGGGGGAGGGGAGGCGCTCGCCCCGCTCGATCCGGGAGAGCATGGCCACGGACAGCCCCGTAGCCTCCGAGACCTGCTCGAGAGTCTCGTCCCGGCTGCGCCGCAACTGCCTGAGGATGTTCCCAAAATCTATCCGGCTCATGTCCACCTCCGGACTCCATTCTACATCATTGGCAAAGTGCATTTGACAAGAGTGGCAAAGGCCGCTATAGTGCCGTTTGACACAGCTGGCAAACAATTCGCCTTTCCTGTCCACCGCGGGAGCTAGACTGAGGAAGGGCGCGAAAAAGGAGGTTCTCGTGGAAGAGCGCAGCGACATCAGACCGCAGGAGGAGCGGAGCATCCTCATCAACTTCGTGCTGGACAAGTCCGGATCCATGGAGATCATCCGGGAGGCGACCGTCGCTGGGTTCAACCAGTTCCTGCGCGATCAGCAGGAGGAGGGTGGCTCCGCCGCCATGACCCTCACCCTGTTCGACACGCGCTTCAAGACGCTGGTCACGGCCCTGCCGGTGGCCGAGGTCCGGCCTCTGGACCGGCGGAGCTACATCCCGGGCGGCAACACCGCGCTCTACGACGCGATCGCCCACACCCTGCGGCTCACCGACCGGTACGTGGAGGAGCACAAGCCCGATCAGGTGCTGTTCGTCATCATGACCGACGGCCAGGAGAACGCCAGCCGCGAGTTCGAGCCAGCAGCCAGATCATGCAGCTCATCGAGCACCGGCAGCTCACGGCCGACTACGAGTTCATCTACCTGGGCGCCAACCAGGATTCGTACCGGGTGGGCGCCGGCATGGGCCTCGCCGACGGCCGCACGCTCGACTACGCGGCCTCGCCGGCCGCCGCCCAGGCCACCATGGAGCGGCTGTCGTGCAACGTCAAGGCGCACCGCCGCGGCGGCGAGAAGCCGCTCGAGCCAGCGCCTTCTTCTCTCCGGAGCTCGAGGACCTCGGCCGCGGCTCCTATGACGACTACAAGGCCAAGCGCGACCGCGACGCCGCCGGCGACGCGGCGCCCGAGGAGGTGCAGAAATGAGCGCCGTCATACCCGAACTCATCGGTCGCCTGCGCCTCGGCGATCTGGTCGCCGACGGAGAGCTCACCATCGCCCCGGTGTTCGGGGCATATCCGCGGAGTGCCGCTGTTCGTGGGACTCGAGGAGGCTATCGGCGCCGGCTCCCTGCTGGTCACCGAGATGTCCGACGGCGGCGAGGTGCCGAGGCTCAAGGCGCACAACCAGGGCGCGGTCGGGGTGCTGATCCTCGACGGCGAAGAGCTCGTGGGCGCCAAGCAGAACCGGGTGCTGAACACCACGGTGTACATCAAGCCGGGGCAGGAGATCGTCATCCCGGTGAGCTGCACCGAGGCGGGCCGCTGGAGCTACCACACCCACGCGTTCGGCGACTCCGGGCACCTGGCCTCTCCCAGCATCCGGATGGTCGCCAGCCAGTCGGTCACCCAGAACGTGCGGCGGCGCGGTGCCTACCAGTCCGATCAGGAGAAGGTGTGGGAGGAAGTCTCGTTGCTGCAGGAGAGGCATCATCATCGGTCGCCCACCTCGGCCGCCCGCGACGTCTACGAACAGAAGCGCGGCGACCTGCGCAAGCGGGAGGCGGCCTTCCCGTGCCTTCCCGGACAGACCGGGCTTCTGGCGCTGTGGTCGGGCAGAGTGGCGGGCTTCGACCTGGTGGCGAGCGAGTCGGTGTATGCCAAGTTGCATGGGCGGCTGGTGCGGTCGTACGCGCTGGACGCGCCGGCCGGAGCGGCCGCGCGCGACGAGGCGTCCCTGGCCCGCGACCGGCAGACGGCCGTCGACTGGCTCTCCACTCTCGGCGAGTCGCCGACCACCGAGCACGAGTCCCCGGGCGCGGGCATCAGCTACCGGTTCACCGGGCAGGGAGTGGTGGGCGCGGCCCTCGCGGTGGACGGCGCGGTGCTGCACGCGGTGGCGCTGGTCACCGAGTCCGGCGCGAAACCGGTGGACGACGAGCCGCACTATCCCGGGTTCTTCGAGCGGCGCGGCCACTTCCCCTGGTGACGAGGCGGCCGGGCGCGGTCCGGCGGCCCTCGGGCGGCCGGCCGGCCAAGGTCCTACGAAGGTCGTAGGGCTTCGGCCGCCGGCGGGCGCTATCCTGTCGCCGCGGGTTGCGGGGAACCGCCGGCAGTCGTATGCTAGAACCATTATGGTTCCATAATGGTTGGAGAGGCTGTGCCTACCACGTTGACACTCAAGAACATCCCGGATGAAGTCTACGAGCGGCTGAAGGCCACGCGGCCGAGCATCGCCGCAGCCTCAACAGCGAGGCCATCGTGTGTCTGGAGGCGGCGCTCATGCCCCGGAGAGTGAGCATGGAGGAGCACTTGGAGCGCATGCGCAAGATCCAGCGAGCGCCTGAAGCAACCGGCGAGTTCGATCATGAGCGCTCATCGATGCGTTCAAGCGGGAGGGCCGGTCTTGATCGTCGTGGACGCCAACATCCTCGCCTACCTGGTCATTCAGGAGTACGCACTCGAGGCGGCGCAGTCGCTGGTTGACCAGCGGATAGGAATGGGTCGCCCCGATGCTCTGGCGCAGCGAGTTGCGCAATGTCCTGGCGGGTTACATGCGCCGGGGCGAGATCTGCTCTGGATGAAGCGCGCGGCCTTCTGGCCGAGGTCGAGGAGGCCATGAGCGCGCGGCGAGTTCGAGGTGGACTCGCTCAGCGTCCTGGACTTGTAGCGGATCGCAGTGACTGCTCTGCCTACGACTGCGAGTACGTCGCGCTGGCCAAACGACTCGGAGTGAAGCTGGTGACCATGGACCGCAAGGTGCTGCGCGCCTTCCCGGAGGTGGCTGTGTCGCTGGCCGGCACCGCGGATCATGACGGTCTTGTCGCCTGCGCCCGCGGCCGCTACTCCTTCCCGGAGACCGTGCGCGACCCGAGGTAGGCTTCCTTGACCTTCGGGTCGTCCTGGATCTCCTGCGGATCGCCCTCGGCGATCACCCGGCCCGGCGTCGAGCACGTAGAGGCGCTCGCACAGGTTGAGGACGAAGGGCAGGTCGTGGTCGATGAGCAGGATGGCGCACTTCTCCACGTCGCGGATGCGGCGGATGGTCTCCATCATGCAGGCGGATTCCATCTCGTTGGTGCCGGCGGCCGGCTCGTCGAGCAGGAGCAGGTCGGGGCCCAGGGCGACGGCGCGGGCCATCTCCACCTGGCGCTGAACGCCGTAGGGCAGGGTGCCGGCCCGCTGGCGCGACACGCCCTGCAGGCCGAACTGGTCGAGGAGCTCCTCGGTGGGCCGGTAGACGGACGGCCGGTACTGCTGGGCCACCCGCGCGGCCGTCTCCACGTTCTCGCGCACGGTGAGTTCGCGGAAGAGGTGGGTGTTCTGGAAGGTGCGGCCCACGCCCAGCCGGGCGATGTCGTGCGAGGGCAGGTGTCTCCACCCGGGTGCCGTTGAAGGTGATGGTCGCCCGAGGTGGCCGTGTAGAGGCCGGAGATCATGTTGAGCAGGGTGGTCTTGCCGGCGCCGTTGGGGCCGATGAGGCCGAGGATCTCGCCGGGGTAGACCTCGATGGAGGCGTTGTCCACGGCGCGCAGGCCGGCGAAGACCATCGACACCTCGTCGACCACCAGCAGCGGCTCGGCAGAGGCGGCCGCGGACGCCGTGGCGCGGGTGGCCAGGACAGGCTCCTTCTTGGCGACGGGTTGCGGCGGCCGCCGCCGAGCGCCGCGCCGGCCGCGTCGCTCGGCCGGCGCGCCGGTCGCCGCCACGATCGCGGGCGCCTCGAGCACCGGCTCCGCGGCCGGCGCTCTGCGCACCCAGCGGCGCAGGTGATCCCAGGCCCCGTCGATCTCCTTGTCGCCCAGGATGCCGCCCGTCCGCCAGACCATCATGATCACGACGATGGCGCCGTAGGCCATGGAGGAGAGGCCGACGATCATGGGCAGCTTGACGCTCCCGATCTGCGGGCCGTCTCCCAGCCAGCGCAGGACCTCGGAGAGGACCGTGACGATCACGGTGCCGAGGAGCGCTCCGGTGACGCTGAACATGCCGCCCAGCACGAGCATGGCCATCTGCAGGAACATGAGGTTTCGAAGAACTCGCTGGGGCTGATGGCGCCGAGCAGATGGCCGAGGAGCGCCCCGCCCAGGGCCACGAACACCGCCGAGAGCACCCAGGAGACGTAGCGGGAGCGGTTGACGCTGACGCCCATGCTCCTGGCGGCCACCTCGTCCTCGCGGACGGCGCGGACGCGCAGCCCCACCCGGGAGATGGTGAACATCCGGGCCGCGATGACCGTGACGAACAGCCCCGCGAGGGCCCAGGGGAGGGTGGTCTTCACCGGGATGCCGTAGAAGGCCTCCGAGCCCCCGGTCAGGGTCTTCCAGTTGATGAGCACCGAGTTGACCACCATGAGGATGGCCAAGGTGACGATGCCGGCCGCGATGCCGTTCAGCCGGCTGATGAACAGGCCGATGAGGGCCGCGATGATGGTGGTGACCACCACCGCGATGAGGATGGACAGCGGCACGGAGAGCTGCACGTGCGCCAGACCCCAGGGGGCGTTGGCGATGGCGCCGCTGGTCTTGATGTCCGGGGAGGTGGACAGGATGGCGGTGATGTACGCGGCGATGGCCCCCAGGCCCACGTGGCCGAAGGAGAGGATGCCGGTGTTGCCGACGAAGATCTGGGTGCCGACCACCATGATCGCCGTTGATGCACCATGACGATGGCGATGTGCTGGGCGGCCGCACCCCCGGTGGCGTAGAGGCGGCGGCGCGCCGCGAACAGGACGAAGGCGACCAGCGCGCCCAGGAGGGGCCGGCGCTGCACGCCGAGAAGCCGAAGGTCCTTGAGCGCCCTGGAAGCCGCTCATACCCGGGCCGCCGACTTCGGCGCGATGAGGCCGTCCGGCCGGAGGACGAGGATGATCGCCACGATCAGGAACAGCAGCCCGTTGGTGAAGCCGCTCGCGCTGCTGGGCAGGAACGCCCGGAAGACGGTCTCGAGGAACCCCAGGATGAAGCCGCCGAGCACCGCTCCCCACAGGTTGCCGAGCCCGCCGATGACATTGGCGATGAAGGCGTTGAGCACCAGGGCGAAGCCCATGTGCGGGCTGACCGACCCGCGGATGGCGAAGATGAGCACCGCCGCGATGCCGGCCAGGAAGCCGGACAGGGCGAAGGCGGAGGCGATGACCCGGTTGGCCTTGACTCCCATGAGGCGGACGGCGTCGAAGTCCTCGGCCGCCGCCCGCATGGCCGTGCCGATGACCGTGCGCCGCAGCAGCACCAGCGTGCCGACGAGGGCGACGATGGTGACGCCGATGATGAGGATGTACTGCAGGCGGACCTGCAGCCCGCCGAGCGCCAGGCTGGTGTTCATCCAGTCGGGCTGGGGGATGGCCCGGGCCCGCGGCGAGATGAACGCCTCGAAGGCGTAGGAGATGAGGATGCTCAGACCCAGTGAGGCCACCATCATGGCTGATCGGGTTGGCGTGGCGCATGGGCCGGAAGGCCAACCGCTCCATGACCAGGGCCGCGACCGTCGACGCCGCGATGCCCGCCACCACCCAGACGATCCAGGGCGCGCCGGTGTAGCGCAGGCCGAGCATGACGTAGCCGCAGATGGTGATGAGCTCACCGTGGGCGAAGTTGGCCAGGTGAAGGATGCTGAAGACCATGGCGATGCCCAGCGCCAGGAGGGCGTAGGTGGAGCCGAGGGTGAGGCCGTTCAGTAGCTGCTGGCCGACGGTGTTCACGTACGGGTGCCTCCTCGAGGGTCAGTCGCGCACCCCGAGGTAGGCCTTGAGGAGCTCCTTCTCGTCTTGCAGGGATTCGGCGTTGGCGTCCATCTGGATCTTGCCGGTGCGCAGGATGTAGGCGCGGTCGGCGAACTCGAGCACCTGCAGGGCGTTCTGCTCCACCAGCAGGATGGTGTAGCCGCGCTTGCGCAGGTCCTTGATGAGCTCGAAGACCGCGTCCACCAGCTTGGGAGCGAGGCCCAGCGAGGGCTCGTCCAGACAGAGCAGCCGGGGAGCGGTCATGATGGTGCGGGCGATGGCCAACTGCTGGGCCTCGCCGCCCGACAGCAGCCCGGCCAGCTGGTTCTGCGCGCTCCTTGAGCACCGGGAACAGCTCGAACATGGCATCGAGGTCGCTCTTGGCGGCGGCCTTGTCCTTGCGGGTGGCCGCGCCCAGGCGCAGGTTGTCGGAGACGGTCAGCTGCTTGAACAGCCGGCGGCCCTCCGGGACGAGGCCTACACCCAGCCTCACCATGGTCTCGGGCTCGGAGCCGGTGACGTCCTTGCCCATGAAGTAGACCTTGCCCTGGGCGGGCTGCACCAGGCCCATGATGGACCCCAGGATGGTCGACTTGCCGGCGCCGTTCGGCCCGAGCACGCCGACGATCTCCCCCTCGTTCACGTGGATGGAGACATCCCGGACCGCCTCGATGGGACCGTACCGGGTGGTCAGGTGCTCGACCGCCAGCATCGGAGTGGCGGCGGCAGGTCCGGCCGAAGCCGGACCTGCCGCGACGACTCTGCGTGTTGCTGCTCAGACACCGAGGCTCACTGAGCCGGGATGTACGACGGGATGAACTGCTCCTTGAGGACGAACTTGCCGTTCTCGACGGCCGCGATGGACACCGTCTTCATGGGCACGCCGTCGGTGCCTTTGTAGGTGATGGTACCGGTGATCGACCTTGACGTTCTCGAGGTTGGCGAGAGCGTCGCCGATGGCCTTGGGATCGATGGAGCCGGCAGCTTCGACAGCGGCCTTGATGATGGCGATGCAGTCGCCACCCAGGCCGGCGAAGGCGTTGGCTTCAGGAGCTTTGCCGCCGTTCCAGGCGGTGTAGTCGGCCACGAGCTTCTCCAGGTCGCTGCCCGGGGAGGCGAAGCCGTGGGTGCTGAAGGCCAGGCCTTCGGCGTCCGCGCCGGCGAAGTCGATGAGGGCCTGCTGGTCGTCACCGTCGGCGCCGAGGACCGGGACGGTCACGCCGGCGGCGCGCAGCTGCTTGAGGAAGATGCCGATGTCCGGCGTGAACATGGGGGTGTAGATGCAATCCGGCTTGACTGCGAGCCCGGCGATCTTGGTCACCTGGGCGGAGAAGTCCTGCTGCCCGATGCTGAAGGTGTCGGTGCCGATCTCCTTGCCCCCGCCCTTCTCGAAGACGTCGTCGAAGAACACGGGGAGCTTGGCGGTGTAGGAGAGGTCGGGGGACCTGAGGGTGTAGACGGTCTTGTAGCCCTGCTTGACGGCGTATTCGGCGACGGCTGCTTTTGCCCCGCCTTGGCGAAGACGTCAACGAAGAACACCGGGAGCTTGTCCGTGTAGGAGAGGTCAGGTGACCTGAGGGTGTACACGGTCTTGTAGCCTTGCTTGACGGCGTACTCGGCGACGGCGGCGGCCTGGACGTTGTCGCCGAAGGCCACGAGGTAGGCCTTGGCGCCGCCCACTTTGACGTATTCCGGCTGGGTGGAGACGCCGCCGAGGACGGTCACGTTCTTCTTGGCCGCCGCCTGGATGACGCCCACGGCCATACCCGGGAAGGCCGGGCCGACCATGATCTGCGCGCCTTCTTCGAGCAGCTCGTTGGCGACGGTGGCGCCGAGGGCCGGGTCGCTCTTGGTGTCTTTGACGATCAGCTTGACCGGATGACCGGCGATGCCGCCCGCCTTGTTCAGCTCTTCGACCGCGTACTCCATGGCGGCGCTCAGCGGGACGTCGCCCGAGGCCGCGTCGCCGGTGAGGCCGACGGCCGCGCCGATGATGAGCGGTTCCCCCGTCGGCGTGGTGCCGGCGGTGGTGGCGGTGCCGCCGGCCGTGGTGGCCGTGCCGCCCGCGGTGGTCGTGGTGGCTTCATCCCCGCCGCCGCACGCGGCCGCGAAGATCGCCACTGCCCCCACCAGGAGGCAAACGAGGATCAACAATGTCGTCTTCTTGCTCATGTGCTGCTTACCCCTCCCAAGGTTGCTTACTGCTCTATCGCCACGCTGGAGAGCGCTCGGGCTACGAGCGTCTTCAACACTGTGACCTTGTAGTCGTTGCGGCCCAGCGGGATGCACTCCGCCACGGCCAGTCCGGCCGCTTCGCGGGCCGTCTCGGCGGTCAGGGCCTTGCCGGCGAGGAACGCCTCAGCCTTCGCCGCCCGCACGGGCACCGGAGCCACTGCTCCCATGGCCACGCGGGCCTCTTTGACCTTCCCCGCCTCGGTGGTGACCACGACGGCCACATTGACGATGGGGAAGTCGATGGACTTGCGGATGCGGAACTTGCTGAAGGCCTGCCTGGTGCCGGCCGCCGGCAGCGGCACCCGGACTTCCTCCACCAGTTCGCCGGCCTCGAGCGCCGTGGACCCGGCCAGGCGCGCCCGGAAGAACTGCCCGGCGTCGAGGGTGCGGCGGGTCGTCTTGACCTGCGCGCCCAGAGCCACGAGCACCGGCGCCAGGTCGGACGGCGTGACGGCCACGCAGCCGCAGTTGAAGCAGCGGTTGGCCTCGAACTCCACCTGTTCCCAGGGAGCCGTCGAAGCTTCCTCCTGGTCGAACGCCGCCGTGGCTGCGTCGTGTTCTTCGGTTGCCGTCCGCGGGGTGCGGGCGAGGAAGTCGGTGTTGAAGGAGCTGAGCGCGGCCCGGCCGGCGCCGGCGCCGGGTTCGGCGCCACTCGCCGCGGCGGCGCTGCCGCCCAGATACAGCGCGATGGCCTCCGCGGCCCTACGGCCGGCCGCCATGGCGGCGATCACGGTGGAAGGCCCGCTGACCACGTCTCCACCGGCGAACACGCCCGGCAGCGCGGTCTGCTGAGTCTCTTTGTCGGCGCTGATCCAGTTGCCGGCCCGGAGCTTCTCGTCGGGGTCGATGACCGCCAGGTCCGCCCGCTGGCCGATGGCCAGGAACACCTGGTCGGCGTCGACGGTGTCGGTGACCTCGCGGTCGTAGACCGGATCGAACCGGCCGGCGGCGTCGAACACGCAGGAGCAGCGCACGAGTTCCAGCCCCGTCAGCCGTCCGCCGTCCGCCAGGATGCGCGCCGGCCCCCACGACGGCCGGATCTTCACGCCGGCGGCGCGGGCCTGCGCCACTTCCCAGGACAGGGCGGGCATCTCCTCGTCGCCCTCCAGGCAGACCATGGTGACTTCGGACGCGCCCAGCCGCTTGGCCGTCAGCGCCACGTCCACCGCCACGTTGCCGCCGCCGATGACCACCACACGTCCGGTCATGGAGCGGCGCTCGCCGTCCTTGACCTCGCGCAGGAACGGCAGCCCGGGTGAGAGCAACTCCTCGTTCTGCAGCCCCAGCTTGGGCTGGCCCCAAGCGCCGGGCGCCAGGAAGCACGCCGCGTACTGCGCGCGGAGGTCGTCCCAGCCGATGTCCTTGCCGACCTCCACGCCGAAGCGGAACTCGACGCCCATATCCGCCAGCGCCGCGACCTGCCGGCGCATGTTCTCGATGCTGAGCCGGTACGGTGGGATGCCGTAGCGGAGCATGCCGCCCGCCTCGGGCATCTTCTCGAAGACCGTGACGGGGTGGCCGGCACGGCGCAGGTAGAAGGCGGCAGACAGACCCGGCCGGTCCGCCGCCGACGACCGCCACCGGCTTGCCGGTGGCCGGAGGGGCGGCCAGCATCTCGGCCGCGTGATCGAGGACGTAGTCGCCCAGGTAGCGCTCGGCCGAGCGGATCGACACGGCGTCGTCCCAGAGGTCGCGGTTGCAGTCGCTCTCGCAGGTATGCGGGCACACCCGGCCGGTCATGGCCGGAAGGGCGTTCTTCTCCAGGAGGATCCGAGCGGCGCCGGCCACATCGCCGGCGCGCAGCTTCTCCATGTACACGGGGATCTCCACCGACGCCGGGCAGCTGCCGGTGCACGGCCGGTCTGCGATCGTGGCCGACCCGAAGATGGAGTGGAAGCGGTTCTCTCCGGTGAGGGCGTTGCAGTTGGCGCCGCCCTTGCGGATGCAGTCGAAGTAGTCGTCGGGATACCGGTAGTACCAGCAGCGCGGCTCCTGGCAGATGTTGCCCGCGATGGTGCCGATGTTCCGCAGCTGCGGCGACGCCACGGCGTGCGCCGCGTCGGCCAGGGCAGGGAAGCGTCTCCCGGATCAGCGGATCGATCTCCAGCGTGTGCAGCCTGGTCAGGCTGCCGATGGCCAGGGTGTCGCCATCCCTGCGGATGTAGTCGAGCCCCGCGACGGTCTTGAGGTTCACCAGCACTTCGGGATAGCTGGGATGGATCTCGTCCTTGACCGTCCCGAAGGCATCGGTGCCGCCGGCGATGGCCTTGCCCGCGCCCTGTTTCTGCTCGAGCAGTCCGGCGGCTTCCTCGAGGCTGGAGGCATTGACGAAGTCGAACGCTCTCATCGCTCCACCTCCGCCACCGACGAGCATGCCGGGGTGGGCGGCGCGGGAACGTTGTACACGCCGTGGGCCAAGGCGGCCAGGATCTTCTCAGGCTTCATGGGGATCTCGTCCACCCGTACGCCGATGGCGTTGTAGACGGCGTTGGCGATGGCCCGCGGGGTGCGAGGTGGAAGCGCCTTCGCCCATGCCGCACGCCCCGTACTCACCCGCGCCCTTCCAGACCTCGAGCAGCACCGGCTCCACGTCGGGGAAGTCCAGGATGGTGGGCAGCTGGTAGTCCACCCAGTTGAAGTTGAGCGGAGCGCCCGTGGCCTCGTCGTAGATCGATCTCCTCGGTGAGGCTCTCGCCCACGCCGAAGGTCTGGCTGCCGACCTGCTGGGCCTCCGCGCCCGAGGCGTACATCACCGTGCCGCAGTCGTGCACCACGACCATCTTGAGCACGTCCACCTTGCCGGTCTCGGTGTCGACCTCGACCTCGGCGAAGGTGGCGAAGAACGGCGCGCCGGTCTTGGTGACGTCGGGCATCTGGGTGACGGTCACCACCACCGGCACCATGTCGCCGAACCAGAGCATGTCGCGCACCGTCTTGCCCCGCGCGGGATCGGCCTTGACGAACGCCCGGCCGTCGACGATGTCCACCTCCTCGGGCTCGGCCTCGAGATGCACCGGCCGCCCGGCTGATGAGCTCCTCCTTGAGCTGCGCGCCGACGGTGGGCATGAGTTCCGGCTGCAGGTAGGCGCAGGAGCTGTCGGTCTGGATCATGTCCTTGAGGCCGGTCTCGGTGTCGACCACGTGGATCCAATGGATGTCCTCCGGCTCTGGTCCCCAGGAAGCTCAGAGCGTCCGCGCACGCGAACGTGACGCAGGCGTTCGAGCCCACGCCGGTCTCCACCATGGGAGCCTGCAGGATGACGCTCATGTCCGGGTTGAGCTTGATCTGGACCTGGACGCGGCCCCGCATCTCCTCCTGCCAGGCCGCGTGCCAGCGTGCAGTTGCCGGAGAAGCCCATGCCGCGCTTCTTGGCGCCCTCGAACACGGGTCCCTGGCCGGCCGGATGGCGGTCCTCCCAGCCGATGCGCTCGGCCCCGGTCCGGAAGCACGGCCTCGACGCTCTTGTTGGGCGCCGGCTCCCACTCGTGGCCGTAGTTCTTGATGGCGATCTCCACCGGGTCGATGCCCAGCTTCTCGCCGAGCATGTCGATGCCCAAGCCCATCGCGAAGTTGTGCTGGATGTTGCCGATGCCCCGCATGCAGCCGCCGGGGATCTTGTTGGTGTAGACGACGTAGCCCTCGTAGCGCAGGTTGGGGATGTGGGCCATCATGTTCTCGAGGACGTCCCACTTGACCACCAGCTTGACCGAGGCCATGCCGTGGCCGTGATAGGCGCCGGTGTCGCCCAGGGCCTTGAAGTCGGCGGCCACGATGGTGCCGTCGTTCTTGGCGCCCAGCTTGACCTGGTAGTTGATGGCGTTGCGGGTGTCGTGGAAGTCCTCGCGGCGGGTCATCTTGTAGCGGACGGGCCGGCCGGTCTTCTTGGCCAGCAGGGCGGTGAAGATATAGAAGGACTGCTCGCCCATGTTGCAGCGGCCGAAGTTGCCCCCGATGTACGGGTTCATGACCCGGACGCTCATGAGCGGGAGCCCCATCATCTGCGAGATGTACATCCGGGTCTGGTCGGGCGCGTAGTAGTTGTTCCAGCAGGTGAGTTTGTCGCCTTCCCAAGTGACCAGGCAGCCGCGCGAATCGAGTGCGGAGTGGTCCGCCCGGTGATACTGGCAGGTGGCCTCGACCACCACGTCGGCCTCAGCCATGGCGGCCACGGCGTCGCCCTTTTCGATAAAGACGTCCCCGCCGCTGAACTCGTGGATGGGGAGGATGTTGTCGGTGGGCTTGACGTCCGGATGGATGACCGGCGCCTCGGGTCTGACGGCGTCGTACTGATCGAGCACGAAGGGGAGCCGCTCCCATTCCACGTCCACCAGATCGGAGCGCCGCTTCGGCGATGTCCTCGCTCTCGGCCGCAACGACCACGCCGGCCTCGTCGCCCACCCAGCGGACCGTTGAGTCGAGGATCTTGTGGTCCTTGATGTTCGGGTAGTACATCTGGTCGTGCGAGGCGCTGTTGACGCTGGTCCACGCGCAGCAGGTGGCCGGGAGGTCGGTGAGCGCGGGGTCGTCGTAGCGCAGGACCGCCATGACGCCCGGGAGCGCCTCGGCCTTGCTGCGTGTCCATGCTGATTGATGCGGGCGTGCGGATACGGGCTGCGCAGCACCTTGGCGTAGAGCACGTTCTTCATGCCGGCGATCGACGTCGTCCAGGTACTCCGCCCGGCCCGAGGCCTTCTCGAAGCCGTCGATGCGCGGATGGTACGACCCGACGTACTGCTTGGGGACCCGCTGAGTGAAGGGCTCACGCATGGGTGGCCTCCTTCATCGTGGCGGCCGCCTTGAGCACCGCGCGGGCGATGGCCGGGTAGCAGCCACACCGGCAGATGTTGCCGGCCAGCGCTTCCTTGACCTCGTCCATGGTGGGATCGGGGTTCTCGTTGAGCAGGCCCTTGGCGGCCATCACGAACCCCGGGGTGCAGAAGCCGCACTGCATGGCGGTGCCGTAGCCCGGTTCGCACTGCTCGGCGAACGCCGTGATGACCGGATCGTCGGCCGGAAGCCCCTCGATGGTGAGCACCTCGTGCCCGTCGGCTTCCAGCGCGAGCATCATGCAGGAGAGCACCGCCCGGCCGTCGAGCAGCACCGTGCAGGCCCCGCAGGCCCCCTCGTCGCAGGCGACTTTGAGGCCGGTGTAGCCCAAGCGGTCACGAAGAACCGAGGCCAGAGTGTCAGATGGATGAAAGTCTCTCGCCGGGTCGAGGGTCACCTTCGACCCGTTGACGACCAGCGTGATAGTCCCTGCTGTCGATGCCATGGCGTGCGTACCCCTCGTTCCCGTGCGGGCGGCGGCTCGCCCCGCCGCTAGGTGTTGAACTATACAGAGCCCTCACTAGGGGCGCAACGCCGGAAAGCCAGAAAACACGCCATTTTCCCTGGACAACGGTCCATCTGCGACCCCCGGCGGAGTCGCAAGAGGAGAGGCCGCGGGGCCGCTCGCTCGCCGGCGCTTCCTCGTCAGTGGTGAGAGTGCCCCAGGTGGCTGCCGCCGGGCCGGAGCCCCGCCGGCGCTAGGTCGCAACTGCTTCCTGCGCACTGGCCGCCTTCGTCTTCGAACTCGATGGTGACATGACCCACGCCGAAGTCCCGGGCCAGCATGGCTTTGAGTGCGGTCATCACGACGCCCAACTCGGATAGGGCGGCATCGGCCACGACCACGTGGGCCGACAGGGCCAGGTCGCTCGAGGAGATGGACCAGATATGCAGGTCGTGGACGCCCTTGACCCCGCTCACAGCCAGCATTGCCTCTTCCACTTCGGCGAACTCGACCCCCTCGGGCGTTCCCTCCATGAGCACGTTGACGGTCTTGCGGACGATCACGAACGCTTCCCGCCCGATCCACAGCGAGACCAGGATGGACACGATGGCGTCGGCGTAGCTCCAGCCGGTCAGGTAGACGATGAGGCCGCTGATCATGACGCCCAGGCTGGTGGCCGCGTCGCCGACCAGGTGGAGGAAGGCGCTGCGCAGGTTGAGGTCGTCGCCGTGAGACCGGAGCAGGAGGGCGGCGATCCCGTTGATGACGAGCCCGCCGGCCGCGAAGCCGGCCACCAACAACCCCTCCACCGAGTGCGGGTCGAGCATCCGGCGCACGGCCTCCACGATGATGAACACCGAGATGGCCACCAGTACGGCGGAGTTGAACAGGGCCACCAGGATCTCGGCGCGCTTGTAGGCGAAGGTGCGATGCGGGTCGGCGGGTCGCCGACCGAGCCGGACCGCCCAGAGACTCAGGCCGAGGGCCACGACGTCGCTCAGGTTGTGGGCCGCGTCGGACAGCAGGCCCAGGCTGTTGGCCAGGATGCCGCCGACCACCTGCAGCAGCGTGATGAGCAGGTTGAGGGCCAGGCTGAAGATCAGCCGCGCGTCCGGCGCCGCCGGGATCGGGTGGCCGTGCTCGCCGGGCCCGGCTCGAGCCCCGGGAGGCGCCGTGCGAATGGCCGCGCTCGTCCATCAGGCTATGACGATCTCCTCACCCACCCGGAGTGTCCGGCACCGGTCCCCAAGGGTCCTGCCGAACTCCGCCAGGCTCCAGTCGCAGATGTCGTGCCCGGAGAGCGCGACGAGGCCGAGGTCCAACGCGGCGAGTTGGTCCGCCGCGCCGCGCGCTTCGCTGCGCCGGATCCTCTGCCACGGGAGCTTGCCGTTCCCCAGGATGTTCTGCCCGCCCTTGCCCACGCGGGATCCGGTCACCGGGAAGTGAAGACCGCCGACCACCGCATACAGCGGCACCCCCGTGACGGCCTCCGCTCGGGTCACCAACCGGGAGACGAGGGGGTGGCCGCAGCCGACGATCATGACGAGTCCCTTGCCCTCGACGTTGACGAGCAGGGCCTGTTCGGCGATGGGGCCCATCATCCAGAGCGCCCGGGTCATGGGCCCGGTGCTGGCGACGCCCTCGGCCAGCTTGCGCGGGCCGGTCACGACCTCGACCGTCGCGGAGGGGTGCGTCATCTTCGTGGGCAGGTAGGCAGTCTTGCCCGTGAGATCCACCGGTGCTCGCGAAAGCGAGAAGGTGCGCCGCTTCATCTCCGCGATGCCGCCCACGTGATCCAGGTGGCAGTGGGATACAAAGACCGCGTCCACGTCTGCCGGCGATAGGCCGAGCGCCTCCATGTTGCGAAGCAGGGGCGACGGGTGCTCCTCGCTCACGTTGCGGCCCACGTCGAAGAGGATCCTCATGCCGTCGACGGTGACGAGGTACGACACGCCGGGCTCGCCGGCCAGTCCCGGACCGCCCGTGTAGAACTCGATAAGCGGGAGGATGGACAGGCTCTTCGCCGTCCCGAGCCCGGCCAAGGCGGGCTGGGCCGTCCCTACGGCGGCCGCCTTCTGCTCCGCCATCCACTCGCCGTCGTAGAGCCGGCGGTCGCGGACGAACTGCCTGGTGACGCCGGGCTTGGTGACCCCGGCCGCCGCCCAGTATACGGCGTAGGCCTTCTCTTTCAGTGACATCATCGTCCCCTTCTGGCAGCGAAGAAATCCCGCAGCATCTGCGAGCTCTCGGCCTCCATGATCCCGGCGCAGACGTCCGGATTGTGGTTCAGAGCCGGGTGCTCCACGACATTGAACACGCTTCCGGCTGCTCCCGCCTTCGGATCGTCCGCGCCCCACACCAGGCGCTTGATGCGCGCGAGCACGATGGCTCCAGCGCACATGGCGCAGGGCTCGAGGGTCACATAGAGAGTCGCCTCGGAAAGCCGCCAGCCGCCCACGATGGCAGCGGCGTCGCGGAGCACGAGCATCTCGGCGTGGGCGGTGGGGTCGCTCCGGCGTTCGCGCTCGTTCCCCCGGCTGGCGATGACCTCACCGCCGAGCACCAGGACCGCTCCGATGGGCACCTCGCCATGCTCGGCCGCTCTGCGGGCTTCGGCCAGGGCCAGGTCCATGAGCCGGCGATCCTCGCCGGCGGTGACGTCAGAAGACCCGCGGGTCCGCCAAACTCGGCCGTCTCCTCGGTTATCGCCGTTTCTTCGATGATCATGGGCTGCTCGCCCTTGCGGCACCACGCGCGCAACGGGCTGTCCTTGCGGCCGTACGCGAAGTAGGCGAGGGGTCCGATCCAGTTGAAGAACATCAGGCCCGCCCACATGCGGCGGTCTCCGCGCACTTCGTCGGCCTTGCGGTGGGCGAGGTCCCAAAGGCCCATCGCCAGCAGGCCGAACTGGATGGTGGCCCCGACGATGATGCCGATCTTCTTACAGAGAGGAAGGTCGGCCCAGTGCTTCTTCTGCATGCTGCATCCCTCCCGCGGGGGTCAACGATAGGACTGGTGGACTAGTCCAATGATACCGCTGGCGCGGGACTCCGAGAGCCGAGTAAAGAGCGCTCAGGCCGCGTCGAGGTGCCGCAGCTCGCTGTAGGTGCCGTCGGAGTAGACGATGCGCAGGCCGCGCACCGTGTCTTCGTGGATGTCGAGATGGATGGCGGCCACGCCGTTCTGCGGCGCCGCGAACTCGATCTGCTGATTGACGACCGAGTACTTGCGGAACGCCACGTAGGCGACCAGCGCCAGGATCATCACGACTACGACGATAGCTGCTACAAACATGGCCCCTCCGTTCCGGCGAACACTCATCCTGGGGGAAGCATAGCGGGTGCTCCGGACAGGAAACTTGAAAGAGGACGGTAGTGAGTGCTCACCTAGTTAGGTATGCTGGTACCCGTAAGCCCGCGCCGGCACGTTCCCGGCGCCCCGGCACGCCGGGCCCGGCCCTCAACATAGGAGGCGATGGATGTTCACCGAGATCCTCATCCCCGAGGTCATGCAGTCGATGGTCCCCGAGGGCTTCCCCGTCGACAAGCTGAGCCAGCCGAAGTACAAGGTCAAGGTCGAGAAGGACGTCTTCATCGAGATGCGCGACGGCGTGCACGTGGCCGTGGACGTCTACCGGCCCGACGCCGAGGGCGAGTTCCCCGTGCTCTACGCGTCGTCGCCGTACCAGAAGGACCTCTACTACCTGCCGGCCGTCCCCACCTTCCACATGCGCGAGACCAACAAGATCGAGTGGTTCGTCGAGCGCGGCTACGTCTACGTCAACCACGACATCCGCGGCTGCGGCAAGTCGGTGGAAGGCCAGTGGCAGTGGCACAGCATGCCCGAGCGCTGGGACCACTACGACGTCATCGAGTGGGCGGCCGCGCAGCCCTGGTCCACCGGCAAGGTGGGCATGATCGGCGAGTCCTACTACGCCTGGACGCAGTGGATGGCCGCCTCACTGGCCCCGCCGCATCTGGCCTGCATCGTCCCCTTCGACGGCGGCGCCGACATGTACCGCGACGTGGCCTACCACGGCGGCATCCTGGCGAGCGGCTTCCCGGCCGGCTGGCACCTCACCGAGATCCGCGGCCACTACCGGGTGGGCCGCAAGGGCGAGGACCCCACCCAGGGGGACTGGGACCTGGCCTGGAACGTCATGGAGCACCAGACCACCGACGACTTCTGGAACGATCGCAACCCTGACTTCAAGAACATCAAGTGCCCGGTGCTCTCCGTCGGCATCCTGCACAAGGTGGGCATCCACCTGCGCGGCAACCTCCGCGGCTACGAGGAAGTGGAGACGCCCAAGAAGCTCATGCTCTGCCACGGCGACTTCGAGGGCGACGAGGTGGCCATCTTCGAGTCCCAGGAGATGCGGAACCATCTGCTCCGCTGGTACGACCACTGGCTCAAGGGCAACGACACCGGCGTCATGGACGAGCCGGCGCTCAACATCTTCGTGCGCGGGCAGGAGCGCTACCGCCGTGAGGACGACTGGCCTCTGGCCCGCACCGAGTACACGCCGCTCTATCTTTCTGGGGCGAATTCTGGAGCTGTCGTCTCTCTCAACGACGGCGGCCTCTCCTGGGAAGCGCCCACGGCCGCCGAGTCTTCGGTGACCTACTCCTATCCCGACCCCGACTGGACCGGGTTCTCCGGAGTGGGCACGGCGGTGATGGACCGCGGCATCCTCAACCCCTGCAAGAAGATCCTCACGTTCACGACGCCCCCCTTCGAGAAAGACACGGAAGTCATCGGGAACATCGTGCTCGTTCTCTATGCCTCGTCCGACCAGCTGGACACCGAGTTCCTGTGCCGTATCTGGGACCAACTCCCGGACGAGGTGCAGGCGCCGGGCATGCCTCCGGCCGGCCGCATCCTCACGCGGGGCTGGCTCAAGGCCTCCCACGCGGTCACCAAGGACGAGGCCAAGAGCCTGCCCGTATCGCCCCTACTATCGCCACGACAAGCCGCAGGAGATCGTCCCGGGCAAGGTCTACAAGTACGAGATCGAGATCTGGGGGACGTCCAACCGCTTCCTCGACGGCCATCGTCTGCGCCTCGACCTGGCCAACGGCGACTCGAACGCGCTAGACTTCGGCGGCCACTACTACGGGCTCAAGGTGGGCAAGGACACCATCTACTTCGACAAGGACCGCCCGTCGCACCTCGTTCTGCCGGTGATCCCGAGCTGAAGGGTGCTGAAAAGGAGACACGTGAACAAGCCTTCGCGCAAGGCGCTCGATCAGATAGGCATCATCCTGCTGGTATGCGGGGTGGTGGTCGGCATGGGCGTGTCGGTCGGGGCCACCCGGGGCATGGCCATGTGGCTGGAGATCGTCGGCCTGGTGATAGGGCTGATCCTGGTGGTCGCCGGGCTGTGGATGGCCCGGGCGTTCCGCAACGCCGACCCCAAGAGGCCGCACAAGTCAGACGGCGAGTAGCGGCCGGGGTGCCGCCGGGCCGCTGAAGCGCGGCGATATCAGAGAAACGAAGAGGGGCGCCTTGCGGCGCCCCTCTTTTCATCTGAGCGAACGGTTGCCCGTGTGCAGCGGGTGCTACGCGATGGGCAGCGGCTTGATGGCCTTGAGGCTGTCGCTGGTCATGAACGGAGCAGCGGTGTTGTCCACCGGCACTTCGTCGAACGTCCAGGTGCCACCCTGCATGAGCCACTGGGCGCCACCAAGACCGTTGTCGTACACGTTCTTGGTCTTGTGGCCCGGGCCGGCCGGGTAGTCCGCGGGGCCGGCGCCGGTGGCGGCGATCAGCGGAGCGGTGAAGTCGATGGGACCGACGATGGACTCGTCCATCTTCATGGTCGAGATGGCGGCGAGGAGCTCGTCCTTGCTCTTCGGGTCTTTGGCGTTCTTGACGGCGTACAGGGCCATCTCGCCGACGACGTAGTGGAGCAGAGGAGCGGTGGGCTGCTTCTTGGAGGTCTTCTCGAAGTCGGCCGCCAGTTCCGCGCAGGTCTCACCGGTGAGAGAGGACTTGAACGGGAAGGTGGGATGCCACCACAGTTCTTTGAGCAGGCCGTTGGCGATGCTGCCCAGGGCGTCCACGCTGGCGGGGAACAGGAGGGCTTTGCCGATCATGCAGCCTTTGACTCCGAGGCCCTGCTGGGCAGCGCCCTTCCAGAAGTTGGTGAAGTCCGGCGGGATCATGTTGCCCACGATCAGTTCGCAGCCGTCCTTCTTGAAGGCCGAGATCTGCGAGGTGTAGTCCTCGGTGCCGGGCTGGAAGCGGCCGGGGTCGACCACGGTGTAGCCCTTGGCCTGCAGGAACGGCGGAACGGCGCCGCTGAAGAACAGGCCGTCGGCGGTGTTGTCGAACATGGCGCCGACCTTCTTGTTGCGTGGGGATCTTGTCGTAGCAGGCCGCGCACTCGGCGATCCAGTCTTCGCCGCCGAAGAACACGTGATAGGACCACTTGTATTCTTTGGTCTCGCCCAGGTAGGTCTGCCACGGGCAGTCGGTGGAGACGACCGGCGTGCCGTTGGCTTCGCACTGGTCGACGACCGGTTTGACGGTGTCCGGGGTGGAGGCCACCATCATCATGTCCACGCTGGCGTTGTTGATGAGGTCACCGGCCACCTGAGCGGCGCGGTTGGAGTCGGACTGGCTGTCCTGCACTTCGATCTTGACAGGGTGCTTCTTGCCGTCGCCCGCCATGATGCCGTCGGCGATGTAGGCGGTCCACTTGTCCACGCAGTACTTGTCCGGCAGACCGAAGTCGGCCAGGGGGCCCGTGAGCGGGGTGACGAAGCCGATCTTGACTTCTTCGCCCATCTCGGCAGCGGTGGACACGGACGTGGTGGTCTCGGCCGCCATGGTCGTGTCGGTGGAAGCGGCGCCCGTGGTGCTGGTGGCGGCCGCCGTGGTGGTGGTGCTCTCTTCGGTGCCACCGCACGCGGCGAGCACGCCGCCGAGGCCGCCCGCTACGCCGATGCTGGCGCCGGCGACGCCCGCGATCTTAAGGAAATCGCGACGGCTGACGGTCTTCTTGATCATCTCTTCGGACATTCTTAGGTGCCTCCCTCTCTCGTTTGGCACAGCCCTGTCGGCTGCGCGGCCAAGGAATCGCTCCCTCAGACGGCTACTGAGTGAGCGAACACTAGCAATCTTACGCCGCGCCCGGCACAAAGGGAATGCTGAGTGATCACCTACGGTATATGGGGCGGCCGCCGGTCGGCGCCGCACTGCTGGCAGAAACTCTCTCCGGGAGCATACCGGCCGCAGTCCGGGCAGAAGCCGCCGGGATGCGGCGGCATGGAGGGGCCGGCGTACGTAGGCATCCACTGGACAGGGTATTTCAGCCGGGACGAGTAGCCGGAGATATTCACCCAGTACACGATCCATAGTACGAACCCGACAAAGTGCAGGAGCATCGCGAGGAGGAAGAGAAGACCAGCGCCCAGCGCGAGGCCCCCGCTGTAGTAGCCGCCCTCGTCGTAGGAGGTGGTCTCGCCGACGCCGGCGGCCGCCACGACGATGACGATGACCAAGAGCACCGTCGCCACCAGGTAGAACGCCGCGAACGCGCCGCCGAGTGACTGCCCCGGCCGGTCCGGTCCCGGTATCTTCCTGGAGCGGTTCTCGCAGCCCAGCGATCTCCCGACGGCCGCGGCCACGTGGAACTGCCAGATCCATCCGAAGACGGGGATCAGCTCCAGCCACACCAGTCCCGGAGCCATGGCGCGGTTCTCCGGGGCGCATCTGGAAAGGGCTTTCTGCAGCGTGAGCAAGAAGAAGATCAGTGCGATGTATGGAGCGATCACCCAGAGGGGGACTCCCATCGCCAGTTCCCACGGTCCGATCCAACTCGGCATCCCGACCTCCCTCGAGAATGGCCTTTGTCACCCCTGCTGTTTTATCATGGACAGGACCACGTCCCACACCGGCGCCGTCCGGACGCCGGAGATACCGCGGAGGTTCATGCTCATGCCCGTGTTCGACCCTGAGATAGTCCACCAGTGTTCGATGGAGTGCCTGGGGGCGCCCAAACCGGAGATGTTCGATATCTTCGCCCGGTCGCTATCCAAGCACTATCCCGGGGTGCTGGACTTCAAGCAGCCCTGGATCTACAGCATCGCCGGCGGCGCGATGATCCAGATGAAGCTCTACTACGCCTCCTCCACCGAGTACATCATGATCTGGGGCACACCCATCGGGTCGGAGGGGCATTCCGGGCGGCATTTCACCGGCTTCTGGGACACGGTCATCGACGGGGAGATGTGGTACTACGGCGAGGGCGAGTTCGAGAAGAAGCTCTACACGCCCGGCGACCGCGTCTACGTGGGCCCCGGCCAGGCGCGCGCCATGAACTTCACCAACGGGGTGTGGGCCACTGAGTACGCCCGCGGCTTCATCCCCGCCAGCGTGCCATTCGGTATCGCCTCGGAGATCTTCGTGTGCTGGGACCTGCTGACGGCAGCCCAGACCCTCACTCTCTACGCCGACCTGATGTCGCAGTCTGTGGGACAGAAGTACGCCCGGTTGAAGCCGGCCACGGACATCATCAGCGGGTTGGCGCACATGGCCACTCGGGCGCTCATGCCGGCCCCGGAGGTCAGCAAGATCCCGCAGAAGAACATCCGCTGGTTCCAGAGGAACACCTGATCGCCAAGTTCCACGGAGCCGGGCGCCTGCGAATGCGCGTCAGACCGATCGTCCCAGCAAGCCAGAAGCAGCCGAGGCGCCTTGCGGCGCCTCGGC
This sequence comes from uncultured Actinomycetota bacterium, assembly GCA_963736705.1. GTDB lineage: Bacteria > Actinomycetota > Thermoleophilia > RBG-16-64-13 > RBG-16-64-13 > CAIQPS01. The sequence goes on from CAVTPV010000005.1 coordinate 629,676, forward strand.
TGCTTCTGGGTAGTGTGCCGGTGTCTACTTGCTGGTCTCCCAGATGTCGACCGCGTCGAGGTTGAGGTAGAGAGTCCCGGTCCCGATGCGCTTGAGCAGCACTGTGTGGAGGCCGTCTGCGAGCGTCCCCGTGGACCAGAGCACCTGCTGGTAGATCGCGGCGGCGGCGTTCAGGTTGATGGTCGCCGCCGGGGTGAGTGCGCCGTCCAGATAGACCTCCACGGTCCCCCCGGTAGTGCCCTTCATGCCGATCCAGTCGAGGCGGGTACCAGTGAAGGTGATGGTGGCCGTCGCATTGGCGGTGTTCGAGCGGCCGTAGCTGCCACCCGAAGCGCTGGCGCTGGTGAAGTTGGCCCAGACCCCGGTCTTTGCGATGCGGGCGTCGGCCTGCTGGTAGCGGGTGGGGGGAGCGGCGATGGTGCCGTAGATGTCCACCGCGTCCAATGTCAGGTACTTACCGGCGGCGCTTGCCGTGCTGCGCACGATCTTCACGCTGTGCAGACCCGGGGGCAGCGAGCCAGTGCTCCAGACGTTCTGCTGGTAGGCGACGGGGCTCGAATAGAGGTTGATGGGGGTGGTGCCCGTGACCTTCACCCCGTCCACGTAGATGTCGGCCTTGCCGGTGGTGGTGCCCTTGAAAGTTATGTAGTCGAGCTGGGTGCCGGTGAACCAGATGGTGGCCGAGGCCAGGCTGGTGCTGGAGCGGCCGTAGCTGAGCTGGTAGGAGCCGGGGCTGCTGTAATTGACCCAGGTGCCGGTTTTCACGATGTTGGGGTTGGTCTGGTCGTAGCGGGTGACCAGAGGAGCCACTGTGTAGGTGAAGTCGTTACCGGCCCCATCGGCGGATGAGGTGCCGCCTGCCGTGGTGACTTGCACGTCCACGGTGCCCGCGTCCTGGACAGGGCTGGTGCAGGTCATCTGCGTCGGGGAGACGACCATGACGTTGGTGGCAGTCGCGTCGCCAAAGGTGACGCCGGTAGCCCCGATGAAGCCGGTACCGGTGAGGGTCACCGTGGCGCCGCCCAGAGTCGAGCCCGAAGACGGAGCCAGGCCGGTGACGGTCGGCACGGGAGCCACGTAGGTGTAGTCGTTGTCAGTACCCTCGGTGGAGCTGGTGCCTCCGGCTGTGGTCACTGTGACTTCCACGGTGCCCGCAACGTGAGCCGGGCTCGTAGCGGTGATCTGGGTGGCGGAGTTCACCGTGAAACTGGTCGCCCCCGTGCCGCCGAAGTTGACCCCAGTTGCTCCGAACAGGCCGGTGCCGGCGATGGTAACGCTGGTCCCTCCGCTGGTAGTGCCGGAGGTCGGGCCCATCTCGGTGACCGTCGGAACGGGAGCCACGTAGGTGTAGTCGTTCCCCGTGCCGGCCGTCGCACTGGTGCCGCCGCCGGGTGTGGTGACGGTCACTTCCGCGAGGCCCGCGGCATGGGCGGGGGTAGTGGCGGTGATCTCCGTGGCCGACTCGACGGTGACGCTGGTCGCCGCGGTCCCGCCGAAGCTGACGGTGGTGGCGCCGGTCAGGTAGGTGCCGGTGATGGTCACGGTCGTTCCGCCGGAAGTAGTGCCCGAAATCGGGCTGAGACCGGTGACCGTGGGTGCGGGCGTCGTGAAGGTGAAGTCGTTACCGATGCCGTCGATCGGCGAGGTACCGCTTGCTGTGGTCACGGTCACGTCCACCCTACCCTGATCGTGACTCGGGCTGGTGCAGGTCACCTGCGTCGGGGAGACGACGTGGACGTTGGTAGCCGCCGCATCGCCGAAATGCACCTCTGTGGCACTCGTGAGCTTCGTGCCGGTGATGGTCACGTTGGTGCCGCCCGTTGCGGGACCGTTGGCCGGGCTGAGGGCCGTGACCGTGGGCGGTGGGTCGACCAGCTCACCAGAGATCTCGAGAGCATCGAGGGTGATGCGCTTGCCGACCGCATTGTCCGAATCGTAGACGAGGGTCACCTTGTAGACCCCGTAGCGCACGTGCTGGCTCCAGACCTTGACTTGGTAGGCCGCTGGGTCGGCGGACAGATCGAGATCGTAGGCCACCAACTCGTTGTTTATGTAGACTTCCGCCAAGCCCGAAAGCGTCCCCGTCGTGGCTATCCAGTCGTACCGTGTGCCCTTGAAGTAGAAGGTGGCAGTGGCGTTGCTCGCGCTCGAGTAAGCGTAGCTGCCTCCCGACGCCTCCGGTTTGGCCAACGTGGTCCACGCCGGGCTGTAGACGATGCGCGAGTCGCTCTGCTCGTAGTACGCCATGCGGTCGAGGCCGAAGTCGATGCCCGTAGCGTTCCCGGGGCCAAGCGCGATCGGGTCGGCGTCGACCACACTGTACTGGCCGACCGGCAGGTCGTCGTACCACTCGTCGATATAGGATGATCCCAACTGGAACTCGCCACTCCCGTGGTAGTCAGTAGCCGAAGCATAGTACGTGCCCGCGGGAAGGGCCCAGGTGGAGTACGACGGTCCGGTCTCAGAGTCGACGAACTCCGTCCCGCACCACCCATAATCACCGGCGAAGAAGTTGACGAACATCCCTGGACCGCCCGGGGCCAGGCCGGTCACGTTGTCGGTGACGGAGCCCGAGATGAAGTAACCGGGGTCAAGGGCGAAGTCGATACCGGAGGCGTTGCCGTAGGTGACATCGACGAAGTCGGCCTCCCAACCGAAGATGTCGCCCGGCGCCTGGTCGTTGTTGTACCACTCGTCGACGTAACCCTGGTCGTTGGCCGTGTTTATCACGTATTCACCGCTCGGCAGGCCGGCGAAGGAATACGCTCCCGTGTCATCGGTCAACTCGTAGAGGGTGAAGAAAAGGTCTTCGTCGACGGGCTGCAGGCGGACCTCGACGTCTGCGAGAGGAGTCTCGGTCGCGCTGGTGACCGTTCCGGAGATCGCCCGGCCCATGCCAAGCACGAAGTTCCTGCTCAACGCGTCGCTCGTGCGAACGTCGACGAGGGTGGCAAGGTCACCATCGGGATCCAGAAGGACCGGATCGTCGTTGTACCATTCGTCGACATACCCGCCGTCGTTGTCGGTCGCCACCAGGTACTGGCCGGCCGGAAGACCCGTGATCTCGTAGTAGCCGGCGTCGTCTGTTTCTCCGTAGTTGTATTCGTCGCCGTCCTGGTCGTAGGCGTCGACGTACACGCCGGCGAGGCCGACGGTGCCGTTCGTCACCCTACCGGAGATCGTCTTGCCCATGGCAAGAGTGAAGTTGATGCCGGTCCGCGTGGCAGTGGTCGCAAGGTTCAGTTCCGCGGCGCCGGCGCCTTCCCAGTTGCCGGGTGCGACCACGTTGTTGTACCACTCGTCGATGTAGCCGTCGATATTGAACGTGAGGACCTTGACCTTGACGTTCGGTAGTCCGGTGATCAAGTAGGACCCGTCAGGAGGGGTGTTGAAGATATAGTCGATCTCCAGGCCGTCCACGTCGGTGACGATGACAACGGCGGGAATCCCATTCCCGCTGGAATCCCTGACCTTACCCGAGATGCTGCCGGTCCCCGTTGCGGTAATGCCAGGCGCCGCGGACATCGTCTTGGGGAAGAGTGAATGAGCTCCCCGTTCGCGAGTCGCCGGATCCGGTGTTTGGCCGGAGAGACCTTCGTACTTGTCGAAAGCCGGAACGGCCGGAGAGGCGGTGGCGACAGCAGCGAACGATGCGAGGACCAGGGCTGCCAACACCAACGCGCAGACGACAAGACCCAGATGCCGCGACGCTCCGGGGCGGGGCGACCGGCGCCATGCCCTTCTGCGCCTGCCCATGACTCGTGCCAGGTCGCCTTGATCCGTACGTACGGTTCTGCTGCCCATCCAGACCCCTCCTCCACAGTGTGTTCTGGCGCGCGATTCGCCGCAGTCCCTTTAGCGGAGACCTGCCGCGTACGAATATACACGTGCACCGTGTCCGATTGGAAATGCTCTCTAACTGCCAACCCATCTGTTGCCGGGAGTTGGAAGCGGAAGAAGGCCCGGAACACCCGCGGACCGCGATGGTCCGCAGCCTCCCCTTGTGCGCTGCTGATCAGTCCCTTTTCCGCATTCGTTCGTTCAATCGAACGAAGTACCTATTACCAAAGACCGGGACATTGTAGGATGATCGGTGCGCGCCGCGGTGGAGGCAGCGGCCCGTGCGCATAGAGCCTTTCCGGACATGCGCCCCACACACCGTGGAGCTCACGCGCGCCCGAGCCGGCGAATAGGCCGGCAAGCCTTTGTCAGACAGTCGAACCAGCGCTGGGAGGTCCGAATGAACTGCAGGCCTGTGACCGGGAGCCCGAACCGCGGTCGGGGGAGAGTCGGACCCCGGGGCAGTCAGCGTACGGGCACCTTCAGCCGGGCGAAGGGGGGCTCGCTGGTCTTGGGCGCTCTGGTGCTCGCCGCGCTGGTAGTCCTGTCGTTTGCGTCCATCGCCAGCGCCTCCTCGACCGGAGCCTTCTCTAGCCACTCAGGCTACAAGCCGCAGACCGAAAAGCCGAATGGCCTAGCTGACGCCCGCACGGCTCCTGATCGCTCCCTGGACAAAGCCAAGGTCCTCTCGGCCGCCGAGAGAGCCCAGACGCCGGCGACGGGAAGCATCTCCGGCACGGTGACGAGCACCACCGGCACCAACCTGGAGGGGGTTGAGATCTACGCCTACACCGAGGACGGGGAGCCAGTGGGATACGGCGTCACCGACTCCACCGGCGTATACACGATGACCGAACTGCCGAACGTCAAAGTGCTCGTGGCGACGTCCAATATGATGGGCTACGTCGACGAGTGGTACGACAACGTGGTGCTCATCGTCTTCGGGTACCAAGACGAGGCCACGCCTCTCGATCTCGCGGCCGACCCCACGCAGACCGGGATCGACTTCGCCCTAGCAAGGGGGCGCACGATCTCGGGCAAAGTCACCAACAGCAGTTCCGCGGGCCTCATCGACGTTGAAGTGACCGCCTTCACGCCAGACGGTGAGTCCGTCAGGACGGCCCACACCGGGAGTGCGGGGATCTACACGATCACCGGTCTACCGGCAGGCCAGTATCTGGTCGCCACCACCAACTACAACAACTACATAGACGAGTGGTATAAGGACGTTGTCTACGCGACCCATCCGGACGGGACCGGCGCCACCAGCGTCAACGTCACCTCCGGGAACGCGACCTCCATCAACTTCAGCCTCGCACTGGGAAAGTCGATCTCGGGAAACGTCTCGGTGAGCGGCTCCCCACCTGTTGACGGAGGAATGGTGGAGATCTTCGACCTGTCCGGCGCCTTGCTGCAGATGGGGAGCTGGATCAACGAGAGCGGTACCTATCACATCACCGGTCTGCCGGCGGGTCAGTTTCTCCTGTGCACCGACGGCACGGGCGCCGTGGACATGTGGTACGAGGGCGACCCGGTGATCCTGGATCCTGACGGAGCCTCCGCGACTCCCATAACGGTGGGCGCCAGCAACGTCACCAACAAGAACTTCGCCCTTGATCCGGGTGCGCACATCGCCGGGACGGTCAGGACTTCCGGCGGGACGCCGCTCGACTTCGCCGAAGTCACGGTGCAGCCCAAGATGTCTGGAGACGCCCAGTACTTGATCGGTACGGGGACAGATGAAACCGGCGCATACGAGATCGACGGGCTCCCCGACGCGGAGTATCTAGTGAACACCTGGAACGAAGAAGGGTATGTGGACGAGTGGTGGGATGACATCCCTGCGCCGGGCAACCTCGATGGCGCCGGAGCCAATACCGTCAACATTTCGGGCAGTAGCCGCGACGACATCAACTTCGTCCTGGACAAGGGCTACACCATTTCCGGCAACGTGACGGATAGCGCCACGGGGCAGGGACTGCAGGATTGGCCGGCGATCGTAGAGATCTACAACGCCGAAGGTGCGCTGTTCGCCGAGAGCTGGGCGTACGGAGACGAGGGGTACACCACCTGGGCGATACCCGCGGGGACCTATTACGCGGAGGCCACGGATGAGTTTCTCGGTGGGTACGTCGACGAATGGTACAACAACAAGCCGGCAGGCCCGTATGGACTGGGGGACGCCGACCCCATCAGCCTCACCAGCGCGGACATCACCGGCATCGACTTCGCCCTCGGTCACTTGACGCGATACGAGCAGACCGATCCTCGCATCACGTACTCCGGTATCTGGACGTCCGCTTCCGCGCCCGACGCCTCCGGAGGCAGCTACGGCTACTCGATCGCCGCCGGCTCTTCGGCCACGATCTATTTCAACGGCACCCGCATGGACTGGGTAGCGGGGGTGGGTACCACTTCCGGCCTCGCCGACGTGTACGTCGATGGCGACCTCGTGAAGACCGTCGATCTTTCAAATCCACAGACCTTCTATGATGCCGCGGTCTGGTCTACCGGCGCTCTCACGGATGGCGAACACTACGTTCGCGTCGCCTATAGCGCCGCAAATACGGCCGGCAAGCGAATCACCTTGGACGCCGTTCAGGTGGCCGGCACTCTGGAGTACGCGCCGCCTGCCATCACCACCATCAGCCCGAGCGCCGGGAACATCGCCGGCGGCACGGTAGTGAGCATCATGGGTATCGGGCTTGCCGAGATCAGCTCGGTGACCTTCGACGGAACACCCGCCACCGGCCTCTCCTCGAACGCGGCCGCCACGCAACTCACCTGCACCACGCCGGCCCACGGCGAGGGTGCCGTAACCGTGACGGTGACCACTCCAAAGGGTAGCGCCGACACGTCATACACCTACCGAACTGCGCCGGACGTCACCCGCTACGATCAGACTGATACCCATATCGTGAAGACCGGCACCTGGGTCAGCTACACCAGCCCTGCTTCCCACAATGGCACCTACGGTCGCTCGAGCACCTCGGGGGCGTCCGCCACCGTCTGGTTCGTCGGCACCCAGCTGGACTGGATCGCCATGGAGGGGACTACCACCGGAAAAGCGGACGTGTGGGTGGACGGGGTCAAAGTGACCGGAAGCACCCCCATCAACCTGGCAGCCAGCCCGGCCAAATACCAGCAGTTGGCGTGGTCCACCGGAGTCCTGTCGAACGGTCTCCATAGTGTCAAGATCGTGCGCAGCTCCGCGAGCGCCAGCGGCAAGTTTCTGACTCTCGACGCCGTGGACATCTATGGGAGCATCGCATCTGCCCCGACCAAGTACCAGCAGACCGATTCCCACATCGTCTACTCGCCGGCTTGGAGCCTCTTTTCCAGCACCAAGGCCTCGGGTACCAGCTACAGCCGTTCGGCTGCGAGCGGAGCTTCCGCCACCATCACCTTCAGCGGCGTGAGGCTCGACTGGATCGCCATGAAGGGCACCACCACCGGGCACGCGGATGTCTGGGTTGACGGGGTCAAGGTGACCTCCACGCCCATCGATCTCACCGCGACGAGCGCGACCTACCAAGTGATGGTCTGGTCCAGCGGCACCCTGCCCGACGGCGTGCACACCGTGCAGATTGTGCGGAACGATGCGCTGAGCGGCACCACCAAGTACGTCACCCTCGATGCGGTGAGTATCTGGGGGACTATTCAGGCCCCGCCGTTGTGACGGGCACTGCCGACTGGATCGGCTGAGTAGGACTCGGGAAGGACCATGAAGAAAGAGAAGGAGCCCCGCAAAAAGCGGGGCTCCTTCTTCAGTGCGCCGGAGAGGATTCGAACCTCCGACCTTTGGTTCCGTAGACCAACGCTCTATCCAGCTGAGCTACCGGCGCATGCTGGCGGAGAAGGAGGGATTCGAACCCTCGGAGGGAGCATTCACTCCCTCACTCGCTTAGCAGGCGAGCGCCTTCAGCCTCTCGGCCACTTCTCCAATTGGCGGCGAGGCCCGCCACCTCAGCGAGCGCCTATTTTAGCAGAGCGGCCACGGGCCGTCAGCGGTCATGCCCCGGTATACTCGTGAGCATGGATATCATCGACGGCGGGGCGTCCGTCGTCGGGTAGTCACCTGGAGGAATCTGAACCATGAGCACCGTGCCCCGACCTGCTGATCGTCCCCAGAACCCCTGCTTCTCCTCGGGCCCCTGCGCCAAGCGGCCGGGGTGGGAGCCGTCGGCTCTGGCTGGAGCCTTGGTGGGGCGGTCGCACCGCTCAAAGGCCGGCCGGGCGCGCATCCAGGAGGTCCTCGACCGTTCGCGGGCGCTCCTCGGCGTGCCGGACGACTACCGCATCGGCATCGTCCCGGCGTCCGACACCGGCGCCATGGAGATGTGCATGTGGTCGCTGCTCGGAGCCCGGGGCGTGGACGTCCTTGCCTGGGAGTCCTTCGGCCAGGGCTGGGTCACCGATATCACCAAGCAACTCAAGCTCCCCGATGTCCGGGTGCTGGCTGCCGACTACGGCAAGATCGCCGATCTCTCCGCCGTGGACTGGAGCCGCGACGTCGTCTTCACCTGGAACGGCACCACCTCCGGCGTGCGGGTGCCGGGCGCGGACTGGATCGCCGACGACCGTGAGGGCCTTGCCATCTGCGACGCCACCTCCGCGGTCTTCGCCATGGAGGTGCCCATCGCCAAGCTGGACGTGGTCACCTACTCCTGGCAGAAGGTGCTGGGCGGTGAGGGGCAGCACGGCATGCTTATCCTCAGCCCCCGGGCCATCGAACGCCTGCAGACGTACAAGCCGGCGTGGCCGCTGCCCAAGATCTTCCGCATGACCAAGGGCGGCGAGTTCATGGAGGCCATCTTCAAGGCCGACACCATCAACACCCCGTCCATGCTCTGCGTGGAGGATGCCCTCGACGGGCTGAAGTGGGCGGAGTCCATCGGTGGGCTGCCGGGGCTCGTGCGGCGCAGCGAGGCCAACCTGGCCGCCGTCGGCGAGTGGGTGGCGCGGACGGACTGGGTGGACTTCCTGGCGGAAGACCCGCGGACCCGGTCGTGCACATCCATCTGCCTGAAGATCGTCGATCCCTGGTTCACGGGCCTGGAGGCCGACGCCCGCGCCAAAGCGGCCAAGGGCGTCGCCGCGATCCTGGAAGCCGAAGAAGTGGCCTACGACATCGCCCCCTACCGCGAGGCCCCTCCGGGACTACGCCTGTGGGGCGGCGCCACAGTGGAGCGCTCCGACCTCGAAGCCCTGTTCCCCTGGCTCGATTGGGCCTGGGCGCAGGTCAAGAGCGGGAGCTAGAACAACCCCTTCAGCCGCCGCCGGATGTCCTCCGTGGTGACGCTCTCGTTCGTTCCAGGGAGCGGCGGAAGGCCGTCATCTCCGGGCCCGCCGGGACACGTGATGGTGGATGCCTGGACCTCGTCGAAGAGGCGCCGGGTCTCCGGGGGCAGGAACCTGGTGAGCTGCGCGTAGCCGTGGACGTCGCTGAACGACCGCGGGTAGGTGTAGTACCGGAGCGGGTAGCAGACATAGAGCCAGTCCTTGGCCCGTGTCAGCGCCACGTAGAACAGGCGGCGCTCCTCCTCGATCTCTTCCAGCCTGCCGGTGGCCATGTCCGAGGGGATGTTGCCGTCGGCGGCGTGGATGACGAACACCGTGTCCCATTCCAGCCCCTTGGCCGAGTGCACGGTGGAGAGGATGAGGAAGTCCTCGTCCAGGAGCGGCGGACCGGCGAGGTCCTCGGTGTAGCTGGGCGGGTCGAGGGCTATCTCCGAGAGGAACCGGGCCCGGTCGGGGGAGCGGGCGGACAGTCCCTCCAGCTGCTCCAGGTCGAGGATGCGGGCCCGGGCGTTGTCGTAGAGGCGCTCGAGCAGAGGCGTGTAGAAGAGCCTGATGCGCTTGATCTGGGAGGCCAGATCGCCCGGCTCGCGACTCCCGATGGCGGTCATGAGCGCCACCAGCCCCCGCCACGCCGTGGCCGACGCGGGGGAGGGCGCGGGCCTGTCGGCCCAAGCGGCGAAGCCGGAAACGGTCGCCTGGGCCGGCGCTGCCGGTTCGGCGAGAGCGCGCGGTTCGGTGGAGGCGTCGGGCTCGGCGCCGACATCCGGCTCGGCGTCTGCGGTCTCGTCTTCGTCAGGCGGCGGGCCGGCCTCGGCGCGCCACCCCGGCGCCGCGGCCGCCAAGTCGTCCATGAGCGCCCGCGCCTTCTTGGGCCCGACGCCGGGCAGCAGCATGAGCACCCGGGTGCCGGCCATGAGGTCGCGCGGGTTCTCCGCCAGCCGGAGGAAGGCCAGCAGGTCCTTGACGTGGGCCGTCTCCACGAACCGCAGTCCGCCGTACTTGTGGAACGGTATGTTGCGCCGCGACAACTCCAGCTCGAGCGCCAGGCTGTGATGCGAGGCCCGGAACAGCACCACCTGGCGCTTGAGCGCGATGCCCGCCTCCCGGTGGTCGAGCACCTTCTGGATGATGTACTCGCTCTGCTCGTCCTCGTCCTCGCAGCAGACCAGCTGGGGCTTGCCGCCGTCCACCCGGCGCGACCACAGGTTCTTGGCGTGCCGCTCGGAGGCCGCGGCGATGACGTCGTTGGTGGCGTCCAGGATGGGCTGGGTACTGCGGTAGTTCTGTTCGAGCGTCACCATGGTGGTGCCGGGGAACTGCCGGGGGAAGTCGAGGATGTTCCTCACCGTGGCCGCCCGGAACGAGTAGATGGCCTGGGCGTCGTCGCCCACCACCGTGAGGTTCTTACCTTCCGGGCAGAGCATCTGCAGGATCTCGGCCTGCAGCACGTTGGTGTCCTGATACTCATCCACCAGCACGCAGTCGAACCGGCCCCGGATGGCCCTGGCCGCGCGCCGGTCGGTGAGCAGGCCGTGCCAGAAGAGCAGCAGGTCGTCGTAATCGAAGACGCTCTGCTCGCCCTTGCGGTCCACGTAGGCGGCGAACAGCTTCCGCAGGTCTTCCACCTCGTCCTTGCACCAGGGGAAGTGCGTGTCCACGGCCTCTTCCACCGTCTCCCGGGCGTTCACGCACCGGCTGTAGATGTCCATGCAGGTGCCCTTGAGCGGGAAGCGGCGGTCGTTCTTGGCCAAGCCCAGGTCGGTGCGGAGCACCCCCATGAGGTCTTCGGCGTCGCCCCGGTCGAGGATGGTGAACCCCGGATCGAGCCCGATGCTGCGTCCGTGCAGGCGGAGCAGGCGGGTGGCGGTGGCGTGGAAGGTGCCGCCCCAGACCTTGCCCGCGGACGGCGTGCGCGCCGCGTTCTGCGCGCGCGCCTCGGCCTCCAAGTGGCGCAGGATACCTTCCACCCGGCGGAGCATCTCCGCGGCGGCGCGGCGGGTGAAGGTGAGCAGCAGGATGCGCCCCGGATCGGTCCCCGTGGCGATGCGGTAGGCCACGCGGTGGGCCAGGGTGGCCGTCTTGCCCGTGCCCGCCCCGGCGACGATGAGCAGCGGATCGTCTCCGTGCTCCACGGCCAGGCGCTGCTGCTCGTTCAGCTCGCTGAGGATGATCTGTATGGGCTCTGGTGGCATGACTACCCAAGCATACAGAGCGGGGCGGACAGGTCGGCGTCGCGCGCGACTGAGGACGCACATCGCGCCGCCCAGTGCCTTCCGGTGGCCGGGGCTTCTTCTTCAACAGCCTCCTAGTAGGGCGGCGGCCCGGCCGGCGCTTCGCAGACAGGCGCCGGCTCCGTCCGGTCCTCCGCGGCGCGGAGCGTTCCAGCGGAGCAGGTACAGCGTGATGGCTCCCAGGAGGGCCACTCCGGCCGCCATCAAGTAACTGGCGGTGAAGGTGGGCATTGAGTCGGCGAGCTTCCCGGCCACGTACGGCCCGGCGGCCTGCCCGAAGCCGTGGAAGGCAGTCAGGAACCCGTAGGCGGCGGGCGCCATGAGCGGCCCCACCATATCCCCGCAGACCACCGCCATGATGGCCGGGATGCCCCAGGCCGTGAGGCCGAACAGCACCGCCGAGGCGACCACGCCCGCGGTGCCGGTCCACAGGGCGAACACCACGTAGGCGACCGCCTGTATGCCCAGGATGATGACCATCGCCTGCTTGCGCCCTATCAGATCGGCCAGGAACCCCCACAAGAAGCCGCACACCAGGCTCGCCAGACCCAGGATCATGAACATCCTGCCGGCGCTCTCTATCGTGTAGCCGGCGTCGGTCTTGAGCCGCTCCACGAAGAACGTCATGTAGGCCATGTAGGCGAAGCCGAACATGAAGTAGACGACGCCCAGGTGCCAGACCTTGCTGGAGAGGTAGATCTTCTTCCAGTCACCCTTCAGCTTGGCCACGGCCGGGCCGTGGTCGTCCGGTCGGTATCCGGGGCGGTCGCGCAGGACGAAGAAGGCCACCACGGCCATCACCGCGACAACGGCCGCGAGGATGAACCAGGCGATCCGCCAGCCGTTCTCCCCATACGTCCGGATGATGAAGGGGACCAGGGGACCGACCACCACCAGTCCGATAGAGGCTCCCGTGGCCGTGGTGCCGGTGGCGATCCCCCGGCGGCGCTGGGAGAACCACAAGCCGATCATGGCGTGAGCGGGCACGTTGGCCGCGGCCGCGCCGACGCCTGAGACGAAGCGCCCGCCGAGAGCCATGCCGTAGTTGACCGCCAACCCGGTGACGACCATACCCACGCAGGCGAGCAGCAGCCCGCTCGCGATCACCCGGCGGGGCCCGAACCAGGAAGCCAGCGCTCCTCCGGCGATGCCCATGGCCATGTACCCGGCAAGGTTGGCGGTGGCCAGACCGCCGGCTTGGGCGTTGTTCAGGTCAAGCGCGTCCTTCATGGACGGCAGGATGGAGGTGTAGCTGAAGCGCGAGAGCCCGAGCGCCGCGAAGACGATAAGCATGGAGGTGCCCAGTATCGCCCACCGGTAGCTGGGTCCCGGACCCGCTTTCGCATCGATCAAGACGGCTACCCTCGCCGCTTCACGAGGATGACCCCCATCACGACGGCCGCGGCGAGCGCCACGCCGGCCACCACGAACAGCACGATCGGCCACGTGTTGAACACGATGCCGCGGCTCTGTCCGTCAGACGCGGTGGTGACCGTGCCGGCCGTGGCGGGCGATGTCGCCGGCGGAGCGGATGTCTCAGTGGAGCCGGGCGCCGTCGTGGCCGGGCTCGAGGTGTCGGTGGAAGGGGCGACGCCGGTGGCGGTCGCGATGAGCGCGGCGAATTCCTCGAAGGCCGGGGTCGGGGCGTTCGCGAAGCTCACATCGGCGATGTAGACCTCGGCGCTCTTGGTGCCGGGATAGCTGTCGATGACGTCGAGCTGCACCCAGTCGGCCGTCCCGGCGACGGGGAACTCCTGCACCGAGGGCTCGTCGGCCAGGGTCACCGTGGAACTGCTCCCGTCGGAGAGGGTGATCTTGACGGTCTTCGGCCGGCCGTACTGCCCGAACGAATCGACAGCGTCGTTCTTGCCGGGGACTATGCGGATCTCCGCGATCTTGGTGTCTCCCTGGATGCCCAGCTTGATCCAAGGGTCCTGCCCCTGGAGCCCGAGGGCCGAGTAGGGGGAGCCGTCGAGCAGTAGCCAGTTCACGTCGAAGCCGTCCGTGGTGGCGACGCCGGGGTTGGATGTGGCGACCGAGACGACCACCGGCCCCATGACCGCCGGCACCGGCGCGGGCGCCGCTTCATCCGCGTAGAAGAAGAGCGGGCTGAAGCCGAACTCGATGTCGTCAGCCTCGGTGGGCTCCAGGTCTTTGAACAGCCACTGATAGGTGTCGTCGCCGATCTTGGTGTACGTCTCCGGCTTGGTGAAATAGCCCCCGCCGCCACCCTCGTCCGGGTAGTCGGACTTGACGTCCATCCCGTATCCACGGAAGTCATCCGCCAGAGTGAACCGCACCACCGCCGTCCCGATGGTCCCGGCCCAGCCGGCTCCGGTGTGGAGCCAGTAGTCGTACTTGTCGTCCCCCGCCATGATGCCCGGGATGGAGGAGAACTCCTTGGGCATGAGCGACTGGAACCGGGTGCCGGAGGTGGCGGTGGGGTTGGCCAGATACGACACGCTGATCATGGTGTTGCCGGTGGGGAAGGTGGCCTGATGCAGGTAGTACTCCTGCCAGGTGTCCGGCCCGGCGCCGATGGTCACGGCAAGCGGCGCGCCGTCCTGCCAGGCGCGGAAGCCGATGAGTCCGCCCCTGCTGTCGCCTTCCGGGTTGACCTCGTAGGGGAAGCCGAGTTGGACGGTCTGCGGGGCGCCCGAGTTGACGAACAGGAAGTCCACCCGGTACTCCGCGAAATCGCGGTAGCAGATGACCTGCACGGTCTCGGACTCCATGCGGATATCGGTGCTGGAGAGCGGGTAGTAGCCGCCGGCGATGCCGCCGAGAGCCGTGTCGTCCGCCAGGGCAGAAGACGGTGTCCCAGAGGAGCGCCGCCGCCAAGGCCAGCATCGCGGCCACGAAGACAACTCCGCGAAGTGCCGTGGCGCCGATCGTCGGCAGCCAGGTCCGGCGTTCCATGATGCCCCCTCGGTCAAGGTTTAGATAAGTCGAATACTGCGATAATAGAAGCCATGAGCGATTACGAGAAGCACATTGACGAGAAGAATATAGGGCGGCGCACGTTCCTTGGGTTGGTCGTGGCCGGTGTCGTGGCTTTCTTCGCCGGTAAGGACGTCATCCCTCGGCTGGTCAGCAGTGGGTCCTCGCCGGTGACCACCACCCTCGTAGGCGGTCCCTCGGGCGCGTCGACCACCACCACGGAGGTCGAGTCGCCCACAGCCGGCTTCCGCATCAACAGCGTCAAGAAGGGTCCGGCCTTCGACTCGGCCGCCTGGCGGTTGACCGTCGGCGGACTGGTGACCGCGCCGCTCACCCTGACCTTCGCCGACTTCACCGGCCTGCCGCAGACCACCATGGTGCGCGACTTCTATTGCGTCGAGGGCTGGGGTGTCAGCGACGTCGAGTGGAAGGGCGTCCTGGTGAGTGAACTGATGCGACGCGCCAAGGTCGACGCCACGGCGACCCACCTGGTGTTCCGTTCCGGGGACGGCGTTTACAGCGATGCCCTGACCCTGGAGCAGGCCGCAGCCGAGGACGTGCTGCTTGCACACCGGGTGAACGGCGTGGACCTGCCGCCTGACATGGGCCAGCCGCTGCGTCTCATCTGCCCCGGCCGCTATGCGTACAAGAACGTCAAGTGGGTGGAGCAGGTCGAGGCCATCGATATCGAGCAGACTCCCTTCGAAGGCTACTGGGAAGCCAGGGGCTATCCCGCCGATGCAGACATCCCTGGAGAGTAAGCCGCAGGCGCCGCGTGGCGCGCGTATCTGGCGTTTCGTGGCGGCGGAGCGGGTGTCGCACTGGGTCTACGCGCTGTTCTTCATCGTGGCGTTCGTCACTGGGTTGCTCATGTGGATACCGGGCACCCGGGCCTGGCTGGCCGGCGCGAGATACACCCTCGCGCAGTACCACGGATACGTCGGCGCGGCCATGATCGTGGTGCCGCTGCTGCTGTTCGTCGTGCTCGACCGGCGCCGATTCGGCCGGGACCTCCGGGAGATCGACCGTTGGGACGGGCAGGACAGGAAGTGGTTCGGACTGGCCCTTCGCGGCTATACGCTGCGCGGTCGGCAGATGCCGCCGCAGGGCCGGTTCAACGCCGGGCAGAAGGCGAACGTGGTGCTGGTGGCCGCCATGGCGATCGGGTTCGCCGTGACCGGCGGCATACTCATGCACAAG
This sequence comes from uncultured Actinomycetota bacterium, assembly GCA_963736705.1. Taxonomy (GTDB): domain Bacteria; phylum Actinomycetota; class Thermoleophilia; order RBG-16-64-13; family RBG-16-64-13; genus CAIQPS01. The sequence goes on from CAVTPV010000005.1 coordinate 645,188, forward strand.
CAGGGCCTCCAGCCCTGGCTGGTGACGCGGGCCCTGTGGACGCACGCCTTTCTGGCCATCTGCGCGATAGCCTTGTTCGCCGGGCACTTGGCCCACGTGTTCGTCACCAAGCACGGCCGCACCTACCTGGCCGGGATGATCAGGGGCTGGATCCCCGAGGAGCTGGCCATGGAGCGGCACCGCCGCTGGTGGGCGGCAGAGACCGGCGGGGAAGCCGCGGCTGCGGAGGCAGCGGCGGCGGACGCCGGCGGCGACGGCGCCGGACCGGCTGGCGAGGACGCCCGAGTGTAGTAAGCTTCCCTTTCTGGTCCGTCGAGGCCGAACCGAAAGAAGGGAACAGCGACATGCAGGTCACCAGCGGCGCCGTCGTCAGCTTCAAGTACACGCTCACCGACGACGACGGCACGATCATCGATACGAACGCCGATCACCCGGCTCTGGTCTATCTTCACGGCCACGGCAACATCATCCCCGGACTGGAGAGCGGGCTCGAAGGCGCCGTCACCGGCGACAAGTGCACCGTCAACGTGGCTCCGGCGGACGGCTACGGCGAGATGGATCCCGAACGCCTTTTCGAGCTCGGCAAAGACGAGTTCCCCGAAGAGCTGCCGCTGGAAGAGGGCATGCAGTTCGTCGCTGAGACGGCGGGCGGCGAGATGTCCATCACCATCGCTGAAGTCCGGGAGAACACGGTCATCTGCGACGCCAACCACCCGCTCGCCGGCATGACGCTGCACTTCGATATCGAGATCGTCGACGTGCGCGAAGCCACCGATGAAGAACTGCAGGCCGGCCAGCCGCTTTCGTAGGAGGGGTAATGGGCGAGATAGTCCACACTTCGCGGATCACCATCGTGCGGGAGAACGGCCCGGTGCGGAAGGCTTTCATCGAAGGCCTGCCGGAGCCCATCTACTACGGCATGCATGGGGGCATCAAGAAGTTCTACAAGGTGGAGCCCGAAGCGGAGCACGCCGCCACCCTGGACCACATCGTCGGGGCGGTGGGCGGCTGAATGATGGGGACACTGGCCACGGCGCTGGCCAGCCGCAAGATCCCCACTCACACCGACCGCTACAAGGCGTTGGTGGAGGGTGACATCGAGAACATCGAAGGGGTGCTGCGCATCGCGCGCATCCGGGTGGACTACGATCTGAAAGTCCCGGGGGGCAAGACCGCCGACGCGCAGGAGGTGTTCACCACCTACCTGACGAAATGTCCGGCGGCGATGAGTGTCATCGGTTGCATCGACATCATCGACAGTCTGCAGATAACGGAGCTGGAAGACCGCTAGACCGCGGGTGTGAGGTGGCGTTTCGCCGCCGCCGGCCGTGGAGCCGCCCGCGGGACGGAGGAGGTGGGTCGTGAAACGGCGCATCTTGCTGCTGACGCTGGTACTGCTCGGTCTGTGCGCCGCCGCCGGGCCGCTCGCGGCCTGCGGCGGGTCCGGGACGTCGCTGGAGAAGGTGAGCCTGGACAGCGGTCCGATCACCGGCGCCCAGCAGGACGGCATCTGGAGCTTCAAAGGCATCCCTTACGCCGCCCCGCCCGTCGGCGGCCTGCGCTGGAAGGCGCCGCAGCCTGTCGCCCCGTGGAAAGAGACCCGGGCCTGCACGGCCTTCGGCCCGGCGTGCCCGCAGCCCAAAGAGGGCGCCGAGTTCTACCTGGACGTGGGGCAGGAGAGCGAGGACTGCCTCTACCTGAACGTCTGGTCGCCGGCGAAGGCGTCCACCGAGCGCCTCCCGGTGATGGTGTGGATCCACGGCGGCAGCTTCGTCACCGGGGCGGGCTCCATGGAGGTCTACGACGGACAGAACCTGGCCGCCAAGGGCGTCGTGGTGGTCACCATCAACTACCGCCTTGGCGCGCTCGGGTTCCTGGCCCATCCGGCGCTCTCCAAGGAATCCGACAAGGGCGCCTCGGGCAACTACGGCCTCCTCGACCAGCTGGCGGCGCTGCAGTGGGTGCAGCGGAACATCGCGGCGTTCGGGGGGGACCCGGCGAAGGTGACGGTCTTCGGGGAGTCGGCGGGAGCTATCAGCATCCTGGACCTGCTGGTGAGCCCGCTCTCCAAGGGGCTGTTCCAGAGGGCCATCGCCGAGAGCGGCATCCTGCTCGACTCGGGCTTCGGGGTGTCGACCACCTCCGACCTGGCCACCGCCGAAAAGGCGGGCGAGGACTACGCCGAGATGCTGGGCATCGACCCGTCAGGTGACGTGGCCGCCGGCCTGCGGAGCCTCACTCCCGAGCAGCTCCTCGCCGTCGACCCCACCCCTGCCACCCTCCTGGAGACCGGTCTCACCTGGAAGCCCATCGCCGACGGCTACGTGCTGGCCGACGCCCCCACCCGCCTCTGGGCCGACGGCAAGCAGATGAGCGTGCCGCTCCTGATCGGATCGAACAGCGACGAAGGCAACCTCTTCCTGCAGGGCCTGAGCATCCCCCCGGCGCTCTACAAGCTCTCGTTGGCCAAGATCTTCGGCCCATACGCCCAGGAGGCGCTCGCCCTCTACCCGGCTCCTGAGACAGGCGCGGAGGTGACCAAGCCGCTCAGCCGCATGCTGACCGAGGTGGGCTTCGCCTCCACCGCCCGCTTCGCCGCCCGCCAGATGAGCGGCTCGGGAACGGCGCCGGCCCCGGTCTTTCTCTACCAGTTCACGCGCGTGCCGCTCGGCAACCCGTTGGGGGCCTTCCACGCGGCGGAGATCCCCTACGTCTTCGGCAACGCGGGGCTGTTCACCAGCATGGGCACGCTGGAACAGGCCGACTACGATCTCAGCGACGCCATGATGGGCTACTGGACCCGCTTCGCGGCCACGGGCGATCCCAACGGGGGCGGGGCGGCGGAGTGGCCGGCCTACCAAGCGGCCACCGACCAGCATCTCGAACTGGGCGACACCATCAAGACCGGCGCCGGTCTCTACAAGCAGGCGTGCGATCTGGCCGACAAGGTGAGGGGCGTCGAGTAGCGGCTTTCGTGGCGCCGCCGCGGCGGCGGCGCCGGAGACACTCGGGGCCGGCTCCCCGGGTGGGGAGCCGGCCCCGGCTCAAAGTGGCAGAGAGAGACCGTCTAGCTCAGGCTGAACGGCGGATACTGGTCGGTCACCAGGATGAACGCGTATGCCTGCACGCGCCAGGTCCAGCGGTTGACACCTACGACGTAGTCGAAGAGCCCGCGAGGGTACCGGCCGGTGAACAGGATGGCGAACCAGGCGATGATCACGGACACTGACCAGGCCGATCCACAGGAAGAACAGCACGAAGTAGTGCGGGATGGCCAGGAGCCACTTGACCAGCGGCAGCCAGCGGTTGAGTTGCATCGCGTCGGGATAGGGGAAGTCGATGAACGCGGCCTGTTCCTCATCGGTGGAGGGATACTCGTCCCGCAGCAGCATGCAGTACGACTCGTAGCGGACCACGAACTTGGCCAGGTTCAGGTTCCAATCGAACCACCAGCGGGGGTATTTGCGGCGGAACAGCAGCATGAGCAGGGTTGGGACGCCGAGGAAGCCCGTCACGGTCCACGACCATGACGATCCGGAACCCTGGTAGTCGAACCCCCAGGCGAGCAGCCCGACGATGATGCCGATGGGGATGATCCACAAGAAGCGGAACGCGCTGGACAGCCGGTTGAGCTTCCTGTCCGGATACTCCACCGAGAGGGTCAGCGGGAACGGGCTCGTCGCCGGATAGGGATCTGTGGGTTGCTGCATGATGCGCCTCCGTATAGTCAACATTTGCACCCTGATCAGAACTTACCATAGGGATACCCATACCTCACCGGTCATATGTATCTTGTTTGGCTGGCCATCTGGCTAGTCCTGCTTGACCCCGCCTCCGGCCTCCCGGATAATCACGGAGCCCTTGTTCGGCCGCCACCTAGGAGGCAGTGTGACCACGGAACCGCCCACGAGCGCGGCCGGCGCCCCGGCCTCGGCGGCGGCCTCCGCAGCCGGCCTCCCGCCCGCCCGGCTCGTCCGGCCGGGCGCCCTCTACGGCCTGGTCTTCTTCGCCGGCATCGGCACCATGGCCACCGAGATGTGCGCTTCCCGCCTGCTGGCTCCGTACTTCGGCTCCTCCACCATGATCTGGGCCAACATCATCGGGCTTATCCTCGTGGCGCTGTCCGTGGGCTACGTGCTTGGGGGACGGCTGGCGGACAGGTGGCCGAGCAAGCGCCTGCTGGGCTTCCTCGTGCTGGCCGGGGCGGTCATCACCGCCGTTATCCCCTTCGCGGCCCGGCCCTTCCTCAACATCACCATCAACGGCATCGACTCCGCCTCCACGGGCGCGGTGCTCGGCTCCTTCTTCGCGTGCTGCGTGCTCTTCGTGCCCTCGGTGCTGTTGCTGGGCACGGTGACGCCGTTCGCCATCCGCATCGGCATCGCCGACATGCAGAAGGCCGGGTCCACGGCCGGGCGCATCTTCGCGCTGTCCACCGCGGGCAGTCTGCTCGGGACCTTCCTGCCGGCCATCGTCACCATTCCGCTCATCGGGACCCAGCGGACGCTCATCGGAGCGGCGGCCGTGATCGCCGCCGCGGCCTGTCTGCTGCTGGGCTGGCGGTGGGTGTTCGTGCCGGTGATACTGGCCGCGCTGCTGGCCATTCCGCCCGGCGCGGTCAAGGCCACCGCGGGGCTCATCTACGAGAAGGAATCCCGTTACCAGTTCGTCCAGGTCGTGCAGCGCGAAGACGACACCCGGCTGCTCTACCTCAACGAGGGGTTCGCCGTTCACTCCATCTGGCGGCCGAACACCGTGCTCACCGGCGGCGAGTGGGACATGTTCCTCACCGTGCCGCCCCTTATGGACCGCCCCGTCAAACGCATCGCCATCCTCGGCAACGCCGGCGGCACCACCGCCCGCTCCTTCGGCGTCTACTACCCGGATATCGCCATCGACGGGGTGGAGATCGATCCGGAGGTCAACGCCGTCGCCGAGAAGTACTTCGGGGAGACCGACAACGTCCTCCTGAACGTGGTGACCGCCGACGCCCGGCCCTTCCTGCAGTCGGCCACCGAGAAGTACGACCTCATCTTCATCGACGCCTATCGCCAGCCGTACGTGCCGTTCTATCTGGCCACCGCCGACTTCTTCAAGGAGTGCCGCGACCATCTGGCGCCCGACGGCATCGTCGCCCTGAACGTCTCGACGGTCCCGGGCGACGACCGCCTGTCCCAGGCCGTCTCCGGCACGCTCGCCACCCAGTTCCCGCTGGTGATGAAATGGCCGGCCCTGCGCTTCAACCAACTGGTGCTGGGCTTCGCCCAGGATACCGACCCCTCTGTGCTGGCGGAGCGGGCCGCTCAGGCTCCTGATGACATCCTGCCGCTCACCGATCTCCTGTCCAAGCAATGGACGCGGGTGGCCGCTATCGAGGACTACTGGACCGACGATCAGTGCCCGGTGGAATGGATCACCGACCGGATGATCATCACGTACGGGGTCAGCGGCCAGGACCGCGGCGAACAGATGCTGCCCACCGCCCCATGAGCGACGCGGCCCTCACCGCCGCCCTGCGCAAAGCGCCTCGACTCAGCCGGTTTTGTCCACCGGGAGGCGCCGGTGCACGTGGCCGGCGAACTCGCCGAGATCCTCACCGACCTCCTCGACCGTGGCGAGGTCACCGAGAGCCTCCTGGCCGAGTATCGCGAGAGCCTGGCCTTCTCTTGCCCCGCCGAGGTGGGGGAGCCGCGGGCGCTGATCGTGGTGGCGTCGGCGTCGCCGAACGTGAAGGTCCGCTTCCAGCTGGAGAGCGGCCCCTTCGAGGCGGTGATCCCCTCCACGTACATCTCGTCGGACTCCAGGGAGCGGGCCCTCGCGGCCATGCGGTCGGTACTGGGTCCGGCCGGGTACCAGGTGGCGCGGGCCCGCATCCCGGTGAAGCTCCTTGCAGTCCGCACCGGGCTGGCGCAGTACGGGCGGAACAACGTCGCCTACATCAAGAACCTGGGCTCGTTCGTCCGCCTGGACGCCTTCTGCACCGACGCGCCGCTCGAAGTGGTAGACCACAAGGGCAAGGGCAGCTGGCGCCTAAGCAGTTGCCCGCCCTGCCGTAACTGTCACCACGTCTGCCCGACGGGCTGCATCCCCTACGACGGCCAGGTAATCGACGCCGAGCGCTGTCTCACGTTCATCAACGAGCACGAGGGCGATTGGCCCGAGGGGCTGGATCCGCGGGGGCACAACTGCCTGGTGGGCTGCCTGCTCTGCCAGGAACGCTGCCCGGTGGACCGGGTCTACGTGCGCATCCCGAAGCTGGTGGCCGAGTTCGACCGCGAAGAGACCGACTGGATCCTCCGCGACCTGCCGGCCGAGCAGCTGCCGGCCGGGGTGCGGGCCAAGCTCGCCGCCCTCGACATGGAGGACTACTCGACGGTGCTCGGCCGCAACCTACGGGCGCTGGTAGCCGCCGCCGAGGCCAAGACCACGGCGTACAACGGGTCGGCGCCCGACGAGCGGGGCCAGTACTGATCGACCTGGTACCGCCCGGCGGCTCCGCCGGTCTACGATCCCGCGGCCAGCCTCGCCGCCGCCTTCTTCTCCCGATCCTGGGAGATGGCGTTCGGGTCGCCCTGTTTGAGCGCCTTGGTGGGGCAGGCCCGGACGCAGGCCGGCTCCAAGCCGTTCTCCAGCCTCACACTGCAAAGGTCGCACTTCTGCATGGTGCCGTCCGCGCCGAAGCGGGGAACCCCGAACGGGCAGGCGATGGAGCAGCTATGGCAGCCGATGCACAGCTCCTTGTTGACCTTGACCGCCTTCGTGCCCGCTTCGCGGGCGATGGCCCCCGTGGGGCAGGCGATGAGGCAGGGCGCGTCCTCGCAGTGCATGCAGGCTATGGACACGTAGCGCAGACGGGCGTCGGTGCCCGCCCCGGTCTCGACCTTGAAGACCTGCCGCCACGCCGTGGGCTCGACGCCGAGGTCGAGGTCGTTCTGGTCCATGCAGGCGACGGCGCAGGCGAAGCAACCGGTGCAACGGTCGACGTCGAGATGGAAGGCGTGCTTGCTCATCGGGTCACCTCCAGGGTCCCGGCGGCTGTCGGCACGATCTTCTTCACCGCGCACAGCAGGGATTTGTATCCGGGGAATCCGGAGATAGGATCGAGATAGTCGCCCGGGAGCAGCGAGTTGGCGTCGGCACCGGGAAGGTTGTGGTAGATCTGGGCCACGCCGGCGGGCACCAGTTCGGTCAGGTTGGCCTTCACCTGGATGGCCGCGCCGGTGGGGGTGGAGAGCTTCGACCGGGTCGCCCTGGGCGATGCCGAAGCGGGCGCCGTCGGCTGGGTTGAGGTCCACCATGGGGTCGCGCCGCAGGCTGCGGGTCCACGACGACCGGAACATGCGCGAGTGCACGTACATGGGCAGCCGGGAGCCGGTGCCGAGGACCAGCGGGAACTCCTTGGCGAGGTCGGGTGTGGAGACCGGGCTCATCTTGGGCTCGTTGTACTCCGGCAGGCCGGTGATGCCCGGGCGGTCCGAGTACTTCTCGAGCAGCGACGAGACGAACTCCATCTTGCCGGTGGCGGTCGGGAAGCCCTTCGCCTCGTATTTCTTGAACGCCGGCGCCGGCGGGTTCGTGACGAACATCCCGCCCGGATGCGCCTTGAGTTGGGCCATGGTCATGCCGCTGGGCTGGAACATCCAGTCGAGGGCCGCGTCGAAGGCGGCGCCGAAATCGGGGGCGCCGTTGGGCAAGAAGCCGCCGAGCTTCTGAGCGTGCTCGGCATCGTAGGCCTGGTAGTCGAGCCCGAGCTTCTCGGCCAGCCCGAAGATGATGTCCGTGTCGGACCGGGCTTCGCCGACCGGCTCGATGACCGGCTCGGTGTACACCACGTACTTCTGCGGGTAGGCCCGCACCTCAGTGCGCTCTACCGACGTGGCGGCAGGAAGCACGATGTCCGCGTACTTGGCGCTGTCCGTGAGGAACGGGTCGATCACGGCCACGAACTCCATCTTCTCGAGCGCCGCCAGCCAGCCGTTCGAGTCGGGGAACATCCGGAAGTTGAGCCCGAAGCCCACCACACCGCGCAGCGGATAGGGATCTCCGGTGGCCACCTGGCGCGGGAAGTCCATCGCTTGGGCCTGATCGATCATCTCGGTCCAGACCGGGAAGCGCTCGGCGCCCAGCCGGGGCGGCATGTCGCTCCACTCGCGCGGCATCTTGAACGGCTTCTCGCGGGTGACGAACCCGGCGCCGAACTCGAGCCAGGCCGGGGGCGTGACCACGTTGCCGCCGGGCACGTCGAAGTTGCCGGTGAGCCCCACGAGAGCGGCCGCGGCGCGCTGGTTCTGCACACCGTTGGTGCTGTGGACCACCGGGGCGGCGCTGGGCTGCATGGCGGCCGGCTTGGTGGTGGCGTACATGACGGCTGCGTCGTGGATGAGCGCGGCCGGCACTCCGGTGATCTGCTCGGCCCGTTCCAGGGTGAACGTGGCGGCGTACGCCTTGTACTCCTCGAAGCCGTGGGTGTACTGCGCCACGAAGTCCTTGTCGTAGAGCCCTTCGGAGATGATTACGTTGGCCATCGCCAGGGCGAGGGCTCCGTCGGTGCCGGGCCGGAGTTGCAGGTGGATGTCCGCGATGCCGGCAATCGGCGACTTGCGCGGGTCGACCACGATGAACTTGACCCCACGTTCGCGGGCGTCCATGATCCTACTGGCGTTGGGGGTGCCGGAGTGGAGCGGATTGCTGCTCCAGACGAGCAGGCACTTGGTGTTCATGAGGTCCGGGCCGCCCATCTGCCCGTAGTCCAGCCGCCAGCCCATGGCCATGGCCGTGTGGCACGCACTCGATTCGGTGCCGTAGTTCGGCGATCCGTACATGAAGGCGAGCCGCTGCAGGAACGGCCGCAGCTGCTTGGGATAGCCGCAGTAGAAGAACACCGACTCGGGTCCGCTCTCAGCCTTGATCTTCTGGAGGTTCTCGGTGATGGTGTCGAGCGCTTCCGTCCAGGAGATGGGGACGAACTGGCCTGACCCCCGCGGACCGACGCGCTTGAGCGGCGTACGCACCCGATCTTCGTTGTACACCCACTGCCGCTGGGCGGCGCCCTTCGCGCAGAGCGTGCCCCCGCTGTGCGGGTTCTCGAGCGAACCCTCCACCTTGATGATGCGACCGTCCTTGACGTAGCAGTCGAGACCGCACTGCGTGGTGGGGTCGCAGATGGTGCAGATGGATTTGCGTACTTCGATCCCGGTGGCTTCTCCGGGGATCTTGCCTTTGATCAGCCGCTGAATCTTGTCCACGTCGCCTCCAGATCGTCCGTCGCCCCCATCGCCGCTCGCAGGAACGTCTGTTTCGTGACCCCCGCCGTGAGGCAGCAGTCCAGGAGATTGACGCCGACCAGACGCTCGTCTCTCCACAGCCGTACCTGCCAAGAATCGCCATCATGGCTGATGGCCGTTCGGTCGTAGTCGTCCACGCAGCCGACGCTCGCGAAGAGCATGTGGCCGACGTGGGTGATGTTGTGAGGAAGTCCACCAGGGTAGCCTGAGGGCGCCCCGGCCATACTCCGGCCGGCTGCCCGGCCCTGGTAGCGGGCGCTCGACCACAGGCCGATGATCTCGTGGCGCCCCGAGAGCAGGTTCTTGCCCTGGGCCACGTCGCCCGCCGCCCACAGACCCGGGACGCTCGTGCGCATCTGCGTCGTCCACCAGGATGCCGGTGCCCATGTCCACCTGTCCGGGCGCGAGGAACCCCAGCGCCGGACGGTTGCCGGTGCAGACCACGAGCACGTCCACCTCGTCCTGCGCAGCCGAATCGTCGCAGGCCGTGCCGCCCGCGCCGCCCGGGTCCGCCGCGCCGGGGAGCGCGCCGAAGTCGAGCACCATGCGTGCGCCCGGTTCAACAAGACTCTCCGGGAGCCGCACGCCCGCCAGTGCCGCGCCGAGCCGCAACTCGTAGCCCTCGGACAGCAGGTGTGCCTCCATGATGCGGGCCGCGTCGGGGTGTGCCGCCAACGGGAGGATGGACGCCTCCCTTTCGATGAGCACCACTCTGAAGCCCAACCCGTGCAAGACCTCGGCGATCTTGATCCCCGCGAACGAAGCCCCCACCACTGCCGCGCGCGGCGGAGTACCGGCCGCGCCGCCGGCTTCCGCGCCGCCGCCTGCCGCCGGGCGCCGCCCGAGAATGTCGCCAGCCGCCCGCTTGAGCGCCAGAGCGTCATCCAGGGTCTGCAACGTGAACACACGCTGCCCGCCGTTCGCCGCCCCGGCCGCCACCGCCTCGCGCAGCCCGGTGATGGGCGGCACCGCCGGACGGGCGCCGGATGCCACCAGGCATCGCTCGTAGCGGTAGGTGTCGCCGGCGGCGGTGGTGAGCTCGCGGGATTCCGCATCCAGGTGGGTGACCGCGCTGTTCAGATGGGTGGTCACTCGGTTGGCGCTGTAGAACGCGGCGTCCCCGAAGGGAAATGCCTGCTCCACGGGTAGTTTTCCGCTCACCACGTACGTTCCCAGCATGGGGTTGTACGGCGGATGGGCGTTGTCCGCGAACAGGTGGATATCCTGATCCGCAGCCGTTCGCGCGCAGGGCGAGTATGGCCTCGGCAGCCGCGCCGCCGTTACCGATGATAGCTATGGGGAGGACGGAAAAGGTCACTAAGAGATAATACTACTATCTCTTAATACTCTATTAGCTCTTCTTCCGTGCCCCGACGAACGTCGAGACCAGGAAGGAGAACACGGTGATGATGATCGCCCCGAGCACCGCGTTCCAGAAGCCGTCGACGTGGAAGCCCAAACTCAACCAGTGCACCGAGATGTACGACGCCAGCCAGAGCATCAGGCCGTTTATGACGAGGGTGAAGAGCCCCAGGGTGAGCACGATGAGGCCACAGGAGAGCATGGACACGATCGGCCGGATGATGGCGTTCACCAGACCGAGGACCAAAGCGACGAGGAGCAGGGTCCACACCCGGTGGTCGCCGCTGACGGAGATGCCTTGCAGCGCCCAAGCGGCCACGGCCACGCCCCCAGCGCTGATGGCCCAACGAAGCAGCAGGAAGATGAGCTTTTTCATCAGCGGAGAGTAACACGCAGAGATACGCTTTCGATACTATGGCCTGACTGCGCCGATCGGGGCGCGCCACGGGGGGAGAGGATCATGGTAGAGGACACAGTGGAGACGGCAACGGCGGCGGACGAGGGCGGCTGGCTGGTCACCAGGCGGGGCCAGGTGGACCTCTTGGCCGTCATCCTCATGCTCGTCTTCATCACCAGCGCGATCAGCCTTTCGCTGCCCCCGGTGGTCGAGAAGGACCTCACCGGCAACCTGGGCCTGAGCGCCGCCCAATATGGCCTGCTCAGCACCGTGTTCCTCGCGTTCTACGGGGTGTCGGGTTTCACCTCGGGCATCGCCGCCGCCCGCTGGGGCGGGCGGCTCCTTCTGGTCTGCTGTAGCTGCTTCTTCCTGGGGTCGCTCATCTTCGGGCTGAGCGGCAACATGGGCGGCTTCCTCGTGGGCCGGGCCCTGCAGGGCCTCGGGGGCGGCATGGTGATCGCCACCTGCAGTCCCACCATGGCGCAGGCCATCCCGCCCAAGTGGCTCAACCGAGCCTGGGGGATACTCGGCGCGGGCTGGGGGCTCGGCTCCATGCTGGCCCTCCTGGTGATGCCCAGCATCGAGAGCGCCGGGGGCTACCGGGCGGTCTTCCTCACCACCGCGGGCCTGGCCTTCGTCGTGGGGCTCGCCGCTCTTTCCCAGAAGGCCATCCGCATGAAGCCCTCCCATCCCGAAGGCGCCACCACGCTCAAAGGGCTGGTGACGGCCACGGCGTCCGTCATCACCAACCGCAAGGTGCTCCTCCTCGGTTTCATCAACGCGGCGGCGCTGGCCATCGGCGTGGGCGTCCTGCAGTTCACCCCCAAGTTCCTCCAGGAGATCCACGGTTCGGGCACGAACGTCTCGCTGTATCTCATCGCGGGCCTGGGCGCCGCTCAGGTGGTCGGCAATCCGCTCGGCGCCATAGCGACGGCGCGTTGGGGCAAGTTCGCGGTGATCCTCATCTCGATGGTGCCCATGGTGGTCGTGACGGCCGTGGTGGGGTTCGTGCCGGGCGTGCCGCTGACCTTCATCATGGTGCTGCTGGCCGGGTTCTTCAGCATGAGCTACTTCCCCCCGATGCTCAGCTACATGCCGGAGGTGGTGAAGAAGCCCTGGCAGGTCGGGCCGGCCACCGGTCTCAACACGGCGCTGGGCTTCGGCGGCTCCATGCTCTTCCCGTACTTCTTCGGGCTGATCCTGGACGGGGGACAGAGCATCCCACACGTCGTACATCATCGGTTACATGATGCTGGCCGTGTTCGCGGCGCTGGGCACCGTCTCGATGGTGTTCTTCAAGCGCGGGGAGCAGGCGGCGGCCCAGCGCCTGCCGCGCGCGGCGCAGCCGGCGCCCGGCGCCGGCGCTACTTCTTGAGCAGGCCCTTCCCGATGTCCCAAGCCGACCCCACGCGCTCGCCCAGAGCCCAGTAGCTGTTGTCGGGCATGGTGAGCATGAAGGGGTGGAGTTTCTGCGGGTCGACCTTGCCGTCGGTGAGCACGCTCTCGGTGGCGTAGACGTTGATCACCTCGCCGATGAACAGGTAGTCGTGCGGCAGGTCGATGGTCTGCGTGACCCGGCATTCCAGGCTCACCGCGCACTCCCGCACCATGGGCGCGGATTCGAGTGAGCCCTTGAAGATCTCGACGTGCTGGCTCTTGTCCTCTTTGTTGCCGTGGACCAGGCCCATGTAGTCGGCCAGGGCCGCTTGGTCCACGCCGGGATAGCTGAGGCTGAACTCGCCGGTCTGGCGGATGCCCTTGGCGGTGTACTGCCGCTCGCCCAGGGAGAGGGCCAGCAGCGGCGGGTCGGAGTGGATCTTGGTGAGCCAGGCGGCGGTCATGAAGTTGGGCTTCCCGTCGGTCATCGCGCCGACGATCACCACCGGCATGGGGTAGATGTCGAAGTGTTTGCCGATGTTCTTCTTGGCCATCGTCGCCCTCCCTCGTCAGTCCGTCTCGTCGGCCGCCTCGTTACGCGCCATCTCATCATGGGGCGCGGTCCCTCGTATCATTATCGCTCCAATGACCGCTCCCACAAGCACCACTGCGGCTGCGTACCACAGTCCTTGGTGGATGCCGGCGGTGAAGGTCTCGCGCAGGGCGCGCAGGATGTCCTGCACCGGCGACGCCGGCCGCCTCGGCCGCGGCCAGCTGGCTTGGGTCGGGCGTGCCTCGTTGCGCAGCCATCTGCAGCACCGCCTGCGTCACCGCCGGGCCGAGGTGGAGCGCGTTCACCGCCGCCGTGAACTTCGCCGTGTAGCTGGTGGTGACGATGGCTCCGAGGACCGCGATGCCGAAGACGCCACCCACCTGCCTGGTGGTGTTGAGGGTGGCCGAGGCCATCCCCGCCCGGGCCTGGGGCACGGTGGTCATGACGGCCGTGGTGATGGGGCTCATCACCAGTCCCAGCCCGATGCCCATGATGGTCAGCAGCCACCAGTAGTGGCTGTAGCGGAGTGTCGGCCTGGACGCCGATGAAGCCGAGGAAGGCCCCGGCTATCAGCAGCATCCCGACGGCGATGGGGAGTCGGGCGCCTATCCGGGAGACTATCCGGCCCGACACGACGGCCGCGACCATGACCGCCAGGGTCGCGGCGAGCATGCGGATGCCGGCGCCGGTGGCCGAATAGCCCTGCACCTGCTGCATGAAGAGGCTCAGGAACAGGATCACCCCGAAGAAGCCGAAGCTGACGGTGAGGCCCACCAGGTTGGCCCCGGTGAACGTGATGTTCTTGAAGAAGGTCAACTGGAGCAGCGGGCTCTTGGCGCGCGTCTCCCAGAATCCGAAGATCGCGAGCACCACTGCCCCACCGGCGAGGAGGCTGATGATGGTGGCCGAGCGCCACCCGTAGGTGTTCGCCTCGATGAAGCCGTAGGTGAGCGCGGCCAACCCGGTGACGGCCAGGAACTGCCCGGGGAGGTCGAGGTTGCGGCCCTCAGGGCTCTTGGATTCCGTGATCACCATCATGGTGATGACGAACGCGACGATCCCGATGGGGACGTTGATGTAGAAGATGCTCTGCCAGCCCCATCCATCGACCATGACCCCGCCGAGGGCCGGTCCCAGCGCCAGCGCGATGCCCGACACTCCGGCCCAGATGCCGATGGCCTGGGCCCGTTCGCGCGGGTCGGTGAAGGTGTGGGTGAGGATGGCCAGGGTGGCCGGCATCATGATGGCCGCCCCGACGCCCTGCAGCGCCCGGGCGCCGATGAGGAGGTGGACGCTCGGTGAGAGCGCGCACAGCAGCGAGGCCAGTGTGAAGACGCCGACGCCCGTGAGGAACATGCGCTTGCGGCCGTAGAGGTCGCCGAGGGTACCGCCGGTCAGCATGAGGGCGGCCAGCGGCAGGATGAACGCGTCGACGATCCACTGCAGTTCGCTCAGCCCGGCCGTCAGCTCTTTCGAGATGGTGGGCAGGGCGAGGTTCACCACGGTGTTGTCGAGCATCACCATGAAGAGCCCGAAGCAGACGGCCCCGAGCGTGAGGAGTTTTGTCCTGCGGTTCTCCTCGAACATCGGCAGGCTAGCGCTCGCCGGCGATCTGGCCGTCGATGCCGACCACCACGGTCTTCACCGGGATGTCCACCCCGGCGATTGCCACGGCCTGCCGGACCATCCGGTCCAGGCCGGTGCAGCAGGGCACGGTCATGATGGCGATGGTCACCGACTTGAGCCCGGCGTCACGGATGAGCGAGACGAGTTTGTCCTGGTAGGGCCCGGTCTCGTCCAGCTTGGGACAGGCGATCACCATCTTCTTGCCCTTGAGCAGGTCCGAGTGGAAGCTCCCCAGCGCGAAGGCCGTGCAGTCCGCGGCCACCAGCAGGTCCGACCCCTGGAAGTACGGCGCCGCCGGGGAGATGAGGTGCAACTGGATGGGCCACTGGGTGATCTCCGAGCGGGCGGGAGCGCCCGGCTCTGCGGCCTCGACGTCCTCCGGCTTGTGGACAGCCTCCACCGCTTCCGTCGCCGCGGGTCCGCGCGACGTGCTCGACCGTGGCCTGGTAGTCGTAGGCTTCGGTGTCGCGCTCCACCACCGTCAGGGCGCCGGTGGGGCAGACGTTCAGGCACATGCCCATGCCGTCGCAGAAGAGCTCCTTGACCAGGACCGCTTTGCCCTCCGTCGTCCAGCTCCAGCGCGGCTTCGTCACACGCGGTGGTGCACGCGCCGCAGCCGTTGCAGAGGTCGCGGTCTATCTCGATGATCTTGCGCTTGGCCATGTGTCCGCCCGTCAGTTGATCTTGATCCCGTAGATCTTCTGCCCGCGCGTGCCCACGACGACCATGTCGTCGAAGATGGCGGGCGATGCTTCGATATTGGTACCCAGATTGATGGTGTCTACGATCGTGCCCGTCTTGCCCTCGAGCAGGAACATGTTGCCGACGGTGTCGCAGGCCACGATGTAGGACTTGCCGGACTTGGTGTAGGCCGCCACCGGCGAGCTCCACATGTAGTGGGTGGTGGGCGTGCTCCACACCTCTTCGCCGGTCTTGCGGTCGAGCGCCACGATGGTGCCGCCGCCCGCTTTGGGATAGCGGGCGATGGCGTAGATGACGAGGTCGGCGATGTCGTGCTGGCCCAGCACCGGGGTGTCCTGCACCCCGCCAGAGACGTCGAGCACCGTGTAGCACTTGTACGGCTCGGTCTTCCAGACGATCTCACCGGTGGCGGCGTCGATCTTCCAGATGGGGATGTCGCCCGTGCGGCCGGCGGACGTCGTCTTGGCGGTCAGGTGCAGCGAGGTGGAGATGTAGATGTAGCCGTGACCGTTCTCCTCGGCGAACACCGGGGAGGTGTTGGTGTCGTCGAGCGTGCTCTGCACCCACACCAGCTTCATGGTGTTGAGGTTCCAGCAGAACAGCTTGCCGCCGTTGTCGGCAACGTAGAGGTAGTTCTTCCAGGCGGCCGCCGAGGTCTCCATGCCCCACAGGGGGGTGGTCACGTTCGTCCCCGTGTCCTTGTACTTCGGGTTGGAGTAGTTGGCCTTGACCGAGGTGTCCGGGTCGATGGTGAGGGTGCCGGCCTGCTTGTCGAACTTCGTGTTCAGCTTGATGGTGTAGAGGACCCCGTTCTCCCCGGGCTCGATGACCGTGTCCGACTCCACGTCGAAGAGGGCGCTCGAGTCGTAGGCGTACCAACTGCGGTGGGAGGCCGGGTCGGTCTTGGCGCCGAACGTATAGAGCTCGTTCTGGTCGATGAGGCTGTAGAGCCTGGCCCTGGCCGTCTGCTTGCCTGTTGGCCCGCCGTCGCCGTGACCCACGAGGAGCATGGGGGTGCCGTCTGGATAGAGGCTGGCCGTGCCCTTGAACGGGCCGCCCTTCGACACGATGGGCGACCGGGTGTAGGTGCCGTCCTCGAGGTCGAGGAAGTAGATCTTGCCGTCCAAGCAGGGGTAGATGACCTCGGTGAGGTCCTGCTTCTCCTTCTTGGTGTCCTTGATGTTCATGATCTGCTTGAGGTCGTCCGGCCACTTGACGATGAGAGGTTGGCCGGTCCAGCCGCTGCCCGTCCACGACCCCGTGCCGGTGGCCTTGGCGATGGCGCCGGTGGTGGCGCTCCAGATGACCTCGAGCTTGGCCGTCTTGACGTCGGCTGTGCCCTAGTTGGCGCCGGAACGGTAGTTGTTGCCCCGGAAGGTGATGATGCCCTCGAGGTCGGTGTAGTCCTTGCCCGACCCGAAGCTGATGGGATCCTCGCGCTCGTAGCTGCTGACGGCCTCGGTGCCTCGGTAGACCTTGGTGGTCATGTCGAAGTCGGTGGGCCTCGTGCCGTCCACCGCGGCCACCGTCATCTTGATGGCGCTCGATGCGCCTTCAGAGGTGGTGGAGCCGGACCCGTCGGTGGACGTCGAACCGTCGCTCGGTGCCCGTGCTGTCGCCGCCGGTGGTCTTGGTGGTGCCCGAAGACGGATGTGTTGCCGCTCGTGGTGCCGGTCCCGTTGGGATCGTCCTTGCCGCCCCAGAGGAAGATGACCGCGACGACGACCAGGGCGATGACGACCAGCGCGGCCACACCCAAGACGATGCGCCGCCGGGCGACGGCCTTGCGCCTGCGCCTGGACGATGAGTAGATCGATCGCTGGTATGGATCCATGAAGTGAGCCCCGCTCTCTCCGGCGACGATCACCGGGGACATCCGCGTTGCGGCATTCTACCAAGAACCGGGGACTCTCCGCCCCGTGGGTTTGCTCTCCGGGATAAGAGACGGCGCCCAGCGGGACGCCGTTCCGCTCATGCGAGGTTGGTTTCTTCGGATTTCCTTCACATCCTTTGCCCCGAGCACGCTGGGATTCGCGGCTCAAACGGAGGGGCACCTATCGCCTTGTGAACGACGGGGGACAACTGACCGGTTCAAGCAGGACGTTGCCATGGTTTCGCACCCGCGTGAGGTCTTCGAGCAGATCGACAAGCTGCAGCAAGGTCTTGCGAGAGCGGTGTGATGCTCGCCCGCCGCATCCGATGCAGCTGTAGGCGGAGGGGAGGGGATTCGAACCCCTGAGACCTTGCGGCCTGCCGGTTTTCAAGACCGGTGCAATCAACCGAACTCTGCCACCCCTCCGGGCCCCGGACCGCCGGCGAGCGGAGCCCCGGCCGCCGGAAAGCATCGGGCGGCGCAGGTCTCGCTCAAGACCCGCGCCGCCACCGGAGTATAGCTGCTCAGCCCTTCGCTAGAAGGTGTTGTAGTCGATGACCGCGCTGCCCCAGACCAGGATGGACAGGACGACCAAGATCATCGCTATCACCCACGCGGCGATCGCGATGCCGAAGGTGATCCAGCACCACATCTTGGCCTTGCTGGGACGCTTCCTGCGCCCCGTATACGTCGCCGACCGCGAGCAGGTTGCCCACCTTGGTGGCGTAGACGATGGCCACGATGCCGGTGGGCCAGAAGCAGAGGATCAACGTGGCGATGGCCCATCCCAGGTAGCTGGGGATGTTCGGGACGGTCCCGCCGGGGTAGCCGGGGCGGTACGGCTGCTGCTGATAGGGCGGCTGCTGATAGCCGGCCGGCGGGTAGTACGCGCCCTGCTGGTAGCCGGGGGCCTGCTGGTAGGGCGGGGGAGTCTGCGGAGCCTGCTGATACTGAGGCTGGTAGGGCGGCGGCGTGGCCGGCCTGGGCCGCGTCGGTCGCGGCAGCCGTCGGGGCGGCCTCACCTTGCGGCGTCTCGGTCCATCTGTTCCTTGTACTTCCGCAGGTCGGTGCCGCAGCTCGCGCAGAAAGCGGCGCTTTCCTCGTTGGTCGTGCCGCACTGTGGGCAATACATGTGCGCCTCACTTTCTCGTGCTCGGGGTCGCTTGGTGCTAGGTTTATCACAAAGAGCCGGGGAGGTGGATGTGTCTGGGTCCGAGATGAACGAGCGTATCGAGCGGCTGGTGGCGGGCGACCGGCTGATCTCGCTGTTCGGGATCGAGGTGGAGGAAGCGTCCGAGAGCCTCTCCCGGGTGTCGGCGGTGGTGAAGGAGGACTTCCTGCAGGTCCACGGCCTGGCCCACGGGGCCTTCGTCTTCGCTCTTATCGATGTCGCGTTCGCCCTCAACGTCAACGCCAAGGTCGACGCGGTCGCGGTGCAGTGGAGCATCAGCCAGTTCCGCTCGGGCCAACTGGGGGAGAGGCTCACCGCCGAGTGCCGGCTGCTTCACGGCGGGCGGCGTCTCGATGGTGGTGGATCTGGTCGTCACCGGCGCCGAGGGGCGGGTGATCGCCAAGGGCCAGGCGACGGCCGTTCCCGTGGGCGAGCCCGCGCCGGCGCAGGCGCGCTGCTAGGCGCCGAGCGCGGTTGGGGGCCGGCGAAGTCCGCGCCCTCGCGGCGGCCGCGCGGCTCGCGGCCGCTACGCGCCGTTGCCCGGGCTGCCCGGGAGCACGCCCGGGGCCTGCCTGATCATGCGCAGCTTCTCCGACGCCAGGCGGGGCGACAGGCCCACCGCGTAGATCTCCGGGTTGCGCAGCCTGCGGACCTCTTCCGGCAGTGACGCCACCTGTTCTTTGGCGCGGGCCCGGATGTCGGCGAGCGCCGGCGCGGACCCCACCCGCTCCCCGTCCACCATGACCGGCGCCAGCAGGTCCTCGCAGCGGGAGGCGTCCCAGACGGCCCGCAGGAACGAGAGGTCCTGGCGTTCCGCGAACGGCACCGGAGCGGCCGGCTGGCCGGGCACGATGGAGTCGGCCGGTTCGCCGTCCAGGCGGATGAGGTCGGCCAGCGGCCGGCCGGTCTCGTCGTAGTAGCGCACCAGGCGCTTGCGGCCCGGATCGGTCATCTTGGCCGGGTTGGACGACAGCTTGATGCGCGGCCCCCAGTCTCCGCCGTTCTCCTGCACGGCCACCAGCTTGTACACGCCGCTCAGGGCCGGATGGCCCGACGAGGTGATGAGGTGCGTCCCCACGCCCCAGGAGTTGATGCGGGCGCCCTGGCGCTTGAGGTCGGCGATGAGGTCCTCGTCGAGCTCGTTCGAGGCCACGATGAGCGGGTCGGCGAACCCCGCCTCGGTGAACATGCGATAGGCCACCTTGCTCAGCCGGGCGAGGTCGCCGGAGTCGAGCCGGATCGCGGCGCGCGCCGGGTTACCGGCGGCGCGCAGCTCCTTGAACAGAGCCACGGCGTTGGGCAGGCCGGACTTGAGCGTGTCGTAGGTGTCCACCAGCAGGACCGGGCTCGGGTAGCAGGCCGCGTAGGCCCGGAAGGCGTCCAGTCTCGTTGTCGAAGCTCATCACCCAGGAGTGGGCGTGCGTGCCCCGCACCGGGATGCCGAACAGCTTGCCGGCCAGCACGTTGGAGGTGCTGTCGGCGCCGCCGATGTAGGCCGCCCGGCTGCCGCTCAGCCCGCCGTCGGGGCCCTGGGCCCGGCGCAGGCCGAACTCCACCAGCTCGTCGCTGCCGCAGGCCAGCCGGATGCGCGCCGCCTTGGTGGCGATGAGGGTCTGGAAGTTGAGGGTGTTCAGCACCACCGTCTCGAGGAGCTGCGCCTCGATCAGCGGCCCCTCCACCTGCAGCACCGGCTCGTGGGGGAACACCACGGTGCCCTCCGGCACGGCGTGGATGGTGCACCGGGGATGGAACGACTCCAGGTACTCGAGGAAGGCGTCGTCGAAGCTGTCCAGGCCGGCCAGGTAGTCCAGGTCCTGGCGGGTGAAGCGCAGGTTCTCGATCTGGTCGAGCAACTGCTCCAGCCCGGCGGTGATGGCGAAGCCGGTGTGGGCCGGAAGGTCGCGGAAGGTGTAGTTGAAGCAGGCGCGCAGGTCGCGGCGGCCGGTCTTGAGGTAGCCGCCCATCATGGTCAGCTGGTAGAAGTCGGTGAGCAGCGCCAGGTCTTCGCGGCGCGCCCAGCGCTGGGACACGTCGAGGTCGCCGCCCGCCGGCGGGACGCCGCGGGCCGGGCCGGTGCCGCCGTCAGTCGTCATGGTGCACCGGGTTACCGTGCTCGTCGTAGGCCGCGGGCGGCCGCTCGCCCGAGTCCTCGATCTGGTCGGACCGGATGCGGACGACACCGGCCGCTGTCCATCTCGGCGAAGGCCTGGGCGGTGGTGTCGGGAGCCACGCCGCGCACCGCGTCCTCGATCACGAAGACGGTGAAACCGGCGGCCCGCGCGTCGAGCGCGGTGGTGCGCACGCAGTAGTCGGCGGTCAGCCCGGCGATGAAGACCCGCTCCACCTTGCGGAGGCGCAGGAACATGGCCAGGTCGAGGCGTTGCTTGGGAAAGCCGCTGTACTCCTCGAGGCCGGGCATCGTCGCCCTTGCTGATGAGGATGGCGTTCATCGGCATCTCCAGCCCGTCGCACCAGGCGGCGCCCGGCGTGCCCTGCACGGCGTGCGGGGGCCAGGACCCGTCCCGGAACTCCGGGCTGGTCGGAGAAGCTGACGTGATCGTGCGGATGCCAGTCGCGGGTGTAGACCCAGCGGCCGAACTTCGGGGTGAGGCGGTTGATGACCGGGACGACCTCGTCCCCGTCGGCCACCCCAGGGCTCCGCCCAGGCAGAAATCGCGCTGGACGTCGACCACCATGAGGACATCCCGGGCGCCGGTGAGGACTGCGCGCCGCCTCGCCGCCGCGCCGGCGGCGCCCATGTCACCGCCCATGCCGCTCATCCTCCGAGGACCTCCTTGCCCGCGGGCAGGTAGGGCTTGCAGCACCGCCGGCACCTCGATGGTGCCGTCTTCGTTCTGGTAGTTCTCCATGATGGCGATCATCGTCCGGCCCAGAGCCACCACCGTGCCGTTGAGGGTGTGCAGCAGGTAGGGGCCGCCCTTCTCGCCCTTGGCCCGCACCTTGAGGCGCCGCGCCTGATAGTCGGTGCAGTTGGAGCAGGACGTGACCTCGCGGTAGCGCTCCTGCGTGGGCAGCCAGGCCTCCAGGTCGTACTTCTTGGCGGCCGGGGCGCCCAGGTCGCCCGCGGCGATGTTGACCGCGTGATAGGGGAGGCCCAGCTCCTGCAGGACCTCCTCCTCGATCGAGCGCATGAAGTCGTGCTCCTCCGCGGACTTGTCCGGCGAGCAGAAGCTGAACATCTCCACCTTGTCGAACTGGTGCACCCGGAAGATGCCCCGGGTGTCCTTGCCGGCCGCGCCGGCCTCCCGGCGGAAGCAGCTGGAGTAGCCCACGTAGCGCACGGGCAGGTCGGACTCGTCGAGGATCTCGTCCATGTGCAGCGCCGCCAGCGGCACCTCGGACGTGCCCACCAGGTTCAGGTCGTCGGCCTCGACGTGGTAGACCTGCTGCATGTCGGTGGGGAAGAAGCCCGTGCCGTACATGGCCTCGTCGCGCACCAGCACCGGCACGATCACCGGGCGGAAGCCCTTGCCGGCCAGCTTCTGCAGGGCGTACTGCACCAGGGCGAACTGCAGGAACACGAGGTCGCCCTTGAGGTAGGCGAAGCGGCTGCCCGACGTGCGGGCCCCGCGCTCCATGTCGATCATGTCGAAGGCGCCGGCCAGGTCCAGGTGGTCCTTGGGCGGGAAGGCGAACTGCCGGGGCGTGCCCCAGGTGTGCATGACCACGGAGTCTTCTTCGCCGCCGGCCGGCGCCGAGTCCTCGGGCAGGTTGGGCACCTGCAGCAGCTCGGCCTCGAGCTCGGCCTCGATCTCCTTGAGCCGGGCCTCGAGGTCCTTGATCTCGTCGCCCACCGCGCGCATGGCCTCGATCTTGGCCGAGGCGTCTTCCTTGTTGCGCTTGGCCAGGGCGATCTCTTCGCTCACGGCGTTCCGCAGGCTCCGCTTCTCCTCCACCGCCATCAGGACCTCGCGACGCTGTCACGTCGAGTTCCAGCAGCGTGTCGAGAGCGGCCACGGCGTGCGGGCCACGGCGGCCCAGGGCGGCGCGGACCATGTCCGGCTCGTTCCGGATCAGCTTGATGTCGAGCACCGGTACTCCCCTCGGGATACGAAACGGTTGACGGTCAGGCAGCCTCGAACGCGGCGCGGCTCAGCGCGAGGCGCAGCCCTTAGCGGCCTGCCTACAGGATAGCTCCCCAGGACCGTCAGGCGGGGCAGTTTGCAGCACAGGCACCGCAGAGCGTCGGCCACCGGGCCGTCGTCCACCTTGCCCTCCATGTCCACGAGGAAGATGTAGTCGCCCAGCCGCCGCTTCGAAGGCCGCGATTCGATCTTGGTGAGGTTTATGCGCCGGAAGGCGAACTCCTGCAGGATGAGGAGCAGGGCGCCCGGCTGGTCCTTGACGATCTCGCAGACCACGGAGGTCTTGTAGGGCTCGAACCAGTCCTGCCGCTCGCGCTGCCGGGCGAGGAACACGAACCGGGTCTCGTTGTCCTTGTGGTCCTCGATGTCCGGGGCCAGGACCTCGCAGCCGTACGTCTTGCGCGGCCAGGTGGTTGCCGATGGCCGCCCAGGGCTGGTCGCTCTTGGCCACCCGCTCCACCGCGTTGGCGGTGGAGTTGGCGGCCTCGATCTCCACGCCCGGCAGGTTGTTGCGCAGCCAGATGCGGCATTGCGCGTTGGCGTGCGGATGGGAGACCACCTTGGTGATCTGGCTCGAGGCGTCACCCCCGGCCGGGCCAGGAACTGGTGCCGGATGGGGATGCGGACCTCGCGGACTATCTGCAGGTTGTCGATCTCGTGGGCCAGGATGTCGACCGTGGCCGAGACCGAGCCCTCGATGGAGTTCTCGATGGGGACGATGGAGACGTCCACCTCGCCGGACGACACCGCCTCGATGGTGTCCTGCATGGAGGCGAAGGGCAGGAAGCGCCGGGGACGCCCGTCCTCGCGCGTGCTCGTCGACGGTGTCGCGCAGCGCCACTTCGGTGAACGTGCCCTGGGGTCCCAGGAAGCCGATGGTGGTGGCCGCGATCGGGAGCGGCTCGCTCAGCGCCGAGATGGCCCAGGATTCCAGGCGCGCTCGCCTCGGCGTCACAGCCCATACGGTCGTCCTCGTCGCCGGCCTGGCGGTAGCGGTCGTCGTCGGGGCCGCTCGTGGTGGTCCTGCGCTTGCGCACGTACTGCGCGGCCAGGCTGTCGGCGTCGGGCGACGGCGTCTCGCTCCCCCCAGCCCGGTGGCCGACGGGCATCACGGTGTCCACCAGCGGAGGCAGTCCATGGCGCTTGCGCCGCCGGTTCTCGCGTGCCATCTCGCGGTCGGACGTGGGCCGGCGGCCGGGCAAGTCCGGCGGAGAGGAGGTCGGCGGTCTCGGCGTCGATCTCGGGCATCTTCAGCGAGCCGGTCATCCAGCCTGCCCCGACCCGCGGCTTGATGGTGAACGGCCCCGCGCCCCGGGCCTGGTCGACCGCCTCCATGCTCCTCGGGCGCCAGAGGGATGTCGGGCTGGCCGTCTTTGAGCAGCTTGACGTACATGCGGGCGAAGTCGCGGCTGACCACGGTGGTGATGACCACGCCGTTGCCCAGGCTGTTGAGGAAGGCCACGGCGGTGCTCTGCCGGCCGCCCAGGTCCTGGTAGGCGTCGAACCGCACCACGCCGACTCGGGCGAGCGCCCCGTCGATGCGGACGTCGTGGTCGCGGGCCACGAGCGTGAGGTCCTCGAGGGCCACGCGCATGTTGGCCAGCTTGTCGTCCATGGACGAGACGTGCTCGACGATGTCGACGTTGCCCCGGGATCCCATGATGACGTGCTGGTTGCGCTGGTAGCGCTGCAGCCGCCGGAAGACCAGATAGAGACCCACGCTGGCCGCGATGGCGACCGCGAGCGCCAGTACGGCAAGGACTTCGAATCCCTGTACGAGACTCAACGATGTACCCCTAGAGTTTGAAGATGACGTTGGCTTCGATCGAGTTGTTGTCTGTGACCTTCTCGCCGGTGACCGGGCCGACCTCCACCGTGAGAGTGGCCACCTCGCCGTAGTCGGTGGGGTTGATGCCCGGTGACCTTCGACGGTCACTTTCTCCCCGGGCTTGATCTCGGGGATGGTGCACGGTGATCTTCTGCGGTTCGCCGCTGTCGGTGCGCCAGAGTGACCACCACCGGCACGTCCTTCTCGGCCATGTTGCCCTGGTTCTCGACGGTCACCAGGAAGGCGAGTTCGTCGCTGGCGGTCAGGTTGTAGGTCTGGCCGTTCTTGATCTCCTGCTCGTCGGGCTGCGCCACCACCTTGGCGACGGCCACGCCGTGCACGGCCTGCAGGTTGCCGGTGCTCTTGAGCTGGGCGATGATCTCCTGCGCCTGCGCGCCTTGGAGGCCAGATCCGGATCGCTCAGGAACTGGGAGCTGGGGACGGTGACCCCCGTCGAGGTTCTTCTCCTTGAGGATGTCCGTGGCCCCTTGACGAACACCTCGTTGTAGAGGAAGTCGGAGTTGGTCAGGTAGTAGAGGGCCTGCGAGATCTGCTCGGCCGCCACTTCGGTGTCCTGCGACCTCGAGGGCGTTCATGAGCGAGGGCTTGAGGCTTGGCCAGCCCGTGTGGCGGAAGGTCATGACCAGCACGAAGAACTGATGGACGTTCTGGTCGATGAGGTCCTTGGGCGCCTCGAGCTCCTTGGCCTGGTTCTCGAGCTGCGTCGACTTGGCGACGAACTGGTCGAGCTGGGTCTGGATGTCCTTGCGGTTGGTGTCGCCGGGATTGGTGAGCAGCTCGGTGAGCTCGGCGCCGATGGAGTCGGACTGCTTGAGGATGGTCGACGACCGAGGTCATGTAGCTGCTGGTAGTCGGCCGCGTCACCGCCGCCGCGTGCGCTGGTGACGGCGACGACGATCACCACGATCACGACGATGATGGCGACGAGCACGACGATGAGCCGGAGGAGCGGTTTGGGCAAGACCTTCTTCTGCCGCCGCTTGCGTCCCTGCTGACCTTCCGGGAGAACGTCGTCGACGGCGTCGCTGTTCTTGACTTCAGTCATATGCAGCGCCAATAGTGAAGAGATGATGGTGGGCGAGGGGGGACTTGAACCCCCATGAGCGTAAGCTCACTAGACCCTGAACCTAGCGCGTCTGCCAATTCCGCCACTCGCCCGGAGCGCCGCCGAGTATAACATAGGCCTTCGCAGCGCCTAGCCTGCACCGAAGTAGGCGCAGAGCGCCGCGTATCTCCGCTCCGGCTGCGCACCGCAGAGCGGCGCGACTCCTCCCCCGGAGACATGCGCGCTCTGCGCTCACCTCACTGTCACGCCGGCACCGCAGAAGCCTTCATCGGGATGGCAGGTCCGCCAGCCACCGCCTGGCTCTCGTGTGTCTGGAGTCGCCTCGACTCGCGCCTGTTCGCGCGGCGCATCGCTTCGCTCGGCCTCCTGCTGGCGCCATCGCTGTCGCCGGCCGCCTCGGCGACCTCGCTCGCGTCCTGTCGGCGGCATCGCGTCGCTCGGCGATGTCGTGCCTCGCTAGCGACTCGCCATCGCATGCGCTACGGGCGAGTCTCGGCGAGGCGGCGATATACTGGCCGCATGGCCGACCCCACCCTTCTCTACGATCGCTACCGGATCGTCCGCAAGCTGGGCAGCGGGGCGTTCGCCACCGTGTATCTCGCCGACGACGCAGTCATGGGGAGGCCGGTCGCCATCAAGATGGTCAGCCGGACCGCCGACGTCGACGGACCGGGTGGTGCGGGAGGCCCAGGCCGCGGCCAAGCTCAGCCATCACCACATCCTCACGGTCTACGAGATGTACGAGGAGCCCGACCAGACCCTTCTCTTCACCGAGTACATCCAGGGCAAGCACCCTGCGCGACCACTACCGGGAGCGGACGCTCAGCGACGCCGACATCTGCGAGATCGGCATCCAGATGTGCCGGCCCTCGAGCACGCTCACAAGCGGGGAGTGGTCCACCGCGACATCAAGCCCGAGAACATCATGCTCGTCGACGGCGACTCCATCGACGTCCGGCTGATGGACTTCGGCGTGGCCCAGCTCGAGGATCGGGCTTCCATCACCGCTCGACGGCGACCTGGTGGGCACTCTCGCCTACATGTCGCCCGGAGCAGGGGGAGGGCAAGCACGTCGATTCGCGCAGCGACGTCTACTCCCTGGCGCTGACCCTCTACGAGGGCTTCACCGGCAAGAGCCCTTCAGGGGCAAGAAGCTGCAGGAACTCCTGCGCGACGTGTCCCGGCCGGACATCCCTCCGCTCTCCGTCGGGCCGCCCCGATCTTCCGCCGGCGCTGAGCGACGCTCTCGAGCGGGCGATGGCCCGCGACCGCTATGCCCGGCCGGACGCCGCCACGCTCGGGCGGCAGCTGGCGCAGGTGGCCAAGGTCATGCCGGAGTCGTCCCCGTACGAGACGTCTGGCCACCCGGGTCCGCCGACGGCTTCACCGGCCCGCGCGCCGACCGCGACCGCCTCGCCTATCTGGGCAGCACGTTCGCCGCCGGGGGCTTCGCGCTCTGCACGCTCCTCTACGTGCTGCCGCGGGCTGCCGTTCTATCCGCAGGCGGCGATCCTGCGCCCTCGTCGCGGTGCCCGCCTTTCTCGCGCTCGTCTGGCCGTTCGCCGGGGCGGTGCTGACGCTGGCCGTGCTCGCTCCCCCGATATTCGCGTACGGAGCCGGATGGGGCGTCATCTATGTGGTGCCGGCCGTCGTGGTCATGGCCCTGCTGCGCTGGAGGCGGCGGGAGTGGGCCGCGCTGCTGCCGGGCGCCATCCCGCTGGCGGTGACCGGCTGGGTGGGTCTGGCCTTGCTGCCGCTGGCCGGGGCTGCTGCTGCGGCGCTGGGGTGCCCTCGTCGGGTTCTTCAGCGGGCTGGTGCTGGCCGTGACCGCCGGCCTGGCCGGGTGGAGCCACGCTGCCCTACACCTTCACCCCGGGCCCCGGGCCGGTGCTGCAGGAGCGCCGAGCACGCCTCGTCGCCCTGGACGGTGCTCACCGCGATCGCGCGCTTCCTCGATTCCCGGCCGGAGATGAGCCTGCAGATCCTGCTCTTCGCGTTCTTCTCGCTGCCCTCTGTACCTGCTGCTCGGGAGACTCCCGCGAGCGGCGGATGTGGGGCGTCGTCCGTCTATCTGGTGCTGCTGCTCGCTGGCGTTCGTGCTGCTGCCGATCCTGGCCCTCGACGTGCCGGTCGACCTCGCGCCGCTTCCTGGTCGCGTATGTGCCGTGCGCTATAATCGCTCTCCTGTCTGCCCTTTTCGCCCCGGCCAAGGGTGCGGGGTCCCTCTAGGAGGAATTCTTGATGAGGTTCATCCGAAAGGCCGGGGCGCCTGCTGACAAAAGCCCCAAGAGGCTGCACGTCGAACCGGCCGAGCTGGCGCGCAAACTCGTCAAAGAGATGGACGACCACGTCGTCTCCCGAGGCGACGAGGTGTGGGTGCGCAACCGCTACACCATCTATCTCTGCCCCGAGGACTACGAGAACCTGACGCCCGCGCCGCCGCAGATCATCGCCGATCTCACGGCGAAACTGGCCAAGCACGTCGCACGACGATGGACTATCTCGTGCAGGGCGATCTGACCGTGAAGCTGGTGCGCGACGAGGAGCTGGATCTGGGCTACTTCGGCATCCTCGCCCAGAAGGGCGCGGTCCGCAGCCGAGGCGCGGCGGCAGGTCCCGAAGCGGGCGCTGCTCCGGCGCCTGCCGGCGAGGCTCCGCCGGCCGCTCTGGCAGCGCCGGCAGCGCCGGCTCCCGCCGGCGGCCGAGCCGCCGGCCGTCCGCCGGCCGGCAGCGCCGCCGCGGCTGCGGCCGCGGCGGCCCGCCCAGGACATGAAGATCGCCGGCCGACACCGAGGTCCTCGCGGCCAAGCCCAGGCCGACGAGCTGGGTCTGGAGGGCCGGGTCATCGTCATCACCTCCGGCGATCAGGTCGCTGCAGTTCCGCCAGAGCCGGGTCATCATCGGCCGCGGCAAGGAGGCCGATCTCCGGGTCGAACGACCCCAACGTCTCGCGCAAGCACGCGGCCATCTACTGGAACAACGGCCGGCTCATGATCGACGACCTGGGCTCCACCAACGGGACCATGGTGAACGGCTATCCGGTCACCAGGACCATGCTTGCGGCCCACGCGACGTGGTGGCGATCGGCGACAGCCGGCTGACGGTGGAGGGCAAGTAGGCCGATGCCTGGGCGCCCGGCACCGAAGAGGTACCGATGCTGCAGATAGTCCTGCTCGCGGGGAAGTTCATCTTCCTCATCATCCTGTACCTGTTCCTGTACAGGGTCATCCGCTCCACCACCCGGGAGCTGCGCGCGGCCGCTCCCGGCCCGGCCCGGCCGGCCTATCCGCCGGCGCCGTACGCCGGCGCCCCGGCGGCCGCGGCGACGCTCGAGCCGCCCCTGCCCGCGCGCCCGGCGCCGCCGGCGGGGCGACCTGGAGCCTGGTGGTGGAGAAGAGCCCCGTGCTCCGGCCGGGAGAGGCCTTCACGCTTCATGCCGGGCGTCCCGGCGCTGGCCGGCCGCTCCTCCGACATGGACATCCACCTGGAGGACACCTTCGTCTCCTCCAAGCACGCCCTGTTCGAGGCCAGCCCCTCGGGCCTGCTGGTGGAGGACCTTCTCAGCACCAATGGAACCCAAGTGAACGGTTCGGACATCTCTCAACCGACCATGCTGTCCCCGGGCGATCGCGTCGAGGTGGGTGACACTATCTTCAGAGTCGAGGTGCGGTAGTGGGGCTGGCGGCCGGATTCGCGACCAACCGCGGACTGGTCAGGCAGACCAACGAGGACTCGTTCCTGGTCCGCAAGGGTCTCTACGTCGTCTGTGACGGCATGGGCGGGGCCCGCGGCGGGGAAGTGGCCTCGCAGATGGCGTGCGAGAGCATGGTCGCCATCGATCCGGCCACGGCCGGCAAGGACGAGCTGCGGGCCGCCATCGTCGACGCCAACGAGTCGCATCGCCGCCCGCAGTCTCGCCGAGCCCCGTCTTCTGGGCATGGGCACCACTCTGACGTCCGCCCTCATCCGCGACGGCACCATGATTCTCGGCCACGTGGGCGATTCGCGGGCCTACCTCCTGCACGAGGGGACGCTCCGCCAGCTCACCGACGACCATTCCTGGGTGGGCGAGATGGTGCGCCGCGGCGAGATCACGGTCGGCCGAAGCCGCGGTCCACCCCCATCGCAGCGTCATCACCAAGGCGCTGGGCACCGAGGGCGAGGCCGAGCCCGACCTCCTGGAGGTGCCGCTCGGAGCCGGGCGATCGGCTGCTGCTCTGCAGCGACGGTCTCAGCGGGATGGTCTCCGACGAGACCATCCAGGAGCTGCTCCGGCAGCCGGACGGCCCGCAGGCGGTGGCGGACGCCCTGGTGGAGGCCGCCCTGAAGGGCGGCGGCGAGGACAACGTCACCGTCGTGGTGGTCGAGACGCTGGTGCCCGACGAGCGAGCCGGCGACGGCGCCGGACGAGCCGGCGCTGCAGCCGGAGGCGACCGGCGCGCCGCGCGACGAGGACGAGGTCATCCTGGGGCCCACCGACCGGGGAGCAGGAGCGGAGCTCCGTCCCGGGCTTCATGCGCCCCGCTCTGGGCATGGGCGCCAAGCTGAGCCGCCGCCCTCCTATCTGGGCGCGGCCGGCGCCGCGACGCCGCGCCGGCGACTGAGAGCCTCGCCGAAGCGCGGCCGCTCGGTCGCGCCGCAGCGTGGATCGTCACGGCGGCCGTCGTCGTGGTCATCCTGGCGCTGGCCATCGCCGCCTTCGCGGTCTTCAACTCGAACGTGTACTACGTGGGCACCGTCCGACGGGATGGTGGCCCTGTACCAGGGCCTGCCCGGCGACGCTGCTCGGCATACAGCTCTCGTCGGTGGTCGAGCTGAGCACCGTGAGCTACGACTCGCTGCCCCAGTACCAGCGGGAGAGGGTGGACGCGCACGACCTGGTTGGAAAGGAAGAGGGTCAAGCCTTCCTGCGGGGGCTGGCTGCGCTACAGTGAGTGTCCGTAACCGCGAGCTGGTCTTTCTGCTTCCGGCGCTGATCCTGACCACCCTGGGGTTCGCCCTGGTCTACACGGTCAAGTCGGAGACGCTCACCTGGTCGTCGCTCACCTACGGCCTGCTGTTCCTGGTGCTGTTCGCCATCGCCCACCTCGGCCGCAGGGTGCTCGCCCCGCAGGCCGACCCCTATCTGCTGCCGGTCACCGCCCTGCTCTCCACCCTGGGCCTCCTGCTGCTCTACCGCATCGACCAGGACCTCGCCCTCAAGCAGGCCATGTGGCTGGTGGTCGGTCTGGTGGCCTTCCTGCTGGTGCTGGCGGTGGTGCGCGACCTGCAGCCGCTTGCCCGACACAAGTACTGGCTCGGCATCGCCGGGCTCTCTGCTGCTGGTCATCACGGCCGGCATCGGCCGGGAGATCAACGGCTCCCGTCTGTGGCTCGTGCTTGGTCCCATCCACTTCCAGCCGGCCGAGTTCGGCAAGGTGCTGCTCATCGTCTTCTTCGCCGCCTACCTGGTCGACGTCCGCGAGGTGCTCACCGTCAGCACCCGCCGGGTGCTCGGCGTCCCGTTCCCGCCGTTCCGCTACCTGGCCCCGCTTCTCACCGTCTGGGGCTTCTCGATCCTGCTGATGGTCTTCATGAAGGATCTGGGCACCAGCCTGCTGTTCTTCGGGGCGCTGCTCGCGCTGATCTACGTGGCCACCGGCCGGTTCTTCTACGTGGTCGTCGGGATGGTGCTGTTCCTGATCGGGGCGACGGCGCTCTACTTCGTCTTCGCGCACGTCCAGACCCGGGTGGACATCTGGCTGAACCCCTGGGCGGACCCGAGCGGCAAGGGCTACCAGATCGTCCAGTCGCTGTTCTCGCTGGCCTCGGGCGGGATGTTCGGCCGGGGGCTGGGGCAGGGCTATCTCATCCTGCAGTCGGGCAACCCGATCATCCCCCACCTGGAATCCGACTTCATCTTCTCCGCCATCGGCGAGGAGCTGGGGCTGGTGGGCGCCGTGGGGATCATCCTGCTCTATCTGATCTTCACCTACCGCGGGCTGCGGGTGGCCATGGCCGAGCCGGGACGACTTCTCCCGGCTGCTGGCCACCGGTCTCACCAGCATCTTCGCCCTGCAGGCCTTCATCATCATCGGCGGGGTCATCAAGCTCATCCCGCTCACCGGCATCACCCTGCCCTTCGTGAGCTACGGGGGCAGCTCCGTCGTGGCCAACTTCGTGCTGCTGGCGCTGCTCCTGCGGGCGAGCGACCGGGCGGCCGCGACAAGCTGCCGAGAGCGGGCGCCGGGCGGCAGGGCCGGGGCGGCGAGGCGGTGGCCGTGGATAGGTCCATCCGCAGGCTCTTCTACTTCTTCGTGGCCCTGTTCGTGGCGCTCATCCTCATGCTCACCTACGTGCAGGTGTGGGCGGCGCCCGAGCCTCAAGGTGCAACCCGGCCAACACCCGGGCGGTCGAGGAGGAGATGAAGATCGAGCGCGGGCTGATCCTCTCGGCCGACGGCCAGCAACTCGCCAAGAACGACCAGCAGGGCCAGTACTTCCTCCGCGAGTACCCCTTCGGGGATCTCACCTCGCCCTGGCTGGGCTACAACAACCTGCGGTACGGCCGGGCCGGCATCGAGCGGGTGTACAACGAGGAACTCACCGGCCAGGCCGGTCTCCTGGGCGTCACCAGCTCCTGGAACCAGATCCTCGGGCCAGAACCAGCGGGGCTCCGATCTCAAGCTGACCGTCCAGATGGACGTGCAGCAGGCGGCCGCGAAGGCCCTGGGGAACCGCAAGGGCGCGGTGGTCGCGCTCGATCCCGCGCACCGGCGCCATCCTGGCCATGGTCTCGTATCCCCGGTACGACCCCAACAAGCTCGACCGAGCACTGGAAGGACCTCATCGCCGATCGAGGACCGGCCGCTCCTCAACCGGGCCATCCAGGGCCTCTATCCGCCGGGATCGGTGTTCAAGATCATCGTGGCGTCGGCGGCCCTGCAGACCGGCACGGTCACGCCCGAGACCAGCTTCGACGACACGGGCACGGTCACCCTGGGCGGCTACGTCGTCCACAACTTCGACGACAAGGTCTACGGCGAGCACGACTTCCCGAAGGCCTTCGCCAGCAGCATCAACACCACCTTCGCCAAGGTCGGGGTCGGACCTGGGCGCCGACACCTTGGCGAGCTACGCGGGCGCTTTCGGCTTCGGCAAGTCGTTCCCCTGGCGGCTCGGCGGCGCCACCAGCTGCTTCCCCGACCCGGCGGACATGGACAAGGCCCACGTGGCCCAGGCCTCCATCGGCCAGGGAGAGGTGCTCTGCCACTCCGCTGCTCATGGCCCTGGCCGCCTGCGCGGTGGCCAACGACGGCAAGATCATGAAGCCCTACATCGTCGACCAGGTGCTCAGCTACAACGGCGCCATCGTCGAGAAGACCTCGCCGAGCGTGTGGCTGCAGCCCATCACCGCCGCCACGGCGGCCACCATGAAGAACCTCATGGTCCAGGTGGTGCAGCAGCGGGACGGGAACCGCCGCGGCGATAAGCGGCGTCCAGGTTGCAGGCAAGACAGGGACCGCCGAAGTGGCCGACGGCGAGTCTCACGCCTGGTTCGCCGGCTTCGCTCCGGCCGACGACCCGCAGGTGGCGGTGGTCGTGATGGTGGAGAACGGCGGATCCGGCGGCAGCGTCGCGGCGCCCGATCGCCAAGCAGGTCATCGCGGCGGCTCTGGGGCGCTGATGGCAGGTATGGCAGGATACGGTAGTATTCCGCGTGCAGAACGCGCGGTGAGCGGATGGCGCCGAAGGGCGCCGGAGGGACGGTAGAGTCTTGATAGGACGAGTATTCGACGATCGCTACGAGGTCGTCCGCAAGCTGGGCAGCGGCGGCATCGCCGATGTCTACCTCGCCAACGACCGGCTGCTCGGCCGGCAGGTGGCGCTCAAGGTCCTCTCCAGCCGCTACGCGCACGACGAGCAGTTCGTCGAGCGCTTCCGCCGGGAGGCGAGCAGCGCCGCCGGTCTCAACCACCCGAACATCGTCCAGATCTACGACCGCGGCGAGGCCGAGGGCACCTACTACATCGCGATGGAGTACCTCGAGGGCCGGTCCCTCAAGGAGATCATCGTCAAGTACGCGCCCGCTCAGCCCCGAACTGCTGGTGTCGGTGGCGGTGCAGATCGTCGAGGCGCTGCGCTTCGCGCACCGCCGGGACGTCATCCACCGCGACATCAAGCCGCAGAACATCATCATCGACAACGACGGCCGGGTGAAGGTCACCGACTTCGGCATCGCCCGGGCGGGCAGCGCCTCCACCATGACCGAAGCCGGCTCCATCCTGGGCACCGCTCACTACTTCTCGCCCGAACAGGCGCAGGGCCAGCCGGTGGAGGCGGCCTCGGACCTGTACTCGCTGGGCGTGGTCATGTACGAGATGGCCACCGGCAAGCTCCCCTTCGACGGGGACAACCCGGTGAGCATCGCCATGAAGCACGTGCACGACATGCCGGCCGCTCCGCGGAGCATCAATCCCAGCATCCCCGAGAACCTCGAGGCGGTCATCCTGCGGTCGCTGGGCAAGCGCCCCATCGACCGCTATCTCACCGCCCAGGCCATGCTCGACGATCTGCGGCGCGTCCAGGAGGGCCAGCCGGTCGCGGCGCCCGAGCGGCTTCACCGAAGAGGCCACCCGGGTCATGACCCCCGCGGTCGCTGGCGGCGGCCGGCGCGGCCGGCCGGCTCGCAGCCCACGCAGGTCGCGCCGGCCGCCAGGACATGCCGGCCCCCGTCATCGAGCCCGAGGAACAGCCCGGGCCGCCCGCGCGCCGTGTGGCCGTGGGTACTGGTGATCATCCTCATCCTGGCGCTGGCCGGCGCGGCCTACGTCATCCTCACCAACTGGAGCACGGCCGAGGCCGACATGAAGACCGTGCCCGGCGTCGTGGGGCTGAGCGAGGCCGAGGCCCAGGCGAAGATCGAGGCGGCCGGCTTCAAGTACGAGAAGGAGGGCAGCCAGCCCTCGGCCGACGTGGCCGCGGGCAAGGTCGCCCGCCAGGACCCGGAGCAGAACACGAAGCTGGAGAAGGGCAAGACCGTCAGCTACTGGATCTCCTCGGGCGAGGGCAAGGTCGAGGTGCCGGACGTCATCGGCATGAACCAGGCGGAAGCGGCCGCCAAGCTGGGCCAGGCTCGGGCTTGGAGTGTCGTCACCAAGCCCGAGGTCAACACCGACGTCGACGGTCGGCACGGTGCTGCGGCAGAACCCGGAGGCCGGCAAGAAGGTGGACGCCGGCACCACGGTGACCATCACGGTCGCGCGCGGCCAGCAACACCGTCAAGGTGCCGTCGCTCATCGGGATGACGCAGGACAACGCCGTCGCCTCTGCTGCAAGAGCATGAATCTGGTGCCGAACGTGCAGGCGGTCGACTTCCGACCTAGCCCGGCGGGACGGTGGTGGACCAGGATCCCAAGAGCGGGCGCCGAGGTCAAGCCGGGCACCACGGTCACCGTGTACGTGAGCAACGCGCCCGTGGCGACGACGGTCAAGGTGCCGGCGGTGGCGGCGCTCGGGCTGACCGAGGCCCAGGCCAAGGCCAGGCTGGCGCTGTACGGGCTCAAGGCCAAGGTCGTCGACCTGGAGACGCCGGACTACAAACCGGGGCTCTGCATCTATCAGAGACCCGGCGCGCGGGGAGGACGGTCAAGATCGGCAGCGTGGTGGAGATCACCATCGCGCGGGAGCCGGTGACCACCACGACCACCACCGCGCCACGACCACCACGACGACCGCGACTCCGACCACGACGACCACCACCACGACTAGCACGACCACCGCCACGGCCGGCGCCCGAGAGCGTAGGCGGGCTGCCTGCAACGCGGCCGACGAGGCGCCGGCGCGGCTGCGCGATGCGGCGGGCTGCTAAAATCCAGGCCTGCCTGTAACCTCCCGAAGGCGAGGTCGACCGTGAGCGAAGAGAAGC
The DNA here is from genome assembly GCA_963736705.1 of uncultured Actinomycetota bacterium. Classification (GTDB taxonomy): domain Bacteria; phylum Actinomycetota; class Thermoleophilia; order RBG-16-64-13; family RBG-16-64-13; genus CAIQPS01. The sequence goes on from CAVTPV010000005.1 coordinate 680,460, forward strand.
CCACGTTCCAGGAAGTGCTCCTGGGCCTGCAGGAGTTCTGGGCCAAGCAGGGCTGCATCATCTGGCAGCCGCACCACACCGAGGTGGGCGCCGGTACGTTCAACCCGGCCACCTTCCTCAAGGTGCTGGGGCCCGATCCGTGGAAGGTCGCCTACGTCGAGCCGTCCATCCGGCCCACCGACGGCCGCTACGGGGAGAACCCCTACCGGCTGGGCCACTACTACCAGTACCAGGTGATCCTCAAGCCCTGCCCGGACAACGTCCAGGACCTCTACCTGGCCTCGCTCGAGCATCTGGGCATCGACCTCGCCAAGCACGACGTGCGCTTCGTGGAGGACGACTGGGAATCGCCCACGCTGGGCGCCTGGGGCCTGGGCTGGGAAGTGTGGATCGACGGGATGGAGTGCACCCAGTTCACCTACTTCCAGCAGGTGGGCGGCATCGACCTCGACCCGCCCAGCGTGGAGCTCACCTACGGCACCGAGCGCCTGACCATGTACCTGCAGGGCATCGACAACGTCTTCGACCTGGAGTGGGTGCCGGGCGTCACCTACGGCGACGTGTACAAGGCCAACGAGGCCCAGTGGTCGGTGTACAACTTCGACCTGGCCGACATCCCCTGGCTGCAGCGCTCCTTCACCGACTACGAGCGCGAGTGCGACCGCTGCCTGGAGCGGGGGCTGGCGCGGCCGGCCTACGACTTCGTGCTCAAGACCTCGCACACGTTCAACCTGCTCGACGCCCGGGGCGCCATCAGCGTCACCGAGCGGACCGGCTACATCGCCCGGGTGCGCAACCTGGCCCGCAAGGTGGCCGAAGCTGTACGTACTCGCAGCTCGGCGTGGAGCCGCGGAGCGCGAGCGGCGCGGCGCGGGCGGCCGGCGGCGCGGCCGCGCGCGCCGCGCAGGCGGCCGCGCCCGCCAAGGAGTGGATCTCACCCAACGACCGGGGCGCCCGCGACTTCCTGCTGGAGATCGGCGTGGAGGAGATGCCGGCTTCGGCCTGCCGGGCGGCCATCGACCTGCTGCCCGACCGGGTGGCCGGGATGTTCGCCGCCGAGGGCGTGGACGTGAAGCCGGAGGACGTCAAGGTCATGGTGTCGCCGCGGCGCATCGCGGTGCTGATGTCGCGACGTGCCCGGCGAGCAGGCCCCGCGCGAGATCGTGCAGCGGGGCCCGGCCTTCGAGGCGGCCTTCGACGCCGACGGCAAGCCCACCAAGGCCTGCGAGGGCTTCGCCCGGGCCAAGGGCGTCACGCCCGCCGACCTGGAGGTGCGCGAGGAGAGCGGGCCGCAAGTTCGTCTACTACGTCACCCGCGCGCGAGAGCCGGCCCACGTCCGCGCTGCTGCCCGACATCTGCCTGAAGATCGTCCGCGACATGTACTTCCCCAAGAACATGCGCTGGGGCTACCGGGACGTGCGCTTCTCCCGGCCGGTCCGCTGGCTGGTGGCCCTGTGGGGCGACACGGTGATCCCGTTCGGCATCGCCGGGCTGACCTCGGGCCGGACCAGCCACGGGCATCGCTGGCTGGGCGGGCCGGTGGAGATCAACCAGCCCGCGCGACTACGTGGAGGCCATGCGCACGGCCGGCGTGGTCGTCGATCATCGGGAGCGGGAGCGGCTCATCTGGAGCGAGCTGGAGCGGGTGGCCGCCGAGCTGGGCCTCGAGGTGATCGACCCGGGCGGCAAGATGGAAGAAGTGCTGTTCCTGGTGGAGAAGCCCACAGTCGTCCAGGGCTTGTTCGCCCATCACCATCTGGCGCTGCCGGCCGAGGTGCTGGTCACCGCCATGCAGTCGCATCAGCGCTACTTCCCGCTGGTGGACGAGACCGGCGACGCTCTCCAACCGCTTCCTCTACGTGAGCAACGGCGACCCGGCTTGGACCAAGCAGATCACCGCCGGCAACGAGCGGGTGCTGCAGGGCCGGATCGAGGACGCGGAGTTCTCCTTCGAGAAGGACAAGGTCATGGGCCTGGAGGCCATGGCCGCGCAGCTCGACAAGATCGTGTTCCACGTCAAGGCCGGCACCATGCGCGACAAGACCGACCGGCTGGTGGCTCTGTCCGGCTACCTGGCCGAGGCGACCGCGCGCTCCCGGCGACGCCCGGGAGCGCGCGCTCGAAGCCGCCCGGCTGGCCAAGGCCGACCAGGTGTCGGTGATGGTGCGCGAGTTCGCCGACCTGGAAGGCGTCATGGGCGAGAAGTACGCGCTCATGGAAGGGCATCATCCCGAGGTGGCCCAGGCCCTCCGGGAGCAGTTCCTGCCCGACGCGGCCGGCGGCGCTCGTGCCGGAGACCGTCCCGGGCGCTCTGCTGGCCACGGCCGAGAAGGTGGACAACATCGTGGCGGCGTTCGCCTGCGGCGAACCGCCGTCGGGCTCCAAGGACCCCTACGGCCTGCGCCGCGCCGCGGCCGGCATGGTGGCCATCGCCGCCGAGCACGGCCTGCGCTACGACGTGGAGAAGCTGGTGGACCGGGCCTACGACGGACTGGAGCGTTCCCGAAGCTGGTGGCCGCGCGACCGTGGTGCCCGAGGCGACCGCCTTCATCCTGGAGCGGCTGGCCAAGGCGCTCACCGACGACGGCATCGGCCGCGACACCGTGGACGCGGTGCTGCCCACCTCCCGCGACTTCCTGGACCTGCGGGCCCGGGCCGAGGCGCTGCACGCGCTTCCGCGTCGAGCGACGCCTGGGAGGACCTGGTGACCGTGTTCACCCGGCCGTCCAACCTGGCCAAGAAGCTGCCCGAGGGCGCCGCGCCGAAGCCCGGCGAGGCCCTCGGCGGCGTGCAGCCCTCGCTGTTCCAGGTGGAGGCCGAGCGCGTCCTCATGGGCGAGTGGTGGCAGGCGGCCGGCGAGGCCGGCATCGCGGTGGAGAAGCGCGACTACGGCGAGGCTCTGGCGATCGCTGGCCAGGCTGCGCCCGTTCGTGGACAAGTACTTCGACGACGTGCTGGTGATGGCCGACGACGAGGCGGTCCGGCTCAACCGGCTGCGCCAGCTGGCGGCCATCGCGGCGATCGGTGCAAGAAGGTGGCCTGCTTGGAGCTCGTCCAGGGCTGAGCCTGGCGAGCGCGCTCGGGCGCATGCCGGCGAGCGGCTGACGACGACAAAGGGGCGGCACCCTCCGGGCGCCGCCCCTCTCTGCGTTCCCGCCTACGTTCAGCGCTCGGCGGACTCAGGCAGTCAGGCGCCTAGTCGAGCGCGCCGCCTTCTCGGTCATCTCGTCGCCGGCTTCGTCGGCCAGCTGCGAGGCGTCACCGGGACGCTGCTTGCGGCGCTGGTACTCCTCGTCGGCGTCCAGCCACTTGTGCGCCCAAGGCATCTCGTTCTCCCAGATGGGATTGAGGACTTCCTTGACGCCCTGCGCGTACTTGTGCAGGCCGGGCTGAAGGTCGGTGAGGAGCGACTCGGCGCCGTCGTGAGTGGCGTACGCTCGTTGCGCTCCACCGCGCGCTTCATGACGCCCGGATGGTCGATGATGGGGCACGGCCGCAGCAGGTTCTTGCCGAAGGGCTGCATCCTGCGGAGATCCTTGAAGAAGTCCGAGGAGAGGCAGTCGAGCAGCGGCTTGTCTTTGATGTTGTCGGTCGCGAAGTGCGCGAAGATGCAGGGCTCCACATCGCCCTTGTTGTTGATGTGGATGTACTTGCGTCCGCCGGACAGGCAACCGCCGGTGAGGGTGCCGTCGCCCCAGAAGTCGGCGACCAGTAGCGGTCGGGTGTTGCGGATGTGCATGACACCGCGGCGCAGCTGGTCGCGCTGCTCGGGCCGGGGCATGAGGCTGAGGTCGGGATCGCGCCCTACGGGCATGTACGAGAAGTACCAGCCGTAGAAGCAGCCCTTTTCCACCATGAGATCGGCGAACTCGTCGGAGGTGATCTCCTCGATGTTCTGGCTGGTGGCGGTGGCTGAGAAGGCGACCATGGCGCCGCGTTCGCGCAGACGGTCCATGGCGGCCATGATGCGGTCGTAGGTGCCTTCGCCACGGCGGGCGTCGGTGGCTTCTTGCCGCCTTCGATGCTGATGGTGGGGCAGATGTTGCCCAGCTCGACGATACGGTCGGCCATGCGGTCGTTGATCATGGTGGCGTTGGTGAACACCATGAACACGGACTGCGGATGACGCTCGATGATGTCCATGAGCGGCTTCCACACGATCGGTTCGCCGCCCAGCATCACGAAGACGCGGGTGCCGATGGCTTCACCCTGGTTGATGATGTCCTCGACCTGCTCTTCGGTGAGCTCGTCCTCGTCGTCGTACTCGGACGCGTAGCATCCGACGCACTTGAGGTTGCAGCGCATCGAGGGGCTGATGAGGATGACAGTGGGCGAAGAGATGCCCTTTTCCTCGAGGAGCGACGTGGTGTACTCCGGATCGCGCATGAAGAGGTTGGCCATCATCCCGGCAACGAAACGCTTGCGGACATTAGGATGAAGATGACGAATGTTCTTGAAGAACGCTTGGCCGGGATGGCCGGGGGACGTGTACTCCTTGAGCCAGTCAGCGATGATCTGCTGCTGGTCAGTCTTGACGATGCGCTTCACCGCGGTGGTGAGGCCCTTCATGGCGAGATCCGAACTGCCGACTACGGCAAGAGCCCCCGAGATGATCGAGGCGGTCCGTTCGTAGTCACGTCGCTCCCGAGTCTTCTCAAGTGAACGCTCGGGCATCGACAACCCTCCTTTCAGTTGCTGATACTTCCGTAACCTGACCACGATAGCACTTTCGAAGAGCTACCCAAAGCACTCACCTATTCCATTCCGCAGCCGTGAGCGTCAGCTTCCAAACGCCCGCGTGCTTGGTTAGAATAACTAGTCCTGGAAAAGCGCAGTGTGTCTCCGGGGGCTTCAAGAAAGAGCGAAGGGAGTAAGTGTTCTGATGGGCGCGACCAAGTACGTCTACGATTTCTCTGAGGGCAACGCCTCGATGAAGCCGCTGTTGGGCGGTAAGGGGGCCAACCTCGCCGAGATGACTCGCATCGGTATCCCCGTGCCCCAGGGCTTCATCGTCACCACCCAGGCGTGCGTGTACTACTCCGGCAACGGCGCGTATCCCGATGGCCTCGAGCAGGAGATCGACGGGCATCTCAAGGACCTCGAGAAGCTCACCGGCAAGACCCTGGGCGATCCGAAGAACCCGCTGCTCCTCTCTATCCGCTCCGGTTCTGTCTTCTCCATGCCGGGCATGATGGACACCGTCCTCAACCTGGGCCTCAACGACGACACCGTCGCAGGGCTGGCTGCCGGCACCGGCTAACAAGCGCTTCGCGTACGACTCCTACCGCCGCTTCATCTCCATGTTCGGCGATGTGGTCATGGGCGTGGACCCGCAGGTGTTCGAGGAAGAGCTGTGGAAGAAGAGGGACGAAGTCGGCGCCAAGCTCGACACCGACCTCACCGCTGATGATCTCGAGGATCTCTGTGACCGCCTCAAAGCGGTGCTGCTCAAGACCGCGGGCGAGTCCTTCCCCAACGATCCCATGAAGCAGCTCCACCTGGCCATCGTGGCCGTGTTCAAGAGCTGGGACAACCATCGCGCCAAGGTGTACCGCCGCACCCAGGGTATCCCCGACGATCTGGGGACCGCCGTCAACGTGCAGAGCATGGTGTTCGGTAACAAGGGCGAGACGTCCGGCACCGGCGTGGCCTTCACTCGCGACCCCTCCACCGGCGTGAACCTCTTCTATGGCGAGTTCCTCATGAACGCGCAGGGCGAAGACGTGGTGGCCGGCGTGCGCGTGCCGCGGCCGCTCCCGGAGATGGAACAGGTCCAGCCGGAGAACCTCAAGAAGCTCTATGAGATCCGCGAGACCCTCGAGAAGCACTACCGCGACATGCAGGACCTCGAGTTCACCATCGAGGACGAGAAGCTCTACATGCTGCAGACCCGCAACGGCAAGCGCACCGCCCCGGCCGCCCTCAAGATGGCCGTCGACATGGTGGCCGAGGGCCTCATCACGCAAGGACGAGGCGCTCATGCGCATCGACCCGGCCCAGCTCGACCAGCTGCTGCACCCGCGCCTGGACCCCGATCAGGAGCTGAACGTCCTGGCCAAGGGCTTGGGCGCTTCCCCTGGCGCCGGCGTGGGCCAGGCCGTCTTCACCGCCGACGACGCCGAGGAGAAGGGCTCCAAGGGCGAGCCGGTCATCCTGGTGCGCTGGGAGACCAACCCCGACGACATCCACGGCCTCATGCACTCGCAGGGCGTCATCACCAGCCACGGCGGCATGACGTCTCACGCGGCCGTGGTGGCGCGCGGCATGGGCAAGCCGTGCATCGCCGGGGTGCCGGGGATGCACGTCGACGAGAAGGCCAAGCAGGTCACCATCGGTGACGTGGTCATCAAGGAAGGCGACTGGCTGTCCATGGACGGCGCCACCGGCCGCGTGATCCTGGGCAAAGCCAAGCTCGTGGCCGCCGGCATCGACGAGAACGTCAGCGAGGTGCTCGGCTGGGCCGACGACGTGCGCCGCCTGAAGGTGCGCACCAACGCCGACACCCCGGAAGACGCCCGGGTGGCCCGCACGTTCGGCGCCGAGGGCATCGGCCTCTGCCGCACCGAGCACATGTTCATGCAGCAGGAGCGCCTGCCGCACGTCCAGGCCATGATCATGTCCGACACCACCGAAGAGCGCGAGAAGCACCTGGCCAAGCTGCTGCCCTTCCAGCGCGAGGACTTCGACGGCATCTTCCGGGCCATGGAAGGCCTGCCGGTCACCATCCGCCTGCTCGACCCGCCGCTCCACGAGTTCCTGCCGAGCTACGTGGACACCATGCTGGAACTGCAGCGCCTGCAGCTGACGAACGCTCCGGCCGCGGACATCGCCAAGCAGGAGACCCTGGCCGCCAAGGTCAAGACCCTGGCCGAAGCCAACCCGATGCTGGGCACCCGCGGTTGCCGTCTGGGTATCCAGTGGCCCGAGATCTACGCCATGCAGGTGCGCGCCATCATCCTGGCGGCCGCCGACGTGCAGGCCGACACCGGCAAGACCCCGCACGTTGAGATCATGATCCCGCTGGTGGGCTTCGAGCAGGAACTCAAGCTCATGCGCGAACTGACCATCGCCACCGCCGACGCGGTCCTGGCGGAGCGCAACGTGAAGATCGACTACACCATCGGCACCATGATCGAGGTGCCGCGGGCGGCCGTCACCGCAGACCAGATCGCGCGGCAGGCCGATTTCTTCAGCTTCGGCACCAACGACCTCACCCAGATGACCTTGGCCTTCTCCCGCGACGACGCCGAAGGCAAGTTCCTCACCCACTATCTCCAGACCGACCTGCTCAAGAGCAACCCCTTCGAGAAGCTCGATCAGGAGGGCGTGGGCCAGCTCATCGCCATGGCCGTGCAGAAGGGCCGCTCGGTCAAGCCGGACCTCAAGACCGGCATCTGCGGCGAGCACGGCGGCGAGCCCACCTCGGTGAAGTTCTGCCACCGCACCGGCCTGAGCTACGTCAGCTGCAGCCCGTACCGGGTGCCGCTGGCGCGTCTGGCCGCGGCGCAGGCCGTGCTGGAAGAGAAGGACGCCAAGAAGGCCGGCGACTGAGGCACAGAGAGGGAGTCGCGGCTCCCTGTGACATGAAGGACGAAGAGCGGCCGGCGTCGATAGACGCCGGCCGCTTGACATTCCCCGTGAAGTCAAGAAACCTAGGACTCGCAGCGGACAGGGACAGGGGCGGGGGCAGCCTCGTGAGGGGCCGGTGACTGAAATGGACGAGATAGCCGGGAAAGTACGACTATCCACCGACGAGCTGGAGGCGGGGCTCTCGCGGTTCGCCCAACGGTCGTCGGCGTCGCGCGGGCGCGAGCGGCCTGAAGAACCCTGCACGCTGCGCACGCCCTACGCGCGCGACCGCGGGCGCATCGTGCACTGCAAGGCCTTTCGCCGGCTGGAGCACAAGACCCAGGTCTTCATAGCCCCGGAGGGCGACCACTACCGCACGCGGCTCACTCATACGCTCGAGGTGGCCGGCATCGCCCGGAGCATCGCCCGGGGGCTGCGGCTGAACGAGGACCTCACCGAGGCGGTGGCTCTGGGGCACGACCTGGGGCACACGCCGTTCGGCCACGCCGGCGAGAAGGTCATGCGCGACATCCTCAAGGAGTTGGGCGCAGGCCCCTTCAACCACAACGAGCAGAGCGTGCGCGTGGTGGAGGTGGTCGAGAACGACGGCCGCGGCCTCAACCTCACCTGGGAGGTGCGCGACGGCATCCGCCACCACACCGGCGAGGTGCTGCCTGCCACCCTGGAGGGGCAGATCATCCGCTTCGCCGACCGCATCGCGTATATCAACCACGACATCGACGACGCGCTGCGGGCCGGCCTGCTCACGGCGGCCGATCTCCCGTCCGGCCCCATCGCTATGCTGGGTGAAACAGGCAGCCGCCGGGTCGACACGCTGGTCCACGACCTGGTGGATGCCAGCTACGAAACGGGGACCATCGTCCAGAGCCCGGAGATAGCCAAGGCCATGCTCGACCTGCGGGAGTTCATGTTCCGTACGGTCTACCCGCAGTCCCTGGAGCGCGCGGGAGAGCAGCGCGTACGCCATGTGATCACCAACTTGATGAGGCACTTCCTGGACAGTCCCGAAGAGATGAATGACGAACGGGTGGTGCGCGGGGTGCGCGGCGAGCAACTCACGTTTGACGATCCGGCTCGGGCGCCCGCCGAGGGGGCCGCCGCCGGCCTCGATCCGACCGCCGCCCGCCTCGCGCTCATCCAGGCCGTCACCGACTACATCTCGGGCATGACCGACCGCTACGCCGTCAGCCGCTATCGAGAGCTGTTCGAGCCGCGGTCCTGGGCGGCGCCGTGAGCCGCGGCCTCGCGCCCCGCGCCACGGCGCTCGGAGGCGCGTCGTGATCAAGGACGGCAGCGTTCAGAGCGTCCTGGAGACGGCCAGCATCGTCGACGTCATCTCGGGCTACACGAGTCTGCGCAAGCGCGGTATCACCTACTCCGGGCTGTGTCCGTTCCACCAGGAGAAGACGCCGTCCTTTTCCGTGAACGCCGACAAGGGCCTCTACTACTGCTTCGGGTGCGGCGAAGGCGGCGACGTGGTCCGCTTCCTCGAGCGCATGGAGAACCTCTCGTTCACCGAGGTCATCGAGCAACTGGCAGAGCGGTACAACATCAAGCTCGAGTACGAGGAGACGGGCGGCCCCGACACCGGCAAGCGCGACCGGGAGGCGAGGCTGCTGCAACTGCTCGACAAGGCGGCCAAGTTTTACCAGTGGATCTTGTGGGAATCACCCGCGGGCCAGGGCGCGCGCGAATATCTCGAGAAGCGAGGGCTGGGCCCGGCGATCTGCGAGACGTTCCGCGTGGGATTGTCGCCCGACCAGTGGCGGGGCCTGCACGCCAGAGCCACGAAGGAAGGGTTCACCGACCGCGAACTGGAAGATGCGGGGCTGCTCATCCGCCAGACCGGCAAGATGTACGACCGCTTCCGGGGCCGGCTGATGTTCCCGCTGGTGGACCATCGGGGACGGGTGGTGGGGTTTGGGGGGAGGACCCTCAAGGATGAGAACCCCAAGTACCTCAACTCCCCCGAAGGTCCGACTGTATCAGAAGAGCCAGCTGCTGTACGGGTTGTACCAGGCGCGCCGGGCGATAGCGGAGGCCGACGAGGTCGTGGTGGTGGAAGGGTACACGGACGTCATAGGGATGGCGCAGGCCGGGGTCAAGAACGTGGTCGCGTCCATGGGCACCTCGCTCACCGACGGCCAGATCGGCCTGATGATGCGCTTCACCAGCAACGTCACCTTCATGTTCGACGCCGACCGGGCCGGCACCGAGGCCATGCTGCGGTCCGGCGAGCTGGCGCGCGGGCACGCGCTGCGGCCCCGGGTGGCGCTGCTGCCGTCCGGCAACGATCCGGCCGATATCGCCGTGCAGGGAGGCGCGGAGCAGGTCTCCGGCGTGCTGGCGGGCAAGATGTCGCTGCTGGGGTTCGAGCTTCGCCAGGCGCTGGAGAAGAGCGACACTGCCACCAGCGACGGGCGAGTGCGGGCGTTCGAGGAGGTGCGGCGCATCATGGAGCGCGCCGTGTCCCTCAAGGAGCGGGAAGAGGAGATCCCCATCGTGGCGGACAAGCTCAGACTGTCCGCCGATAGCGTCGCGCTGCTGCTGCGTTCCCCCGGCCCCCGCCGGCAACAGGGCCCGAGCGACACGAGCACGCGCGCCCAGGCGATGGCCGAGCGGCTGCTGGGCACGGAGAACGCCATCGAGCGGGAGTTCCTCGTGGCGGCGGCCTGCCATCCCGGCCGGGCGGTGGCCTTCCTGCAGGCCCTCACTCCGGAGCACTTCTCCGACCCCAGCAACAGGGAGGTCTTCGAGGGCCTCCGTGAGGCCTTCTCCCCCCTCAGCGACACCGCGGACGGCAGGAAGGCCCTGGCGGGCCTTCAGACCCGCGCCCACGGCGATTCGGGGGCCGGGCGGCTCTACGTGCGGCTGGTCATGGAGGCCGACCAGGAGCGCTATCCGGTGGCCGTGCTGGAGGAGTTGCACCTGCGGGTGCAGGCGCAGTACCTCAAGCGCAGGATAGCCGAGCTGCGTGGCCAATTGGACCAAGGCGGCGATGCGGGGCGGGAGAAGCGCCAACGCGAGCTGTTCCGTCTGGAACAACTGCACGCAAGCGTCCGCGCCAGCCTGACGAACCTCGACCCGGAGGAAGGGCGGTCGTAGATGGTGGACGGGGACGCAGAGGGCATCAAGAGCGACGTGCTCGAGGACATCCTCGACAAGGCACGGGAGCAGGGGTCGCTGTCGCCCAAGGAGATCGGGGCCATCGTCCATGACGCCGACCTGTCGCCGGAGGAACTGGACTTCGTCTACTCGCTCCTCGGCGAGATGGGCATAGAGGTCGGCGGGGAGGCGGAGGAGGAAGAGCTGGAGGACTTCTCCGAGCAGGAGGAGTTCCTCGAACTCCTGGACGTCACCATCGACCACACCGTCGACGACCCGGTGCGCATGTACCTGCGGGAGATCGGCAGGATACCGCTGCTCACCTCGGCGCAGGAGGTGGAGCTGGCGCGCGCCATCGAGAAGAAGGACCTGGAGGCGAAGCGGCAGTTGACCGAGGCCAACCTGCGGCTGGTGGTCTCCATCGCGAAGCGCTACATGGGGCGGGGGCTGACGTTCCTGGACCTCATCCAGGAGGGCAACCTGGGGCTCATCCGCGCGGTGGAGAAGTTCGACTACCGGTTGGGCTACAAGTTCTCCACGTACGCCACCTGGTGGATCAGGCAGGCCATCACGAGGGCCATCGCCGACCAGGCCCGCACCATCCGGGTGCCGGTGCACGCCGTGGAGACCATGAACAAGATGAACCGGGTGCAGCGCGAGCTCCTGCAGACCAGCGGCCGCGAGCCCACCGTGCTGGAGATGGCGGAGGCGCTCGGGGTGACGCCCAACAAGGTGGCCGAGATCCAGAAGAACGCTCAGGAGCCGGTCTCTCTGGAGACGCCCGTGGGCGACGAGGAAGACTCCAAGCTGGGGGACTTCATCCAGGACGCCGACGCCGATCAGCCGCTCGAAGTGGTGTTCAAGGACATCCGGCGGGAGGAGCTGTTCCGGGTGCTCGACAGCCTGCCGGAGCGGGACCGGAAGGTCCTCGAACTTCGCTACGGTCTCAAGGGCGAACGGCCCCGCACGCTGGAAGAGGTGGGCGACCGTTTCGGCGTCACCAGGGAGCGCATCCGGCAGATAGAGGCGAAGACCCTCAACCGTCTGAAGAACTATCGTGCCACCCAGCGCTTGAGAGACGTCGAATAGCCTGTTCAAGGCTTGACCGGGTAGGCGGGTTCCGGTAACGTAGCCTGCGTCGGAGCCCTCCGGGCTCGCGCACAGCAGTAGAGTGGGGTGGGCACGGGGTGCCGGGTCGCTCCAAGACATGGAGGTCGCAGGGTTGGCTGAGGGGACTGTCAAGTGGTTTAGTCCCGAAAAGGGGTATGGATTCATTGAGCAGCCGGAGGGTGAGGATCTCTTCGTCCATTTCAGTGAGGTCCAGGTAGAAGGCTTCCGGACGCTGTCCGAAGGCCAGGCTGTCAAGTTCGAGGTTGTTCAGGGTCCGAAAGGTCTTCAGGCGGCGAACGTCTCGCCGGTGTAGATCGAACCGAAGAGGAATTCTCTTCTGTCATTCTTCACGGCCCCGCTCCGGCGGGGCTTTTCTTTTTGGACGATGCCCTCGCCCTCGGTAGCGCACGTGGCGCCCTTCTAAAGTCTCAGGGCGACAGGCCGATAAGAGGAGTGAGGGTCATTCCCATTCAATGGCTCTCCTTTCTCCTCTCGGGCGCCTGCCAAGGCGCCCATCTTTTTGCCCTCATCGACCTCCGCGGTCCGATCACTCAGCGTCATGTCCCGACGGTCATCGTAGCCCTATGGCCGGCATACAGCACGCCATTTCGGACGAAAGGTCTGGGAGGTCCGGGACGCCGTCGGTTATAATCCACGGCCCACCACCCCTCAAGGAGAGCTGCACGATGATTTCCCGGCGAGAGGTCGAGCACGTGGCGCGACTCGCGCGTCTTCACTTCGACGAAGAGGAGCTGGCCCGGCTGCAACCCGAGTTGGACCAGATCATCGGGTACGTGGAGCAGCTTTCGGAGTTGGACCTTTCCGGGTTGGAGCCCACCTCTCATGCCGTGCCGGTGAAGAACGTGCTGCGTCCGGACGAGCCCTGGGCCGGTCTCACCCACGAAGAGGCCATGGCCAACGGGCCGGACGTCGAGCGGGGGGCGTTCGTCGTCCCGCGGATAGGGTGAGCGCCATGATCGACGTCGTCGGACTCACCGCGAGCGAGTGCCGGGCGCTGCTGTCGTCGGGCCAGGTGTCGGCCAGGGAGCTCACCCGCGCGTATCTGGACCGCATCGCCGAGGTGGACGGGCAGGTCAAGGCCTATCTCCTGGTGGACGAAGAAGGCGCTATCGCCGCCGCGGATGCGGTGGACGCCAAGCCGTTCTCCGAGCGGAAGCCCTGGGAGGGCGTGCCCATCGGTCTCAAGGACATCTTCGCCGTCAAGGGCATGGAGACCACCTGCGGCTCCAAGATCCTCAAGGGCTACATCCCGCCCTATGACGCCACCATCATCGCGAAGCTGCGGGAAGCCGGGCTCATCTTCCTGGGCAAGCTGAACATGGACGAGTTCGCCATGGGCAGCTCCACCGAGAACTCCGCCTATCAGACCACGCGGAACCCCTGGGATCCCGACCGGGTGCCGGGCGGCTCCAGTGGCGGCTCCGCCGCCTGCGTCGCCGCCTGTGAGGCCCCGTGGGCCCTGGGGACCGATACCGGTGGTTCCATCCGCCAGCCGGCCTCGCTGTGCGGCGTGGTGGGTCTCAAGCCCACGTACGGGGCGGTCAGCCGGTACGGGCTGGTGGCCTTCGCCAGTTCTCTGGACCAGATCGGCCCCATCACCCACGACACCAAAGACGCCGCGGCCCTGCTGGACCTCATCGCCGGCAGGGACCCGCTCGATTCCACCAGCCTGGGGCTGACCCAGCCGGCCGGCGTGCCCACGCGCGGCTCCCTGGAAGGCCTGCGCTTCGGCGTCATCAAGGAGTTCATCGGGGACGCCATCGAGCCGGGCGTGAGCGACGTGTTCGACTCCGCCGTGGACGCCATCGGCGCCCTGGGCGGCATCTGTGAAGAGGTCAGCCTGCCCAGCGTGGAGCGGGGCATCGCCGCCTACTACCTCATCGCCCCCTCGGAGGCCAGCGCCAACCTGGCCCGCTTCGACGGGGTCCGCTACGGCCACCGCGCGTCCGGCGCCGAAGACCTCTACGAGATGTACACCCGCACCCGCAGCGAGGGGTTCGGCACGGAGGTCAAGCGCCGCATCATGATCGGCACCTACGCGCTCTCCGCCGGTTACTACGACGCCTACTACGCTCAGGCGCAGCGCACCCGGACGCTCATCATCCAGGACTTCGCCAAGGCGTTCGAGCAGTTCGACTTCCTGATCTCGCCGACGTCACCCACCGTGGCCTTCAAGATCGGCGAGCGCATCGCCGACCCGCTGGCCATGTACCTGTCCGACCTCTGCACCATCCCGGTGAACCTGGCCGCGCTGCCGGGCATCAGCGTCCCGGCGGGCTTCTCGGCCGGCATGCCGGTGGGGGTGCAGTTGATCGGGCCGCACTTCTCCGAGAAGGGGCTGCTGGACGCGTCCCATGCTCTGGAGCAGCACCTGCAGGTGCCGACGGTGGCGCCTGCGCGAGCGGAGGTGGCGGCGCGGCATGCCAGCCTGGGAACCCGTCATCGGCCTCGAGATCCACGTGCAGCTGAGCACCCGCACCAAGATGTTCTGCGGCTGCAGGCTGTCCTTCGGCGACCCGCCGAACACCCACGTCTGCCCCATCTGCCTGGGCCACCCGGGCGTGCTGCCGGTGACCAACGAGAAGGCCATCGAGTACGCCACGCGCATCGCGCTGGCGCTGAACTGCCGCATCGCGCCGCGCACCATCTTCCACCGGAAGAACTACTTCTATCCCGACCTGCCCAAGGCCTACCAGATCTCCCAGTACGACCTGCCTCTGGGCATCGGCGGGCACCTGGACGTCGAGATGGAGGACGGGAGCATCCTGCGGGTCGGCATCACCCGGGTGCACATGGAGGAGGACGCCGGCAAGCTGGTGCACGCGGGCGGCGCGTCCGGGCCGCATCGCCGGGGCCGACCACTCGCTCGTGGACTTCAACCGGGGCGGCACGCCGCTGGTGGAGATCGTCACCGAGCCGGACATCTCCACGCCCGACCAGGCCCGGACCTTCCTCACCCAGCTGCGGAGCCTCGTGCAGCAACTCGACGTCTCCGACGTCAACATGGAGGAAGGGTCCCTGCGCTGCGACGCCAACGTCTCGGTGCGCCACCCGGGACAGCCTCTCGGCACCAAGACCGAGCTCAAGAACATGAACTCCTTCCGCTTCCTGCAGCGCGGCCTGGAGTCGGAGATCGAGCGGCAGATCGACACACTGGAGACCGGCGGGCGCGTGGTGCAGGAGACCGTGCACTTCGACCCCAACACCGGCCGGGTGTCGTCGCTGCGCAGCAAGGAAGAGGCGCACGACTACCGCTACTTCCCCGAGCCCGACCTGCCGCCCATCGAGTTGGACGCCGAGTATGTGGACAAGGTCCGGGCGTCGCTGCCCGAGCTGCCGGCCGCCCGCAAGGAACGCATCATCGAGCAGTACGGCGTGACCGCCAAGGAAGCGGCCCTGCTGGCCGCCAACAAACCGCTGGGCGACTACTTCGAGACCCTGGCCGGCCTCACCGGCCGACCCGCGGGTGTCGGTCAACTGGGTGCTGGGCGATCTGTCCGGGTATCTGAACACGTCGGGGCTGGAGGTGGCGGACTGCCCGGTGCGGCCGGAGGCCCTCGCCGAGTTGCTCGCCCTGCTCAAGGACGGCACGCTTTCGGGCAAGATGGCCAAGGAAGTCTTCGAGGCCATGTGGCGAGAGCGGGAAGGCGGCCGGGCTCATCGTGGAGGAGAAGGGCCTGGGCCAGATATCCGACACGAGCGCTCTGGAGGCCATCGTGGCCGGCATCGTGGCAGGCCAATCCCGGACCGGCCGAGGAGTTCAGGCAGGGCCGGGACAAGGTCTTGGGCTTCTTCGTGGGCCAGATCATGAAAGAGACCAAGGGCCAGGCCAACCCGCAAGTGGTCAACGACCTGTTGCGTAAGCTCCTGCAAAAAGGTTGAAAAGGGACCCGGTCTCTGCTACCTTGCCTTACCTTTTCGGAATAACGCTCGACAAGCCAGCGGGGGTGCCGGCATCGTGCAAGAAGCAAGTACGCACCCTGAGACCTGCCCAGTGCTCAGGACCGCCGACATCATCTCCGGCAAGTGGACTCTCTTGATCCTGCGGGACCTTTCCGCCGGTATCAACCGCTTCAGCGCCTTGGAGCGCTCGCTTGTGGGGATCAGTCCGAAGACGCTCTCAGAACGGCTCAAGGCCCTCGAAAAATCCGCCATCGTCACCCGTAAGAGCTTCGCCGAAGTGCCTCCTCGCGTGGAGTACACACTCACCGAGATGGGCTGGGATCTCATCCCGCTCATCGAGCACATGCGCGAATACGGGACCAAGTGGCTCAGCGGCGACGGGGCGGGGGAAGTCGATCCAGCGGACCAGGCATCGCCCGAGAGCCCGCAGTTAACGTAACGTCCACCGTGGTGACTCGGGAGGGATGAGTTGACCAGTACTCCTGCGCCGGAAGGCTGGATCGTCAACATAGAGGAAGTGGACGCGCTCATCGAGTTGGGCCGCGGGCGTGGCTTCGTCACGTCGGAAGATATCGCTGAGGTCCTCTCGGAGGTCGATCTGACCACCGAGCAGATCGAACTCATGTACACCACCTTGCTCGATCAGGCCATCGAGGTCGTGGACGAGTCAAGCGCGGATTCCGACGAGGAGTTGGAGCTGGACGCCGCCCGCGAGAACCACGACTGGCCGCGGGGCGACAACGAACTGGATCTCACCGTCGACGTGCCCACCACCGATCCGGTGCGCATGTACCTCAAGGAGATCGGCCGGGTCAAGCTCCTCACCGCGCAGCAGGAAGTGTCGCTGGCCAAGAGGATCGAGCGCGGCGACATCCGGGCCAAGCACGAACTCACCGAAGCCAACCTGCGCCTGGTGGTGTCCATCGCCAAGCGCTATCACACCGACGGCATGAGCTTCCTGGACCTCATCCAGGAGGGCAACCTGGGGCTCATCCGCGCGGTCGAGAAGTTCGACTACCGCAAGGGCCACAAGTTCTCCACGTACGCCACGTGGTGGATCCGGCAGGCCATCACCCGGGCCATCGCCGACAAGGCGCGGACCATCCGCATCCCGGTGCACATGGTGGAGAAGATCAACAAGCTCATCCGGGTGCAGCGCCAGTTGCTGCAGAACATGGGGCGCGAGCCTCTGCCCGAGGAGATCGCCTCCGAGATGGGCATGACCGACGCCGAGATCCGCGAGATCCTGCGCATCAGCCAGACGACGGTGTCGCTGGAGACGCCCATCGGTGAGGAAGAGGATTCCGAGCTGGGCGACTTCATCGAAGACGAGGACGCCATCCGGTCGTTCGACGCCGTGGCTTCGCAGCTCGATCGCGACGGGGTCAACGACGCCCTGGCCATGCTGCCCTACCGCGAGCGCAAGGTCATCGAGCTCCGCTTCGGGCTCAAAGGCGAGCATCCGCGCACCCTGGAAGAAGTGGCC
The DNA here is from genome assembly GCA_963736705.1 of uncultured Actinomycetota bacterium. Lineage (GTDB taxonomy): Bacteria > Actinomycetota > Thermoleophilia > RBG-16-64-13 > RBG-16-64-13 > CAIQPS01. The sequence continues at coordinate 697,676 of CAVTPV010000005.1, forward strand.
AAGAGGTTCGGGGTCACCCGGGAGCGCATCCGCCAGATCGAAGCGAAGGCCTTAGCCAAGCTGCAGGCCATCGACAAGACCCGGAACCTGCGCAGCAAGGTCCAGTAGAGCCGGGGGCGAGCGGCGCGGCTGCGGCCGTCCCAGGTGCCGCGGCGCGCTTCGGGGCCGCCCCGGAAGGCTCGCCGGCGTCGCTCCTACGCCAGATCCATGCTGGTCTGCGGAGCGGGGGTCATCACAGTCACGAACCCCTGGACCATATCGGGATCGTACTGGGTGCCGCTTCCCTCGATGATCTTGTCCAGCGCTTCCTGCGAGTCGAGGGCCGCGTGGTACGGCCGATCGGTGGTCATGGCTGAGAAGGAGTCGGCCACCGCCATGATCCGGGCGAGTAGCGGGATCTGCCGGCCGAGCAGCTGCGCCGGGTAGCCCTTGCCGTCCCAGCGTTCGTGGTGCGCGGCCACGGCGTCCTTGACCTCCAAGCTCTCCGGAAGATGCTGCATGATCATCATGCTTCCGATGAGCGGGTGCTGCCGCATGTACTCCAGTTCCTTGGGCGTGAGGCTTCCCGGCTTGCGCAGGATGCGGTCCGGCACGCCGATCTTGCCCACGTCGTGGAGCAGGGCCGCCACCTGGAGCGCTTCCATCTGCTCGGCGGTGAGGCCCAGCACCTTGGCGATCGTGCCCGGAGTACTCGGCCACCTGGGCGGAGTGCCGCCTGGTGTAGTGGTCCTTGTTGTCCACCGCGCTCACCAGGGAGTCGAGGGTGCTGAAGGCCCGGGAGTCGACGGCATCGCTGCTGACCGGCTCCGGCCGCACGGTGACCGTGTCGCCGCCCCAGCGCTTGGATTCGTAGAGGTTCGCGTCGGCCACGGCGATGAGGGCGGCCACGTCGCGTCCGTCCTCCGGGAACGACGATGCCCCGAAGCTCATGCGCAGCGGGATGCGGGCGCCGTCGGGGGCGATGTAGGGCGAGGTCGACAGAGAGGTGCGCATGGAGTCGGCGACCTTCTTGGCGTCGGCGCGGTAGGCCTCGGGGAGGATGAGCAGGAACTCGTCGCCGCCGAAGCGGGCCACGAAGTCCGACGAGCGGGCCCGGTGCAGCAGGATGTTGGCCACCCGCTTGATGATCTCGTCCCCGAGCGGATGCCCGTAGGTGTCGTTGAACAGCTTGAAGTTGTCGATGTCGGCGATCATGAGCGAGAAGCGGCCCTCGTAGCGCTGCGCCCGCTTGAGTTCCATCTCGAGCTGCTCCAGCGCCCGGCGGCGGTTGTAGAGGCCGCTGAGGGCATCGACCTCGCCGAGGGCCTTGATCTCTTCCACCAGGCGGGTGTTCTTGAGCGCCTGGGCCAGCTGGCCGGCGAAGAGCAGGATGGTGGAGCGCCGGTCGGCCTGGAACTCGCCTGCCACGGTGGAGGCGGATATGGCGAGGCCGAGGCAGGACTCGTCGGCCACCAGGGGCACCAGAGCCAGCGACTCGAAGCCGGCCAGGTCGGGGAAGGTGGCGCCGAAGAGCTTGCGCTGCTCGTCCTTGCTCATGGAGCTGGCCGAACCGATGAAGATGGCGTCGGAGCCCTTGGCCACGGTCTTGAGGAGGGTGTTGACCTGCTCGGGCAGAGCGGCGTCGGGTCTCTCGCAGCCGAAGAGGCGGGGGAGACGGGCGTAACCGGGCTTCTGTTTGAAGAACGCCCCCAGTCCCACGAGTTGATCCTGGTTCGGCCGCAGCTTGAGCAGCCAGATCTCGTCGGCCTCGAAGATGTCCAGAGCCACGGATTCGAGCTGGACCAGGGCCTCTCTGATGTCGAGGCTGCTGCCCAGAGAGGCGCTCACGTGCTGGAGTTGCTGCAGGCGGATGTGGGACTTCTCGAGGTCCTGGTGGCGGCCGCTCAGTTCCTGCAGCGTGCAGGAGAGGTTCTTGGCTTGGATCTCCTGCTGGGTCCGGGTGGCCTCCAACTGGGAGAACCCGGCGTTGATGGTCTCCGCCAGTAGGCCCAGTTCGTCGCGGCCTCCGGTCTGGATGGGATCGAGTTGCGCCTTGCCCGGCTTGATGTGCTTCACCTGGGCGGTGATGCCGGCGAGCCGGCGGAAGAGGGAACGCTCGAGAAGCTGGTTGAGAACGATGCCGAACACGATGACCAGGGCGGCCAGGGAAAGGGTGAAGTAGCGGATGCTCGACGCGCCCTGAGCGTAGACGGCGCGGGTCATGTCCACTTTCATGATGAGGGCCGGCTGCCCGAAGATGTCGCGAAGCATCGCGTACCCGATGAGGGTCTCGGCGTCACTGGGAAGGACGAAGGTGCTCTGAGTGGTGAGGGGAGCCGCCGGCGCGCCTGCCGCGACCGGCAGGGCCGCCGCGGCCGAGGTGCTCGCCGCGGTCACGGCGTCCTTCACCTGCTGGGGGAGGTCGACGGCCGTCGTGGCCGCCACCGAGAGGTCGAGCCGGGTGCTGGCGCCGAGCTCGGAGAGCACGGCCGCGTCCATCCACCGGCCTATGACGATGGAGCCCTCGACCGTCTTGCTCCCGGTCGCAAAGAGCGGCTGGGAGTTGACGAGCATGGGTGCTCCGGCGAGCATGAGGATGCCTGAGATGTCCTGGCCGGCCAGGAAGCGCTGAGTCAGGCCTCCCTGCGAGGCCAGCTGGCTTTCGAGACCGGAAGGAAGCGCGGTGAACTCCGCCTTTGCCAGGTCGAACCCGCGGCCCCACAGCAGATTGCCGTTCCTGTCCAGCACTGGCCAGCGCGTTGGCTTTGACCCCGGCGAAGATACGATTCCGCCAGCTCAGATTCGAGATTGGCGGGATCGTGAGACTGCAGGAATCCGAGGACGTCCTCGTCGGAGCGGTAGCCCTTGACGGCTATGCCCAACTCCATGACGTTCCAGGTGACCGCGGCCTGGGCCCGCTTGATCTGGTCTTGAGCTTCGGTGTTCTCGACGCTCTCGAACCCTCGCATGAACACAGTCTGTGACACCAGGAAGACGCCCACGACCGCGACCAGAAGGGTGGCTCCGACTATCAGGTAGATCTTCGCACGCAGGGACAAGCACGCCTCCAGACCGCATAGTTCCGCCAACCCGCTCTGCAGGCGTTAGTATCGGCGTATTGATGGGGTAACTTGATATAGACCAAGGGCCAAGCATCCGGAGGCGAAGTGAGAGAGACCGTCCAGATCCCCATCAGCGACATGAGCTGCGCGGTGTGCGCTCAGCGGGTGGAGAAGGCCCTGGGCCAGGTGGCCGGGGTGGAGCAGGCGGCCGTCAACTTCGCCACCGAGAAGGCCCAGGTCACGTTCGACCCCGAGAGTGTGAGCGTGGCTTCGCTGGTGGATGCGGTGCGTTCCGCCGGCTACGACGTGCCGGCCGTGACGGCCACGTTCCCCGTGACGGGGATGAACTGCGCGGTCTGCTCGGGCCGGGTGGAGAAGACCGTGCAGGGGCTCTCAGGGGTCGTGCGGGCGGCCGTGAACCTGGCGACCGAACGGGTGACGGTGACCTACCTGCCCGACATCATCACGCCGGGCGCGATCGCCAGGGCGGTGGAGGCGGCCGGGTATCGGATGCTGGTGGGCGATGACGGCGCCGCGCCGGCGGAGCCGGGCGCGGCGGCCGAAGAGGAGCGCCGCAAGACGGTGGCGCGGATCCGCCTGAAGTTCATCGTCTCGCTGGTGGTGGGGGCCATCCTCATGCTCATGATGCTCATCCCCATGACCTGGCTGAGCATGGAGAACCAGTGGTACATCATGTTCGCCCTGGCCACGCCGGTGCAGTTCTGGGCGGGCGCCCAGTTCTACCGGGGCGCCTGGGCGGCGCTGAAGCATCGCACCAGCGACATGAACACCCTGGTCGCGGTGGGGACCTCGGTGGCCTACCTGTACTCGGTGGCGGTGACGTTCTTCCCCGGCGTGTTCGAAGGCGCTGCCGACGCGGGCTTCAAGGCCGCGGTCTACTACGACTCGGCCGTGGTCATCATCGGGCTGATCCTGCTGGGCCGCTGGCTGGAAGCGCGGGCCAAGGGGCAGACGTCGGCGGCCATGAAGAAGCTGGTGGGCCTGCGGGCCAAGACCGCCCGGGTGGTGCGGCCGGCGCCGGCCATGGCGGCGGCCGCGGCGGCCGGGCGATGGCCCGAGAGCGCCGGCGACGCCGCTCCGGAGCCGCCGCCCAGAGTGGCGCTCCCGCAGAGGCCGCCTGCCCGGTGGCCGCCACCGCTCCCGACTCGGCGTGCGCGCTGGCGGCGCGCCCGATGGCCGCGCCGGACGGCCCCACCATCGAGATAGACATCCCCGTGGACGACGTGTTCGTCGGCGACATCGTCGTGGTGCGGCCCGGCGAGAAGATCCCCGTGGACGGCATCGTCACCGAGGGGCGCTCGGCCGTGGACGAGTCGATGCTCACCGGCGAATCCATCCCGGTGGAGAAGGGGCCCGGGGACGAGGTCATCGGCGCCACGCTCAACCGCACCGGCTCGTTCCGCTTCGAGGCCACCAAGGTCGGCCGCGACACGGCGCTCGCCCAGATCGTCCGCCTCGTCGAGGAGGCTCAGGGGTCGAAGGCGCCCATCCAGCGGATGGCCGACTACATCGCCAGCATCTTCGTGCCGGTGGTGTTCGGCATGGCCATCATCACCTTCCTGGTCTGGCTCTTCTTCGGGCCGCAGCCGGTGGTCACGCTGGCCATTCTCGCGTTCGTCACGGTGGTCATCATCGCCTGTCCGTGCGCCATGGGCCTGGCGACGCCCACCGCCATCGTCGTGGGCACGGGCAAGGGAGCGGAGAACGGCATCCTCATCCGCTCCGGAGAGGCGCTCGAACGCGCGTACAAGCTCAACGCCGTCGTTCTGGACAAGACCGGCACGCTCACCCGGGGCAAGCCCGAGGTGACCGACATCGTGCTCGCCGGCGAGGCGTCCGCGGCGGCGGGCGGCGGCGCGTCAGATGGGCCGGCGGCCGGCGAACTCCTCCGCCTGGCGGCGTCGGCGGAGCGGGGCTCGGAGCATCCCCTGGGCGAGGCCATCGTCGAGGAGGCCAAGGCCCGCGGGCTCGCGCTGGCCGACGTCTCGGACTTCGAGGCCATCCCCGGCCGTGGGATCGAGGCCACGGTGGCGGGCGTCCCGGTGCTCCTGGGCAACCGGCGGCTCATGGACGAGCGCGGTCTGGCCCTGGGCGACCTCGAGGCCACCGCCGAACGCCTCGCTCAGGAAGGCAAGACCCCCATGTTCGTGGTCTCCGGCGGCGCCGTCGCCGGCATCATCGGCGTGGCGGACGTGCTCAAGCCCGGCTCCGCGGAGGCCGTCCGGGAGCTGGAGGCGCTGGGGCTCGACGTCTACATGATCACCGGCGACAACCGGCTCACCGCCGAGGCCATCGCCCGGCAGGCCGGCATCACGAACGTCCTGGCCGAAGTGCTGCCCGAGCGCAAGGCCCAGGAGGTCAAGCGTCTGCAGGCAGCCGGCAAGGTGGTGGCCATGGTGGGCGACGGCATCAACGACGCGCCCGCGCTCGCCCAGGCCGACATCGGCATGGCCATCGGCACCGGCACCGACGTGGCCATGGAGACCTCCGACATCACCCTCATCACCGGCGACCTCACCCGCATCGCCACCGCCATCCGGCTGAGCCGCCGGACCATGCGCGTGATCAAGCAGAACCTGGGCTGGGCCTTCGGCTACAACATCGCGCTGATCCCCATCGCCGCGGGCATCCTCTACCCGGCCTTCGGTCTCCTGCTCGACCCGATGTACGCCGCGGTGGCCATGGCGCTGTCGTCGGTGAGCGTGCTGACGAACTCGCTGCGCCTGCGTCGCTGAGGAGACAGCGGGCGCGCCTCCCTCCGCTTCAAAGGTCCGGGTACGGCCCATAGCCGCTTCAGGAGGGCACACCGCGTTCTCACTCTACTCCGGTCTGACTGCGGGTCGCGGGCCTTGGCGCGGCCGCGGCGGGGCTGCTATCATCATCAACCCCTGATGCGGGCGATTAGCTCAGTGGGAGAGCGCTGCATTCACACTGCAGAAGTCACTGGTTCAAATCCAGTATCGCCCACTACGCGCGTGGCGCACCGGCCTGCACGGCCCTGGTCTTACTTAAGCGAAAAAGTCACCGACACCCGGGCGTTGACCGTGATCTGACCCGGCGCGACGGTGGCTCCCTCGCCCAAAGTGCTCGACCCCGTCTCCACCACCACGTTCTGCGACATGCTCTCGCCCGCCCGGCCGCCCCATCCGTAGCCATACCAGGACCGCCATGAGTTCTGCTCTTCCGTGATCGTCACGGGCTCCCCAAGCCCCTGATCCAGCTCTCCGGCCAATGCCGTCGCCTTCTCCTGCGCGGCTTGGATAGCCAGCGCACGGGCCTGATCCCTGTACTTGCGGAGCTCCGTCGTCTGGAACTCGACGCTGTGAACATAGTTCGCGCCGGCCTCCAGCACGCCCGAAAGTAGGGCCTCGAACTTCGACAGGTCGCTCAGGGTGGCCACGATCGTCTTCCGGACGCTGTATCCCCTGAGGCGCGGCAGGCCGGAGGAGGGATAGTCGTAGGTGGGGTTGATACCAATGAACTCCGTCTGGATATGATCGGGGGTGATGCCAAACCCCTGGAGGCTATCCAGAACGTGCCGAACGCTGTCGTCATTGCGGCTCTTGGCTGCATCGAGTCGTGGGTCCTCGGTCTCCACGCCAAGCGTGACAACGACCTCGTCCGGCGCCACCTTCACCTGAGCGTCGCCGGTGGCCGTGACGACCCGGGATCCCGATATGCCCGCCACGCCTGGAGTCCCGCCGGAGCCGGCCGAGTCCCCATCACACGCGGCGAGAGTGAGCAAGAGAACGATGGCGACCACCATTACGATAGCGGTTGCATTCTTCCTCATCACGACCCCTCCCTTTCAAGAACGCACTCCACAGCACTTCACCCGCGGCGTAGTCGCGCGGAGTCTATCCGGCGGTTCGCCTACCGCCCCTGCCAGATCACCTTGCCGGTCGTATCGATGTAGCTGGGTGTCTGGGAAGCCGTGTCGCTCCCCAGACCCATCAACGCGGCCACGCCGCCAGAAAAGGGGCCTGCCTCCGCACACTGGCGCGGAGAGATCACCATGGTGCCCCTGGCGTCGATGTAGCCGTAGGTGATGACGTCGTTCTCAAGGAACATGACCGCGGCCAACCCCTCGGAGAACTCAAGCGCCATGTAGAAGCGCGGGTCGATGACCCAGGCGCCGGTCTTGTCGATGTATCCCCAGGTGGTCTTGTCACCCTCCTGGACTGCCGCGGGGGCGAGGCCCTCGGAGAAGTCCTGTGCGTAGAGGAACGGCGACTCGAAAGCCACCGCGCCTGACCTATCGACGAAAACGTGCCGCTCGACTCCCGCATCCGAGAACTCCACCAGGGCAAGGCCCTCTGAGAAGCAGCAACTGGCATGCTGGCAACGGCCATAACCATCGGGCAGCTCTATAACCCGCTTGCCGGTCGCGTCGACGAACCCGGACCTGCTCCCCCATTCGACGTAGGCCAGACCTTCGCAGAACTGGAGAGCGAAGTCGAAGGGACCCAACACCGTGGCGCCGGTCTTGTCGAGAAAGTACGTGGGATAGTCGACATCCACGACGGTGAACATGGCCAGCCCCTCGGAAAAGGAAGAGGCAGAGTTGCGCTCGATGGGGATGACGAAGGCCCCGGAGGTGTCGATGTAGCCGAACTCACGGAACAACTCGCCATCCAGCCCCGTGTTGTTCGCCACCACGGCTAGGCCCTCGGAGAAATCGCCCGCGTAGTCGAACTGAGGCTCGACGACCAGATCGCCGGAGGTGTCGATGTATCCCGACTTCGTGCCTTCGCCCACTGTGACCTCCACCGCCGCCAGGCCCTCAGAAAAGGTGCGGGCTTGGACGAACCGCGGCTCGATCTTGATGGCGCCGGTCTTGTCGATGAAGCCCCATGTGCCGTCCACGGAGACGGGGTAGAGCTGCGAGGCTCCGGCTTGCAGCGAAGCGGTGTCGGAGTCACATCCTGCGGCGGTGAGAACGCCGGTAAGAAGAAGAACGGCGGCAACGACCATCAAGTTGCGCCTAGTCATGAGCGGATTCCTCTCATTCGCGCTTGCACCTCGGTCCCTACGGCCTGTCGACCGTCACCCCCACTTGCCAGATCTGCGCGCCTTCCCGGCGAGTGGGAGTGAACTGTATCCGGTAGGTGAACGCGGTCCCCGGCATGGGGCTCTCGCCCACCCAATCGGCCACCCTCTGCAGCACCGGTTTGCCGTCCAGCGTGTAGCTATACGCCGCGTAGCGGTACACCCCGCCCGGGGACGTCGCGGTACTCGGTGGCGCCACCCGCCGGCACGTCGCCGAAGTCCACGGTGCCCTCAGGGAAGAGGACCACCAGGCCGGTGATATCGACCGTGCCGGCGTTCACGATGCGAAGCTGTTGCGTGACGCCGTTCGGCGTGGGCGCCGTGGTCGGCGGTCCGGAACGTATCCGGGTGGACCCGGCCACGCTGCGGCGGGCGATGTCGACGTCCAATCGCCTCGGGCGCCGTCCCGTCACCCCAGTCGAAGGTCATGCGGATGCGGGCGAGACCCAGGCCGGCCTTGTTGAGCTGCGCAGGCCAGCCGTCGTCTGAGGTGGACCCGTAGTAGAGGTTGCTGAACAGCTCGGCGGCCTGCTCGGAGCCGTCGCCGGCGAACGTCAGCGAAAGGGTGCGGCCCTGGGCATCGTCGCTCAGCTGGATGTCCTTGACGGTGATGCCCTCAAGGTAGCCGGCCTTGCCAAAGTAGTCCTCTACGCGCGCCGCGTCCTGGTCGATAGGGATGAGGAAGTAGCTGAGGCCGGCGGACTCGTATGCGGAGGTGGTGGCCATCGACTCAGGACCGGGCTTCCACCTCTGGTCCTCGGGGACGAACACCATCGAGCCGGCCGTGATGCACAGGTACAGGTCCTGCTGGGCGTATTTGGCATCGCCAAGGTCCGCGGTCTGGAACGCCCGCCCATCCCAGAGGTACGCCGGACTCTCCCCGGTCAGACCGTAGGCCTGCATGTAGCCGACGTCGGTGGGGAACGACATCCCGTAGTGGCCGCTATCGCCTGGGGCGGGGAGTCTCGCGAAGATGTTTCCCGGACCCACCGCGCCCAGCGCGCTCAGGACTGAGTAGACCGTATAGGGGTAGGGCGGGTTGGTGTCGATGGCGCTGGTGGGGGTGGTCTCCACGAAGGCATGGGCGGATAGGGAGTCGCCCTGCTGCTCGGGCCAGACCACCCGCACCTCCCTGCCGTCGCCGGTGGTCGCCTGCACGAAGAACCACTGCACGGCGCCGGACACGTGGTAGTCGAGGTCCACCCCGAAGGTCATCCCGACGGCGGGAGCGAAATCCAACTCCTTGGCCACGTTCGCCCAGACCTGCAGCGGGTCGATGGGCGGCGATCCCAGCTCGGGGCGGAACGTGCCCAGTCCGGGGCCGGTGGGGAGCGTGACATCCTCCTCGACCGAGGTCGGTGGGTCAGTCGGGGTCGTCCCGCCGGGCGGGTCCAAGGACGCGGCGCAGCCGGTGCTGAGGGCTGTGAGAATGACGGCGAGCAGGACGGCGAGAATGACGGCGAGCACGACGGCCCACCTACGCGGCCTTCTGACGAAACGGCGATCCATCCGCATTACCCCCTCCACCGGGATCAGCGTCCAGCATCTTGACGTTCGCGATGCCGTCCCTCGTTCCTTGGATAGCGGGCGCAACCGAGGGCACAGCCGGCCTGCCGGAGTGGGCGCGGGTTATCATTGACGCCTCGCTACTGGACGAAAGGATCGAGTCCATGCTGATACGGTTCGTGGCGGTCGCCCTTGGCGGCGCGGTGGGGTGCATGCTCCGCTACGCCACCACGCTCGGGGCCACGCGCGTCCTGGGGAGCGGGTTCCCCTACGGCACCTTGTTCGCGAACCTCATCGGGTGTCTGCTGGCCGGGCTGGTGTTCGGCATCGCCGCCAAGCACGCCGGCATCTCGCCCGTCATCCGCATCCTGGTGCTCACCGGGTTTCTGGGGGGCTACACCACCTTCTCGTCGTTCATGGCGGAGACGGTGACCCTCGTCCAGGACGGCAGTTGGGCTCTGGCGGTGGGGAGCTTTTTGGGTAACAACATCGCGGGAGGTGTTCTCGCGGTGACGGGTATCTATCTCGGGCGCCTGATCTGAGGGGGTGGCTGGCGTGGCCGGTATGACGTACACGATCATCGAGATCTTCACGAGCGAAGAAGCGCGGTGGCACGGGTCGCCGCTGTACGAGGCCATCGTCCGGGTGGTGGCTCACGAGAAGAGCGACGCACGGTGCATAGTCACACGTGGGGTGGCGGGGTGCTTCGAGAGCGGGGAGGTCGCTTCCCATCACGTGCTCGATATCTCCTACAACATGCCCGTCAAGATAGAGATCATCCTGCCGCCGCAGGACCTCGAGCGGGTGCTGCCCCATGTGGAGGAGATGGTCTCCGACGGCATCGTGATGGTCCAGGAGCGGGAGATCAGCCTGCACCGGACCCGGCGCGCACCGGGCAGCGCGCAATGACGTACTCCCCTGACGACCTCACCGGCGCCCGCCAGCGCATCGCTGCCGCCTACGACCCGCGGCTTCTGCAGGACGCCGGCCATCGGCTCACCGATCTGCTGGCCGCTCATCTGACCCGCGCTGAAGCGGGCGAGTCGGCCGCCGTGCTCCCGTGGGTGGAGCCGGATGAAGGCATCCGCGCGGCGGCGAGCTACCTGCGCCAGGAGGCGGCCGCGGGGTCCGAGGCCGGACTGGCGGACCACTTCGCCCAGCTCGTCCAGGTGATGCTGCAGCGCGGCCTGAACCTCCACGATCCCCGGTACATCGGCCACCAGGTGCCGGCCCCGGTGCCGCTCGGCGGCCTTTTCGACGCGGTGGGGTCGGTGACCAACCAGGTGATGGCCATCTACGAGATGGGCCCCTTTTCCACCGCCGTCGAGCAGGCCATGATCGCCGAGCTGGGCGCCGCTCTGGGCTGGGAGCCGGGAACGTTTTCGGGCGCCGTCACCCACGGCGGGTCGCTGGCCAACCTCACCGGGCTGTTGACCGCGCGCAACGTTGCATTGGGCGGGGCCTGGGAAGAGGGATTGGCGGTTCGGGGCGGGGCTCGGTGGGCGCGGCCGGCGCGGGGATGGCGACGGCGGCGGCGCCGCGCGAACGGCGGCGCCGGTGCTCTTGGCTCATGCGGAGACCCACTACAGCGTGGCGCGCGCGGCCGGCATCCTGGGTATCGGCAGCCATCAGGTGGTGCGGGTGGGCCTGGACGCCCGCGGCCGGATGGATCCGGCGCGGCTCGATGAGGAGTTGACCAGAGTGGCGGCCGAAGGCCGCCCGGTGGTCGCGGTGGTGGCCTGTGCCTGCGCGACTCCCACCGGGGCTTTCGACCCGCTCAACGACATCGCCGACGTCTGCGCCCGCCATAAGGTGTGGCTGCACGTGGACGCCGCGCACGGAGGCGCGGCCGTGCTCAGCGACCGGCACCGCCACCTGGTGGCCGGACTTGATAGGGCCGACAGCGTGGTCTGGGACGCCCACAAGATGCTGTTCGTCCCCGGCCTCTGCGCCTTCGTTCTCTACCGCGACCGGGACAACCGCTTCGAGGCGTTCCGCCAGGACGCGCCCTATCTCTTCGACCCGGCCGCGCCGGGCCTGGCCGAGTACGACAGCGGCATGAAGACCGTGGAGTGCACCAAGCGGGCGGCGGCGTTCGGCCTGTGGGGCGTCTGGTCGCTGTTCGGGCGGCAACTCTTCGCCGACATGGTGGACGTCACCTTCGCTCTGGGCCGCACCTTCTACGACAAGCTCCAGGCCGCGGACGACTTCGAGCCGCTGCACGACCCGCAGTGCAACATCGTGGTGTTCCGGCACGTGCCGGCCGGGCTGCGCGGGGCGTCCGCCGAGCGGATCGGCGACTTCCAGCTGGAACTGCGGCGGCGCATCATCGAGTCGGGCGACTTCTACATCGTGCCGTTCAAGCGGGACGGCATCGGGGCGCTGCGCGTGACGATCATCAATCCGCTGACCACGGCGGTCCATCTCGACGCGCTCATGGAGGCGCTGCGGCGCCACGGGGAGGAGTTGCTCGCGGGCTGAGGAGCGGCGGCACCCTGCGGCGCCGCGCCGCCGGGGTCAGCTGGCGCCGACGGTCCCTCCAGTCTCTCTAACTGGCGGTCACCGTCACGGGCACGGTGTACGTGAACATGGCCCCGGTGTAGCCGCTGTACGTGACCTTGATGACCAGGCTCGGCGTGTACACGGTCCCGCTCGGCTTGGGAACGTTCGTCCGGAGGTTGCACTGCATCTTCTGCCCGGCGGTGAGTGTCACCGAGGTGGTCCGGGTCGTTCCGGGCACGGTGGCGAAGCCGCTGGAGTTGATGACATTGCTGGGGTCGTTGGTGTCGGAGATCGCCACGGTTATCGACGTGACGCCGGAAGGCAACGGGGACGCGGCCTTGATGGTGAACACCCGAGCCTCGACCGTGTTGGTGTTGGGTTGTTTGCCAAGGTTGACGGTCAGGGTCCGGTCTGTACCCGTGGCGGCCAACGTCGTGGGGACGACGCCGGCTTGGTTGTAGTAGCCGGTGAGACCCTCGGGATCCGGTGACGTCTGGGAGTAGAGGTGCAAGAAGTCGCTCACGCCGGCCACCGACGCCGAGGCGGTCGACGAACTCGCGGCCGTATACGTGGCGCTCGAGGTCGCGACGACTCCGCCGGTCACCGCGCACGCGGCCAGGACCAGAGCGACGCCGAGGATGAGCAGCCGCTTCCGCATCAGGCTGCCTCACCGGTCTGATAAAGAGTCATCCCCGCAGGTCGGTCCAGAGTCGCCTGTCCCCCGGCGGCCGCTTCCTCGTCGTCCTCTTGCCGCGGGGTCTTCCGCAACCAAGAGACGGTGAGCCAGATGATCACCAGCGCGACGATGGCCAGCACCGCAGTGCGCACCGCCCGGAAGGTGAACGCGGCGAGCACATAGCCCACATAGGGGATGTGGAAGGAGTACTTGGCCTGGACGGATTTGTCGAAGGTGAAGAGCCAGGGGTCCACGGCCTCGTTGGCATCGCCCTTGGTACGGAACACCGGGTTGCCCGCGGTGTCCTGTTGGACTTCGATGATCCGGTGGGTGACGTTACCGATGTCGCCGGGCGGCCGGAAGGTGATGATGTCGCCCACCTCGAGGCTCGCGATGGGGACATTGCGGTCGAAGGCGATGGAGCCCTTGGAGATGGCCCCAGTCATGGACGCGCCGGTGATGACGTACACCGAGACGCCCATGAGGTGGACGGTCAAGGCGAAGCCGACGACGGCTACGGCGACTAGCGCCCAGATCGTCCAGAGAATGCTGCTGCGTTTCATTGTCCTACTCCGGTGAACCTCAGCGTTTCAGTGGTTGCGGCGTCTTGGAGGGTGGCTACGGCGTTGGCGGTGGGGAATGTCACTGTGAACCGGAAGGTCTTGGGGGTCCCAGAAGTGAACGTCCCCAGGGAGACCGATGAGAAGTCCGACATCTTGCCGGTCCATACGGTGGTGGCCGTCCCGGTGGTGTTCTCGATGAGAAGGGTGAGGTTCTGGGCCAGGGCCGAACCGTCGCTGGTGCCGGTGAGCGTGACGGCGGCGCTGTAGTTGCCCCCGACGGTGATCGTCGCGCTGCCATTGGCGCTGCGCCCGGGCAGGAGCTTCGTCACGCTGAGGACGGCCGTGCCGTCCTTGGTGTTCGTGATGGTCAGGGCGCCGGCCGAGAAGGCGGAACCCGGGTTGGCGGAGGTGCTGATGAACCTGGCTTCGGAGTTGCCTATCTGGAGCGCCGCGAGCAGCAGAAGGACCAAGGCGATGGCGGCGGCGAACGCGATCATCGTCCGGGTCCTGCGGTTCTGTTGTTTGGGCTGTGTGTTGCTCATGAGTTCGCTCTCAGGCCTGCGGGGGTTTTGGAGGCCAGGCCCACGTCTGGAAGTCCGTGGGCCTGGCTTCGAGATCGCGCTTTGCTGGGTGCCGATTAGCTGCTGGACGGCGGTCCAGTCGAATTCGACGGTGGTGGTGCTGCCCTGATAGATGTTGTCACCGGTGATGTTGCTGCCCGGCGTACCGCCGTTGGGGAACGTCACAGTGAAGGTGAAGGTGTGGCTGGCGGCGGCGGCATAGGTGCCGAGGTCAGGCGCTGGTGAAGGCATCGAGGCGGCCGTTGTACACGACTGTTGCGCCGTCTTCGATCTTGAGATGAGGACGTTGTACAGGTGGCCGGCGCCGGCGTTGGTACCGGCGACGTCGGCGGTCTTGATCATGCTGAGGGTGAAGTCGCCGGCGATGTCACCGGTGTTGACTGGATGGTGACCGTGCCGGTCTTGACGTCGGTCGGCTTCATGAGGCTGGCGGTCAGGATCGCGGCAGCGTCTTTGCTGTTGGTGTGCTTGAGTACGCCGGCGGTGAAGACGTTGCTCGGGTTGGCGGAAGTCGTCGTGAAGACCGCGCCGCTGCCGACGAGGAAAGCGGAGGCAAGTACGATGCTGGCGGCGAGAAGGCCACCGGCGGCGATCATCTTGCGCCGCTTGCTGTTGAGAGAGAACCGTTTCATTCCTTACTCCTTGTTGCTTGTCGATTTCGTCTTGAGGATCGTGTCTTTGTTTGCATTGCACTATGTCGAAGCGTCGCCGGTATTCCGTATGCGCTCACCTTGCCAATCGTATTCCGGGAGGGCGTATCTGACATCGGATGGGGCACCAGTCTTCCGCTCCGCCGAAGTGCCTGTCTTGGACTGGACGAATGTCATAGGTGAGCCACCCATCGCCTCGCTTGAGCGGGTCTCGCGGATGGCGTCTACCAAAGCACCCGCGCTGGAGTCCTTGAGTACGAGGCTGATGGCCCCCGCTGCCAGGGCACGGTCCTCCAGAGTGGGATCCACCTCGCTTGCGAGCGCGATCACCCTGGCGCCGGGATGGAGCTCCCTCATGCGGCAGGTGACAACTGGGCTGTCCATGCCTGGAGTCGCCAGGTCCATCAGCACCACGTCGGGGAGAGTCTCCATGAAGCGCCGCAGAGCCTCTCTTCCGCTGCCGGCCTCTGCGACCACCTGGATGTCCGCGCACGTGGAGAGGAACACGCGAAGCCCATGACGGACCCGGGCGTGCTCGTCGACCACCATCACCCTTATGGAGTCGCTGCCGATGTCTGGAGTATGCTGTCGAGGATTCGTGACCATGCAGCCACATTAGCCGCGGCCGGGTCGGCCGCCATCTGGCAGGCGTTCACATCTGGGCTGGCACGACGGCCACATCTGACCTGGACGAAGGTCATAAGCAGCGCGACTCGAATGAAGCAAAGATATGGATGACGTGACAGATCAGGAACGACCGAAAGCCGCCCTGCACCGGCGGGCTACGCGCCGCCGCGCCGAGTCGGACATACTTCAGCGCGTCGCGAAGACGCTTTCCGAGACGGAAGAGCCGTTGGTGGCGCTCGCCGCCGTCACCGAGGACGTCGCGTCCGTGTTCAGAGCCAGCATGGCGGCCGCCGTCGTCCTGGGAGAGGGGGTCGACGGACGTCACTTGGTGCTGTCCGACCCCGAGTTGGGAGCCGACGCCGAGCGGCTTTTCCTGGAGCAGATGCGCGACTCGGATGGCTGGCTCGCCCGGCTTCGCCAGGCTGGCTTCCGGCTTCTCACCAACAACCTCGAGCCGTCACGGCTGCCGGAGGGCTGGGGGCACAGGCTTCGCGCCGACCAGATGGCCCGCCTCCTGGTGGTCCCGTTCTTCGTGCGCGGAGTGACCCTGGGTGGCCTGGTCATCTCTCGGGGCCGTGAGGACTATCCGTTTGACGAAGGCGACGTCTGGCTTGCTCAGAGCATCGGGGATGTACTTGCCCTGTCGATCGGCGTGTCGGTCCACTCGTCCGAGATGAACCAGTTCTTCGCCGCATCTCTCGAACTCCTGTGCATGATCGACTTCGGGGGACATCTTCACAGGCTGAACCCTCAGTGGGAGCAGGTGCTCGGCTACGACCCGCAGGAACTCGAAGGCGCCCCGTTCCTTGACTTGGTTCACCCGGATGACCGGCCGACTACGGCGGCGGCTCTCGGCGATCTCAGCGAAGCGCGGGTCCCGGTCCAGTTCGTCAACCGCTTCCGCGCGCGCGACGGATCCTACCGTTCCATGGAGTGGCTCGCCCGTCCGGGGGCGGATCTCGTCTACGCCTCGGCCAGGGACATCACAGAGAGGCTTGCCCAGGAGCGGGCGCTCCGCGAGAGCGAGACGCGCCTGCAGGACCTTGTGCTGACCACCGGGGACTGGATCTGGGAGATCGACAGAGGGGGCCGTTACACGGCCGCGTGGGGCAACGTCCAGGACGTCATCGGCTATGAGCCGGAAGAGGTCATCGGGCACACGCCTCTGGATTTCATGTCGCCGGAGGAGGCGGGGCGGATCGCTCCCATACTTGCCCAGATGGCCGAACGCCGGGAGGGGTGCGGCGCGCTCGTTCGCAGGAGCCTCCACAAGGACGGCCGCGAAGTCCTGCTCATGACCGCCTGCGTCCCCATCTTCGATGCCGACGGGGAATACGCCGGCCTCAGGGGCGTCGATAAGGACGTCACCCTGAGGGAGAGGCTGGGCCGGGCGCTTCAAGAGAGTGAAGACAGGTACCGTCTGATCGCCGAGAACACGAACGACGTCATCGTACTGCTCGATCTGGACAGCATGACCTTCGAGTACGTGAGCCCGTCGATGGAGCGGCTGACCGGGTTCACCCCCGATGACCTGATCGGGCAGGATCTGGGCACACTCCTTCCCTCTGAGGCCCGCGAACGGGCCTGGGCCTCCACCAAGAAGAGCCAGGCCGCCACCGATGCCGGCGATTCCGAGGCCCGCTATTACATAACCGAGGCGGAGTTCATGCGGAAGGATGGCGGCACCGTTCCCGTCGAGCTCTCTGTGAAGGTGTTCACCGACGAGGAGGGCAGGGCGCGCAAGCACGTCAGCCTCTGCCGCGATATCACGTCGCGCAAGGAGGCCGAGACGGCCCTCCGCGAGAGCGAGGAGAGGTATCGGCTGATCGCCGATAACGTGGCCGACGTCATCTGGGTGCTCGAGCTGGCGAGCATGGACTTCAGCTATATCAGTCCTTCGGTGGAGCGCCTGCGCGGCTTCACGCCCGATGAGGTACTGGCGCAGAGCATTCAGGATGTGCTGACGCCCGACTCGTATCAGAAGGTCCTGGATCTGATGGGCGATGTGCTGGCGCGGGCGGCGGCCGGGGAGGCCGCGATCGTCGAGAGCCTCGAGATCGAGCAGCCCCGCAAAGGCGGCGGCACCGTCGAGGCCGAGATCATCACCAGGGTCCTGCTCGGCCCGGACGGCCGGCCCGCCCAGATACTGGGCGTGTCGCGGGACCTCAGCGAGCGCAAAGCGGCCGAAACAGGCCCTGCAGGAAAGCCGCAAGCGTCTCGAAGACCTCATGTTCGTCGTGGGCGACTGGCTCTGGGAGGCCGATGCGGAGTTCCGGTACACGCAGTGTTCCGACGGGGTGCGCGCCGTGCTGGGCTACGAGCCCGAGGAGGTCCTCGGGAAGACGCCCATGGACTTCATGCCGCCCGCGGACGCCGAGGTGATGCGCCGGTACGCGTTCGAGCGGGTGGCCAGGAAAGAGGGCTGCTCCGAGGTCGCCAATCGCAACCTTCACCGTGACGGCCGGGAGGTGATCCTCCTGACCTCGTGCGTCCCCATCCTGGACGATTCCGGTGAGCTGTTGGGCTTCCGCGGCATCGACAAGGACATAACCACCACGACGCAGACCCAGGAGTCGCTCCGGCGAAGCGTCGTGGAGTTGAACGCGCTGTGGCAGATCGCGGAGACGGTGGCCGGCCCCGAGGACCTGACCGCCGCGCTGAACACCGTGACCAGGCAGATAGCGGACGCTCTTGAGGCCAGGTTCGCTCTGGTGGTGACGTTCGGCGAAGGGGGCGAGGGGCGCCATGTGGTCGCCTCCAGCGCGGCCGACACGGCCTGGTGTGAAGACGTTTTCCTCGGCCGCTTCCAGCAGCATCTTCCGGGACTGGCCAAGATCGCGGAATCCGGGGAACCGCTCGTGATCAACGATCTGTCTTCGGGTCCGTTCCCCGCGCGGATGGCGGAAAGGGCCGAGGCCTACGGCTTCGGCAGATTACTCATGATCCCCATCGTGTTGCAGACCGAGATCATCGGCACGCTCACCGTGACCCGTCCGGCGGACGGCGCAGCGCTTCAGGGAGCGGGACATCGAGTTCGCGCAGGCGGCGGCCGGCAGCATCGGCGCGGCTGTGGTCCACGCCCGCCTGAGGGTGGAGGAGAACCTCAAGACGGCCAACCAGGTCCGCGACCACCTGGCCCGGGAACTGCACGACGCCGTCACCCAGAGCGTGTATTCGGCGAGTCTCATCGCTCAGGCCCTCCCGACCATCTGGCAGCGCTCCCCGCAGGACGGTCTGGCCGGGCTTGGGCAGCTGCAGCGCCTCGTGCGGTCGGCACTGGCGGAACTGCGCATCCTCCTGTATGAGCTGCGGCCCGGCTCGCTGGCGGGCGTGGGCCTGGATCAGTTGCTCGAGCGCCTGGGGGACAGCCTTGGCGGGCAGGCCGACGTGTCCGTGAGCATCGAGGCCGACATCGAGGTCCCGCCGCCGCCGGAAGTGAAGGAAGCGATGTACCGGATCGCGCAGGAGGCCTTCAACAACATCGCCAAGCACGCGCGGGCGGCCAATGTGGTGGCGTCTGCCGTGGCGGACCGCAACGGGGTGTTTCTGGAGGTGCGGGACGACGGGATAGGCGTTGACACGGAGGCGGTCGACGGCGATCACCACGGCTTGGCCATCATGCGGGAAAGGGCCGAGGAGGTAGGGGCGGAGTTCGGGATCCACAGAATAGAACCCGCCGGTACTCGGGTAGTCGTGCGCTGGACGGCGCCCGAGGAGATATTGGCGGGATGACGAGCAGAGGGAGGTAGGTAGTTGGAAGGTGCTGCACCTATCAAGGTGATGATCGTCGACGATCATCCGATGGTCCGGCAGGGGCTGCGCACGTTCTTCTCCACCTGCGACGACATCGAGGTCGTGGGAGAAGCGGGGAACGGTCTGGAGGCGGTGCAGAAGTGCATCGACGACCCCCCCGACGTGGTGCTCATGGACATGGTGATGCCCGGCATGGACGGGGCCACCGCCACCGCCAAGGTGCTGGAGAGCTGCCCGACGACGCAGGGTGATCGTCCTCACCAGCTTCGTCGAGCCCGGGACCGTCACACGCGTGCTGGAGGCCGGCGCCATCAGCTACCTGCTGAAGGATGCCAGCCCCGACAAGCTGGCCGAGGCCATCCGCCAGGCGCACAAGGGCAGAGGCACCATCGACTCCAGTGCGGCGCAAGCGCTGATGGCCGCCCAGATGGAGGCCCGTAGACACACTGTGGGCGACGACCTCACGCAGCGCGAGCGCGAGGTGCTGGCGTTGGTCGTGGCCGGCCTCAACAACCGGGAGATCGCGTCCAGGCTCTTCCTGAGCCAGGGGACCGTCCGGCTGCACGTGAGCAACGTGCTCCGCAAGCTCGAGGCGCCCAACCGGACCGCAGCGGCCATGCTCGCCGTTCAACACGGACTGGTGGACCAACCCAAAGGCTGAGGCGATAGTCACGCGCGCCCGCGGCGCCTTCAGTCTCCTCCCAGATGGAAGTCGAAGGAGGCTGTCTGCATCCCGTTGGCCGCGGTGAACCCGAGGCTTCCGACCCGGCATGTGACAAAGCCCCGCATGGAACGGGGCTTTGTCAGCTGTTTTCCGTGTCCGGGCGCCGCCAAACCTGGCGGCGTCCGGCGGATGAGGGTGGGGCGGCGCTTCGCGCCGCCCCACCGCCGTGTGTGTCGGCTGCCTGCCGGCTACTCGATGTGCTTGCCGCGCGACGTGTAGTGCGTGTGCAGGAGCTTGTGGCTCTTGTGGCCGCACGGACCGTCGGTGAGGAACTCCTCGTAGACCGCGAGCACGGCCGGGTTCT
This sequence comes from uncultured Actinomycetota bacterium, assembly GCA_963736705.1. Taxonomy (GTDB): domain Bacteria; phylum Actinomycetota; class Thermoleophilia; order RBG-16-64-13; family RBG-16-64-13; genus CAIQPS01. Next base: position 717,673 of record CAVTPV010000005.1, read on the forward strand.
CGTACGACTTGCGGATGGTCAGTTCGTGGTCCTCGGCGTAGATGGCCTTGGCCCGCGCCGCGCGGATCTCCTTGCTGGTGGGGATGGGCTGGCCGCCGCCGCCCAGGCAACCGCCCGGGCAGGCCATGAACTCGATGAAGTGGCACTCGCTGAACTTGCCGCCGGCCTTGATGTCTTCCATGACCTTGCTGGGCGTTGGCCGTGCCGTGGGCCACCGCCACCTTGAGCGTGGCGCCCTTGAGCCAATCCCAGTTGGGCACGAGGTGCTTGAGGATGTCCGGCACCGGGCCGACTTCGGGGATGTTCAGCTCCACGTAGCGGACGCCCTCGAAGCCGCGCACCGGGATGATGTCGCCGTGCTCGAAGATGCTCTCCACCTTGCGGCCGGTCACCAGTTCGATGACGGTGCGCAGCGCCGACTCCATCACGCCGCCGGTGGCGCCGAAGATGAGGCCGGAACCGGTGGCGCCGCCGAACGGGTCGTCGAAGTCGGACTTGGGCAGCGTGGGCACGTCGAGGCCGGCCTGATGGAACATCTTGCCGAGCTCACGGGTGGTGAGGCCGAAGTCGACGTCCTGGTAGCCGCTGTCCACCATCTCCGGGCGGTTGCACTCGAACTTCTTGGCCGAGCAGGGCATGAGGGCCACGCTGACGATGTTCTCGGGAGTCGACGCCCAGCTTGTCGGCATAGAAGGTCTTGATGAGGGCCCCGAACATCTGCTGCGGGCTCTTGGCCGTGGAGAGGTTGGGGATGAACTCGGGATAGAAGTGCTCGCAGTACTTGACCCAGCCCGGCGAGCAACTGGTGAACTGCGGCAGCGCCACGGCGGTGTCACCCTGGACCAGAGCCTTGTACAGACGCAGGATGAGTTCGGTGCCTTCCTCGATGATGGTGAGGTCGGCGGTGAAGTTGGTGTCGAACACGTGGTCGAAGCCCATGCGCTTGAGCCCGGTGTTCATCTCGTAGGTGACCGAGGTGCCGGGCTCCAGGCCGAAGCACTCGCCCATGGCGGCGCGCGGCGACGGGGCGGTCTGGATGACCACATGCTTGGTGGGGTCGTCCAGCGCCTTCCACACGTGGTCGAGGGCCGGGTTGGCGTAGAGCGCCGCGGTGGGGCAGCGGTTGATGCACTGCCCGCAGTTGATGCAGATCTCGTTGCCGAGCGGCTTCTGCATGAAGGTGGAGATCTCCACCTTGTTGGAGCGGTTCATGGCCTCGAGGACGCCCACTTCCTGCATGTCGATGCAGGTGCGCACGCAGCGGCGGCAGCGGATGCACTTGTTCATGTCGCGGACGATGGAGTAGCTCGAGTCGTCGATCTCCACCGGCTCTTCGACGTGGCCGAAGCGGAAGCTGTCGACCCCGTACTCCTCGGAGAGCTGCTGCAGCTCGCAGATGCCGTTGCGGATGCAGGAGTAGCAGTCGCCGCAGTGCTCGGAGAGCAGCAGGTCGAGGACGTGCCGGCGGGCGATGCGCACGGCTTTGGAGTAGGTCTTGATCTTGATGGGCGCGGTGATGGGATAGGCGCAGGCGGCCTGCAGGGTGCGCTGGCCCTCCACTTCCACCACGCAGATGCGGCAGATGCCGGCCACTTCCAGGTCCGGGTGATGGCACAGCGTGGGGATGCGCACGCCGATGCTCTTGGCGGCATCGAGGATGGTGGTGCCCAGAGGCACCTTGGTCTCCATGCCGTCGATGGTCACCGAGATGGTGGCGCCGATGGCGCCCTCGGCCGACGGCTCCTTGGGCAGGTCGGGCTGGAACAGCTGGCTGAGCGGCGCTCGCCGGCGTGGTAGACAGGTGTTATCGGCCATGGATCTCATCTCCAAAATGCTCGAGGATGGAAAGCAGCGCCACCGAGCTGGACTGTCCCAGCCCGCACTTGGAGGCTACCTGCATGGTGTTGGCGAGGCCCTTGAGGTCCTCGAGATACTCGTCGGGGCAGGTCCCCGCTTTGAGCATCTCCACGGTCTCGAGCAGCTTCTCGTTGCCCACGCGGCAAGGGGTGCACTGCCCGCAGGACTCGTCCACGAAGAAGTCCATGATGTTGTGCGCCAGATCGAGCATGTCGCGGCCCGGGCCGATGACGATGACCGAGCCACCGGTGGGCACGTCCTCGAAGGCCAAGCTTGCGCTCGAAGTCCTTCTTGGGCACGCAGCGGCCGGACGCTCCGCCGATCTGCACGGCCTTGGCGTCGGAGCCGCCCACTTCCTTGAGCAGTTCGGCCACGGTGATGCCGAACGGGAACTCGTACACGCCGGGCTTCTCGCAGTCGCCGGAGACGCTGAACAGCTTGTGGCCGGTGGAGTTGTTGGTGCCGATGCTCTTGAACCAGTCGACCCCGTTGACCATGATGCAGGGCACCCAGGCCAGGGTCTCGACGTTGTTGACCACCGACGGCCGGTTGAGGAAGCCGGAGACCACCGGGAACGGAGGCCGGTTGCGCGGCTCGCCGCGGAAGCCCTCCAGCGACTCGATGAGGGCCGTCTCCTCGCCGCACACGTACGCGCCGGCGCCCATGGCCACCATGATGTTGAAGTTGAAGCCCTTGATGCCGCCGATGTCCTGGCCCGAGCAGGCCCGCTTCCTTGCGGCGCTTGACCACGTCTTCGAGGTGGCGGCGCAGGTAGGCGTATTCGGCCCGCAGGTAGATGAGGCCCAGCGCGGCGCCGATGGCCCGCGCTCCGATGGTCATGCCCTCCATGACCAGGTCGGGATACTCGCTGAGGATGAGCCGGTCCTTGAACGTGCCCGGCTCGCCCTCGTCGGCGTTGCACATGATGTACTTGGGCGTCCGCTTCTCGGCGGCCGCGAAGTTCCACTTGATGCCGGTGGGGAAGCCGGCGCCGCCGCGGCCCTTGAGCTTGGAGTCGCGGACCATGTCGATGATGTCGACGCGCGACATGGCGAGCGCCTTCTTGAGGCCCTCACCCGCCGGGATGGTGGAGAAGGTGAGCTTGTTGCCCTGGGTCTTGATGGTGTCGATGCTCATGCTCCACACTCCACAGGGTTCTCGCCGAGCAACGCCGGCTCGGCCGGCGGCTCGGTGACGTAGGCTTCCGGCCGGTTCTTGTAGTCCTGCACGATGCTCGGCCACCCGGTCGGGCGTCAGCTTGGTGTAGATCTCGTCGTTCACCAGCATGGCCGGGCCCTGGTCGCACATGCCCATGCAGTTGGCCCATTCCAGGCTGAAGGCGCCGTCGGCCGACGTCTCGCCGAAGTCGATGCCCAGATCGCGCGCGAGTTGCCGGGCGACCTCTTCCTTGCCGGCCAGCTCGCACGAGTAGGTGCGGCAGAGCCGGAAGATGAAGCGCCCCTCGGTCTTCGGGTTGAGGAAGGCGTAGAAGGTCGCGACCGCGTTGACTTCCACCGGATGGCAGCCGAGCACGTCGGCGATGATCTGCATCGCCTCGCTGTCGATGCCCCGGTATTTCTCCTTGACCGTGCGAAGGACGGGGATGAGGGAGGCGCGGTTGTAGTTGGTGAGCGCCGCGACTTCCATCACGTCTTCGCGCAGCTGTTCGTAGTCGGTCACCGGCGTCACGCTCCCTTCGCAGCGAGCAGGCCGTCGACCTTGGCGATCAGCACGGCCGGGTCCACCGGCTTCTCGACGAACTCGTCGACCGGGACCATCTCGTCGTCTTTGCCGATGCTCAGGCCCATGGCCCGGTTGACGCTGGTGAGCATGAGGATGGGGAGAGCGTGAGGCCCCTGCGCCGTACTTTGCGGGCGAAGACCAGACCGTCGTCGGCTTCTTCCATCATGACGTCGAGGATCAGCAGGTCGGGCGAGCTCCTCGTCCAGGGCCTTGAGGCCCGCTTCGACGTTGGACGCGCTGGTGACCGAGTGCCCTTGCTTTTCCAGCACGTAGCGCCCGGCTTCGACCATGTCCGGGTCGTCGTCGACGATCAGTATTTTGGCCACAGTTCTCCCTCACTCGCTAGACAACACGTGGAAGATCCGGCCCCCCCGGACCCTTGACAGCCGGCTGTGCCGCCAAGTGCTGTGAATTATATCTTAGGCCGCGAGCGCTGGTCGACCGGCTATTTCACAGCGCTTGCCGAACGCCGCGAGGCGCCGCTGTGAATCCAGCAAGGGGTCAGTTGACCGGCATCGCCGGGCGCAGAGCCGGCGGTCGGCCCGGCGTCCTTCAGCGTCACCGTGAAGATGCTGCCCTTGTCCTTTTCGCTCTTGACCGTGGCGTCGCCGCCGTAGAGCTGGGCCAGCTTGCGCACGGTCGACAGCCCCAGGCCGGAGCCCAGGATCTTGTACGTGTCCTCGTTCTTGATGCGGACGAACTCCTGGAAGAGCTTGGCGCTCTCCTCCGGGGTCAGTCCGATGCCGGTGTCGGACACCTGGATCTTCACCGGTCCGGTCTTGCTCCCGTCGGAGGCCGGCTTGCGCTCCAGCACGACCGTGACGCGTGCCGCCGTCCTTGTTGTACTTCACCGCGTTCGACACCAGGTTGTTGAGGATGATCTCGAGCTCGCCGGGGTCGGCGACCATCTCCACCGGCTCGGCCGCCCGCAGGGTGATGCTGATGCCCCGCTCGGCCGCCTCCGCCGAGACCATGTCGATGGCGCTCTTGGCCACCGCGCGCACGTCGGTGGTCACGAGCTGGCGCTGCTTCTGCCCCGATTCGATGCGGGTGAGGTCGAGCAGGTCGAAGATGAGCTTGCGCATGCCGTCCAGGCGCACCAGGCTGCGGTCGATCATGGGACGCCGGTCCGGCGGGCTCGTCGGGCTGCAGGATCTTGAGGTAGCCCTCGATGGCGTTGATGGGGGCCTTCAGCTCGTGCGAGAGCACGGAGATGAAGTTGAAGCGCACCTGGCGCTGCTCCTCGGCCAGCCTGCGCGCCTCCCGGCTGATGATGAGCTGGTCGGTGGCCTTGCGCACCGCGTAGCGCAGTTCCTCGGGGGAGAAGGGCTTGGGCAGGAAGTCGTAGGCGCCCAGCTTGGTGGCCTGCACCGCGGTCTCGAAGGTGGCGTAGGCGGTGATCATGATGGCCAGGATGCTGCGCCCCTGCCCCTTGAGCTTCTGCAGGATGTCCAGGCCGTTCATGCCGGGCAGCTTGAGGTCCACCAGCAGCAGGTCGAACTCGGCGCCCTTGTCCAGTTCCTCGAAGAACTGCTCGCCGCTCCCGAAGTGGGTGGTCGCGTAGGAGACGTCGACGCCCACGTCCTCCACGTGCACCTGGTACTTGTTGAGGATGCGGACGACCGCCAGACAGAGCGGCTCCTCGTCGTCGACCATGGCGACCCTGAGCGCCTGTTTGGGGCTCACGCGAGGGCCCCTATCATGCCGGGCTGCGTGGGAGCGCCGATCTCGCGGCGCGGTAGTTCGATGGTGAAGGTGGTGCCGGTGGGGCCGGCGGCCGGGTCGTCGTTGGACTCCACGCTGATCTGGCCGCGGTGCATCTTGACGATGCCGTGGGTGACCGCCAGGCCGAGGCCGGTGCCCATGCCCACCTGCTTGGTGGTGAAGAACGGGTCGAACAGCTGGGCCATGTGCTCCTTGGCGATGCCCGTGCCCGTGTCGGACACCCGGATGGTGACCGTCTCGGGATCGTCCGTGAGGCCGATGGTGATGGTCCCGCCGTCGGGCATGGCCTGCTGGGCGTTGGTGAACAGGTTGGTGAGCACCTGGACGATCTGGTCGGCGTCGATCTCGGCGATCTGGTCCGAGAGGCGGTCCTGCACGTTGACCACGACGTTGTCGGCCGTGGGGGCGGTGCGGATGACCTTGTCCACCAGCTCGGAGACGTCGGTGGGCTGGCGCACCACCCGGTTCTGCCGGGCGAAGTTGAGCAGCCCGGAGATGATGCGCTTGCAGCGGTTGGCCTGGTCGACGATGGTCTCCAGGTCGGCCTTCATCTCGGTCTCGTCCTCGCACTCCTCCAGAAGGAGGTTGGCGTGGAGCAGCAGGGTGCCCAGGGGGTTGTTGACCTCGTGGGCGATGCCGGCGGCCAGTTGGCCCATGCTGGCCAGCTTGCCCGGACCGCTCGAGGGCTTCCTTGGCTTCCTCGAGGGACTTGTGCGAGTCCTCCAGCTCCTGGTAGGCCAAGCGGAGTTGCTCGATGGCGTGGGGCAGGCACATGTCGGAGTCGGCCAGGCCGGCGAACACCGCGTGGGCGTGGTCGACGCAGGTGTCGTAGCCGCAGGCGCCGCAGTTGAGCAGGTCCTCGGCCTTGAACTTGCCCATGCGGTGCAGGATCGTCGTCGATGTCCTCGAGCGTGGGGTCGTCTCCCATGGTCTGGGCGTCGGCCACGTACTCGCGGGTGAGGTCGAGGTCCTTGTACGTCTCGACGGCCCCGTCCACCTGGGCCCGCTCTTCGTCGGTGAGGCCGGCCAGGCGTTGCGGGCGTAGGCGCTGACCCGGCTGCGGCGCTGGAGCATGGTCTCGTCGCTGGTCATGCCCGGCCCGGCGAAGCAGCCCGGAGCAGGAGAGCACGTCGAGCAGGCGGGTGTCGGCGTTGGCGAGGTCGAACTCGGTGATGGCCTCGATGAACTCGCCCCGGCCCTCGGCGATGACCAGTTCGCCGGACAGGAGGTCCTCGGTGAGGCCGGCCGTCTGCAGGAGGCCGCCGGCGATGGGGAAGACCGCGCCCACGCCGCCGTAGGGCGGGTCGAACTGGTCGTCGTCCTTGAAGCTCTCGGGCTTGATGCCCCTCCTGCGGAACATGTCGCGGAGCTCGGCGAAGGTGAGGACCGCGTCGACCTCCATGTGGGTGGTGTCGATGGAGGCGCGCTTCTTGGCCACGCACGGGCCCATGAAGACCACCTTGATGTCCGGCCCCAGGTCGTGGTGCAGCACCCGGGCCATGGCCACCATGGGGGAGACGATGGGGGCGAGGTAGGGCATCAGGCGGGGATGGTACTTGCGCACGTACGAGACGGCCGCCGGGCATGGCGTGGTGATGTACCGGCCTTCGGGTTCGTCTTCGAGGAGGCTGCGGTACGCGTGGGCCACCAGATCGGCGCCGAGCGAGACCTCGTGCACCGAGTCGAAGCCCAGCGCTCGGATCATGGCCACCAGGGTGCCGGGCGCGATGTCGGTGAACTCGGCGGGGAAGCTGGGGGCCACCATGGCCACCACCCGCTCCTTGCTCTGGAGCAGGCCGAAGGCCCGAGCCGTGTCGTCGCGGACCTGCTTGGCGTTCTGGCTGCAGACCCGCAGACAGTTGCCGCAGCCGATGCAGCGGGGCTGGATGACGCGGGCCTGCCCGTCGACCACCTGGATGGCCTTGGCCGGGCACTCCCGGACGCAGGCGTAGCACATGCGGCATTTCTCGCCGATGATGGTGATGAGCGGGTTGTCCCAGGTGGGCATCAGGCGCCGTCCGCGGCGGCTGTGCCGCCCTGGTCCGCGCCGCCCTGGCTCGCGGCTCCGCTATCGGGCGCCGCTCCACCACTCCTGCCTGCCAGCAACTCCTCCACCTTGGCGAGCAGCTTGGCCGGCACGAGCGGCTTGTCGAAATAGGCGTCCACGTTCATCTGCTTGGCGTCCTCCGCCGAGCGGGGCCGGAAGTCGAGGCCCATGGCGCTGGAGACGGAGGTGGAGAGGATCACCGGGATGCCCGCGAAGCGCCGGGTCCTCTTTGATGCTGCGGGCGAAGGAGAAGCCGGAATCGTACGCGGTCATCATCAGGTCGCTGATGACCAGGTCGGGCTTCTCCTCGGCCATCTTCTTGAGGCCGGTCTGCGGGTCGGAAGCCGTGACCACGCGGTAGCCCGCACGCTCGAGGACCATGCGGTTGATCTCGAGGAAGTCGAAATCGTCATCGACGATCAGTATGAGAGCTTGCTGTGCCGTGGCATGCGCTCCTTCGCGACTGTGGACTCATCCGTTGTGGAGCCCTTGGGGGCCGCCGCCGAGCGGCGGCGGCCCCGGGGCTCCGTATCAGACGACCATACCGGTGTCGCTCACTTCACTTGGTCAACTATACCCTGTCCTTCTCGGTGTACTTGGTGTGCAGCAGCTGGTGCGACAGGTGGCCCAGCGGCTCGCCCAGGTACTCGTCGTAGAGGGCCAGGATCTCGGGGTTCTCGTGTGACTTGCGCAGCTCGCGGCCTTCGTCCTCCGCGTAGATGGCGCGGATGCGGGCCTGCCGTACCGCGTCGGAGGTCAGGCGCGGCTGGCCGCCGCCACCGATGCAGCCGCCGGGGCAGGTCATCACTTCCACGAAGTGGTAGGACGCCTCGCCGCTACGGATGCGGTCGATGACCTTCTGCGCGTTGGCCAGACCGTGGGCCACGGCGACGTTGAGGGTGGCGCCCTTGAGGAACGCCCACTCCGGCACCGTCTCCTCGATGGTGACCGAGGCTTCCTTGACGCCTTCCAGACCCTGCGATGGGAGTCACGTGCAGGTTGGCGAACGGGAAGGACTGTACCGGTGACGATCTCGTAGGCCGTGCGGAGCGCCGCTTCCATCACGCCGCCGGTGGCCGCGAAGATGTCGGCCGCGCCGGTGGAGATGCCCAGCGGCTTGTCCATCTTCTGCTCGGGCAGGCTGCGGAAGTCGATGCCGGCCTGCTTGATCATGCGGGCCAGTTCCCGGGTGGTCAGCACGAAGTCGACGTCCTGCACGCCGTCGCGGCCCATCTCCGGACGGGCGCATTCGAACTTCTTGGCCGTGCAGGGCATGACCGAGACCACCACGATGTTCTTGGGCTCCATGCCCAGCTTCTTCGGGTAGTAGGTCTTGGCCAGGGCGCCGAACATCTGCTGCGGCGACTTGCAGGTGGACAGGTTGGCGAGCATGTCGGGGTTGTAGTGCTCCATGTAGTTGATCCAGCCCGGCGAGCAGCTGGTGAACATGGGAAGCGCCACTTCCTCGCCTTCCACCAGCGCCTTCTTGAGGCGGGTGAGCAGCTCGGTGCCTTCCTCGATGATGGTGAGGTCGGCGGTGAAGTTGGTGTCGAACACCGCGTCGAAGCCGAGGCGGCGCAGGGCGGCGACCATCTTGCCGGTGACCAGGGTCCCCGGCTCGTAGTCGAACTCCTCACCCAGGGCCGCCGCGGATGGCCGGCGCGGTCTGGACGATCACGTGCTTCTTGGGATCGTCCAGGGCCGCCCAGACCTCCTCGATCGCGCTGTTCTCGGTGATGGCGCCCACCGGGCACACCGCGGCGCACTGGCCGCACTGCACGCAGGTGACGTCGGACAGGTTCATGGCGAACGCCGGGCCGATGAGGGTGTCGAAGCCGCGGTTCTGCGGGAACAGCGCGCCGACGCCCTGCATCTGGTTGCAGACGGTGACGCAGCGCCGGCAGGACACGCACTTGCCGGTGTCGCGGACCAGGGCCGGGGTGGAGCTGTCGATCATCCGGCGGGTCTTCTCGCCCTCGTAGGTGATCTCGTCGATGTTCATCTGCTCGGCCAGGTCGCGCAGCTCGCAGTCGGCGCTGCGCACGACAGGTCTGGCAGTCGCCGGCGTGCTCGGAGAGGAGCAGTTCGAGGACGGCGCGCCGGCCACGCGCGCGCGCGGCTGGATGTTGGTGTGGACCACCATGCCGTCGGTGGCCGGCTGCACGCAGGACGCGACGAGGGTCTTCGCGCCCTCGACCTCCACCAGGCACAGCCTGCAGGCGCCGATGGCCTGCACACCCTCGAGATAGCAGAGGGTGGGGATGTTGGCGCCGGCCTGCCGGCAGGCGTCGAGCAGGGAGGTACCCTCGGGCACCTCGACCTTGATGTCGTCAACGGTCAGGACTGGCATCACTTCACCTCTTCTTGGGTCTCAGCGGCCACCGGGATCTTGCCGTAGTCGCAGCGCAGGCAGCGCTTGGCTTCGGCGCAGGCGGTGTCGAGGTTCCAGGACAGCTCCACCTCGTCGAAGGTGCAGGCGCGCGCCTCGGGATCGAGGCACACGACCGCGGCCCGCGGGGTGGCTACCGGGTCGGCGTCGGGATCGAAGAACACGTCGACCGCGATGTCCCTGCGCCAGAACGCGTGGTTGGCGCCGGTCAGGTACTGGTCGATGGCCACGGCGGCCCGCTCGCCCGCGCCCACGGCTTCCACGACGGAGGCCGGGCCGGTGACGGCGTCGCCGCCGGCGAAGACCCAGTCCACGCTGGTGGCGCCGGTGGCGCGATCGATCTTGAACCAGCCGCGGTTCAGCTCCACCGGCAGGTCGCCGACCAGGGCCTTCGCGTCCAGCGACTGGCCGATGGCCGCGATCACCTGGTCGCACGCGACGGTGAAGTCGGGGTTGCGTCCGGCCACCGGGCGCGCGGCGGCCGCTCTTGTCGTAGTCGCCGAGGGCCATCTTCTGGCAGAGCACGCCGGTGACCTTGCCGGCGGCGTCGCGGAGGATCTCCTTGGGCGACGTCAGCGGCAGCACGGTGATGCCTTCCTCGTCGGCGGCGAGGATCTCTTCCGCCCAGGCGGGCATCTGCTCGCGCTGGCGGCGGTAGAGGATGTTGACGTGCTCGGCGCCGAGGCGGAGGGCGGTCCGGGCCGCGTCGATGGCGGAGTTGCCGCCACCGACGACCGCCACCTGCTGTGCCGACCTTCGGCCGTGCCGTGCACGTTGTAGTCGCGCAGGAAGGTGAGGCCTTCGGTGACGCCCGGGCCGTCCTCGCCGGGGATGCCCAGGCCGACGCCGTCCGGGGCGCCCACGCCGAGGAACACCGCGTCGTAGCCCTCGTCTCTTGAGGCCCTGCGAGGGTGAAGTCCTTGCCGAGCGCCATGCCGGTCTTGATGGTCACGCCCATGACTCTCGATCATGCTGATCTCGCGGCCCAGCTCTTCGCGCGGCAGCCGGTAGGCCGGGATGGCCTGCACCAGCATGCCGCCCGGAGCTGGGCTCCTTCTCGAAGATGGTGGGCTTGTAGCCGAGACGGGCCAGGAAGTACGCGCAGGAGAGACCGGCCGGGCCGCTCCCGATGATGGCGATCTTCTTGCGCGGCGTTCTCGGCGTTCTCCCGGACCTCGGGCAGCTGGACCTCGGTCTCCTGCTCGGTCATGAAGCGCTTGAGGCTGCGGATGGCCACCGGCTCGTCCAGGCCGCCGCGCAGGCACTTGCTCTCGCAGGGATGGAAGCACACCCGGCCGCAGATGCTGGCCAGCGGGTTGCGCTCCCGGTGCAGCCTGAGGGCCTCGTCGAAGCGCTTCTCGCCGATGAGGCTGACGAACCCGGGCACGTTCACGCTCGCCGGGCAGGCGTTGGTGCACTTGGCGGTGAACATGCGTGGAGCAGACGCCGGCTTCGCAGTAGTGGTCCTTGATGTGGGCCTCGTACTCGTGGCGGAAGTGGCGGATGGTGGAGAGCACCGGGTTGGCGGCCGTCTGGCCGAGGCCGCACAGGGCGGTGTCCTTGATGATGTTGCCGAGGTCTTCGAGAGCTCTCGATGTCGCCTTCCTCGCCCTCACCGTTGCAGATGCGGGTGACGATCTCGAGCATGCGCTTGGTGCCCACCCGGCAGGGCGGGCACTTGCCGCAGCTCTCGTCCTGGATGAAGTCCAGGAAGTAGCGGGCCACGTCGACCATGCAGCTGTCGTCGTCCATGACGATGCAGCCGCCCGGAGCCCATGATGGCGCCCAGTTCCTGCAGGGTCTCGTAGTCGACCGGGACGTTGAGGTGCCCTTGGGGATGCAGCCGCCGGACGGGCCGCCGAGCTGCACGGCCTTGAGCTCCTTGCCGCCGGGTACGCCGCCGCCGATCTCGTAGACGATCTCGCCCAGCTGCACGCCGATGGGCACTTCCACCAGGCCGGCGTGCTGGATGGCGCCGCCGAGAGCGAACACCTTGGTGCCCTTGCTCTTCTCGGTGCCGGTGCTGCGCGTACCACTCGGCGCCCTTGAGGATGATGGGGGCGATGTTGGCGAAGGTCTCCACGTTGTTGAGCACGCTCGGCTTGTCCCACAGGCCCTTGACGGCCGGGAACGGGGGACGGGGCCGCGGCTCGCCGCGGCCGCCCTCGATGGAGCGCATGAGGGCGGTCTCTTCGCCGCAGACGAAGGCGCCGGAGCCCATGCGGATCTCGAGGTCGAACTCGAAGCCGGTGCCCATGATGTTCTTGCCGAGCAGGCCCATCTCCCGGGCCTGGTCGATGGCGTACTGCAGCCGCTCGACCGCCAGCGGATACTCGGCCCGCAGGTAGACGAAGCCCTCCTTGGCGCCGATGGCATAGGCGCCGATGGCCATGCCCTCGATGAGGCTGTGCGGGTCGCCTTCCAGCACCGACCGGTCCATGAACGCCCCGGGGTCGCCCTCGTCGGCGTTGCAGAGGATGTACTTGACGTCCGACTCGGTCTGCCGGGCGAACTTCCACTTGAGGCCGGTGGGGAAGCCGGCGCCGCCGCGGCCGCGCAGGCCGCTGCGCAGCACCTCGCTCACCACCTCCTCGGGCTTCATCTCGGTGAGGACCTTGGCCAGGGCCTGGTAGCCCTCGCGGGCGATGTACTCCTCGATCTTGAGCGGGTCGATGATGCCCGAGTTGCGCAGGACGATCTTGACCTGGCGGTTGAAGAACTCCACGTCCTCCATCTCGGCGACGGACCGGTCGGTGCCGGGAGCGTGGCTCACCAGGCGGTTGACGACGCGGCCCTTGAGCAGGTGCTCTTCGCACGATCTCGTGGACGTCGTCGATCTTGACGTTCTGGTAGAAGACGCCGTCGGGGTAGACGAGCACCACCGGGCCGACGGCGCAGGGACCCAGGCAGCCGGTCTCGATGACCTGCGTGTTCTGGGCGATCCCCATGTCGTCCAGTTCTTTGGTGAACGCGGCGCTCACTTCGAGCGCTCCGGAGGCGATGCAGCCGCCCCCGGTGCACACGAGCACGTGGTTGCTGATCTTATCCATATCTGTTCCTTCGCTTCGTGGGCGCCTACGCCGACTTGATGAGGTACTCGGTGACCGGCTTGCCCTCGACCAGGTGCGACTGCACGATCTCGTGCACCTTGTCGCGGCTCTCCAGGTGTCCGTAGTGGTACACCGCGCCGTCCGCGAGCTGCACCGTCGCCATCGGCTCCATCTCGCAGAGCCCGGCGCAGCCGGACTGGTGGATGGTCACGTTGTCGAGCTTGGCGTCGCCGATCTCGGTGAGGAAGGCGACCACCACGTCGCGGGCCCCGGCGGCGATGCCGCAGGTGCCCATGTGGACCGTGACTTTGATCTCCTTGGCGCCCGCGCGCAGGTCGATGTCTTCCTTGGCCTTGCCGGCCATGGCCAGCAGGTCGGCCGGGCTCTTGATCTTGTCAGCCATCACTCGCTCCTTCCCGCCGACGCCGACCGCTTCCGGCGCGTACTGAGCCAGGATCTCGTTGATCCGGGCCGGCTTGACCCGATGGTGCACGACATCGTTGATGGTGATCACCGGCGCCAGTCCGCAGGCGCCGAAGCAGCGCGCCACTTCCAGCGAGAACTCGCGGTCCTCGGTGGTCTCGCCCACGTCGATGCCCAGTTCCTTCTTGAGGGCCTCGAGGACCTGCCATGCCGCCGCGCACGTAGCAGGCGGTGCCCAGGCACACCCGGATGAGGTTGCGGCCTCGAGGGACCGTCGAGAAGAAGGAGTAGAAGCCGACCACGCCGGCGACTTCGCTGTAGGACTTGCCGCAGCCCCCTCGCGATCTGCTTGAGCGCCACCTCCGGCAGATAGCCGAAGATGCCCTGGGCCATCTGCAGCACCGGGATCAGCGCCCCCGGCTTCTCCTTGTACTTCTCGATCACTTCGTCCAGGCGGGCGAGCAGCTCCTCCTCGGAGGCCTCCTCACAGCCTGGGCAACCCTTTTTCCCCACATCGTCGGTCATCTTCCAGACTCCTTTGTTCACCGCCGTTGACGTCGTCACTGCCTTGCTAGGCCGCACGTTCCGTCGCCCCCCGACGGTCATCTGCGTCCGCTGCGAGCGCTCCTGGCGGCGCCCCATCGCCGGGCGCCTTTGGCCGCGCCCAAGCCTGCTGTCCATCGTCAGGTCACAAGCTCCTCCGAGAGGAGCCGGAGCCGGGCGACGGCCTCCTGGGGAGGCCCGTGGTCGAGGGGAGGCGTGAACTCGTCTCCCCGCAGGCTGACTGTGAAGGCCACGTCCGGATTGGTGGCCGCGGTCACGTATGATGGTCGTGGCCAGGTCGCCGATGGGCGGCCGGTCGACGTTGTCGAGTTGCATGAAGGCCTCCACCCGGACCCCGCCCAAGCTCGGGCGACGGCCCGATGGCCGAGGTCGCCGCCCGCCGCCTGAGCGTCGGCCTTGAGCAGGCTGAGGCCCAGGCCGGTCTTCTTGCCGGGCTTGGTGGTGTAGAAGGGATCGAGCGTCTGCTCCGGAGTGGCGGTCAGGCCGCTGCCGTCGTCGTCCACGGCCAGGCGCAGCTCGTCCGATGCGTGGTCGATGGTCACCGCGATGTCCACCCGGCTCGCTCCGGCGCGCGTGGAGTTCTCCAGGATCTCCAGCAGATAGAGGGAGAGGTCATGCATGGCCGCCTCCCCCTGCCGCGCCGGTCGGGGAGTGTCGCGCCCCACCCTGACGGCGCCGCGCCCGCCGGCGCCCTTGAAGGCCAGCGCCAGTTCGGCGAACGTCGGGGCTTCCACGGTGAGCTCGGTGAAGCCCTGTCCGATCTCCTCCAGGAAGTGGGCGTCAGACGAGCCCACCAGAGGCAGTCCCAGCTTGGCGAACTCTCCAGGCGCGGCGAATCCGCGGGCAGCAACCGGGACATCTCCAGCGCGTCGAAGCCCGCGTCCGCCGGGACGAAGCCCAGCTGGGAGAAGACGCTGAACGACTTCCGGTCGATGTGCGCCGCGACCGCCAGCCCGCCGCCGCGATGGATGAGGTCCACCGCCTCGCTCAGCTCGAGGGGCGTGGCCCAGGCCAGCGCCGCCGTCTCCGAGCCGGTCTGGCAGCCGTCGGCCGCGAGCAGCGGCTGCTCGCCGAAGAACGAGTAGTAGCCGGGGTCGGCCTCCGGCAGGAGTCCGCGCACCTGCGCCGCCACCTGTTCGGCGTGGGCCGCGTCGGGGAAGAGCCCCACCACGTGGACCTCCTCCACGCTGGCCAGCTCCATGCCGGCCAGCACGGCCAGGCCCGCGGCCTCGCCCACTTCCTGGACGGCCCGCACGTTGCCGGCGGTGTTGTGGTCGCAGACGGCGATCATGTCAAGCCCCCGCGCCAGCGCGGCGGCCACGATGGCCGCGGGCGTCATCTCGTCCGCGCCGCAGGGCGACAGGGCCGTGTGGATGTGCAGATCCGCACGGAACACGCCGCATCGATGTGATCTCGTCGTCCAACCATGGTCCCTTACGCCACGCTCCCGATCCCGGCCGCTAAGCCGGGCACCCCCGTAGTCCCAGTTCGTAGAGGCGGCCGACCAGCTCGAACGTGTCGGCTTTGGTGCCGTAGAGCGACAGGCCCTCGCCGGCCGCCCGCTCGAGGATGTCGTCGTCGGGCATGCGCCCGCAGGAGAAGATGACCGCCCGCAGCCCGGCGTGGCTCGCCACCGCGATGACGTTGAGGTGCACCTGCAGCGTCACCAGCACGCCGCCCTCGGGGGCGTGGGCAAGCACGTCGCTGAGGAGGTCGGAGGCGATGCCGTGGGTGATCGTCGGCCTCCGGGTCCCCGGCGGAAGTGAGCTCCGTGAGATCCAGAGCCTCGGCCAGCTCATGCAGCTTCATGACTCGGCGTCCTCCTTCTCAGGCGCTACATACGGGCACAGATCGATGGTCGCCCGTTCCATGACGATGTCTTCCGCGAGCGCGGCGCAGGTGGGGGCGCCGCAGGCGCCGCAATCCCGGCCCGGCAGCGACCTGATGATGCATCTGCAGGCGGCCGAGCTTCTGGATGGCCTTGCCCATGTCGGGGTCCAGGCGGATGCCCGGCCGGGCCGCGTACGGCCGGCGGCGGGCGGTGGCGGCGCGCAGGGCCTCGGGGGACTCGGCCCCCACGGCGGCGTCGGCCGCCTGCACCTGCGAGCTTCCGCGGGCCCAGCGGCGCCGGGCCACATGGTGGTCCTCGAAGAGCAGGGGCGAGCCGAAGCACCCGCCCTCGCAGGCGTAGGCCTCGACCAGCGGCCACGTCTTCCAGCAGCCCGTTCTCGATGGATTCCAGCACGGCCATGACGTGGCGGATGCCGCTCACCACGAGGATCTCGTCATCGACCGGCGGCGCCCTCGTCCTCCGGCCGCCTCGTCCTGCGCCGCGCCTGTCGGCGGCGGACGACGGGCCGGTGAGTTCCTTCATCACGGGAGCGCGCAGGGCTTCGGGGAGGAGACAGTCGACGGTGCTCTCGCCGGCCTGCCGCCGCCGTGGCCGCGTCCGCGGCGGCCAGCACCGAGCGCTGGCCCGGGCACGAGACCACGCAGGCCAGAGAAGCGCCGCCGCCGGCCGCGTGCGACCGCCTCCCAGGGGGAGGCCACGGGGGCCAGCAGCCCCACCAGCGACGGGAACTTCAGCTCCACCAGGTTCACGATGGCCGGGCACATCGGCAGGATCACCGGGCCGGGCGCCGCGCCGGCCCCGCCGGCCCCGCCCGCGCCGGCCAGGTCGGCGGCGGCGAAAGCCGCCCGGGCCGCCTCGCGCACGGCCGTCTCGAAGGGCGCCGCGGTGGACGCGCCCGGCGAAGCCCGAGGTTGCCCAGGGCGGTCGAGCACCTGCGCCGGCGGATAGTCGGCCCCGAACCCGGCCAAGCAGCGCCGGCGGAGCCACGAGGGCCGCCGCGTCGCGGGCCCGAAGGTCGTCCACCGAGGGCAGCACGTCGCCGATGGTGAGCGCCCCGGTGGTGCAGGCCGCGATGCACTGCGCGCAGTCTATGCAGAGGTGCTCCAGCACCATCGGCCGGCCGTCTACGCACCCGCAGGGCCTGCGTGGGGCAGGCCGACAGGCAGGCGCGGCAGTCCCGGCACCGGTCCGCCGAGGCGTAGAGCGAGATGGCCGGCGCCGCGAAGGTGACCTCCGGGCCGCAGGTAGATGGTGAAGCTCACCCGGGTGCCTTCGCCCACCCGCGAGGTGACCCGCAGGCGGTCGCTGCTGCGCTTGATGTTCGGCAGGCCCATGCCGGCCCCGAAGCCCAGCGCCCGGGCCTCGGCGCTGGCCGTGGAGTAGCCCTCTTTCATGGCCATGCTCGATGTCCGGGATGCCCGGGCCCTCGTCGACGACGTTCACGTCGATGCGCGTGTCGGAGAGCGACGCCTCCAGCCGGCCGCCCACCGAGTGGATGACCACGTTCATCTCCGCTTCGTACGCGGCGATCATGGTGCGGCGGATGGCGTCGGCCTCGGCCCCGATGCGCTTGAGGTGCTCCTTGATGGCGCGCGAGGCCGCCCCCGCTCGGCGGAAGTCGTTGCTCTCGATGTCGTAGGAGACGAATTCCATCAGGCGCGCGCGTCGCCGGCCAGGAGTTGGTAGATGAGGCCGCAGGTCTCGAACACGCCCACGGGGGAGACCATCAGCATGGTGTGGTTGGCGGAGGCGAGTTCCACCACGTCCTGGTCGGGCTCCACGCCCTCCACGAAGCAGACCCCCGGCACTTCCATGAGTTCCGCCACCCGCAGCATCTGCAGGTTGGCCAGGTTGGTGACCAGCAGGGTGGTGCTGGAGGCCTCGTTCAGCAGGTCGCTCACCCGGTCGCCGGCGTAGATGCGGGTGATCTTGGCGTCCTCGGGGCCGGGAGTGAGCACCGTCGCGCCGATGCGGCGGGCCAGATCGTCGAGCCTCATGTCGGCCCCGGCCAGCAGCGATTCGATGGTGTGGATGATCGGCTCCATCTCGGCTTCGCCGCCGCTCTCCGCGCCGTTCTCGCTCTCCGCCTCGGCCTCGATGTCATCCGGGACCGCGTCGCCTTCCTGGCGGGCGAAGAACGCCGCCGTCTCGAGCGCCGAGGTGATGTCCATGTGCCGCACGAAGACGTCCTCCGGCAGGCGGAGCGGGACGGCGGTGAAGTCGACGATGCTGCGCACGCCGGCGCGCACCAGGGATTCGGCCGCCGACTGGGCGAACTCCGGCGGGACCGCCAGGATGGCCACCCGGATGCCCTTCTGCTCGACGACCTCCTCGAGGTCCGCCATCGCGTGGACCGGGCAGCCTTCTATGGTGGTGCCGATGAGAGTGGGGTTCGGTGTCGAACCCGGCGGCGATGCGAAGGAGCGGGCGCCGGCCGGCGAAGTGGGCCAGCACGGAACGGCCCAGGCGGCCGAGCCCGACGAGCGCCACGTCCTGGCGGGTGGTGCCGTCGAGCAGGTTCTCGATGCTGGCCAGGCAGGTGTCGAGCTGGTAGCCGCGGTTGGGGCTGCCCGAGTAGCCGATCACCATGAAGTCCCGGCGCACCTGCGCGGCGCTGACGCCGGCGAGGTGGGCGAGCTGGTGCGAGTAGATGCTGGTGGTGCCCGTCTTCTGCAGATCGGAGAGCAAACGGCGGTAACGGCTGAGCCGCTGGACAGTCTTCCGTGAGACTACGGGTTTTCCTGACGTTGCCACTTGTTCCCCAACGTTACGTTAGTAACAACGTTGTTATGCGTTTCACAATCTACTCCCGAGGGGACGCAAGTCAACAGTCCGAGGACAGCTGTGCAGGCCGGCGCGCCGAGCGAGACCTCAGTGCGGCTACACTGATGAGCAAGAGGCCCATCGCGACTGGCCGAACGCGAGAACGGGAGGGGATCTCGATGAAGCACACCATCTTCGGCGTCCACATCTCTCAGCGGACCGAGAACGTACCGGCGGTCCAGGCGGTGCTCAGCAAGTACGGCTGCAGCATCCGCACGCGCCTCGGCATCCACGACGCGGACGCCACCAGCTGCTCCCCGAGCGGCCTGCTGCTCGTGGACGTGTTCGGCCCCGAAGCCGAGGACTTCTACACGGAGCTGTCCAACCTCAAGGGCGTCGACCTGCAGAGGATGGATTTCGCCGAATGATCCATCGCCATCCCCGGTATCTCACCGCCGCGCTCGTCGTCGCGGCGCTGCTCGCGCTGCTGGCGCTCGCCGCCGGCCTGGCGGCCTGCGGCTCCGGACCCGGCCACCACCACGTCGGCTCCGGCCTCCACCGAGCCGCCCACCACCGCGGCCCCGACGAGCACCTCGGCCGTCAGCACCTCCACCACCGGCACCTCCGAAGCCGCCACCACCACGTCGGCCTCGGCCGCAGAAGCTGGACAAGCTCACCCTGGTGGCGCCGCCCGGCCCCATGGCCATCCCGCTGGCGTACATCGCGGTCAACAACAAGCTGGCCGATGTGGCGGACAAGACCGAAGTGGTCGTCTGGGAGAACGCCGACCAGCTCAAGGCCTACGTGGCCGGCAAACAGGGCGACTTCGTCACCATGCCGTCCAACAACTCGGCCATCTTCTACAACAAGGGCCTCAAGCTGCAGCTGCTCGACATCTCGGTGTGGAACATCACCTATCTCATCACCACCGATCCCAAGGCCACCGGCTTCGCCGACATCAAGGGCCAGTCGATCGCGGTGTCGCTCCAGGGCAGCGTGCCCGACCTGATGTTCCAGTACATCACCAAGGGCCAGGGGCTCGATCGCAGCCAAGGACTTCAAGGTGCGCTACGCCACCGACCCCACCCAGGCCGCGCAACTCCTGCTGTCCGGCCAGGTGGAGAACGCGGTGCTCAGCGAGGCGCTCGCGACGGCCGTCATCCTCCAGACCAAGGACACCGCCAAGCCGCTGCACCGGGCCATGGCCTTCGACAAGGCCTGGATCGACGCGTCGGGCGGCGAGACCCCCATCGCGGGCACGGTGGCCACGGCTTCGGTGCTGGGCAGGCCCGATGTGATCGTCGCCTTCGAGCGCGACTACAAGGCGGCGGTCCAGTGGATGCTCGACAACCCTGAGGAGGCCGGCAAGCTGGTGGAGACGCAGCTGCCGCAGCTCGGTCTCAAGGCGCGCGGTCATGACCGCCGTCGCTCAAGAACATCACCTGGAGGTACACGCCCGCCAAGGACGCCCGGCCCGACCTGGACGCCTTCTACCAGGATCTCACCGAGCTCTCGCCGGAAGTGATCGGGGGCAAGGTGCCCGACGATGGCTTCTATTTCGACCAGGCGGACTCGGCTTGCTCCACACTCTCGCGGGAGTGGCTGCCATCCTCATCGGGTGGCAGCTGCTCTCGCTGTTCGTCGACCCGGTCTATATAGCGTCGCCCGCCGCGACCGTCCGGGCCCTCGCCGGCCTGGCCTGGGGGAGCACCCTGTGGGTCGAGCTGCTCATCACGCTCAAGCGGCTGGTCATCGGCCTGGCGGTGGGAGCGGCCGCCGGCTGGGTGCTGGGCGTGGCCGCCGGTCTGGACGCCCGGGTGCGCGCCTTCCTGGAGCCGGTGCGCTGGGTGGGCATGACCATCCCCGTGATCATCGTGGCCGGTCTGGCCCTGCTCTGGTTCGGCCTCGGCGATTTCACCGTGATGTTCGTGGTGGCGCTCATCGTCCTGCCCACCATGTATGTCAACACCGTGGAGGGCCTGCGCACCATCGACCGCGACTGGTGGAGATGGGCCGCGTCTACCGCTTCTCCCGCGGCCTGCTGCTGCGTGAGGTCTACCTGCCGGGCATCGCCTCGCCGTCCATCGCCGGCCTCACTCTCGCCACCGGCATCGCCGTGCGGGCCGTGGTCCTGGCGGAGGTGCTGGGAGCGGCCAGCGGCATCGGGCACGCGTTCGCTCGGGCCAGCAGCCTGCTCGAGTCCGAGAAGGTCTTCGCCTGGATGTGGTGCTGCTCGCGCTGATGGCGGTCATCGAGTTCGGCGTGCTGCGTCCGGTGCGGCGGCGGGCCATGCGCTGGCGGAAGGTGCCGGGAATGATCACCTTCGAGCATGTGAGCAAGGCGTTCGGATCGCTCAAAGTCTTGAACGATGTCTCGTTCCATATCTCTTCGGGAGAGATCCTCGGGGTGGTGGGACCGTCGGGCGTGGGCAAGACCACCATGCTCAAACTCATCACCGGCATCGTCGCTCCGGACGCGGGCTCGGTCCGGGTGGCCGAGGGCGTGCGTGGGGTACGTGTTCCAGGAGCCGCGGCTGCTGCCCTGGCGCACCGCCCTGGACAACGTGGCCGTGGCGCTGCGCGCCCAGGGGATGGAGAAGGCCGCAGCTCGCGAAAAGGCCGGCAGAATGGCTGGCTCGGGTGGGTCTGGCGGGCTTCGAGCACTATCATCCGGCCGAACTGAGCGGGGGCATGGCGCAGCGGGTGTCCGTGGCCCGGGCGCTGGCGGTGGAGCCGGCCGTCCTGCTCATGGACGAGCCGTTCAGCAACATGGATACCAACCTCAAGTCGAGCTTGATGGTCGATGCTGCAGGAACTCCTCGCCGGCCGGAAGACCACCACCGTCTACGTGACGCACGACCTCACAGAAGCGCTGCAATTGGCCGATCGCGTGTGGAACTGCGGCCCGGCGGACCCTCAGCGAGGTCGACCTCACCGACCGCGCGGCCGTGGCCCGCGACTGGCTCGCCAAGTTCCATATTCAGTCCTAGAGACTTCTCCGCTCCCCTCTCCTAGCATCGCGCCGCACCAGCGGAACGAGCGTGAGGAGGAGCGATGTTCGAGAAACAGGCGTGGATGCAGCGGGCCGGCGAGTACCCCCAGACCGATCCGGAGTACTTCGCCCTGCTGGCCCGGGCGGTGTTCAGCGCCGGGCTGGGTCCCAAGGTGGTGGAGAGCCGGTGGGCCGACATGGGCCAGGCCTTCCACGGGTTCGACCCGGCCCAGGTGACCCAGATGGGCGAGGAGGACGTGGCCCGGTTGCTCAGCGACCCCGCGGTCATCCGCAACCGGCGTAAGATAGAAGCGGTGATCAAGAATGCCGGTACGTTCCTGGAACAGGTCGAGGAACGCAAGGCTGCTGCCGGTGAGGCCGGTGGGCGCGGCCCGCGGCGCCGCTGTCAACGGTCACGCCGCGTTCCACGACTATCTCCTGGACCTTGGCGCCGGTGCCGACCTGGATCTCGCCGCCGACGGTCTGGCGCAGGTGTTCGCCCATCTGGGCCGGACGTCGGCGATGTTCTTCCTCTTCAGCGCCGGTTGGAGGCCCCGGGAGAGCGGGGGCATGGAAGGTTTGGCGGTCCCCGCGAACGGTTAGAACCTCTGTCACCGAGGCAGCGGCCGCGGCCGCCGCCGGATGAAGGAGGCACCATGGACAGCTTCGACTTCAGGGAGTTCGAAGACAGGCTGGCTCAGTGGCTCACGCAGGGGTACCGGGTGCTGGCCGACGACGTCGACGGCGAACTGCGCATCACCGTCATGTACGTGGCCACCGAGGGCTCTTCCGGCAGCGAGCGGGAGCAGGAGTTCTGGCCCATGACCGCCGAGATCGTGCAGTTGCTCGAGCGGAACGGGGTGGTGGTCGTGCGGGCGCTCGCGGGGCCGCGCTCCTGGGCGGGGACGCACCCCGCCGATCTCGACGAGATCTGAGCTGAGGGTGCCCGGCGAGCCGGGCTGGCCGCCAAGTGCCGCACCGCAGGACGACGGGCCGCTGAGCGGCACCGCCGCGCCGGCCCGCGAAGGGGCCGCGCGGCGGTCAATCGGGCGCTGGGATGGTATCTTTCCTCACGCATGTCACTAATAGGGTCGCGCCGGCGGCGGTGTCTTGGGGGCCATCGCGGTGCAGGGCGCTCTCATAGGAAAGGAGACCCCGTTGTCTCGAGAGGTTGTGATCCTCAGCGCCGCCCGTACCCCCGTCGGCCGTTACCTGGGCACCTTGACCGACATCCCGGCGAGCCAGCTCGGCGCCATCGCCATGATCGAGGCCCTCAAGCGGGCCGGCGTCGACGCCAACGAGATCGAAGAAGTCATCATGGGCAACGTCCTCCAGGCCGGCCAGGGTCAGAACCCGGCCCGCAAGGCGTCCCTCCTCGCCGGTATCCCGCAGGATGTCCACGCGTGGACGCTCAACATGGTCTGCGCCTCCGGCGCCAAGTCCGTGCACGTGGCCGCCAACACCATCAAAGCCGGCGCGGCTGAAGTGGTGCTCGCCGGTGGTATGGAGAACATGAGCGCGGCCCCGTACCTGGTCCCCAAAGCCCGCACCGGTTACCGCATGGGCGACGGCGTCCTCCAGGACGAGATGATCTACGACGGTCTGTGGTGCTCCACCTGCGACATCCACATGGGCATCACCGCCGAGAACGTGGCCGAGAAATACGGCATCACCCGCGAAGTGCAGGACCAGATCGGCTACGACAGCCAGCAGAAGGCCGTCAAGGCCATCGAGGCCGGCAAGTTCAAGGCCGAGATCGTCCCGGTGCTCATCCCGCAGAAGAAGGGCGACCCGAAGGTCTTCGACACCGACGAGCATCCGCGCGGCGAGACGACCCTCGAGGGTCTGGCCAAACTGAAGCCCGCCTTCAAGAAAGACGGCACCGTCACCGCCGGTAACGCTTCCGGCATCAACGACGCCGGCGCCGCTTTCGTCGTGGCCTCCAAGGACTACGCCGACAAGCACGGCATCAAGCCGCTGGCCACCATCGTCGGCTACGCGAGCGCCGCTCTCGACCCGGCGTACATGGGCATGGGCCCGTACTACGCCACCAAGAAGGTCATGGACATCACCGGCATGACCGTCGACCAGATGGACATCATCGAGTCCAACGAGGCCTTCGCGGCCCAGGCCGGCGCAGTGGCCCAGGAACTGGGCTTCGACATGAAGAAAGTCAACCCCTACGGTGGCGCCATCGCCCTCGGTCATCCCATCGGCGCCTCGGGCGCCCGTATCCTCACCACCCTCATCTACGCTCTGAAGCAGGAGGGCGGCACGTACGGTCTGGCCACCATGTGCGTGGGCGGCGGCCAGGGTGTCGCCACGATCGTCAAGGTCTGAGACCAGACAAGGAGAATCAGGTGAAAGAAGAAGTCGAAAAGGCATTGGACCTCATCCGTCCGGCCCTCATGAACGACGGCGGCAACGTCGAGCTCGTCGATGTCGACGAAGCCACCGGCGTCGTCAAGGTCAAGCTCGTCGGCGCGTGCGGTAGCTGCCCGATGTCGCAGATGACCCTCCGCATGGGCGTCGAGCGCGTGCTCAAAGAGAACGTGCCCGCGGTCAAAGAGGTGGTCCCGGTCTAGGAGCTTCGCTCCACCGGAAGCCCGAAAGGCTGACAGAAGGCCCCGCTCTTCTTCGGAAGGCGGGGCCTTTTCTTTTCGGTGAGGGCGGGCGGCGTCGCCGCGGTGGCCTAGCGGCGCGGCGCCGGCCGGCGCGCCGGCGCGCGCTACTTCTTGATGCTGGTGATGTGGCCGGTAGCCTTGTCCAGCTCGTCCTTGAGGTAGCTCGAGCTTCGAGGCCTTGTCGGCGAGTCTCTGCAGGCTCTCGGCCAGGACGGCCTGGTTCCGCTCCAGCTCGCTGGAAGCGCGGCTCGAGGCCCTGCACCTTCCGCATGACGATCTGCACGTCGGTCATGTTGTTGAGGCCCACCTTGCGCGCCGCCTTGATCAGCGCGGATGACCGCGACCGCGAGGTATATCAGCCCCGCCAGGATGAGGGCGCAGCCGATACAGATCAGGATGATCGCTGGATAATGGCATGATCTCGATTCTAGCGGAAAACCGCGCGAACGGCGGCCGGGTGGGGCGGCGGCTGGGTGGCGCGGCGGCGGGCGCGCCGGCGGCGGGGCTAGTCCCAGGCGGGGTCGCCCGTGCGCATCGTGATGGGGAAGCGCCGGATGGCCGAGAGGTCGTTGCGGCCGCTCAGCCTGGAGATCTTCACTTCGCTGGGCGTGTGGATGTAGAGGCCGTCGCCGATGTAGATGCCCACGTGGTGGACCGGGTAGCCGAAGGCCAGAAGGTCGCCCGGCTGGATGTCGGCGAGGTCGACCGGCACTCCCATCTGGGCCTGATATCCGGAGTAGTGCGGCAGGCTCGACGCCGTGCTGCCTGAAGACGTAGCGGGTGAAGCCGGAGCAGTCCATCCCCGTGGACGGCTTGCTGCCGCCCCACACGTACGGCAGGCCCATGTAGAAGGCGGCCGTCTCGATCAACTGGTTGGTGATGGCGTTGTCGGTCGTGGGCAGGCTGCCCTGATAGATCTCGCCGCCGTTCAGGAGATGGGCCTGCGCGGCGAGCATGGCAGCCTGGAGTTCGGCGCCAGCTTGGCCTCGAGTTCAGCCTGCAGCCGGGCCTGTTCCGCTGCCTGGCGCTGCCTCTCCTGCTCGATGACGGCGCTTCACGCGCTGATCCACCGCGGCCAAGCGTCTGCTCACGCTGGGCGATCTTGTCCTGGATCTCTTTGCCCGTGGCGGTCAGCTGCTGCTTGAGCCGGAGTTGCTCGCGCTTCTGGTCGTCCACCGCCTTGAGGAGGAGGTCGAGGCGCGACGCGCTGCTCTTCGAGGTCGGACACCAGACGCGTGTCTTGGTCGGCGAGGGTGGACACCAGGCGGACCCGGTTGTAGAGGTCGTCCAGCCCGTCGGCCAGGAGCAGCAGCTGCAGGAGCTGGTCGCGGCCCCCGGACATGTAGACGGCCTTGAGCCGCTTGTTGAGTTGAGCCTGCTGGCGGGCCTTGTCGGCCTGCGCGTCGGCGACGGTGCGGCGCAGCTCGCTCATGCGGGCGTTCGCGGTGTCGAGGTCGTCGAGGCACTTGTTGTATTCCTCGGTCTTGATCTCGAGTTCCACGTTCAGGGCGTCGAGTTCCGCCTGGACGGCGTTCGCCTGGGCGGTCAGCTCGTCGACCTGGGTCTTGGCTTCGCCCTGGAGGGTGAACTCGGTGGTGGTGGTCGCCGGGCGCCACGGTGGTCGAGGTGGTGACCGCTTGGGCGGAACCCGCCGGTGGTGCTCCAGAATGCGGCGGTCACGACTGCCAGGGCGCATCCCACGACGACGGCCGCTCGAAAGGCGGAGGGGCAAGGAACGGGCGGACGGAAGCCGGCGCCCCGAGGGGCAAGCCCTTCTCTGCGATTCCTCTTCCGTCTCAGACGATGCAATAGACCCATCAGCGCCGGCGCCCTTTCTGCGGTTTCTCCCTCTATATCGGCAGAGGAAGGCAAACACTTGCGTGATTCGCGAGGTGCTGAGCATGGCGCGGGAGGGCGGTGGGGGCTATCGGTCTTTGGGCGGGTCATGGCGCCGGCGGCGGGCCGGCGGCGGCTCTGGGGCCGGCTCCGGCGATGACCCGGCCTTGGCTTCGGCGATGGCGGGGGCCGGGGTGTGTTATAGTACGCAACTCAAGCGGCGCGGGGTGGAGCAGTCCGGTAGCTCGTCGGGCTCATAACCCGAAGGTCACAGGTTCAAATCCTGTCCCCGCTACCTTCAAGAAAAGGCCTGGTTATCCGGGCCTTTTTCTTTTGGACCCCGAATTGAACCTGTGACATTTCCAACTCGGGGAGAGACTCAGCGGGCTTCTACCGTGTGCAGTCCCGGTTCATAGTTGGCAGGGTGGCTCCGGCACCTGGGCGACATCGGCTCCGGTACCTGTATGACACTTCTCAAGGACCTTGGTCCCCGGTTCCACACCAGATAGCAAGGGAAATCCGGCTTTCTGGTGAGGGAAGACGCCGTGCTCGCGGAGTTGGGACTGGTGGAGCAAAGGCACGAAGCCGTGCTCGAGGTAAGCCGGTACAAAGAGTCTGGCTACGGTACGTGCCTAATCGCTCTCGGTCACCCAACCAAGTGCCCGCGACAACTCGCTGGCGACCTTCAGGACACTCTCCGTGTGGTGTCGCTTCTGCTCAGGCTGGAAGCGCTCGACCGGGGCGACAACCGATAGGCTCGCGATGCCTGCCCCGATTGGTCTCGCACCGGAGCGGCCACAGAGCATATGCCGACGGCGTTCTCCTCCAAGTCGTACGCGATACCCTGGGCGCTTATCGCTTCAAGTTCGGCCTCCGCGGCTTTCAACCGCAGCGGATAACCGGTGATCGATGGGTTCCATGTCAGCGCACGGTCTTTGCACTTCTCGGGTCCGAAAGCCGCAAAGATCTTCATGTGCGAAATGCCCCAATTCGTGAAGGTGCGGCCGACCGTCGATTCGAGCTTGAACGGATGCCAAGTGACGACCTGATCGATGAAGAGAACCCCATCGTCTGTCCACACGGCGAGGGCGATCGTCTCCTTCGTCAGGTCCGCAAGCTTTCGGACGTAGGGGTGAGCGAAGCGGGCGAGCTCGCTCATCGAACTGACCAAATAGACAGCGGGGACCAGAGCACGCCCGAGGTGATACTGCCCGGATTCCTCATCCAAGGCGAGAATACCCTCTGACTCGAAGGTCTTGACCATCCTGAAACAGGTCCCTCTATCCAGGCCCGTTTCCTTGGACAGATCTATCAGCCTCCAACTCGGCCGAGATACGTCGAAGCACTTGAGGATGCTGATGGCCCGGACCAAAGACCGGATGAGGTACTTCTCGTCCGCCTTGCGAAGGTCGGTCGAGCCTCTGCCCGGGCCCGCCTCGGCCGCGTCGTCTACTACGGACACTGCTCTTCCTCTGCGTTCCGATTCCGTTTCCGCTGCGGAAATACCCGCACGGTAACCATAGGTAACACGAATCGCTTGATTCAGCAAGCAAACTGCCGTTGGCGGCTGGTGCACCATATCTTGACAATGTTCGGGAAAAGTTCTAGTGTCGGTTTTGTTGGATGAATGAGTACGTTTCATAGAGTGAACTTATGTGTATGGGAGCCGAGGCGGGTGCCGGAAGCAGTCACCGGAATCGATGCCGTCCAGAACGGTTACGAGGAGAGGCTGAAGCGCTTCTCCGACGCGGCTGCGCTCCGCCGCCCTGATCGGGTCCCTGTGATGAGCCTCGCGGACCTCTTCATGACCCGGTATGCCGGCCTTTCCAACAAAGAAGCCATGTACGACTACAGGGGGGCGGCCGACGCGTTCAAGGCTTCCACTATCAAGCTCGATCTTGACATGGCGCCCCCCGTGTTTCGGCCTTACCCCAGGGCCGGTGCTCGAGATCATCGGCAGCAAGCAGATGATGTGGCCGGGCTTCGATCTTCCCGACGACGTCTCCTATCAGTTCGTCGAGCGAGAATACCTGCTCGCGGACGAATACGATGTCTTTCTCGAGGACCCCGGGGATTTCGTCTGGCGCACGCTCCTGCCGCGTATCGGCTCGTTGTTCGAGCCTCTCTCGGCCTTGCCGCAGTTCCGTCTCATGGCAGGCGGGAATGCGGTGATGCAACTGGGAATGGCCATCGGAGCCTGTCCGGATCTGGCATCCACATTCTCGCGCTTCTCCGTTCTGGCCGCCGAGACCGCCAGGTATATGGCGGTCTCAAGCGAACTGACCGCCGAACTGGAGGCGGCGGGGTACCCGGTGGTCGCCGCCACCGCGACTCTGTGCCCGTTCGACTGGGTATCGGACATGCTGCGCGGCATCCGCGGCGTGATGCTTGATATGTACCGGTGCCCCGACAAGCTGCTTGCGGCCGTGCATCTCTACACCGACGTGACCATCAAGAGCACGATCAGAGCCGCTCGAGATTCGGGCAATCCCCGCGTCTTCATACCTCTTCACCGGGGCGCCGGCGGCTTCATGTCCAATGACCAGTTCGCGAGATTCTACTGGCCCAGCCTCAAAGAGATGCTGCTCGCGTTCGTCGATGCCGGGCTCGTACCCCTGCCGTTCTGGGAGGGCAACTACACGCCTCGTCTGGAGTTTCTGGCAGAACTACCGCCTGGCAAGATCGTCGGCCATTTCGACGTGATCGATACCGAGAAGTTCAAGGCAGTGCTCGGCGACACGATGTGCTTCTGGGGCGACGTGCCGGCGAGTCTGCTCTGCACGGGCTCGCCTGCGGACGTCCGCGACTACGTGCGACGTCTGATCGATCTCTTGGCCGACAGAGGTGGACTGATCATCGATGGGGCCACGGGCGGGATCCCTTACAACGCGAGGCCCGAGAACGTGGAGGCGATGGTTGAGGCCGCGCACGAATATGGCGTGTTCTGATGAGCATGGCGGCAGGAGAGAGGAGGGGATGGTTGGGAGTCGGGGACTTGACCAGACGCTCGAAGGACGAGTTGGAAACCGAAGCATTGAGGAAATCAAGGAGATAGGGGGCGATTCATGCGGAAGTATCTGATTCTAGGTTTGTCGTTCCTGTTGATGGTGGCCATGTTGGGCTTGGCCGCCGGCTGTGGTACGACCGAAGAAACCTCGACATCGGCAGCCCCAAGCGCTAGCACGACGTCGAGCGAGGCCGTGACGACAAGCCAGGGCGCCACCACATCCGAGGCAGTGGCGACGACCGCTGCGCCCGCGCCGAAAAGCATCAAAGTCGGTGTGGTCGCTTTCTTGGGATGGCCTCTCGGTCTTGAGACCCAGAAAAGCATCCAGGTGATGACCGACGAGATCAACAAGGCCGGTGGTCTGGACGTCGGTGGCGAGAAGTACACAATAGAGTTGGCTGTTGTCGACTCCAAGATGCAGGCCGAGACCGCGCGGAGCGGCGTGGAGAAACTCATCCAGCAAGACAAGGTGCAGTTCATCGTGGGTGACGAAACCTGCGCTAGCTGGCTCGAGCTGACGGAGGCCGCCAAGATACCGGTGGTCTCGATGAACCCCGTGCCCGACGTCGTGAGCCCGAAGTACACCTACTCTTTCCAGGGCTCGCCGGTGAACTGCCAGTTCGCTGAGTTCTACGGCTGGTACGCGAAGAACAATCCGACCGTGAAGAAGATCATGGTCGCGACTCCCGACAACGAGATAGGGCACATCAGCGGCGCGGTCGCCCAGCAGGCCGGCAAAGCCTTCGGTTTTGAGGTCGCTGAGGTGCTCTTCTACCCGCCGGACGCGACCGACTTCACGGCGATAGCCGCCAAAGTGAAATCATCGAACCCAGACGGCTTCGTATGCCAGGCAGGTGGACCCCAGTCGGACGCCCTCGTCCTCAAAGCCGTCGTCCAGTCCGGATACAAGGGCACCGTGTTTCAGTCTGCCCCGCTGCAGTCGTGGTACACGAACATCTTCGTGCCCCTCGATCAGTTGAACGGGATGGTGGGTAGCGCGTACGCGGTCGAGCAGACCGACATGTCGGGCGCAGCCAAATCGTTCATGGACGCGTACAAAGCCGCCTATCCCAAGGATCTCGCCGAGGGAACCGGTTCGAACATGTTTGCCATCATCCTCGCGGGGATCCAGAAGGCCGGGAGTGTCGATTCGGTCAAGGTCACCGAAGCCATAGCGAGTGGGCTGGAATATGAGAGCCCGCTGGGGATGGGCAAGATGATGGCCCGACCGGACCAGGGCAACACGCGGACCGTCGATACCTTCTTGGCTCTCAGCATCAAGAAGATCGAGAACGGCAAAGCCAGCGTCATCCATGTCATGACGTTGGATGAGGCTTACGGATACGTCAAACAGTTCTACGGCTGGCAATAGAGGCATCCGAAGGTGGTGGCGGCTTGGACGCCGCCACCACCTTCAAAACGCTTAGGATCAACGAGTCTACGGTCTGAGAAGAGAGGGTAGTGGCGGTGTTCGCGACGATGTCGGAACTTGTGGTAGGAGGGATGGCGGCGGGCCTGGTGTACGTGCTGCTTGCGGCCGGCCTCATCCTGGTACTGAGCGTCTCGCGCGTATTTCTCGTCGCCTACGGCCAGTTCTACATGGTCGCTGCCTACGTCACCTATCTCTCGATCGTCGGCCTCAAGCTGCCCTATGCCGCCTCCCTGGTGGTAGCGGTCGTGGCCACCGGCATCCTCGGCGTTCTCAGCTACCTGCTGATCTTCAGGTGGGTCGAACACGCCACCCGGCAGTTCCTCGCTACGATCGTTGCCGCGACTGGACTCATGCTGATCTTGAACCAGTGGGTCCTGAGCCAGTTCGGCACTTCACCTCGAGGCATACCCACGGTGTTCCCGGGCACCGTGAGCGTCGGAGGAGCAAGCATCTCTGTGGAGAAGCTGGTGATCTGCGGGGTCTCGGTGGTCGTAACACTGGTCTTGTTCTACATCTACGAGAAGACGCGTACCGGACGGGCCATGCGGGCGGTCGCCTATCTTCCCGAGATCGCAGCTCTCAACGGCATCAACGTGACGCGTGTCCACATGATCACGCTGGGCATCGCGGGCGTGCTGGCCGGTTTCGCGGGGGCGATCATGGCACCGGCATACGGCGTGACTCCGGGCATGGGGAACAGCGTTGTGCTTACCGTCCTCCTGGTCGCGATGCTGGGCGGCATGGACAGCCTGCTCGGCGCCGTGGTGGGGGGCCTGATCGTGGGGGTCACCCTCAGCGTCGCTCAGTTCTTCATTCCCAAGTACTCTCAGGTGATCCTCTTCGTCATCATCGGCATAGTCATCTTTCTTAGACCGGGAGGCATTGTGGGACGCGCGGCCAAGGTGAAGGTGTGAAGCCGAGTCATAACAAGTATCTGAAGCTCGCCGTGGCACTGCTCGTGTGCGCGGTGGCGCTGGCTCTTCCCGTGCTGCTCGGCGATTCCTACTACCTCCACCTGCTCATTCTTGCAGGGATGAACGCGCTGCTCGCGATGACGTTCGTGATGCTACTTCGCACCGGTCTGGTCAGCCTTGCCATCGCAGCATTCATGGGGATAGGAGCCACGACCACGGCTGCCCTCACGGTCAAATTGGGCCTGTCTTTCTGGGCCGCGCTGCCTGTGTCGGTCGTGGCTACCGCCTTCGTCGCGTTCATCGTCGGCTACCCTTTGCTCAAGAACGCCGGCTTCACGTTCGTCCTGTTGACTGCCGTGCTGGGCATGCTCATTCCCCAGATCTTCGGAAGCGTGGACTACCTGGGGGGCTTCTCCGGCCTGCAAGGCGTACCGTCGCCTGAGCCGATCTCGATCGGCGGCCTGACCCTGACGTTTGGCTCGAAAACGTCTTACTACTACCTGTTACTGGTGTTGTTCGCCATCGTGACGTTCGCTTTCTGGCGCCTGTACAAGGCGCGGACCGGCAGAGCGTGGATGACCATCGGACTCAATCCGCCGCTCGCCGACTCGATCGGCGTGGACGTGTTCAGATACCGCCTGCTTGCATTTGTCATCGCCTCCGCGGCAGCCGGCTTGGTGGGCTGCTTCTACGCGAGCTACATCGGCTCAGTGGTCCCCACGCAGTTCACGGTCTTCAAGACCATCTACATCCACATCTACGCGATCATGGGGGGCATACCCTTCGCCCTGCTGGGCCCGATCGTCGGGGCTGCCTTCCTGACCGGCGTGCCCGAATTGTTGCGCGGTATCCCGTACATCGAGCCCATCATCATGGGGGTCCTCTTCATCCTGCTGATCCTGTTCCTCCCCGATGGCCTGCTCAGTCTGGTGCGCAGGCAGGAGGGCGAGGGCCTGCTCTTGACGGTCTACCGCAATGTCGTCGACGCGGCAAAGCGCCTGCCGGTCATATCCCGAGAAAAGAGAGTCTGATGCTAGAGGCGCGCGGGGTAAGCAAGCAGTTCGGCGGTCTGGTGGCACTCCGAGACCTGGATTTTGACGTGCACGACTCGGAGATTCTGGGGGTGATCGGGCCCAACGGGGCAGGGAAGAGCACTCTTCTCAATGTGATCAGCGGCGCATATCCCGCGAGCGCCGGCTCTCTCTCACTCTCTGGAAGGGACATCACCGCGCTCCGGGCGCACGAGCGCGCGGGGCTGGGCATCGCTCGGATCTTCCAGTCCTCGACCTTGTTCATGACTCTTTCGGCCCTCGACAACGTCTTCTACGGCTGTCACCTGAACTACGGCACGCCGGGATGGAAGCGGGCGCTTCGAACGCGCGAATGCAGACGCGAGGAGGGCGAACTGAGGCTCAAGGCCGGCGAGATACTCGAATCCATGGGGCTGGGGCAGGTGCGAGACGAACTTGCCTGCAACCTACCGCACGGCCACCAGCGCGCCCTCAGTATCTGCGTGGCTCTCGCGACCGAACCGAAGCTCCTGCTTCTGGACGAGCCGGTCACCGGGATGAACCCCACCGAGACGCAGGCTATGGCCCGGAGGATACGCGAGATACGTGACGGCGGCATCACCGTCGTTCTCGTCGAGCACGACATGAAGACGGTGATGGGATTGTGCGACCGGCTGGTGGTCCTGAACTTCGGACAGAAGATCGCCGAAGGGTTGCCCAAGGATATCCAGCAGAATGCGTGCGTCATCGAGGCGTACCTCGGCACAGAGGAAGAGTGCGATGTTGCTTGAGGTTGACAGTCTTCACGTGCGTTACGGGAAAGCGGAAGCCCTCAGAGGTCTCTCCCTGAGCGTGGAGGCCGGCACCGTCGTTGCGATCGTCGGCGCCAACGGGGCCGGCAAGACGACTCTTCTGAGGACCATTTCTGGACTCAAGAAGCCCACCGAAGGCTCGATCACGTATCAGAACAAGCGCATTGACGGCATGCCGCCACATCGCATCGCCGAGATGGGCATCGCTCACATCCCCGAGGGCCGGATGGTCTTCGCGCCGATGACGGTCGAGGAGAATCTGCGTATCGGCGCACATCTTCGGCGACAGCGGGCCGAGGTGGCCCGGGACATCGAGTCCATGTACGAGCTCTTCCCGATCTTGAAAGAGAAGCGCGCCGACGCTGCCGGAAGCCTGAGCGGCGGGCAGCAGCAGATGCTGGCCGTCGCGCGCGCCCTCATGGCCCGGCCCCGGTTGATACTCATGGACGAGCCGAGCATAGGGCTCTCGCCGATCCTGGTCGCCGAGGTGGGCCAGATAATCAAGAGCATTCACAGCGAAGGCACCAGTGTCGTGCTGGTGGAGCAGAACGCCCGCATGGCCCTTCGGCTCGCTTCGCGGGCATACATCCTCGAGCTGGGCAGCGTCATTCTCGAGGGCGACGCGCAGGATATCGCAAAGGACAACAGAGTCAAGGAGTCTTACCTGGGAGCTTGATGGGGCGCGTGTCCCGGGGGCCCGGATTAGGGGATGAATATGGTGAGCCACGAAGATCCAAGCAGCGGGAAAGCAGTCGAGGGCGTCTACGGTACCGACCGTGAGGTGCGCCGGATCGACAACGGGAGACTGGCGCTGACGTGCGTGCACGAGTTGGAGGGCGTCACGCCGGAGATGATGCTGTGGTACTTCACGCACCGGACCAAGGAGAGGTACCAGATGTGGCATCCGGCCCACCTGGACTTCCGGGTCGTGAGCCAGGGAGGGCCGGACCACGTTGGGGATGTCTACTGGATAGACGAGATGTTCACCGACGGGCGCAGGCTCGACGTGAAACTGCTGGTCGTGAAGGCTGACCTCGGCGAGTTTGCGGAGAAGCATCTGAGCCCCCGGCAGCCCGGCGGGATATCTCACCGCATGGAAAGCACGATCCGGCGGCACCAGGGTGCGGACGACGGCCTTCTTCGGCAGCGAAGGGAGGATGCTCGGCCCGCTCTTCAATTGGTACCTGAGGACGACTGCGTACAAGCGGCCCGTCTTCGAGGCCGCCCTTCTTCATCATGGACGATGAATTCACTCGGTTTCCCGACCTTCCTCCCAGCGCTCTATGCAGAGCAGAAGGCCGATTGGCAGGCGCCCCGCGGCTCGAAGGTCTCAGCAGCCGGTCCAGGAGAAGGGGCGGCGTGAGCGGCGAGGCCCTTTATGGGCAGCGACTCGAGCGCATCAAGAAGGCAGTGGCCTTCGAGCCGGTGGATCGGATACCCGTGATCTTCATGGGCACGGCGTTCGCACCACGCTGGATGGGCCTCACAATGGCCCAGTATGCGGCCGACCCGGCGGTGGCCAGGGACGTGATCCTGGCGGCCATGGAGCGTCTCGACGATCTTGATGGAGTGAACCTGGTCCCCGGGCTGTCCCCGCTGACCTTTCCGGGGGTCTGGCTCTCGAGCGTAGCCATCCCCGGTAGAGATCTGCCTGATGACAGCCTCTGGCAGATACAAGAGGCCGAGACCATGAAGCCCGAGGATTACGACGTCATCCTCGAGCAGGGGTGGGATGCTTTCCTCGCCGGCTACCTGCCCAAGGTCGCGGATGTCCAGGAACTGGGGTCCGCCATCGGTTGGATGATGGACAACATCCCCAAGACGGTCGACCTGTACCGCGAGCACGGCTACGTGGTGGTATCGGGGCTGGGCGGGATGATCCCCTTCGAACTGTTCTGTGGCGGCCGCTCGATGCACCAGTTCTATATGGACCTCTACCATCGCCCGGATAAGGTCCAGGCTGCGATGGACGCGATCATGCCCCAGCTCGTCGCTGAGGCGGTGCAGATCACCAAGGCCAACACGACCATGGGCGGGTGGGTCGGAGGCTTCCGCAGCTCCAGCGCCCTGATCTCGCCCCAGCATTGGGAGAGGTTTGTGTTCCCGTACTTCCTGGAGATGGTCAACGCCATGGCGGAGGCCGACCTCATCTCGGTCCTTCACTGGGACGGCGACTGGACAAGGTGCCTGCCCAGACTGAAGGAGTTCCCCGCCCACAAATGCGTGCTGAACCTGGACGGCTCAACCGACGTCCGTAAGGTCAAAGAGGTCCTCGGCGACCATGTGGCCATCATGGGTGATGTGCCTTCTTCTTTGTTCGCCACCGGCGATCCCGATCAGGTCTACGACTATGTGCGCGACCTGGTGCGCGATGTGGGCCCGAACGGCCTCATTCTGTGTCCGGGCTGCGACGCCCCGGGCAACACCCCGCCCGCGAACATGGAGGCGTTTGTCGCCGCCAGTCATGACTTCGGCTCGGTCACGGCGCCGAGTCTCGTCCAGCGCTAAAGGGATCGGAGACAGTACATGGCAAAAGATCTCAGGCACTTCCTGGCTCAACTCGCGCGGGACTACCCGGACGACCTGGTCGAGGTCTCTCGGCCGGTGCGCCCTGCGGAGTTCGAGGTGACGGCCTTGCTGGAGCATCTGGACCGGCGGGGGCTCTATCCGGCCGTCCACTTTCTCGCGCCCACGGACGTTCAGGGCCGCGCGAGCGAGTTCACTCTACTTAGCAATGTGTTCGGGACCCGCGAGCGGTGCGCCGCGGCTCTCGATTTTCCTCGCGACCGGGCGAAGATGCCCCTCAGCATCGAGTTCGCACGCCGCGAGCGGATGAGTCTCACTGCTGTGCCCGTCGCTGCGAAGGAGGCGCCGGTCAAAGATCGCGTGGTGTGCGGAGAAGCGGTGGATATCGGGCTGTTGCCCATCGTCCGCCACCATGAGATGGACCTCTCGCCGGTGCTCACCATGACCGTCGTGATGCGGGATCCCGATGACGGCTTCTATGACATCACGTTCATCAAGGCCTTCCCGCAGGGTCCTCGAAGGGTGGGCCTCGCTATCCACTCGCCGCACCTCGAGCGCATTCTTGACAAGTACGAGGAGCGGGGGCAGCGAGCGCCCATGGCGATCGTTCTGGGCCACCACCCCGCGTTCTATCTGGGGAGTCTCAGCCTGTCGCCATTCGGCGTGAACGACTACGACGCGGTGGGGGGATTCCTTGGCGAACCCCTTCGCCTGGTGGCCTCCGAAACCTGGGGCGAGGACTTCATGGTCCCCGCCGACGCGGAGATCGTGATCGAAGGCGAGATCATCCCGGGAGCGCGGGCGATCGTCAATCCGTTCGGGGAGGTCACCCGGCACTATCAGGCGCAGTGCCTGCGCCCGGTAGCGGAACTCACCGCCCTCACGTATCGCGAAGGCGCCATCTTGCAGGATATTTTCGCCGGGCACCAGGGGCACTGGAACCTGGGGGGTATTCCCAAGGAAGGCAGCCTCTACAACGTCCTCAATCAGCGGTTCGGCGGGGTTCGAGGCGTGCATCTCCCTTACTCGGGCTGCTCCCGTTTCTCCTGCTATATCTCGATGGAAAAGCGGGAAGAGGGCAAGGCCAAGATGCTGGGCATGGAAGCTCTCGCCCAGACCAAGCTGATGGAGGCAGTGGTCGTCGTCGACGAAGCGATCGACCCCTTCAGCGAACCCGATGTGATCTGGGCCGTGGTGACCCAGACCAATCCCAGGCGGGACGTGACCGTGATCCACAACGCCCAGAGTTTCTTCTTCTCGGCGATGGGGAGCACCAAGGTCATCATCGACGCCACCCGGCCGCTGGATACCGCCTTTCCCGAGAAGATCAGGGTGCCGCAAGAGGCCATGGATCGCATGAACCTGGATGAGTGGCTCGACATGGCTCGACTAGAGCGGAGGTAAACGCCAAATGGAATCGATCTTCTGGGTGACCTGCCCCCACTGTCTGCGGAAGTTCTACGTTGACTATGAACTGCGCCACATCGAGGTGGCGCTGATCTGCCCGTTCTGCCAGGCCTCTTTCTGTGCGGCGGAGAGTCCCGAGATCGACGATCGCGTCGCCCGCTCATGAGTACGGTGCTGCGGGTACGCATGGACTCGCTTTCTGCCGGCCGAGAGCCGCTGGAGGATGGCTCTGCAGCCTGGGGAGGCCGCGGTCTCATCGACACGATACTCACCAGGGAGGTGCCACCCACCTGTCATCCCCTGGGAGCAGACAACAAGGTGATTTTCGCCAACGGGCCCCTGGCCGGGACCCGGACATCCTCGGCGGGACGGTTGTCGGTCGGTGGGAAAAGCCCTCTCACGGGCGGCATCAAGGAAGCGAACGCGGGAGGCGTCGCCGGCGATGCCATGGCGCGCTTGGGACTCCGGGCGATCGTCGTCGAGGGAAAGCCCGCTAGCAACGGCCTCTTCCTCCTGGTGGTCGGCTTCGACAGCGCTCACCTTGTGCCGGCCGATGATCTGCGGGGCCTCGGCACCTACGCCCTGGTCCAAGAGCTCTTCGGCAGGTACGGTCGCAAGGTAGCGGTCATCTGCATCGGACCCGCGGGTGAGCACCGGCTTCCGTTGGCCGGCGTGGCCGTCAACGACAATGACGGCGCCCCGTCGCGCTATGCCGCTCGGGGCGGCATGGGGGCGGTGATGGGGGCCAAGGGTCTCAAGGCAGTAGTCCTGCTTGACGAAGGCCAAGAGGTACCCGTCGCCGACGCGGCTGCTCTTCGCGAGGCCAGGAAACGCTACGTTGCGGCGCTTCGCGAGCATCCGGTGACCGGTCGCGCGTTCGCGGAGATCGGGACCGTCATGTCGCTCGAGTCCATACGGGCTCTCGGAGGACTTCCGATCAGGAACTTCAGCCAGGGCGAACTGGACGACGAGTTGCCTGAACTCACGGGCGAAGGCATCCGGCAGACCATCATCGACAGGGGCGGCGAAGGTAGGACCACCCACTCGTGTATGCCCGGCTGCACCATACGCTGTTCCAACGTGTTTCCCGATGAGGCCGGTAAGACCATCGTATCCCCGCTGGAATACGAGAGCCTTGTCTTACTGGGGACCAATATCGGGCTTCTGACGGTCGATGAGGCGGCGCGCCTCAACTACATCTGCAACGACATCGGCGTGGACACCATGGAGACCGGTGTCGCCCTGGGTGTGGCCATGGAAGCCGGCCTTCTCGACTTCGGCGATTTCGCCGCGGCCGTCGCGCTCCTCGGGGAAGTCGCCAAAGGCTCGACGGTCGGGAGGGTGCTCGGGCAGGGCGCGAGCGTCGTCGGGAGGGTCTTCGGCGTCGAGCGCGTTCCGGCGTGCAAGGGACAGGGGATGTCCGCCTACGACCCGCGGGCAGTCAAGAGTCTGGGTGTCACCTACGCCACCTCCACCATGGGAGCTGATCATACCGCCGGCTTCACGTTCGCCGCGAAGGTCGATCACCATTCGCCAGAAGGGCAAGTCGAGACCTCCCGAGGAAGTCAGGTAGTCCGCGCGGCTCTCGATTCGCTCGGCCTCTGCGCCTTCGTGATGTCGGCACTCGTGAGCAAGCCGGAGATCATCTCCGACCTCGTGAATGCCGTCTGTGGGACTGACCATGGGTCGGGTCTCGTGTCCGACCTGGGGAAAGCGGTGCTGCGTATCGAGCGGGCGTTCAACGCCGCTGCGGGCTTTTCTCCTGCAGACGATCGGATCCCCGCATTCATGAGGAAGGAGGCATTGCCTCCATACGGTCTCAAGTTCGACGTATCCGAGGAGGAGATGTTGCATCTGTTCGACGAGTTTGAGACGGCGGACGCTAGAAGTGGAGGACTCACGTGAGACTGACGGACAGAGTAGCCATCGTCACCGGTAGCAGTCAGGGCATCGGCAAGGCGTTCGCTAAGGGGCTCGCGGCTGAAGGCGCCAAGGTGGTCGTCGCCAGCTTCACCGCTTCTCGAGCGGAGGCGACCGCGGCCGAGATCCGCGCCGAGGGCTACGAGGCGATGGCGTTCGCGGTCGACGTCTCCGAGGAGGAACAGTGCGAGGCCATGGCTGAGGCAGCACTTAGCCAATGGGGCCGGATCGACATCCTCGTGAACAACGCGGCCATGTTCATCTCCGCGTTTCCACGCAAGACGTTCATGGATCTGACCGTGGAAGAGTGGGACCGGATGATGGCCGTGAATGTGAGGGGACCGTGGCTCTGCGTGAGGGCCTGTTTCCCCGCCATGAAGGCCCAGGGCAAGGGAAAGATAATCAACGTCGGCTCCAGCACTTTCTTTGGAGGTTCAAAGGACTTCCTCCACTACGTCACCTCGAAGGGGGCCACGATAGGTTTCACTCGGCAACTGGCCCGCGAAGTCGGGGACTACAGCATCTGCGTGAACACCCTGAGCCCCGGCCTCACGACGAGCGAAGGCGTGGGCAAGACATACCCTCCCGATTATCTCGAGATGTTCGCCAAGCGCCGTTGCTTCAAACGAGAAGAGGCGCCTGAGGATCTTGTCGGGGCCTGTGTCTTCCTGGCGTCCGATGAGAGCGACTTCCTGACGGGCCAGACCCTCAACGTGGACGGGGGAGACTGCTTTGACTGAGGTCCGCTGCACCCAGTGAGGCGGTCTGCGCGGTCTGCGGGGGACGAACGGAGGGAGGACTCAATGCACGAGACAGTGATCGAAGCGGACGTCCCCATCGCGATGCGTGATGGTCTCAGGCTGAGCGCGAACATCTATCGCCCCGCGACGCCTGGGCGCTATCCGGTCATCATGGCCTTCACCCCGTTCGGTAAGGACATGTTCTGGTCGGAGAAGTACCCCGGATGGGGAATCCAATACGAGCCGCACAGTCCGACTGTCACAGGTTCGATCACTTTCGAAGCCGAGGATCCCACGTTCTGGGTCCCCAACGGTTATGCGCTGATCCTTGTCGATGCCCGGGGATTTGCCAGGTCGCCGGGGCAGATGCAGACCGCCGAGGTGGACGATTCAGTGGGTGCGCAAGCGATCCTCTCGCAAGGGGCATGGGCTCGCGACATGTATGACGCTATCGAATGGGCTGGCGTCCAGCCGTGGAGCAGCGGGAACGTTGGTTTGAGCGGCGTCTCCATTCTCGCGTTCTCGCAATGGCGAGTGGCCGCTCTTGGTCCGCCGCACCTGAAGGCGATCATCCCGTGGGAGGGCATCACCGACTTCTACCGGGATGCCATGTTCCCTGGTGGGATACGGGAGACGCGGTTCACAAAGCCGGCGGGCATGATAGACGGCATCACCCCAGCCCACGATCCAGCGTGGCCGTCTCCCGAAAGCGATGACCCGCCGATCGGGATCGAGAAGCGGGAGGACGACTTCCTGTCCGAGATAACCGTGCCGGCACTGATCTGCGCGACTTGGTCCGGGCACGGAGTCCACACCCGGGGGTCGTTCCGGGCATTTCGCAAAATCAGTTCGAAGCACAAGTTTCTGTACATCCACGGTAGGCAGGAATGGGCGGAGTTCTACGCGGCAGAAGCTCGGAACGCGCGCAAGCTGTTCTTTGATTGCTTCCTCAAGGGCACCGACAGCCGGATGCTGGACACGCCGCCGGTCCGGATGGAAGTGAGGGAGCGTATCGACAAGTACACGGTCAGGTATGAGCATGAGTTCCCGCTCACCCGGACCAACTATGTCGAGATGTTTCTCGATGCCGCCGGCCTGCGTCTCAGCGACCGGAGGAGCGAAAACGCGAGGGAGGCCAGCTATTCGGCCCAGGATGGCAAGCTGGTCTTTGACCATCTGTTCCGAACAGACACCGAAGTCACGGGCTACGCGAGCCTGAAACTGTGGGTCAGCCTCCAAGACGCTGACGATACCGACATCTTCGTGACGATAAGAAAACTCGATGCCCGTGGCGAGGAGGTGCAGTTTGACTCTGCGCTCACTCCGGGCAAGTATCCAGTGGCCTTGGGCTGGTTGCGGCTTTCTCACCGCGAGCTCGAGCCAGCGAAATCGACTCCCTGGGAACCGTATCCAGCGCGGGTCGTTGGCCCAGGTGAGAAGGTGAAGCCAGGCGATGTCGTGGCATGCAGCGTACCTGTGCTGCCTTCGGGTACCTTGTTCCGGGCGGGCGAGACACTCAGGGTGGAGATATCTGGACAGTATCGAGGCGGAGAGGAGTTATCCACACCTCACGCCTATGGGGAGCGCCCCAACTCGGGCCGATGCTGTGTCCACACAGGCGGGCTGTTCGACTCGCACCTGCTGCTGCCCATCGTTGCCGCCGAGGGCTGACAGCGTGGCCGCGGCGGAACGAAATCAAGGAGTGACTCGATGCACCAGATGTCGACCGAGATCAATGTCCCCATCCCGATGCGTGATGGCCTCATGCTTAGCGCCAACGTCTACCGCCCCATGGCGCCTGGGCACTATCCGGCTATCATGGCGTTCACCGCGTTCGGCAAGGACATGTTCTGGTCGGAGAAGCATCCGGGATGGGGTGTCCAATACGAGCCGAACAGTCCGACCGTCACCGGATCGATCACGTTTGAGGCTGAGGACCCCTCATTTTGGGTCCCCAACGAATACGTGTTGATCCTGGTCGATGCTCGAGGATTCGCGAGATCGCCTGGGTGCATGCAGGCTGCCGAGGTTGACGGATCGGTAGGTGAGCAGGCGATCCTCCTGCAAGGAATGTGGGCTCGCGACATGTACGACGCCGTCGAGTGGGCAGGCGTCCAACCCTGGAGCAACGGAAACGTAGGTTTGAGCGGGGTCTCTATCCTGGCCTTCTCACAATGGCGAGTGGCCGGCCTGAACCCGCCGCACCTCAAAGCCATCGTTCCATGGGAGGGCATGACCGACTTCTACCGGGACGTCATGTTCCCCGGGGGCATACGGGAGACGCGGTTCACGAATCCGGCCGGTATGATCGACAGCATCACCCCCGCCCACGAGCCAGCATGGCCGTCTCCCGAGAGCGAAGAGGCGCCGGTCGGTGTGGAGCGGCAGGAGGATGATTTCCTGGCTGACATCCGTGTACCTGCACTGATCTGCGCTACCTGGTCCGGACACGGTGTGCACTCGAGGGGGTCTTTCCGAGCATTTCGCAAGATCGGTTCTGTCCGCAAGTTCCTGTACGTCCATGGCAGGCAGGAGTGGGCGGAGTTC
Organism: uncultured Actinomycetota bacterium; assembly: GCA_963736705.1. Taxonomy (GTDB): domain Bacteria; phylum Actinomycetota; class Thermoleophilia; order RBG-16-64-13; family RBG-16-64-13; genus CAIQPS01. The sequence continues at coordinate 759,852 of CAVTPV010000005.1, forward strand.
TACGCGACCGAGGCTCGAGTGGCGCGAAGGCTGTTCTTTGACTGTTTCCTCAAAGGCACTGACAGTCGGATACTGGACCTTCCGCCGGTGCGGATGGAAGTAAGGGAAAGCATCAATAGGTACACCGTGAGGTACGAGTCCGAGTTCCCGCTGGCGAGGACGATGTATGCCCCGATGTATCTCGATGCTGCCAACGCCAGCATGAGCGACGCGAGTGTCGAAGCCGTGAGCGAGGTCGGCTATTCAGCTGTGGACGGGAAGGTGATCTTCGACCATCCGTTCGCAGTCGACACCGAACTTACCGGCCACATGAGCGTTAAGCTGTGGGTCAGCCTTCAAGATGCGGACGATACGGATGTCTTCGTGACCATACGAAAGCTCGATCCCCGCGGTGACGAGGTGCAGTTTGACTCGGCGCTTACTCCCGCCCTGTATCCCGTTGCCTTGGGATGGCTACGGCTTTCGCTTCGGGAACTCGATCTGGAGAGATCCACCCCGTGGGAGCCGTATCCCAAGCGAGTAATCGGCTCTGGCCAGAAGGTCAAGCGGGGGGAAGTCGTGCCGTGCAGCATACCCGTTCTGCCCTCAGGGACGCTTTTCCACGCGGGCGAGACCCTTAGGCTGGAGATATCTGGACAGTATCGAGGCGGAGACAAGCTGTTCACACCTCACGCCTATGGGGAGCGTCCCAACTCGGGGCGATGCGTTGTCCGCACAGGCGGGGCGTTCGACTCGCACTTACTCTTGCCCATCGTCGCGGCTGCCTCGAGCAAGGGGGAGTCTGGGTAGAGCCCTACCGCCTTCCGGGACGCTTTTCTCTGCACAATCCCTGTGAACATACTGCAACCGAACCTCTGAAAACGGGGCCGCACGAAGCGCGCTGACCGTCCGAACAAGAGCGCGTTTTGCGGAACAGACGTCAGGGCCCGAAAACCCGCCGTCACCGCAGAAAACGGGCTCTGTCGCGATCATAACCCGAAGGTCACAAGCTATGTGACACTCTGGGACGCAGTTCCGGTATCTGGGCGACACTGGCTCCGGTACCTATGAGAGGCGGCCTACTTGTCCTCGGCCTCCGCCTTCGGCTTTCGCGTGAGCGCCTTGCAGGGTTTCCCTGACATCCGCAGGCCTTCCGGATCCGGGTACTGGATCTGCTCCCGGGGGATGAAGGGGACGCTTTCGGCCGCCCGGTCGCCGAAGATGTCAGGCCGACCTTCGGGGAACATCCGAGCATGCGGCACCGGCAGCTTGTACAGCTTGGCCGCCGTGCCGCCCATGATGAGGTTGATCTCATCTTGTGTGAGCCAGTCACCCACCCGGTCGATGGTGCGCAGGCCCCAACCGTAGAAGTCCGGCTGGTAGGTTGGCACTGACGGCCAGTCCTTGTATCCGAACATCATCAGCGACATGTGGTTGCGATACTCCAGGGGCTTGGGTTTGGGCCCCCACTTCTCCACCCCGCGTCGCACAACGTGCTGAGGCACGTTTCCGTAGTCGTGCCCCCAAGTAAGCCGCGCGGCCGAGACTCCCACCTCGAAGGCTATCTCGAACTGCTTCTCGCCCCAACCCCCGGTCTCCATCCATACATTGGGGAGGCCGGCGACCACCGTGTACATATCTCGGATGGCGTCCAGGCCGCGAGTCGCCTCATCCTCGACGCATCCGTGGGTCTGCATGATCTTCGCTTTGGGGTTGTCCGCGGACACACGGGCCAGGAGCTGAGTGAGGGTCCAACCGCCCTCCCTATTCCACACGAACTGGTCGTGGCAGAGCACCGGGACATCGTACTTGACCCCCAGTTCGCAGAGCGCCGCCCACTCCTCCACGCGTTGCTCAAAGCTGACTTTGCCCTCCATTCCTGGGAGCTGCAGGTTGCGGCAACTGGAGCCCGGGGAGAACTCGCCGATGCCCACGAACCAACCGGTCTCAAGCGCTTCTTCCACCTCGGCCAGGGCCGCCTTGAACGTCCAAGGAGCCTTGCCCTGGACCGCGTTGAGGATGGTCCGCTGATCGCTACAGCAAGCCCGGAACCGGTTCGGGAAGCGCTTCACCAGCTTGGCTTGGGTCTCGTTGAGAGTCCCGGGGATGCTCGGGAGCAGCACTGCCATGTCAACGCCATAGCGGTCCATGTCGTACATTGTGAGAAAGGAGTTGTCGAAGGGAGCGAGCTCGTCTCTCAGTCCGCTCCACTCCTCGCGCTCCACCTTCTCCCAACCCGCTTCCGTCGCCGGCTGATAGAGCGTAGTGATGTGACAGTGCGTGTCCACGATGAAACGCGCTATGGACCTGTTCATCTAATGGCCTCCGTGCCTAGCTACGTTTGAGGTGCGGTAGGAACTCGAAGCAGGTCCTGCTAAGTCGCCCGGGGCGGCGAGAAGATCGCAATGACCCGGAAAGTCTCCCCGCCGACGACGTCGAAGTTGTGCACTTCGCCCTTGGGCACCCACAGGGCGTCGCCGGGCTCCAGCGAATACGTGTCGTCGCCCACCTTGGCGGTCGCCCGACCTGACAGCACATAGAACACGTTGTCTTCGCGGTCGTGAGTGTGGTCTATCGCGCGGCCGATCCCGGGCTGGAACTCTCCCACGTAGAACTCGATCTGCGCGCCTGGGCACAGCTTGGGATTGATCATGGGGGTGAGACGGTAGCCCTCGTGGTTGGGGATCTCGGTGATCCACGGGCTGTCCTTGGTCACCCTACAGAGCTTGCCCGACATCTCGCTCTCTCCTTTTCGCGGCGGATCAACGCCATCCCCCAACAGGCGGCCGGGTGCATGGCGGGGGGGGATCACTCATGCCGATCCGGAAGAACTCGCCCGTCTCTTTGCGCTTCCACGCGGCTCTCTGGCTGAGAGGATGGTTCATGGTGATGGCCCCCGCAGTCGGGCAGTCGCCGGCGCAGCACCCGCAGAACCAGCACTCGTCTGGGTAGAGGACCTCGGGCGGCTGTCCCTTCTTCGTGCTGGGCACGAGCACGTCGCACCGGCAGACTTCCACGCAGCGGTTGCAGCCCGTACAGATGCCGGCGTCTATCGTGATCGCCGCGCACGGGGTCTGAGGATTGCTGATTCTGAGCGCCCGCATGTTCGTCACGCCGCTCATAGCCCACAATGCTCCAGGTAGTTCTGCCCGGCGTCCGGCGAGTAGGGCGCGAGCAAGGGGTAATCGCAATCGAGGTCGCGAGTCAGAACCTGTCCTTCGTCCTGCCGCATGGCGATCAACTTGTGCCATTCAGGCGGATCGACCTCAGGGAAGTCGATGCGCTTGAAGCCGAGGGACTCGCTGCTGGCCCTGCGGGCCAAGGAGGCGTGCATCATCGCTCGGCCCACCTCCAACCGCACGTCCACCTCAAGCGAGCGCATGAGTTCGTGCGGGTTTCGCGCGCAGATTGCGCCCGCCTCGCTCCGCGCGATGCTGTCCAACCACTCCAGACCCAGGCCCAAGGTCTCCTTGCTGCGGAACTCGCCGCAGTAGTCCTGCATGATGCGGCAAAGCCCGGCTTGCACCTCTTTCCAGCCGTAGCCCTGGTCGCGGGAGACCGGCGCATACACCCTGCGCTTCTCTGCCTCCACCTGAGCCTCGCACGCCTCCGGCGCCGCCGCCGCCCGTGGAATGCTCCGCCGCCTTGCGGCCCGCGTAGCGCCCCGTAGTGGCGGAAGCCGCGTGATTGGCGCCGCAGGCCAGTTGCTCGCCGGCGGCGTAGAGCCCCGGCAGCGATGTACGTAGATCCCAATCGAAGACCAAGCCGCCACCGTTCACCAATCGTCCGACCTCTCTCCATTGTCGCGGCGGCATGCTGCTCCACCAGGGAGCGAACGTGTACCCGTCGGGCGGCAGCACGTCCGCTTGGAGCATGTCCTTATCCGGGTCGAAGCCGGCCTCCGTGTAGGTCTTGTAGATCGGGATCATGGTGTTGCCCTCATGAGCGATCATCAGGCCGAAGATCGCCCGCCGCTCGTCGGGCGGCATGCCGGGGAGGTCGGCGTACAGCGGCAACTCGAACTCCCCCGCTGCTATGCGCTGCGGAAGGTCGGGCGCCAGCCGCGGGCCCTGGAATTCGTATGGTACGTCCGGGCAGGAAAGCCAGAACTTCTGACCGGGCGCCGGGCGGTATCTCTCCTCCAGCGTATGAAGCGGCTGCCCGTCACGGTCCACCCACGGCACCTCGCGCCCGTGCCTGTCGACGATGTTGCAGGCGTACCAGGAGTTATGCGCGTTCCCGGTGCCATACGCGGTGTGGCGGAAGGGCCCGGCGAAGGGCTGGCTCTGCTCCAGCAAGGTCAGTTCGGCCCCAGCCCTCCAGGCCATGGCGCACCCGTCCCCCGCGCAGTTGGGGTCGAAGAAGCTGGAGGCAAGGCCCTGTAGTTCTGTGGAGAAGACCCATAAACGGAAAGGCCGCGCCGTCGCCAGGATGGTGGACTTGGCAAGCAACGTATAGAAGCGGCCCGTTCGCACGTTGACGCCGGTGGCTCCCACGACCCGCGCTCCCTGCTTCCCACCCTCAGTCAATAGGCTGGTGCCCATGACTCGGTCGTACACATCGACCTTTAGCCTTTTCATCTCCCGATGGAGGGCCGGCTTGACCCGCCACCCCTGTACCCGGATGCAGTGACGCCCCTCATAGTCGTAGGCAAAGAGCAGCCTGGTCGTCTCGTCGCGGAAGTCGGCGCCAACGAACTCGTCGTCAACGTCCCGGATGGTGACGCCCATCTGCTCCAGATCGAGGAGAGTATCGTAGCTCTCCCTGCCCAGAATGGCGCAGGTGATCGAGTTGCCATATTCCGTGGTCTGCCGGTAGGACGATTGGGGTACCAGCCGGTCCAGATCCTCCGGGGTCACGGAGCTGCAGGGGTTAAGACAAGCCGCATGCCAATGGTCGACACCGGCCCCACCCGAGCCGCTCCGGACCGTGGCCCCTTTGTCGAGGATGGCCACCCGGGCCCCCTGCCGCGCTGCGTTGATGGCGGCGTGGCAGCCGGCGATCCCTCCGCCTACGACCAGGACGTCGTACTCGGCCCGGGTCTCCTGCCCATACTCGATGGGATAGGGCCAGCGTTCGTACGAACTCCCGGTCTCCGCAGTCCGCTGCGTCACGTCGTCCCCGATCCTCCGCTGCTGCTGTACCAATTCGTCGAAACCTCCTCCAACCGCCTTCCCATGTCTCGGGCGGCCTCCTTGAGGCGAGGGACCAGACCCTCGATGTGCGTCGGGGTGAAGCGCTCCACCGGAGTGATGGCTCCCAGAGCCAGGATCATGTCGTTCTTCACGAAGATGGGGACCGCGACCGCGCAGACGCCCCGCCTGTGCTCCTCGCACTCGTAGGCGACACCCTCGTTGACAACCTGGATCAGACGTTCTCGTACCGCCTTCGGGTCGGTGAGCGTCTTTTCTGTGAAGCGGGGGGGTGGCACCGCAAGCAGCCTGCGCTTGGTGTCTTCGCTCGCATATGCGAGATGGACGGTCGCATGCACGTTCCACGTGTGATTGAGCGGCACCAACACGCCGTCGGGGAGCTGGGGCCTGAAGATCTGCGATGAGTCGTGCTTGCGGATTATCTGCACGTGATCGCCTCTGCGGACGGCTAGGGCGACTGTCTCCTGGATGTCATCCGCCAAGTCCGCCAGATCCTCCTCGCAGGATGTCGGCCAGCGCGTTGTCCGAACCCAGCGAGTAAAGGGCGGCGGCCCATGCCGGCCCGACCGAGTAGAGGTTCGTATCGGGGTCGAAGGTGAGGAAACCCTCGGCTTCGAGGGTGCGGGCAAATCGATACGCCGTCGCCCGGTGGAGCCCGGTTCGGCGGGTCAGGTCTGCCAGGCTCAGCGAGCGGCTATCGGCGGTGAACTGGCTGAGTATGCCCAGCCCGCGCGAAAGCGACTGCACCAGGGTGGCGCCGTTCTCTCTTGCGGGACCAGGCCTTTTTGCTGCTTCTGCCATCCACGCTCTCTCGTCTTCAAAAATGATGTTCCTGGGGGCTTGACTCAATGTACCACAGGCGCTTATCGTATCAACAAGCAAGAGGCGTGTTTCACATATCGCAACGCGCCGTACAGTGTTCGGTGTTTCTGTCGGGCCGGTTCGCTCAGAGCCAGGTGGCCTTGGACCCGCAAGGGAGGGAGCGTCAACATGAGAGCTGCAGGCCGCTTCGTAGTCGAGACTCATGCCCACATCACGACCCTGTACAAGCCCAAAGGTGACGCGGGCGACGACTGGGCCGGTCTACCGATGACCCCGGGTGCGGGCGAGGTGGAGCACTACGACAACTCCCCCTTGTGCCTGTACGACATGGAGCGGTACGGCGTTGACATGTGCCTGCTCAAACCGAGCATGCAGGGCACCACGAACGAGTACCAGGCGGATCTCGTGCGCAAGAATCCCGACAAGTTCCGAGCCTTCTGCGCCGACCAGACCAGCAAGTTGAAGATCGCGCGGGGCGAAGCCAAGTGGTCGCTCGACGACGCCGCCCAAGAAGTGGAGGCGGCGCTCAAGACGGGCATGTTCATCGGCATCGGTGAGTTCATCCCCAAAGACTGGGACCCCAAGAAGATCTACAGCTTCGAGGAGAGGCTCAACGAGTACCGGACATTCGCGGAGCTCGCCGACAAGTACGAAGTCAGCATCGACTTCCACGACTTCACCATGAACTACGAGTGGGACCCATACAAACTGCTCAGCCGCATCTCGGCCGAGTATCCCAACGTGCCGATCGTCCTTTGCCACGGCGGTTACTCGATCGGCTCCTACGCCGAGGGCGCGGCCGTCATCCGCAAGGCGGTATCGATCGCGGGCCATGCGGGGCTGATGAGCGGCCGCTCCAATATCTATCTGGAGACCGGCAACTGGCCGGCCGAGTACTACCTCTACGCCCTCAAAGACCCCAACGTCGGCGTGACCCAGCTCATCTGGGGCGCCGACTACGGCCACGTACCGCAGTACATCGTGGCGAATCCCGGCGGCGACCCGCCGAGCTACACGACCGCCATGAAGCGCTGGCCGAAGGTGCCGACCTACCAGACCGACTGGTGGGGCTGGGAGCTTCATCAGATCGACAAGCTCCGCGACTACATCACTCAGGACGACATCAACCTGATCCTCGGTGGCAACGCCGTGCGTATATGGAACCTCCCGGTGCCGCACGCTCGCATGTTCATGAGCGGCCGGCCGGACATCTGGGGGGTCGACTGGCAGGAATCAGTGCCTGAAGAGGACCGCAGCGACCTCTTCATCGCGCCCAAGTATAGGAAGCCACAACGGTAGGAGGGGACTGGATGGCGAGAGCAAGCAACCGTGACCTGGGACTCCGGAGCAATGCGATTCGTTGAAGGGGGATTTGATGGAAGACAAACAACTGAGCCGTCGTGAGTTTCTGAAGTTTGCCGGCGTTGCCGGCGCGGCGCTTGGCCTCGCCGGCGGGCTTGGTGGCCTCGCCGCGGCCTGTGGGGGCGGGGAAACGACCACGACCACCGCGGGAGTGGCTACCACCGCGGGCGCCACGACGACCACCGCCGGCGCGACGCCCACTACTGCTGGGAGCACCACCTCCGTCTCGGCTGCCGCCGGCGGAACGGTCAAGGTCGGCATGATCCTCGACTACTCGTTCCCACTCCATGTTGCCTGGCAGCATCAGATGGACGCCCTCATACCGGCCCTCAACGGGAAGGGCGGTCTCAACATAGGCGGGGCGCAGTATCAGGTAGCGCTGACTATGTACGACGGCAAGCGCGACTCCGAGACCAGCCGGTCCGCGGTCCAGCGCCTGCTCAGCGAGGACAAGGTCGACTTCATCCTGGGCGACGAGAGCACCGACTACTGGCAACCGGTCACCGAAGCGGCGGGCAAAGTGGTCTGCAGCGTGAGCCCGTCACCGGAGATCCTGAAGGCGCCCAACAAGTTGACCTTCCAATCCGGCTACCTGAACCTGCAGCCCGCCGCCGCCTGGGGGTACTTCTCCGAGCAGAACCCGAACGTGAAGACAGTCGCCTCCTCTCATCCGGACAACCTTCAGGGGAACGCCGAGGCCGGAAAGACCGCCGGCTTGGCCAAAGTCTGGGGTCAGACGGTGGCGAAGGAGATTCTCTACCCGCAGGGCACCACGGACTTCAGCGCTATCGCCACCGCTCTGGTGGACACCGGTGCGGACGTGTTCACCACCTGCGCGGGTGGCACCGTCTCCGACGCCCAGCTCTACAAGGCCCTCCATCAGGCCGGGTGGAAGGGCCAGCTCTGCGCCTACATCGCGTGGAGCATCGGCTCCGCGTCGGCCGTGGTCGATCCTTCGAACTTCGAAGGCATCATCTCGCCCATCCAGGCCACGGAGTTGCCGGCGGGCCCGACAGCTGTGGCGAAAGAGCTCATCGACGTGTACACCGCCAAGTTCGGCAAGTGGGACTATCCGGCGACACTGCACGTGAACAGCTGGTACCTGCTGAAAGCCGCCCTCGAGAAAGCCGGCACGGTGGACTCCCAGAAGGTCGCGGACACGATCCACGGAGGCCTGGAGTTCGAATCGTGCTACGGCAAGGCCAAGATGGTGGCCAGGCCCGATCTGGGCAACAGCCTGGTTTGCGACGCCCTGTGGGCCATCACGGTCGGCAAGGTGGAGAAGGGCGTGTACACCGTCCTCAAGGAGATGACCTTCGACGAGGCGTACGCTTACAACAAGAAAGCTCTGAACTGGGCGTAGGTCTTTTCAACGGGACACGGGTCCCGGGGCTTCTCGCCCCGGGACCCGCGGCTTGTGCCGCTCCCTGGCGATCGACCGGACCACATGAGCCTAGAAACGCGATCTTCTGGAGGCAGCCAATGGGGAGGACACTAGTCCAACTCTTCATCGACGGCCTGTCCATGGGCCTGGTGTACGTGCTCATGTCTTCCGGGTTCAACCTGGTCATGGCCGTCCCGAACATCATCTTCATCGCATTCGGGGAGTTCTACATGCTCGGCGCCTTCATCGTCTGGTATATGGAGGTCCCCGCGAGCCTAAGCTACTTCGCGGCTGTCCCCATCGCCGTGGTGGCGACTGCGGTCCTGGGAGGACTCAGTTACCTGGTGGTGTTCAGACCGCTACAGTTCCGAAAGAATCAGTTCCTGACCAACATCATCGCTGGCGTGGGCCTCATGCTGATCATCGGCCAGGCTGCGCTGATGCTCTTCGGCACCGAGGCTCGAGGCGTGCCCTCGGTGTTCAGCTCCGTCTACGAGGTCCTGGGAGTCCGGATCGCGCTTGAGAAGGTCGTCGTGATCATCCTGAGCGTCGTGGTGCTCGCGGTGCTGCACCTGATCCTCCAGAAGACGAGGACCGGCCGGGCCATGCGCGCGGTCTCCTTCAGGTCCGACGTCGCCGCCCTTCAGGGTGTCAACGCCGACCGCATGTTTCTCGTGGCAATGATCATCGGGTGCGCGCTCGCTGGGTTCGCGGGCGCCATCATGGCCCCGATCTTCGGCGTTGACCTGGGTATGGCGTCCAATGGTTTCCTGGTCATGCTTGTGGTCATGCTCGGCGGGGTCGGCAGCATGCCTGGCGCCATCCTTGGGGGCCTGGTGTTCGGCATGACCCTCAGCTACGGTCAGTACTACATCGGCAGCGGGCAGTCCCAGATCCTCTTCTTCGCGGTCATCATGATCATCCTCCTCTTCAAGCCAGGGGGCATCCTCGGCAAGAACATAGAGGAGATCGGCCATGTCTAAGCGGTGGAAGTGGGTAGCGGCCGTGGTCTTCTTCCTGGTGGCGATCGCGCTGCCGCAGTTCATTCAGCAGCTCGTACTATGTCCACCTGCTGATCCTCATCGTGATGAACTCCGTGCTGGCCATGACCTTCATCCTGCTGTTGCGCGCGGGGCTGCTGAACATGTCCATGGCGGCGTTCTGGGGCATCGGCGCGTATAGCACCGGGATGCTGACGCTCAAGGGCGGCCTGTCCTTCTGGGCGGCGCTACCCATCGCCGTGGCCATCGCCGTGCTCGTCGCCCTCGCTGTTCGGAGCGATTCTCGTTCGCCACGCTGGTCTCGGGTTCATCATCCCCAGCCTGATCTTCGCGTTCATCGTCCCGCTCGTCTTCGGCACGTTCAAGGTGTTCGGCGGCCACGTGGGCCTCATCCGCATCCCGGCGCCCGACGCCATCCCTCTGCCCGGCGGGCACCAGATAGCGTTCACGACCGAGAAGAGCTACTACTACTTGCTGCTCGTCTTCGCGGTCATCGTGGTGCTCGTGCTCATCGCGCTCTATCGCTCGTGGGCGGGCCGCGCCTGGCGCGCTCTCGGCCTCAGCACGAACCTGGCCCAGTCGGTCGAGCATCAACCCGTTCCGGTACCGGCTCCTGTGCTTCGTCATCGTCTCGGCGATGGCCGCTTTGATGGGGGTCTTCTTCGCCGCCTACTCCGCGAACATTCAGCCCGACACGTACGGGCCGTTCAAAGCCATCTACATACAGATGTACGCCATCCTCGGAGGGGTGGGGAGCCCGATCATCGGTCCCATCATCGGCGCCGGGATCCTCACCATCATCCCCGAGGCACTGCGAGTGGTGAAGAATTTCGAGCCGATGGTCACCGGCGCGCTGATCATCCTCATCCTCATCTTCCTGCCGCAAGGGATCCTGGGCCTGCTCCAGGGACGCCGTGCGAGCGACGTGACCGACCTTCTCAAGAACGCCATCGGTGCCGGTGGCCGCGGCGCAGCGCAAGGCGCCCGCCCAGCCTGAAGGGGCGAGGGCAGAGACCGCCAAGCCGGCCGACCGCGATGGAGAGGGGGCAGCATGAGCACCATCCTCGAGGTCAAGGGTCTCACCAAGAAGTTCGGCGGGGTCACCGCCGTCGGTGACCTCGACATGTCGGTCGAGGAGTCCCAGATCTTCGGCCTGATCGGCCCCAACGGCGCCGGCAAGACCACGGTCTTCAGCATGATCAGCGGCTTCCAGCGGCCCACCGCAGGTCAGATACTGTTCGAAGGCACCGACGTGGTGGGCAAACCGGCCCATGCGGTCTCCAAGCTCGGCGTCGCCCGGCTTGTTCCAGCACTCGCTGCTGTTCGGCAACATACGCGTGCTCGAGAACGTCATCGTCGGCTTCCACCGCGAGCGTTCCTGCGGGCTCTTCTCCAGCTTCCTCGGGACCAAGAAGGCCCGCGAGGAGGAGGAGGGCTTTCGCAGCCAAGGCTCTCGAGATTCTCGACTTCGTCGGTCTGAGCCGGCTCAAGGACGAGCTTCCCATCAACCTGCCACATGGGCACCAGCGTCTGCTGAGCGTGGCCACGACCCTTGCCACCGGTCCACGGCTTCTGCTCCTCGACGAGCCGGTCACCGGCATGAACCCGGCGGAGATGAACGAGATGGTTCACATCATCCGCAAGATCAGGGATACCGGGATCACCCTCATGCTGGTGGAGCATCACATGCGCGTGGTGATGGACCTGTGCGACCACATCGTGGTGCTCAACTACGGACAGAAGATCGCCGAGGGCGCCGCGCAGCAGGTGTGCACGGATCCGGAGGTCTGTGCCGCGTATCTGGGGAAGGGGACCTACGATGCTGCTTGAGACGAAGGAGTTGGGCGTCAGTTACGGCAAGGCTCAGGCCCTCACAGGCATCAACCTCGCCGTGGACGAAGGCGAAGTCGTGGCCCTGATCGGGGCAAACGGCGCGGGCAAGACCACGCTCCTACGAAGCATTTCCGCCCTCAAGTCCATCTCTGGGGGCCAGATCCTCTTCGAGGGCGAGCGCATCGATCAACTTCCCCCACACGCGGTGGTGAAGAGAGGCATCGGCCACGTGCCCGAAGGCCGGATCGTGTTCGGCCCCATGAGCGTCACCGACAACCTGAGGATGGGTGCGTACCTGCGCAAGAACAAGGCGGAGGTCAAAGCCGATCTCGAGCGCATGTACGAGCACTTCCCCGTGCTCAAAGAACGGGGCGGCCAGTTGTCGGAGAGCCTCAGCGGAGGCGAGCAGCAGATGCTGGCGGTCGCCCGGGCGCTGATGGGCAAGCCCAAGCTCCTGCTCATGGACGAGCCGAGCATGGGCCTTTCCCCGGTCATGGTGGAGATGGTGGGAGACATCATCAACGAGATCCGCAAGACCGGAGTCAGTGTGCTGCTCGTGGAGCAGAACGCCACCATGGCGCTGAGTCTGAGCGACCGCGCCTATGTACTCGAGGTGGGCTCGATCATCCTCGAGGGTCCCGCGAAAGACGTGGCAACCAACGACCTGGTGAGGACTGCCTACCTGGGAGTCTGACGGCCGGGAGAGATACGAGAGAGAGGGCGCATCATGACCAAGATAGGGAGATGGGTAGTCGACTGTCACATCCACTGCGGCAAGAAGGACGCGATCGCGCCCGACGGCGACCCGGATCGGGGCATTTTCGCCGAAGTGTTGCCGGTGGACAGCTCCGAGTGGGCCATCTTCGACATGGATGCCTACGGCATCGACATGGGGATCCTGCTGCCGAGCTTCACCGGCACTACCAACGAGCTCTACGCCTCGATGGTACGCAAGTATCCCAACCGGTTCCGCTCCTGCTGCATGGACACCACCCAGCGCATCAAGGCCGCCAGGGGTGAAGTCAAGTGGACCATCGAAGCGGCCATCAAGGAGATCGACGAAGCCCTGACCAACAACTCCGACGTCTTCGTGGGCATCGGCGAGTTCGCGCCGGGCAGCATGGGGACCATGCGCCAGCCCCAATCCTACGAGCAGCGGCTGGAGGAATGGGCTGCCATCGCCGAAGTGGCCATCAAGCACGACGTAGTGGCTCACTTCCACGAGTACGGTCGGGGGCAGACGCTCAACGGCATCAAACCGAGCGACGCCTATGACATCCTCGCCATGACGGCCGCCCGCTATCCCGAGTGCAAGCTGCTCATCAATCATGGGGGCGGACAGTCGGAGGACGAGATCCGCGAAGCCTGCAGGCTCGCTGGGTACTATCCCAACATCCATCTGGAGACCGGCTACTGGAAGGCCGAGCACTACGAGATGGCCATCCACGACCAGAACGTCACCTGCAAACGTCTCATCTGGGGCGGCGGCGATACCGGCAGCCGCATCTGGATGCAGCATGCGCTACGGCCGGCTGCCAAGTACCTGAACGAGCATCAGGTCTTCTACAACCGGACCACGTGGCCGGCCGACAATCAGCCCAAGGAGCTGCCCTACGCGCCCGATTGGTACGGATGGGCCACCCATCAGATCCACCGGCTGAAGGACCTGAACCTAGCGACCCAGGACCAGATCAACCTCATCGTCGGGGGCAACGCCGCTCGCATCTACAAGTTGCCTACCCCGATGCCCATGAACGAGATGTTCGCCCACGGACGGCCCGACCTGTATATCCGATGAAGATCGGTAGGTGGGTAGTCGACGGCCACATCCACTGTGGCAAGACGGACGCCAAGGTACCGGACGCCGACCCGGCGCAGGGAACATGGGCGGAGGTCGTACCCTCGGACAACTCCGAGCTGGCCCTCTTGGACATGGATGCCTACGGCATCGACATGGGTGTGCTGCTGCCCAGTTTCACCGGCACGACGAATGAGTTGCACGCTGAGATCGTGCGCAAGCACCCCGACCCGTTTTCGCTCCTGCTGTATGGACACCACCCAGCGCATCAAGGCCGCCCGGGGTGAAGTCGAGTGGACCATCGAAGCGGCCATCAAGGAGATCGATGATGCGGTGACAAACAACCCCGGTGTCTTCGTGGGCATCGGGGAGTTCGCCCCGGGCTGCATGGGGACGGTCCGTAAGCGCCCGTCCTTCGGTCAGCGGGTCGAGGAGTGGGCGGCCATCGCCGAACTGGCCATCAAGCATGACCTCGTGGTGCATTTCCACGAATACGAGCGGTCTCCGGGACAGGTGCTGAGCGGGATCCAGCCGAGCCAGGCCTTTGACCTTCTGGCCATGACCTGTGCCCGGTACCCGGAGTGCAAGATCCTCATCTGCCACGGCGGTGGTCAGCGGGAGGAGGAGATCCGGGAGGGCTGCCGTCTTGCGTCGACCTTCCCAAACGTCTGCCTGGAGACCGGCTACTGGAAGGCCGAGCACTACGAGATGGCCATCCACGACCAGAACGTCACCTGTAAACGCCTCATCTGGGGCGGAGGTGACACAGGCAGCCGCATCTGGATGCACCATGCCCTTAGGCCGGCGGCCAGATACCTGAACGAGCATCAGGTCTTCTACAACCGCACCTGCTGGCCGGCCGACAACCAGCCCAAGGAACTGCCCTACGCTCCTGACTGGTACGGATGGGCTACCCATCAGATCCACCGACTCAGGGATCTCAACATGGCCACGCAGGACCAGATCAACCTGATCGTCGGCGGCAACGCCGCCCGCATCTACAAACTGCCTACCCCGATGCCCATGGACGAGATGTTCGCCCACGGCCGACCGGACCTCTACGTGAGATAGAGGTGGAGGACGACGAGAGGTCAATGGTGAAGGTCACGTGCCTTGACCGGCACGGCAACGAGATGTCGTCGGTGGAGGTGCCGCGAGGGGTCACGCTCCTGAATGCGCTCCAGCGGGTGGGGTTCGTGCTCGGGACATGTGGGGGGTATGCCGGTTGTGGCGGCTGCGCGGTCGAACTCGCGGACGGGAGGATGGTGCTGTCCTGTTTCGTCCGCGTGGAGGAGGATGTGACTGTCCGGAAACGGAGGTGACCGCGGTGATCGACGGCGGGTTCGCGAAGAACGTGGAGGTCCTTGCCTACCACGACCTGGACGGCAAGCCCTGGTTCCAGATGGCCATGCAGGAGGTGAGCGGGCGCTACTACCTTTATGGCGCGCACTTCAAGGAGTCAGGCTGGGCCATTGTAGACGTGACCGATCCGGCCCGCCCGGACTACCTCAAGTTCGTTCCCGGCCCCGATCGCGGCGGGCAGTCGACCATCAAGATTCAGGTAGCGGGCGGTCTGATGATCACGTCACTTGGGTGCGCCTTGCCCATGTTCACCGGCAATGGACCCGATGATGGATACGAAGAGGGCATCTACATCTGGGATGTGAGCGACCCGGTGAATCCCAAGTGGCTGTCGCAGTGGCGGAGCGGTGGCTTGTTGGGTGTGCATCGCTTCTATTATGACGGTGGCCGGTACGTGCACCTGTCGGCGACCTGCAAGGGCTTCACCGGTTTCATCTACCGGATACTCGACATCAGTGACCCCACGAAGCCAGTCGAAGTCGGCCGATGGTGGGACCCCGAGCAGTGGGCGGCCGGCTACGTGGAGGATCGGGCGACGAACATCGAGGCGCTGCTCGACGGCCCGATCATGCACGGCCCGGCCTATCCCAAGGGCGACCTGGCGTACGTGAGCTGGGGTGGGCGAGGGATGGTGATCCTCGACATCTCCGACATCACCCTCCCTCGGCTCGTTGGTGGTTTGCGGCACCACCCGCCGTTCGCGGGCAAGTTCTCAGGCGCGCGGTGCCATACCGTGCTGCCGCTCTCTCAGCGATCCTTAGCGGTGATGACCAGCGAAGGTGAGCGGTTCCACGTGTTCAGCCAGGAGCGCCTGGCCGGCATGGCACAGCCGATGAACTTCATCGGGATGGTGGATACCTCCGATCCGGCCGACCCGACGCTCATCTCGGTCTTCCCCTACCCTGAGGTGCCCGCCGGCTACCCATACAGGAACTTCAACGAGGTTCCAGGGATGGGGGCCGGCCCGTTTGGTCCGCATAACCTGCACGAGCCGCATAACCACCCGGCGCTCGAGGATAGGAACGACCGGATCTACTGCGCCTACTTCCACGCGGGCCTCAGGATCTACGACATAAGCGATCCGTTCGTGCCGCGTGAGATCGCCCATTACCTGCCGCCGAACCCGACCCGCTGGGCCTACAACAACGAGGCGGGTGATCTGTTCCCGGGGCCGATGCTGTCGACGACCGAAGAGGTTCTGGTCGATAACCGAGGGAATATCTTTCTGGACACCAACCAGCAGGGGCTCTACGTGCTGAGGTGCACCGTCTGAAGTCGCGACGCGAGAACGAGGCCTGCTCCGGAGTGCGGCGTGAGCAGACGACCCCCTTCCGCCCAGGCCTAGCAGCCGGTCAAGCCTGGTCCGCCAGCTGCGTCCGGCCGGCGAGCACGTCCTCCCGCAAGATCTGCCGCATCCGCTCCGGCTCTTCGAAGGCGGGGCTGTGGGCTGACGCCTCGAACGTGTAGAAGCCTTTGACCGGCGCCTTCAGGATGTCGAAATAGGCCCTGGCGAGATCGTACGAGACGGTGTGGTCGTACTTGCCGTGGCAGAAGTACGCCGGGATCTCGAGCTCGGTGACCTTCGCCGTGAGGTCGGTGGTCAGGAATGCGTCCCACAAGAATCGCCGCGAGAAGCTCTTACCTCGCCAGATGTTCATCCTCTCCGCGATCGTGTAGTCGGGCGTCCGCCAGACGGGCAGGAAGATCCCGGTGATGACGGAGTCCATATCGCGGGCCGTGCCGACGCCCAGGCTGTGCATGGCCTGGTCGCGCACCCTCATGTACGCCTTGGGTAGCGGGGCGCTCATCGTGACCGGAGCCGCCTCCAGCTTCCGCGCCATCGTGCGGTTGCCATCGGCCTTGAACCGCGCAAGCTCGTACTGGTAGGAGAGCCATTCCGACTTGAGCTGGTAGGAGACCTGCCCCATCCCGATGTAGGCGGAGTACCTGTCGGGCGCTCGCTGGGCCACCTGGATCCCAAGGAAACTGCCCCAGGAGTGGCCCAGCAGGTAGATCTTCTCCTTGCCGAAGCGCTCGCGGAGGTAGTCCGTCACCGCGACGGTGTCCGAGATCAGCTGCTCCACCGTCATGGAAGCGGGAGGGATATCGGGGCTGAAGGACATCCCCGCGCCGCGCTGTTCCCACCAGCACACCACGAAGTCCTTTTCGAGCCCGGTGGGGTGCGTCCGGTCGAGGAAGTGCTCGGGCATTCCCGGCCCGCCGTGCAAGAAGAGCAGAACGGGCTTGTCCGGGTCTTCGCCCTTGATGAACATCCCCTGCTCGAGTCCGTTGATCCGGATGCGGATCTTCTCAGAGATACCGGCGGTCATGGTGCTACTCCACCGAGATCCAGTATCGCCGCTCCGGTTTGCCCAAGTCGGGTCCGTCGACGATATCCTGCAGCACTCCGCCGCACTTCTCGATGGTCCGCTGGGAGGCGACGTTCCCGTCGGCGCACGTCACCAAGGCCCGCTGCAGACCGAGCCTCGCGTGGGCGATGCGCAGGGCCTCCCTGAGCATCTGCGTGGCGCATCCACGTCGCCGGAACTCCGGCACCACCACGTACCCTATGTGCCCTCCCCGCCGCTCGAACCGGGCGCCCAGGTAGTGGCGGATGGCGACCCTCCCGACTATCCGCTCGCCGACGAACGCGAACAGGAAGGTCGTGGGCACGTGGTCGGACGGCACTCCGATGCCGCGTTCCTGCTCGGCGAGTACCTGGAGATAGCGTTCGAAGGGCATCCCTTCGGAGTAGTAGTGCAGAAAGCTCGGGTATCCGGGGGATGTGGCCTGGTGAGACCGGAGGAACTCCGCCTCCTCGTCCGCCCGCGGAAGCCTGAGGACCAGATCGTCCAACACGAAAGCTGCTTGATCTGCCGGATCCACGGGCTCACCCTTCTGGCGCCTTCTACGCACGATCTCATGCTAGCACCGGCGACACCGGGCCTCCTTCTGGCGCGGGCGGCGCCGCAGGCGTTCACGCCGCTCACTTGACGCCGCGTCCGCGGCAACGGAGAATGCGGTTCTACCACGCAATCGCCGGCTATTGTCGAGGAGTGGGATGGAACTCTTCCGGGCCTCTCTTTCGGGCGTGCAACCCTTCGCCGCCTGATCGTGGCACCGTCCGCGGAACCAACACGGCACTCGTTCACCCTGCGCTCCCATCTGAGCGAAACGAGCCACGCCCGCGGACTCGTTCTGCCGTTTGCTCTTGAGGCTGGTTTCTCCGAGGAGGCGTGCTTCGACATCCAGGTAGCCGCCTCCGAGGCCTGCGCGAACGCCATCGAGCACTCCCCGCCCGACTCTGAAGTCGAGTTCGCGGTCCTTGTCTATCCGGACCGGCTGGAGGTACAGGTGGAGGGGCGTGGGGAGTTCGAACTCCCCTCAGTCGCCGCCCGGGAACGGGTGCACCGCGGCCTCGGGCTGCCCCTCATGGCCAAACTCTCCGATCACATGTCCCTCTATTCGGGGCCTCGTGGAGGCACGCTGGTGGCTCTGACCTTCTATCGTCCCGGCTTCCGGGACGCGGAGGGAACGGACGCCATCACCCCGCCCTGGATTCGGGAACTGGTCGAGGAGAACGAGTTGGTGGCCGCCATAACGGATACGGCGCCGGTCGGGCTCTACGTCCTCAGCCCTGAACTGCGCTACCGCTGGGCCAATCCCGCCTACCGGAGGTTCCTGGAGGAACCATACTGCTCGCAGCCGCTGGAAGGCGTCTACGTGGGCGACGCGGTGCCCGGCTCCGAAGAGATGGGGTCTCTCGAGATCGTCCGGACCGTTTCCCGCACCGGGGAACGGGCATTCTTTCCTGAATACGAGTACGTCGGCTTCGCCCGCGGCATCACCCACTGGCGCTGGGAGATCCTGCCGCTCAAGCAGAACCGTGTCGAACCGCCCTATGACGTTCTCGTCGTGATCTCGGAGATCACTGAGCAGGTCGAGCAGAGGAAAGGACTCGAGTCCGCTTCCCGCAAGTACCGGGCCTTGGCTGAGAACAGGGACATCAGCGAACGCAAACGGGCCGAGGAGGCGCTTCGTTCGAGTGCGCGAAGACGTTTGCCGAACTGGTGGAGCGCTCGCCATTCGGTACCTACATTGTTGATTCCGAGTTCTGCATCGCCTTCATGAACGCCAGTTCGCAGAACGGAGCGTTTCGCAACGTGCGGCCCTTGATCGGGCGGCCTTTCACCGAGGCCATGCACACCCTTTGGCCCGACGACGTCGCGGAAGGCATCATCAGTCATTTCCGCCACACTCTCGAGACCGGCGAGCCCTATTACTCTCCGCGCTTCACAAACCCCCGCCACGACGTGGAGATGGTCGAATCCTACGAATGGGAGCTTCACAGGTTGGCGCTACCCGATGGCCGGTTGGGAGTCATCTGCTACTACTTCGATTCGACCGATCTGCGAGACAGCGAAGAGGCCTTGAGGCGGAGTGAGGAGAAGTACCGGACTCTCTTCAACTCCATCGACGAGGGCTTCTTTGTCATCGACGTGATCTTCGACGAGCGTGACCGGCCGGTCGACCTGCTCTACGTGGAGGCTAACGCTGAGGCGACGCGCATAGTGGGGCAAGACTACACGGGCAGACGACTGACCGACATCGGCGGGGGCTACGAGCCGTTCTGGTTCGAGACCTTCGGCGGAGTGGCTTCGACGGGCGAAAGCGTGAGGATGGAGCAATACGCCGAGCCGGACAAGAAGTGGTACGAGTTCTACGTCTTCAAGATCGGTGGTCCCGAGAGCAGGCGCATCGGAAATACCTTCAGAGATGTCACCGAGCGCAAGCGGGCGGAGGAAGCTCGTCGGAGGAGCGAGGAGAGTCTCGGAGGCCTGCTGGCGCCGACAGGAAAGCTGCGGCTCTTCGAAAGACGGAAGCCGTGGCAGGTATTGTTGGTGGGGATCGCTCTCCAAGCCGTGTTGTTGGTGGGCGTGGACCTACTCGGTTCGCCCCGTCGCTACCTGGGCATCCCGGGCGCGGCCGCGGCTTTGATCGGGGTCTTTGTTGCCATCACTGCCGGTCCGATCGCCGGAGTGCTGGTCTCCCTGGCCGGTGGGGTGGTCTACTTCGTGTTCATCACCGATCTCGGCAGTGCGGTCGCCTGGCCTGCCATCGTGATCTCGATCTTGCTGTGGACGGCGGCCGCGGCCCTGGCAGGTCTGGGAGCAGACTGGATACGCCAGAAGGCGCTGCAGCGAGAGGCCCTGCTCGGCCGCATGCTTGCCGACCGGGAGATCTTGACGGAATCCATCACCGCCGCCAACGCGGGACTCTCGGTGCGCAACGAGGAGCTGGCTCTGCGGGGGCAGGAGCTCCTGGAGGCTCAGGCCGAGACAACGCGGGTCCTTGATGAGCGGACTCTCCTCTTCCAACGGCTGCAGGAGTCTCTTCTTGACATCCCAACAGAGTTCTCCGGAGTGAAGTTCGGCCATCTCTACCGATCCGCCACTGAGCACGCGCAGGTCGGGGGAGACTTCTACGATGTCTTCGAGGCCAAGGATGGCCGCATCGGGATCCTGATCGGCGACGTTGCCGGACACGGCATCGAGGCGGCCCGCAGCGCCACGCTCGTCAAGGACGTCGTTCACGCTTTCATCCACCAGACGCTGCGAACGGAAGAGGTCGTCAGGCGCACGAACGGGCTTCTCATCGAGAAGCATCTGCCTGGGTTCGTCACCCTCTTCTTGGGCATCCTCGACCCGGGAACGGGTGAGCTACGGTATTCATCAGCGGGGCACCCGGACATGTTGGTGAGGAGAGCGTCAGGGGAGATAGAGCACCTCGGGGCCGGTTCTTCCCCGCTGGGTATCAACGTCGACGCCGCCTGGAAGCCGTATGAGGTCAAGCTGGACGCGAACGATCTTCTCGTCCTCTTCACGGACGGCGTGATCGAGGCTCGGCGCAACGGCGAGCTGTTCGGGGAGGAGCGCCTGGACGCGCTCGTCAAGCAGTCTGGGGCCTCATCTGAGCGACTTCCCCATATGATCTTCGACCAAGTGCTCGCCTACTCCGGCGGGGTTCTTCAGGACGACGTAGCCATCCTCACGCTGCTGCTCACGACCAAGGGGTAGGCGACTCAGCCGCGGGCTTCCTCGACTAGCGAGGGCAGCACCGCATCCTGGCCGCCTGGCCAGCCACAAGACTGCCCACTCGGCAGATTCGGCGCCGCGCGCCGCCCCGTAGAGTGTAAGCGCAAGGACCGGCGTCAGCCGCCGGTATGCCACATCGACACGGGGAGGGGCGGAATGAGCACGTATCGGGGTACCGCGAGGATAGCGGGAGTACTCCTCATCATCGCGACGGCCGCCAGTCTCTTGAGCATGGCCTTCCTGGGATCGGTGGGCAAGTCCGACTACCTCACCCAGATCGCCGCCAACGAGGGCCAGGTGGCGCTGGGTGTGCTCGTCCGGTTCATCGCCGCGTTCGCGTCCGCCGGCATCGCGCTCTGCCTCTATCCGGTCCTGCGGAGATACCGGCAGGGCCTGGCTATCGGCGCGGTCGGTTTCAGGGTCATCGAGGGGATGTTCTACGCGCTCGGCGCTGTCAGCGTGCTGCTTCTGCTGACGCTCAGCCAGGAGTTCGTGAAGGGCGGCGCGGCCGATCAGGCTGGTTTCCTCACGTCGGGGACGCTGCTGAAGGCGTTCGACGATTGGTGCGGGCTGGCGGGGATCTTGGCCTTCTACGTGGGCGGCCTGCTCTACTACATCGCTTTCTACCGGACCAAGCTCATCCCGCGCTGGCTGTCGGGTTGGGGTATCGGCGCGGTGGTGCTGGGCGCGGTGGCGGCGATCCTGGTGCTGTTCGGTGTCACCGGCTCGATGTCATCGGTCCAGGTGGCTCTGAACGCGCCCATCGGCCTGCAGGAGATGGTGCTGGCGGTCTGGCTTATCGTGAAGGGGTTCCGGCCTGTGCCGGTCGACACCGCCTGCCGATAGTCGCACGAGTCGATGATCCGCCGCACCTAGCACCGGCCGCACTGGGCCTCCTCTTGGCGCGGGCGGCGCCGTAGGCGTCTCCCGTGCACCGCGTAGTAGAGGACCAGGCCGGCCGCCGCGACGGCCGCCACCATGACGTACATGTTGCGATAGCCTGCCAAGTCGGCGAGCACGCCACACAGGAGCGGGCCGATGCCCGCCCCGATGTCCGCAAAGGCGTAGAAGGTGGAGTTGGCCAGTCCCGCCCGGTGCTCGGGCGCGATCCTCACCACGGTGGCCAGCCCGCTGGATTGGGTGGCCCCGAAGCCCAGGCTCATGACGGCTGCCGAAAGCAGCAGCATCCAGCCGGAGCGGGCCTGGCTGAGCAGGGCTATCCCCAGCGCGAAACAGGGTATCCCCAGGTACATCACCGAGTTCTCGCCTTTGGCGTCGAACCAGCGTCCCACGAAGGGCCTGGTGACGAACATGACTACGGCGCCGACCATGAAGAAGAACGTGGCTGCGTCGATCAACCGTATCTCTTCTGTATAGAGAGCGAGGAACGAGACGATGCTCGCGTAGCAGAGGTAGATCACTAGGGCCACCAGTGCGATGGGGACCGAGTCGCGCTGTAGATAGCTGCTGAGCTTGAACCCTTTCGTCTCCTGTACCTGGTCGGCGGTCAACTCCACGTCTTTGACAGACAGCAGGGGGATGAGTAGCAGGCCGACGGCCGACGCGGCCGCGCAGGCGATGATCACGGAATCGAAGCCGCTGCGCTGGATCAGGAGCAGGCCGATGAACGGTCCGATCCCGCCGGCGACGAGCTGGCTCATGGTGAAGTAGCCGAGCCCTTCTCCGTACCGCTTCCGGGGGATGACCCCGGCCGCGATGGTGCCGGTGGCCACGTGGGTGATGCCCCAAGCCGCGCCGTGAAAGAACCGGATGAGGAGGAGAAGCTCGACGTTGCGGGCCCCGAAGTAGGCCACGGAGAGGAGCAGGCAGAGCCCCATGCCCAGCGCGAAGGTCCGGGTCTGGCCGACTCGGTGGATCCACTTGCCGCACAAAGGGCGTGCGATGATGGCCCCGATGACGAACACGCTCGTGCAGAAGCCGACGAGCCCCTTGGAGGCGTCGAACTCATCGGCTGCGAATCGCGACACCACCGGCATCATCAGCCAGAAGGCGATGGCAACGAGGAAATACTCCGTGGTGATGATCACGAAGCTTCTGGTCCACAGTCCCTGCCGGGTATTGGCGCGCGCTCGTTCCACTCACGCACCATACCACCGCGCCCGTCGCCTGCTATCTTTCTCACATACTGAATCAGATTCGGGAGGCCAAAGATGTCTCAGCCTGTGAGTCTCTCCGTCCTGAACCCCGAAGGCCGTCTGGTCCAGACGGTCGACCCCGCAGCCGCGTCGGCCAAGCTCGCCCCCCGGCTGCCGTCACTCGATGGCAAGACCGTCTACCTCGTCGACACCGGCTTCGGCGGGAGCTTCAAGTTCATGCGGGAACTCGAGAACTGGTTCGGAGCCAACATGCCCGCGGTGAAGACGGTGCGCACGCGCAAGCCGGGCGGTCCTTTCGCTGACGACAACTCCGCCCTCTGGGAAGAGATCAAGGAACGGGGTGACGCGGCCATTCTCGGGGTGGGTGGCTGACCCGGTTGCGCCGCGGCGGTCGCCGCGAGCAGTCATCACTTGGAGAACGAGTACGGCATCCCCACCGCGAGCCTCTCCACCTGCGAGTACGCAGACCACGTCCGGCGAGAGATGACCGCGCTGGGCACGGCGCTGCCCTTCGTCTGGACGCCGCACCCGGTCGTGGCCCTGCCACGCGAGACCCTCTACAAATACATCGAAGGCGGCGATCCGCTCACCGGCAAGCGTGTGATAGACGAGATCCTCGACGCGCTCACCAAGACCCCCGGTGAAGCAGGCGGCCAGACCGACAGCGCGACCAGTCCGCTGCCCCTCATGCACGAGGAGTACGTCCCCCGCGAGGAGATGCTGGCTCCCGATACCGAGGACAACCTACAGCGTCTGTTCTGGGAACGGGGCTGGACCGATGGCCTGCCGGTGATCCTGCCCACGCCGGAGAGGGTGGAGCACATGCTCAGCGGCACCGGCCGTCCGCGCGAAGAACTGGTGGGCGAGATCTTCAACCACGACACCAAGGAGATGATCCGCTACACCGTGGGCGACATCGCCGTGGTGGCGGTCATGGCCGGGGCACGGCCTGAGCATCTGCCCGTTATCCTTGCCACGGCGGCGTGCAAGCAGTCGGCGCTCACGCCCTCCACCACGCCCTTCGGCAGCATGCTTCTCATCAACGGGCCCATCGCCCGGGAGATCGGCATGAACTCGGGGCTCGCTGCGTTCAGTCCTGCCAATCTGGCCAACGCGGTCATCGGGCGGGCGTGGACTCTCATGTCCATCTGCTGGGGTTACGCGCGGCCCAAGGTGACCCTGTGGAGTTCCCAGGGCAACGGCTTCCTCTACAACAACATGTGCTTCGCCGAGAACGAAGAGCGTAGCGTCTGGGCCCCCTTCCACGTGACCAAGGGCTTCGGTCCGCAGGAGAGCGTGGTGAGCGTCTTCAAGGGCTGGTACGTGATGAACAGCCTGCAGGCGGCCGTCAGCCGGAGCGTGGGCGAGGAAGTGACCCTCCAGCTGAGCGTCATACCCGGCCTGCGCTCGAGCGCGACGCTGCTCCTGGACCCGCTCGTGGCCAAGCAGCTCAAAGAGATGGAGGGTTTCGAGAGCAAACAGGACTTCGCTCGATGGATATCCAAGAATGCTCTCATCCCGAACGGGAGGTTCTGGGGCACCGATACCATCGACATGCTCGTGGCGCCCTTGGCCGGCGCGGGGGTGGAGCCGTACGCCTCGTGGAAGAAGTTGCCGGACGACGAACTCATCCCCCATTACCACGACCCGGAGGCCATCAACATCGTGGTGGTAGGGGGAGAGACCAGCCCGGTGTGGAAGACCACGGACTACGCCTGCTGGGCCACCGCTCCGGTCGACTATTGGCGGCCTGTCGCTTCGT
Source organism: uncultured Actinomycetota bacterium (assembly GCA_963736705.1). Taxonomy (GTDB): domain Bacteria; phylum Actinomycetota; class Thermoleophilia; order RBG-16-64-13; family RBG-16-64-13; genus CAIQPS01. The sequence continues at coordinate 784,520 of CAVTPV010000005.1, forward strand.
AGACGCTCTCGCGCTCGCTCACCAATCGAGCAGCCGCCGCTGGCCCTCCAGTGCGCTCTTGCCGGCGGGCAGGTCGGCCACCGTGTCTCCGTGGGTTCCTATCCTTCCATTGTAGGATGTAGGATGGCCTTGCGGATGAGCATGGGAACGTGAAGGAGTGTGCATGTACAAGAAGATGGTTGTCTTGCTGGATGGCTCCGAGTTGGCTGAGGTGGTCTTCGACTACGCGCAGGAAGTCTCGGCCAGGTTGCACGTCTCTGTTGACCTACTGCACGTGTGCAGCCCCGACGACGTCTCGCAGTTGCCCATGCGCCGCGCGTACATGGATCGCAAGGCGGAGGAGTTGTCGCTGGAGACTCCGGGGATCAGAGCCAAGTATGGCAAGGAGGGCGAGCCGCCGCACATCCAGGCGAAGGGCGTCGTGGTCGTTGGGTATCCGGCCGAGGAGATCCTCAAGTACATCGATGAGAACGGCATGGACCTGGTCATGATGTCCACTCACGGCAGTTCCGGCGAGAAGTTGTGGGATCTCGGCGGGGTGGCCAACAAGATCGTCCATGCCTCAGAAGTCCCTGTGTGGCTGGTCCCCACCGAGTTGCGGGAAGAGGTCATCGCCGACACTCTCGCCAAGCGCAGCATGGTCGTTCCCCTGAGCGGTTCCGAGCAGTCGGCGGCGGCCATCCCTCACGCGGTGAACATACTCACCCAAAGAGGGGCCGAGAGCGATCTGGTCCTCCTGCACGTCATGGATATGCCGTACAGTGTGGTGCAGCCTGCCGCGGTGGACGAGTTCGAGACCAAGCGTGAGGAGATGAAGCAATACCTGGAGGGTCTCGCTCGGCCGATCAGGGATTCCGGTGTGGCGGTCCGAACCGAGATACTCATGGGGGACCCCGCGGAGGCCATCATCGACTACCTCAAAGACAACCCCACCCAGTTGCTCCTCATGGCCACCCGCGGCAAGAGCCGGGTCAACAGGATGATCTTTGGAAGCGTGGCGGAAAGCGTCCTCCACATGGTCAAGGTCACGCCGTTGGTCCTTATCAACGGGCAACCCTGACCCACGGGTAGATGAACAGGCAGGCGCCCGCGACGACCGCCACGGCGACGTACATGCCCCGGTAGCCGGCGAAGGGGATGAGCAGGCCGCACAAGAGCGGACCGATGCCCACCCCGATGTCCGCGAACGTGTAGAACGTCGACATGGCCAGCCCCGTTCGGTGCGGGGGAGTGATCTTGACGGCGGTCGCCTGGCCGGTGGACTGCACGGCCCCGAAGCCGACGCCCATGACGGCTGCCGCGGCCAGCAGAGCATGTAGCCCTGGCGCGCCTGGCTGAAGATGGCCAGGCCGAGCGCGAAGATGGCGATCGCCGGATACAGCACGGAGTTCTCGCCCCTGGCGTCGAACCGGCGTCCCACGAGCGGCCTCGTGATGAACATCGCCGCGGCGAAGACGATGAAGAAGTAGCCGGCCGTGTCGACGAGCCCGATGTCCTCCGAGTACAGCGCGAGGAACGAGATGACGCTCGCATAGCAGAGGTAGACCAGCAGCGCCACGAGCGCGACCGGGACGGCCTTGGGTTCGATGTAGCTCCTGACGCTTGAATCCCTTGGTCTCCACCACCTGTTCGGCGGTCAACTGCAGGTCCTTCACCCCCAGGAGCGGGAGGATGGCCAGACCGAGCGCCGAGGCGATCGAGCAGGCGATGATCACGGAATCGAAACTGCCGTGCTTGGATCAGGCGTAGGCCGATGAAGGGCCCGATGGCGGTGGCCATGATCTGGCTCAGGGTGAAGTAGCCGATGCCTTCCCCGTAGCGCTCTCTCGGCACCACGCCGGCGACGATCGTCCCCGTGGCCACATGGGTGGCGCCGAAGGCGGCCCCATGGAGGAAGCGGACGAGGAGCAGAAGGCCGATGCTGGCGGCGCCGAAGTACGCCAGTGTGAGGATCAGGCTGAGCGTGACTCCCACGTAGAGGGTCCTCGTCTGGCCCACGCGGTGGATCCATTTGCCGCAGAGAGGCCGGCCGACGATCGCGCCGATGATGAATATGCTCGTCGCGAAGCCGGCCAGCGCGGTGGAGGCGCCGAAGCGGTCGGTGGCGAATTTCGACACCACGGTCATGAGCAGCCAGAAGTTCACGGCCACCAGGAAGTTCTCGATGGTGATGACCACGAAGCTCCTGGTCCAGAGCTCTGCCTGGTCATGGTTCGGACTCAGTCGGCCTGCCAGCTGACGTCCGGTCTCCGTCAGGTACTTCTTGGCGATCCTGAGGGCCTGCGTCGGGGAAGTACTCGGCCAGCAGACCGATGCCGTACAGCATGTAGTCGCGGTCGATGAACGTCTTGGGGGCCCTGGGCTTCAGACTCCACGGCTTGTCCGGCGCTGAACAACGCGGCCCGCAGCACCCTCTCCGGATGCAGCCCGTACCTGAAGATGCCGCCGGTCCCTATGAGATTCTCCACGTCGAGCAGGTTCTTGCCGTGCTGCACCATGATCTCGCCCACCACCGAGAACTCCTGCCGCACCGTGCCCGCGTGGCGCTCGACGGCGATGGAGGCCGCCGACTCGGCGAGCACGATGTCGGCGTTCAGTCCGAGGTCTGTCGAGGGCGCGTGGCCCACGTTCTTGGAGAGGTAGTCGATGTGCGGTCGGGGTCGAAGCCCGGGTCGTCGGCCACGGACGGGTAGAGATCGCCGCAGCCTGGTCATGAAGGCTCTCGCCGCCGATGAAGTCGTAGATGGTGGGGGCGTTGTACCGGATGCCCGAGGTCGCCCTCCACGGTCCTCTTGACCCGCGACTCCGGCAGGCCTCTGATGACCGTCTGCGGCGTCACCGGTGATCTGGTCCACGACCGAGTGGATGTTGGTCGTGGCTCCGCCCACCTCGACCACCAGAAGCTGCCGATGCCCGGCTCGCGCTCGGTCCCGTCGGCCAGCAGAGCGGCCGCCTGCAAGCGTGGCTCTGGGCGTGGGGATGATGGGTCCGCCGATGAATTCAGCCGCCTTGTCGAGGCCTTTCGCGTGGGTGATGTGGGCTATGAAGATCTCTCGGATCAGCGCCTGCGCCGGCTCCACCTCGACCGTGTCGAGGGTGGGCAGCACGTTGCTGGCCCTGTAGACCTTCTTGCCCTCGTCTCTCGAGGGTCTCTCTGATCGTGTCGGCGACCACTCGATTGCCGGCCACCAGGATGGGGCACTCGACGCCCGAATGGGCCAGCATCCGCGCGTTGTGCGTGATCACCCGCTTGTCGCCGCCGTCGGTGCCCCCGCACAGCAGGATGATGTCGCACCGGGCCGATTCGATCTCGCGGACCACCTCTTTGTCGATCTCGAAACCGTACGAACAGACGACTTTCGCGCCGGCGCCCAGACAGGCTCTGCGGGCCGCCTCCAGGGTCAGTTCGGGCACCAGCCCTATGGCCGCCATCTTCAGGCCGCCGGCCGCGCTGCTGCTGGCGTACTTGCCCTCGACCCGGCCCAGGTCGAGCCCGCACGAGTCGACGAGCTCGGCGAGCGCGTTGTTCAGACCGATGGTCACATCGGTGTCGATGGTGGTCGGCGACTGGGCTCTGCCCAGGATGATCTCCTGGCGAGATCGACGGCCAGGACCTTGGTGTAGGTGCTCCCGAAGTCGATCAGAAGATGGACGCTCACCGGCCGGCCGTCAGTCGATGCCGAGGTCGGTCTTCAGGGCCTGCACGGCCTCGTCCGCCGTACAGGTGTTGGGGAAGGCCCGGTCGAAACCGATCTCCGTGAAGCGCCGCTCGATCTCCGGCCAGTTCTTCTCCAGCTCGATGGGGGCCGCCACGGTGCCGCCCACGTAGAGGATGATGTCGTCCAGGCCGGCCTCGATGCACTTGTCGCGCAGGCCCTCGCAGTCCAAGAGGCCCATCCCGTACATCGACGAGACGAGGATCGCGTCGGCGTCGATCTCGATGGCGGCGTTGATGAACTCCTGCTGGGGGACGACGGCGCCCAGGAAGGCAACGGTGAAACCGGCTTCCTTGAAGGCCTTCTCGAGCACCCAGCCGCCGATCATGTGGGCGTCGGCGCCGATGGTGCCTATGACGACGCTCTTGTTGACGTGTCTTCCGCTTCACGCGCTCGTCCTCCGTCGGCTCGTGTCTTGGGCAGTATCGAAGCGAACTGCAGGTCGTGCACCACCATGCCGAAGTCGAGCTCGCGGCCCTCCTTCTTCTCTCTGCCCGCCAGCTTCTCCCTGTGGTAGTCGGCGACCTCTTTCGGCAGCGGGATGTCGCCGGGATCGCAGTACCGGACGGCGTTCTGCGCATCGCGCATGACCATGACCTTGCCCTTGTTGTACTTCCACGGGGTCAGCATGGTGTCCACCCACCCGGCCTCGACGCCCTTGCACATGCCCACCGCCATGTCGCCGTCGCCTGCCTCCAGGCACTTGTCCATGAGGGTCCGGACTTCCAGCTCGATCATGGCCTCTTCGAGCCGCGACTCCTCCGATTCGGGCATCTTCTGGCTCGCCCATGAGGGTGAGCAGATGCCTCGCCAGCCTGACCGAGCTGGCCATGCCTTCCTTGGTGGGCGTGGCGAAGGCCTCGTCCTCGCTCTTGAGGATGGCGGTGGTGAAGCCCCCAGGATCGGGATGATGGCGTTCCAGGCGATCATCGCGCTGGCCTCCTCCACCCGGGGCGGCCAGGCGCCCAGGAAGGGGTAGCCTCCGGTGAAGAACTTGACGTCTCCGTACCCGAAGCGCGTCGCAGTACTCCTCGCACAGCCGCTTGGTCACCCTGACCATGGCGATGTCCTGGATGAGGTTCATGTTCAGGCCGTTCTCGAGGAACTGGTACTTGATCCCCTGCTCGGCGCCCAGCAGGGACTGGGAGACGCACACGAACGAGCGGTAACCGGGGCTGTCGTAGCCGGTGAGGTTGCAGGCGTTGTGGGTGCAGATGGGGACGCCGTTCTCGGTGTAGATCGCCGCCAGCCGGCTCTCGTACTGGTTGATCCGGATCTCTTCTTCCAGCGGGATGTCCTTGCAGTGGGCGATGCACTCCTGGAGAGACCGGGTGTTGGCGCCGTTCCATCCGGCGGCCAGGGCGATCTCGGAGGCCAGGCGGCCGTCCTCGTCGGTGGAGTTGAGGGTCAGGGGCACCTGCGACGCCCTCCGGATCTTCCGGGCCTCTTCCACGCCGAAGTTGACGATGGGCCAGCCGTTGAGCATCGACATGCCTTCTTGCCTGCTCCGTTCGATGCCGACGGCGGCCCTCTCGAAGTCGAGCTTGCGGGTGTACGAATCCGAGAAGATGATCCAGACGCCGTCGGGAGCGAGGCCCTCCGCTTCCACGTACTGCAGTCCCTCGATGGTGTACTCGGTGAGGGCCCGGCCGAACTGGGGCATCAGCAGGTGGATGCCGCGCTCCTCAGCCTCCTTGTGCTTGAGCGCGTGGCTCTTGCCTCTGAGACAGTTCCTTGGCGGCGGCGATGCACTCGTCCAGATCCTCGATCGCCTTCCCCGTCTCCCACTGGGGAAGCACTTCTTCCTTTCGGATCCTGAAGAACTCCTCGTCGGACAGCCGCTGATTTCGGATCTTCTGGCTCATCGGTCTCCCCTCTGCGATCGGCAGGAAAGATGAAGCGGCCGGGCGCCGGTCGAGCCGCCGGAGACAGACCTCGGGCGCAGGCACGCGCCACGAAACTACTCAGCGAGTGGTAGGGTTGTCAAGCGCAGGCCGAGCGTGCAGAGGGGGGTCAGAGGTGGAGCGGACCGATCGTCTACTTCGAGAAAGCCGGGACGCGCGAACACGCGCGAGACCCTCCGCCTGCGGCGGCAGGAAGCCGAGCAGCGGGGAATACGGCAAGATCGTCCTTGCTTCGACCACCGGGGACACCGCCCGCGCGGCGGCGGCGCTCTTCGCGGGCACTCAGGTCAGGCTGATCGTGGTCCCCCACCAGTACGGCTTCACCGAGACCCAGCGCTTCCCGCCGGAACTCGTCGCGGAGCTGGAGCAGCAAGGGCACCGGGTCCACTTCGGCACCATGCTCTTTCACACCGACGGTTTCTACGGCGGCGGGATCCGCCGAGGCGATGGCCATGGTCCTTCGCACCATCTGCCAGGGCATGAAGGTGTGCGTCGAGACCGTGCTCATGGCCGCGGACGCCGGACTGGTGGCAAGGGGCGAGGAGGTGATCGCCGTCTCCGGCACCCGCCGCGGAGCCGACACCGCCGTGGTGGCCCTTGCCTCCACCAGCGCGGCCCTTCACGACCTCCATGTCACCGAGATCATCTGCAAGCCGCTCCAGACCAGGTCGTGGGGGCGGGGGACCAGCCCGTACGACGTGCACGGCGAAAGAGGCGGCCGGCCCAAGGCCTCGGCAGGCGACACCCCGATGCCAGGACGAGTGAGAAGGGAGCCCGCCGGTGAACACAGAGCAGGAGATCACGGCATTCGTCTTCTCAGACCCGCTTCAGCGACATACCGGCGCGCGCGTCGAGATAGTGCGAGACCAGTTGCTCGGCGTGTTGGGGACCACGATCGCCGGAGCCTCGAGCGAGGGTGCCAGACGTTCGTCGAGTCCGCCCGGGAGCTCGGCGGGAGACCCGAGGCGTCGATCCTCGTCCACGGGGACAAGGTCCCGGCCCAGCAGGCCGCCTTCGTCAACGCGGTGATGGCACGGGCTCTCGATTTCGAAGACTCGATCGCCCCCGGCGCGCACCCGGGTGCAGCCGTCGTATCGGCCGCTCTTGCCGCTGCGGAGCTTGCCGGCGGGGTGAGCGGCGCCGACTTTCTCGCGGCGATCGTGGTGGGGACCGAGCTTGCCATCCGGCTGAACCTGGGGGAGTCGGAGTACGACGGCTTCGACCCCACGGGGGTGTGCGTCCCGTTCGGATCCACCGCGGCGGCCGCCCGGCTGCTGGGCCTTTCCGAGGGGGAGACCTGGAACGCGCTGGCCCTGGCCTTCTGCCGCTGTGGCGGCAGTTTTCAGGCGAACGTGGACGGGGCGCTGGCGGTGAGGGCCATCCAGGGATGGGCCTCCGAGACCGGCGTCACCTGCGCCAGACTCGCCGGCGCGGGGATCACGGGACCCCGCGACTTCCTGGAAGGGGTGTACGGCTACTTCCATCTGTTCGGCCGCGACCGGGTGGGAGCCGAGAAGGTGCTCCCAGGGCTGGGCACCGACTACCAGGTGGACAGGCTCGTCGTTCAAGAAGTACCCGAGTTGCGGAGGCACTCAGTCGACCACGAGACTCATGCTCGATCTCGTGGAGGACGAGAGGCTCGAGCCCGATGACGTGGAACACGTGGAGATCAGGATCGTCCCCTACCTCTACAGGCTGGTGGGCCATCCCTTCGAGGTCGGCAGCAATCCCAAGGTGAACGCCCAGTTCAGCGCCCGCTACTGCGCGGCCAACGCTCTGCTTCGCAAGAGCTCGACGCTCGCCCACTTCGAAGCCGACGCCATCAGCGACCCCGAGGTGCTCGCTGGTGGAGCGGATCGACGTGGTCGTCCGACGCCGCGCTGGATGCGCGCGGCCATACCGCGACCGACCTGCGGGTGGTGACCAAGGACGGACGGGAGTACGTCAGGAAGACCGATATCGGCCCCAGGATTCCCGGGGAACCCCCTGCCGAAGGAGGAACACCTGCAGCGGTTCTCGGATTGCCTCGCATTCGCCGGCAGACCCGGCGTTCGACGCCGGAGAAGGGGGCGCAGATCATCGGCGCGGTGGAGCACCTGGAGGACCTCGGCCGATGTGCGCGGCCTGGTGTCGATGCTGCCCGAGTGAACGGAGAAACGCGGTGACAGACCTGGAGAAGATGCACGCGGACGCCGGGGACCTGGAGAGGTATCTGCGGCTGCAGACCTACCCGCTCGCCATAAGGCTCTTGAGGACGGAATCCGAGATCCCGGCCGAGGCGAAGCGCCCCAAGCGCGACGATGGCTGCCAGTACAACCTGTGCCAGGCCTTCGCGCTCTCGCGAAGAAACGGCTACACGATCGCCATGCTCAAGGAAGACATGTACTGCTTCGAGCCGGTCGTCGGCTACGGGATGGGAGAGCCGCCCGCAGGAGTTCCTGAACGGCGAGAATCGGTATCCCGGTGATGTGGAGACCCAGGAGGCGGGACGGCGCTACGCGGAGCAGTTCCCCCGGCTGGAGACCGGGGAGTACGTCGGGGTGCTATCGGCCCCATTGGCGAACCGCCGGGTTTCGATCCCGACGCCGTCACCATCTACTGCGATTCGTCGCAGTTGGTGGTTCTGCTGATGGCCCGGGAATACAAGAGCGGCGAGAACCTGCCGACGGCGCTTTCCGGGCACGCAGCCTGCGTATACGGGGTGGTGCCCGCCATCAAGGACGACGCCTACCAGGTCGCCGTGCCGTGCAGGGGCGATCACATCACCGCGATGGCCGGTGACGACGAGATGATCTTCACCGTGCCCATCTCCAAGTTTGACCGGAGTTCATGGTGGGCATGAGGACGATCATCGGCGGTCGACGGGAAGCTCACCAGGCTCCCGATGATCCACGAGATGAAGCCGGGAGCGGTGCAACCCGAGAGCTACTTCAGGATGGCGGAGTTGATGGGGATGGACATCAGGCGGCCCAACTGACCATCGGGTCCGCATGCGGCTGGAACTGTGCTTGACACGGCCTGACCCGCGTCGTCATACTGAAGCCGCACTTCCTCGGGGGGACGGTCGGTCGGGGGTCTGACTGCGGGGACGAGCGCGGCCAGACTGACCGTAACCGGGGGGTGCGAGTCGTTGCGACGGGGTGGCGCGGATGGTGAGGGCTCTGTCGGCAGACGACTCATTGGTCCGGCGCTCGCTGTGCCCGCGCCTGCGGCATCGATCTCCTCGTCAAAGGCACTCGCCTTCGTGCCCCAAGTCCCTGTTCTCACCCGTTACGTCCACCATCCGGTGTGCTCACAGCGTCCCATCAGCCGCGAGCAGACGAGGAGCCGCCATGACCAAGTCGTGAAGGAGGGGGGTGATCGTTCGAACGGTCGCTCGCGCGTTGGTAGACGTTTCTCTTCGGACTATGGCTTCCAACTTAGGGGTGTAAGTCGCTATGAAGAAACTGATTCTATTGGCCACGTGCATCGCAATCATCGCCGTTCTGTTCGCCGCTGGCGTGTGGCGGTGAAGACGACCACCACGACTGCCGCCGGTCCGGCTACCACTGCGGGTCCGGCCACCACTGCCGGCCCGGCCACGACGCCGGCCCGGCTACCACCGCAGCTCCGGCTACAACCGGCAGGCGCGGCAGCGCCGATCGTCATCAAGCTCAAGTTCGCGGACGAAAAGCCGCCGACACACATCGACAACACGCAGAACTTCCCCGGCTTCTTCAAGGCCGTCGAAGCTGCCACCAACGGCAAATACAAGATCGAAGTCGAATGGTTCCCGGTCAACACCCTTATCGCCCCGCCCGACATCTATGACGGGGTCAAGAACGGGATCGTCGACGCCGGCCAGTCCAGCATGGGTTACACGCCGCGCCAGTTCCCGGTCATGCAGACCATGATGCAGCCCGGTGTCGCCCAGCCGAAGAACACGGCCGCTATGGTGGCCGCCGGTATGGAGCTGTACAAGAAGTACCAGCCGAAGGAATTCAACGGCACCCACATCCTCTACATCTACGCATGCGGTCCGGGCTACTTCCACTATGACAAGCCGATCACCAGCGTCGACCAGCTCAAAGGCCTGAAGATCCGTTGCTCCGGCACCTCGACCGCGGCCGTCAAGCTGACCGGCGCCGACCCGATCGCCATGCCGATGGCCGACGTGTTCGAAGCGGCGCAGAAGGGCACCATCGACGCCCTCCTCTCCCCGGCCGAGACGCTGGAAGGTTGGAAGCACAACGAGCTCTTCGACTACTCCACCTTCATGCCTCGAGCTGTACGCCTCCGACTTCTTCTGGGTCGCCATGAACCAGGCCAAGTGGGATGCGCTGCCCGATGACCTCAAAGCGGCCTTCGAATCCGTCGCCGAATCCTGGGCGGCCACTGCCGGCGGCATGTGGGACTACGCGCACGAGCATGCCATCAAGGTCTCGGCTGACACCCAGAAGCACCAAGTCGTCCAGCTGCCCGAAGCGGAAGCGGCCAAACTGGTGGAGTTGATCAAGCCCATCAAGGCCGACTACATCAAGTATCTGGACGGACTGGGTCTTCCTGGCCAGCAGATCGTCGACGACTGCGCGGCCATGATGGAGAAAGCCAACGCGGCCACCTACCAGCCCTGGACGCCTCCGGCCAAATAGGTAACGGAGCAACGCTAAACGTCTCCCGGTGCCCCGGCTCGGCCGGGGCACCGGGATGCCCTGTAACCCGCAACTCAATCCGCGTCCTCCTGCAACCACGAAAGGCGAGGTCGCCTGCATGAGTAGATTTGAACGGTATTTGGGACAGCTGACGCGTTACGGCGACTATCTCGCACGCATTGGCATGGTCGCGCTGCTCGCCTTGGTGGTCATCAACGTGATCCTGCGGTACGCCTGGAAATCGGTCCAGGGGACCTACGACTACGTCCAGCTCATCACTGCTGTGTCAGCAGTCTTGGCTGTGGCGTACACCGCCTACGAGCGAGGACACATCGAGATCGAGATCTTCACCGAACGCCTGCCCAAGCGTGTCCAGTCCGGTCTGGCCATGGTGATGATGCTGATCTGCACCGGGTTCTTCGTCGTCGGCTCCTGGCAGTCGATGGTGGTCGGCAACGGTATGAAGGAGGCCAACGAGACGAGCATGTCCGTCTTCGTCCCGCTCTGGCCCTTCATGTATGTGATGGCGATCGGCCTGGGTCTGACAGCCCTAGCGTTCTTGCTGCGCGCCGTCGAAGATGCGCACAAGATGATCAAGCCTAGCGGAAGCGGCCCTGCAGTCGACTCCTCGAAGACGGTGAACCTATGAGCCCCACCACCATCGCCGTTGTCGGCATAGTCATACTCGTGATCATGTTCCTGCTGCGCCTGCCGGTCTCGGTGGCCATGGGCGCGGTGGGATTGGTAGGCTTCATCGTCGCCGGCTCCTTGGACGGGGGCCTACGCATCGTCGCCAAGGACATCTGGGCCACGTTCTCCTCGTATTCACTCTCCGTGGCGCCCATGTTCGTGCTCATGGGCACAGTGGCGTACTACTCCGGCATCAGCGGCCGGCTCTTCGACGCGGCCCAGAAGTGGCTCGGCCGGTTGCCCGGCGGTCTGGCTCTCGCTTCCATCGCGGCCTGCGCCGGGTTCGGCGCCATGTGCGGCTCGACCACGGCTGCTGCCGCCGCAATGGGCAAGGTCACCCTGCCGGAGATGAAGCGGTACGGGTATGACGATTCGCTCCGGACCGGCACCCTGGCTTCGGCCGGTAGTCTGGCCATCATGATCCCCCCGAGCACGGTGCTCATCATCTACGGGATCATGACCGAGCAATCCATCGGCAAGCTGTTCATCGCCGGTATCCTGCCGGGCATCCTGCTCGCCGTGCTGTTCATGATCACCGTGCTTGTCATGGTCTGGCGTAAGCCCAGCCTCGCGCCCGCCGGACCGAAGACCACCTTTCTCGAGAAGCTGAAAGGCCTGTCCGGCATCATCGAGATGCTCATGCTGTTCGCGCTGGTCATGGGCGGCCTCTTCGTCGGGTGGTTCACGCCGACGGAAGCCGGCGCCGTCGGCGCCTTCGGGGCCATAATCATCGCGTTGGCCCGCCGGAAGCTCAGCCTCAAAGCCTTCTGGGCGTCTGTGGCCGAGACCACGCGGATCACGGCCATGGTCTTCATGATCATCGCCGGCGCCACCATCTTCGGCCACTTCATGGCCATAACTCGGGCGCCGTTCGCGCTCTCCGAATGGGTGGGTTCCCTGCCGCTGCCACCGATCGTCATCATGATCCTCATCATGGTCATCTACCTCATCGGTGGCTGCTTCATGGACTCCCTGGCTCTGGTCACCCTGACCATCCCGATCCTCTACCCCATCGTCACGAACATCGGTTACGACCCCATCTGGTTCGGGGTCATGATCATCCTGGCCGCCGAGATGGGCGTGATCACTCCCCCGGTGGGTGTGAACGTGTACGTGATCAGAGGGGTAGCGCCGGACGTGCCGATGGGCAAGATATTCCGAGGCATCTGGCCGTTCCTGGGGGCGGAACTCGTCTGTACGGCGATCATCCTGGTCGTTCCGCAGATCGCGCTCATCCTGCCGAACCTCGGTAAGTGACGGTCACTGTGGCCGCCAGGGTCTGCGTTGTCGGATGCGGTGCGCTTGGAAGCGTCTTCGCCGCGCATCTGGCGCTCGTGGAGGGACTCGAGGTCCACGTCTACGATGCGTCGGAGGAGCATGTTCGGGCCATCAGCGAGAGAGGCCTGCGGCTCAGCGGTGCGGCCGATATCCGCGCAACCGTCAACGCGACCTGGCGGCCCCAGGATCTTCCGCCTTGCGATTTCGGCATCTTCGCCACGAAGAGCATCCACACGCGGAACGCCATCGAGCAGACCGCCCACATCTTCGGTGGCTGCCAGTGCCGTCTGCTCGGTGCAGAACGGCCTCGGCAACGAGGAGATCATCGCCGAGCACGTGAAGAACGTGATCCGGGGCGCGACCACGATAGCCGCGAACGTGGTCGGCCCCGGACACGCTGAACTGGAGTTCTACAGCGACATCTGGATAGGGCCGTTCGAGCCCTCGGAGACATCGCCGGCTCACGTCGCAAGCCTGGCAACGATCCTTCAACGGGCCGGGCTGCCGTGCGTTCCTCTCGCACGATGCCCGGGGTGCGCAATGGACCAAAGTCATCTTCAACTCGGCGGTCAACCCCGTCGGGGGACTGACCCGGCTGCACCACGGAGCTGCCGTCCGCTACCCGCCCACCGGCGCCTTGTGCGAGACGTTGCTTCAAGAAGGGGAAGCCGTGGCGGCAGCGCTCGGCATCACCTTGCACGGCGACCCCAGGCGGATGATCGCTGAGGGCGCCAACGCGCCACAAGAAAAGAAACCCGAGCATGTTGATGGATGTTCTCGCGACGCGCCAGACCGAGATCGACTTCGTGAATGGGGCCATCGCCGACTCACGGAGAGAAACTGGGTGTTCCCGTCCCGGTCAATCGCGCCGTTTGGCAGTTGATGAAGGGGCTGGAGCACTCCTGGACCAATCCGTGACCATCACATCGCCCCGTCCAGACCCAGCCGCCCAGAAGGTAGTCGAGGTGCACCATGAGCTTGTTTGACTTGCTGCAGCGGCGCGAGGCGGAGGACAAGCCGGTGCGAGTGGGCATCATCGGCGCCGGCACCTTCAGCACGGCTTACCTCAACCAGGCCCGGCGGACACCGGGCATGCGCTGGCATGCGTGGCCGACCTCAATCCGCAGAAGGCCCGGGACGCTTGTCTGGCCGTCCGGCTGGCCGGCCGACGCGCTGGCCGACGCCGGGTCGCCCGAGCGCGGTCAACGACGCGATCGCCGCGGGCAAAGTGGCCATCGCGGACAATGCCGACAATCTACTCCACGCCGACCTGGACGTGGTGCTGGAATGCACCGGTGTGCCCGGGCCCGGGGCATACCACGCCTGGACCGCCCTTGACAACGGCAAGCACGTGGTCATGGTCAACGTGGAGACCGACGCGCTGCGTCGGTCACGTGCTGCAGCAGAAGGCGACTGCGGCAGGGGCTGGTGTACTCGATGGCCTACGGTGATCAGCCGGCCATCATCAGCGACATGATCGACTGGGCGCGTGCCGCCGGCCTCGAGGTGGTCTGCGCCGGCAAAGGCACTCGTTTTCAGCCCGAGTACCGCTATTCGACGCCCGACACCGTCTGGGATCACATGGGCTTCACCCGCGAGCAGGTGGAGACCGGCAAGTACAACGCCCAGATGTACAACTCGTTCCTGGACACGACCAAGTCGGCCATCGAGATGTGCGCCGTCTGCAATGCCAAGCAGCTGCTGCCGCAAGCGTGCGGGCTGCAGTTCCCGGCCATCGGACCGGAAGCGCTGCCCACGGTGCTCAAGCCCGCGGCCGACGGCGGCATCCTGGAGCACTCGGGCACGGTGGAGGTCGTGGCCAGCGAGAACCGCGACGGCACGCCATCCCGAACAATCTGCGCTGGGGGGTGTACGTCGTCTTCAAGGCGGGGACGCCGCTGGTGCGCCGCTTCTTCGACATGCACGACTTCCTCTGCGATCCGAGCGGGAGTACGGCGCCTTCTACCGGCCGTTCCACATGATCGGGATGGAACTGGGCATCAGCGTCGCCTCGGCAGCGCTGCGCGGCGAGGCCACCGGCTCGGCCGTCAGTTTCACGGCCGATGTGGCCGCCACCGCCAAGAAGGACCTGCAAGCCCGGCGACATCCTCGACGGGGAGGGTGGCTACACCGTCTTCGGCAGCCTGGTGTCCGCCGGCGAGAGCGTTGCGGAGCGCTACTTGCCCATGGGCCTGAGCCACGGCGGCCCGGGTCGTCAGGCCCGTCGCCAAAGACGCGATCGTCACCTAGGACGACGTGAGCCGTGGATGACATCGTCCCTCGCTTGGCGCTTGCGGCGGCAGCAGGAAGAGCGCACTGCTCTCGAGCTGACTCGCGAGACCGTAAAGGAGCGCTTCGGTGAGCAACCCCCCTATCGGATTCGTCGGCCTGGGCGTCATGGGCCTGCCGATGGCCCTGAACCTGTCCCGGGCGGGCTACTCGCTGACCGTCTACGACAAGGACCCGGCCGCGGCCGCGAGGGCGGCCGAGAGCCATCCCCGGCGTCACGGTGGCGCAGTCGCCCGGCGGAGGTGGCCCGGCGCGTCGACCATCGTGGTGACCATGCTGCCCTCCGGCAAGTACGTGCAGGAGGTGGCCCTGGGTGACGACGGGCTTGATCCACGGCTTCAGCGAGGGCGCACTGCTGCTCGACACCTCTTCGTGCGAGCCCTGGCTGACCCTCGAGACCGCGGGGCGCTGGCGGCGTCCGGCGTAGCGATGGTGGACGCGCCGGTCTCCGGGGCCCAGCTCGGCGCGCAGACGGGCGAGCTGGTGTTCATGGCGGGCGGCGACCCGCCGCGCTCGCGCGGGTGAGGCCGCTGTTCGACGTCATGGGCAAGCAGGTGTTCCATCTGGGCGGTACCGGGGCCGGGCACACCATGAAGTGCCTCAACAACATGGTCACGGCCATGACTTTCATGGCAACCGCCGAGGGGCTGGCCATCGGCAAGAAGCTCGGGCTGGACCCCGACGTGATGACGGACGTGCTCAACGTCTCCACCGGCATGTCGTGGATCAGCCAGACGCACATCCGGCAGCGCATCACCAGCCGCACGTTCGATGACGCCTTCAAGTTGGAGTTGATGGTCAAGGACATCGGGATCGCCATGCGCCTCGCCGGCGACGCAGGCCGATCCCGGCGCCGCTTCGGGAGCGGGCCAGCAGCTGTGGCGGGCCGCGCTCCAGCACGCGGAGAAGGGCAGCAGCATCAGCGAGATGGTCCGCTGGGTGGAGCACATGACGGGCGTCGACCATCACGTCCGGTTCGAACGAGGAGATCTTCCGATGAGTGACGCGCCCGCGATGGCGACGTTCGATTTCCCCACCAGTTGGAGTCACGGCCGCGGGCTGGCGAGCAAGACCGGGCCGGTCGTGGCGCAGCTCGGCTGCCGCAACCCGCTGGTGTTGACCGATCAGATCCTGGTGTCGCTGGGCGTGGTGCAGCCGGTGCTCGATTCGCTGCGGCAGGCCGGCATCGAATACACCATCTGCGACGCCGTCAACTACGAGCCGACGGTCGCTCTGTTCGACAGCCTCGTCGCCGAACTGGACTCGAAACGGTTCGACGCCGTCGTGGCGGTGGGCGGCGGCAGCGTGCTGGATACGGCCAAGGGCCTGGCGGTGATCGGCTCGTTCGGCGGGCCACATCCGGGATTACGCCGGCTTCGACAAGGTGCCGGGCGTGCCGTCGATCAAGATGGTGACCGTGCCCACCACCGTCGGGCACCGGCAGCGAGATCTCCGACGGCGTGGTGCTCATCGACGAGGAGCGCCACACCAAGTTTCTCGTCATCAGCCACAAGATCTGTCCCACCGTCGCCCTGACCGACCCGCTGATGACCGTCTCCATGCCGCCCAGGGTGACGGCTCCGAGCGGCACCGACGCCTTGGTGCACGCCACCGAGTCGTACATCTCGAAGGGGGCGGGACCGGCCAGCGAGCTCTTCGCCCTGCGCGGCCATCGAGTTGCTCAGCCGCAACGTCGCGGCTGCCTGCGCCGAACGGCCAGGACCTGGACCTGCGCGAGAAGATGCAGATGGGCGCCACGATGGCCATGACCGCGGGCATGAACTCGAAACTGCGGCCTCTGTCACGCCATGGCCATGCCGCTCTGCGCCCTGTACCACATGCCTCACGGCCAGGCGGTGGGCATGGCCTGCCGGTGGTGCTCGCCTACAACGCTCCGGCGGTCGGCGGCAAGATCGAGGCCGTGTTCGAGGCGATGGGCTTCGGCGACGACGGCTTCGCCCGGCTCGACGCGCTGCTGACCCAGATCGGGATCTCCGCCCGGCTCGAGCGACTTCGGCTTCGAGGAGAGCCACATGCCGACGATCGTCAACGAGACCATGAACAGCGCCCAGCGTCCGCACCAATCCCCGCGATCCCACGCCGGACGACATCGCCGCCATCGTCCGGCAGATGGTGTGATCGGCGGCGCGGATGCCGGCGGCCGAGCGACGACGTTCGCAGAGCCGCGAGCAGTCCGCCCGAACTCCGGCCTCTCTTCACGGGCGACGGTCAACGTGGGGCCGGCGCTCGTCGTGGGCGACGGCCCGCACGGTCTGCGGAGGATCATCGCCATCGAGGGCGGCACGTTCACGGGGCCGAGGCTCTCCGGGAAGGTGCTGCCCGGCGGCGCGGACTGGCAGGTCATCCGGCCCGACGGAGTGGCGGAGATAGAGGCGCGGTACACGCTCGAGACGGACGACGGCGCTCTCATCTACGTGCGCAACCCCGGCATCCGCACGGCGCCCAAGGCGGTCATGGACCGGCTGGCGCGCGGCGAGAGGTGCGACCCGAGCGAGTACTACTTCAGGACGTGCCCCGTCTTCGAGACCGGCGGCTCCGCAGTACCAGTGGCTGCACAGCCTGGTGTCGGTGTGCGCCGGGGAGCGCCTTCCCGATAGGGTCATCCTCTCGTTCTATGAGCTCACCTAAGCTCTACCTGCGACTGCGGGGGCGGCGCGTCCATTTCGACCTGCCCGAAGCGTGGGAGCTACTCGCGTTCGCCGAGTTTGAAGACCGGCCTGCGCCGGCCGACGTCATCGGCATGGTCCGCCGGGCGCTGGCGGATCCGATCGGCCATCCGCCCCTGCGGCAGATCGTCAGCCCGGCGCGACACGATCGCCGTGGTGATCGAAGATCCCTCCCGGGCCTCTCCCAAACAACTCGTGCTGCGTGCCCTGCTGCTGGAATTGTCTGAAGCCGGCGTTCGTCCGGGCCAGATCGTCGTCGTCATCGGAACGGGCACGCATCGTCAGGTGGACCGGGCGGAGATGCGCGACGCCTACGGAGACGATCTGGTCGATCTCTACGAGTTCGTCAACCATGATTGCCGGGCGCAGGACCTGGTGCCCATCGGCTCACTGCGCAGCGGGACGGTGGTCAGCATCAACCGGCGAGTGAGCGAGGCGGATCTCAAGATCGGCATCGGTTCCATCTTCCCTCATCCCATGAACGGCTTCGGCGGCGGCGGCAAGATCCTCTTCCCGGCAGTGGCCGATTTTGATTCCATTCTCGAGCATCACCTCCGGTACAGCTTCCGAGAGGCTTCAGGGCTCGGCCGGCTGGAGGGCAACCCGTTCTACGAGGAGGTCTGCGACTTGGCGCAGGCCGCCGGTCTTGACTTCGTGATCAACAGCGTGCTGGACCACAACGACCGCTTGTATCAGACGGTGTGCGGCGCGCCGGTAGAGGCCCATCTGGCCGGTGTGGCCATCAGCCGGAGGATCTTGTCCGCGCCGTTCGCTGGGCGGTCCGATGTGACCATCATCAGCGCCTTTCCCTACGCGGAGGGCACCCAGATCATGAAGCCGCTGGCGCCGGCCACGGAGATGACTCGCGAGGGGGGAGTGATCATCCTGGCGTGCGACTACAGTGTGCCGCTCGCTGAGAGTTACCTGGCCGGCTGCGAGAGCTTTCGCACCATGCATGCCGGCCGCATCAGACCGGCGGTCCTGGACCTGTTCGGCCGCAACGAGAGGATCCTGGCAGACGGTGCGCCCGAGTTCAATATGTCCATGGCCCAGGCTTTGCTGGGGCAACACGATTTCCGGATCATCATCGTCTCGCCCGACATGCCGCGGAGCACCGCGGAACGCCTTGGTTTTGCCTACGCTCATACGATCGAGGAGGCCATCGGTATGGCACAGCAGCAGTATCCGGAGGCTCAGGTCAACGTGGTGCCATCGGGCGGCGTCATCCTGCCGGTCCTGTCGTCATGAAGCTCGATACCGTGAACCACATCGGCATCGTCGGCGCGGGCATGATCGGCGACAGCCTGGCGGTCCTCTGCACGGGCCACGGCTATCGCACCACCTGTCTGGTCCGGCGACCGGAGATGATCTCCGAATACAAGAAGACGTACGACCGGTATTTCCGCCAGATCATCGATCAAGGGCTCATGCCTGAGGAGCAGCTCTCTATCTGCGAGAAGTACCTCGCCTACTCCACCGACTACAGCGATCTGGCCGGCTGTGAGGTGGTGTTCGAGTGCGTGAGCGAGGTCATCGGGGTCAAGCACGAGGTGTATGCGCGGATCGAGGAGGCCTGTCCGAACGTCAAGGCCATCTGCTCTGTCAGCTCGTCTTTCGTGCCCGACGTCCTCACGGAGAAGGCCGCCAGATACAAGGACCGCATCATCATCACTCACCCGTTCAACCCGGCCCACATGGTCCCCTTCTTCGAGCTGTGCGGCGGCAGTGATACGGCTGACGGGGTCCTCCAGTTCGCCAAGGAGTTGCTCGAGTCCCTCGATCGCAAGCCCGTGATCCTCAAGAAGGCGGCTCCAGGTTTCATCGGCAACCGCCTCCAGTTCGCCCTGTGGAGAGAGGCTCTCAGCCTCGTGGAGAGCGGCATCGCCGACCCCAGGGATATCGACGCCTGCTTGAACTACAGCTTCTGCCCCCGCTACACCTCCATAGGCATCTTCGAGCACTTCGACAACGGCGACCTGACTCTCAACATGCACACCTGCAACGCTGTGTTCCCCTCGCTCAGCAACATCACCACGGCGCCCCCGTCGATCACCGATCGGGTCGCCCGAGGCGATCTGGGCGCGAAGACAGGCGTGGGCTTCTACGATTGGCACGATGTGGACATGGATGCTTACCGGCAGCGCGTGAACGCCCCCTATTGGCGCTTCATCCGGTGGGAGACGCCGTCCGCAGACGAGGGAGAGGATCGCAGTTGAGCGCAGCCTGGGAACGCCTGCGCACCGCCGTGGCCTGCGGCACGCCCGACCGGGTGCCGGTCTCTCTCTACATGGACGCCTTCACCGCCCGGGTGGCGGGGGTCAAGCTGGCCGAGTTCGTCGGCGACGCCGAGGTGGGCGGCGCGGCAATGGTGTCCACGCTGGAGCTCCTGGGGGATATCGACTCCACCCAGGCCGCAGTCTTCCTGCCCGCGACGCTGGGCCTGCTCTGGCTGGCGCCGGTGATGCTGCCCGGCCGGGAGTTGCCGGACGACGCTCTCTGGCAGCTCGACGAGCAGGTGCGCATACAGCCGGAGGATTACGACCGCATCGCCAGCGACGGCTGGGACGCCTGGTATCGGCGGAGTACGCCGAACGGTATCTGGGGGACGCGCTGGCCGCGGCCGCCGTGCTGGAGGAGGCCGAACCCCGCTGGACCGCGGAATGCGAGAGGCGCGGATACGCCGTTTTCGCCCCCACTAGCGTCGACCATCCGTACGAGCACCTCTGCGGCGGCCGCACCGTCAAGGAGTTCACCCTCGATCTCTTCAAGATGCCCGACAGGGTCCAGGCCGCCATGGACGCCATGATGGTGGCCAAGCGCGAGGAGGCCCGCCGGATAGTGCGCGCGGGCGGCCCCGTGGGCTACTGGGTGGGTGGCTGGCGGACGGCGCCCGAGTTCCTCTCCCCGCGGCTGTGGAACCGCTTCGTATGGCCGTACATGAAGGAGCTGGTGGAGATCGTGGCGGAGGAGGGCGGCATCCCGGTGCTCCACTACGATGCCAACTGGGACCGGGAGATCGAGCGGCTGCTGGAGCTGCCCGCCCGCCGGTGCGTCCTGGCCCTCGACGGCAAGACCGACATCTTCCGGGCCAAGAAGATCCTGGCCGGACACATGTGCATCCTGGGCGACGTGCCGCCCGCGCTCCTCACTCTGGGGACGCCGGACGAGGTCAGGGCCTACTGCCACCGCCTGCTGACCGAGGTGGGGCCGGACGGCTTCATCCTGGCCATGGGCTGCGCCGTACCGCCGGACGCGAAGTTCGCAAACGTCAAGGCGTTGGTGGACTCGGTGCGATAGATGGACCGGACCGTGAAGGGGAGCGCGCATGGATGATTTTCCGAAGTTCAAGGCGGCGGCCGTGCAGGCCGCGCCCATATGGCAGGACCGCGAGAAGAGCACGGACAAGGCCTGCTCGCTGATCGCGGAGGCGGGCCGGGCCGGTGCTCGCCTGATCGCCTTCCCTGAGGTCTGGATTCCGGGATACCCTTCCTGGGCCTTTCTGGGTACCCCCCTCTGGGGCAATCAGTTCTTCGCCGAGTTGTACGCGAACTCCGTGGATATCCCGAGTCCGGCAACGGCCCGGTTGTGCGAGGCCGCCAAGCAGGCCGGCGCTTACGTGGTCATGGGGCTGAACGAGCGGGAGGGCGGCACTCTCTACATCACCCAGCTGCTCATCGGACCCGACGGAGACATCCTCGGGCGGCACCGCAAGCTCAAACCCACCCATGCGGAGCGCACTGTCTACGGTCAAGGTGACGGTAGTGAGCTCAAGGTCTACGACACAGCGATCGGCCGCTTGGGCGCGCTCAACTGCTGGGAGCATATGCAGCCCCTCATCCGTCACGCCATGTACTCGCTTGGTGAACAGGTGCACGTGGCCTCGTGGCCCACGTTCGGGCTCTACCGCAAGCAGTCCTACGCGCTCAGCGCCGAGCCGTGCATGGGCGCCTCGCGACAGTACGCTTTGGAGGGGAGTTGTTTCGTGTTGGCGCCGGTAGCCATCACCAGCCAGGAATGGGTGGCCCGGTTGGCCGACACGCCGGAGCGCGCCGAACTCATCGAAGTGGGGGGTGGAGGCAGCTGCATCTTCGCCCCAGACGGATCGACGCTCGCCGGCCCCGGGCCGTGGAACGAGGAGGTCATCCTCTACGCCGACCTCGACCTCTACGACATCGCTCGCGCCAAGAACTTCGCCGACCCCAGCGGTCACTATGCGCGGCCGGACGTTCTCCGTCTGTTGTGGGACAAGACCCCCCAGTCGTCCGTGCGAGAGACGTCGCTGTCAGACGGGCTCGAGCCGAGCCGAGAAGTGCCGCAAGAACGGCGCCTGCTCCACGATGCGGTAGCCGGGGAGTGACCCGCGCTCCTGCCAGACCTTCAGCACCACCTCGATGACATAGTCCATGTGCGACTGCGTGTAGGTGCGGCGCGGGATGGCCAGCCGCACCAGCTCGCGGGCCGCGGCCGTGTCCTCGCCGGTGGCCGGGTCCGGGTGGCCGAACATCAGCGTGCCGATCTCACAGGCCCGCACGCCGCCCACCAGGTAGAGGGCGTTGGCAACGGCCACGCCGGGCAGCCGCTGGGGCGCCAGGTGCGAGGCGAAGCGCTTGGCGTCCAGGTAGATCGCGTGCCCGCCGGTGGGCCACAGGAGCGGCACCCCGTTGTCGCGCAGGTGCTGGCCCACGTAGTGAGTGGAGGTGATGCGGTAGTTGAGGTAGTCCTCGTCGATGCCCTCCTGCATGCCGATGGCGAGCGCCTCGAGGTCCCGGCCGGAAAGGCCGCCGTACGTGGGGAAGCCCTCGGTGAGTATGAGCAGTACCCGTTCCTCCCGGGCCAGGTCCGCGTCGCGGGTGGCGAGGAAGCCGCCCATGTTGACGATGGCGTCCTTCTTGGCGCTCATGGTGCAGCCTTGGGCCAGGTCGCACATCTCCCGGACGATCGCGCGGACAGGTTTCTGCGCGTATCCGGGCTCGCGGCGTTTGATGAGGAACGCGTTCTCGGCGATGCGGCAGGCGTCCAGGTAGAGCGGCCGGCCGAACTCCCGGCAGACCTCGGCCACCGCACGGGCGTTGCCCATGGAGACCGGCTGCCCTCCACCGGAGTTGTTGGTCACGGTGAGCATCACCAGCGGGATGCGCTCCGGCCCGTACTCGGCGAACGCCTCGCGCAGCGCCTCGACATCCATGTCGCCCTTGAACGGATGGTCGCTGTCCATGTCGGCGAGCTGGGGGCTGGGCAGGTCAAGCGCGGTGGCCCCCCGGAACTCGATGTTTGCGCGGGTGGTGTCGAAGTGGCTGTTGTTGGGCACCACGTCCCCGGCGTCGCACATGACGCTGAAGAGGATCCGCTCGGCGGCCCGGCCCTGGTGGGTGGGGATGACGTGCTCGAAGCCCATGACGTCGCGCACCGATTCCTGGAAGCGGTAGAAGGAGGGACTGCCGGCGTAGCTCTCGTCGCCCCGCATGATGCCGCCCCACTGTTCCGCGCTCATGGCGCCGGTGCCGGAGTCGGTCAGCAGGTCGATGATCACGTCTTCCGATCGCAGGCTGAAGATGTTGTATCCGGCCTGGGCGAGCATGGTCGTTCGCTGCTCGGGGGTGGTCATCTTGATCTGTTCCACCACTTTGATGCGGAACGGCTCGATGACGGTGTTGAACATGGCGCCTCCCGGTGCCATCTGCGCGGCTCGCTCGAAGTAGCTCGCGCGTACCGAGAAGCAGTCTACCTCTTGAGGCCCAGCAATCGGGCGGCCTTTTCGGGCTCGTCCGTGACGATGCACTCCACCACGGGGTCGCGGGCGAACCGGACGATGCTCCGGGGGTCGTTGACGGTCCAGACGAAGGCGGGCATCCCCATGCGCCGGGCCACGCGCAGCACGTTCAGGCGGGCCAGCCGGTGATGTACCGAGACGAAGTCGGCCCCGCAGGCGCCTAGGCGCCTGCGGGGGAACAGCTCGCTCATCCGCACGCGCGCCCGCGCCCATGGCGGTCGGCCGGCCAGGCTGCGCCCCAGCGACAGCCCCACCCGTACGCCAGGGAAGTCGCGCTTGATGGTGGCGATGATGCCGTCCTCGAGCGTGGTGACTACGTAGTAGCCGGGCCTCAGCACCGCGTCGGCCAGAGCCAGCACCCGCGTTTCGTACCCCGGTTCCTTGAGGTCGATGTGTGCCCGGGTGAGGCCGCGAAGGGCGGTCATGACTTCTTCGATCTGGGGTACGGCATAGCCGGCCTCTTGCCGCAGGCCGTCGAGAGTGAGGCCCGACAGGGCCATCCCGTCGCATGCCGGGTCGTGGAAGGCCACGAGGGCGCCGTCCGCCAGGCGCCGCACATCGAACTCCACGTAGTCGGATCTGCTCTCCGCCGCGCGCCGGAACGACTCCAGCGTGCCCGGCCGGGTTCCCTCCGACGCTCCTCTGTGTGCGCACACCGCGATCTTCCTCATGACGGCATTGTACGTCGGGCGAGACGGCGGGCGGTCACGGCGGCCTGCCCTTGGGGCGGTCACGGAGGGACCAGGTTTCCGACCGCGAATTCTCGGATAGTTACCCCGATAGTCACCCTCCCGGCGGAACCGCGATCCCGCCTGACGCCGTCTGCCCTGGGCGATGGACCTGTCCGTGACACGAAAGGCGAGGCCTTGCAGCAAGAGACCGGCACGAAGAAGCGCCTGAGAAGGACCTGGTGGTTCTGGGTCATCATCGCCTTCGTCGTGATCGTGGTCTTGGGAGGGGGCGCCGTTCTCGCGGACTGGATCGTCTACTACGGCGAGATCCACGCGGGCGTCACGGTCAACGGGGTGTACCTGCGGGGCAAGACGGTGGAACAGGCCACGGTCACCCTGCAGAAGCTGGTGGAGAGCGCCGGCGGCCCGGTTACCCTCACCGGCGGCGGCCAGACGTGGACCGTCACTCCCGCTGACGTGGGCCGAGTCATCGACGTGCAGGCCGCGGTCTCAGAAGCCAAGGCCATCACGCACGAGGGCAACTTCTTCGAAGACGTTGTGACCCGCTTCTCCCTCTACCGGGATGCGCGGGATCTCTCCCTCCACGGCACGGTGGACAAGGCCAAGATCGACGCTCTACTGGCGGACATCGCCACCGAGCTGCACGTGACCCCCCAGAACGCCTGGCTCAAGATGGAGAACGGCGCCGTCAAGGTGATGCCCGAGATCCCCGGCCGGGACGTGGACACAGCCTCGCTGGCCGCTGAACTCGAATCCCGCTTCCTGACCCTGCACACCGGCAACATCGACATCCCCTTGATCGCCAAGACGGCCGACGTCCAGACGGCGGACAACGCCGCCGCCCAGCAGCAGGCGCAGCTCATGATGAGCGCTCCCCTCACGCTCACCAGCCACGACAAGAAGTGGACCATCTCTCAGCAGCAGATCGCCTCGTGGCTGGAGTTCCGGACCGACTACTCCAGCGGCCTCCCCGCGATGGTGCCCTATCTCCCCGAGGGGGCCATGTTGAACTTCCTGAACGGCCTCGTCCCCGAAGTGAACACGGATCCCGTCAACGCCGGGCTCACCAGCCCCGACGGCGTCACCATCAAGGTGATCCCCGGGGTCATCGGCGAGACGCTCGATGTGAGCGCCACGGCTAAGATCCTGGACGCGGCCGCCGGCAAAGCCGCCGGCCGGTCTGTGGAGGTGGCGGTGGCCACCCTCGACCCGGATATCACCACCGCGGAGGCCCAGGCCGAGACCTTCACCGACCAGCTATCCACGTTCACCACCAAGTACACCGGCTCCGCCAACAGGCAGGTCAACGTCCGCATCACCACGCAGTACGCCACCAACGTCCTGCTGGCGCCGGGCCAGGCGTACAACTTCGACAAGCAGATCGGGCCCCGCACCGAGGCCCGCGGCTACAAGCTGGCTCCCGGCATCGTGGGCCCCAACACGCTCGAAGACGTCCTGGGCGGCGGCATCTGCCAGGTGTCCACCACTATGTTCAACGCGGTGTTCTTCGCCGGCCTCAATGTCACCGAGCGGCACAACCATTCCATCTACATCAACCACTATCCCAAGGGCCGCGACGCGACGGTCACCGGTGGGGGCAAGAACCTGCGGTTCGTCAACGACACGGACCATTTCATCTGGATCAAGGGGACGTCGGACGGCAGGACGACCACCATCTCCATCTTCGGCACCAGCGACGGCCGCAAGGTGGCCTACACAGTGGGTAACTTCTATGGAACGCGGAGCCCGACCACCGTCAAGGTGAGCGACCCCACCCTGGCGGTGGGCAAGACCAGGGTCATCGACTCGGGCCAGACCGGACGCAAACTCAAGACCACGCGGACGGTCACTCTGCCGGACGGCACCGTCATCCACGATGACGTGTGGATCAGCGTGTGGCCGATGTACCCCGCGCAGATCGCGGTGGGGACGAAGCCGGTCACTCCGTAGGCGGCGCGGTCCGGACGGCGAGCCACAGCCAGAGTAGAATCGGCCGGCAGTCGCTGTCAACACGAGAAGCCGCAGGTCCCCTTGTCAGCAGGCGCCATCACCGGCCCCGATATCTACGCCGCCCGCCGCTGGGTGACGCTGGCCGCATCCACTCTCGCCAGCCTCTGCTGCGGCTTCTTCTACGCGTGGAGTGTGCTCGTCAAGCCCATGATGGAGCTCTACCAGTGGACTCCCGGCAACGTCTCCCTCGCGTTCACCCTGGTCGTCGGCCTACCCTCCGCCTGTGCCATCCTGGCCGGCAAGCTCCTGCAGTACATGCGTCCGCCCACGCTGCTGCTCATCGCGGGGGGCATCCTCAGCATCGGCACCATCCTCCTCAGCTTCGCCACCAACCTCGCCCTTCTCTACGTGTTCGCGTTCGTCGCGGGGGTCGGAGGCATGACCTATCCCGGCGCCACCATGGCCAACCTCATGCGCTTCTTCCCCGAACGGCGGGGCATGGCCTCCGGGGTGCTCACCGGGGGGTTCGGCCTGGGGGCGGTCATCTGGGGGCCGGTCACGGTGCTGCTCATCCAAGAGTTCGGCTACAAGTGGACGTTGCGCGGACTGGGCGTGCTCTTCTTCCTTATCATCACCGTCTGCTCCCGGCTGGTGACGGTCGCTCCGGTGGGATACGCGCCCCGGGGCTGGCGACCGCCGGTGGGGCACACGTCCGACCCCGATGCGCTCCCCGGCCAGGACTGGAAGGGGATGTTCAGGACGCCGTCGTTCTGGCTGCTGTTCTTCGTGTTCTTCCTGGGGCTCATCTCCGGGCTCATGGTGACCAGCCAGGCATCGCCCATCGTCCAGCAGATGCTGGGGATATCACCCGGCTCGGCCAGCGCCTTCGTCAGCTATCTGGCCATCGGCATGGTGGTGGGCAAGGTGGGCTGGGGCGTGCTGTCCGACCGCTTCGGGCGCAACCCGGTGGTGATCACCATCCTGGCGCTCGCGGTGTTCGGCCTGCTGCTGTTGTGGCAGACGGGCAGCTACGCTCCGGTGCTGGTGGGCATCTTCGTGGTGGGGCTTTGCTACGGGGGCTTCCTGGCGCTCATCGGGCCGGTGACGCTGGATGCTTTCGGGCCCCGGCACTTCGCGGTGAACTTCGGGCTGATGTTCTGGGCCCTGGCCTTCGCCTCGTATGCAGGGCCGCGCTTGGCCGCCAGCGTTGCTCAAGCCAATGATGGCATCTACAAGCTGGCGTTCCTGGTGGCGGCGGCGCTCACCGTGGTCGGGCTGATCCTGGCGATCGCCAACACCTGGCTCGGCAGGCGGAAGACCGCTACGGCTGGCGCGCCGGTCTGACGGCAGAGCGCGGCGGCTCGGCGCCGCCGCTACGGCGCGATAGACCCGATGATGAGGTCCAGCAGCCGGTTGGACCGTTCCTCGTTCCAGTCCTCGGTGACGCCCATGAGCAGAGCCACGTCCTCGGTCCAGTGGCGGCTGGTGATGAGCCAGCTCACCTGCTCCGGGTCGGCATCCGCCCGGATGGTGCCCTGAAGCTGCCCCTCCCGGACGATGGCCGCCAGGTCCGCGGCCAGAGCCCGCTGCCGCTCGCGAAGCGCGTCCCGCAGGCCCTCCTCGGGCGACGCCGCGATGAACTCGAACAGGGGCGACACGAACCCGGCGGGGGCCGACGCCACCAGCTTCGAGTGGTAGATGCTGATCTCCCGCAGCCGTTCCAGCGCGTTCTCCTGGGAAGACGCCCGGTGGACCGCCATGATGCGCTCGAACAGGACGTCCAGTGCCGCGAGGAAGATCTCCCGGCGGTTGGCGAAGTGAGTGTAGAGCGCGGGATGCGTGATGCCCATGGCACCGGCTATGCGGGAAAGGGTGGTGCCCCGCACGCCATACGTGGACACGAGGTCGAGGGTGACCTCGACGATCTGCTCCCGCCGCTCCTCGGTGGGGAGGCGGCGGCGGGGACGGCGGCCGGTGTCTTGTGCGGCGTCCTTCATGTGCCCACAGTAACACGGGCGGCCCTCGGGGTGCTTGACAACTTACAGCGCTGTAAGTACATTGTCTGGTAGATGGGGCGACGACACAGATTGGGGACTACCATGTCCGACGCAGAGAAGGTCGCGGCCGGCGACGTTCAGGAGACCTCGGTCCTCAAGGGCCTGAGTTTCATCTCCTCACCCAGCAGCGGCGACGCGAACACCTCGGTGGTGGATGTCAAGAACGGCAAGATCATCCGCATCCGGCCGCTCCACTACGACTGGAAGTACGACCGCGAAGCACATGAACCCCTGGCGCATGGAGGCCCACGGGCAGGTGCTCGAGCCCTCCTTCAAGTCGCTCATGCCCCCGTACGCCCTCGCCTACAAGAAGCGGGTCTACTCGCCCAACCGCATCCTCTATCCGATGAAGCGGGTGGATTGGGATCCGACGGCGCCCCCGGCTCCACCGGCCCGGGCGGCCGCAACACCGACAAGCGCGGTGAGAGCAAGTACGTGCGCGTCTCCTGGGACGAAGCCCTCGACATGCTCACCGGCGAACTCAAGCGCCAGTACGCCCAGTACGGGCCGTACTCGGTGCTCAGCCAGGGCGACGGCCACGGCGAGACCAAGATCGTCCACGGCACCCACGGCTGCCAGAACAAGCTGCTGCAGATGCTGGGCGGCTTCACCCAGCAGATCCGCAACTCCGACAGCTGGGAGGGGTCCTACTGGGGCTCCAAGCACGCCTGGGGCATGGAGCCGGTGGGCCAGATGGAGCCGGTCTGCAACCTGGTGCCCGACATCGCCGAGAACACCGAGCTGCTGCTCTTCTGGGGCTGCGACCCCGAGACCACGCCCTGGGCCTTCGACGGCCAGATGGCCAGCCGCCTGGTGTACTGGTGGCGGCAGATAGGCATCGAGTGCATCTTCGTGTGCCCCGACCTCAACTACGGCGCGGCCGTCCACGCCGACAAGTGGATCCCGATGATGCCCAACACCGACGCGGCCCTCTATCTGGCCATCGCCCACATCTGGATCACCGAGGACACCTACGACAAGGATTACGTCGCCACTCACACGTACGGGTTCGATAAGTTCCGGGACTACGTGCTCGGTGTGGAAGACGGCGAGCCTAAGACCCCGGCTTGGGCCTCCGCGAAATGCGGAGCCCCGGCCCGGGTCATCAAAGCCCTGGCTCAGACACTGGGCCTCCAAGCGGACCACCATCCTCATCGGCAACGGCGGCCCGGGCATCCGCGGCCCCTACGCCACCGAACCGGCCCGATTGCAGGCCCTTTGCCTGGCCATGCAGGGCCTGGGCAAGCCCGGCGCCCATCAGATGAAGATGCTGGAGTGGGGCCGGCGCATGCTGGAGGAGTCCAACCCGATGCCCCGCGGCGCTGTGATGCCCAACGTGATGAAGTCCGTCTACACGGGCGGCATGCTCATCACCACCGAGAACACCGACGACCGCACCGGCGACATGTCCAAGACCGCCGTCAAGGCGCTCAAGGTGTCCAAGCAGATCATCCCCAAGAACCTCATCCACGACGCCATCCTCAAGCCGCCCATCAGCTGGTAGGGGACCACCTCGTGCACCTTCCCGCTCGAGGACCAGTTCGTCACACTACACCTATCCGGCGCCGGGCTGCCCCGAGAGTCCACATGATCTGGACCGACTCGCCCTGCTGGATCACCTGCTGGAACGACTCCAACGACGTACATCCAGAGCGCTCCGCCATCCCAAGATCGAGTTCATCGTGGCGCAGCATCCCTGGATGGAGAACGACTGCATGTTCGCCGACCTCATCCTGCCGGCCAACACCAAGTTCGAGGTGCGCGACATCTCCACCGACACCATGGGCGGCCAGTTCTACCTGGTGGTGAACGAGGAACAGGCCATCGAACCGCGCGGCGAGTCGTTCAGCGACTACCAGATCGTCTGCAAGGTGGCCGAACGGCTGGGCATGCTGGAGGGTTACACCAACGGCAAGACCGTCGACGATCTGATCGACACCGGGTTCGCCGGTTCCGGGGTGGCCGAGGACAGTCAGCTACGACGAGTTCAAGGAGAAGGGCTACTACGTGGTGCCCACCGACCCCAAGTGGGACACGTACACGCGCGGCCTCAAGAACTTCAACGACGACCCCGAGGGCAACCCGCTCAAGACGCCCTCGGGCAAGGTGGAGTTCTTCTCCCAGAACCTGGCCGAGCACTTCCCCGACGACCCCGAGCGTCCGCCGGTGCCGCACTGGATCGAGAAGGGCATCAGCCACGACGAGTGCCTCTCCAGCGAGCGGGCGGCCGACTACCCGCTGCTGGTGCTCTCCAACCATCCGCGCTGGCGCTGCCACGCCAACCACGACGACCTCACCTGGCTTCGCGAGATCGAGACCTGCAAGGTGGAGGGCCCGGACGGCTACAAGTACGAGCCGCTGTGGATCAACCCCGTGGATGCTGAACCGCGAGGCATCAAGAAGGGCGACGTCGTCACCATCCTGAACGAGCGGGGCGCGGTGCTCTGCGGGGCCTACGTGACCGAGCGGGTCATGCCCGGCGCGGTCTACGTGGATCACGGGGCCCGCTACGACCCCATCGTGCCCGGCGAACTCGACCGGGGCGGGGCCATCAACACGCTCACGCCGCACAACCTCACCTCCAAGAACGCCACCGGCATGGTGTCGAGCGGCTTCCTGGCCGAGGTGGTGCGCACCGACCTGGACGACCTGCGCCGCCGCTATCCCGAGGCCTTCGCCCGGCCGTATCACGAGGGCGCCGGGCTGTGCCTGGAGCGGGTGCTGGCCGGCAAGGCGGAAGCGAGCGCGGCTGGTGCCGGCGCCGGCGCGGCGCGACGCCCGGCCGACGGGGGAGGTGCCTGATGGGCAAGGTCATGATCATCGACCTGGCGCTCTGCAACGGTTGCCACAACTGCCAGGTGGCCTGCAAGGACGAACACTGCGCCAACGACTGGTCGCCCATCGCCCGGCCGCAGCCGGACACCGGCCAGTTCTGGAACAAGGTGGTCCACCTGGAGCGCGGCAGCTTCCCCAAGGTGCAGGTGACCTATCACCACACCATCTGCCAGCATTGCGAGGACGCGCCGTGCCTAGCCGCCTGCCCCAGTAACGCCATCTACCGGCGCGATGACGGCATCGTCATCATCGACCCCGGCAAGTGCTGCGGCAACAAGATGTGCATCGCCGCCTGCCCGTATGAGGGGGTCATCTTCTTCAACGAGCACCTGAACATGGCGCAAAAATGCACGTTCTGTGCCCACCTGCTCGACCGGGGTTGGGCGGAGCCACGCTGCTCCGACGCGTGCCCCACCGGGGCCTTCACCTTCGGCGACGACTCCGACCCGGCCACGGCCGCCAAGATCGCCGCCGCCGAACTCCTCAAGCCGGAGTTGGCCACCCGCCCGCGCGTCTACTACCTCAACCTGCCCAAGCGCTGGATCGCCGGCGCGGTCTACGACCCGGCGGCGGACGAGGTCACCCGGGGCGCCACCATCACGGCCACCAACACGGCGACCGGCGCTACCGTCACGACGACCACGGACCACTTCGGCGACTTCTGGCTGAAAGACCTGGCCGAGGGCAACTACACGCTGGTCATCGAGAAGGATGGCTACGGCCCCGAGCGCATCGGTCCGGTGGATGTGACCGAAAAGGACCACAACCTCGGCGATATCGCGCTATCGTCTACGGGAAGTAAATGAGCGGTGGCTCAGCCGCCGAATCGCAGCGAAAGGACACGTCCCGTGCAGCTCAAGCCCGAGGTAGCGCAGGTACTCAAAGACAGGGTCGCCGTGGTCACCGGCGCCGGGGGCGATCCCAGCATCGGCCGGTCGGTGGCCATCCGGTTGGCTGAAGAGGGCGCCAAGGTGGCCATCTTCGATATAGACGCCGCCGGCGCCGAAGCGGCCGCCGCGGAGATCCAGGCCGGCGGGGGAGAGGCTCTCGCGTGCGCGTGCAACGTGCTCGACCTCCCCGCCATCAAGGCCGAGGTGGAGCGGATCACCGCCACCTGGGGCCGGCGCATCGACATCCTGGTGAACTCCGCCGCTTGGTACAAGGGCATGGGGGGCTTCAAGCCCTTCGACGAGTGGACCGAGGAGCAGTGGGACAAGATGATGGCCGTGAACGTCAAGGGCTCCTGGAACATGGCCAAGGCCGTGGTGCCCATCATGAAGGAGCGCTCCTACGGCAAGATCGTGAATGTCGCGTCCGACTGCTTCCTCATCGGGGTGCCGGGCTTCATCCACTACATCTCGAGCAAGGGCGCGGTCATGGGCCTCACCCGGGGCTTGGCCAGGGAACTGGGCGAGTTCGGCATCAGGGTGAACACGCTTGCCCCGGGCTACACCATGACCGAGGAGAGCATCGTGCAGTGCGACAGCCGTCCGGGCTGGGCCGACGTCATGAAGGGCCAGCAGGCTCTCGGCCAGCGCAACCAGCAGCCTGAAGACCTGGCGGGGCCGGTGCTGTTCCTCTCGTCGCCGGACAGCGATTTCGTGACCGCCCACACGCTCGTGGTGAACGGCGGGGTGGTCTGCTACTGACCTGGCGGGTGTAGCCCGTGCCCGTCGTCCCACGCGCAAGGCGAGCGTCCGCTCCATACGCATCCTACATACCTTATCGCTCTCATGCGGATTATTCCTGGATATTCCTTCAGTGGGCGCTTGCTTGCTCGAACGCCACTCTTGTATAGTCAACCCCAAGTGTTGGGGGACATCATGAGAGACAGGCCAGTGCGGGGGCACGGCAGACTCTCTCGCTGGGGGAATTCATGGTTGCAGTGGGCATGGATGGCCATGGCGCGAACGGCGAAGATGCCGTGATGCGTATCGACGATGTGTCCCTGAGCTTCGGTGGCGTCAATGCCCTCTCTAACGTCAGCCTCGACGTGAAGCCCGACGAGATACTCGCGATCATCGGTCCCAACGGGGCCGGCAAGACCGCCCTTCTCAATTGCGTCAGCGGTTTCTATAAGCCGCAGTCCGGCGAGATCTACTTCCACGACAAGAAGATCACCCGCCAGCGCCCCGACAAGCTCGCCCGGCTGGGCATCGCCCGGAGCTTCCAGAACATCGAGCTGTACACGGGCCTGAGCACTCAAGACAATCTCATGGCTGCCCGCCACGTCTTCATGAAGCAGAACTTCGTCACCGGCGCCCTCTACTACGGCTGGTCCCGCCGCGAGGAGATCAAACACCGCAGGACGGTGGAGGAGATCATCGATTTCCTCGAGATCCAGTCGATCCGCAAGCAGGTCGTGGGGTCGCTGCCGTACGGCATGCGCAAGAGGGTCGAGATCGGGCGCGCTCTGGCCCTGGAGCCCAAGATCCTTCTTCTCGACGAGCCCATGGCGGGCATGAACCTGGAAGAGAAGGAAGACATCTCCCGGTTCATCATCGACGTCTTCGAAGGCCAGGGCGACACCTATCCGGACAACCATATCCTCCGGGACGGCATCCGCAGCATCATCATGATCGAGCACGACATGGGGGTGGTCATGGACCTGGCCGACCGGGTGGCGGTGCTCAACTTCGGCAGGAAGATCGCCGAGGGCACGCCGGCTGAGATCCAGCGCAATCCCGAGGTCATGAAGGCGTACCTTGGGGAAGGGGCGCAGGACTGACATGCTCCAAGTGAACAACATCGAGGCCGCCTACCTCGGCGTCATCCGTGTGCTGCACGGTATCTCCCTGGAAGTGGGCGACGGCAAGATCGTGGCCCTCATAGGCGCGAACGGCGGGGGCAAGACCACCACGCTCAAGGCCATCTCTGGTCTGCTCCGCACTGAGCAGGGCAACATCTCCAGCGGCACCATCACTCTTGACGGCAAGCGCATCGACAAGCTCGGGCCCGAGCAGATGGCCCATATGGGTGTCAGCCAGGTCATGGAAGGCCGCCGCACCCTGGAACACCTCACCGTGGAGGAGAACCTCATGGTCGGCGCCTACCGGCGCAAGGACCGGGCAGGAGTCAAGCGCGACCTGGAGATGGTGTACGACTACTTCCCGCGCATCCGGGATTATCGCAAGCGGGTCAGCGGCTATCTCTCCGGCGGCGAGCAGCAGATGATGGTCATCGGCCGCGCGCTCATGGCCGACCCTCGCCTCATGCTTCTCGATGAGCCGTCTCTTGGCCTGGCGCCGCTGGCGGTGCAGGCCATCTACGAGATCATCGGCCAGATCAACAAAGACCGGGGGCTCTCGATGCTCATCGTGGAGCAGAACGTGAAAGCCGCCCTCGGTATCGCCGACTACGGCTACGTCATGGAGAACGGCCGCATCGTCCTCGACGGTCCCGCCGAGAAGCTGCGGGACAACGAGGATGTCAGGGAGTTCTACATGGGCATCTCGTCTAGCGGCTCGCGCAAGAACTATCGGGAGCTGAAGCACTACCGGCGAAGGAAGAGATGGCTCTGACAGTGCTCGACACCAACATGTTCGACACCTGGCCCAAGGTGCTTCAGCACAACGCCGGCGCGTACGGTGCCCGGCACACGGCCATCCGCTACAAGCACTACGGTATCTGGCAGTCCTACAGTTGGAAGGACTACCTGGATAACGTCAAGTACCTCGCGCTGGGCCTGCTGGCCCTCGGCTTCAAGCCGGGCGACAAGCTGCTCATCATCGGGGACAGCGCTCCCGAGTGGTACTACGCCGAATTGGCCGCCCAGAGCATCCGCGGCGTCAGCGTCGGTCTCTACTCCGACCTCTCGGCCATCGAGATCGAGCACATCGCCCGCGATAGCGGCGTCGAGTTCGCCATGGTGGAGGACCAGGAGCAGGCCGACAAGATCGAGAGCGTGCGCGACCGGCTGCCCGCCCTGAAGGGGGTCGTCTACTGGCGCTACAAGGGCCTGAGCAGGCAGGCGGGCGCCGACTTCATCGGCCTTCGCTCCGTCATGGAGATGGGCCGCGCCTACGAGGCCGAGCACCCCGGTGTTTTCGAGCAGAACGTCGCGGCGGGTTCCGCCGACGATCTCTGCTCTCTCATCTACACATCGGGCACCACAGGCGATCCCAAGGGGACCATGCACAGCTATCGGTCGCTCATGACCGGGTCTCTCTCGTTCTCTCGTCTGAACAAGCTGACCCATAAGGACCGCATCGCTTCGTTTCTGCCTCCGGCATGGATGAACGAGCAGCTCCTGGCCTTTGGCTGCCACCTGCTTTCCGGTGGCACGGTCGATTTCGCCGAGGACGCGGAGACCCAGCAGACGGACGTCCGGGAGACGGCTCCGAGTGTCGTGGTCTACAACTCCCGGCTCTGGGAGAGTCTCGCCGGCCAGGCAAGGGCCAAGATGCGGTCCGCCAGCAGGCTCAAGCGGCAGGCGACCCACCTGTTCATGCCCATCGGGCTCAAAGCGGCGGACGTCAGGGAGCAAGGCCGGAAGCCGAGCCCGGCGCTCACGTTGGCGGGCGCTCTGGGCGACCTGCTGGTCTACAGGCGCATCCGCGACAGCCTGGGCCTGCCTCGTGCGCGAGTCTGCTACTCGAGCGGTTGCACCCTGTCATCCGACACCATGCGGTTCTTCCAGGCCCTGAGAGTCCCGCTGAAGAACGTCTATGTGTCCGCTGAGGCGGGGGCGGTCACCGGGGTCGCGGGACGCGTCCAGGCCCGCGGCACGGTAGGGTCCGTCCACGAAGGCGTCGAAGTCAAGAGGACCGATCGGGGCGAACTGAGCGTGCGCCACGCCGGCGTCTTCCTCGGTTACCACAACGACCCGGAGGCCACGGCCCGCGTGCTGGACGGCGGCTGGGTGCTCACCGGCGATCACTGCGAATTGATCGGCCGCGACGTGGTGTTCGTCGACCGCCTCGACGACCTCATCGTCATGGCTTGTGGCGACGTCGTGGCCCCCCAGGAGATCGAAAGCCGGCTCAAGTACAGCCCCTATATCCGTGACGCCTGGGTGCTCTCCGGCCCGGACTGCGGCGCCCTCTCCGCGGTCATCATCGTCGACGCGGGCAACACCGGGCACTGGGCGGACAAGAACAAGGTGACCTTCACCACCTTCGGCGACCTCTCTCAGAAGCCCGAGGTCTACAAGCTGGTGGAGCAGGAGATCGCGTTCGTCAACGAGTCCCTGCCCGAGGCCCAGAGGATCCGGCGCTTCGTGAACCTGCACAAGGAGTTCGACCCCGACGAGTCGGAACTCACCCGCAACCGCAAACTCCGCCGGGCTGTGTTGTCCGAGAGGTATGCGGATCTGGTGGCCGCGCTGGCCGGCGAAGTCTCCACCATCGAGGTCGAGGCTGAGGTTACTTATCAGGATGGCCGCACCGGCAGTCTGAAGACCGCCGTGAACATCGGGACGATCGGAGCCGGAGTATGAAGTCTCAGATGGCGGGGGGCGCGCGATGACTTTCTTCTTCCAGCTATTTATCACCGGCCTCGCGCTGGGCATGATGTATGCCCTCATAGCCATCGGCTTCGTGATCATCTTCAAGTGCTCCCAGGCATTCAACATCGCTTCCGGGCAGATCGTCATGATCGGCGCCTATCTGGGGTACACGTTCCTGATCCCACTGAAGCTCCCCGTTTGGGCGGCCATCCTCGCGGCCATAGCGGTGGCGGTGGTCATGGGGCTCGTCATCGAGCGTCTCGCGGTACGGCCGCTCCTGGGCAAGCCGGCCCTCGCCATCGTCATGATGACGATCGCCCTGGCGGGCGTTCTTGACGGGGTGGCCATCCTGGGCTGGGGCGGCGAGTATCAGACCTATCATCAGTCCCTCCCCGAGATCACCCTGCAACTCGGTTCCGTCTCGGTCCCGCCGTCGTCCTTGCTGGGGCTGATCGTGTCCGTCATCGTCGTGGCCATCCTGATGTTCGTGTTCCGCTACACCAAGATCGGTCTTGCCATGCGGGCCACCGCTGAGGACGAGCAGGTCACCCGGAGCCTCGGCATCAGAGCCACGCTTGTCTACTCCATCGTGTGGGTCATCGCGTGCGTCGTCGGCGTCCTCGGTGGGGTTCTGCTCGGCGGCGTCTCCGGTGTGTCGCCGCCACTCTCCGAGATCGGTCTGAAGGCCCTCGCGGTCGTCATCCTGGGCGGTCTGGACTCCATCGGGGGAGCCATCGTCGGTGGCATCATCCTGGGCATCCTGGAGAATCTCGCCTCCGGCTATCTCGATCCCCTGATGCCGTCCGGAGGGGGTCTGGCCAGCGTCTTCCCGTTCATCGTCATGCTGGCTGTGCTTGTGTTCAAACCTCACGGCCTGTTCGGGCTGAAGCGCATCGAGAGGGTGTAGGCCATGAGACTACCGAGTGGGGTGTTCGCCCGGAGCTATAGCCAAGACATGGCCTTGGTGCGCACCAAGACGCACTGGGCGCTCATGGCCGTGCTCCTGGTCTTCGTCTTCACTGTTCCTCAGTGGGCTTCCAACTCCACGCTCACGTTGGCCACCATCATCGGCATCAACATCATCGCCGCTCATGGCCTCAACATCCTCACCGGTAGCTGCGGGCTGGTGTCGATGGGGCACTCAGGCTTCATGATGGTGGGCGGCTACGCGATGGCCATCGTGTGCTCCAAGCTGGGTATCCCGTTCATACTGGCGGTGCCCATCTCCGGTCTGGTGGCCGGCCTTGTGGGCATCGTGTTCGGGCTGCCCTCGCTTCGCATCAAGGGCTTCTACCTGATCATGGCTACCGTCGCCGCGTTCTTCATCATCCATTGGCTGGTCCTCCAGTTCCGAGGCCTGACCGGAGGCAGTGAAGGCATGTCGGTCCCGACGGCCGACATCTTCGGGTGGTCCATAAGACCCAAGGCGAACTACTTCTACGTGGTCATGGTCACTGCGGTGATCGCCACGCTGCTCGCCAAGAACCTACTGCGCACCCGCGTCGGCCGAGCGTTCATCGCCATCCGCGATAACGACCTGGCCGCCGAGGTGATGGGTGTCAACCTCTTCAACTACAAGCTCCAAGCGTTCTTCATCGGCAACATCTTCGCCGGTGTGGCCGGGGCGCTCTCGGTGCAGTACTTCTCGTTCGCCAACGTTGAGCAGTTTCCGTTCTTCGACTCGGTGTGGCTCCTGGGGATGCTCATCGTCGGAGGCATGGGCAGCGTCTCGGGGGTCATCTATGGCGTCATCGCCATCAAGTTGCTGCAGCAGTTCGCCATCAAGATCGGCCCGTCATTGGCCGAGGTCATCAACCCGCAGGCCGCCGTGGGCCTCAGTCTGATTCTGCCGAGTGTAGCCATCATCCTGTTCCTCATCTTCGCTCCACGTGGGATCAGCCACATCTGGGAGCGGGTGAAGAGCTACTACCAATTGTGGCCTTACTGACCGTAAGGAGGGGGGAAGACACAGATTTGGCACCGCGGGAACGAGTAACAGAAGTTGGGGTTCGATCGAGAGGGGTTTTCATGAAGAGATCGTGGCTACTGCTGTGTGTGCTCATTGTGGCTCTGCTGACAGTCCCGTTGATAGCGGCATGTGGCGGAGACGACGCGACCACCACCACCGCGGGTCCGGTGACCACCGCCGGCGGCACCGAGACGACTGCTCCGCCGACCACGGCCGGCGGTACCGAGACCACCGCTACGCCGACCACGGTCGGTGCGCCGGTGGAAATGCTGGTCGGGGGCACGTTCGCGTTGACCGGCGCCTACGCCGAAGATACGGCGGCTGTCCTGGCCGGTTTCGAGGACTACGTCAAGTACGTCAACGACAACAAGATCATCGCCCCGTGGCATACCGACCGCACCATCCCGGCGAACATCACGTTCAAGCTGGTCTGGGGCGACGACGCTCTGGCCGCTGAGAAGGCCCTCACCATCTACGACGACCTCAAGTCCCAGGGCCTCCTGGTGCAGAGGGTCAGCGGATCGCCGGAAGGCATGGCTCTCAAAGACCTGTTCGTCGAGGACATGGTGGGCGCCACCAGCCAGTCCACCTCGCCGGCCTACCTGCAGCCCCCGGGCAACATCTTCACCAACGCCCCCATCTACACCGATCAGATAGCGGCGGTGGGCGACTGGTACATGGAGAGCTGGAAAGACACGAGCCGCAAGCCGCGCGTGGCTCTGCTGACCGCCGACTCGGCGCTCGGCCGCAACATCGACATCCCGGAGATGAAGGCTTACCTCGAGAAGATCGGGTACGAATACGTCGGCGCCCAGTTCGTGCCGATGGTCCCGACCGCCGCTCCCACCACGCAGCTGGCGTGGCTGAAGGAGAACAAGATCGACCTGGCCGTGGGCGTCATGATCAACGCGGGCAGCCAGCCCACGATCAAGGAAGCCGTCCGCCTGGGTATGGGCACCAACCAGGAGTACAAGATCACCTTCGCGTTCAGCAACCCGGCCCACCTCCAGATCTTCCTGCCCGACATGGGCGAGCTTGCTGAAGGCGTGGTCGTGGCGGGTGACTTCTGCGCTCAGGATGCCGCCGTCGACGGCATCGCCTTCGCCAACATGCTTCAGGACACCTACCGCAAAGACAAGAAGAACGACAACGTCATGTACTTGGATGGCATCATCGAAGCCATGACCCAGATCGAAGCGCTCCGCCTGGCTGCTGCTGCCGGCGATCCGGCCAAGCTGACCCCCCAGGACGTCCTCGAGAAGGGCTACTGGCAGATCAAGGATCTGAGCACCGGCGGAATCAGCATCTCCCCGTACTCTTACGCCAAGGGTGACTCGCAGGGTGTGGACAAGGTCCGCATCCAGCAGGTCGTGGGTGGCAAGATCACCGAGATGGGTGCGTACCCGCTCCAGAACATCCTGCCTGCTCCCAAGTGATCGTTCGCGCGTAGAGCGGACGGGGCGCCTCAAGCCCGGTCCACTCGAGTGCTGATGACCGAGGCCCCCGGCGAAAGCCGGGGGCCTCGGTGTTTCCGGCGCGGCCCGCGCGGGTCCGCGTCAGCGCGTGTAGTACTGGATGAGAAGCTGCGTCTGCTCCGCGGTGAGCTTGGCGCCTCCGTTCGAAGCGCCGCTGAAGGCCGCGAGGCCGTCGGCGTACCCCTCGATGAGCGTCTGCCTCTCCGCGTCCGTGAGCTTGGCGCCCGGATGGATGATCGTGTACTGGAAGGGCGGCATCTCGCCATGGACGACTTCCTGGAACTCCTCGAGAGACGGCCGGCCCGCGTACTCGGAGAAGTTGAGGTGCTCGCGCCCTCCGTCAACATCGGCCTGGGCGAGCCAGGAGAACGGTGCGATGCTGGTGGCCCACCACCAATCGACCTCGTTGCTGTGGCAGTCGTAGCAGGAGGCCCTGGCGATGGCCTCGGCCTGCGGGTCGGTCCACGCGAAGGCATTGGTCACCGGGGGATTGGTGTGGCCGGTGCGGCCGTAGGGGATGGCCTGTATCACCGCGAAGATGATCACCAGGATCCCGATCACCCACAGCACGATCTTCTTCCAGGAGCGCTTCCGCTTCTCGGCCATCGAACCGTCCTCTCCACACGCGGTCAAGCCCGTCCCCGACCAGTTTACGGCCCGATGGGCTATCCTGCGAAGGGCGCATGGCCGACACGACACGACATAGGGGAAACCATCCAGCACCGTTCGTCGAACGGGGCGGGGTGAAGTTCGCCATCATGAAGCTGCTGAAGGACCGGCCGAGACACGGTTACGACATCATCCGCGCCCTGGGCGAGCACTCCATGGGCATGTACAGCCCCAGCGCCGGCGCCATCTATCCGGTGCTGCAGTCGCTCGAAGACCTGGGTCTGCTGGTGTCCAGCGCTGAGGGGGGCAAGAAAGTCTATTCGCTCACCCCGGCGGGGCTGGACTTCCTCGTCGAGAACAAGGACGAGGCCCAGCGGCACGAGGCCCGCTGGTTCGCGCAGCTGGCCACGGTGGCCGGCGAGGACGGCGAAGCCTGGAAGGCCATCACCGCCGCCAGGGACCTCGTGGAGGACCTCATGAGCGAAGTGTGGGCCACGGCCAACGTCCCCGGCAAGCGCCAGGAGATCCGGGCGGCTCTTGAGGAGACCGTCAAGAAGATGCGAGAGATCGCCGACCGTTAGCCCGCCGCGTCGGGCCTGCCGCGGCAGGCCGGCGCCGTCTGGCCTCCCGAGTTGCCCGAACCGGCATTCTGGGTACATCCCCGCTCGAATCGACGACCTCAGTCCCGGCCGCGCCCGGCCGGCTGTCCGGGGAAGGAGCGTGGGAACGTGGCCCGCCCACTCGATGCCGTGAACGCCTTCCATAACGCGTTCCGGCGAGACATGATCCGCATAGACCAGGCCGCTCTGGCCTGGGCCCGCGACGGCGGAGCGCCGCCTCCCGATCTCGGCCGCTACCGCTTCTTCAACGAGATGCTGGTGTGGCATGCGAACGGGGAAGAGGCGGTGGTCTTCCCGTTCATCGAGCGGGAGGCCCCCCTGCTCTCAGAGCCCTACATCCAGGACCACCACGGCTTGGACACCGCCCACGAGCGGCTCGACAAGGCCGTTCAAGCCGCGGACAGCTCTGGAGGCGGCGCGGGCGGCCGCGGCCTTCAAGTTCCACCTGGATATCCACCTCGGCAAGGAAGACCGCCAGATCTACGCCCTCATCAGGGAGCGCATCCGCCTGCCCGAAGAACGGGGCATGGCAGGCACCATCTCCAGCATGATCCCCCGCGACCGCTTCCCGGAGGTCATCGCCTGGGTCTTCCCGCTGCTGGGGTCCACGGACAGGCGCAACCTGACCGAGGTCTTTCAGATGCTCATGCCCCCGGAGGTGTTCGCCGGGGTCGAGCCTCTCATCGCGAAGGCTACCGCGGGGTGAACAGCACGCAGTGCGGCCTCTCCTCCATGATCTTGGCCAGTTCCGCGACCTCGCCGTAGACCATGGTGGCGGCCTGGCAGTGCTTCACGCAGGAGGGCTGCTTGCCCTGTGAGGTGCGCGCCTCGCACAGGTCGCAGTACATGGTGGTGAAGGGGATGTAGTCGATGCGGTAGGTCTTGTCCGGCTTCTCGGTGAGTATCTCGACCAGATTGATGCCGCCCCGCCCGACGGGATAGTCGTGCTCCTGCTTGCAGGCCACCTCGCAGGAGTGGCAGCCCGTGCAGTATTCGTAGTCGATCAGCAGGCCCTTCCTAGACATAGCTGACTTCCTCTCCTTCCTTCACCTTGGAGATCCGGCAGAGCATCGTCTTGGTGAGGGCGCCGCCGAAACCAGAGTCGCTGTTCTTGCCCATGGGGATCAGCTGGTTGATGTTGACATCCCAGACCTTGTACGGGTTGCCGTCGCCGGTGTAGGTGGCTTCGGGGATCCACCAGCCGTGCTGGCAGACCACCACCCCCGGGTGCGTGAGCGGCGTGATCTTGGCCTTGCGCTTGGCCTTGCCCATGGTGCCCTCGATGAGCACCCAGTCGCCGTCCTTGATGCCGTACTTCGCGGCGGTGTCGGGGTGGATCTCGATGGGCGGGTCGGGGTTGATCTCGCGCAGCCAGGGGATCATGCGGTGCTCGGAGTGGAACATGACGCCCACGCGGCGGCCGGTGCTCATGATCAGCGGGTACTCGGCGAAGATCTCGGGCGTGCTGACCTCGCTCTGCGAGCGGCTCCTCGTGGTAGGGCAGCGGGTTCAGGCCGTATTCCTCGAACTTCTGGCAGTAGAACTCGAACTTGCCCGAAGGCGTGCGGAAGCCCGGCTGGCCGTCGGGGCGCAGCAGGCCCTTCTCGTGGCGGTCGTAGGGCGTGGTGGGGTCGCCCTTGGGCGCCAGGCAGTAGCCGGCCTCCACGAGCGAGTCGAAGCTGTGGCCGGTGACCGACAGGCGCTGATCGAAGCAGCGCGCGAACGTTCGGCCACGGCACGGCCTGCGGGTTGAGCCGCTTGGCCAGCTCGAAGTTGATCTCCCAGTCCATGCGCGCTTCTTCGGTCTCCGCGACCTTGTAGATGGGGTTGCAGGGCACGCCCGTGGTGAAGGCCGAGTCCTTCTCGGTGATGGCGCCGGCCGGCAGCACGATGTCGGCGATGGCCTGCGCGGTGGGGGTCATGAAGGTGTCGACCACGACGTTGAACTCGAGCTTGCGCACGGCCTCGTAGTGGCGGCGCGGGTCCTGCGCGGTGCCGGCCAGGAAGTTGTTCGTCTGGCACCAGAGGCCCTTGATGGGGTAGGGCTTGCCGGTCTCCATCTGCTCGAGCACGTCGTCGGACATGGCCCAGGAGCGGAAGTTCTTCACCAGCGGGTACTTGTCCGCGCCGATGCGCTTCTCGTTCATCTTGTCGACGAACTCCTGGCCGTAGAGCTGGATGACCTCCACGGTGGAGTACGGGTAGACGGTGACGCCCTGCACCGGCCGCGAGATGACGTTGCCGCCGGGGTTGTCGATGTTGCCGGTGAGCGCCCAGAGGCTGGCCAGCGCGTGGATGCTGGCGACCGCCTGGGCGTTCGAGTCGAGCGGCTGGCCGAAGCGCATCTGCGCCGGCTTGGCCGCGGCGTACATGCGGGCGGCCTTGACGATCTTGTCCGTGGGGACCCAGGTGATCTGCGAGATCTCGTCGAGCGACATCGCTGGCCACATGTTCCTTCAGCTTGTCGAAGCCGAAGGTCCACTTCTCGACGAACTCCTTGTCGTAGAGGCCTTCCTCGATGATGACCTTGATCATGCCCAGGGCCAGGGCGCCGTCGGTGCCCGGACGAAGGCGCAGCCAGAGATCGGCGCGCGAGGCCTCCCAGCCGTTGTAGGGGTCGACCACGATGAGCTTGGCGCCGCGCTTCATCATGTCGATGACGTAGTGGCCGCTGAAGTAGTGGTCGGCGCACTGGCTGCCCTGCAGGTTGCGGGCCCAGCTCAGGATGAGCTCGGGGCACTTCCAGTCCGGATCGTCGTAGCGCAGCGGGAAGAACTGCGCCGCGTCGGGGAAGGTCATGTCGCCCATGACCATGGTGCACGCGGCCAGGCGCGGGGTGAAGCAGGCGATGCCGGAGAGGCCGAAGAGCGTCCAGTTGGGGCTGCCGTAGGCGTAGGCGAGGAAGATGATGGGGCCGCCCGAGTCGCGGCCGGTGCCCTGGCCGAAGATCATGCTCTCGGCGCCGTACTTGTCGCGCAGCTCACGCATCTTGTGTTCGCAGGTGTCCAGCGCCTCGTCCCAGCTGATGCGCTCCCACTTGCCGGAGCCGCGCTCGCCCGCGCGCTTCAGCGGGTAGCGGAGACGGTCGGGATGATGGATGTACTGCGGCAGCGCCAGCGCGCGCGGGCAGAGCCTGCCCTGGTGATAGGGGTGGTCCTCGTCGCCCTCCACCTTGACGACCTTGCCGTCCTTGAGATAGATCTCGGCCCCGCAGCCGCCGTGGCATCCCGGTCCGGGCGACCAGAGGCCCATCTTGTAGACCTGGTACCCGTCCTCTTCGTAGTGATGCATCTCTGGTTTCGCTCCCCCTGGACTTCGTATACGAAGTCCAGCATAGCATCGGAGACGGCGTGCCTGTCAACCCGGACCGAGTCCGGCCGCCCGCCGGGCTCTTTCGTCCTATCGGGACGGCACCGGCCGCCAGAACCGTTGACTTTCCCGGCGCTCAGCGATAGGTTAGCTCTGCTTCGTATCGGAGTTCGTATACGAAGTATTGAGGCGTCGCTGACGCACACGCTTCTGCAGGGGACAAGGAGCCGGAGACGATGGCTGAACAGGACTATATCCACATGCCCACGCTCGAGGAGTATTCCGAGCGCTTCAAGGACTTCTTCAAGTTCAAGCGTTCCGCGGACGGCATCCTCGAGGTGCGCATGCACACCTTTGACGGCCCGGTGCACTGGAGCTACCAGATGCATCACGCCATCTCGGAGTTGTGGACCCAGGTGGGCCACGACCCCAAGAACGAGGTGCTCATCTTCACCGCCACGGATGACAAGTGGATCGCCGAGGTGGACGCGTCCTCGTTCCGGGACGTCGAGCAGTCCGCCGACGACGAGCAGCGTTTCAACGTTCAGATCTACGACACCCTCAAGGTTGTCGAGAACTTCGTCAACGACATAGAGATCCCCACGATCTGCGCCATCAACGGCCGCGGCATCCATTGGGAGATGGCCATGATGAGCGACATCACCCTCTGCACGCCCGACTTCATCCTGCAGGACGATCACTTCGTCATGAAGGGCGGCCACGTCCCCGGCGATGGCATGACGCTGGCGCTGCAGAAGATCCTCGGCATCAAGCGCGGCAACTACATGTCCTACACGAACCAGGGCATCGACGCCGAGACCTGCCTGAGACTCGGGGCAGTCAACGAGATCGTCGAGCGCGACAGGATCCTGGAGCGGGCCTGGGACCTGGCGCGCATGATCATGAAGACCAACCGCTCCACCCGCCGCCTCACCCACCACGTCGCCGCGAGGCCGTGGCGCGAACTGGTGGAACAGAACCTGCGCCAGCACGTGTACGCGGAGATGTATTCGTTCAACCTGGTCAAGTCGTCCCACG
The DNA here is from genome assembly GCA_963736705.1 of uncultured Actinomycetota bacterium. Classification (GTDB taxonomy): domain Bacteria; phylum Actinomycetota; class Thermoleophilia; order RBG-16-64-13; family RBG-16-64-13; genus CAIQPS01. The sequence continues at coordinate 829,485 of CAVTPV010000005.1, forward strand.
ACTTCGACTCGATCAAGTACGCCGACGACAAGATCGCGAAGATGTAGAGATCCCGGAACGCGCCCCCCTGGAGGAGACAAGCATGGCCCTGCAGCCCTATGTCCACGTGGAAACGCTCGAAGAGTACGGCGAGCGCTTCAAGGATTTCGCTCACCTCGAGCGCACCGATGACGGCATTCTTCTGTGCCGCCTTCATTGGAGGGGTGAGACCCCAGTATGGAGCTACCAGGCCCAGAACGCCTACGGCGAGCTCTGGACCGCCATCGGGCACGACAAGAAGAACGAGATCATCATCCTCACCTGCCAGGACCCCTACTGGATCGTCCAGAAGAGCGACCCCACCTCGTTCGACGAAGTCGAGGATTCGCCCGACCCCGATGTCAAGTACGACTGCAACGTTCCCGACACCATGAACTTCGTCGAGAACTTCATCAATGACATCGAAGTCCCGGTCATAGCCGCCATCAACGGGATCGGGCAGCACTATGAGTTCGCGCTGATGGCGGACATCGCCATCAGCTACCCGGGCTTCTTCTTCTCCGATGCCCACTTCTCGCACAACATCGTTCCGGGCGATGGCATGAACTTCTCCTACCGCGTGTGCCTCGGGCAGAAACGGGCGGCCTACATGGCCTACATGGAGCCCAAGATCGACGCACAGACCGCCCTGCAGTGGGGCCTCCTCAACGAGATCGTGGAGCACGACCAGCTCATCCCACGCGCCTACGAGATAGCCGAGCACATCATGAAGACGGGCCGTGCCGTGCGCCGCCTCACCCATGAACTCGTGATGCGTCCCTGGAAGCGGGCCCTTCAGGACGACGAGCGGGTCCACGTGCTCGCCGAGATGTATGCCGTGCAACTCCAAGCCACCCGGCACAACTTCGACAAGGTCGTCGCCGACTTCACGGGAGACCGCCCCCAGCACGGAGAGTAGTCAAGGGGTCGACCCCCGGCGGTATTGACTTTCAAACCGCCTCGCGATAGGGTGTGAAAACTTCGTATACGAACTCGCATACGACGTTGGGTCCAGCCTAATCTCGGAGTCAACACATGACCAAAGAGAAGATCCTCATCGTGGGTACCGGGACTATGGGCGAGGGCATCGCTCAGACGTTCGCGCAGAACGGCTTCGATGTACGCCTGGTCGCCCGCCGCGACGAGCCGCTCGTCCGCGCCATGAGCCAGATCAAACAGAACATCGAACAGTTCATCGAGTTCGGCCTCATCACCGAGCCGGCCGACACGGTGCTGGCCCGCATCGAGGGCATGGTCACCACCGACATGACCGAGGCCGTCGAAGGCTGCACCTACTGCGTCGAGACCATCCAGGAGAAGCTCGACTACAAACGGGAACTCATCGCGGCCCTGCAGGCGGCGGACCCGGAGCTGATCATCGGCAGCAACACCGGCAGCATGACCATGGACACGCTGGCCGAAGGCATGCCCCGCCCCGACAAGCATCATCGGTATCCATTACTTCAACCCGGCGCACATCATCCCGCTGGTGGAGGTCCACCGCGGCACGGCCTGCTCTGACGCCACGTACGACGAGACTGAGCGGCTGATGAAGGCCTCGGGCAAACGGACCGCGCTGGTGCGCAAGGAGATGCCCGGTTTCATCGTCAACCGGGTCATGGGCGCCATCACCAGGGAGATCCACTTCATCCTCGACCAAGGCATCTGCACTCCCGAGGACCTCAACACGGCCATCAAGTCCAGCACCGGCTTTCGTTTCGCCTGCCTGGGCCCCATGGAAGTGGACGACATGATCGGTCTCGACATCTCCGCGACTGTGTCGGGGAGGGTGTTCCCAGGGCTGAGCAATGCCACCGGGCCGTCCCGCCTGCTCGTGGAGAAGGTGGAGAGGGGCGAACTCGGCATCAAGAGCGGCAAGGGTTGGTACGACTACAGCGGCAAGACGCGCGAGGAAGTGCTGGCGGAGAAGAACCGCGCCCTGCTGCCGCAACTCAAGCTGTTCCTGGACAGAGAGAAATAGTAGGGGCGACCTGGTCGCCCTCCGGGGGAAGGAGTTCTAGGTGTTCGATCTGACAGGAAAGGTGATCATCGTCACCGGCGGCGGCGGGGGGCTGGGCAAGCCCATCGCGATCGCCATGGCCGGGTGCGGCGCGGACGTCATCGTCACGAGCCGCGACGAATCGCATCTCGCTCCGGTGGTGGAGGCGATCGAGGCGCAGGGCAACAAAGGCCTGGCCGTCGCTTGCGACGTCACCAGCCCGGAATCGGTGCAGGCCATGGTCGACACGGTCATGGCGGATTACGGCAAGATCGACGTGGTGGTGAACGTGGCCGGGACCAACGCCAGGTTCTCGGCTGAAGAGATCGCCCCCGACGAGTTCGAGCGCGTGGTGCGCTTCAACGTCCTGGGCATGTTCAACGTCTGCCAGGCGGTGGGCAAGGTGATGATCGCGCAGGGCTACGGCAAGATCGTCAACATGTCCTCGGTGCGCGGCCGTGTGGCTCCCGACATGGGCGGCTCGGCCTACGCCACCAGCAAAGGCGCAGTGGACCAGATGACCCGCACCTTGGCCGCTGAATGGGCCAAGTACGGCATCACCTGCAACGCCGTGGCTCCCGCCCTCATCATGACCGACATGACCCGCGAGTTCCTGTCCAAGCCCGAGGTGTACTCCAAAGTCACCGCGCGAGATCCCGCTCAAGCGCCTGGGCGTGCCCGAGGACGTCATCGGTCCGTTCATCCTGCTGGCAGCCAAGGAGTCAGACTTCATGACGGGCCAGATCATCTACGTCGACGGCGGGCTGTCCGCGGTCTAGAGCCGCGAGCGCCCCGGAGGAGGATACGGCTGTGAAAAAGGTCTCTTACTCGGACATGACTACATACGGCGTGCCGCCGAAACACTTCAGCGTGGTGTCGGGCAAGTTCCAGGGCGAAGCCGAGACCGGCCTCACCAAGTTCTGGATGGGCATGTCTCATTACCTGCCCGGCGGCGGCGTTGAGTGGTCCGGCGAGGACTCGCCCGAGGAGAAGGTCTACTTCGTCCTCGAGGGGGAGCTCACCGTCACCAGCAAGGACGAGACGTTCGTCCTCGGGCCCCGCGATTCGCTCTTCATCGGCCCGAACGAGGGCCGCTCCATCATCAACGCGAGCAACAAACCGGCCACGATGATCGTGGTCGTCAACCGCTGACGGAGACCCGGCGGCGCTGACAGCTATCAGGAGGAATCTAACTGTGAACCCGATCATCACGGCTTCGCTCACCGGCCCCGCCGCGCTCCGAAAAGACACGCCGGCCATGCCGCGCACCCCGGAGGAGATCGCGGACGCCGCCAAGGACGCATATGAGGCCGGCGCGGCCGTGCTCCACATCCACCTGCGCGACAACGACAACTTCACCGCCGACCTCGAAGTGGCCAAGCGCACCGTGGAAGCGGTCCGGGCGAAGTGCGGCGGCATCATCCAGCTCTCCACCGGCGGCGGCATGCCGTATGAGGAGCGCATGAAGATCGTCGAGGCGAAGCCGGCCATGGCCACCCTCAACCCCGCCAGCATGACCATGGGCGACAACGAGTTCCTCAACCCGCCCAAGATGATGTACAAGCTCGCCGAGCGCATGCTCGAACTGGGCATCAAGCCCGAGATCGAGATCTACGACACGGGCCACATCCCCCTCATGCTGAACCTGGTCAAGAAGGGACTGGTCACGCTGCCGCTGCAGGTCTCCTTCGTCATGGGCACCCCCGGCGGCATGAAGGCCGACCCCATGCTCCTCTCCTACTGCGTGCGCGAACTGCCCGAAGACACCAGCTGGCAGGTCATCGCCATCTCCAAGGCCAACCTGCCGCTGACCACCATCGGCCTGGCCATGGGCGGCAACGCGCGCGTGGGCCTCGAGGACACGCTGTACGTCCGGCCGAAAGAGCTCGCCACCTCCAACGCGCAGCTGGTGGAGCAGCTGGTGGGCGTGGCCAAGTCCATGAACCTCACCCCGGCGACGGTGGAAGAGGTCATCGAGCGGCTCAAGCTGAACCCGGAGCTCGTGGGGTAGCGGTACCGAGGCGGATCAAGTCTCTCTCACTGGAGAATGCGCGGGCGCGTCCTCGGTGAGTACGGTTCCCCCCCGGGCCGTGCTCACCGAGGGCGCGTCGGTGTTTGAAGGAGGTATGCATGGGAAGCCCGCGGGAGATCATTGAGAAGGTCAGGGGCGAGGGCCGTACGGTCCTCACCGAGATGGAGTCCAAGGAGCTGCTGAAGGGTCTTGGGATCCCCACGACCGACATGCGGCTGGCCGTCACCGAGGCCGAAGCCGTGGCCATGAGCGCGGAGATCGGCTACCCGTGCGTGCTCAAGGTGTCGTCTCACGACATCAGCCACAAGAGCGACGCCGGCGGGGTCAAGGTGGGGCTCAAAGACGGCGCTGCAGTGGCCGCCGCCTACCAGGCCATCATGGCCTCGTGCCGCGCGGCGTATCCCGACGCCGTCATCGAGGGTGTCACGGTGCAGACCATGGCCAAGCCGGGCGTGGAGGTCATCGTGGGCATGGCCACCGACCCGCAGTTCGGCCCGGTGCTCATGTTCGGCCTGGGCGGGGTGTGGGTGGAACTGCTGAAGGACGTCAGCTTCAAGATCGTCCCGCTCACCAGGCGCGACGCGGCCGAGGCCATCGGCGATATCAAAGCCGCCCGGCTGCTCGAGGGCTTCCGCGGTTCCGATCCCGTGGACAAAGGGGCGCTCGAAGACATCCTCCTGCGGGTGTCGGAGTTCGTGGCCAAGACGCCCGAGGTGGCCGAGATGGACCTCAACCCCATCTTCGCCTACGCCGATGGGGCCGTCGCCGTCGACGCCCGCGTGATCCTCGGGAGCGTGAACTGATGCCTACCACCGCTCGAGCAACTCCGGGACATCTTCAACGCCGAGCACGTGGCTCTCGTCGGCGCCAGCGACAAGGAGGGGAGCTTCGGACGCCTGTTCCTCGAAGGCATGAAGGACGCCGGCTGCAAGAACATCTATCCGGTGAACCCCAAGCGCGACGAGATCCTGGGCCTCAAAGCCTACCCGAGCATCAGCGCGGTGCCGGCGCAGCTGGACGTGGCCATCCTGCTCACTCCGCCGGAGTCGGTGCTGGACCTGGTGAAGGAGTGCGTGGCAGAACAAGGTCAAGGGCGCGGTGGTCTTCGCCTCGGGCTTCGGAGAGCTCGGCCCCGAGGGCAAGGAGCTGCAGAAGGAGATCGGGCGCGTGGGCCGCGAAGGCGGCACGCGGATCATCGGGCCGAACTGCATCGGGTTCTTCAACCCGGCCGCCGGGGTCATCACCTATCCGCAGGTGATCATGAAGGGCACGCCCAAGGAGCCCGGCTGTATCGGAGGCTTCTCCCAGAGCGGCTCGTTCGTGGACTACCTGGTGTGGTTCCTGGCCACCAAGGGCCTGCGCTTCAGCACCGTGGTGAGCTGCGGCAACGAAGCCGACCTGGCGGCCGAGGACTACCTCGAGTATCTGGGCGAGGACGAGAACACCAAGGTCATCGTGGCCTACATGGAGGGCGTCAAAGACGGGCGCCGCTTCTTCGACGTGGCCCGCAAGGTGGGCGTGAGGAAGCCCATCATCCTGTGGAAGGGCGGCATGAGCGAGCAGGGCGCCCGGGCGGCCGCCTCGCACACCGGGGCTCTGGCCGGATCGGCCGCTATCTGGCGCGCCATGTTCAAGCAGACCGGCATCATCAACGTGAGCAGCGTGGAAGACGTCGTGGACGCCGCGGTCGCCTTCCACAACCTGCCTCTGCCGAAGGGCCGGCGTATCGCCGTGCTCGGCGGCCAGGGCGGCACCGGCGTGGGCACCGCCGACAACTGCTACGCGCTCGGCCTCGAACTGCCCAAGCTGCACGAGACGACGGTGGCCCGCCTCCGCGAGGTCCTGCCGCCGGTCGGCACCTCGGTGGGCAACCCCACCGACACCGGCGTGGCGTCGCTACTCAACCCGGAACTGTACGCCAAGGCCATCGAGATCGTGGCGGACGACCCGGGCATCGACATGATCCTGGTGATATCCACGCCGGTCCAGGCCTGCCTGGAACACGTGGCGGCTGCCGCGAACGCCATCGACAAGCCGCTGGCCGTGTCGGTGTACGCACTGCCCGAGTCGGAGCCGGGGATCTACGAGTTCCTCGCCGCCAGGGGCGTGGCCGCCTATCCGGATCCGAAGCGCGCGGCCATCGCGCTGGCGCGGATGGCGGAATACGCGGCGTTCGTGGAGGCCGCCAAGGAAGACTGAGAGAAGGGGCCGCGTTGTCAAGGTTTGCGGCCCGTCCACGCTGCCTCTATGATTGGGAAGCGAGCAGTCCATCGTCCGCCCGAACGGGCGGCCGGTGGCGCCGAAGAAGGGGGATACCTGGTGGAATCCGCTGAGCGAGCAGCAGATCACGCATTCTTCTTGTGGATGATCATCCCCTCGTCCGCCGGGCTCTGCGCGACATCCTCGAGAAAGAGCCCGACCTGCTGGTCATCGCGGAGGCTGGGGACGGCCGTCAAGCCTTGGAGATGACGGACCTGCACAAGCCGGACATCGTGATCATGGACATCAGCATGCCGGTGATGAACGGGGTGGAGGCCACCAAGCGGATCAAGTCGTCCGCCCCGCTCACGGCGGTGCTGATCCTAACGGTGCACACCGACGTGGAGACCATCTTCAGCATCTTGCAGGCCGGCGCCAGCGGCTATCTGGTCAAGTCGATCTTCGGTCCGGAAGTGGTGCACACCATCCGGGCGGTCATGGACGGCGACATGGTGCTGTCGGCGGAGGTGTCTCAGGAGGTGGTCAAGTACGCCCTGCAGCACGGCACCAAGCCGGTCAAGCCGGTCCCCCCCGACCGCATCTCCGCCAAGGGCCTGGAGGTCCTGTCGCTGGCCGCCAAGGGGCTTTCGAACAAGGAGATCGGCTCGCGGCTCGGCGTCACCGAAGCCACGGTCAAGAGCTACTTCGTCGACGTGTTCCAGAAACTGAACGTCCGCTCCCGCACGGAGGCCATCTTCGTAGCCCTCAAGTCAGGGCTACTGACGCTCGACGATCTGGACTGACGGCTCGTAGGGCACTGAGGCCCAGATCCGCGTTCCGTGCCCGGGGTGGGCCTCGAGCCGCATCTCCCCGCCTATCGATATGACCCTCTGCTCGATGCCCATGACCCCCAGCTTGCTCTCGCTGACGAAGGCGCCGAGCCGCTCGGGCGCCTGGAACCCCACTCCGTCGTCCTGGATGCGCAGCAGCAGGCGATCGTCCTGGAAATCGAGGATCACCTGTCCGACTTCGGCCTGGGCATGCTTCTGGATGTTGTTGATGGCCTCCTGGACCACCCGGAACGCCGTGACCTCGGCGACGCTCGACATCTTCCGCTCCGTCCCATAGATGAGGATCTCCAGTTGGCAACCGGCCTGGCTGTTGCAGTTGTTGATGAGCCACCTGACCCCGGAGACCAGCCCGAAGTTGTCGAGGATGCTGGGCCGGAGGTTCATGCTCAGCCGGCGGAGGTCGTCCATGGTCTGCAGCACTTCCTGTTTGATCCACAGGTTGCCCTGTAGCCTGCTGGGCGTCGGTCGAGCCCGCGGCCAGCGATTCTGACTTGTTGGCGATGACCATGAGGGTCTGCAGCGTCTCGTCGTGGAGCTCCAGTGCGATGCGCCGCCGTTCGGCCTCCTGGGTCTCGACCAGCTTGGCGATGTAGGCCTCCCGCTCCTGCTCGCGCTCCGCGAAGTACCTCCGCTCCCTCTCGCGCCATCTGCGCTCGCCGTTGACGATGGCCACCAGCAAGACGGGCAGGAAGAGCAGTGCCGCGATTGATGAACAGTGATTCGCTCGTCCAGGAAACGCACTGTCGGGAGCACCCAGATCATCGCGAGGCACCAAGCGAAGACGCCCCCCGGCCACGACAGGGCCACTGAGGCGTACACGATGGGTATCAGGAAGAGCACTCCAAAGAGGTGATACCTGAGCTCGATGGCCACCACGAGGGCGTTCAGCGGGCTCAGCCAGGAGAAGTGTCCCCAGAACCCCGATTCCAGTTGCAGGTCACGCCACGGCCATCCCTGGTACACGAACAGGAGTACGGCGGAGAGGGCCACCACCACCCAGAAGTGCGGGTTCCGTGCCGCTGCCGCCGCCGCGGAGCGCGATTTGAGAAGAATCGTGTTCGCCATGGGTGTCACGATACATCGCGTCGACCAAAGTATGCCAACCAAGGTTATGGAAAAGTCGCGGCGCGCATTGTAAATATTCTGACATCAGGTATCAGGACGCTCGACCGGGAGGGGAGAACCACAGGAGCGTCTTCTTCAACACAGGCTGCGGCCGCGTATCCGGCTCCAGCCACCGACCGATCAACAACTGCTCTTTTCACATAAGGGGAGACCTAGGCTCCAAAACTTCGTATACGAAGTCTGATACGGAGTCGTAGACGAAGTAAGGGTCGCAGAAGGCATGGGGAGGGGTGGATATCGAAAGACAATGCCAGGGTGGGTCTCAGAGGGGCGCTCTCGAAGCTACTATCAAGCGGAACTCGCAAGGGGAGTGAGATGAAGAAAACCACAGTCATCATCGGAATAGTCGTTCTCGTGCTGGTCCTGGGTCTCGCGACGCTCATGTCCGCGTGCGGCACTGGGGACACCACCACCACCGCCGCTCCGGCGTCTTCGGACACCACCGCGGCTCCGGTCGCCACCACTGCTGCGCCGGATACCACGGTCGTCACTGAAGCGACCACCACGACCGTGGCCGGTGCCCCGGACACGGGCCAGACGTGGAAGCTCAAGTTCTCCTACGGCGTTCCCAAGCAGGCCAGCCTGTACTCCGCGTACCTGGTGCTCTGGGCTGACGCTGTCAGCAAAGCCACCAACGGCCGCGTGACCATCGAGCACTACGCCGACGGCACCTTGGCCAAAGACGACCAGCAGTATGACGCTCTGGTCTCCGGCACCGCCGACCTCTCCCTCATCGAGCCTGAATACGCCGCCGGCGTCTTCCCGGTGTTCGAAGTGGGCTCCATGCCCAGGATCTTCCCCGACCCGGCCGTCGCTTCGGCTGTGATGTGGGACGTCCTCGAGAAGTACTGCGCCGACGAGATGGATGAGATCGTGCCGATGGCCGTCGCCACCATCTCCGGGGCTCAGTATGTGGGCAACAAGGAAGTCAAACTCCCCGCCGACCTCAAAGGCGTGAAGATGCGCTCCGGCGGCAAAGTGGAGAACTGGCTGCTCACCGACCTCGGCGCTGAGCCGATCGACATCATGCTTGGCGACCTCCCGACCTCCATGGAGAGGGGCCTCGCCGACGGCGCGTTCCTCAGCTGGTCGCTGGTCATGTCCTCGGGCGCCAAGGACTACACCAAGTACCGCGCTCACCTCGATCTCATCTACCGTCCGTGGATCATCGCGATGAACAAAAAGGTGTGGGACTCCATGCCGATCGCCATCCAGGACGCCATCAAGGGTGTCAGCGGCAAAGACGCCTCCGTTCTTTACTCGGTCGTCAATGAAGAGGTCACTCAGGGCGCCAAGGGCGGCCTCATCGGTTCTGACAAAGGCAAGGGCAACCCGGCCATCTACGAGCCCACCGCCGCGGAACTCGATCAGTGGACCCAGGCCGTCATGCCCACCTGGAGCAAATGGGTGGCGGAACTCGCCGGCAGCAAGAGCTCCCAGGCCGCGAACGGCCAGGCCATCATCGACTTCATCACCGGCAAGGTGAAGGAGTACGCGGGCCTGTACGACAAGAACAAAGAAGCCGCGACGGCCATCAAACCGGCCCCGGCGGCCCACTAACAACAACAGTGTGAAGGCCGGCCCTGGCCTCGACGGCCAGGGCCGGCCTTTTTGAACGAAAGGACGAGGATGAGTGAACACAGACCTGGGGCTGAAGAGGCACTGCCTGCTTCGGGTCTCGCCAGATTCGCCGATTCGGTAGAGGGGGTGCTGAAGCCCTTCTACACCTGGATCGGGTACATCGGCGCCGCCGTCATGGGCCTGCTGATCCTGGCGGTGGTGTACTCGATCATCGCGCGGCAGTTCGGGGCGGGCCTGCCCGGCTCGCAGGAGTTGATCGAGCAGTCGCTGGTCATCATCGTATTCACGGTCATGGGCCTGGAGCACATGGGCCACGAGAAGATGACCGTCGACGTCGTGACCAAGCGTTTTGCGAAGAGGGTCCAGCACATCATCGCGCCCATCATCTACCTGATCGTCATCGGCATCCTGGCGATCGCCGTCTGGCAACTGGTGGGCTGGGGGATCAGAGTGCAGGACCGCGAGGCGACGACCATGGGGACGCTTGGGCTGCCCATCTATCCGTTCGCTTATCTTGCCGCCTTCGGGATCGCCACATTGATCCCCAACTATTTGGTGCGGTTCCTGCACGCTATCGATGAGGCGGTGAAGAGATGAGCGATCTTCCACTCTGGGCCTCGGCCGCCATCGGCGGCGGCCTCTTCTTCGTCCTCATGTTCCTTCGGATGCACGTGGGGCTGTCTCTCATGGTGGCCGGCTTCGTGGGCTTCATCCTCACCCGAGGGCTGCCGGCCGCGGAGACCTCCCTCGCCACCACCATCTACGAGGTCAGCTCCTCGCCGATCCTCGTGGTCATCCCGCTCTTCATCGCCATGGGTATCGTCGCGGGTGAAGGCGGGACCATAGCCGCCGCGTTCGGGACGTTCAGGAATTGGCTGGGACATCTGCGCGGCGGCCTGGCCATGGCCACGGTCGGCTCGTGCGCGGCCTTCGGCGCCGTCTGCGGCGACAACATAGCCACGGCGGCCGTCATGAACAAGGCCGCCCTACCTCAGATGAGGAAGTACGGGTACGCGGACACGCTGTCCTTCGGCTCCATCGCCGCCGGCGGCAACCTGGGTATCCTGATCCCGCCGAGCGCCGCGTTCGTGGTCTTCGGGTTCATCACCCAGCAGCCCATCGGTGACCTGTTCATCGCCGGCATCGTCCCCGGGATCATCCTGACCCTGATGTTCATGATGCAGATCGGCATCCAGACGAGACTGAACCCGAGCCTGTCCTCGCGCTACGACGCGGTGAGCTGGAAGGAGAGGTTCATATCGCTGAGGGGGCTCATCGGCATCATCGTGGTGTTCGCCCTGGTGATGGGCGGACTCATGGGCGGGCTGTTCACGCCCACCGAGGCCGGCGCCGCCGGTTCGATCGCGGTGCTCATCGTGAGTCTCTTCTACCGGCAAGCTGACACTGAAGGGTCTGTTCCGCGCTCTGCTGGAATCGGCCAGGACCACGGCCATGATCCTGCTTCTGGTCATGGGAGCCAGGTATTTCAGCTACTTCCTCACCTCCACGGAGGTGGCTACGTCGCTCTCCGACCTGCTGTTGGAGGCCAATCTCAACAAGTACCTGATCATGATCATGGTGTGCATCCTGTATCTGATCCTGGGCTGCCTGATGGACATCTGGTCGGTCATGATCATCACCCTGCCCATCTTCTTCGAACTGCTCACCGTGCAGTTGGGCTTCTCCCCGCTGCAGCTGGGCGTCATCACGGTGCTCTGCATCATGATCGGCTGCATCACGCCGCCGGTGGGAGTGGTGGTGTTCACCCTGGCCGGGATGCACAGGGACGTGCCGATGTACACCATCTTCAAGGGGGTATGGCCCTTCGTGTGGACGATGTGCATCTTGCTGATCGCTCGTCATCTTCGTGCCGGGTCTGGCGACCTGGCTGCCTGGCCTTATGAAGTAGCGCACGCAGGTACCAGCAGGACGTTCGACGCTGATATTCGCGGGGCCCCGCCGTGCGCGGCGGGGCCCCGCTTCCATTCGCTTGACTTTCGCAGGCCCGGGCGTTACCGTGATTTAACTTCGTATACGAACTCTGATACGTAGTAAGCGGGCGTCTGCACCCGGCGGGGGGAAATGTGGTCCACAAGAGATTACCGAGGGGTGATAGATGGATGTAGGCCAGACGCCGGCCCCCGACGAGTACTTCGCGCTGTGGGTGCTCATCGCTCAGACGAAGGACGCCATCCTGCGGGCGCGTGAGCGCGACTACGCCCAGTACGGCATCAGCAACGAGAGGCGCTCCGTTCTCTTCATCGTCCAGAACAACGGGGGCCGGGCCACACCCGTCGATATCGCCCGGGATCTGTTCCGCGAACTCCACTCCGTCACCGAGATGCTCAAGCGGATGGAGGCCGACGGGCTGATCACGAGATACAAGGGCACCGGCAGGTCGAAGGTGGAGGTGGGGCTCACCGAAAAGGGCCTCGACGTGTTCAACCAGTCTCTGCGCAACGAGATCGACAAGAGGATCTTCTCGGTGCTGACCAAGAAGGAACACGAGGCTCTGGCCTCGACCCTCTTCAAACTCAGAGCCAAGGTGCTGCAAGATCTTGGCATCCCTGAGTGGCACCTCAACTTCCCGTTCGATCCCAACGGCCGGCATGGCCAGCAATAGACCGGCGGCCTCGTGCGTCTGCAAGGGAGAGTGAGGCGATTGACTTTTGTGAACCAGCACGATACGGTTGGGTAACTTCGTATACGAAGTCGGATACGATTCGGAAAGGACAGGATTCATGGGTCATCAGTTAGGCATTCCCAAGGCGGCGCTGAACTCCCTCACTCAGATGGTGGACTTCGACGCCCAGGTCAAACCGGGCATGGAAGTCGTCATCCTGGCTCACATCGACGGCCTCTATGGCAGCGACAACCTGGTGGACGAGCAGGCTGTCGCCTGGATGCAGACCGCCATCGAGTCGCGCGGCGCCAACTGCTCGATCCTCTGGATCGACGAGGTCATGAAGGCCCACGAGTGGCGTCTGCCGCCCGTCGTCAAGGGCGCTATCGCCAACGCCGATCTGTTCATCAACACTTCCCTCGACCTGGCCATCGAAGAGGTCGCCGAGTTCCGGAAGTACATCGAAGAGACGAAGACCTGGTACGTGCGCATGTTCCCCGTCACCGCGTCGCTCCTCATGACCGACTGGGCTCAGACTCCGCATGAACTCGTGGTCATGGTGCGCCACGTCAGCTCCGATCCGTTCATGAGCCACGAGGCCAAATGGGTCATGACCGACCTCAACGGCACGCAGCTCGAAGGCTTCAGCCTCGACCCGGTGCAGCGCGCCGGCATCCCCGGCATGCCGTACAACTCCTGGCGCAGGGACGCGAGCCACTACATCCCGTATCCCGAGTGGGTCCACCCGCCCATCAACTCCAAGGAAGTCAACGGCGTCTTCTACTTCGACTGCATGCTCCCCTGGTGGTCGCGCTACATGGGTCTTCCCCCGGCCTGGAAAGAGCCGGTGCGTGTGGACGTCAAGGACAGCCGCATGGCCAAGATCTCGGGCGGCAAAGAAGCCGACACCATCAATCGCTACCTCAAGATGATGGAAGGCAAAGTCGGCGACGGCATCTGGAAGTTCGACACCTTCCACTTCGGCATCCACCCGAACGCCAAGGTCACGGACGCCGAGTGCCCGAACGCCATCTACAAGCGGATCATCGACCACTCGCACACCTCGAACCTGCACTGGCACATCGGGTCGGCGCCGGCCAACGAGAACTACAACTACTATCCGCACATCACCGCGGATATCCGCAACACCACTCTCACGGTCAACGGCAAGCTCGTCTACGACAAGGGCTACCTCGAGTGCCTGCAGGACCCGAGAGTGCTCGAAGTCGCGGCCAAGTATCCCGATCTGCCCGGCGTGCCGGACAAGATCTAAGACATCAGGAGATACGGTATGGGCAAGCTACTTGCGTATGTGGGACGGAACCACATCGGCGATTTCTCCGGAGGCGGCATCTCCATCTTCGAGGTGAGCAAAGACGGGGCCACGATCACTCCGGTGGAAGGCGGGAGCATCGACACGCCCAAGCGTGCCGGCTACCTGGCCTACGCGCCGAAGTCGGGCACCCTCTATGCGGTGGACGAGCGCAAGACCGACGGACGCGGCCCCAAGAAGCCGCCGTCGACCGTCATGGCCTTCAAAGTGGATCAGAAGACCGGCGCTCTGACCTTCCTGAACTCGCAGACGGCTCTGGGCGCCAACCCGGCCGCGGTCTGCGTGGGCCCGGAAGAGAAGTACCTGTTCACCGCCAACCACGGCTTCTTCGAGCACGTCATCAAGGTGGTCGAGACCGAGGACGGCAAGTGGGTCAACACGTTCCTCTATGACGATGCGACCGTCGTCCAGTACCCGCTGAACGCGGACGGCTCCATCGGCGTGGCCACGGACGTGCATGTGCTCACCGGACACGGCAACGACCCGAACAGTTCGCCGCAGGGCGGCGGCCACGCTCAGGCGAGCCCGCACGCGCACATCGTGGTGGTCGATCCTTCGGGCAAGTTCCTCATCGTCTGCGAGAAGGCCGGCGAGCGGATCTACGTGTATCGCCTCGGCGGCGACAAGCTGGTGCTCGCCTCGCTCTACCAGTGCCCCATGGGCACCGGTCCGCGCCACGCCGTGTTCGACAAGAACACCGGCCGCATGTTCATGACCTGCGAGTTCTCCGACGAACTCTGGTCGTTCGACTTCGACGCCGAGACCGGCGTGCTGAAGTACATCGACAAGCAGAGCACCCTCTACGGCTTCACGGGCCGTAACGAGCCCGCGACCATCCAGATCATCCCCAACGGGAAGTTCGTCTACATGAACAACCGCGGTGAGGACGACATCGTCTGGTTCGCCATCTCTGAGGACGGTCATCTCGAGAGGCGCGGCAAAGTCGATGTCAGCAAGTGCCCGAACGATCCCGCCAACGCGACGCGGTGCATGACGCTCTCGCCTGACGGCTCGTTCCTCATGGTCCCGGATCGCCCGGCGGATGTGCTGCGCACCTTCGCGGTCGATCAGGAGACCGGCGCTCTGACGGAACTGGCGCAGCTGCCGGTGCAGAACCCGGTGTTCGTCCAGTTTGTCGAGCTCTAACTGATCTGACTTTGGTGCCTCCGGCCCCCCATCGGGGGCCGGAGGCATAACTGGCTCTAGCGAACGGGAGTGATGGGGTGTCAGAAGAACAGGTGTTCATACAGTGTACGGTCGGCGGACCCGTGCGTGTGTATGTCGAAGACGGCGTCATCAAGAGGATGCGCCCCATCATCTTCGACGAGTCCGACGCCGCGTCGTGGACCATCGAGGCGCGGGGCAAGAAGTACACCCCGCCGCGCAAGACCACGCTGCAGTCCTGGGAGGTCCCGGAGCGGCAGCGCGTCTACAACAACCGCATCCACTACCCGATGCGGCGCAAGAACTTCGATCCCAACGGCGACCGGCACCCGGAGCTGAGGGGCAAGGACGAGTACGTCCGCATCTCCTGGGACGAGGCGCTTGACCTCGTCTCCGGCGAGATCACCCGCATCCGGGAGACGTACGGCCCGGCGGCCATCACCGCCATGACCTCGTCGCACCACAACTGGGGCTTCCTGCACTACAAGCTCGGGCCCCTGGGCCGGTTCTTCAACATCCTGGGCTACAGCCAGTGCAACGACAACCCCGACAGCTGGGAGGGGTGGCACTGGGGCGCGACCCACGCCTGGGGCTACTGGTGGCGCCTCGGCCACTGCGAACAGTCGGAGTTGCTGCAGGACGCCCTCAAGAACACCGAGCAGATCATCTTCTGGTCGGTGGACCCCAACAGCACCTCCTACATGTACAGCGGCCAGGAGAACCTCATCTGGCGCCACTGGATGAAGGAGATGGGCATCCAGTTCGTGGTCATCGACCCGCACAACAACTGCACCGCCAGCACCATGGGCGACAAGTGGATAGCCCCGCGGCCGGGCACCGACGCGGCGCTGGCCCAGGCGATCGGGTACGTGTGGCTCACCGAGGACACCTACGACCACTTCTTCGTGGAGAACCGCACCTACGGTTTCGACGAATGGAAGCAGTACATCCTGGGCGAGGGCGAGGACAAGACGCCCAAGACCCCGCAGTGGGCGGAGGCCATCTGCGACGTCCCGGCCCACACCATCGTGGCGCTGGCCCGGGAGTGGGCGGCCAAGAAGACCATGCTGGCCGTCGCCAGCATCTTCGGCGCGACCGGCGCGTGCCGCCAGGCGTACGCCACCGAGTGGTGCCGGCTGTGCATCTACCTCATGGCCATGCAGGGCTTCGGCAAGCCGGGAGTGAACTTCTGGGGCGGCACCGGCAAGGGCTCGCCCCTGGACATGAAGTTCCACATGTTCGGCTACTCCGACAACGGCTGGGATGCCTTCGGCACCGTGGCCGAGAAGGCCTACTTCCCGGTGGGCAACCCGGTGACCCAGAAGACGTACCGGCATCTGCTGCCGGAGATCGTCATGAACCCGCCCGTCAGCTGGATAGGCGAGGGCTTCTGCGGCCAGAACATCGAGCAGCAGTTCCACCGCTTCACCTGCCCGGAGGAAGGGCCGAACGGCGCTCCCATCAAGATGATCCACCGCCACGGCGGTTCGTTCATCAGCACCATGAGCGAGACCAACAAGTGGGTGCAGATGTACCAGCACCCCAACCTCGAGTTCGTGGTGATGCAGGACTGCCACTGGCAGAGCGAGACCGTGTTCGGCGACGTCATCCTGCCGGCGTCCACCAACTTCGAGCACTCCGACCTGTCGGAGTGGGGCGCGGCCGGCGGCTACGGGTTCAACGACTTCAACAGCAACCACCGCGTGTGCATCTACCAGCACAAGTGCATCGAGCCGCTGTGGGAGTCGAAGCCCGACTACGAGATCTACACGCTGCTGGCCCAGAGGCTGGGCTTCGAGCAGGAGTACACCGAGGGCCACACCATCGAGGACTGGAACCGCATCGTCTTCGACAAGTCCGACCTGCCCAAGTACGTCACCTACGAGGAGTTCAAGGAGAAGGGCTACTTCGTGGTGCCGTGCCGGCCCGACGACGAGGAACCCAAGGTCTCGTTCCGCTGGTTCTACGAAGGCCGGGACGCCGACGTGCCCTCGGAGCAGAGGAACCCGCCGAACCCGCCGTTCAACGGCCCCAACCTGGCCACTCCCAGCGGCAAGGTGGAGTTCGTCTCCCAGACCCTCATGGCCTTCGACCCCGACGACGACGAGCGGCCCCCGATGGCCCGCTACATCCCGAGCTGGGAGGGCTACGACACCAAGGGCCTGGTGGAGAAGTGGCCGCTGCAGATGCTCTCGCCGCATCCCCGCTTCTCGTATCACACGCACAACGACAACAAGAGCTACTGGCTGGACGACATCCCGCAGCACCGCATCAAGGTGGACGGGTACGCGTACTGGCCGGTGCGCATCAACACCGGGTGACGCCAAGGCGCGCGGCATCAAGAACGGCGACCTGGTGAAGGTCTTCAACGACCGGGGCACGGTCATCTGCGCGGCCATCGTGACCGAGCGGATGCGGCCCGGCACGGTGCTCGCCTACGAAGCCGCGGCCAAGTACGACCCGCTGCAGCCGGGCGTGGCCGGCAGCCCCGACCGGGGCGGCTGTGTGAACCTGCTCACGCCCATGCGGATGGTGTCAAAGAACGTCCCGGGTGAAGCTCAGAACTCGTGCCTGGTGGATGTCGCCAAGTGGGAAGGATAAGTACAGATATGGCAGAGCAAGATTTCATCAACTGTTGCATCGGGGGCATGGTGAAGGTCACCGTCGAGGACGGGGTCATCACCCGCATGCGCCCCCTGCGCCTGACCGACGAGGACGGCGGCCGCTGGACCATCGAGGCCGGCGGCAAGAAGTTCTCCGATCCGCGCAAGACCACGATCAACCCGTTCAACATCGCCGAGCGGACGCGCGTCTACGCCGAGAACCGCATCAAGTACCCCATGAAGCGCAAGAACTTCGATCCCAACGGGGAGCGCCACCCGGAGCTTCGCGGCAAGGACGAGTACGTGCGCATCAGTTGGGACGAGGCTCTGGACATCGTCACGAGCGAGATCAAACGCGTGCAGAGCACGTACGGCAAGGCCGCCATCACGGCCTTCGTGTCGTCGCACCACAACTACGGGCTCCTCTACTACAAGATGGGCCCCATGCCCCGGTTCTACAACATCCTGGGCTACACCCAGCTGCTGGACAACCCCGACAGCTGGGAAGGCTGGCACTGGGGCAGCATGCACACCTGGGGCTGGTACTGGCGGTTCGGCCAGTGCGACTGCTTCGACATGCTGGCCGAGGCCATGAAGAACACGGAGCAGGTGGTGTACTGGTCGGTGGACCCCAACACCAGCGCCGGCGGCTACGGCGGCCAGGAGACGGTCATCTGGCGTGAATGGCTGCGGGAGCTCGGCAAGGGCGCCATCTTCATCGACCCGTACTGCAACGCCACCGCCTCGCACATGGCCGACAAGTGGCTGGCCCCCCGGCCCGGCACCGACGCCGCGCTGGCGCAGGCCATCGCCTACCAGTGGCTCATGGACGACACCTACGACCACTGGTTCATCGAGAACCGCACCGTCCACTTCGACGAGTGGAAGGCGTACATCCTGGGCGAGACCGACGGCGTTCCCAAATCGCCGCAGTGGGCGGCGCCCATCTGCGACATCCCGGCGCACACCATCAAGGCGACCGCCCAGCAGTGGATGTCCAAGAAGACCATGCTGGCCACCGGCTCCATGTACGGCACGGCCGGCGCCTGCCGCAACTCCTACGCCACCGAATGGTGCAGCCTCATGGTCCACCTGGCGGCCATGATGGGCATCGGCAAGGAAGGCGTGAACATCTGGGGCGGCACCGCTCACGGCGCGCCCCTGGACATGAGCTTCAAGAGCGCCGGCTACTCCGACTGCGGCTGGGACGTCTTCGGCCTGGTGGCCAAGCAGCCCACCTTCCCCGACCGCAACGAGGTCACCCAGAAGGTCTACCGCCTGACGCTGCCTGAGGCCATCCTCGACGGCCACATCGAGTGGCTGGGCGAGGGTTTCTGCGTGCAGTACCCGACGCAGCAGTTCAAGCCCATGCAGTATCCGGAGCCCGGGCCGAACGGCGCCGAGATCCGCATGATCCACCGCCACGGCGGCTCGTTCATCAGCACCATGACCGACACCAACAAATGGGTGCGGATGTACCAGTCGCCCAAGCTGGAGTTCGTCGTCATGCAGGACTGCCACTGGCAGAGCGAGACCACCTTCGGCGACGTCATCCTGCCCGCCAGCACCAACTTCGAGCACCAGGACATCTCCGAGTGGGCGCAGCCCGGTGGATACGGCAACGGCAACGTCAACTGCAACCACCGCATCCTCATGTACCAGCAGAAGTGCATCGAGCCCCTGTGGGAGTCCAAGCCCGACTACCAGATCTACTGCGAGCTGGCCGAGCGGCTGGGCATCCTGGAGGAGTACACCGAGGGCAACTCGGAAGAGGACTGGATCCACAAGGTCTTCGACATCACCGACCTGCCCAAGCACATCAGCTACGAGGACTTCAAGAAGAAGGGCTACTTCGTGGTGCCTTCGGTGGCCAAGGACTACAAGCCCACCATCTCCAACCAGTGGTACTACGAGGGCCGTCCGGTGGACACCCCCGACCGCTTCAACCCGATGGCCGGCACCGAGAAGTCGGCGCAGATGGCCACTCCCGTCGGGCAAGATCGAGTTCAAGCGCACCATCCTCGAGGAGTACTTCCCCGACGATGAGGAGCGCCCGGTGATGCCGCGCTACATCCCCATGTACGAGGGGCACGAGTCGGCGCTGGCGGAGAAGTACCCGCTCATCATCATGACCCCGCACGCCAAGTTCTCGTACCACACCCACCAGGACAACAAGATCCCGTGGCTGAACGACATCAAGCAGCACCGCATCATCAAGGACGGGTACCCCTACTGGCCGATGCGCCTCAACCCGGCCGACGCCGAGGCCCGCGGTATCCAGGACGGCGACATCGTCATGGTCTACAACGACCGCGCGAGGGTCCTGGGCGTCGCTCTGGTCACCGAGCGCTGCCGTCCGGGTCTCATCCACTCGTATCAGGCGGGAGCCAAGTACGATCCGCTGGAGCCGGGCGTCGCGGGCAGCATCGACCGCGGCGGCTGCGTCAACCTGCTGTCTCCGTCCAAGATGACCAGCAAGAACGCCTATGGCGAAGCCAACATGTCTTATCTCGTTGAAGTCTGCAAGTGGGAGGGTTAGTACAGTGACCAGGTACGGGATCGCCATCGACATCAACAGGTGTGTGGGGTGCTACAACTGCTTCCTCACCTGCCGCGACGAGTACGCCGGCAACGACTACCCCGGCTACTCCGCCGCCCAGCCCATGACCGGCATGAACTGGATGAAGGTCACCGAACTCGAGCGGGGCACGTACCCGCACGTGAAGGTCGATCACATCCCCGTGATGTGCAGCCACTGCGACTCGGCGGCCTGCGTCAAGCTCGACCAGACCGGCGCCATCTACCGGCGCGCCGACGGCATCGTGCTGATCGACCCGGAGAAGGCCAAGGGCAACAAGGACCTCGTCAAGCTCTGCCCGTATCGCCAGATCGAGTGGAACGAAGAATCCCAGGTGGCCCAGAAGTGCACCATGTGCGCCCATCTGCTGGACAAGGGCGACCCGGAGCCGCGGTGCGTGGAGTCGTGCCCCAGCGGCGCCCTCGTCTTCGGCGACCTGGACGACCCGTCGAGCGCCGTCGCCACCGCGGTGGCCAAAGGGGCCAAGGAAGTCATGCATCCCGAGTGGGCCATGGGCGAGAAGGTCACGTACAAGGGCCTGCCCAAGAAGTTCGTGGCCGGCACGGTCATCTACGGCGATATCGACGAGGTGGCCAAGGACATCACGGTCACCCTCGCGGGCGACGGCGTCACCAAGACCGTCAAGACCAACGGCTTCGGCGACTTCGAGTTCGACGGCCTGGCCGACGCGGCCAAGTACACGGTCAGCATCGCCGCGCCCGGCTACAAAGCCGCCAGCTGCGAGACCAAGACCCTCAAAGACATCTACCTCGGCGAGATCGTCCTCGCCAAATAGACAAGTGAGAGTGTGAATGGCCGGAATAGCCTCCTACGGAGCATACATACCCTTCCACAGACTCGCCCGCGCCGAGATCGCGCGGGCCTGGGGCGGCAATCCCGCGCCGGGCGAGCGCGCGGTCGCCAGCTACGACGAAGACAGCTTCACCATGGCTGTGGCCGCGGCGCGGGACTGCCTGAAGGGTATGGACTGCGCCTCCGTGGGCGGGCTCTATTTCGCCTCCACCACCGCTCCCTACAAAGAGAAGCAGACCGCGGCCGCCATCGCCGCCGTCCTGGGCCTGCCCGCCGACGCGGTGACCATGGACTTCTCCGGGTCGCTCCGGAGCGGCACCAACGCCTTCAAGGCGGCCTTGGACGCGGTGGCGGCCGGTTCGGCGCAGAACGTCCTGGTCGTGGCGTCGGACACCCGTCTGGGATATCCGTCCGGCCCGGCCGAGATGAACTTCGGGGACGGCGCCGTGGCCCTGCTCGTGGCCGCCGCCGGCACGGTCGCCGAGGTCACCAGCTTCGACTCCAAGTACTACGAGATCCAGGACGTCTGGCGCTCCGACCGGGACACGTTCGTGCGCTCGGCCGAAGACCGGTTCTCCATGGACGAGGGCTTCGCCGACGTCATCGCGGCGAGCGTGGCGGCGGTGCTGGCCAAGTACGGCCTGGCCGCGGCCGACGTGACGCACTTCGCGCTGAACTCGCCCAACGGCCGGCAACTGGCCGCCTTCGCCAAGAAGATGCGACTGGACGACAAGGCCCAGATCGCCGACGTCATGCATCCCGGCGTGGGCGACACGGGCTGCGCCATGGCTCTCATGAGCCTGGTGGCCGTCCTGGAGCGGGCCAAGGCCGGCGAGAAGATCCTGCTGGCGAGCTACGGCAACGGCTGCGACGTCGTCCTTCTGCGAGGCCGCCGCCACCGATCGCGCCCCAAGCCGGTCTCGGCATCAAGGGCCACCTCGCCTCCAAGCGGATGCTGGCCAACTACAACCACTATCTGCGCTGGCGCGAACTGGTGGAGATCCAGCCTCCGGCGCGTCCGCCGCTGGAATCCCGCACGCCGTCGCCGGCCGCCCAGTGGCGCGAGGTGTCGTGGGAGATGCGGCTCACCGGCACCAAGTGCAGGCGCTGCGGCACGCCGCAGTATCCGCCGCAGCGGGTGTGCGTCACCTGCCACGCCAAGGACGAGATGGAGCCGTACAACTTCCAGGACGTGCCGGCCAAGGTGTTCTCCTTCTCGCACGACTGGGTGATGCAGACGCTCGACCCGCCGGTGACGGTGGCCTTCGTGGACTTCGAAGGCGGCGGCCGCATCATGTGCGACATGACCGACCGTGACCCGGAAGCCATCGCAGGTGGGCCTGCCCCTGGAGATGACCTTCCGCCGGCTGTACTACATCAACGGCATCTACAACTACTGGTGGAAAGTGCCAGCCGGTGCGCGGCCAGGCCTCGCAAGGCGGGGGAATAGACCGTGGAGAGCATCAAGGACAAAGTCGCCATCGTCGGCATGGGCTGCGTCAAGTTCGGCGAGAACTGGGGCCAGAGCCTGGAGGACATGATCATCGACGCGGCCTACGAGGCCTTCGAGGATGCCGGGATAGGTCCCGAGGACATCCAGGCGGCCTGGTGGGGGAGCGTCTTCGCCGGCGAGTCCGGCTCCATCATGTCGACGCCGCTCAAGCTGGCCTACATCCCGGTGACCCACGTGGAGAACCAGTGCGCCACCGGGTCGGAGGCCATCCGGGCCGCCGCCTACGCCGTGGCCGCCGGCATCTACGACGTGGTGCTGGCCGTCGGGGCCGAGAAGCTCAAGGACACCGGCTACTCCGGCCTTCCGCAGACCCGTCCGGTGGCCACCTGGAGCTACCGCCTCACCACGCAGACCCCGGCCGCCGGCTTCGCCATGATGGCCACCGGCTACTTCGCCAAGTACGGCCTCACCTTCGAAGAGGGCAAGAAGCTCCTCTCCATGATCGCCGTGAAGAACCACCACAACGGCTCGCTCAACCCTAAGGCTCACTTTCAGCGTGAGATAACCATGGAGCAGGCTCATCAAGGCCCCCATGGTCGCCTATCCGCTGGGTCTCTACGACTGCTGCGGCGTCTCGCGACGGCGCGGCCGCGGCCATCATCACCCGGGCCGACCTGGCCAAGAACTTCCGCTCCGACCCCATCTACATCAAGGCGGCCACCATCTGCCAGGGCGGCCGCGAAGGCTGGCTCAGCCAGATCTACGACCTGGCCCACGTGGAGGAGACCTACCGGGGCGGCATCGCCGCCTACAAAGAGGCCGGCATCACCGATCCCCGCAAGGAGATCAGCATCGCCGAGGTGCACGACTGCTTCTCCATCACCGAGCTCACCATCATGGAGGACCTGCAGTTCAGCCCGCGCGGCCGGGTGAGCGAGGACATCGAGGCGGGCACCTTCACCCTGGAGGGCGAACTGCCGGTGAACACCGACGGCGGGCTCAAGTGCTTCGGCCACCCGATCGGCGCCACCGGCCTGCGGATGCTCTACGAGGTCTACAAGCAGCTGCAGGGCAAGGCCGACAAGCGCCAGGTGAAGGACCCGCGGCTGGGCCTCACTCACAACCAGGGCGGCGAGCCGGGCTCGGCCACCGTGAGCGTGATCATCGCCGGGAACGAACTGGGCTGAGTCCGCGCCGTACGCAGTCCCGTTTCTCCGAGGCTCCGCCCCGGCCCACACGGGTCGCCCGCCGCCATCGGCGCCCAGGGCCGGAGCGGAGGCCCGATGCGTTTCCTCCGGATGCTCTAGGATATGCGCCATGGATCGGGACGGGAGACAGCTGTTCGACACGAAGGGCGAGACTCATCGGGGTGATCGCCGGGGCCGGCTACGAGCGGAAGAAGTTCGGCACCGAATGGCTGCTCATCGAGACGGTCTCCGGGCCGCCGGACCCTCGTTCCCGCCGACCGGATCAACGAATCCGGCGAGCGTCTGGTGCTGCCGTACCCCAAGGGCTACGTCGACACGGGCCCGGTGCTCGAGGGCGACGCGCCTCTGACTCGCCGCGGGCGAGCGGCTTCTGCGCCTGCACTGGGGCATCGGCGGCGCAGGCCCCAACTCACAGTGCATGACCGGGTGCGGTCTCTGCATGGCCAATAAGCGCTTCGAGCACCGGCGCCAGTCGGAGTAGGGGCCGGCGAATGGACATCCTTCGCACGAACTGCCTGCGTTCGGCGCAAACTGGTCCTCGGGTCTGTCGCAAGCCTGCAACTTGTGTTGGCCGGCGGCGGCGCGCCGAGATCCCGAAGGTGACACCGTGCTCGCGGAGGCTCGAGAGGCCGCGGGCGCTGATCCTGACATCCACATACTCTCCTCGGGCACTACAGCGACCGCACGATCAACGCGCTGCAGACGGGTAGCGACATCGTGCTGCAGAAGTCTCTCCGGGAGGGCTTCGGCCTCACGGTCACCGAAGCCATGTGGAAGGGCAAGCCGGTCATCGGAGGCAATACCGGCGGGATCCGGTTGCAGTTGCTCAATCATCGCACGGCTTCTTGGTGGACACGCCCGAGGGCGCGGCCATGAGGATCCGCTACCTGCTGCTGGACCGGGAGCGCGCGCAGCCAGATCGGTCGGGACGCAAGGGAACTCGTCCGTCAGAACTTCCTGATCACCCGTCACCTGCGCGAGTACCTGACCATGCTCCTCGCCCTCATCCGCGGCACGGAAGACCGGATCGAACTGTCCTGAGAGGCTGGACGGCCGGCAAACGACCAAGGAGCCGCCATGGCTGAGCACTTCAGAGACTCGTCGTCGTGTCCAACCGGCTGCCGTACGTCTTGGACAAGCAGACGGGAGGAGGGTGGGCGCTGAAGCCCGGGTCGGGTGGCCTCGTGACCGCCCTGCTGCCGGTGCTGCGCGACCGCGGAGGTATCTGGATCGGGTGGCCCGGCGTCACCGACGAGGTGCCCGACATCGCCGCGGTGCTTCGGCAGGCGTCTCGAGGGACCGGCTATTCGTTCGAACCCGTGCTGCTGAGCCAAGGAAGAGGTGGACAAGTACTATCACGGGTACTCGAACGAGAGCATATGGCCGCTGTTTCATGATCTGCAGTCCCAGCGCGCACTTCGACCCCGAGTATTGGCCGGCGTACGTCAAGGTCAACGAGAGGTTCGGACAGTCCTTGGCGGCCAACGCCGGCGCGGAGGACTTCGTCTGGGTCCACGACTATCAGCTGATGGACGTGGCCAGACACGCGCGCGAGGCGGGCTGTACCGCCGACCTCGCCTTCTTCCTGCATATCCCGTTCCCCGCACCGGACATCTTCATGAAGTTGCCCGAGCGTCAGGCAGTGCTCACTTCGCTGTTGGCCTACGGGCTCGTTGGCGTGCAGACCCTTCGTGACCGCCGCAACTTCATCCAATGTGTCCGCACGCTTGTGCAGAACGTTCGCATCGCCGTGGAGGGCAATCTGCACGTCATCAGAGTAGGAGACAGTGAGACCAGGGTGGGGAACTTCCCCATCGGCATCGACGCGGCCGGTTACGCGCGGCAGGCGACCACGCAGGAGGTGGAAGAGCGCGTGCGCTGGATCCGCGGCCGGTACGAGGGCCGGCAGATAGTGCTGGGGGTCGACCGGCTCGACTACACGAAGGGGATACCGGAGCGCTTGCGCGCTTTTGCCAACCTTCTCGAGCGTTTCCCGGAGATGCGTGGCGCCATCAGTCTGTTCCAGGTGGTCGTTCCCAGCCGCGTGGAGATCCCCCGGTACGCCGAGCTGAAGGCGGAGATAGAGCGGCTTGTGGGAGAGATCAACGGCCGGTATTCGCGCGTCGGCTGGGTCCCGATCCACTACCATTTTCCGTGGACTGCCCCCGACGGAACTGCTTGCCTTATACCGAGCATCCCAGATAGCCCTCATAACGCCGCTCAAAGACGGGATGAACCTGGTGGCCAAGGAGTACTGCGCCTGCAGCGTGGAAGAGGACTCGGTCCTCATCCTCAGTCAGTTCGCCGGCGCCGCGGCTCAACTCGGGAAAGCGGCGCTGGTGGTGAATCCCTACGACGTGGAGCAGACCGCCAACGCGATACACGACGCTTACTACATGCGGTCCGCCGAGAGACGCTACCGGATGAAGCGGCTTCGTCGCAACGTCCGCTCTCAGAACATCTTCTGGTGGGTCGACTCCTTCATGCGCGCGGCCACCGACAAGGAATTACGCGACTTCCCGGTGCTGGAGGAATACATCCCCGAGCACGACCCCGATATCCTGCCCGGGGGGTTCTGACCGGCGCGTGGAGGCGGCAAAGCGCTCTCAGAAAGGCATCTGAGGACGCCAACCTCTTTCGGCCAGGCGCGTGGCCCTTCGCAATCCGATATGAGTGAGCGAGACTCTGCCCAGACCGGTGAATTCCAGTACACCCCGATCGGCCCAGAAATCACACGCGTGATCAGCCTCCTCCGGAGAGCGGCCCGATCTTCGTCTGGGCCTCCACAAAGGTGACTGCGCGCTTCGCACTCCGCTCGGTCAACTCGTATACGGCGCGCAGGAACTCGTGTTCGACGTGGTTGGAGGTCTGTAGCACTCTCACCATCGTCCCCTCTCTCCGAAGGAACAGCGGATCCCCTTGTTGCTCCGCCGAATGCTTCCCTCAGGAATGCTGGTGCAGAAGCCTGGACGCGAGTGGCTGAATCCACCCGCGTCCAGATTCTCGCACGAACGGCCTGAAGTTCTCCTGAACAGAGCAGAGCATGGACCAGGGGTTGCCGCTGCCCTAGCGGCGACCTAAGATAGTCTCTCTATGGAAACCGACCTGCTCAAGACATTCTCCACCGTCGCCGACGCCCGCAGCTTCAGCAAAGCCGCGGAGCAGCTCTATTCCACGCAGTCGACCGTCAGCCGGCAGATCGCCCGCCTCGAGGAGATGCTCGACGCCCGGTTGTTCGTCCGCTACGGCCGCCATGTGGAGCTGACCACCGCGGGCGAACTCCTGTTGCCGCTGGCCAACGCCATCGTCACCCGCACCGAGGACGCCGTGGGCATCATCCGCGAGCAGGCCGGGGGAGGGCCCAGCACCGTGCATTTCGGCGCCGTGCCCATGGTGATGGCGCACATCCTCATCCCGCTGCTGGCGCCGTTCATCGCCGCCTATCCCGGGATGAGCCTCGATCTCACGGAGAAGGACGACGCTCAGCTCGAGGAAGCCGTCATCAGCGGGCAGTTGGACTGCGGGGTCATGACCCCCTGGGGATCCAGCCGGGTGTCGGCCTACCACTTGCTCACAGAGGAGATGCTCCTGGTGGTCCCTCGCGAGCACCCTCTGGCAGCCCGCCCTGTGGCGCTCGTTCAGTGAGGCCGCCGGCGAGACCATCCTGCTGCCGCGGGCGACCCTGCACGTGAGCAACCTCATCGTGGAGGCGTTCCGCAAGCGGGGTCTCACGCCGAAGTTCTCCTCCCGCTGCAACTACCCGGAGCTCAACAAGGAACTGGTGAGGAAGGGCCTGGGCATCGCGCCCATGCCCATGACGCTCTGCTCCGCGTCCTCGCTGGAGGGCCTGGCGGCCATCCCCTTCGAGGAGCCGCTCACCCGCGACCTGCATCTCATCTACCCGCAGGACCGCCCGCTGTCGGCAGCCGCCCGGGCGCTCATCGCCTACATCCGCACCCACGTGCCCAAGCAACGGCTGTTCGAAGAGCGGCCGTGACCATCCCAGGAGGATCCGTGAAGGACATCATCGTGCTCCCGCACCACTTCGGCATGAGCGTCAGCGACCTCGACGCCGCCATCGACTGGTTCGACAAGGTGCTGGGGTTCGAACTCGACCGCAAAGAGGACTTCCTGGCCAAGTTCGGGGTCCACATCGCGTTCATCAAGAGCGGCGACTTCTCCATCGAGCTGTTCCAGCACGATGAGGCGCAGCCGGCCTCCCCGGAGCGGAGCGTGCCCAACGAGGACATCCGGACCCTCGGCAACAAGCACATGTGCTTCCAGACCGCGGACCTGGACGCGTGTGCTGGACGCTCTCAAGGCCTACGGCGGCACCATAGCCATGGGCCCGTTCGACGCTCCCGGCTCGAGGGCGGCCTTCATCCTCGGGCCCGACGGCGCGTTGGTCGAGGTCATCCAGCCCACGGTCTAGGCCGGCTGCGAATTCGGCCGCGGAGCCACTGACCTCATGAAGCTGACGGTCCTTGGGGGTGGAGGCTGGGTCGGTTCGGCCGCGGCCTTCCATATCGCGGCGTTGCGCCTGGCCGACGAGATCGTCCTCGTGGGCGGACGGCGCACCAGCATGACGGAGCAGCACGCCTTCGACCTGTGCACGGCGGTGGCGCCGCTGGGTGTGCGCGTGTCCGCCGGGAGCTATGACGATCTGGCGGGCTCCGACGTGGTCATCAACGCCGCCGGCGTGCCGCACACCGCGGACAGCGCCGGGATGCTGGCCGGGAACATCGTCCTTCTGCGGGAGATCGCCGGGCACATCCGCGCCCACTGCCCCGAGGCCGTCATCATCACCGCCACCAATCCCGTGGACCCGCTCAACTACGCCACCTGGCGCGCCGGCGGCTTCGCGCGCCGGCAGGTCGTCGGCTACTCACTGAACGACTCGTTCCGCTTCCGAGGGTTCGTGGCCGCCGCCAAGGGGGTGCCGGAGTGGCGAGGTGGAGGCCACCGTCCTGGGCGAGCACGGCCCGGCCCAGGTGCCGCTGTTCAGCTCCGTCCGCATCGCGGGGGAGCCGGTGACCTTCACCGAGGCAGAGAAGGAGCGCGTCCGCGGCGCCCGGCGGGAGGCCTTCAAGCGCGTGGAGGTCCTGCAAGGGGACACAGGCCGCACCATGGGCTGGACCTGCGCCATCGGGCTGGCGCAGATGATGGCGGCCATCGCTGGGGATACGGGGGAGATCATCCCCTGCTCGGCCGTTCTGGACGGAGAGTACGGCTTCCGGGGCCTCAGCATGGGCGTGCCGGTGAGGCTCGGCAGGGCCGGCATCCGGGAGATCGTGGAGTTCGACCTGGCTCCCGACGAGCGCGCCGCCCTGGCGGAGTGCGCCGCTCAGATGAAAGCGGCGGCCGAGGAGGTGGACGCGGCACTCGCCGGAGATTGACACAGGCCGCGGCAGTGCCTAGTCTCAGCGGGTACCGCAACGGCGACCGGAAGCCACCTTTTCTGGCTTTCACACTGGACGTGACGAATGACCGGGAGATCCCGTTTTCCCCTGTGGGTGGCCTACGCCCTGGGATCGTTCTTCTGCTATGGCATCACCAATTCGCTGCTCGGCGGGCTCGTCGAGTGGAGCGACCACAACCCGAACACCCCGGTCACCGCGCCGTTCGTCCTGTGGATCACCATGGGGTTCGTGGGAGTGGTGGCTGCCGTGTCGTTCAAGGCCACGGGCCGGGGCTACAAAGGCATCCCCTCGCGCAAGTTCGTCTATATCGCGGCCGTGGCGGGGGTGACGCTCTCCGCCGGGATGCTCACGCTCAAGCTGGGGCTGTCGAGCGACGCCAGCGCCCGGGGGCCGATCGTGGCGATCACCTCGGCCAACTCGATGCTGGTGGCTCTTGGCGCCTTCACCGTCCTCAAGGAGAAGCTCAGCTACAAGCAACTGCTGGGGATGGTGGTGATCGTCGGCGGGATCATCGTCATGGCGCTGGGCGCCGGTACGGCTGCGAGCACCAAGGCGCTGCTGTACGGCATCGCGACGCTGGTGCTGTTCGGCATCACCAACTTCCTGCTCAAGTACGCGGGCCATCACGGGAGCAACTCCGTGACCACCGCCGCCATCCTGTGGCTGTCGGCCGGGGTGTGCGGCGTGCTGGCCATCGGCTATTGCCTCATCCGCTACGGGCATCTGCCCGGCATGCAGGAGCCCGGGCTGATCCTGTGGGCCGTCCTGGCCGGCCTCACGCTGGGCCTCGGGATGCTCTGCCTCAAACTGGCGGTCACCCAGGGGCCGGGCGGACCGGCCACGGCCATCATCGGGTCGAACGCGGTGCTGGTGACCATCTTCGAGTATGTGGTGTTCTCCCACGTGCCGCCCACGCAGAAGCTGATCGGGATGGGCATCGCCATCGTGGGGATCATCGCCCTGGCGCTGGCGGGCTGGCGGAGGACCATCTCTCAGCCGGTGAGCGCCACCGACCCGGAGTAGCGGCTACGCCCGGCGATCTCTGCGCCACACGATGGTGAGCGCGATGCCGCCCGTCATGCCGATGAGCGCGAAGAGGGCCAGCAACAGATAGCCCGACTTGAAGCCGAACTCCTCCGGGCCCGTGCCGAAGGCGTCCAGGAGCACGCCGAACAGCCAGGGGGCGAGCAGGGTCCCCACCATGTTCGTCAGGTTGAGGAAGCCGGTGCCCGGCCCTATGTCCTCGGGGTGCTGCGCCGTGTCGGGCACGCCTCCCAGGATGGCGGGGAAGACCGCCATGCTGAAGAACCCGGCGGCGAGGATGCAGATGAGGGCGACCACGAAGCTCCCCACGAAGGGGATCGTGGCGGCGGCGGCCGCCATCACGGCCAGGGACACGATATACATCGGCCCCTTGCCCCAGCGCACCATGGCCCGCGCTCCCAGCGGGTTCCCGATCAGCTGAGCCACTCCGATGCCGGCGCTCACGTACGCGGCGGCGGCCAGGCCGGTCCCGTGCGAGTCATGCAGGAACGAGGGCGTCCAGGCGATCAGTCCCACGATGATCCCGGAAGCTCCGATGTTCACCACCACCAGGAGGAGCAGACGGCGGTTGAGGGCCATCCGGGCCGAGCGGCGCATGAGCACCGAGAACGACTGCGGCTCGTCCGCGTGTAGATGGTGGCGGACCGCTCTCTGGGCGAGATTGGCCACGCCCACGGCGAGCGCCGCCCCGGCGGCCACGAGGAAGACCAGGCGGTAACCGCCGCGCTCGGCCAGGCTGGGGAAGCTGAACAAGCCGACGACCACTCCGAGTCCCAGGCCCGCGCCGAACAAGCCGAGGCTCCTGGCCCGCTTCTCTGGAGGGAACGCCTGGGCGATGAGCATGTTGACCACGGGGAGGGTGGTGGACGCGCCGATGCCCTGCAGGAAACGGCTCGCCAGGAACCACGGGTAGGACGCGCTGAAGGCGAAGAGGATGGCTCCCAGGGCCATGACCACCGTTCCGCCGAGCAGTACCCGGCCGCCCCAGCGGGAGCCCAAGATGCCCATGGGGATCGAACCCACGGCGAAAGCCATCATGTAGCTGGAGGTGAGAAGGCCTATCTGTGAACCGGAGAGGCTGAAACCGGTGCGCAGTTCGTCGGTGACGATGGGGATGACCGACATGAAGACGGCGTGCACCGCCATGAACAGCATCAGGGAGAGAGCCAGGCCGGTGCCCGGCCCGCGTTTGCTCACGCGCGCGCCCGCTTCTCCAGGAAGGCGTCGAACTCGTCGGCGGTCATGCCTCGCAGACAGGCGAAGAGGGCGCGCCGCGGGATGCGCGTCGCGCCGGCCAGTTGGATGGCCCGCAGTTGCTCGCTTCCTGACCATCTGTTCGACGGTCTCAGCGGGGAGTTTCAGGATGTCCGCGGCCTCTTCCACGGTGAAGACCGCCCCGTCGGGCAGCCCGTCCACCGCGGACTCGACCAATGATGTGGCGCCCGGCGCGCCCGGCGCCGCCGGGGCGGCCGCGGTCTCGCCGGTGAGGTCGCCCAGGATGAAGTCGATCAGCCGGGGCGACACCCGCTCGTACCAGATGTTGTTGAACCCCATGGAGCTGGCGACGTCGCCCGTCCAGGCCCAGCCGGCGATGAGCCAGGCGATGAGCTCCGGGTCGACCTCGCTGGCAAGACCGCCCCGCCGCTGCAACTCCTCCACGATCGGACGCCAGGTACGACGCGGTGGCGAACTCCTTCTCGCGGATGGCGTCGCGCAGGCCTTCCTCGGGGGCGGAGGCCACGAACTCCAGGAAGAGGTGGGCGTGGCTGGTGGGGTCCTGGTCGCGGACCTTCTCGGCGTGGTTCTGCGAAGATCTGGCGGATGCGCTCCACCGGGTCGGTGCTGGTGCTGGCGCGGAAGCTGTCGAAGACCTGTTCGTAGACCACGTCGAGGGCGGCCAGCAGGATGGCCTGGCGGTTCTCGAAGTGGGAGTAGAGGGCGGCGGAGGTGATGCCGGCCCCTTTGGCGATGCGGGACACGGTGGCTCCCTGGACGCCGTGCTCGGCGATGGTCTCGAGCGCAGCCCGGACGATCTCCTGCTGGCGCGCCTCCGTGTTCATCCTCACCGCCGACTACTCACGCCTCGTCTCCTTCGCTCAGCCGGCGTACGCGATTGACACGCTAACCTATTGTACGTTAAGTTCTAACCGAACGCGCAATTAGTTATCACCTTGGTCGGCCCGCGCGTCAAGCATAGGGAGGGAGACGCTGATGGGAGAGGTGCAACGCTTCACCAACTGCACGACCGGGGGGCCGGTCTTCGTCGATGTGGAGGACGGCAAGATCGTCCGCCTGACCCCGCTGGAGTTCGACGATACCGACGCCCCGTCGTGGGTCATCGAGGCCCGCGGCCAGAAGTTCACCCCGCCGCGCAAGGCCCTGGTGAGCCCCTGGACCGTCGCCCACCGCTCCACCGTCTACTCGCCCAAGCGGATCCTCACGCCCCTCAAGCGCGTCGACTTCGACCCCAAGGGCGATCGCAACATCCAGAACCGCGGCACCTCCGGCTACGAGCCCATCAGCTGGGACGAGGCCTTCGACATGGTCGCGGAGGAGATCATCCGGGTCAAACGGGAGTTCGGCCCCTGCGCCATCTACACGCAGCCCAGCTCCCACCAGATGTGGGGCAACGTCGGCTACCGGTTCAGCTGCTACCAGCGCTTCCTCAACGCCGTCGGCATGACCTACATCGAGCCCAACCCCGACAGCTGGGAGGGCTGGCTGTGGGGCGGCGCCCACATGTGGGGCAACACCCATCGTCTGGGGAACCTCGAGGGTTACGACCTGCTCGAGGACGCGCTCAAGAACACCGAGATGATCGTCTTCTGGTCGTCGGACCCCGACACCACTCAGGGCGGCGTCTACGCCGGCTACGAATCGCTGCCGTGGCGCCGTTGGCTCAAGAGCCTGGGTGTGAAGATGGTCTTCATCGACCCGTACTTCAACCACACCGCCGGCATGATCGGCGACAAGTGGCTGGCCCCGCGGCCCGGCACCGACGTCCCCGTCGCGCTGGCCATCGCCTTCACGTGGCTCACCGAGGGCACCTACGACAAGGAGTACGTGGCCACCAAGACCGTCGGCTTCGACGAGTGGAAAGACTACGTCCTCGGGCAAGACCGACGGCCAGCCCAAGACTCCCGAGTGGGCCGAGGCCGAATCCGGCGTGCTGGCCCGCGACATCCGCGCTCTGGCCCGCGAGTGGGGCTCCAAGAAGACCATGCTGGCCGCCGGCGGTCTTGCCGGACTGGGCGGCGCCGCGCGGCAGGCGACCGGCGGCGAGTGGCCTCGCGCCATGATCGCCCTGGCCACCATGCAGGGCATGGGCAAGCCGGGCAGCAACATGTGGAGCACCGGCTACGGCCCGCCGCAGGACGAGACCTTCTTCTTCCCGGGCTACACCGAGGGCGGCATCTCCGGCGACCTGGCCAACAGCGCCGCCGGCAAGGACTTCGTCTACCGCATGTTCCCGCGCGGCGGGGCGTTCTCCAACCCGCACCGCTCGGCCGAGGGCTCGGTGGGCTACCGGCTGAGGACCCCCGAGATCATGATGCACGAGCCTCACGAGTGGTACGGCAAGGGCTTCACCGGGGCGACCATCGAAGCCCAGTTCCACAAGTTCCAGTACCCGGCGCCCGGCTACTCCATGGCGCAGATGTACTACCGGTTCGGCGGCTCGTTCTTCGGCACCATGACCGACACCAACAAGCACGTCAAAGGCCTACCGCGAGGGCAAGGTGCCCTTCGTCGTGTCGCAGGCCATCTGGATGGAGGGCGAGGCCAAGTTCGCCGACGTCATCCTCCCGGCCTGCACCAACTTCGAGCGCTGGGACATCGGCGAGTGGAGCTTGGCCAACGGCTACGTGACCCACAGCTCGCAGATGTGCAACCACCGCATCATCTCGCTGCAGCACAAGGCCATCGAGCCGCTGGGCGAGTCCAAGTCCGACTACGAGATCTTCCGCGGTATCGCCGCCCGCCTCGGCCTGGAAGGCATGTACACCATGGGCCGCGACGAACTCGACTGGGTCAAGGCCACGTTCGACGCCACCGACCTGCCCACGGTCACCACCTGGGACGACTTCGTCAAGAAGGGCTACTACGTGGTGCCGCCGCGCCCGGCCGACCGCAAGTCCACCCCGGGCATGCGCTGGTTCGCCGAGGACCGGGAGCGCGACACCCCCGACTGGGGCCCGGCTCCCTGGGAGGTCGTGCAGAACAAGGGCCTGCAGACGCAGTCCGGCAAGATCGAGTTCGTCAGCAACAGCCTCAAGCGCGCCGAGGCCTCCGGTCTGGTCGACCCCGAGCGTCCGATCATGGGCCCGCAGTACATCCCCAGCTGGGAAGGCCATCGCACCACCGAACTGACTGAGCAAGTACCCGCTGCAGCTGATCTCGCCGCATCCCCGCTACACCTTCCACACGCACAACGACGCCAAGGACAGCTGGACCAACGAGATCAAGGACCACCGCGTCCTGCACGCCGACGGCCGTTACTACTGGATCATGCGCCTCAGCCAGCAAGGACGCCGACGGCGCGCGGTATCAAGGACGGCGACCTCATCCGGGCGTTCAACGACCGCGGCTCGGTGATCCTCTCCGCGCAGGTGACCGAGCGCATGGCCCCGGGCGTGGCTCACTCCTACGAGTCCTGCGCCGAGTACGACCCCATCGGGATGCCCGGGCGAGTCCACCGATCGCGGCGGCTGCGTGAACGTGCTTTCGCCCTCGCGGTTCATCACCCCGATGTCCTCCGGCATGGCGAACAACTCCTGCCTCATCGAGATCGAGAAGTACGACGCCCCGGTGGACAAGGAGGTGGCCTGATGGCCAGCGCGAAGTGGAACATGGTCATCGACGTGGCCCTCTGCAACGACTGCAACTGCTGCTTCATGGCCGACAAGGACGAGTTCACGGGCAACGACTGGGCGCCGTACTCGGTGGCGCAGCCCTGGGAAGGCGCCCGCTGGCTGGAGATCGAGCGCAAGGAGCGCGGGCAGTTCCCGCAGATCCAGGTGGTCCACCGTCCCGGCCTCTGCATGCACTGCGACGCACGCTCCCTGCGTGGATGCGGCTCCGGACGGCGCCGTCTACAAGCGGGAGGACGGCATCGTGATCATCGACCCGGTGAAGGCCAAGGGCCGCCGGGACCTCGTCGACGCCTGCCCGTACGGCGCCATCAGCTGGAACGAGGAAGCGGACGTCGCCCAGAAGTGCACCGGTTGCGCGCACCTGATCGACCAGGGCTGGACCCAGGTCCGCTGCTCCCAGGCCTGCCCCACCGGGGCCATGACAGCTCGTCCTTGCCGACGACGCGGAGATGGCCGCGCTGGTGCAGAAGGAGGCTCTCGAGGTCTATCAGCCCGAGCTGGGCACCGCTCCCCGGGTGTACTACAAGAACCTGTACCGCTGGACCAAGGTGTTCGTGGCCGGGAGCGCCTACTTCGCCGATAGCGGCGACTGCGCCGAGGGCTGTGAGGTCACCGTGACCAAGGACGGCGCGCGTGGCCGGCACGGCCGTCACCAACAACTACGGCGACTTCCTGGTGGACGGGCTGGAGTGCCGGCGCCGAGTACGTCGGTGGCGGTCAAAGCCGCCGGGTACAAGCCGGTGGAGCACAAGGCCGTTCCCACCGCCGCCAGCCTCACGCTGCCGGCCGTCGCCCTGGAAAAGGCCTGAGCGAGAGCCGCGGAGACGGGAGGAGAGACACATGGCTGAAGACTTCGAGGCGATCGTACGCCGCCTCACCGACATCCATGAGATCACGAACCTCATGGGCAAGTACGAGTTCCTGACCACGGCCAACATGTTCACCGAGACGGTGGAGTTGTTCGCCAAGACGGTGCCGCAGAAGATCGAGATCGGCCCGCTAGGCTGCTGGGACGGCATGGACGCGGCCTACCGCTGCTTCCACGGCTTCCACAACTGGACGTCCAAGATCGGCGTGCCCATCGAGGGCCAGATGATGCAGCACACGCTCGCCACCCCGGTCATCGAGGTGGCCAAGGACGGCACGACCGCCAAGGGCGTGTGGATGTCGCCCGGCCACGAGGCCCGGGTGCTCGGCGGCAAGCTGACCGCCATGTGGGTGTGGGGCACCTACGGCGAGGACTTCATCAAAGAAGACGGCGCCTGGAAGATCCGCAACCACCACGTCTACCTGAACATCATCACCCCGTTCGAGGTGGCGTGGACCACGCCGCCGCCGGGCGACCCCGGCGACATCGGCGACATCTTCCCGCCCGGCCTGCCCGAACGAGTGGAAGCCCAACCGGCCCAGCACCTACGCCTGGATGTACTCGCCGTCGGCGGTCATGGAACTGGTGCCGGTCCCGCCGGAGCCGCACGACACCTACGATCCCTCGACCGACTACATCAAGTAGCACCGGGCGCCGCGAAGCGCGAACGAAAGGCATCACGATGGCTGAACGCATAGAACTGACGGCCGAAGAGAAGACCCAGCCGTACGCCAAGTACTACTACCTGCCCTCGGCCCCGCCGGCGCCGCATCACGCCGAGATGCTCAAGGACCTCAAGCCTCTCGACCCGGCCAAGGCCGACGCCATCCAGAACGCGAACGAGCTGCTCGACCCCGGCTACACCACGGGCGAGAACGGCTACTGCGTCATGCCCGACGGCAGCGGCTGCGTGGCCCTCTGCCACCCGATGAAGGGCGCCACCCCCGAGATGATCGACTGGTGGTTCGCCTGGCACGGCCTGGAGGACCTGCGCTACAAGCTGTGGTACCCGGAGATGCACGTGTCCGCCCGCCTCGACCCCGATGAGCGGGCCAAGGTGCTCGACCCGAAGCGCTCCCTGCCGCAGAAGTTCCAGGGGCTCACCCACCACGTGGTGGAGGATATCGGCGGCGGCGTGTTCAACGCCGTGGACATCAGCTTCCTCACGCCGGAGGAGTTCGGCTTCGACATGGACCGCTACAAGCCGCCCTTCGTGGAGGCGCTTGCCGCCGCCAACGTCATGGCGCGCGGCGTGGACGATCCCAAGGACGGCCCCGGCCTGCCGGTGGCGTTCGTCCATCTGGTCCGCAAGACCGACGAGGGCATCGAAGTGCGCAACCGCTTCTGGGTCGGCTATCAGATCGTCGACAAGAAGCCGGTGCTGATGCTGCCCCCGGGCATGCGCATCCCCGAAGAAGCGGTGCAGGGCCTGTTCCTGCACGACGTCCAGGAGTTCGCCAACCTGGGCTCCATCCTGCCGCAGCTCTACGCGGAGATGGAAGGCAAGGTGGCATGAGCCCCGGCGGAGCATCGGGAAGCCGCTCCTTCGAGATCGCCCCCGAGCCCATCCCGGATTCCGCCATCGCGGAGACCGTGGCCTGCGACGTGGTGATCGTCGGCGCGGGGATCTCCGGGACCCCGGCGGCCATGAAAGCCGCGGAGATGGGCGCCAGCGTGCGCGTCATCGAGAAGGGCCCCACCTTCGGCACCCACCGGACCGGCGGGTTCGCCGCGTTCGGCACCAAGGCGCAGAAGGCGGTGGGCGTCGAGCTCCCGCAAGACCTGCGCGAGAGGATCGTGCTGGACACCTGGGGTTCCACCATGGCGTTCCAGGGCCGCCTGCCCCTGACCTCGCTCTGGATGCGGCACAGCGCCGAGGTGGCCGACTGGCTCACCGACGTCCTCGCTGCCAAGGGGGTGGAAGTCCGGTCGGTGGACACCGGCGGTATCACCGGCGCCGGCCTGGAGAGGTCCTTGGTGCGGCCCAACCAGTTCTGGAACGAGTACTGCCTGCTCCACCGCATGGGCAAGACGTTCGAGGAAGGCGAGAACGTCGACTGGATGGCGCCCATGGTGGAGTACGCCATGGAGTGCGGAGCGATCTACCACTACAACACCACCGCCGAGCAACTGGTGCGCGACGATGACGGCCGAGTGACCGGCGTCATCGCCCGGGATGCGAACGGCGACTACCTCAAGGTCATGGCTGCCAAGGGCGTGGTGCTCGCGGCCGGCGACTTCATCAACGACGAGGAGATGGTGTCGGTCTTCTGCCCGCATCTGGCCAAGAACGTCAACAACTTCTCCAACAAGTACTGCACCGGCGACGGCCACAAGATGGCCATGTGGGCGGGCGCCGACATGGACCAGATCGTCGCCGGCGACGTGTTCCCCGGACAGACCATCACCGGCCGGAACATGCATCCCGACGACCCGTTCTACGCGCTCTACATGGATTGGTGGTGGTGCCCCGCCGTCGCGTCCATGCCCATGCTCTACGTGGATATCGCCGGATACCGCTACGCCAGCGAGAACCTGCCGTTCCAGCAGAACGCCGTGGCGGCTCTGGGGATGCCGGAGGGCCGGGCCTGGGCTCTGTGGGACGGCGCCTGGCAGACGAAGTTCCCCATGATCCCCGAGAAGACCCCGGCCTCGCGCAACACGCCGGAGCAGTTGGAGATGGACCTCGAGGAGGGCATCACCGTGAAGGCGGACACGCTGGAAGAGCTCGCGGCGCTCATCGACATGCCGGTGGAGAACCTCCTCGCGACGGTCGCCCGCTACAACGAGCTCTGCGCCAAGGGCCACGACGACGATTGCCTCAAGGAGCCCGCCTGGATGCAGCCGCTCGACACGCCGCCGTACTACGCGGCCGGTATCGGCGCGGCCATCACGGGCACGCGCGGGGGCGTGAAGATCAACCCCGACATGCAGGTGCTCGACAAGAAGGGCCGGTCCATCCCGGGGCTGTACGCGGTGGGCAACAACGCCGGCAGCTTCTACGGCATGGTGTATCCGCCGCAGATCGAAGGCAGCGGCATCGGGCACGCGTTCACGTTCGCGTGGATCGCGGCGAGGCACGTGGCCTCTCAGACCTAGTTCCCCTGGGCGCCGCCCGGAAGGCGCCTGTTGCCCCACCGAGAGGCCCGGCCAAAACCGGGCCTCTCGGCTATTCTGGGAGTATGACTACCGACATCATCGTCACCGTGGTCGCCGGGCTCTTGCTCGCCGCCGCCGCCTTCGGCACGGTGTTCCCGGTGCTGCCCGGCAGCCCCATCGCGTTCGTGACGCTCATCGCTTGGGGCTGGGTGCTCGGGTCGGCGGCGTCGTGGACGGCGGCCGGGGTGGGAGCGTTCTTCGCGCTCGTCGGCTTCTCCGCCAGCGCTCTTCTGACCGGGCGGAAGCTCAAGAAGCAGCGCATCCCCAAGCGTTCGATACTGATCGCGGTGGTCGTCGGGATCGTGGGGATGTTCATCGTCCCCCTGTTCGGCCTGTTCATCGGCTTCGCGCTGGGCCTGTACCTCGCCGAGTACTTCCGCGGGCGAGACGCTCAGGCGGCTATCCACACCAGCTGGGAAGCGCTCAAGGCCATGGGGATGGGCATGGTGGTCGAGTTCTTCATGGTCGCGCTGGCCGGGTCGGTGTGGACCATCGGGGTGATCGTCCACTTCGCGACGGCGTAGCGGCCCGCGGCGCTCCGGCGCCGGCGGCCTTCGGGGGCCACCGCATGCCCGGCGGCCCTACGGGCGGGGCCGCTATTCCTCGTCAGGCGAGCCCAGGAGGTCCGCGAACTTCTTCGCCGTCTGGTCGAGATGAGCGTCCTGGTCCGCCAAGATCTTGGAGGTCCGCTCGTCGAGCGTCGGCTTCTCTTTCGCGGCGTTCGCCAGCAGGACGT
The DNA here is from genome assembly GCA_963736705.1 of uncultured Actinomycetota bacterium. Lineage (GTDB taxonomy): Bacteria > Actinomycetota > Thermoleophilia > RBG-16-64-13 > RBG-16-64-13 > CAIQPS01. The sequence goes on from CAVTPV010000005.1 coordinate 869,163, forward strand.
CGAGGCCCACGTCGGTCTGGCCTTTCGCCGCCTCTCTGAGGATCGCCATCAGCTCCTGCTGCAGGGTGCGGCCGGCGCGGGCGGCGCGGTTCTGGAGCCCGCGGGCGACGTCGTCGGGAACGTTCTTGATGGAGAGGTTGACGGGCATCCGGAGAGCTCCCCTCTGATTCGCGGTGCGGATCTCTGTCCATGATTGTAGCCGCCCCGAGGCTGGTATCGTATGCGCAGTCGCGCCGCATCACCCAAGAAGGAGCGAACGATGGCCACCGACTCTGACGCAGCGGAGCTGAAGCGATACGAAGCCCGCCTTCGCCGCGCGGCCGCCGGCATGGGATTGGTCTTGCGCAAGTGCCGCGCCCGCGACAGTTGCCGCATGGATTACGGGTGCTTCCGCATCGAGAACAAGGACGGCGTCCCCCTCGTGGGCACCTATCCCTACCCGTACTCGCTGACCTTGGAAGCGGCCGCCGAGGCCATCGAACAGCTCCTCGAGAGCCCGCCCGAACTCGGCCGCGACCCGTCGGGCAACCTCATCCACGGGCGCGCCGGTGCTGCCGACCCCGACTGGGGCCGCTGATATGGGCGCCGCCGCCGGCCCGGAGCCCATCCGGTTCACGGTGTTCTCCGACTACATATGACCGTTCTGCTATATCGGCACGGGTATTGTCGATACGCTGAAAGATGAATTCCCGCTCGAAGACGAGTGGGTGAGTTACGAGATCCATCCCGAGACGCCGCCCGAGGGCGTCCCGCTCGAGAAGATCTTCGGCCCGGACGCCCGCAGCCATCTGGAGCCCTTGAGGCGGCGCTGCATCGAACTGGGCCTGCACTTCGACCCGCCGAGCCTGCTGTCCAACACCCGTCTGGCCGTTGAGGCGGCCGAGTTCGCCCGCGACGCCGGGAAGCACGCAGAGTTCCATCGCGAGGCCCTGGCAGCCTACTTCGCCCGAGGCGAAGACGTGGGGGACGCGGAGGTGCTTGCCCGGGCGGCGGAGAACGTGGGACTCGACCCGGACGCTCTGCGTACGGCCTTGGCCAGCGGCGTGTATGTCGCCCGCCGCCAGGCGGCCGAGCAGGAGGCGCACAAGCTGGGAATCACCGGCGTGCCCACCTACATCTTCGCGGACGGCGCCCGGATCGTGGGCGCGCAGCCTCTGGAGCACTTCCGCCGGGTGCTCTCCGTCATGGCCGCCGCCGAGAGGTGAACGGGCCCGCCTCGATCGCCGAGGTGATCGCGGCCGAGGGCGGCGAAGTCACGTTCGCCCGGTTCATGGAACTCGCGCTGACGCATCCGACCCTCGGCTACTACAGCCGGGCGGACCGGCTGCTGCGGCTACCGGGGCGACTTCAACACGGCGCCGGCGCTCTCGCCGTTCTTCTGCCGGACGCTCGCGCGGTTGGTGACCGAGCTCGTGGACGCGGCGCTGGGCGCCGATGGGCGCGGCGCGGCGGGCTCCGGCCGCTTCGAGCGTGGTGGAACTCGGCGGAGGGGAAGGACAGCTGGCGGCCGCGATCCTCGGCTCGTGGGAAGCGGAGCGCCCGGAGCTGCGCGGGAACGCGTCGCCTACCGCATCGTCGAGGTGGGGCCAGGGCTGCGGGCCAGGCAGGCAGAGGCCGTGGCGGCGCTTGTCGCCCGCGGCTGGGAGGTCGGCTGGGGCGCGACCCTCGAAGAGGCGTGCGCCGGCACCCGGCCGGTGGTCATGGTGGGCAACGAGTTCATGGACACTCTACCGGTGCACCTGGTCCGCGTCACGGACGGAGGGCTTGAGCCGAAGCTCATGTCCGGTCCACGTCCGATGGGCGATCCTCGAGCAGACCTGGGGAGCCGGTGTCGGAATCGGCCGAGACCGAACTCCAGGCGCTTTTCGGTCCTCTCGACCCGGCGCGGCTGGCGATTCTCAGTTCCGATGGTTTCATCGAGCTGTTCCCCGGCATGGCGGCCTTGCTGCGGCAGGTGGCCGACGCCATGCCGGCGGGCAGCCTGGTGAACGTGGACTATGGCGACTGGTTCTCGGGGGTCGCTTCGCTGCGGCGAACTCTGCGGTCTCGGAGACCGGCGCGCTGCGGAAGCGGACAGTACGCGGCTACTTCAAGCAGCAATTGGTGGCCGACATCCTTGCCAGGCCGGGCAGGCAGGACCTCACCGCCGACGTCGACTTCGCTGCCCTGGACCTCCACGGGCGCCGGGAGGGGTTCGAGACGGTGCTCTTCACGACCTTGAGCGCCTTCCTGACGGCCGGCGGCGCGGAGCAGGAGTTGGAGACTGCTCGCCGGAGCAGACGGCGAGTCCGATGTCCTTGAGTGCGACCGGCAGGCGACGGTGCTCCGCAACCTTCTGGACGACCGGGACCTCGGCGGGACTTTCAAACTGATGGTGCAGGTGCGAGAGTAGGCCGGTCTTGGTAGGTCTCGCGCTCCGGCGCGCACTATAGTATTGTACTCGCACGTTACGGCCCGTTGAGTAACAGGAACATGCTAAGGGGGTTCAACGCGTGGAAGGGTTGAAGCAAGCTCTCAGCGGGGTGGTGGGGGACGCCAACGTCTTCGACGACCCCGCGCTCCTCGAATCGTATGCTCGCGACCAGAGCTTCGTGCTCTCCATCAAGCCCAGGGCCGTCGCTCGGCCGGGCAGCGAGGACGAGGTCCAAGCGCTCGTCGCGTGGGCCAATCAGACCGGGACGCCGCTGGTGCCGGTGAGTTCCGGCTCCCCGCACTTCTATGGCGACACCGTGCCCAGCGTGCCGGGCGCCGTCATGGTGGACCTGTCCCGGATGGACAAGATCATCAAGGTCGACGCGCGGAACCGCATGGCGGTCATCGAACCGGGCGTCACCTATGGGCAGTTGCAGCCCGAACTGGCCAAGCAGGGGCTGATGCTCGTCCCGCCGCTCTATCCGCGGGCCAACAAGTCGGTGGTGGCGAGCCTGCTCGAGCGGCAGCCCACGCTCATTCCGCGCTACAACTACGCGCTCCCCGAGCCGCTCCGCAACATGGGCGTGGTGTGGGGCGACGGGCAGAGGTTCTCCACCGGTGAGTCCGGGAACTCGGTGCTGGATATCGACGCTCAGTGGGACGCCGGCCGCCGGCTCACGGACCCGAAAGGCCCCGCTCAGACCGATTTCTTCCGGCTGCTCACCGGCGCGCAGGGGACTCTGGGCATCGTGACCTGGGCGTCGGTGCGCGTGCAACTCCTCCCCGATCCCAAGAAGACCCTCTTCGTCACCGCCGACAGGCTCGACGATCTCGTCGATCTCTCGTACCGGCTCACCCGGCTGCGGGTGGGCGACGAGTTGCTGATCGTGAACGGCGCCTACCTGGCGGCGCTCGTGGCTGCCGATGCTGATGACGCCGCCGCGCTTCGCGAGGCGCTTCCCGCTTGGACCCTGGTGATCGGCATCGGAGGACGGGCCCTGCGGGCCGACCAGCGCGTGGCCGTGGCCGAGCGGGACATCGCCGCCGAGGTGGCGGCGCGCGGCCTGCGGCTGCAGCCGGCCCTACCCGGGGTGGCCACCAGCCGCGTGGAGGCGGTGCTCGCAGGCTTCGCCGGCGAGCCGCACTGGAAACTCGCCAAGGGCGGCGTGGCCGACATCTTCTTCCACACCACACTCGACAAGGCCCCCGGCTTCCTGGCCACCATGCTGGATGCCGCGGCGGCCCACAAGTACCCGGTGGGGGATGTGGGCGTCTACCTGCAGCCGCAGCACCAGGGCGTCGCCTACCACGTGGAGTTCAGCCTGCCGTACGCTGCCGCCGACAAGGCCGAGACGGCCAAGACCCGCGCGCTCTACAGCGACGCGAGCGCCCGGCTCATCGCCGAGGGCGCCTACTTCTCCCGCCCCTACGGGGAGTGGGCCGACGCGGTCTACAACCGGGACGCCGCGGCGCGCGAGACGCTTCGCGTGGTCAAGAAGATCCTCGACCCCAACAACATCCTCAACCCCAGCAAGCTCTGCTTCTAGGAAGGGGGGAGACCAGACATGGCGCTTGAAGACTTCAAAGCGGACGCCCTTCGGTGCACCCGCTGCTCGTACTGCAAATGGATCCCCTTCGACCTGGTCAAGAGCCACGACTTCGCCAAGGGCTGCCCCAGCGTCGACTACAACAATTTCCACTCCTACTCCGCGGGCGGGCGGCTCATCACCATGCTGTCGCTCATCCAGGGCAGGAGCGAGGTGGACGACGACGTGGTGGACATCGCGTTCAAATGCCAGCTGTGCGGCAACTGCGACGTGGCCTGCAAGGTCTGCCGCTACGACATGGAGCCGCTGGCCGGCATCAAGGAGTTCCGGCGGACGCTGAACGAGCAGGGCAAGGTCCCGGCGGCGTTCCCGAAGCTCATCGGCAACCTGCGCACGGCCGGCAACTTCGCCGGGCTGCCGCCGGCCGCCCGCGCCGGGTGGTCCGAAGGGCTGGGGCTGAAGGAGCTGAGACCCGGCGGCAAGACCGAGGTGCTCTTCCACGCCGGCTGCCGCTATTCGTTCGATCCCACGCTGCGCCCTGCCGTGCAGGCCGCGGCTCGGGTGCTCAGGAAGGGCGGCGTCGATTTCGCCATCGATCCTGCAGGAAGCCTGCTGCACCGGCAAGGCCTACGACATGGGCTACCGCGACGACTTCGCCGCCGGCGCCAAAGCCAACCTGGAAAGATGGGCGGCGGCCGGCGTCAAGACCGTCGTCACCCCCTGCGCCACCTGCTTCTGGACGTTCAAGCGGCTGTATCCGGAAGTGGCCGCAGCCGCGGGTCTGCCGGTCCCCGAGATCCTGCACACCACCCAGACTGGCCGACCGGCTCCTCAAGGACGGCAGCCTCAAGCCGGTGCGCCGGGTGCCGCTCACCGTCACCTATCACGACCCCTGTCACCTGGGTCGCCAGGGCGAGGACTACGAGGCGTGGGACGGCAAGGAAGTCAAGATCTACGGCCAGGCCGTCGTCTACGATCCGCCCCGCCCCCGCTACAACGGCGCCTACGGCGTCTATGACGCTCCGCGCGACGTCCTCAAGGCCATCCCGGGCGTGGAGCTCATCGAGATGGAGCGCAGCCGCGAAGCGGCCTGGTGCTGCGGGGCCGGCGGGAACGTCCGCGAGGCCTATCCCGAGTTCAACGCCTGGACCGCCGCCGAACGGGTGAAGGAGGCCAAGAGCACCGGGGCCGAGGCCCTGGTGAGCGCCTGCTCCGGCTGCGAGAAGAACTTCGCCGAAGCGGTGGCCGCTGCCGCCACCACCGGTAGCCCCGGCGCCGACCTGAAGATCCTCGACGTGCTCGAGTTGCTCGAGCAGTCGCTGTAGGAAGGGGGGATCATGCCTATCTCTGACGAAGCATATGCCGCTCTCCAGGACATCGTCGGCAAGGAGAACGTCAGCCGCAACCCGGCGGTCATGGATTCGTACGCTTTCCAGTGGCTGGCCGAGCTGGTCCGCCCGGAGCTGAGCCACTTCATGCCCCGCCCGGTGGCGGTGGTCATGCCCGGCTCTACCGAGGAAGTCCAGGCCATCGTCAAGCTGGCCAACAAGTACAAGATCAAGGTCAAGCCGCACAGCACCGGCTGGTATCACTGGGCCGCGCCCATGTACGACGACAAAGACACCATGCAGCTCGATATGCGCCGCATGAACGCCATCGAGATCGACGAGAAGAACGGCATCGCCATCGTGGAGCCGTACGTGATCCACGCTCAGCTTCACGCTGAGGCCATCAAACGGGGCTGGACCTGCAACATCATCGGGGCGGGCTGTTCCTGCTCGGTGGTCGCGGCCGCCTGCGCGTACATGGGCATGGGCCCCGGCGCCTACTACATGGGCGGGCACGCGGAGAACGTGCTCGGCATGGAATGGGTGACGCCGACCGGTGAGATCGTCCGCAACGGGTCGCTCGGGTCCGGCGACGGCTGGTTCAACAGCGAGGGCCCCGGCCCGAGCGTCCGCGGGGTCATGCGCGGCGCCCTCGGCCAGCGCGGCGGTCTCGGCGTGTTCACCAAGTGCGCCGTCAAGCTGGTGCACTGGTCCGGCCGCACCGACTGGCCGGTCACCGGCACCGTCCCCGCGTACCGGCTGCCCGTCGACGAGACCATGCGGGCCTACACTCTGGCCGCCCCCACCTGGGACGCCTGGGCCGATCTCTACTACAAGATCTACGACAACGAGCTCGGGTTCATCTTCCACCGCCAGTTCAACCTGGCCGGCGCCGACCTGGCTCCCGCCTTCTGGCTCATGTACAACGACCCCACCAAGAAGCTGAGCGACGTCCCCGCGATGGTGAACGAACCCGGGATGCCCGAGCTCACCGAGGAGATGCGTATCTCCTTCCAGCTGGTCATGGCCGGCCGTTCCAAGGCCGACATCGAACTCCAGGACCAGATCTTGGACGACATCCTCGCCGAGACCGGCTGCTGGAGGGTCGAGCGCTTCTGCGACAAGGACATGGCCGAGTTCACCAACGTCTACCTCAACCGCTTGGGCCACAAGCACATCAACTTCGTGTGGGTGGGCGGCTACATCGGCAGTTGGATGCAGATAGGCACGCCGGACTGGGTCAAGGGCTACATCCCCACCGCCATCGCCGGCCTCGCGCGCGACGCGGCCGGGGGAGACCTCGTGCAATGTGGCGGCGACGCCATGATGGGCCCGGGCAGCTCGTATCCGGGCGGAGGCGGCGTCGGTCTGGAGCAGTTCGTCTCCTACGACCCGAACGATGAAGCCTCCACGCGCGCCGGCATCAAGCACATGGAGGACGCCATCACCGACGCGGTCGCCATCGGCTACCCGCCCGGCAAGGAAGCCATGTACCTGGAGATGGGCCACAGCGACGACCGCACCTTCAAGAAGTGGGCGGCGGCCAAGCAGCCCTTCACCTTCATCTTCCAACGGAAGATCAAGGAGCACTTCGACCCCAACGACATCGGCGACCGGATGTACAACTACATCCCGGAGGAGTACGAGCCGGCGAAGTAAGCGTCCGACTCCCTTCTCTGCGCCCACGCGCTTTCCGAGAGCCCCGAGACACCGGGGCTCTCGGTCTCTGCGCCTCGAAAGCACCGGCGATAAGGTATGTGCTATATACCGAATGCTCTACAAAGCAGATATAGCAATCCGCCTTATTGACAACTACCCCTTCAGGGCAGTAGCGTGTGGCGTGGACTCACGGGCACGTGGGCTATCCGGTGACAGGGATCGAAGGAGGAGGCAATGAGGAAGAGTTCATGGGTGTTGCTGGTACTTGTTGCATTCGTCGCTGTGGGCTTGCTGGCCGCGGCCTGCGGCGGGGGTGAGGAGGCCACGACCGTCTCGGCGCCGGTTACGACGGCGGGGCCGGACACCACCGCACGCCGCGTCGACCGACACAACCGTCCCGGCCGAGACCACCACGTCCGTCGCCAATACAGCTCCGTTCAAACTGGGTCTGGCCATCTCGCTGACGGGCGACAGCGCCGCTCCTTGCGGGCAGATCAAGGAGGGCATGGAGACCGAGGTCAAGTACCTCAACGCGAACGGCGGTATCAAGGGGCGGCAGATCGAGCTGGTGCTGGTTGACGATCAGTCGAAGATGGACACCGCATTGGCCGCCGTCCAGTCGCTCATCGACCAGAAGGTCGACGCGATCATCGGTCCGTTCCCCGCGTGGACCAACCTTTCAGCGCGACAAATGGCGGAGCAGGCCGGTGTTCTGCTGATCTGTTGGGGTCCGTGGAGCGTCAGCGACCAGGATACAGAGAAGAGCCAGGGTATCAGCTGGAAATACACGTTCCAGATCGCGACGGGTCCGGATGGAGGGGCCGACGCGTATCTCAAAGAGATGCTGGCCGACGGCAGGAAGAAGGTCTTGGTGTGGGCGACCAGATGCCGATGAGCCAGGACACCCTCACAGTACCTGCACGGAATCGCTCCCGCAGAACGGGATCGAGTTCACTCTCATGCCTGACAGCTGGGGCCTGGGCGAGACGGACGTGACTCCGATAGCGAACAAGATCGCGGCGAAGGCCAAGGAAGTCGGCCCGGACGCGATCCTGCTGGCCAGCAACCCGGTGCACGTCAACCAGATGACCAAGACGCTGCGCAGTCTGGGCGTGACCGCGCCGATCTACAACCAGGCTTCGGGCGCGCATCCGGTGGTGATGCTCGCTCCCGCGGGGAACGATCCCAAGAACGTAGCCGGCGACTTCACGTTCGGACCGGCGATCGTGGACCCGAGCAAGATCCCCGACGCCTACGCTTCTAAGCAGGAACTAGTGGCGTTCATCAGCGCGCTGGAAAGCCGACTTCCCGGACGAACCGTTCGCGAGCCTCTTCCTGGGCTTCCCGTACGACGCCATCTACATCCTGAAAGCCGCAGTCGAGAGTGCGACCGCCGACACTCCGGACGCCTGGGGGGCCTCGCTTGAGAAGGTCGATTGGTGGGGCGCTCAGGGCCACTACGTCTTCTCGCCGACCGACCACGTGGGGAACCATGGCGGCTTCCTACAGTGGCAGTACACCGAGACCGAGGGCTTCAAGTTCGTGAGGGAACTCAACTGAGCACGCGACCTCCCTTCCTTCGTGAGTGGTGTGGCCCGCCGCCGCCCGGCGGGCCACACCCGTCTCACGGCTCGTCCGCCGGAAGCACGCTGGGCGGATCGAGCCACCACTTCGCGGATGAAATCCTCGTGAGAAGCGAACTCAGTCGTTGATGTCGACCTCTGCCGCTCATCGCCGCTCGGATCGCCATCCATAGCCACGCCTGGGTGCGGACCACGTCGAGGAACGTGAAGCCGGGTCCCACAACGCCCTTGTGAGCGCCGTCTGAAGCGCTCCATTGAGGCTAGTACGCCAGGACTTCGTCGGGCACCGCCGGGGGCGGAGATCCGCGAGGCGCATGCGCGGCCAGCTCGGTCGAGAGGTGGCGTATCACTTTGTCCCAGGCTTCCTCCACAGGCTCACGCAGGCCCGGTTCCGATCTGGAGCCTCTCTTCGGTGACGAGCGCCAACATATCGGACGACAGGCCGTGGATGGCCATGCCGGCCGCGGTTCGCAGCACCTGCCTGTCGAGAAAGTCGTCTGATGACGGCCGCTCGGGATTCGACCGCCGAGGTGGCCCAGCTGATGAAGGTCGCGAAGCACTCGACCAGCAGGTGATGTTTGCTGGGGAAGTGGGCGTAGAAGACCGAGGAACTGATGCCGAGTTCGCGTATGAGGTCCGCCACATGTGTCCGACGATAGCCTTTCCGGACGAACTCGCGCGTGGCGAAACGAAGCATGGCTTGGTGGGCTCGATCGTATTCCTGCGCCAGCAGGTCCACGCTGTTCTCGCTGAACTGGTCCACCTGGGCCTGCATTTCGACGCGTATTTCCGACAGCGAGCGGCCGGAAGCTTTGGCCTGCTGGATGCGCTGCAGCAGCCTAACGTGGTCCTGGGAGTAGAGAGCCCGCGTGCCGCCCGTCTTCTGCGGCTGTGGAAGCAGGCCCTCTCTCACGTAGTAGTGGATGGTGCTGCGAGGGATCCCGCTTGCCCGCTCCAACTGCGAGATTGTCAACGCCTGGACGATGCGGTCCTCCTTCGGTGGGGCGCTACTGAAGATTATTGTGGCATCTAGTCGATAGTGGTCGCTACTATACATAGCAGAATATCAATCGGCGTTATAGATGGAAGGAAGCCAGATGCCAGCCTCTCGCACCAGCCGAGTTTGACGCGGATCTGGTGATCATCGGCGGCGGCGGCGCGGGGCTGACCGCCGCCGTCGTCGGCACTGGAGGCTGGCGCCGCGCAACGTCGTGCTTCTCGAGAAAGCCCCATCCTGCGGAGGCAACACCGCTCTGTCCGCCGGGATGTTCGCCATCGACAGTCCGGCGCAGAAGCGCAAGGGCATCGCGGTGTCGCGCGAGGAGACGTTCCAAGAGAAGATGACCTACGCCAATTGGAGGGTCGATCCTGGGCTGACACTCGACTGCATCGATCTATCGGGCGAGATCATCGCCTGGCTCGAAGCCAAGGGAATGCGGTTCGAGAACGTCATCGAATTCCTTCGCGAAGGCGAGGCTCCGAAGGTCTTCCACTCCTTCTGCCTGGGGCCCACCGGTTTCATCGGGAAGCCGATCGTTGACAGACTGATGACCGAGTGCGCGGGCCGGGGGGTACGTATCGTCGGGTCGACCGCTGCCACCGCCATCCGTGTCGACGACAGCGGGAAGGTGGCCGGGGTGACCGCCGTAACGGACGGGAGAGAGATCAACATGACGGCGCGGGCCGTGATCATCGCGAGCGGGGGGTTCGGCGCCAGCAGGAGCCTGCTTGAGAAGTACTTCCCGGGCCACGGGGAGGTATTCACGTTGAACCGCCCGGAAATGACCGGCGACGGGCTGCTGATGGCCGAGGGATTGGGCGCCGAGATCGACGGGAACAAGGTGCTGCTGGTGACCGGTCCTCACCACTACCCGTGGTCGCACGTCCTGACGCTGCTTGTAAGGCGCCCGGAGATGCTGCTGGTGAACAAGCGGGGAGAACGCTACTCGAGCGAGACGCTCTTCCTTGACTACCACACGGAGGCGGGGAATATCCTCAGTCGCCAGCCTGACATGATCTGCTACGGCCTGCTTGATTCGAGTACCAAGCGGCGGATCATCGAGACAGGGGAGATCGTCAGCGGCATGGAGCGGGAAGCCGGAGGAGAGGGCACGTGGGTCTCGACGCTTGATGCGGAACTGGAAGCAGGAGCCGCGGGGGGAACCGTCGTCAAGGCGGACACTGGGAGGAGGTCGCCACGGCATCGGGGCGGAGCCGGGCCTCTTGTCTGGAACAGTGGCCCGATATAACGGCTGGTGCGGTCAGGGCAGGGATGACGAGTTCTACAAGGAGGCGAAGTTCCTCCGGCCGCTCAGCACGCCTCCGTTCTACGCTGTGCTTGGCCGGCAGGGCTTCGATACCACGCTGGGTGGCATCCGTGTGGATAGGCGGATGCACGTGCTCGACAGAGTGGGGTCGCCCATCCCCGGGTTGTACGCGGCCGGCGACTGCGCGAGCGGTTGGGAGCACGAGAACTACAATCTGCGGCACCCCGGCAGCGCAATGACTTTTGCGCTCTGCGCCGGCTACATCGCCGGTCGTGAGGCGGCCGGCTACATCGACCGATAGCACCCGGCAAGGCGCGGGCAGAAGATAGGAGGAAGCGTGAGTCTCGCACTCAGGGACAAGGTAGCCATCGTTACCGGAGCCGGCCGCGGGCTGGGCAAGGCTTTCGCGCTCAGGTACGCGGAAGAAGGCGCCAAGCTCCTTCTCCCGGACATCAGTCTCGAGCGGGCGGAGCAGACGGCGGTTCAGATACGGGGCGCGGGCGGGTCGGCCGTGGCCATGGAGACCGATATCGCCGATGAGACATCCACCCAGGCAGTGGCGGAGAGGGTGCTCTCCGTCTACGGCCGCGCGGATATCTTGCTCAACAACGCCGCTCTCAGCTACGGCATCGAGCCCCGTCCCTGGGACGCGTGGACGGTCGACCTGTGGGACCGGTTCTTCTCCATCAACTGCCGTGGCACCTGGCTCATGTGCAAGGCTGTAGCCCCGATCATGGAGCGGCAGGGGAGGGGCAAGATCATCAACCTCGCCTCCGATGTGACGAGACTGCCGCCATCAAGCATCCTGCTTCCCTACGCCTGCAGTAAGGTGGCCATCCACCAGATCACCCAATCGTTGGCCCGGGCGCTTGGTGAGTCGAGGGTCTGCGTGAACTCCATCGCCCCGGGTATGACCGCGACCGAGGCGAACCTCATCCAACCCAATAGCGAGGAGATGTTCGCAGGCACCATCAGTATGCAATGCATCAAGCGCCGGGAGGAGCCAGAGGACCTCGCGGGGGCCGCCGTCTTCCTCGCCTCGGACGCCGCGGACTTCATCACCGGTCAGATGCTGGTAGTCGACGGCGGAGCGGTGTTCGTCTGACGACGCCGTTCCACCGGTGGGCGGTCAGCGCGCCCTGGCCAGATACGCCACGGCGTTCTCCCCGGCGGTGCGCCCCGAATGGAAAGCGAACCCGGACATGTGCCCGGCCAGGAAGAACACGAAGGTGTCGCCGCACAGGTTGTTGGAGTCGTTCCCGGCCACGTAGAGTCCCGGGATGGGGTCGAAGTCCTGATCCAGCGCCTCGATCCGGTGGTTGACGCGCACGCCGCCCAGGCTGACGTAGCCGTTCAGCATGAAGCGGCCGGCGTAGAACGGGGGCTTGTGCACCGGTCTGAGGTACCTGGCGTCCTTGTAGAAGATGGGGTCGCGGCCGGTCTCGCACGCCTGGTTGTACTCGCCCAGGGTCGCGCGCAGGCCCTTGAGCGCGATGCCGGTCTGGGCACAGAGGTCTTCGAGCGAATCGGCCATGAACAGGTGCTGGTAGCCCTCACTCCGGGCCTTCTGGATGATGCCCGGCACGTCCACCGAACGTTCCGGGAAGCGGGGGAGCAGCCAGTCCCAGTCGTTCTGCTCGTAGAAGCGGTTTGTGTCCTCGTCGAAGACGATGTAGCCGCAACAGCCCTTCTGCTGGCGCACCGCGTTGCCCGAGAAGGCGCCGTCGGTGACTATCTCCTCGTTAACGAACCGTTCGCCATCCTGGTTTACCATGAGGAGCGGCTGCCGGAAGACGCCGAGTTCGGGCTGCGCTCCGCCCGGACCGCCGTAAGGCATGGGCAGGCCGCGGTACGTGTCGATGCACATGTCGGTGCTGGCCGCGCCCACTTCCCAGGCCATACGCAGGCCGTCGCCATGCAGCTTGGGCGGGTCGTTCGGAACGAGAGTGACGTCTTTGCCCAGCACATGGCCGGTGAACTTCTCGATCCAGGCGGCGTTCTCGCTGAAACCCCCGGTGGCGATGATGACCGCCCCGGCGTCCACGTGCACGGCGTCGCCGCGGGCATCCTCGGCCACCAGGCCGCAGACCCTGCCGTTCTTCTTGACCAGCTCCATGGCCGGGGTCTGCATGTGCAGCACGGCGCCCAGCCCCTCTGCCTTCTTGGCCATGGCCACGGTAGTGCGCGGGCCTTCCGGCGACATCAGGTGCCAGGTGAACTGGGCCCCAGGGTAATACGCGATGGGCTCGTCGTAGATGACGCCCATGCTCTCGAGCCACTCAAGGTTGCCCGCCGCGCGCTCGACGTATTCCCCGATGAGGCGGGCGTTACTCTTGTAGTGAGCGTGGCGGAGGAACATCTGGACGGCGTCCTTCTTGGAGAAGACGATCCTCCTGGAGCGCTGGTGCCTGCTCTCGACCGCGAACGTACCGACCCCGCCCCAGGAAACGTCGCCCGTCTTCTCGAACACCATGACCCGGGCGCCCTTCTCCGCCGCGGAAACGGCCGCGGCCATGCCCGCGGTGCCGCCCCCGACCACCGCGACGTCGGTATCCAGTCTCTTCATGCCCATCCCCTAACGGACGAAGGTCACGAACTCATCCACCGGGATGCGGGTCCGCGGGAACCGGTTCACCGGCGCGCCGCCGTCCGGATAGCCGATGGCCACGAGGGCCAGCATCTTCTGGTTCTCGGTGCCGGGCAGGATCTTGCGCAGCAGGTCGGGGTAGCGGACGTTGCTCGTGGTGACGCAGGTGCCCAGGCCCCGGGATTCGGCGGCCAGGCAGACGGCCATGGTGAACAGCCCGCCGTCGTAGCAGCCGTAGTGGTCGGAGACGCCGCGGTCGAAGGCCAGCACCAGGACGGTGGGAGCGCCGAAGATGGCCGCGCCGGCCACCATGGGGGAGACGGGCGGGTCGGCCGGCTTGACGCCCGTCTTGGCCTGCTCGGCCTCGATGAACGACATCCTGGTCTGGAAGAGGGCCTGCTGGCGCGCCAGCAGGGCGGGCGGCAGGCCAGAGGCGGGCGGGAAGTCCGGTTTCGGCTCCACCTCGGACTCGGCGTACTGCCTCAGTTCCGCCTTGAACCTCGCGAGGGGCTCGCCCTGCACGACATACACGTTGGTGGACTGGGTGTTGGTGGCGGAGGGGGCCCAGCGGGCCTCGGCGAGTATCTCTCTCAGCAGCTCGTCGGGCACCTGCTCCGGCTGATACGCGCGGATGGCCCGTCTCTGCAGGATCGCGGCACTCGTGTCCAGAGTCATACCCGTCACCTCGCTGGGATCGCCCGTTGCGTCGTCGCCACTATACCTTACGTAACGCAGATAAGGAATGTTGACCGCGCGGCCCTCGGTCGTATACGATGGCGGCTGCACCGGGGGTGCGGACCCAGCCGAACGCGGCGGGGCCGATCGAGTGTATTCTAGGCGAAGGGAGCCGATATCGCAGCGGCACTGACAACTTCCGCTCTTGAGAAGAGGACGGGCGTGCCTCGCACGACCATCTACTTCTACGTCCGTCAGGGCCTTCTACCCGAGCCCCAGCGGACGGCGACCGGTCGCTCGCTGTTCGGTGAGCAGCACGTGATGTTCCTTTGGAAGATCGCGGAGCTGAAGCGCAGGGGTTACTCGCTGCCTGATATCAAGAAGGCGCTGGAGATCGAGCTGGAGCAGGCGCGCGCTGACGACGTGGATCTTGCCGAGGTGGAGACCGGGCGGATCCGCGCGGAGATCATCGAGGTGGCAAGCCAAGAGTTCGAAGCGAATGGCTACAGGGGCACGCATGTGATGACCATCATCCAGAAGATGGGCATCAACCCTCACATCTTCTATCGACATTTTCCCAGCAAATTCGACCTTTTGCTCGAGTCATTCAAGGCTTCCGCTCCGCTGCCGCTCGACGGCGCACCGCAGGACATCGTCGACGACAGTGAGATCGGCGAGAACGTGGTCCGGGGCCTCAGCAGCGATAGCCGGTGGACCCACCTGAGCGGGGCCCTGACGGAGGCCATCCGCGCCGAGAGCCCGCTGCCTCCTGAGACCGCCCGTCACGTGGCCCAGGTCTGGGACGCCATCATCATCAACGTGCTGCGGGACTTCGAGCGGGCTCGAAAGCCCGGCGTGCCGCCGCCCCCGGTCTCGGAGGCCCTGCTGGCGTACAGCATGTTCGGCGCCTACCGCAGCACCACCATGCGCGCGTCCTGGGACGACAGCTTCTCCGCCGAAGACCTCATGAGGGCGCAGCTGTTCTTGTTCTTCGCACTCGTCGCCGCCGTGAGCGGCGAGGTCGATCTGCGGCCCTACATGGACAAGTACGGGCCGGCCCTACACGAGGCGGCCGAGAAAGTCCCGGGCATCCCGCCGGCTCTCTAGGCTCGCCCGGACGGTGCGGCATCGTGCTCCCCAGAAGGTACACGGATTGTAATCGCGTTAAGTAACGTTGACACGGAGACAAGCATCTTGTAGCATGGCGCGCATTGGGGCAGCGCACCGCATCGATCAGGGGACCTATCGGTCGCGGCACACTCAGGGGGGTGGAACCTCAGACATCGCACAAGCGGTAGGGGCATCTAGTGTGTTTGTAGAGCGAGCGCTCTATCTAAGTAACAGGAAGCAGAGGGGGTTTCTCAAGTGAGCGATCAGGATCCGAAGATCACCGAGCAGCCGAGCGAGAGCACCGTCAGCCGCCGGCAGTTCCTCAAGATGGCCGGCATCGCCGGCGCCACCGTCGCAGTCGCCGGCGGCCTCGGCGGCGCTCTTGCCGCTTGTGGCGGCGGAGACGCGACCACCACCACGGCCGCCGCGGCGACCACCACCACGGCCGCCGCCGGCGGCACTGAGACCACCGCTCCGGCCGTGACCGAGACCACCGCCGCCAGCCGGCGGGGGCACCCAGGTGACCATCAAGATCGGCAACCTCACCGACTTCGCCATCCCGCCGCTGGTAAACACCCGCAAGGCGCTCGAGGCTGTGGTCGAAGGCTTCAACGCCGACGGCGGCATCAAAGTGGGCGGCACCGCCTACACGATGGAACTCATCAGCTACGACACCAAGTCCGACCCCAACACGGCCCGTTCGGCCGTCGAGCGGCTCATCAGCCAGGACAAAGTGTCCGTCATCTTCGGCGACCAGACCGCTTCCAACTGGGCCACCGAGACCGAGGCCGCCAAGGTCCTCGCCCTGGTCGGTACCCCGCTCAAGGACGTCTACAAGCCTGAGTACAAGTACACGTTCGTCACCAGCAAGCTCCCGACCGAAGCTCCGGTCCGCCTTGGCTGGCTGCCCACCTACAAGGGCGCTCCCATCTCCAAGTACGTCCTCATCTTCCCGGACGACCCGCCCGGACAGAACCAGATGAAAGACGTCGTCGCGACCCTGACCGCCCTCGGCCAGAAGTTCGAGAGCGTCACCTTCACGGCCAGCACCACCGACTTCAGCGCCGTCGCCACCAAGGCCCTGTCGCTCAACGGCGACTGCGTCATCATCGGCGGCAGCCCCATCATGTTCGGCCAGATGTACCGCGCTCTCGCGGCTGCCGGCTCGACGGCCTTCGTCACCATCACCGCCGAAGTCTCCCTGGGCGAGCTCAACACCACCATCCCGCTCACCGAGCTCGACGGCACCATCGTCGGCCTCATGAGCTGGGACACCGACACGCCGAACCCGGTGTGCAAGCAGGTCGTCGACTACTACGCCAAGAAGTACGGCAAGTGGGACGACCCGAGCTTCGACATCGACACGTTCTACGCGTTCAAAGCTGCCCTGGAGAAAGCCGGCTCGGCCGACACCACCGCCATGGCCGAAGCCCTGGGCTCCGGCCTCGCGTTCGACGGCCCGCACGGCGCCTCCAAGATGATCCCGCGGGCGGACGCCGGCGTGGCCGACCGCACCGTGTGCCTCATCATGGAGTATGCCGACGTCACCCTCATGGGCGGCAAAGCCACCAACTTCAAGTCCGTCTCGCTCGGCGGAGTCCGAGAACTTCGCTCTGACCTGCTGGGGCACCAAGAAGTAGCTCCCAGCCAGGCAGCGTGATCCGTAATCGTTTGCCCCTGGGGTCCTCGCGGACCCCAGGGGCGTCCATCTCGCCGACAGAGGATGAGGCAGTGACAGCAAGCATATTCGCGCAACTCATCTTCAACGGCATAGCCATCGGACTGGTCTATGTCTTCATGGCGTCCGGCTTCAACCTCATCCTGTCGGTCACCGGCATCTTCTTCATCACCTTCGGGATGTTCTACGCCCTCGGCGCCTACACCACCTGGTGGCTGGTGCAGCTCGGCGTCCCCTACTTCGCCGGGGTAGCCATCTCCACGGTGGGCACGGCCATCGGCGGCGTCATCCTCTATCTGCTCGTGATGCGAAAGATCCGGACCGGGGAGCAGGGCATGCTCCGAGTGCTCATCGCCTCGATCATGCTGGTCACGCTTCTCACTCAGTTCGTGCTGCACGTGTTCGGCACCAGCCCCCGCGGCATCCCGCCGGTCTTCAAGGGCCACTGGAAGGTCTGGGGCGTGGTCATCGGCATGGACCGCGTGGCCGTGATCCTCATCAGCATCGCCATCCTGCTCGCGCTGCACTTCTTCCTCAACCGCACCCGGATCGGCCGGGGTATGCGGACAGTCGCCTTCCATCCAGACGTCGCCGCGCTGCTGGGTGTGAACTCCGAGAAGGTGTTCATAACCACCATCGCGGTGGGGCTCGGCCTCGTCGGTTTCGCCGGCGGCCTCATGGCTCCCATCCTGGGCGTGGACATCACCATGGGGGCAGCCGGGTTCATGGTGCTCCTGGTCATCATCCTCGGCGGCATCGGGAGCATGATCGGCTCGATCCTGTCCGGCATCCTGCTGGGCGTCGTCATCGCCTTCAGCCAGTTCTACGTGAGCGCCGGCGTGGGGCAGATCATCTTCTTCGCCGTCGTCGGCATCTTCTTCTTCTTCAGGCCGGGGGGCATGTTCGGCAGTCCGCCGCCCGATCCGGTCGACGGGGTGGCTTCCATGACCAGCGCCAAACTGAAGTCTCTGCCCGGCAAGAAGATCTGGATAGCCCCTGTCATCCTGCTGGCCATCGCTCTGGCGCTGCCGTATTTCGGCTTCAGCTCCTACTGGATGCACCTGATGATCCTCGTGGTCATCTTCGCCGTCACCGGCATGACGTTCACCTTCGGCATGCGCTCGGGCATGATCAACGTGGCGGCCGCTTCCTTCTGGGGCATCGGGGCCTACGCCACCGGGCTGCTCATGACCAAGGCCGGCATGACCTTCTGGCAGGCGCTACCCCTCGCCATCCTCATATCCTTCGTGCTGGCGCTCCTCCTGGGATCCGTCATCTGCAGGTTCGCCGGCATGAGCGGCATGATGTTCGGCATCGTGTTCGCGTCCGTCGTCCCGGTCGCCTTCGGGACGTTCGAGCTCTTCGGGAAGCAGTCGGGGCTCACCAGTATCCCCGGGGTGACCGACCTGGGCTTCATCCACTTCGGGTCCAAGGCTTCCTACTACTACCTGGTGCTGGCCTTCGTCATCATCGGGATGATCATCATGCTGGCGTTCACCAGGGCATGGACCGGGCGCTCTTGGCTGGGTCTGGGCAGTAGCCAGAAGCTGGCCGAGTCGGTGGGTATCGACCCGTTCGGCTATCGCGTCATCAACTTCGCCATCATGTCGGTCATCCCGGCCCTGCTCGGGCACGGTGTACGCCTGCTACCTGGGCGCCATCCAGCCGGTCACGTTCGGGCCGTTCATCGGCATCAACTTCCAGATCGTGGCGTTCGTGGGCGGTCTGGGCTACCTGGTGGCCGGGCCTATCGTCGGGGCGCTCTTCATGACGCTGCTGCCGGAATTGCTGCGCGTCGCCGGGAGCTATGAGCCCATCATCACGGCGATCATCATCATCCTCGTCATCATGTTCCTCCCGAGCGGCATCATCGGGTCGCAGGACGCCAGGCTGCTGGCTGCCGGGCGGTGGGTGGTGCGCCAGGTGCGGCGCCCGGCCACGGTCGCGCCGGTCACCGTCGAGAGAGGGGGCGGAATGAGCCTGATCCTCGAGACCAAAGGCCTCACCAAGAAGTACGGCGGGCTTGTGGCGGTCAACAACCTTGATCTGCAGGTGGAAGAGGGGGAGATCCTCGGCCTGATCGGGCCCAACGGCGCCGGCAAGAGCACCGTGTTCGGCCTGGTGAGCGGTTTCACGCCCGTTACCAGCGGCCACGTGATCTTCGACGGCAAGGACATAACCAACCACGCGCCCTTCCGTGTCGCCCGGGCCGGCATCGCCCGAGCGTTCCAGCAGTCGCTCACGTTCAACGGCATGACCGTCCTGGACAACGTCCTGGTGGGCTTCCACAAGTCGCACAAGGCCGGCCTCACGAGCAGCGTGGTCCGCTCCAAGAAAGCGCGGGCGGAGGAGCGCGAGCTCGAGGAGAAGGGCGTGGAGCTCCTGCAGTTCCTGGGGATCGCCGCGCTCCGCGACGAGAGGCCGGAGAACCTGCCCCATGGTCATCAGAAAGCATTGGGGGTGGCCATCGCCCTCGCGTCGGACCCCAAGCTCCTGCTGCTTGACGAGCCCGCCACCGGGATGAACCCCAGCGAGTCGGACATGATGATCTCGCATATCCATCAGGTGCGGGCCCGGGGGGTCACCGTGGTGGTCGTGGAGCACGACATGCGCGTGGTGCGCAGCGTGTGCGACCGTCTGGTGTGTATGAACTTCGGGGAGAAGCTCTGCGAGGGCAGCCCCGACTTCGTCACCTCCCATCCGGAAGTGTGCGAGGCCTATCTTGGGAAGGGGGCCTCCAGTGCTGCTTGAGGTCAAAGACCTGGTCTGCAAGTACGGCGCGGCGACCGCCCTCAAAGGCGTCAGCTGCGATGTGAACGAAGGCGAGATCGTCGCCTTGGTGGGCGCGAACGGGGCAGGCAAGACCACGCTGCTCCGCACGCTGTCCGGCCTGATGCGGCCGGCAAGCGGCCAGATCAGCTTCAACGGCAAGCGCATCGACGGCCGGCGCCCGCACGAGATCCTCAAGTTGGGCGTGGCCCACGTGCCTGAGGGCCGCATGGTCATCGCCAACATGAGCGTGCTCGACAACCTCAAGATGGGCGCCTATCTGCGCCGCGACCTGCGGCAGATCCAGACCGACATCGAGGCGATGTACGAGCACTTCCCCGTGCTCAAGGACCGGCGCACCCAGAAGGCCGGAAGCCTCTCCGGCGGTGAGCAGCAGATGCTGGCTGTGGCCCGGGCGCTCATGAGCTCGCCCACGCTGGTCCTTATGGACGAGCCGAGCATGGGCCTCTCTCCGAAGCTCGTCGAGACCGTGCGCGACATCGTCGTGAGCATGCACGAGCGGGGCTTGAGCATCCTGCTGGTGGAGCAGAACGCCGTCATGGCGCTGAGCATCGCCGACCGGGCATATGTCCTCGAGGTCGGCAAGGTCGCCCTGCAGGGCGACGCCAAGGTGGTCGCCTGCGACGAGGGGGTCAAGAAGGCCTACCTCGGTGGGTAACGCCTGATGGCCCCCGCACCTCAGCGCACCGACCTGCTCATCATCGGCGCCGGAGGCTCCGGCCTGGCGGCCGCCGTCCGCGCCCGGGAACTGGGCGTCGAGAACGTCACCATCCTGGAGAAGACCGGCCGTACCGGCGGCAACGCCTGGCTGGCCGTGGTGATGCTGGGCCTGGGCGACCCCATTGGCCTGGAGCCGGACATGACGGAATGGCGCGACCAGACCTTCGCCGGGCTCATGCAGGCCGGCAAATGGACGCTCGACGCCCGGGTCATCCGCGCCTTCGTCGACACCTATCCGGAGATGGTCCGCTGGCTCATCGGCAAGGGGCTGGACTTCGACGTCAGCGGGTTCGACGTGGGCGGGCGCAAGTTCTCCACGCTGTGCTTCAAGGAGCGCCGCGGCGACTTCAAGGTCACCGACCCCGCCCGGGGCCCCGGCTTTCTGGGCAGCTACATCACCGACCTGCTGGCGGAGGAATGCCGCAGGCTGGGTGTGAGCATCCGCACCAAGACGCGGGTCACGAGGATCCTCCTGGACGAGAGCGGCGCGGCCGTGCGGGGCGTGGAGGCGACGGGACCCGACGGAGAGTTCGTGATAGAGGCTCCGCGGGTGATCCTGGCGGCCGGTGGTTTCGGCGCCAACGAGGACATGATGCGCCGGTACTTCCCTGAGGAGTTCGTGAACGAGGGGCCCATCAACACCCTCTGCCTCGGCTCGCAGACGGGCGACGGCCTGGCCATGGCCGAGGAGATCGGCCTGCTGTTCGGGGCCGACATGGATTCGGGCATCATCGGGCCGGGGCATCACCCCTGGTCGCACAGCCTGCACGAGGCGGTCCACCGGCCGGAGATGCTCTGGATCAACAAGAGGGGCGAGCGCTTCACCAACGAGAGCCTCAGCGTCATGGCCGGGTGGGCGCTGGTCCAGCAGCCCGAGTCATCCCTGTGGGCGCTGTTCGATTCCAGCACCAGGGACCATATCGTCGCCAACCCGAACCAGCGCCAGATCGCCATGGGCGGCCGGGAGTGGCTGAACACGCTGCCCCAGGACCTCGCAGACCGAGGCGGCCTGGACCAGGCGGACGGCGGCCGTCGCCGATTCCTGGGAGGAGTTGGCAGGCAAGATCGGCGTGACCCTATGACTCGCTGCGCGCCACCGTCGATCGCTACAACGACCAGTGCGACCAGGGCCGCGACGCCGACTTCGTCAAGCCGGCCGAACTTCTGCGCCCGCTCAAGCACCCCGCCGTTCTGCGCGGTGCTGGGGGTGCGTTTCTGCCACGGCACGGAGGGTGGCGCCAAGATCGACGAGAACATGGGAGTGACCAAGCGCGACGGCGGTCCGGTCTCCGGCCTCTGGGCGACCGGCGACAACACCAGCGGCTGGGTGGTGCACTGGGGCCTACCCGGCACCACCATGGCCTTCGCGTACACATCGGGATACATCGCGGCGGAAAGCGCCGCCGCATACACCGGATAGCGTTCCGGCCAACGACCGTTCGTAGGAGATGACGATGCTCAAGAAGTACGCCGACCTGCTGCTGGAGTCCATGGTGGCTCACGATCCCTGGACGCTGCCGCTGGCCGACCGCTACGCCGCCACCGAGAACTCCATCGCCGGGTCGCTCAACATGATGACCGCCTGGCGGGCGACCACCGGCGTCAAGAAGATGGGCCGATGCTTCTGCGACGAGGCGGCTGGGCAGGTCTTCTTCACCGCCTGCATCGACGAGGGTGGCGCTTCCGTGGCCTTCTGGGCCCGGCTCAAGGTGGAGGACGAGAAGCTCACCGAACTCGAGCTGTACAGCTCGCATTCGCGGGCCGAATCGGGTTTCGTGATGCTGGCCGACGACATAGGCGATTGAGCCCAACGGCTGGACTTCTCCCATCCCCGAGGGCGGCAGGGCCACCCGCGAGGAACTCATCGAACTCGGCAAGGCCATCTTCGACGGCGAGGCGCCCGCGCCGGAACCCACTCCCGACTGCCTGCTCATGGAGGTCGGCGGGGTGGTCTATGAGGACCCGGAGTACATCGACCTGCTGATGACCGGCGAGATCCAGGAGAGGGAGTCCGACGAGCACGTGCCCATCCCGGCGGGGCTGGGCCCCGGCCGCCCGAGCGACCCCAAGGCGCGCGTCGTCGTCATCGACGAGGAGCAGGGGGTCGCGGTGGCCATCGGCGTGATCCCCGGATTCGTCTCGCCCGTACGTGGTGACGAAGGCGACCGAGACCTGCTTCGTGCCGGCCCAGATGATCGAGATGCACTACAAGACACTGCGGCCGGAGATGTTCCCCGGCCGTCAGATCCCCGTGGAGATGCCCGCGGTCGCCGTCAACTGCCAGATGGTGCGGTTGCACTCCGGCAAGCTCCAGGGCATCCACCTGTTCAACCGGCTCGTGGCCCCGGGTGGAGGTACGCCCTGGGTGAAAGACTGAAAGCTCTGCCCGTCCCGGCATAGCCGCTCCCTCCCTTCCGAAAGAGCCCCGTCGCCGGGGCTCTTTCCTTTTTCGGGTATCCTGCCGGCATGAAAGACCTCGAGGAACGCCGGGAACAGCTGAGAACCCTCATCGCCGAGGAGTGGGAGTACGAGCTCCGGGAATCGCCGGAGTTCGCCACCATGATCGGCGACTATCGCTACAACGACCGCTGGAGCGACCTCTCCCTCGCCCACGTGGATGAGCAGAGGCGCGACCTCACCGAGTGGCTGGCCCGGTTCGACGCCATCGACACCAGCGGCTTCCCCGAGCAGGAGGAGCTGGACCACCGCCTCATGGTCCGCGCCCTGCGGGAAAGCCTTGAGGACATCGAGTCCAAGGCCCACGAGATGCCCGTGGACCAGATGGACGGGTATCACCTGCTGCTGCCCCAGTTCGTCACCTACATGCCCTTCGACACCGTCCGGCACTACGAGGACTACCTGTGCCGCCTTCGTAGCCTGCCCACCGTGATGGAACAGCTGATCGAACTCATGCGCCAAGGCGCGAAGGACCGCCTCATGCCGCCCCGCTTCCTGCTGGAGAAGACGGCGGAGCAGTGCCGCGGCATCGCCGAGCCCGCGGGCGTGGACAACGTCTACGGGCGGCCGGTCGTGGAGATGCCCGGCGCCATCGGGCCGGCCGACCAAGAGCGCCTCATCGCCGAGGTCGTGGCTGCTATTGACGACCACGTGCGCCCGGCCTACCGCCGGCTGGCGGACTTCATAGCCGCCGAATACGCGCCCCAGGGCCGGACCGAGATGGGCATCTGGTCGCTCCCCGACGGGGACAGCCGCTACCGGCTTCGCCATGCGGCATCTCACCACCACCGACATGGACCCCGACGAGGTCCACGAACTGGGCCTCCGGGAAGTCGCCCGTGTGGAGGCCGAGCAGGAAGCCATCGCCAAGCGCCTCGGCTACCCCGATCTGGCGGCTCTCAGGGCGGCGCTCAAGACCGACCGCGCATTCTTCGCGACCTCTCCCGAGCAGTTGGTGAGCGAGCACAAGCGGTACATCGACCAGATGGAAGCCAAGCTACCCGACCTGTTCGGGCTCTTGCCCGCGATACCGCTCGACGTTCGGCCGGTGCAGGCCTACCGGGAGAAGGAAGCCTCCGGCGCCGAGTACCACTCCGGCACGCCTGACGGCTCCCGGCCGGGCGTCGTGTACGTCAATACCGGCGACTACGAGCAGCGCTCCATCGTGGGGATAGAGGCCGTGGCGTATCACGAGGGAGTCCCGGGGCACCATCTGCAGGTGGCCATAGCCGAGACGCTCCCGGCACTGCCGCCCTTCCGCCAGCACGCCTACTACGGCGCCTACACCGAAGGATGGGCGCTGTACGCGGAGCGCCTGGGGAAAGAGATCGGCTTCTACGAGGGGGAGATCTCCGACTTCGGACGCCTGTCGAACGAACTGCTGCGCGCGGTGAGGCTGGTCCTGGACACGGGGGTGCACCACAGGCGCTGGAGCCGCGAGCAGATGGTGGACTACTTCCGGGCCCATACCGACGAACCCGAGCCCGAACTTCAGGCTGAGGTAGACCGTTATATCGTCCTGCCGGCACAGGCGCTCACCTACAAGCTGGGCGAACTCGAGATCCTGCGGTTGCGGGAACGGGCCCGCACGGAACTAGGCCCCCGGTTCGACCTGCGCGCCTTCCACGACCGCCTTCTGGACGGGGGAGCGCTGCCGCTCGATGTACTGGCCGAACGGGTCGAGACGTGGATAGAGGAGCGCCGGTGACCATCCTGAACGGTTTCGAGTTCCCCATGGAAGAGGAGCTCTTCTTCGAAGAACAAGGTGGCGCCCTGAAAAGGGCGTCCATGCAGGAGGCGGCCCGCGCGGCGCTCGACCGCGCCAGGCCGTTGGTGTCGCCGGCCATCGCCTACGACTGGTTCCCGGTGTCGCTCGTGGGGAAGCACGAGGCTCAGGTGGGGGACGCGGTCTTCCATCTCGGCCATCACGCGGATCTGCTGGAGCCGGCCCGCGAGGTCTTCCTGGCGCTGGTGACCGTGGGGGCTCGTCTTGAGGCCGAGAGCCGGACGATGCAGGCCGCCGGCAAAGCCCTGGATGCGTACATGCTGGACGCGGCCGGGGTGTTCGGTGTGGGGCTGCTCATCCAGAAGGCTCACCGCATCGTGGAGGAAGAGGCCGCCCGGCGCGGCTGGGGGGTGGGGGCGGAACTGGCTCCCGGGCAGCTCTCGGGCTGGCCGCTCTCCGACCAGATATCGATCGGGGGGATGCTCGGGGTGGACAAGATGGGCGTCGAGGTCACCGCGTCCGGCATCCTGGTGCCGCAGAAGTCGGCGTCGCTGATGGTGGGGCTGGGCCCGGATTACGAGTCGTCAGAGGTCCATTCGCCCTGCGAGTTCTGCGACGTCCAGGACACCTGCCGCTTTCGGCACTAGAAGGCGGGCGGCGGACTCCGGCGGGCTAGGGCAGCGGGCGCTTGAACATCAGCAGGCACCCGATGGAGCGCACGCCCGCCGAGGAGCCTCCGCGCCCGGTCTCGTTCCAGAGGTCGGTGGGCATCACCCCGGCCAGCTCCCAGCCGTCTTTGCCCAGATCACCCAGTGAGGCTAGCAGCGGCGACTTCGTCTCTCCTATCTTCGTTTCCCAGGGGCCGTAGATCCAATTGAAGCTGAAGTCCTCTTTGCTGCCGACCCGTTCCACGGCCACGGTCTTGTATTCCCACTTGGTCATTTCTTCCTCCGCAAAGAGCCCTACGTGCCACGCCGATGTTACCGTGATAATCGGGCGGTCGCATGCCGTGCAGCGCGCGCCGCGGGACGGTAGACTAGGCACATGAGCATTTTCGATCTTCTGAACAGCGATAGGACCGCCATCTTCCTGGACGGGGCCATGGGCACCCAACTGGGTCAGATGGGCCTGGAGATGGGCGGACAGAACACCATCACCAATCCCGACGCCGTCCTCACCGTGCACAAGAAGTACGTGGCCGCCGGGGTGGACCTGCTCATCACGAACACGCTCACCATGAACAGCACCAACCTGCGCGCACACAACATCGGCGTGGACGCGCGCGAGGCCAACCTGGCCGGCGCCCGGCTGGCCAAGGAGGCCGCGGGTGACCGCTGCTACGTGCTGGGCGACATGAGTTCCACCGGCAAGATGCTCAAGCCCTACGGGCAACTGCCCGAGGAGGAGGCGTTCGCCACGTTCAAAGAACAGGCCGGCTTCCTGGCCGAGGGTGGAGCGGACGGCATCATCGTCGAGACCATGTTCGACCTCCGGGAGGCCGTCTGTGCCGTGAAGGCCGCCCGCGAAGCGTGCGACCTGCCGGTGATCGCGTCCATGGCGTTCAACACGGCCGACAACCAGGGCCGCACCGTCATGGGCAACACCGCCAAGCAGTGCGCCGAA
Source organism: uncultured Actinomycetota bacterium (assembly GCA_963736705.1). Lineage (GTDB taxonomy): Bacteria > Actinomycetota > Thermoleophilia > RBG-16-64-13 > RBG-16-64-13 > CAIQPS01. The sequence goes on from CAVTPV010000005.1 coordinate 895,325, forward strand.
GCGCTGACCGAGGCGGGCGCCATAGCGGTGGGGGCCAACTGCGGCAGCGTCGATCCGCTGGAGATGGCCGAACTGGTGGCCTTGATGCGCGAAGCCACCACTCTCCCCATCATCGCCCAGTCGAACGCAGGCAAAGGCCGGATGGTCGACGGCGATCTGGTGTTCGACCTGTCTCCCGCCGATTTCGCCGCGGGCATGCAGGCCTGCCTGCTTGCCGGAGCCCGCCTTATCGGGGGCTGCTGCGGCACGTCTCCGGCGCACATCGAGGCCGCCGTCCGGCTCATAGGGCGCGACTGACCCCGGGCCGGGCTGCGCCCGGCGCCGCTTTTCCGGCCGCTGACGGTGCGGCGAGATTCTACGTGGAACCCTCTTCAAGCATCTCCACGGGCGTGCTAAACTACCTACCGGTCGGTAGTTTAGCCCGGTATTTGTGCAGAACGCCATGCCCGCCGGGTACCGCCACGATCCGTTCCTCTCGACTGGAAGCGGCGCATGAAGAAACCTCATCTCATCATCGACGTGGCACTCTGCCAGGGCTGCAACAACTGCTTCCTGGCCTGCAAGGACGAGCATACGGGCAACGATTGGCCGGGTTACACCAGGCCTCAGTCGGACCACGGCGAGCGCTGGATCCAGCTCCCCTGCCACGAGCGGGGGCAGTATCCCATCATCGATGTGGCGTACCGGCCCACGCCCTGCACCCACTGCGCCGACGCTCCGTGCGTGGCGCGCTCCGACGGGGCCATCAGCAAGCGCGCCGACGGCATCGTGCTCATCGACCCGGAGAAGGCCGCCGGCCGGGAAGACCTGGTCGAGGCCTGCCCCTACGGCGCGATCGTCTGGAGCGAAGAGAGCCAGGCCCCCCAGAAATGCACCCTGTGCGCCCATCTGCTCGACATCGGCTGGACCAAGCCCCGCTGCGTGCAGGCCTGCGGTCCCGGCGCCCTGTCCTTCGTCTGGGAGACCGACCACGAGTTCGAGAAGCGCGCCCAGCAAGAGGGCGTCGACACGTTGCACCCCGGCAGCCCCGAGCGCACCTCGGTCTGCTACAAGAACCTGGCCCGCTACGACTCCTGCTTCATCGCGGGGAGCGTGGCGGTGGAGCGTGACGGCATCGTCGACTGCGCGTCCGGCCGCGCGGCCACCCTCAAGAGGATCGCGGCCGGCGCCGCGGCGAGGAGGTCGTCCAGACCGTCCTCACCGACGCTTTCGGCGACTTCAAGTTCGACGGGCTCCAGGGCGGCTCCGGCGAGTACGTGGTCGAAGTGGCGTCGAACGGGCACGGTCCCGGCGCGCTTGGCGGTCACGTTCGACCAGAGCGTCAACCTCGGCACGATCATGGTAGGAGGCGAGCGCTGATGGCGGCGAGCATGGTAGACAAGGTCCAGTTCGCCGTCACCACCTGGGGGATGGCCCAGCTCATGCGGGTGCAGTCGCGCCGCTACCCGGAGGTCCGGGATTGGCTGGCCAAGGAGAACCTGGTGGCCCAGGTCAAGATCCGCGACAACTCCCAGGCCCGCTACTACATCTTCCAGGACGGCAAAGTCACGTCCAGGCACGGTATCCATCCCGAACGCCGACGTGGTCATGTCCTTCCAGGACGCCGCCGTGGCCGCCCGCGTCCTGCGGCCCAAGCGCGACCAACTCGAGTTCCTGAGCGCCGCGAAGACGTTCCAGCTCGAGGTGGCCGGCGCCGACCACCTGGTCACCTGGTTCACCACCACCATGACCAAGATGCTGTCGGCCGGCAACGGTACGGCGTCACCATGAAGGACGGCACCGTCCGCTACACCAACAACTCCAACGGCGGCCCGGTGTTCGTCTACGTGAAAGACGGCAAGATCGTCCGCGTGACCCCGGTGGAGTTCGACGATTCCGACGCCAAGGCGCTGGACCATCAAGGCCCGGGGCAAGGAGTTCACCCCGCCGCACAAGACCACGGTCAGCCCGCACACGCTGGCCTGGAAGTCGCTCATCTACTCGCCCGACCGGCTGCTCTATCCCATGAAGCGGGTGGATTTCGACCCCAACGGCGAGCGCAACCCGCAGACCCGCGGCATCTCCGGCTACGAGCGCATCAGCTGGGAAGAGGCCCTCGACCTGGTCGCCGACGAGATCAAGCGCGTGAAGCGCGACCACGGTCCCGGCGCCATCATGAACGGCAGCGGCTCCCACCAGAACTGGGGCGCCATCGGCTACTGGCTGTCGGCCCGCATCCGCTTCTTCAACTCCATCGGCTGGACCCCCATCGCCCACAACCCGGATAGCTGGGAGGGCTGGTACTGGGGCGCGGTCCATCACTGGGGCCAGAGCACCCGCCTGGGCGGCGGCGAGACCTTCAGCACCGTGGAGGATCTGCTCAAGAACGCCGAGATGATCGTCTTCTGGTCGAGCGACCCGGAGTCCACGAGCGGCGTGTACGGCGCCCAGGAAGGCACCGTCCGCCGGCGCTGGCTCAAAGAGTTGGGCATCCCGATGGTCCACATCGACCCGTACTTCAACCACACGGCCGGTTGGCTGGGCGGCAAGTGGCTGGCGCCGAAGCCCGGCACGGACAGCGCCCTCATCCTGGCCATCGCCTACATGTGGATCACCGAGAACCTGTACGACAAGAAGTACGTGTTCGAGCGCACCACCGGCTTCGATAAGTGGAAGGCCTACGTCCTCGGCGAGGAGGACGGCATCGCCAAGACGCCCGAGTGGCAGGAAGCCGAGACCGGCGTCCCGGCCAAGGACGTGCGCGCGCTGGCCCGGGAGTGGGGCAGCAAGAAGACGTACCTGGCTCCCGGCGGCTACGTCGGCTTCGGCGGCGCCTGCCGGACCGCTACCGGCACCGACTGGGCCCGGGGGATGGTGTATCTCATGGCCATGCAGGGCCTGGGCAAGCCGGGCGTGAACATGGGCTGTCTGCAGCAGGGCGCCCCGCTCGACACCCGCTTCTACTTCCCGGGCTACGCCGAGGGCGGCATGTCCGGCGACCTCGACGCCACCGGGCTTTCGCTCCATATGTACCAGCGCATGCCGCAGCTCGTGAGCATGAACCCGGTGAAGCAGGCCGTGCCGCGCCTCAAGATCCCTGAAGCTATACTCGAGGGTAAGGCCGAGGCCTACATGAACGACGGCAAGACCATCGAGGCCCAGTTCGGCACGTTCAGCTACCCGGCGCCCGGCCATTCGCAGGTCAAGATGTACTACAAGTACGGCGGCTCCCACATCGGCACGATGGTGGACACCAACCGCTACGCCCGCATGTACGCCTCGGAGAACCTGGAGTTCGTCGTCAACCAGTCCATCTGGTTCGAGGGCGAGGCCAAGTTCGCCGACGTCATCCTGCCGGCCTGCACCAACTTCGAGCGCTGGGACATCGGCGAGTTCGCCAACCCCGGCGGCTACGCGGAGCACGCGTTCACGCAGTGCAACCATCGGGTGGCCGTGATGCAGCACAAGTGCATCGAGCCGCTGGGCGAATCCAAGTCCGACTTCCAGATCTTCCTGGAGTTGGCTGAGCGCCTCGGCCTGGGCAACGCCTTCAGCGAGGGCAGCAGCGAGATCGAGTGGTGCCGCCGCCTGTTCGAGGCCACCGACCTGCCCCGCGTGACGTCCTGGAAGGACTTCATCCGCAAGGGCTACTACGTGATCCCGCCGCTGCCCGACGACCAGCGCGACCCGGTGTCGTACAACTGGTTCGCCGAGGACCGGCTCAAAGACGTCCCCGAACTCAGCCCGCTGCCCGGCGACTACAAGGACGAATGGAAGCGGGGCCTGCAGACGCAATCCGGCCGCATCGAGTTCGAGTCGTCGAGCCTCAAGCGCTTCGACCCGGACGACCCGGAGCGCCCGCCCATGATGACCTGGCGGGAGTCGTGGGAAGGTCCGCACACGGCCGGACTCATCGAGAAGTACCCGCTGCAGCTCATCACGCCGCACCCGCGCTTCTCGTTCCACACGCACCACGACGGCAAAGGCGGCGCGCTCAACGACGTGACCGACCACCGCATCGAGATCGACGGCTATCACTACTGGATCGCCCGGATCAACCCGGCGGACGCCGAAGCCCGGGGCATCAAGCAGCACGACATCGTCCGGCTCCACAACGACCGCGGCGGGGTGCTCTGCGCGGCCGTCATCACCGAGCGCGTGCGGCCCGGCCTGGTGCACTCCTACGAGTCATCGGCGGTCTACGACCCCACGGGACTGCCCGGCTACTCGGACGACCGGGGCGGCTGCGTGAACCTCCTCACGCCCAGCCGCATGCAGATCAAGAGGTCGCATGCCACGGCCGCCAACTCCTGCCTCATCCAGGTGGAGAAGCTGCAGCCGTGTAAGGTGGCCTGACAGCGGCCCGTCCACGCTCCCCCTCCGGCGTGGCTCCGTGTTCTACCAGGCCAGGTAGCCTCCGTCGATGACCAGTTCCGTCCCGGTGACGAACTTGGACTCATCGCTGGCCAAGTAGAGAACGCCGTACGCGACGTCCAGCGGCTCGCCGTAGTGGCCGAGCGGCAGGCGGCTGAGAATGCGGGCGTGAAACGCTTCGGGACCCTCGGTGGAGTCCTTGCCCACGTTCTCGAGCATCGGCGTCCATAGCCAGCCGGGATGGACGGAGTTCACCCTGATCTTGTCGGCCGCGTAGCAGATGGCGTCGGACTTGGTCATCACCCTGACCGCGCCTTTGGCCGCGTGGTAGAGGAAGGGGGGCGGCACATCCATGCCTCCCGCGATGCCGTATACCGACGAGATGTTCACGATGCTTCCGCCGCCGCTCTTCTGCATGCAGGGCACCGCGTGCTTGGTGCAGAGGAACACACCCTTGGCGTCGACCGCCATGACCTTGTCCCATTCCTCAACGGTGATCTCGTGTGTGGGTTTCGGTGCGCCGGTGATGCCTGCGTTGTTCACCAGGATGTCGATGCTCCCAAGCGTGGCGAACACTTCGTCACAGACCTGCTTCACCTCCGCTTCATCGGTGACGTCCATGTGGAAGTAGTGGGCCTCACCGGCCGCGGCTTGGATGTCGGCGGCGACCGAAGCACCCAAGTCGTCCTGGATGTCCGCGATCACCACCTTCGCACCCTCGGCGGCCAGCAGTTCTGCCGTCGCCCGGCCGAGCCCGGTGGATCCTCCCGTCACGATCGCGACCTTCTCCTGTACGCGTCCCATGGTGCCCCCCTGGAGGTTGGTGTCTTGGTCCGAATCTATCACCACGGTCGCTCTCGTATACGATGGTCTCGAAGCCCGGGCCTTGCGCAGGGTGGCCCATCGTATGTAGTGTGGGGCGGTGCGGTCTTGGGGGACCGCCTTGTTTGGGGGAAAAGAGGTATCGGCATGGCCAAGAGCCTGTTGGTTTGCGCCGGGGTCGTCCTTGCAGTGTCCCTGCTCGCGACAGCCTGCGGTACGACCGCCACCACTACCACCGTCACCAAGAAGCCGGCGAGCACAACGAGCACCACCCACAAAGCCGCGGCCTCCACCACCAGTTCCACACTGCAACTGGAGACGTGGACGCCCGTCGCCTACGAGCAGGGCACGCCCGGCCTGTCGTACGCCGGGGGGTGGACGTACTCATCGGCCACCGACGCTTCAAAGGGCGGCTTCATCTACACCGACAAATCTGGGGCATCCGTCACGTTCCGCTTCGTGGGCACCCACTGCGCGTGGCTTGCCAAGACCTCGGACAAGTACGGGAAGGCCACCGTGACGGTGGACGACGGCACCGCTGTGACCGTCGACCTGTACTCCAAGACCGTCGTGTGGCGCCACATGGTCTGGGAGACCAAGACGCTCCCCTTCGGCGAGCACACCGTGAAGATCGAGCGGACGGGCAAGAAGCGCACCGCGTCCAAGGGCACCTGCATCAACGTGGACTCCGTGGAGGTCATCGGAGCGCTGGTCGGCCGGTATCAGCAGAACAACGATCGCTTCGACTATGAGGGCACGTGGAGGACGTCCAAGACCGACTCGGCTTCGGGCGGCAGCTTCACCCTCACCAAGACGTCCAAGTCGTCGGTGACCGTGACCTTCACCGGCATCCAGCTCGATTGGTACGCCAAGAAAGGCCCGGCGTACGGCAAGGCTCGGGTGATCCTGGACGACGGCGATCCGGTGACCATCGACCTTTACAGCAAGGACGAGGTCTGGAAGCAGCAGGTGTGGAGTTCCTCCCGGCTGGAGATGGGGACGCACGTGATAACCATCAAGTGGACCGGCCTCAAGAACTCCGCCGCCACCGATAGCTACATCAATGTGGATTCGTTCGAGATCGCCGGAGCGCTGGTGGAGTAGAAGAGGCCGTGCCGGCGACGCCGTGGCGGCGACCGCCGGGCCACGGATGCCGGTGCCCGTCGTGCGCCTGGCTGGGCGCAGCGCCCGCCCGGGCTCCTAGCGGGGCTCCACGCCGATGACCCTCGGGCTCCCGTCCTCCGCCCGATCGACCTTGAGCAGCGTCACGGCGCAGTAGTCCTGCTCGATGGAGAAGATCTGGGGCAGGGGGATCCCCTGCAGATGGGCCAGGATCACCCGGTTGACCCCCTTGTGCGCCACCACCAGCACCCGCCTGTGACCGGCGGCCAGGCTCGACGCAAGCAGCCGCTCGAAGGCGGGCAGCACCCGGTCGCGCAGGCCGGCGAAGCTCTCGCCTCCCGGGAACGGGGCCGCCGGTGAGGTCCGCTTCCCGCGCGGCGTGCTCGGCCGGGAAGCGCTCCTTGGCCTCTTCCCAGGTGAGGCCTTCCCAGAGGCCCACGTCGATCTCGCGCAGCCAGGGCTCCGTTCGGACCGGCGCGCTGCAGCCGTCGGCGCCGGCGGCGATCTCGGCGGTCTCGCGGCAGCGGCTCAGATCGCTGGCGAAGACCGCGTCGAAGCAGGCCCCGCCGGTGAGCGTCATGAGCGTGCCGCCCAACCCGTGCGCCTGCTCCCGGCCGGCCGCCCCCAGGGGGAGGTCCGCCTGGCCGCGGTAGCGCCGGTCTTCGGGCCCCTCGGGCCGGGCGTGCCTGGCCAGGTAGACGCGCATGGTGCGCACCTGCGCCTCATGGGGTAGTTCGATGCCGCGCAGCGTCTCCTCGAGCGGGTGCCCCAGCACTGCGCCGACCTTGGCGGCGATCGTCCGGCCGTCGGTGATGCGTTCGGCGATCCGCTGGGCGATCTCGGGCGATGGCCTCATCTTGCGTACGGTCCGCGCGAGCCGCTCGTCCAGGCCGACTATCTCTCCCTCGGTGACGGTCTTGTCCGCCAGGTAGACCAGTTCGGCCTCGGTGATGGCCGGTGCGGCCGGGAACTTCGGGTCGATGACCATGTGCTCTCCCACCACGGCGCCCAGCCGGGGCAGCCCGAGGTCCGCGAGCAGCGCGGCCGCCAGCGTGGCGTGGTGGGGGAAGAGCCGGGCGATGTCGTGGAGCAGGCAGCCGGCGCGCACCAGGTCGACGTCCAGGGAGGGCAGATGTGGCTTGAGAGCCTCGGCCACCGCCACCCCGACGGCCGCCGCGGTGCGGCAGTGCCGCACGATGTTCGGCCGGGGTGCCGGCGGCGGCGAGCAGGATACAGGGCGTCCTCGGCGGTGAGCGAGGGCTCGGGGCGGGACGATCCGGCCGCGTCGAGGGCCGCGGCGAACTTCGCCAGCGAGCGGTAGTCGCTCGGGGTGTCCATGTCCATGAGCACGGTGAGGTCGCGCACGTCGACCTCGGCCGCATCTCCGGCGTGGCCGGCGAGGAAGGCCTGCAGGTTGCCTCGGGCCCGGCGGCCAGCAGCGGCTGGATGTAGCGGCCGGAGAGCAGGGGCGGGTGGCCCCGGTGGCCGAGACAGGTGGGGTAGACGACGCCGGCGTCTCCGGCCGCGAAGCGCCGGAGCAGCGAGGCCCAGCGCGCGGGGGGTGACGAGCGGGCAGTCGACCGGCAGCACGAAGAAGGCCTCGGTGTCGCCGGGAAGGGCCGCCACTCCCGCCCGCACCGAGGAGAACATCCCCGATTCGTACGCGGGGTTGTGGGCCCGCACGGCTCCCAGGCGCTCGACCAGCGGAGCCACTCGCTCGGCCTCGTGACCGGTGACCACGACCACCCTGGCTACGCCCGCGGTCCGCAGCGAGGCGACCACCCGCTCCAGGGCCGTTTGCTCGCCGAAGGGGAGCAGCGGCTTGAGCGTGCCCATGCGGGAGGAGAACCCGGCGGCCAGCACGACCGCCGCGGTGCGGCCGGTGCACGGCCGGGTTGATCTGAGGTGTTCTCGTTCATCTCGCAGCGATTGTAACGGCCGGACAGGTGCGGGCGCTTGCTGGTAGGCTGTAAACGATGACCGGCCAACCGACTCCACAGCAACTCACCACCGCGCAACGCACGATGATCTTGTTCGCATCGTCGTTCGGCGGTTTCGTCATCACCTTCATGTCGTCCGGCATCAACGTCGGGCTGACCACCATCAACCAGGACTTTCACGTCTCGGCCGTCTATCTCACCTGGATCTCGCTCTCGATGGTCCTCGTGTCCGCCGCGATGCTCTTGCCCTTCGGACGTCTGGCCGACGCCTACGGCCGCATGCGCTTCTTCATCGGGAGCATGGTCCTCTTCAGCGTCGTGTCGTTCGCCAGCGCGCTCGCTCCCTCGGCCGCGGTGCTCCTGGCCCTCCGGATGCTCATCGGCATCAGTCTGGCCATCGGCTCGGTGACGGCCCCCGCTCTCGTCATCCTCGCATTCCCCATCGAGGTCAGGGGCAGGGCTCTGGGCTGGAACGTCCTCGGGGTGTATCTGGGCGTCACGGTGGGTCCCTTCCTGGGCGGGCTCATCTTTCACGGCATCGGGTGGCGCGGCTTCTTCTACGTGCTCGCCGGGATGAACCTGATCAACGTGGTCCTTCCGGTGTGGAAGCTGCGCCACATCGAGTGGAAGGAACCGAAGCAGGGCCGTTTCGACCTGGTCGGTTCGCTTCTCTACGCCGCCGGGCTGGTGGCGCTTCTGCTCGGGTTCTCGCTGTTGCCCGGGATCACGGGGGCGATCCTCCTCCCGGCCGGAGTGCTGGTGCTGGCCGGCTTCCTGTGGTGGGAATCGCGCGCGGCCGATCCCCTGCTGCCGGTGGGTCTGCTCAAGCACAACCGGGTGTTCGCGTTCGCCAACGGCGCCGTGTTCGTCAACTACGCCGCCACCGCGGCCATGAGCCTTCTCATGAGCTACTACCTGATCGTGGACCGGGGTCTCTCGCAGGCGGTCGCCGGCCTCGCTCATCTCCGCCGGGAGCCTGGTCCAGGCGTTGTTCTCGCCTCTCGCCGGACGCCTGGCCGACAGGTTGACCGCCCGCTATGTGGCCTCCGCCGGCATGGGATTGTGCGTCCTCGGACTGTTCGCGCTGATCTTCCTGGGCTCTACGACGCCGTACTGGTACATCGTCGCGGCGTTGTGCGTGTTGGGGCTCGGTTTCGCCTTCTTCTCCACACCCATCACCTACACGGTCATGGGTAGTGTGGATACGAGCCGGGTGGGCATCGCCTCCGCGACCATCTCCGCGATGCGGCAGGCGGGCATGAACCTGGGCTTGGGCCTGGCCACCATGCTGATAGCCGTGTACATCGGGCCGCTCACGCTCGAGTATGGGAACGAGGCCGTACACGCTCCGCTGCTGACGACCATCCGGATCAGCTTCATCATCTTCACGGCGCTGTGCGCCGTCGGCATCGCGGCCTCGCTGGTGGGACCACGGCGGGAGGAGCGGGGCGCGCACTGACCGGGGCCGGGGCTTCGAGAGCGCCCGACGGATCGAGCGTCGCCCGCTAGAACAGCCCGTTGTCGTTGATGGGCGGGAACAGCTCCTCCGGGATCGCCTGGATGACGTCCCAGTGCTCCACCACCTTGCCGTCTTCCACCCGGAAGATGTCCACGATCTGCCGCCCGGGACTGCCCGGCACGACGACCGAATGGACGTGTAACGCCACCAGGTCGCCCTCGGCTATCACCCGCTTGACCTCGTTGCGGGCGTCGGGGTAGCGCTCGCGGCGGAAGCGGATGAAGCGGAACAGGCCCTCGGGCCCGTCGGGGACATGGGGGTTGTGCTGGATGTACGTGTCGCCCAGGTGGAGCTTGGCCTTCTCGACATCCTTCTCGTTGAGGGCGGCGTCGTAGAACGCCAGCACGATGTCCCGGGGGGGAGCGTGCTGCCCGCCGGACTTCAGGGTCCATCGTGTTCGAGTAGCAGCTCCGCATGCCTCGGTCGACGAATCGCGACGGACTCTTCGTAGCGGAGTTGGCCGGGGTCGAGGTCGGTGATGCGCACCCGGTCGAGGCCGTCGGCGTCTTTGAGGAGCCACAGCACGCGGACCAAGGTGCCCGGCTCCGGGCGTGCCGCCAGGGGCAGCGAGGCGGCGTGGTCCAGAGCCAGGTGGTCCGGCACCGAGTGCCACTGGATGGCGAACAGCGCGCGGGCGAGGATCTGCGGGTGCACCCCCTCGTCCAGCCCGAGTTCGCCCGACCCGGGCCACGCTGTTGGGGCCGTGCTCGGGCTCCCGGCCGTCGTGGGTGCGCCCGATGTCGTGCCAGGCGGCGGCCAGGACCAGCGACTCGAACCAGTCGGCGTCGATGTCACGGGCCGCGGCGATGGCCTGCGCGTGGATGAGCACCCTGCGGACGTGGCGTGATGCCGTGGATGGCGCTCGGATGCGCGAACCACGCGGGGTCGAGCGGGTAGGCGAAGGGGTCGAAGCCTGCCGGGTCTATGCCGTTCATCGCCGTTGTCCGCTCATTCCTGGACGAAGTACTGCATGCCGCCGTCGATGAGGTACATGGCGCCGGTGCAGAAGCTGCCGGTGTCGGACGCCAGGAACAGCATGAGTTCCGCCACCTCGGACGGAGCCACGTAGCGCTTCATGAGCGTCGCGCTCTCCAGGATGGCCCGGCCCTTGGCGCGGTCGTCCGGGGCGAGGTCGGTCTCGATGGCATGGATCATGGGGGTGTCGACCAGGCCGGGGTTGACGGTGTTCACGCGGATCTTGTGGGGAGCCAGTTCGATGGCCGCCACCTTCATGACCGCCGTCAGCGCGTGCTTGCTCGCGGCGTAGGCCACGCTGCCCGGGTTGCCGACGATGGCTCCCACCGACGAGGTGATGACGATGGCGCCCCCGCCCCGCTCGATGAGATAGGGGATGGCGTGCTTCATGGTGGCCACCACACCGCTCACGTTGACCTGGAGCACCTGGTTCAAGGACGTCGATGGGGCAGTCCTTGATGTGAGCGTGCGTCCCGAATATGCCGGCGTTGGGGATGACGACGTCGATGCCGCCGAAGCGCTGCGCGGCTTCGGCCATGGCGGCCTCGAGGGCCGCCTCATCGGTGACGTCGGCGGCGAATGCCGCCACGTCCGGCGCCAGCGGCGCCACGGCGCTCGCCAGGGCGGCCGCATCCCGGTCGATGGCCAGCACCTTCGCGCCCTCGGCCGCGAACAGCGTGACCGCCGCCAGCCCGATGCCCGACGCGGCTCCGGTGACCACCGCGGTCTTGCCTGCCAGTCTGGACACGTCTACCTCCTCGATCGAAGAAAGGCCCAGCCCGGTGGCTAGAGGCCCACGAACCTGACAGCGTCGCCAAGCGGACGCCGCGCGCTCCGGAAGGCGTCCTCCGGGCCTTGCGGGATCCGCATAGCCGAGCGCGATGCCGATGACGATCGAGCAGGTCCCGGGGGATCAGCAACTCATCGCGGAGCACGTCGGGGTAGACCACCAGGTTGATGGCGATGGCCGACTCCACGCCGTGATCCTGCGCCGCCAGGCAGATGCTCTGGCACATGGCGCCCAGGTCGAACACCGACCAGGTGCCGAGGGTCTGGTCCATGCAGAGGTAGACCGCGCACGGGGCGTCGAAGAACCGGCGGTTGGCCATGTGGAAGTCGCGATGGAAGGCCGGGTCCTCCGTGCGTCGTCCCCCGCACCTCGGCGCGCATCGGCGCTCAGTTCCTTGGTGCGCTCGCGGCACTCGGGGGTCCAGGCGCCCGGGAAGGGCGACGTCCGGGTTCGACGCGACCTTGGCCAGCGTGCGTTCTTCCCAGATCGCGCCGGATGCGCTCCAGCGTCGTCGCCTCCCGCCACGAAGATCTCCCAGGGCTGGGTGTTGGCCCACGACGGCGTGCGCAGGGCGTCCGTGAGGATGGCTTCGAGGGTCTCGCGGGGCACGGGACGTGGCAGGAACGCTCGAACGGTGCGCCGCTCCCGGAGCGCGTCTCCCACATCCATGGCTAGGCCTCCACCACGGTGGTGGTGATCTCAGGCTTGTGCCCGAGTTGCTGCTTGACGAAGCACAGCCCCGCCGCGCGTACGATGGCGTCCTGGTACTTCTCCGGGAAACCGGCGGGGACCACGATCTCGATGGAGATGCTCTCCAGAAGGTGCGACTCCGCGCCCCGCTCCGCCTGGATGCGCACTCCGGCCGCCGACGTGTCGAAGCCCCGCTCCCGCAGGAAGTCCGCCACCTGGAAGCCGGTGCACGTGGCCAGCGAGCACAGCAGGATGTCGAAGGGCCCGTAGGCGTCGGGGTCTCCTCCGCGATCGGGCGGCGGTCCGACCTCCACGGTGAGGCCCTTGCTGGTCGCCTGGATGCGAGTGGGGCTCGGGAAGGTCACTTCAGCCTGCATGCACGTTCCTTTCTTCGGCGTTCATTTCTCGCAGGGCATCGAGGAAGCGGACGGCTTCGACGTGGTCGGCCACCCGGTAGGAGGCCTTGGTCGGTCGCCCGTGATCCCCGACGATGACCCCGATGCCCCAGCCTTCGACGGTGGCGAACATGTCCTCGTCGGTGAGGTCGTCGCCGAGCGCTATGGGGAAGCCGTCTGATCCGCGCCCCATCTCCAGTTGCTCCATGATCCACGCCAGCGCCTTGCCCTTGTGCCAGTCGTCCGGGGGGCGGAACTCGTAGACCAGCTTGCCCTCGGTGACCCGCAAGCACGGGGAAGCGTTCGGCCACGTCGGCCACGGCCCGTAGCACCGCGGGGTGCCGGGCCTCAGGCGTCAGCCGGTAGTGCACGGAGAGGGACAGGCCTTTCTCCTCGAGGAGCACGCCCTCGATGGCCGGGGTGGCCCTTCGCAGAGCCGCCGCCGCCTGCTCGAGTTGCGGCTTGTACTCCCGGCCCACTTCGAGCTCCAGCCGGGCCCGCACCGGACCCAGGATCTGGAAGCCATGGTCGGCGGCATAGAAGAGCGAACGCACGCCTACCTTGTCGCGCAGGTCGTCCAGTCCTCGCCCGGACACCACGGCCACCGGGCAGAGCCGGGCCAGTGCTTCGAGCAGGTCGCGCGTGGCGGGAGGGACTTCCACCAGATCCGGGCGGGCTTCGACGGGAGCCAGCGTGCCGTCCAGGTCCAGAAAGAGCGCCACCTTCCGACCGGCCAGTCGCCGGCGGATCTCGGGTAGGGCGGCGAATGCGTCGGGCAGTTGTTCCATGTCGGCAACGATAGCAGCCTCGCCGGATGCCTGCCCGGAGGAAGACCTACGTCGGCTACATCACCATCACGGTGCTGCCGTTGTAAGATGTCGTTGTCTTTGTGAGCGACGTAAGCCGGGGCCGCCTCGCGAGAGGCGGCCCCGCTTTCTTTTGCGGCAGCCGGGCTTCGGTCGCCGTGACCAAGAGGTTAATCCGCGTCTACTGAGATGCCGATAATCTGCACGTTGAGCGACGAGAGGACAGTCCAATGATCTTGCGTGGTTCCATCGAGAGGTTCGACCTGGGGAGCGTTCTGCAGTTTCTTGCGCAGAACGCCGCCACGGGCATCCTCGAGATCCGGGACTACGAGGAACATGGCCACATCTACCTCGTCAAAGGCAGGCTGGAAGCCATCTCGCTGCCGGTGACCGACGACCGGTTGGGCGTCTTCATGGTGAAGCACGGCCTCGTCGCCGAAGCCCAGTTGGCCAAGGTGCTCATGGAGGAGGCCAGCGGGGCGGATGCCTCCCGAGGCAACGTCCCACTGGGGCAGCGGCTCGCGGACCGGGGCTTCGTCACCGTCGAGCGTCGTCCGCAAGGCGATGCAGCGCCTCACCGCGGAGAGGATGTTCGAACTCGCCCACTGGCGGACCGGCGTCTTCAGCTACGACGAGCCCGAACAGATGCCCGAGTTCAAGATCTCCATCCAGGGCAACGTGCAGGAACTGCTGCTGCAGGCCCAGGTGCGTATCGACCACGGCGACAAGCCCCGCAAGCGCGCGGCCACGCAGAAGCAGGACGACCTCTGTGTGGGCTGCACGGTCAGGGACTGCACGCCCGCCATCAAGACTCAAATACCTCAAGAAGGACGCCTGCCTCTGGCGCAAGATGAGCAGCCCGCCCGATGTGAGCTTCGATGCGCGCACCGAGACCCGTCCCAAGGGTTCGGAAGGCATCTACTCCGAAGAGGCCACCTCCGATGCCGCCGTGCTCGGGCAGTGGGGGCAGTTCTAAGTCTCCGGGTGCAGCACCAGCTTCCCTAGCACCTCTCCCGACTCGATCATCTCGTGAGCCTTCCGCGCCTCCGACAGCGGGAGCACCTTGTAGATGGGCGGCTTGACGGCGCCGGACGCGATCAGCCCCAGCACTTCTTCCTTCACCTTCCTGAACCCCGCCGGGTCGGTGTCGTGCACGTGGATGGAGAAGTAGCGGATGCCGTAGCAGCCTTCGCACTTGCTCTGCAGGAGATGGATGATCTCCTTGTCCTCCGGATAGCCGCCCAGGTAGTTGTACAGGATGATCTGGCCGTAGGTGGCCAGCATGTCGAACTGGCGGCAGAAGGCCGGTCCGGCCACCTGGTCGTAGACGTAGTCCACGCCGCGCCCGCCGGAGAGCCGCTTCACCGCGGCGACGTCGTCCTCGTCCTTGTAGTTGAAGACCTTCTCGACGCCCAGGCCGCGCAGGTAGTCGCACTTGACCTCGGTGCTGGCGCTGGCGATGACGTCGACCCCCCGGTGCTGGGCCAACTGGATGACCGCGGTGCCGATGCCGCCGGCCGCCCCCCCGATGTAGAGCGTCTGGCCCGCGGACGCCTGGACCACTCTGGTTGAGCAGGCCCCAGGCCACGAAGTAGTTGAAGGCTGCAGCCGCCGCGTCGAAGTCCATGCCCTCGGGCAGGGGGGCGACATCGTCGGCGGTGACGGCCATGTACTCCGCGTTGGTGCCGTAGACCGCCATGTGGAGCACGTGCACCGGCTGGCCCACCACGAACCCGGTGACCCCGGGACCCAGCGCCTCGATGATGCCGGCCGATTCGTAGCCAACGGTGACCGGGAACGGGCAGGTGAGCCACTGGCTGTTGCCGGTCCGCACCCGCCAGTCGGCCTTGCACACGCCTGCGGAGACGGTCTTGACGAGCACCTGGCCGGGCGCCGGGACCGGCTTCGGCAGGTCGACATACTTCAGGACTTCCGGCCCGCCGAACTCCTCGAACACCACAGCCTTCATCGGGCGCCTCCTTCTGCCTTGACCGTCCGCGGACCCTCCGGCGTGCCGAGGATCAGCAGATCGGCCGGCCGCAGAGCGAACAGACCCACGGTGACCACGCCCGGGATGTTGTTGATGCGCTGCTCCAACTCCACCGGGGCGGTGATGCGAAGGCCGTGTATATCCAGGATGATGTTGCCGTTGTCGGTCAGGAAGCCCTCGCGGAACGCGGGCAGGCCGCCGAGCTTGACGATCTCCTGCATCACGTAGCCGCGGGCCATGGGGATGACCTCCACCGGCAGCGGAAAGGCTCCGAGGACGTCCACCAGCTTGCTCTCGTCCGCGATGCAGACGAAGCGCCGGCTGGCCGCCGCCACGATCTTCTCCCGGGTGAGTGCGCCTCCACCGCCCTTGATGAGTTCCAGCCGGTGGTTCGACTCGTCGGCGCCGTCCACATAGAGGTCCAGACGTGCCGGCCTCGAAGAGGTCGAGCACCGGGATGCCGTAGCCCTGCAGGCGCGCCGTGGAGGCCGTCGAACTCGATACCGTCCCCTCGATGCGCTCCTTGACGGTCGCCAGCCCGTCGATGAAGTGGTTCACCGTGGAGCCGGTGCCCACGCCGATGATGCCGCCCTCCACGTAGGTGAGGGCCTCGAGGGCGGCCTGCTTCTTCATCTCGTCCTGGCTGAGCGCGCGGTCCATGGGACTCCTTCTCTCGTGTCTCTCTCCTGAATCATACAAGCCGCCGGGCGGCATGGTACGGTGCAGGCGAAAGGAGCACTACGTGGAGTCACAACGCATGTCAGTCACGGGAACAGACGCTGCCCCCACCGTCGGGGTCATAGGGACGGGCGCCATGGGCGGCGCTCTGGTACGGGGCTGGTCCCGGGCCCTGGGCGCAGGGGCGCGCCTCCTCGTGTGGGATACGTTCCCGACCGCGCTCGAGAGGGTGGCCGGGTGCGAAGGGGTATCCGTCGCCGAATCGCTGGACCAACTGGTGGCAGAGGCCGGCGTCATCGTGGTCGTGGTCAAGCCCAAGGACGGAGAGCGCTCTGCTCCGGTCGATCTCGGGGGGGCTCCGCGATGACCACATGGTGGTCTCGTCCATGGCCGGCGTCGAACTGGCGCAGATCCGGGAAGCGGCCGGACCCAAGCCGGCGCTCTTCCGCGTGATGCCCAACCTGGGTGTGGAAGTGGGGGCGGGCATGGTGGCCGTGTCCGCGGAGCCCGGAGTGGAGCGCTTGGACGCGCTCGCGCGGGTCGTCAGTACTCTTCGACTGCTCTGGGCGCGGCCGTCGTCGTGCCGGAAAGCATGCTCGACACGGTGACGGCGCTCTCCGGCACCGGGCCCGCGCTCCTGGCTCTGGCCCTCGAAGGGCTGGAGGACGGGGGAGTGGCCGCGGGGTTGCCTCGCGTCGTCGGCACGGGCGTTCGCCCGCCGCGCGATACTCGGGGCCGCGCGTGCGCTGGTGGCCGGCGAGGGTTCGGCGGAGGACCTGGCCCGGAGTCTGGTCCCGTCCGGCGGGGCCCTTGAGGAGGGCTTGGACGTCCTCGAGCAGCGGGGGGTGCGGCCCGCGTTCGAAGAGGCCGTCGTCGCGGCCGCTCAGCGGGCTCGGGAGATGCGGGCGCCATCGAGCGCGCCCCGGTGATTGCAGTAAACTAGACACTGTGTGGATAGCCGCTGATAGGAGGGCTCGATGCTAGTACGCGACAGGATGTCTCGGATGCCGATCACGACCAAGCCGAGCGCGACGGTTCCGGATGCACTGCAGGTCATGAGGGGGAGCAAAGTCCGCCAGCTACCCGTGGTGGATGAAAAGGGAGCGCTCGTCGGCATCGTGGCTCTTGACGACCTCCTGCGCGTGTCCCCGTCGCCGGCTACGTCGCTGAGCGTCTGGGAGCTCGACTACCTTCTCGAGAAGATCACGGTGGAGAAGGTCATGACCACCGACGTCATCACCATCTCCGAAGACACCGCCATCGAAGAGGCCGGCCGCATCATGGCCGACAACAAGGTGTCCGGTCTGCCGGTCCTGCGGGGCGACGAACTGGTGGGCATCGTCACCGAGTCGCATCTCTTCCACGTGCTTCTGGAACTGTTCGGCGCGCGCGAGCCCGGCATCCGGGTGACGGCGAGGGTCCAGCGCGAACAGGGCGGGCTTGGCTCGGCTTTCCAGCGCCGTTGCCGCCTTGGGCGCCACGTTCGTGGCCTTCGGGATCGCCGCCGACTCGGAGACCATCACCTTCAAGGTGCAGGACGTCGGCCGGGAAGAGCTGGTCAAGGCCATCGAACCGTTCGTCGCGAGTATCGAGGACGTCAGGGAGTAGCCGGCGCCTTCAAAGGCTCTTACGACCGTATGAACAGCCGCGGCGGGCTCATTCGAGCCCGCCGCGGCTTTCTCATCTCTGAAGCGGGCTTCAGGCCCGCTCTATCCTGACCGCGGTCACCTTGAACTCGGCCGTCTTCGCGATGGGGTCGAAGGCGGAGTTGGTGAGTTCGTTCACGGGTGTCTCCCAGTAGTGGAATGTCATGAACATGATCCCCGGCGGTACCCGGTCGGTCACCCTGACCTTGGTCACCACGGACCCGCGTCGTGAACTCACCCGCATCTCGTCTCCGTCGCCCACCCCGATGCCCGCGGCGTCGGCCGGGTTGATCTCGGCGAGTTCGCGCGGGGCGAGAGAATCGAGGACGGCCGACTGCCGGGTGCTGATGTTGTACTGCTCAAGCCTGCGCCCCGTGGTGAGCAGGATCGGGTACTCCTCGCTCGTGAGTTCGGCCGGCGCCTCGTACTCCACCGGCGTCATGTGCCCGCGGCCACGGGGGAACGTGTCCTGATGCAGGAAGGCCGTCCCAGGGTGGTCCACGGTCGGACAGGGCCACTGGAGACCACAAGTATCCACGCGCTCGTAGGTCATGCCGGCGTACGTGGGGGTGAGCCTCCGCAGTTCGTCGAAGACGTCCGCTGCCGACTCGTAATCCATCGGGTATCCCATGCGGGTGGACAGATCGCAGATGATCTCCCAGTCGGGCCGCGCCTGGCCGGGAGCCTCGACCGCCTTGCGGACCCGTTGGCAGCGGCGCTCGGTGTTGGTGAAGGTGCCGTCCTTCTCGGCATAACACGCGGCCGGCAGGATGACATCGGCGTACTTGGCCGTCTCCGTCATGAAGATGTCCTGCACCACCAAGAATTCGAGGGACTCGATGGCCCCGCGCACGTGGTTGGCGTCGGCGTCGGTGAGGATGGGGTCTTCGCCCATGATGTACATGGCTTTGAGTTCGCCGGCGTGGGCCGCGTCGAACATCTCGGGGATGCGCAGGCCCAGGTCGCGGTTCAGCGGCACGCCCCAGGCGTCCTCGAAGAAGGCCGCGTGTTCGGGCACCGTCACGTTGCGGTATCCCGAGTAGACGTTGGGAAGCGCACCCATGTCGCAGGCGCCCTGGACATTGTTCTGGCCGCGGAGGGGGTTCACGCCGGAGTGGGGGACGCCCACGTGCCCGGTGACCATGGCCAGGTTGGCCAGGTTCATCACGTTGGCGGTGCCCGTGGTGTGCTCGGTGATGCCGAGCGTGTAGAAGATCCCGGCCTTGGGAGTGCGCGCGTAGAGCTCGGCCGCTGCCCGGATCTGCTCTTCAGGCACGCCGGTGATGGCGCTCACCACGTCCGGGGTGTACGTCTTGACGACTTCCCAGAGCGCGTCGTAGTTCTCACACCGGTCGGCGATGAACCGCTGGTCGGCCCAACCCTCGTTGATGATGACGTTCATCATCCCGTTGATCAGCGCCGCATCGGTGCCGGGGATGAGCCGCAGATGATGGGTGGCGTAGTCCGCCAGTTCGATGAGGCGCGGGTCGACGACGATAACTTTGGCTCCGCGGCTCACCGCCCGCTTCATCTTCCCGCCGATGATGGGGTGAGCTTCTGTGGTGTTGGAGCCGATGATGAACAGCACGTCGTAGTGCTCCACCTCATCGATGGAGTTGGTCATCGCGGCGCTACCGAACGCAGTGGCCAGACCGGCCACGGTGGGAGCGTGTCAGGTTCGTGCGCAGTGATCCACGGTGTTCGTGCGGAGGGTCACCCTCACGAACTTCTGCATCAGCCAGTTGTCCTCGTTGGTGCAGCGGGCGGAACTCAGAGCGCCGAAGGCGTCCCCTCCGTCCCGGTCGCGGATCTCGGTGAACCGCCGGGCCACCAGGTCCAGGGCCTCGTCCCACGAGGCCTCTCTGAGCCGCCCCGTCGCCCTGTCGCGGATGAGCGGGGTGGTGAGACGGTCGGGGCTGTGGATCATATCGGCGTGGTACCGGCCCTTGACGCAGAGGGCGTTGCCGTTCACCGGGGCATCTTCGGCGCTGGTGACCCCCACGACCTTGCCGTCCACCACGTTGAGATCGAAGTTGCACCCGGTGCCGCACAACGGACAGGTGGTGCGCACCCGGGTGACCTGCCACTCCCGGTAGGGCTTGAGCTGGGCATTGACCAGCGCGCCCGTCGGGCAGGCCGCCAGGCATGACCCGCAGGATACGCACCCCGACTCGATGTAGGTGTCGTGCTTGAGTCGCGGATACTCGTCCTCGTCCACTTCGTACACGCCGTAGCGCTCCACCTCGTCGCACACTTTGACGCAGGAATGGCACTGGATGCAGCGCTTGCGGTCGAGCTGCAGGATGGGCCAGCCGTCGAACAGGTCGAACTGCCCCGTCTCCCCGGTGAACACCTTGCTGCCGGCGCCGTAGGCGATGGACAAGCGCTGCAGGTCGCACTTCGAGGCCTCGTGACAGGTGCATTGCAGACAGCGGGCCGCCTCTTTCCGGGCCGCCTCTTCTTCGTAGCCAAGCTCGACCTCGATGGCGGGGCCGCGGGCCGCGACAGGCAGCATCGGCATGGGGCTTCTGGGTTCTTCGGACAGGGGCTTGGCGCCGATATCAAAGAACTGCGGCTTGTGTCTCTCCAGCCGCGCGCCCGGCGCGCGGCAGGCCACCTCGGCCGAGCGGCCCGAGACGTAGGCGTCGATGGCCACCGCGGCCCGGCGGCCGGCGGCTATTGCCTCGACAGCGGTGGCCGGGCCGGTCTCGCAGTCGCCACCGGCGAAGACGCCTGGCCGGCTGGTGAGAAGGGTCAGCTTGTCCGCCGCGATGGTCCCGTTGGGGGTGAGCTCGCAGACCCCGGCCACGTCATCACCCTCCACTTCCTGGCCTATGGCCAGGATGAGCGTGTCGGCCGCGATGGTGAATTCAGAGCCGGGTACGGGCTGGGGCCGCCGCCGCCCACTCTTGTCGGGCTCGCCGAGCACCATGTTCTGGCAGACGACTCCCGTGAGAGCCCCGCCCTCGGCGGCGAGCGACACCGGCGAGGTAAGGAGGCGCAGTAGCGCGCCCTCCTCCTCGGCCTCGTTCACTTCATCGGCGGTAGCGGGCATCTCGGCGCGTGTCCGCCTGTAGACCATGGTCACTTCGGTGGCGCCCAGCCGCAGAGCCGAGCGGGCGGCGTCGACGGCGGTGAAGCCCCCGCCGATGACCACGGTCCGACCAAGGTTCCGCTGCCACGTGCCCGCGTTGCTCTCGTGGAGGAAGTCGACGGCCGAGTAGACCCCCTCGGTCTCGTCCGCGCCATCGAGTCCGCCGGTGGAGCCGCATTGGGCCCCGATGGCCAGGTAGGTGGCGGAGTAACCCTGCTGCTCGATTTCTTCAATGGAGAGGCCATCGCCGAAGCGGGTGCCCAGCCGAAGATCGACTCCCAGTGAGAGGATGTCTGCCACGTCGGCCGCGATGACCTCGCGCGGAAGACGGTAGGGGGGGATGCCGTTGAGGAGCATGCCCCCGGCCTGGGGCTCCGCCTCGAAGACGGTCACCTCGTGGCCGGCGAGGGCCAGGTAGTAGGCGGCGGTGAGCCCGGACGGCCCGCTTCCGACGATAGCCACCTTCTTGCCCGTGGGCGGAGCCATCTCGTCGTGCAGCTCACCGGACGCGGTCTGGTCGGCGGCGAACCGTTTGAGGCTGCAGATGGCTACGGGTTCCCCGTCCACCTGCGTCCGCCGGCAGGCACTCTCACAGGGCCTCGGGCACACCCGCCCTATGATGCGAGGCAGAGGAAGGCGCCGCTTGATGATCCTCACCGCTTCGGCGTCGTCCCCAATGGCGATGGCCCCCACATATCCGGGGATATCGAGCCCGGCCGGACAGGCGTAGTGGCACGGCGGCTCGCAGTACGCGTTGTGGTTCGACAGCAGCTGGCCCAGGCGCTCTTTGCGGGCCTCCGCGATCTCAGGACTCGTCGTGAGCACCTCCAGCCCCTCGCTCACCGGCGTCTCGCACGCCTGCACCATGCCCAGGCCGGGCACCTCCACGACGCAGAGCCCGCACCGGGCGGTCGGCGTAAGGCGGGGATCGTGACAGAGAGTCGGGATGTAGATGCCCCGAGCCTCCGCGGCCTCCAGGATGGTCATGCCCCCGCGCACCTGCACGTGTTTCCCGTCGATGAAGACCGACACCGTCGTCGCCGTGCCCTCGCTCTCGATTCTCATCTCGCCCCCATGGTTCCTAGCGGTCGGGTTCCCTATCTCCTGCCTTCGAGAAGGCGCTGGCAGATGCGCACGCCCTCCATTGCGTCATTGGTCCAGTGGTCCGCGTCCACCCAGGCGGCCACGTGCTCGTCGATGGTCGACCCGCCGATGACGATCAGGGGCTTTCCTCCCAGTTCCCGCTCGTGGCTTCTGAGGAGGGCGACGGTGTCGCGCATGGAGTCGAAAGCCAGCGTGAGCAGTCCAGACATCCCGATGATGTCCGGTTTCGAGCGGATGGCGGCTGCGAGGAAATCCTCCGCGGGGACGTTGACGCCCAAGTCCTCGACGGAGAAGCCGAACGCCCCGAACGTCAAAGACGCCATGTTCTTGCCCAGATCGTGGATGTCGCCGGCCACGGTGCCCAGAAGCACGCGCCCGGAAGCCCCCCCAGACGGCGAGGCGCTCTCCCAATCGGGAAGCACCACGTCCATCACCCCACGGAATATCTCTCCGGCCATGATGAGGCCGGAGAGGAAGATCTCCTGCTGTTCGTACCGTTCGCCGACGACCCGGAGACCGGTCTGAGTGGCGTGCACGATGGTCTCCGTTGTCTCTCCGCGCGCCTGGGCCTCGCGGACAAGCCTGCGGACGTTGGCGTCGTCCAGGGCCGCGACGGCGGCACTCAAGTCCTTCATGACGAACCCTTCTCTGCCGTCGGGAACGGCACGCCGATGTGGGTGGTGAGCCGGAACTGGTCGGCCCGGCATAGGAATCGGCCCCAACTCACCGGCTCCCCTTCGAAAGAAAGGAACAGGTGTTCCAAGCAGAAGGCCGGGGACCCTTCGGGAACCCTGAGGAGTCTGGCAGCTTCGGCGTCCACGCTGCAGGCGTGGATCGTCAACTGCCCGCTTGTGATCCCCTCGCCCCGCGCCGCCTGCAACAGGCCGTCGAGCGAGGTGATCTGGAGTTGCGTCTCCACGAGCGGCCGGTGCTCGTCGTATACCACGTGTTCCACCTGATAGACGATGGGTTGATCGTTGCGGAGCACGAGGCGGCGCATGAACACGACCGGCGCGCCGGAGGCAAGCGCCAGCATGCGTGCCACCGGGTCCTGGGCGGGGAATATCCGGGCCTCCAGCAGACGCACGTCCACGGAAGCGCCATAGCTCCAGCTGTCGGTGATCTCCTGAAGCCGGAACACCGCTTCTCCCAGGTCCGGAGAGCGGACGAAGGTCCCCTTGCCTTGGGTGGTGGTGACCAGCCCGCGGTCGAGAAGGATGGTGACGGCGCGCCGGATGGTCGCGGGACTGACGCCGAACACCGCGCGCAACTGGGGCTCGGTGGGGAGTTGGTCTCCGGGCCGGTAGACGCCGGCCCCGATCTGTTCGGCGATGGTGTTGGCTATATGGAGATAGGCGGGCTCGAAGGAGGCCCTGGCGGTCGAGCGGGCGCGCGGGGTCCGGGTCGACATGCTCCCGGATGACGCCGTTGTTCGCGGTCTGTGCCACGTTCCCCCCGACCTCTTGCCAATTTATCTATATAAATATAGGATATGAACACCGCAGAGGGAAGAGGTCCGGGGGGAAGTCATCCGCAAAGTCGGCGAACCGGCCAGAAAAACCGTCCTTTTGCTGGTTTTTTGTCACTAAACGGGCAAGGAACGGGGAGTATGAAGAGCGACATCGAGATCGCGCGCGAAGCCACGATGGTCCCGATCACTGAGGTAGCCGCCGGTCTGGGGCTCACTCCTGACGATCTGGACTCGTACGGCAA
Organism: uncultured Actinomycetota bacterium; assembly: GCA_963736705.1. Classification (GTDB taxonomy): domain Bacteria; phylum Actinomycetota; class Thermoleophilia; order RBG-16-64-13; family RBG-16-64-13; genus CAIQPS01. The sequence goes on from CAVTPV010000005.1 coordinate 918,962, forward strand.
GTACAAGGCCAAGATCCACCTGGACGTGTTCGACCGGCTCAAGGACAAGCCCGGACGGCAAGCTGGTGCTGTGCACGGCCATCACGCCCACTCCGGCCGGGGAGGGCAAGACCACGACCAACGTCGGTCTGTCCATGGGCCTCAACAAGATCGGCAAGAAGGCCATCGTGCACGCTGCGCGAGCCCTCGCTCGGCCCGTGCTTCGGGGTCAAGGGCGGCGCGGCCGGCGGCGGCTACGCCCAGGTGGTCCCCATGGAGGACATCAACCTGCACTTCACCGGCGACATCCACGCCATCACCACCGCGCACAACCTCTGCGCCGCCGTGCTGGACAACCATCTGTTCCAGGGCAACGACCTCAACATCAACCCCAACGACATCTCCTGGCCGCGCGTGGTCGACCTGAACGACCGGGCGCTGCGCCAGATCACCATCGGGCAGGGCGGCGAAGGCGTGGAGCGCAAGACCCGCTTCGACATCACCGTGGCCTCCGAGGTCATGGCCATCCTCTGCCTGGCCACCGACATCGAGGATCTGAAGGCCCGCCTGGACCGCATCATCGTGGGCTCCACGCTGTGGGGCCGCAAGGTCACCGCGCAGGACATCAAGGTGTCGGGCTCCATGGCGGTGCTGCTGAAAGACGCCTTCATGCCCAACCTGGTGCAGACCCTGGAGAACACCCCGGCCATCATCCACGGCGGCCCGTTCGCCAACATCGCCCACGGCTGCAACTCGGTGCAGGCCACCCGCATGGCCCTCAAGCTGGGCGACTACTGCGTGACCGAGGCCGGCTTCGGCGCCGACCTGGGCGCGGAGAAGTTCTTCGACATCAAGTGCCGCTACGCCGGCCTGGTGCCGGACTGCGTCGTGCTGGTGGCCACCATCCGCGCGCTCAAGATGCACGGGGGCGTGCCGCTGGCCGATCTCAAGAAGGAGAACCTCACGGCTCTGGCGGCCGGCATCGAGAACCTGGAGAAGCACCTCGAGAACATGCAGTTCTTCGGACCGCCGGTGGTGGTGGCCATCAACCGGTTCCCCGACGACACCGACGCCGAGGTCGCGCTCCTGCGCGAGCGCGTGGCGGCCATGGGCGCCAACGTGGTCCTCTCCGACGTGTGGGCCAAGGGCGGCGAAGGCGGCGTGGAGCTGGCCGAGGAGGTGGTCCGCATCTGCGAAGCCGCCGACGAGAAGCCCCCGTTCCGGTTCGTCTACGAACTGGGCCAGACCATCCCGGAGAAGATCGAGGCCATCGCCGACCAAGATCTACGGCGCCGACGGCGTGGACTACCACTACGAGGCCAAAGCGGCCATCGAGCGGTTCACCCGCCTGGGCTACGTCGACCCTGCCGGTCTGCATGGCCAAGACGCAGTCCTCCCTCTCCGACGACAAAGAGAAGCTCGGCCGGCCCAGGGGCTGGCGTCTGACGGTGCGCGAGGTGCGGCTGTCGGCCGGCGCGGGCATGATCGTCCCGGTCTGCGGCAAGATGATGACCATGCCCGGCCTGCCCAAGCGGCCGGCGGCCGAGAACATCGACCTCATCAACGGCGAAGTGGTGGGGCTGTTCTAATGCGAGCAGGCCTACAAGGACTGGAGCATCCAGGCCTACCTGGACAAGCTGGCCGGCGACGACCCCGAGCCGGGTGGCGGCAGCGTGGCCGCTCTGGCGGGTGCGCTGGGCGCCGGTCTGGTGACCATGGTGACCGCCCTCACGCTGGGCAAGGAGAAGTACGCCGCCGTGCAGGACGACATGGCAGAGATCAGGGCGGGCGCCGAGAAGCTGCGCGCCGACCTGGCCGCCTTCATCACCGCCGACGCCGAGGCCTACGCCACGGTCGCCGCGGCCATGAAGATGCCGCGCGACAACGATGCGCAGAAGAAGGAGCGCACGCAGGGTCCTGCAGGCGGCTCTCAAGGGCGCGGCCGACGGTGCCGCTCACGATCGCCGAGGCGGCGGTGGAGGTGGCGCGGCTGTCCCTGCCGGCCGCCGAGAAGGGCAACATCAACGCGGTGTCCGACGCGGGCGTCGCGGTCGTCCTGGCCGAGGCGGCCGCGCAGTCCGCGGCGCTGAACGTGAAGATCAACCTGGCGTGGATCGAAGACGACGGCTTCAAGAAGGACGCCTGGACGCGTATCGAAGCGGCTCTCTCCGAGACCGCGCGCCTGCGCGACATCGTGCTGGCCCTCACCTACAGCAAGATCTAGCCCGCTCGGCGGACGCGCGGGATCAAGAAGGAGAAGCGAGTGGCAGCGAAGATCATCGACGGCAAGGCCATCGCCGCGGAGGTGCGCGAAGAGCTGGCCAAGGAGCTGGAAGAGCTGAAGGCCGCCGGCGCGACCCCGGGCATCGCCACCCTCATGGTGGGCGACGACTTCGGCGCCGGCATGTATCGCGGCGCGGTGGAGAAGTTCTGCGCCGAGATGGGCCTGGGCTATCGCAACGAGACCCTCCCCGCCGACACCAGCGAAGCGGCGGTCATCGCCGCGGTCCGCAGCCTGAACGACGACCCGGCCGTCTCCGGCATCCTGCCGCTGCGCCCCTTCCCGGCGCAGGTGGCGGACTCGGTGGTCATCAACTCCATCGACGTCGGCAAGGACGTCGACTGCTTCCATCCGTTCAACATGGGCCGGCTCACCCTGGGCGAGCCCACCTTCCCGCCGGCCACCCCGGCGGCCTGCATGGAGCTGCTCGAGCGCTACCTCAAGGCTGAGGGCAAAGACGTCGCCGAGGCGCTCGAAGGCGCCGAGGTGTGCGTGGTCGGCCACTCCAACATCGTGGGCAAACCGATGGCGCTGCTGCTGCTGAACCGCAACGCCACCACCACCGTCTCCCACGTCTTCACGTCCAACCGCGGCAATCTGGCCAAGCACACCGCCGGGGCCGACATCCTGGTGGTGGCGGCCGGCGTGCCGCACCTGATCGGGCCCGACCTGGTGAAAGAGGGCGCCGTCGTTCTGGACGTGGGCATCAACCGGGTGGTGGTCTGCCCGACCTGCGGCACCCTCAACCGGGGCAAGAAGAACCCGTGCAAGAAGTGCGGCGCCGATCTGAGCTGAAGCCCAGCAGAAGACTGTGGGCGACGTCGATTTCGAGGCCGTGTCGGCCAAGGCGAGCGCCATCACCCCGGTGCCGGGCGGCGTGGGGGCGGTCACCAACATGATGCTGGCGCGCAACACCCTGCGGGCGGCGCGCGCTCAGCGTGGGGAGGTAAGCAGAAGTTGATCATCTCGAAGAAGAAACCGTTCGAAGAGGTCGTCGAGGACCTCGAGGGTCTGGAGCGCATCGTCATCCTCGGCTGCGGGGAGTGCGCCACCGCCACGCGGACCGGCGGGCCGGAGGAAGTCGCCGACATGAAGGCCAAGCTGGAAGAGCTCGGCAAGAAAGTGGTCTTCACCGAGATCGTGCACACCGGTTGCCACGAGCTGGACGTCAAGCGCATCCTGCGCGGGGCCAAGGATGCATGCGGCGAGGCCGACGGCTTCCTGGTCCTGTCCTGCGGCGCCGGCACCCAGGCCGTCCGCGCGGCCACCGACAAGCACGTGATCCCGGGTTGCGACCCGCTGTTCCTGGGCAACATCCAGCGCTCCATGGACTTCGCGGAGAAGTGCTCCCACTGCGGGGCCTGCGTCATCGACGACACGGGCGCCATCTGCCCCATCACCCGCTGCGCCAAGGGCCTGGTCAACGGCCCCTGCGGCGGCACCAACCACGGCAAGTGCGAGGTCGATCCCGAGATGGACTGCGCCTGGACCCTCATCTTCAACCAGTTGAAGAAGGAAGGGCGCGAGGACAAGCTCAAGATGCTCCATGAGCCCAAGGACTGGAACGTCATCCGGCATCCCGGCGCAGTGGTCGACCGGGGTCCCGACAAAGCGAAGATGGGGAGCGAAGTGTAATGGGCACCTACCGCGATGCCTGTAACAGCGGCAACTTCGTCGTCTCGGGCGAGATCGGCCCGCCGAAGGGCACCAACGTCGCGCGCATGCTGCACGACATCGACCTGCTCAAGGACAAGTGCGACGGCCTCAACGTCACCGACAACCAGAGCGCGGTCATGCGCCTGGGTTCGCTGGCGGTCTCGGGCGAGATCGTCCGCCGCGGCGGCGACCCCATCTTCCAGACCACCTGCCGCGATCGCAACCGCCTGGGCCTGCAGTCCGACCTGCTGTCGGCTTCGTTCATGGGCATCACCAACGTCCTGTGCCTCACCGGCGACCACCCGGTGGTGGGCGACCACAAGCAGGCCAAGGGAGTGTTCGACTTCGACTCCGTGCACCTCATCCAGTGCTGCAAGAAGATGAACGCGGGCACCGACTGGGAGGGCAACGACCTTGACGGAGCCACCGACTTCTTCATCGGCGCCGTGGTCACGCCGGAAGCCGACCCGCTCGAGCCGCAGATGTACAAGTTCGCGCGCAAGGTCGAGGCCGGGGCCGAGTTCTTCCAGACCCAGGCCGTCTACGACATGGACAACTTCCAGCGCTTCATGGAGAAGGCCCGCGAGATCACGGCCGGCACCAACGTCAAGATGATGGCCGGCCTGGTGGTGCTCACCGGTCTGGGCATGGCCAAGTACATGAACAGGGCCGTTCCGGGCATCTTCGTTCCAGATGCCCTGCTCGAGGAGCTGGGCAGCGTGCCCAAAGAGGAGCAGATCAAGAAGGGCATGGAGATCGCGGCGCGGCACATCGCCTTCCTGCGTGACAACAAGGTGTGCGACGGCGTGCACGTCATGGCCATCGGCAAAGAGGAGATCGTCCCCGAGATCCTCGCCATGGCCGGCGTGGCCAGGTAGCGAGGTGACAATGGCGGAGGGGACCATCACTATCGTCGTCATCGGCGGGGGGCCCGGCGGGTACGTCGCCGCTCTGCGCGCCGCCCGGCACGGCGCGGCCGTCACCCTGGTCGAGAACGACCTCATCGGCGGCACCTGCCTCAACCGCGGGTGCATCCCCACCAAGGCCCTGCTTGCCAGCGCCGAGGCCCTTTCCCGGGCCCGGGCGGGCGAGGAGTTCGGGTTCGAGGTGGCGGGCGAGATCAAGCCGGACTTCGGCCGCATGATGGCCCGTAAGGACGGCATCGTCACCCGGCTGCGCGAGAACGTCGAAGTCCTGCTGAAGAAGGCCGGCGTCACTGTGCTGCGGGGCACCGGCAAGCTGGCCGGCCCCGGCAAAGTCACGGTCGAGGCGGCCGACGGCGCCGTCACCACCGTCGATGCCGACAGGATCATCCTGGCGACGGGCTCCGAGCCCGCGCGCCTGCCGATGTTCGACTTCGACCACCCGAATATCTTGACCTCCACTGAAGCTTTAGCGTTGGAGGCGGTCCCGGAGTCGCTGCTCGTGGTGGGCGCCGGCGTCATCGGCTGCGAGTTCGCCTCGTTCTACAACGAGCTGGGCGTCAAGATCACCATGGTGGAGATGCTGCCGCAGATGCTGCCGCTCGAAGACCTGCGGCTGGCCAAGCAGTTCCAGAGCACGTACCGCAAGCGCGGCATCAACGTGATGCTCAAGACCAAGGTGGAGAGCATCACCGAGTACGCCGACGACCACGTCACGGCCAAGCTCTCCGACGGTTCTGAAGTGACCGCCGCGAAGATCCTCGTGTCGGTGGGGCGCAAGCCCAACAGCGCCGGCATCGGCCTGGACACGGTGGGCGTCGAGGTGGACCCGCGCGGCTACGTGGTCGTGAACGACTACCTCGAGACCACGGCCCCCGGCGTCTACGCCATCGGCGACGTCAACGGCGGACAGATGCTGGCGCACGTGGCCTCGTACGAAGCGTTCGTGGCGGTGGACAACGCCCTGGCGGCGAGCCCCGGCGACCGGCGGGCGCGCGACCTGCGCTCCACGCCGTCCTGCACCTACTCCACGCCTGAAGTGGCGAGCGTGGGCCTGAGTGAAGACCAGGCCGCGGAGAACGGCTACACTCCGGTGACCGGGACCTACCGGTTCGCGGCCCTGGGCAAGACCCTGGCCATGGGCGAGGAGACCGGCTACGTCACCCTCATCGCCGACAAGGCGACCGACGTGGTGCTCGGCGCGAGCATGATGGGCGCGCATGTCACCGACATCGTGCACGAGGTAGCCGTGGCCGTGCAGAACGGTCTCACCGTGACGCAGCTGGGCGATACCATCCATGCCCACCCGACGGTGGCGGAAGCCATCATGGAAGCCGCGCATGACGTGCACGGCGAATCGGTGCACATAGCGAAACCGTGAAAAGAGCGTGGCTGCTCAGAGAGTAAGCGCGCCGGAAGAAAGCAAAGGAAAGGAGCCCCGATGGCCCACGAACTCGTAGAAGCCATGGCGAACATGAAGGAAAAAGAAGCCCTTCAGATCGTCGACGACCTGCTCGCCAAAGGCGAAGACCCCAATAAGATCCTGGACCTGTCCTCAGAAGCCATGCAGGTGGTGGGTCAGCGTTACCAGGAAGGCACCTACTTCCTCCCGGAACTCATCATGAGCGGCGAGATGCTGCGCAAGATCGGTGAGATCTTAAAACCCCTTCTGGCCGCCCAGACCGGCGTCACCAAGAAGCTGGGCACCGTGGTCCTGGGCACCGTGCGCGGCGACATCCACGACATCGGCAAAGACATCGTGGGCTTCATGCTGGAAGTCAACGGCTTTGAGGTCATCGACCTCGGCATCGATCAGCCCGAGGAGACCTTCGTCAAGGCCGTGGCCGATAACAAGCCCCAGGTCCTGGCCCTCTCCGGCTTCCTTTCCGTGGCTTTTGACTCCATGAAGTCCACCATCGAACAGGTGGAAGCCGCCGGCCTGCGTGAAGGCATGAAGATCATCATCGGCGGCGGCCAGATGGACGACACCGTGCGCAAGTACACCGGCGCCGACGCCTTCGGCGACGACGCCATGGCGGCGGTGGCCTTTGCCAAAGAAGCGGTAGGGGTGGCCTGACATGCTTCCCAAGAACTGGGATGATCTGACGCCTGCTGAACGGCGGGCGTGGCGCGTCGACAAATGGCGCAACCCGGACGTCGCCTGGGCGAGTCCTGAGGCGGAGGCCGAGTACAAGGCCCGCGTGGACCGGATCATGGCGGCCATCAACCTCGAGAAACCCGACCGCGTGCCGGTGCGCCTCAACATGGGCTTCTGGCCCGCCAAGACCGCGGGCATCACCGCCTACCAGGCCATGAGCGACCCCGCGCTGGGTTGCAAGGCTTGGAAGGACTTCAACCTGAAGTTCCAGCCGGACGCCTCCGTGGACCCTCTGCACAACACGGTGCCGGCCGCCATGTTCGAGGCTCTCGACTACAAGCTGTACTCCTGGCCCGGCCACGGCGTGTCCGAGACCGCCAGCTACCAGTACAACGAGAAAGAGTGGATGGTCGCCGAGGACTATGACGCCCTCATCTCCGACCCCACCGACTTCCTCATCCGCGACTACATGCCTCGGGCCCTGGGCGCGTTCTCCGCGTTCAAGAACGTGTCTTCGTTCTGGGACTACATCGAGCTCCCGTTCGTCTTCGGGCAGGTGCTGGGCTGGGGCGGCGACGAGATGGTCGCCAACCTCAAGCAGATCACCGCGGCAGCTGAGGCCGTCAACGAGTGGGCCAAGGTCGTGTTCCCGGCCATGGGTGAAGTCCAGGGTCTGGGCTTCCCGCCGTTCGCCGGCAGCGCCACCAAGGCGCCGTTCGACATCCTCGGCGACACTCTGCGCGGCACCAAAGGCGTCATCGTCGACATGTTCCGCAAGCCGGACAAGGTCATCGCCGCGTGCGACCGCCTGACTCAGGTGGCCCTCGACTGGGCCCTCAAGAAAGGCAACGCGCCGGAGATACCGCTCTGCTTCATGCCGCTCCACAAGGGCGCCGACGGCTTCATGAGCCAGGAGCAGTTCGACACGTTCTACTGGCCCACCCTCAAGCGTGTCATCGATGGTCTCGTGGAACAGGGCATGATCCCGCTCCTGTTCGCCGAAGGCCGCTACAACAGCCGCCTGGAGACCATCATGGAGACTCCGAAAGGCTCCTCCATCTGGCTGTTCGACCAGACCGACATGGCCCGGGCCAAAGAGACCGTCGGCACCGTGACCTGCATCCAGGGCAACATGCCGCTTTCGTTGATGCATGCCGGCACCCCGGAGCAGGTGGCTGAGGCCACCCGCAAGCTCATCGATGTCGCGGGCAAGGACGGCGGGTTCATCCTCGACGTGGGCGCAGTGGCCGACGAAGGCAAGGACGAGAACCTGTTGACCATGGTCAACACCGCCAAAGAGTACGGAAAGTACTAAAGAGCAGGACTGTTGTTGAGCACGGAAAGAGTCATCCTGGCTTGCGAGATGATCGAGGACGAGGTCCGGCTGGCGTTGGACGCGCTCCCGCCTGCCGACAGGCCGCCGCTCGTGTGGATGGAGAGCGGCCTGCACGACCGTCCCGAGACGCTTCAGGCGGCATTGGGAAGACTCATCCGGTTGCTCGATGAAGGCGCTGAGAAGGGCGAGCCTGTGGCCGTGCCGTCGGTACGGCCCGGGCGGGGCCCTGCTTCGGAGCGCCGCGAGGAAGTCGTGGTGGGGCCGGTGAGCGAGGTGATCCTCGCCCTCGGGTTCTGCGGAAGTGCCCTCAAGGATCTCAGCGCGGAGAACCTTACGCTGGTGTTCCCGCGGGTGGACGACTGCGTCTCCCTGCTGCTGAACGACGGCTGCGCGCGCGAGGAGATCAAGCGGAACCCACGGTGCTACTACCTCACCAGAGGTTGGTTCAACCACTCGAGTTCCATGATCGATTCGTTCGACGAGTGGGACGAAAGGTATGGCCGCGAGCGCGCAGACAAGCTGCGCGCCACGATGTACGCGGGCTACGAGGCCATCCAGCTCATCGACACGCAGGCTTACCAGGTCGAGGAATGCATCGACCAAAGCCAGGAAGTAGCGGACCGCCTGAAGCTGGACCACGGCGTGGTGCGTGGCTCCGTTCAGTTGCTCGAGCGGCTGCTCAAGGGGGAGAGGGACAGCGAGATCGTCGCGGTGCCTCCCAAAGAGAAGATCGGTTTCAATCATCTGTTTGGAGAAAGGGTCAACTAGTGGAGACTCGAGTACTCAGCGCCAGCCAGGAAGTGATCATCGGCGGCGGCCGGCCGACCGTGCTCATCGGCGAGCGCATCAATCCCACCGGCAAGAAACGGCTGGCCGAAGCGCTGCGCGCCGGCGATCTGAGCGTGGCCATGGAAGAGGCCATCAATCAGGTGGCGGCAGGCGCCGACATCCTCGACGTCAACGTCGGGGCCACGGGTGTGGACGAGATCGACATGCTGCCGCGCGCCGTCGAGGCCGTGGCCAGCGTGGTGGACGTCCCGCTCTGCATCGACAGTCGCAAGGTCAAAGCCCTGGCGGCCGCTCTGGCCATCTGCCCGGGCCGTCCCATCGTCAACTCGGTCACCGGTGAAGAGGCCTCTCTCGAGGAGATCCTTCCGCTGGTCAAGCAGTACGGGCTGCCGGTCATCGGCCTTACCCTGGACGAGAAGGGCATCCCCGCCGAGGCCTCCGCGCGCGTGGAGATCGCCTACAAGATCGTCGAGCGGGCGGAAGCCATCGGCATCCCGCGTGAAGACGTCATCATCGACTGCCTGACGTTGTCGCTGGGCGCCAACGTGAAGGCCGGCCTGGCCACTCTCGAAGCCACCCGCCGGGTGCGCGACGAGCTCGGGTGCAACCAGACCCAGGGCTGCAGCAACATCTCGCACGGCCTGCCCAACCGGCCGGTGCTGACGGGCGCCTATCTGGCCATCGCCATCGAAGCCGGGCTCACCTGCCCGACCGTGGATGTGGCCCTGGTCCGCCAGGCCATCCTGTCGGCCGACCTGGTGCTCGGCCGCGACAACTACGCCATGCGTTTCATCAAAGCGTTCCGGGAAGCTCAGGCGGCAGCCGGAGCTTGATAATGCTCACTCAGGTTCGCAAAACGACACTAGGAGGGTGTCCAAGGAAGGAGTAGGGCAGAATATCCAGGATGTATCGATCAGAGTTGTAGTCCAATAACGGACGGGTATGGATCCGGAGGCTGGACAGGCCTTCGGGCGAAGGGGGTTACATTGAGCGACAGCACTCTTTCCAGGCGTGAATTCCTCAAGATCGCCGGCGTGGCCGGTGCGTCGATAGGCGTAGCGGGCGGCCTTGGCGGCGTCCTCGCGGCCTGCGGCGGCACCGAAGAGGCCACCACGACGACTGCGGCTGCTGCAACCACCACCACCGCTGCTGCTGCGACCACCACCACGGCGGCCGGCGAGACCACCACCACGGCTGCCGGCGTGGAGATGGGCCGCGAAGTGAAACTCGGCTGGGTCACCATGACCACGGGCATCTTCGCCGGTCTGAGCGAACCGGACGAATTCCTGCTGGCCAAAGCCAAAGCCGCCATCGGCGACGGCCTGGTCTGCGCGGACAACAAGAAACACCCCGTCACGTTCATCGTGAAAGACAGCCAGTCCGACACCAACCGCTCCGCGGAAGTGGCGGGCCAGCTCATCACCAGCGACAAACCTGACGCGATCTTCGCCGGTATGACCCCGGTCGTGAACATCCCGGTCGGTCAGCAGTGCGAGACCAACGGCGTGCCGTGCGTCACCTACGGTTGCCCGATGGAACCCTGGTTCTTCGGCATGGGTGGCGATCCGGCTGTGGGCTTCAAATGGGTCTACAACAACTTCTGGGGCATCGGCTCCGACCTGAACCCGGTCTACATCGGCCTGTTCGGCAAGGTCTCGACCAACAAGAAAGTGGCCTTGCTCCTGGCCAACGACCCCGACGGTATCGCCACCGCCGACGAGAAGACCGGCTTCCCGGCCGCGCTCGCCCCGGCCGGCTACACCTGGGTCAACCCGGGTCTGGTCACGGGCGGCACCGAGGACTACTCGAGCGTCATCAACAAGTTCAAGTCCGAGGGCTGCGAGTGCCTCTCCGCGCTCATGAACCCGCCGGACTTCGCGAACTTCTGGAAACAGGCCAAGCAGCAGGGCTGGATCCCGAAGGTCACCGCTATCGGCCGCGCCATCCTGACCCGTCCTGACATGGACGCCGTCGGCGACATCGGCAACGGTCTCTCCAACGAGGTCTGGTGGGAGAACACCCATCCGTTCACGTCCCCGCTCTTGGGCTTCACCTGCCAGGGCATCGTGGACGCGTGGAACAAAGAAGTGGGCACTCCGTTCAGCCCGGCTCTGGGCCTGACCGGCGGCGCCGGCTTCGACGTCATCACCGACGTCGTCAAGCGGACCAAGAACGTCGACGACCCGGCTTCGTGGGTCGAGGCCATCAAGACCACCGACCTGCAGACTCTGGTCGGCCCGATCAAGTATGGTGTAGAGGGCGTGCTCCCGAACTGCGCGATCACTCCTCTCGTCGGCGGCCAGTGGATCGGCAAGACCGGCAGCTGGGAACGCAAAGTGGTGGACAACTCCCACTATCCGTCGATCCCGCAGACCGGCGAGATCGTGGACCTGACCACCCTCTAGTAGTCCGGACACGTAGAGACGTAGAAACGTAGACAACGCCATCGGTAGGAGCGGTCTGTGACCGTAATTCTCGAGGCTAAGAACCTCACCAAATCCTATGGCGGCGTGAGAGTGGTCGACGACCTGAGCGTCTCCCTCATCCAGGGGGAGGCGCTCGGGGTCGTCGGTCCCAACGGCGCGGGCAAGACCAGCATGCTCAACCTGCTCACAGGGGTCGCACACCCCGATGTGGGCACCGTGGTCTTCGCCGGCCGGGACATCTCTCGCATGCCGCCTGAACAACGCTGCCATCTGGGCCTGGGACGGACCTATCAGATCCCCCGGCCCTTCGAAGGCATGACGGTGTTCGAGAACGTCCTGGTAGGCGCCACTTACGGCCGCCGCCAGTCGGAGAAGGCATCATACGAACTGGCCGCGCGGGCCCTGGACCGTACGTCCTTGCTGCCGCACGCCAACGTGTTGGCTGAGTCGCTGAGCCTGCTCGAGCGCAAACGCCTCGAACTGGCCCGGGCCCTCGCCATCGAGCCCAAGGTCCTTCTCCTGGACGAGATCGCCGGTGGTCTGACCGAGCACGAGGTGCAGTCGCTCATCGAGACCATCAAAGCGCTACGCTCAGAGGGCATAACCATCATCTGGATCGAGCACATCGTCCACGCGTTGCTGGCCGTCGTCGACCGCCTCATCGCCATCGACTTCGGCAAGCTCATCGCTGAGGGAGATCCCAAAACCGTCATCAACAGTCCTGAAGTCCGGGACGTATACATGGGGAGCATGGCGCCATGAGCATGCTCGAACTAGAAAGCATCAACTCCGGGTACGGGCACTTCCAGGCCCTGTTCGATGTGAACCTGCGCATCGAGGAGGGGGAGACGCACGCCATCATCGGGGCGAACGGAGCCGGGAAGTCCACCTTGCTCCGTACGATCTGCGGTCTCATCAAGACCGAGGCGGCGGACAAAGTGCGCTTCGACGGGAAGCCGATCGGCCAGATGAGCCCGCACAAACGGGTGGGCCTGGGTATCTCCTACGTCCCGGAAGGGCGCTGGGTGTTCCCGAGCCTCACCGTGAACGAGAACCTCCAAGTGGGGGCGCACTCACGGCGCAAGGGCACCTGGACCATCGAGAAGGTATACGAGCTCTTCCCGCTCCTCGACCGGCTCAAGCAGCGCCAGGCCTTCAGTCTGTCCGGCGGCGAGCAGCAGGCGCTGTCCATCGCGCGCGGCCTGATGTCGAACCCGCGGCTGCTCCTGCTCGACGAGGTCTCGCTGGGACTCGCGCCTGTCGTGGTGGAGAAGATCTACCAGGCGATGCCGGCCATCGTCGGCTCCGGCACCACCGTGCTGCTCGTGGAGCAGGACGTGGGCCAGGCCATGAAGTTCGCCGACCGGGTCACCTGCATGCTCGAAGGACGGCTCGTCCTCGAGGGCGCGCCCGGCGAGATCAGCCAGGAAGCAATCTTCGCCGCCTACTTCGGAGTGTGACCGGTGGTCTGGGTAAACGACATCATCCAAGGGATCCTTCTCGGCGGGCTGTACGCTTTGTTCGCCGCTGGACTGGCTCTCGTGTTCGGGGTCATGAGGCTTGTGAACCTCGCGCACGGCGACTTCAGCATCCTGGCGGCGTATCTGGCGCTGGCCTTCGTGGGGCTCCTCGACATCAACCCCTTCTACACGCTGGCCATCGTGATCGTCATCATGGCGATCTTCGGTTACGTGATCCAACGCGGGCTCTTCAACTTCGCCATGGACGCCGGCCCCATGCAGGCCATCCTGGCGACGTTCGGGATAGCCATCATCATCCAGAACCTGTTGCTGGAGGGCTTCACCGCCAACAGCAAGGGCCTGGACGCGGGCTCCATCGAGAACGCGGTCATCACCATCAGCAAGCAGATAACCGTCGGCTGGTTCCCGCTCATCACGCTCATCGCATCGGTGGTGGTACTGGTGGCGTTGCAGTGGTTCCTGGGCCGCACCCGCATGGGGCGCGCTTTCCGGGCCACGGCCGATAACCAGCGGGCCGCTCAGCTCATGGGCATCGACAACCGGCATCTGTACGGCATGGCCATGGCCGTCGCCCTGGCCATCGTCGCCATCGGCGGGGTCTTCATCGGCATCCGCACCACGTTCTCTCCGGGCGCCGGCCCCTTCCGGCTGATCTTCGCGTATGAGGCGGTCATCATCGGGGGCCTCGGCTCCCTGTGGGGCACCCTCGTCGGCGGCATCGTGCTGGGCATCGCGCAGGTGCTGGGTGACCACATCCACCAGGGCTGGGGCATCCTCATCGGCCACCTCGTGTTCCTGGCTATCCTGGCATTCCGGCCGCAGGGCCTCTTCGCAAGGCAGGTGCAGTGATGGCGGCCCTCGTCAAGACTCCGGTGAAGGTCGAGCGGTACACGCGTATCAGCCGGGTGGCTCTTCCGGTAGCCGCGGCGGTCGTCATCGCCGCCGCCACCGTCCCCGCGTGGGGTTCGTCGGCCATCATGAAGCAGTCGGTCACGCTCCTGACGCTCATCGCGCTATCGCAGATGTGGAACCTGCTCGCCGGCTACGCCGGGCTCGTCTCGGTGGGGCAGCAGGCGTTCGTCGGCATCGGGGCCTACTCGCTCTGGGTCTTCTCGGAGAAGTTCGGCATCAACCCGTTCGTGTGCGTGATCTTCGCGGGCATCATCTGCGCCATTCTCGCCGTGCCCACCGCGGGCCTGGCGTTCCGGCTCCGCGGCGGCTACTTCGCCGTGGGCACCTGGGTGATCGCCGAGGTGTACCGCCTGCTGGTCACGCAGATCAAGTGGCTGGGCGGCGGCGCCGGCGTGAGCATCAACAGCGTGGGCGACTATGCCAGGCACACCAGGGAATCGGTCACGTTCTGGCTCGCTCTGGGAGTGGCCGTCGGGTCCATCGCTCTTGTCTACCTGCTGCTCCGCTCGCGCCGTGGTCTCGCGCTCACCGCCATCCGCGACAACGATGTGGGCGCCCGTGGGCTGGGAGTGAACATCACCCGGTCCAAACTGTGGGTGTACATCATCGCAGCGGCAGGCACCGGGATCGCCGGCGCCGTGATCTATCTGAACCTGCTGCGCGCCCAGCCTGAAGCGGCCTTCAGCCTTCAGTGGAGCGCGCTCATGATCTTCTCCGTGGTCATCGGCGGTCTCGGCACCATCGAGGGCCCCATCATCGGAGCGGTCATCTTCTTCGTGCTGCAGCAACTGCTGGCCGACTACGGCACCTGGTACCTGGTGCTCATCGGCGCTCTCGCGGCCGGCGTGGTCGTGTTCGCCCAGCGGGGACTGTGGGGCACGCTCGTCCGCAAGAAGGCAGTGGACCTGTTCCCCGTCCGGCGCCGCCTCTGTCTGGAGACGGTGTGCTTCACCGAGGAAAGCCCGCGGCAGAGCGGGGAGGAGCCCGGTAAGCTCCCGTCCGCCGAGGACCAGACGACGACATAAGGAACGCAGGGCCGCGGCCGCGATAGTATGAAGCGCATGCCGCCCGAACAAGTGCAGATCTCAGTCCGCGCAGTCGACGCCAGCAACTGGCGCGACTGCGCGGCTGTGTCTGTGACCGACGACCAGAGCCGGTTCGTATCTCCCGTGACCCACTACCTGGCGATGTGCCACTACGGCGGCGTCTGGCGCCCGCTGGCGGTGTACGCGGCCGACGAGGTCGTGGGCTTCATCATGTGGGCCGTCGACCCCGGCGACCAAAGTGGCTGGCTGGGTGGCATCACCATCGCGGCGGACCGCCAGGGACAGGGGCTGGGGCGCAGCGCTGTCGAGGCCGCCCTCGCCCACCTGCGCGCCCAGGGCTGCGCGTCAGCCGCCCTCAGCTACCTGCCTGAGAACGGTCGGGCGCAGAAGCTATACGCCTCACTCGGTTTCGTCGAGACCGGGGAGATGGAGGATGACGAACTGGTGGCGAGGCGCGCGCTGTGAGCCTGCCCTCCCTCGCCGACATCCTGGCGCTCCCGGCTTTCGCAAAGGCCGAGGTGCTCTCCGGGCAGTCCCGGCTGTACGAGCCGGTCACCTGGGTCCACGTCTCCGAACTCATGGACGCCTGGCGGTTCCTCTCCGGGGGAGAGGTGCTCGTGAGCACCGGACTCGAGCTGGCCCGGGCCACGCCGGAGGCCCGCGAGGCCTATCTGCGCTCCCTTGTGGACGCGGGCGCCCAGGCTCTCATGCTCGAACTGGTGCAGTGGCTCCCGGAGGTCCCCGACGACATGCTGCGGGCCGCTCGTCTCATGGACTTCCCGCTGGTGGCTTTCCGGGAGGAGGTCCGTTTCGCCGAACTGACAAAAGAGGCCCATGAGCTCATCCTCATGCCGAACCGCCCGGCGAACGCGGAGGACTGGCTGGACGGCCTGCTCGACGCCCTGGTCGAGACGGGGCGCAGCGAACGGTTCGTTCAGGAGCAACTGGGATCGGTGCTGGCCCTTCCCGGCCGGCCCCGCGGCATACTGCTGGCCACGCTGGAGGCCTTGTTCGACTCGCAGTTCAACGTGGCCGAGACGGCGCGGCGCCTCGGAGTGCGCCGCCAGAGCGTCTACTACCGGCTCGAGCAACTGCGGGGGCTCCTGGGCGATCTCGACGCTCCCCGCCGGCGTACGGGCATGATCGTGGCGCTGGAGCTCCTCAAACGGGCCCCGGCGGGCGCCGACCGGCCCAAATAGCCGTCGAGGACGGCCTTTTGGCCCGGCTTTGGACACTGTGTCCGTTGATTCCGCGCGCTCCGCGTGACTACCATGTGTCATCCCTCGAGTCAGACTGGAGGCCGGCATGGAGATCTCTAGCAAGCAGGTCGTACAGGACGCCCGCGACTACACGCTCTTCCCGTGGTCGGTGCAGGGCACGGTCCAACCCATCCACATGACCAAGGCCCAGGGGGTCTGGTTCTGGGATGGCGAAGGCAACAAGTGGATCGATTTCTGCGCGCAGATCATGAACGTGAACGTGGGGCACCAGCATCCCAAGGTGCTCGAGGCCATCAAGCGCCAGGTGGACGAACTCTGCTACGCCGGCCCCACCATGGTCACCACGCCCAAGGCCGAACTGGGCAAGAGGCTCGTCGAGGTCTCCGGCCTGGCCAAGGCCTTCTACTGCCTGTCCGGCACCGAGGCCAACGAGAGCGCGATGAAGATCGCCAAGCTGGTGACCGGCCGCAACAAGATCATCACCCGGTACCGCTCGTACCACGGCGACACCATGGGCTCCATCAGCGCGTCCGGCGACTTCCGGCGCTGGCCGGTGGAGCCGGGGATGCCCGGCGTGGTCCGGGTGTTCGACCCCTACTGCTACCGTTGCCCCTTCGGCGCGAGCGAAGGTACCTGCAGCCGGCAGTGCGTCAGCCACATCGAGGAAGTCATCCAGATGGAGGGGCCGCAGAACATCGCGGCCATGCTCGCTGAGGGCATCACCGGCACCAACGGCCTGCTCGTGCCTCCCGCCGACTACTGGCCCCGGGTCCGCGCCCTGCTCGACAAGTACGACATCCTGCTCATCGACGACGAGGTCATGGCCGGGTTCGGGCGCACCGGCAAGTGGTTCGCCACGCAGCACTACGGCATCAAGCCGGACATGATCACCTTCGCCAAGGGTGTCTCCAGCAGCCTCATGCCTCTTGGCGGTGTCATCGTCAACAAGCGCATCTCCGACCACCTCGATACCCACATGCTGTGGACCGGCCTCACCGGCGCCGGCCACCCGGTCTGCTGCGCGGCCGGCATCGCCTGCATGGACGTCTACGTCGAGGAGAAGATCTTCGAGAACGTCGAGAAGCAGGGTGCGTACCTCGCGGCGCGGCTGGAGGAGATGAAGGCCAAGCACGCATGCGTGGGCGACGTCCGCTACATCGGGCTGTTCAGCATGGTGGAACTGGTCAAGGACAAGGCCACCAAGGAGCCGCTCGCGCCGTACGGGGGCACCTCTCCGGAGATGGGCAAGCTCGCCGCCTTCCTGCGCAGCAAGCACCTGTACACGTACTCGCGGTTCAACCTGTTCTTCATCGCGCCGCCGCTGGTCATCACCGAGGAGGAGCTGAAGTACGGTCTGGACATCGTGGACGAGGCGCTGACGCTCGTGGACGAGGCGCTCGGGGCCTGACGGGCCGGGTCTTCCATACAGCTTTGACATAGTTGCTGAGCGCTAGATGAGAATTTCATGGCAAAACCGGCCTGAATCGGCCGTTAATCGATAAACTTACGTAATCGCCAAGGTAGATAGAAAGGGCAGCGTGATAAACGTGGCAGATGTGAAAACGCTCAATTACTGTGTCGACAACGAGTGGTGCGAGTCGACCACTGACAAATACATGGACGTCACCGACTCGAGCACCGGCGAAGTCTTCGCGCAGGCGCCGTGCTGCACGGCGGCCGAAGTGGAAGCCGCCATCCTCTCCGCCCACAAGGCGTACCAGACCTGGTCCGCTGATGCCCATCCAGAAGCGCACCCAGGTGATGTTCCGCTGGAAGCAGCTGCTCGAAGACAACATGGAAGAGCTCGCCTACATCTGCTCTCGTGAGGTCGGCAAGAACCTCGACGAGGCCCGCGGCGAGATCGTCAAGATCATCGAAGGCTGCGAAGTCGCCGTGGCGGCTCCCATGCTCATCAAGGGCGAGTCGCTCATGAACGTGTCCACCGGGCACGACACGGTGAGCTACCGCGAGCCCCTCGGCGTGTTCGCCGGTATCGCCCCGTTCAACTTCCCGGCCATGATCCCCTGGGGCTGGATGATCCCGCTGTGCATCGTCACCGGGAACACCTTCGTGCTCAAGGCCGCCTGCATGGTGCCGACCTCGTCCATCCGCCTGCTCGAGCTGCTGCTCGAAGCCGGCCTGCCCAAGGGCGTGGTCAACGTGGTCACCTGCAGCCGCAACGAAGCCGAGATCCTGCTCACCCATCCGCTGGTGCGCGGCGTCTGCTTCGTGGGCTCCACCGCCGTCGGCCTGCACGTCTACTCCGTGGCCGCCGCTCACGGCAAGCGCGTCCAGGCGCAGACCGAAGCCAAGAACCACGGCCTGGTGCTGGCCGACGCCTCTCTCGAGCGCGCCGCCGCCGGCATCATCAACTCCACCTTCGGCTGCGCGGGCATGCGCTGCATGGCCCTGCCGGTGTGCGTGGTGGAGAACAGCGTGGCGGACGAGTTCATCGGCTACATGAAGAAGTTCGCCCAGCAGCGCATCGTGGGCTGCTCGTACGATCCCAAGACCGAACTGGGCCCCGTCGTCTCCGCCGAGCATCAGGCCTTCATCAAGGGCTGGATCGACAAGGGCGTGGAAGAAGGCGCGGATCTCGTGCTCGACGGCCGCAACCTGGTGGTCCCCGGCTACGAGAAGGGCTTCTTCGTGGGCCCGACGATCTTCGACAACGTGACCGAGGACATGACCCTCGGCCGCGACGAGATCTTCGGCCCGGTGCTCGCCATCAAGCGGGTGGAGGACTTCGAAGAGGGCATCACCATCATGAACGCCAGCCGGTTCGCCAACGGCTCCTGCATCTTCACCGAGTCCGGCTACTACGCCCGCGAGTTCGCCCGTCGGACGCACGCCGGCATGGTGGGCATCAACGTGGGCATCCCGGTGCCGGTCAGCTTCTTCCCGTTCGCCGGCCACAAGGACTCGTTCTTCGGCGAGAGCCACGTGTTCGGCCAGGACGGCATCCGCTTCTTCACCGAGACCAAAGTGGTCACCTCGCGCTGGTTCACCGAGGCCGAGAAGAAGCAGAAGAAGGTCAATACCTGGGAGGGCACGACCAACCGGTAAGCCGGAGACAGTGCGCCGGCGCGGTCATCCGCCGCGCGGCTGTCAGCAAGACCTCAGGCCGGGCCCCGCATCTCGCGGGGCCCGGCTTTTCTTTGTAGGATGAGGACGTATCGCAGCCCTCGGCATGCTTTGGTGGAGAAAGCGAGCGGCCCTATGAAAGAACGGAAGTGGCGCAAACCCTTCGTCTGCCGGATCGGGCTTCACGATTGGCGGGGGCTTTCCGATGGCGCCGGTATCCGCAACCAGTACGCGGTGGAGATGCGGTGCAACCGGTGCGGCGCGCGGAAGATCGAGGCGCTCAACCAACCTCACGATCACGGGGGTCTGCGCTAGCGCACTGCCGGCAGGCGACGCTTCGCGGGCGGGACTGCTATCAGGCGAAGTAGGTGACCACCGCCACGATGATGGCGCAGGCCGCGGCGAACGGCGGGAAGAACGTCAGCCGGTTGAAGTAGCGCTGGGCGGCCGGCTCGTCGGGGTCCCGATAGAGCGCCAGGGACGGCAGCGTCAGGGTCAGCAGGGCCATCGCGGCCACCAGGCCCCGGACCACCCACGTGACCGGCTGCGCCAAGGAGATGGCCACCATCGCCACGGCTACCGCCGACGATCGCCCGGGAAGCTGCCTTCGGCCCGTGGTGCTGGCCAGGGTCGTGATGCCGACGATGCGGTCGTGGACCACGTCGGCGAGGTCGTTGGTGAGGTTGCGGCACGGTCTCCCAGCCGTACAGCAGGAAGAAGAACGCCAGCGCGCCCCAGGTGGCTTCGCCCACGGCGAACCATCCGGCCAAGCCGCCCACGGCCACCATGGTCGCGGCCGGGATGACCTTGAGCCAGGTGCGGCGGCGCAGGCTGCAGTAGATGATCTCGAGGGCCGCGCAGCCGACGAACAGGTAGGCGCACAGGGGCCGCAAGCAGGTAGGCGGCCACGAGACCGATGACCCCCAGCGCGGACACCCAGGCTATCGCCGCCCACAGGGGCAGGGCGCCGGCCGCGACCGGGTGACGGAGCGTCAGACGTCCATGTGCGGCACTTCGGGGTTCCAGGCGAGCGGGTCGGGGGAGGAGACCCGGATCTCCTCGCGGTCGGCGCGGAGGTCCAGCAGGTCGTTCAGGGAGTACACGCACAGATAGCCGGCGAGCGCGGCCAGGATGCCCAGCAGACAGACTCTCAGTGACGGGATGGTCCCGGTCGCCAGCATGGCGCCGAGCACCGGCTCGCTGACCGAGAACAGGGCGGACTTGCCCCGGGCCAGATCGAAGAACAGGACCGCCCTCTTCATGCTTGAACCTTACCACCACGAGCGCTCGTGCCGGCGACCGTCGGCGCCTTGCTGTCAGCGCGGGAGCGGGCGCCGCGATACCTTCGTGCGTGAGTATTCCGAACACTGGGTATTCGGAAATACTGCCTGCCGGTTGATATAGAGGGGCGCGTGCCCTACAGTGCAGATGGCCCGAGAACTCGGACCGGTGGGCCCCGCGCGGGTGACTAACCAAGGAGGAGCGGTAGAGTGAGAAAGGTAGTGCTTTTCGTATTGATCGTCGTCGTGGCTCTTTCGGCCTTCGCAGTCGTCGGCTGCGGTGGCGGGGGCACGGACACAGCTGCAGTAGCGGCGGTGCAGGCGAGCCTCGGCAAGATCGACGCCGCGATCAAAGACATGACGGCCAAGGGCACGGCCGGCACTCTCACGGTGGCCGATATCAAGGCCACCCGTGACGCTCTCAAGACCGACGTGCAGTCGGTCATCGACAACGGCAAGAAGATCGAAGGCGCGGACACCGACGGCGTGCAGAAGGCCTGGACCGATCTCGACGCCGCGGTCACCGCTCTGCCCGACACCGCGACCCTCATGGACGCCGCCGGCGTGCTCATGACCAAGGTCTCTCCGCTGACCGCCGCCCTGGACAAGATCCGGGCGCTGGTCACCGCGACCACGACCAAGTAGCGGCTTGAGTGCAGGGTCCTTCCTGAGCGACCCGGAAGCGAGTCATTCGGGGCGCGCAGGCTTCGGCCGGCGCCCCCTGTCTTTCTTCGCTCCGAGCGCGAGCTTCGGTCCATTACCGGGCCAATCGCGCCCACGCCCGCGCCCGCCGTCAGGTATCATTGCAGCCGATGGAAAGGCAAGCATCACACGTGCCGAGCCGGCCGCCCCTGAGGGCCGCCGGCTCGTTCTGCGAGAAGGCGGAGTGAGGCCGTGAGCAGTATTTGGACGGTCGTCGCCGTCGTGGCTGTCGCGCTGGTGTTCGACATGATGAACGGCTTCCACGACGGGTGCAACGCCGTCTCCACCGTCATCTACACCGGGGCGCTCAAGCCCAAGATCGCCATCGGCGGTCTCGGCGTTCTTCAACTTCATCGGCCCGCTTGTCATCGGGGTGGCGGTCGCCAAGACCATCGGCGGCATCATCCAGGCCGGCGACGCCACGGCTCACCTCGTCATCGCGGCCCTGTTCGGCGCCCTCGTGTGGGAGGTGCTCACCTGGTGGTGGGCGCTGCCGGTGAGTTCGTCCCATGCGCTCGTCGGGGGTCTGCTCGGGTCCGGGCTAGCGGCTCTCGGCCTGAGCGGCATCAACTGGCACAAGGTCATCCTCGTCTTTGTGGCGCTCTTCCTCTCGCCCTTCCTCGGCATCGTCATCGGGTACATCTTGATGCGTATCAGCCGCTTCTTCTTCGGCCGCACTCATCTGAGCGCGGCCAGCGCCGACCGCTTCTTCAAGTGGATGCAGATCGGGTCGTCCAGCTGGGTGTCGTTCAGCCACGGCTCCAACGACGCCACCAAGGTCATGGGCATCATCGTGGTGTTCCTGGCCGCCCGGTCCGGGAAGACCGTGGACGAATACGGCGTGCCCATCTGGGTGATCCTGTCCGCCGCCGCCGCGATGGCGTTCGGCACGTTCATCTCGGTCAAGTCGTTCCGTCTGATCCGGACCCTGGGCGAGAAGATCACCAAGCTTCACCCCATCAACGGCTTCAGCGCCGAGATGGGAGGGGGCATCATCATCTTCCTCGCCTCGCACTTCGGACTGCCGGTTTCCACCACTCACGTCATCACCTCGGCGGTCACGGGCACCGGCCTGGGCAGCGGATCTGGGCTCGGTCAGCTGGAAAGTCTTCCGTGCTATCATGCTGGCCTGGGTGGTGACGCTGCCGTTCTGCGCTATCGTGGCGGCGGGCATGTACTACCTACTGAATCTCGTGTTCTAAAGAGGCGGGCGATGTCTAGGCTCAAGTCCATACGTCAGGCCATGGGGGGCGAGACCACCCTCGAGGGCGTCATCGACGCCATGGGCAAAGAGCGCGAGGAGCAGGTCCTCGAGCGTATTGCCAAGTTCACCGACGAAGTCGTCGTGGTCATCAAGAAGCTGCAGGACGTGGTGGAGCGCTTCGCCGCCGACCAGTACGAGGAACTCGAGGCGTCCGCCCGCGAACTGGATGCGCTCGAGAGCGCCGCGGACGACACCAAGGACGCCATCCTCGACCGGCTCTCCCTCGGCGGGATCTTCCCCATGAACCGGGCCGACCTCTCCCGGCTGGTCACCTCCATGGACAGCATCAACAACCTGGCCGCCGGCGCCGCCGACCGTATCGTCATGCGCCGCTTCACGCTGCCGCCTCGCATGAACGAGCTGCTGGTCGAGTTGGCCCAGGCCGACGTCGAGGCGGTGCTCGGGCTGCAGGCCGCGGTCGTGGCCATGGGCTCCGACCTGCGCGAAGCCATCCGGCTGGCCGCCCTCGTGGACAAGATGGAGAGCAAGGCGGACGACATCTTCGCCGAGCTCTACCGCGTTCATGTTCGAGTGGGACACCGACTACAAGACGTTCCACCAGCTCAAGGCCATCCTGGAGCGGCTCGAGTCCATCGCCGACCGGTGCAGCCAGAACGCTGAGCTGGTGCGGCATATGGCGCTGGAGTACATCGAGGCCGAGTAGTCCGTTTTCGCCCTTCCTCCGGGAGTTCTCGCCCTCTTTTGCAACAAACGTTGCATTGATTGCTGATTTGCAATATACTGCACGCGGTCGTCGCGGGCCCGGGCTTCCGGGTAACATAGCCGCATGAAGATCGGGCTCGTACAGCTCAACTCCCGGCAGGACAAGGCGGCCAACCTGGCCGCCGCCGCCGAAGGCATCGACAAGCTCGCCTACCAAGGGGTCGACCTCGTCATGCTGCCCGAGATGTTCAACCACCTCGGCAGCGACCCCGAGAACGCCGCGGCGGCGGAGGAGATCCCCGGGCCCACCACCGAGTGGGCGCGCGGACAGGCCAGGGAAAAGGGCATCTTTCTCCATCTGGGAAGCATCATCGAGCGCAGGGACGAGGGGAACTTCAACACCAGCGTGGTCTTCGACCGCTCCGGGGACGAGGTCGCCCGCTACAGCAAGCTCCACCTGTTCGACATCGTCCTGCCCGACGGCAGCAAGTACCTGGAGTCTGACGCCATCACGCCGGGTGACCGCATCGCGATGTTCGACTGCGACGGCGTGATGTGCGGGCTGGCCATCTGCTACGACCTGCGCTTCCCGGAGCTGTTCCGCGCGCTGGCGCTGGCCGGCGCTGAGGTCCTGCTGTTGCCGGCCGCCTTCACGGTGCCGACGGGCATGTACCACTGGGAGCCGCTGATCAAGGCCCGGGCCATCGAGAACGGCTGCTACATGGCCGCCTGCGGCATGTGGGGCCAGTGGGCGCGCGGGAAGCAATGCTACGGTCACAGCATGGTGGCCGACCCCTGGGGGACGGTCGTCGCCCAGTGCCGCGAGGGCGTGGACACCCTGGCCGTCGAACTCGACATGGCCTATCTGCGCTCGGTCCGCGAAAGGATGCCGGTGCTGAAGCACCGGCGCCAAGACCTTTTCGGCTAGGGGCGGCGGCCCGAGGCCTGGCCCGCGTGTCACTTTGGCCCTACCGCCGGGCGGCTACGAGCGACTGGAGGTCGGTGAGGCGCAGGCTGGCCAGGTAACCCACCACCATTCCGCCGGTCTTCTGGATCTTGGCCGAGCTGCAGTGCGCGTACGTGTCGCCCGCGGTGTGGTACTCGGTGTCCTCCCGCCACTCGAGCCAGGCGACCGGGTAGCCGGCCAGCTCGAAGGGCTCGTGGTCGCTGTAGCCGTACTTCGACGGGTCCTTCATGTAGACGACCCCGCTACCGGTGCGCGACGAGTAGGACTGGCAGCGTGTTGACCAGGGCGCGCGGGCCCTTCTCCATGTAGCGCATGTTGAAGGTGCCGCCGTCGCCGATCATGTCCAGGGAGATCATCGCGGCGAGATCGGCCTTCTGGCCGGCGCGTCATGGTGGCGACGTACTTCCGGGAGCCGTAGTGGTGGTGGTCGGCGTTGCCGTCACCGAGCGGCTCCTCCTGACCGAAGAGGACCAGGACGACCGTGGGTACCAGGTCCACGTCCTTGAGCGCCCGTGCGAGTTCCAGGATGGCCGCCGATCCCGAGCCGTTGTCGTTGCCGCCCGGCGAGACGCCGTAGCAGTCCATATGCGCCCCGATGACGATGGTGAGGTCGGAGGAGCCCGGCTTGGTGGCGATCACGTTGTGCGAGGTGAGTGCCGGTGGGGAGGGGCACGTCCATCACCTGCGGCGAGTAGCCCAGCGACTGGAAGTGGGCCACCGCGTACTGCACGGCCTCCCATTCCTCCGGGCTGCCGCCGTGCCGCGTGCCGATGTCCACGGCCAGCTTGTGCAGGTGCGCCATCGCCTCGGTGGCGCTGAAGGCGAGGTGGGAGGTGGGAGCGGCCGTCAGCGTGCCGAGCAGGTCGAGCGCGTCGAGGCCCACGTTGGTGTTGGTGGCCGCGGCGCCGTTTCTCGCCCGGTCCAGGAAAGCGTGACCACGTGGTGGCCCGCGGTGATGACTCCGCTCGTCCAGATGGCCTGCTTGTAGACGATGGACGAGTTGTAGAGGTCCACCGTGACCGGCGCGCCCCCGTCGAGACTCACGTTCGCGATGCCGTACGTGGGCCCCTTCTTGCCGAGCAGGGTGATGGCTGGCGCCGTCGAACTCGATGCTCACGGACGATCCGGCCGAGTTCGCGTACCAGGCGGTGCCGCCGGAGTACGAGGTGGCTGAGACCTTGGCCCAGTTGCCCCGCCAGCCCAGGTGCTGGTCGGTCTGCTCGATCGCGCGTCACCGCCGACCAGCGTCCCCGCCACGTCGAAGGCGTCCACGCCGATGTTGGTGTTGGTGGCCGCGGCGTTCTTGGTGCCGGTCCAACTCGATCCTCACCGTGTGGTAGCCGGCGGTGAGAGTGCCCGTTTCCCAGACCTTCTGCTGATACACGGACTGTCGGCGCTGTAGAGGTCCACGGGTAACCGTGGCGCCGCCGTCCACCTGCACCTTGGCGATGCCGTACGTCGGTCCCATCTTGGCTATCCAGGCCAGGGAGGTGCCGTTGAAGGTGGCCGTCACCGCCATGCCCGGACGCGTTCGCGTAGCGGAAGCTGCCCCCGCTGGCCGCGGTGGCCGAGCCGACGGACCAGGTGCCGATGTAGCGTGAGTTGCGAGGCGTTCTGTTGATAGCGGGTGACCGTGGCGGCGCCGCGCCGTCCACCCCCGATGCCGAACGCAAAGACGACGGTCAGCACGACCAGGAGGAGCAGTGTCACGATCGGGGTCCGTCTCATCGTCCCTCTCTTCGCAGGTCGATCGTGCAAGTCTTGACTCTAAGATACAACCATATCAACGGATGAGCGCCTCAGGGAATACGCGGTCGCCGTTGTGTCACATAGTGGTAAGATGTGACACATATCCACCGGCGAATCGAGGTCCGTATGCGCACGATGTCCGTCCGCGAGTTCCGAGGCGCTCTTCCGGCACTTGATGAGACTCGTGTCCAACGAGGGGGAGATCATCATCACGCGGCACGGGCGGCCGTTGGCGAGAGTCACGCCCCATGGAGCCGTGCCGCTCGGCACCCAGCCATGCGGACCTGCGCGCCAGCATCCCTTACCAGCAGGTCCCCAGCGAGACGCTCATCCGCGAGGACCGGGAAAGGGGCTGAGCGGAGTGGGGGTGAGCGGAGCAGGCGTCTACTTCGACACGAGTGCGTTGGTCAAGTGGTACCTGCCCGAGGCCCGGTCGGATGACGTGGCCGAGTATCTGCAGCAGAACTGCCCTGCGTACATAAGCCTTCTGACCAAGGTGGAGATGCGCTCGGTCCTGGCCCGGCGCACGCGCGAACTACACATCGACGCCGAGACCAAGGGGCGGATCGCATCCACCTTCGAGGGCGACATCGCACTGGGGTACCTTGTGCTGCTGCCGCACACAGTCGATTCGTTCCTGGCAGCGGAGTCGCTGTTGGGATCCCATCCGGACATACCACTTCGCACCTTGGACGCCCTCCATCTCGGGGTCGTCCTGTCGGCGGGCGTGGGCAGGGTGGCCACCGCGGACCGCGTGATGATAGCGGCGGCGGCCGCGATCGGCCTGGAATGCGAAGCCTTCTCTCGTGAACCCCGGCAGCCGTCGAGGCCAAGCCAATGCCGCCAACAATGCGGCGAGGCCAAGCCAATGCCGCCAACAATGCGGCGAGGCCAAGCCAATGCCGCCAATGGCGCGACGAGGCCCAGAAGCAAGGAGTGACTCAAAGACCTGAATCGAGTGGCGTCAGCGGGCGAGTGCCTCCCTTGGAGCGGCTAGCGAAGGACGGCGCCTTCCCCTCATGTGAGAGCACTCACAGAAGAGAGGGCGCCGTCCGGAGGTTTGAAGCGGAAAGGGAGGTACTCGCCCGCTGACCCCTCGAGAAGTCCATTTCGAAGTGGAACACCCCGTCATTCAGGGCCGACTCGCACCTTGAACCCCGAGTGATTGATGACCGCCTGCATCGGCTTGTTGTCGCGCATGACCTCGGCCGTGAAGCCCGAGATGCCGTTCCGCTTGGCGATGGTGCCCAGGTGCTTCATGATGAAGCCCCGATGCCCTGCATCTGCCAGTCGTCGCGCACGACGAAGGCGACCTCCGCCCGGTTGGTCTTCTGATCCAGGTAGTAGCGGCCGATGGCGATGATGTCCTCGCCGTGGGCCTCCGGCACCGTCCCGACGATGGCCACCTCGGTGCGGTGGTCGACGTAGACGAAGTTCTGCAGCTGCTTCCGCGGGATCCGCTTCATGTGCGACATGTAGCGGTAGTAGACGGTCTCCTGCGAGAGCGAGTAGAACAGGTCCTTGGTCTCTTTCTCGTCGGTGGGGTCCATGGCCCGGAAGCTGACCAGCGTCCCGTCGTCGAGGAGCATGGTGGTCTTGACTTCCTTGGGGCCCACGAAGAACCGGCCCTCGACGTCGGCCATCTCCGGGCGCACCCACTTGTACTCGATGGCCTTGGACAGCAGCTCCTCCCGGAAGTCCGGGTGGGCGATGGTGATGAGGGCCATGGCCCGTTCCTGGACGCTCTTGCCGTGCAGGTAGGCGATGCCGTACTCGGTGACCACGTAGTGCACGTAGCCCCGGGTGGTGACCACGCCGGCGCCGGGCATGAGCGACGCCACGATCCTGGACTTGGTGCCCTTCTCCGCCGTGGACGGCAGGGCGATGATGGCCCGCCCGCCGAAGGAGCGGCCGGCGCCCAGGTTGAAGTCGGCCTGGCCGCCGATGCCTGAGTAGAACCGGGTGCCCGAGCGAGTCGGCGCACACCTGGCCGGTGAGGTCGATCTCCAGGGCGGTGTTGATGGCCACCATCTTGTTCTGCTTCCCGATGACGTACGGGTCGTTGACGTACTCGGTCGGGTTGAACGAGAACATGGGGTTGTTGTCCACGTAGTCGTAGAGCTTCTTGGTGCCCATGGCGAAGCTGGTGACGATCTTGCCCCGGTCGGTGGACTTCTGGGCTCCGGTGACCACGCCCGCCTCGACGAGGTCGATGATGGCGTCGGTGATGACCTCGGTGTGGACCCCGAGGTCCTTCTTGTCCTTGAGGAACTCCACCACTCCGTGGGGGATGCGGCCGATGCCGATCTCCACGGTGGATCCGTCCTCGATGAGCGAGGCGATGTATCTCGCCGATGGCCCGGGTACGGTCGTGGGCCTCGGCGGCCACCTCGCCTGAGCGGATGTTGTCGGTGAAGTCGAACTCGTGAGTCTCGATGAGCGGCTCGTCGACCGGCACCAGGATGTCGAGGTCCCAGACGCTCACGACGCTGTCGCCCATGGTCCACGGCATCTGCGGGTTCACCTGGGCGATCACCAGGCTGGCGTTGGCCGCGGCCGACTTGACGATGTCCACCGAGATGCCCAGGCTGCAGCGGCCCTGGTGGTCCGGCGGGGTCACCTGGATGAGGGCCACGTCCAGCGGCATGCGCCCGCTCTCGAACAGGGCCGGGATGTCGAACAGGGGGAGGGGCGTGTACTCGCCGTAGCCCTGCTGGATCATCTCCCGCACGTTCGACGAGACGAAGAACGTGTTCACCGAGAAGTGGTCGGCCAGCTCCTTGAACGCGTAGGGGGCGTCACCGATGGTCAGCGAGTGAAGCACCTCGAGGTCGGCCAGTTCGCGCTGCCGGGCGACGAGCGCCTGCACCAGGTGGAGCGGCTGCGCCCCGCCGGTGCCGATGAACACACGCTGCCCGGGCCGGATCTGCGCTGACCGCCTGTTCGGCGGTCATGATCATGCTGGCGTACTTGCTCTGCCAGTCGGCGTCGTAGATGGGCTTCTCGGGTGTCATAGCGCACCTCCCGGGGCCAGCTGGATTCGGGCGTCGGCCGCCCACGACTCTTCGCCCATCTTGCCGACGATGAAGGGGTTGATGTCGAGTTCGTCGATCTGCGGGAAGTCGGTGACCAGCTGGCTGATGCGCTGCAGCGCCTCGCCGATGGCCGCCAGGTTCACGCCTTCCTCTCCGCGCGCGCCCGTCAGGAGCTTGTAGGAGCGGGTGCCCATCAGCATGTTCATGGCTTCCGCCGAGGTGATGGGGGCCAGGTGGAAGGTGACGTCCTTCATGACCTCCACGAAGATGCCGCCCAGCCCGAACATGAGCATGGGGCCGAACTGCGGGTCGCGGGTCATGCCCAGGATGACCTCCCGGCCGCGCGGCACCATCTTCTCGAGGTACACGCCCTCGAGGAAGGCGTCCGGCATGCGCCGCTTGATGCGCAGCATCATGAGTTCGAACGCGTCGGCCACGTCCTCCGGCGCTGTTGAGGTTGAGCTTGACCCCGCCCACGTCCGACTTGTGGATGATGTCGGGGGAGACGATCTTCATGGCCAGCGGGTAGCCGATGCGCGGCGCCGCCTCCATCGCTTCCTCGACGGTGCCCACCAGGCGGCCGTCCGGCACGACGAAGTCGTAGGCGCGCAGGATGTCCTTGGCTTTGGCTTCGCCGATGTAGAGGCGGCCGGTCCGCAGTTGCCGGGAGATGATGCGCTCCACGCGCCGGCGGTTCACCGGGAACCGGGTGACGATGCGCGGCGGGCGCAGACGCCAGGCCGCGTAGTCGACCATGGCCTTGAGGGACGCGACGGCGCGTTCCGGCGAGGGGTAGTCGGGCAGGTTGGCCGCCACCAGTTCCTCGCGGCCGGGCAGCACGTCGGAGCCGCCCATGAAGCTGGCCAGCAACGGCTTTTCGCCGTTGGCCTTGGCGGCGATGGCCCGGGCGGTCTCGGCCGGCCGGGTCATGGCCTGAGGCGTGAGGATGACGATGACCGCGTCCACCGACGGGTCGTTCTGCGCGGCTTCCACGGCCATGGCGTAGCGCTCGGGGTCGGCGTCACCCAGCACGTCGATGGGGTTGCCCACGCTGGCCGCGGCCGGCAGCTTCTCGCGTAGGTCGTCGGCGGTGTCGGGGTGGAGCGACGCGACCTTCATGCCGCTGTTCTCCACGGCGTCGGCAGTCATGATGCCGGGGCCGCCGGCGTTGGTGATGATGGCCACCCGGTCGCCCTTGGGCAGCGGCTGCATGGCCAGCGCGGCGGAGAAGTCGAACAGGGACTCGAAGGTGTCGGCCCGGATGATGCCGGCGCGCTTGAAGGCCGCCCCGTAGGCGATGTCGGCGCCGGCCAGGGCGCCGGTGTGCGACGACGCGGCTTTGGAGCCGGCGGACGTGGTGCCCGCTTTGAGGATGACCACCGGCTTGATCGCCGCCACCGACTCCGCCACGCGGATGAACTCGTCACCCGAGCCGATGCTCTCGAGATAGCCCACGATGACCTTGGTCCTGTCGTCGTCCGCGAAGGCGGAGAGGAAGTCGGTCTCGTCGAGATCGGCCTTGTTGCCGATGCTGACCAGGGTGGCCAGGCCCATCTTGCGGGAGGCGGCCCAGTCGAGGATGGCCGTGCAGAGGGCGCCGGACTGGGACACCACGGAGATGCCGCCCACCGCCGGCATGTGGCTGGCGAACGAGGCGTTCATCGCGTGGTGCGTGTTGATGAGGCCCAGGCAGTTGGGGCCCATGAGGCGGGCGCCCGAGGCGTGGCAGAGGTCGGCGATCTCCTTCTCGAGGCGCGCGCCTTCCTCGCCCACTTCCTTGAAGCCGGCGGTGATGACCACGATGGCCTTGGCGCCCTGATGCAGGGAGGAGATGACGGCGCCCTTGACGGCCGCGGTGGGGACGGCGATCACGCTCAGGTCGATCTGTTTGCCGTACTCTTCCAGGCCGGCGTAGATCTTGTGGCCGAGCAGCTCGCCACCGGAGGGGTTGATGGGGACGATGTCGCCCTCGAATCCCCCCTGGATGAGGTTGGCCACGACGGCGTAACCGACTTTTCCAGGCGTGCGCGATGCCCCCATCACGGCGACCGCCTTTGGATAGAGCAGAGCGTCAAGCATGGGAATCCTTCCCTGTACTCTTAGGTCCTCAGTACGGTTGCAGTAACCAACGAATGATTTTACTACGTACCCACTTCTCACGAGCCCGCCAGGAAGGCGGCCCGGGGCGGGCTTGCTGGACCGCCGTTCCACTCTGCGGCATCGGGGCTACAATGCCCGCATGCGTAACGCACTGAAAGCTGTGGGCGCCATCATCGCGGTGATCGCCCTTTGTGCGCCGCTGATGTTCCTTCCGGTCAGAAGATACCCAGCCGGCGAGTCCCGGGTACGCCACGGTCACCGTGACGGTGCCGCCGACGGTCGTCGTGGCCACCACCATCCCCGGCTTGGAGACGACCACCACGACCACCACGGTGCCCACCGTCGAGCCCACGGCGCCCACGTCCACCTCGTCGACCACGACGACCACCGGTCCCATCGACATCACCATCGCCGCGGTCGGCGGCCTCTATACGTCGCCCGGACATCCTCGACTCGGTCAAGAACGCCGAGACCGGCTCGTACGACTTCGACCCCATCTTCGCTCCCGTCGCGCCGTACCTGTCCGAAGGCCGACTACACCGTCGCGGATCTGCAGCCCAGGCTTGCCGGACCCGAGGTGGGGTACGACTCCGACATCCACTCCCAACGCCCCCCGGGAACTGGCGTTCGCCCTCAAGGAGGCCGGCATCGACCTGGTGGGGACGGCCAACGCCCACTCGCTCGACTTGGGCTGGGACGGTGTCACCGGCACTCTCGACAGGCTGGACGCCGCCGGTCTCGCACACGTGGGCACGTACCGCACCAGCGCGGAACGCAACACGCCGCTCATCGTGGATGTCAGGGGCGTGAGAGTGGCCTTCCTCGACTACGCGGCCGCGGTGGACGGCAGCCTTCCCGCGGACCAGCCGGAGCGACTTCGCGGTGGGCAAGCTGGACCTCGCCACGGTGACGCTGGAGGCGAACACGGCCCGCAGTTGGGGCGCGGACGTGGTGGTGGCCATGATCGACTATGGCGACCGCCTCCGAGGCCCAGCCGAGCGCCGAGCAGAAGGAGTTGGCGGAGCGCATGCTCAGCCACGGGGTGGACGTGATCCTGGGGTCCCGAGCGGGAGTCATCCAGGCCATCGGGCACTTCTACCCGTTCGTGCGCGCCACCCACTGCTACGTCGGCTATTCCCTGGGCGATTTCCTCGCGGTCCCGCAGGCCAAGACGGCTGTCGAGGGCGATGTTCCTCAGGGGGGCATCGCGCTCTACCTGCACCTGCGCAAGCGGGGCTGCGGACGTACGTGACCGGAATCGAGCTTCATGCCGCTGTACGTGCAGGAGGGCGCCGTCGACGCGCCGACTCCGGGCCAGGCCGCGACAACGGGCGAGACCACCTCGACCACGGCGTCAGAGGCCTCGAAGACGCCCGCGTTCCGCATCCTGCCGGTGCTGCCGGGCCTGGAGCCCGACACCGACGTGCCCCTCACCGCCGAGGACAGAGCGGCGATGAACGCCATCTGGGAGTATGCGCGCAACCTGCTCTACCGGCCGGATGAGAACATCGTCCCGCTGGCGCCGAGCCTGCTGGGTCAATGAACCTGGAACTTGCGCATCACCCGCGACCTTCGGTAGCATGCTCCAACACCATGGAGGAGGAACGATGACGGCTTACAGGGTCACCTGCATCCCCGGCGACGGGATCGGCCCCGAGATCATGGCGGCGACGAAAGTGGCGGTGGCCGCGACCGGCGTGCAGATCGAGTGGATCGACGTCGAGGCCGGCGCCGACGTCATGGAGAAGTACGGCACCCCGCTGCCGCAGGCCGTCATCGACTCGGTCAGGGACACCAAGGTGGCCATCAAAGGCCCCATCACCACCCCGGTCGGCTCGGGCTTCCGCAGCGTGAACGTCGGTCTGCGCAAGGAACTCGACCTCTACGCGAACTTGAGGCCTGCGGTCACCATCCCCGGGGTCGTCTCCCGCTACGAGGGCGTCGACCTGGTCATCGTCCGGGAGAACACCGAGGATCTGTACGCGGGCGTCGAGCACATGGTGGGCAAGGACGCCGCCGAATCCATCAAGATCATCACCCGCGTGGGTTCAGAGCGCATCGCGAGGTTCGCGTTCGACTACGCCCGCCGCGAGAAACGCAAGAAGGTCACCGCGGTCCACAAGGCCAACATCATGAAGTGCACCGACGGGCTGTTCCTGGATGTGGCCCGCGAAGTGGCCGCCGGCTACCCCGACATCGAGTTCGAGGACCGCATCGTCGACAACATGTGCATGCAGTTGGTGCAGAAGCCCGAGTTGTACGACGTGCTGCTCTGCCCCAACCTCTACGGCGACATCGTGAGCGACCTCTGCGCCGGCCTGGTGGGCGGCTTGGGCGTGGCGCCCGGCGCCAACATCGGCCTGGAGATGGCGGTGTTCGAGCCGGTGCACGGCTCCGCGCCCAAGTATGCCGGTCTCGACAAGGCCGACCCCACCGCGCTGGTGCTCTCCGCGGTCCTCATGCTGGCCCACCTGGGCGAAGCGGCCGCTGCGCACGCGCTCTTCGAGGCGGTGCGCACGGTCATCGGCGAGGGCAAGCGGGTCACCTACGACCTGGGCGGCACCTCCGGGACGAAAGACATGGGCGAGGCGATCGCGGAAGAGGTCGCCCGGCGCGTCTAGAGTCTCCGGCTCCGCGCCGAGTGGGTAGCCTTGCTCCGTCCAGCCGCGCTTGATCCAGTAGAGACGCACGCGGCGTTCCAGCTCTTCCCTGTCGAGGGCGGGCGCCTTGTCGGTGGCCTCGGTGAAGAAGCGCTCCGCCACCGTGTCGTCGGCCGGCACCGCGCCCAGCGCCAGGTTCAAGCGGCGTATGCGCGTGAGCGTCTCGTCGCAGAGAGCGTGCAACGCCTCTTTGCTCGCCGGGGCGCCGCTCAACTGCTGCGCTGCTGAGGACATGAAGTCCCAGGAGAGCAGGTCTCGCCAGAAGCGGCACTCCGTGAGGCTGTCCGCGAGCAGCATCCGGTCTTCCCAGTCGATGTACATCTCCACGTAGGCATCATCGTCCAAGTCCTTGAGCAGACCGCCCAGTTCGGGCTTGTAGAAGGTGGCCCGCAGGTGGCACGCCCCCCGGGGGCTCAGCGCGTAGCTCAGAGCCATACCTTTCAGCCGGCGGGGCTCGTAGCCCGCCGGGTCGAGCCCCTTTGAGGTGATGGAACGTTCGCTCATCCCGAAGACCGCGAGCGCGTGGTCCATGCCCTCGGCCAGTGCCGCTCCGGTGGGCGTGGAGCGCGTGGCCATCTGGTCGAGGAGCGCGAGGATGGCTTCGGTGTCGCCAGGGGACGGTCCCTCAGCGACGCGGCCGGCCGCTCGCGCTTTGATGGCGATCGCCGCCAGGTTCCCCGCGCTGATGGTGTCCATCCCCAGCAGGTTGCAGCGCTCGTTCAGGCGGGCCACGTCGAACGCGCGCTCGACCATGCAGGAGCCGCCGAACGTGTAGAGGGTCTCGTACTCGGGTCCGTGGATCTCCCGGCCCGCGTCCGGCCCTGCGGTCACTATCAGGCGCTTGCGGCAGCGGAGCTGGCACGGTGGACAGGTGTCGCTCTCCACCCGGGCCCACTCGTTCCACCGTTCAGCCTCGAGCGTCCCTCGGTGCGGTGCCTCGCCCCGTTCGAAGAAGTCGGTGGGGAAGGCTCCGGCCTCGTTGACCAGACCGACCATCACCGGGGTGCCGTAGAGGTGGTAGTTCTTGGTGCCCGGCGCACTCCTGCACCAGCTTGCCGATCTGCCGGCGGCGCTCGGCGAACTGCTCTTGCACCTCGGGCTTGAGCGGTCCGGGCGAGGTGACGCTGACGGCCTTGAGCTTCTTGCTGCCGAACACCGCGCCGATGCCGCCCCGGCCCAGCCCGTGGGCCTGCTCGTGCATGACCGAGGCCACCCGGACGAGGTTCTCGCCGGCCACGCCGATGCACAGCACCGCGGACCGCTGTCCAGCCCGGCGAGCAACTCGTTCTCGGTGACCCGCGTGTCTTTGCCCCAGAGGTCGTCCGCGGGGAGGATCTCGGCTCCTCGCCGAGGTGACGTGCACGCGGACCGGGCCCGCCGCCGCCCCGGTGACCACCAGGGCTTCCCAGCCCGTCTCGGTGAGGGTGCGGGCGAACGTGCCGCCGCAGTAGCCCTCGAGCCACACTCCGGTGAGGGGGCTGCGGGCGAACGCGCCGAACCGGTTGGAGCCGTACATGCCGTAGGCCGACATCCGGCTGGAAGTGATGGCGATGACGTTGCCGGGGGAGAGGGGGTCCGCCGCCGGATCGAGATACTTCTCGAGCAGGCGGATGCCGAGGACCTTGCCGCCCAGCCCGAGGGTGCCCTCGGCGTCCAGCTCGTCCACCCGGGAGCGACCGGTCGCCAGGTCGACCACCAGGATCTTCCTCACGTCCGCCATCTCGCTCACCTCTCGCCGGCGGCCAAACCGCCGCGGTCGCCCTCAGGCTACTGTCTTGCTCACCTCGGCCATGGTCTCCTCCATGATGTCCAGGCCGCGGGCCAGCGTGGCGTCCTCGATGGTCAGCGGCACCAGGATCCGGATCACGTTGTGATAGGTGCCCGCGCCGATGTTGACCACGCCGTTCTCGTAGAGCTTGGCCCGGAAGGCCTTGGCGAAGTCGCCGGCCGGCTTCTTGGTCTCGGGATCCTCCACCAGCTCCATGGCGGCCATGGCGCCGATGCCGCGCACGTCGCCGATGACCGGGTACTCCTTCTGCAGTTCGGAGAACCGGGCGCGGATGCGGTCGCCGAGGACGATGGCCCGCTCCAGCAGGCCCTCGCTCTCGATGATGTCGAACACGGCCAGGCCGGCCCGGGAGCCGAAGGGGTTGCCGCCGTAGGTGGTGCCCACGCCGCTCGGATGCACGGAGTCCATGATCTCCTGCCGTCCCGGTGATCCCCGAGATGGGGAAGCCGGCGCCCAGCGCCTTGGCCGTGGTCATGATGTCGGGCGCGACGCCCCAGTGCTCCATGGCGAACCATTTGCCCGTCCGGCCCATGCCGGTCTGGATCTCGTCGCCGATGAGCAGGATGCCGTGCTTCTCGCAGATCTTCTTGATCTTGCCCATGTACTCCGGCGGCGGGACGATGAAGCCGCCCTCGCCCTGCACCGGCTCGGCGATGACCGCCGCCACTTCCTCGGCGTTCACCTGCTTGGCGAAGGCCGTGCTCGAGCAGGTCGGCGCAGGCGCAGCCGCAGCCGGGGTAGGACATGGCCAGCGGGCACCGGTAGCAGTACGCGTAGGGGATGCGGTAGACCTCGGACGCGTACGGCCCGAAGCCCACCTTGTACGGCGCCACCTGGGAGGTGAGGCTCAGGGTCATGTAGGTGCGGCCGTGGAAGGCGTCCTCAAAGGCGATGATGGCCTTGCGGCCCGTGGCGTAGCGGGCGATCTTGACCGCGTTCTCGACGGCCTCGGCGCCCGAGTTCATGAAGAAGGTGCGCTTGGGGAAGTCGCCCGGGGCATGGGCGTTGAGCTTCTCGGCCAGCTGCACGTAGGTCTCGTAGCCGAACAGCCCGAAGCACATGTGCGAGTAGAGCTCGGCCTGCTCCTTGACCGCCGCCACCACCTTGGGATGGCTGTGGCCCGACGTTCATGACGCCGATGCCGGCGGCGAAGTCGATGTACTCTCGGCCCTCGACGTCCGTGATGATCGCGTTTCGCGCGCTCGCTACGTACACAGGCGCGGTGGCGGGCACGCCCCGGGGAACGGCCAGAGCCCGAGAAGCGGCGATTTCAGCGTTCGTCGTCATGACTCCTCCAACGGTTTCGCCACGGCTCGGGGCCGCGGCTATCAGTCCTTGCTGATCTGAGCGTATCACGGCGCGTCTGCGCTAGGACTAGTACGGTCGTTCTTTCGTGTTCTCTTCCCAGGGAGATAGTCTTGGAAGGTATCAGCCACCGCGTGTATTCCGGTCCCGGCTCGGGCTCCGCATCGTTCGCTCCTGCGCGCTCTCGGCATCGGCCGCGGCGACGCCGACCGCCCGCTCATCGGCATCGCCAACTCGTACAACGAGTTGATCCCTGGGCATATGCACCTCAACACCATCGCCCAGCAGGTCAAGTACGGCGTGTACCAGGGCGGTGGCATCCCGCTGGAGTTCAACGTCATCGGCGTCTGCGACGGCCTGGCCATGAACCACGAGGGCATGAACTACTCCCTGGTGTCGCCGCGAGGTCATCGCCGACTCGGTGGAGATCATGGCCAAGGCGCACGGGTGGACGGCCTGGTGCTCATCCCCAACTGCGACAAGATCGTGCCCGGCATGGTCATGGCCGCGGCCCGGCTGGACATCCCCGTGGTTCTGGTCTCCGGCGGCCCCATGCTGGCCGGCGACTACCAGGGCAAGAAGGTCAGCCTCTCGCAGATCTTCGAGGGCCTGGGCAAGTACTTCAACGGCGAGATCACCGCCGACGAGCTCTGCGAGCTCGAAGACGCGGTGTGCCCCACCTGCGGCTCCTGCGCCGGCCTGTTCACCGCCAACTCGATGGGCTGCGTCATGGAGACCCTGGGCCTCACCCTTCCCGGCGACGCCACCATCCCGGCCGTGTACTCGTCCCGTCTGACCCTCGCCCGGGAGACCGGCGCCAGCGGCCGTCGAAGTGGTGCGCAAGGACTGGACCGCCCGCAAGTTCATCACCAAAGCCAGCCTCCGCAACGCCCTCACCGTGGACGCGGCTCTGGGCTGCTCCACCAACACGGTGCTGCACCTGCTGGCCATCGCCAACGAGGCGGGCGTCGAGCTGAGCCTGGAGACCTTCAACGAGATCGCCGACCGCACGCCCAACATGGTCAAGCTGGCGCCCTCGGGCCCGCAGCACATGGAGGACCTGCATCGGGCGGGCGGCGTGCAGGCCGTGCTCAACCGGCTGGACGAAGCCGGTCTGGTCGACGGCTCCGTGCCCACCATCTCCGGCCTCGACCTGGCCGACCAGTACAAGGCGTACCCCGTCCGCGACGAGAACGTCATCAAGCCGCTGGCCGCGCCTTACCGCGCCACCGGCGGCCTGGCCATGCTGTTCGGCAACCTGGCTCCCAAGGGCGCCGTGGTCAAGGAATCGGCCGTGCTCCCCGAGATGCTGGTGCACCGCGGCCCGGCCATGGTGCTTCGACGACGAGCCCTCGCTCATGGACGCCATCGAGAAGGGCAGGATCGTGCCCGGGACGGTCGTGGTCATCCGCTACGTCGGACCCAAAGGCGCTCCGGGCATGCCCGAGATGCTCACTCCCACCTCCGCCATCGCGGGGGCGGGTCTCGACTCGAGTGTGGCGCTCATCACCGACGGCCGCTTCAGCGGCGCCAGCCGGGGAGCCAGCATCGGCCACGTGGCGCCCGAGGCGCTGGACGGCGGGCCCATCGCTCTCGTGCAGGATGGGGACATGATCAGCATCGACATCCCCGCGCGCTCACTGACCCTGGAGGTCAGCGACGACGAGATGGAACGGAGGAAGACGGCGTGGCAGCGCCCGGCTCGGAAGCTATTCGGGCGTGCTGCGCCGCTATGTAGCCTTCGTCTCCGGGGCCGAGACCGGCGCGGTACTGGGTGGCGGCGAACCGCTCTCCTGATAGTACTGTGACGGCATCCGGCTCCCGCTCTCGTCCGTTCACGCCGACAGCGGAGCTACTGAGATGAAAGCAGCACGAGTGATCCTGGAAGCGCTCAAGCGCGAAGGGGTCGACACCATTTTCGGATTCCCCGGGGGAGTGCTCCTCCCCCTGTACGACGCACTCTACGATTTCCCGGAGATCAACCACATCCTGGCCCGGCACGAGCAGGGCGCCGGCCACGCCGCCGACGGCTACGCCCGGGCTTCGGGCAAGGTGGGCGTGTGCATGGCCACCTCCGGCCCCGGCGCCACCAACCTGGTGACGCCCATCGCCAACGCCTACATGGACAGCGTGCCCATGGTGGCCATCACCGGACAGGTGAGCCGCCACCTCATCGGGCTGGACTCCTTCCAGGAGGCCGACGTCACCGGCATCACCCTGCCCATCGTCAAGCACAGCTACCTGGTCAAGGACTCGGCCGACCTCCCGCGCATCATCCGGGAGGCCTTCTACATCGCCGGCACCGGGCGCCCCGGGCCGGTGGTCATCGACATCCCGGTGGACGTCACCAAGGAAGACATGGAGTTCGACCCCGCGGATCTGCCCGAGATGCAGCTGCCCGGCTACAAGCCGACCGTCAAGGGGCACCCCAAGCAGATCCGGGAGGCCGCGCGCGTCATCGCCGCGGCCGAGCGCCCGGTCATCTATGCCGGCGGCGGGGTCATCATCGCCGACGCCTCGGACGAACTGCGGGAGATGGCGCTCTACGGCCACATCCCGGTGGCCACCACGCTCACCGGCAAGGGCTGCTTCCCCGAGGATCACGAACTCGCCATGGGCATGGTGGGCATGCACGGCACTCCCTACGCCAACTACGCCCTCAGCCAGGCCGACCTCATCTTCGCGGTGGGCGTCCGCTTCGACGACCGGGTCACCGGCAAGCTGGAGGCCTTCGCTCCGCACGCCACCTTCATCCACGTGGACGTGGACCCGGCGGAGATCTCCAAGAACGTGGCCATCGACGTGCCCATCGTGGGCGACGCCAAGTGGGTCCTCACGGCGCTCGTGGAGGAGCTCAAGAAGCTCGACCTCTC
This sequence comes from uncultured Actinomycetota bacterium, assembly GCA_963736705.1. GTDB lineage: Bacteria > Actinomycetota > Thermoleophilia > RBG-16-64-13 > RBG-16-64-13 > CAIQPS01. The sequence goes on from CAVTPV010000005.1 coordinate 958,580, forward strand.
GCCCGACCGGCACCTGCCCTGGATGGAGCAGGTGGAAGCCTGGAAGCGCGACCATCCGCTGATCGTCAGGGAGCCCGAGGACGGCGAGATCATGCCGGAGTGGGCCATCAACAAGATCTAGGAGGTCACCAGGCGGCGACGCCGTGGTCTGCACCGAGGTGGGCCAGCACCAGATGTGGGCGGCCCAGCACTACCTCTCCCGCCAGCCGCGGCACTTCATCAGCTCCGGCGGCCTTGGCACCATGGGCTTCGGCTTCCCGGCGGCCATCGGGGCGCAGGTGGCCAGCCCGGGGCAACTGGTGGTCGACATCGCCGGCGACGGCTCGTTCCAGATGACCCTCCAGGAGCTGGCCAGCGCGCGTCCAGTACGGGCTGCCGGTGAAGGTGTGCATCATCAACAACCAGTACCTGGGCATGGTGCGCCAGTGGCAGGAGCTGTTCTGGAGCAAGCACTACAGCCAGACCTGCATCGAGTGCCAGCCCGACTTCGTCAAGCTGGCCGAGGCCTACGGGGCGGAGGGCTACCGCGTCACCCGGCCCGAGGACCTGGAGGAGATGCTCCGCTTCGCGTTCGCCAGCCCCGGCCCGGCCGTCATCGACATCCGGGTCAAGCGGGAGGCCAACGTCTACCCGATGATCCCGGCAGGCGGCACCGTCCACGACATGATGGAGCGTGAGCTGTGAAACACACGCTTTCAGTGCTCGTGGAGAACAAGCCGGGCGTCCTGACCCGCGTGGCCGGGCTGTTCGCCCGCCGCGGCTTCAACATCGACAGCCTGGTGGTGGCGGAGACGGAGAATCCCGAGCTCTCGCGGATGACCATCACCGTGCACGAGCAGGACCAGCCCGTGGAGCAGGTGACCAAGCAGCTCCACAAGCTCATCAACGTGCTCAAGATCACCGATCTCGACCCGGCCAGCAGCGTGGAACGCGAACTGCTGCTCATCAAGGTCAAGGCCGACGCGCAGACCCGGGCCGAGATCATGCAGATGGTGGAGATCTTCGGGGCGCGGATCGTGGACGTCACCAGCGATGTGCTGCTCATCGAGATGACCGGCTCCCGCGAGAAGGTGGGCGCGTTCATCGAGGTGCTGGCGCCGTTTGGGATAGTGGAGCAGATGCGGACCGGCCGCCTGGCGATGAGCCGGGGCCGCAGAGCCACCTGACCGACCCGCCGGCCGGCGCGGCCGGCCGGGATGGCGCCGACGCCGGCGCCGCTGATACGTGTTACCCTCGCCACGATGTACTGAACTAGGAGGTAGTTGAGGAAATGCTGTACGAAAAGGATGCCGATCTGCATCTTCTTGATGGCAAGACCGTGGCCGTCATCGGCTTCGGCAGCCAGGGCCATGCCCATTCGCAGAACCTGCGGGACAGCGGCGTCAAAGTCGTCGTGGCCGAGGCTCCGGGCTCCGCGGCGTGGGATCGCGCCGCCGCCGCCGGCTTCCAGGTCATGACCGCCGACGCGGCTGCCGCCATGGCCGACGTCATCATGATGGTCGTCCCCGACCAGACCCAGAAGGTCGTCTACGAGGCGTCCATCCGCGACAACCTCAAAGAGGGCGACATGCTCATGTTCGCCCACGGCTTCAACATCCACTTCAACCAGATCGTCCCGCCGGCTTTCGTCGACGTGACCATGGTCGCTCCCAAGGGCCCCGGCCACCTGGTCCGCCGCGTGTACACCGAGGGTGGCGGCGTGCCGGCCATCGTGGCCGTCTATCAGGACGCCACCGGCCAGGCCTTCCAGAAAGCCCTGGCGTACGCCAAGCGGCATCGGCTCGCTCCGCGCGGGCGTCATCGAGACCACCTTCAAGGAAGAGACCGAGACCGACCTGTTCGGCGAGCAGGCCGTGCTCTGCGGCGGCGTGAGCGAACTGGTCCGCGCCGGCTTCGAGACCCTGGTGGACGCCGGGTATCAGCCCGAGATCGCCTACTTCGAGTGCCTGCATGAGCTGAAGCTCATCGTGGACCTCATCCAGGAGCACGGCATCAGCGGCATGCGCTACTCCATCTCCGACACGGCCGAGTACGGCGACATGACCCGCGGCAAGCGCATCATCAGCGAAGACGTCCGCGAAGAGATGGCGCTCATCCTCGAAGAGATCCAGACCGGCGAGTTCGCCCGCGAGTGGATCCTCGAGAACATGGCCGGCCGTCCGGTCTACAACGCCATCAAGCGTGAAGAAGACCGAGCACGAGATCGAGATCGTGGGCCGCGAACTGCGCGCCATGATGCCGTGGCTCGGCAAGGGCGGCAAACTGGAGTAGCGAGCGGCGACGCTGCGCACTACCCCTTCGCTCTCTTAACCGTCGGGGTACCGCCGCTAGGTTCGCTTCGGGGCAGCACGCATCGTCGCCTGACCTATCAGGTTGAATAGTTGGGGCGCAGGCCGGCGATCGCCGGGCTGCGCCCTCTATTTCTCGGGGTTAGTGGAGTCTCCCGGTTGGGGGAGGCGAAGAGCCGATAAACGTCGTCCCCATCTTCCTCGTTAGATTGCCAAGTTGGTGAGCTTCCTGCGTTCCTTGGCCGGGAGATCGCCCACCAACCCCAGGTACTTGTGATAACGGAGACCGGTCTCGGTCTGACCCGCCGACCGAAGTGCCGCGCGGGCGTGGGTCCGCGCTTCGGCCCGGAGGCCAAGCCGCTCTTCGATCAGGGCTTGGCAGGCACGTCGCTCGTACATCTCAACGGGCAGCAGCATGTGCTGCTGGAACTCGTTCAAGGCCGCGAGAGCGGGCTGGTATTCAGTGACAAGCTTCCGTTTGGATGACGAAGCGGGCGTAGTCTGTCACGAGGTGACTTGCACCCGCTCGGAACACCCGCATCGTCTCCAAAACGCGGCGATACTCGTCCAGGGCCTCGGCGTCTCGACCCAACGCGGCGAGACAGCGCGCCCTCTGCAGCAAGGCCAATGCTCGTTGGCCAGTTTCCTCAGGGTAACGGGAAAACCACAGATCAAGTAACTCAAGGGCGGCACGGACGAGAGGTCTACTGACCTGTCTTCTCGAGATACAGAGCCTGGATGCGGACGTACTGTGGAGCCTGCGTCCGGCTGCGACCCAGGTGCCCGAAGAAATCCTCCTGGTCTTCTTTGGTCCAAGTCGTTCGGCGGAACCATTCCACTTCTGCGCCGGGCTTCGGCTGCTCCATGGGCGCTTTCCGTCCTCTCTTGAAAGGCCGGGTCACCACAGTCTAGTCCGCGTCCCCGGACAGGTACATCTTCACGTGCAGCATGAGCGCCCGGGCCGCGCCCGTGGGGGAGCGGTCCTTGGCCTGGATGAGGTTGAGGTCGCGGCTCAGGCCGCCCTCCACCTTGAGGACCACCAGGCCGCCGCCGCTCACCTCGCCCAGCGTCATGGCCGGCAGCACCGAGATGCCCAGGCCCTGGCGCACGAAGTTCTTCACCGACTCCACCGAGCCGGTCCGGTACGGGATCTGCGGCTCGAAGCCGGCGGCTCGGCAGGCCTCCATCACCTGGACGGTGACGTTGAACGATTCCGAGGGGAACAGGAAGGCCTCGTTGGCCAGTTCGGGCAACGCCACCGAGCGCTTGCCGGCCAGACGGTGCCCGGGAGGGATGACCACCATGAGCTCCTCGGCGGTGAGGTAGGTGGTCTCCAGGGTGGTGGGGGAGCCTGAGGCCGTCACCACCGCGAAGTCGATGCTGCCTTCCAGGACCATGCGCGCCAGGTCGGCGTCGCCGCCCTCGACCAACTCCACCGTGACCCGGGGGAAGGTGGCCCGGAAACGTCGCGAGCATCTTGGGCGCCACATAGGTGGCCACGGACGGGTTGCAGCCCATCCGCACGTCGCCCGTCTCCACGCCCATGTGCTCCTTGAGTACCCGGATGGCCTCGTCGGCCCGGAACAGGACGGCCTGCGCCAGCGGCAGGAAGACCTCGCCGCTGGGGGTGAGCTTGATCTTCCGGTGCTCCCGGTCGAACAGCTTGGTGGCGAGCTCCCGCTCGAGTTGCTGCATCTGGTGGCTGAGCGCCGGCTGGGACACATGCAGCGACTCCGCCGACCGGCTGAAGCTGAGCGTGTCCGCGATATTGACGAAGTATTTGAGCTGGAAGAGTTCCACGCGACCCCCTGGGGAGCCCGGCCAATCTATCGACAAAAGTTATACCACGGATAGAAACAATATATTGGACTTATAAACAACCAAGAGGTAACCTACTTTTCGGCTGAGCACTGAACCAAAGGTGATCATCGGGAACCCCCCCTCCCAGATTGCCACAGAGCTGAGCAGCTTTTCCCGCGTATAGCCGACTCTTTCCCCCAACGGAGTCGGCTATGCTTTTTGTGGGACCTTTTTCGCCTCATCCACTGAGGGGAAGCCATGAGCCTTGTGCAGCGCTTCAAGCCGCCTCGACTGCCGCACGACACCGCGCGGGTGAAAGTCCTCGCGGAGTTCGGGCTGGTCGCGGCCGCGCTCATCTGGGGCTTCAACTTCATCCTGGTCAAGCTCGCCGTGGACAACATGCCTCCCGTCTACTACGTGGGGCTGCGCTTTCTGGTGGGCGCCGTCTTCCTGCTGCCGTTCTCCTGGAAGCAGATGCGGCAACTGGATCGCCAGGGCTGGTTCATCGGCATCGGCGTCGGCGTGCTGCTGTTCGGCGGGTTCGCGCTGCAGACCATCGGATTGGTATCCACGACTCCCGGGGTCTCGGGATTCCTCACCAGCCTCTACGTGATCATGGTGCCGGTCTTCATCGGCCTGGCCACGGGGAAATGGCCCTCGTTCATGGTGATCGTGGGCGTGGTGGTCGTGGTCGGGGGGTTCGCGGTCCTGTCCCTCTACGGGCACCTGTCCTTCGGCTGGGGCGAGATCTGCGACGCTCCTGGCCACCATCTTCTGGGCGCTGCACATCCTCGGCGTGGCCTACGGGTCCAACCGGCTCGGCTCGCTGGCCTTTGTCCAGCTGCAGCTGACCACCTGCGCGATCTTGTCGCTGGCAGGCTCGTTTGCCTTCGAGCACCCGCCGCTGATCCCGGGCTGGCCGTCGATCGGCGCCATCATGTGGACGGGCATCATGGGGAGCCTGGTGGCCTACGTTCTGATGGTGGTGGGGCAGAAACACACACCGCCGACACTGGCCGGGGTCATCATGAGCCTGGAGGCGGTGTTCGCGCTGATCTTCTCGATCATCGTCGGCTACGACGACCTCACCGTGCGGACCGGCATCGGCTTCGTCCTGGTGTTCCTGGGCACCACGGTGGCGCGCCTCGGCTCCGAGAAGGAGCCGGAGATGGCGGCCGAGCAGGCGCCGCCGGCGCCGTAGGGGGGGCAGTCCTAGCCGCCCAACGCGAAGCCCGCCGGCGATCACGCACGCCCACCCAGAGCAGAAGAGCAGACGACGAAGCAGCCATCGCATACCTCGCACCCAGGTTCCGCCACCGTAGGAAGTGATACGACGTGTAGCACGGCTGCAAGCCACACGACGGCGGCGGCGACGGCGGACGGATACGGCCTCGAAGCCCCGCGGACGGCTACGGACGATCGAGCAGGAGCACCGGGCCGGCGGCCATCAATGGCCAGAAGAGGCGCCTCAGACCCTGGTTCGAAGCTCGAGGAGTCCGGCGCAGGTCCGGAGGGAGGACCCGGGGGAGAGCTCGCCGGTCCTTGAACTCCAGCTGTCCCGCGACACCCGGCGGCAAACGATGCTCCCACGTCTTCCAGAAAGCCGGCCATGTGGGGCGGGCGTGCCCTCGCCCAGGTATGGGCTGCCTGGCGGGGCGACCGCGAGCAAGGCACCAGGGCTGTGAACGAGCAGCAGTAGTCTCACCCTCGTCCTTCGACGATAGCCATGTCTACGTGGAGGGACGAGGGCAGCAGAAAGCGTTCCAAGTTGAAGGACGATCCTCGGCGCCTGCCGATCTCCAGCCCAAGACCGTTCAGCCCACTCCTGAGCCGCCCTCTCCACCTCGTCGGCGCGAGCATGGGCGGTCACGGAACAGAGCTGGGCCGGCGGTATCCCAGTGAGCCTACGTTGACTGGATGATTCGCCCCGTGCAGCTCGAGGCACTTCGGCCGGATCAGCCTGCCGGCCGGCGCACAGGGACGTGATGAACCGCGCCACCTCGGCCGCGACATCGGCGAACTCGTCGGCGCCCTCCTCGTCCGCCGCCTTCGTGCTCGCCCGGCCGGTGCAGCGAGTGGTCCCCGCCCGGTACCACCACCAGCTTGGCCGGGTGCAGCAACTGCTCCAACAACGGCCGCAGCAGTGCGACATCGCAGAACGGGTCCTTCTCGCCGATGAGGAACAGGCTCGGCACGCCGATCTTGCGGAGCGGCTCGGTGAACAAGGTCTCCTTGTGGCCCGGGCGATGAAGGGGATAGCCCAACTCCACCAGGCCGGCCGCCACGATGCCCTCGCCCTCTTCGCCCCGGGAGATCAGCTCCGCGGCGGTGCGGCCGCCCAGGGACTTGCCTCCGATGAACAGGGGCGCGCCCGGCGCCGCCAACTCGTCGACCACGTGATCGTGCACGCGCTTGAAGCAGTTCTCCAGAATGGGGCGCGCATCCGGCGAACTGGAGCCGCGCTCCATGTAGGGGAAGTTGAAACGCACGACCATCGCGCCGGCTTCGGCGGCCACGTGGCGCGCGACGCTCACGAGCAGGGGATGGTCCAGGTCGTTGTTGGCCCCGTGCGCCAGGATGAGCACCGGCGTTTCGGCGCCGAGGTGCGGGGGCATCTCCACCTTCGCTGTGACTGCCACCTGGTCTGAGATCGAGATCTTCAAGACGGCCGGTCCGGAGGCTGACATCGGGTACTCCTTTGGGCGGAGCTTCTTTCCGAAGTGAGTTCTTCGGCTAATATACAGGCGCATACCCTGAGGAGGACGCATTGGAACGGATCATCGGTAATCTGGACAAGGCGAAGCTCAAGCTTGACGAAGCCTTCTTCTATCTGGACGAGATCGAGGAGCTGATCCAAGAGGACGAGCTCGACGAAGCCTCCGGCTCCAAGGTGAGCCAGGCCACCGAGCGGCTCACCAGCGAGCTCTCGTCTCTCAGCGGCAAGGTCGCCGAGCTTCAGAGCATCCTGCTGGCCCTGGACGAGCAGCAAAGCGGCGACTGAGCCCTGGTGGGGCGGGCGGCATGACCCCTGGTTGGGCGCTCGCCAACCTCATCCTGCAGGTGGTGCTCATGGTCGTGGCCGGCGGCGCGCTATGGCTGGCCAAGAAGAAGCGGTTGAAGCGTCACTGCCTGGTGATGCGGGTGGCTATCGGCGCACAGATCGTCCTGATCGCGGCGCTGATGGCGCCCGCGTTCGCGTCCCGCGTGCGTATCTGGGATGGCTGGTCGTGGTTCAGCGCCGAGTGGATGATCCACCACACCCTCGGAGTTATCGTCGTCCTGATGTTCATCTTCTTCAACTTGGTGATGACCAAGGTCATCACATTTCCGCCCCGCCTTCGACCGTTTATGTGGACCGCTTTTGGCCTTTGGGCGGTCTCCTTGGCCATGGGTATCCACCTTTACTGGTACATTTGGCGATGACCTCGGGGTCAACGCTTATACAAATGTACTAAGCGATTACCCTTGCTTTTCTCACCCTCAGTTGTATGCTTGTTGTGCATCGGTAGGAGTTGTCAGCGACGTGCAGAGTGCCTTTGTTTACTCGTCCGTCCGCAGGTACATCCGAACGTATGCGCAATGTGCTACTCGTACTGTGGAGGAGTGAATGAGCACGGCAAGGTTGTACGTCGGTAATCTCTCGTATGGGACCACTCAAGAGACTCTTGAGAAGACCTTTGGGGCCCACGGGGAAGTCGTCTCGGTGAACATCATCACCGACCGTCAGACCGGCCGCCCGAAAGGGTTCGCGTTCGTGGAGATGAGCAGCCCTGAGGAAGGCGACGCTGCCAAACTCGCCCTCAACGGCGCCGACATCGATGGTCGCAGCATCAACGTGGACAACGCCCGCGAGCAGGAGCGCAAGCCCGGCTTCGGCGGCGGGGGCGGTTCGCGCGGTGGCTACGGCGGTGGCGGCGGTTACGGCGGCGGCGGTGGCGGCGGCTATGGAGGCGGTGGCGGCTACGGCGGTGGCGGGTCCCGCTACTAGTCCTATCGACTCATAGAGAACGTGAGGGGCCGGGCGACCGGCCCCTTTCTTTTCTCCTAGGACTCCCGGGGAACGCCGTCGAGCAGCGCCGCGAACGCCGCCGGGTCGGAGGTGGGGGCCGAGCAGGTGGAGCGGCGGCAGACCCAGGCCGCCGCGGGCACGTCCGGACCGGGTTCGCGGTCGATGAGGATGGGGACGGCCGTGGGTGCGCCGGCTGGTCTGGCCGCGATCACCACCAGGGGCCGGAACGCCTGCCTTGCCGCGGCCAAGAGCGCCTCGGTCGCGGGATCGCCCAGGTCGCCTACCACGGCGGCCTCTATCGGTTCCTCAAGCGCCAGAAGAGCGGCGGTCAGCCACTGCCCGGACATCACCGGCGCCGCGGCTGCCACGCCGGCCAGCGAGGCGAGCGCCTCTTCCGCCCGGTCGCGGTAGCGGGCCTCGCCGGTGTATGCCGCCATCTTGAGAAGGACGGTGGCGGCCATGGATGTGCCGGAGGGGGTGGGGCTGTCGTAGGCGGCCCGGGGCCGGGTGATGAGGGTCTCGTGATCCACGCTCGTGTCGTAGAAGCCACCGCCGGGCCGGGCGAAGCGCTCCAGTAGGCCGTCCACAAGGCTGCGCGCGGCCGTGAACCAGCGCTCGTCGAACGTGCACCGGTAGAGGGCCAGGAAGCCCTCGGCCACGCAGGCGTGGTCATCGAGGAAGGCTTCGCCGGAGGTGTGGCCGTCCTTCCACGAGTGGAGCAGGCGGAGGTCGGCGCCGGGGGCCACGGGGGCGCCGCCGGCCATCTCGTCCAGGATGAACTGCCCCGCTCTCTCTGCCGCGTCCCGGTAGGCCGCGGCGCCGAAGGCCGCGGCGGCGTCCGCCAGGGCGGCGATGGCGAGGCCGTTCCAGCCGGCCAGTATCTTGTCGTCGCGGGCGGGCCTGGGGCGGGTCTCGCGGACGGCGAGCAGCTTCGCCCGGGCGCGGTCCAGGAGGTCGCCGGAGGCCGGTTCCGGATGCGCCGGCGTGGGGAAGCCCTCCGGCAGGCGCAGGATGTTCCTGCCCTCGAAGTTGCCCCTCGCGGTCAGACCGTAGGTGCTCTCGAATGCTGCCGCTTCCTCGAGGTCCAGCGCCGTCCCCACGTCGGCCGGGGTCCAGGTGAAGTACGCGCCTTCGCCTTCCACGGTGTCGGCGTCCTGAGCGCTGAAGAGGCCTCCACGCGGGTGCTGCATCTCGCGGAGCAGGTAGTCCAGGGTCTGCTGGACCACTGTTCGGTAGCGGGGCTTGCCCTGGTACTGCCAAGCGTGCAGATAACAGCGGGCCAGTTGGGCGTTGTCGTACAACATCTTCTCGAAGTGGGGCACCAACCAGTGGCCGTCGGTGGAGTAGCGGTGAAAGCCGCCGCCCAGGTGGTCGTACATCCCGCCGGCCGCCATGGCGTCGAGCGTGACTTCGATATCGAGCTCCAGCTGAGCTTGGGGCTTGACGGTCTGGCGGGCGAGCAGGTACTCGAGCACCATGGGTTGCGGGAACTTGGGCGCGCCGCCCCAGCCCCCGTCGCGGCGGTCGACCGACCCGTGGAGTTCCTGATCGGCCTGGTCGAGGATGGCCGCGTAGTCGGGGGCCGGCGCCGGAGGCGGCCGCCGAGTCACGCGTCAGATGGCCACGCACAGCGTCCGCGGTGGCGGCCAGGTCCGTGCGCCGGCTGGCTCCAGGCCTCTGCGACCGCTTCCAGGATCTGCCGGAACGAGGGCATGCCCCGCCCGGCCGTGGGCGGGAAGTAGGTGCCGCCGAAGAACGGGTCGCCCGCCGGGGTGAGCCACGCGCTGAGCGGCCAACCGCCCTGGCCGGTCAGGGCCTGCACCGCTTCCATGTAGACGGCGTCCAGGTCGGGGCGCTCCTCCCGATCCACCTTGATGCTCACGAAGTGCTCGCCCAGGTACGCCGCGATACCCTCGTCCTCGAAGGATTCGCGCTCCATCACGTGGCACCAGTGGCAGGCTGAGTACCCGATGCTCAGGAAGATGGGCTTGTCCTCCGCCTGCGCCTTCTGCAGGGCTTCCGCCCCCCAGGGGTACCAATCGACGGGGTTGCCGGCGTGCTGCAGCAGATACGGGCTGGACTCTCGCGAAAGACGATTCGCCATCTGATCCCCCGACATGGTTTCCGATTATTCCGAATGGGAAGGATTGTATACTGGACGCACGGTAAGCAGCGGCCACTTCTACCCGGAGGCAACGATGCCACGATTCGTCGGTAGGAACATCAAGTCCGTCTTGTGGGAGATCATCGCGTTCGTTCTCCTGGTGGTCGTGGTGGTGGTAGTGCTCCTCCTGACCGGTGTCATCCCCGCTTTCGGCTCCTAGGAGGTACCCAGAGTGAAGGCAAGCGAAATCATAGGCCGCCGGGTCACCGCCCGCGAAGGGGGACAGGCCATCGGCAAGGTCAAGGATCTGGCCATCGATCCCACCGGTCGTGAGGTCTTGGCTATCGTGCTATCCGACGGCATGCTGTCGGGCGCGCGGGTGGCGCCGTGGAAAGCCGTGCAGGCGGTGGGCCCCGACTCGGTGATCCTGGATGCGGCGGCCAGCGTGGTGAAGGCGAAGACCTCCCCCGAGATCACGGCCGCGCTCGAGAAGAAGACCAAGGTGAAGGGGCTGAAGCTGCTCACCAACAAGGGCAAGGATCTCGGCAAGATCACCGACACCGTGTTCGACGAGGCAACCGGCGAAGTCATGGGCTACGAGCTCTCGAGCAGTCTGTTCGCGGATGTCTTCGATGGCACGCCTTTCATGCCGACGCCCGGGTGGATGGAGTTCGGCGAGGACGTGGTTTTCGTGGCTCCTGAGGTCGAAGCTACCGTCGTGCCGGTCGGCAGTCCGAGAGGTCCGAGGACGGCGGCCGCTCAGCGGCCCGTGGAGGTCGCGCCGCCTGAGTCAACGCCGCCTGAGTCAACGCCGCCGGCGGTCTAGGTCGCACTCATAGAAACACGACCGGCGCCCGGCCGCGAGGCCGGGCGCCGGTGTTCAGCGCGGTCGCGCCGGTCGGTTACTTCCTGACAGGCGTGGTCGTGGGTGGAGGCCCGGCCGGGGTCTTCGGTATCTGCTGGATGCCGGCCAGATCCCCGATGACGTTGATGAGCTGCGTATCGGCCGGTACGACCACCTTGGTGTTGCTCACGAGCGACTTCTCGGTGGCCTCCAGTTTCCGGAGAAGCTGCGCGTTGCCGACGAAGTACTTGTCGGCGGCCTCGTTGACGAGTTGGATGGCCTGAGCCTCGCCCTCGGCCGGAGGATGCGGGCCTGCTTGATGCCCTCGGCCTTCTTGATCTCGGCGCGCCGCTGACCGTCGGCCTGCGTCTCGACGGCGGTGGCGAAGTCGACCGCGGCCACCTTCTCGTTCTCGGCCTTGACCACCTTGTTCATGGTCTCCTGGACGTCGGTGGGCGGGTCGATCTCCTTGAGTTCGGTGCGCAGGATCTCGATGCCCCAGCTGGAGGTCTCCTCGAGCAGGGTCTGGCGCAGCTCGGCGTTGATCTTGCCGCGTTCGCTGTTGGCCGACTTGAGGGTCAGGGTGCCGATGATGTTACGCAGCGTGGTCCGGGCCAGGTTGACGATCTGGTACTTGTAGTTGGCCACGTTGTACTGCGAGGCCTTGACGTTCTCCTCGTCCGACTTGACCTTGAGGTAGACCTGAGCGTCCACCTGAGCGTTCAGGTTGTCGTTGGTGATGATCATCTGCGGGGTGGCTTCGACCATCATCTCCCGGATGTCGACTCTGAACATGTGTTCGATGATCGGGATGATGCAGGTGGAAACCCGGCTGCGCGAAACGGTTGTACTTGCCCAGCCGCTCCACGAGGCCCCGATGGGTCGGGCGGACGATCCTGATGCCCGAAAGGATGAACGCCAGGACGACCACCACCGCGACCACGATACCTACGATGCCTCCGACTGACATGAATCCCCGCCTTTCCCTTGCCTGCACGGCCCTATTAGGCCCTTGGGGGCCTTCTAGTCCACTGTATGCCCTGGCGGAGGGGGTGTCAAAACCGTGAAGGCCGAGGAAGCGTAGCCCGGCGCGTGTGTTCGCCTGCTATCGTGCGCGGTGGGCTGTGTCTCGGTTGAGGAGGGGACGGAAGTGGCGAATTGTCCTCAGTGCGGCATCAAGACTTCTGATGGCGCCTTGTTCTGCGTGAATTGCGGGTCGGAGCTCCCCGTGGGCCGCAAGCGGTCGAAGTTGGTGCTCTGGATCGTCATCCCAGTGGCGATGGTGGTCATCGCCGTGGGAGTGCTCGCGTATCTGTGGGCCGGCGGGATCCTCGGCGGCGGCGGGCCGAAGGCGAGCGATCCCGGCAAGGATGCCGTTTCGCTCATGTTCACAGCGGAGCCGTTCGGAGGCCGCCAGGTCGATGGCGACAGCGTCGCCGAATGCGTCAAGGTCCTTCGTGACAAGCTGCTTGCCGGCGCTTACGACAGTTTCGCGGTCGCCGGCGACGAGGCCGGCACCATCACCGTGAAGGTACCCAAAGGATCCGACCAGGCGGCAGTCACCCGTCTCGTGACGGGGGCAACTCTGGAGTTCGTGGACGCCCGAGACCTCGGGGCCGCGTACAGCACCGAGTCTGAGGCTATGAGCGCGGCCGGCGCCGGTCCTGCCGCCACCCTGCCCGCGGGAGCCAGGATCGTCCACTGGCCGGCGCGAGTCGACGCTGTGGCGGCGACCGACCGGTGGTTCGTCCTGACGGATCCCGCCACACTTGACGGGCAGATGCTCGACGGTGCCGCGTCGGGCTACGACAGCAACAACCAGCCCAAGGTGGACCTGAGCTTCACCGGGGCGGGCACGGTGGTTCTTGCCCAGATAACCCGAGAACTGGCCGACCGGGCGAGGAGCACCGGCGAGGATCAGTTGCTGGCCATCGTAGTTGACGGGGAAGTGAAGTCGGCGCCGCGAGTTCTGGAGGAGATCCCGGATGGACTGGCTGAGATCACGGGCCGGTTCACCCTCGATGAGGTGAAGAGCTTGGTGGCGGTACTGAACAGCGGGCAGGTGCCGCTCAGGCTGAGGCCGGCGCAGGCCCACTAGCCCCAGAGGGCTGGCGCCGCGCGGCCGCCCGCCCGCCGGCCGCCCGTCAGACCGTCTCGCGCAGGGCCTTCAGCGCCTCGGGGAAGTCCGTCTCGCCGAAGCAGTAGCGGAGTCCGCGGAACCCCTGGCGCAGGTCGCGCACCTCGGCCTTGGCCTCGCGGTCTTCGAGGATGATGCCGGCCATGATGCCGGCCAGCGCCGCGAAGTCCTCGGGACCCATGCCGAAACGGGTCATCTCAGCCACGCCGAGGCGAAGCGCCCCCGCGGCCGTGAAGCCCTCCTCGTCCGGAGCCGCCTGGTAGTTGCAGATGATGTCGTTCGCCTCCAGCCGCTCCGCCAGCAGCGGGCCTTGGCCGTAGCCGACCTCGACGATCACCTGGTGGGTCTCCGTGTGGCCGATGGCCGGGTCCCCGGCGACCTTGAGCCCCGCCGCTGCCAGCGCGCGGGCGAAAGCCTTGGCGTTCGCGATGACCGCCGGCTGGTAGGCGTCCTTGAAGTGGTTCATCTCGTAGGCGGCGGCGAGCAGGCCGAGCATCGTGCCCAGGTGGTGGTTGGAGACCGAGCCGGGGAAGGTGCGGCGGCGCACGGTCCGCCAGAGTTCGTAGTCGTCGTCGCGCTCGCGGAAGCGGCCGGCGATGACGCCTCGCTGGGTGCCGAAGAAGGTCTTGTGCGTGGAGCCGGTGACGAAGTCGGCGCCCTCGGCGAAGGGCTGCTGGAAGTGAGGGCCCGATGAGTCCGAGGACGTGCGCCATGTCGTACATGATGACGGCGTCCAGCCCCGCCTCGTCCACGAAGCGGCGGATGTCGGCCACCGGTTCCTTGTAGAGCACCATGCTCTTGCCGAAGATGATGAGCTCCGGGCGATGCCGCTCGATGAGCTCGAGGGTGCCGGCCACGTCGATGCGGTATTGGTCGCCGGCAGCACCGGGAAGTTGACCACCGCGGGCTTGTCGGTGTGCGGATCGACGGCCACGTAGTCCTTGAGGGCGCCCATCGGCTGAGCGCTCAGATGCCCGCCCTTGCCGATGTGGTTGTTCATGACCATCCGCAGGCGCTGAGGCTCGCCCTTGCGGTTCCAGCGGTTGCGGTAGTCCACCAGGGCGGAGAAGAGGGCGGCGTTGGCCATCTGCCCGCTGACGACCCGGGTCTCCACCTCGGCGGCGCCGAGGAAGCGGCGCATCTCGCGCTCGAGGGCCTGCTCCACCTCGTCGATGAAGCCGGTGCCCTGGTAGTAGAAGATGTCGGCTTCGTCGAAGGCCTCCAGCTCGCGGTGCTCGGCGTAGCGGAAGGCCGGGTCGGTGATCGAGAGCAGCCGCACCAGCGGGGACGGGGTCATCTCGGAGGGGATGAGGTTGATGCATTCCTCCTGCCGCCAGCGGTGGTTCTCGACCGCGCGGCGCAGGAGGGCGCCGACCTCGCTGTGGGCGTCCAGCGGCGGGAGCGGAGCCTCGTCCTCCGGCGGGTGGTAGACGATGGGCCGGGCGTAGGGCGGCGCGTCGCCGCGCAGGTGGTAGGGGACGATGACGGCGGGCGTCAGGTGGCCGCGGATGTCGATCTGGACCTCGTCGTCGTCGCGGAGGTCGCTGTCCAGCAGGGCCAGGCAGATGGAGCGCAGTTCGTGACCCGCTCCGGGGTGCGATGCAAGCTTGTCTCCCTCCATGTTCCAGTAGGGGACCATGGTGCCGCTGGTGACCCAGCCCCGGCGGCCGGCCTGACTGCCGTCGAGGCGGGTGACCGGGACTCCGGCCCGGGCCACGCCACGGCCCGTCACGGCGACCGGGCGGGTGAGGCGCGGAAGAGCGGCGAGGTCGGAGAGAGTCGCCGGCGAGGATGCGCCGGTACACCTGCTGCTGGCGGAGCAGGGCCGCGCGGCCCAGGTAGTCACCCTTCACCGGAGAGAAGCTCACCGCGAACTGAGCCAGGGGAGAGGAGAAGAGCGGGATCTCGTTCCCCTCCGGATCGGCGCCCAACTCGTTGCCGTAGAGGGGCAGTCCGGCTTCCAGGCGGAGGGTGTCCCGCGCGGCCAGGCCACAGGGAACAGCGCCTTTTTGGACAAGACGATCCCAGACGGCCCGCGCGAGCTCGCTGGGGATGAACAACTCGAACCCAAGGGCCTCTCCGGTGTAGCCGGTGCGGGCCAGTAGGACGCGGGCCGGGCCGATCTCGACCACGGAGAGCTCGTTGCGGCGGGGCTCGGGGAGGTCGCCGGACGTGAGGAGGCCGCCGACGATCTCGCGGGAGAGGGGGCCCTGGATGGACAGCATGGCCAGCCCGGCGGTGTGGTCGTCGAGGGCCACGCCGTGCTCTCGGAGATGGGCCAGGTCCTTGGCGCTGTTGGCGGCGTTGACCACCAGCAGGTACTCGTCGGGGAAGAAGCGGTAGAGGTAGGCGTCGTCGATGGCTCCGCCGGTGGCGGTGGGGATGAAGGTGTACTGCGCTTGGCCCACCTCCAAGGCGGCCGCGTTGTTGCTGAGGACCGCCTGAAGGCCGGGCAGGGCGCCTGCGCCGCGCAGGGTGAACCGGCCCATGTGGGAGACGTCGAAGAGGCCGGCCGAGCGCCGCGTGGCCAGATGCTCTGCGACCACTCCGCTGGAGTACATGAGCGGCATCTCCCAGCCCGCGAAGTCGACCAGCTTGGCGCCGAGGGCCACGTGGGCGTCGTGGAGCGGCGTCCTGCGGAGCTGTGTGCTCGGTGGTTCCATGACATGAAGGATAGAATATGCACACAGAATATGCATCGCCGGTCTCAAAAGGAGGACCAGTGGCCGGGGACCCCACCTATCAGCAGATCCTGGGCAGACTGGCTCCGTGCGGCATCGACTGCCAGCGGTGCGTCATGTGCGCGGACGGGGTGGTCCAGCGGACGGCGTCGGAGTTGAGTGAGGCCTTGGAGGGTTTCGACAAGACGGCCGCCCGGATGGCCGAGCACGCGCAGGGCCTGGCCGGCTACGAGAAGTTCCAGGAGATCCTCGGCCTGCTCACCGAGGTGACCTGCACCGGGTGCCGCGCCGGTGGGTCTTCACTGCCGTTCTGCGCCGCGCGTACCTGCTTCAGGGAGCAGGAGGTGGACTACTGCTTCCAGTGCGACGAGTACCCCTGCGCGCGGAACGACTATCCCGAGCAGCTCCACCGGCGGTGGCGCGCGGCCAACGACCGGATGCGCGAGGTCGGAGTGGAGCAGTACTACAGAGAATCCTTGCTGAACCCCCGGTACGAGTAGAGGGCGTGCGGCGCCGCTAAGGGGGAGGGGCGGTCGCCGCGGGGGGACTGAGACCGGGTGGTCCGGGCCGGCCCCTTGTTGGGCAGGCCCGGCATCCGGTAAGGGGGGGCTAGATCAAGGGTGCATCTTGAGGTACAGGTTCCAGAGCAACTGGGCCGTCTGGGCCCGGGTCGCCGGAGCGCTGACATCCCAGCTCGCGAGGGTCCCATCGGAGCCCACGATGTTATCGAGCAGGCCGTTGTATTCGGCTGTGCGCAGGGTCTCGGTGACGACCACGTCCTGATCCTCTATCGTCCCGTTGTAGTCCGCCGGGGGCTCCAGGAGAGCATCGCCCGCCGCGGCCACGGCTGAGGCCACTGCTTCTTTGCCCCGCTCCCGGTAGAGCGGCCGGAACGTGCCGTCGGCGTACGCGGCCATCACACCCTTGAGGGTGGCCACCGCCACGTAGTGATACGGGTAGAGCAGGCCGGCCAAGTGCACGATGGGGGGCTGGTCGGTGAAGTCGTAGAGGTCTTCCTCGGTGACCGGATAGCCCATGGCCACGTCGATCATGTAGGCGAACTGCTGGTGGATGATCCAGTCCTCAGGGCCGAAGTTCCCGTCGCCGTAGCCGGTCATGATGGCGTTGGCGGCCACGCTCTCGATGGCGGTCTGATAGTGATGGCCGGCGGGCACGTCGGGGAACGAAGTGGCTTCGCCGGACGGCACCGCGTAGTAGAGGCCTTTGCTGCCCCACCAGGCCACCCGGGTCCCATCCACTTCGGGCTCGCGGAACGCGTCGCCGTGTCCGGAGATGTCGAACGAGGTGTCGCCGGAGATGCTGTATCCCTTGATGACGGAGGGTGTCCAGGTCTGCCAGACCACCAGGTCTCCGCCGACTGCCGGGTTGAAGTTGCCGGCTGCGTCGCCGGTGAGGATGACGGTCTCCTGGCTGCCGATGTCGTAGAGGCACACCTGGTAGGTGATGGTCCAGGTGCTGGCGGCCTCGGTGGTCCAGACGTCACCGCTCGACCACACGATGTTGCTGCCGTCGATGCGCGGGTGCTCGTTGTTCTTGTCCAGGGTGTCGCCGGCGATGACGGTGAGTTCGGCGGTGGTGATGTTGTAGAGCACGATCTCGCTGGCGTTGGGTCCCGCTTCGGAGGCCACGTCCTTGACCGCCACCACGTAGTTGCCGCAGATGTCCGGCGTCGCGATACTCGGCGCCCGGGATGATGCACGACTTGTCGCGGGAGCTGATGTCGTAGAGGTAGATGCCGGCTGCCGGTGCCGTCGGCGGTGTTCTTCTGCCACACCACTCGGCCGCCCTCGATGCGCGGGTTCCAGTCGTCACGGTCGCCGTCGATGCCTAGGGAGCTGATCATGAGCATGTCCGCGGCGTCGCGGTCGTAGAGATAGATGTCGCTGTAGCCGCCGGTGGTGGCGCCCTGGAAGGCGATGTACTTGCCCTCGGCCGCCGGGTTGTAGTACGAGCCGGCCGACCCGGGGTTGATGTAGGCGTTGGTGCCGGACAGCAGGTTGTAGAGGTACATCTTCGAGACGCCCTTGTACGAGCCGGTCCAGGCGAGGTAGTCACCATCGGGCGCGACGAAAGAGGGCGCCGTGTTGGTGACCGGAGTGGCCACCAGGCGCACCTGGTAAGCCGCGGCGGCCTGAGCAGCCGGGAGTGAGCCCGCCGCGAGAATGCCGAAAGCGATGGCCAAGGCGCCCACCGCCAGCAGACTGCGCTTGAGACTCCGTTTGAAGGGCTGCTTCACTATGTCGATCACCACGTACCTCCGGGGGCGTCTTGCCCTCACGGTCGAGACGGTACAAATCAGCCGGCCGATGGTCCATACGACCCAAGTTGGAGATTGGCGGCCGGGCACCACTCACGTTCTGTCACCTAATATCGGTAGAATCGGAGGGCGGCTTGAGATGGCGCGCCGGATGGGCCGGCGGCGCCGTGCCGCCGAGCACCGAGAGGAGGGGCGCCGTGGACTGGGAGAAGCCTTCACCGGAGCTGATCCGGATACTGGAAGAGGCCTCGGAGCCGTTCGCCGTCATCGAAAGACGGAAGATGTTCGGCTGCCCCGCTTACTACGTCGGCGGCAACATGATGGCCGGCGTCTACGGCACGCAGTTGTTCCTGCGGTTGCCTCCGGAAGCTCGCGAGGAGCTGCGCGTGAGTCTCGACGCCAAGCCGTTCGAGCCCATGGCGGGCCGCCCCATGAAGGAGTACGTCCAGTTGCCGGAGCCCATCTGGCGCGACGAGGCGGCCCTCGACGAGTGGATGCGCCGCTCCGTGGAGTTCGCTTCCTCGCTGCCGCCCAAGCAGCCCAAACCACGCAAGACCGAGCCGAAGGGATCCTGACCATGACCGACGCCGCATCCTACGACCCCACCCGTTTCGACGCCCTTCGGCGGCCGCTGAAGTTCGGGCGCCTCACCGCGAAGAACCGCATCGAGGCGGCGCCTTCCCTGGTCTGCCTGGCCAACGTCGACGGGTCGGCCACCACCGAGCTCGTCGACTACTACCGGGCCAAGGCCCGGGGCGGGGCCGGCATCGTCACCGTGGGCGAGAGCGCGGTGGACTCCGACTACGGCATCACCCACGCCGGCCAGCTCTTCCTTGACCACGACAACAAGATCCCCGGGCTCAGCCGCATCGCGGACGGCATCCACCGGTACGGCGCCCTGGCCTCCATCGAGCTGTGCCACGGCGGCGGGCAGACCATGCCCGGCCTCATCGGCGACCGGCCGCCCATCGCGCCCTCGGTGATGACCAGCCAGCTCCACGAGGCGCTGCTCGGCCGCAAGATCGACGTCCAGGTGATGACGGCGGAGATGATCGAGCAGGTCATCGAGAACTACGGCCAGGCGGCGCTGCGGGTCAAGAAGGCCGGCTTCGACATGTGCCTGCTCCACGGCGGCCACGGCTGGCTGCTGGCCCAGTTCACCTCCCCGCGCACCAACAAGCGCACCGACGAGTACGGGGGCAGCCTGGAGAACCGGGCCCGCTTCCCGCTGCGCGTGCTCACCCGCATCCGGGAGCTGTGCGGCCCTGAGTTCGGCATCGAGTACCGCTTCAGCGCGGACGAACTGGTGCCCGGCGGCCTCTCTCAGGACGAAGGGGTGGAGTTCGCCAAGCTCATCGAGGAGCACATCGACCTGTTCCACACCTCCTGCGGCACGATGGGGGAGATGCGGCTGGTGCCGTACATCCATCCCGCGTACTTCCTGCCCCAGGGCGTGAACGTGCGCTTCGCGGCCCGTCTCAAACAGTCCGTGAGCAAGCCCGTGACGGCGGTGGGCGCCGTGGTGGACCTCGACCTGGCCGAGAAGATCGTGGAGAGCGGCCAGGCCGACCTGGTGGCCATGGGGCGCTGTCTGCTGGCCGACCCCTGCCTGCCGGGCAAGACCTTCCACGGCTTCCAGGACGAGGTGATCCCCTGCATCCGCTGCAACGAGTGCCTGGCTCGGGTGGCCCGGTTCATCCCGGTGCGTTGCGCCACCAACCCCTGGGCGGGGCTGGAGACCGAGATGGCGCGCACCACGCCGCTCTCGATGGCGGCGCCCAAGAAGGTCGTCGTGGTGGGGGGCGGCCCCGCCGGCCTGCAGGCGGCCATCACGGCGGCCGAGCGCGGCCACAAGGTGGTGCTGTTCGAGCGGAGCTTCGCGCTGGGCGGCAACCTGATCGCCGCGGCGGCGCCCGGCTTCAAGGACGAGCTCAAGCGGTTCCTGCGCTTCCTGCGGGCCCGCGTGGAGGCGCTCGGCGTGGAGGTGCACATGGGCGTGGCGGCCGACGCGGCTCGGGTGGCCGCCGAGAAGCCGGACCGCTTGGTGATCGCGGTGGGCGCCGACCCGGCGCGGCCGGCGATCCCCGGCATGGAAGAGGCGGGCACGGTCTGGGCGGGTGACGTCTGCGCCGGCGACGCGGAGACCGGCGAGCGGGTGGTGGTCGCGGGCGGCGGCGGCATCGGCTGCGAGACGGCGCTGCATCTGGCGCGGCTGGGCAAGAAGGTGACCGTGGTGGAGATGCTGCCCGAGGCGGCCTGTGACTTCAACTTCATCAACCGGGGCATGCTGCTCGAGACTGATGGCCGAGGCGGGCGTGGAGGTGCGGACCGGCCTCACGGTGGTCGAGATCCGCGCGGACGGGGTCACCACGGTGGACGGCGCCGGCGGCCGCGGCGACATCACCGCAGACACCGTGGTGCTCGCTCTGGGCATGGTGCCGCGCAGCGTCCTGGTGGAGGAACTGAGGCCCGCGGCCCCGCGCGTGTTCGTGGTGGGCGATTGCGTCAGACCACGGCACATCATCGACGCCGTGCACGAGGGCTTCTATTCGGTGGTGGAGCTCTAGGTTTGGCGGTTTCCTGTGCGGGGGATATCCAAGAGTTGAGTCCGCCGGGCGGGGCGCGGACCTGAGGACCGATCGCGGGCACAGGGAGCTGCCTCTGCTTGGATCTCCGGATATCTTCGAGGAGTCACCTCACCGGCTGAGGATACGGGCCGACCTGGCCGACGTGGCCCAGATGCGGCAGTGGATCGGTCGCATCGGACGCCTTGCCTCGCTGTCGGAAGACCGGGTCTTCGACCTCCAGGTGGTGGCCTCGGAGGCGATTGCCAACGGCATCGAACACGCCGCGAGCGAGGTCGACGTGACCGCCTGGGTGATGCCCGACCGGCTGCTGGTGGAGATCACCAACGACGGCGTCTTCCGGCCCGGGATATACAAGAACGAGTCGGGCAGGCAGCGCGGTTTGGGGCTACCCCTCATGGTGTCGCTGGCCGACCAGGTGCACGTCTCCCGACTGCCGAACGACCGGACCCGGGTGTCGCTGACCTTCTTCACCGATCAGCGGACGGCGGCCGCGGCTGAAGCAGCGGCGCCGCGCGCCCGCGGCCGGGGGCCGCTCGCCTGGTTGCTGCTACCGCTACCCCTGCTCGTCGCCCTGGCCCTGGTCTTCTGGGCACTGAGGGTGGAAGGCGCGCACGATTCCCAGCCGCTCCTCACGGCCTTCAACACCCTGTTCGTCTCCGCCGCGTGCCTGGCGGTGGCGGCGTTCGCAGGATCGTCGTGCCTGCGGACAGGCTCCGTTGCCGTGCTGCTGCTCGGCGCGGGCTCGATGGCCGTCGCGCTCGGGTTCCTCCTTTCCGGCCCACTCCTCACCGAGCCGAACACCCTACTGACGGTCCACAACACCTCCGTTCTCGTGGCTGCTCTGCTCTTCGCGGCCTCGGGCATCCTGGCGTTGCTGCCCAGGCCTCCGGTGCTCAAGACCGCGCGGATCCCCGGCCTGGCCGGCGGCGTACGTGGCGGCGGTCGGGTTCGTGGTCCTGATCGCCCTCCTGGCTGATGGCGGACGCGTTGCCGGCCTTCGCCGCCGGGAGAGGGTACACGGCGTTCGTGAGGTGGTGCTGTCCTTGGCCGTTCTCGCCTTTCTCGTCGCGGCTGTCGGCTACATCTGGCTGTACCGCAGGCGGGCTTCCGGGTTCGAGGTCTTCGCCGCGGGGGCGTTCGCCTGCTTCGCCGTGGGCCTCGGCGTGCTGCTGATAGCGGAACCGGTGCTGGGAAGTCCGATCAACTGGACGGGGAGAGCCGGGCAGTGGCTGGGCGGGCTCTATCTCTTCGCGGCCCTCTACAGCCTGCAACGGAGCGGCTCGTCGGTCTTGGCGCTCACACGCTCTCTGCACGAGGTGGAGGATCGCTACAGAGCCTTGGTGAACACCAGTCCCGAGGCCATCCTGGTCCACTCCGAAGGGCGGTATGTGTTCTCCAATCCCGCGGCGGCCCGGCTCTTTGGGGCGGCCGGACCAGAGGCCATCCTGGGCGGAGAGGTCCGCCGCTTCCTGCATCCCGACACGGCGCCTGCCGAACTGTCCAGGATCGATCAGGCGTACGCCGGCGACATCTGTCCTCCGGCGGAGACTCGGTTGGTCCGCTTCGACGGGACTCCGTTCGCGGCCGAGGTGAGCCGCAGTCAGGTCCGCTGGGCCGGCCGGGTGGCCGTCCAGACCGTCATCCGCGACATCAGCGACCGCAAGCAGACGGAGGCGGTGTTGCGGGAGAGCGAAGAGCAGCACCGCGCCCTGGCCAAGGAGAACGAGCGCCTCTACAGGCAGCAACTGGGTATCGCCGAGACCCTGCAACTGGCCCTCATCAATACCCCCTCGCTCGACGGCAGGGTGCGTTTGGGGCATCTCTACCGGTCGGCCACCGAGGCAGCCCGCGTGGGCGGTGACTTCTACGATGTGTTCGAAGTCAAGGGTTCCGAGATAGCCCTGCTCATCGGCGATGTGTCCGGGCACGGTATCGAGGCGGCGCGGATGGCGACGCTGGTCAAGGACGTGGTCCACGCGTTCACCCACCAATCGCTCCGCACGCACGAAGTGCTTCGCCGCACGAACCGGCTTCTGGTGGAGAAGGGCCAGCCGGGGTTCGTCACCCTGTTCCTTGCCATCCTCGACCCCCGCACCGGGTCGCTGCGCTATTCGTCCGCCGGTCATCCCGAACCGATACTGCGGAGGGCATCCGGCGAGGTGGAGATGGCTCGCGTCCGGCTCGGTCCCGCTGGGGGTGTTCGCGGACGCCGTCTGGAAGACGCGGCAGACTCGAGGTGCTTCCTGGTGACATACTCTTGATGTACACGGACGGGGTCGTCGAGGCGCGAGACGGGTCGGGGCTCTTTGGGGAAGCGCGCCTGGCCGACCTGGTGAGACGCGCCGCGGTGCCGGTGGAGGACTTGCCGGGGCTGGTGGTGGAACAGGTGCTTGCCTTTTCAGACGGATCACTGCGCGATGACGTCGCCGTACTCGCCCTCTCGTTGGCAGAACCATCTTGACGTATCGACCGGCTCGATTCAGACTCTGGACGTGGCCGTGACTAGGAAAGGGGCCCGATGAAGATCTCGCTGAGTTCCCACGAGAACATCCCTGTGCTACTCGTGAACGGGGATATCGACATGGCGACCGCGCCCACGTTCGATGCCGCGTTGAAGGAGAATTCCGGCGGTTTCTGCTCGTCCCTGTTCATAGACCTGAGCGAGTGCGCGTTCATGGACAGTGGCGCGCTCAACGTCCTGCTTCAAGCTGTGCGCAGGCTCGACGGGGGGGCGTGGCTGGGAGTGGTGGGGGCCAACCGCAACCTGCGCCGGGTGTTCGACATCGTCGCCCTCACGTCCGACCCCCGTTTCCGTCTGTTTGACGATCTGCCCCAGACCGCCGGGTGACGGTTTGACCGAGGCGCGCACATTGCCCGACGCACGCTCTCTGGTCCTGCAGCCGGACCTGGCCGAGCTCTCGCGGGCGCGCCATTTCGTGACGTCCATGGCCGAGCAGGCGGGGTTCGCCAATGCGCGGGTGTTCGACATCGCCCTGCTCACCTCCGAAGCGGCGGCGAACGCCATCGAGCACGCTCCCTACAAGGGGCAGGTGACCATCACTGCGCTGGTGTACGAGGATCGGCTGGAAGTCCAAGTGTCCGGACCGGGCGAGTTCCAGACTCCCGACCGCTCGCGCGAACGCACCACGCGGGGCCTCGGCTTGCCTCTCATGGCCAAACTGTCCGACCACCTGGCGCTGTACTCGGCGCCCGAGGGCGGGACGCTCCTCACTCTCACCTTCTATCGCGAAGGGCACTCCCCGAGGCGCACAGGATTGCCTTTGCCGCCCACCCTACTGGAGTTGTTCGAGACAGGCGACAGGCTGGAAGCGGTGTTCGGGGCCATGCCGGAGGGCTTCGCCATCTTCGATCCGGATCTGCGCTGTGTCTATCTCAATGACGCGATGGCCGAACATGACGGTCGGCCAAAGGAGGTCCTGCTCGGCGCGGGGCTGTCGTCTCTCGAGCACGAGACTGCCATCTTGCCCGAGATATTCGCGAAGGCCAAGGCCAGCGGCAGGGAGATCAGCGCTGAAGCGAAGCACCCGCACCGGGAGATGTGGTCGGAAGTCTCTGTGATCCCCTTCGCCGGCGGCTACGCCATGTTCAGCCGCGATATCAGCGGGCGGAAGCTGGCAGACGACGAGAGGAGGGATTCGGAACAGCGGCTGGCCGACGGTCAGGAGCTGGTGGAGACCCTGCTCGGCAACCGGGCTCTGGCCACGTGCATCGTGCGCGGCGAGGATCTGGTGTATGTGTTCGCCAACCAGGCCTACCGGGAGCTGCGGCCCGGTGGCGACCCCACGGGGAAGAGGGTGGCCGATCTCTTCCCGGATATGTCTCCGGAGATCGGGGAGACGATCCGGGGCGTGCTCGAGACCGGGGTGTCCACCGAGTTCGAGGTCACCTCCGCCGATCTCGCCGGGCGGTGCGACGGGGATGGTGAGGGGCGGCGCTTCCGAATCTTGTTGGACCGGGTGCGCATCCCGGGGGACGACGAGTGGAGCGTGCTCAGCACCAGCGTCGAGATCCCCGGGCCGCGGGTGGAGGACGGGTTCGCGGAACGGTTCCGGGCCTTCGCCGATAACCTGCCCGGCATCTCCTGGATCAAGGATGCGGAGGGCCGGTACGTGTATCTGAGTAAGGCGTACGAGCAGCGCTTCGGTGTGCGGGCCGCCGACCGGCTGGGCAAGACCGACGCCGACGTCTGGCCGGCGGAAGCGGCGGAGGAGTCTCGAAAGAACGACCTCGCCGTGCTCGAATCGGGGGAGGCGCTGCGCGTTGTCGAGAAGACCGTCGACGAGGCGGGGGAGACCGGCTACTGGCTGAACTCGAAGTTCACCTTCTCGAACGCGGCCGGCGAACGGTTCGTGGGCGGCGTGGGCATCGACATCACGAGCCGCGTGGAGGCTGAGGAAGCCCTGCGCGAGCGCGAAGAGCGGTTCCGTTTCCTCGCTGAAGAGAACGAGCGCCTGTACCGCCAGCAACTCGACATCGCCGAGCGGCTGCAACTGGCTCTGCTCAACATCCCCTCCGAGATCGGGCGGGTGCGCGTGGGCCACCTCTACCGCTCGGCCACCGAGGCGGCCCGGGTGGGTGGAGACTTCTACGACGTGTTCGAGGTCAAGGGCGGCCTCGTGGTGGTCCTCGTGGGCGACGTGGCCGGCCACGGCATCGAGGCGGCCCGGACCGCGACCCTCGTCAAGGACGTGGTGCACGCCTTCACCCATCAGTCGGTGCGGCCGCAAGAGGTCCTGCGCCGGACCAACGGACTACTCGTGGAGAAGGAGCTTCCGGGGTTCGTGACGCTGTTCCTGGGGATCCTCGACAGCGAGACGGGCGAGTTCCGCTACGCCTCGGCGGGCCATCCGAGTACGTTCCTGAGGCGGGCGGACGGCGATGTCAAAGCGCTGGGCACAGGGTCGGCTCCGCTGGGCGTGCACGAAGACGCCACCTGGAAGAGCGGCTCCGTGGACCTGGAGGCGGGCGATCTGCTTCTGCTCTACACGGACGGGGTCATCGAGGCGCGGCGCGGAGGCGAGTTCTTCGGGGAGAAGCGGCTGGAGACCCTGCTCAGACGCAAGCGGATATCCGTGGAGCGGTTGCCGCACACCGTGCTGGATCAGGTATTGGCCTTCTCGGGCGGCGGCCTCAGGGACGATGTCGCCGTGCTCGCCCTGTCGTTCGCGGGCCCGGCTCCCGGCGCCCGCGGCGGACCCGGGTTCGTGCAGGAGTCGCTGCTGACGTAGGGGCGGCGGCGCTCGGCCACGCCGGACCCGTCGCAACACGGCCCGGCGGGTTATCATGCCGTATGACTATCGATATCGATCCCGTCATCGGGAGCATAGGCCCGCTTGTTTTCCACTGGTACGGCATCATCATGGCCGTCGGCGTGGTCGTCGGCATCTGGGTCTTCGCCTGGGGGCTCGGCAAGCGCGGCATCTCCAGCAACCATGCGTTGGGCATCGCCATCATCGCCGTACCGTGCGGCATCATCGGGGCCCGGCTCTTCTCAGTGGCCGACAATTTCGGCTATTTCTGGGACCATCCGGGCGAGATCTTCGGGATCGGGTTGGTGGGGCTGGCCATCTACGGCGTCATCGCCGGCGGCATCCTGGGGCTGATAGCCTACTGCCTGTGGAAGAAGCTGCCCGTGCTCCGCGTCATCGACGCCACGGCGCTGGCGTTCCCCGTGGCCCAGATCATCGGGCGCTGCGCGAACATCATCAACGGAGATACATGGGGCCCGGTCACCGACCTGCCCTGGGGCATCACCTACACCAACCCCGCGGCCTTCCTGCCGGACTCCCTGCTGGGGGTCGCCACCCATCCCACGCCCATCTACGAGCAGATCTGGCTCCTCGTGGTGATAGGGGCGCTGCTGCTGCTGATCCCCCGCATGAAAGCCGACGGCATGGCCTTCTTCGCCTACCTGGGCCTGTACTCGCTGGGCCGCTTCTTCATCTCGTTCTATCGGGAGAACAACATCATCGCTTTGGGGCTCGTGGAGGCGCAACTCTTCGCGCTGGCCGGCATCGTGGTATCGCCGGTGATCATCTATCTGCTGTGGCGCAGGCGACGGGGCAGGGCGGCGGCCCGCACCTAGTTCCGGCCGCCGGATGCCCTAGCTCTTGCTAAGTTCCGGCGCCTCCCTTATGGTGGACGCGGAGGTTCAAACCCGAATGCGGGTCTGCCGTTCGCGGAAGTGAGAGGCGCATGCGCGCCAAAGACCCCGACAGGTCTCCGCCTCTCGCGGGGCCTGGCGATTATGGGCGGGTCGCCCATCTGTTGTCGCTGCAGAGCGCCATCACGGGTCTGATAGATGCACGCCGGCCGCTGGGCGACGCGGTCGACGACATCGTATCGGCGGTCAGGCGCGCTTCCGGCTGCGACGCGGTCGGGGTGAGGCTTGCCGAGGGGGACGACTACCCGTTTGTCTCCTCCGTCGGTTATTCGGAGGACTTCCTCGAGGCCGAGAACAGCCTCACCGTCAGCTACCCCGACGGGGGCCTGTGCCGCAATGAGGACGGTTCCGTGTGCCTCGAGTGCACGTGCGGCCTCGTCCTGGGGGGGCAGACCGATCCCGCCGATCCTCTCTTCACGCCGGGCGGTAGCGTCTGGACCAACGACTCCGTGCCGTTTCTGGATGTACCTGCCGGCGAGGACCCGCGGCTGCACCCGCGGAACCGCTGCATCCATGTCGGTTTTCGCTCCATCGCCATCGTCCCGTTGCGCGCGGGGGAGGAGATCCTCGGTCTCATCCACCTTGCCGATCGCCGGACCGGCTTCTTCACTCCCGTGACCATCCAGTTCTACGAGGGGGTCGGCGCGTGTGCCGGGATGGCCCTCCGTGGCAGGCTCATCGAAAGGGACCTGCGCGAGAGCGAGGAGAAATTCCGGTCGGTGTTCGCCACCGCCCCCGACGCCATGTATGTCGCCACCCTCCCGGAGGGCCGGTTGCTCGAGGTCAACAGCGCCTTCGAAGAGCTCTTCGGCCTGTCGCCGGGAGAGGCGGTCGGCAAGACCACCGCTGAATTTGGCATCCTCGGCGACCCGGCGGAGCGCCGGAGTTGGTTATCGACTCTGGAATCCGAAGGCGTCATCAAGGACCAGCAGTTCCTTCTTCCGGTCGGGGGCGGCGAGCCCGTCGACATTTCATACTCCGCGCATATGCTCGATCGCGATGGTGAGAGGCTCGTGATCGCCGCCCTGCGCGACGTCACTTCGCGAACCAAGGCGCGAGCGAGGGAGGCGGCGCTGAAGCGCCTGCTTGATGAGACCCAGCAGATGGGAAGGGTCGGCGGCTGGGAGTTCGATGTCGACTCCGGGCAGCAGACCTGGACGGATGAGGTCTACCGCATCCACGAGGTCGATGCCGGCTTCGTCCCGACCTTGACGAACGGGTTGGCGTTCTACACTCCTGCCTCCCGGCCGGTGATTGAGCATGCCGTGCGCCGCACCGTCGAACTGGGCGAGCCGTACGACGTGGAGCTCGAGATCGTCACCGCCAAGGGGAACCGGCGGAACGTGCGCGCCATCGGCCGCGCCGATCCGGACCGTCGCAGGGTCTACGGGTTCTTCCAGGACATCACCGAGCGCGTGCAGGTCGAGCAGGAGCGTCTGCGGCTTGAACGCCAAGTCCAGCAGGGCCGGAAGCTCGAGAGCTTGGCGGTGCTCGCCGGCGGTATCGCCCACGACTTCAACAACCTGCTGACCGCCATCATGGGAAACGCTGAACTGACGCTGGCCGAACTGCCTCCCGCGGATCCGACCCGCGAGAATCTGGGAGAGATCATCGAGGCCTCGCATCGGGCGGCCGCCCTGGCTGGGGAGATGCTCACCTACTCGGGGACGGGGTTCGGGGTGCACGAGCGGGTCGATGCCGCGGCGCTCATCCAGGGTGAACTCGACCATCTCAAGAGCGTGGTCTCGCCCAGGGCTCGAGTGGAACTGGATCTGGCGCCGGACCTGCCTGCCATCACCGGCGACCCCGGCCAGCTGAGCCACATCCTTGTCAATCTCGTGAAGAACGCCTCCGAGGCCCTGGGCGATGAAGGCGGGGTGGTCACCGTGTCCGCCCGCTCCCAAGAAGTCTCGGCCGAGTACGTGCGCGAACGCTTCGCCGACCAAGACCTGACGCCCGGCATGTACCTTGTGATCGGCGTGGCCGACACGGGCCGCGGAATGGACGCCGAGACTCAAGCCAGGGCGTTCGAGCCCTTCTTCAGCACCAAGTTCGTCGGCCGCGGTCTGGGTCTTTCGGCGGTGCTCGGCATCGCACAGGGGCACCGGGGCGGCGTCTTGCTGGGCAGCGTTCCGGGCGAAGGCACGAACGTCGACGTCTTCCTGCCGGCGACGCCCAGCTCGGAGTCGGACTCCGCCGGCCAGAGTGTTTCGCAGGGCTCGGAGTGGAAGGGGTCAGGGACCGTGCTTCTCGTGGACGATGACAAGAGCATCCGGGATATGGGGATGCGGATGCTCGGAGGCATGGGGTTCTCCGTTCTTACCGCCGCTGATGGGATCGAAGCCCTTTCGGTGTACGCGGAGCACGCAAACGAGATCCGGGTCATCGTGCTCGACCTCTCCATGCCCCGGCTGGACGGCCGGGCCACCCTTCGCCGGCTGCGCGCGCTGGACCCTGGGGTGAAGGTGCTTCTGTCGAGCGGATACTCAGAGGGAGATGCCGCGCTCCAGTGTCTCGCGATAGAATGCGAGCCGAACGGTTTCGTACAGAAGCCATATACCTCCGCCGAACTCCGGGCGACACTCCGGTCGGTGTTGGAGTACGGCGCGTGACCACCGGATCGGGGGGTACTTGATCGATCATCCCGGGGGCGAGGCCGCCCTCCGAGAGGCCGAGGAGCGCTGCCAGGCGCTCTTCAATTCGCTGGACTGCGTATACCTGCACGATTTCGAGGGGCAGTTTCTGGAGATAAACCCGGCGGCCCTGGAACTCATCGGCTACGCGCCCGAGGACATCCCTTCACTTAATCTGTCGTCGCTGCTGGGGCCGGAGCACCTTGCTCTGGCCGCCGAATTGATGACCGAGTTGAAACAAACGGGAGCTCCGAGGACCGCGGTAGAGTTCCCCATCAGGCGCAAGACCGGCGGCACCGTGATCGTGGAGACCAAAGCCAGTGTGGTGTCGCGCGACGGGCGGCCCTACGCGGTCCTCGGGGTGGCCCGCGACGTCACCGAGCAGAGGCGGCTGGCGGCTTCTCTCCGCAAGGCGCAGTTCTCGATAGAGAACGTGGCCGACGCCATCCATTGGATAGACCGAGCCGGGCGCTTCATCGACGTCAGCCCCTCCACATGCAGGCGCCTGGGATATACGCGTGCCGAGTTGCTTGGCATGACCATCGCGGACATCACCGAGGACCTTTCTCTGGAGGCCTGGCCGGACCGGTGGCGGACACTGGCGGTAGAGGGACCCCTCACGTTCGAGCGGCGGCACCGGACCAAGAGCGGGGAACTCATCCCCGTGGAGATCTGGGCCAGCGTAGTCGAGTTTGAGGGCGAAGACGTGGCGCTCGCCATCGCCCGGGACATCAGCGAGCGCACGTTGGCCGCCGAGGCGGTTCAGAGGAGTATCGACGTGTTCTCGGCCTTTGTCCGCGACTCCCCGATCTACTCCTTCATCAAGGTGGTTACGCCCACTGAGAGCCGGGTCCTGCATGCCAGCGAAAACCATCTGGATTGTCTGGGCATCTCCGGCGCCGCGATGGCGGGCAAGACCATGGAGGAGCTCTTTCCCGAGGAGCGGGCCAAGAAGCTCACCGCCGAGGACTGGGAGGTCGTCTCCACCGGTCAGACCTTGAGGTTCGAGGAAGTGCTCCATGGCCGCAGATACGAGACCATCAAGTTCCCCGTGGCTTGTGGCGGCGAGACCCTGCTCGCGGGCTATGCCACCGACATCACCGAAGCCAGCCAGGCCGAGCAGGCGCTCCGGGCCAGCGAGCAGGCGCTGAAGTCGTACTTTGACAACGCGGCCGACGCCGTCTACGTGATCGACCTCGCCACTGGAGGCATCCAGGACTGCAATGCCAGCGCCTGTGTTGCTCTGGGCTACACCAGGGACGAGCTGCTGCGGCTGAACTCCGCCGATATCGAGTGCGGCCTGGATGCCGGGGGTGTCGGCCGGATCCACAGAGAGATGGAGCACGGACGCGTAGAGACCTTCGAGGGGCTTCACAGGCGCAAGGATGGATCGGTCTTCCCGGTGGAGATCCGTCTGAGTTCTCTTGACGCGGCCTCGTCGGATTACGGGGTGTCCGTGGCGCGGGACATCACAGCGCGCAAGCGGGCCGAGAAGGAGCTGCGGGAGCGCGAAGAGCAGCTGCGCCAAGCCCAGAAGATGGAGGCGGTAGGACAGCTCGCGGGAGGCATAGCCCACGATTTCAACAACCTCCTCGCGGCCATCCTCGGGTACTGCGATCTTCTCCTGGAGAACCCTGAGATAGCCGACCCCGCTGCGCGAGAGGACCTTCGGGAGATCAAGCGAGCGGGCGAGCGGGCGACCACTCTCACGAGGCAGATCCTGGCCTTCTCCCGCCGGCAGACACTGGACCCCAGAGTGATCTCTCTCGGGGATATCGTCCGCGATATGGCCCCGCTTCTCCGGCGCACACTGGGAGAAGACATCCGGCTTGTCACAAGGATGGAAGAGGGCGCCGGCTGGGTGGAGGCGGACGCGCACCAGATCGAGCAGGTGATCATGAACCTCGCGCTGAACGCTCGGGACGCCATGCCCTCCGGAGGGAGGCTCAGCATGGAGGTGGACGACGTCGAACTCAGTGACCGGTTCTGCCGGGCTCATCCAGGGGCTAGGCCCGGGAGCCACGTGAGGCTCGTGGTGGCCGACACGGGGGAGGGCATGGACGAGATCACCCGCGAGCGTATCTTCGAGCCCTTCTTCACCACCAAATCGCGAGACAAGGGCACCGGGCTGGGCATGGCCATGGTCTACGGCACGGTGAAGCAGAGCAACGGGAGCGTGTTCGTGCAGAGTAAGCCCGGCAAAGGCACCAAGGTGAGGATCTACCTGCCTCGGGTGGCGCCGCCCACAGGCGAGGAGGGGCCGCCCGAGGCCGAACACGTCGATCCTGTGGGCTCCGAGACCATCCTGCTCGTGGAAGATGAGGCCTCGCTGCGCAGGTTCGTGAGCCGGGTGCTTGAGGATCTCGGCTACCGGGTGATCCCCGCGGAAACGGCTGCGGGGGCCTTGCAGCTTGCGAAGAAGGTAGACGGGACCATCGACCTGCTGCTCACCGACATCGTGCTCCCAGGGGGCAGGAACGGCGACGAGTTGGCTCGCGACCTCACGGCGCTGCAGCCCGGTCTGCCCGTGCTCTACATGTCAGGGTACGCCCACGACGCCATCGTCCACGACGGACGTCTCGACGAAGGAGTCAACTTCCTCGCGAAGCCGTTCACGTCCCAGGCCCTGACGGTCATGGTCCGCAGGCTGCTGGGCGAGGGGAGCGGGACTTCGGAGGCCTAGCGGCGCCCTCGACCCGTTGGCGTGGCTCCCTGCCGCCCCACTCCGGTCCTCCGATGTGGTAAACCTATGCGAGCGCGGCCAGGCCCGCGGACGATCACACAGGGGGAGAACGTGGCGCTCAAGTACAAGGTCTTTCTGCACAGCTACCTGGGGTTCAACAGCAACTCGACTTTCGTCTACGGGGAGAAGGACGCCATCCTCATCGACGCGTCCCAGTGCCTCAGCGACAGCCACAAGATGGCGGCCGAGATCATCCTCTCCCGCAAGAACCTCACGCACATCTACGTGTCGCACTTCCATCCGGACCATCACTTCGGGGTGGAGGTGCTCAAGGCGGCGTTCCCGACGCCAAGGTCGTCGGGCTGCCCACGTCGGTCAAGGACATCGTCTTCACGTCCAGCGACAAGGTGGACATGTGGGCCATCGACCGCTTCGGCCCCGATATCCCCAGCCAAGACGTACATCCCGCAGCCCATGCATGAACCTCGACTGGAGCTTGAGGGTGAGGAGATCCTCTTCTACGACGGCTTCGAGGGCGACAGCATCGACAACTCCATCGCGTGGATCCCGTCGCTGAAGGTGGTCTGCGCCACCGACGTGGCCTTCCACGATTGCCACCTGTGGCCCATCGAGAGCAACGTGGAGCGCCGCAAGAAGTGGCGCAAGGACATCGCCCGGATGATGGATCTGGACCCGCGCATCGTGATCCCCGGCCACTGCGACACGGCCAAGGTCAAGATCATGGAAGAGGTCCAGGAAGACAAGTCGCGCAGCTACACCGACTGCGTGAAGTGGTCCATCGACTACCTGGACAACTACGACGAGGTCTACCACAGCGCCAAGACCGGCGCCGAGATGGTGGACCGCATGTTCAAGTACTACCCGGACGTCAAGGCCGAGGACTTCGCCATCCACTGGCAGGCGCGCCTGCTGTTCCCGAAGAGCTCGCCGGACTGGCTGACCCCGCTGCCGGGCAAGCCCGGGTGAGATCTTCCTGAACCCCGACGGCGGCTACGACGGAGACCCGGCCAAGGAGGAGTAGCGGCCTGCCGCTGTTCAGGCGGGCTTCAGGTGGGCGTTGGTACCATCGGCCGGCGAGACGGGAGGGGACCCGCTCGCAGAGGGGAGGCGCGATGGTGCTGGAATGCGCGAGTGTTTCGGTCGTCATCCCAGTTCTCAATGAGGCCAAGACGATCGAGCCTTTGGTGCGCGCCATGGTCTGCGATCCGCTGGTCTGTGAGGTGCTGGTGGTGGACGACGGGTCCATCGATGGCACGGCCGAGATCGCGAGCCTGGCCGGCGCTCGGGTCATCACCAGTTCCCTTCTCGGTAAGGGCGCTTCCATGGAGGACGGCGTCCGCGAGGCGGCAGGGGATATCGTCCTGTTCCTGGACGGGGATCTGTCCGGGATCTGCCCGGATCTCGTCGGAAGGATGACTGCCCCCATCACCCGAGGCGACGCCGACTTCGTGAAGGCCCGATTCAGCAGAGACGCCGGCAGGGTGACCATCCTCACGGCGCGGCCGCTCCTTGCTACTTTCTTCCCTGAGGTGAGCACTTTCGAGCAGCCGCTCGGGGGTATCGTTGCCGCCAGGCGAAGCGTTCTTCGCAATCTGCGCTTCGAGAATGACTATGGCGTGGATGTGGGACTGCTTGTTGACGCGGCCATGCGGGGGGCCAAGCTCGCCGAGGTGGACATCGGGCGCATCGACCACGAAAGCCAGTCTCTCGAGGCTCTGGGACGCATGGCCAAGCAGGTGACCCGGGCCATCCTCGATCGAGCATGGCGGCACGAGCGCTTGAGCATCAACCTCGTGCGGGACATGGAAGAGAACGAGCGGCAGGCGCAGGCGCTTTCGCTGCCGGACTGCCTGAATCTGCGGCGCAGACGCAGGTTCGCCCTCTTCGACATGGATGGCGTGTTTTTGAACGGCCGGTTCGTCGTGGAACTCGCCCGGCAGGCGAAGGTTGAGGACGACCTTGCCTGGTTCCTGGACAACCACGCGCTATCCGACGCGCAGCGGACCAGAGGGATAGCTTCGCTCTTCACCGGGGTCCATCACGATGTGTTCGAAGAGGCAGCCCGTTCGATCCCGCTCATGCAAGGTGCCGTGGAGACCGTGATCGCTCTTCGGCGGGCCGGCTACGTGGTGGGGATCGTCACCGACAGCTTCCAGGTGGCCGCCGAGACAGTGCGCCGCCGGGTCTTCGCGGATTTCAGCGTGGCCCACATGATGCAGTTCCGGCACCGGACGGCTACCGGCGACGTGGTCCTGGCCCCCGCGATGCTGGACGACCAGGGCTGTCCAGAACACGAGTGCTGCAAGTCCAACGTTGTCCGCCGCCTCCAGGTGACGTCAGGGCTGGAGATCGCTCGCAGCGTAGCCGTGGGCGATGGAGAGAACGACGTCTGCATGCTGCGGGCCATGGGCGTCTCGATAGCGTTTCAGCCGCAGTCGGAGCGGGTCGAAGCAGCCGCCGGCTACCAGGTGTGGGGCTCCTTGACCGGGGTCCTGGACATCCTCAAGCGACGCCGTCTCCTCACGCCGCCGCGCATTCGCGACATCGTCCCCTCTCTTGTGGTCGACAAGGCCGCGATGGTCGCGTCCGAATCCCTCAGGTGACGCACCTCGGGGAGCAACTCCACCCATGGACCCTCGCGCCGTTCGTCCTCATGCTGCTGGCGGTGGCGCTCATGCCGCTCATCGCCAGGTGCTGGTTCCACCGGAACCTGAACAAGGGGATCGTCTCGGCGGTCCTCGGGGTGCCGACCGCGGTCTACCTCATGGCCGCGTTCGGCAGCGAGGGGGCCACGGCGGTGGGGCACGCTGCCGAGGAGTACGCCTCATTCATCCTGCTGCTGCTGGCGCTGTACACCATCTCCGGGGGCATCTACCTCACCGGCAACCTGGTGGCGAAGCCGCTCACCAACCTGGCCTTTCTGGCCGCCGGGGCGGTGCTTGCCAACCTCATCGGCACCATGGGCGCCTCGATGCTCCTCATCCGCCCTCTGCTCCGTGCCAACTCCGAGCGCGCGCACTCAAGGCACACGTTGGTGTTCTTCATATTCGCCGTCAGCAACATCGGCGGGATGCTGACCCCGTTGGGTGACCCACCTCTGTTCCTCGGGTTCCTGCGCGGGGTGCCCTTTGCGTGGACGCTCCACCTGTGGCCTCAATGGCTGCTGAGCCTGGGGTTGGTGCTCGCCATCTACCTGGTGATGGAATGGCGGCTCTACCGCAAGGAGCCCGGAGAGGCGCTTCGCGCCGACCGCGGCGATTACGTGCCCATGCGGCTCAAGGGCGGGCTCAACATCGTATTCCTGGTGTTAGTGATAGCCACCATCCTGCTGTCGGATATCCTGACCCAGGCCGGAACGGCTATCCGCTTCCCCTTCCTCATCGAGATCAGTCTGATAGTGCTCACCATCGCCTCGCTGACCCTGGCTCCGCGCGGGCCTCGCAAGGGCAACTCGTTCACGTGGGGGCCCATCGTGGAGGTTGCGGTGGTTTTCGCGGGCATCTTCGCCACCATGATCCCGGCCCTCGCCTTGCTGGAGGCCCACGGCAGCGGCATCGGGTTGACGGAGCCCTGGCAGTACTTCTGGTCTACCGGATGGCTGTCCGCCTTCCTGGACAACGCCCCCACCTATCTCTCGTTCACCTCGATAGCCCAGGGGCAGGTGGGCGTGGCGACCGTGGGCGGGCTCACAGCCACGGGCCTGATGCCCGGCGTGGGCGTCTCTCCGGCCATGCTGCTGACCGCCATATCCTGCGGCGCGGTCATGATGGGGGCCCTCACCTACATAGGCAACGCGCCGAACTTCGCGGTGCGATGCATCGCGCAGGACGCTGGTGTGAAGATGCCGTCGTTCTTCGGGTTCATGAAGTACTCGGTGGCGGTGCTTGCTGCCGGTGTTCGCGGTGGTCACCGTGGTCTTCTTCCTCTAAGGGCCATGACTGGCGCGCCGGCTGCACCGGCCGCCGGCGTCCTCGCGCCGTCTGCCGACCCTACGAAGACCTCCAGATCCCCACGTCCAGCTTGATGTTCGTCTTGGTGGCGGCCGCCCGCTTGGTGCGTGGCTGTGGCTGCCGGTGTCGGCTATCCAACGGGTTTACAAGTTCTTTATAAGGGGTGGGGTACCCTGACATCACCCCTCCTCTTCGAGTACCCCCTCGAGAGAAAAGGCCCCGGTAGCACCCCACCGGGGCCTTCCCCTTTTTGGGGCCGCTGCGCGGCCCCCCGAGCAGCAGACATTGTTATCCTGGGTCACGTGCATGTTCCGCGGCGCCGGCCCCCGGCCCCGCCGCCGCGCTCATCGACGAGAGTCCCCACCCCGTAGGAGGCCATCACCATGACGGACCCGCTCGATCTCATCCGCGATAGGAAGTCCTGGAGAGTGCCGTTCGACACCGGCCGCGCCATCCCCAAAGAGGACCTTCTCCGCGTCCTGGAAGCCGCCCGCTGGACGCCCAGCGCCCACAACATGCAGAACTGGGAGATCGTGGTGGTGGACGACCCCGCCGTGCTCGACCGGCTTGCGCAGGCCGAGCGGCCCATCTCGGAGGCGTTCATCAAAGAGAACTACGAGCACCTCTCCTTCTCCAAAGAAGAACTGCTCCAGCGCAAGACCGGCCTGCTCGCCTCCATGTTCCCCGCCGAATGGACCACGCCGGACGTCCAGGCGGACGCACTCGGCGCCGCGGGCATCTCGTCGCGGCAGCGGGCGCTCCTGCCCGGCCCGGTGATGCTCGTGGTGGTGTACGACCCCAGCCGGCGGGCGCCGGCGTCGGAGGGCGACTTCCTGGGCATCATCAGCCTGGGCTGCCTCATGGAGAACCTGTGGCTGGGGGCCGAGGCGCTGGGGCTGGGCGCGCAGATCGTCAGCTCGCTGGCCGATTCGGCGGCGCTCAAAGACATCCTGGGCATCCCGGAGCGCCTGCGGGTGGCGTACGCGGTGCGGCTGGGCTACCCGGTCAAGCAGCCGGAGGACTACCTGCGGGTGCGCCGGGACGTGGAGGACTTCACCTACTTCAACCGGTACGGGGGCTAGAGGACGCCGCGGCCGGCTTCCGGCCCGGCCCGCTACGTAGCCTTGGCGTACATGTCGGCGCCGGTGATCTCGAGAAACACCACCGGCTCGTCACCGACCACCCAGCCGTCGTGCCCCGGGGGTATGTAGCCGACGTCGCCGGCCACGAACTCTCCCTCGGTGCCGTCGTCAAGGCGCGCGTGCATCCGTCCGGAGACCATGAAGACCAGGTGCTCCACCTGGCAACTGTCGGTCTTCGCGATGGGCTTCAGGTTCTCCGACCAGCGCCAGCCCGGCTCCAACCTGCTCAGGCCGAGGGTCACCCCGCCCACGGTCACCACGTTCATGGTGCCCAGCGGGAACAGGCGGTGCTCGTCCGCCTCGTCGAACCGCTTCTTCATCAACTTTGCGGGGCCGCCGGCCATGGCTCCTCCTCGTGCTTGGGAATGGGCTGTCCCGGAGGGACTTACCCGCTCGGGGGTGGAGGGCAAACCGACGGCGAGGGGCGTAGCCTGGCGCCGAGGATGCCACCGCGCTTGACGGCGCCTCCCGAGACACCCAGAATGAGAGTGTTACCCCGCCATGAGGTCGGAGCATGTCATAGCACCCGCGGACACAGGTATCCGGACTGCCGCCCTACGCTGGTTTGCCGCTGCGTACCTGCTCATCCTTGGCATGTCGTTCCTCATCCTGCCGCGCGGGCCCATCAACCCGCTATACGGGCTCATCTGGCTGCGCGGCCCGTTCTTCGTGCTCACCGGGCTTGTGCTGCTCTGGCTGTGCGTCCTCCGTCTCTCCCGGCGCGCGTGGGTGGCAGCCCATGTGCTCGCCGCGGTCCCCTTGCTGGCCGTGGCCGCCCAATACATCAACCTCCACAACTACGCGCCGGCAGCCACGCTGATCCTACTCGCCGCCGGCATCGCGCTCTCTCCGTTCGCGCCCCGCGAGGCGCCGTCGTCCGCCTGGCGGCCCGACGCCCTCGGCGTGGTCCTGGGTCTGGTTCTGGCGGCGCAGGGCATCGATCTGCTCGCCCGGCCGCAGCCCGAGATCATCCCCTACGGCCTCTACTACGAACTGGCCATCCTCTTCCTGGTGTTCGGGCTGGCCGTGGCCGTCTCCCACGTCGTCAGGCGGACCCCTCAGGTCGTCCGGTGGGGGGTGCATCTCGTGGCGGGGGCGAGCCTGCTGGCGTTGTGGGTGATCCTTTCCGTGGGGGTATCCGCGGTCCTCTGGGTGCTCAGCGCATCCACCGTGCTCGCCGGTGTGGCCACCATGGCTCTGCCCTGGCTGTCGCCCCGGCTGGTCCTGGTGAGCCGCGACACAGTGCGAGGGAGGTTCGCGCTGGGCCTCTTCACCGGGTCGCTCGTCCCGCTGCTCATAGCCATCCCGCTGGTCCTCGCGCAACAGGACGTGTCGGCGGACGCCTCGAGGCCGGTGAGGCAGGCGGCGTTCGGTATCGCGCTGGGTCTGTCGGTGCTGGCCGCCCTGGCCGGCTGGTGGCTGGCCCGCCTGCTCATAGTGCCGCTGTCGCGGGTCGTGGACGGTGTGGGGCGCATCGCCGCCGGGGTGCGGCCGGTGTCGCTGGCTTCCGGCGCTCCGGCCGAGGTGGAAGAGCTGGCCGTGGCTGTGGAAGTCATGGCGGCGCGGCTCGACGAGCAGATGCAGGAACTCACACTCGCCCGGGACCAGCACCAAGTGGTGGCCGAGAAGCTGCAGCGAACGCTCGAGGTCTCCACCGGGACCTTCTCTGGGCTGGAGGTGGCCAGTGTCTACCATTCGGCCTCGGAGTGGGCCCGATTGGGAGGCGATTTCTACGACATCTTCCGCATGGCCGGCGGGCGCATCGGGATCTTGATAGGGGATGTGTCCGGCAGGGGATTGGACGCCGCCGCCCAGGCCGTCTTCATGCGCACGAGCCTGCGGGCCTTCAGCTATGGCGCGCACAGCCCCGCCCAAGTCCTCACGCACGCCAACCATCTGTTGGTGGATATGGACAGCGGCGGCTTCGTGACGGCGTTCTTCGGCGTGCTTGACCAAAGCACGGGCGAACTGCTCTGCGCGTCGGCCGGGCACGCGCCGGCGCTTGTGACCGCTTCCGGGGGGCCGTTCTTCGTCGACGCGTACGGCCCCGTGCTGGGCGTGTTCGAGGAGGCGGCCTTCATCGAGACCCGCCTCCACCTGGATCGGGGCGACACGCTCCTGCTCTACACGGACGGCCTGACCGAGGCCCGCGCGGACGGCCGGCTCTTCGGCGAGGCGAGACTGCTGGAGGCCGTCCGGGCGCTGGCGGCTTCACCGGCTTCGGTCCTGGCCGAGAGCCTGTACGCGAAGGCCATCGACTTCGCCGGTGGAAGCCTGCACGACGACGTCGCGCTGCTGGTGGTGCGGGTGCAGCCGCTCGAGGCGACGTAGGCAGCGTCTTATTCGCTATTGCAGGACTATCACCGCCCCGCGGTGAACTATCCTGGCTATGCCACCAACAGAGCATCCGGCTCCCATGACCGAGGACGAGGCAGGCCTCTACGCGGCCCTTATCGACGGCCTCCCCGGCTGCATCGCGTTCGTCGTCAGGAAGCACACGCGCGAGATCCTCATGGCCAACAA
Source organism: uncultured Actinomycetota bacterium (assembly GCA_963736705.1). Taxonomy (GTDB): domain Bacteria; phylum Actinomycetota; class Thermoleophilia; order RBG-16-64-13; family RBG-16-64-13; genus CAIQPS01. The sequence continues at coordinate 998,445 of CAVTPV010000005.1, forward strand.
GCTGGCCCGAGAGAGCGGCATACTTCCCGGACTCACCTGCCACGAGGCGTTCGCGAGCAGTCCCATACCCTGCTCGTTCTGCTTGGCTCCGCATCTCTGGGAGTCGGGGGAGACGCAGCGCCTCGAGGTGGAGCTGAACGGCGCTTGGTACGAATGCATCTGGGCCCCGGCCACCGACGACGCCTTCATCCACTACGTCTTCGACATCGCCGACCGCAAACGCGCGGAAGAGAGGTTGCGGCTCCTCGAGTTCGCCATCAGCCAAGCGAGCGACATGGCCGCGTGGGCCGACAGCACCGGGCGGTTCGTGTATGTGGGCGAGTCCATGTGCACCCAGCTCGGCTACACCCGAGAGGAACTGCTGGGCCACCACGTCTGGGAGTTCGACGCCGGGGTCCCCGGCGGCTGGGACGAGCACTGGCGGCGTCTGAAGAGCGAGAAGGCGTGGACGTTCGAGTCGGTCTATCGGACGAAGGACGGCCGGCTGATCCCCGTGGAGGTGGCGTCCAACTACATCGTGCACGAGGGCAAGGAGTACAGCCTCGGCATCGTGCGCGACCTCAGCGAGCGGCGGCGCACCGAGCGCGACCGGCAGATCATGGCGCATGCCGTGGAGCACGCGGGGCTGGGCCTCATCCGCTTGGACAAGCAGGGCAGGGTGCGCGAGGTGAACGGCTACATGTGCGATCTGCTGGGCTACTCACGAGACGAGCTCCTGGCCCGCACCGTGTTCGACCACACCGTGGGTCTCACCACCGAGGAGTGGCCGCTCCGCTGGGAGGACATGACCCGCATGGGGCCCATCACCTTCGAGAAGGAGTTCCGCACCAAATCCGGAGAAGTCATCCCGGTGGAGATCTCCTCGAGCATGGTGGAGTTCGAGGGCGAGGAGCTCGACCACGGCTTCATCCGGGACATCAGGAACCGCAAGGCCGCCGCGGAAGCGCTCCGGCAACGCGACGAGCAACTGCTGCAGGCGCAGAAGATGGAGGCCATCGGCCGGCTGGCCGGCGGCATAGCCCACGACTTCAACAACCTGCTCATGGCCATCATCGGCTACAGCGACCTGGTGCTGAGCGGATGAGAGCGTCGCGCCTCTGCCGGCGGCGGACGACGTGCGCGAGATCAAGCGGGCGGCCGAGCGCGGCGCCGCGCTCACACAACAGATACTGGCCTTCTCCCGCCGCCAGAAGCTCGACCCCAAGGTGGTGTCCGTCAACAGCCTCCTGGAGGAGAGTCTCCCGCTGCTGCGCCGCACCATTGGGGAGGACGTCCGGCTGCTGGTGACGCTGGAACCCCGGCTGGCGCTCACCGAGATCGACCCCAACCAGTTCGCCCAAGTGATCCTCAACTTGGCGGTGAACGCCCGGGACGCCATGCCCGGAGGCGGCATGATGGGCATCTACACCGCCAACGTCCGCCTCGCGTCGGGGCCGGAGACGACCGAACTGGACCTGCCGGCCGGCGCATACGTGCGCTTCTCCGTATCGGACACGGGCACCGGCATCGACCCCGAAGAGCTCCCGCTCATCTTCGAGCCGTTCTACACCACCAAGCCCACCGGCAAAGGCACGGGTCTCGGCCTGCCCACGGCTCAGGGGGTCATCCGGCAGAGCGGCGGCGCCATAGCGGTGGAGACCGCGCACGGCCGGGGCACCACGTTCCATGTGTACCTGCCTCAGGTGGACTCCGACGGCCTCCCCGAAACGGGACAGGCTCCCGACGAAGGGCCCGCGCAGACTCCGGCCGGGGATGCCGGGCAGGGCTCCGGGCGCATCCTGGTGGTGGAGGACGAGACCGCGGTGCGAAAGCTGGTGGACAGGCTTCTCACGGCCAAGGGCTACACGGTGGTGACCGCCGTCGACGGCACGGAAGCCCTGGAGATACTCGCATCCTCAGACGCCCCGCTGGATCTGCTGATAACCGACCTGGTGCTCCCCGGAGGATTAGACGGCGCCGCGGTAGCCGAGGCGGCCCGCACGGCCGTGCCGGGCCTTCCGGTGCTGTTCATGTCGGGTTACTCGCGCGACGCCCACACGGGCACGCAGAGCGGACTGGGCGACCTGCCCTACCTCAAGAAGCCGTTCGACCAGGACGAGCTCTACGTGGAGGTGCGCCGGGCCCTGGGCGAGGAGTGATCCCGCCGGGTCAAGGACGGTAGCCTGCGCCACCGCAGCGGATCGCCGAGCACCGTTCTCCTCGAGTGCGCCACACCACCGGGCCCCGCCGTCGCGGCTGCGCTCTTCTTCCGGCTCCCCCGATGATCGCCCATCGCGAGAATGGCCGGCGCAAGCAGGATCATGGCCACCATCAAGGTGAGTACCGCCAGCAGTACGTTGCCTCTCATCGCTGCTCCTTAGTCCGCGTTGTGCCCCAGTTATCGGTAGGCCGGAGCCGGCGGATTGAGGAGCGATATACGCCCTTAGTCTCAGTGGCTCAGCGGCGGCTTCCGGAGAGGGGGCACGGCGCCCGATTCACGTGAGAGTGAAGTACCCAAAAGGGGGGCGGCTAAACGCCGGGGGAGGGGAGAAGCAGGTGTCAAAAAGGAAGGTTATCGGGGACCGGATGGCGACTCGGCGTCTTCCACGAGCGCGAGCCCTTTGTCCGTGATGCGGATCCAGATGTTGGTGAGATGCGGGTCCCACTCCACCAGCCCCTGAGAGGCCAGTTCGGCCACCAGCCGCCTGACGGTGGAGGCGTCCAGCCCCAGCACCTGCTGGAGTTCGGGGCCGCTCACTTCCGCGTCCGGGTTGGAGTGGTGGGTGGCGGAGAGGTGGGACAGAAGCCAGTAACTCGATGAAAGAAGCATGCAGTCTGCCTTCCGCCATGCGTTCAGCGCGCTGGGAACCAGAGAGATGATTGTGTCATTCCGTCGGGACGAAGTCAGCCTCCTGGCAACGCAAGGTTGCACGTTGCCTTGCACGAATAGAGCAAGAATGCACGGAAACAATATAAATACACTTATGCGGGAATGTACCCCAGAACATCCCTCTGGGAGGTGATTGACAACAAGAGGCAGGTTGATTACGCTTCAAGTAAGCCGTAGGTAGAGTGATGCTACTCATGATCTTGTTCCTGAATGGGAGGACCAAGCTCAATCGCCGGGTGAGTCAGTTGCGTATGGGGCGACTGGCTTCCCGATGGCGGAAGTATGAGGCACTGCTCGCGGGACGGTCTGGTGGCGTTGGCGCCGAGAGGAGAGAGAAATGCAGATCAAGGCCTGGTAGTCTCGCGTACCGCTAACGGACTCACTCCATCGAACCGATAAGTATGGGGCCGGTATCAGGCCGCATGAAGGTGTCCGATGAATCGGGGAGAGGCCGCACAGCTTAAGAGTCCTTCCTGGAGTCTGCTAAGGCTTAGTCAGTGGACATGGGTTAGGATTTATGTTGCTAGCCTGAGCGTGATTGCGCTCGGGCTTGCTGTGCTTCTGCTTCATATCCAGTTCCGAGTGCCCGAACTCGTTCCTCCTGGTCCGTTTCCTTGGGCAGGTCTCCTAGTTCTGCTGGGCGTTGCGGCCTTCGCTGACAAGTGTTCCATCCGAGTGAGACCCGGATTGGAAGTCTCAGCCACTTTCCTAGCGATCTTCCTGTCGGCGGCCATAGTTGGGCCGCTGGGGGGGTTCATTGCTGGGGCGGTTAGTCCCATTCTCAATCTGGATCGGCACGAACCGCTTCGCTCACTCTGGTACTCGGTATGTTCAGCCCTTCTGTCGGGAACTTCCGCCTTGTGCTATGCAATTCTTCTGCGACTGGTCACAGCAGGCAATGAATCGGCCGTGATGGTGGCGGGCGTCGGCCTGGCTGCCGGGGTGATATTTCAGGGCATCAACATACTTCTCGTCACTCCCATATGTTGGCTCAAACGGGGAGTCGGAATCACCACGGTCTGGCGGGAGGCCGCCCAACCCTTCCTCCCCTTCCACTTCTTCTTCCTGGCCATCTCCCTGGGCCTCATCTACATCTACAGGGTCTACGCCCTCAAACCAGGCGGCGTCTCCACAGCTCTACTCCACTCTCCTCATCCTCATCTGCCTCCTCCCGGTGCTGGGGCTCATCTACGCCTTCCGGGCCTTCGCCCATCAGCGGGAGCTGGCTCAGACCAACGCGGCGCTGGCTCTGCGTAACGAGCGATTGTTCCTCCAGGCTGTCAAGAGCCAGGTGACGGCTCTGGACGTCAAGGACAACTACACCGCCCGCCATTCGGCCGCCGTCGCGCGCTGGGCCACCGACATCGCCGAGGCCATGGAGCTTCCCAAGAGCGATCAGAACATCACCCACCTCGCCAGTCTGGTGCACGACGTGGGCAAGATCGGAGTGCCGGACGAAGTGCTCAACTGCCCGGGGCGCTTGGAAGGGGATGCGTGGAAGGCTATCGAGACCCATTGTCAGAACGGCCACAAGATCTTGAAGACCATCGATCAGTTCGACGAGCTGGCCGAGGTCATCCTCTACCATCACGAGAAGTACGACGGCTCCGGCTATCCCACCGGGATCGCGGGGGAGGACATCCCGCTGATAAGCCGCATCATCTGCGTGGCCGACAGCTACTCCGCCATGGTCAGCGACCGCCCCTACCGCAAGGCGCTGCCGGTGAAGGTGGCCAAGAGCGAGCTGCGCAAGCACTCCGGCGGGCAGTTCGACCCGGCGGTGGTCGACGACGTTCCTCGCCGTGCTCGCCGGGCACGACCGCCGCTACCAGAACGGCCTGCAGATAGACTTCGACCTCGAGTTCTCCAGCGACCGCTTCCTGCGCGAGCTGCCGCCTGAGCCCGTCGAGGCCTAGGCCGCCCCGCGGGGTCCCAGCGGCGGGCCGTTCCGCGATATGGTGGGCGCACATGAGACTTCCGCATCATCGGCCGCATACTCACGGCGCAGGCGCTGTCCAGCATCGGCACGTCCATGTCCACGGTGGCGCTGGCCGTCATGGTCTACAACCTCACCGGGTCGGCGCTGCAGATGGGCGGCATCCTGGCGGCGTCCGTGGTCCCGCTGGTGCTCACGGCCTGGGTGGGCGGCGCCTTCCTCGACCGCTACAGCGCCCGCAACATCATGGTGGTGTCCGATCTGGTGCGGGCCGCGCTCATCTTCGCCATGCCCTTCCTGGCCGGGCGGAACGTGGGCTTCGCCTATCTGGTGGCCGCGCTCATGGGCATCTTCTCGGGCGTGTTCAACCCGGGGCAGATCAAGCTGGTGGGGGAGATCGTCCCCGAGCGCCACCTGGTGCGGGCCAACTCCTACCTGGGCGTGTCCCGGGACGGCCCGGAGCTCGCCGGCTACCTGGTGGGCGGGGTGATCGCTTCCATCAGCAGCCTCACCATCATCGGCGTGCAGATCACCGGCTACACCCTGGCCTTCACCATCGACGCCATCAGCTACGTGGTGTCGGCCGTGATGCTGGTGGGGCTGCCCCGCGGCGCCGTGCGCGAGGGGGAGGGGCCGGGGCTGGGCGCCCTCATGCTGGAGTCCCCCGCGGTGCTGGTGAAGCTCTGGCGGGCGCCGGCGCTGCGCACCAACCTGCTGCTGGCCGTGTTCGCGTCGGGCGCGGTCATGATGAACGTCCCCAACTCCTACGTCCTCGCGCAGGACGTGTTCGGGCGCGGATCGCTGGGCCTGGGCACGCTGGAGGTGTTCGTGGCGGTGGGGCTCATCCTGGGGGGCGTCATCGTCAGCCGGATGAAGCTTCTGGGCGACAAGAATGGCTACATGTTCCTGTCCCTGGGGCTCATGGCCGTCTGCTACGTGGCGGTGGGGTTCAGCGGGCTCTTCTGGCTGTCGGTGAGCCTCATGGGACTGGCGGGCATCGCCAACGTGGGAGTGGTGGTGCCGTCCATCACCATGTTCCAGAACATCCCCCAGATCGCGGAAAAAGGCCGGTTGATCGCCCTGCGCTCGAGCTTCGGCCAGCTGGGAGTGGCGCTGGGCTTCGTGATCGGGGGCCTGGTGGGGGATCAGGTGGGCATCAAGGAGGCCTTCTTCGCCACCGGCGGGGCCACCATACTGATAGGGCTGGTCATCTACATCCCGTACCGCCGGGCGCCACGCGCCGCCAGCGGCTGGCCTGGAGCCAGGCCACGCAGGCGGGCGAACGCCGGAGCGCGGCGCGCGAACTGGCGCGCCAGGCCGCCTTCAGCGGCCTCATGACCACGGGCGGCGGCCTGAGCGGTCCGGGTGCGGCGGGAGCCTCCTGGGCGGCGGTGGAGGCGCTTGAGGCTGCGCAGGCAGGCGCCGCGGAACAACGTGCCGGCGACGGGGCGGCAGCCTGGGAGGCCGCCGAAGACGCCGCCGACGCCGCGGGCGCCGAAGTGGCGGCTTGGGAAGCCGCCGAAACGGGCGCCGGGGCCGAAGGCCCGTACACTGAAACCAGCGGCGCCGATCCGGCGCTCGAGACAGGGAGTGACGCATGAGCGACAACGAGATCCAGCGGCCGCGCGGCGCCGCGGCGGCCCGCCCGGCCGCCGACACCGGGCCGGCCGCCGGCCCCAGCGCCGAGCTCATGCCTCGCATGGGCGGCATCGCCCTCAGGAACGGGCTGGTGCTCGTCTCCGACGACAACTGGGCCGCGGCCATCCGGGAACCGGGTGGCGGCATCGCGGTGGCGTCGGGGCGGAAGCCGCGGTTGCCCTCGGGGCGGGGGAGACGGGCCGCGGGGCTGGGCCGGCGCGGCGGGTGAGTGGCGCCGGGGGCGCGGCCGTGGAGCGGCCCGCTGGGGCGCGGGCCGGGGGCGCGGCGCGCAGCGCCGCGGCGCAGGTGGCCGACTTCCAGGGCCTGCCGATACTGCGGGGCCTGGCCCGTTTCGGTGAGACCCTCATGGTGGTGGCTCAGGTCAAGATGCGCATGCCCCAGGCCGAGCTGCCGCTCGAAGGCGGCCGGGTGGCCATGGCGCTGGCCGGGGCCTTCGCCGCCACCGAGACCGTGCGCGCCGTGGGGCCCAAGAACCCCTTGCTGCGGGAGACCGGGATGGCCATCGCCTCCTTCGTGCCGGCGGTGCTGTCGCTGAAGAGTTCCGCCATCTCCGGGTATCACGGGGCGGAGCACAAGGTCATCGGGGGGCGCGAAGCGGAGCTTCGCGCGGCCGCCGCCGGTGTGCCGTTCCCGCTGGGTGACGCCGTGGCTGGCGCGGGTACCGGCGCCGAACAGGGAGTCGCCGGCCGGTCTGCCGCCGCCTCTGCTCCGAAGGAGCACGAGCGCTGCGGCTCCAACCTCGTCGGACCGCTGCTGTTCACCACCGTGGCCGCCAACCTGCTGCTGCGCGGCAAGTCGGGGCGCATGTCACCGGCCTCCCAGGCGGTCGCCGGTGCCGTTAGCCTGGGGGCGGCTCTGGAGGCTCTCCGCTGGGCCACCCGCCACGGCGATTCTCTGGCTGCACGGGTGATGATGTCCCCCGGCAAGCTCATCCAGAAGAGGCTGACCACCTCCGAGCCCACGCCCGCTCAACTCGAAGTGGCGGAGCGGGCCATGAAGGAGTTGCTCAGAGTGGAGGCGGCGGGGGTCCCGGGCTCCTAGCACGCGTCGCGCGAAGCCCGGCTCGTTATCATTCCCTGCCTCTAGACGCTCCCGGTGGTAGTGGTGGCCGAGCCCGTCCCGGGCTGCCGCCCGCGGCCGGGGCCTTCAGGATGATCCGTGCCGCGCTTTGCATGAACGTGTCCTTGAACTGGGCGTAGCTGACCTTGGTACCCGAATACTCGACCCAGTAGATGTACGTGCCGACTCTCATGAACACCGACAGCCGGTTGCCCGCGGGACTGGAGCCGTTCTTCGGCTCGGTGACGAGGTAGACCACGCGCGACTCCGACGACTCCAGCAGTTCGAAGGTCTCGTCGGTGTCCATCAATCCCGTCGCGAAGATGGGGAGCGGGATCTCCGGCATCTCCGTGCGCATGGCGAACACCTCGGGGATCCAACTGGTCTTGCTGCTCCTGCCGAAGATGGCCAGCAGCCAATCGGTCTCCATATCCACGAAGTAGCCCTGCATCTCGGTGAGCCAGCTCTTGCCGTTCTGCATCTTGGCCACCTGCGCCTTGACCGCCGCTCCGGTGGGGTCGCCGCCCTTCCAGCTGGTGGGCATGGTGATGGAGATGCCGTCCGCCTCGAACCGCTTCCAGCCCTTGGGATCGGGCGGGATGGTCGTGGTGGTGGTCGGGGCCGCGGTCGTGGTGGTCGTGGCCATGGTGGTGGTCGTGGTGACGATCGTGGTGGTCGTGGTCGGTGCTGCCGTGGTGGTGGTGACCTCGGCCACGGACACGCTCGTGGTGGTGGCCGCCAGGGTGGTGGTCGTGGCCCCGGAGGCGCATCCCGCGAGCAGGATCGCGCTCAGGAGCGCAAGGATGATGGCAAGGGCAGTCGGGATCGACCGCGGACTCGTTCGCATGGCTCTACCCCTCCACGGTAGTCGAATCAGGTCACGCGGCCACTATATCGCCCCCGGGAGCGGTGGGGGAAGCGCGTACCTACTCGTAGATGCGTCCTGAGTGACGCGTGGTCGAGCTGGTCGTGGCGCCCGCGAACGCGCTCACCCCATCCGGCATCCCCAGGTACTTGTCGATGAGGGCGGTGATCTGCGCTTTGGTGGCCTGCAGCTCGGCCTGAGCCCTGGTGACCGCCAGCAACTGCTCGGCGGCGATGCCCCGCAGTTGGGCGAACACCACCTTGTCCTCCGGGGTCATCTTCTCGCCGATGAGGTCGAGAATGGCATTTTCCTTGGCCTGCTCCAGAGCGAGTTCCGCGGCGGCGATGGCATCCGCGGGCGCGGCGGTGGCCACGGTCTGGTACCCCAGGAAGGGCGAGGCGGTCGACGACGTGGGCGCGGGCCTGACCTGCGTGGTGGCCGTGGTGGCCGAGGTGGCCGACGTCATGGTCGGTGGGAGGAACAAGTAGGGGTCGCTACTGGAGGATCCCGTGGCGGCCAGTGCGAACGACCCTATGCACAGAGTGAGTATCAGTACCGATGCCGGCACCACCCAGTTGTTGTTCAGCAGTCGTTTGGCGGAGATGCGCTTCATGTTCGTCTCCTACTGCCCCGAACCAGGGTCGGTGGCGGTGGTGGTCAGGGTCGGGGTGCCGCTCGTGGTGGTCGTTGTGGTCGCCGGCTCGCCGGGCATCGTGGTCGTGGGGCCGCCCGGTGCCGTGGTGGGGGGCGGCTCTGTTGTAGGCGGATCCGATGTCGGCGGGGTGGCTCGGTGGTGTCCGTCGTGGGCATGGTGACCGTGGTGGTCGACCCGCTGTCTGTCGTGGTGGTGGTGCTGGTCGTCGTCGTGCTGGTCGTGGTGGTGCTCGTAGTGGTGGTCGTGGTGGTGCTGGTGATGATGTCGTCGATGGTGGCCGCGCCCATCAGCACCGGGTACGGGTTGATGGCCTCACCGCCTCCGGGGCGGATGCCGAAGTGAAGGTGCACCGACGTGGCGCGGGCGTTGCCGGTGTTGCCGGCGTAGCCGATCACCTGGCCGGCCTCGACTCTCATGCCCGCGTGTAGCCCCGCCGCCAAGGATTCCAGGTGGGCGTAGTAGTACGAGTTGTCGTCGTCACCCCATAGCGTGACAGTGCGTCCCCCCAGTCCGATATCAACAGGGTTCGCCTTGCGGATGACCCCGTTCACCACCGCCACCAGCGGCGTGTTGCGGGCGCAGAAGATGTCGCAGCCCTTGTGCTTGCGCTTGCCGCCGTCGCGGGGGGCGCCGAAGGTGTCTCTGAAGGTGTGCGGGCCGGCCACTGGGAAGATCCAGCCGGGGCTGACCGCGAATGAGGATCCCGAATCCGCGCTACCGCCATCCTCCGGGATCCAGCTGCCGATCTGCGCGCCCATCGGTCCGGGTTCTGGCTCGAGAAGGTAGGCGACGGCCAGGTCGGACAGCTCCTCGTCGGCCGTGGCCAGGATGCTCTGGCCTAGCTCGATCTCTTGCTGCTGGGTCTGTGCGGTGGCGAGGAGGTCGTCGAGGAGCGCGCGGTCAGCGGCGCTCATCTCGGCGCGCACGAGTTGGAGCACGACCTCCTCTTCGAGCGCGGGCTGGCCTGCCGGCGCGGCGTCGGTGCCTGTCGGGCCGCCGGGAAGGCCGGCCGACTGTGCCGGCCGGGTCAAGCCGGGGAACAGCTCCAAGGGGCCGACCACGAGCTGGGCCGGGTGCGTGACCCCCGCTTCCGCGGGCTGCGCACGCGCGGGCCCGGGAGCCGCCGCCAAGACCAAAACGGCGGCGACCATGAGCAACACGGTGATTTGACGTAGCGCGCGGCGCATCCGTCTACGGCCCCCCCGAAGTTCGCGTGTGGACGTGTGAGCCTTACCCGGAGGGGTGGCCAGGCAAACCCGGGTGGCGGCCCTGAGCGAGTTCAGGACGGGCCGTCCGACTGGCTTCGTACACCCGTGTTTAGTAACCTTCTTATCCGGGGTATCGCCCGGACGACTTCGCTTGGCGGGTATCAGCGGTGCGTCGCAGGCTATCTACAACACGGGTGGCAGAGTCGCCCCTGAGCGGCACGACAGGGGCTACGACAGATTACACCTACAACGGCGTCGCCACACTCGCGACCGGCGCTCCCACTCGCCGCGGGAGGGAAGACCGTGGGTGACGAGCTTGGCTTGGCCGGCAACGCCCAGTTCCCCGCGCCGATCATCTACGCCACGGTGGGCGACGTGGTCGAGATCCGCCTCAAGAACCTGGGCGTCGCGGCCAACCCCGACGCGCCCAACGACCCGCACAGCATCCACCTGCACGGCCTGGACGTGGACGCGGCCAACGACGGCGTGCCCGAGACCTCCGTGGGCGCGGTCCCGGCCAACGCTGGCACGTGCCCGGCGCCGGCAACGTGATCGTCTACATGTTCTCGCCCGACCACGCCGGGCACCTACATGTACCACTGCCACCAGGAAGCCGACATCCACGTGCAGATGGGCATGTACGGCGCGCTGGTGATCTACAACCCGACCGACGCCGCCGCGCTCGGCACCGGCCCCGGCAAGGGCCAGGGCGGCACCCTCTTCGGCTGGAACTACGACAAGGACTACGTCATGCTGCTGAGCCGAGATCGACATCCGCCAGCACGTGTCCGACGAGACGGGCTGGGCAGGGTGCCGAAGGGCCTTACAACCCGGTCGACTACAAGCCGCAGTACTGGATGATCAACGGCCTGTCGTTCCCCAACACGGTCCACGTCGGGCTCGTCCGGCATTCAACTGGGCCAACTGGATCGCGGCGCACCCGGGCTACGACCCGTTCATCACGGGCAGCGTCAGCACAGCTCAGCGCCGCCGGAACGCCCGATGGCGAGAAGGTGCTGCTGCGCATGATCAACCTGGGCTTCGAGACCCAGCCCATGCACATGCACGGCTTCCACGGCAAGGTCATCGGCTCCGACCAGCGCGCCTGGCCGTGGGCCAACACCGCCGGCGTGACCGCCGTTGGGCACGGGCTGGAAAAGAACACCCTGACCATCGGCTCGGGCGAGACCTACGAGTGGCTGATCGACTTGCGGCCAGCAGATGTCCGTGACAATACGCACCCGGATCACGGCGGCCAGCGCAGGACCCGCATGCGAGCGGCTCACAGTTCGGCGGCGCCGGTCCAGGCCAACACCGAGACACCGGGTTCAGCCACCTGCCCATCACACGACCCCGACGGCACGTCGACCGTACATCGGCGGTCCGCCGGTCGTCGGGGGCGAACCGGCTGTCCGGACGCCCGGGCCAGTTCTTCCCGTTCCACAACCACGACGACTACAAGGCCACCAACAACGGCGTCTATCCGGGCGGCATGTTCACCATGATCGAGACGCTGCCGTAGCGTAGCCGATGCCTCGGGCGCCGGCTGCCCGCCTCGCGCGGGCAGCCGGCGCACTTCCAAGACCGTATCCGACACTCCAAGGGGGGGTGCAGTGAGCAGAGGATACCGGTGAAGCTGGCTCCTGGGCTGGTCGCCGCTTGGCCGGCCTGTCAGGCCGATCGTACCTGTGTCTCGTCATCTTGGCCCTGCTCCGGCTTGCGCACTCGGTGGGTGCGGCACGGCGGAGGCCACGGCACGCGCCCGAAGCCGACAAGGTCCTGGCCGTGCAGGCGCAGATGCCCTTCCAGATCATGATCCCCAGCTACCTCCCCAAGGACTTCGACCGCGAGAACGTGGAGATCGCGGTGGACCAAGCGGGCCCGGGCGGCGAGCCCATGGTGCAACTCGCCTACCGCACCGAAGAAGGGCGACAAGGTCACGCTCCGGGAATGGGTGCCGGTCAACCCGGACTGGAGATCCTGAACGCCTCGCAGTCCCATCCAGACCAAGTGGGGCCGGGGCTGGCACCTGAATCAGGAGGGGCAACTCGCCGCATCTGGGCTGACGTGGGCCCCACCAGGGTGTCTGTCTACACGGCCGACGTCGCCGTGGTCTCCGACGAGCAGCTGCTGGCGATCGCGGAGACCCTGGGACCGGCCTCGAACAAGGTGGTGTTCTCGTTCGACGCCCAGCCCGAAGCAGATCCAGGAACTGGCGGCTCCGCCGGCCTATGAAGTGCCGGTCAACGCCCAGGGAGTCCAGGAGCTCACGCTGGTGGTCACGCCGGGCGGCTACTCGCCCTTGCGCTTCGCGGTCAAGGCCGGCACGCCGGTCAGAACTGACCTTCCGGCAACTCGGCGAGGTGGGCTGCGGCAACGAGCTGATCTTCCCCTCGGACCCGGCCAACCCGGTGGCCCTCGAGTCTGCCCAAGGAGACCGACGAACGGACGCTCGAGTTCACCCCCACGCAGGTGGGGACGTTCGAGTTCCACTGCTCGCACACCATGTATCGCGGATTGGTGACGGTGCGGGAATGAGGCGCCGCGGTCAGATACGCCGCCGATCGCCCGGCATGCTGGGCCGTGCTCCTCGGTTTGGCCGTGCTGCCCGCCTGCACCCTCCTGCCGGCGGGCTGCTCGGCGGCCGGGGGCGCGTACAGCTTGGGACCCGATGAGAGCGCGGGCCAGCCTCCCATCAGCATCTACGCGGATTCGCCCAGTCCCGGTGCGGACGACGGCGCCGGACGCGGCGCGATGGCGGCCGGCTCCGCCGCCATCGACCCCGACGAGGCGGAGGATCTCGCCAAGGTCAAACTGCTCGGGCGTGGCGCTCGCCGCCGACGCGTAACTACATCACGGTGCAACTTCAGGCGCGCCAGTCGCGGCTGGCGGAGACGTGGAGCAGCGGGGAGGTGTGGGTGATCGACGAGGCTACCGGCACCGTGTACGACGACATCCCCATGGCTCCCCGTCATCGGCGAGCTGTTCGGCCGCCCCGTCTCGGACGGCCAGGTCGGCTACGTCATGTTCCCCAACCTGCCGCCGCTCTCGGCGGCCAGCCGGGTGACTGTGGTCCTCGGCGGATGCAGGCAAGAGCACGTCCCTGTCCAGTAACGAGGCCGCGCGGAGGAGCCGGCCGGAAAAGGAGTCAGCATGAACGTGGTGCTCAAGGTCGTGGGCGCGATCATCGTCATCCTCGCTCTCGTCATCGCCATCGTGCCGCAGTTCACCAACTGCCAGTACAACAAGAGCATGGCCGCTCCGACCACGGCCACCACCATGGCCGGCGCCACCACTACCATGGCCGGCGGCCAGGCGACGACGCCCACGACCGTCAAGGCCGCCGCGACCACAGCCAAGCCCCGTTGCTTCTACACGGCCCGCGCTGAGATCGCCGTGGGCGTGACGCTGTTCTTCATCGGGGCGTTCATGCTCATGGGCGGGCGGCGCGAGACCTGGCGGGCTCTCTCCGTTCTCGGGATCATCCAGGGCGTGTTCGCCATCCTGCTGCCCACCGTACTCATTGGCGATCTGCATGAAGAACACCATGATCTGTCGACAGGAGATGGAGCCCACGTTGTACGCCGCCGGTGGCGTCGTCATCGCCTTGAGCCTCGCGGCCTTCATCGTCAATGAGATGCGTGGCCGCAATGCCGGCGGCGGGATGGAGCCGACCGTCTGAGACGATTCCGGCCCCTCGTCCTCTCGTCGCTCGCGGGATATCGGCGCGCGTTCCGCCGCTGGCTCATGGCTTCGGCGCTGGTGATCGCGGGTTCGCGCTGTCGCGTGCTGGTGATGCAGGGCGCCCGCACGGGCCTGATCTGCTCCGCGGGCCTCGGGCCGGCATCCTGTCGAGGGCGTGAGCAGCTAGCCCGGCGCGGTGCTATGGGCCACTCGGTGAAAGCCTATCGCCGCGAGCAAGGTGCCGGACGGTGGCCGCATGCCCGGCGTCGGAAGGCGTTCACGTCGCTGTACCTTGGGCGGGTGACGCACCATGCTGGTCGGTGGCAACATATTCATGGTCGCCTACGACCCCGCTACCGACTTCGCCCTCGGCCTGGCTCACCCAGCGGGGGCGGAGCTGACCCTCGGAGAAGCGGTGGGCGGCAAGTACGTGTTCGTGCCGAAGGCGAGGAGAACATCGAGCTCTACGGATACATCCTATCACTGAGGGCAACCTGGAGCCACCGGCACCACCCTCGACAACAGCATCTGCATCACCTTCGATACGGCGCGCGAAATGGCGCGCCTCTCAGGCACAACGCCGTCGCCCTTGGCGATCCCCGAGGACCAGCCTCCTCGATCCTGGTGAAGGTGGCCCCGGGCAACGATCCCAAGCCGTGGCGGTGGACATCTCAACCGCGTCCGGGATCATCCCCGTCCAGGCTCCGGAGATGTTCGATCGTACCGCGATCAGGTATCGGGCGTGCTGCAGGCCATGCTGCTGGTGCTGGCCTGGCGCTCGGACTGTCGCTGCTGCTCATCGGCTTCGTGTTCTCCATCGCGGTCAACGAGCGCCGCCGGCAGATCGGCGTGCTGCGGGCGCTGGGGGCACGCGGAGCGCGGTGATCGTGTCGGTGCGCACGAAGCGGCCATGCGCCGTGGCGGGCGCTGAACGGCGTGATCCCGCGGCCGAGAGCCTCTACCTGTTCCGCGACCTCCTCGAACTGGCGGGGCGTCTTCACCTTCCCGTCGCCGGTGGTGTCGAGTGGTAGTGGCCGGGCTGCCACAGGCCGTCGCGAGGCCTCGCCGCGGCGTCCGGCCTTCGGATCAGCAGGCGGACCGGCCTGTATCCAGTGCGGGCGCAGCAGCGAGCGCCCAGCGTGATCTCGATGACGCATCAAGCAAGGTCTACGGACTGCGCGGCGGCGCGCCCATCGCGGCGCTGCAGAGCGTCGATCTGGAGATCGGCGCGGGCGAGTTCCTGGTCATCACCGGACGGTCGGGCTCGGGCAAGACCACCCTGCTCAACGTGGCCGCCGGGCTCGACGAAGCCCACGTCCGGGCACGGTGCTGCTCGAGGGCGCCGACCTCTGGGGGCGTCCGACCCGAGCGGTCGCGCTGCGCAATCTGCAAGGTCGGCTTCGTGTTCCAGTTCCCCAGCCTCATGCCCTCGCTCACCGCGTCTCGAGAACGTGACGCTGCCGGCGTCCTCGGCGCCGGGAGGCGGCGAGCGACCTGCCCGGGCAAAGGCCATCGATATGCTCGAGACGGTGGGGCTGGCGGACACGCTGGCGCTCGTTTCCCCGGCAGATGTCGGCCGGGCAGCAGCAGCGCGTGGTCATCGCCCGGGCGCTCATCAACGACCCGGAGGTCCTGTTCGCCGACGAGCCCAGCAGCGACCTGGACGAGCAGACCGAGACGGAGATCATGGACGCTGTTCGCCGACATCCACCGGCGACACGGCGTCTCCATCTGATGGTGACGCACGCAAGCGAGCTCATCAGGTACGGCACCCGGGCCGTGGAGATGGCCGGCGGGCGGATGCGCGAGCTGAACTAGCCAGGCGGGGTGGCGGCACGGCGCCGGGCCAGCCTAGCCGGTCGAAGGCGTGAGCCGCTTGCCGGTGCGGTCTATGAGGTACTCGGTGTTCCCGGAGGGCCGGACGGACGACGCACGCCCGACCGCCGGCGACGGAGGCCGGTCTCTCCGAATATCGGCAAGAATGGCGCGTTTCTTCACCCGGGGACTATGGTCCACGCCTTCTGGACAGTATGCTTAGTGGCAGCTAGCAATCACGTCGACCAAGACGGAGGAAAGATGTTCTATCCAGTAGATCTCGATATCCACGGGCCCATCAAGCAGGCGACGGCCGTTCTCAACCCGGCCGAATCCAAGCGGCTGCTGGCCAAAGCGGTGGCGTCCCTTCCGGAGGTCCAGGACGCCTTCAAACACGGCAACCTCCTGGTGGCCACCTGCTCCACCAGCGCGTTCGTGCTTGAGGAGCTCACCGGCGAGAAGGTGGAGCCGCACTGCTACTGCATCGGCATGGTGGCCGACGGCATGCTGACCACCTCAGCCAAGGACGACCGCCAGGCGGCCCGCTTCTTCGTCAAGGGCGAACGCGTGGAGATGAACGTGCTCGAGTACCTCGACACCTTCGACGAGGGCGACGCGGTGGTCAAGGGCGCCAACGCCGTCGACCCGTACGGCAACGCCGGCGTGCTCGCCAGCAACGCGCAGGGCGGCACGGTGGGCGCGCTCATCAGCTTCATCGCGGTGCGCGGCCTGCCCATCATCATGCCCATCGGGTTGGAGAAACTCATCCCGGACGTCATCGAAGCCTCAGCCGGCTGGGGCCAGCGCACGCTCGACCGCAGCATGGGGGAGAAGGTCTGGCTCGTTCCGGTCACCTGCGGCCTGGTGGTCACCGAGATCGAAGCGCTCGGCATCCTGGCCGGCGTGGACGCGCGTCTGGTGGCGGCCGGCGGCATCGGCGGCAGTGAAGGCGCTGTTGTCCTGCTGATCGAAGGCACCGAGCGGGCGCTGGACAAGGCCTGGAAGCTCCTGGAAGAGCATCAAGGGCGAGCCCCCCATCACGGTGCCGCGGCACAGCTACACCTGCTAAGGACCGGCGCGGCCGGGCGACCGAACACGAACGAAAGGCGACGAGTCGATGATCCGTTTGACCATCATGTATCCCGAGGCCGAAGGCGCGACCTTCGACATGGATTACTACCTCAACAAGCACATCCCCATGGTGAGCGAGATGTGCGGTCCGGCCATCAAGGAATGCAGCGTGGAGCAGGCCGTGGCGGGCCCCGGCCCTGTGGCGCCGTACCGGGTGATCGCCCGCATCACCGTGGACTCCATGGACGACTTCCTCACGTACGTGGCGCCGAACGACCCTGTCTTCGCCGCCGACGTGCCGAACTTCACCAATATCAGGCCGGTCATCCAGGTCAACGAAGTGGTGATGTAGGGGGCGGATGCGGGGCGGCCCTGGGCGCGGCTCGGCCGGGCGCCGGGGTCCGCCAATCTCAACCCAAGGTCCGATGTGATTTCGGGGCCTCGGGGCGCAAGCTTGTTGTGCGCTCCGGGGCCCCGTTTCGTGGGCTCCAGGGGCGCGCCAGACTGTGTTACATTGTCTTACATGAAAGGGACTATGACCATCAGGGTGGATCAGGAGCTGGACGAGGCGCTGGCCTTGGCGGCGGCGCGGAGTGGCAAGACGCGCAGCGAGGTGGTCCGCGACGCCCTGCGGCGGCAACTCGCCCTTCAGCGGTTCGATGAACTGCGCGAAGCGGTACTGCCTTACGCCGAACGCCGGGACCTGCTCACCGACGAGGACGTGTTCTCCGCCGTCTCGTGAGAGTGTTCCTGGACACGAACGTGCTCGTCGGCGCGTTCGCCACGAGGGGGCTGTGCGCCGACCTGCTCCGCGACATCCTCGCCCGGCATGAACTCGTCACGGGGGAGGTGGTCCTCGAGGAGTTGAGGCGGGTCTTGACCGGCGGATCGGCGTTCCCGCCGCGGTCGCGGAGGAGATCGACGGATACCTACGGGGGAACGAGGTCGTACCCCGCCCTTCCGCCCATCTCGGGCTCGGTCTTCGCGACCCCGACGACGAGTGGATCGTGGCCTCTGCGGCGGCCGCCGGCGCCCACCTGCTGGTGACCGGCGACGAGGACATCCTCGCGGCCGGGCTTGACTTGCCGGTTCGTGCCTTGACTCCGAGGGAATCATGGAAGGTGCTGCGCGGAGGGGGATAGCCCGCGGCCCCCGGGGAGCAATGACTTTGACCGCGACGCTGTTTCGCCCCACCGCCTCTCCGGGTATCTCCTGAGTTGGACCGTCACTAAGCCGAGGAGGCCCCCATGCTGCTTTGGATCTTGCTGATCATCATCGTGATCGTCGTCTTCGGGTTGGGATTCGTGGTCAAAGCGCTGTTTTGGGTGGCGTTGGCCCTGTTCGTCTTGTGGCTCATCGGCATGATCATCAGTCGCTCTCGGAGAAGGTAAGACGGAGCGACGCGTTCTTAGGGAGGCGACATGGCAATGGCACATCTACAGACACGCGAGATCTCTCCCGATCAATGGGTCGAGTTCTTGGACGGGCTCAGCCGGGACCTCCGCGGACAACCGGTGAGCGTACGGTTCAGCGACCCGGAGCTCGGCTATCAGATCGAGATGCAGCAGATGCCTCTGGTTGGCGTCTCCGCGGACCTCAAGGCTGGGGGCGGGCCGAGGATCGAGGTGATGGTGGGGCGCACGGACTACGACCACACCACCCACTCGGTGTTCGACCCGAAGGCGGTCCGGATCGAGGAGGACAAACTCGGCAATCCCAGCGTGCTCGAGTTCGAGTCCACCGGAGGCCGCAAGACCTTGGTGATGCTCAGGCCCGCCGACTTCGGCGAGCCGGGAGAACTCGTTCAGAAGGGTTAGGCCCCGGGGCGTTCACCCCTGGCCCCAGATGGGGCCGCCGTGGCTCCCCGGCAGAGAGATGACGTTGTAGCCGTGCTTGTTGGCCCAGGCTTGGGCGCTCTCCTCCAGGGTGGTACTCCCACAGTTCAAATAGTCCTCGGCCATGGTCACGTTGCCGTACTTGTTGAGGGCGTTCGCCAACGTGGGTTCGGTTCCGGCCTTACCCATGCGGATGTAGTAGGCGTAATTCTTGGCGATGTACTTCAGGTTGGAGTCCTCGAGGGCCTGGGTGAAGTCCTGCACCAGCTCAGGTGAGTCGTCCTGCATGAGCACCAGGGCGTCGGCCGCCGCGAAGCGGGTGTCGCGGTCTTTGCTGTTAAGGGCCGTCTTCAAAGCCGGGACGGCGTCGGCGCCGATCTCGGCAAGTACCGCCGGCGCCCAGTCGTGGGTGGCGAGCACGGCCACCAGTGGCTTGACGGCCGGTTTGCCGATGCCGGCCATCACCCTCTCGAGTTCGGTGTTCGTCTGATCTTCGTAGCGGGCATTCTGGCGGGCGTCGATGAGCAGGGCGAGCATGGCCTCGTCGCCGAGGGTGGCGGCGGCTTCCGCCCCCCCGGCCGCGGCGATCTCGAGTAGCACCTGCAGGGCGGCGTTGCGAGTGTCGCTGTCCTTGCCGCCGAGGGCCGTTTTCATGGCCGGGACCGCCCCGGCGCCGATCTTCGCCAGCACTTGCGGCGCCCACTTGTATGTCGCGAGCACGGCCACGAGCGGCTCGACCGCCGGCGTACCGATGTTGGCCATCACTCTCTCGAGTTCAGCGTTGACGGGGTCCTCAAAGTCGGCGTTCTGCCGCGCGTCGATGAGTTGGGGGAGCAAGGTCTGGTCGGTGAGTACGGCGGTGGCCGCGGGGCCCCCGGCCGCGGATATCTTGAGGAGCGCCTCGAGAGCCAGGACCCGGGTGGGCTCGACCGCGGACCCGAGGAGGGTGGACAGGGGCTTAGCGGCCGGCGAGCCGATCTGAACCATGAGGTCTTCCACCCAATCCATTTCCCCCAGGCCGGTGAGCAGCGCCGCCGCCCCCGGTTCCCCGAGGGCGACCAGGGCCTCATCGAGAGCGGCGGTGATATCCGGGTCGGAGCCGGCGGCCACCCGGGCCTCGAACAAAGAAGGAGCAGCCTCAGGCTTCATCTTGAGCGCCGCGATGGCCGCGTCGCGCAGCTTGATCGTCGACTGCGACGTCCCGTAGAAGGCGGCCACCTGCACGATCTGCTCCGTGGCCACCGGTGACGTGGACTTGGCCAGGGAGTCGAGGGCTCGAAGCTCGATGGCCATCGGGTCCGACGTTCCCCGGATGGCTATGGCCTTGGCCTTCTCCGACGTGAGGATCATGCCGCCCAGGGCCTCTAGCGACCTCGCGTCGCCGATGAGGGCCAGACAGTCGACCGTCGCGCTGAGGGTGGCCACCTTGTCGCCGGACAGCGCTTTGCCGTTAGCCTGCGCCTTCTCCATGGTTCCGCTCAACAATGTCGCGTACTCATCGCGCAGTGCCTCCACTCCCAGCTTGGCGGTGGGGTCGGTCTGGGCCGCGTCAGCGAGCTGCTGGGTCGCCGCGACCGATGCCTTCTTGGCCAGACTGGCCGCTGCATCGATCCGCTCCCTGGAGTCCTGCGTGGTGAGCAGCTTGGTGGTCAGTTCGGCTTCGGTGGCGCCGCAGCCGGTCGCCGCGACCGCGGCGCCTGCAAGTACGGCAAGCAGGAGGAAGACAAGGTACCGGGGCGCCCTGTTCATCGAGTTCCCCTCTCTCATAGGGACGCTTGTTCTGGGCATGAGTCCGGTGGGGGGGTGGAGGTCTCTCTCCCCGATGCTATGACTACGGACGAGGACTGTCAATCGCCGCCTCACCGTAGCCTGACTAACGGGTTGCGCCCGCGCTGCTGACGAAGGTATAGACAAAGAAAGCGAACGGCACGCGGAGGATCGGGATGGGATTTTCGAGGATGCCGGCGGCACTGCGCCGCTCCTTCCCGTCGGGTCGGCCCTATTCCTTGTTGTAGCGGATGCTCTCCCAGTTGTCGGGATCGCCGATGCCGATCTCGAGGCCATAGTCGGAGCCCCATCCGCGCAGGGTGACCCAGCCGGAGTAGAAGGCCTCGGTGAACGGTCCCGAGGTCCCGTGGATGGTGAGGGAATACCCGGCTCCGTAATCGGAAGAGTCGAGCCTCCACGTGCCTTCACCGGACCAGAAGCGGCCGGCGCCGTCGCCCCAGTCGAGGAACGTGCAGTCGGCGATGCTACGCCGTGAGTCTCCGGAACGCCTCGCTGAGCTTGTCGTACGTCTGCTCCAGCGACTCGGGGATCACCCGGACCTCCCCGATGACCGGCATGAAGTTGGTGTCGCCCACCCAGCGGGGCACCAGGTGCATGTGCAGGTGGTCCGCGATGCCGGCGCCGGCCGCCGCGCCCAGGTTGAAGCCCAGGTTGATGCCGTCGGGGGAGAAGTTGCCCTTGAGCACCCGGGTGGCGAGCTGGGCGAGGTCCATCATCTCGTGGATGGTGTCCGGCGGCAGCTCTTCCAGGTTCGCGATGTGGGCGTACGGCGCCACCATGATGTGGCCGTTGTTGTAGGGGAAGGCGTTGAGGATGACGAAGGCGGTGGCGCCCCGGTGGACGATGTAGTTGGCCCGGTCGTCCGCGGCCTTGGGCTTCTCACAGAAGATGCAGCCCGGGGTCTTCTCCTTGGCCACGTACTGCAGCCGCCATGGTGCCCATAGCCGTTCCATGCGTCCTCCCTCGGTAGGCCGGCCGTTGCCGGCCGGTGGGTCGATTGTATCCGACTCGCGCGACGATATAGTGAGAATAAGCCCGCCGGCGGCGGAGGCTCTATCATGGTGTTTCTTTGCTCGATGTCATCGGCGGTGGGGAGAAAGCATGCAGGTTGCCGTTCGCGGGTCGTCCTTTCTCGTCTGCGGCGTCGCACTGCTGCTCCTCCTCTGCTTCTTCGGGCAGTCCACCGCGCTTGCCGGCCCCGAGACGGTCATAGCGTGGAACCCCTCCCATCAGAACGACACTGCGGTCGGTTGGCACGAGTATGTTGTCTGTGGCGATATCACCCAGCGCGCGATGGCCCTGCTCGAGGGCGAGTTCACCAACGTGCTGTGCTGGGAGACCGGCATGGGGCTCACGACGCGCAACTACCCCGCCCTGCAGTCGGAGACCGACATGGCGAACGCGGCGAACGCGGACATCTTCATCGCCGTGCATACGAACACCGGCGCAGCGAGCGGAGTGCTGGGCAACTACTGGTACTCCGACGGCGCTTCCGGCCATTACGCCGAAGACGTCCTCGTCTCGGTGGCGGACACCATGGAGATGAAGTTTCACTACGCGCGCGGAAGGGCCGATGTGTTCGTGCTCGACCCGGTCAACAATCACGCCCCCATCCGGGTGCTGCTCGAGTTGGGCGACAGCGAATCCGACCGGAAGCTACTGAGCAGTGAGGCCGGGCGTCAGAAGTTGGCAGAAGCTCTGGCCGCGGCCGTCCGTAAGTTCACCCCGCCGGCCATGCGTCATCAAGAGACCGACAGCCGGATCGCCTACACAGGCTCCTGGACCTCGTTCAAGACGAGCGGCGCGTCGGGCGGCAGTTACACCTACGCCGACTCGGCGGCCAGCGCGACCATCACGTTCAACGGCACTCGCCTCGAATGGGTCGCCACTACGGGCACAACCATGGGTAGGGCCAGCGTGACCCTCGATGGAGGGGACCCGATCGCGGTCGACCTTCACAGCGCGACCACCCGCCGCCAGGTGAAGGTGTGGTCCACCGGGGAGCTGTCTGACGCCCCCCACATGGTCGCCATCACTTGGACCGGAGATTCGAGCGCCGCCAGCGTGGGCACCAGGGTGAACATCGATGCTGTAGAGGTCAACGGCTCACTCACCTACGCGGGGGAACCTCCCGCTCCCTCCCCGACCCGATTCCAACAGACGAACGCGAAGATCGTCTACGCCGGCGCCTGGGTGCCTTTCTCGGTGAGCGGGGCCTCGGGCGGCAGCTACTCCTACGCTGCCTCGGCGGCCAGCGCCACCGTCCGCTTCGAAGGCACCCAGCTCGACTGGGTCGCCACGACCGGCCTCACCATGGGCCGGGCCGGAGTAAGCCTCGACGGGGGAGACGTGGTCTCGGCCGACCTCTACAGCGCAACCACGCTTCGCCAGCAGAAGGTCTGGTCCACGGGGACGCTGGCCCCCGGGCAGCACACGGTCGTCATCACCTGGACCGGGCAGCCGAGCGCGAGCGGCGGCGCCAGGATCAACATCGACGCGTTCGACGTGCTTGGCTCGCTCGTGCAGGCCCCTGCTCCCAGCCTCTATGAACAGAACGACAGCCGCATCGCCTATGCCGGCACGTGGTCGTCCCTGGTGGCGAGCGGGTCATCGGGCGGAGACTACTTCTACGCCGATTCCGCGGCTACGGCAACCGTCGCCTTCACCGGCACCAGCCTCGACTGGATCGCCACCAAGGGCGTGACTATGGGCAGGGCCTACGTCAGTCTCGACGGGGCGCCGCCGGTGCTTGTGGACCTCTACAATCCAAGCGTGGCCCGTCGGCAGAACGTGTGGTCCACGGGGATCCTGGCCTCCGGCGCGCACACGGTGTGCATCACCTGGACCGGGCAACGGAGCGTCGCCGGCGGTGGCACCAGGGTCAACATCGATGCTGTGGTGGTGGACGGGACGCTTATTCAGGCCGGGAGCTAGCGGCTTCGAGGCGCGGCGTGCGCTCCGCAAGCATCTAGCACAGGCGATACAACCGGCGTAGACTCCGATTATCTACGTCCGGAAAGGGAAGAAGCGTGGAGGCCGGCGTGCCCGATATCCGATCGGAAGCCGCGTACCTAGAGAGCATCCTCGAACATGTCGGGGTTTGCGTCGCCGTTCTCGAGGGGCCTGAACTCCGCTTCGCCCTGGTCAATCCCGCGTATCAAGCCCTAGCACCCGGCTCCCAGATGCTGGGCCGGACCTACCGAGAGGTCTTCCCAGAGGCTGCCGCGGCGGGTGCGGAGGAGGCTTCTCGACGTGTCCTCGAGACCGGTGAGCCGTGGGTCTTCGACTCCTATCAATCGCCCATCCCCGGGAAGCCTGATGCAGCCTGGCAGGGTTCGGTCGTGCTGCTAGCGCAAGAAAGCGCCGGGGAGCGGTCGATACTTGTCACCGCGCGCGATGTCACCGCCCACAAGCAGAGGGATGAAGCGCTCGAAGCTTCGGAGACCAGGTATCGTCGCCTGTTTGAGGCCGCTCGGGACGGCATACTCATCCTTGACGCCGAAACAGGCGCCGTGATGGACGTGAATCCTTTCTTGGAAGGGTTGCTGGGGTATTCCCACCACGAACTGGTGGGCCGTTTGATCTGGGAACTCGGACCTTTCAAGGACGTCGTGGCCAACCACTCCAAGTTCCAGGAACTGCAGGAAAAGGGATACGTCCGCTACGAGGATCTCCCTCTGGAAAGGGCGGACGGAGGGCTGGCCCACATCGAGTTTGTCAGCAACGTCTACGACTCCGACCACCAGAACGTGATCCAGTGCAATATCCGCGACATAAGCGAGCGAAAACGGGCAGACGAGGCGCTGGAACAAGCAGCGGAGCGACTCCGCCAAGCCCAGAAGATGGAGGCCGTCGGTCAACTGGCCGGTGGCATCGCGCACGACTTCAACAATCTTCTCACTGCCATCCTCGGCTACAGTGAGATGATCCTCGCCAGAGAATCGGGTTCTCTCGACGAGCTGCGCCCTGAAATTGAAGAGATACGGCACGCGGGGCAGCGGGCGAGCGCCCTGACCAAGCAGATCCTCGCTTTCTCGCGCCGCCAGGCTCTGAGACCCGAGGTGGTGTCGCTCAACGACGTGATAGCGGGGATGGAGCCACTCCTTCGCCGGACCATCGGGGAAGACGTCGAGGTTCGCGTTCTCGTTCACCCGGGGCGGACCCTTGTCGAGGTGGATCCCAATCAGTTCGAACAGGTAGTCATGAACCTGGTGGTGAACGCGCGTGACGCCATGTCCCCTGGGGGGCGGCTCACCTTGGAGACGGTAGAGACGGAGCTGGATGAGGAATACTGCCGCACTCATCTGGACGCCACTCCGGGCAGCTATGTCATGCTCTCTGTCTCCGATACCGGGGTGGGTATCGACCAGGCCGACCTACGACGCATCTTCGAGCCCTTCTTCACCACCAAAGCTCTCGGAGAAGGCACCGGCATGGGCCTGGCCACCGTCTACGGCATTGTCAAACAGAGCAGAGGAAGCGTGGCGGTTCGAAGCGAGAAGGGCAAGGGTACGACCCTCGAGGTCTATCTGCCCCGGGCACCTCGATCGTCTGACCCGGCGCCTGCCCCCGCCCCTGCTGTGCGTTCGGTGCTCCTTACCGAGACAGTCGTGGTGGTCGAGGACGAGCCGGCGCTGCAGGTGCTCACTGGACGCATCCTCGGCGCGGCCGGCTACACCACCCGTTCCTTCGGTTCGGCCGCCGAGGCCTTAGCCTTCATCGAGGAGGGGGAGGTTCCTGTCGGCCTTCTTATCACGGATGTGATGCTCCCGGGCGCCTTACAGGGTCACGACCTGGCCAAGGCGGTCCTCGCGTCGCGACCTGACCTGCCGGTTCTCTTCATATCGGGTTACTCGCGCGATGCCCTTGTCCACGCCGGACGCCTGGCCGAGGGGGTCAATCTCCTCGAAAAACCCTTCACCCCGGATACTCTCACAGCTACCGTGCGCGCTGTGTTGAGGCAGGCGCGGGCAAGCAGCGATCCTGGAGCGTCACCCCGCGCTCCGGGCTGAGCCGGACCTCCTACGGGCTGGGCCGCGCCAGACCGATGCGTTATCATCGGACAGTCGATATAGACACCCGATTTACCATCCCCAAGGGAGGCACCCGGTGGCAACGCCCCAAACGCCGGAAACGACCGTGTCCGAGCCGCTCATGGCTCTCACCGATAGGTACAACGGCCCCACTGACGAGCAGGTAACGGCCCGCCTCCAGCAGGCCGACATGCAGGGGATCAAGGGCATCGTGTCCTGGCGGGGCGCGTATCTCACCGGCGAAGCCTGTCCCGTGGAGATGGCTCTGGCCTACCTCCGGCTGCTGCAGAAGGAATCCTGCGGCCGCTGCGGGCCGTGCCGCATAGGGGTGGACATCCTCATCGAGCAGATCGAACTGCTCGTCAAGGGCGAAGCCAAGACCGCCGGCGGCGAAGACCCGGTGGCGCGCATCCGCAGGCTGGCCGAGTCCATCGACGACTCCGCGTGGTGTGGCATCGGCAACACCATCGGGCCGCCTATCGTGGCCGTCCTCGACCTGGCGGAAGAGCACTTCGCCGCTCACGCCGAGGGCCAGACCTGCGAGCAGAGCGTCAAACACGGCTGGGTCACCGCCCCGTGCCGCTCCACCTGCCCGTCCACCGTGGACATCCCCTGGTACATCTTCCAGGGCCTGGAGGAGCATCCGCATCTGGCCACCCGCATCGTCAAGGGCGACAACCCGCTGCCGGCCATCATCGGCCGCACCTGCCCGCATCCCTGCGAGAGCAACTGCAGCCTGGCGCCCATGGGACAGCCCATCGCCATCAACAACATCAAGCGCTGGTGTGCCGACCAGGCCGAGGGTCTGGCCGACGACGCCTGCGTGTCCGGCTGCCTGGCCGACCCCACCGCGGGCGCCGCTCCCGAGGACGTGGCCACCGGCGGCGCTCTGGCCGACGCGGCGGCGTTCATCGTCGGCGGCCCGCACGAGATCACCGAACTCACCACGGCCCAGGCCGGCCACTGGCCCCTCGGGTCGCCGAAGGCCGGCGGCAACGGGGGCGCTCCTGGGGACGCGGCCAAGAAGAAGGTGGCCGTCATCGGCGCCGGTCCGGCCGGCCTCTCCGCCAGCTACTACCTGGCCCGCATGGGCTACGCGCCCACCATCTTCGAAGACCTGCCCGTGCCGGGCGGCATGGTGCACGTGGGCATCCCCGAGTACCGCCTGCCCCGCAACGTCATCCACCGCGAGACCGAACTCATCCAGCAGCAGGGCGTGGAGATCCGCTACAACACCCGCCTGGGCCGCGACGTCCACTTCGCCGACCTGGAGAAGGAAGGCTTCGAGGCCACCTTCGTCGGCATCGGCGCGCATGTGGGCCGTCCGCTGGGCATCCCGGGTGAGGACCTGCCCGGCGCCATGGACGCCATCGAGTTCCTGAGGAAGGTCGCGCTGGGCCAGAAGGTCGAGATCGGCGACTCCGTGCTGGTGCTGGGGGGCGGTAACTCCGCCATGGACGCAGCCCGTACCTCCGTGCGTTTGGGCGCGAAAAAGGTGCAGGTGGTCTACCGCCGGACGCGGAACGAGATGCCTGCCAACGTCTGGGAGATCGAAGAGGCGGAGGAAGAAGGCGTCGAGTTCCTGTACCTGGCCGCTCCGGTGGAGTGCACAGGGTGAGGACGGCGTCGAGGGTCTGGTGTGCCAGCAGATGGAGCTCGGCGAGCCCGACGCCAGCGGCCGGCGCAAACCCGTGCCCACCGACATGGCCCCGTTCGTGCTCACGGCCAGCAGCATCATCTACGCCGTGGGCCAGCAGCCCGACTTCGGCCCCTTCAAGGGCGATGAGAGCATCAAGCTCAACAAGTGGGGCTACATGGAGGTCGACCCGTACACGCTCCAGACCAGCAAGCCCGGCGTGTTCGTCGGCGGCGACGCGGTGAGCGGGGGCGGCACGGTCATCGAAGCCATCGGCGCCGGCAAGACGGCCGCCAAGTACATCGACAAGTACCTCCGCGGCGAACCGGTGGTGGAAGACCTCGAGGACAAGACCAAGCGACTCGCCGTCTACCTGGGCGCCCAGGACAGCCGCGAACCGTTGGCGGCCGGGGTGGACTACGGCATCCGTCAGAAGATGCCCATGGTGGAAGCTGACGTGCGCAAACACACCTTCGCGCCGGCCGAGCTGGGCTACACGCTCGAGCAGTGCAAGGCCGAAGCCGACCGTTGCCTGAGGTGCCATAGGCCCATCGTGGTCGCGGTCTAGGCGAAAGGGGCGATCAGCATGGTGCTGCCCGACGAGGCACGCTCTGCATGGGATGACCGGGCGGTGCCCTCTGCGCTGGCCACCGTGGACGCCGACGGCACTCCCAACGTCATCTGGGTGACATGCCTCGCGTTGCTCGATGACGGCGAGGTGTCCGGCGACGCCCAGGTCGGCATAGCCGACAACTATCTCACCAAGACGCTGGCCAACCTGCAGCGGGGCAGCCGGGGGTCGCTGGTCATCCGCACCAACGACAGCAAGCCCTACCAGCTCAAAGGCCATTTCGAGTATCACACGGAAGGCCCCGTCTTCGAGGACATGAAGGTATGGAACCAGCCTGGGCGGCCGGGCAAGGGTGTCGCGGTACTCCATGTGGAAGAGGTGCACTCAGGAGCCACGAAGCTGTGCTGAGGCCGGCGGGTCCGTCGTGGCTCTGACGTTCCCGTGGCCGGTGCCGCCTTCGCCTGGTGAGGTCTTGGAAGTCGTTCCCGGCTTGTTCTCGGTGCGGATGCCTCTGCCCCTCAAGCTCGACCATGTCAACGTCTGGGTGTTTGACGACGGCGACGGCCTGCTGATCATCGACACCGGCATCGCCGACGAGCGGACCATCGAGTTGCTGCGCCAGGCGCGCACCCAGCTGCCCAAGAAGCCCATCACTCGGGTGCTCGTCACGCATCATCATCCGGACCACTGCGGTCTCGCCGACCGGATCTGCGACGAGCACGGGGCCGAGTTGCTCATCAGCTCGCAGGCGTACGAGGCGGCGCTGGTGCTGCAGTATCGCACCGAGGGGACCGACGCCCCGTCGACCGCGGCCGCTCTGGCCAAACACGGTCTGTCGCCGGAGGCGCAGCAGTACCTGGTGGACAACGCGGCCGCGCTGGACTTCCTCAAGCCGGGGATGCCCTCGCGGAACACAGCCCTCGCCGACGGCGACACCGTCTCAGTGGGTGGGTACGACTGCCGGGTGATCTTCGGGCAGGGGCACGCGCCCGACCACGTCTGCCTCTACGCTCCGGGCGCCGGCCCGGGCGGCGCCGGCGGGTTCCTCATCTCGGGCGACATGCTGCTGCCGAACATCTCCACCCACGTGGGGTCGCCGGCCACCTGGCTGCCCGGGAACCCGGTCGCGCAGTTCCAGCACTCGGTGCGCAAGCTGGCGGCTCTTCCCGCCGACACCCTCGTCCTGCCCTCGCATGGCGCTCCCTTCTACGGGGCGCGGGAGCGGGTGGTGGAACTCGAGCGGCACCACGAGCAGAGGTGCCTGACGCTTCTCACGGCGCTCGGCGAGCCCCGATCGGCGGCGGAGTTGCTGGCGGTGGTCTTCAACCGCGAACTCGACCCTCTGCAGCTGATGTTCGCCATGAACGAGGCCATCGCTCACTTGGAGTACATGACCGATCGCGGCGATCTGGACCGTCTCGACGGCGACGACGGCGTCACGCGCTACGTCCGCAAGGACGCTCGGAAGCGCCGGTGACACCGTTGACGCCCGGCGGGCAAGCGGCGCACGGAGTCCCGACGCCGGCGCTCTTCGAATCGACGGCCATCCGGGGCATGACCCTACCGAACCGTTTCGTGCGCTCGGCCACCTGGGAAGGCATGGCCGACGACGAGGGCCGGCCGACCCCGATGCTCACCCGCCTCTACACCGACCTTGCGCGCGGCAGGGTGGGGCTGATCGTCACCAGCCACGCGTTCGTCGCGGCCGAGGGGAAGGCCGTCCACCAGCAACTCGGCGTCCACGACGATGCGATGATCGCGCCGCTGCGCGGGCTCGCCGACGCGGTGCATGCCGCGGGGGGCAAGATCGCCCTGCAGCTGGCTCACGGAGGATTGTGGTCGGTGGTGAGCGCGCCGGCGGGTGGCACCGGCTCAGGTGCCGCGCGCCGCTGAGCCCCCGGGCGCCGCCTCCGCCGCGGCCGAGTGCGCGCCGCAGCCCCCGGGCCCCTCAGTGCGGCACACCGACTCCGGCCCGGTGGGCCGGGAGATGACCCTATCCGACATCCACGCCCTCGTCGATGCTTTCGGGGACGCCGCCCGCCGGGCGCAGGCGGCGGGATATGACGCCGTACAGATCCACGCGGCTCACGGCTATCTGCTCAGCGAGTTCCTGTCGCCGCTGTTCAACAAACGCACGGATGAGTACGGGGGCGACGTGGCCGGCCGGAGCCGGCTGGCCGTGGAGGTGACCGCCGCCGTCCGCGCGGCGGTGGGGCCCGACTACCCGGTGCTGGTGAAGATGAACTCCGAGGACTTCGTCGCTGGCGGCAGCACCGTCGACGACATGCTGGAGAGCGCCGCCCTCATCGCCGCGGCCGGGGCGGACGCCATCGAACTGAGCGGCGGCACCAGCCTCTCAGGCGACCTGGGCCCGCTCCGCACCCGCTCGGGCATCCCGCAGGATCGGGAGGCCTACTACCAGGAGGCCGCTCTCAAGCTCAAGCAGAGGGTGAGTGTGGCCGTCATGCTGGTGGGCGGCATCCGGACCTTCGAGGCGGCAGAACGGCTCGTCGCCGAGGGCTACGCGGACTACATCGCCCTGTCGCGGCCTCTGGTCTGCGAGCCGGGATTGGTCGCCCGCTGGGAGAGTGGGGATCGGGACCGCGTCCATCTGCCGCTCCGACAACCGCTGCTTCTACAAAGGCCTCAAGAGTGAGGGCATGTACTGCCCGCACGTGGCGGGCGCGGCTCCCACGGACGCCGCTCCGGGCGCCGCCCCGGGCGCGGGCGCGGCATGACCGAGCGCATCGCCGTCATCGGCGGGGGCATGATGGGCCAGGCGTGCAGCCAGGCCTTCGCCATGGCCGGCTTCGAGGTCCGGCTGCAGAGCCTGGACGACGAGCTGTTCCGGGGAGTCAAAGACCGCATCCGCCACGACTTGGCGTTCATCGCCGAGCGGGGGGTGGGCTCCCCGGACGACGTCGACCGCACGGCCGACCTCATCACCACGACGTCCGATCTGGCCGAAGCGCTGGACGGCGCCGCGTTCGTCCTCGAGTGCATCTTCGAGGACCTCGAAGCCAAGCGCGCGCTCTTCCGCCAGGTGGAGGCGCTGGTGGGCCCGGAGGTCATCCTGGCGAGCAACACCTCGGTCATCCGCATCTCGGAGATCGCCGAGGCTCTGGCGTGGCCTGGCAGGTTCGTGGGAGCGCACTGGTGGACGCCCGCCTACCTCATGCCCATCGTGGAGATCATCGCGGGGGAGAAGACCACCCCGGAGACCGTCGACCGCGCCGCCAGGCTGATGGCCGCCGCCGGCAAGATCCCCGTGCACGTCAAGAAGGACGCTCCCGGTTTCATCGGCAACCGCCTGCTGCACGCGCTCTACCGCGAGGCGATGTACATCGTCGAGCAGGGCATCGCCGATCTGGACGCGGTCGATCTGGTGCTCAAGTACGGGCCGGGCTCGCGCTTCCAGGTGATGGCGCCGTTCGAACACATGGACATGGTGGGTGGGGACCTGGTCATCGCCGTGGAGAGCTACCTGTGGCCACACCTGGCCGACACCCACGAGGTCTTCCCGATGATGACCGAGAAGGTGGCCGGGGGAGAGCTGGGCTTCAAGACCAACGGAGTCGGCTTCCGCACCTGGACGCCCGACGAGCAGAAGGCCTTCCGCGAGCGCCTACTGGACCACCTGGCCCGCCAGGCCGCCGCTGGTGCTTTGGGGCAGCCGAAGGGGGAGTCCGAAGCCTCCTGATCCTTGTTTGCGAAAGGGCTTGCAATCTGAGCGGCGACCGTTATACTAGCCACAGTACAACCGATTGAAGGACGCCAAGATGAACGGTCGTCCCTCGGTCACCAGGCCTAGTCTCCCCCATCTAGGGAGAGGGCGGCGAACCGACCCGCCGCCCTCTCCCCATCTCACGATGGGATCCTGCGACAACGGCTGAGTTCGTGATACTGTACACGGTATAACGTCAGTAAGGAGCAGTCAATGCCTCACCGGTCTCGTAGAAGTCCTCTGGCGGCTCTTCGCCCTCGTCCTCTTGGCCATCATCCTGGTTGTCGGGCTCGCAGCCTGCGGATCGTCTTCCACCACGACCACCGCCGCCCCGGCCACCAGCACCAGCTCGGCGCCGACCACTACCAGCGCCGCCGCTTCCACGGATACCACCGCCACCGCGGGCGCCAAGGCCCTCACCGTCTCCGCGGCCTCGAGCCTCAAGGCCGCCTTCACCGAGATCGGCGCGGCCTTCGACAAGGCCAACGGCTGCACCACGACCTTCAACTTCGACGCTTCCGGCACCCTCCAGAAGCAGATCGAGGGCGGGGCCCCCGTCGATGTGTTCGCCTCGGCGGCCATGAAGCAGGTGACGGCCCTCAAAGATGCCAACCTGGTCGACGCGGCCACTATCAAGAAGTTCGCCGGCAACGAGATCGTGCTGGTGGTCCCGGCCGACTCCACTCTGGGGCTCACCGGC
This sequence comes from uncultured Actinomycetota bacterium, assembly GCA_963736705.1. Lineage (GTDB taxonomy): Bacteria > Actinomycetota > Thermoleophilia > RBG-16-64-13 > RBG-16-64-13 > CAIQPS01. The sequence continues at coordinate 1,030,553 of CAVTPV010000005.1, forward strand.
TTCCAGGATCTGACCAAGGACACCGTCAAGAAGATCGGCTACGGCGACCCCAAGGCCGCTCCGCACGGCGTGGCCGCTGAAGAGATCCTCACCAAGCTGGGAATCCTCGACCAGGTGAAGTCCAAAGTCGTCTACGCGCAGAACGTCTCCCAGGCCCTGCAGTACATCACCAGCGGTGAAGTGGACGCGGGCATCATCTTCGCCACCGAAGCGCTCGCCGGTGGGGACAAAGTGAAGGTGGTCGCCAAGGCCGATCAGGCCATGTACACCAAGGTCGCCTTCCCGATCGCCGTGGTGAGCGCCAGCAAGGTCAAGGACCTGGGCCAGGCCTTCATCGACTATCGTGATCTCGGCCGAGGGACAGTCCATCCTCGCCAAGTACGGCTTCCTGCCGGCCCCGCGGACTCCTGCGGCGACGACTCTGCATAGCTCGCGGCCGACGTTTGCGACCGCACGAAGGGAGCGCCGCTCGCCCGGCGCTCCCTTCTGCGTTATACTGGCAGCAATATAGCGTCGTCTAGAATAGGTATGCCGCGGATCATTCATGAGCGTGTTGTTCCCACTGCGCCTGTCCCTTCAAGTGGCCGCCATCGCCACCGTGTTCGTGCTCATCATCGGGGTGCCTGTGGCCTACGTTCTCGCCCGGAAGCGCTTCCGGGGCAGGGACATCATCAGCCTGATACTCACGCTTCCCATGGTGCTCCCGCCCGTCGTCACCGGGTACGTGCTGCTGCTGGTGTTTGGCAACAAGGGACTCCTGGGTAAGGCGTGGCATGCCCTTACCGGTGGGCAGTTGGGCATCGTGTTCACGTGGCAGGCGGCGGTGATCGCCTCGTTCGCAGTGTCGTTCCCGTTCATGCTGGTGACCGCCCGGGCGGCCATGGAAGGCATCGACCAGGACTTGGTCAACGCCTCGTACATGCTGGGCCGGTCGGAGTTCGAGACTGCCTGGCGGGTGGTCGTCCCGCTCGCGGGCCGGGGGATACTGGCCGGGCGCCACCTTGGCGTTCGCACGGGCCATGGGTGAGTTCGGCGCCACGATCATGCTGGCCGGCAACATGCCGGGCAAGACGAACACCATGCCCCTCACCATCTACACGGAGACCATGTACGGATCCTGGGGGACCGCCCTGTGGATGGTCCTGCTCTTCGTGTTCGTGGCCGCCGCGGTGATGTACCTGTCCAACCGGCTGGGCCGCAAGGCCGTCAAGGCATAGCTTCACAGTCTCAGGGAGGCAAGAGATGAAACTCAGCGCGAGAAACGTGCTCAAGGGCACAGTGGTCAAGGTCACGCAAGGAGCCGTGAACTCCGAGGTGGTGCTCGAGTTGGCTCCCGGCATCCAGGTGGTGGCCATCATCACCCGGCAGTCGGCGGAGTCGCTCGGCCTCGCGGAAGGCGTCCACGGCGTACGCGGTCGTCAAAGCCAGCAGCGTGATGATGGCGGTGGACTGAGTGAGTAAGCTCGAGGTCCGGCTGAAGAAGGAGTTGCCGGGCTTCGATCTCGATGTCTCCTGGTCCATCGGCGACGAGCTTGCCGTGCTGTTCGGGTATTCCGGCTCCGGCAAGTCGCTCAGCCTGCGGATGATCGCCGGACTCATCAGGCCCGACGCGGGCCGGATCGTGCTCAACGACCAGGTGGCCTATGACAGCGACGCCAGGGTCTGGATGCCTCCGCAGGACCGGGAGCTCGGCTTCGTGTTCCAGAACCTGGCCTTGTTCCCCCATATGACGGTGCTGCAGAACATCGCCTGGGGTCTCAAGGGGTTGGACAAGCGTGACCGGCAGGAACGGGCCGAGGAGTACCTCGTGCGCTTCCATCTGCAGGATCTGGCCAAACGCCTGCCCCGGCAGATCTCCGGCGGCCAGCAGCAGAGGGTGGCGCTGGCGCGCGCGCTGGCGCGGCGGCCGCAGGCCCTGCTCCTGGACGAACCGTTCTCCGCTCTCGACCTGCCGCTCAAGATGGAATTGTGGGACCTCATCCGCGAGATCCGCGACCGGGTGCGCATCCCCATCGTGGTGGTGACCCACGATCCCATCGACGCTCGGACCCTGGCCGATCACCTCATCGTCTACCGGGCCGGAAGGGTGCTTCGGAGCGACTCCCCGGTGCGGGTGTTGCAGCGAGCCCAACACGCCGGAGCTGCGCACGCTGGTGGAGCATGGGGCGAGTTTCGGTGACGTCTCCGACTGGGCGTCCGGCTTCGAACTCGATACTGTCTCGCCCAACTGAGTGGAGTAGCGCCCCATGCCTGACTACGTCGGCTGCCGCATCCCCGACAGCGATATCGAACGATTCCTCGCCGAGGACTGCCCCTACGGCGATCTGACCACCGCGCTGCTCGGCATCGGGGCGCAGCCCGGACGCATCACCTACACCACCCGGCACGAGACCGTGGCCTGCTGCACCGAGGAAGTGGTCCGGCTGTTCGAGAGCCTGGGATGCGCCGCCCGGCTGCTGCAGCCGACGGGCGCGGTCGTCGGCGGGGGAGAGGCGCTGGTGGAGGCCTCCGGGCCGGCCGGCGCGCTGCACATGGGCTGGAAGGCGGGGCTCAACATCCTGGAGGCGGCGTGCGGCATAGCCACGCGCACCCGCAAGCTCGTGACCGACGCGCGCTCCGTGGCGCCGGACATCGAGGTCGTGGCCACGCGCAAGATCTTCCCCGGGACCAAGGGCATCGCCACCAAGGCCGTCTACGCCGGGGGAGGGCTGCCGCACAGGCTGGGCCTGTCGGAGAGCGTCCTGGTGTTCGCGCAGCACACGGCCTTCCTCGGAGGCGGGCGGCGGGCCAGGAGGCGCTCTGGGAGCGGCTGCCCGAGATCAAGGCGCGGGCCAAGGAGAAGAAGATCGGCGTGGAAGTGACGGACGAGGCGGGCGCCCTGCGGGCGGCCCGCGCCGGCGCCGACATCATCCAGGTGGACAAGCTGGGCCCGGAAGAGATGGCAGCGCTGGTGAGGGCGGTCAAGGCCGCCGCGCCGCACGCGGTCGTGGCGGCGGCCGGCGGCATCAACCTGGAGAACGTCAAGGCCTACGCGGCCACCGGCGTCGACCTGCTGGTGACCTCGGCGATGTACTGGGGCAAGCCGGCCGACATCGGCGGCCAAGATGGAGGCGACCGTCTGAGCCGAGGCGCCCCGGGGCAGCGCCCCTCCGCTCGGGCTGGCGCCCCGGCCGGCCCTGCGCGGCGGCCGGCGGCCTCTAGCCCAGCTTCTGCGAGATCTCGGCGGCGGCGCTCTTGAGCACCGCCGCGTGACTCTGCATGGCCTCTTCGGACGCCCGCTCGATGGGGACCACGATGCTGAGCGCCCCCCGCAGGTGCCCCCGCCGGTCGAAGAGCGGCACGGCTACGGCCGGCGCGTCCGCGTTCCACTCCAGCCAGTCGAACGCGACGCCGTCGCGCCGGATGGTGCTCCACTTCTCTCGCAGCGCCTGGGGGTCGGTGACCGTCTTGTCCGTTCTCGCCAGGATCGGCTTCGCCAGGATGCAGGTCCCAGTGCTCTTCGGGGCCGAACGCGATGAGGGCCATGGCGTCGGCGCTGGCCACGCCCTCGAGCAGCATGCCGTTGAACGTCAGCGACTTGAAGGTGCGCGTGGTCGGCACGGTGTCGAGGATGAGGGGCCCCTGGTCGGTCCAGACCGAGAGGATGGAGGTCTCGGTGGTCTCCTCCATGAGGCTGACCAGATACGGGTGGATGATCCGCACCAGCTCGTTGTGGGACGTCGCCAGGTAGAGGGCCTTGAGCACGGCGGACCCGAGGTGGTAGCTGCCCGCCTCGGCGTCGTAGGCCACCCAGTTGGAGGCCTCGAGGGTCTTCATGAGGCGGCGGGTGGTGGGCTTGGACAGCCCGGCACGCTCCCGAAGTTCGCGCAGCGTCCACTCGGGGTGGTCGTGGTCGAACAGGCCCAGGAGGAACAGGCCCTTCTCGAGCGTCTTGGTCGGCGCTCCCTGGGCGATTCCGCCGAGGTCTCGGTCGTTTGCCGGTGCATCGGTCATGGCGCCGATACTAGCATCCGGTTCATTTTTGAACCTCCATTCCGGCGACTCACGCCCGTTGACAGGCATCGCGCGGTGCTAGCGTGGGCAACAGGTTCAAATATGGTAGCACCTGAGTCAAAAAATGAACCAGTTCACAGCTGCTCAAGGGCGAGCAGTCTGTTTCTCGAGAAGGAGGGGGTTCTGATGTTCGAAGAGAGCAAGAGCGTAAGCCGGCGCGATTTCCTGAAGATGGCGGGGATCGCGGGGCGACTATCGGGGTGGGCGCCGGTCTGGGCGGGCTGGTGGCGGCCTGTGGCGGCGAAGAGACCACCACGACGACGGCGGCGCCGGCGACCACCGCGACCACGGCCGCACCGGCACCACCACCACCGCGGCGCCTGAGACCACCACGACCAGCGCCGGGTGTCGAGACGGGCCGGCCGAGTCAAGGTCGGCTTCGTCGACCCGATCACCGGCCCGTTGGCGGCCTTCGGCGTGGCGGGCAGCTACTGCGTCGGCAAGTGGACGCGAGGAGACCGGCGACGGCATCGTGCTGGGCGACGGCAAGAAGCCACACCGTTCGAGCATCGAGGTCGTCGACAGCCAGTCGGACACCAACCGGGCCTCCCAGGTGGCGGGCGACCTCATCAACAACGCCAAGGTCGACCTGATCATGTGCGCGGCGACCGGCGACACCGTCGACTCCGGTGGCCGACATGTGCGAAGGCAGCAACATGCCCTGCCTCTCGATCGACGTCCCGATGGAAGTCTTCGTGTTCCAGCGCGGCGGCGCCCCGGACAAGCCGTTCAAGTGGACCTACAACCTCTTCTGGGGCCTGACCGAGCAGCAGACGGTCGAGTGGGACATGTTCAACCAGGTCGACGACCAACAAGAAGATCGGCGCCGTGTGGCCGAACAGCGGTCCCGGTAACGCGTACCGGCAGGCGTACGGCGGCAGCAAGGACTGGCCGGCCAAGGGCTACACGTTCATCGACGGCGGCCCCTACGTGCAGCCGAGCGAGGACTTCACCAAGCAGATCGCCCAGTTCAAGAAGGAAGGCTGCGAGATCATGCAGGGCGTCATGATCGACCCCGACTGGACCACGTTCACCAAGCAGGGCGCGCAGCAGGGCTTCAAGCCCAAGATCATGGAGGGGATCATCCCCACCCTGTTCCCGACCAGCATGGAGTCCTACGGAAAAGCTGGCCGACGGGCAGTGCGGCGTGCAGTGGTTCCATCCGACCTTCCCGTTCAAGTCGTCGCTGACCGGCGCGACCTGCCAGGAGATGTGCGACGACTTCGAGAAGGTCAAGGGCATGCAGTGGCAGCAGTGCATCATGCACTACGCGCGTCGGCGAATGGGCTATCGACTGTCTTCAAGCGGACGACCAACATCGACGACAAGGAAGAGTTCATCAAGCGGGTGCAGGAGACCAAGATGGCCGACTCGCTCGCCGGTCCGATCGACTACACCGTGCCGGTGCAGTGGGGCACGTCGCATCCGACGCTGAACTGCGTCACCACTCCCACGTACGGCGGCCAGTGGCGGCTCTCGAACGGTGGCAAGTACATGTTCGACCTGGTGGTCGTCAGCAACGTCACCGACGCCGGTGGTCAAGGTGCAGGACAAACTGAAACCGGTGACCTGGGCCGGATAGATACCCGCTTAGCGGCCGCGGCGCGTCCGCGCCGCGGCGCGCATCTGCACGGCGCTGTCGCCCGCGGCTAGCAGCCATGCGTCGGCATGCCGGCGCCCTCCTGACCGTCGAACACGATCCGAGGAGTGACCCGATGACAGACAAGCCCTGGAAGGACATGACCCCCGACGAGAAGCGGGCTGGCGCATCGACAAGTGGCGCAACCCGGGCCTGCCGTTCGCGTCGCCCGAAGCCGAGGCCGACTACAAAGCCCGCGTCGACCGCATCCTCGCGGCGCTCGAGCTGCGGGAGCCCGACCGGGTGCCCATCTGCCTCGGCGTCGGCTACTGGCCGGGCGTGCTCGGCGGGCATGACGCCCGTACGAAGTCATGACCGATCCGGCGCGGGCCGGCCAGGCCTGGATCGACTTCAACCTCAAGTATCAGCCCGACGGCATGGTGCCGCCCCTGCCCGGGCAGCAACTCCTCCGCAGATGCTCGAGGCGCTCGACTACCGGCTCTACTCGTGGCCGGGCCACGGCGTGGCCAACGACGCGAGCTTCCAGTACAACGAGAAGGAATGGATGCTGGCCGACGAGTACGACGAACTCATCGCCGATCCGTGGGACTTCATGCTCCGCACCTACCTGCCTCGCACGGTCGGCGCCTTCGCCGGGTTCGGCCGGCATCTCGTCGCCGTTCGACTTCATCGAACTGCCGTTCGTCGGCGGGCAACATGCTGGCCTGGGGCTCTCCGGCGATGACGCGAGAGCCTCGAGAGGCTGGCCGCCGCCTCCGGGCCGCGGGAGAATGGGCGCCGGCGATCTTCGGCATGCATGGGGCAGCTGATGGCGCTCGGCTATCCCGGTTACTTCCAGGGCGATGACCAAGGCGCCGTTCGACATCCTGGGCGACACGCTGCGCGGCACGCGCGGCATGGTCATCGACCTCTACCGGCAGCCCGGAGAAGGTCCTGGCGGCGTGCGAGCGCCTGGTGCCGATCGCCATCGACTGGATCGCCAAGCGGCCCGGCGGCCTCGGCACGCCGGTGGTCATGCTGCCGCTGCACAAGGGCGCGGACGGCTTCATGAACGACGAGCAGTTCCGGACGTTCTACTGGCCGACCCTGCGCGCCGTCCTGCTGGGCCTCATCGACGAGGGCCTCATCCCGCTCTGCTTCGCGGAGGGCCGCTTCGCCTCGCGGCTCGAGACGATCATGGACCTGCCCAAGGGCAAGACCGCGTGGACTGTTCGACCAGACCGACATGGCTCGCGCCAAGGAGACGATCGGCACGCGTCGCCTGCATGCAGGGCAACGTGCCGCTGTCGCTCGATCCACGCCGGCACCGCCGAGGAGGTGGCGGCATACACCCGGAAGCTCATCGACACGGCGGGCGCAGGGCGGAGGGTATATCCTGGACTTCGGCGCCGGTCCGGACGACGGCCTGGAAGAGAACCTCCGGGTCATGATCGACACCGCCAAGACGTACGGAATCTACAGCTGACGGCACGCCGGCACTCACTAGAAGGGATACAGTAGATGGGAAACGCGTTCCCCCGTTTGTTCGAGCCCGGCCGCATCGGCAACGTCGCGCTCAAGAACCGCATCATCAAGGCGCCGCAGCACACCGGGCTCGCCAACGCCGACGGCACCATCACCGAGCGCCTGCTTCGCTACTACAAAGAGGTGGCGCAGGGCGGCGTGGCCATGGTGGTCGTGGAGTACGCCTGGGTGGACGACCTCTACAGCCGGGCCTCTCCTTGCCAGTTGGGCATCTCGCGGATAGACCATCTGCCCGGGCCTGTCGCTGCTGTGCGACACCATCAAGGCCCAGGGAGCCATGGCCGGCATCCAGATATCGCACGCCGGGCGGCAGCGCTTCATTCTCGAGCAGCCCAAAGCGGCGTCGGACGTGCCCTGGCCGGAGATCACGGCGATGGGCTGTCCCATCCCCATCCCCATGACCGTCGAGGAGATCCGGGGCGTCGTCAACGCGTTCGGCCAGGCCGCGCGGCGCGCCGAGCAGGCCGGCTTCGACCTGGTGGAGATCCACGCCTGCCACGGCTACCTCATCTCCAACTTCCTGTCGCCCTACTCCAACAAGCGCACCGACCAGTACGGCGGGCCGTTCGAGAACCGCATCCGCCTCATCATGGAGATCATCAAGGAGATCAAGGCTCAGGTGAGCCCCGACTTCCCGGTGGTCTGCCGCCTCTCCGGCACCGACTACGAGCCGGACGGCTACCCCATCGAGGAGACGGTGGAGCTGTGCAAGCGGCTCGAGGCCCGCGGAGTGGCCGCCATCCACATGTCCGGCGGCATCCACCACACCACCATCCACGAGGTCAGCCCCATGGGCATGTCGCTGGCCCACAACGTATGGTGCGCCGAGGCGGCCAAGAAGGCCATCAGCATCCCGGTGGTGGCGTCGGGCTCCATCAACCTGCCGGCGCTCGCCGAGAGCATCCTGGAAGAGGGCAAGGGCGACTTCATCGGGCTGGGGCGGCCGCTCTGGGCCGACCCGCAGTGGCCGCTCAAAGCCAAGGAAGGCCGCCCCGACGAGATCAGGCCGTGCATCCGCTGCAACGACGGCTGCCTGGCGCGCGGCGACCATATCGCCAACACGGTCAAGTGCACGGTCAACGTGGCCCTGTGCCGCGAGGCTGAGTTCGAGATCACCCCGGCCAGTCAAGCGCATGCGGGTGGCTGTGGTCGGCGGCGGTCCGGCCGGCATGGAAGCGGCCCGGGTGGCGTCGCTCAAAGGCCATGACGTCACCCTCTACGAGAAGCGGGAGTTGGGCGGGGCCCTCATCGAGGCCGCCATCCCCGAGTTCAAGGCGCCGGACCTGGGGCCGCTCAAGGAGTATCTCAAGAGCCCAGATGCCCAAGAACGGCGTCAAGGTGTGCGCGGAGGAAGCGAGGCTCGCCGACCTCACCGACGGGTCGTACGACGCGGTCATCGTGGCCACGGGCGCCACGGCGCTGCGGTTGGAGGACGTCCCCGGCATCAACGACCCGAAGGTGGTCGCGGCGGCCGACGTCCTGCACGAACGGGTGTTCCTGGGCGACCGGGTGGCCGTCATCGGCGGGGGCATCGTGGGCACCGAGGTGGGGCTGGTGATCGCCGAGGCTGGCAAGCAGGTGACCTTCATCGAGATGCTCGACGAGTTCATGTGCAACATCACCTTCGACGAGCGCCAGGTCTACGAACTGCGCTTCGCCGACCTGAAGGTGGACATCAACACCGGCCAGAAGCTGGTGGAGGTCACCAAGACCGGCATCAAGACGGAGGACAAGACCGGCGCGGTCACGGAGTTCGCCGTGGACTCGGTGGTGCTGGCCGCGGGCTTCCGGCCCAACCGGGAGCTGATCGAGGGCCTGAAGGCCTATCCCAAGATCCGGGTGGTGGAAGCGGGCGACTGCGTCCGGCCGCGCAAGATCTACGACGCCATCCACGACGGGCATCTGGCGGCGAAGCTGCTGGACGCGGCCATCTGAGGCGGGGGAGGGCACTAGTGAGCGACTGGACCATCGCCGGCAAGGCGGCCCTACTCATCGTCCACATGCAGAACGCGGTGGTCAAGACGCCGAGCCCGCTCGAGATGATGGGGCACGGCAAGGCCGCTCACGAAGAGGGCGTCATCGACAACATCGAGAGGCTCGTGGCGGCCTTCCGCGGCAAGGGCCTTCCGGTGGTCTACTGCGTGGCGTACACGCCGCCGGACGAGACCCGCTGGCCCGCATACGGGGGCTTCTGGCAGGGTTCGCAGCAGCTCGAGGTCAACCGTATGGGCACCTGGGACGTCGAGATCATCGACGAACTCAAGCCGGCCGCCGGGGAGCGCGTCTTCTACAACTGGCCCTTCAACGTGTTCGAAGGGACAGGTCTGGACGAGCACCTGAAGGACCTCGGCATCGACACCGTCGTGTTAACGGGCGTCGCCACCGGGATGTCGGTGGGGACCGCCGCATGGGCCCTGGCCGAGCGTTTCTACAACCTCATCATCCCTGCCGACGCCAGCACGGACGGCAACAACGAGGTGCACAAGATGGTGATGGGGTCCATGTTCCCGGCCATCGGCTTGGTCACGACCACCGCGGAAGTGGTGGAGCGTCTGTAGGTAAGTCGGGCATCTGAAGTTCGGGCGTTTCTCGTAACAAGGAGGGGTATCGATGTTCGAAGAAAGCAAGAACGTAAGCCGGAGGGACTTCCTCAAGATCGCCGGGGTCGCTGGGGCGACCATCGGCGTGGGCGGGGCCCTCGGCGGCCTCGTAGCTGCGTGCGGCGGCGAAGAGACCACCACGACTACGGCGGCCGCGGCCACGACCACCACGGCCGCTCCCGCGACCACCACCACGGCAGCCGCCGAGACCACCACCACTACCAGCGCCGGCCCCGAAGCGGGCAGCGAGATCAAGATCGGCTACGTCGCTCCCATCACCGGCAACTTGGCCATCTTCGGCGTTGCCGACCAGTACTGCTACGACCGCGCCAAAGCGGCCCTCGCGGCCGGCGTCCTCTGCGGCGACGGCAAGCTGCATCCCGTCAGCATCGACATGCAGGACGGCCAGTCCGACGCCAACCGCGCCGCGCAGGTGGCCGGTGACCTCATCAACAACGCCAAGGTCAACATGCTCGTGGCGGCCTCTACCGGCACCAACGTGGACCCGGTGGCCGACACAGCCGAGGCGAGCAAGGTCCCGTGCCTCAGCACCGACTGCCCGTGGCAGAACTACATCTTCCCTCGCGCCGGCGATCTGAGCACGGCGTGGAAGTACACCTACAACGCCTTCTGGGGCACCGAAGACCTGCTGGCGACGTTCTTCGACATGTGGAGCCAGGTGACCACCAACAAGAAGGTCGGCGTCCTTCTTCCCAACGACGCCCTGGGCATCCCCTGGATGGAAGCCTTCAAGCCCGCCATCCCGGCCGCCGGTTGGGACGCCACCTTCTCCGATCTGTACACCGTCGGCAACGAGGACTTCAGCTCGGTCATCGGCACCTACAAGAAGGTCGGCGTCGAGATCATGTTCTGCGAGGGCAACCCTGGCGACTATGCCACCTTCTGGAACCAGTGCCTGCAGCAGGGCTTCAAGCCGAAACTGGCCACCCCGGCCGTCGCGCTCGCCTTCCCCGAAGGCGCGCAGGCTCTGGGCGATCTGGCCGTGAACCAGTGTGGCGAGCTCGGCTGGCACCCGGCGAGCGGCTTCAAGTCGGCCCTCCTCGGCGAGGACGCCCAGGCGTTCGCCAACAAGTTCACTGAAAGCACCGGCAAGCAGTGGAACCAGTCTCTCTGCCACTTCCTGGTGTTCGACTGGGCTTACGACGTGCTCACGCGCACCAAGGTCCCGGAAGACAAGGAATCCATCATGGAAGCGGTGAGGGCCACCAAGCTGGACACGATCGCCGGTCCGGTCGACTTCACCGCTCCCATCACTCCCCCGACGGTGGGTGCCGCCCGCATCAGCGAGAACTGCTGCAAGACCCCGCTCTTCGGCAATCAGTGGCGCAAAGCCACGGCCGCGGACGCCAAGTTCCCGTTCGAAGCCACCATCGTCAGCAACGCCGCCGGCAAGATGGTCCCGGTGCAGGACAAGGTCCTGGAGATGGTCTACTCGTAGGCGTGGTCTTGACCCGCTAGTGACACCGCGGGTGCCGCGGGCTCGGATGAGCCCGCGGCACCCGAAACTCGTTCGAAAGGTCACGCATGTACACGCTCAGGCTCTATCACGACACTTACGCGCCCGATAGCATGACGGCGGACGACCTCGAGGCGCAGCACAGCATCGCCTACGTGCTGCAGGGGTCGGCCACCATCAACGGCCAGGCACTGGCGGCCGATCAGGCGGTGTACGTCAAGGACGTCGCCGCCGTGGAAGCCGGCCCCGAAGGCGCCACGGTGTGGCGCTGGGAACTGGTGCGGACCGACGACCCCAACAACCTCGCTTGGGGCGACGGCATCACCTCCCGGCTGCGCATGTCCCGCCGCATACGGATGTTCGAACTGGTCCCCACCTCCAAGTGGCTGTTCCGCCTGGACTCGATCTACAACAACCAGGGCAGCACCGGCCTGCACTCGCATCCCGGCTCCGGGATCCGATGCATGCTGAAGGGACACCTGCGCGTGGAGTCCGAGAAGGGCGAGTCGTCGGACAACTCGTTCACCGGTGATTGCTGGTACGAAGAGGGGAGCTACCCGCTCGTCTCGACCTCCGACCCGGGTGAGACCGCCGACTTCCTCCGAGGCATGGTGTTGCCGCCGGAATACGACAAGTACCCGGACACCGCTGTGTGGATCGAGGGCACCAAGACCTGCTATTCGGAGTGGAAGAGCTACGCGCAGACGGTGGTGACGCTGATCTAGCCCCCTCAGTTCGCGGGGACGGCGCGGGCCATCAGCGTTTGCAACTGCTCGTCCGTCAGGTCCATTTGGTAGAACAGCTTGTAGAACTGCTTGACTTCGGCCTTCATGTCGTACTTGTACAGGTCGGGATAGAGCAGGTTGCCCAGCCAGCGCACTCCCAGGATGCGGCTGATGGACGGGGGACGGTCGAACCAGTCGAACGGGCCGCGCGGTATCTGGTAGACCGCATGGTCTTTGACGGCAGTCACCGTGGACCACTGGCCTTGGGTGGTGATCTGCTCGTACACGTTGCTCTCCTGCGCCGGGTCGCTGGCCACGAGGATCACCTGCGGGTTCCAGGCGAGTACCTGTTCCATGGATACCGGGGACATGCCGTAGCCTGAAGCGTCCTCGCCGACCGTGGCCACGTTGTAGCCGCCCACCAGGTCGAGCACCTCAGTGTGTTCGGACCCCGCTGGGTCGGTATTGAGGCCCTTGCCGCCTTCGGCGTAGTAGACGCTCATCCTGTCGCTGTCCGTGAGGGTCGCCGAAGCGTTCTGGGCTTCCCGGACGACTCCGTCGCAATAGTCCGCCAGTTGCCCTGCCCGGTCCTCCCGCTTGAGGAGCTTGCCGATATAGCGGAGGGTGTCTCCGCTGCTCACCAGGCTCCCATCGACCATGATCACGGGGATGTTCAGCAGGCCCTGGATCCGGTTGGCCTCGTCGATAGACCCCTCGTCGAGCGTGCCCAGGTCGAACACGACGTCCGGGTGGCGCTTGATGATCTCCTCCACGTTCCCGGTGGTGTTCTTGCCGAACCAGCCGCCAAGACCGATCACGCTGCGGTATTTCTCCGGGATGTACTGCTTCTCCAACTTGGTGGGGGTGATGTTCCAGCCAACCATCATGTCCGGGGCGAGCATGAACATCAGGTTGGTGCCCATCGGGCTGGTGCAGTAGACCGATTCGATGGGATCAGGGATGGTGAGCTGCCGGCCGGCCTGATCGGTGATGGTGATGGTGGCGCGGGGTGCCGTGGTGGCTGTGGAGGCGGCTGTGGCGCCGGTGGCCGCTGCAGTCGGGACTGTGGTGGGCGGCGTCTCCGAACCGGAGCCGCAGCCGGCCGACAGTGACGCGAGAACGGCCAGCATCAATATGCAGACGACCGTGAGTCTCACGTTGGTACGAGTCGCGAACATGGTCTTGAACTCCCTTTCCCCGAACAGCCCCAGAAGGAACGAGCGTGATACTGTTGGCAGTATAATACTCTGAGCAGTAGAATGCGAACTGCTGGCGCCGGTCCGCGCCGTGCGGCAAGATGGGTGGCGTGATCCACTCCCAGGGAGGCAGACATGGCCGCAGGCAAATGGGACCGCTACGTGGTGACAGAGCCCAAGTTCCTCACCGAGATGGCACACCACGACTTCACCGACGTCTCTGGTTTCACGTTCCCGGACGAGGTGTACCTGGACAAAGACCTGCTGCCCGAGGCCAGGACATGGCTCGACATCGTGTGGGTGTGGGACAAGACGGTGCCGCGGGAGTTGCCGGGGCTCCACTCCCATCCGTTCGCGGAGATCGTGCTACTCATCGGCTCCGATCCCAGGAACCTGCGTGACCTCGGCGGTGAGGTGGAGTGGGGGATGGGAGAGGGGGACGACGCTCAGACGTTCACCCTGACGTCCACCACGGCCATCTACGTGCCCGGCGGTCTGCCGCACGGGCCGCTGGTGTACAACCGGGTGGACCGCCCCATTCTCAACATCGCCATCGGCCTCCAGGCCGGAGACTATGAATGACGGTGGACCGGCCCGCTAGGAATCCTCCTGACCCTTCCCGGGCGATGGCGAGCGCTATCTGGCCGGCCACCGTCTCCAGCAGCCGACGCGTTTCGGGCGGCAGAGGGTAGTTCGCGGCGGGCAGTTCGACCGCCAGCACGCCGACAGTTCGTTCCGCCGCGATGAGCGGGAGGTAGAGAGCCGGCGCGTCGGGGAGGGTGTCCGTGGCGTTCCCGGCCACACGCCCGTGCTCGAAGGCCCACGTGGCCACCGCCATCTGATGAGGAGACGCCGCCTCCTCTCCGCTCGTGGAGACCACAGGCTGAAGCAGCGGCCCTTCGGGCAGATAGATGCGGGCCGGGCGGCCGAAGATGGTGGCCACCTGTCGCTGCGCCGACGCGGCCAGTTGGTGGGTCCCGGAGACCCCGGCCAGCGTGCGGCTGAGCCGGTTGAGGATCTCCAAGCGCTCCTCCCGCTGCCGTGACGTCTGTACCTGGCGGCGCAGCCGGGCGGCGAGCGTCCCCACGAGCAGGGCCACGCCCAGCATCACCAGCAGGGTGATCAGATACTGGACGTCCTGCACCGCGAATGTGTAGTACGGCGGGACGAAGAAGAAGTCGAAAGCCAGCACCGATGCGACCGCGGCCACCACTCCCGGCCACAGGCCCCACCACAGTGCCGCCCCGATGATCGCGGGGATGAAGACCACAGCCTTGTTGGCCTCGGACAATCCGGCCCTCTGAAGGAGGAAGGCCACTACCCACGCCACCACCACCAGACCGATGGCCGCGGGGTAGGGGCGCCAGCGCCGCGGCAGCCGGGCCGGCGCCGGAGGCGCCTGCCCGCCCTCTCCAAGCCCCTGGCTGACGTAGATGTCGATGTCGCCGCTCTCGCGCAGCAGGCTGTCCACGATGTTGGGTCTGAGGAGAGATCGCCAGCGCGGCTGCCTGGACTTCCCGATGACGATGCGGGTGACATCCTGGGAGCGGGCGTAGCTGACGATCTCGTCCGCGATGTCGTCGCCGATGAGGGTGACCGTCTCGGCGCCCAGTTGTTCGGCCAGGCGCATGTTGGCCATGAGAGTCTCGCGCTGCGCGTCGCTGAGGCCGCGGGTGCGTGTGGTCTCCACGCTTGCCGCGATCCAACGGGCGCCGTTGGCGCTGGCCATCCTGCGCGACACCCGGACGATGCGCGCCGACGTGGGGCTAGGCCCGACGCAGACCATGAGCGTGTCGGACAGCCTCCAGGTCTGCTCGCGGCCGCCCGAGGCCAGGCGGGCGTCCTGCATGTGAGCGTGCGTGCGGTCGGCGGTGCGCCGGAAAGTGATCTCGCGGAGCGCTCCCAGGTTGGGGCCCTTGAAGAAGTTCTCCATTGCCCGGGCGGCCTGAGTAGGGACATACACCTTGCCCTGGCTCACCCGCTCCCGCAACTCGCCCGGCGGAAGGTCCACCACCTCCACTGAATCCGCTTCGTCGAAGACGCTGTCCGGCACGGTCTCGCGCACCTGGATGCCTGTGGTCATGCGGATGGTGTCGTTGAGGCTCTCCAGATGCTGAACGTTCAGGGTGGTGTAGACGTTGATGCCTGCTTCGAGGAGCTCTTCGACGTCCATCCAGCGTTTGGGGTGACGCTTCCCGGGAGCGTTGGTGTGGGCGAGCTCGTCCACGAGGATGATGCCCGGGTGGCGGGCCAGCGCCGCGTCGAGATCGAACTCCCTGAGCTTCACTCCGCGATGGTCGATCTCTCGGGCGGGCAGCACCTCCAAGCCTTCGAGGAGCGCGTCGGTCTCCCGGCGCCCGTGGGTCTCCACGTAGCCGGCCACGACGTCCACGCCGGCGGCCGACTGCCGTTGAGCCGCGTCGAGCATGGCATAGGTCTTGCCGACGCCTGCGACGTAGCCGAAGAAGATCTTCAGGTTGCCGCGCTGCGAGCGGCGTTCCTCGTCCTGAAGCCGGCGAAGAAGCCTATCGGGATCCGGGCGCTCGAGCTCGTCCATGGCGGCTCCTACTGTCCGAGGGCGTCGAGGGCGAGGTTCAACCGAAGGACGTTCACCCTGGGCTCTCCCAGAAAACCGAGCTGACGCCCGCTAGTGTACTTCTCCACGAGACCCTGCACCTCGTCCACAGGCAGGCCGCGCTCTCGGGCCACCCGGCTCACCTGGTACTGCGCTGCCGCGGGGCTGATGTCTGGGTCCAGGCCGCTGGCTGAGGTGGTCACCAGGTCGATGGGCACGGGCGCGATGTTGCCCGGGTCGGCCGCGCGGAGCGCCGCGATGCGGTCGGAGATGGCCTGCAGCAGGGCGGGGTTGGTGGGGCCCAGGTTGGACCCGCTGGAGGCGGCGCCGTTGTAGGCATAGGGCGACGTTGCCGATGGCCGCGACCAGAAGTAGCCGGGGTCGGTGAAAGGCTGCCCGATGAGCGTCGAGCCGGCCACCTGACCGTCCCGGATCACGAGGCTGCCTTCAGCTTTGTCGTGGAAGAGGCCCTGCGCTACGCCCATGATGAAGAGGGGGTAGACGATGCCGGTGAGCACCGTGAGGATCACCAAGAGCACCGCGGACCGGCGCGCGTACTGCAGCCACCCGCGCGTTCTGGAGACGCCGGGCTCGTCGCCGTCGACAGGGGCGGGCAGCACCGTCACGAACGGCCCGCCGCCGATCACTGCTTGGGATGTGGTTTCGATCGACATGGGCTCTGGCTCCTAGACGAGGTGGAGTGCGGTGAGGAGGAGGTCGAGCACCTTGATGCCGGCGAACGGCACGATGAGCCCTCCGACCCCATAGATGAGCAGGTTGTTGCGCAGCAACCGGCTCGCGGGCAGCGGACGGTACTTCACTCCACGCAGAGCGAGCGGTATGAGCGCGATGATGACTGACGGCGTTGAAGATCACCGCCGACAGGATGGCGCTCGACGGTGAGTGGAGGCGCATGATGTTGAGGGTGTTGAGCTGGGGATACGTGGCCGCGAACGCCGCGGGGATTATGGCGAAGTACTTGGCGATGTCGTTGGCGATGCTGAAGGTGGTCAGCGACCCTCGGGTCATGAGCGTCTGCTTGCCGATGTGGACGATCTCGAGCAACTTGGTGGGGTTGGAGTCGAGGTCGACCATGTTGCCGGCCTCCTTGGCAGCCTGGGTGCCGGTGTTCATGGCCACAGCCACGTCGGCCTGGGCGAGCGCGGGCGCGTCGTTGGTGCCGTCGCCGGTCATGGCTACGAGGTGTCCCGCGGTCTGGTAGTCGCGGATGAGACTCGAGCTTGGCCTCGGGTGTGGCTTCGGCGAGGAAGTCGTCGACGCCGGCTTCGGCGGCGATGGAGGCGGCGGTCACCGGGTTGTCGCCCGTGATCATCACCGTGCGGATGCCCATGCGCCGGAGGTCCTGGAAGCGCTCGTGGATGCCGCCCTTGACGATGTCCTTGAGGAAGATGACCCCGAGGACCCGGCCGCCGTCGGCGACCACCAGAGGAGTGCCGCCCTGCTTGGCGATGTTCTGCACCGCCGCCTGCACCTCCACGGGCCAACGGCCGCCTCTTTGGGCCACGAACGTCTCCACGGCGTCCGCGGCTCCTTTGCGGATCTCCCGGCCGTCGAAGTCGGCGCCGCTCATGCGGGTCTGGGCGGTGAAGGGCACGAAGGTGGCGTGGAGTTGTTCAAGGTCGCGGCCGCGAAGGCCGTACGTGTTCTTGGCCAGCACCACGATGCTGCGGCCCTCCGGGGTCTCGTCAGCCAGGGAGGCCAGTTGTGCCGCGTCCGCCAGCTCCGCGATGCCGACGCCCGGGGCCGGCACGAACTCCGCTGCCTGCCGGTTACCGAGCGTGATGGTGCCGGTCTTGTCGAGGAGGAGAACGTCCACGTCGCCGGCGGCTTCCACGGCCCGTCCGGACATGGCCACCACGTTCGCTTGACTGAGCCGGTTCATGCCGGCGATGCCGATGGCCGACAGCAAGGCCCCGATGGTCGTGGGCGCCAGGCAGACCAGCAGTGCAGCCAGCACCGCGATGGTGACGACTTCGCCCTTGCCGGCCACCGCGACGCTGAAGCTGGACAAGGGCTGCAGCGCGATCACCACCACCAGGAAGATGATGGTGAGGCTGGCCAGCAGGATGTTGAGCGCGATCTCGTTGGGCGTCTTCTGGCGTTTGGCGCCCTCCACCATGGCGATCATGCGGTCGAGGAAGGTCTCACCGGGCTCTGTGGTGACTCGGACCACAAGCCAGTCGGAGAGCACGCGGGTGCCGCCGGTCACGGCGCTGCGGTCGCCGCCGCTCTCCCGAATGACCGGGGCGCTCTCGCCGGTGATGGCGCTCTCGTCCACCGACGCGGCCCCGGCGATGACTTCGCCGTCGGCCGGGATCAATTCCCCGGCTTCCACGAGGACGACGTCTCCCTTGCGGAGCAGCCCGGATGCCACGTCTTCGGTGGCGGCGTCCCGTTCGGGTGCGGCCAGCTTGTGGGCGAGCACTTCCTGGCGCGCCTTCCGCAGAGTGTCGGCTTGGGCGCGGCCCCGTCCTTCGGCCAGCGCCTCCGCGAAGTTGGCGAAGACCACCGTGAACCACAGGAGCAGGGAGATGGCGAGCGTGAACCCCGGCGCGCCCTGATCCATCCCCGCGAGGGACTCGAAGAAGAGCACCAGGGTCAGCAGCGCGCCGATCCACACCACGAACATCACCGGGTTGCGGACCTGTACGCGCGGGTCGAGCTTCCGGAACGAGTTGACCAGGGCCTCAAGGACGAGGGCGCGGTCGTAGGAAGAGCGTTTCTTGGAGAGCGTCTTCGCATCCATCAGCGCACCATCGCAAGATGTTCGACTACGGGACCCAGCGCGAGCGCCGGGAAGAAGCTGAGGGCGCCGACGACGATGATCACGGCGATCAGCAAGCCCGCGAACAACGGTCCGTCGGTCCGTAGGGTGCCCGCACTCTCTGGGATGAGCTTCTTCTTGGCCAGCGAGCCGGCGATGGCCAGCGTGGGGAGGATGATCCAGAAGCGGCCGATGAGCATGGCGACGCCCAGCGCGATGTTGTAGAAGTTCGTGTTCGCACTGAGGCCCGCGAAGGCGCTGCCGTTGTTGCCGCTCGCCGAGGAGAACGCGTAGAGGACCTCGGTGAGCCCGTGCGGACCGGGGTTGAGTACGCCGGCCTTTCCGGCGCCGGTGGAGATCGCGATGGCGGTGCCGAACAGGATCTCCACCACCGGGATGAGGATGATGATGCGCGGCCATCTTCATCTCGTACATCTCGATCTTCTTGCCCAGGTACTCGGGTGTGCGGCCCACCATGAGCCCGGCGATGAAGACCGCGATGATGGCGAACACGAGGATGCCGTAGAGGCCGCTGCCCACCCCTCCGAAGATCACCTCGCCCAACTGGATGAGTATCAGCGGGACCATGCCGCCCAGCGGGGTGTAGGAGTCGTGCATGGAGTTGACCGAGCCGTTGGACGTGGCGGCGGTGACCGCCGCCCAGGTGGCCGACGCGCCTATGCCGAAGCGGGTCTCCTTGCCCTCCATGTTGCCGCCGGGCTGCGCGCCGGCGCCCGTACGTGACCGCGTGGATGTCCGCCCCGGCGGCCGCCTCCTGCGGCACGCCCCTCGCCTCGAAGGCGTAGACCGCGGCCATCATGGCCACGAGGACGATCATCATCACCGCGAAGACCGCCCAGCCCTGTCTGGTGTTGCCCACCATCTTGCCGAAGGTGTAGGTGAGGCCGCCGGGATGAGGAGGATGGCCAGCAGTTCGACGAAGTTGGAGAACGGGGTGGGGTTCTCGAACGGATGCGACGAGTTGGCGTTGAAGAAGCCGCCGCCGTTGGTGCCGAGTTGCTTGATGGCCACCTGCGAGGCGGCCGGGCCCACGACAGGTCTCTGGCGTGGTGACGGCCGCGCCGTTCGCGTCGGTCGTCGCCTGCAGGAGGGTGGCCTGCTGGGTGTCGTGGAAGGTCTGCACCACGCCCTGCGACATGAGGACGATGGCGAAGACGATCGACAGCGGCAGCAGGATGTAGAGCACCGAGCGGGTCATGTCCACCCAGAAGTTGCCGAGCGTGCCGGTGAGCCTGCGCGAGAAGCCGCGGATGAGGGCCACCGCCACGGCCATGCCGGTCGCCGCCGAGACGAAGTTCTGCACCGTCAGCCCGATCATCTGGGTGACGTACTTCATGGTGCGTCTCGCCCGCGTAGGCCTGCCAGTTGGTGTTGGTGACGAAGCTCACCGCGGTGTTGAAGGCCAGTGTCGGGACGGACGGCCCCCACGCCGGACGGCCCACCCGGGAAGCACGCCCTGGATGCGCTGGATGAGGTAGAGCAGCAGGAAGCCGGCCATGCTGAAGGCCAGCAGGCTGAGGGCGTACCGCTTCCAGCCCATCTCCTTCTTCGGGTCGATCCCGGCGAGACGGTAGAAGGACCGCTCCACGGGGCCGAGCGCCCGGTCGATCCAGATCGGCTGCCCCTGGAACACTCGGGCCATGTACGAGCCGAGGGGCTTCGTGAGCAGCCCGACGACGAGCAGCAGCGCCACGATCTCCAGCCAATCCATGAGTGTCATCGGCGTACTCCTCCCGGCCGCGCGGTCAGCCGAGCTTGTCCGGCTTGAGCAGCGCGTAGAACAGATAACAGAGCAGCAACCCGGCGATGACCGCGCTGACGATGAGCATCTCGCCTACACCTCTCCCTCGGCCTACAGACGATCCAGCAGCCCGGCCAAGGCGGCCGTGACCACGAAGAACCCGACGATGATCGCTATGACGATGAGATCCATGTCGCCCCTTTCGCAAGCGTTCCTTCGAGCGGGACGTTCCCACAGCTGACGGACGGGAGTCAGGATTCATACAGTCTCTATACGCTGCCTCCCCGGACCCCGACAGTTCTTCGACAGCAGGGGTGGCAGGCTGGACATGGACACATGCATGACCAGGCGATAGGAGGCCTGATGATCCTTTCGGCCACACTGAAGAGGGAGAGAGTAGACGGGGAGATCGTCCGCTACATCGATTCGTACGGGGGCGAGCACTCGTTCCTGTCCGAGCCCCTCATCGTCAAGACATCGGACCTTCCCGATCCACCGCCGGCGCTGCTGCGCGTGGAACTGTCCTGGTATCAGGCGCCGCGGGCCGCTGGGGGCGTCGCGGCCGGTCCCGGGGTGGCCGGACCTGCGACCATCGCCCAGGGCGACGTGGTCAGGGTGATCAAGAGCCGGACCGCCGGAGTGCGCAACCCGCCGCAATGGCTGCAACAGCATATGGGCAAGACCGGCACGGTGCTCTGGGTGACGATCGGGGGCGCCAGCGTGGATATAAGCGGCGAAGCCGTATGGTTCTCGTACGACGAACTGGAGAAGGCGGACTGATCTTCGGCGCCCGGGTCTCGGGCGCCGTGGTCAGCGTTTCGCCGGGAGGCTCAATACCAGATGGTGAGCCCCGTCTGCGGGTCCATCTTGCGGACCACGGACTTGCTCGCCGACAGGGTGGTTAGCAGGATCTCCATGTTGAACACCAGGGTGTTGGGGCCCAGATGCCCGCCCAGAGCAGCGGCCGTTCTCGTCCGCGAAGGTTATGTGCGCGTGCACGATGGGCTCGCCGTTCAGCAGCGACACGTTCCCGACCATGCTGGCCACTTCGAGCCGCTGGTCGCGCTCCAGATCCACCCAGGATTGGCTCGGCTGGTCGTAGTAGCGGATGGTGGCGTGCGATACGGCCCCCAGTCCGGTGAACCAGGCCAGGTTGATCCCCTGGGCATGGACGAAGTCGTTCAGTTCCTTGAGCAGGTCGCTCCCGAACGGAGGCTTGAGGATGTGGACCGGCCCGACCGTCGCCTGAACGTCATACATGGCTAATCATCCCACTTGAACTCGGGGGCTGTTCTCTGGTCCCAGATCTCTTCGGTGGCGTCCTCCAAGGCCCGCTCTTCGTCCACGGACATCTCGGTGATGAGGGTGGAGGGGTCGCTCAGCAGCTTGACCTCGAGCTCGGAGGCGTCGAGCCGGCCTTCGTCGTCCACGGAGGCGTTCTTCTCCCTGAAGACGGTGGTCAGTTCTTCGAGGTCCATGCCCTCGCGGTGCAGTACCACCCGCGCGTCGGCAGGGATGTCGCGGCGCAGATCGACGAGGTACTGGTACCAGATGATGTCCCAGAAGACAGTGACGAGGGCTCGCGGTTCGCCCCCGATGAGCTTTGTGAGGTTGGCCTTCGGCTTGCCCAGGCTCTTGCGGACGTCCCGGATGCGGTTGGTGAACTGACTCTCGTTGAAGTACCTCTGAGCGATCTGCACCTCGGGGAGCTGGAAGCCCTGACGGGCGTGAGGTTCGGCTGTGGGAGGACCGGCGGGTGGGGCCACGGGGGCCGGCACCGGCTTCGGGGCCACGGGCGGCAGGGTCGCCTCGAGGTCGTCTATGGAGAAGGGTTGCGTGGCAGTGTCGCTCGACTTGCGTGCAGCCTCCGCACCGGCGTCTTCGGGTGCCGCCGCGGCTACCGCAGCGGCCTCGGCGATCTCGGGAGCCTGGAACTCCCCGGTGTCGACCAGGGAATGCTCGGCCGTGGCCTCGATGGTGGGGTCGAAATCCCAGAAGGAGGGTGCGCCGGCGGGCTCGGGTGCCGCTTCGTCGACGGTGTCGGCGGCGGTGTCCTCAATGGCCGGAGCCGGCTCGGGAGCCGGGGCGGCGGCGACGGCGGGACTTCGGCCGGTGTCGCGGTGGCAGCCGTGACCGCGGCGGCGGCTCCGCCCGCGGCGAGCAGGGCTTCGGTCTCGCGCAGGCGCGCCCGGGTGGCCTCGAGTTCGTTCTCGAGGGCCTCCAAGCGGCTCTCCACGGTGGAGCTCTTGTCGGCGTTCTCGGCGATGAAGCCGGTGGCGAAGGTCTGCAGCGACGTTGCCAGGCGCTGGAGCGCGCCCTGCATCTCCTGCTGGAGACCGATGAGGTCCACGACGGGAATGAGGAGTTCGCGGGTCTTCTCCAGGGGGTCCAGCTCGGCGGACGTAGCCCTGGGAGCTGGGGTGGGGGGTGCTGGGGCCGGCGCCGGGACCGGCACGGGCATGGCGCCCGTGGGCTGCTCGCCCAGGTCGAGCGCCTCGTCGATCGAGACCTCGTCGAGCGACGGATCATCATCCGTCTTCGGGGGTACCTCGTCCGGGAACCGGAACTCGGCCGTGTCGGGCTGCAGCGCCGCTCCCGCGGCGCATTCCGAGCACAACCGGGCTATGCTGCCGTCCGCGAACTCCTGGATGACTACCTCATCGGAGAGTTCGGCACCGCAGATCTCGCAGTGTTCGCCGGGCAGAAAGATATCGTCGGGAGAAAAAGCCATGTGACGCCTCCGTCTCACCGGCGCCAAACCGCCGTGAGAATGGGGATTCGAGTCGTCCGGTAGTATATCAATGCTGGCTCCTGAGGAATCGAGGAGTGAGACCCATGCGGGTGGGTTCCAAAGTAGCGGGTACACAGGGTACGGCGGGGATAGGGCGTGCTTTTCCCAACAGTCACGTTCGTGGTCTTCTTTGTGGTGGTTTTCGCGGCCAGTTGGGGACTGGCCAAGCACCGCCGTGCCTGGCGGTTGTTCATGCTCGCCGCCTGTTACTGCTTCTACGCGTTCTGGGGATGGAGGTTCGCCCTTCTCCTGGCCGGCATGACACTCGTCACCGACCTATTCGCCCGCCTGCTCGCCACCCCAGGCAGGCGCCGGTGGCTTCTCGTGGTAGCGATAGTCCTGGAACTTCTTCCACTGGCCTTCTACAAGTACTACGGCTTCCTCGCCATCAACCTCTCAGAGTTGTTCGGAGCGGGTGAGGCGGGTTCGGCTCTGCCGTTCCTCCAGCTCGCCGTCCCGGTCGGGATATCGTTCACCACCTTCAGAAGCATCTCGTATCTCGTGGACTGCCACCGCGGGGACCTCGAGCCCGTCCCGCTCATCGAGACGGCCATCTACCTCTCGTTCTTCCCGTATGTCGCCGCGGGACCCATCACCCGGGGCAAAGAGGTGCTCCCGCAGTTCCGTTCCCTGCGCAGGCGTACCGACATCGACGTCACCCGAGCCCTCTATCTCATCGGGATTGGTCTGGTCAAGAAGGTCGTCATCGGGGACTTTCTCGCCCGGACCATCGTCGACGGGGTCTTCTCCACACCCGGGCAGTTCTCTTCCCTGGACGTCGTGGTCGGCATGCACGCCTATGCCGTCCAGATCTACTGCGATTTCAGCGGCTATACCGACATGGCCATCGGGATCGCCCTGCTGCTCGGCTTCACTCTGCCCATCAACTTCGATCGCCCGTATACGGCTCTGTCGGTCCGCGATTTCTGGCGGCGCTGGCACATAACGCTCTCTCGCTGGCTGCGGGACTACCTCTATATCCCCCTCGGGGGCAGCCGGCGCTCGCAGCCCCGCGTCTACTTCAACGTGATCGCCACGATGCTGCTGGCCGGGCTTTGGCACGGCGCGGGCTGGACGTTCCTGCTCTGGGGCGGCATGCACGGCGCGGTGCAGGCGGTGGAGCACGGTCTGGCCACCCGGCGGAAGAAGCGCGGGCTGCCCGACCCGGTGCCCGGCACGGTGGGGAGGGTGGCGCGGCGCGTTCTGACCCTCGAGTTCGTCGTCCTCGCCTGGGTGTTCTTCCGAGCCGAGTCGCTGTCGGGCGCGGGCGCTGTGATCGCCCGGACCTTCACAGCGTGGGCGACCGCGCCGAGCTTCGGTTGGCTGGTGCTGCTGGCGATCGCGGTGGGCATCGGTCTTCAGTACTTCCCGGCCCGGCTGGGGGATCGGCTGCAGGCCGGCGTGTCCCGCGCGCCGCTCGTCGCACAGGGGGTCGCTTTCGGCGTGGCCCTCTTCGCGATAGTGGGCCTGCTGGGGGGAGAAGGCGTGACCCGCTTCATCTACATGGGGTTCTGAGATGGTGCCGAACGAACGGCGCGTGATGAGCATCCGGCGGACCGCCACTGTGCTGCTGGTGGCCCTGGTGGTCGGTCTGGTGTTGGCGGCCCAACCCTTGCGGTCGGCCGCGGGCGGCCTCTCGTCCTCTTCGCTTCGCTCGGTCGCCCTGACCGTCACCTGGCCCTTCGGGAAGATCAGCGAAGGCCTGCATGCTGAGGCTGCCCGGCAATGGGTGCTTCACGCCTTCGACGACGAGGGAGCTGAGTCAGTTGTGGATACGGAGACCGGTCCGGCCGGGCCTCCCGACACCGGACGGCCCCCTGGATCGCCGCCACCCGGATCGCCGCCCACGACGGCCTTGCCGCTCACGCCGGGGGTAGGAGCCACTCAGGGTCACACCGCCGCGACCGCGCCGACCACCGATGGCCGTCCCCGGGTCGACGCGCGGCATCCCCTGAAGGTGCTCGTGGTGGGGGACTCCCTGGTGACGGAAGTCGCCAGAGGCATGGACAGGCTGTCCGGAGAGCTACCCCTCGAGATCGAATACCGTTACAAGGTCAGTTCTGGCTTGGTGAACACCCGCTTCTTCGACTGGCCGGCCGAACTGAAGCGCTTGGTCCCCAAGTTCAAGCCCGATGTGACGGTCCTCATGTACGGCAACAACGACCACCTCAGCCTGATGGCGGACGGCAGGCCGGTCCCGCCCCTCGATCCCGCCTGGCTCAAAGAGTACGAGCGAAGGGTGGAGTCCATGGCCGGCATCGCCGACCGGGCGGGGAGCAAGGTCGTGTGGATCGGCATGCCGATCATGCGCAGCACCAAGTTCTCGAGCACCGCCCGAGGGCTGAACAAGGTCTTCTCGGCGGTATGCAAAGACGAGGGCTACTGGTATGTGGACGCCTACCGGCTGTTCTCGGACAAGGCCGGGAAGTACGCCCCGTATCTGCCCGACGCCGCCGGTAAGTCCCGGTTGATGCGAGGCACCGACGGCATCCACTTCACAGCGGCCGGAGGGGACAAGATGGCCCGCGAGATCGTCAGGATCCTTCGGAAGCACTACTTGATCGAATCCTAAGCGGCTGGTGAGGCGCGGTTCTGCGCCTCCCGCGGCTCCGCACTCCAGAGCGGTCCCGACGGACGGCCATGCTAGACTTTCCAGGCCATGATCGAAGTCCGGCTTTATGCGAACCTCGCCCCGGTGGGACGCCCGCGTCCCTGTCTCCCGAGCGGCGCGGCCGGCTTCGAGATCCAGGCGCGGGACGGCCTGACGGTGAGGGATGTGGTGACCGAAGCGGCCATCGAGCCGCGCGACGTAGCGATCGTGATGATCGACCATCGTTCGGCCACGTTCGACTCACCGCTCGTCGATGGAGACCACCTCGGCCTGTTCCCGGCCGTGTCCGGTGGCTGAGGCCGCCGGCAGGAAGCACTGCACACTACGGAGGCCCCTCAGATGTCGGTAGCTAAGAAGGTCGCGGAATCGTCCTGCCGCTCTTCCTGGATCAGGGAGATGTTCGAAGAGGGAGCAAAGCTCTCCCAGATCCACGGCTGCGACAACGTCTTCGACTTCAGCATCGGCAACCCCAACCTCGAGCCTCCGGAGGAGTTCCAGAAGGTGTTGGAGGAGCTGGTGGCGGACCGGACTCCGGGGAGGCACGGGTATATGTCCAATGCCGGCTACCCCGAGACCCGGGTGGCGGTGGCGGCCACCCTCTCGCGGGAGCAGGGTGTCGATCTCAGCGGAGCGAACATCGTCATGACCGTGGGCGCCGGCGGCGCCCTCAACGTGATCCTCAAGGCCATCCTCGATCCCGGGGACGAGGTAATCGTGCCTGTGCCCTACTTCGTGGAGTATGGGGCGTATGTCGACAACCACGGGGGCGCGCTCCGGCCGGTGACGTGCACCGCGGACTTCGACCTCGACCTTGAGGCCATCGAAGCCGCCATCGGGCCGCGGACGAAGGCCGTGCTCATCAACTCGCCCCACAACCCGACAGGCCGGGTGTACTCGGCCGAGACCCTGGGGGGCTTAGGCGACCTGCTTCGCCGCAAGTCGGACGACGTCGGGTGCATCATCTACCTGGTCTCCGACGAACCCTACCGCCGCATCGTGTACGACGGGCTCCAGGTGCCGGCGGTCATGGCCGCCTACGAGAACAGCCTCATCGCTTCGAGCTACTCCAAGGAACTGTCGCTCTCGGGCGAGAGGATCGGCTATGCGGCCGCCAACCCGGCCATCCCCAGCATCGGGGCCATGATGGACGCCCTCACCATGACCAACCGCATCCTGGGCTACGTGAACGCCCCCGCTCTCATGCAGCGGGCTGTCGCCCGCCTGCAGGGTGTCGCCGTGGACATCTCCCCCTATCAGCGCAACCGCGACGTTCTCTACCAGGCGCTCGTGGAGGCGGGGTTCGAGGTGTACAAGCCCCAGGGGGCGTTCTACATGTTCCCGAAGGCCCCCATCGCCGACGACGTGGCCTTCTGCCGGGAGATGCAGCAGCATCTCGTCCTGGTGGTGCCCGGCAGCGGCTTCGGGGCGCCCGGCTACTTCCGCATGGCGTATTGCGTGGCGCCGCAGGTGGTCGATGGGGCCATCCCGGCCATCAAGCAGGTGGGGGCCAAGTACTTCAAGGCTCCTGCTTGAAGCTCGCTCTCTCGATCGTGACGGCGAAGAGCAGGGTCTGGGCGAAGTCCTTCTCGCCGAAGGGCATGCCGGCCGCGGCCGGGTCGTACTTGGCCACGATGGCGCGCAGCGCCGCTTCGCGGGCTGCGGCCCCCTCTATGAGCCGGGCCCGGCCCCACACCAGCAGCGAGCGGTAGGAGAACGCGTCCCGGCAGGGGCTGTCGCCTTGCACGAACGCGGCCCCGCCGGTGACTGCCAGGCATACCCGCGGGTCCGCCGCCAGAGCGGCGGTCTTGCGGCCTTCGCCGGTGTGGAAGTAGATGGTCCCGTCGAGCGGCGTGGCGGCGCCCGGCGTGGAGCCGCCGGTGGCTTCGTACGCGAAGTTGAGCGGGAGCACGTAGGGCCCTTCGGTCTCGGTCATGGCCAGGTAGGCGTAGGGGGCTTCGCGGAGCAGCTGGATGGCTGCTGCCGCCTGCTCGTACGAAAGATGGTCGTCCGCCATGGCCATGTGGCCAACGATACCGCACCGGGAGCCCCTATAATGAACGCCGTGAAATACGTGGTCTTGATCATCGACGGAGCATCGGGCTGGCCGGCCGCCGCTTGTGGCGGGCGCACCTCGCTCGAGGCTGCGTACACCCCGAACCTCGACCGTCTGGCCCGGGAGGGCCGCGTGGGCACGACGGCCAACGTCCCCGAGGGGATGGAAGCTTCGAGCGCCATCGCCTGCATGAGCGTCATGGGCTTCGACCCCACGAAGTACTACGCCGGCCGGGGGCCCATCGAGGCGGCGGCCATGGGGATCGAACTGGAGCCCGGGCCAGGTGGCCATGCGCTGCAACCTGGTGACCATCGCCGACGGCATCATGGCCAGCTACTCCGCGGGCAACATCCCGTCGGCGGAATCGGCCGAGCTGGTCGCGGCGCTACAGGCGGGTCTGGGCGACGATCGTTACACGTTCTTCCCGGGGGTGAGCTTCCGGCACATCTGCACTGTGCGCGACGGGGAGGCCCTCCTCGCCACCACGTTCACTCCTCCTCACGACATCTCCGGCCGCTCGATCGAGGGTTCGCTGCCCGAGGGGCCGGGATCCGCGCTCGCGCTGGACCTCATGGAGCGCTCCAAGGCGGTGCTCGAAGGCCATCCGGTGAACGAGCGCAGGTGGGCTCGGGGCAAACCCGTCGCCACGCAGATATGGCTGTTCTGGCCGGGCGCCCGTCCCGCCGAGATGCCGGCCTTCTCCGAACTCTATCCCGGCGTGAAGGCGGCGCTCACGTCGCCGGTCGATCTGCTCAAGGGCTTGGCCGTGCAGACCGGGGTGGACTTCCTGCAGGTCCCCTGCGTCACCGACGGCCCCGACAACGACTACGAGGGCCAGATGCGCGCCGCCCTTGCGGCCCTGGCCGATCACGACCTGGTGTTCGTGCATGTGGAGTCGCCGGACGAGGCGGGTCATCAGGGAGACGCCGCCGCCAAGGTGGACGCCATCGAGAAGGTGGACGCTCTGATGGTGCCGCAGGTCATGGAGGCGGCCGCGGCGGGCGGCCTGAAGCTCTTGGTGCTGCCCGACCACCCGACACCGCTGGAGATCAAGACCCACGTGGCCGAACCGGTGCCGTTCCTCATGTGGGGACCGGGGTTCGCCGCCAACGGCGCCGAGGCCTACACAGAAGAAGAGGCCCGGGCCACGGGCTTCGCCGTGGCGCCGGGCCACATCTTGATGTCGCTGTTCTTGGCGTAGAGGCCCCTCGCCTCTTGGAACGCCGGAGCCGGCGCGCGCGCCCGCGCTACGCGGGGCGGCCCGGGCTAGAAGCCGATCAGTCGGCCATCTTCTCGAATTCTTCTTTGCTGGCGCCGCAGTCGGGGCATTCCCAGTCATCGGGCAGGTCTTCGAACGAGGTGCCGGGCGCGATGCCCTGGGTCGCGTCGCCGACCGCCGGGTCGTAGATGTAGCCGCACAGGAGGCACTGCCATTTATCCATCCGGTCCATCCTTTCTGCTCTTGATCGAATCTAGCCTAGCAGAACCGAGCGGGCGGCGCAGCCCAGGTTCGGCGGCGGGCGTGCGCAGGGGCGGCTCGGCCGGGCCGTCCCGGCAGCCGGACCCCGGGTCCACGCGCTGGTCTCGAGAGTCGCTTGAGGTCGTTTTCTTGACTTAGGTGCTGCAATTTCGGTAGAGTGACCGATTGGGTCAAGCCTGCAATGGGGGGGACTTTGTGGGCGGGTGCTAGGGGCGCCCGGCCTTATTGGAGACTCTGTACGAGAGGAGGCATTGCTGGATGGAATGTAAACCACGCGAAGTCCGGACGCGTCGGTGGAAGAGGTTGACTCTCTTCTTCGCGGTGCTGGCGGCTTCACTACTGGGCTTGGCGCCTGCCGCCTTTGCCGCGGGTGAGGCCGATCTGATCCTCCCGGATCTGAACTCGGTCAGCTTCCACGGCGCCGGCGGTGGCAACCTGCTTGCGTACGGACTCATCATCTGCGCACTGGGTCTCATCTTCGGTCTCGTCATCTTCTTCGGGCTGCGCGCCATGCCGGTCCATCGCTCGATGCGCGAGATCTCCGAGCTCATCTGGCAGACCTGCAAGACCTACCTGCTCAAGCAGGGCCAGTTCCTTGCCATGCTGTGGGTCTTCATCGCCGTCGTCATCCTCGTGTACTTCGGCATCCTGTCGAAACCGGAGACCGGCAGCGCGGCCGTGAGGGTCATCGTCATCCTCCTCTTCAGCATCCTCGGTATCCTGGGCAGCTACGGGGTGGCCTGGTTCGGCATCCGGGTGAACACGTACGCCAACTCGCGCACCGCGTTCGCCAGCCTCAGGGGCAAGCCCTACGGCATCCACACCATCCCGATGCAGGCCGGCATGAGCGTGGGCATGATGCTCATCAGCGTCGAGCTCATCATCATGCTCATCATCCTCATCTGGGTGCCGCGCGACTTCGCCGGTCCGTGCTTCATCGGCTTCGCCATCGGCGAGTCGCTGGGCGCGGCGGCTCTGAGGATCGCCGGCGGTATCTTCACCAAGATCGCCGACATCGGCTCCGACCTCATGAAGATCGTCTTCAACATCAAAGAAGACGACGCTCGTAACCCCGGCGTCATCGCGGACTGCACCGGCGACAACGCGGGCGACTCGGTCGGCCCCAGCGCCGACGGTTTCGAGACCTACGGCGTCACCGGCGTGGCCCTCATCACCTTCATCATCCTGGCCGTCCAGGAGCCTGTCGCTCAGGTCGCCCTGCTGGTCTGGATCTTCGCCATGCGCGTCATGATGATCGTGTCGAGCGGCGGTTCCTACTTCCTGAACGCTTGGGTCACCAAGATGCGCTACGGGAAGGCCGACAAGATGAACTACGAGGCTCCGCTGACCTCTCTGGTCTGGCTCACCTCGATCATCTCGATCATCCTCACCTTCGTCGTCTCCTACCTGCTCATCGGCGGTAGCACCGACATCGGCCAGATGCATCCGAACTACTGGTGGCTGCTGTCCATCATCATCAGCATGGGCACGCTCGCCGGGGCTCTCATCCCGGAACTGGTGAAGGTCTTCACTTCCACCAAGTCGGCGCACGTCAAAGAGGTCGTCGTGTCGTCCAAAGAGGGTGGGCCTTCGCTCAACATCCTCTCCGGGTTCGTGGCCGGCAACTTCTCGGCCTACTACATCGGCTTCGCCATCATGGTGCTCATGGGCATCGGCTATCTGGTCAGCACGGTCGGCTTCGACATCGGCGACGGCGGCATCATGCTCGCCCCGGCCGTGTTCGCTTTCGGCCTCGTGGCCTTCGGCTTCCTGGGCATGGGCCCGGTCACCATCGCCGTGGACTCCTACGGCCCGGTCACCGACAACGCTCAGTCCGTGTACGAACTCTCCACCATCGAGACGATCCCCGGCATCACCGAAGAGATCAAGAAAGACTTCGGTTTCACTCCCGCGTGGGATGTGGCCAAGGACAACCTCGAGGAGAACGACGGCGCCGGCAACACCTTCAAGGCGACTGCCAAGCCGGTGCTCATCGGCACCGCTGTCGTGGGCGCCACCACGATGATCTTCTCGATCATCATGGAGCTCACCAAAGGGCTTGAAGAGAACGTCGACAAGCTCTCCCTGCTTCACCCGCCGTTCCTGCTCGGCATCATCATGGGCGGCGCGATGATCTACTGGTTCACCGGCGCGGCCACCCAGGCCGTCACCACCGGCGCCTATCGCGCGGTGGAGTTCATCAAGAAGAACATCAAGCTCGGTGGCGACGAGACCAAAGCGTCCGTCGAAGACAGCAAGGAAGTGGTGGGCATCTGCACCACGTACGCCCAGCTGGGCATGGTCAACATCTTCTTCGCCGTGTTCTTCGGCACCTTGGCCTTCGCGTTCCTCGAGCCGTTCTTCTTCATCGGCTACCTCATCTCCATCGCGGTCTTCGGCCTGTTCCAGGCCATCTTCATGGCCAACGCCGGTGGAGCGTGGGACAACGCCAAGAAGATCGTCGAGACCGAGATGAAGGAAAAGGGCACCGAGCTTCACGCTGCCACCGTCATCGGCGACACCGTGGGCGACCCCTTCAAGGACACCTCCTCGGTGGCCATGAACCCGGTCATCAAGTTCACCACGCTGTTCGGCCTTCTGGCCGTCTCGTTGGCCAGCAGCATCGCCACGAGCCAGGGGAGCCACACGCTCAACTACATCCTGGCCGCGGTGTTCTTCCTCATCTCCGTGTTCTTCGTATGGCGCTCCTTCTTCCGGATGCGCATCAGGAAGACGGCGGAATAGTCCTGCGGGACTAGGTTTCACAGGGCGCGGCGCCGACGGGCGCCGCGCCGCGAGTAGCACAAGCGGCCGCCCGCCGCACGAAAGTGCGGCGGGCGGCTTCTTTCTGTACGTTTGGCCCTTGACCCGAAGCAGGGTAGAGAGAAGAATTGGGCCTGTTGTTTTTCGGGCGGGCCATCAGACAGGGAGATCGAAGGAGGGTCGTGAGCGCCGGTCAACACCGTCAAGCGCATTCTGCTGGGACACCCGATAGCCACTGCGGAGGAGATGTCTGGAGCGGCTTCCCAAGAAGTTCGCGCTACCCGTCTTCGCGTCCGATGCCATCTCTTCCACGGCGTACGCCACGGAGGAGATCCTGCTTGCGCTCGTCCTGGCCGGCACCGTCGCGGTGGCCTATTCCTTCTGGATAGCGGTGGCGGTCGTCCTGCTGCTGGTCATTGTGGCTCTGTCCTACCAGCAGACCATCCATGCCTATCCCAATGGCGGCGGGTCGTACATGGTCAGCCGGGAGAATCTCGGCCTGTTCCCGGGCTTGATCGCCGGCTGCGTCCTTGATGGTGGACTATGTCATGACCGTCGCGGTGAGTGTCGCTTCCGGCGTGGCCGCCATCACCACAGCGTTTCCCGCGCTCGGTCAACTATCGCATTTGGATCTGTATCGGCGTGATCATCCTCATCGCGGTCGCGAACCTGCGCGGGGTGAGTGAGTCGGCGCGCTTCTTCGCCGTGCCCACGTACTTGTTCGTGCTTCTGTGCGGAGGGCTGGTGGTCGTCGGGTTCATACGCCTGGCCACCGGGGGGCTGGACCCGGCTCCCATCGACAGCACCACCACCGGCATCCAGGGCGCCGCGATGCTGTGGCTCGTGCTCCGGGCGTTCTCCGGCGGGTGTTCGGCCATGACGGGCACCGAGGCCATCTCGAACGCGGTGCCCGCGTTCAAGCCTCCGGAGAGCCGCAACGCCAGCATGACACTCGGCATCATGGCCGCTATCCTCGGGTTCCTGATGCTCGGGGTCACCGGCCTCACCCAGATCACGCACATCATCCCGGAAGCGGACAGCACGGTCCTGGGTTCGCTCGGGCACGCGGTCTTCGGTGGAGGGTTCTTCTACTACGCCCTCCAGATCGCCACCATGGCCATCCTGGTGCTCGCAGCGAACACAAGCTACGCCGGGTTCCCCCGGTTGGCGTTCGTGCTGGCGCGCGATGGCCTCATGCCCAGGCAGTTCATGAACCGCGGAGACAAGCTCGTCTTCTCCAACGGCATCATCGGCCTGACGGTAGCCGCCATCGCGGTCGTGGTGGCGTTCGAAGGGCAGACTCACAAGCTCATCCCGCTGTACGCGGTCGGCGTCTTCACCAGCTTCACGCTCTCTCAGGCCGGCATGGTGAAGCACTGGTTCAAGCTGCGCAACCGGGGGTGGCAGCGCCGGGCGGTCATGAACGGCATCGGCGCGGTCATGACCGGGGTGGTCACGTTCGTCGTTCTCGGCACCAAGTTCACCCACGGGGCCTATCTGGTGCTCATCGCCGTGGCGTTCCTCATCGGGATCTTCTACGTGGTGCGGCGCCACTACAAGCGCATCGCGTACTTCCTGGAGCCGCAGAGCCCAGAGCAGCTCGAGCGACTCGGGCAGGTGGCCATCTCGAAGCCCCGCACCACGGTGGTGCTGTTCGTATCGCAGGTCAACGAATTGACCGCGCGTTCGCTGGCTCTGGGCCGCGGCCTTTCTCCCGATGATTTCCACGCGACGACCATCGCGAGCGACCCGCAGAGGGTGCTTGCGCTGCAGCGTACGTGGCAGGAGATGGATATCAACATCCCGCTCGTCGTGGTCGACTCGCCGTTCCGCGAGTTCATCCGTCCGGCGGTCGAGTACGTCAAGTCTCTACGGCCCGGTCCCAACCATACCGTGACCGTCATCATCCCGGAGTTCGTCGTGGAGCATTGGTGGGAGAACTTCCTGCACAACCAGAACGCTCTGCGGCTCAAGGGAGCGCTGCTCGGGGTGCCGTGGGTCGTGGTCATCAGCATCCCGTTCCACATAGGCGTGGTCGAGTCCGAAGAAAGTTGAGCACGCTTGGCTTCATAAAACGCGGTCTGATCGGGCGGCCTCTGGCCACCGAGCAGGAGATGGGAGAGCGACTTCCCAAGAAGTACGCTCTTCCGGTCTTCTCGTCGGATGCCATCTCGTCCACCGCGTACGCCACCGAGGAGATCCTCCTGGCGCTCATCCTGGCCGGTTCCGCGGCTCTGACCCTATCGCTGCCCGTGGCGGGCGGGGTGGCGGCTCTGCTGGCCATCGTGGCGCTCTCCTATCAGCAGACCGTGCGAGCCTACCCGAACGGCGGCGGCTCCTATGTGGTGAGCCGCGAGAACCTGGGACTTCTTCCGGGGCTGATCGCCGCCGCCTCTCTCATGTTCGGCTATGTGGCCACCGTCGCGGTCAGCGTGGCCTCCGGTGTGGCCGCCATCACCTCGGCGTTCCCCTCGCTGTTCGGGTCGCGCATGTACATCGCCGTGGGCCTCATCATCCTGGTGATGATAGGCAACCTGCGCGGGGTCCGGGAATCCGGACGGTTCTTCGCGGTGCCCACGTACGCCTTCATCCTCCTCTGCGGCGGACTCATCGTGGTGGGCTTCGTCCGCTGGGCCCTGGGCGACCTCAAAGCCTACGAGGGGGAGATGGTCGAGCAGATGCAGGACCTCACCTTCTTCCTCATCCTGCGAGCCTTCGCGGGTGGCTGCGCCGCCATGACCGGGACGGAGGCCATCTCCAACGCTGTGCCGGCCTTCAAACCGCCGGAGAGCAAGAACGCTTCCATCACCTTGGGTCTGATGGCCGGGGTCCTCGGTTTCCTGCTCATCGGGGTGACCGCCCTCTCGCAGATCACCAAGGTGCATCCGGTGGAGGGGGGCGAGACGGTGCTGAGCCAGGTGGGCCATCTCGTGTACGGCAGCGGCTTCTTCTACTTCGCCCTGCAGATAGCCACCATGGCCATCCTCGTGCTGGGCGCCAACACCTGCTATGCGGGTTTCCCCCGGCTCTCCTCCGTGCTCGCTCGCGACGGGCTGATGCCCCGCCAGTTCATGAACCGGGGCAACCGGCTGGTCTACTCCAACGGCATCATCGCGCTGACGGTGGTGGCCATCGTCCTCATACTCATCTTCCGGGCCGATACCCACCGGATGATCCCCTTCTACGCCCTTGGGGTGTTCGTCGGCTTCACCCTGTCGCAGTCGGGCATGGTGCTGCATTGGCGGCGGCTGAAGGGGAAAGGGTGGAAGAGGAAAGCGGGCATGAACACCCTCGGCGCCATCCTGACCGGCGTCGTGGCGGTGGTCATCCTCGCCACCAAGTTCGTTCAGGGCGCTTGGATCGTCGTGGTGGCCGTGCCGCTCCTCGTCATCTTGTTCTACTCGGTCAACCGGCACTACAAGCGGGTCGCGGACGTGCTGCAGTTGCGGGATGAGGGCGAACTGCAGAGCCTCACCATGGAGGCCGACGTTGAGGCTCACACCACCGTGGTCATCTTCGTGGCTCAGGTCAACTCGCTGACTGCGAGGGCGCTTGCGCTCGCCCGGGCGGTATCGCCCAAGGACGTGCACGCGGTCACCATCAGCAACGATCCAGATCCAGACTGAGAGGCTCCAGGAGACGTGGCACGCTCTGGGCATCAAGGTGCCACTGGAGGTGGTCGAGTCCCCGTACCGGGAGTTCGTCAAGACGGCGGTGGCCTACGTGCGGACCCTCGAGCCGAGCCGCGAGCACACGGTGACCGTGGTGGTGCCCGAACTCGTGGTGGAGCACTGGTGGGAGGGGCTGCTGCACAACCAGGACGCACTGCGTCTCAAAGGGTCGCTGCTGCGCCTGCCCTGGGTGGTCGTCATGAACATCCCGCTGCACGTGGCCGCGGCGCGCCGCAAGGCACCACCGCCCCCCGCCGACTGACGCGGTATCCTGAAGACATGAGTGTGAACATGACCGACGTGGTCATCGACGGGGAATCGCTCACCATCGAGGACGTGGTGCGGGTGGCGCAGGACGGCGCGCGCGTCGTCCTCGCGGAGTCCGCTGTTCCCAAAGTCGAGCGGGCCCGTGCATACGTGGAGAGGTTGCTTGCCGAGCGCGCGGTGGTCTACGGGGTCACCACCGGGTTCGGCAAGTTCGCCGAGGTGCCGGTCGCCCGCGAGGACTCGCTGGCGTTGCAGCGCAACCTCATCCTCAGCCACTCGTGCGGCGTGGGGGAGCCCCTTGGCCTTCCCGAGGCTCGGGCGATGATGCTGCTGCGGGCGAACGTCATGGCCAAGGGATTCTCGGGCGTGCGCCTCAGTGTCCTTGAGATGCTGCTGGCCACGCTGAACGCGGGGGTCGTCCCGGTGATCCCCCGCAAGGGCTCTGTGGGCGCCTGTGGGGACCTGGCCCCGCTCGCGCATCTCACCGCCGTGCTCATCGGCGAGGGGGAGGCCTTCTACCAGGGCGCGCGGATGCCCGGGAGAGAGGCGCTGCGGCAGGCCGGTATCGAGCCGGTGGTCCTGGAGGCCAAGGAAGGCCTGGCGCTCATCAACGGCACCCAGATGATGACCGCCCTCGGGGCCCTCACCCTGTGGGAAGCGGAGAACCTCAGCAAGTCCGCCGACATCGCGGCTGCGCAGGCCGTGGAGGCGCTGCGCGGCACCAACACACCCTATCTGCCCATCAGCCATCGGGTACGTCCGCACGTGGGCCAGGCGGCCACGGCCCGCAACCTGGTCCGGCTGCTCGAGCACAGCGAGATCCTCGCTTCGCACGTCTCGTGCAGCAAGGTGCAGGACGCCTACTCGCTCCGGTGCGTGCCCCAGGTCCACGGGGCGGTCAAGGACGCCCTCGCCTTCGTGCGGGGCATCCTCGAGGTGGAGATCAACTCGGCCACGGACAACCCGCTGGTGTTCCCCGAGGAAGAGATGGTCATCTCCGGGGGCAACTTCCACGGGCAGCCGATCTCGCAGGCCATGGACGTGCTGGCCATCGCGCTGGCGCAACTGGGCAACATCTCCGAGCGGCGCATCGAGTGCATGATGGATCCGAGCACCTCGGACCATCTCCCGCCGTTCCTCACCCGGTATCCCGGGCCTCAACTCGCGGGCTCATGATGGCCCAGGTGACGGCGGCGGCGCTCGTGAGCGAGAACAAGACGCTTGCGCATCCGGCGTGCGTGGACAGCATCCCCACGTCGGCCAACAAGGAAGATTTTGTGAGCATGGGCGCCTACGCCGCCCTCAAGGCGCGCGAGGTGGTCCACAATGTACGAAGGGTGCTCGCCATAGAGCTGCTGTGCGGCGCCCAGGGGCTGGAGTTCCGGGAGTTGCTGCGTCCGGGCCGGGGAGTGGCCGCCGCGCACGACTTCATCCGGTCCTTCATCCCGGCGTTGGAGCAAGACCGCGCGCAGACGCCCGACATCGAGCGGGTGGCCGACATGGTGCGCGACGGTTCGTTGGTCTCGCAGGTGGAAGACGCCGTGGGACGGTTGGAACCAGACTACGAAGTGCTTGAGAGTGAGGGGGTCTGAACGTGGAGACATCCGCCACACCCTGGATCGAAGCTGATCTGATCATCAAGGGCGCCTCCGAGGTGCTCACGTGCAAGGAGGACGCCCGGGACCCGAACGGCCGGCTGGCTGTGGGGCGTATCCGCGACGGGGCGGTGGCCGCGCGCGACGGCACGATCGTCTGGGTGGGCACCGAAGCCGCTCTGATGGAGGAAGTGCGCCTGGTGCGGGGCGGCGAGATGCTCGACGCCGACGGCCGCGTGGTCATGCCGGGCTTGGTGGAGTGCCACAGCCACCTGGCCTGGGCCGGCGACAGGGCCGACGAGTTCCAGATGCGCGTGGCCGGGGCCACCTATCAGCAGGTGCAGGAAGCCGGAGGCGGCATCGCCAGCACGGTGGAAGATACCCGCAAGGCTCCCGACGAGGTACTGCGCGCGCTGGCCCGCAAGCGGCTCGACCGCTTCATGCGCTACGGCGTGACCACGGTGGAGGCCAAGAGCGGCTACGGTCTCTCTCTCGAGCAGGAGATCCGGCTGCTGGAGGTCTATCGGGACGTGGCGTTGGCCCACCCGGTGGACGTGGTCCCCACGCTGCTCGGCGCCCATGTGGTCCCCGTGGAATACACGGAGCGGGCCGACGACTACGTCAAGCTCATCATCAAGAAGATGATCCCGCAGGCGGCCAAGAAGAAACTGGCCCGCTTCTGCGACGCCTTCTGCGAGCGCGGGGCCTTCACGGTGGACCAGTGCAAGCGGGTCTTGGAAGCCGGCCTGGAGAACGGCCTGCTTCCCAAACTGCACGCCGACCAACTCAGCTACATGGGCGGCACGGAGATGGCGGCCGGCTTGGGCGCGGTGTCCGTCGATCATCTGGACCATGTGGCCGACGCGGGCATCGCCGCGCTCACCTCGGTCTCCGGCGGCAAGCGCGCCCCCATCGCCGTGCTGCTGCCCGGGGCCACCTTCTTCCTGGGCGAGGGCGGATACGCGCCTGCCCGCAAGATGCTCGACGCCGGCGTGCGGGTGGCGCTCAGCACGGACTTCAACCCGGGTTCCAGCCCCACGCAGAACCTCTGGCTCATGGCCACCATGGGCTGTTCGCAGCTGCAGCATGACGGCGGAGGAGGTCATCCGGGCCATCACCATCGAAGCGGCGGCGGCCCTGGCTCTCGACGGCGAGATCGGCAGCCTGGAAGTGGGCAAGAAGGCCGACATCCTCATCCTCGACTATTCGCGCGGCGCCGAGATCCCCTACCGCTACGGGATGAACCCGGTGTGGCGGGTGTACAAGGACGGCAAGCGCGTGGTCAAGAGGGACAACCCCGGGGAAGGGTAGGCCATGAAGCTCATCGAGTGCGTCCCCAATGTCAGCGAAGGCCGGGATGCGGCCGCGCTGGAGCGGATGGTCGCGGCGGTGAAGGACACGCCGGGGGTGGAGCTGCTCGACTGGAGCGCCGACCCCGACCACAACCGGGCCGTCTTCACCTACGTCGGTGAGCCCGACGCGGTGCTGGCCGCCACGCAGGCTCTGTGCCTCGACCTGCTTCGAGGTCATCGACATGCGCACGCACCAGGGCGCGCATCCCCGCATGGGGGCGGTGGACGTCATCCCGTTCGTGCCGCTCCGCAACGTCACCACCGAGGAAGCCGTGGCACTGGCCCGCAGGCTGGGCGAGTGGATCGGGGAGCAGGGCGTGCCCGTGTACTACTACCAGGACGCGGCCACCCGGCCCGAGCGGCAGTCGCTGCCCGACGTGCGCCGGGGCGAGTACGAGGGGCTGGCGGCCAAGCTGGCCACGGAGGCGGGCGCGCCTGACGCCGGCCCGGCCGTGTTCAACGAGCGCTCGGGCGCGTCGATCGTCGGGGTGCGCTTCCCGCTGATCGCCTTCAACGTCAACCTGGCCACCGACCGACCTGTCCATCGCCAAGCGCATCGCCGAGGCCGTGCGCTTCTCCAGCGGCGGCTACCGCTACGTGCGGGCCATGGGCGTCGCGCTCGAGGACAAGGGGCAGGTGCAGGTGTCCACCGACCTCCTGCAGTACGAGAAGACCCCCATCCACCGGGTGCTGGAGACCGTGCGGTCCGAAGCGGCCCGGTACGGGGTGGCGGTGACGGAGTGCGAACTCATCGGCCTGGCGCCGCATGGACGCGTTCACCGAGGCCATCCGCTACTACATGCAGATCCACGACTTCTCGACCAGCCAGATCGTCGAGAGCCGGCTGCTGTGACCCCGGGACCTGCCCGAGGGACTGCCGCCGGCGCCGGTGTTCGCGCCGGGCATCCGCCGGGCGCCCGACCGGGGCTTCACGCTGTCGCCCCGGCAGACCGCCGTGGCTCTGAAGAACGCCCTGCGCTACGTCCCGCCGGCGCTGCACGCGGCGGTGGCCCCCGAGTTCCTGGCGGAACTGCGGGAGCGCGGCCGCATCTACGGGTACCGGTTCCGGCCCCAGCCGGGGGAGCGTGACGCCGGCGGCGCGCTGCTGGCCGGAGCCGACGGCAACATCAAGGCGCGGCCGGTGGACGAGTACCGCGGCATCCTCGAAGCCCGGGCGCTGCAGCTCAACATCGACAACAACCTGGATTTCGCCGTCGCCCTCTACCCCTACGAGCTGGTGACGTACGGCGAGACGGGGCAGGTGTTCCAGAACTGGATGCAGTACCGGCTGGTGAAGCAGTACCTGGAGCGGATGACCGAGACGCAGACCCTGGTGGTGGCCTCCGGGCATCCGGTGGGGCTGTTCCCCAGCCACCGCGACGCGCCGCGGGTCATCAACACCAACGGGCTCATGGTGGGCGAGTTCGACAACGCCGCCGACTTCCACGAGGCGGCGCAGCTGGGCGTGGCCAACTACGGGCAGATGACCGCCGGCGGCTGGATGTACATCGGGCCGCAGGGCATCGTGCACGGGACGTACCTGACGCTGCTGAACGCGGGACGGCTGTATCTGGGGTTGGGACAGGACCAGGATCTGGCCGGCGTGCTGTACGTGAGTTCGGGGCTGGGGGGCATGAGCGGGGCCCAGCCGAAGGCGGCCGACATCGCCGGAGCGGTGAGCATCACCGCCGAGGTCGACCTGTCGCGCATCGAGACCCGGCACGATCAGGGCTGGGTGCAGCGGGTCACCGCCGATCTCGGAGAGGCCTTCTCCTGGGCGGCGGCTGCGCGCGCCGCCGCCACGCCGCTCTCCATCGCCTACCACGGCAACATCGTGGACCTGCTGGAATACGCCGTGGACCACGACATCCCGGTGGAGCTGGCCTCCGACCAGACCTCCTGCCACGCCGCCTACGAGGGCGGCTACGTGCCGCAGGGGCTGGACTTCGCGGCCTCCCGGGCGCTCCTGGCGAGCGACCCGGCCGAGTTCCGCCGCCGGGTGGACGCCTCGCTGCGCAGGCAGATCGAGCTGATCGGCGTCATGGCGCGGCCGGGGCACTCACTTCTGGGACTACGGCAACAGCTTCCTCAAGGCGGTGTTCGAGGCGGGCGTCCACGAGGTGGCGGCCAACGGCGCCGACACCAAGGAGGGCTTCGTCTACCCGTCGTACGTGGAGCACATCATGGGCCCGCTCTGCTTCGACCGGGGCTACGGCCCGTTCCGCTGGGTCTGCGCCAGCCTCGACCCGGCCGACCTGGCCCGCACCGACGCGGTGGCCATGACCTGCATCGACCCGGAGCGCTGCTGGCAGGACCGCGACAACTACAACTGGGTCCGCGACGCCGCCAAGAACCAGCTGGTGGTGGGCTCGCAGGCCCGCATCCTCTACTCCGACGCCGAGGGGCGGGTGCGCATCGCCCTGGCCTTCAACGACCTGGTGCGCCGCGGCGAGATCGGCCCGGTCATCATCGGGCGCGACCACCACGACGTGTCCGGCACCGACTCGCCCTACCGGGAGACGAGCAACATCTACGACGGCTCCAACGTGATGGCCGACATGGCCTTCCACTGCTGGGCCGGCAACGCCGCCCGGGGCATGACCCTGGTGGTGGCTTCCAACGGCGGGGGAGTCGGCATCGGGCGGTCGATCAACACGGGGTTCGGCCTGGTGCTGGACGGATCGGAGCGGGTGGACGGCATCATCCGGTCGGCGGTGGATTGGGACGTGATGGGCGGGGTGGCGCGGCGCGCGTGGGCGCGCAACGAGCCTGCGATGGAGACGGCCGCCGCTTGGAACGAGCGGCAAGAGGGCGCCGCCGGCCGCGACAGCGCCGGCTCGGCCGCTCACATCACGTTGCCGCACCTGGTCGAGGACGGGTTGGTGGAAGGGCTGATGGAGCGACTCGTCTGAAACCTCATCCGACTCTGGCGAGATGGTCGACCGCCTGTGCTGGACGGCACCTGGCCAGATCGTATGCCGACTGGAGATTGATCCAGAACTCGGGAGTGGTGTTGAGCGCTTGAGCAAGGAGCCAGGCGGTCTCCGGCGTGATTCCGCGTTTGCCGCGCACCAGCTCGTTGATACGCTGTACCGGCACGCCCAAGTGGGACGCCAGGGCCACCTGGGACAGGCCCAAAGGCGCCAGGAACTCCTGGCCCAACACAACCCCTGGATGGGTGGGGATCCGGTTCTCCGGGATCATGGCCGTGCCTCCCTCAATCGTGATAATCCATCAGCCGCACGTCGTAGGCATTGTTGCTCTCCCAACGGAACACCACTCGCCACTGGTCGTTCACCCGGATGGAATAGAAGCCCTCGAGGCCACCCTTCAGTGATTCGAGCCGATTGCCGGGGGGAGACCTGAGGTCTAGCACCGTCGAGGCTGCATTGAGCATGTCCAGCTTGACCAGAGTCGGGGTGATGATGTCGTGCGGGAACCTGCGCGCCCGGCTGGTAGGCCGGTTGTGGTACAGGTCCTCTGTAGCGCGGTCCCCGAATGAGACAATCATTGTTCCTCCTGCTGGTCACCCGGTCAGAATAACACTAACCACGGTTACCGGTCAAGTATGCAAGCCGGTCGGGCCTCGACGTGGACCGAGCCCGACACGAGTTCACCGAGAGCGCGAATGGAAGGACGGCCGCGGGCCACCACCCAGGCGGTGAAAAGTGGCGGGACCCGGACGTGTATGGTCTGCCGACATTCCCTGCCGGCTGGTCACGGCCTAGGAAGCACAAAACCCCTGCATCCGCTCGAGTCTAGGGACGGGAAGCGAGGTGACGCGGCCTGACGCCGGATGTCGGCTGCACCCGCATTGCTAGCTGGATGCGTCGCGAATGCGTCTGAGGACATCGGGGATTGGATCATCGTAGAAATGCGAGATGTCAACCCCGTATTGTTCCTGAACACGTGCTATCAGCTGTTCACGTCCGCCCACGTAGTGTTCCCACGAGGAGAAGCGGCTCTCATTCGACACGAACGAGGTCGCCATCGACGTGCCGAGTACCTGTTCCCAGAATTCGTCAATGAATGGATGGAGCGCCTGAATTCTGTCGTCGGGTGCAAACCCGATCGGCGCACGACGGAGAAGCTTGTTGAGTCTGGCCCTCACGCGGCATACCTCGTCATCGGCAACGTCAGTAAACCCACCTGCTACACGAAGATGGATCCGGGTTGGATTGAGAACGATTCAAATTGCTCCGAATCCTCGAAGACCCGCAGCACATGACCCCCGTCGAACTCTAGTGCAAACGAACGAGGGGGATCGACCTCGGTCCTAACTACCTGCCAGCCCAGCAATCGGTGCAGTCTGTAGGATTCCCGTTCAGCATTGGGGTGGCTAGAGTCAACAATTCCCCCGGACCCGTCACGGAGTTCCCAACCGCCCTAGTTCGCGTTGGGCCTGGCGTCGTTCGCCGCTGCAAGTGTGGACCAGGGCGATCTCGCCAGCATCACCGATGCGTCGATTCTTCAAGCAGAAGAGTGACGGCCCGTTCAGCGCGAGTTCGGCCTTGACGGTCATGGAGCGGTCCGAGTTGGCGCGGCCGCGTAGATGAGCCCTGCGCATCGCCGGCGCCGTCCGCGTTACTTGGCGGGTGCGATAGTGCGTTAGGGGACGGCATAGCGTAGTAACTACGTGCTTGAATCGCCAGTTCGCACAGGGCTGTTGGTGACGCACCGACGGCATTGCGCGGAAGTGGCTTTGATGTTGTACGCCCATGTCGACGACGGCGCCACGCCGTGAGTCGCCCGCGTACGTGGCCGGAATGGCTGAGTAGCCCGTGGGGGTGGGCGAGCACTGGTCGTGGTCAAGAACACGCCGACGTAGCCGTCGGTATCTCGACACGGCGTCGCGACGAGGCATCCTCGCCATAGCAAAGCAATGGCACTGTCACGACGAAGCCGCTAGCTGCAGTCTCGGGGCTGACGACTGTAGCGCGATCCGGTAGCCTCTATATCCCGGCGTCGAGATCGACCGCGCGCTGCCCTGGTCTCATCAGATGACTGGCCTGCTGACGGGGTTCATCGTCCTAGCAGGTGTAGGTGCTCGGCCGGTGGATGTACTGGCCGTTGGCGTCCGTTCAAGAACCAGTCCTGATGGTTGGCCCAGAGATCGTTCACTCGGCGTCGGTGTTCAGGCGCCTGGCATAGTCCAAGACCATGGATCAGGCTCGGTCAAGGCGCTCACGGTGTCGATGGCTTCGGTGTTGTCGACGTATCTGAGCACCTTGCAGTCCGGGTTCTGGGCTGGAGTGTGGCGATCTGCTCAGGTGTCAACTCGGCTTCGTAAGGCTGAACGACAACGATGGATGTGGCCACGCGGTCGGAGGAGAGCCACTGAAACACCGTGAAGGGCTCGTTGGCCGGAGCGGGGAGGCGTCGGCGCCTGCCGGCAGCACCAGAACGAGCGCCAGAGCGAGGAGGGCCGAAGACAGGAGCCAGTGCGCGAGCCCGCGGCGTTTCGCGCCTCCACTGAACTCACTGCGCTCGCC
The DNA here is from genome assembly GCA_963736705.1 of uncultured Actinomycetota bacterium. Taxonomy (GTDB): domain Bacteria; phylum Actinomycetota; class Thermoleophilia; order RBG-16-64-13; family RBG-16-64-13; genus CAIQPS01. The sequence continues at coordinate 1,074,925 of CAVTPV010000005.1, forward strand.
TCGTGTCATCCCATCCCCCGAACTCATCCGCGATGTAACCGCCCGAGCCATCATACTGACTGAGGGGCCGATCGCAGGATCGCGCGACGCATCTCGATCGGTCCGCACCGCAGCAACTAGTGAGCGACCACTCACCGCCTCTGGACATCGCCCCCGTTCTTCGCCATAGTGGTCAAGGCGATTTCTCGCGGGTCGGACCGCGACGAGACGATACAGGCGACACTGAAGGGGAGAGCATGGAGCCGCTGATCACCAGACCACCGAACTCAGCGGGTGAGAAGACCCTGGTCCGCGACATCAGCTGGTGCGGGGTGCACAACGGGGCCAACGCCTCGATGGTCGACGTCAAGGACGGCAAGATCATCCGCATCCGTCCGGCCCGCTACTACGACCAGTACACCCGGGACGAGGTCAAGCCCTGGGTGATGCACGCCCGCGGCAAGACCTTCGAGCCCAGCGACAAGAGCCTGGCGCCGCCGCTCAGCCTGGCCTACAAGAAGCGGGTGTTCTCCCCGGGCCGCGTCCGCTTCCCCATGAAGCGCGTGGACTTCGATCCCAGCGGCGCTCCCGGCTCCACCGGCCCGGTGGCCGCAACGCCCAGAACCGCGGCGTCAGCAAGTACGAGCGGATCAGCTGGGACGAGGCGCTCGACATCATCGCGGCGAGATGATCCGCATCAAGGAGACCTACGGGCCCACCGCCATCCTCAACCAGTCCGACCAGCACGGCGAGAACAAGTGCGTGCACGGTCCGCACGGCTGCATGCGCAAGCTGCTCAAGCTGTTCGGGGGCTACACCCTGCAGGTCCGCGACGCCGACAGCTGGGAAGGCTGGTGGTGGGGTTCCAAGCACGTGTGGGGCTGCGAGCCGGTGGGCCAGCAGATGCCGCAGAAGAACCTCATCTACGACATCTCCAAGAACGCCGAACTCATCCTGCACTGGGGCTGCGACCTCGAGACCACGGTCTGGGGCTGGCAGGGCCAGCTCACCAGCCGGCTGAGCTACTGGTGGACCGAACTGGGCATCAAGCAGATCTTCATCGCGCCCGACGTCAACTACGCCAGCGCCGTGCACGCCGACAAGTGGATCCCCGTGCTGCCCAACACCGACGCGGCTCTCTACCTGGGCATCGCGCACGAGTGGTTCAAGAACGGCACCTACGACAAGGCCTACCTCGAGACCCACGCCTACGGCGTGGACAAGTTCGAGGACTACGTCATGGGCCGGGAGGACGGCGAGCCCAAGATCGCCGGAGTGGGCCGCGCCCATCACCGGGGTGCCGGCCCGCATCATCAAGGCCCTGGCGGCCGAATGGGCCTCCAAGCGCACCACCATCGTCATCGGCAACGGCGGCCCCGGCATCCGCGGCCCGTACGCCACCGAGCCGGCCCGCCTGCAGGTGCTCTGCCTGGCCATGCAGGGCCTGGGCAAGCCGGGCTGCAACCAGTCCAAGATGATCGAGTGGGGCCTGCTGGACGACTACGAGCAGATGTCGCCGCCGGCCCCGTCCGTCATGCACCGACCTGCACGCCGCCTACACGGGCGGCACCCCCAGCGACACCAACCACCCGTCGTTCATCCCCAAGAGCCTGGTGCCTAAGGCTCTACTCGAGGGTAAGATCGACTGGTACGGCAACGAGCAGCGAGTTCGCCACCCGCGAGGACCAGTTCGTCCACTACGTGTATCCCGCCGCCGGGCTGCTCCAGATCCACATGATCTGGACCGACTCGCCCGTCCTGGATCACCTGCTGGAACGCGGGCAACGACTACGCCATGGCCGTGCGCCAGGACGATATCGAGTTCATGCTCGCCCAGCACCCCTGGCTGGAGAACGACTGCCTGTTCGCCGACGTCATCCTGCCGATCAACACCATGCTCGAAGAGGACGACATCGGCAGCGACCTCTTCAGCGGCCAGATGAACCTGCTGTTCCCCGAGGAGCGCTGCATCGAGCCGCTCGGCGAGTCGGTGAGCGACTACGAGGCGGTCTGCATGATCGCCGAGCGGCTGGGCATGCTCGAGGAGTACACGGGCGGCAAGACGGTGGAGGACCTCATCAAGATCGGCTACGAGACCTCCCGGGTGGCGGACAAGATCAGCTGGGAAGACCTGCGGCGCAAGGGCTACTACGTGGTCTCGCCCATGGAGGGCTGGGAAGACATCCCGGCGGGCCTCATCGAGTTCTACGAGGATCCGGAGAAGCACCCGCTCTCCACACCCACCGGCAAGCTCGAGTTCTACTCCACCGGCCTGGCCGAGCACTTCCCCGACGACCTCGAGCGGCCGCCGGTGCCCAAGTGGGTGCCCAAGGGCGTCACCCACGAGGAGACGCTCGGGACCGAGCGCAGCAAGAAGTATCCCGCTGCTGGTCATGAGCAACCACCCGCGCTGGGGCGTGCACTCGCAGCACGACGACATCACCTGGTTCCGGGAGATCGACGACCTGCAAGGTCACGCGGCCCGGACGGGTATCAGTACCAGCCGCTGTGGATGAACCCGGTGGACGCCGATGCCCGGGGCATCAAGAACGGCGACGTGGTGGCCATCTACAACGACCGGGGCACGGTGCTGGCCGGAGCCTACGTGACCCAGCGCATCATGTCCGGGTGCCATCGGCATCGACCACGGGGCGAAGTACGACCCCATCGAGGTGGGAGTCATCGACCGGGGCGGGGCCATCAACACCATCGTGCCGCGAGGCATCACGTCCAAGAATGCCTGTGGTCACGCGGTGAGCGGCTTCCTGGCCGAGGTCGAGAAGGCCGATCTGGAAGCGCTCGAGGCGAAGTATCCCGACGCGTTCGCGCGGGAATGTCACATCACCGCCGGTCCGTGCTTGGCCGGGTTCATGGAGGGAGGTGCTGTAATGGGCAAAGTCATGCTCATCGATCTGGCCATCTGCAACGGCTGCCACAACTGCCAGATCGCCTGCAAGGACGAGCACGTGGGCAACGACTGGACGCCCATCGCCAAGCCCCAGCCCGACACCGGCCAGTTCTGGAACAAGGTCATCGACCTGGAGCGGGGCACGGTGCCCAAGGTGCAGGTCACCTACCACCACACCATCTGCCAGCACTGCGAGGACGCCCCCTGCATCGACGGCCTGCAACGCCGAGCGCCATCTACCGCCGCGCCGACGGCATCGTCATCATCGACCCGGAGAAGTGCCGGGGCAACCAGCTCTGCATCGAGGCCTGCCCCTACGAGAACGTCATCTACTTCAACGACGATCTCAACATCGCCCAGAAGTGCACCTTCTGCGCCCATCTCATCGACCGGGGCTGGACCGAGACCCGCTGCTCGGACGCCTGCCCCACCGGCGCCTTCACCTTCGGCGACGACGACGACCCGGCCATCGCCGCCAAGATGGCGGCCGCCGAGCTGCTCAAACCGGAACTTCCCACCCGGCCCCGGGTCTACTACCTCAACCTGCCCAAGAAGTGGATCGCCGGCGCGGTCTTCGACCCGCAGGCCGATGAGTGCCTGGAGGGCGTCACCGTCACCGCCACCAACACGGCGACCGGCGAGAAGCTCACCGTCGACCACCGACAACTACGGCGACTTCTGGCTGAAGGACCTCGCCGACGGCACCTACACGCTCCTCTTCGAGAAGGCCGGCTACCTGGCCAAGAAGCTGGGCCCCGTCGATGCCACCGCCGCCGATCAGAACGTGGGCGACGTGGAGCTCTGGAAGGCCTGAGCATGATCAAGACCATCATCATCCATCACCTGCCCGACATGAACGACCTGCCGGCGGCGGAGCGCTGGTTCTACCGCTACCACATCCCGGAGGTGCTCCGGAATCAGCCGGTGAGCTACGTGAGCTTCCGGGCCGTCCCGCCGCCGCCAGGCGCCGAGGCCTTCGGCTACTGCAACTACAAGGTCCACGAGAACCTCAACCGGGGCGAGGGGGAGAAGCCGCTCGGACTTCTCACCATGAGCAAGGAAGTGGTGCCGCTCAAGGTGATCATGGTCAACGTGCCGGCCACGCCCACCGAGGACTTCATGGGCCGTGGCTCGTCGTTCGAAGAGAAGACCATCCTGCGCTGGCTCATCGCGATCCGCTATCCCGAGGGCGTCAGTGTCGACGAGGCGGATGACTGGTACGTCAACGTCCACGCCAAGGAAGTCATGCAGCAGCCGGGGCTCACCCGCTTCTTCAGCTCCAAGGTCATCAAGCCGCCGGAGGTCATGGCCAAAGTGGTGCCGGCGTTCATGCACCCGCGGTCGGTGGTGTCATCGAACTGGCACCGCATCAGCGAGCAGTGGTACGAGAACAGCAACGGCTGGGTGGATTCGGTCCTCACGAACCCGCCGGCCTACACCAAGCCGCCGTGGGCGACGCGGGACGCCTATCCCTTCCTGGAGCCAGAGGCGAACTTCGCGAGCACGTTCATCTTGGAGCGGCCCAGTGACGACTGGCTGCGAGAGGTGCCGCGCTTCTACGTGTAAGGGGGCTACCCGGCCTCTTCGGCGTCCGGCCCCGCCGGCGGCTCCTTGCCGCCCGGGCCGCGCCGCGGCCACCAGGCCCAGCGGCCGAGCAGCACGGTGATGGCGGGGACCAGCGTGGTCCGCACCACGAAGGTGTCGAGCAGGACGCCGAAGGCCACCGCGAAGCCTATCTGCAACAGTCCGAGGAGGCTCCCGCTCATCATGCTGGCGAACGTGCCGGCCATGATGATGCCGGCCGAGGTGATGATGCCGCCTGTCCTGGCCAGGGCGTTGCGCGTGCCTGCCCGGGTGCCGTTGGCGGCCACCTCCTCCTTGACGCGGCCGATGAGGAAGATGTTGTAGTCCATGCCCAGGGCGACGAGCATCACGAACATGAACATGGGCACCCACCACACGACGCCCGCGTAGCCCAGGATGTCCACGAACAGGATCCTGACCACCCCCATGGTCGCGCTGTACGACAGGAGGATGGTGAGGATCAGGTAGACGGGGGACACGACGGCGCGCAGCAGGAGCACGAGGACTATGAACACCCCGCCCAGCACGTAGATGAGGGCTCGGGTCATGTCGCGGTCGGACGACTCCTGGATGTCGAGCAGCACGGCGGAGTCACCCTCGACCACGGCGTCGAAGCCGGCGGTGGAGAGGGCAGAGCGCAGAGCCTTGGTGGCATCGCCGGCCTCCCGGCGTGTACGGGCCGGCATCGAGCACCACCTGCAGGCGGGCGGCGGTGCCGTCGTTGGAGATGTAGGCGTCGCGGAGCGCCGTCAGCCCTTCGTTCTGGGCCAGGTAATTCTGGGGGAGCATGATGGCGCCGGGCTTGGAGGCGAAGGTCTGCTGGAGCGCCGCAAGCCCGTCTGCGAGGACGTCGAGTTGGGTGAGCGCCTGCTGCGCGGCCGCGGCGTTGTCTGCGCTGCCCCCGTTCGTTGAGAGGGAGGAGGCCATCGTCGCCAGCTCGCCGAGGGCCCCTATGGCCTTGGTGTAGCCGGCATCACCGGCGACCTCCGGGAAACCCTGGACGACTTGCAGGAGGTAGGTGTACACGCCGGTCAGGCCCGCGCCCGCTTCCTGCAGTTGGCCGGTGTCGCCACTCCCGCTGCTCAGCGCCGCCCGCAGTTCGTTCGATGCCCGCCCGCACTGCCTTGCGTCTGCGCCTCGAGTTGGGCGGCGACGCTCAGGGTCTTGTCGTCGAGGGAGCCCGTGAAGCTTCTCACCTTGGTCACATGCGTGGTGCCCTGGAGGAGGGTCTGCAGCGTCTTGATGTTCTCCAGACCCTGGGGCGTGTCGAACCGCGCGTCGTCGACGGCCACGACGTTGAGCGGCTGCATCAGGCCCGGCCCGAAGTGCTCCGCCAGGACCTCGAAGCCCTGCCGGGTCTCCTCACTCTTGGGGAGGTCGCCGAGCAGGTCGAAGTCGCGGGCCAGTCCGGAGCTGTAGGCGGCCAGAGGCACCAGGATCACCAGCGGCACGATGAGCGCCACGATCGGCCGCCCCACCACCTTGCTCGCCCAGCGCGTGCCACAGCCCTCGCTCGCCGATATGCCTGGGCTTGCGCGGCCAGAATGCGTAATGGCCGAGGACCGTGAGGAGGGCAGGAGTGAAGGTGAGCCCCGCCAGCGAGGGCTATCGCCACGCCGATGGCTATGCTCGGTCCGGTGGTGTTGTAGAGCCCGAGTTCCGCGGCCGCCATGGTGGCCAGCCCCACGATCACGGTGCCGGCGCTCGAAGCTATGGTCTCGCCGATGGTCCGGACGGTGGTGCGAACGGCCGGGGCCGCGGACGACTCCTCCGTCATCTCTTCGCGGAAGCGGCTGATGAGGAACAGGCAGTAATCGGTCCCCGCCCCGAACAGCACCACTATCAGGAAGACGTTGGTGTACATCGAGATGGTCAGCAGCCCCGATCCCAGGAACGCGACCACAGCCCGGGAGATGACGTACGCCAGCCCGATGGTGAGCAGCGGGATGATGGGACTCACCGGCGACCGATAGATGATCAGCAGGATGGCCACCACCAGGAGGATGGTGATCCAGGTGGTCGAGTCCATGCTCTTCTGCGACTGCTCGTTGTAGGCCGCCAGGATGGGGCCGTCCCCGGTGAGGTATACGCTCACCCCGGCGGGGGCCTGGCCCAGCCGTTCATGAACGGCCGCGATGGCGTCTTTGGTCGTCTCGGTGGTGCCCATGGCGGTGAAGCGGGTGAGCACCAGCGCCACCCGTCCGTCTGGGCTTACGAGGCCGGCCTTGGTCTGTTCGTCGCCGATGGCGGGGGACCACACGTTGTCCACGCCGGCCGGCTTGTCCGGCCCGGTGAGCCAGGCGGTCAGACCCGAGATGAACTCGGCGGCAGCGCCGGCCCCGGCCCGGCCGCCCTCTCCGGCATCCACCACGACCACGGCGCTGGAGGGCGAGACCTGGTCGGGGAAGTACTTCTCAAGGAGCTGGTTGGCGTCCAGGCTGGGTGACGACGCCGGCAGGAAGGCCCGCTGGTCGCTGACGGCGACGTCGTCGATGTTGGGAGCGACGAGCGTGAGGACCGCCGCGGCCAGGATCCACGCCGCGATGATGAACCAGCGGAACCTTACGGCGAAGGAGCCCAGGCGAGCGAACATCGTCTTATCGGCGCGCCGCGCGATCTTCTTGCGGCGCTTGTAGGTCTTGGCCAGCTCCAGGAAGATGCCCACGTCCCGGTCGAGGTCGCTGGCCGTCCCATCGAAGTAGAAGACCCTGATGGGGATGTTGTCGTGCTCCCGGCTCACCCGGGGGTACACGGCCTCAGTGACGATGCCGTTCATGCAGGTGAACGGGCTGATGTCCACGATGCCGTCCGCACCTTGATGGTAGAGGTAGATGGCCCCCCCGGTGGACAGCACCATCTCGCCGAGCGAGCCTTCTTGCGGGAGGTACGGATGGCTGTAGTCCAGGACCTCCTGGACATGCGGGTCACGGTGGTGCTTGAACACGTCATGGAAGTCTTCCATGAGGCGCTTCTTCGTCGCGCTCCATGACGTGCGCCGTCAGGTAGTTCTTGAGCCAGTCCTTGCTCATCCGGCGCTTTTCTTCGCGCAGCCGGCGGAAGGCCTCGTTGTTGGTGTACCAGACCCACTCGGCCACGCCCGCGAGCCAGCATTCACCGCCCTGAGCCTCGATGTGGCGGAGCACCTCGTTGTTGGCGAAGGTGTTGAGCCGGCAGAAGATCTCGCCCACCACACCGATGAGCGGGCGGTCTTCCTTCCTCACCGGGATGGCGCGGAACTTGTCCTTGACCCTGACCAGCCCGGCCTTGGCGTCGGCCATGCGCTCTTTGTGGGTGATGCCCTGGCGCCCGATGATGTCACCCATCAGCTCGAGGCTCTCCATGTAGACCTTGTCGGTCTCGCCGGGGTTCACCTCGTAGGGGCGGGTCATGAGCAGCAGTTTGAGCAGGATGTCCTGGATGACCACGGACCGCCACGCCGTCCGGATGAGGGACCCCGCCTGCTCCCCGATGCCGGCGTAGCCGTCGGCCGAGGTGATGGGCAGCACGATGGCGTCTTGCAGGCCTTGCTCGTCCAGCACCTGGCGCAGCAGCCCGAAGTACTGGCCGAAGCGGCAGGGACCGTTGGCGGTGGGGAGGAGGAAGGCGGTCTTCTTGGGATCGAGCTTGTCGTCCTCGATGAGGCGCAGGTAGTCGCCCAGCACGATGCGCTGCGGATAGCATTCGTCGCCGGAGGTGTACTTGCCGCCCAGTTCCAGCACGCGGGCGTCCTCGGACGGGACCACGCGGGCGTCGAGCCCGATGGAGCGGAAGGCGGCCGCCAGCATGAAGGATCCGCCGAACGGCATCTGGGTGAGCCAGAGAGTGCGCCCCTTGAGCTCCACATCCTCTTTGACCGGGCTCTTGAGCGGCGCGGCCGCTTCGCTGATCTTGATGTCTTCGGCCATCATCGCTCCCCGACGGGCTGTTTGGTGTCGCGGACCCACCAGCGCAGGAAGCCCTTGCTGTCCAGATAGGCCTCGCACCGGGTCATGGCGCCGGCGTCGTTGGTGTGCTCGTCGAACTGCAGCACCAGGAACGGGTCGGGGGAGGCGTCGCGGATGAAGTGCTTCACGTACGAGTCGGGACCGCACTTGAAGTTGGTCATGTAGATGATGTGCAGGTTGGGATGCTCGGAGACGATCCGCGCGGCCTGCAGGATCTTGCGCCCGTAGTTCCAGAACATGTTGGGCGTCACGTCGCGCGTGTCGGTGCCCCACAGCGGCAGGAAGTCGAGCGGGATGACGTTGACGCCGTAGAAGCGCCGCAGCTTGGCCGGGATGTCCATGTTGACGCCGGCGTCGTAGATGTTGTACGGCCGGCCGACCAGGACGATGCCCAGCTCGTCGCGCTCCTCCAGGGTGGCGATGGCTTCCGCGCCGGCCTCGATGAGGCGCGTGCGGAAGTCGTTCTGGGCCTCGTAGGCTTCCTTGACGGCCTGGTCCACGGTGCGGACCGGCACGCCCAGCGGCTTGAGGGCGGCCCGCAGCGTGTCGCGCACGTACTCAGGCCCTCGGCGGAAGTGGATGATGGGAGCGAGGAACTTGTCCTCCAGGCCTTCGAACCGCGGCGCCATCTTGATGACGTGGGGGAGGGTCTGGCCCCACGGGCAGGCGTGCGACTCGAGCTCGGGATGGTCGGTCTCTTCGTTCAACTGGTTGGGGATGAAGATCTTGTCCACGCCGGCTTCCAGGAGTTCGGCCACGTGGCCGTGAGCCACGCGGATGGGGAAGCAGGGCTCGGCCACCGAGGCGTCGATGCCCCACTCGCGGATCTTCTTGTCGGTCTGGCGGGAGACGGCCACGTCGAAGCCGCACGCCTTGAACAGCGTGGCCCAGAAGGGCAGGCGGTCGTACGTGTACATGGCCCGGGGGATGCCGATGGTGCCGAGCGGAGAGCCGCTGCCGCTGCGCAGAAGGACCTCGTGGTCCTCGGCCTGGGTCACGTAGGAGAAGCAGAGAGCGTTGCGGAACTCCACCAGATCGCGGATGACCGGCTCTTTGTCCACCTTGGCGCGCTTGCGGTACCGGTCGGAGCACTTGTCGCCCCAGTAGGTCTTCTCGTCGCCGATGGTGAACTGGCGGATGTCGCACTCGTTGCTGCAGCCCTTGCAGACGAACTCGCGGACGGAGTAGTCCACCTTCTCCAGGTCCCAGCCGCGGAAGCGCGACGGGGCCTCGGTGGCCGACATCTTCTCGCGCGCCAGCAGGGCCGCGCCGATGGCGCCCACCACCCCGTTGTACGGCGGCACGATGATGTCCTTGTCCAGGATCTGGCTGAACGCCGCCGCCACCGAGTCGTTGTAGGCGGTGCCGCCCTGGAAGTAGATGGTGTCGCCGATGTGGCGCTGCCCCACCAGCCGGTTGAGGTAGTTGAACGCGATGGAGTAGGCGAGCCCGGCCACGAGGGCCTTCTTGTCCGCGCCCCGCTGCAGGTAGGAGTTGACGTCGCGCTCCATGAACACGGTGCAGCGCTCGCCCAGCTTGACCGGAGCGTCGGACGAGAGCGCCAGCTCCGCGAACTCCCCGATGATGCTGATGCCCAGCTTCTCGGCCTGCTCCTCCAGGAAGGAGCCGGTGCCGGCCGCGCAGGCCTCGTTCATGGCGAAGTCCACCACCACGCCGTCCTCCAGGCTGATGAACTTGGAGTCCTGCCCGCCGATCTCGAAGATGGTGTCGGGCACGCGGTCGATGTACTTGCGGCCGATGAAGGTGGCGCCCGTCTTGTGGGCGGTGATCTCGTCGTTGACGGTGTCCGCCCCGATGAGCTCGCCGATGAGCTCCCGGCCGGAGCCGGTGGTGGCGACGCCCAGGATGTCGAGCCGGTCGCCCATCTCGTTGAAGATCTCGGCCAGACCGCGGTTGACCACCTCGACCGGGCGGCCTTCGGTCTTGACGTAGATCTCCTTGACCATCTCGCCGTCGCTCGTCGAGCAGCACCAGGTTGGTGGACACCGAACCGATGTCGATGCCCAGGTAGACGCCCACCTTGCCCTCGGCGGGGAAGTCGTACGGCTTCACCCGGTCGCGCAGGAGGATGACCCGGTCCATGGACAGGACGTCGCTGGTCTGGAAGTCGGCGCCCAGGCCTGGGAGAGCTTGGCCGGATCGAGGGCGACCATCTCCGCGCCGGTCGCCTCGTCGGCGGCTGTGAGGGCGCTGCCGATGGCGCCCATCCACGCGTAGTAGGCGGGGATGATGAGGTGGTCGGCAGTCGTCTCGAACGCCTCGCGCAGCGCCTCGACCGCCCCCGAGTTGGCCGCCACGCCGCCGATGAAGGCCACCAGCTCGCCGATCTCCTTGCCCTTGGTGATGGTGCCGCGGTAGTTGCGCACCACCGCGTTGCACAGGCCCTTGAGCACTTCGGGAGGCTGATAGCCCTTCTGCTGGGCGTGGATCATGTCTGATTTGGCGAAGACCGAGCAGCGCCCGGCGATGGAGGCGGCCTTGCCGGCGCCCTGCACGATGCCGCCCACGTCCTCGATGTCGTAGAGGAGGCGGTTGGCCTGCTGGTCCATGAACGACCCGGTGCCCGCGGCGCAGTCGCCGTTGGTGCCGTAGTCGGCGATGCCCACCCGGCCGGAAGCCTGGTCGGTCTCCAGCCTGATGAACTTGGACGTCTCGCCGCCCATCTCGAAGACCGTGGTGACGTCCGGGTGCAGCGCGCCGATGGCGCGGGCGATGGCCTTGAACTCGTTCTCGTAGGGGATGTCGAGGATCCGGCCGACCAGGCGGCCGCCGGTGCCGGTGGCCCGCACCGCGGTGATGCTGTCCTTCGGGCAGCGCCGCCACGACCTGCGCCAGGAGTTCCTGGGCCGCCTCTGCCGGGCTGCCCTTGATGCGCCGGTACGCGGTGGCGAGCACCGGGGGCGCATCGGGGTGGGGAAGGACCTTGTCGTCGCCCTCGGGGGTGTAGAACAGGTCCGAGCCCTTCCGGATGGCCTCGAACGAATCGCGGTCCTCGGGAGTGCCGACAACCGCGATCTTCACACTGATGCAACCGATATCGATGCCGAGCGTAGCCATCGTTTACGCACATCCTCCGCATATATAGCGGGGGAACCGCCCCGTCCTTTGATTTGGCTGCAGAACACAGCCCGGCGCGGCCTGACCGCTGATTATTCCTGGTCCGTCGGGCCATCCAGCTCAGCAGCCCAATCAGCCCGAATAGATTACCACGGGCAGGCCCCATAGGCGGCCCCGATATTCGCACGAAAGGGGCCCTGGACCTGTGGTGTGGTTCAGGTCCAAGGGCCCGGGGGTCATCCCCGCGGCCCGGGGGGTGGCCGGAGATGAGCACTAGGGGGAGAATGATCAGCCTATGGCCAGGCCCCCGGTCTCGCCGGTGCGGATGCGGATGCACTCCTGCAGGTCGAGCACGAAGATCTTGCCGTCACCGATGTTGCCGGTGCGCGCTCCCTTGACGACCGCGTCGAGGGTCGCCTGCAGGAACTCGTCGTTCACGGCTATCTCCACCTTGACCTTGCGGAGCAGGCCACCCGGCTCCACATGGCTCCGGTAGACCTCCGCGACTCCCTTCTGCCGGCCGCGTCCCATGACGTCGGACACGGTCATCAGGTTGATCTCAGATTCTGTCAGGGCCTCCACCACCTCATCGAGGCGGTCGGGCTGGATGATCGCGATGATGTATTTCACGTTTTCCTCCTCAACTTATCTACAGGTGCGGCGAGGCCGGGTAAGCCGGGACGCCCATCTCGGGAATATCGAGACCTATCATCTCTTCTTCACGGGTCACCCGAATCCCTTGGACTTTCTTCTGGATGCTGAAGAAAGCGTACATCAGACCGAAGGCCCAGCAGACGACCACCACCACGGAGATCGCCTGGGCGCCGAGCTGGCCCCAGCCGCCACCGTAGAACAGGCCGCGCACCGTACCTTCCACGCCGTTGAAGCCGGCGCCGTAGCTGCCGTCCGCGAACAGACCGAGGGCGATGAGGCCCCACAGGCCGTTGAAGCCGTGTACGGAGACCGCTCCGACCGGGTCGTCCACTTTCATGACGCGCTCGACGAAGACGATGCCACCCACCACGATGCCGCCGGCGATGATGCCGATGATGGCCGCGCCGATCGGGCTCACGAAGGCGCAGGGGGCGGTGATGGCCACGAGACCGGCGAGCATGCCGTTAGCCGTCATGGACGGGTCGGGCTTGCCCCAGAGTTTCCAGGCCAGGAGCATGGAGGCCACGGCGCCGAAGGAGGCCGCGATGAACGTGTTGACGATGACTATGGGGAAGCGAAGGTCGGTCGCCGCCAGCGTGGAGGCTCCGTTGAACCCGATCCAGCCGAACACCAGGACGATCACGCCGAGGATGGCCATGGGCATGTTGTGCCCGAAGATGGCCCGCGGTTTGCCGTCTTTGCCGAACTTGCCGAGTCGCGGACCGAGCACGATGGCGCCCGCCAGGGCCGAGAAGCCGCCGACCGCGTGGACCACGCCGGAACCGGCGAAGTCGAGCGCGCCGTGGCCGAGGCCGATCCAGCCACCGAGTTGCGCCAGCCAGCCGCCGCCCCAGATCCAGTTACCGTAGATGGGGTAGGTGATCATGGAGATGAAGAGACCGTAGATCGCGAAGGCGGAGAACTTCCATCGTTCGGCCATGGCGCCGGTGGGGATCGTGGCTGTGGTATCCATGAAGACCAACTGGAAGAAGAACATAGCGATGATAGCCACGTCGTACGTGCTGCCATGGAGGAAGAAGCCCTGCGTCCCGATGACGTGGCCCGCTTCTCCGGTAAGAGCTTGTGTGGCGCCCAAAGAGGCGAACGTCCCCGCGCCCCCGAACTGGAAGGCGAAGCCCACCGCCCAGTAGCCGATGGCTCCGATCGCGAAGATCACGAAGTTGGTCATGACCACGTGGACGGCGTTCTTGGAGCGGGAGAAGCCGACCTCGACCATGGCGAAGCCCATCTGCATGAAGAAGACGAGCGCCCCGCCGAAGATCAGATAGAAGATGTTCAGCGAGATCTTGACATGGCCCAACTCCTGGGCGACTTCACCGGCCGTCGGGCTGCCGACGGTCTCGGCGGCGACGTCACTCGACGGTGCCGGTCGCCGCTCCAGTGGGATCGCCGCCCAGCGCCAGACCGGTCATTATCACGACCAAGAGCCCGGCGAGCGCCAGGACGATGATCATCTTCTTGGCCATCGGTGACCACGCCCATGGGACTGGTTTCCATGAGGGAGGTGGGTTCCACATGGCTTCTCCTTTCTCGATGCACTACGTTGTCCGCGATATTACGGGTGGGGGTACCTCTGCGGCATCCGCCCAAGGTCGAGAATGCGGAAGCGGGAAGTTATACAAAAGTCGTACCGAACCGGACGAGTCGGGCGGTATTGCGGCTGACTTAGTGGATTTGGTGAAAACGCAGAGGCTCCCATCTTGTACCTAATGGCCAACGCGGTGTAACGTGGCGTCTGCAATGCCGGTCACAGTCGAACAGATACTCCAGCTGCCGGTACTCAAGGACGCCAGGCTCCTTGCCGGCGAGGACGGGCTCGACCGCCGGGTGGCTTCGGTCACGGTGGGCGAGGTCCCCGACATCGCCGACTGGCTGTCCGGGGGCGAGATGGTGCTGTCCACCATGTTCGCCGTCAAGGGCGATCTGGACCGGCAGCGCGAGTTCTGCCGCCGGGTGATGATGGCCGGGGCCGCCGCGCTCTTCGTCAAGACCACCCGCTTCGTCGAGAGCATCCCGGCCGACATCATCGAGTTGGCCCAGAAGCGCAAGTTCCCCATCATCGAGGTGCCGCAGGGCCTTCGCTGGACCCGGCTCATGCAGGACGCCACCGAGGTCATCATCAACCGCCAGGCCTCGCAACTCGAGCAGTCGCAGGCCGTCCACCGCAGCCTTCTGGGCGTGGTCATCCGGGGCGGGGGATGGCAGGACCTGGTGGAGGAGGCTTCCCGCCTGCTGGAGAAGCCCGTCTTCGTGGTGGACGTCTCCCTGGAGTTGCTGGCGCGTCCACCGGGCTGCCCTTGCCCAAGGCGACGCTGGTGGAGCATCTGCGCCGCCCGGAGATCCGGTCGGTGTTCGCCACCCTCGGTATGGCGGAGAAGCTGTTCCGGCTGGACGAGGAAGGGCTGCCCGCCATGCTGGCCCTGCCCATCGTGGCCAGCCACAAGCGTCTCGGATATCTGTGCGCGGTCACCGACGTCGCCGAGCCCTCCTCTATGGAGATCCTGGTGCTGGAGCACTCGGCCACCATCGCCGCGCTTGGAGATGGCGCAGGACCGGGTGCGCTTCGAGACCGAGGTGCGCCTGAAGGGCGATTTCGTGGACGATGTCATCGCCGGGGGCGAGCGGGCGGGCGATTCGCTGCTGCGCCGCGGCGCCTTCCTGGGATGCGACCTCAGCCAGGGCTCGGCCGTGCTGCTGCTGGGCGTGGATGAGTTCGGCGGCACCGTCACCCGCAAGAACCTCGGCGAAGAGGAGTTGGAAGCGGCCATCGAGCGCTTCTTCAGCCAGGTCACCCGCTACGTCGCGGCGAAGGAGCCCTCCTCTCTCGCCAGCCTGAAGTCGGGTCAGATCGTCGTCTTCGTCTGCGGCAAGACGGCCCGCGACCCAGAAGCGCTGCGCAAGCTGGCGACCGTCATCCAGGAGTTGGGCCGCTCGGCGGGTCCCTTGAGCGTCTCGGCGGGCATCAGCGGCTTCGTCACCGATCCCGGTCAGATGGACCGCGGCTATCAGGAAGCCCTGGTGGCTCTCAAGGTGGCCCGCAAGCTGCAGGGCGCCGGCGCCCTGCTTCACTTCCAGGACGTGGGCACCTACCGGCTGCTTCTCGACATCTGGGAGAGGGACCCCGAGCAGATCCGCTCACTCTATGAAGAGACCATCGGCCTGGTGGACCAGTACGACCAGTCCAACAACACCCAGCTCGTGCAGACCCTGGCGGTCTTCTTCAAGCACGACGAGAGCCTCACCCAGACGGCGGCCGAGCTGTACGCCCACCGGCACACCATCCGCTACCGCCTGGAGAAGATCGCCGAGATCACCGGGCTGAGCGTCTTCCAGACCGAGCACAAGGAGCGCCTCGGCTTGGGCCTCAAGGCCCGCAGCCTTCTCAGCTCCTGACCCCCGCCGGTCCTCGCCCTCCTGGGCCGCCCACGCAGCCCGGCGCTGCTCCAAATGTACTAAGAGATGTGCCCAAGCCTTGTACGTCCGGCTGTACGCCCGCGCTCGCGCCAAAAGGAATAATCACGCCAAGCAAACCGCTCAAGGGGGCTTGGTGTGGAAAACATAAGTGCTGGCGATACCGCCTGGATGCTGATCAGCACGGCGCTGGTCATGCTGATGACGCCTGGGCTGGCGTTCTTCTATGGCGGCCTCGTGCGTCGCAAGAACGTGCTCTCCATCATGATGCAGTGCCTGATCCTGGTGGGTGTCATCAGCATCCAGTGGGTGCTGTTCGGCTACAGCCTGGCGTTCGGTCCCGACCACGGCGGCCTCATCGGTGGTCTGAGCTGGGCCGGGTCTGCAGCGGGGTGGGCATCGAGCCCAACGCCGACTACGCGGCCACCATCCCGCACCTGCTCTTCATGCTCTTCCAGATGATGTTCGCGGTCATCACGCCGGCCCTCATCATCGGCGCGTTCGCCGAACGCATGAAGTTCAGCGCCTTCCTCGTCTTCTCCGTGCTCTGGGCCACCATCGTCTACGACCCGATGGCTCACTGGGTGTGGGGCGTCGGCGGCATCCTGCGCGACCTGGGCGCCCTCGACTTCGCGGGCGGCACGGTGGTGCACATCAACGCCGGCGCGGCCGCTCTGGCCGCCGCCCTGGTCCTCGGCAAGCGCAAGGGCTACCCGGACACCTCACCGCCTCACAACCTGCCGTTCGCCATCCTGGGCGCCGCCCTGCTGTGGTTCGGCTGGTTCGGCTTCAACGCCGGTAGCGCTCTCAGCGCCAACGGCCTCGCGGTCTCGGCCTTCGCCACCACGCACCTGGCCGCTGCCGCTGGCGCCGTCGGCCTGGGCCGCTCTCGACTGGATCCGCACCCGGCGCGCTACCGCCCTGGGCACCATCTCGGGCGCGGTGGCAGGTCTGGTGGCCATCACACCTGCTTCCGGCTTTGTCACCCCGCTGGCCGCCCTGGCTATCGGCGCCCTCGCCGGTCTCGCCTGCTACGCCTCGGTCATGTTCATGAAGGGCAAGCTGGGCTACGACGACTCTCTCGACGCGTTCGGCGTGCACGGCATCGGCGGTATGCTCGGCGCTCTGCTCACCGGGTTCTGGGCCACGATGGCCATCAACCCCGCCGGCGCCGACGGCGTCTTCCACGGCGGCGGCATGCTGCTCGCTGTGGCAGGTGGTCGCTGTGGTCTGCTCGTTCGCCTTCTCCTTCATCTGTCGCTTCGTCCTGCTGCAAGTCATCGACAAGATCGATCGGCCTGCGGGTGAGCACCGAGCAGGAGAGCATCGGCCTCGACCTCACGCAGCACAGCGAATCCGCGTACACGGTCGTCGGCTAAGCAGCGGCGGGGAGGGATAGAGATGAAATACATCATCGCCATCATCCAGCCCGACCGCCTGGACGAAGTGGTCGCCGCCCTCGAAGAGGAGGAGATCATCCTGGTGACCGTGTCCGAAGTCATGGGCCGCGGACGGCAGAAAGGCATGGCCGAGGTCTACCGGAGCCACGTGGAGCGCAACGGTCTGCTGCACAAGGTCAAGATCGAGGTCGCGGTCAGCGACAACGACGTGTGGAAGGCGGTGGACGCCATCGCCGCCGGGCGCTCGCACCGGCAACATCGGGGACGGCAAGATCTTCGTCCTCGACATGCAGGAGTGCCTGCGCATCCGCACCGGCGAGACGGGAGTCGCGGCTCTCAGGTAGCACATAGCGGGGGACATCGACCCCGTAGCATGGAACGATCGGGTAGCAGGGCCGCGGAAAACGGCCCTGCTACTCCAGTTGTATAACTGCGCCCGCCTCCGGGTTGTACCTTAGGCGATAAGTGCCCTCGTCCTCACGGCCTACACTGTGGCGGGGGTCTCTTACTAAGGGAGTACACGTGGCGAGCATTGACACGGGCGATACCGCCTGGATGCTCATGAGCACCGCTTTGGTCATGCTCATGACTCCCGGTCTGGCGTTCTTCTACGGCGGATTGGTGCGGCGCAAGAACGTGCTGTCGATCATGATGCAATGCCTGATGCTCGTCGCGGTCATCAGTCTGCAGTGGGTGGCGTTCGGTTACAGCCTGTCGTTCGGGCCGGATCACGGCGGGCGTCATCGGCGGGCTGAGTTGGGCGGGGCTGCACGGCGTCGGGCTGGCGCCCAACCCCGACTACGCGCGCCACCATCCCTCACCAGCTCTTCATGGTCTACCAGATGATGTTCGCCGTCATCACCCCGGCGCTCATCGTCGGAGCCTTCGCGGAGCGCATGCGGTTCAGCGCGTTCCTGCGTCTTCTCGGTGCTCTGGGCCACCATCGTCTACGACCCGATGGCGCACTGGGTCTGGGGCATCGGGCGGCTTCCTGCAGGGAGATGGGCGCTCTCGACTTCGCCGGCGGCATCGTGGTGCACGTCAGCGCCGGGATGGGCGCGCTCGCCGC
This sequence comes from uncultured Actinomycetota bacterium, assembly GCA_963736705.1. GTDB lineage: Bacteria > Actinomycetota > Thermoleophilia > RBG-16-64-13 > RBG-16-64-13 > CAIQPS01. The sequence continues at coordinate 1,092,973 of CAVTPV010000005.1, forward strand.
GGCCCTGGTGGTGGGCCGGCGCCGGGGGTACCCGGACATCTCGCCGCCGCACAACCTGCCGTTCGCCATCCTCGGAGCGGCCCTGCTCTGGTTCGGCTGGTTCGGCTTCAACGCCGGTAGCGCTCTGACGTCGGGCACGCTCGCCGTCTCGGCGTTCATCTCGACCCACCTGGCCGCTGCCGCCGGCGGCTCTGGCGTGGGCGGTGCTCGAATGGGTGCTCAGCAAGCGGCCGACCGCCCTGGGCATCATCTCCGGAGCCATCGCCGGTCTCGCCACCGTCACGCCGGCCTCCGGGTACGTCACTCCGGCCGGGGCCATCGCCATCGGCTTCCTCACCGGTATCGTCTGCTACTTCGCGGTGGTGTGGGTCAAGAACAAGTTCGGCTACGACGACTCCCTCGACGCTTTCGGCGTGCACGGGGTGGGAGGTATGCTCGGCGTCCTGATGATCGGCATCCTGGCCACCACGGCCATCAACCCAGCCGGGGCCGACGGCCTGGCCTACGGCAACCCCAGGCAATTGCTGCGTGCAGTTCCTGGCGATGATCATCTGCGCCGTGTTCTCGTTCGTGCTGTCCTACGGGTTGCTCAAGCTGATCGACAGGACGATGGGCCTACGGGTCACCGCCCGATCACGAGAACATCGGCCTCGACCTGACGCAGCATCGGGAATCCGCCTACACTATCGTGGGTTAGAGAGGCTGCCGAGAGACGCAGCCTGCGAGGCGGTCGACAAGGAGCCACGGTCATGAAGTACATCATCGCCATCATCCAGCCGGACAAGTTGGACGACGTGATAGCGGCGCTCGAGGAGGAGGAGATCGTCCTGCTCACGGTGTCGGACTGCATGGGCCGGGGCCGGCAGAAGGGCGTGGCCGAGGTCTACCGGAGCCACGTGGACAAGTCCGGGCTCCTGCACAAGCTCAAGGTCGAGTTGGCGGTGAGCAACAACAGGGTCTGGCACGCGGTGGACGCCATCAGCCGGGGCGCGCGCACGGGCAACATCGGCGACGGCAAGATCTTCGTCCTCGAGATGGAGGAGTGCCTGCGCATCCGTACGGGCGAGACCGGGGTGTCCGCCCTGGCCTGACGAAAGGTCCCGGTCCCCGCATTCTGCGCGGGACCTTGTCCAATGGTATAGCTCGGGAACCCCGCGACTTGGCCATCTGGATAATCAAAGCCGTCATGACTGCTGGTACTCTCATCAGTCCCGGCAGCAGGCGCCAGGGGGTGGCGAAGTGAAGGAGGGGCCCGTGCAACGCGTTTCAGGATGTCTCGTCTGATGGCCGCTCCTGCATTGTTCTGTCAGATAGGGCCCGACGGCCTCGCCTCCCCGATCGTCACCGTGTTCGTCTGCGCCAATTGCGCGCGGGACGGCAAGACCCCCGAGTCCGCCAACCGCGTGCGTCCCAGCGTCCCCAGTTTCGACTGGCCCTTCCCGGTCCAGGAGGTCGTGGTGTCGTGCACTGGGCGTCTGCAGCCCGAGCACATACTCAAGGCCTTCGAGTCGGGCGCCCGCCTGGTGAGCGTCATCGCCTGCGACGAGGACAACTGCCACCACCTGGAGGGCAGCAGGCGCTGCGCCCGCCGCGTCGACTACGTGCGCGGCATCCTGGACGAGGTGGGGCTGGGGCGGGAGCGCCTCCTGCTCGACCATCTCCCCGGCACCGCTGCCGAAGACATGGCGCTCGCCGCGGCCCGTCCGGGCCCGGTCTATGATCCCGAGACCGCGCAGGCCCAGGTGGCCGCCATCCGCGCCGAGGTCCTACGGGTGCTCGACACCTTGACTCCCACTCCTCTCGATATCCCTGTCACCGAAGCCGCCCATGACCCCTACCAGCAAGTGGATGCCAGCTATGAAGACAACGATGACTAGTTTTTCCCAGGCATTGGCGTCGGGGCGGCCGATCCTCACGGCCGAGTGCGCGCCACCCCACAGCGGCGACAGAGAGGCGATCGCGAAGCTCGCGGCCGTCCTTCCCGCGGCGCTGGACGCCATCGTGGTGGCCGACAATCCGGACGCCATCCACGGCTCGGCGCTCGCCTGCGCCGCGGTGCTCACCGGCGACGGCCGGGAGGCGCTGCTCACCATGGTCACCAGGGACCGCAATCGCATCGCCCTTGAGAGCGACGCCTTGGGCGCTTCGGTGCTGGGCATCGCGGGCGTCCTCTGCGTGAGCGGCAACCACCAGTCGCTGGGCGTCTGCCCCGAGGCGGCCTCGGCCAACGACATCGACTCGACGCAACTGGAGAAGATCATCGCCGGGCTGGACACTGCCGGCCATGGCCATCGGCGCGGTGGCCAACACCCACCTGCGGCCCATCGAGTTGAACCTCGTGCGGCTCAAGAAGAAGATCGACGCCGGGGCCCACTTCCTGCTGACCCAGCCGGTGTTCGACGTGCCCGCGTTCTCCTCCTGGATGGACGCCGTTCGGGCCGCCGGACTCGACCAGCGGGTGGCCATCATCGCCAGCGTGCTGCCGCTCACCAGCGCCGAGCAGGCCGAGACGCTGAAGCAGCGCAAGACCTACGGGCCCATCGACGATGCCGTCGTGGCCCGGATGGCTGCCGCCGCCGACCCGGTCAAAGAAGGCGTGGCCATGGCCGCCTCGGCCGCCGCGCAGCTCAAAGGCATCGCCGGGGTGCGCGGCATCCATATCCTGAGCAGCGGCTGCGAAGAACTGGCCGCCCAGGTGATCCTGGCCGCCGGTCTCGGATAGGGGCGAGACGACATGCCCGAGCGCTATCACGTTCACGTCGTCCCCACACCTCCGCGTTTCCACAGGGTCGGCAAGTACGGCAATGTCGACTGGCGCGAGGACTGCTCGCGCTGCACCAACTGCGTCAAACTGCGCTGCCTGTACAACGTGTACACGACCGAAGCCGCCTACAACCGGGACCCGGACACGCCGGTGGTCACGCTGGACGAGTGCAAGGCCTGCCTGTCCTGCGTCCAAGGTTGTACGAAGGGTCTGCTGAGCGTGTCCATCAACCCGGGCTACCTGGATATGGGCGACGAGTACTGGAAGCCGGACATCCTGCTGACCACGTGGAACCAGGCGGACAGCGGCAAGATCCCCGTGTCGGGGGCCGGCTACCGCGGCAAGTTCTACGGATACGGGTTCGACTCCATCTGGACCGACATGTCGGAGATCGTGCGGCCTACGCGCGACGGCATCCACGGCCGGGAGTACATCTCCACGTCGGTCGATGTGGGGCCCAAGCCCATGCGGCTGCGTTTCGCGCCTGACGGCAGCCTGCTCACACCGCCTTCACCTCTCATCGAACTGCCGCTGCCGGTGATCCTCGACGTGCCGGCCTGGCAGGTCGAGTGCGAACAATTGGCGGTGACCAGGGCGATGGCGGCCAAACAGCTGGGGACCGTCGCAGCCATCCCGGCGGACGAGTGCTCGGCGCTGGACGAATCCCTGCTCCCTTCGGTGATGCCGCTGTTCGGCGAGGAGGCGGGCTGGTCCTCGTTCGACCATGCGCGGCAGCACTTGGGGGCCGTGCGGATGGTCCAACTCACCGACAGCCCACAAGCCGCGGGCATGGCCCACATCTTCCAGGAGAGCCGCCCGAACGTGGTGGTCTCGATGCGCATGCCGCTCACGCCCACGTCGGCGGAGCGCATCCTCGAACTGGCCAAGGGCGGCGTCCGCGTGTTCCAGTTGGTCGCCGACCAGCACGGGCGGGAGACCCTGGACGACGGACGGCCCGGGCGGCACATCAAGGACGCGTTGCGGGCGGTGCACGGCCGTCTGGTGGAGGCGGGCATGCGCGACGAGGTCACGCTCATCGTGTCCGGCGGCATAGCCCTGGCGGAGAACATGGCCAAGGCCATCATCTGCGGGGCCGACGCGGTGGCCCTGGACACTCCGCCCCTGGTGGCGCTCGGTTGCCGGGTCTGCCGGGACAAGAGCCGGTGCTGCCTACCCAACGCCTGTCCGTGCGAGATCGCGGCGGTGGAGCCGGAGTACGCGGCACAACGGATCGTGAACCTCATGGGCGCCTGGCACAGCCAGCTCATCGAAGTGCTCGGAGCGATGGGCATCCGCGAAGCGCGGCGTCTTCGCGGCGAGACCGGGCGGGCCATCTTCATGGAAGACATCGAGAAAGAGGCGTTCGGCGACCTTTGCCGTGTGCCCGCGGAGCAGGTGCGATCATGACGGACTGGGAGCAGGAAGGGGTCGAGCGCAGAGTCCAGCCCGCGCCCGACCGCTATAGGAACGCGCTGGGCAAGTACAAGATCGACCGTCTGGCCTCCTGCACCGGTTGCGGCCGTTGCGCGGAGGTCTGCGCGTATGGCGTGCACGTCAAGCCCAAGGGCTACACGTTCACGCTGAGGCCCCAGGACCAGTTCTGCGTCGGGCCCGATTGCGCCGACTGTGAGGGCTCCTGCATCAACCAGTGCCCCAACCACGCGCTGGTCATGCGCCGCAACCCCACAGTGGACTGCATGGGCGATCCCCGGTGGACGAACGACCTGATCCTCTCCAACTGGCACATGGCCTCCACCGGCCACATGCCGCCGGAGCACCTGGAGTCCCGGCGCGGCGAGACGGGCGGGGGCTTCGACCGGCTGGTCTTCAGCTTCGAGACTGACGGCTACGAGGACCTCCCGGCGCCGCCGGCCGTGGACGCCGACGACATCGACCTGAGCCTCGACCTCAATCAACGCGGCGACGGCCGGCCCGCAGGTGCACATCGACATCCCGGTGTACGGCGGGGGCATGAGCTTCGGCTCCGTGTCCATCCACACCATCCTCGCGAAGGCTCGGGCGGCCGCGGCCTGGAACAGCTTCACCTGCACGGGGGAGGGCGGTTATCACGATCGCCTGCGCCCCTACGACGACCACGTGATCACCCAGGTGGCCACCGGTCTCTTCGGCGTTCGGGAGGAGACCATCCAGCGGGTGCGCATCGTGGAGTTCAAGTACGCCCAGGGCGCCAAGCCCGGTCTGGGCGGCCACCTGCTCGGCGACAAGAACACTCCTCCGGTGGCCCGCATGCGCGAGGCCGTGGCCGGCAACGCTCTGTTCAGCCCGTTCCCCTTCCACAGCGTCTACAGCGTGGAAGACCACAAGAAGCACGTCGACTGGATCAAGGAGATGAACCCCACCTGCCTGGTCAGCGTGAAGGTCTCCACTCCCACCGATGTCGACATGGTGGCCGTCGGCAGCTTCTATGCCGGAGCCCACATCGTCCATCTGGACGGGAGCTACGGCGGCACCGGCGCGGCGCCGGACATCGCCAAGAAGAACATCGCCATGCCCATCGAGTACGCCGTCCCGAAGGTGCACAAGTTCCTGGTGGCTGAGGGCATCCGCGATCAGATCACCCTCATCGCCTCGGGCGGTATCCGCAATCGCCTATGACGCCTTGAAGGCCATCGCCCTGGGCGCGGACGGCGTGGTCATCGGCACCGCCGAGATGATCGCCCTGGGCTGCGTGCGCTGCGCCTGCTGCGAGAGCGGCCGCGGGTGCCCGCGCGGCATCGCCACCACCGACCCGGAGTTGATGCAGCAGATGAGCCTCGAGTGGTCCACCCAGCGGCTGATCAACATGCACAGCGCCTGGCGGGAGCAGATGCTCGACGTGCTGCAGCGCCTGGGGATGAAGTCCATCCGCGAGCTGCGCGGGCGCCACGACGTGCTGCGCTACATCAGCGACGGCGAGACCGGCACACGGCTCGACTGCGCGCCGGCGGAGGCCGCGGCGACCGCGGCTGGAGGCGCCCGATGAGCCGCCGGAACGTCATCCGCTCCCGACCTGGCCGAGCAGATCCTCGCCGGCCGGTCGCAGGTCTATTCCGACCGGCCCGTCCACGACGACCGTGTGGAGGAGGGCGGCTGCGGCGTCACCGGCTTCGCCTGCACCGTGCCGGTCAAGGGCAAGTTCATCTACGAGCCCTCCAAACAGATGCAGAACCGGGGCAACGGCAAGGGCGGCGGCATCGCGGCCGCGGGCCTCGTGGCCGAGCAACTCGGCATCACCGAGGAGCAGCTCCAGAGCCACTACCTGCTGCAGATCGCCCTGCTCGACCCTGAGTGTCACGCTCAGCTCGAACGCGACTACGTGCTGCCCTTCTTCGACGTCGCCAACTCGGTGCGCCAGCCCCACGTCGCCGACTACCGCGAGATCGGGCTGGAGGTATGCCCGCCCGACGTGCACCGGTACGCCGTGCGGGTCAAGCCTGAGGTGCTGAGCGAGTTCGCCCAGACCGCCGGGCTGCAGAGCCTGGAGCCGCGCGCGCTGGAAGACGAGTTCGTCTGGCGCAACTCCTACAAGCTCAACGACGAGTACTACGCCTCTCTGGGCGAGAAGCGCGCCTTCGTGCTGTCGCACTCCCGCAACCTGCTCGATCTTCAAGTGCGTGGGCTACGCCGAGCAGAACGTGGAGTACTACCAGCTGCAGGACTTCAACGCCCACGTGTGGATCGCCCATCAGCGCTATCCCACCAAGGGCCGCGTGTGGCACCCGGGCGGGGCGCATCCGTTCGTGGGCCTGAACGAGGCGCTGGTGCACAACGGCGACTTCGCCAACTACCACTCGGTCTCGCGAGTACCTGAAGCAGCGGAACATCCGCCAGCAGTTCCTCACCGACACCGAGGTGGCCGCGCAGCTGTTCGACCTGTGGGACCGGGTCTACGAGTACCCGCTCGAGTACATCATCGAGGCGCTGGCGCCCACCACCGAGCACGACTTCGACCAGTTGCCGCTCGAGAAGCAGCACATCTACCGGCAGATCCAGGCGACCCACATCCACGCGTCGCCGGACGGACCCTGGTTCTTCATCATCGCCCGCAGCAAGGGCGACCGGTTCCAGCTGCTGGGCATCACCGACACCGCCATGCTGCGTCCGCAGGTGTTCGCGCTCTCCGACACGGGCGAGGTCCAGATCGGGCTCATCTGCTCGGAGAAGCAGGCCATCGACGCCACGCTGCGCAGCCTGGCCGAGGACGACAAGCGCTTCTCGCCGGTGGCCGACCGCTACTGGAACGCCCGCGGAGGCTCGTCCACCGACGGCGGCGCCTTCATCTTCACCGTGGCGCCGGGCAGCAACGGCGACAGCGGCCGGATGCGCCTCTCCTGCGCCGACAAGTTCGGGCGTGAGGTGCAAGGTGGAACGGGGTTGCGTCCGCTGCGACCTCCCCGATGCTCGTGTTGCGATGCTTCGGACGCGGCCTGTGTCGCCGACACCCTGAGCGCCGAAGAGGTGCAGGAGAAGCTTGCGCGCGGGAGATGTGGACGGCCTGTTCGAGCAGGCGAGCCAGATGGCTTCGTGGCCGGCCGGCCAGCTGCGCAGGTTCTGCAACGCGGTGCTGGCCGCGGCGGACGGCCCCAGGGCCATCGCCGCCGCCATCGAGCTGCTCACGAAGCTCCACGACCGCCGCTTCGCGACCGGAGACAAGTCCCGGGCGTCGGTGGTCCAGGTCCTCGAGGAGACCCTCGATCAGCTGTTCGATACCGCTCCGCTCTTCGGCGAGCCCACCGACCGGTTCTGGCGGCGGATCGACCTGGCTTCCCGCGACCTGGTCGCCGGCCCTGAGGCCGGGGAAGAACTCCTCTGCATCGACGCCGAGGGCTTCCCGCCGGAGGGCGACGATTGCGACGCGGTGCTGCTGCGCAAGGCCTACCAGGCGGGATGGAAGAGGTTCATCGTCTACCGCCTGCGCGGACAGCGCTTCCACGGAGTGGGACTGGGCGCGGCCACCGACGGCGTGCGCATCGACCTCTACGGCTCCAACGGCGACTACACCGCCAGCGGCATGGACGGCCTGGAGATGCACATCCACGGCAACGCCCAGGACCAGGTGGCGCAGATCGCCAAACGCGGCAAGCTCGTCATCTACGGCGACGTGGGGCAGACGTTCATGTACGGCGCCAAGGGCGCCGAGGTGTTCATCCTGGGCAACGGGGCGGGCCGGCCGCTCATCAACGCCGTGGGGCGGCCCCGGGTGGTCATCAACGGCACGTGTCTGGACTTCCTGGCCGAGTCGTTCATGGCGGGAGATCCTCTGGCCGGGGGCGGCTTCGTCATCCTCAACGGCGTCGAGTTCGACGCCGACGGCGGCATAGTGCCCTCTGGCGAGCCCCTACCCGGGCAGCAACCTGTTCTCGCTGGCCAGCGGGGGAGCCATCTATCTGCGCGACCCGCACAACAAGGTGGTGGAGAGCCAGCTCAACGGCGGGGTGTTCTCCTCCATCGGCGACAAGGACTGGCGCCTCATCCGCGGCTATCTGGAGGAGAACGAGCGCCTGTTCGGCATCCGCGTGGAGGACCTGCTGACCGTCGACGGTGAGGTCCGGGCTCCGCACGATGTGTACCGCAAGGTCAGCGCCGTCAAGCTGTCGGTGCTGTCCGGTTCGGAGGAGAAGAAATGACCCCCGTGACGACCACCAAGGAGGCGCCGGGCGCGAGCGCCGGCGCGGCCTCAGTGACCATCGAGATCTTCGAGATAGGCGGCGGTCTGGCGGACGAGGTGAAAGCCGCGAGCGGCGCTTCGCCCATGAGCTGCTACCAGTGCGCCAAGTGCTCCAGCGGCTGCCCGGTGGCCGACCGCGGCGACCTCAAGCCGCACGAGCTCGTCCGGCTGGTGCAGACCGGCCAGCGCGGCACCGTGCTCGCCAGCCGCTTCATCTGGGAGTGCACCTCCTGTCACACGTGCATCACCCGCTGCCCGCAGAGGGTCGACATCCCCGCCATGAACGACGCGCTCCGCGCGATCAGCGTGGACGAGGGAGCGGCTGCGGCAGGCACGGCGGTCCCGGTGTTCAACAAGATCTTCCTGAACAGCGTGCGCAAGCGCGGCCGGGTGCACGAGCTGAGTCTCATGATGGCTTTCAAGCTGCGCAGCAGGCGTCTGTTCGACGACGTCGACAAGGCGCCCGCGATGCTCGCCAAAGGCAAGCTGCCACTGCTGGGCCGGCGCGTCCGGGGCGGCAGCGAGCGCGCGGATCTGTTCCGCAGGGCCGTGGCGGCAGCAGCGCAAGAGGACGGTGAGTCGTGAGCTACGTGTTCTATCCCGGCTGCTCTCTCGAGGGCACGGCCAAAGACTTCCACAGCTCCACCGATGCCGTGGCGGCCAAGGTGGGGCTGGACATGCCCGAGATCGAGGGCTGGATATGCTGCGGCTCCACGGCCGCTCACAACACCGACGCCGTGCTCGCCGACGCCCTGCCGGCGCAGAACCTCAAGGCCGCCGCCGGCCGGACGGTCGCGGTCGCCTGCGCGTCCTGCTACAGCCGGCTCAAGACGGCCAACCACCACATCGCCTCCGATCCGGCCGTACGGGCCAGGGTCGCCCGGGCCGTGGGAAGCGACTACGACGGCCTCACGCCGGTCCGGCACCTGCTGGAGATCCTGGGCGAGGACATGCGGCCCGAGGTGGCCGCGGCCGTGCGCCGGCCGCTGAGCGGACTGAAAGTGGCCTGCTACTACGGCTGCCTGCTCTCGCGTCCGCCGGAGATCACGCAGTTCGACGACGCCGAGAACCCCACGCTCATGGACCGGCTGCTGGAGATCGCCGGAGCGACCGTGGTCGACTGGCCGCACAAGACCGAGTGCTGCGGGGCGAGCTTCTCCATCACCGATCCGAGCATCGTCCTCGACCTGACCGACCGCATCCTGGAGATGGCCCGGCAGGCCGGCGTGGATTGCATCGCCACCGCCTGCCCGCTCTGCCAGCTCAACCTGGACATGCGGCAGTTGGACATCGCGGCCAAACGCGGCCACCGGTACGATCTGCCGGTCTTCTACTTCACGCAACTACTAGGCCTGGCCATGGGCTGCTCGGAGAGCGAGTTGTCGCTCGGCAGCCTGTTCGTCGACCCGCGCCCGCTGCTGCGGTCCAAGGGGCTCGACGCTGGGTCACGACTCGCCGCTGAGGTGCGCTGATGAGCGGAAGCAACGGTAACGGCAACGGACACGGCTCCGGGAGTCTCGGCCGAGCCGGTAGGCGCGGTCATGGTCTGCGGCGCCGGCATCACCGGCATCCAGGCCTCGCTGGACCTGGCCGAGAGCGGCTTCAAGGTCTACCTGGTGGACTCGTCGGCCGCCATCGGCGGGCGGATGGCCCAGCTGGACAAGACCTTCCCCACCGGCGACTGCGCCATGTGCATCATCTCGCCCAAGCTGGTGGAAGTCGCGCGCAACAAGAACATCGAGATCATCACCCTTGCCGACGTCCAGGGCATCTCGGGGGAGCCGGGCAACTTCAAGGTGAAGCTTCGCCAGAACCCGCGGTTCGTGGATATGAGCAAGTGCAACGCCTGCGGTGAGTGCACGCTGGCCTGCCCGGTCGATCTGCCCAACGAGTTCGACCGGCGCCTCGGCACCCGCAAGGCCATCTTCCGGCCCTACCCGCAGGCCATCCCCAACGTCTTCGGCATCTCGAAGGCCGAGGGACGGGCTCCCTGCAAGGCCTCGTGCCCGGCCGGAGTCAACGCGCAGGGTTACGTGGCCCTGGTGGCGGCCGGCAAGTTCACCGAGGCCTACGATCTGGTGCGCGAGCGCTGCCCGCTCCCGTCCGCGTGCGGGCGGGTGTGCCAGCATCCGTGCGAGGACGACTGCAACCGGGGCGAGGTGGACCAGCCGGTGGCCATCCGCGACCTCAAGCGGTTCGTCGCCGACTACGTCGACGCCGATCCCGACAGGTATCCGCCCGCCAAGCCCGCGGCGGCCAAGGTGGATGCCAACGTGGCCATCATCGGCGGCGGCCCGGCCGGCCTGACGGCGGCCTACGACCTGATCATGCTGGGCTACGGCGTCACCGTGTTCGAGGCTCAGCCGCATCTGGGCGGGATGCTGCGCTACGGCATCCCCAGCTACCGGCTGCCCAAGGACACCTTGGATCAGGAGATCCAGCACATCCTCGACCTGGGGGTGGAGGCGAAGACGGGGACGCGGGTGGCGGATCCGGCGGCACTCCTTCGAGTCCGGGTTCAAGGCCGTGTTCGCGGCGCCGGGCGCGTGGCTCAGCCGCAAGCTGGGCATCCCCGGCGAAGACACTCCCGGCGTCTGGGAGGGCATCGACTTCCTGCGCCGCGTCAACAGCGGCGAGACGCCCGAGCTGGGCTCGAAAGTGCTGGTCATCGGTGGGGGAGACGTGGCCATGGACGCCGCCCGCTGCGCGCGGCGGCTCCCGGGCGTGACCGAAGTCCACCTGGCCTGTCTCGAAAGCCGTGCGGAGATGCCGGCCCATTCATGGGAGGCGGCCGAGGCCCTCGAGGAAGGCGTCGTCTTCCACAACAGCCTCGGGCCCGACCGGCGTCAAGAGCGACGCGGGCAAAGTCGCGGGCGTGGCCTTCCGGGCCTGCACAAGCGTCTTCGACGAGCAGGGGCGGTTCGCTCCGCGGTTCGACGACTCCAAGACCAGCACCCTGGCGGCCGACACGGTCATCGTGACCATCGGCCAGGGGATCGACACGGCCGGCCTGGGCGTGGCCACCGGCCCGGGTGGGCGCATCGTCGCCGACAGCGCCAGCCTGGCCACCAGCATCCCCGGCGTGTTCGCCGGCGGTGACGCGGTGCTGGGACCGGCCGCCATGGTCGACGCCATGGCCCAGGGCCATCAGGCCGCCGAAGCCATCGACTCGTACGTACGCGGCACCAAGCTGCTGCGGGGTTGCGGCCCGGCCGCCGGCGCCGCCGGCGCTCACGCGGCCGCCGGCGAAGCCGGACCTGAGCCCGTCGAGATCGCCAAGAACCCCCGTCCGGACGCGCCGAAGCAGGACCGCGTCAGGATGCCGCAGGCCGACGCGGCCGGCCGCATCGGCGCCTTCACCGAGATCGACATGGGCTACGACGCCGAGCAGGCCATCGCCGAAGCCAAGCGCTGCCTGGCCTGCGGTCTCTGCTCCGAGTGCATGCAGTGCGTGAAGGCCTGCGCGCCCGGCGCCGTCTGTCACGAGCAACTGCCCTCAGAGATCGAGATCGCCGCGGGCAGCATCATCCTGACCCCCGGGTTCGAGGAGTTCCAGGGCGCCCTGCGCGGCGAGTTCGGCCACGGCCGCTACTCGAACGTCCTGTCCAGCGTCCAGTTCGAGCGCATGCTCTCGGCCGCGGGCCCCACCGGTGGTGAGGTGCTTCGCCCATCCGACGGGGGAGAGGTCAAGCGCATCGCGTTCATCCAGTGCGTCGGCAGCCGGGACACCGCGCGCGGCAAGGGCTACTGCTCCTCCATCTGCTGCATGAGCGCCACCAAGGAAGCCATGGTCGCTCTGGAGCACGCGCACGGCAAGGACCTCGACGTCTCCATCTTCTGCATGGACGTCCGCGCCTTCGGCAAGGAGTTCGACTCCTACGTCAACCGGGCCAGGGACGAGAACGGGGTCAAGTACATCCGGGCCATCCCTTCGCGGGTGGTGGAGATGCCGGGCAGCAAGAGCCCGCGCATCCGCTACTTCGACGAGAGCGGGGTGGAGCAGCAGCAGGAATACGACCTGGTGGTGCTCAGCGTGGGCCTGCAGGTCCCGCAGAGCGTCCGCGACCTCGCCGGACGGCTGGGGCTGGACCTCAACGAGTTCGGCTTCGCCGACACCGACCGCCTGGCTCCGACGGCGACCAGCATGCCCGGTCTCTACGTGGCCGGGGCTTTCCAGGAGCCCAAGGACATCCCCGAATCGGTGGCCCAGGCCTCGGCCGCGGCCGCCTGCGCCATGGAGCGACTGGCTCCGGCCCGCGGTTCGCTGGTGACCCGCCAGAGAGTATCCCGTGGGAGCGCGACGTCACCGATGAGCTGCCCCGGGTGGGCGTGTTCGTCTGCCACTGCGGCCACAACATCGCGTCGGTCATCGACGTGGAGCAAGTGGCCAAGCAGGCGACCGGCCTCCAGGACGTGGCCTACGCCGAGACCAGTCTCTACACCTGCTCGGACAACAGCCTGCAGCACATCAAGGACATGATCAAGACGCACAAGCTCAACCGGTTGGTGGTGGCTTCGTGCTCGCCGCGGACGCACGAGGCGATCTTCCAGGAGACCCTGCGCGACAGCGGGCTCAACCAGTATCTGTTCTCCATGGCCAACATCCGCGACCAGGGATCCTGGGTCCACAAGAACGACCCGGACGCGGCCACTCAGAAGGCCGACGACTTGATGTCCATGGCCGTGGCCCGGGCGCGGCACCTCAAGGCGCTGCAGACCGGGCAGGTGCCCGTGACCGCCTCCGCGCTCATCCTCGGCGGCGGGCTCGCCGGCATGACCGCCGCGCTCGGCATAGCCGACCAGGGATTCCCCGTCTACCTCGTGGAGAAGGAGGCGGCGCTCGGTGGCCGGCTGCGCGACATGCACAGCACTCTCGAAGGCGCCGATATCCGGACGTTCCTGGCCGGTCTGGTGGCCAGGGTGCAGGCGCACCCACTCATCAACACGTATCTCGAGACCGTTCCCGGCGAGTGTCACCGGGCACATCGGCAACTTCCACACCACCATCCGCACGCCGGACCAGGAGATCATGCTCACTCACGGTGTGCTGATCGTGGCCACCGGCGGCCAGGAACGGCAGACCGACGCCTATCTGCACGGCGCCAACCCGCACGTGATGACCCAGAGCAAGCTGGAAGCGGCGCTGGCCGAAGGTAACCTTCCACCTGAGCTTGAGGGAGCCACGAACCCGACCGTCGTCATGATCCAGTGCGTCGAGAGCCGCAACGAAGAGCATCCCTACTGCAGCCGCGTCTGCTGCTCTGAAGCGGTCAAGAACGCGCTCGACCTCAAGCGCCGCATCCCCGGGGCCAACGTGGCCATCCTGGGCCGCGACATCCGCACCTACGGATTCCGCGAGCTCTACTTCCAGCAGGCCCGCGAAGCGGGCGTCATGTTCGTGCGCCATCCGGAGAAGGGCGACCCGGTTGTGGTCGACGAGAGCGGCCGGCTCAAGGTCACCGTCCACGACGTCACCGGCAACCGCGATCTGGTCATCCGGCCGGACCTCCTGGTGCTCTCCACCGGCATCGCCCCGGCCGACAGCAACCCGGTGCTCTCCGGGCTGCTCCGCAGCGCGCTCACCAGCGACGGGTTCTTCCTGGAGGCGCATCCCAAACTGCGCCCGGTGGACCTGGCCAACGAGGGCGAGTTCATCGCCGGCCTGTCCCATTCGCCGCGCTTCATCGACGAGACCATCTCCCAGGCCTTGGCCGCAGTCGGCAGGGCCACCACGGTGCTCTCGAAGACTCATCTGCAGATCCCCGGACAGGTGGCGCAGGTGGATCCCGCGAACTGCGTGGCCTGCGCGACGTGCGTCAAGGTCTGCCCATACGGCGCCCCGATGATCAACGACCTGAACAAGGCGGAGATCCAAGGCGCCCTGTGCATGGGCTGCGGCAGCTGCGCCGCCTCGTGCCCCGCCAGGACCATCACCCTGCTGCATCAGGAAGACCAGGCCCTGGTGGCCATGCTCGACGAACTACTCGTGGATGGGGTGGGGGTATGACCTGCGAGATGCAGGCGGCTCGCAGCGCGCCGCGCCTGGGAGCCGCAGGTCATCGTCTTCGCCTGCAACTACTGCGCCTACGCCGCCGCCGACCTGGCCGGCTCGCAGCGCCGCCAGTACCCGCCCAACGTGCGCATCATCCACGCGCCGTGCACCGGCAAGATCGAGATGGAGCACATCCTCGACGCCTTTCTCAAAGGCATCGACGGGGTGCTCGTGGCCGGCTGCCTGGAGGGCGGCTGCCACTTCCAAGAAGGCAATCTGCGGGCGCGCAAGCGCACCGACCGCATCCGCGAGATGCTCGAGGAGATCGGCGTGGGCGCCGAGCGCCTCAAGATGGTGAACCTCTCCGCCGCCGAGGCGCCGACGTTCGTCGCGCGCGTGACGGAGATCGTCGAAACGGTCAAGGCTCTGGGACCGAGCCCCCTGAGGGACTCCCGCGTGCCGGAAAGTGAAGGACAAGAATGATCGTCGCTTCTCCCAAATCGATCACCGAGCTCAAGCAGCTCATCGCCGGGCACCAGAAGGTCCTCTTCGCCGGGTGCGGCACCTGCGTGACGGTGTGCCTCGCCGGGGGCGAGCGTGAGGTGGGCATCGCCGGGTACGCCGTGCGCATGGCCCGCAAGCTGGAGGGCGAGCCCCTCGTAGCTCACCCAGGTGACCATCGAGCGCCAGTGCGAGAACGAGTTCATCAAGGACCTGGCCGAACACACCGACGGCGTCGACGCCATCGTCTCGTTCGGGTGCGGCGTGGGCGTGCAGGCCATCGCCGAGCGGTTCCCGGACATGCCGGTCTACGCGGGTCTCAACACCGAGTTCATGGGCCTCCTCGAAGAGCAGGCCATCTGGACGGAGAAATGTCTCGGCTGCGGCGACTGCGTCCTGGCGGAGTACGGGGGCATCTGCCCGGTCACCCGGTGCGCGAAGCGCCTGCTGAACGGCCCCTGCGGCGGCTCCACCGAGGACTGCTGCGAGGTCGACCCGGACCGCCCGTGCGCCTGGCAGCTCATCTACGCCCGGCTCAAGAGCATCGGCCAGCTCGACCGCCTGGAAGAGATCGCCGAGCCCAAGGACTGGAGCACCTCCTGGCATTCCGGCGCCCGCAAGGTGGTGCGCACTGAGCATAGGGTGTAGGCTCTCCGCCTACCAGCGGAGGGGAGACATGCCCAAATCGGTCGCCAAGATACTCGGAATAGTCCTCATGGTCGCGGGGGTCGGCACCGCCATCGTGCACTACATGCTGGAGGGCAGGATCGTCACCAGTTGGCTCACCCTCGGCATCGCCGCGGTGCTGCTCGTCTTGGGATGGGGCCTCTACGATTGGGGAGCCGGGTTCTCGGCCCGCCGACGGGGGCCTGACGGGCAGTAAGTCCGGGCTCTGTCTCTCGCAGTGATACAATCCGGCCCGTGAGCGGCGCGGATGTAGTTGGCGCGCACGACGCGCGCGCGGGCGCGGGGACCCGGTGGAGGAGGGGGCGAGAGCTTATTCTCGTGCTCGGCTTTGCTGTTCTGCTGGTCGCCCTGTATCTAGCGAGCCTCTACTCATACAACCTCTTCCACAGTCTCGCCGAGATCTTCAGCGTGTGCGTCGTCTTTTCGGTCGCCGCCATCGCGTGGCACACCAGGAGCATCGCCAACAACCGGTTCCTGCTGTTCTTGGGGATGGCTCTGGCCATCGTCGCGGTCAACGACACGCTGCACCTGCTGGCATACAAGGGCATGGGCGTCTTCACCGGCAACGATGTGGATCTGCCCACCCAACTCTGGATCATCGGGCGGTACATCTTCACCCTGACCTTCCTCATCGCGCCGTTCCTCATCGGCGCGTCCGTCCGCAGGCTCCAAGCGGCCCTCGGCGCGCTCGGCGCCTTGTGGATCATCATGCTTGTTCTGATCTTCGCGTGGCACGTCTTCCCGGTCGCCCTCGTGGACGGCCAGGGGCTGACCACGTTCAAGGTGGTCAGCGAGTACGTGATCGCCGTCCTTCTTCTGGTTGCGCTGGGGCTTCTCTTCAGAAAGCGGGCCGCGTTCGAACGCCGGATCTTCCTGCTCCTTTGCGGGGCTGTCGTCGCCACGATCGCTTCGGAGCTTTCTTTCACCCTCTACACGGACCCGTACGGGCTCTTGAACCTCATCGGCCATTATCTGAAGATCGTCGCCTTCTTCCTCCTGTACCTCGCCATCGTGGAGAGGACCCTGGTGGCGCCCTACAGCCTTCTGTTCCGCGAGCTGAGGGAGCGCGAGGCCCGGCTGGACGGCATCGGCCAGGTGAACGAAGCGGCCATGCAGAGCCTCGAACTGCATGAACTCATGGATTCGGTGCTTGCCCGCATCGTGGCGATCATGGAGGCGCAGGCCGCTCTCATCATGCTGATGCGGGGCGGACGCTTGGTGGCGGTGGCCAGTCGCGGATTCAAGGAGGGCCTGGTCGAGCAGTTCTCCTTGCCCCTGGGGGAGGGGGTCGCCGGACAGGTGGCGACCACCGGCAAGCCCTTGCTCATCACCGATGTTCAGAGCGATCCGCGGATCGTGCATCCCATCCTCATCGACAACGGCATCCGGAGCCTGCTCGCGGTACCCATGCTGCGCGGAGGAGAGACCATCGGCGTGCTGCACGTCGATTGGAGGGAGCAACGGGACTTCACCACGGACGATGTGCGCTTTCTCGAGCTTCTGGCCGACCGGGTGGCCGTGGCCGTCTTCAACGCGGACCTCTATCGCCGGCAGAAGGAGGTGGCCGAGGCCCTGCAGAGGGAGATGTTGGTGCTGCCTCGCGAGCTTCCGGGCGTCCGCTTCGGGCATGTCTACCGGTCCGCGTCCGATGGCGCGCACGTGGGGGGCGATTTCTACGATCTCTTCCCAGAGGATCACTCGCGCGTCTGGATGGTGATGGGCGACGTATCGGGGCACGGCATCGAGGCGGCCATGACGGCGGCGCTGATCCGGGAGGTGACACGCGCGCTCGCTCTCGAGGTCGGCAGGCCGGAGGAAGTCCTGCAGATGGTGAACCGGGCCGTGGTGACGCGGCTCGACTTCCGGCACTTCGCCACGATGTTCCTCGGAGTCCTCGACCTGCGCACGGGGCGGCTCACCTACTGCTCCGCCGGCCATCCTCCTGGGCTCATCATCGGGAAGGACCGCGACATCAGCGAGCTGGCGAGCCGTGGGCTGCCCGTAGGGGCGTTCCCCGACACTGTCTACAGCGCCACCACCGTCTCGGTGGACCCCGGAGAGAGCATCTTCCTCTACACGGACGGCATCAGCGAAGCTCGGGACCGAGAGGGCTTCTTCGGTGTGGAGAGGCTGATGGAGGTTCTTAAGGGCTCCGACGCGCCCGAACGGCTGCCTCAGGCCGTGCTCGCGGTCGTGGAGCGCTTCAGCCAGGGCCACCTGGTGGACGATCTGGCTGCGCTCTGCGTCTCGGCCGAGGGCCTTTAGTGGGAGCCGGCGCCCGGGTCTGGCGGTTCCTCGGCAACGGCTACCTGGTTCTGTCGCTCAGGCTGATAGTGGGCCTGACGTTGCTCTTCTCAGCGGCCGGCGCGCTCCCGAACCAGGCCGAGTTCGCCGGCGCCGTGCAGGCGCACGGCCTTCTGCCCGGTCTGCTGGCGAACGTGTACGGATCTGTGCTGCCCTGGCTGGAACTCACGATCGGCGTGCTGCTGCTGGTGGGGCTGTTCACCCGGTTCGCCGCCGGGGTCACGCTGCTCATGGTGATCAGCTTCCTCATCGCCAACGGCACCGCGGTCTATCAGAACGTCAAGAACTGGGACTCGGTCTGCGGCTGCTTCCACTGGGTGGCCGTGAGGACCGGCGACGCCCTGATCATCGACATCGTCCTGATCCTGTTCACGGTCATCCTGGTGCTGCGGCCGCAGAGGCTCCTCAGCCTCGACCGCAGGCTGCGCCGCATGTTCTCGATGGACGAACCGCCCCCGCCCGGCCCGGAGGCCGGGCGGAGACGCCGCGGGCGGCTAGGTCAGCGCTGCTCCGGCTCCACGATGACGGCCGTGCCGTAGGCCAGCACCTCGGTCATGTTCTGGCCGATCTCGGTGGCGTCGTACTTCATCGCGATGATCGCGTTGGCGCCCATCTGGTCGGCGTGCTGGCACATCCAATCGAACGCCTCGGCGCGGGTCTGGTCGCACAGCTTGATGTACTCGGGGATCTGCCCGCCACCAAGCGTCCGCAGCCCGGCGGCGATCTGCGACCCGATCCAGCGGGCCCGCACCGTGACGCCCCGCACGACGCCGAGATTCTGGACCACCCGGTAGCCGGGAAGGGTGAGGGCGGTGGTGGTCATGCGATAGTCCACGGGGAAGCCTCCTTGGTGTGTTTCGCTTTCAGCCGATGGTATCGCACCGCGGGCCGGCGCCGCGCCGCCCAGGAGGCCGGTATTCACCTGTCCAGGCGGCTATCATTCGTCTTGACTTCTGCACCTGTTCTCAGGGAAACGCGCGAGAAGGGGCCGGCCGCGATCGGGGAATCAGACACGAACACCCTAAGACCTCGCATGTGGCGCTACTACGGGAGGCAGTTCCTGCTCACCTACGTGGGGCTGGGGTGTGCGCTGGCGCTGTTCGGCTACTTCACACAAGCGTCGATCAATCGTCTCCTTTTCGGCTACCTCGTGGTGAGCGCGGTTCACGTGTGCTTGGTCTACCTACGGGCTCAGGAAGTGCTTCCGTCCCTGCGGATCGCGCTGAGTAGCGCCGGCGTGAGCGGCCCAGCTGAGAAGCCACGTTACGATCGGGGCCTTGGCTCCTGGACACCCGTTCGGGTAGCAATACCGCCCAATGCGCTCGACCGTCGGCGAAGTATGGAGCGCAGCACGATCGATCGCTGTATGGGCCGCCAGTACCTCTACTCGACTGACGGCGATGTCATCTTCTTCGCCCGCTATGCGTTCCGGCGCTCGGATGTCAAACAGTTGCTTGCTCAGCTTCAGCTGAACTGAAACCTTGACCGACAGCCAAGGCGCATGTACCGTCTGCCCGATACCTACTAGGCAGAGGAACTGATCCATGGACATGTGGAGATTCTACGACGTCACCCATCGCGACCACGCGATCTGCAACCCTTCGAGCGGAGCGAAGCTGGACCACCTTGTGGAGCAGCTGCGGCTTCCCGCCGGTGCGCGCGTGGTAGACATCGCTTGCGGCAAAGGCGAGTTCCTCATTCGCCTGGCCGAGGCCTACGACGTCAGTTGCCTGGGCATCGATCTCTCGCCGTTCTTCATCGCCGAGGCGCGGAAGCGACTGGAGGCGCGGGCTCCCAAGGCGGAGGTCATCTTCAAGGAGATGGACGGCGCCGAATTCAAGCCGACGGAACCTCACAGCTTCGCGGTGGCTTCCTGCCTGGGCGCGAGCTGGATCTACGGGGGTCATGAAGGCACTCTGGATGCGTTGACGCAGATGGTCGCGCCCGGCGGCTGGGTGATCACGGGTGAGCCCTATTGGCTGCAGGAGCCATGCGAGGAGTACCTCAAGGCTCTGGGCCTTCCGAAGGAGGCGTTCGGGACCCACATCGCGAACGTCGAGGCTGGGGAGAAGCGGGGGCTCGACCTTGTTCACACTCTGGTCAGCAACGGTGACGACTGGGACATGTACCAAGGGCTACAGTGGTCCGCTTCGTTCGAGCATGCACGCTCACACCCGGACGACCCGGATCTTCCGGAGATCGTGCGGCGAGTGAATGACGAGAAGGCAGCCTATCTTCGCTGGGGTCGAGACACCATGGGGTGGGCGATCTACGCCTTCAGACAGGATTCCTGAGCATGATGGGGATGCGAAGACGCAGAGCACGGGTGACCTATGGGGTGAGCGCATCAGTGCTCGCCATACTCGCTGCGAATAGTGCTACGCAGACCCGCAGGCTGAGATCAACGTGGAGTTGCACTTGCCGGACGGCGCAAGGTGTTGGCCGGTCCAGCGTGCGATGAAGCGCTTCAAGAATGGACCAGAGGACGGCATCGCAGCTTGGGGCAGCGGCGCAGGTTTGCAGGTTGGTTCGCGTCCACAGCGTGCGTTCGGCAAGGTCTTCCGTCTGGGCAAGAGGTAGGGGTCACGCCCACGAGAGTAAGATCATCAGCACCCCGGGCGCTACTGGACGGACTTCGAACAGTTGCAGGGTAGTATATGCGGCACATAAGCGACCTCGGGGAGTGCAGTGCAAAAAGACCGGCTGGCACAGTTCCATCCCGCTGCCTCGTCTGACCGGGGTCTCACCCTTCATGCGACTCCTGAGGAAGCACGCGCGGCCTGTTTCGAGGTCGCCGCTGACTTGGGACTGAAGGCGAACTGCTCATCGGGTGACCCCCTGCTCACCTTCCGCGACCCGTTCCGCTGGCAAGCCTTTCCGGTCGATATCGACGTGCATGTCGCAAACGCTGAAGAAGGCGCTCAAGTCTACGTGGCGGGGTCCAGTCTGGGCGGACGAAACGCTCATCAAACGGATTACGTGAGACTCCTTGTCAACCGTTTTGCGTCCCGCCTCGAGCAGGAAATGCACAAGGAGGCAAGTCGCGCCGTCGAGTGGAATGCACAACGCCGGCGGCACCGGGCCCTCCTATTGCTTCTCCGACTACTATGGTGGCTACCCGTCGTGGCGCTCGTTCCCATGGTCGTTCTTCCGCTTGCCCTCGGCAGCGACCACAGCAAGCTCTACATCTTGGGATGGATCTGGTTGATGCTGGGTCTTCCCTCAGTAGGAGAGGTGCTCCGCCGGCGTCTGGTAGGGACCAGCTCGTCGGGCGATTACACCAATCTGGCGGTGGGGGTGGGCGCAGCGCTTGTCTGCACAGCGTTCTTTCTCGGCTTCTCATACCGATGATCCAAGACAGAGACCGAGGAAGACGAACCGACCCAGGTATGTAGTGGGCCTTACTGTACGGTATTCGAACAATGTGAAAGGTGCAGTAAGACTGCGTGCTGCTACCATCGTGGTCGAGACGCACAGGCAGCGACGAGGGGATGTCGTGCAACTAATTCGGCTGATACGTAACGCGGACGTGTTGAAGACGACCGCTGTGTTTGAGTTCCAGCCGGGGCCATGGGCCGGTAGTTTCCGCGACGCCGTGTACGTCGACATGGAGGTGTTCGATTACATCGAGCCGATCATCCGGCGCACGGTCCCGGAATTCGATTACACCGGACCCACTGCAATCCCGGCAGAGCAAGCTCTTGAGATTGTCGCCGCGCTCGATACTCTAGCGGTGGGAGCACGGAAATCCCGAACGACCGAGGGTCTACGGGTCGCCGGCGCGACTTTCATCACTCCGGAGGTTGAGGTGGAGTTTCGAGAGGCCTTTCGGGAGAACGCCGATGCCCTAGCGGGCTTTGCCGATGATCTGGCGGAATGGCTTCGTATGGCGCTCAAGCACGACGACGAGGTGACTCTTCTTGGTGTCTAGCAAGGTCAGGTCCTCTTTGGCAGACGGCGAACGGTGGTGCCCGCCTCGTCAAGGTAGTGGGCCTTACTGTACGGTGTTCGAACAACCTGAGGAATTGCGGATACCTTAGGTCAGTGGCCAGAGCATCAGCTCAGAGATACTTATGCAGGAGACCCCGTGACGCAGAAACCCGACCCATACTGGAGAATGCGACCGGCAGGTCCAACACCTGCTGACGAGATCTGCTCGTGCCCCGATGATCCCCCCGTTGTTCTGCAGGAGCATCTGTCTGAGGTACCCCTGGCCTGTCTCTGGTGCAACGGGGAGGTACCGCTAGAGCGTCTCGGTTTCTCTGAGGAGTTGGCCGAACGCATCAGCTTATGGCGGAGTCTCGAGGCGGCACTCGCTGCGCTTTGGTTGGACTCTGGCGAGTACGAGCAATGGGCCCAGGCGCAACTGGAGAACCCGCGCGGTGCGGTCAATGTCCGCGGACGTGAGATCGTGCGAGAGCTGAACGACTTTCGGCGGGCCTATTACTGGTGGTTCGTGGACACGCCCTCTGGCGACTGCGAGCCCCTCACCGCGTGTCCGCTCTGCGGACGGGAGTTGACCTGGGCCTACGGGAGTACGGTCTGCGATCCCTGTTCGGTGGTCGTTCCCAGACGTCCCCCGCAGATTGAGAGACTGCTCAACGAGCAGGGTTGAATGCCAGATGGCCGCGCGCGCTGAAGTGATGGCAAACAGTCACGCCAAGCGGGGCCTACTGTACGGTATTCGAACGCCGAGATAGTGTATTCGACGCCACTACTCGACAGGCAATGGGGGCAACATGTTTACCGAACCCCGAGTGAACGTCATAGAGTCGGACGAAGGCTTCTCCGTTGAAACCCTGGGTATCACAGGTCTTCGGTATCGCCGCGGAGACCGCAGTCTCTTCATCGATATCGAGGTGCTTTTTGGCCAGCCCGTCCTGATGTTCTACCGGCACAACATCAAGCGATGGGTTGACGGTGAACTGGTCGAAGAGGACGAGCGGTCCAGAATCATCGACGACATCAGGAGGGCGTTTCGCTCGACCGGAGACGAGATATCGGTCTACCCACCGCAACCCGAGAATGCATAGGGCCCAGCTAATCCTGTCCGGGGGCCACTGTACGGTCTTCGAACCGAGGCAGCTACCGGGCAAAATAGAGCCCGAGAAACGCAGCGGCAAAGACAACCACGATGCTTACGACATAGGTAAGAGCGGGCGCGATTCCCATCGGGAAGTGCAACCGGCGCCTATACAGGAAGCCGGGCAAGACTGAACCCGAGACGAATGACAGCAACAAGAGGGGCAGCACGACGTAAAACCAATGGAAGGGTGCCGCCACCCAGGCAAGACAGAATAATGCCGCCACCCATGCGGCAAAGAACAGCGTGGTTACGACCCATGCGAGGAGTCTCGTTCGCCGGACCCAGTGGGGAGCGCGAGGAGCGCTACCCATCGGATGAGACAAGTCACGCGGTACCGCCAGGTCAGCCGCTGCTCCGGGTGGTCCGTAGACGGGTTGCTGGAAAGCGATCAACTCGAGGATCCGGCGCCGCATTTCCGATTTGGCTCCCGCCCCCAAGGTCCACGAGAGGAACTGAGCGGTCGTCCCGCTCTCATGAGGCTGCATAAGGACAACGGTGCTGGGCTGCCATCCCCCTCGGAACCACGAGGTGCACCCGGTCACAAGCACTGCGTCCGCATGCTCGTGCAGCCGCCACTTGCGAGCGCCGGCGACCCGCCGGATGGTGTCGAGAACCTGGCCGGGCGGGTCAGGAAGAGTGAGTTCTTCATACACGGTAGCCAAGATAGGCTCGACTATAGGGCCCGAGGTCTCTTGGAGCAAGATGCGAGAAACACCTGGGCTCAACTGTACGGTATTCGAACACGCTAGCTGTTCGCGATAGTATTCCCGACCATGATGGGGACGCGAAAACGCAGAGAGCGAATCACCCTTAAGGCGAGTGTCTCCCTGCTCACCCTTCTTCTCACAGCCCTTCTGGTTATTGGATGCGGCGATCCCGGTGAGACGCGGGATGCAGTTGAAGCGAGGATGGCTCAGCTACTGGTCGAACAAAGTCAACTGCGGCAATTCCTGGAGGTCGATTTCTACGGGATCGGCGAAGATGTTGGCCTCGGAATGCGCACTTTCGGAAAGCGCGCTGTAGACGTCGTATTCATCGAGCCGGTACGGCGGGATCGGGGATCGCGGTGGCTCAGCGAGGGGGAGTGCTAGTCGTGGTCGCCGGAGCTGCTGCTTGACGAGACTGCTGCCGACTCTAGCGCCGCACCCGGGGGCGGTCGCCAGGATCAAGCGGAGCGGCGACAGAACTGCAGATCAAGCTGCGGCGCAGTGATCTAGCCGGTCTGGGTAACTGAGCCGGTGCTGACGTGCTCGTCCAGAAAAGCGTTCCTATGGGGAATGGGCGTGCCGGGGAGCTCACGGCGCGCCCGGGCTCCTGGGGGCTACTGGATTTGATCAAACGGCCGCGTAGCCAAGAACCACCCCGGCGCGGCGGCCCTGAGGGCGCCAGCGACTGACGGCAAGGCCCGCCCCCACAACTGATATGCCAAGGCGGCGAGGCCGCCGGGCTTCTCGGTGACAGTGAGGTACGGCCGGTGAGCGCATGTGTCCGGGGGAGGAGTCGCGCCGCTACTGCGGTGCGCAGCCGGAGCGGACACATGCGCTCACCGCGCCGCTCTCATAGCCAAAAAGAAGCCCGGCGGCCTCGCGGCCGCCGGGCCCACAGCAGGGTGGCGCTGTCTATCCAGGGAGGCAAAGCAGCCTCTAGAGGATGGGAAGGTACTTCTCGAGCTCGTAGGGAGTGACGAGCATCTTGTACTCGTTCCACTCCGCCATCTTGTTGCGCACCAGGTAGTCGCAGACGTGATCGCCGAGGGCTTCGCGCACGAAGGCTGGACTCGTCGAACGCCTTGATGGCTTCGTACAGGTCGCCCGGGCAGGGAGCCGATGCCGGCGGCGTCGCGCTCGTCCTGGGTCATCTCGTAGATGTTGTTGCTGGCTTCCGGCGGAAGCGTCATGCCCTTCTCGATGCCGTCCAGGCCGGCGGCCAGCATGGCGGCGAAGGCCAGGTACGGGTTGCAGGCCGGGTCGGGGTTGCGGAGCTCGACACGGGTGGCGTTCTCTTTGCCCGGTTTGTAGAGGGGCACGCGCACCATGGCGGAGCGGTTACGCCGCGACCAGCAGATGTACACGGGGGCTTCGTAGCCCGGGACCAGGCGCTTGTAGGAGTTCACCCACTGGTTGGTGACCAGGGCGATCTCGCGGATGTGCGCCAGGAGACCGGCGATGTAGGCCTTGCCGACTCGCCGACAGGTTGGTCTCGTCGCTGGCGTCGAAGAACGCGTTGCTGCTGCCCTTGAACAGGGACTGGTGCACGTGCATCCCGGAGCCGTTCTCGCCGAAGATCGGCTTGGGCATGAAGGTCGCGTACACGCCGTGGGCGGCCGCGATCTCTTTGACGGTCAGACGGTAGGTCATGACCTGGTCGGCCATGGTCAGCACGTCTTTGTAGCGGAGGTCGATCTCGTGCTGCGACGGGGCCACTTCGTGGTGGGAGTATTCCACCTGGATGCCCATCGAGTGCAGCGCGTTGACCGTGTCGCGGCGCAGGTCGCTACCGGCGTCGAGGGTGGTGAGGTCGAAGTAGCCACCGTGGTCGAGCACTTCGGTGCCGCAGCTGTCTTTGAAGTAGAAGAACTCGAGCTCGGGACCGCAGTACGTGGTGTAGCCCAGGGCTTCAGCCTTGGCCACGACTTTGCGGAGCACGTTGCGCGGGTCGCCGTCGAACGGATCGCCGTTGGGCTGCTTGATGTCGCAGAACATACGGGCGGTGCCGCCGGCGCCGGCGCGCCAGGGGAGCAGGGTGAAGGTGCTGGGATCGGGATAGGCGACCATGTCGGATTCCTGGATGCGGGCGAACCCGTCGATGGAGGAACCGTCGAAGCCCATGCCCTCTTCGAAGGCGCCTTCGAGCTCGGCCGGGGTGACGGCGAAGCTCTTGAGGGAGCCAAGGACATCGGTGAACCAGAACCGGATGAACTTGATCTGCTTGTCCTCAACGATCTTGAGGACGTCCTGCGCGGTGAGTTTCTTGTCTGCCATCAGCGCTTCCTTTCTGTTGCTCGCTGCTTACGTACTCTTCTAGTAGGCGGTAAGCCTACCTTGGGACCGAGTTCAAATGATGCTGTCACCTTCTGCGCCGTCTGCATGCCGTCAGCGATGGCACGCACGACCAGCGACGCGCCGCTGCGCATGTCGCCGGTCACGAACACGCCCTCGACGTTCGTCATGTGACGCTCGTCTCGGGCGATGAAGCCGCGGGGATCCTTGGCGATGCCGAGCGCCTCCACCAGCCCGGTGGGGCTGGGAGCGACGAAGCCCATGGCGATGAGCACCAGGTCGGCGTCGACCGAGAAGTCCGAGCCCTCGACCCTGCGCGGGCAGACCCGCCCCGCCGCCTCGTCGTAGGCCCACTCCACCTCGACGCAGTGTACCTGCTTGACCACGCCGTCCTCGCCGGTGAAGCCGGTGGTGTCGACGCTCCAGCGCCGGAGGGCGCCCTCTTTGTGGCTGCTCGATTCGCGCAGCATGAGGGGCCACTGCGGCCACGGGGTCGATTCCGAGCGGGTCGCCGGCGGCTCGGGCAGGATCTCGAGCTGCACCACCTCGGCCGCGCCTTGGCGGCGGGCCGTGCCGATGCAGTCGGAGCCGGTGTCGCCGCCGCCGATGACGACGACGTTCTTGCCGGCGGCGCTGATGCGCTCCGTCGCGGCCGAGAGGCTCGCCGCCGACCAGCCGGTTCTGCTGGGTCAGGAACTCCATGGCGAAGTGGATGCCGCCCAGTTCGCGCCCCGGCACGGCCAGGTCGCGGGGCACGCCTGCGCCGCCGGCCAAGCACGATGGCCTCGTAGCGGTCGCGCAGGTACTTGTAGGAGATGTCGTCGCCGACGTTCACGCCGCACTGGAACTGCACGCCTTCGCGCGCCATGAGGTCGATGCGCTGGTCGATCACCCACTTCTCCAGCTTGAAGTCGGGTATGCCGTAGCGCAGCAGCCCGCCCGGCCGCGCGTCCTTCTCGTAGACGGTCACGTTGTAGCCCGCCCGGTTGAGCACCTGGGCGGTGGCCAGCCCGGCGGGACCGGAACCCACCACGGCCACTCGCTCGGCCCGGCGCACCCGGCACGGCTCGGCCTTGACGTAGCCCGCGGCGGAAGCCCTGCTCGATGATGGCCAGCTCGATCTTGCAGATGTTCACCGGCGGCCGGATGGTGCCCAGCACGCAGGCGCCCTCGCAGGGAGCGGGGCAGATGCGCCCGGTGAACTCGGGGAAGACGTTGGTGGCGAGCAGCAGGTCGAGCGCCTCTTTCCAGCGGCCGTTGTACACGGCTTCGTTCCACTCGGGGATGACGTTGCCAAGCGGGCAGCCGGTGCTCGGACGCGTGGCAGAAGGGGGTGCCGCAGTCCATGCAGCGCGAAGCCTGCTCGTGGATCTCGCTGTCGGTGAGCGGCACGTCGACCGAGCAGAAGTCCTGCAGCCGCTCCGAGACCGGGCGGTAGCTCACGTCCTGCCGGGGTAGATCGAGGAATTCGCGTTCTCGCGCCATGGCTAGTCGTTCACCGCCACTTCGCGCTCGACGGCCGCGTCTTCCTGGCTGAGTCTGCCGAGCGCCCGCTTGTAGTCGGTGGGGAAGACCTTCACGAAGTAGGGCAGGTGCGCTTCCCAGTTCTCGAGGATGTGCCGGCCGCGCCTGCTGCCCGTGTACGTCACGTGGCGCTCGATCATGGTCTTGAGTTCGAGCTGGTCGTTCGGGTCGGTGACCAGTTCCAGGTCGACCATGCCCAGGTTGCAGCGATCGTCGAACAGCCCGGTCTCGTCGTAGACGTAGGCGATGCCGCCGCTCATGCCGGCCGCGAAGTTGACCCCGGTGGGCCCGAGCACCGCCACGCGTCCGCCGGTCATGTACTCGCAGCCGTGGTCGCCGATGCCCTCGACCACGGCCGTCACCCCGCTGTTGCGGATGGCGAAGCGCTCGCCGGCCCGGCCGCAGATGTAGACCTCGCCCGAGGTGGCTCCGTAGAGCGCCACGTTGCCCACGATGATGTTGTTGGCCGGGTCGAAATCGGAGCCCGGCTGCGGCTTGACCACGATCTTGCCGCCGGACAGCCCCTTGCCCAGGTAGTCGTTGGCCTCGCCCTCGAGCACGAAGGTCATGCCCGGGGAGGCGAACGCGGCCAGGCTCTGACCGGCCGAGCCGTGGAAGTGCAGGTTGATGGTGTCCTCGGGCAGGCCCTGTGCCGCCGTAGCGGCGGGCGATCTCGCCCGAGACCATGGTGCCGACCGTGCGGTGGACGTTGCGGATGGGCAGCGTCAGCGTCACCGGCCGCCCGGTCTCGAGGGCGCCGGCCACGAGCGGGAGGATCTCGTTGTCGTAGGCCTTGTCCAGGTCGTGCTTCTGCGTCTCGGTGTTGCGCACCTCGTCCGGCGCGGCCTCCGGGCGGTAGAGGATCTTGGAGAGATCCAGCCCCTTGGCCTTCCAGAAGGTGATGGCGTCGTTGACTTCGAGCAGGTCGGAGCGTCCGACGAGGCTCGTCCAGCGTGCGGATGCCGAGCTGGGCCATGATCTCGCGGGCTTCGCGCGCCACCATGGTGAGGAAGTTCACCACGTAGTCGGGCTTGCCGGCGAAGAGGGCCCGCAGCTCCGGGTCCTGGGTGGCGACCCCGGCCGGACAGGTGTTCTTGTGGCAGGCGCGCATCATGACGCAGCCGAGCACCACGAGGAGCGTGGTGGCGAAGCCGAACTCCTCGGCGCCGAGCAGCGCACCGATGACCACGTCGCGCCCGGTCTTGAGCTGCCCGTCCACCTGCAGGCGCACGCGGCTGCGCAGGCCGTTCAGCACCAGGGTCTGCTGGGTCTCGGCCAGGCCGAGCTCCCAGGGTGCGCCGGCGTGGCGCACCGAGGAGAGGGGAGCGGCGCCGGTGCCGCCGTCGTAGCCGCTGATGAGCACCACGTCGGCCTGGGCCTTCACCACGCCCGCGGCCACGGTGCCCACGCCCGCCTCCGACACCAGCTTCACCGACACCCGCGCCGCGGGATTGGCGCAGCGCAGGTCGTAGATGAGCTGCTTGATGTCCTCGATGGAGTAGATGTCGTGGTGCGGCGGCGGCGAGATGAGGCTCACGTACGGGGTGGAGTGCCGCGTCTTCGCGATCCACGGGTAGACCTTGGAGCCGGGAAGCTGGCCGCCCTCGCCGGGCTTGGCGCCCTGGGCGATCTTGATCTGCAGGTCGCGGGCGTTCACCAGGTACTCGGCGGTGACGCCGAAGCGGCCGCTGGCGATCTGCTTGATGGCGCTGCACTTGCTGTCGCCGTTCGGCAGCGGGACGTACCGCTCGGGGTCTTCGCCGCCCTCGCCGCTGTTGCTCATGCCGCCCAGGCGGTTCATGGCGATGGCCAGGGCCTCGTGGGCCTCCTGGCTGATGGAGCCGAAGGACATGGCCCCGCTGACGAACCGCTTGACGATCTCGCTCTCGGGCTCGACCTCGTCGAGCGGCACCGGCGCGACGGTCTTGAAGCGCAGCAGGCCCCGCAGGGTGCTCTGCGCCCGCTCCTGGTCGTTGATGAGCGCGGCGTACTGCCGGTACAGGTCGTAGTCGTTGGTGCGCGAGGCCCGCTGGATGTAGTCGATGGCCTCAGGGCTCCACAGGTGGCGCTCGCCGTCTTTGCGATAGCTGTAGTGCCCGCCGCTCTGCAGGATCTTCGGCGCGGTCGCACTCATCCTCGTTGGCCGCCTGGTAGCGCGCCCGGGCCTCGGCGGCGATCTCGTCCAGGCCGATGCCCTCGATGCGCGACGCGGTGCCGCCGAAGTAGCGGTCGACGACTTCGTGCTCGAGGCCCACGGCTTCGAACACCTGGGCGCTGCGGTAGCTGCGCAGGGTGGAGATGCCCATCTTGGACATGGTCTTGAGCAGGCCCTTGCAGAGGGCCTTGATGTAGCTCTCCACGGCTTTGGCGACGCCCACGTCCTTGCTCAAGCGGTTCCGCAGAGCCAGGTCGGCCACGCTCTCGAAGGCCAGGTACGGGTTGATGGCCGAGGCGCCGTAGCCCAGCAGCAGGGCGATGTGCATGACCTCGCGGGCTTCGCCCGTCTCGACGATGAGGCTCGCCGAGGTGCGCCGCGAGGAGTTCAGCAGGTGGCGGTTGACCGCCGACACCGCCAGCAGGGCCGGGATGGCCATGGTGCCCTCGGGCAGGTCGCGGTCGCTCAAGATGAGCATGCGCTCGCCCCGGGCCACGGCCGCCTCCGCCTGCCTGCAGACGTCGTCGAGCGCGGCGGCCAGAGTCGGCGCCGTCGCCGTCCGGCCGGGAAGCCGATGGGCAGGGTGCGGCAGGCGAAGTCCGGGATGTTGAGGCTGCGCATGCGGGCCAGGTCCTCGTTGGAGAGGATGGGGTGGTTCAGCTTGATCAGCCGCGCCTGGTGGGGGCCTTCGGCCAGGATGTCGGCGTGCACGCCGAGGAAGGTCATGAGCGACATGACCAGCTCTTCGCGGATGGAGTCGATGGCCGGGTTGGTCACCTGCGCGAAGAGCTGCTTGAAGTACCAGTAGAGGAGCTGCGGCTGCTCGGAGAGGACGGCCAGCGGCTCGTCGGCCCCCATGGAGCCGACCGGCTCGTTACCGGTGACCGCCATGGGGTCGAGGATCAGCTTGATGTCCTCGCGGGTGTAGCCGAAGTACTTCTGGCGGCGGAGCAGGCTGCCGGTCTCGGTGCGTGGGCGGCGCGATGGCGCCGAAGAAGCCGTGGATGGAGATCTTGTTCTCCTCGACCCAGCGCCGGTACGGCTGGCGCCGCGCGAGCCTGGTCTTGATCTCCACGTCTTTCAGCACCCGGTGTCCCGCCAGGTCCACCAGGATCATCTGCCCGGGCCTGAGGGCGCCCTTCTCCTGCACCTGCTCGGGCGGGAAGTCGAGCACGCCCGCCTCGGAGGCGAGCACCATGAACCCGTCCTTGGTGATGGTGTAGCGCGCGGGCCGCAGTCCGTTGCGGTCGAGCAGGGCGCCCACCACGTGGCCGTCGCTGAAGGCCACCGCGGCGGGGCCGTCCCAGGGCTCCATGAGGCCGGCGTGGAACTCGAAGAAGCCGCGCAGGTCGGGTCCCATGGGGTACTTCGCGCCCCACGCCTGGGGGACGAGCATGAGCATGGAGTGCTGGATGTCGCGGCCGCCGGTGGTGAGCAGCTCGAGCACGTTGTCGAGGCAGGCGGAGTCGCTGCCGCGCTCGTCGATGATGGGCAGCAGCTTCTTGAGGTCGGCGCCGAACAGGTCGGACTCCAGCTCCGACTGGCGCGAGCGGATCCAGTTGAGGTTGCCGCGCAGGGTGTTGATCTCGCCGTTGTGCGCCAGGTAGCGGAACGGCTGAGCCAGTTCCCAGGAGGGGAACGTGTTGGTGCTGTAGCGCTGGTGGACGACGGCCAGGGCGCTCTCGAAGAGCGGCTCGTTGAGGTCCAGGTAGAAGGCCGGGATCTCGGTGGCCATCATGAGGCCCTTGTAGACCATGGTGCGGCAGGAGAAGCTGGGAACGTAGAAGCGAGTGTCGGCGCCCAGGGTCTCGGCCACCGCTCTCTCGCACTGCCTGCGGGCCACGTAGAGCTTGCGCTCCGAGCGCCTCTTCGGTCAGCCCGGCCGAATCGGTGAAGCATTGCCAGACCGCCGGACGGGTCGCCCGGGCCGCCTCGCCCAGGGCGCTCGGCTCGGTCGGCACCTCGCGCCAGCCGAGGACGCGCAGGCCTTCGCCCGCGAGGGCCTTGTCCACGACCGCCCGGCAGGCCGTCTGGGCCTCGGGTTCCAGCGGCATGAACATCATGGCCGCGCCGTAGCGAGCCGGCCGGCGGCAGCGAGAACCCGAGCGAGCGGCACGCGTCCGTCGAAGAAGCGGTGCGGGATCTGCACGAGGATGCCGGCTCCGTCGCCGGTGCCCGCGTCGGCGCCCGCGGCGCCACGATGCAGCAGGTTGTTGAGCACCTCGATGCCGCGTTCCACGATGGAGTGAGAGGCCTTGCCGGCTATGTCACAGACGAAGCCGACCCCGCAGGAGTCTTTCTCGTTACGGGGATCATAGAGGCCCTGCGGCGTGGGCAATCCCCACGCGACATCAGCGCCGCCGATGTTCTCTACGCGATCCATGAATCTAGCGCCACCCCTGGAGCTGATCGTTCTCCGGCCACCTTATCCGGTGATCCGGGTCTGGCGTAGCATACCAGCGGGCTACCCATCCGCATCTATCCACTTGGCCTGGTTTGGCCCCCTGCTCATGTACGCATGGCTAACATCGACACGAAGACATGAGGGCCTCGTCAATCGGGCTCGAACGGCACCCCGAGACTCCGCGGTTGTACCACCCGAAGCGAGCGCAAGATCTTCGCCACCCGCTTTCGAGAGACCTCCGGAAGCGAAGCCAGGATGCGATCGACCCACTCGGCGTTGCCGACGTTGACGAACAGCAGGGTGAGGATCATCAGCGGGAACGGAGCCACCTGGAGCACCTGCGAGGGGATGCCCTGGAGGCTCGGCTGCAGCACCACGCTCAGCCACTGGAGCAGGCCGAAGAGGTAGGCCCCGAAGGCCACCCGCACCGGGTTCCACGCCCCGAAGATGACGATGGCCAGGACGATCCAGCCCAGGCCGTCCAGACCGGAGATGGTGCCCTTCCAGCCCGCCTTCATGCTGAGGGAGTACATGGGGCCGGCGAGGCCCACCAGCGCGCCGCCGACCACCGTGTACGTGTAGCGCAGCGAGGTTGACCTTGGCCCCCCGGGCGAAGGCGGCCGCCGGCCGTTCGCCCACCGCGCGGAGCATGAGGCCCGGCCGGGTGCGGAACATCCACCACCAGGCCACGATGATGAGCACGAAGCTGAAGTAGGTCATGACGTCGTGCTTGAAGATCAGAGTGCCCAGGATGGGGATGTCTTGGAGCAGCGGGATGCCGTGCTCGGCCAGCCGCGGGCCCTTCTCGCCCATGAAGGGGTTGCCGAGGAAGTAGGCGAGATCGCGGCAGAACAGGGTGAGCACGAAGCCGACGGCCACCTGGGAACGGCGCAGCGTGATGCTGCCGAAGGCCACGAGAAGCGCCACCACGGCTCCGATGACCGCCCCGGCGATGAAGCCCAGCACGATGCTGCTGGTGGTGACCGCCACCGCGAAGCCGCCCATGGCCGAGAGCAGGATGGTGCCGTTGACTGAGAGGTTGATGACGCCCGACCGCTCGGCGAGCGACTCGCCGATGGACGCGACCACGATGGGGGCGGCGGTGGCGAGGACACCCGCGAGGCCGATGAGGATGGTGGGCCCGTCCATCAGCTACCCCTCCCGCCGCCCGCAGACGCGCTCTGCGGATGTAGCGCTGGCGCGCGCCCTCCACCAGGACGACGAAGAGCACGAGCGCGCCCTGCAGGACGCCCGACAGCGTCGAGTCGAGCTTGAGCACGATGGGGAGCTGGATGCTCCCGATGTTGAGCGCCGCGAAGAACAGGGCGATGGGAGCCACCCAGGCGGCCCGGTACATGATGAGCATGCCGATCATCAGGCCCAGGTAGCCGTAACCGCTCGAGATGGAGGGGATCAGCCGGTGAT
Source organism: uncultured Actinomycetota bacterium (assembly GCA_963736705.1). Classification (GTDB taxonomy): domain Bacteria; phylum Actinomycetota; class Thermoleophilia; order RBG-16-64-13; family RBG-16-64-13; genus CAIQPS01. Next base: position 1,126,482 of record CAVTPV010000005.1, read on the forward strand.
AGACGGCGGTCACCTGCACGGCCCCGGCCAGCCCGGCGAGGGCGCCGCACACGAGGAAGGCCAGCATGCCGTACTGCCAGGTGGGCACGCCGAGCAGGAAGGCGGAGCGGTTGTTGGCGCCGGTGGCCTTGAGCTTGAGGCCGAAGTACGTGCGTTCCAGCAGGATGTACACCACGATGACCGCCAGGATCCCCAATCCGAGCGACCAGGGACTCAGACGCAGTCCGGCGATGGTGGGCAGGGCCAGCTGCTCGGGGAAGGGCTCGGTGCCGCTCATGGAGCCGATGCCCGGACGCTTCCACGGCCCGAAGATGAGCCACAGGGTGAGCGCGGCGGCCACGTAGTTGAGGCCCAGGCCCCCGAAGATCTCGTTGACCCCGCCGAACGTCTTGAGCACCCCGGCCAGAGCGGCCCACAGGGCGCCGCCGACCATGCCGGCGATGATGGCCAGGATGATGATGATCGCGGGGGAGAGGCCGGTGTCTTGCAGCAGGCGCATCACGCAGGTGGTGAGCACCGCGCCGAAGACGATCTGGCCTTCCACGCCGATGTTCCAGAGGCCGGCGGCGAACGTCACCAGGACGCCCGAGGCGGCCAGCAGCAGCGGCACCCAGGCCACGAGCACGTTGGAGAAACCGGTGAGGGAGCCGATGGCGCCCTTGATGATCTCCCAGTAGGCGGCGAGGGGAGGAGCCCCGGCCGCGAGCAGGATGATGGTGGTGAGCGCGAGGGCGAGGACGAGGGCGCCTATCTGGAGCCCGATGTTGATCCAGCGTTCGCGGGTGAAGTGGGCGCTCAGGCGGCGGAGAAGGTCAGGCATCGGGACCTCCTGCGCCGGCCGCGGCCGCGGCGGTCTCCAGGCCCACTTCGGCCAAGTCCCGCCCGCCGATGAGATACCCCAGCTGGTCCACCGTGGTGGTGGCGGCGTCGAGCGGCCCGGACACCTTGCCGGCGAAGAACACCAGGATGCGGTCGCTGTAGCGCAGCAGCTCGTCCAGGTCGCTGGAGGTGAAGACGATGGCGCCGCCCTGGTTGCACCGCTCCTTGAGCTTGGACCAGAGGTAGATGACCGACTCGATGTCGAGGCCGCGGGTGGGCTGTTCGAGCAGCATGACCTTGGCGCCCGGCCGGACCAGGGCGAGCAGCGCTCGTTGCTGGTTGCCGCCGGAGAGGGACTCCACCGGACTGGCCGGCGTGCCCTTGATGTTGTACTCGGCGATGCGCTCCTTGGCCAGCTTGCGCCCGCTCTCCCGGTCGATGAAGAAGCCCGGCTTCTTCTGGGTGAGCAGGACGTGCTCGGTGATGGAGAGCCCCGGGATGAGGCCCTCCTCCAGACGGGCGGCGGGCACGTAGGCCACACCCTTCCGCTTGAAGTGGTGGTAGTTCTTGCCTGCCAGGTCGAGCGTCTTCGAGTTCCACGCGGCCGCCGGTGGTGGGCACCAGTCCGGCGCAGGCGCGCAGGAAGACCGCTTGGCCGCTGCCCTCCATGCCTGCCAGCCCGATGGTCTCGCCGCGGCGGATATCGAGGCTGACCGGGTCGAGCTTGATGCGCCCCTGCTCCGCGCTCATGTTCTTCAGGCTGGAAGAGGGTCTGGCCGGTGGCGCAGCACTGGCGCTCGCCGGGGGTGACCTCCCGCTCGAACATCATGGAGACGAGCTTGTCCACGCGGAACGGGGGCTGCGCCTCGCCGATGAGCCGCCCCTGCCGGAGCACGGCCACGCGGGTGCAGAGCTCCTGGACCTCTTCGAGCTTGTGGGACACGAAGAGGACGGTCTTGCCCTGTTCGGCCAGCCGGCGCGAGCGTGCCGAAGAGCTGGTCGCGCTGAAGGGCGCTGATGCCCGTGGTCGGTTCGTCGAGGATGAGCACGCGCGCTCCCAGCCACAGAAGGCGCAGCAGTTCGAGCTGCTGGCGCTCGCCGACGGTGAGCGAGCCGACCTCGGCCTTGAGGTCCAAGGTGAGGCCCAGCGGGCCGGCCAGATCGGCCACCGCCTTGGCGGCGTCCGCGCGCCGGGGGAGGAGCCGGCCGGGCGCGCCGATGAGCAGGTTGTCCACCACGCGCATGGGAGGGAAGTCCAGTGGGTCCTGATGCAGCATGCCCACCCCGTGACGGATGGCGTCCGCCGGAGAGCGCAGAGTGACGGCCTTGCCGTCGAGGATGATCTCTCCGCTATCCGCGGGCTGGAACCCGGACAGGATCTTCATGAGGGTGCTCTTGCCGGCGCCGTTCTCGCCCAGGACGCCCATGATGGTGCCCGCTGGAACGGTCAGGGTGATGCCGTCATTGGCTTTGACTGGGCCGAAATGCTTTCGGATGTCTGTGACTCGTACTTCCAACCTAGCTCCGGCCCGGCGTGTCAGGGAAAACTGAGAGGGGAGACCGAGACGGTCTCCCCTCTCCGCGATGCATCTTCAGAGTGCTCGGCAAATCCTACTCGGAAACGCTCTGGCCTTCCATGCCCTCGAGCAGCTGCGGCAGGTACCAGACCTGCTGGTCGGTGGCGACTTCGCCGTCTTTCAGGAAGGCGGTGCCGTCCTGGAGGTTGAGCGGGCCGGTCCAGAGGTTGAGACCGCCGGCGAGAGCTTTGATGAACTCATCGAGCTTGGCGGAGGCGTCGGCCGAGAGGCCTTCACCCTTCTTGAAGCCGACAGCGGAGGTGTCCGCGTTGTTGATGTCGGCCCAGTCGGGACCGTTCCATTTCCAGTAGCTGGTCCATTTGCCTTGGCTGGCGGCAGGTGACGGCTTCGAGGTATGCCGGGCCCCAGTTGAAGTAGGGGACACCGAGGGCGACGGTCGGAGCTTCGTCGAGGGAGCCGGCGAAGTCGTAGGGCACGGCCCAGACCTTCTTGCCGGAGGCGGCCATCTTGCCGGCTTCGACCAGGGCTTCGGTGGTGTCGATACCGGAGATGACGACGTCATAGCCGGAGTTGAAGAAGTTGTCGGCCACCTGGGTGGGGTCGGAGGTGACGCCCGGGATGTTGAACCAGAAGCCGATCCAGTTGACCGTGAAGTTCAGGTCCTTGGGATCCTTCTTCAGGTATTCGGTCCAGGCGTAACGGGCGCCGAGGTACGCGGAAGCGGCCAGACGGCGGGTCTCATCGTTGATCAGCGGACCGAGGTACCCGATCTTGCCGGTCTGGGTGGTGAGGGCGGCAGCGGCGCCGGCCATCATCTTGCCGTATTCCATCTTGCCCATGACGTCGCTGAGGTTGGCGAGGTTCTGGAAGTCCTTGCCGTCTTTCCAGGCGCTGTCGCCGGAGGTGAACATGACCGGGATGTCCGGATGCGCTTTGGCGAACGCCACGGCGCCGTCTTTCATGTCGTCGGACGTGAAGAAGACCATCTTGGCGCCCTGGTTGACCAGGTCTTCAGCCAGCTGTTCGGGCGTGGTGCCCGGACGGTCGGCCGAGTTGACCTTGTCGACGTAGATCATCTTGGCGCCGGCGAGTTTGGACTCGACGTACTGGCCGCCCTCGAAGTTGGCCTGGCTCCAGCCGTGGTCGTTATAGGGGCCGACGAACAGCATGCCGAACGTGAACTCGGTGGCTGCGGCGGCCGTCGTGGTGGTCTCGGCCGGAGCGGCGGTGGTGTCCGTGCTGGCCGGGGCGGCGGTGGTGTCGGTGCTGGCCGGAGCGGCGGTGGTGGTCGTCTCTGCAGACGAGCCACAGGCTGCGGCGAACAGGCCGACGGCGACGATCAACAGCACCAGGGTGCCGTAGAACAGTACGCGGCTTGAACGAGATGTGGGCATTGCGGGCTGCACCTCACACTTCTTGTCATGAACAAAAACAAAAGAACCTACGCAGGCGGCGCTGAAGCGCCGAATGGATGCTCGGTGGCCCCTCCTTTCATCCTTCTTCCCAGCGTGTGCCATCCCAAGCGAAGACCGCCTCGGAGGGCTGAGCCATTCTAATCAAATCAGGGCACACGAAGCTAGAGCCCGAAGGACTCTTGGCGCCCTATTTGGCCGAAAGACCGATCAGAAATTGATGACCCGCATCTCGTAGATCTCGTCCATCTGAAGACAGCGGTCCACAGCCTCCTGCGGGACGTCGTTGTCGAGGCCCAGGAGCATGATCGAGTCGCGCGAGACGTTGTTGTCGCCGCTCGACGTGACCATCCTCGAGATGTTGACCCCGTAGTCGCCCATGATGCGTGCCCACCCGGCCGATGACGCCCGGGACGTTCTTGTGGGGCACATAGGCCATCGTGCCCTCGGGCATGAAGGTGATGGGGAAGTCCCCGATCTGCACGATGCGCGGGTGCTTGTGCTCCAGCACGCGTGCCGGAGATGACGAACTGCTGGTCTTCGCCCTCGGTGACGACGAGCTGGATGAGGTTGCGGTAGTCGCCGCTCTCCAGCGAGATGGTCTCCTTGACCTGGATGCCCGTCTGCTCGGCCAGCAGGCCGGCGTTGACGAAGTTGACGGTGCCGGGCGTCATCATGCCCTCGAGGATGCCCTTGACGGCCACCAGCGACAGGATCTTGGCGTCCTCCGGGTCGTCGATCTCCTTGCCGGCGAACTTCATCTCCACCTGCTTGACGCTCTCGCGGCGGATCTGCCGGTAGAGGATGCCCATCTGCTCGGCGAGCAGCACGAAGGGCTGCAGTTTGGTCGATGGTCTCGTCGGTGAGCGCGGGCATGTTGATGGCGTTCTTGACGATCTGGCCGCGCAGCCCGGCGATGACCTCGGCGATGACCTCCTCGCCCACCCGCTTGGAGGCCTCATAGGTGGACGCGCCCAGATGGGGGGTGCCCACGACGGTCTCGAACTCGTAGAGCGGATGGCTCTCCTGCGGCTCGTGCACCCAGGTGTCGACGCCCGAGGGAGGCGATGTGCCCCGACTGCAGGCCGCGGTACAGGGCATCTTCGTTGTAGAGGCCGCCGCGGGCGACGTTCACCAGGCGGACGCCCGGCTTCATCATGGCGATCTGCTCGTCGGAGATCATGTTCAAGGTCTCTTTGGTGCGCGGCGTGTGGATGGTGATGTAATCCGCTTCGCGCAGCAGGTCCTCGAGCTTGTCCCTGCGCTCCACGTTCAGGTTGCTGAAACGGGAGTAGGGGATGTAGGGGTCGTAGGAGATGACCCGCATGGAGAACCCGCGGGCGCGCTGGGAGACCAGGCTGCCGATGCGGCCCAGCCCGATGATGCCCAGGGTCTTGTTGTAGAGCTCGCTGCCCTCGAACTGCTTGCGGCCCCATTTGCCGCTCTTGATGAAGCGGTCGGCCCAGGCGATGTTCCGGCAGCTGGCCAGGAGCAGGCCGAGCGTGTGCTCCGCCGCGGAGATGATGTTGCTCTCCGGGGTGTTGCAGACGATGACGCCCTTCTGAGTGGCGTAGGGGACGTCGATGTTGTCGAGGCCCGACCCGGCGCGGCCGACGATCTTGCAGGCTGGTGGCCGCGTCGAGGAAGCTCTTGTTGATCTGGGTCTCGCTGCGGACGACGATGCCGTGATAGGCGGGGGCGATCTCGAGGAGTTGCTCGTGACTCAGGCCGTACTTGACGTCGACCTGTACGACCGCCCTCAGCTTGGCCAGTATCTCCTCGTCCATGAGCTCAGCGACGAGCACCTTCGAATCCGAGAGTTCCAACCCTGCCTCCATGTTCCTAGGCTGCTGAGAAACGGTGCGGCGAAGCATCGTTTCTCAGCAGCCCACCGTTGCGCGTGACGGCCTCCGAGCTCCCCATGCCGGCGGGCATCTAGGCTAACACAACAGGCAAGAAAGCGGCGCGGCGGGCACTCCCGCCGCGCCGCTCAGACGCATTCGTTCTTCGATCGGGGAACCGCTCAGGCGTCCGCCGCCCGGCCAGACCGAAATGACCTTCTCGATGGGGCGCCGTTCGGGCACCGGCACGTTCGGCACCGTCCCCTCGTTCCATTCCTTGGACACGTAGAGGTTGCAGTAGCAGCTGCCGTACTCCTTGACGTCCGGCTCGCGGTAGTCGCACGGGCAGATGATGTCGCGGTCCGCTTCGCGGTCGCCGGAGGCGAGGCGGCACGGGCAGTTCATGTACCCGTAGCGGTCCTTGTTGGTGAGCAGGCCCTCGAGCAGCGCCGAGGGTGAGCTCCATGTTCTTGTTGAAGTAGTAGCCCTTGGGCTCGTTGACCTTCTTCAGGCGTTCGTAGAGTTCTTCTGCTGCGCTCACAGTCCCAACGCCTCCAGGATCTCGACTTCACGGTATCCGACGATGACCTTGTCGCCGATGACGACGGTGGGGAAGGCCACCTGCGGGTTGATCTTGCGCACGTCTTCGATGACCTTGCTCATCTCATCACGGGGGAGCAGGTCGACGTCCACGAACTCGTACTTGACGTTGTTGGCGTCGAGAAGCTTCTTGGCGTTGCGGCAGTGGCCGCACGTGCTCAGCGCGTACACGAAGACATTGGGTTGATCCATGTGCTCACCTTTCGCGGTCAGGGGATCCCTGCCATCAGTCTACTTTGTCCTAGGGATACCCGTCGATGGGTCGCCCTATACATTACAGGTACGGTAACATTGCGGCAGTGATCCGGCCTGTATCGATCGATCAGCGTCAAGGGGTTTGAAGATGAGGTTTGACACGGAGCGTCGTGTGACGAGGCGCGCTCTGGCCTCCGGAGCGGGACTTTGCGTGGCGGCGGCGGTGTTCTTCGGGGCGCTCACCGGCGCCCAGGCCGTGGCGGCGACGAGTTCGACCTCGACCACCTTGGCCGCGGTCGACACCGAGGTCTCGCTGGCCATCGAGCCCGAGTCGGGCTACGAGCAAGCCGTGCTGCAACTGGCCATGCGGGCCATCACCAACCGGAGCGGAGACCCCTACTTCGCCGCCACGGACATCGTGACGCGCGAGCAGTTGGCGGTCTATCTCGCCCGGGCTCTCTGGCTGCCGGACGTCCCGGCCCTGGCCTTCGGGGACGTGGGCGCCGCGGATTGGGGCTACAAGGACATCGGCGCGGTCGCGGACGCGGGCATCATGCCCGGCACCTCGGCCACCAAGTTCTCCCCGGATGCGCCTGTCTCCCGCCAGGAAGCCATGGCCATCATCGTCGCGACCCTACGCTACCTGGCGGAGGAGAAGGGCGATCTGGGAGCCTCGCTCGAGGCAACGCAGGCGTCCGACTGGCTGGCCGGGTTCCAGGATCGCGATCTCATCGGATCCCAGTACTACGGGGCGGTGGCGGTCGCCTACCGCCTTGGTCTGTTCGACGACCCGGCGGAGGGATGGCTGTTACCCAAGCTCGGCATCACCCACCAGGAACTCCTGGGCATGCTCGATCGGGCGCTCGTCAAGCCGCTGGTGTCCAAGACCGGGGTGACATCAGTGGCCGCGGTAGCCGCAGTGGATGCCTATCCGAAGCTGTCCAAGGGTTCCAAAGGCAGCTTGGTCCTGCTTCTCCAGGAGCGCCTGAACGCCATGAGCTACTACTGCGGCACGCCTGACGGCAAGTACTCGAACCAGACCCGCGACGCGGTGTATGCCTTCCAGAAGTACGAGCGTCTCAAGCGCACCGGCGTCATGGACGTCACCGGTTGGGATGCCTTCTGGGCCGCGAGCGCGCCGGTACCCGTGCACGTCGGCGATTACGGCAAGCGCGTCGAGGTGGACCTCACCCGGCAGGTGATGATGCTCATCACGGACAACAAGGTCGTCATGACGCTCCACGTGTCCACCGGGCGCTACGGTACGCCGACCGGGCACTGGCGCACGCGCACCCTGAGTCACGGCTGGAGGCCGACGTCGCTGGGGCCCATCTATTCGCCCTCGTACTTCATGCCTCGGAACGCCATACACGGCTATCCCAGCGTGCCCCTGTACCCGGCCAGCCACGGCTGCGTGCGTACGCCCATCTGGATCCAGGACGAGGTCATCGACGAGCTGGTGATGGACGAACTCGTCCACGTCTTCTACAACAAGGCGAAGTAGCCGGGCCGAGTCGGCCGGTCAGGCCGCTACGGCTGATCCGGCCGGGAGCCGGCGTGCGCGCGCAGCAGGCGGCGCCGGAGCAGGTCCACAGCGGATAGGGCGGCGCGCTCTCTGATCTGGTCGCGGCGGCCCCACAGCATCAGCCGCTCCACTTCGGTGACCCCGTCCACCACGCTACCGATGTAGACGAGGCCCACCGGCTTCTCCTCGGTGCCTCCGCCCGGGCCGGCCACGCCGGTGGTGGAGAGGGCGCAGTCCGAATGGAGCAGATCGCGGACCCCTTCCGCCATGGCCGCCGCCACCTCGGAGCTGACCGCCCCGTACTGGGCGAGCATCCCGGCCGGGATGCCGAGAACGTTCATCTTCACGTCGTTGTGATACGCGGTGACCCCGCCGAGGAAGTAGTCGCTGCTCCCGGGGATATCCGTGAAGCGCTTGCCGACGAGCCCTCCCGTGCACGATTCGGCCACGGCGACGGTGAGGCCCCGTTCCAGCAGCAGGCCGCCGGTGATCTCAGCGAGCCCCGGGCAGTCCACGCCGAACACCCGCGATCCCGAGCGCGGCACGGACCTTGGCCTCCAACTCGTCCAGCCGCAGGGTGCCCTCGGGTGTAGCCGGACCGCGCAGGATGATGGTGAGGTCCTCAGCGCTGGCGCGCGTGCCGATCTCGACGTCGGAGCCCCGCCAGGGCACGTCCGCCAACCGCTCGGCGGCTATGGACTCGCCGATGCCGAACGTCCGGATGCGCCGCACGGCGTGGCCGGTGCCCGAGCCGCCCCGCTGGTCCAGGCGCGGCTCCACGGTGCGTTCCCACATCTCCTTGAGCTCCCAGGGGACCCCGGGGAGGGCGGCGATGAGCGTCCCCTCGTGTTCCAGCATGAAGCCGGGGGCGGTGCCCGAGAGGGGGATGGCCGTGGCTCCCTGTGGCAGCAGAGCCTGCTTGCGGTTGCTCTCGCCCATGGCGAAACCCCGGGCCGCGAACTTCGCGCGGATGGTCTCGAAAAGGTCCGCGTGGAACTCGAGCGGGCGTCCGACCGCTTGGGCGGTGGCCTCGCGGGTGAGGTCGTCATCGGTGGGGCCAAGGCCGCCGGACAGCACCAGCACCTCCGGGCGGCGCGACAGGGCGTCTTGGATGGCGGTGGCCATGGCGGCCAGGTCGTCCGAGACGGTGACCGCGTGGGTGGCGAAGATGCCCAGGTCCAGCAGCCGTTGCCCCAGATACGCCTGGTTGGTGTTGACGATGTCGCCCCGCAGGAGCTCGTCGCCGGAGAAGATCATCTCTGCATTCCTGTCCATGAGCGTGTATCATACCCGCACTATGACCGGACGCATCGCATATCTGGCTCACGGGCGCTCAGCCGCCCATGCCTCATCGCGCGCCCCTGTCCGGGGCCGGCGTCCTACTCCATAGCGGTACTCAGGCTCGGCACTGGGCGTGGTCCTAGCCCCTCGCGGAATGCGGGGGGCGCCTCCAATGGCCGGATGATCTTCGATCCACCCGGCCGGCCTCGGGCGCGGCGACGCGCTACTTGACCAGGACAGCGACCACGAAAGAAGAGACATGCCAGAGCAGACCGACATCCCAGAGCCCACCTCCGGCGCAGACGGCGTCACTGACTTCGCCACACCCGCCGACTTCCCGCACATCAAGTTCGATCACCGGGATCTCGTGCCGTGTATCGCCCAGGAATGGACCACCGGCGAAGTCCTCATGCTCGCCTACATGAATCCCGAGTCGCTCCGCCGCACCCTGGCGACGGGCACCATGTGGTACTACAGCCGCTCGCGGGACGAATACTGGAACAAGGGGGCCACGTCGGGCCACTTCCAGCACGTCCACGAGCTTCGTTACGACTGCGACGGCGACACGCTGCTCGCCCTCGTCGATCAGACCGGGGCCGCCTGCCACACAGGCGACTTCACCTGTTTCGACAACCGATGGCTCAGCTCTCCCACCGGAGAGCGCCCGCCCTTCCTCGTTCGCACAGAACAGTAGGCGGCCATGAGATCCGGCATCATCGCCACCGTGCCCACTCTTGAAGAGGCGCGGGGGCTCAGCGCCAGCTATAACGTCATCCCGGTGTCGCACCGGTTCCTGGACGACACCGAGACGCCGGTGTCCGCGTTCCTCAAGCTCCGGCAGGCGGCCGGCTGCTTCCTCCTGGAGAGCGCCGAGCAGGGCCTGAACGTGGGGCGGTACTCGTTCCTGGGCGTCAAGGCCTGGGAGAGCATCCGCATGAGCGGCGACACCGTCACGGTGCGCCGGAGCGGGGTGGACACCCACTACGATCTGGCATCCAACGGCGGCGACCCCTTCGCGTTCATGGCCGCGCACCTCGAGCAGTACCGGGTGCCCAAGCTGCCCGACCTGCCGCCGTTCGTCGGCGGGGCCGTGGGCTACTTCGGCTACGACTGCATCCGCCACGTGGAGCATCTGCCCGACGCCCCGCCCGACGACCTGGGGCTCCCCGAGATGGCCTTCCTGCTCACGGACGTCATCGTGGTGTTCGACCACCTGCGGCACACCATCACCCTGCTCACCAACGTCTTCTGCGACGAGGAGCCCGACTTCGACGCCGCCTACGCGGCCGCGGTGGCGCGCCTCACGAACATCAAGGCCCGGCTGCGGGCGCCGCTCCCGATGGCGGACCTTCGCGACGGAGCGGAACGGGGCAACAGACAGGCTGCCGAGAGCGCGGGGCGGCGCTCCTCCTTCGAGCGCGGTGAGTTCCTGGCGGCCGTGGAGCGCATCCGCGAGTACATCATGGCCGGGGACGCCTTCCAGGTGGTCCTCTCCCAGCGGTTCGAGCTCCCGGTCTCGGTGAGCGGCTTCTCCATCTACCGCGGGCTGCGGGCGGTCAACCCGAGCCCCTACATGTACTACATCGCCTTCCGCGACTTCGAAGTGGTGGGCTCCAGCCCCGAGCCGCTGGTGACTGTCACCGGCCGCCACGCCGAGACCCGGCCCATCGCCGGCACCCGGCCCCGCGGAGCCACGCCCGCCCAGGACGCCAAGCTGGCCGAGGAGATGCTGGCCGACGAGAAGGAGCGGGCCGAACACCTCATGCTCGTCGACCTGGGCCGCAACGACCTGGGCAGGGTCTGCCGCCCGGGGTCGGTGCAGGTGGACAGCTTCATGGAAGTGGAGCGCTACAGCCACGTGATGCACATGGTGTCCGCCGTCTCCGGCGAACTGGAAGACGGCGTGGACGCGATGGACGCCCTGCGGGCCACGTTCCCGGCAGGGACGGTCTCCGGAGCGCCGAAAGTCCGCGCCATGGAGATCATCGACGAACTGGAGCCCCTGCGCCGCGGCCCGTACGCCGGCGCCATCGGCTACCTCAGCTATTCCGGCGACCTGGACGCCTGCATCTACATCCGCACCGTCCTCGTGCGCGAGGGCCGGGCCTACGTGCAGGCGGGAGCGGGCATCGTGGCCGACTCCGACCCGGAGAGCGAGTTCCGGGAGACCGAGAACAAAGCCGGAGCCATGTTCCGGGCCATCGAACTTGCGGCCACTCAAGAGGAATGGGAGTAGGTCAGATGATGATGAACAACACACTTGGCGGGAGCGGCTCGCCGGCGGCGGGCGGGGTCCTGCGGCAGAGCTTCAGCGCTTCCGAGCATGCCAGGAGCGCGTTCCCCGCGCCTGGTCTGAGCGACCTGCGCATCCTGGTGATAGACAACTACGACTCGTTCACCTACAACCTGGTGCAGTACCTGGGGGAGATCTCGGGGACGAGGATCCACGTGTTCCGCAACGACGAGGTGACCGTGGAGGGCATCCGCGAGCACGGCCTCACCCACCTGGTGGTGTCGCCGGGGCCCTGCACGCCCGACGACGCCGGCGTGAGCCTGGACGCCATCGCCGCTTTCGGCGGGGTGTGCCCGGTGCTCGGCGTCTGCCTGGGCCACCAGTCCATCGGGCAGGTGTACGGCGGCAAGGTGATCCGGGGGGAGGCGCCGGTGCACGGCAAGACCTCGCTCATCCATCACGACCGGCACACGCATCTACGCCGGACTGCCGCAGCCCTTCGTGGCCACCCGGTACCACTCGCTGGTGGTGGACCGCGCCCTGCCGCCCGACCTGGAAGTGTCGGCGTGGACGCAGGACGGGGTCATCATGGGCCTGCGCCACAAGACGTTCAACGTGGAAGGCGTGCAGTTCCACCCGGAGAGCCTGCTCACCGCGGTGGGGAAAGAGTTGCTCTGCAACTTCCTCAGCAGTAGAAAGGCCGTCCGATGAGCGCCGCGGCAGCTTCCGCGGCCGCGGCGACGAACCGGCCCACGCCCGCGCAACCAGCGGGGCCGCCGGCGGGGCGGGCGGCGGGGCCGCCAGTAGGGCCGCCAGTGGGGCAGCCGGGCCCGGTCATCGAGTTCGGCGACGCCCTCAAGCGGGTGGCCGACCGGCAGGACCTCACCCGGGAAGAGGCCGCCTCCGTCCTCGACCAGTTGGTGAGCGGCGGACTGAGCGACGCCCAGGTGGCCGCGTTCCTCATGGGCCTGCGGGTCAAGGGGGAGACCGCCGACGAGATCGCCGGCCTGGCCGACGGCATGCGGCGGGCGGCCATCACTGTGGACAGCGCCCATCAGGGCACGCTGGTGGATGTGGTCGGCACCGGCGGGGATTCGCTCGGCACCTTCAACATCTCCACCACCGCGGCCTTCGTGGCCGCCGGCGCGGGCGTCAAGATCGCCAAGCACGGCAACCGGGCGGCCAGCTCCAAGTGCGGGTCGGCCGATGTGCTGGAGGCGCTCGGCGTCCACATCGCGCTGGGGCCGGCGGAGGTGGCCGCCTGCATCGACGAGGTGGGCATGGGGTTCATGCTGGCCTCGCTGCATCATCCCGCGGCCGGCCGCGTGGCCGGGGTCCGGCGCGCCCTCGGAGTGCGGACCGTCTTCAACCTCCTCGGGCCTCTCACCAATCCGGCCGGCGCCCGGCGCCAGCTCCTCGGGGTCAGCACGCCCCAGCACCTCCGGGTCCTGGGCGACGCCTTGGCCCGCATGGGATGCGAGCACGCGCTCGTGGTGTGTGGAGACCTCGGCATGGACGAACTGTCGGTCACCGGGAGCAACCGGGCCATCGAGGTCACGTCGGGTGTGGCGCACCGCAGCCTGCGTATCGATCCCGAGGACTGCGGTCTGGAGCGTCACGCGCTGGAGGAGCTGGAAGGCGGCGACGCCCAGGTGAACGCTCGCATAACGCGCGACATCCTGGGAGGGCAGGCTGGAGGTCCCCGGGACGCCGTCCTCATGAACGCCGCCGCGGCCCTCTACGTGGCCGGCAAGGCTCTGTCCCTGCGGGAAGGCGTGGACCTGGCCCGCGTGTCCATCGACTCGGGGAGCGCGCTCGCGGTGCTCGACAAGATGATCGTGGTGACGAACCGCCTGGCCGGAGAGAGCGGGGCGGCCGCGCCTGCCGGCGGCCGCGCCCATGGCGGAGCGGCGTGAACGGCCGCTCCTACCTGGATGTCATCGTCCCGGACGTGAAGCGCCGTCTGGCCGAGCGCCGGCTCCGCACCCCTCTGTCTGATCTGAGGCGGATGGCGGCGGAGGTGGCGCCTCCCGGGGAGCCGGGAGGCCGCGCCGGGTTCGCCGAGGCGCTACGGGCGCCCGGCGTCTCGGTGATAGCCGAGGTGAAGCGCTACTCGCCCAGCAAAGGTGCCATCCGGCCCGACCTGGACCCGGCCACGCTGGCCGCCGCCTACGAAGCCGGCGGCGCGGCGGCCGTCTCTGTGCTCACCGAGGAGAGCCACTTCCGCGGGAGCCTGGCCGACCTGCGGACCGCCGCCGGCGCCACGGCGCTGCCGCTCCTGCGCAAGGACTTCATCGGCGACCCGTACCAGGTGTACGAAGCCCGGGCCTTCGGCGCGTCCGCCATCCTGCTGATCGCCGCCCTTCTCGACGACCGCGACCTGCGGGACCTTGCGGCTCTGGCCCAGGACCTCGGTCTCGACGTATTGTTGGAGGTGCACGACGCGGGGGAGATGGAGCGCGCCCTGCGCGTGGACGGTGCCATCCTCGGTATCAACAACCGCGACCTGCGCACGTTCGAGGTGTCGCTCGAGACGAGCATACGCTTGGCGGGTCTCGTGCCCGCGGACCGGGTGCTCGTGGCCGAGAGCGGCATCAGGGATCGCGCGGACGTGGAGAGGCTCGCGTCGGCCGGTCTTGACGCCGTGCTCGTGGGGGAGAGCCTGCTGCGGCAGGGCGAGGCCGCGGCCGCGGTCGCGGGCCTGGCCGAGCCACCCTGCGCAGTGGCACGGCGGTCCGAGAGAACAGAGGCGACGGAGGAGGCTGGATGAGCTGCTGCACAGGATACGGCTGCTGACGCCCACCGGCATCGAAGAGATCGATCAGCAGGCGCTCCCCGCGTCTCTCGAGGCGCTCAGCAAGCCCCAGGGTCCGGTCACCTGGATCCACGCCGACCCCAGCCCCGAGGTGATACAGGCCCTGGACGACATGGGCCTGGACGAGGTGGGGGTCAGGAGCCTCCGGGACGGGCCTGAACGCCCGCGGGTGGAGGAGTTCGCGGACCACATCTACATCTCTCTCTTCTCCGCGGATCATCCGGTGGACCCGAAAACGGCCGCTTTCGCCGCCTCGCCCCTGGTCGTCAGGGGGGGTATCGAGTGCTCCGCCGAGGTGTGCCTGCCTCGCCTCAACGAACTGCGCCTCTTCCTGGGGCCCCGTTGGATCATCTCGGTGGGCCATCTCCACGCCGCCGACTACGACGAACTCACGGCCCGCGTGCAGCGGCAGGTCTTCTCCCGGGGCCGGGGGGCCAGCTTCGTCGCCTACCACATCTGCGAGTGGCTGGTGGAGAGCCTGCAGCCGGTGCTCGATCAACTCGACGATCGCATCGACGCCCTTGAAGACCAGGTGGTCCTCGCCACGGGGAAGGAGCCCATCCAGGCGCTGTTCAGCCTGAAGCGCGACCTTGTGGACCTGCGTCGGCGCGTCGCCCCCTTGCGGGATGTCATGCAGCGCCTCGGATCGCACGGCGTGTCCAACGTGGAGCCGGATGCCGAGGTCTATTTCCGGGACGTCCACGACGATGTCATGCGGGTCATCGAACTTCTCGACACCTACCGTGACATCCTCTCGTCCGCGCTGGACCTCCATCTGTCGAGCGTCTCCAACCGCCTCAACCGGGTGATGAAGCAGCTCACCGTGGTGGCCACCGTGTTCATGCCGCTCTCGTTCATCGTGGGGCTGTTCGGCACCAACTTCGAATCCATGCCGTTCGGCAGCTTCTTCTGGTTCGTGGTGATGTTCGTGCTGCTGGCGCTCTCCGCGCTGGCCATAATCGTCTACACGTGGCGGAGGTCGTGAGCGGAGGCTCTGACATGAGTCCGGAGTCTGCCGCCGGCGCTGGGCCGCGCCCGCGCGTGAAGGTCTGCGGGCTGACCCGGGCGCAGGACGCCGCTCTGGCCGCCGGTCTGGGCGCCTGGGCGGTCGGGTTCGTGCTGGCGGAGAGCCCGCGCAGGGTGACGCCCGAGCAGGCGGCCGGACTTGCCGCCGCGGCGCGGGCCGCGGCGCCGCGGCGGCGCGGCGCCGGCGCCGAAGCGGCGCTCCGCACCGTCGGCGTCTTCGTCGACGCGTCCCCGGAGACCATCGCCGCCGCCGTCGAACAGGCGGGGCTCGACACCGTGCAGCTGCACGGTCCTCAGCCCGGCGCCGATGCCGTGCGCGCCGCGCTGGGCGGGCGCGCGTCCGAGGTCCTCATCATCCAGGCCGTCCCCGTGCCGGATTCCGGCGCCGACCCCGAGGGGCTGTTCGCCTCGGTGGCCGCCACGCGGCAGGGCGCGGACCTTCTCTTGTTCGACACCCGGTCCGCCGGCAGGTTCGGCGGCACCGGCACCCCGTTCCCCTGGCACCTCGCCCGGGAAGCGGCCGGAGACATCCCGTTCCTGGTGGCCGGAGGCATCGGTCCCTCGAACGCGGCCGAAGCCCTGGCCGCATCCGGAGCCATCGGCGTGGACGTCTCGAGCGGGCTGGAGAGCTCACCGGGCGTCAAAGACCCCGATCTGCTCCGCGCTCTTTTCGCGACCTTGGAAGGAATGACGTCTTGACCACACAGCACCGTTTCGGCCCGTACGGGGGCCGCTATGTCCCGGAGACGCTCGTGTCCGCGCTGGAGGAACTGGACGCCGCCTACGAGAGGTACCGCGACGACCCGGCGTTCCTGGCCGAACTGCGCACGCTCCAGACCGACTACGCCGGACGGCCGACGCCGCTCTTCCGGGCCGACCGCCTGTCGGCCCGGGCCGGGTGCCGGGTCTACCTCAAGCGGGAGGACCTCGCGCACACCGGCGCTCACAAGATCAACAACACCCTCGGCCAGATCCTGCTCGCCACCCGCATGGGCAAGACGCGCATCATCGCCGAGACCGGCGCCGGGCAGCACGGCGTGGCCACCGCCACGGTCGCCGCGCTGTTCGGCCTCGAATGCCACGTGTACATGGGGGAGGAGGACATCCGCCGCCAGGAACTGAACGTGTTCCGCATGCGCCTGCTGGGAGCCGAGGTGCTCCCGGTGACCTCCGGCAGCGGCACTCTCAAGGACGCCACCAACGAGGCCATCCGCGACTGGGTGGCGAACGTCGGTGAACACCCACTACATCATCGGGTCGGTGGTCGGGCCTGCGCCGTACCCGGCCATGGTGCGGGACTTCCAGTCGGTCATCGGCGAGGAGACCCGCGGCCAGGTGCTGGAGAAGGAAGGCCGGCTCCCCGACGCCCTGGTCGCCTGCGTGGGCGCGGGCAGCAACGCCATCGGCATGTTCCACGAGTTCGTGGGAGAGCCCGGGGTGCGCATGGTGGGCGTCGAGGCGGGGGGCCTCGGCCTCGACTCGGGCAAGCACGGCGCCTCGCTGGCGCGAGGCGCCACAGGTATCCTCCACGGCTCCTTCTCCTACGTCCTGCAGGACGAGGACGGCCAGATCCAGGAGGCGCACTCCATCGCAGCCGGCCTCGACTACCCGTCGGTGGGGCCGGAGCACGCCTTCCTCAAGGACTCCGGGCGGGTGGAGTACACGTCGGTCACCGACGAGCAGGCTCTGGAGGCCTTCCAGGCGCTATCCCGGCTCGAGGGGATCATCCCCGCCCTGGAGAGCTCGCACGCCATCGCCTATCTGCTGCGGCGGCGAGCACGGGTTCGGGCCGGAGGACGTGGTGGTGGTCAGCCTGTCCGGCCGCGGAGACAAGGACGTCTACAGTGTGGCCGGCATCCTGGGGGTGGATCGATGAGCGCGAGCGAGAGCAGGTTGACCCAGGCGTTCCGGCAGGCCGGACACCCGCTGCTGATCCCCTACGCGGTGGGCGGCTACCCGGACAAGGCTTCCTGCGCCCGCATCCTGCGCGCCTACGCCGAGGCCGGCGCCGGCATCGTGGAGATCGGGGTGCCGTTCTCCGACCCTCTTGCCGACGGTCCGGTCATCCAAGGCGGCCTCGGTGGAAGCTCTGCGAGGCGGTATCCGCCCGGGCGACGTGATCGACTTGGCCGCGGGCCCCGCCGAGGCGGGTGTCCCGGTGGTGCTGATGGGCTACCTCAACACCATCCTGGCCTACGGTCCGTCGAGGTTCTTCGCGGACTGCAGCGCAAAGGGCGTGGCCGGCGTCGTGGTGCCGGACGTCCCCGTGGAGGAAGCCGGCGATCTGCAGAAGACCGCCGGGGAGAACGGGGTGGACGTGGTCCTGCTCGCGGCTCCCACGAGCACCGACGCCAGGCTGGAACGCATCGCCGGCGCGGCCTCGGGCTTCATCTACTGTGTCTCCACCACCGGCGTGACGGGGGCCCGGGCGGCGCTGAGCACCGGTCTGCCTGACTTCGTGGCCCGGGTGCGCCGCTACACCGACCTGCCTTTGGCCGTCGGTTTCGGGGTGTCCACCGCCGAGCAGGCTGGAGAAGTGGCCCGCTACGCGGACGGGGTCATCATCGGGAGCAGCCTGGTGGACATCGTCCGGAAGAGCGAGAGCATCGACGCGGCCGTGACGGAGGTGCGCGCGTTCATGCGGAGCAGCGGCGAGCGGAGCTAGCGGACTGGGCGACGGGAGGGCCGCCAGCGGCTCAGTGGCGTGATGAGCACGCCTTCTCGCTCGAGGTAGTCCTTGAGCGCCTGCGGGCGGATGCCGTACAGCCCTGAGATGTAGTTGAGATCATCCTTGCGGATGGTGAGCAACTCTTGCGAGGGGTCGTCGCGCAGCTTGCGAAGGAAGGCGAGGTAGGTCTCCAGCGGCCGCCGCTCTTCAGGGGCCAAGCCGGTCGAGGAGGTCCAGGCGGATGCGCAGGGGAGTGCCCTTGCCGAGCGCGCTCTGGAACTCGGGCTCGTCCTCGATATCGAGGATCGACATGGGGGACTGGCCGTAGATGGTGGCGAGCTCGTACAGCCGCTCCAGGCTGAGACTGCGCTTGCCGCGTTCGTAGGCGCTGAGAGTGGAGACCACGAAGGACTCTCCAGAGCGCTCGCACACTTCCTGAAGGCTGAGACCGCGGTCCTGACGGAGCCGGCGGAGTTTCTCGCCTACCAGTTCGGCATAACGCTGTTCTCTCTCTTGCGTGTCTCTCGTCCATAACGAAAAGTGTATCAGCCTCGCGGTACGAAATCTACAGATGCAACACCTTTTCAGACGAGTAGTTTCGCGAAAGACGGAAAGAATCCTTCTGACTTCTGGGCACTACACTATGGCGCCCGTTCACGTGGTTCTGCGAGGGCGCACGCGGGGCGCGGAGAGTGCCGAAGGCGGGGGTCGAACCCGCACGAGGTGTGAGCCTCACTGGAGTTTGAGTCCAGCGCGTCTGCCAATTCCGCCACTTCGGCACGGAGTGCGATCGAGGTGTCTCGATCGGGCCGTATTATAGTCGAAGAGAGGGGACATCGGGACCCTCCACGGCGAGCTATCGGCTGATTTCGCGGCCGCTGGGGTGGAACGGGGAGCCGTCCAGCGAGATGCCGCGAGAGGTTTCGTGCCGCTTGATGGCTTCGCATTCCGGCGGGCGGGATTCACCGCCTCCATACGCGCCCGCTGCTAGCCTACTGCGCGCTAGGTAACGGAATGGTGTAGAGTAATTCTCGAACTCGCTGTCATAGTTGAGTCAAGATCCGGCCTGCCGGGTCGTTTTTTGTACGCCCGTCAGGGTCATAACGGTGCGCTCACAGACCCATTGGCGGATGGAGTCGTAGACAAGTCGTTGGAGGTTGACGTATGGAAAAACTGATTCTTACTGTGGCGACCACGGGCGCGATGACCAGCAAGGACAACACGCCCTACCTGGCCACCCAGCCCAAGGAGATCGCCGAAGAGGTGCTCATGGCCTACGAGGCCGGCGCCGCCATCGCCCACATCCACGTGCGCACCGAAGACGACAAAGCCACCATGGCCGTCGATCGTTTCGAGAAGACCGTGGCCCTGGTCCGCGAGAAGTGCCCGAACATCATCCTCAACATGACCTCCTCGGGCGGTCTCGGCTTCAGCGACGACGAGCGCATCCTGCCCCACACCATCCTCAAGCCGGATATGGGCACCTTCGACGCCGGTTCCATGAACTTCTACAAGGGCGTCTTCCTCAACCCGCCGCTCTTCCTCGAGAAACTCGGCGCCGCCTACATCGAGAATGGCATCAAGCCTGAGGTCGAGGTGTTCGACGCCGGCATGGTGTGGAACGCCAAGCGTCTCCTCAAAGACGGCTTCCTCAAGGCCCCCATCCACTTCCAGTGCTGCATGCACGTGCACGGCGGCATGGAAGGCACCGCGAAGAACCTGTCCTTCCTGGTCGACTCCCTGCCTGAAGGCTCCACCTGGTCCGCGTTCGGCTGCGGCCCCACCGCCGACCTCATCATGGCCATGGCCATCACCATGGGCGGCCATGTGCGCGTGGGCATGGAAGACAACGTCTATATCAGCAAGGGCGTGCTCGCCAAGCACAACTCCGAGTTCATCGAGAAGGCGAAGCGCGTGGCGGCCGAGTTCAACCGGCCCATCGCCACTCCGGCCGAAGCCCGGCAGATCCTGGGCCTGGCCCCGCAGAAGTAACTTATCGCAGGTCTCACGCGGCCGGGCTTCGGCCCGGCCGTTTGATCCCCCGGACCGGGCGCCACCCGGCGCCGGGGACTAGAGGTGGCGGAAAAGGCGACCTCGGTCGCGAACGTAGGAGTGAAGAATGAAGAAGGTTGGCATCAGCGACGCGACGCGGTACTTCCCCCCGGCGCACAACGACTGCTCGTGTTTCAGGCTGCAGGGCCAGGAGCAGACCGGCACCACCCAGTTCTCTCTGGGCTGCACGCACTTCCTGCCGGGCGGCGGGGCTGACTTCAGCCCGAGCCGGCCGTTCGACACCATCTACTTCTGCATCGACGGCGAGATCACCATCACCGACAAGGACGGCAACGACATCGTCCTCGAGGCGCATGACTCGATCTTCATCGCCGGCGACGAAGGCCGCTCCATCCAGAACAAGACGCAGTATCCGGCCAGCATGATGGTCATCCTGGGCACGCCCAAGGCCTGACAGCGCACCGATACGATCACACCGAACGACACCAAACAGTTGAGCGGGAGGTAGGAAATGGTTGAAGACACCCCAAGAAAGACGGTCGAAGAGCTGAAGAACATCTTCAGTCTCGAAGGCAAAGTGGCGGTCGTCACCGGCGCCGGCGGCACGCTGGGCCATGCGATCGCCAAGGGCCTCGCGGTGTTCGGCGCCGACGTGGCGTGCTGGGACATCAAGCCCGAGTTCCAGGAAGACGTCGTGGCCGACATCAAGGGCCTCGGCCGCAAAGCCACCGCCAGCGGCGTGGACGTGACCTCCGACGAGAGCGTCAAGGGCGCCATGGAGCAGGTCATCAAGGACTTCGGCAAGGTCAACATCATGGTGACCGTGGCCGGTTCCGCCGGCAACCGCCAGCCCGCCGAGACCTTCGACATCGACGAGTGGCAGAAGGTCATGAACATCAACGTGCGCGGCACCATGCTGTGCGCCAAGTACGCCGGCGCCGAGTACATCAAACAGGGTGAGGGCGGCAAGCTCATCACCATCGGTTCGGTGCGCGGCTTCATGGGCCATCCCGGCGGATACGCCGCCTACGGCACCTCCAAAGGCGCCGTCCATCTGCTCACCAAGCAGCTGGCGACCGAGTGGGCCAAGTACAAGATCAACTGCAACGCCATCGCGCCGTCCATCTTCTGGACCCCGCTGACGCAGCAGATCAAGAACGATCCCGAGATGGTCAAGATCTTCATGGCCCGCATCCCGATGGGCCGGGCCGCCGAGCTCGATGACTTCATCGGCGCGGCCGTCTACCTTTCCTCCCCGGCGTCTGACTACGTGACCGGTGTCATCCTGTCCGTCGACGGTGGCGCGGTGGCCGGATGATGAAGCTGGAAGACGTCAAGAAGATCGCCATCGTCGGTGGCGGCAGCATGGGTCATGGCTGTGCCATGGTCTTCGCCGCGGCCGGCTATCCGGTGGGCATGTACAGCCGCCGGCTCGAGACTCTGGAGAAGGGCCTCGAAGCGATGCGTGCCGATCTCACCTTCTTGGCGGAGCGCGGCCTTGGCAAGCTCGAGGATGTCGACAAGACCATGGCCCGCGTGAGCACCACCCAGGATCTGGCGGAAGCAGCCGCCGACGCCGACTTCGTGCTCGAATGCGTTGCCGAAGACATGGGTCTGAAGCAGGACACGTTCGCCAAGCTGGACGCGATGTGCAAGCCCGACGCGATCCTGGCGACCAACACGTCGGTCATGAGCCCGACGGAGATCGCCAGCAAGTCCGTCAAAGCGGGACCGCATCATCGGCACCCACTGGTGGAACCCGCCGTTCCTCATCCCGCTGGTCGAGGTCGTGCAGACCGAAGAGACGCCCGACTGGGTCATCGACGTGACCATGGAGCTGCACAGGTCCATCGGCAAACGTCCGGTGCACTGCAAGAAAGACGTCCCCGGCTTCATCGCCAACCGGCTGCAGCACGCTCTGTGGCGTGAAGCCCTCTCCATCGTCGAGCGCGGCATCGCCGACGCCAAGACCGTGGACGAGAGCCTCAAGTACGGCCCCGGCCTCCGGCTTCCGGTGCTGGCTCCGTGCGAGAACGCCGACATGGTGGGTCTGGACCTCACCCTGTCCATCCACAACTACGTGCTCAAGTATCTGGAAGACTCCCACGAGCCCTCGCCTCTCCTCAAGGAGAAGGTCGAGAAGGGCGAGTTGGGCTTCAAGACGGGCGGCGTCGGGCTACCAGACCTGGACGCCCGAGGAGCAGAAGGCGCTGCGCGCGCGTCTGCTCGGCTATCTGACCAAGGCCGTCCGCGAGATGAACGAAGCGGAAGGCAAATAGTAAGGACGAATCGGGCGAAGGCCTGCTTCCGAGCAGAGTGCCTGCCCGTAAGTCGATAGGCAATTCTCAAAAGGAGAAGAGTAGGAACCATGGGGAAAAAAGTCTTTGTTGACCTGACCCATCCGTTCAGCGTGGAGATCCCGCGGTGGCCGTACTTCGTCAAGCCGGTCATCGACTCCATGCACACCATCGCCAAGGGCGGCGTCCTCACCCAGCGTGTGGACTGCGTCCAGCACACCGGCACCCATGCTGACGCCCCGCGTCACGTCATGGAACGCGAATTCGACGGCCGTCGCGCCCGCTACACCCACGAGATGCCGGTTGACGCCTACACGGGCGACGCCGTCTGCCTCGAGATCAAGATCCATCCCTGGGGTCTCATCGGTGTGGCCGAGCTCGAAGACGCGTGCAAACGCGCCAACATCAAACCGGAAGAACTCGAAGGCATGGTCGTGTGCCTCAACACCGGCATGCATCGCCTCTTCGACGATTCCAAAGACTACTACCACTACTCCTGTGGTACCGGCATCGAAGCCGGCAAGTGGTTCGTCAAGCACAAGGTCAAGTGTGTGGCCATGGACTCCCAGGCTCTGGATCATCCGCTCCACACCGCCATGGGCAAAAACGGCCCGCCGATGATGAACCTCCGCGGCGCCACCGGCAAACCGATCACCGATGAGTACATCGAGAAGTTCGGTATCGAAGCCTACGCCGAGTTCGACAAAGAGGTCTACATCCAGCTTCACGGCAAAGAAGCTTACGACGCCAAATTCGGCGAACTCGAAGCCATCGGCCAGGAAGGCACCTGGGAACCGTGCCACAAGTACATGCTTGGTCACGGCATCGTGGGCGTCGAGAACCTCGGTGGCGATCTGGACAAAGTCGCGGGCAAACGCTTCCGCTTCTACTGCTTCCCGATCCGTTGGTACATGGGCGACGGCTCCATGGTCCGTTGCTCGGCCGAGATCGATGAGGACGACATCGTCAAGGGTGTTGCTGATCGTACCTACACGTACGGCGGCACCGGCTACGGCCCGGTCAACGAGACCATGCCGTACCCCATCTACCCGATGGCCGATCCGACCAAGTAGGCTGCCTGCTCTCGTTCGCCTGAGGCGACGAGCCGCGACTGAAGAAGTCGTATCGAGTCCCCCGCCGGTCCGCCGGCGGGGGACTTTTTCTTTCAAGCGGCCCGCACGGTCAAACTACCTGTCGCTCGGTAGGCTATGCTATTCCCCGACGGCCGCGGATGTGTCAATATCTGTGCGCCGGGGCGGTCGGTCGCAAAAGGTCCCCGGCGTTGCCCGAGCGCTTGCTCGGCGCCAGTCAGGGAGATGAAAGGAAACACCGAAGTGAAGAAATGGAACATGGTCATCGACTGTGCTCGGTGCCACGACTGCAACAACTGCTTCCTCGCGGATAAGGACGAGTTCGTCGGCAACGACTTCCCGCCGTATTCGGTCGCGCAGCCGTGGTCGGGCCATCGCTGGATGGACATCGAGCGCAAGGAGAGGGGCCAGTACCCCATCGTGCAGGCGGGCTACCTGCCGAAGCCTTGCCAGCATTGCGCGGATGCCCCCTGCATGGACGGCTCGCCGGCCGGCACCATCTACCGGCGCGAGGACGGCCTTGTGCTCATCGACCCGGAGAGGGCCAAAGGCCACCCGGAGATCGTCGGTACCTGCCCGTACGGCGTCATCTACTGGAACGCCGAGGCCGACGTGGCCCAGAAGTGCACCGGTTGCGCGCACCTCATCGACGCCGGCTGGACCGAGACCCGCTGCTCCCAGGTCTGCCCGACCAACGCCATCCAGTTGGTGCTGGCGGACGATGCTGAGTGGGCGGCTCTCGTCGAGAAGGAAGAGTTGCTGGCCCACCGGGCCGAACTCAGGACCAACCCGCGGGTGATGTACAAGAACCTGTACAAATGGGACAAGGTGTTCGCCTCCGGAAGCGTGGCCTACAAGGACACTGATGAATGCGCCGACGGCGCGGCGGTCACGGTGTCCACCGACGGGGCCGTGGCCGGGGAAGGCCTGGTCAACAACTACGGCGAGTTCGTCGTGGACAAGCTGGAGCCGGGTAAGAGCTACACGGTCAAGATCGTCGCCCAAGGCTACAAGCCCGTGGAGAAGACCGTCACGCTCAGGGAGAGCCTCAACCTCGGTCTGGTGCTGCTGGACAAGGCCTGATCGGTCTTTTCGTCAAGAATGCGTCTTCTCTGGGCCCGCCACATGGCGGGCCCAGTGCGTTCCATGGTACGGAACGCTAGTCCACGAAATAGAATACTTGCTCACGGCCCCCATCCGTTGCAGTATGGGGGGATGGGGTCGCCCTATAGTAAGAGCGGAAAAGCTGACGTGGGGGATTCGCAGAGTTCTTTCCAGCATGGCGGTCGGTCGCGCCATGGGGGCTTTGCCTTCTGAGAAGCCCCAGAAGTAGCGCAGAGTCTATGCAAGAAGAAAAGAGAGGTAGGGAATGGGCGAAATAGTCCGCATGACGAACTCATCGACGGGTGGACCGGTCTTCGTCTACGTGCAGGACGGCAAGATCGTCCGCATCACCCCGATGGACTTCGACGATTCCGTCGACGCCGCATCGTGGAAGATCGAAGCCCGGGGCAAGACGTACACGCCCGCCGCGGAAGACCACGTACTCGGTCTACACCGCCGGCTTCAAGTCCATGATCTACTCCGACAAGCGCATCATGTACCCCATGATCCGCGAGGACTTCGATCCCAACGGCGAGCGCAACATCCAGAACCGCGGCAAATCCGGCTACAAGCGCATCAGCTGGGATGAAGCCACCGACATCGTCGTGGCCGAGATCAACCGGGTCAAGCGCGAGGCCGGTCCCGCCGCCATCGTCACCAGCCCGAGCTCCCACCACATGTGGGGCAACGTGGGCTACCGCCACAGCACCTACTTCCGCTTCATGAACATGATCGGGCATCACCTATGCCGACCACAACCCGGACAGCTGGGAAGGCTGGCACTGGGGCGGCATGCACATGTGGGGCTTCAGCTGGCGCCTCGGCAACCCCGAGCAGTACGATCTGTTCGAGGACACCATGAAGAACAGCGAGATGATCGTCTTCTGGTCGTCCGACCCGGAAGTGAACACGGGTATCTACTCCGCGCACGAATCCACCATCCGCCGGTACTGGATGAAAGAAGCCGGCATCAAGATGGTGTTCATCGACCCGTTCTACAACCACACCGCCGGCCTCATCGGCGACAAGTGGTTCTCGCCCAAGATCGGCACCGACCACGCGCTGTCCTTCGCCATCGCCTACACCTGGCTGACCGAAGGCACCTATGACAAGGAATACGTGGCCACTCACGCCCACGGCTTCGAAGAATGGGCCGACTACGTGCTCGGCAAGACCGACGGCGTGCCGAAGACCTGCGAGTGGGCCGAAGAGGAATCCGGCGTGCCGGCTCCCGAGATCCGCGCCCTCGCCCGCGAGTGGGGCAAGAAGAAGACCATGCTCGCCGCCGGCGGCCTCGGCGGTTGGGGCGGCGCCTGCCGGGCCTCCCACGGCATCGAGTGGGCCCGCGGCATGATCGCACTGGCCACCATGCAGGGCATGGGCAAACCGGGCTCCAACATCTACTCCACCACGCAGGGCTCCCCGGTGGACTCCGAGTTCTACTTCCCCGGCTACGCCGAGGGCGGTATCTCCGGCGACTGCGAGAACAGCGCGGCCGGCTTCAAGTTCGCCTGGCGGATGTTCGACGGCAAGACCACCTTCCCGTCGCCCTCCAACATCAACACCACCGCCGGCCAGCACATCCCGCGCCTCCGGGTGCCGGAGTGCATCATGGACGGCAAGTTCCAGTGGTCCGGCAAGGGCTTCTGCGGCGGCGACATCCAGCATCAGATCCACCAGTACACGTACCCGGCCCCGGGCTATCCCAAGATCAAGATGATGTGGAAGTACGGGGGCCCGTGGATCGGCACCATGACCGCCACGAACCGTTACGCCCGGATGTACACGCACCCGAGCCTCGAGTTCGTCGTCAGCCAGTCCATCTGGTTCGAGGGTGAAGTGCCCTTCGCCGACCTCATCCTCCCGGCCTGCACCAACTTCGAGCGCTGGGACATCTCCGAGTTCGCCAACTGCTCCGGCTACATCCCCGACACCTACAGCCAGTGCAACCACCGCGTGATCTCGCTGCAGGCCAAGTGCATCGAGCCGGTGGGCGAGTCCAAGTCGGACTACGACATCTACCGCATGGTCGCGGACAAGCTGGGCATCGGTCCGATGTTCAGCGAAGGCAAGACCGACCTGCAGTGGGTGGAGCAGTACTACAACGCCACCGACATGCCGAAGCACATGACCTTCGCTGAGTTCTTCAAGAAGGGCTACTTCGTGGTGCCGGACAACCCGGACCGCAAGAAGACCCCGGCTCTCCGCTGGTTCGCGGAGGACCGCGAGCGGGACACCCCGGACTGGGGCCCGCGCCTCAACAACCAGGTGGGCCGCAAGGGTCTGCAGACCAGCACCGGCAAAGTGGAGTTCATCTCCACCAGCCTCAAGAACTTCGAGGAGCAGGGCTTCATCGACGAGTACCGCCCGGCCATGCACACCTACGTGCCGGCCTGGGAAGGTCCGCGCTGCGAGCTCGCCAAGAAGTACCCGCTGGGCATGCTGGCTCCGCACCCGCGCTTCTCGTTCCACACGATGGGCGACGGCAAAGACAGCTTCATGAACGACATCAAAGACCACCGGGTCATGATCGACGGCTGGTACTACTGGATCATCCGTATCAACAGCGTCGACGCGGCGGCTCGGGGCATCAAGACCGGCGACCTGGTCCGTGCCTTCAACGATCGCGGCTCCGTCATCCTGGCGGCTCAGGTCGGCGAGCGCACCCAGCCGGGCACCTGCCACACCTACGAGTCGTGCGCTGTGTACGCTCCGCTCGGCAAGGCCGGCCAGTCGGCCGACCGCGGTGGCTGTGTGAACATCCTGTCCCCCGATCGGTACATGTCCAAGTACGCTTCGGGCATGGCTCCCAACACCATGCAGATCGAAGTCGAGAAGTGGGACGGCGGCATCTACGAGATCGACTGAGTGCCAGTACCGACATTTGACCGGTCTTGCATGACCGTAAAGGAGTCAGCGAAGTGAAGAAATGGTTCAAGGTCATCGATGTGAATCGGTGCCACGACTGCAACAACTGCTTCATGGCAGACAAGGATGAGTTCGTCGACAACGACTGGCCCGGCTACGCCGCGCCGCAGCCCCGGCACGGCCAGCGCTGGGTGGACATCCAGCGCCGCGAGCGCGGCCAGTACTCGCGCAACGACGTCACGTATCTGCCGACGCCGTGCCAGCACTGCCAGAACCCGCCGTGCGTCACCGCCGACGGCGCGGTCTACGCCCGCGAAGACGGCATCGTCATCATCGACCCGGTGAAGGCCAAAGGCCACCCGGAGATCGTCGACACGTGCCCCTACGGCGCCATCTTCTGGAACGAAGAGCTGCAGCTCGCCCAGAAGTGCATCTTCTGCGCGCACCTGATCGACGATCCCACGTGGAAGCCGCACACCACCCGGTGCGCTCACGCCTGCCCGACCGACGCCATCGTCACCTACTTCGTCGAGCCGGCGGAGATGGACAAGATGATCGCGGCCGAGAGCCTGACGGCCTACAAGCCGGAGCTCGGCACCAAGCCCAGCACCCTCTACAAGAACCTGCACAAGTTCACCAAGAACTTCATCACCGCCGGCGTGCTGGTGGATGGTGACTGCTTCGAGGGCGCGGATGTGACCCTGCACTCCAAAGAGGGCGGCATCGTGTGCAACCTGTCCGGCGCGGGCGTGGCCAACTGCAAGGACACCTCCGTGCTCGCGACGCGGACCACCAACTTCTTTGGTGAGTTCAAGTTCGACGGCCTGGAGAACGGCGAGTACACCATCGACGTGGACGCCAAAGGCAAGAAGTACTCCGCGAACGTGACCATCAAGGATGAGTCCGTGAACATGGGGTTCATCAAGCTGTAGCATCCGTTTGAGACGCTCGACGGGGGAGAGAGGGCGCAGATCGGCCCTCTCTCCCTTTTGTCTCAAGTCACGAGAAGAACTAGGGAGGCTCACGAGGCCGTGAAGAAGATAGTCATATTCAACGGTAGCCCGCGTTCGGACGGCAACACCATCACCCTGCTGAACCTGGTGGCCAAAGGCGCCCGGGACGCCGGGGCCGAGGTCGAGTTCCACACGCTCTTCAAGATGAAGTTCATGGCGTGCCAGGGCTGCTTCGGCTGCCGCACCAAGAGCGCCTGCGTCATCCAGGACGAACTGACCGACGCGCTGCAGCAGGTGATCGAGGCCGACGCCGTCGTCGTGGGCTCGCCCATCTATCACATGCAGATGACCGGCCCGGTGAAGAACCTCTACGACCGTCTCTTCCCGCTCGCCGACATCGATTTCGACCCGCACATCAGGTACCGGCCGCGCTTCGCCCCCAAGAAGATGGTGACGGTGTACAGCCAGGGCGATCCGGACCCGGCCACCTATGAGTCGTACTTCGAGTACACGGCGGGCACCCTGTTCCCGGCCTTCGGCCTCGAACTGGTGGATAACATCGTCTGCACGCGCGCGTGGGACCCGGCGGCCGCCGAGGCCGACGCGGAACTCAAGATCCGCGCATACGAGGCAGGCAAGGCTCTGGCCAAGTAGCGGGAGGGCCGCGCGCCCCTATGCGCTCGCGTACCGCCGCCGGCCGGCCTGGGCCGCGGCGCGCCTGGGCGAGTCCCGCCGCGGCTTCGCGCGGCGGTTGACAGCCTCCGTCCCCGGGGGGATAGTGGAGGTGTCCAAAATGGAAAGGCTATTCCGTTTTGGCGCACAACGACCGAACCGAGGGATTCTCATGGCCATATCGCTTGTCATCCGGCAGCAGAGTGAGGCCGGCGATGCCTAGGGTGGGCGGCAGGCAGCGCTCGCCGCTGGGCGACCGAGCCGAGGAGGAGAGCGATCTCTTCGTGCAGGCGCTCGCGCGCGGTCTGACCATCCTGGCCCTCTTCGACGTGGAGCATCCGGAGTGGAGCCTCAATGAGATCTGCGACCGCACAGGGATCTCCAAGACCACCGCCTACCGCATGCTGCGCACGCTCGAGTGGAAGGGCTTCGTGGTCTTCGACCCCGAGACCGGAGCGCTACCACCTGGGGCCGGCGATGATCCCCGGAGCGTATCTGAGCCTGTCGTACGTGAGCTTCGTCCGCTCGACCCATCCGTTCATCGAGGAGCTGGCGAAGGCCACGGGGGAGACGGTGGAGCTGACCGTCGAGAGCGCCCAGGGCGCCGTCGTGGTCGATCAGGTGGCCACGTCGCACCCGTTCAAGCCCAACCTGCCCACCGGGCGCATCCTGCGGAACGTGGCCAACTCGGCCGTGCGGATGTGGGTGGCCCTGCGGTCGGAAGAGGAGCGCGCGCGGCTGCTTCGCGAGCCGCAGCTCAAGTTCACCCCGCATACCACCACCGACCCCCAGGTGCTGGCCGACATGTTGGAGCGGGCGGCGGCCGAAGGGGTCGCCTACGACCTGGAGGAGCAGGACCTCGGGGTGTGCGCGGTGTCGGCGCCGGTCTTCGGGCCCGGCGGGGACGTCCTGGCGGTCCTGACGGTGGTCGCTCCGTCCGACCGGTTCGGCGCAGAGGGACGCTCGCGGAACGCCGAGGCGGTCAAGAAGAAGGCCGCGGAGATGACCGCCTATTTCCGCAGCACGTCCATCGCCGCCGACTCAGGGGTGCGTCAGCCATGAGGGGTCGATCCGGGTCGAATCGAGGGATTGACTCCCGGGCTGAGGGGTGCCAAACTAGAGAAGTCGCAAATGCTGGAATAGCTATTCCAATGAGTGGAATAGCTTGGTAAACGGAAGGAGGTCGGATGGCAGAAGATAGAGCCCCGAATGGCAAGTCTGGGGAGACAGACGCTTATTCGGGACATCAGCTTCTGCGGGGTCCCCGAGAACGGGTCCAATGCCTCGATGGTGGACGTGAAGGATGGAAAGATCATCCGCATCCGCCCGATGCACTACGACTGGAAGTATGACCCCGAGAAGAGCATGAACCCCTGGAAGATGGAAGTGCGCGGGAGCACGTTCGAGCCGAGCATGAAGACGCTCATCCCGCCGTATTCCATCGCCTACAAGAAGCGCGTCTACTCGCCGGCCCGCGTCCGCTACCCCATGAAGAGGGTGGACTGGGACCCGAACGGCGCGCCGGGCTCCACCGGCCCGGGCGGACGCAACACGCAGAACCGGGGCAAGAGCAAGTACGTCCGCATCTCCTGGGACGAGGCTCTCGACACCATCATCGAGCGAGATGAACCGCCTCAAGGAGGCCTACGGCCCCACCTGCCCTTCTCTACCAGTGCGACCAGCACGGTGAGAACAAAGTGGTCCAGGCCTGCCACGGCGCCGGCCGCAAGCTGCTCCCGCTGTGGGGCGGCTATACCCTCCAGATCCGTCAGCCCGACTCCTGGGAAGGCTGGTGGTGGGGCAGCAAGCACTTCTGGGGTTGCGAACCGGTGGGCCAGGGCAAGCAGAGCAACCTGCTCTACGACGTGGCCAAGAACTGCGAGCTGCTCCTGTTCTGGGGCTGCGACCAGGAGACCACCCCGTGGGGTTGGCAGGGCCAGCTCCCGAGCCGCCTCAGCTACTGGTACACCGAACTGGGCATCAAGCAGATCTACGTGTGCCCGGACCTCAACTACGCCGCCGCCGTCCACGCCGACCGGTGGATCCCGGTGCTCCCCAACACGGACGCCGCCCTCTACCTGGCGATCACCTACCAGTGGTTCAAGAACGGCACGTACGACAAGGAATACCTGAAGACCCACGCCGTGGGCGTCGAGGCCTTCGAAGCCTACGTCATGGGCGACGAAGACGGCGTCGCCAAGACCCCGGAATGGGCCGCTCCCATCTGCGGCGTCGAAGCCCGCGTCATCAAAGCTCTGGCGGCCGAATGGGCTTCCAAGCGCACCTCCGTGGTCATCGGCAACGGCGGCCCCGGCATCCGCGGCCCTTACGCCACCGAGCCCGCCCGCCTGCAGAACATCTGCCTGGCCATGCAGGGCCTCGGCAAACGCGGCATCAACCAGGTGAAGATGATCGAGTGGGGTCTGTTCGACTATCCCGATCAGTACGCCCAGCCCAAGCCGTTCCGCGTGCCGAACCTGCGCACGGCCTACACGGGCGGCCACCCGTCGGACCTCAACCATCCGTCGCTGCCCAAGACCTTCATCCCCAAGGCCATCCTCGAGGGTGAGTGTGACTGGTGGGGTTGCGAGTCCGAGACCGCTCCGCGCGAAGACCAGTTCGTCCACCGGTTCTACCCGGCGGAAGGCTGCTCCAAGATCCGCGCGGTGTGGACCGACTCCCCGTCCTGGATCACCTGCTGGAACGCCGGCAACGACTACGTCCGGGCCATGCAGCATCCGGACATCGAGTTCATGTGGGCTCAGCATCCCTGGCTCGAGAACGACGCTCTGCTCGCCGACATCATCCTCCCGGTGAACACCAAGCTGGAAGAGGACGACATCGCCGCCGACATCTTCAGCGGCCAGTACAACCTGCTGTTCCCCGAGACACAAGTGCATCGAGCCGCTGGGCGAGTCGTTCAGCGACTACGAGATCGTCGTCATGATGGCCGAGAAGCTCGGCCTGCTGGAAGAGTACACGGGTGGCAAGAGCATCCCGGAACTCATCAAGTACGGCTACGAGACCTCCCGCTGCGCCGACCTCATCAGCTGGGAAGACCTGAACGACAAGGGCTACCTGGTCATCCCGACGGCCGAGAACTGGGAAGACGAACCCGCCGGTTTCCAGCGGTTCTACGAGGATCCCAAGGCCAACCCGCTCACCACTCCCACCGGTCTGCTGGAGTTCGAATCCACGGGCCTCAAGGAGAACTTCCCCAACGACCTCGAGCGTCCGCCGGTTCCCAAGTGGGTCGCCAAGGGCATCAGCCACGAGGAGACCATCGGCACCGAGCGCGTCCAAGAAGTATCCGCTGCTCGTCTGCTCCAACCACCCGCGGTGGAGCGTCCACTCGCAGCACGAGGACATCACCTGGCTCCGCGAGATCGAGACCTGCAAGATCACCGGTCCCGACGGCTACCAGTACCACCCGGTCTGGCTGCATCCGTCACTGGCTGAGGCGCGCGGCATCGAGCACGGCGACGTCGTGTCCATCTTCAACGAGCGCGGCATCGTGCTCGCGCGGCGCGTACGTGACCGAGCGCATCATGCCCGACGTGATCTACATCGACCACGGCGCCAAATGGGACCCCATCGATCCGGGCGTCATCGACCGCGGCGGTGCCATCAACACCATCGTGCCGGCCAAGACCACGTCCAAGAACGCGGTGGGCCATGCGGTCAGCGGCTTCCTGGCCGACGTCGAGAAGACCGACCTCGACGCTCTCAAGAAGAAGTATCCCGAAGCGTTCAGCCGGCCCTTCCACCCCTGTGCGGGTCCGGGCTTGGATGCCTGCGTCCTCATCGGAGGTGAATGATGGGTAAGGTCCTCGTGATCAACTACGACATCTGCAACGGTTGCTACAACTGCCAGGTGGCGTGCAAAGACGAGCACGTGGCCAACGACTGGTCGCCCATCGCCAAGCCGCAGCCCGATACGGGCCAGTTCTGGAACAAGGTGTACGACAACGTGCGTGGCCAGGTGCCCAAGGTCAAGATCACGTACGAGCACAGCATCTGCCAGCACTGCGAAGATGCCCCGTGCATCCCGGCGTGCAACGTCAACGCCATCTACAGGCGCGCGGACGGCATCGTGATCATCGATCCCGACAAGTGCCGCGGCAACCAGATGTGCATGCAGGCCTGCCCGTACGAGAACGTGATCTACTTCAACGACACGTTCAACATCGCCCAGAAGTGCACGTTCTGCGCGCACCTCCTGGACGACGGCTGGACCGAGCCGCGCTGCGTGGACGCCTGCCCGACCGGCGCCTTCACCTTCGGGGACGAAGACGACCCGGCGATCAAGGCGCTCATCGCCAAGGCCGAGCCTCTCAAGCCGGAACTCGCCACCAAGCCGCGGGTCTACTACATCGGCAAGCCCAAGAAGTTCATCGCGGGCGCGGTGTACGACAAGGAAGCCGATGAGTGCCTGGGCGACGTCAAGGTCACGGCGACCGACGACGCGACCGGCGCCAAGGTCACCGCTACCACCGACAGCTACGGCGACTTCTGGTTCAAGGAACTCAAAGACGGCACGCTACACGCTGCTGATCGAGAAGTCCGGCTACCTGGCCGCCAAGGTCGGTCCGGTGGACGTGACCAAGAAGGACATCAACGTCGGCGACATCGCCATGTGGAAGGCTTGAGACCCGCCTGTCGGATGACAGCGGTCCATAGTCTAGTAAGACCTGGTGGAAGCCGGGGCCCGCCTCCGCGAGAGGCGGGCCCCGGCCTGCTGCCCTGACGGCACGCCGATCGTATCAAGGG
The DNA here is from genome assembly GCA_963736705.1 of uncultured Actinomycetota bacterium. Lineage (GTDB taxonomy): Bacteria > Actinomycetota > Thermoleophilia > RBG-16-64-13 > RBG-16-64-13 > CAIQPS01. The sequence goes on from CAVTPV010000005.1 coordinate 1,160,203, forward strand.
GGTATCTGTGGGATGAGCGTCAAGATCGAGCATATCGAGTGGCCGGACCGGCCGGACGTGATGATGCCGTACTCGCCGGCCATCAAGGTCACCGGCGGCAGCATCCTGTTCTTCGCCGGGGTCACGGCGGCGCCCGTCTACCACAGCCATCCCCACATCGCGGCGGAGTTCGACAGCATCCCGCCGGACATGCTCTCGCAGGCCCGCATGTGCATGGAGAACCTCAAGAAGTCCGTGGAGGCGGCCGGGGGCACTCTCCAGAACGTGGTGCACTGCAAGCGCTTTCTCACCAACCTCGATCTTCAGGACGACCTCAACAAGGTGTGGAACGAGTACATGGGCGCCTACAAGCCCACTTCCACCACCGTCCAGGTGCAGCGGCTGGCCACCGACCCGCGCTGTCTCGTGGAGATCGACGCCATCGCAGTAGTGGACGAGTAAGGAGTGATCTGATCATGCGTTTCATCGACGCCCATCTTCACACCGACATGATCGAGGACAAGCAGCTGCAGAAGCTGGTCATGATGGGCATGGAGGCCGCTGTGGTCCCCAGCCCGCACATGTTCCTCGGCCAGCGGGACGCCGACGCGGTGCAGCTCCTGTGGGAGCGCTTCCTGGGCATGGAGACCACCACGGCGAAGACCCTCGGCTTCGAGCTCTTCACCAGCCTGTCGGTGCCCTTCTTCGGCGTGAACCGGGCCGACACCGAGAAGTGCCTCGAGAAGCTGCCCGAGTACCTCGAGAACGAGCGGGTGGTCGCTCTGGGCGAGATCGGTCTCGACACCGGCGACCGAGTACGAGAAGGACCTGTTCCGCGAGCATCTGCGGATCGCGAAGGCCCACGACCTTCCCGTGATCCTTCACACCCCCATCCGCCTGGCGCCGCAGGGCAAGACGGTGCTGCCGCAGGTGTTCGACATCATCAAGGAAGAAGGATTCCCGGTCGAGCGCTGCGTCTTCGACCACGCCGGCGAGGAGATCCTCGACTACCGGGCCACGACCGGCGGCATGATCGGCCTGTCCATCTGCTGGGACAAGATGCCCCCGGAACCGGCGGCGCAGTACGTCATCGACCACCCGGAACTGCGGGACAAGATCATCATCAACTCGGAACTGGGCGGCGAGGGCAACGACTACTTCATGGTGCCGCGCGTGATCCTGGCCATGAAGCTGTTCGGTCTCGACAAGGCGACCATCGACAAGGTCTGCTACCAGAACCCGAGGGACTTCTTCAAGCTGCCGGTCGACTGAGGCCGGAGTCGCTGGCAGCCAGCGCCGGCTACGCAGCACCCATGTTGAATCAGGCGCATGGTTCGTCATATCATGGAGTAGCTACCGAGGAGTCGGTAGCTTGCTGAGATCCGAAAGGGGGGATAGCAGCAGGTAGGGCGTAGGGTTGGAATCGTCTGTTGTGGATCTGTAGGAAATGACATCCCGAACGAGGAGGGGAAATGTCAGAGAAGGATGAACTGAAGTCCGGCCTCAGCCGCCGCGACTTCCTCAAGGTCGCCGGCGTCGCCGGCGCGACCATCGGCGCCGGCGGCGCTCTGGGCGGTCTCTTGGCCGCCTGCGGTGGCACCGAAGAGGCCACCACCACGACGGCCGCGGCCGCCACCACCACCACCGGCCGGCACCGCCGACCACGGCTCCGGCCGGCGAGACCACGACCACCGTGGCCGCGGGCGTCGAAGAAGGCCGCGAGGTCAAGATCGGCTTCGTCACGCCCGCTGACCGGCGCGATCTCCAACTTCGGCGTTCCGGACAAGTACTGCGTCGATCGCGCCACCGAAGCGTTCGGTGACGGCATGGTGTCTGCGGCGACGGCAAGAAGCACAAAGTCACCATCATCGTCCAGGACAGCCAGTCCGACACCCAGCGGGCCGCGCAGGTCGCCGGCGACCTCATCAACAACGACAAGGTCGATATCCTCACCGCGGCTTCGACCCCGGACACGGTCTCGCCGGTGGCCGAGCAGGCCGAGGCGGCCGGCATTCCCTGCATCACCAACGACTGCCCGTGGCAGCCGTACATCGGCAGCCGTGGCAACCACGAGCTGACCCAGGTCTTCAAGTGGACCTACCACACCTTCTGGGGCCTGGAAGACGTGCAGGCGACCTTCCTCGACATGTGGGGCCAGCTGAGCACCAACAAGAAGGTCGCGGCCATGTTCCCGAACGACGCCGACGGCAACGCCTGGCTTCCGGGTTGGGAACCGGTGTGGACTCCGGCCGGCCTCACGCCCACCATCCCCAGCCAGTTCCAGCAGGGCACTGAGGACTTCTCCTCGCAGCTCGGCGAGTTCAAGAAGGACGGCTGCGAGATCGGCATGGGCGTGTTCGTTCCGCCGGATTTCACCACCTTCTGGAAACAGGCCGCTCAGCAGGGCTGGAAGCCGAAGTTCGGCACCTACGCCAAGGCCCTCCTGTTCCCGCAGTCGGTGGAGTCCATCGGCGTGGACATCGCCGACGGACTCACCACCGAGGTGTGGTGGACTCCGGCCCATCCGTTCAAGTCGGCCTTCCTGAACGGCGAGACCTGCCAGCAGTTCGCCGACGAGTACACCAAGCGCGGCAACGGCCAGTGGACTCAGCCGCTCCTGCACTTCATCGTCTTCGAGATGGCCGCTGACACCCTCAAGCGCGCGACCAGCGTGGATGACAAGGAAGCCATCCTCGCGGCCATCAAGACCACGAAGCTCGAGACCATCGGCGGCATGATCGACTTCACCGCGCCGGTCGTCGGCGCCACCCCGCCGTTCCAGGTGGGCCCGTGCCACATCACCGAGAACGTCTACAAGACCCCGCTCGTCGGCGGCCAGTGGCGCAAGGGCACCAAGTACCCCATGGAGCTCACCGTCGTCAGCAACGCTGCCGCCAAGGACTCGGGCATCGCGGTCCAGGACAAGGTCAAAGCGTACGGCGCGTAGTCGGTTCTCAGCCTCTACGACGTGACTGTCGGGGCTGCCGCGCGGGAATCGCGCGGCAGCCCGTTTTTCGAGCAGTACCGCCGTTTTTCGGAACTTTTGGGGCCGGATTTTCTTGACCTGGAATGGGCTTGTGTGACATCCTGTGTGACTGCATGCTGGGACCATTCCGGGACGGGCCCTGCGGACTGCGATGTGTAACTGCAACACAGGGAAGGAAGGGGGACTGGGATGAAGCATGGAGGTGGATCCACTTGACTGTAGCTCTTGAAACCCAAGGCCTTCGAAAGTCGTTCGGAGGGGTCTTGGTGATCGACGACCTGAGCATCAGCGTCGATGAGGGCGAAGCTCTCGGTATCGTCGGTCCCAACGGGGCGGGCAAGACCACCTGGTTCAACCTGATCACCGGTGCTTACACCGCGGATGCCGGAAAGGTCATCTTCGGTGGCAAGGACATCACCCATATGGCCCGCCACGAACGTTGCCGGTCGGGCATCGGCCGGACGTTCCAGATCCCCAAGCCTTTCTCGGGCATGACCGTGTTCGAGAACGTCCTCGTGGGCGCCACGCACGGCCGCAACATGCCGGAGCGCAGCTCCTACGATCACTGCATCGACATCCTCGAGATCACCGGCCTGCACAAGAAGGTCAACGTCGCTCGCCGGTTCTCTGACCCTGCTCGACCGCAAGCGGCTCGAGTTGGCCCGAGCTCTCGCCACCGACCCCAAGGTCCTCCTACTCGACGAGATCGCCGGCGGTCTGACCGAAGCCGAGGTGCTGGACCTCCTCGAGGAGATCCGCAAACTGCGGCAGACCGGGGTCACCATCGTCTGGATCGAGCACATCGTGCACGCGCTCCTGGCGATCGTCGACCGCATCACTGTCATCCAGTTCGGGGCCAAGCTCTGCGAGGGCGACCCGCACCAGGTCATGAACAGTGCCGAGGTCCAGGCCTGCTACATGGGAGGGACGCCGGCATGAGCCTTCTCGAGATTCGAGAACGTCAGCGTCTACTACGAAGACTTCCAGGCTCTCTACGACCTCAACTTCAAGGTCGACGAGGGCGAGATCTTCGCCTGCATCGGCGCCAACGGCGCCGGCAAATCCACCATGCTCAAGACGGTGGCCGGTGCTCTCGTCCCGCGCCGGGGCCGCATCCTCTTCGATGGCCAGCCCATCGACCACATGCCCACCTACAAGCGCGTGGAGATCGGCATCTCGAGCGTACCGGAAGGCCGCCGGGTGTTCCCGAGCCTCACCGTGCACGAGAACCTTCTCATCGGCGCCTACCGGAACCGCAAGGGTCCCTGGAACACCGACACCATCTACGAGATGTTCCCCCTGCTGGTGCCTCTTCGCAAGCGGCAGGCCGCCGGTCTCTCCGGTGGCGAGCAGCAGGCTCTGGCCATCGGCCGGGCTCTCATGGCCAACCCGCGCCTCATCCTCATGGACGAGGTCTCGCTGGGTCTGGCTCCCGTGGTCATCAAGCGCATCTACGATTCGTTCCCGACGCTGCTGAACAACGGCACCACGATCCTGGTCGTCGAACAGGACGTGCAGCACGTGATGACAGTGGCCAGTCATGTGGCGTGCTTCCTCGAAGGACGCATCGCGCTGCAAGGTAAGCCGAGCGAGCTTACCAACGAACAGATAACCGCGGCCTACTTCGGGGTGTAAACATGGACTGGTTAAACGCAGCTGTCCAGGGCATCCTCCTCGGCGGCCTCTACTCTCTGTTCGCTGTGGGTCTCTCGCTGGTGTTCGGCACCATGCGGCTCACCAACCTGGCTCACGGCGACTTGACGATCCTCCCGGCGTACGTCGCCCTGATGATCGTCAACGCGCTCAACTTCAACCCGTTCTACTCCATCCCCATCACCATGGTCATCATGTTCATCGTGGGTTACCTGCTCCAGCGGGGCCTGCTGAACTTCGTGGTGGGCAAGGGTGACGTAGCCGGCGTTATCGTGACGTTCGGTATCTCCATGGTGCTCCAGAACGCCTTGCTCCTCGGCTTCACGGCCAACTCGCAGGGTCTTGACGCCGGTCGCGTCGAGAACCTGAGCATCAAGATCAACGATCGTCTCGCCGTCGGCTGGCTTCCGCTGATCATCTTCCTGATGGCCCTCGTGGTCATCACCGTGCTGCAGGTCTACATGGGCCGCACCAAGATGGGGCGGGCCTTCCGGGCCGTCTCCGACGACCAGGAAGCAGCCCGGCTCATGGGCATCAACACCAAGCACATCTGGGCCGTGGCCATGGGTGTGTCCCTCCTGATCGTCACCGTCGGCGGCGTCATGATGGGCATCCGTACCACGTTCGACCCACTACTCGGTAGCCAGCGCCTCATCTTCGCGTTCGAGGCCGTCATCATCGGCGGCATGGGCTCGAGCTGGGGCACGCTACTGGGCGGTATCATTCTGGGCTTGGGCCAGACTCTGGGCGCCCAGGCGTTCGGCTCGGCGTGGTCTATCCTCGTCGGTCACATGATCTTCGTGATCATCCTGGCTGTCAGACCGCAAAGGCATCCTTCCGAAGACGGTGACGACATGACAAGCGCAACCATCGCTCCCACCGACAAACGGTTCACCGTTTGGGTGGCCAACCGCACCAACCTGATGGTCGGCATCTTCGGCCTGCTCATCGTGATCGTGCTCGCCCTGTTCCCGATCTTCGCCGGAACCCCCTGGACCCGCCGCCTGGTGGACTTCTTCACCTTGCTGGCCCTGGCCCAGTTCTGGAACCTGATGCTCGGCTACGCCGGCCTCATCTCGGTCGGGCAGCAGGGCTTCATCGGCATCGGCTCGTACACGCTGTGGCTGTTCGCCGACATCCTGCACATCCATCCGTTCATCAGCGTCATCTTCGCCGCCATCGGCGGGGCCATCATCGCCTTCCCGGCCGCGCTGCTGGTGTTCAAGCTCAAAGGTGGCTACCTGGCCATCGGTACCTGGGTCATCGCGGAGATCCTTCGCTTGATCGTGGCCAACATCAAGCGGACGGGAGGCGGTTCCGGTATCACCATCCAGGCCGCCACGAAGCTCGGCACCGAGGTCCGCGTGCCCGGCAGCTACTGGTGGGCTCTGGCCTCGGCGCTCATCGCCATGGCGCGTGACGTACCTCCTGCTGCGGTCCCGTACCGGTCTGGCTCTCAAGGCCATCCGTGACAACGACCTCGCGGCGGAGAGCAACGGCGTCAACCTGTGGCGCACCAAGCTGTACACGTACATCATCGGCGGCGCGGGTTGCGCCCTGGTCGGCGCGATCGTGGCCATCCACCTGCTGCGCGTGCAGCCGGCGGCCGCGTTCTCGATCAACTGGACCGGTTACCTGATCTTCATCACGGTCATCGGCGGCGTCGGCACCATCGAGGGTCCGATCATCGGTACGCTCATCTACTTCGTGCTTCGCGAGTGGACATCCAAGTACGGCGAGTGGTACTTCATCGTGCTCGGTATCCTGGCCATCGTCGTGACGGTCTGGAGCCCGGCCGGTATCTACGGCTTCGTGGTGCGGAAGACCAACTTCTTCCTCTTCCCGCTGCAGCGGAAGGTCCGGTACCTTGACGCGGTGGCAAGGAGCGACGACGAGGCAGCGAAGGCCGAAGCCTGAGACGAGCTTCGCGCATAGCGTTCGCTTACGAGAGGCCGCCCTTCGGGGCGGCCTCTTCGTTTGCCTGACGTCAGCGCGCGCCGGCATCCCTCTGTGGTATCGTGTGGTCGTTCCCGCGGAACGGTGGAGCGTTCCGCTGGATGGGATAGATCAACAAGGGGAGCAAGAGTGCCTCAGACGTCCGACCACAGGGCCGGGACGGAAGAGTCGGACCTCAGTGTCCGCGCCGTCGTCCGCGCGGTCTCCATACTGGAGCAGTTCAACCTGGACCGCCCGGAACTGAGCCTCACCGAGATCAGCGCCGGCATCGGCCTCAGCAAGAGCACCACCCACCGGTTGCTGACCACGCTCGAGGCCACCGAGATGGTGGAGTTCGACAGGCGCACGTCCCACTACCGCCTGGGGCTGAAGGCCTATCGCCTGGGGAGCGTCGTCGCCAAGAGCATGGAATTGGTCAAGCAGGGCGATCCTCTGCTGGCCGGCATGGCTGAGGAGACCAGCGAGACGGCCTTCCTCGTGGTCCCGGACGGGAACGAGGCTCTCTGCGTGCGCCGTTTCGACGGCAGTCACCAGATCCGCGTGCTCTACCTGGAGCCGGGCAAGCGCTCCGCCTTCAACTGCGGGGCCGCCCAGCGGGTGCTTCTCGCCCATCTGCCCGACGACCGCTGGGACGACGTGGTGGAAAGGCACGTACGCCGGATGACCCAGTATTCCCTCGCGTCGCGCGACGAACTGGAGCGGGACCGCCGCGAGATCCGCGAGCGGGGCTACGCGGTGAGTTGGGAAGACGTGACCCTGCACGCCTGCGCGCTGGGCGCGCCCGTGCGCGACGCCACCGGCTCGGTGGTGGCCGCGGTCAGCATCTCGGGGATCGTCCAGCGATTCTCCGCCGAACGTCTGCCCGGGCTCATCCGCAGCGTCATGAAGCTGGGGGACGACCTTTCCCGCCGACTGGGCTATCTGCCGCTCGAGGGCGGGGCGTAGCACCCGGCTGGTCCTGGTGCTGCCCGGCCTTGCCTGGGCCCTTTCGGATGGCCGATCGCTTCAGCGAATGAGCCTCGCCGGCTGTTCGAGCAGGTCTCGGATCTTGCTGAGGAAGCGTGCCGACGGAGCGCCGTCGAGGATGCGATGGTCCGTCGTCAGCGACAGCGCCAGCATGCGGCGCTTCACCACCTGGTCCTGCTGGAACACCGGGGTCGGGACGATGGCGCCCACGCCGAGGATGGCGGCCTGCGGCGGCACGATGATGGGGTTGAAGGTCTCCACGCCCAGGGACGCCAGGCTGGTGATGGTGAACGTGCCTCCCGCGTAGTCGTCGGGGCCCAGCTTGCCCGCCCGGGCCCCGGTGACGAGCCGGTCCAGTTCCGCGGCGGTAGCCCGGATGTCCAGGCGCGTCCGCGCCGTGGATGACCGGTATCACCAAGCCGCTGCTCCTCGAGGTCCACGGCCACCGCGATGTTGACCTCGGGACCGACGAGGATCCCCTGGCCTTCCACCCATTGCGAGTTGACCTCAGGGAAGTCCGCTCAACGCGAGGGCCGCTGCGCGGACCACCAGCGCGTCGAACGAGACGGCGGCGCGTTCGCCGCTCGAGGCCGACTTGAGGCCGCGGCGCAGGGCCAGGGCCTCGGTGACGTCGCAGCGCAGCGTGTACGTGACCTGGGGGATGGTGGTGGCCGAGAGCGTCATGCGCTCGGCGATGATCTTGCGGGCTCGCTTGAGCTTGCGTATCTCTCCGGTGAGAGCCGCGGGGTTGGCCCGTCGGCCGGCCGCCGCGGCTGCGGCGCGGCGGTGGCGGTTGCGCCGTCCGGGCAGAGCGCCGCCATGGCGAGTACATCCTTCTCGGTCAGGCGGCCGGCGCCGGACGCGGCCGCCGCGGTCAGGTCGACCCCGAGTTCCCGGGCCCGGGCGCGGGCCCGGGGAGAGGCGAAGAGGCGGTCTGAGGCCGGTGCGGCCATCAGCGGGCGCCCCCGGCGCCGGGGGCGGGGGCGCTGTCTCCGTCGAAGCGCCACTCGGCGGGCGTCCCGACGGCTCCGTCGAGCCGCCGCCGCCGCTCCAGGTCCTGGCCTCCTCGATCCCAGCCGCCGTCTCGGCGAGAAGCGCGACGACCTTCCCGACCGCGACGGTAGCCCCCTCTTCGCGCCAGCACGCGGGCGAGGACGCCCGCGGCCGGGGAGGGAGCGTCGGAGGTGGCCTTGTCGGTCTCGACCATGAAGAGCGCCTCGCCGGCCTCGACCTGGTCGCCCACCTCCTTGAGCCATCCGACGATGGTGCCCTGCTCCATGGTGAGCCCCAGCACCGGCATCGTGACTTCGATGATCACTCCGCGCCGCCTTTCGATGCGGGAAGTCCGTGGACCAGCCGGCGCGCCGCCTCGACGAGGTCGGCCGTCTGCGGGATGACCGCCGCTTCAAGATCCATGTTGTAGGGGATGGGCACGTTCTTGCCGCACACCCTGACGGGAGGCGCGTCGAAGTAGTCGAACGCGTCCTCCAGGGCGCAGGCCACGATCTCGGCGCCCACTCCGGCGCGCTCGGGCGCCTGGTGCGTCACCAGCAGCCGGCCCGTCTTGGCGATCGAGCGGGCCACGGTCGGCGCGGTCGTAGGGGACGAGGGTCCGCGGGTCGATGACCTCCAGCTCGATGCCCTCGGCGGCCAGGATGTCCGCGGCCTCCAGGGCCTTCTGGTTCATGAGGGAGATGCCCACGCAGGTGACGTCCTTGCCCTCCCGGAGCACAGCCGCCTGCCCGAAGGGCACGGTGTAGTCGGTCTCGGGCACCGGACCGCTCACCCCGTAGAGCAGCTTGTGCTCCAGGAAGATCACCGGGATCGTTGCTGCGGATGGCGGTCTTGAGCAGACCCTTGGCGTCGTAGGGGGTGCTGGGGAGGACCACGGTGAGGCCCGGGTTGTGCGTGAACCAGGCCTCGAGGCTCTGGGAGTGCTGGGGGCCGTTGCCCCGGCCGGCGCCCTGCTGCGCCCGGATGACCAGCGGCACGTCCACTCCGCCGCCCAGCATCCAGCGGATCTTGGCCGCTTGGTTGCAGATCTGGTCCATGGCCAGCATGGCGAAGTCGATGTACATGTACTCCACCACCGGACGGAGACCGGCCAGGGCCGCGCCCACGCCGAGCCCGGTGAACCCGGCCTCGGAGATGGGGGTGTCTCGCACCCGGTCGGCGCCGAACTCGTCGAGCAGCCCCCTGGTGACGCCGAACACGCCGCCGCCGCCCCAGACGCCGATGTCCTCGCCCATGAGCATGACGGCGGGGTCGCGGCGCATCTCTTCGCGCAGGGCCTCGTTGAGGGCCTGGGCGTAGCTGAGGGTGCGTTCGCCGGCGCTCATGAGAACAACCCTTCCATCACGGTGGCGCAGTCGGGCTCCGGGCTGCCTTCCGCGAAGTCCACGGCCGCCGCGACGGCGTCCGCCGCCTCCCGGCCCACGTCCTCCAGTTCCGCGGGCGAGGCCAGGCCCTGACCGACCAGCAGGTCGCCCGTAGTTGGGGATGGGGTCGAGCCGCCGCCACAGCGCGGGCTCGTCCTTGTCCCGGTAGGTGAGGGGGTCGCCGACGTGGTGGCCCAGGAACCGGTAGGTGTGGCAGATCACGTAGCTCGGCCCTTCGCCTCGCCGCGCCCTCTCGACCGCCTCCTTGACTCCCAGGAACACGTCCACGACGTCCATGCCGTCGCACTCCACGCCGGGGATGCCGTAGGCCGCCGGCCGGCCGAGAAAGCCATCCTCGCCGAGCGCCAGCATCTCGTCCACAGGGCCGCTCATGCCGTACAGGTTGTTCTCGCACAGGAAGACGCAGGGCAGCTTCCAGATGGCGGAGAGATTGGACACCTCGTGGAGGATGCCCTCGTTGAGGGCGCCGTCGCCGAAGAAGCAGACGGTCACCCGCCCGTTGCCCTGCATGAGCGACGCCAGCGCCGATCCCGCGGCCAGCCCGATGCCCCCGCCCACGATGCCGTTCGCGCCGAGGATGCCCCGGCTCATGTCGGCGATGTGCATGGAGCCGCCGCGGCCCTGGCAGTACCCGGTGGCCTTGCCCATGAGTTCGGCCATGCACGAGCTTCTCGTCGGCGCCCTTGGCCAGGACGTGCGCGTGGCCCGCGGTGGGTGGACGAGATGTAGTCGTCGGGAAGCAGCGGACCACACCGCTCCGACCGCCACGGCCTCCTGGCCCTGATAGGTGTGGGTGACGCCACGGATGCGGCCGGAACGGTAGAGGGCGGCCGACTGCTCCTCGAACTCGCGGATGAGACTCATCTTGCGGAACATCCCGGTGAGCTGCTCCCGGGACAGGCCGGTGAGCCGCTCAAGGCTGGACCCTTCGAGACGGGCAGTGGTGCGGGAAAGCGCCGCACCAGGGGGCTTTCTGAGCGATCGTGCCATGCGGTCTCCTAAGGCGCACTGAAGACGGGCCGCAATCATAGTGAGACTGCTCCGGGGGGTGTCAACCGGAACTGCGGAGTGTGCTTAAATACCCGCAGGAACCACGCAAGTCCCGGCCGGGGGAAGTACTGCGGGCGGGACGGAATGAAGGAGATTGACGATGCCCAGTTGGATCGGACCTTGGGAGATCGCCATCGTCGTGATCATCGCCCTGCTCATCTTCGGCCCCCGCAAGCTGCCTGAGCTCGGGTCGTCTTTCGGCAAGTCCATCAGGGGCTTCAAGAAGGGCCTCAAAGAGGGCCAGGACGAGCTGAGCGAAGTGGTCGCCGAGGTCAAGGAAGCGTCTCGCGACGCGAGCGCCCCCGTGAGCAAGGCCACCACCGCCGAGGCGACCTCCACGACCACCACCACCGCTGAGGCCACGTCGGCTGAGGCCACTGCCAAACCCGCCGCCGAGACGGCCACCGCCACCGAGACCGCGGACAAACGGCCGCGCTGCTGGGGTACCTACGAGGCGGACGATGAGTCGTGCCTGCAGTGCACCGTGGCCGGCGATTGCGCCCAGGCGGGCGCTGAAGCGCCCACAGCCGGCTAAGCGCGGAACGGCCGCGCGTTCTCCGGCGTGTAGAGCAGGGGAGTTGCGCGCCTGACATGGAGCCAGTCTGCTCAGTCCCCCCGGCCGACCGGGGGCCGTTGTTCCTGCTCGACGGCAGCAACATCGCCTACCGGGCGTTCTACGCCCTGCCGCCGGAGATCACCACCTCGGACGGCTTTCCCACCAACGCCCTCTATGGGTTCTGCGCCATGGTCATCAAGATCCTGGCGGACTACCATCCGGGCGCGGTGATCGTGGCCTGGGATGCCCGGGAGAAGACGTTCAGGCACGGGGAGTTCGAGGAGTACAAGGCCCAGCGCAAGCCTATGCCCGACCTCCTGTCCCAGCAGTGGCCCTTCCTTCCCGAACTGGCGGAAGCCTTCGGGTTCATCAACCTCACGGTGCCCGGCTTCGAGGCCGACGATATCCTGGCCACCCTGGCCCGCCAGGCCGAGGCCGAGGGGAGGGACACGTTCATCGTCACCGGTGACCGCGACGCGCTGCAGCTGGCCGGCGACCACGTCAGCATCATGGCCAACGCCCGCGGCATGACCGACGTCAAGATCTACGACCCGGCGGCGGTGGAAGAGCGGTTCGGCGTGCCGCCGCGGCTCATCCCCGACCTTATCGGGCTCAAGGGCGACACCTCCGACAACATCCCCGGCATCCCCGGCATCGGGGAGAAGACCGCCGCGCTCCTGCTTGCAGCAGTTCGGCGACCTCGACGGGGTCCTCGCGAACATCGACAAAGTGGCGGGGCCCAAGCGCCAGGAGCTGCTGCGGGAGCACCAGGAGATCGGCGCTGCTGTCGAGACGGCTGGCCTGCCTCGAGCACGACGCTCCCATCGACATCCACACCGCCGAGGTGTTGCCGCATCAGGTGGATCGGGATCGGCTCGCAGGAGCTGTTCAAGCGCTTCGAGTTCAACACGCTCCTCGATCGTGTGGACGCGCTGACACCCGTGCCGCCTCTGGCAGCGGGGGAGACGACCGGAGCGCCGCTCGCGGCGTCGCGGCCTTGGCCCTCGGACGGGGCCGGAGTGGAGCGGCTTCTCGATGCCGGCCGCCCGATCGGGGTGGCGGCATCGGGGGAGACCGTGTGGATCGCGCAGGCGCCACCGGCGGCAGCGGGGACGCAGGTCCGGACTACGCGAGCCTCACCGTGCTCGAGGCCGCCGGGGACGCCGCCGCCTCGCCGGCGCTCGCCGCGCTTCTGAAGAGGAGCGGCGCCGTCTGTCATGACTTCAAGGCACAGCCTGCCCTGCACCCGCTCGTTGACCGGGCCGCGCACGACACCTACATCGCAGCCTACCTGCTGGCGCCCGGCAGGCGTGACTACCGTCTGGACGACCTGGCCCGCGAAGCGGGTATCGCTCTGCCTGAGTGTGAGGGGCCGCCGAGCGACGCCAGGAGCGGCCGCCGTGGCGCTGCAGCTCGCCGCTCCGCAGGAGCGCGCGCTGCGCGAACAGGGCATGTGGGACCTGTTCCAGGACATCGAACTGCCGCTCACCCGGGTGCTCATCGAGATGGAGAAGGCCGGCATCTTCCTGGACTGCTACCAGCTGGGGGAGATCACCGGCAAGCTGCAGGACCAGATGGAGGACCTGGAGGCCTGCATCTACGACCTGGCCGGCGAAGAGTTCATGCTCGGGTCGCCGCAGCAGCTGGGCCGGATCCTCTTCGAGCGCCTCGGACTCCCGCGCCAGCGCAAGACCAAGACCGGCTACTCCACCGACGCCAAGACCCTGGAGAGCCTGCGGGAGCACCATCCCATCGTGGGGCATCTGCTCAACCATCGGGAGCTGTCCAAGCTCATGTCCACCTACCTGCTGGCGCTGCCGCAGTGCGTGGACGCCCGGACCGGACGGCTGCACACGACGTTCCACCAGACCGTGGCCGCCACGGGCCGGCTGTCGTCGAGCGACCCCAATCTGCAGAACATCCCGGTGCGCACCACGCTGGGCGCGCAGATCAGGCAGTGCTTCGCGGCGGAGCCGGGCAACCTGCTGGTGGTCATCGACTATTCGCAGATAGAGCTGCATATCATGGCCTTCCTCGCCGGGGAGCCCGCGCTGCTGGAGGCCCTCGCCCGTGGGGAGGACATCCACCGGCGGACCGCGGCGGAGGTGTTCGGCATGGCGCCGGACGAGGTGGATACCACGCACCGGCGCTACGCCAAGGCGGTCAACTTCGGCATCATGTACGGCATCTCGGCCTTCGGGCTGAGCCAGAACCTCGGTATCGAGAGAGAAGAGGCGGCCGCTTACATCCAGCGCTACTTCGAGCGGCTGCCGCGCGTGAAGGACTTCATCGAGAAGACCGTCGACATCGCGCGACGCGACGGATACGCCACCACGGTGTTCGGCCGCAGGCGGCCCATCCCGGAGCTGACGTCCGTCGAACTTCCAGGAGCGGTCGCTGGGCGAACGGCTGGCGGTGAACTCGGTCATCCAGGGGAGCGCCGCCGACATCATCAAGGTGGCCATGATCCGCTGCCACGAGAGACTGGCCCGAGGAGTTCCCCGCCGGCGCGACTGGTGCTGCAGGTGCACGACGAACTGGTGTTCGAGGCGCCGGAGGCGGACGCTTCCGCGGTCCGCGACGCCATGGTGGCGGAAATGACAGGCGCCTACGCGATGGACCCGCCGCTCAGGGTGGACGCCGGCATCGGGGCGGACTGGCTGGCCGCCAAGTAGGGCCTTTGCAGGTTGCTTTTCCCTCGCGGCTGCGTATACTACCCCGCACGTGAGCCATGATGGGGCATGGTTCGATTGTGCATTGTTTTGGAAAGGGAAGCGGAAACTACATGTCAGATCAACACACCGACGAAGTACAAACACTGGAGAACGGCCAGGATCTCATGGTCGAAGTAGACGGGAAGATGATTCCCAACTACGACGCCACGATCCTGACTTTCGAAGAGGGGGATATCGTCACCGGCACGGTCGTGCGGGTGGACAAGGACGAAGTCCTCGTTGACATCGGCTACAAGAGCGAAGGCGTAGTCCCGGCCAACGAGCTGTCCATACGAAAGTCAGTCGATCCAGCTGAAGAAGTGTCGGTGGGCGACATCGTCGACGCCCTGGTGCTGACCAAAGAAGACGCCGACGGCCGGCTCATCCTGTCCAGGAAACGGGCTCGTTTCGAGCGCGCCTGGCAGCGTATCGAGAAGGCTGCCGAAGAGGGCACTCCGGTCAGCGGTTCGGTCATCGAAGTGGTCAAGGGTGGTCTCATCCTCGACCTCGGCGTGCGCGGCTTCCTGCCCGCATCGCTGGTCGACATCCGCCGGGTGGCCGATCTGGACGAGTTCATGGGCCAGACCCTGGAATGCCGGGTCATCGAGCTCAACCGCTTCCGTAACAACGTGGTCCTCAGCCGCCGCGCCGTGCTCGAAGAAGAGCGCCGCGGAGCGCGCGAGCAGATCCTCGACCGCATGAACGTGGGCGACCTGGTCACCGGCACCATCTCCAACATCGTGGACTTCGGCGCGTTCGTCGACCTCGACGGCATCGACGGTCTCATCCACATCTCGGAGCTGTCCTGGAGCCACGTCAACCATCCGTCCGAAGTGCTCACCATCGGCCAGAAGGTCGAAGTGCGGGTGCTCGACATCGACCGCGACCGGCAGCGCATCTCCCTGGGTCTCAAGCAGACCCAGAAGGATCCCTGGCAGCAGGTCTTCGAGAACCGCCAGGTCAACGAGATCGTCCACGGCCGGGTCACCAAACTGGTGTCCTTCGGCGCGTTCGTCGAGATCGAAGAGGGCGTCGAGGGTCTCATCCACATCTCCGAGCTGGCTCAGCACCACGTCGAGGACCCGAACGAGATCGTTCGCCCCGGCCAGGAAGTGAACGTCAAGATCATCGAGATCGACCCCGAGCGTCGCCGCCTGTCCCTGAGCCTCAAGCGCCTCGAAGCGGAATACCGCATCCATGAGGATGCCATGGCTGAGGGTGAAGAGGGCGAGGAGTACGAGGACGAAGAAGGCGCTGAAGCTGCCGAGGGTGCCGAGGCAGCCGAAGCTACCGAAGCTGCCGAAGAGGCCGAAGCCGCCGCGGTCGCCGTCGCCGAGGCCAATGTCGAAGAGGGCGAAGCCGCCGAGAAGGCCGCCATCGAGGAATCCATCGAAGCGCAGGCGCAGGAAGTCGCCGAAGAACCGGTGGCTGAGGCTGCCGCTGAAGCAGCGGCCGAAGAAGCCGCGGCTGAAGAAGCGCCGGCCGACGTCGCTGATGAGGTTGCCGCGGACGACGAGGCGCAAGAATAAGCTTACTGTCCGCACGATAGGGCATCATAAGGGAGCGTCCTTCTGGGCGCTCCCTATGTTTTTGGAGGAGATGTGACCCGCGAGCGACCAGATGTTGCGGCTGTCGGCCTCACCGGCGGCATCGGGGCCGGCAAGAGCACGGCTCTGCGATTCTTCGGCGAGGCCGGCGCTCTCACGCTGTCCGCGGACGAAGTGGTGCATCAACTGTACGCGCGGCGAAGAGGTCAAGCGGGCCCTGGCCGAGCATTTCGGTCCCGAGGTGCTGGCTGCCGGCGGTGAGGTGGACCGGCGATCGTCTGGCCGAGGCGGTGCGCGGCAAGCAGGAACAGCTGGCTTGGCTCGAGTCTCTCACTCACCCGCTTGTCGCTGGGAGATCGACCGGTTCATCCAGGAGGCTCCGGCCGGTTCCGTGGTGGTCTGTGAGGTGCCGCTGCTCTTCGAGGCGGGCATGAGCGACATGTTCGACCTCATCATCACCATCGAGGCCAGGGCCGACTTCCGCCGCCAGCGCTCCGTCCACGCGTTTGACGCGGAGCTCTTCACCGAGCTCGAAGCCCTGCAGGCCTCGACGTGGCGGCGGGTGGACGGCGCCCATCTCGCCTACCACAACGACGGGGCGCTGCCGAACCTGCGCCGTTTCGTCGACGTCGTGTACGACAGGGCGCGGGCGCTCCTCACGCCGGCCGAGCCCGCGGACGGATCCGATGGGTAAGGGCAGGCGTCGCCGGATCCGCCGGCGCGTGTTGATGATAGGCATCCCGGTGCTGGTGGTAGCCGCCATCGTCACAGTGGTGGCGATGGCCGTCAGCGGGCGGGTGGTGGTGCCCGGTCTGTCTGCGACGGTCTATCCCCTCAAGTACCCGGACGAGATCGCCGCCGCGGCGCAGGAGTACGATGTGGATCCCTACCTCATCGCCGCGGTCGCTCGCACGGAGAGCAGCTTCGACCCGAACGCGGAGTCGGGCGTGGGGGCGGTGGGCCTCATGCAGTTCTTGCCCTCGACGGCGGAGTGGGTCACCACGCTTGGACCGCTGGAAGGGGCCGAAGGACCCGGTCCTCACCGATCCGGCGGACAGTCTGGAGCTGGGAGCCTGCTATCTGGCCTACCTCCTCGACCGGTTCGACGTCGCGTATCGCCGCCATCGCCGCTTACAACGCGGGGCCCAACAAGGTGGCTTCCTGGGTCAAGGAGGCCGGTGGGGAGGACGACTTCGGGGTGGACGACATCGCCTACACCGAGACCAAGAACTTCGTTCAGCGCGTCGACCGGTGGCAGACGCTCTTCGAGAAGGCCCACCCCGACGCCTTCGGGGACTGAGCGGTGTCTGTATTTCAGGTCCAGGCTGAGTACGAGCTCAAGGGTGACCAGCCCGAGGCGCTGGCCAAGCTGGCGGAGGGGCTGCGGCGCGGCGACCGCTTCCAGACCCTGCTCGGGGTGACCGGCTCGGGTAAGACCTTCACCATGGCCAACCTGATCGCCGAGGCGGGCAAGCCGGCACTGGTCATGGCTCCCAACAAGACTCTGGCGGCGCAGCTCTGCAATGAGTTCCGGGAGTTCCTCCCGAACAGCGCGGTCGAGTACTTCGTCTCCTACTACGACTACTACCAGCCGGAGGCCTATCTCCCGGCCACAGACACATACATCGAGAAGGACTCCTCCATCAACCAGGAGATCGACCGCCTGCGGCACGCGGCCACCTCCAGTCTGCTCATGCGCGACGATGTGGTCATCGTGGCTTCGGTCTCGTGCATCTACGGCCTGGGTTCTCCGGCTGAGTATCTGGGGCAGGTGGTGCTGCTCAAGGAGGGCGACGACATCAGCCGCGACGAGGTGTTCGCGAAGCTGGTGAAGATCCACTACGAGCGCAACGACATCGGCTTCGCCCGCGGCAAGTTCCGGGTGCGGGGCGAGAGCTTCGAGGTGTGGCCGGCCTACGACGACTACGCCCTGCGGGTGAGCCTTTGGGGCGACGTGGTGGAGGAGATCGTCAAGGTCGACCCGGTGACCCAGGAGGTCATCGCCCGGCTCTCGAACGTGGCCATCTACCCGGCCACACACTTCGTCACCTCAGAGGACGCCATCGAGCGTTCGCTGGTGGAGATCGCCGAGGAACTCGAGACCCGGGTGGCCGAGATGGAGGCCCAGGGCAAGCAGTTGGAGGCCTTCCGTCTCCGGCAACGCACCCAGTACGACATGGAGATGCTGCGCGAGCTCGGCTACTGCAACGGCATCGAGAACTACTCGCGCATCCTGGCGGGCCGCGAGCCCGGTTCGGCGCCGCACACCCTGCTCGACTTCTTCCCCGACGATTTCCTGGTGCTCATCGACGAGTCGCACATGACCGTGCCGCAACTGCACGCCATGTACCAGGGCGACCGCAGCCGCAAGACCATGCTGGTGGACCACGGCTTCCGCCTGCCGTCGGCAATGGACAACCGGCCTCTCCGGTTCGAGGAGTTCATCGAGAAGGTGCCGCAGGTGGTGTTCGTGTCGGCCACGCCCGGGAGACTGGGAGACCTCCGTGTCCACCCAGGTGGTGGAGCAACTGGTGCGGCCCACCGGTCTTGTGGACCCGATGGTGGAGGTGCGGCCCACCAAGCACCAGATCGACAACCTCATGAACGAGATCCGCGACCGCGTCGACAAGGGACAGCGCACGCTGGTGACCACCCTCACCAAGAAGATGGCGGAGGACCTGACGGACTACCTCCTGGAGATGGGCTTCCGGGTGCGGTACCTGCACTCCGAGGTGGACACGCTGGAGCGTATCCGGACCATCCGGGAACTGCGCCTGGGCGAGGTGGACGTGCTGGTGGGCATCAACCTGCTGCGCGAGGGTTTGGACCTGCCCGAGGTCACCCTTGTCGCCATCCTCGACGCCGACAAAGAGGGCTTTCTCCGGGGCGAGACTGCCCTCATCCAGACGATCGGCCGGGCGGCCAGGAACGTCGAGGGCAGGGTCATCATGTACGCGGATAAGCGGACGGCGGCCATGGAACGGGCCATCTCCGAGACCGACCGTCGCCGGCTGGCGCAGCTGGCCTTCAACGAAGCGCACGGCATCGAGCCGCGGACCATCGTCAAAGGCGTGTCGGACATCGCCGAACTGCTGGGCATCAGCGCCTCGGTGCCCTACAAGGAGCGGCGCAAGACCGCCCGGGGGGAAGACATGTCGCCCGAGGAGCTCGAGCGCCTCATGGCCACCCTGGAGGAGGAGATGTTCCAGGCCGCGGAGGAACTGCGCTTCGAGTATGCCGCCAAACTGCGCGACGAGATCAAGGACCTGGCCCGCGACCTGGCCCGCATGCGGGGCGGCGCGCGCCGCTGACGGCCCCCTAGGCCAGATCTGCCACGGCGGGCTTCGCCGCGGCTGCCCGGACCGTGGGTGATCCATTCAAGTATCGAATGAACGTCGCCACTATGTCCGGATCGAAGTCGGCGCCGGCTCCCTTGCGGAGTTCGGCTACGGCATCCTCGCAGGACAGAGCTTTTCGATACGGCCGGTCGGAGATCATGGCCGAGTAGGCGTCGGCAACGGCCAGGATGCGCGCCGTCAGGGGGATGTCGGTACCCTTGAGCCCCTTCGGGTAGCCACTGCCGTCGAAGTGCTCGTGGTGGCCTCCCACCACCTCGTGGACGTCCTCCATGTCCGGCATCGTCTGTATCAGCGCCTCACCCATGAGAGGGTGGCCCTTGACGATCGCCCATTCCTCTTCCGTCAGGCGGCCGGGCTTCCGCAGGATGCGGTCGGGGATGCCGATCTTGCCGACGTCGTGCAGAAGGCTGCCCATCCTGATCACGCTGAGCTCATGGTCGGAGAGCCCCAGCGCGGTGGCCAGCCCCAGCTGCGAGTTCCGTTACCTGCTCGCTGTGGCGGTACGTGTACCTGTCCTTGTTGTCGACGGCGGCCACCATCGACTCGATGATCCCGAACCCCGGTTTCTCCTCAAAGTCGGGACCCGCCTCATCTCCGTTGCCGGTGATGGTGTCGCCGCCGCGCCGCTTGGAGACGTACAGGTTGATGTCGGCCGCCACCACCAGGTCGCTCACGCTCCGGCCGTCACGGGGATAGGCCGCCATGCCGAAGCTGGCATGCAGAGGGATCCGTTCTCCCGTGGGGGTGATGAACGGCTTCTCCTTGAGCGATGCACGGACGTCCGCGATGACTGTATGAGCGTCTTCCGGATCGGTCTCGGGGAGGATCAGGATGAATTCGTCCCCTCCGTACCGCCCCACAACGTCGCTGGCGCGGGCGTTCGTCTGCAGGATGGAGGCCATGTGGTGAAGGGCCGCGTCGCCGCAGGGATGCCCGTACGTGTCGTTGAGAAGCTTGAAGCCGTCGATGTCGAGCATGACGAGGGTGTAGGTCAGACCGTGACGTTCCGCTCGGGCCTGCTCGCGAGTCAGAAGTTCGTGTATCTGCCGGTGGTTGGCGAGACCCGTGAGCGAGTCGGTGCCGCTCAGGCGCTGAAGCGTCTGGATGAGCCTGGCTTTGCGGACCGCCTCGCCCGCGAGATCGGCCAGCCCGCAGGCGAGCGCTATCTCGTCACTGGTGTAACGGCGCTCGTAAACGGAGTCCCAGAAGACCAGCAGCCCCATGGGACCTTCTGCCGAGCGCATGGGGATCGATAGGCAGCTCTTTTCTCCCCACTCGATCATGATCTGCCGGCTGACGGGGTCCAGACCGGGGTCGGAGATGGTCTCGAGAAGCGGTGTGCCCGTGGCGAGCAGTTGGCGTTCGACCGGGTGCTGGGACAAGGGCAGCGGGCTCCCCAAGCGGTTCCAGCCCGTCGGCTCCTTCTCCCACATCGCACGAGGGACGATGGCGTCTATGTCGCGCATGTACTCATACGCGATGCACTCACTCGCGCGGATGACTTCAGCCGCCCTATCGGTCAGTATGCCGAGCGCCTGCTCGAGGTCGTCCGCGCTGGTGACGGCCTGGCTGGACTCGAGCATCGACACCAAGCGGAGCGTGGATGCAGCCTGCGCGGCACGGGCCTCGGCGTGCTGGATAGACAGCGCGATGAGCCGGCACACCGAGAGCGCGTTCGTCACGGTGTCGGGAGTGATGGTCCGCTTCGGATCGTCGTTGGCGGCATCCACGAGGCCGACGACTCTGTCGCCGGCGACTAGCGGGATGGCCAGGACACCTGGTCGGCCCGGTTCGGACGCCGGTCGCCTGGTGGCCGCGGCAGACGCTCCGGCCTCCCAAACTGACAGATCCGTCCGCGTGAGGTCGGGCTCCGTGGGATGACCGCCCCGGACGGCCCCCGCCAGGCACGTGAGGCTCCCGTTCGGAGACAGGCTGTAGATGTGCACGTTGGGGACTTCCAGCAACGCGCCCAGACGGGTGCAGGTGCTCCAGGCCAGGCCGTCGCCGTCCACTGAGGTGAGGTCCGCGCTGATGTCGTTCAAGGCCGCGTGAGTGCGCATCAAGGCGGCCTGGCTTCGCTGGAGCCTGGAGGTGACCCAGGCCACCGTCTCGGCGACGACCACGCAGAGCACCCCTATAAAGACGGCGAAGGTGAGCACGAGCGGGAGGTCATGATGGGTCAATACCAAGGGGACCACGTAGGCGGCCGCAAACAGCGGCAACGTCACGACTGTCGCGCCCGGGCGGTGGGACAGCCCGACCGCGGTGAAGACCACGCAGAACATCGCGCCGAACGCGTACGCGTACACACCCAGGAAGGCTATCCCCACCCCGATGAGCGCGAAGCCAAGGGGGACCAGAGCGTGAGTGCAGTACCGCGGCCACGAGTTCCATGGAAGCAGCCAGGAGGCGATGCCGCACACGATGGCCACGGAGGTGGCGACGATCAGCGCGACGGTATGCGCGCCTTGCTCAACGGGCAGGCCGAGGCCCAGGAGCCCGAGGAGCCCACAGACGAAGAAGGTCAGTCCCGCCAGTCGGCCGATGGTCCTCGGAGAGATGCCGAGATCGTGCCCGACAGCCTCGCGACGCCAGCGCCGATTCCAACCGATACGGGGGCGGACCTGTGATCGGAGAATGTCTAGGGTTTCATTCACCATTGGGAGGTTCATCGGCATCCGGCACCGGCCGCTTGAGCGGCTGGGCGGTAGTGAAGCATTGCGCGCCTTCGGCCGCCAGCGCGGGCCAGGGCTATTCGATCAGGACGGTCCGGACCTCATGCAGATCGGCGATGAGCACCGTCAATTTCGCGGCGTCAAGGGTGCGAGGCAGGTCCAGAAGCAGGTGGATGGTGTCGCGATCGTTGTCGCCTTCGGCCACGCCCATCTCCTTGATGACCACGTGGGCCTGCTGCAACACGTCGACGAGTTGGGCCAAGGGAGCGTAGCCCGGAGAGTTGAAATGCACCCGCACCGGCACTTCCCGGCCCACTCTGCGATAGAGGAGGCGATGCTCGATGAACCGTAGCCCGGTCAGGCTCAGGATGACCACGCCGGTGGTGACGAGAGCGGCGGAAAAGAAGCCCTGCGCGGCCAGCAACCCCACCGCGGCCACCGTCCAAAGGCTGGCGGCCGTGGTGAGCCCCCGCACCGACACCCCATAGCGGATGATAGCGCCTGCGCCCAGGAACCCGATGCCGGTGACCACCTGCGCGGATATCCGGTTGGGGTCCAAGCTGGTCCCGTCGAGGCCGTAGGCCGAGGCCAGCGTGAATGCCGCCGCGCCGACACCCACCAGGATGTGCGTGCGGAACCCGGCCGTGTGTTCGCGGATCTCGCGTTCCAGTCCGATGACCCCGGCCAGCACGGCGGCTACGATATGCGCAGTGACGACTTCCCAGATACTCATGCCCCCATACTAGGGGCGCGGGTGCGGCCCGGCAAGCATGGACGCCGCGCGACCCGTAGCACGGCCTTATGTTTCTTGGATATGCCGTTTGACCAAATCTCGCTCACCTTATAGAGTCGATGGGCACCGCACAGCCCGCCCACATCGCCGGAGGCGGACCCATGCAGGTCCCCGCTACAGGCAGAAGCCGCCCGTCCTACGGCTGGGTGATCGTCGCAGTCTCGTTCATCCTGCTGATCGGCGCCTTCGGGACGCAGATGTGCTTCGGGCTCTTTCTCACGCCGCTCACCGAGGAGTTCGGCTGGTCGCGGGCCGCGGTGTCCGGGGCCATGTCGCTGCTGATGGCTGTCTCCGGGCTGGTGGGCGTCTTCATGGGCAAGGCCACTGACAGGTGGGGGGCGAGGGCGGCCGTGGCGCCCGGTATCGTGCTCGGGGCGATAGGCTACCTGCTCACGTCGCGCATCGATCATCTGTGGGAGTTCTATCTGTACGTTCGGCGTGGGCGGAGGCTTCCTGGCCGGCTGCAGCTACACGCCGGCTATCACCATCGTGTCGAGCTGGTTCAATCCCCGGCAGCGCACCATGGCGATAGGCGTGGCTCTTCTGGGGGTCATCGCCGGGCAGATGGTGCTGTCGCCGTTCGTCTCTCGGATCATCGAGGGGAGCGGCTGGCGGACCGCCTGGTGGGTCTTGGCCATCGTGGCGTTCGGGTGCGGCCTGCCGGCTCTCGCTCTGGCCAAGGGGAAGCCGCACGTGGCTGAAGCGGCGGCCGGCGGGGCGGGCGGGCGGCGGGCGCGCAGCCCGCGGGGTTATCCGTGGGCGAGGCGGCGCGAAGCGGCGCCTTCTGGATACTGATGCTCTCCGGAGCCGCCATCGGGCTGGGGTTCTATGCCTTCAACGCCCACGTCATCTCCTACGCGAAGGACGTGGGGCTGTCCGCGGACGCAGCGGCTCTCATCTTCACCGTGAGCGGCGTGGGCGGCGCGCTGGGCACGCTGCTCGCCGGGGCCTTCACCAGCAAGATCGGCCATCGCTGGAGCCTGCTCGTGTTCACCGCACTCAACGCCGTCGCCATCTTCCTGTACATCCCGGCCGGGACCGCCTGGGCCTTCTACCTGCTGGCGGTGCTCCTCGGATTCGCCTTCAGCGGGGCGGTGCCTGTGCAGGATGGCGATCATCCCTCCGCTGTTCGGCACCCGGGCGGTGGGGACCATCATCGGGCTGGCCTCGCTCTCGTTCTCCATGGGGGCCATCGCGGGACCGTTCCTGGCCGGGTACATCTTCGACTCCACCGGCAGCTACGATCTGGCCTTCTTCATCTTCGGCATCCTTCTCGCGGTCGGCTCAGCGTCGCTCTATTTCCTGCGCACTCCCAAAGGCATGGCCCTGATGACGCCGACTGATTTGGCGCGCGGGGAAGAGGCTGGGATAATCGCCTGACGGGATGCGCCCGGGGCGTATCCTTGCCGAGGTTCGAGACGAGTCAGGGGAAGGACGACGGATGGCGCGCGAGAGTCGCAAGTACGATCCCGAGGGGATCGAGACCAAGTGGCAGAAGGTCTGGGCCGAGCAGAAGACGTTCGTGGTGGACAACCCGGAGCCGGGTTCAGCGCCGGGCGGCAAGGGCAGCCGACGCCACCTACGTGCTCGAGATGTTCCCGTACCCTTCGGGCAGCGCGCACATGGGGCACGTCAAGAACTACACCATGGGCGACATCATCGCCCGGTTCCGCCGCCATCAGGGCCAGAAGGTGCTGCACCCCATGGGGTACGACGCCTTCGGCCTGAACTCGGAGAACATGGCCATCAAGACCGGCGAGCCGCCGGCCAAGTTCACCGAAGAGGCCATCGCCACCATCAACCGGCAACTGCGCCGCCTGGGCGTGTCCATCGACTGGACCCGCGAGGTGGTCACCTCCCGGCCCGAGTACTACAAGTGGACCCAGTGGCTCTTCCTGCAGTTCTACAAGAAGGGGCTGGCCTACAAGAAGGAGGCCCCGGTCAACTGGTGCCCGTCCTGCCAGACCGTGCTGGCCAACGAGCAGGTGGTGGACGGCGCCTGCGAGCGCTGCGACACGGTGGTGGAAGCCAAGAAGCTGACGCAGTGGTTCTTCCGCATCACCGACTACGCCGACCGGCTGCTCCAGGACTTCGACAAGCTGGAGTCGTGGCCCGAGCGGGTCATCACCATGCAGCGCAACTGGATCGGCAAGTCGACGGGGCGGATGTGGTCTTCAGCATCGCGCCGGCCGAGGCGCGGCGGCGGGGCGGTCGGCGGCCGCGCGAGCCGCCGCCACCGAGGTCACCGTCTTCACCACCCGGCCCGACACGCTCTTCGGGGCGACGTTCTTCATCCTGGCGCCGGAGCACCCGCTGGTGGAGGAGCTGGTGGCCGGGCTGCCGCAGGAGGCCGAGGTCAAGCGCTACGTGGCCAAGGCCATGGCCACCTCGCACATCGAGCGGTCCAGCATGGACAAGGAGAAGACCGGCGTCTTCACCGGCCGCTACGCCGTCAACCCGGTCACCGGGGGCAACATCCCCATCTACGTGGCCGACTACGTGCTGATGGACTACGGCACCGGCGCCATCATGGCCGTGCCCGCCCACGACGAGCGCGACTTCGCCTTCGCCAAGAAGTACGGGCTGGAGGTCATCGAGGTCATCCAGAGCCCGGAGGAGTACAAGGACGCCGCGGGCGACCATGCTGCAGGCCTACACGGGCGACGGCCTGCTGGTGCACAGCGGCCGGTTCGACGGGCTGCCCAAGGCCGAGGGCATCGTCAAGGTCACCGAGTGGCTCAAGGAGCAGGGCAAGGCCGACTTCGCGGTCAACTACAGGCTGCGCGACTGGCTGCTCTCCCGCCAGCGCTACTGGGGCGCGCCCATCCCCATCATCTACTGCGACACCTGCGGCGAAGTGCCGGTGCCGGACGACCAGCTGCCGGTGCTGCTGCCCGGACATCACCGACTACGCGCCCAAGGGCAAGTCGCCCCTGGCCGCGGCGGAGGACTGGGTCAACACCACCTGCCCGCTGTGCGGCGGCCCCGCCCGGCGCGAGAGCGACACCATGGACACGTTCGTGGACTCGTCCTGGTACTACCTGCGCTACGCCTCTCCGTGGCGGAGCGACGTGGCCTTCGACCGGACGGCGGTGGACTACTGGCTGCCGGTGGACCAGTACATCGGCGGGGTGGAGCACGCCATCCTGCACCTGATGTACTCGCGCTTCTTCACCAAGGTGCTCTACGACCTGGGGCTGGTCGGCTTCGAGGAGCCGTTCAAGCGGCTGTTCACCCAGGGCATGATCTACTACAAGGGCGCCAAGATGTCCAAGAGCAAGGGCAACGTGGTGAGCCCGGACGAGATGGTGGGCAAGTACGGCGCCGACTCGGTGCGCAGCTACGTGCTGTTCATGGGCCCGGCCGAGAGCGACGCCGAGTGGAACGACCAGGGCGTCGAAGGCGTGTACCGGTTCCTGGGCCGCGTGTGGCGGCAGGTGACCGACGCTCTGGACGAGGGGACCGCTGGTCGCGGGCGCCGCCCCGGCGACGTTCGACGAGACGCGCTCTGACTCCGCGGAGCGCGCCCTGCTGGTCAAGACCAACCAGGTGGTGCAGAAGACCACCGTGGACATCGGGCGAGCGCTTCCACTTCAACACGGCGCTTGCCGCCATCATGGAACTCAACAACGACATCGCGTCCGCCCGGGCCGCCGGCCTTGCGGCGGCCGCCTCCGGCAAGGCGGTGCTGGCTCACGCCCTCGAGACCATGGTCCGCCTCCTGGAGCCGTTCGCCCCGCACATGGGCGCCGAACTGTGGGAGACTGCTGGGCCACGAGGCCATCTGGGATGCTCCCTGGCCGCAGGCCGACCCCCGCTTCCTCACCGCCGACACGGTCGAGCTGGCCGTGCAGATCAACGGCAAGGTGCGCGACCGGGTGGAAGTGGCCAAGGACGCATCGGCCGGCGACGTGCTGGCCGCGGTGAAGGCCCTGCCGGGCGTCACGAAGTACCTGGAAGGCATGCAGGTGGTCAAAGAGGTGGTCGTTCCCGGCCGCCTGGTGAACATCGTAGTGAAGTAGGCGCATGGACCGAAGGCTATCGGCCCGGCTGCTGCTCGCCGCCGCTTTGTTCCTGGGGATGACGCTGCTCGCGGTAGGGTGCGACTCCGCCACCGTCACCTCCAGCTCGGCCCCGGCGTCGTCCTCGACTTCGAGTTCGGCGACGACCGCCACTTCATCTCCGGAGACCACCACCTCCTCGGCGCCGGAGCAGACGACCACTACTTCAGGCCTGCC
Source organism: uncultured Actinomycetota bacterium (assembly GCA_963736705.1). Classification (GTDB taxonomy): domain Bacteria; phylum Actinomycetota; class Thermoleophilia; order RBG-16-64-13; family RBG-16-64-13; genus CAIQPS01. Next base: position 1,187,074 of record CAVTPV010000005.1, read on the forward strand.
CGAAGTGGTCAAGATCGGGGCCATCTTCCCGCTGACGGGAGACCTCGCTGCCGAAGGGGAGAGCGCGCTCAAAGGGATGCGGCTCGCGATCGAAGAGGTCAACGCCGCCGGCGGCATAGCTTCTCTGGGCGGTGTGCGCATGACATTGGTGCAGGCCGACTCCGAGGGCGACCCGAAGACAGGCGAAGCCGAGGTGAAGCGGCTGGCCGAGATCGAGGGCGTCGCGGCCATCGTGGGGACCGGACAATCGACGGTGGCTCTCCGGGCCACCGAGGCCGCGGAAAGCCTTGAGGTGCCCTTCCTGGTCAGTTCGGGAGCGGCCGACGAGGTCACCGAGAGGGGTCTGGCCTACACGTTCCGCCTCTGCGCCAAGGCCGACTGGTATGCGCGCGATCAGGTGGCCGTCCTTGAGGCCCTGCAGGAGCCTGAAGGGGTGACGAAGGTCGCCCTGCTGCACGAGGATGGCGAGTACGGCAAGCAGACCGCTGAGAGCCAGAGGGCCTATCTGGCGAAGGCCGGCATCGAGGTGGTGGCCGACATCGAATACTCGCCGGAGACGGCGGACATGCACAACGAGATCCTCGCCGTCAAGCGATCCGGCGCCCAGGCCTTGCTGACCGCCACGTTCCTGACCGACGCCGCGCTGATCGCCCAGGACGCCGCGGTCCTGCGCCTGAACATGCCCATCGTCGACGCCGCCGGTGGAGTCCTCGACCCGGGCTTCATCGCGGATGCCGGCGACGCCTCCGAGCTGGTATCGAGCGTGGCGGAATACGCGCCCGGCACCACGTCCAGCCTGGCGCTGGAGCAGAGGCTTGCGGCGCAGGGGACGGTCCTTGATGCCGGGATGCTCTACGGCTACCAGGCCGTATGGGTGCTGGCCGATGCCTTGGAGCGGGTGGCCTCCGTGGATGGCCCTCGGCTGAGACTGGGGCTGGCGACCACTGCGCTTGAGCGGGGAGCATCTGGTGCTGCCGCAAAGCCTGCTGATGTTCGATGGGTCGGGGCAGAACCGCGGCGCGAGGCTGGTGGTGGCGCAGGTGCAGGACGGGCGGTTGGTCACGGTGTGGCCTTCGCAGTTCGCGGGGGCTGATCTCCGACTCCCATGAGTGGGGGAGATGCGCGCCCCTTCCTTCGCTTCAACCTCCGCTCCGTCTCGGGTAGTAGCACTCTTCTGTTCTGAGCCACGGAGCTTCGCAAGCCGCTTCGGAAGGGACGCGCATCTCCCCTCCTGACTGTCAGAACTCCGTCCACTCATCGTAAGGTTGAAGATGCAGGGCGTCGTCGCTTCGCTCGACCCTTGGGTCTTTGCTTCGCTCGACCCTTCTCTGCTTCGCTGCGTCGTGTCTTCAGACATGAAAAAGGGGCGGCCCGAAGGCCGCCCCTTTTTGTCTTGCTTCTCTCGCCTTGCTCTCGCTCGGCGGAGTGTTCGCTCGACCTACTTGTTCGCGCGATGATCCACCAGGTTGTCGACCACGGACGGGTCGGCGAGGGTGGAGGTGTCGCCCAGGTCGCTGACGTCGTTGGCCGCGATCTTCTTGAGGATGCGGCGCATGATCTTGCCGGAGCGGGTCTTCGGCAGACCGGGAGCCCACTGGATGACGTCCGGAGAGGCGATCGGGCCGATCTCGGAGCGGACGTGCTTGATGAGTTCCTTCTTGAGGTCGTCCGTCGGCTCGACGTCGATGTTCAGCGTGACGTAGGCGTAGATGCCCTGGCCCTTGATGGGGTGAGGCATGCCCACGACGGCCGCTTCGGCGACAGCCGGGTGGCTGACGAGAGCGGACTCGACTTCGGCGGTACCCATGCGGTGACCGGAGACGTTGATGACGTCGTCCACGCGGCCGGTGATCCAGTGGTAACCGTCTTCATCGCGCCGGCAACCGTCGCCGGTGAAGTAGTAGCCGGGGTACTGGACGAAGTACGTTTCCATGAAACGTTCGGTGATCGCCGTACACGCCGCGCATCATGCCGGGCCACGGGCGGCGCCATGCAGAGGTTGCCCACGCCGGGGCCTTCGATCTTCTTGCCGTCTTCGTCAACGAGGACGGGCTCGACACCGAAGAACGGCAGGGTGGCCGAACCCGGTTTGATCTTCATCGCGCCCGGGAGCGGGGTGATGAGGATGCCGCCGGTCTCGGTCTGCCACCAGGTGTCCACGATCGGGCAGCGGCCGCCGCCGATGAGGTCGTGGTACCAGAGCCAGACTTCCGGGTTGATGGGCTCGCCCACGGTGCCCAGCACGCGCAGGGAGGACAGGTCGTGCTTCTTGACCCAGTCGTCGCCTTCACGGGCGATGGAACGCAGAGCGGTGGGAGCGGTGTAGAAGATGCTGGCCTTGTACTTCTCGACCACGGTCCAGAAGCGGTCCGGAGTCGGGTAGCTCGGCACGCCCTCGAACAGGATGCCGGTGGCGCAGTTCACCAGCGGGCCGTACACGATGTAGCGTGTGACCGGTGACCCAGCCGATGTCGGCGGTGCACCAGTAGACCTGGCCGGGATGATAGTCGAAGATGAGCTCGTGGGTCATGCCCGCGTAGAGCAGGTAGCCACCGGTGGTGTGCATGACACCCTTGGGTTTGCCCGTCGAGCCGGAGGTGTAGAGGATGAAGAGCGGATCTTCCGCGTCCATCGGTTCGGACGGGCAGTCCGTGGTGATGTCGGCGGCGGCCATCTCGTCTTCCCACCACACGTCGCGGCCTTCGGTCCAGGGGACCGCGACGCCGGTGTGCTTGACCACGATGCAGGTCTTGACGTCGGGGCACTCCGCCAGGGCGGCGTCGCCGTTGGTCTTGAGGGCGGTGGGTTTGCCGCCGCGCAGGCCGGTGTCGCCGGTGATCATGACGGTGGCGCCGGCGTTGAGGATGCGGTCGCGCAGAGCGTCAGCCGAGAAGCCACCGAACACGATGCAATGGATGGCGCCGATACGGGCGCAGGCCAGCATGGCGATGGGGAGGGACGGGATCATCGGCAGGTAGATGACGACCCGGTCGCCCTTCTTGACGCCCTTCTTCTTGAGGACGTTGGCGAACTTGGTGACCTGTTCCCAGAGATCCTTGTAGGTGATGGTAGCCGTGGACTCCGGGGAGTCGCCTTCGAAGTAGTAAGCGACGGTGTCGCCCTTGCCGGCTTCGATGTGACGGTCGAGGCAGTTGTAGGAGACGTTCAGCTTGCCACCCTCGAACCAACGGACTTTCGCGTTCTTGAAGTCGTGGTTCTGGACGCTGTCCCACTTCTTGAACCAGGTGAGGCGCTTCTCGGCTTCTTCGCCCCAGAAGGCATCGGCGTCGTCGAGGGACCGCCGGTACATCTCCTGGTACTGCTCCATGCTGGAGATCCAGGCGTCTTTCTGGAACTCCGCAGGAACGTCGAATACCTGATCGATGGATTCGTTTGCCACTACTGTCCTCCGCTCGTTTGGTTGCCACACACATCACCGGGAGGGCCCGGTCAAAGGACTGCTGAAAGATAGACTACGGCCGCCGGGTGAACTGGGCGGCGCCATGCGTTGTCCTTGGTCACACCATGAAAGGGGTGTTTCCAACGTCCCAGCCTCGCGCTTGCCACGCATCCCGGCAGCGGAGCTTCAGTCGTCAGCAGCCTGTTAAGGCGCTCCAGCGTAGAATAACACAGACGTCTATCGAGACCCGCCCCGGGAGACCGGATCTGGCGGGCTGTCCGAGGAGGCTGCATGTTCCTACAGGTGTGCGGGGCCGCGCGGGAAGTCACCGGGTCCAACTATGTCGTGGAGGTCGGTCAGACCCGCTTCCTGGTCGATTGCGGCATGCATCAGGGCGGTGACAAGGAGGAGGCTCTCAACTTCGCTCCATTCTCGTACGACCCGGCGGAGATAGCCTTCGTCTTGCTCACCCACGCGCACATCGACCATTCGGGCAGGCTGCCCCGGCTGGTGCGCGAGGGCTTCTCCGGCCCCATCTACGCCACGTCTCCCACGTGCGACCTGGCCGAGATCATGCTGCTGGACTCCGCCTACATCCAGGAGATGGAAGCGGAGTGGCGCACCCGAAAGGCCAGCCGCGCCGGGCGCAGGGGCGCCGAGCCGCTCTACACCCAGGACGACGCCCGCAAGACCATCCAGCGTCTCAAGCCGGTGGATTACTCCACGCCGGTCCATCTGGCTCCCGGGCGTGACCGCGGTGTTCCACGACGCCGGGCACATCCTGGGCTCCTCGTTCCTCGAGTTGGACCTCGAGGACCAGGGGGAGCAGGTGAAGGTGCTGTTCAGCGGCGACGTGGGCCAGCCGAACCAGCCCATCATCCGGGACCCGGAGATCATCAAGCAGACCGACTACCTGCATCATGGAATCCACGTATGGGGACCGCCTGCACGAGCACAACGGCACACCCAAGGACGAAGCTGGCGGAGATCCTCAAGCAGGCCAAGCGGAGCGGCGGGAACGTCATCATCCCGGCCTTCGCCGTGGGCCGGACGCAGGAGATCCTCTTCTTCCTGCGGGAGATCTTCAAAGAGCACGATCTGGACATGCCGGTGTACGTGGACAGCCCGCTCGCGTCCAAGGCCAGCGAGGTCTATCGCAAGCACCCCGAGGCCTTCGACGAGGAAGCCTGGAAGCTGGTGCAGGAGGGCGGGGCCTTCGACTTCCCGCAACTGCACTTCACGCAGAGCGCGGACGAATCGCGGGCGCTCAACGGCAAGCGAGGCGTGGTGATCATCTCGGCGAGCGGCATGGCCGACGCCGGGCGGGTGCGCCACCATCTCAAGCACAACCTGTGGCGGCCCGAGGCCCATGTGGTCATCGTCGGGTTCCAGGCGCAGGGCTCGCTCGGGCGGCGCCTGCTGGAGGGCGACAAACGCGTGCGCATCTTCGGCGAGGAGATCGCGGTGAAGGCCCACATCGACGAGATCACCGGCCTGTCCGCCCACGCCGACCAGGAGCAGTTGATGGCCTGGGCGTCGCACTTCGAGCCGCCGCGGTTGACGATCCTCGTCCACGGGGAATTGAAGTCTGCCCTGACGCTCGAGCGGCTGCTTGAGGAGCGCCTGCACTTCAAGGTGGTCGTGGCGGAGCCGAACGAGATCATCGACCTCGACGGTGAGATCGGACCGGGCGCCTAACAGGCTGCTGAAGGATGACGCTTCGCCGCAGGAAGGTGATGGGTATGCGCGAGAGACGGACGCAGGGAGCGCGAATAGCAGCGCCATTTGCTCGGCCATGAGGAGGCCTTGATGCGCGCGATGCTTCTGGAGGAGACCGGAGGACCGCTCCGCCTGGCCGACGTGCCGGTTCCGGAGCCCGGCGCCGGACAGGTGCGGATCAGAGGTGCAGGCGTGCGGCGTGTGCCGCACCGACCTTCACATCGTGGACGGCGAGTTGCCGCCCCACAAGCGGCCGGTCATCATCGGGCACCAGATCGTGGGGGTGGTGGACAAGGTGGGGCCGGCCGCGGCAGTCCCGGACGGGGCCGCGGCGGGAGCGGCTGCCCGGGGCGCAGCCACGCCGGATGCGGCTACAGCCGCCCCGGCCGCGCTAAGCGTGGGCGACCGGGTGGGAGTGCCCTGGCTGGGCTGGACCGACGGCACCTGCCCCTACTGCCTGAGCGGCCGGGAGAACCTCTGCGACCACGCCCAGTTCACCGGCTACGACATCGACGGGGGTTTCGCCGAGTACGCGGTGGCCGACCACCGGTATGCCTTCCCCATCCCCGGAGAGTACCCGGTGCCGCAGGCCGCGCCGCTGCTGTGCGCGGGCCTCATCGGTTGGCGGTCACTGTCGCATGACCGGCGACGCGGAGCGCCTGGGGCTGTACGGCTACGGCGCCGCCGCCCACATCGTCACCCAGGTGGCCCGGCACCAGGGACGGCGGGTCTTCGCCTTCACCCGGCCGGGAGACGTGACCTCCCAGGAGTTCGCCCGGCAGATGGGGGCCGAGTGGGCCGGTGACACCGCCACCCGCGCTCCGGAGCAGCTCGACGCCGCCATCATCTTCGCTCCAGCCGGAGACCTGGTACCGTTGGCGTTGAAAGCGGTGGGCAAGGGAGGAGCCGTGGTGTGCGGAGGCATCCACATGAGCGACATCCCCTCGTTCCCGTACGAAGACCTGTGGGGGGAGCGGTCCATCCGCTCCGTCGCGAATCTCACGCGGCGGGACGGGCAGGAGTTCCTCGCGCTGGCGCCGGAGATCCCGGTGCGGACCGAGGTCGAACTTTTCGAGCTGGAGCAGGCCAACGAGGCGCTCGACCGCCTGCGGAGCGGCCGCATACGCGGCGCCGCCGTCCTTGTGATCGAACGGCCCGAGAGGCTAGGAAGGGGGTAGGCGTTGCCAGTCCGTCCTCTCGTCTCGTATTCCATCGAGCGTCTCGAGGTGCTGAAAGAAGACGGCACCGTCGACGAGGCGCTCATGCCGGAGTTGTCGCCCGACGACATCAAGCGGCTCCACGCGCAGATGGTGCTCGCCCGGCAGTTCGACGACCGGATGTTCAAGCTGCAGCGCCAAGGGCGCCTGGGGACGTTCGCCCGGGTGGCCGGACAGGAAGGGGCCCAGATCGGCGCAGCCTTCGCGCTGCGCCCCACCGACTGGCTGGTCCCGGCTTTCCGCGAGAACGGGGCGCTGCTCCACCGCGGCATCAGCATGGCCCAGCTCCTCCAGTTCTGGGGAGGCGACGAGCGGGGCGGCAAGTTCCCGCACGACCTGCGGACGCTGCCCATCGCCATCCCGGTGGGCACGCACATGCTGCACGCGGTGGGCATCGGCTGGGCGCTCAAGGCCTCCGGTGAGGACGCGGCGGTGCTGACCATCTTCGGCGAAGGGGCCACCTCCGAGGGCGACTTCAGCGAGGCCATGAACATGGCGGGGGTGTTCCAGTCCCCGGTGGTGTTCTTCTGCCAGAACAACCAGTACGCCATCTCCCTGCCCTTCACCCGGCAGACCGCGTCGCCCACGGTGGCGCAGAAGGCCCTGGCGTTCGGCATGTTCGGGGTGCAGGTGGACGGCAACGACGTGTTCGCGGTGTACCGGGCGGTGTCGGAGGCGCTCGACCGGGCGCGCACCGGGCACGAGCCGACGCTCATCGAGGCGCTGACCTACCGGGTGACCGACCACACCACGTCCGACGACGCCCGGCGCTACCGGGAGGACGAAGAGGTGGCGCTCTGGCGGGACCGCGACCCCATCGAGAGGCTGGCCCGCTACATGCGGGCGCAGGGCCTCATCGACGAGGCGGGCGAAGCGGAGGTGCTCGCCGACGCCGACCGGCAGGTGGCGGAGGCGGTGGCCGAGTTCGAGGCCATCGAGCCGCCGGGGCCGGAGGAGCTCTTCGCCCACCTGTATGCGGAGCGGACTCCGCCCTTGATGGAGCAGGAAGCGGCGCTCAAGGCCCGTCTGGCGAAGGGGGCCTGACATGGCGCGCCTGAACATGGTGGACGCCATCGTCCAAGCGCTGCACCAGGCCATGGAGGCCGATCCCAAGATGATCATCCTGGGGGAGGACGTGGGGCGCGACGGCGGGGTGTTCCGAGTCACCGACGGGCTCATCGAGCGCTTCGGGGATCAGCGGGTCATCGACACACCGTTGGCCGAGTCGGGCATCGTGGGGATGGCGATCGGGATGGCCATCGCGGGATATCACCCCGTGGCCGAGATCCAGTTCTCCGGGTTCGTCTATCCGGCCTACGACCAACTGGTCTGCCACGCGGCGCGCATGCGCAACCGCAGCCGGGGAGAGTTCACGGTGCCGCTGGTGGTGCGCATGCCCTACGGCGGCGGCATCCGGGCCCTCGAGCATCACTCCGAGAGCATGGAGGCCGTGTTCGCCCACGTGCCGGGACTGAAAGTGGTGATCCCCGCCGACCCGTACGAGGCCAAGGGCCTGCTGACGGCCGCCCTGGCCGACCCGGACCCGGTGGTGTTCTTCGAGCCGGCCCGCGTCTACCGGGCCATCAAGACCGAGGTGCCGGAGGAGCCCTACACCATCCCGCTGGGCAAGGCGCGGGTGGTGCAGGAGGGCGCAGACCTCACCCTCATCGCCTGGGGCGCCCAGGTGCGGACCATCAAGGACGCCGCCCAGAAGCTGGAGGCCGAGGGCGTGGCGCGGCCGGAGGTCATCGACGTGCGGACATTGTCCCCGTTCGACTACGAGACCGTGGTGGCCAGCGTGAGCAAGACCGGCCGGGCCATCATCGTGCACGAGGCGCCGAAGACGTGCGGTTTCGGGGCCGAGATCTCGGCCCAGATCATGGAGCGGGCGGTGCTTCACCTGCAGGCGCCGGTGGTGCGGATCACCGGCTTCGACACCATCGCCCCGCTCGCCAAGCTGGAGGACTACTACCAGCCGAACGCGGGTGTGGTGGTGGATGCGGCCAAGGACCTACTGAAGTTCTAGGAGGATCGCGGTGCACTACGACGAGCTGCTCGAACTGGCCAAGAGCCGGCGCACCATCCGGGCCATCAAGCCCGACCCGGTGCCGACGGAGGATATCGAGAAGGCTCTGGAAGTGGCCCGCTGGGCCCCGAGTGGTTTCAACATGCAGCCGGCCGAGTTCATCGTCCTTTTCGACCCGGAGAAACGCGCCGCGGTCAAGCGGATCATCGACGACTGGATCGAGGACGACTTCTACGTGATGGAGGCCACCAGGGAGCCCTGGCAGGGCCCGGCCTGGACCCTCGAGAACCGGGGCCGGGTGGCGTGTCCGGCGGCGCCGGTCTACATCCTGATCGTCGGGGACGTCCGCCGAAAGGCAGGATTGCCGATGAACGCACGGTACTGCATCCAGAAGGGGGACTCGATCTTCGAGACGTCTCTGGCGGACGCGTTCGCGTACCTGTGGCTGGGTCTGCACAGCGTGGGATTGGGGGCGCAGCCGGTGTCGGCGGTCAAGAACGAGCGGCCGCAGGCTTTGATCAAGCAGTATCTGGGGCTGCCGGAGAGCATCTACGTGTACGAGATGCTGGCCGCGGGGTACAGCGCGCTGGAGGGTGATCCGCCGGCCAAGCTCATGCGGCGCTACGAGGAAGTGGTCCACGTGGATCCCCCGCGAGAGGGCGTGTTCTTGAGCGACGAAGAGGTCCGCAAGCAGATCCGCAAGTTGCGCATGGGCAACGTGGCCCGTCACGCCACAGCCGAGTGAGGAGTCGCTGCTATGGCTTATGAGTTCAAGTTCCCGGACATAGGGGAGGGCATCGCCGAGGGCGAACTGCTGTCCTGGAAGGTCAAGGAAGGCGACCGGGTGGCGCAGGATCAGACCCTGGCCGAGATGGAGACCGACAAGGCCGTGGTGGAGATGCCGTCGCCGCGCGCCGGGACGGTGCTGAAGCTGCACGCGGCTGAAGGGGACATCGTGAACGTGGGCGATGTGCTCGTGACGATTAGAAGAGGGCGCCGCAGCCGGGGCGGCGGCGCCTGAACCGACGGCGCCGCAGGCTGCGCCGCGGCGCCCGAGCCCGGCCGCCCGACGCCGGCAGCCGCCCGAACCCGCCGCCAAGCCCGAGGAAGCGGTGCCGTACACCGGCTCGGTCGTGGGCCAACTCGAAGAAGCACCCGAGGAGGAAGAGGAGGCGGCTGCTCCGGCCGCCCCGGCGGCCGCGCCCGAGGGGGCGGACGTCTTGGCCATGCCATCGGTGAGGGTCCTGGCCAAGGAACTCGGCGTCGATCTCGCGACCCTGCGGGGCACCGGGCCCGGTGGGCGCATCCTCAAGCAGGACGTCGAAGACACGGCTCAAGCGGCCGCGTATGGCGCCGCGGCGCCGGCGGCGCCGGTGCGAACGGCGCCGAAGGCCGCGCCCGGCCCCGCAGCCCGCGTCCGGCGGCTGCGCCCGCCGCGGGGGCGCCGCCCATGCGCCCCGAAGAGGTCCCGCTCGCCCCGATCATGGGTGGCGTCATAGAGGACGACGGTCACGGACCGGTGGAGCGCGTGCTGTTCCGCGGGGTGCGGCGCAGCATGGCCCAGCGCATGGCGGAGGCGGTGTCCAAGCAGGCCCAGGTCACCACCATGGACGAGGCCGACGTCACCATCCTCAAGCGCATCCGGGAGAAGGAGCGCACGCTGGCCGCCGAGCGCGGCATCCGGCTCACGTATCTGGCGTTCGTGATCAAGGCCTGCACGGCTTCGCTCAAGCGCTTCCCCAGGCTCAACGCGGTGCTGGACGAAGCCGGCGAGGAGTTCCTGCTCAAGCGCTACTACAACATCGGTATCGCCATCGACACGAAGTTCGGTCTCATGGTGCCCAACATCAAGGACGCCGACCAGCAAGAGCATCTTCCGGATCGCCGAGGAGATCGTGGACCTGGTCGACCTGGCGGACGAGCGCAAGATCGACATGCAGGGGTTCCGCGGAGGCACCTTCAGCATCAGCAACTACGGAGCCATCGGCAGCCTGTACGCCACGCCGGTGATCAACTATCCCGAAGTGGCCATCCTGGGGATGGGCCGGGTCCAGGAGACCCCCGTGGTCCGCGACGGCAAGATCGTCACGCGGCTGATGCTCCCGCTGGCGCTCACCTTCGATCACCGGCTGGTGGACGGCGCCGAGGCGGCCCGCTTCCTCAACCTGGTCATCAGCTACCTGCAAGACCCCGACCTGCTGCTTCTGGAAGGAGCCTGACACGGACGCAGAACCGCTGGCCTCCCTCGACTGCGAGGGCCTCTGGGCCGCCACGCTGGGCTGCGAGGTGGTCCTGCTGGTGGCCACCGACATCGAAGCCGCCTTGCTCGCGCCCGCCCTTCGGGATGCCGGGGAGTTCCTGGTGACCGGCAAGCGGATCCTCGTGGGGGAGTTGGCGCCGCTGCGCGCCGAAGCGGGCGGATCGGCCGAGGGGCGCCGTGTGGCGCTGGCGGTCAGCGGCATCGACAAGGTCAACGCCGCCCACCTGCTCACGTGCCTCCTGCAGGCCATGAAGCCCCATCCGCGCCTCGTGCTGCAGACGGGCATCGCCGGCGGACTGCCCTCAGTGGGCGAGTTCATCCCGGCGGCCATCGGCGACATCGTGCTCGCCACTCAGGAGGCCTACTCCGACACGGGCACCTCGACCCCGCACGGCTGGCAGTCGGCGCGCGATCTGGGCTGGCCGGTGGCGCTGTACGACGGGGAGGAGACCGGGGGCGTGTTCCCCCTGGATGGCGGGCTGGCGACGTCCGCCCTGGAGATCGTCGCGAGGGCTGCCGCCCGGGATGACGAGGACGCCTTCGCCGCCATCAGGCCGGAGCAGCATCCCCGGGTGTTCGCGGGGCCGTGCATAACCGCGTCCCAGGTCACGGGAGTCACCGCGGAGGCCAAGGAACTGGCGGAGCGCTGGGAGGCGCTGGCGGAATCCATGGAAGGGGCCGCGGCGGCGCACATCTGCATCCTCTACGGGGTGCCGTTCCTGGAGGTCCGGGGCATCAGCAACCTCGTGGGTGACCGCGACCGGGCCCACTGGCAGGTGCGGCGGGCGGTCGCGGCGGCCACTTGGGCGGCGCGGGCCATCGTCGACTCGCTCGACAAGCTGTCGCTTCCGGGGACCGGCGCCGAGACCGGCGATGAGGCCTGACGTGGAGCCGCCCGGCACCGAGGCGCGCCCGCTCCGCCTCGCCTACTCCCCCTGCCCGAACGACACGTTCATCTTCCACGCGTGGACCCAAGGCCTGCTCCCCGGCGCCCCGGCTGTGACCGAGCGCTTGGAGGACATCGACACGCTCAACGGGTTGGCGGCCGCCGGCGAGGCGGACGTCATCAAGGTCTCGTTCAACGCGTTCGGCCGGCTGCGCGACCGGTACGCGCTGCTGCACAGCGGGGGCGCTCTCGGACGGGGGGTCGGTCCGCTGATCGTGGCGCGCAAGGACTCGCCCTTCAGGCCCGCCGACGCCAACGGGGGCGCCGCTTCGCTCGCCGACGACCTGAGCCGGGCGCGGGTGGCCATCCCGGGCGAACTGACCACGGCCGCGCTGCTCTCCGGCTTGTTCATCGGGGGCGGGCGGCGGCGCGTGGTGATGCCCTTCGATCGCATCATGCCGGCCGTCGCGGCGGGGGAGGTGGACGCCGGCGTCATCATCCACGAGGGCCGGTTCACCTTCGGCTCCTACGGGCTACGCCGGCTCGTCGACCTGGGGGAGTGGTGGGAAGCCACCACCGGACTGCCCATCCCGCTGGGAGGCATCGCCGTGTCGCGGGCGCTCGACCGCGAGCTGCAGGAACGCATCGACCGGGCCGTGCGCGACAGCGTGCTCTTCGCCCGTTCGCACCCGGAGGCGTCGCGCGAGTACATCGCGGCCCACTCCCAGGAGATGGATTCGGCAGTGTGCCAGGCGCACATCGACCTCTACGTGAACGACGCCAGCGTGGACTACGGCGTGGAGGGCGAGCGGGCTATCGAGCGCCTGTTTGCGGCGGGGGCCGAAGCGGGGCTCTTCGAGGAGACGGGTCAGGGACTGTTCTGGGATAGGTAGGCAAAGGTCACAGCGCTGGCCCCGCGGCGTCTGTCTCTCGCGCACCACTCTGGCGACGGGACTCGGGGCGTTCCACCTTCTATGGCCTGCCGGTATTCCCTTCTGACTCGTGACGGCCTGACGGGCGCAGAATCCCTGCATTCTGTCCAGTCCAGCGACGGAACGCGAGAAACGTGACGTCCATCGATGGACGATCCATCTACCTATTGACAGGGACCGGAACTGGCTTAGAGTTCGGGTTAGGAGAGCAAGCAACTCCCCCGATCAACGGCGCTGTCAGGCCGCGAGACGGGGGCCTTGAGTCAGTCCACACCTGAACCTGGCTCGTCTCTTTGCCATGTTGCTCGCTGAGGAGGTGCCCGTCCCATGAGTCCCACGCGACATCTACTGTCCGCTGTGGTCACCGTCGTATTGGTCGTGCTTGCCCCAGCCACGGCCGGGTGCGGAGCAGAATCCACAACAACGATCACCACGATCCAAGCAGTGACCTCCACTCAGGCCGTCGCCAGCAGTCAGACCATGACAGTCACGACTCAAGGAGTGACTACAACGCAGGCGGTCACCGCCACCAGCCAGGTCGCGACCACGCCGACCGTGCCTCCGCCCACTGCCGGGGCCCCACCGGCTCCCGTCGCCATGTTCAGGGCTGACGCTGCGCATACCGGGGTGTATGAGAGTGGTGAATCGAGCCCATCAGGCAGCCTCGCGTGGAAGTTCCAGATCAGTGGCACGATTGACTCCTCCCCGACGGTCCAGAACGGGGTGGTCTATTTCGGCAGTACGGATAAGGGTGTTGGCTATCTCTTCGCGGTCGACAGCCAGAGCGGAGAACAGAGATGGAGGTCCGACAAATTCGGTCCAGTGGTGTCTTCTCCCGCGATTGCAGACGGTGTGATCTACTTCGGCAGCGATGAGGGCTACGTCCACGCGCTGGACAGCAAGACCGGGAAGGAAATATGGAGCTTCAATTCTCCTGCGTCCGCGATATGGTCTTCCCCGGCCATCTATAACGGACTGGTATGCGTCGGTACCGAGTACGACGGCCTCTGCGCGCTGGACAGCCGGACGGGCGAGCAGAAGTGGAAGTTCGAGACCGGAGCTTACATCACTTCACCAGCCATCTCGGGCAGTGTGATCTTCATATACGATGGGAATCTGTATGCGTTGGACGGCGGCAGCGGGAAGGAGCAATGGGCGTTTGAGACCGCCGGCATCTCGGGGCTTTCACTGGCCTCGCCGGCCGTTTCTGGCGGGGTAGTCTACTGCGGCAGCGGCGACACCTATCTCCACGCTGTGGATGCTCAAACCGGCAAGGAGAAGTGGAGTTTCAAGACGGGCGGAGGGGTGGATTCCTCTCCGGCCATCGCGAACGGAGGGGTGTTCGTCGGGAGCAGAGACGGCTGTCTCTACGCTGTGGATGCCCAAACCGGCAAGGAGCAATGGAAGTTCCAGACCGGCAGCGCGATCCTGTCCTCGCCCGCCATCTCAGGCGGGGTCGTCTACGTCGGCGGTTTGGACGGCTATCTCTACGCGGTGGACACGAAGACCGGCAAGGAGCAATGGAAGTTCCAGACGGGTTCCGAGATTTCCTCCTCCCCGGCGATCGCAGACGGAATGGTGTACTTCGGTGGCAGTGATGGTTATTTGTATGCCCTGAAGTAGTCGCAACTCAGCCCCTATTGGCAGGAGTCTGCAAGCCCAATAGTGCCTATTTACCGGTAAAACTTGGCCCGGAGGTGGCCGGACCCGCCGCCTGCTATCTGCGGACATCGCCTTTGTGCTGGTGCCCGCTTAGCCTGGCTCGGGAGCGGAACGAACCACACACATTTCGCGCTCCTGTATTCCATGCTGGAGAGCTGGAACATTCGCCTCCTCGCTTTCGTCCTCTCCACCGTAGCTTTCGGACGCTTCAGCGAAGAGCGACGCCATGGCTTCTTCGGGACAAGGGGGGGCGGCGTGATCAGAAGGTCAATCGAAAGGGCTGCAGCAGCCGTCTTGGGCATCGCGGTTCTGCTGGTCCTGACCGGAGCCGCCTCCCTTTCCGGTTGCGACTACATCGGCACAGCCGGCGCGCCGACGACGACGGAAGGTCGGTTCACGACCGTCGAACAGAACCCCGGGTCGCTTGACGCGGCCACTCTGCCAGAAGCCTCCCCTGCGACCACTGAGCCCACGCCCGCTACTGCAGGCGCCTCGGCCGAGGAGAGGGCGAATCTCCTTCAGGCCATGAACGACAGCTTCAGCGCGCTGGCTGCGGGGATTTGGCTACTCGGCCCCCCCGACATCGAGGAACTCGTTGATCAGTCGCAATTGATCGTGCGAGGCACCGTGACCGAGGTGGACTCTCCACGTGCCTCGGTCGGAAGCATGGCCAACCCCTACATCGTCTTCTACGTCGACCCGGCCGAGACCCTGAAAGGGTCGCCGCGCTTCGGGACCCCATTGCCCTTCGCCATCCCGGGGCGGCCCGAGGACACTCCGGACTACGTGCGAGCCACGTTCGAAAAGCCACTGGAGGTCGGCGACAGAGTTCTGGTCTTCTCCTCTCGCGGCGACCGGGACTTCGCCACCGGGGCCGCGGCCCCGGGCGCCGACTTCCTCTGGAACGATACCTACGGCCTCTTCCTGCCGGCAGGCGGAAACTACGTCTCTGCCCGCTCGCCTTACACTTACACCACGCTTGATGAGGTCAGGCGCATCGTGGGCCCGGACAAGGACACATCCACCACGCTCGCGCCCGGCCAGCTATCGTTTGAGAGGAAGGCTGCCCGATTCGAGGACCGGCTCACGGCCATGCAGCTCATCGGGGCTCTGCCGTACCAGATCATGACCGGCTTCGACGTCAACTGGGTGCTGGACGCCGCCGCTCCCGTCACTAGTCTCACTGCAGCAAAAGGATATCGTTTGGCGAACGGCGACCGTGTGTTCCTGTTCGACACGATGCCCGCGCCGCCCGACTTCCATCAGATGGAGCAGGACCTGGAGAAGGCGATGCGGGCGGCTGCCACGGAGGGAGCGGTGGTGCCCGGCGGCGAGCACGTCAGCGTCTCCTGGTACGGAGGCTTCGGCTACATCGTCATCGCCGGCGACTACATCGATGACCTCGGCCGCCTGGCCGGCATGGCCGAGACCGGGGAGTTGCTCAACTAGCCACCGAGTTCTCCGCTCGGCTCACGCCCTTGGAACGTGACGAGGGCTCCACGGCGCTTGCGCGAGGGCGCCGGCCCTGGAATCATCGGTCCACGGTGGGCAAATGCGGTCGTCAGATTGCGGGTAGCCATGTTCCCCTTTGGAGATCAGACAGTGCCTTCAGGCGGTTCGAAGGTGGCCACACGGGCGCGACCTCTGGACGACGCACCCTCGGGCATCGGCGGCTGGCTGGTCCTCGGCACCCTTAGCCTGATTCTCACGGGACTCCTCTCCATCATCAAAGCCATCGTCGGCCTCGCGTTCAGCACCTCGCCGGCCTGGCTTAAGGTCACGACCCCCGGCAGTGCCTTTCATGAACCATCCTGGAAGCCGCTCGTCGCGTTTGATGGGGTGGCCAGGTGCGTCTTGTTCGTCGCCTGCATCCTCCTAACCGTCTCCCTGTTCCAGAAACGGCGAGGTTTACCCCGACTCGTGGCGAGCCTGTACGCGGTGAATCTTGTCGTCGCCATCGTCGCGGTCGTCTCGGCGGCGATCGTTGAGCCAGCGCTCTTGAGCGCGGGGTTCAGCCCCGACGCGGGTGCGTCGATAGGCATCACTGCCTTCGCTCTCGTACGAGCGACGATTGCTGCCGGGGTCTGGATTCCCTATTTCCTCGTCTCCAAAAGGGTGAAGAACACGTTCACCAAACCGTGGGGATTCACACCGCCGGCGCGCGGGCCGCGCGCTCCGGTGGAGGTCGCGGAGGTTCCGGCTTCCGAGGCTGAGCCCGAGTCCTTCGACATGGAGGAGTTGCGCGATGTCGAAGAGTCTGAGGGCTTCCTACCTGGTTCCGGGTATGTCGCCCGCCGCTCTGTCTCGGCTCAGCCAGAACAGGTCAAGCACGCGGCGGATGAATGGGCGGCCTACTCCGGGTGGTTCCCGGTGACTGCTGAGAGCGGATCCCCTGTCTACCGCTGGGGCCGGTGGGTGTGGCTGTCAGGCGATACGAGGATGAGGGTCCTTACCTACCGCAAGGGCAAAATCACGGGGGTTCGGTTCGAAATAGGGCTCAAGAGTGGGACCATTCCTTTGCGTCAGGACTATGCGCAAGCCGCGGAGTACTTCGCCGATGGGGTTTCCAGCGAACTAGCCTTCCAGACCATGGCGGTTTCCGGCGACGAGTATGAGGAGTACCGCCGACGGCGCGAAAGGGTGCGTCGAGTCAGCAGGATCTACGAGACTACCTATTGGCTGGCACCGGCCGCGATCATCCCGGTGACCGCGCTCGTCTGCTTCCTCACTTGGAACGCGTTGGCGATCATCGGGACAGCGAGCTGGATGGTCGGCTTCTGGACACTGAACCAGTTTCTTCGGGCACGCCACATAGGCATGCGGGTGACCAGGATGATCATCCTGATAGTCATCTTTGCCGGGTTTGCCATCGGGTTCACGCTAGGCGCGATCTTCGGGGGTCAGTAGGGATCGCTTTGTGCCTCGGGTTGTATCTTGCTCCAAGAGCGGATGGGACTATGTGCCAGGCCACTTCTGGGACGCTCGTCCAACCCGACGGCTGGCTGTCCCCGGTTGAACCTGCGGTACGCCACTTACTCACTAGATGAAGGTCTGGCGTCTGCCGGGGTTTTCTAGGTGGCGGGACCCGGATTCGTATGGTCTGCCGACATTCGCTTCCGACTGGTAACGGCCTAGAAAGCCCAAAAGCCCTGCATCCGTTCAAATTCGGCAACGGGAAGTGGGCGGATCGGGTCTTCACCGCGGAGATCGGCTCACCCTTTGCAGCCGATCCCGCCCCGCTCGATACGGAAGTCGTGGAGCGCTGGAGCAGTGAAGTTCGTGTCACAAACCGACGTGATATCCCCGCCCGGGGTCGACTCTACGTCTCAGCCGCGGTCTTGCCCCGCCGTCGGAGCCTCACCCCGAAGTAGATCGACACTCCGGTAGCGGCCGCCGCCACGACCGCTACCAGGATGACCGCCCAAACGAGCCGCGGCGTGCCGTCGTTGCTGGAGCCGCCCGGGCTTGCCGGGCCCCCGGTGGTCGCGCTGGGCGTCGCCGCGGTGGTGGTCGTGATCGGCGCACTGCTCGTGGTCGAAGGAGCGCTCGTTGTAGCACCGTTGTTCGTGGTTGAAGTTTCGAGGGCGGGCACTGCCTCGGTGGTGGGTGGCTTCCCCCCGGCCATCATGTTCGCGTAGGTGTCGAACTCCGGGGCCGGCGCGTTGCCCAGATCGATCTCGGAGATGTAGACGTCGTTGCTCTTGGTCCCGGGGTAGACATCCTCGACCAGAAGATTGATCGAGTTGGTTGTGCAGGTCAGGGGAAACCTCTGCAGCGACGGCTCGTCCTTCAGGCTGATCTCCACACCCTGGCCGTCAGCCCAGCTCACATACATCTTTTTGGGCCGGGCGTACTCGGTGAACGAGGTGGGGCTGTCGTTCCTTCCCGGAAGGATGCGGATCTCCGCCAGGTGCTGGTTGCCCCTGACGCCCATTTGTAGCCAGTCGTACTCCGCCTTGGCGGAGAACCCCCAGGCGGTGCTCGGCTGGCCGTCGACGGCCTCCCAGCCCGGCTGCATGCCGATCTCGACGTTGGGGCCCAGGCGGTTCGACGCTGCAGTCCATACCACCACCGCTCCCGCGCTGGCCGGCAGTGGCACGTCGCCGCCTATGGTTCCCAGGATAGTCGGTGAAATCGAGATGAATCTCATGTTGATGTCATCGGCGGCGGTGGGCTCCAAGTTGTCGAAGACCCACTGATAGGTACGATCGTCCAGCCTGACATAGGAATTCGGGCTCACAACGAGTGTCCCGATCGTGGGTCTGGTGAGGTCCGCGGCGTCATGGAAACTGTCGGCCAGGCGGTAGCGAACGATCGCCTTGCCGATGGGACCTTTCCAGTAAGCCCCCGTGTGTAACCAGTACTGGTACCCTTCGTTGCTTCCAGCCACGTAGCTCACGGTGATCGTGGTCTCACCATGGGGAAACGTGGCCGTGTGGAGGTAGTAGCCCACCCAGGCGGAGGACTCCATCGGGTCCTTGCCCTGCCCGAAGGTCACTTGCAGGGGTTTGCCTTCCTGCCATGCCCGTAGGGCCACCGGCCCTCCCCACTGGGCCTGGGAGGTGACCTCCTGGGTTCCGACCGCTTCCGGCGGCATTACAGCTGCGGAGGAGAAACCGAGTTGCAGGGTCTGGGGCGGCCCTTCGTTCACGAACTTGAATTCCACGAGATACTCGGCGAAGTTGCGGTAGCAGATGGCCTGCACGGTCTCAGACTCCATGCGGATGTCGCTGCTGGCTAGGGGGAATACACCCTGTCCACTCACCACGCTCACGCCGGAGTCGTCGGCGAAGGCAGCAGACGGCGCCGCCAGGAGAACCACAGCGAGGACGAACATGATGACGAGTGCGGCCGCCAGGGCTGGTCCGGCAGCGCCGGAGAGAGTCACACCGTTCAGCCCGACCGTGCGCAATGTGCGTCTCATTGCCCACCCTCCACGTCGATCCCGGTTTGCTTCCCCTTTGATGATACTTGGTGTCGGCCTTGGTGGGCCAGGTCCGCCTTCAGCTGGTTCTATTGCGCGGCGCAAGGGAGACGGACGAGGCGCCGGAGACAAGCTTAGTCCGCTCGGAGAACGCCGAAGTGGCTTCAGGTTTCGGGGTGGCCGATGCCCAAAAGAAGATGTCCACTCCTTGCCGCGATTTGAATCCTCAAAGGGAGGATCGCGCAAGCAACCGCGATCTCGGGGACTTCAGCCAATAGCGCGGAGCTTCCCAAGTCGGGCGATGTCCCCGGTTCAAATCGGGGTTAACCAAGATGAAACAGCCAATTGGCAGGAAAACCCCTGCGAAATATGGCGGGACCCCGGACTTGAACCGGGGACACCATGCTTTTCGGTCATGCTGCTCAGTCATTGACGGTATGCGGGCGAAGGGATTTGAACTCCAGCCCAGTCACTCAAGGCCCACATCGCCGGAGCAGCCTGCCGCAAGCCGCGCCACTCTCGCCGCTCACCGAATCCGCCTTGCCCCGGCTGGTATCCTACCCGGGTCATGCTGCACCTCACCGACATCTCCAAATCCTTCGGCACGCAGACCGTGCTCGACGAGGCCAGCCTCCATATCAAACCGGGTATGAGGATCGGGCTCATCGGGGCCAACGGCGCGGGCAAGACCACGCTGCTCCGCATGATCGTGGGGGAGATGTCCCTGGACGGCGGGGAGATCAGCGCCCGCAAGGACCTGCGCATCGGCTTCCTGCCCCAGGAGATCGAGGAGATCGCCGACCACGCCGTCATCGAGGAGGTGCTGGCGTCGCACCTGGAGATCCTCGACGCCGAGCGGCGCATCGAGGAGCTGGGTGACGAGATCAGCCGGGTGTACGACGCGGAAGCCGCGGCCGGCGGCGGCGCGGCGCCCGCTGCAGACGCCGAGCACCTGCTGCACGAGATGGGCGCCCTCCAGACGGCCTTCGAGAACGCCCAAGGCTACGAACTCGAGGCCAAGGCGCAGTCCATCCTGCGCGGCATGGGCTTCAAAGAGACCGATTTCAACCGGCCCATCGCCGAACTGTCCGGGGGCTGGCGCATGCGGGTGGCCCTGGCCCGGCTCCTCCTGGAGCAGCCCGACCTCCTGCTGATGGACGAACCCACCAACCACCTGGACCTCGAGAGCCTCATCTGGCTCGAGGAGTTCCTTATGGGCTGGACGGGCGCGCTGCTGGTCATCAGCCACGACCGCTACTTCCTCAACCGGATGGTCACGCACATCGCCGACCTCGACCGGGGCGAGATCGACCTCTACGCGGGCGACTACGACCACTACGAGGAAGAGAAGCGCCAGCGCTACGAGGCGCTCGTCAACGCCGCCAAGAACCAGGAACGCGAGATCGAGTCGGCCGAGGCCTTCATCCGCCGCTTCCGGGCCAAGAACACCAAGGCCAAGCAGGTGCAGCAGCGGATCCGCAAGCTCGAGAAGACGGAGCGCATCAACGCCCCGAGTCTGGAGCGCAAGACCATCAAGTTCCGCTTCCCGCAGCCGCCCCGCACCGGGCGGGTGGTGGCCGAGGTGAAGAAGGCCCGCAAGGCCTACGGCGACAACATCGTCTACAAGAAGCTCGATCTGGTGGTGGAGCGCGGGGAGAAGATCGCCCTGGTGGGGCCCAACGGCGCCGGCAAATCCACGCTGCTCAAGATGCTGGCCGGGGTCATCGAGCCCGACTCCGGCACGCTCACGCTGGGCCACTCCGTACGCCGCGAGTACTTCGCCCAGCACCAGTTGGAGGTCCTCCATCCCGGGCAGACCGTGCTCAAGGCCATGGAGGAGGTGGCAGGCCCCGTAGGGCGCCTGCCCGAGGTGCGTGGCTACCTGGGCACCTTCCTCTTTGGCGAGAACGACGTCACCAAGCAGGTGGGCGTCCTTTCCGGTGGGGAGAAGGCGCGGCTCGCTCTTGCCCGGATGCTCATGGACCCCGCGGGTCTACTCCTGCTGGATGAACCGACGAACCACCTGGACATGGACTCCCGGGCCGTCCTCACCGAGGCGCTTCGCCAGTTCGAGGGCGCGGTGGTCTTCATCAGCCACGACCGCCACCTCATCAACGCCATCGGCACCAAGGTGATCGAGGTGCGCGACGGCAAGCTGGCTCACTACCCGGGCGACTGGGAGTACTACCTCTGGAAGAAGGCGCAGGAAGCGCTGGGGACCTCGGCCGCTGCGGCTGCGCCTGCGGCACCCGCGGCGCCGGCTCAGGCGCCGACCCCGGCGGCTCAGACCCAGCCGCGCCGCCAAAGCGCGCCCCGGCCGGCGGCGCCGCGCCAGGCGGCGGAGCCCGCGGCGCGTCCAAGCTGGGCTACCAGGAGCGCAAGGACCTGCAGCGCCGCTACCGCAAGGCGGAGAAGACGGTGGTCGACGCTCGAGGACCGGCAACGGGAACTGGCGGCGCTGCTCAGCGACCCGGTCAACATGTCCGACTACGAGATGCTCTACTCCACCAGCGAGGAGCTGACCAGGGTCAAGGAGAAGCTGGTCATCGCCAACGCGGAATGGGAAGAACTGGCTGAAGCGGCGGCTTCTCTGGAGGAAGAGCGCTCGTAGCCTGACGAGCCGCCGCGGCGGCTCGCGGCGCGCCGCCGCCGCCCGCGCTAGCGGTACTGCACCAGGATGGGGTACGGGTTGATGGCGACCCCGTTCGGCCTGATCTCGAAGTGCAGATGGACCGCGCCCCCGCTCGCATTACCCGTGTTGCCCGCGTAGCCGATCACCTGGCCCGCGCTCGACCTTCACGCCCGCGTGGATGCCGCTCTTGATGCGACGACAGATGGGCGTAGTAGTAGGTGGTGTTCCCCTTCTTCAGGTGGATCGTGATGCCGCCCAGGCCGCTGTCGGTGGGGTTGGTGCTGGTGATGGTGCCGCTGACGCAGGCCACGAGCGGAGTGTTGCGGGCGGTCATGATGTCCGTGCCCTTGTGGGTGCGGCCGCCCGAACGGGGCGCGCCCCAGGTGTTGCTGAAGCTGTTGGGGCCGTCCACCGGGAAGACGAAGTCGGCGATCACCGGGGGAGTGCTGCCACCCCCGCCATCGGTGGTCGTGGTGGCTTGCGCTTGGTGGTGCCGGTGGTGTTGCGCTTGGTGGTGCCCGTGGTCTTGCTTGCGGCCGCGGCCGCCGCCTTGGCGTCGGCGGCCTTCTGAGCGGCGATCTGGGCCTGCCGGGCCTCCTCGGTCAGCCTGGCGACCTTCTTCTTCAGCGCGTTGTAGTCGTCCTTGGCGTTCTCGAGACTGGCCAGGGTCTTGTCCCGGGCGGTCGTGTACTTGGTGTTCTTCTTGGCCTCCGCGGCCTTCTGGGTCTTGAGGTCGGCTCTCATGCTCTTGAGGTCCTTGACCTTGTCGACCACCTTGCCCACCAGCCTGCTGTCGGCCCCGGCGATGTGGCTGACCATGGTGAGCCGCTCCACCAAGGCGGTGAGCGAGGTGTCGTCACCGGCGAAGAGCGCGTTGAGGAAGTCGGCGGTGTCGGAGCTGCGGTTCTTGTACATCTCCGCCAGCCGGCTCGAAAGCTGGGCGCGCAGGCCATCGAGGTCATCCTGGGCGGCGTCGATGTCGCTCTGGACCTCGACGATCTTGTCCTGGGTGCTTTCCAGGTCCGCCTCGGCGTCGGACTGCTCCTTGGCCAGCTTGTCCAACTTGGTCTGGAGGGATTTGAGGTCCTTCTTGGCCTGAGCAAGGTCGGCCTTCGCCTTGGAGAGGCTGGAGGCCGAGGCCGGGGCCATGCCCAACCCCGTGGGGAGCGCCGACCCTATGACTGTGAAGAGGAGAGCCAGCGCAACCGCCCAGATGGCGATGCGCGCGAGTGGTGACCCGGCGGGCTCTCTCGATCCGTTGTGCCACATGGGCGCCAGTATACAGTCTCGGCCGCTATCCGGCACGTTTCGGCCGCCGCCACGATTACTGCGGTATGCTGGTAGAAAAGCTCATTCTCTCCCAGGGGAGGTACCTATGCCGTCTTTCGACGTCGTCAGCCGAGTGGATATGCAGGAGATGGACAACGCCGTCAACCAGGTGAAGAAGGAGATCATCACCCGGTACGACTTCCGCGGGTCCAAGACCAGTATCGAGCTGGACCGCAAGGACGGCAAGATCACCGTCCTCACAGAAGACGAGATGAAGCTGCAGGCCGTCAAGGACATGCTCATCGCCAAGGTGGTGCGGCGCTCCATCGAGGCTGAGGCCCTGGTCTTCGGCGAGCACGAGAAGGCCGGCGGGGACATGGTGCGGCAGATCGTCACCATCACCAACGGCATCGACATGGAGACCGCGCGCAAGGCGGTCAAGCTCATCAAAGACACCAAGATGAAGGTGCAGGCCGCCATCCAGGGCGAAGAGGTGCGCATCACCGGGAAGTCGCGAGACGATCTCCAGGATGCCATCCACGTCGCTCAAAGAGGCCGACCTGGGCGTGCCGCTGCAGTTCGTCAACTTCCGCGAGTGATGCGGTCCCGCGTGACCGACTCCGTCCTCTTCTCCGGCGACGAACGCCTGGAGGGGATCCTCGAGTGGCCCGAAGGGGCGCCGGCCGGCACCGCGGCCGGCGGCGTCGTGGTGGCTCACCCGCACCCGCTGTACGGCGGCACCATGGCCCAACCGGTCGTCTACCGAGTGGCGCGGGCGTGCCGGGAGCAGGGCTTCGCGTCCCTGCGCTTCAACTTCCGGGGAGTGGGGAGGAGCGGGGGACGCTACTCAGGCATCGACGAGTACCGGGACATCGAGGCGGCGCTGGCCTTCCTGCGCGGCAAGCTTGCCGCCACCGACGGCGGCCGCGCAGCGCCGCTCGGTCTGGCCGGGTACTCGTTCGGCAGCGTGATGGCCGCTTTCGCGGCGGGCTCCGGGGCGGTCCCCATCGACGCACTGGCGCTCATCGCCTTCGTGGTGGAGTGGGAGGAGTCTCCGCCGGGAGTGCTGGACGCACTGGCGGGGTTCAAGGGCCCGGTGCTGGCGCTGTGCGGCGAGTCGGACGATCTGGCTCCGCCGGCTGTGGTGGAGCGAGCGCTGCGTGGGATCGGCGTCGATTACCGGCTCGCCGTGATCGAGGGCACCGGTCATCTCTTCGAACAGAAGCAGCGGGAGGTGGGCGAGCAGGTGGCGGCCTTCTTCGCGGAGACCCTGGGGGGCGCCAAACTCCTACGGAGGTCGTAGGGGCGTTCTGGGCCGCGGGCGCTAGGCTGCCCGCATGCTTGCGATACCGAAAAAACGCCTCCTCGTCTACGCCGCCGCCGGGCTGGTGGTGCTGGCCGTAGGAGTCGGCGGGCTCATGGCGGCGCGGCCCTCCAACGGGACGCCCACCGACGGCATGGTGCTCGACGTGTCCAGGCGCCGTGGACGAAGTCGTCGAAGAGGTCGCAGCAGCAGACCACCACCTCGACCACGGAAGCGGCTCTCATCTACGTGCAGGTGGCGGGCGCTGTCCAGCGGCCGGGCGTGTACCAGATGCCGGACGGCTGCCGCGCCTTCCAGGCCGTGTTGCAGGCGGGCGGCTTCACCGACGACGCCGACCAAGAGGTGGTGCCGCTGGCCTCCCGGCTCACGGATGGTTCCCGGCTCTACGTGCCGCGCAAAGGGGAGACCGTCTCGGGGCAGGTGCTGTCGAACACGGCGGACGCGGGCGGCGGATCCACCGGGGCCACTGGGCTGGTGGCCATCAACTCCGCCTCGGCCGAGCAGCTCGACTCGCTTCCCGGCATCGGCCCTTCGCTCGCTCAGAAGATCATCCAGTTCCGGGAGACCCAGGGACCCTTCACTTCCGTAGACCAACTGGGGGACGTCCCCGGCATCGGGCCCTCCAAGCTGGAGCAGTTGCGCCCGCTTGTCACGCTCTGAGGCCGCCATGGCGAAGGCGCCCGACCCGGTCGCGGCAGGAGGCCCCCCGCGCGGATTCGTCTCGTGGTTCGTGCGGCGGGCCGGTCTTGCGCGGTGCACCACCATCGCCGCGGTCGCGGGCCTGGCCTTGGCCGCCGCGGCTCCTGGACGCACCACACTAGCGATCGCCGGGCTGGTCGCCGCCCTCGGAGGGCTGCTGGCCGGCTACGCGCTCGGGCGCCTTATGCCGGGGATCCGCGCGGCTCTGCCCGTCACACTCGCGTCGGTGCTGCTCATCGGGCTGATGGCCGGACTGCTGGTGGGCACCGTGCGCATCTCGTCGATGTTGGCGGGCGACCTCCCGTCGCGGATCGGCGAGACGGTGAGGGCGGAGGTGGTGGTCACCGGGCCCGTGTCCGCGAACTCCGGGTGGCAGAGCGCCACCGCCAAGGTGGTGAGCCTGTCTGCGGACGAGGACGGGCGCGCCTTGGGAGCCGGCGAGAAGGTGCTGCTCGAGGTGGCGCCTCCGGACGAGACCGGCGATGACGCGAGCGAGGCCTCGACGCGCGGCCGTCGTTCACGCAGGGCGCCCGTCTCCTGGTGAAGGGGACCCTGGCGGCGCCCCAAGGTCCGTCGGCCTCCGGGTTCGACCAGGCCAAGAGGTTGCTCCATCAGGGCATCAGGGTGGTGCTGGAGGTCGACTCCCCGTCCGCGATGTCGTATCTCGGCCGGCGGGGAGGCGTGAGCGGCGCCTTCGACCGGATGCGGGAGGCCGCCAAGGCCCACCTCAGCCTCGGGCCCGGACTCGCGCGTGAACGAGGTGCTGCAGGGCGTGGTCATGGGGGACACGGCCGGCATCGACGAAGGGTGGATGGAGGCCTTTCGGCGGTCGGGGACCGCCCACATGCTCTCGGTGAGCGGTCTGCACGTCGCGTGTCTGGCGGCCATCGTGATCTCCATCGCCGGGTTCGCCCGCATGTCCCGCCGGGCCGGCTTCGTGCTGGCCGCCGGCGCCGCCCTGCTCATGGTCCCCTTCGTGGGCCCCTCGCCGCCGATCATCAGGTCCGCGGCCATGATGATGGTCGTCCTGGGAGGCCGCCTGGTGGGCCGCAGACGCGACCAATGGCAGGGATTGGCCGCGGCCGCCCTGGTCGTGCTGGGCATCAACCCGTTCGCCGTGTTCGACGTCGGGTTCCAACTGTCGTTCTCGGCCTTCGCGGGCATGCTGGGACTGGTGCGGCCGCTCGAGCGGGTCTTCCACCGGTTGCCGGAGTCGGCGCGGGCCAACTTGGCGGTGTCGGTGGCCGCGACGCTGGGTACGGCGCCGGTGTCTATGGTGGTGTTCGGGCGGACCTCGCTCATCTCGCCGCTGGCCAACCTGCTGGTGGTGCCCACGCTGGGCGCGGTCACCGGATTGGGGATGGCCTCTGTGCTCCTGGGGTTCGTATGGAGCGGGTTCAGCGTCGCCCTCGACACGCTCGCCTCCGTGCCGATGATGTGGAGCGTCCTCGTGTCGGAGGTGTGCGGGCGCGTCCCGGTGCTGGAGACGAGGTACATCGGGATGGTGCTGGCCGCCGCCTGCGCGGCGGCGCTGGCTCTTCCCGCGGGGCTGGCGCTCTGCGGCCGCTCGGTGGGCACGCCCAACGGAGTGCGACTGCCGGGATTCGCCGGCGCGGTGGCCTGGCTCCGGCGGCACCGCCCGCCGGGCCGCAGGTGGGCGGCGGCCCTTGCCTGTGCCGTGGTGCTGGCCGCCGCCGGGCTGGGCGCCGGCGCGTACCCGGCAGGCGCGACCGCCGCTGCGGTGGACGGAGTACCTGCTGGGCGGCAGGGGCTGGCCCGCGCAGACCGAGGTGCGGGTGCTCGACGTCGGCCAGGGCACCGCGGTGCTCGTCCGGACCCCCGATCATCACGCCGCGCTGTTCGACGCCGGCCCCGCCGGCTGCGGGCTGGCGGAGCAACTGCGCTCGCTGGGGGTGAAGCGCCTCGATCTCGTGGTGATCTCCCATCCGCACGCCGATCACTTCGCCGGGCTGGCCGAGGCCCTGGAGGCAGTGGACGTCGATGTGTTCGTGGACCGGACCCAGGTCTCGGCGCCGGCCGGCGCCAGCGGCGCGGCAGGGGAGAAGGGCGGCGATTCCTCCCGCTATGCCTCAGGCGGCTCGGAAGCCGGCGAGTACCTGGCGATGCGCGCCCGCCTGGCCGAGAAGGGCTGCCGCATGGTGCAGGCCTCCTCAGGGTCGGCGCTCGTGTTCCACGGGGTCTCCGTCAAGTTCTACGCGCCGGCGCAACCCTTGGTGATCATGGAGGGCGAGCAGCCCTGGGGCGAAGGCCGCGGCCCGCCGAGCGGTGACGAGCTGAACGGCGGCTCCATCGTGGCGCTGCTCGAAGTGGACGGGGTGCGGTTCCTTCTGCCCGGCGACGCCGAGGCCGGCACGCTGGAGCGGTATCGCCTGCCCGCCGTTGACGTGCTGGTGGTGGGCCATCACGGCAGCCGCGGGGCGGTGTCCGATGCCTTGCTGGACGCCCTGCGCCCCGGCCTGACGGTGATCTCGGTGGGGAAGGACAACACGTTCGGACATCCGGACCCCGCGACTCTGACGGCGCTCGAGGACGCGGGCAGGAAGGTGCTTCGCACGGACCGGTCGGGTTGGGTATCCTTGCGGAAGAAGGACGGCGCCATGGCCGTCTTCACCGAGAGGACCGAGGCACCATGACCGACGCTCCCCGAGGCGCATCCCCGAGAGCCGCCCGCGAACCGCTCAAGGCGGCCTATCTCATCGTCGGCGACGATCTGCCGAAGATCACGGCCGCGCTCAAGCGGCTGCGGCAGAGGATCGTGGAGGAGTCGGGCTCGGATCTCAACATCTCGGAGTTCGAGGCGGCGGAGAGCCCGGGGACCGAGGTGGTGAACGCCGCGAACACCATGGCCTTCCTGGGCGGCACCCGGCTGGTGCTGGTGCACCACGCGGACGCCTGGCTGAAGGCCGACAAGGAACAGGTGGCGGCATACCTCTCCTCGCCGGCGCCGGACGCCTGTCTCGCGCTGGTGGCGGAGAAGCTCACCCCCTCCGATCTGCTCCGGGCGGCGACCGAGAAGCACGGCCAGGTGCTCGAGTATCAGGCTCCCAAGGAGGGCGAGTTGCCCGCCTGGCTGGTGCGCGAGGCGGCCCGGACCGGCATCACGCTCGGTATCCAGCAGGCCCGGCATCTGGTGAACCGCTGCGGGAACGACCAGGGCATCCTGCTGAAGGAAGTGGAGAAGCTCGACCTCTACACTGAGGGGCGGCGCATCACCGACGACGACATCCGGCTGCTGACCACGGCCACGGTGGAGGCCAGCATCTTCGATCTGCTCGATTCGGTGGCATTGGGCCGCGGGGCGGCGGCGTTCTCAGCCGCGGACGAGCTGCTGAGCGCGGGGGAGGACCCCATGATGCTGTTCCGACGGATCCTCAAGCATTTCCAGCAGCTCAGCCGAGTGGCGGCTCTACGAGACGCGGGCTACAGCCGGGAGGCCATCCAGTCGGAGATGAAGCTGAAGCCGTTCCCGGCGCGCAAACTGGTGGAACAGGCGGCGCTCATCGGCGCGGACGGGATATCCCGCCGTCTGGCGGTGCTGGCGGAGACGGATCCTCGGATGGTGGGGATGGGCACGCTCTCCGAGGATATGGAGCTGCAGTTGTGCCTCGGCCGCCTATTGGCCGCGTGAAAACACCGCGCGGGAGAACGGTGTGAAAGGGGCGAAGGCCCCGAGGCGGACTGGGAAGCGCTTAGAGCTGGGAGAGAAGGCGCGCCACTCTCGACTTTTTGCGGGCCGCGTTATTGTCATGGATGGCATTGTGCGCGGCGGCTTTGTCGATGGTGGAAGTCAGCTTCTTGGCAGTCTGAGCAGCCGTGTCGGCGTCACCGGCGGTGATGGAGTCTTTGAGGCGCTTGAAATGCGTCTTGATGGACGATTTGTAGCGCAGGTTCTCAAGACGCTGCCGCTGGGCGGTACGCACTCTCTTACGCTGCTGTTTGGTGTTAGCCACCCTTTATTCCTCCCGTCTTCCCTTCAGAGCCGGTGGAGTTTAGCATAGCCGTCGCACATGGGCAATGAAACAAAGAAACGTCTGGCGACCGCGGCCGCCTTTCTCGTGCTGGCCACCGCCGGATCCCGGGTGCTCGGCCTCGTCCGGGAGATCGTCATGGTCAGCTACCTTGGCATCGGGCCGGAGATGGGGGCTTTCACCGTCGCCAACAAGGTCCCCAGCCTCATCCGCACCCTGCTGGCCGACACAGCCCTTTCCGCCGCGTTCATCCCGGTGTTCTCCGCGCTGCTCGAGAAGAAGCAGCGGCGGGAGGCCTGGCAGGTAGCCTACACCGTCACCGTGCTCGCCACGGTCATCCTCGGCGTCGTCACCGCCATCGGGATCGTCTTCGCTCCCCAGGTGGTCGAACTGGTCGCGCCGGGCCAGGGTTACGACGATCCTCACGTCTTCGACATGACCGTGCATCTCATGCGCCTCATGTTCCCCACCGTGGTGATCATGGGGATAGCCGGGATCTTCATGGGCATCCTCAACTCGTACGACCACTTCAGCATGCCGGCCATCGCCCCGATCGTCTGGAACATCATCATCATCGTGGTGGTGATGGTGCTGTCGGCCGGCTACGGTTTCGAAGCGCTGGCCTGGGGTTTCCTCATCGGTACGGTGTTCGAACTCATCATCCAGATCCCCGCGGTCTGGAAACGGCGTTGGCGGCGAGGTCTGCGCTCTGTGGGGGTCGCCTCGGGAGGCTACAGCGTCTACGAGGGCGGCCGGATGTCGCCCTGGAGGCTCAGCCTCAAGAGCCCGCACGTGCGGCGGGTGGGCGTGCTCATCGGGCCGGTGATCATCAGCCTGGGCATCGTGAACTTCAACGCCTTCGTCGCCACCATAGTCGCCACGCTCATCAGCGTGCCCGCCCCGGCCATCATCGACAGGGCCTTCCGTCTGTTCCAGCTGCCGCAGGGTATGTTCGCCGTGGCCATCGGCACGGTGCTCTTCCCCGCGCTCTCGCGCCACGCCGCGGGCAAGCGCATGAAGGAGTTCCGCGAGGACCTGTCGCTCGGTCTGCGCCAGATCTTCTTCGTCACCCTGCCGTTCACCGCGTTCTTCGCGGTGCTGGCGGTGCCGACCATCCGCCTCATCTACCAGCACGGCAAGGTGACTGCCCGCCGACACCGAGCAGATCGCCCTCGCCCTCACGTTCTTCAGCGTCGGGATGGCCTTCGTCAGCGTCAACACGCTGCTGAACCGGGCCTTCTACAGCATCCAGAAGCCCTGGGTGCCGCTGACCACCGGGGTGATCAACCTGGCCCTGAACGCCGGCCTCATGATGCTGCTGTACAAGCCGATGGGCGTCGGCGGCATCACGCTGGCCACCTCCCTGGTGAGCCTGTTCAACTTCTTCGCGCTGTTCTTCCTTCTCAGGCCGCGCATCGGCGGTGTGGACGGCCGGCGGGTGGCGTTGACGGCCGTGAAGTCGATAGTCGCGCTCATCCCGCTGGCGGCGGTGTCGTACTTCGCCTGGTGGGGGCTGGATATGGCGCTCGGACGGGCGCTGTGGGCCCAGGTGGTCTCAGTGGGCATGGCTTACGCACTGGGCGGGGCGGCCTACGTCGGGGCGGCGTTCCTCATGCGGATGACGGAGGTGCGGGAAGTGGTGAGTGTGGTCCGGCGCAGACGCAAACCGCGCACTACCGACCAGGTGCTCGACTCCGAGGGCGGGGGCAAGCTGGGCTGAGCCGGGGCGCGCGCCTAGAACATCACGCCGCAGTCGTATTCCACCAGGACCTTCGTTTCCTCCGCAAGCTTGCCGTGGGGATACTGCCGGCTGATCGTGTACTTCGACTCAGTGAAGCCTCCCCACTTCGAGAAGGTGATCAGCCGGACGACCGCGGTGGATTCGTCGGGGAACCCCACCGTGGGGGTGAGGTCGAGCTCTCTCGCCTGCTTCTTCACGCTCGAGGGGATCTCGGTGTCCTCGAACGCGGACTCTGCCGCCGTCATCGTCTTCTCCAAGGCCTCCTTGTCGCCGACGATGGTGTCGTCGTTGTAGCCCGCGTGCCAGGAGAGGTAGAACTGCTCACCCGTCATCATGAGCGCCACGAACTGGAAATAGCCCTCCCGAGTGTCGTCGGTGCGGATGTGGTTCAGGTACTCATGAGGGTAATCGTAGGTGTCCGCGTTTCCTCCGGCTGTGGCGGCGTACTCGTCGAAGGAGGCGTACGGCGCACGGTCCGCAGGCCTGGCGTAGATGAATGGTCTGCCTCCCATGCCGTCGGCCTGGTAGAGATAGTCGATCACCCATCCGGGCTCCACCGAGAGATGCGTCAGGACGCCGAAGTAGGCGTTGACGTCGAAGTCCCCGTCGATCCTGACGACGTCCACCGTGGCAGGCATGTCGGCTAGGAAGTGCTGAGGGATGTCCCCAGACGGCTGAGCCGCGACCAGGGCGTTCACCGCCGCCTGGGCGGAGGGGAGGGCGTCCTGGCTCAGAGTGGTGGTCGTCGGCGGAGAGCCGCACGAGACAAGAAGGATGCCCAGTAGCATCGCCGCGCCGGTCACGAACTTGAGGTTCATGGGTCCTCCCAGCGGTCGTTCTTGATGAGACCCCCGCGCTCTTACGACCTAGTCTGATTGTACGCCCGCGGCCCTGTTTGCCCGCGCCGCGTGGGCGGAAGCGGTGCCCGGCCGGGAGGTGAGGTGGCGGTGCGCTAGAATACTTCGCCTATGGCAGGTTTCGACAACATCCGCAATTTCAGCATCATCGCCCATATCGATCATGGGAAATCGACGCTGGCCGACCGCATCCTGCAGATGACCAACACGGTGGCCGAGCGGGATATGCGCGAGCAGGTGCTCGATCGCATGGATCTGGAGCGCGAGCGGGGCATCACCATCAAGGCCCAGGCGGTCCGCATCTACTACACGGCGGATGACGGGCAGGAGTACGAGTTCAACCTCATCGACACCCCGGGCCACGTGGACTTCACGTACGAGGTGTCGCGGAGCCTGGCCGCCTGCGAGGGCGCCATCCTGGTCGTGGACGCCACACAGGGGGTGGAGGCGCAGACGCTGGCCAACACGCTGCTGGCGCTCGAGAACGACCTGGAGATCATCCCGGTCCTCAACAAGATCGACCTGCCCGGCGCCGAGCCGGAGAAGCGGGCCGAAGAGATCGCCAGCGTCATCGGCTGCTCCCGTTCGGAGATCCTGCAGATCTCCGCCAAGACGGGGGAGGGCGTGGAGGCCGTGCTCGAGGCCATCGTCAAGCGCATCCCGCCGCCGCAGGGCGACGCGGACGGCTCGCCCCGGGCGCTCATCTTCGACTCCGTCTACGACCAGTACCGGGGCGTGGTGGCCTTCGTGCGCGTGCGCGACGGCAGCTTCCGCAAGGACGACCCGCTGCTCGCCATGGCCACCGGGCGCCGCACCGACGTCGAAGAGGTGGGCATCTTCAGCCCCGACATGCTCAAGGCCGACATCCTGCGCGCCGGCGAGGTGGGCTACATCATCCCGGGCATCAAGGAGGTGGCCGACCTGCGGGTGGGCGACACCCTCACGAGCGGCTCACGCCCGGCGACCGAGCCGCTGCCCGGCTACCGCGAGATCACGCCCATGGTGTTCTGCGGGCTGTTCCCCATCGACGGGGAGGACTACCCGGTGCTCCGCGACGCGCTCGAGAAGCTCAAGCTCAACGACGCCTCGCTCTTCTACGAGCCGGAGACGTCCAAAGCCCTCGGGTTCGGCTTCAGATGCGGCTTTCTGGGTCTACTTCACATGGAGATCATCCGGGAGAGGCTGGAGCGGGAGTTCGGACTGGACCTCCTGGCCACCACTCCCAACGTGCGCTACGAGGTGGAACTCATCAGCGGAGAGGTCCGCTCCATCAGCAACCCGGTGGAGTTCCCCGACGCGGGGATGATCAAAGAGGTGCGCGAACCCTACATCGACGCCATCGATCTTCCTGCCGTCGGAGTACGTGGGCCCCGTAATGGAGCTGTGTAATGACAAGCGGGGCCGTTTCGTCCACATGGAGTACCTCACCACCGACCGGGTGAAGCTCGAATACGACCTGCCGCTCGCCGAGATCGTGCTCGACTTCTTCGACCTCCTCAAGACCCGCAGCCGGGGCTACGCCAGTCTCGACTACGAGTTGAAGGATTACGAGGCCGGGGACCTGGTGCGCCTGGACATCCGCATAGCCGGGGATGTGGTCGACGCCCTCAGCCTCATCGTACATGACGACCGTGCATACGCCATCGGACGGGGGCTGGCTGAGAAGCTGCGCAAGAAGATCCCACGGCAGCTGTTCGAGGTGGCCATCCAGGCGGCTGTCGGCAGCCGGATCATCGCCCGGGAGAGCGTGGCGCCCTTGCGCAAGGACGTGCTCGCCAAGTGCTACGGCGGTGACATCACCCGCAAGCGCAAGCTGCTGGAGAAGCAGAAGGCCGGCAAGAAGCGCATGAAGATGGTGGGGACCGTGGAGATCCCGCAGGAAGCGTTCCTGGCCGTGCTGGACCTGGGTGAAGGCAAGGAGCAAGAAATGACCGTCGAGTACCTCGTGCTGGGCGTCGTCGTGCTTCTGGTGGCCGTGGGGCAGATCTACTTCCGCCATTTCGCGGGTAGCGACGACCCGGAGACCGCCGGGCCGCCGCCAGGTTCCCACCCGTAGCGGCAAGCCCGGCGGGCAGGTTCTGGGAGGGCTGGACCGCCATCCTGGGATTCATCGGAGCGGCGCTCGCCATCGCGCTCATCGTCCTCGGCATCCTCGGCCGCTGAGCGGCCGTCTGTCGGGCTGGGCCGCCACGAGCAAGAGCGGTGAAGGGCGAAGTGTGATGCCTGGAACGGCGCCCGTCTCACATCTGTACGTTCACATCCCGTTCTGCCGCTCGCGCTGCGCGTACTGCGACTTCGCCTCGGAGCCGGTGGGGGCGCATCTGCGCGCGGGCCGGGTGGCCGACGTACATGGAGCGGCTGGAGACGGAACTGGCCACCCGGATGGGGGCGGCCGCCGGGGCGGCCGGCGCCGGCGCGACCGCGGCCCGCCGCGGCGCCGTGGACACCATCTATCTGGGGGGCGGCACACCGACCGTCCTGCCCGAAGACCTCCTGTTGTCGCTTCGTCGCCCGGCTGGCGGGCCTGCAGGAGGGTGCTGCCGATCCGGAGTTCACCGTGGAGGCCAACCCGGGCACCATCGAGGCGGGGCTGCTCGGGCGACTGGGCGAAGCCGGCGTCACGCGCGTCTCCCTGGGGGTGCAGTCGTTCGCGCCGGCGCTGCGCGCGGCGCTGGGCCGGCTCACCGGCCAGCAGGAGGTCGACGCCGCGGTGCGCGACCTGCGCGCGGCCGCCGCGAGCGGCGGCCCCGATCCGGGAGTGGAACCTCGACCTGGTGTTCGGCATACCGGGCCAGACCTGGGACGACGCCGCCGCCGACATCGACAGCGGCCGTGGCGGCCGGGCCCACGCACATCTCGCTCTACGACCTCACCTACACCGCCGCCTACGCGGCGCGGGTCGCGCGGACCGCCGGCGCCGGCGCCCGCGGGGCGGCCGGCGCCTTCGCCGAGGAGTACCTGCCCACCGCCGCCGCCCGCCTGGAGGCGGCCGGCTACCTGCGCTACGAGGTCTCCAACTTCGCGCTGCCCGGCCACGAATGCCGGCACAACCTGGCCTACTGGCGCGGGCGAGGACTACCTGGGGGTGGGGGCGTCGGCGGTGTCCACCATCGGCGGGCGAGCGGCGCACGAACCCGCTGTCGGTGGCCGGCTACCTGGCCGGCGAAGCTCCTGCGATCGAGGTCCTGGACGAGCGCACGCGCCTCTGGGAGAAGGCCATGTTGGGCCTGCGGACGGCCGAGGGAGTGGCCGAGGAAGAGGTGCTGCCGGTGCTCGATCGGGCCGCTCTGGAGCGGCTCGTCAGCGCAGGATTGCGTCCACAGACGCTGTGGTAGACTTCGGTTGAATCCAGCCTTTTTGGATGTCAGCAACACGGTGATAGCGACCCTTCTGGCGCCACCGAAAGCGCCGCCCGAAGAGTCAGAGCCGATGCGATAGATGATGGACACTCACAGAACGACAACGCACGATCCTGAACGCCGTCACCGAGCGTTACATCGGGACGGGCTCTCCCGTGTCGTCGCGTGAGCTGGTGGACATCGCCGGCCTGTTCTGCTCCTCCTCGACGGTGCGCAACGAGTTCGCCCTGCTCGAGGAGAAGGGATACCTCACGCATCCGCACACGTCGGCCGGCCGCCTGCCCACCGACATGGGCTACCGGGAGTTCGTGGATCACCTCATGAGCGTGCCGCACCCACGCATCGCCGCCGCGGCCGGGTCTGGCTGCCGGGCGCTTCGGGAGCCGTGCAGCCCGAGGACCTCACCGGCGAGATCGACACCGCCCTGCGGCAGGCCACCGACGCCATGTCCCGGGCCACCAACCTGCTCGCGCTGGCGCTGGCGCCTCGCGTCAGCGGCGCCCGTCTGGTCCACGTGGAACTGCTCATGCTTGCACCCCACGCAGCTGATGTACGTGTTCATCGTGTCCACCGGCGGCGTCATGAAGGGCGTCATCGACTGGCCGCGGCCTGTGGACGCCGGCCTGGTGGAGTGGGCGCGGACCTATCTCAACGAGACGCTCAACGAACAGACGCTCACCGCCCGCCTCATCCGGCGCGACGCTCGAGAACCCCGAGCTGAGCCCTCGCGAGGTGGCTTTCCTGAAGGCTCTGGGCCCGGCGTTCGAGCGGCTGGTGGACGAGCAGTCCGAGGAGGAGCTGTTCGTGGGAGGGACGTCACGCCTGCTGGCGGAGCCGCAGACTCACGGACGTCTCGTCGCTGCGCGACCTGCTCACGCTTCTGGAAGAACGGTTCCAGCTGCTCCGGGTGCTGCGGACCGCCCTGGGCAGCGGCGCCGTGGTGGTGCGCATCGGCAGCGAGCACGAAGCCACGGCTCTGCAGCCGTTCTCCGTCGTGGCCGCCAGTTACGGGCTGCCTCAGCGAAGGCTGGGCACGGTGAGTCTGGTCGGGCCCACCCGGATGGACTATGAGAAGGCCATCGCGACGGTGCGCGAGACGGCGCAGTCGCTGTCCGAGCCTCGTGGGGGAGCGGTACGAATGATCCGGCTGTCCTTGGCGCCGCCGGCCACTAGAAAGGTGACCCGCGGCTGATGAAACGCGACTACTACGAAGTGCTCGGCGTCCCCCGGGACGCCGACCTCCAGCAGATCAAGAAGGCCTACCGCAAGCTGGCCCGCGAGCACCATCCCGACGTGGCCGGCGACACGCCCGATGGCGAGGAGAAGTTCAAGGAGGCCACCGAGGCCTACGAGGTGCTCTGCGACCAGCAGAAGCGCGAACTCTACGACACCTACGGCCATGACGGCCTGCGCCGCGGCGCCGGCGGCGCCGGCGGCTTCGACTTCGAGGCCTTCTCCGACTTCGGCGACCTGTTCAGCAACCTCTTCGGCGGCGCGTTCGGCCAGGCGTTCGGCGGCGGTTTCGGAGGCCAGCAGGCTGGGCCCGCCCGCGGCAACGACCTGGCCGTCGAGGTGGAGCTGACCCTCGAGGAAGCGGCCTTCGGCGTGGAGAAGGAGATCACCTTCACCGCTCAGGCCGTATGCTCCGACTGCGAAGGCGCCGGCACCACCGACGCCTCCTCCGTCAAGATCTGCGCCGAGTGTGGCGGCCGCGGCCAGGTCCGCACCGTCCGCCGCACCATCCTCGGGCAGTTCGTCCAGACCGGGGTGTGCCTCCGGTGCATGGGCACCGGACAGATCATCGAGAAGCCGTGCGCGGCCTGCAACGGGCGCCGGGCGCCGTCCGGCGGAGCGGAAGGTCACGCGTGCAGATCCCCGCGGGCATCGACAACGGCCAGCGCATCCGGGTCTCCGGCAAGGGCGGGGCCGGCGAGCGGGGGCAACGCTCCGGCGACCTGTACGTGCACATCAGCGTCCTGCCCCACGAGATCTTCGAGCGGCACGGCGACGACATCCTCACCACTGTGGACCTCACCATGGTCCAGGCGGCGCTGGGGGTCACGCTCACCGTGCCCACCCTCGACGGCGACGAAGAGATCGAGTTCGCGGCCGGCACGCAGCCCGGCGACGTCAAGGTGCTCCGGGGCAGGGGCGTGCAGCACCTGAACGGCCACGGCCGGGGCGACCAGGCCATCCACGTGCGGGTGATCGTGCCCCGCGATCTGAGCGAAGACCACCGCCGGATGCTCGAGGAGTTCGACGAGTCAGTGGGCGCCGAGCACTACGCCGACCGCCCAGAGGGAGTGCTTCACAAACTGCGCAGCTTCTTCGCCGGCTGATGAGCGGCGCTCCGGCCGAAGCCGACCGTTCCGTGCGGGTCTCGGTGCCCCTGTATCTGGCCGAGGAGGCCGGGGCGATCCTCATGGACGCGCTCGGACCCTTCGAGGAGGAGCAGGCGCCGGCTGCCGGCCGGCCGGACGAGGCCGGCGGTGCGCAAGAGCGCGTCGTTCTGGTCTTCTACCCGGCGGTAGACGGGCCCACCACGTACGAAGAGATACTGGCCCTTCTGCCCGCGGAGTTCGCCGTGCCGGGAGTGCTCCAGGTCGAGACCGGAAGCGTCTCGCGCGACTGGGTGGAAGGCTGGCGTGCTCATTTCCGGCCGATAGTCATCGGGCGGGTGCGCATACGCCCGCCCTGGGAGGCGCCGCCCCTGGCGGCCGGCCCGTGCGGCCTGGCCGGCTCCCCGGAAGCCGCGGAGGCGGCCCTGCTCATCGACGTGGTCATCAACCCCGGGCTGGGGTTCGGCACCGGTCTGCACCCCACCACTCGCGGCACCCTCGGGCTGCTCCAGGAAGGCCTCGATCCCGCGGGCGCCGGCGCCGCGCCGCCCGCGACCGGCTGCGCCCAGGCGGCGTCCGCCCTTCTCGGCCCGCTGACAGACGTGGGCACGGGCTCCGGCATCCTCGCCATCGCCGCCGCCAAGCTGGGATGGGGCCCGGTGATCGCCCTGGACAACGACCCCGTCGCTCTGATGTCCGCCCGGGAGAACGTGGACGTGAACGGGGTGGCGGATCAGGTGGAGATCCACGAAGCCGACACGAACAGCGCCCAGGAGGCCTGGTTCGACCGCGCGACCGTGCTGGCCAACATGACGCTCGAACCGGTCTCGCTGCTCCTGAAGCGGCTGGCCACGCTGGCCGCGCGCCCGCGCCGCCTGGTCGTCTCGGGCATCCTGGCCGGCAGCCAGGAGGAACAGATCATGCTCATCGCCCACGAGTCGGGTTTCGCCCCCGGCCGCCGGCTGTACGAAGGGGAGTGGGTCAGCTTCGAGCTGCTGCCGGACCGGGCCGAGTCCTAGGGGACACGATGGCCCGGCACACCAAAGGGCGCAGCCGCTCCGACCGCCGCCGCGCGACCCTGGTCCGGGCGGGCCTGATCAAGGCCGGCGACCCCGCGGGCCGGTCATCCGCCATAGCCGGCGTCATCGTGCGCCGGGGCAAGAGCCTCGAAGTGGAGCCGCTGTTCCAGCCAGGTCCGCCCCTGCCGGTGGAGCGGGCGGCAGTCAAGCCGAACCCCGGGGATCTCGTCCTCTTCACCTTCTCCCTGGGCCTGCGGGCCCGCATCATCCGCCAGCTCGGCAAGAGCAGCGTCCTCAAGGACGTCATGGAGGCCCTCCTCGCCGACAGCGGCATCCGGCGGGGCTTCAGCCCGGCCGTCACCGCCGACGCATCCAAGGCCGCGGCCCTCCACGAGGTGCACGACGCCGACCGGGTCGATCTGCGCGATCTGTTCACGTTCACCATCGATCCGGAGTTGGCCCAGGATTTCGACGACGCGCTCTCCTTCGTGCGCCGGCCCGATGGCTCCACCACGGTCTACGTCCACATCGCCGACGTCTCCTACTACGTGCGGGAAGGCACGGCCCTGGACCGGGAGGCGCTCCGCCGCGGCACCTCGGTCTACGTGGCCACCGGAGTGGAGCCCATGCTGCCGCCGCTCCTTTCGTCCGGCGTGTGCTCGCTGCGGCCCGACGAGGATCGCAAGACGGTCACCGTGGAGATGGAGATCGACCGACGCGGGAAGGTACTGGGCAGCCGCTTCTATCGCTCGCTCATCCGTAGCGACCTCCGCCTCGACTACGAACAGGTGGAGAGGATGCTCCGAGGGGTCGAACCGATGGACCCCCGCTTGGAGGATCCGCTGGCCTGGGGGCAGGGAGCTGGCGCACACGCTGCGCGAGATCCGGCGCGGACGCGGAAGCCTGCAGGTGGAGTCCGTCGAGCCGGAGTTCGAGTGGGACGAGGACGGCGAGGTCGTCGCCGCCGATCCGGGCGAGGAGCTGGAGAGCCACTGGTTCATCGAGAACTTCATGGTGCTGGCCAACGAGCAGGTGGCCTC
Source organism: uncultured Actinomycetota bacterium (assembly GCA_963736705.1). Lineage (GTDB taxonomy): Bacteria > Actinomycetota > Thermoleophilia > RBG-16-64-13 > RBG-16-64-13 > CAIQPS01. The sequence goes on from CAVTPV010000005.1 coordinate 1,226,368, forward strand.
GTACCTGGAGCGGGAGCAGGTGCCCACGGTCTACCGGGTCCACGATCTGCCCGATCCGTTCCGAGTGGACAATCTGCTCGCGGTGCTCTCCAGCCTGGGCGTGCCCACTCCGCGCTTCGACCCGCTGCATGGCCACCTCGCAGGACATCCGCCGGGTGACGCGGGAGACGGGCGAGATCGATCGACCACGCACGCCGCGGAGGGGCTCGGGCGGGCTGCGCTCACCCAGCAGGTGCTGCGCGCGCAGTCACGGGCGGTCTACGACACGAAGAACATCGGCCATTTCGGGCTGGCGTCGGGCACGTACTGCCACTTCACGTCGCCCATCCGCCGCTACCCCGACCTTCTGGTGCACCGGGCCCTGCTCGGCAAGCTGGGGCTCATGCCCGAGCCGGCTGCGGCCTTCCTCCCCGACTGGGCCGAGCACTGCTCCAAGACCGAGCGCGAGGCCGCCAAGATCGAACTGAAGGCCGACGACATCGTTCTGGCCCACCTGCTGAAACGCCGCCTTGATGAGGAGGGCTGGAGGAGCGTGTTCGAGGGCCAGGTGCTGAGCCTCACCCGGCGGGGCATGTTCGTGCTCTTCGACCGGCTGTTCCAGGGGTATCTCTCCGTGAGCGAGCTGCCCCGCGACGAGTACCGCCTGAACGAGCTGGAGACCGCGCTGGAGGGCAGGCGGACCAGCCGGTCCTACAAGCTTGCCGACGGGCTGCAGATACGGGTGACGGCGGTCGACGCAGTGCGGGGGAGGGTGGACCTCACCCTGGCCACCGGGGACGGCAGAGACGAGGCCGCGCCGGCCGGTAGCCGGGCGCGCCCGACGGGCGGCGGCCGGCAGCGCGGTTCGGGCAGCGGCCGCCCGCCGCGCCGCACCCGCCGCTGACCGGGCGGGGCCGCGCTATACTCCCGGGACCATGAAGCAGGTCGGCATCAAACTCATCGCGCAGAACAAGAAGGCCTACCACGACTACCACATCGAGGAGACGCTGGAGGCCGGCATCGTCCTCACCGGTACGGAGGTCAAATCGCTCCGCGCCGGCCGGGTGAACCTGCGCGACTCCTATGCCCAGGTCGAGAACGGCGAGCTCTTCCTCATCGGGGTGCACATCAGCCCCTACGAGCAGGGCAACATCTTCAATCACGACCCGCTGCGCAACCGCAAGCTCCTGGCGCATCGCCGCGAGATCATGCGGTTCTACGGCAAGGTGCGTATCTCGGGCTACACGCTGGTACCCACCAAGATGTACTTCAAGGATGGGCGGGCCAAGGTTGAGATAGGCCTCGCGAAGGGTAAGACGACGTACGACAAGCGGGAGACGCTCGCCAAGAAAGAGGCCCAGCGCGACGTGGAGCGGGCTTTCAGCTCCCGGCGGCGGGACAGGGACGAATAGTCGGCGGCGCCTCGGCTCGCCGCTGATGTGAATACTCCGATGAAAGGCTGTGCGTCCATATGAAGCGCGACATGAGCCATTGGCTGAGCGAGATCCTCGCCGCGCCTCGAAGGCTGTCCATGCCCATCGTCACCTCTCCGGGTATGGAACTGCTCGGCAAGCCGGTCGGGACCCTCTTCCTGGACGGCCAGGTGCAGTCGGACTGCATCGTCGCCCTGGCAGCCAAGTACCCCTCCATCGCGGCGCTCACTTCCATGGACCTTTCCGTGGAAGCCGAAGCGTTCGGTTGCGAGATCAAGCTGTCCGACTCAGAGCCGCCGGCGGTCGTCACACCCGTGGTGTCCAACGCGGAGAGCCTGGCGTCGCTCAAGACCCCGGCGGTGGGGGCGGGCCGCACCTGGGAGTACCTCAAGGCCGCCCGGCTGGCCACCGAGCGCATCGTGGACAGGCCGGTGCTGGGTGGGATGATCGGTCCGTTCTCCCTGGCCTGCCGTCTGATGGACATGAGCACCCTGATGTCCGCCACCCGGCGCGATCCCGACCTGGTACATGGGGTGGTGGACAAAGCCACGCAGTTTCTGCTCAACTACGCCGCCGCCTACAAGGACGTGGGCGCCAACGGCCTGCTCATCGCCGAACCAGCCGCCGGCCTCATCTCGCCGGCCTTCTGCCAGTCGTTCTCATCCGACTACGTCAAGCGCATCGTGGACGCCGTGCAGGACGACTCGTTCGTCACCATCCTGCACAACTGCGGCAACACCACCAACCAGATAACGGCCATGCTGTTCACGGGCGCCAAGGGGCTGCATTTCGGCAACGTGGTCGACATGAACCAGATCATGCCCCAGCTGCCCAAGGACGTCATCGGCTTCGGGAACGTCGATCCTCTCAAGGTGATGAAGATGGGCGAGGCCTTCGACGTGAAGAGCCGCACGCTCGAACTCCTGGAGCAGATGGGCAAGTACAAGAACTTCGTCCTGTCCACCGGCTGCGAGGTGCCGCCCGGGGTCACCATCGAGAACCTGGACGCCTTCTACAAGACCCTCGAGATCTACAACGCCACTCAGGAGATCCGCACCAAGTGGCTCTTCGGTATCTAGAAGGAGTGCGCAGATGAGCCTCAAGAACAAGGTAGTGGTCATCACCGGGGCGAGCTCTAGCCTGGGCAGGGCCATCACGGAGACGTTCGCGCGCGACGGCGCCAAGGTACTGGCCGTAGCCATGGGGCGCAAGCGTCTGGACGAACTGGTGCTGCAGGCCGCTTCCTACGGCGGCCAGATCGTGCCGTTCGTCGGCGACATGACGGTCAAGGCCGACATAGAGGGCATGATCGACGAGGCGGTGCGCATCTTCGGCCGGGTCGACGTCCTCGTCAACAACGCCGGACTCATGGACGACTTCAGTCCGGTGGGCGAGTTCGACGACGAGCTGTTCGAGAAGGTCATGAAGCTGAACCTGGAGGCCCCGGCGTATGCCATGCGGCGGGTCATCAGGGAGTTCGAGAAGGAAGGCGGCGGCGTGATCATCAACATCGCCTCGGTGGGGGGCATGTTCGGTTGCCGGGCGGGCGCGGCATACACGGCTTCCAAGCACGGGCTCATCGGCCTCACGAAGAACACCGCCTACATGTACATGAACAAGAACATCCGCTGCAACGCCATCTGCCCCGGGTCCATCAAGAAGGAAGTGGGACGCGAGGAGTCGCTGCAGCAGCTCAACGAGCGAGGCAGGAGGATCGCCGAGAGTGGGCTGGGCATGGTGGACCGGCCCGGCGAATCCGAGGAGATCGCCGACGTGGCCCTGTTCCTGGCCTCGCATGATTCGTCCTACGTGAACGGCCAGGCGATCGTCGTCGACGGCGGGTGGACCTGCTACTGATGATAGCCGCACCGCCGTACGGGGTATAATGGTCTCAACTCAGCAAGCGCGTTCAGGACCGCGCGACCTGGGTCTCGTGGGGGCGACATGGTTTCGACGGGGCTCATGTCTGAGTTTAGGTAGCGAGCCGAGATTCCAGCAGTTCTCGTTAAACAGGCTGGAAAAAAACAATTGCCAAACCTGAATTGGCTCTGGCCGCTTAGTCTGAACAAGACTTAAGCGCCTGTCGCGCCTCCCGTGCCTGCCGGGGAGGGTCGCGGCATAAACCAGGCGGGCTAACCCTCGGCGAGTGCCGCCGGCGACGGGGGAACATTAAGGTGGTTGGCCGGACGCACCCAGCCCTTGCGGGGGCGCGAGGCGAGAAACATAGTAGGGGCTACGCTCGTAGACATCTAGGCCAGACGAGTTTCGGACCGGGGTTCGATTCCCCGCGCCTCCACCATAGAGAGGGCGCCGCGCCAACCGGCGGGGCGTTCCGCCGTCATCGGCTGTGCTGGCGTCTGGCCATGGCACAGCGCGATGCTGGGGGATAGACTGCCGGTCGTGTTCAGTAGACAAGGCGGAATGCGTGACCAAGATCACTAAGACCATCTACAAGGTCGAGGGCGGGGCGGCGAGCGGATCGTCGCCGGAGCCGCTTCACCCCGAGTCCCTAGCGCCGGCTCAGGCGACCGTACAGGGGAGCGTGTCAGCCTCAAGCGGCTTCAGCCGTCGCAGGCTGTTCTGGGTCCTGGTTGGAGTGGCTGCCCTCACCGTGGCCATGATCGTGGCGATCGCCGTTCTCGGCGCGGCCGAGAGCCCGGCGGCGGGCACCAGCCTCTCCACTTCCACGACGTCGTCTTTGGCGGCCGTGGTCAGTGCCACTGAGCCGGTCGGTACGTCCACCGCGACGACGTCCTGCGAAGTGACCACCACGGGTCGGTAGTCACTACCGAGGAGATCATCACCACGCATACGGCTGAAGGCGGCAGCGCCACCCGCGTCGCCTGTCCGGGTAGGCTATACTGGTGCCGAACAGGCAGCCCGGCCCTCACTCACCCGAGCAGGGACGCGGCGTAGCCGGGCTTCTTTGACCGGAGCAGCAGACGCAAAGGCTCTGCGGGACGCTATGTAGTCTCGTGGGGTCTTTCTTTGTGTCTGGAGGCGCTGATGGTCGACATCATGGCGAACGGCAAGAACGGCGTGGGTCGCCCGCAAGGCCCGGGTGGCCATCCTTTCGGTGGTCTCGAACAGCGTCCTCATCCTGTTCAAGGTCGCCGTGGGCATCCTCATCGGGTCGGTGGCCGTCATGTCGGAGGCCATCCATTCGGCCGTCGATCTCGTCGCCGCCGTCATAGCTCTGTTCGCCGTCCGAACGGCCAGCCAGGCCGCCTGACGACCGCCATCCCTACGGTCACGGCAAGTTCGAGAACATCTCAGGCACCGTGGAGGGCCTGCTTATCTTCTTCGCGGCAGCCTGGATCATCTACTCGGCCGTTCGCAAGCTGATGGACCCAGGGGAGCTGGAGACGCCGGGTTGGGGCGTCTTGGTCATGCTGGTCTCGGCGATCGTCAACATCATCGTCTCTCAGACGGCTGTTCAAAGTGGGTAGAGAGACCGACTCGGTGGCGCTTCAGGCTGACGCTTGGCATCTTCGCACCGACGTCTACACGTCGCTCGGTGTGATGCTCGGCCTGCTCGTCATCTGGGTGGTGGGGAAGGCGTCGCCGAGCACCGACGTGGCCTGGATCGACCCGGCGGTGGCCATCGCCGTGGCGCTGATGATCATCAAGGCGGCCTGGGACCTTACCAAGGAGGCAGCCCGCGACCTGCTGGACGTGAGCCTTCCCGTCGTCCGACGTGGACTGGATCCCCGGGTTCGTCCATGAGAACTGGCCGCAGGTGCGCAGCTTCCACCGCCTGCGGACCCGCAAGGCCGGGTCGAACCGGTTCATCGAGTTCCATCTGGCCGTGGACGATAGCATGCCGGTGGGACGAGGCCCACGAGCTCGGAGATGAGATAGTGGTGGCCATCAAGGAGCGTCTGCCGGAATCGCGCGTGTACATCCATGTGGAGCCGTGCGCATACCAGTGCCCGGACACGTGCGAGGAAGGCTGCTCCGTTCCGATCGAAGACAGGCACGGATCCGAGGAGGAATGATGACCGTAGTCGCAGGTGACGACCGGCGGCCCGGGCGCGCGCTCATCGAGGCCGCATTGAGCCGCGGGCCTCGACGCTCTGGATGAATCCGCGGGCAAGCAGCTGTTCGCCGCATACGGCATCCCCGTGCCGGGGGGCTCCAACGTGCGGTCGGCCGCCGAGGCTGTGGAGGCCGCCGCCGGCATCGGCTACCCGGTGGTCATGAAAGGCTCCTCCGCCAGCGTCCAGCACAAGACCGACGCCGGTTTGGTCATCCTGGGCGTCGCCGACGAGGATGAGGTGCGCGAGGGCTATCGGACCCTGGAAGCGCGGGCCGCGGCTGCGGGCGTCACCCTGGACGGCGTGCTCGTAGAGCACCAGGTGCAGGGCAAGCGGGAGTTCGTCGTGGGCCTCATGCGCGACCACCTCTTCGGGCCCGTGGTCATGTTCGGACTGGGCGGCATCTTCACGGAGGCTCTTCACGACGTGGCCTTCGCGGTGGTCCCGCTCTCCGAGGCGGATGTGGACGAGTTGCTGGACGCCATCGACGCCAAGGTGCTGCTTGGCCCCTTCAGGGGCAGCCCGGCGGTGGACAGAGAGGCGCTTCGCCGCGTGATCCAGGCGGTCGCTCAGATGGGTCTGGACCATCCCGAGATCCGGGAGATCGACGTCAACCCGCTGCTGTTCGACGGCGCCGAGCCGGTGGCAGTCGACGCGCTCATCGCGTTGGGCGAACCTGTCCCGGTGTCGACCCGACCGCCCGCCGATCTCTCGCGCCTGGGCGCCCTGGTGGCGCCGCGCAGCGTGGTGGTGGTGGGCGCGTCCGCGGACACGGGCAAGTGGGGCGGCATGCTGGTGGCCAACCTCCGGCTGGGCGGCTTCCCTGGGTCCATCTATCTCGTCAATCCCAAAGGGGGGACGATCCTGGGCCTCCCCGTCCACAGCAGCGTCACCGAGCTGCCCGAGGTGCCCGATCTGGCCATCGTGGCCGTGGGGGCGCACCTGGTGGACGCCGTCATCGACGAGTGCGGCCGCAAGGGCGTGCAGGCGGCCGTGGTGGTGTCCGCGGGCTTCTCCGAGATCGGTCCCGAAGGCCGGGCCATGGAGGACCAGGTCGTCGAGACGGCCGAGAGCTACGGCATGGCGCTGGTGGGTCCCAACTGCATGGGCGTCATCTCCGCGCACAACGATCTGTACGCCACCGGTTTCACCCTGCTGCGCCCCGACGCCTGGGGGAGCCAGCATGGTGTCGCAGTCGGGCAACCTGGGGACGCAGTTGCTCATCGCCGCCGAGAGGCGCCACGGGGGGGTGGGCAAGTTCGTCGGGCGTGGGCAACGAAGCGATGATCGACGCGGTGGACTTCATCAACTACTTCCGCACCGACCCGCTCACCACCACCATCGTCGCGTACATGGAAGGGCTTCGACGACGGCCGCCGGCTGCTGGACGTGGTCCGCGAGACCTCGCCGGAGAAGCCGGTGGTGGTGCTGCGCGGCGGCCTGACCGGCTATGGGGCCAAGGCCGCGGCTTCGCACACCGGGGCCCTCACGTCGTCCAGCGCGGTTTTCGCGGCCGCGGCGCGTCAATCGGGGATGATCGTCACCACCGACCCCGACGAGTTCATGGATCTGACGTTCGCCCTGGCCTACATGCCGCTGCCGCCCGGCAAGCGGATCGCGGTCGCCACCATGGGTGGCGGCTGGGGGGTGCTGGTGTCGGACGAGATAGACCGATGCGGCCTCGAAGTTGGCGGCGCTGTCGCCCGAGGTCATCGAGGGCCTCAACGGCCTGCTGCCTCCGTTCTGGAGCCACGCCAACCCGGTCGACCTGGTGGCGACCATCACCCCGGGGGTGCCGGAGGCCATCGTGGAGTTGCTGGTGGCCAGCGACGAGGTGGACGCCGTCCTGGTGATGGGCATCATCGGGTCGATGAGCGAGAGCCGCAGGGCCAACGAGGAGATCGAGCGTCTCAAGCGCGCCGCATCGGAAGGGGTCATATCCACGGACGACGAGGGATGCTCGTTCGAGGAGGCGGAGCCGGAGTTGAGCGAGCGGGAGCATGCGTTCATCGACCAGATGGCGACCCTCATGGACCGCTACTGCAAGCCGATCATCAACATCTCGTTCAAGCCGATGACCCAGGCGGTGTACTCCGCCGGAGGCCGGTACTCCACCTTCGTGCTGCCGTCACCGCTCCGGGCCGTGCGCATCCTGCGCAAGATGGCGGACTACAGCGCGTTCCTGCAGAAGAAGGGGCGCAAGCTGGGCTGCTAGTCCGCCGCTGAGCCCGACGAATCGGTCTGGCCGTACCACAACTCATCGCCCGACCGGGTGAGCGTGGTGCCGAACTTGGCGCTCAGCGAGGTCAGGCGGTCCAGGATGGTGTCGGCCGTGTTGCCTGTGACCACCGGCGGGATCCCGTAGGTGTTGTCCAGGTAGACGGGGATGATGCGTGCCACCGGAGGTCCATCGGGCCGGAGCGTGACCTGCAGGATGAAGGCCTGGCCGGTGGGGCCGGGCCGGTGGTCGAACACGAAGTCGCCCAGGCTGTAGGCGATGAGCTTGTCCTTGTATACCTCGATGCCCTGGATGACGTGCGGATGATGGCCCAGGACAAGGTCGGCCCCGGCGTCGACGCACTTGTGGGCGAGCGAGCGCTGGTAGCTCGCGGCGGTGAAGGTGTACTCGGTGCCCCAGTGGAAGCTCACGATGACGTAGTCGGCCTTCTGCTTGGCGGCCTTGATGGCCTCGATGACCTTCGAGCCGTCGCCGATGGTGGCGACGCCCGGGTGCTCGGAACCGGCGGCGAAGCCGCTGGCGTACTTGTCCGTGAAGGCGAGCACCGCCACGTCACCCGCGTCGGTGTCGAGGATGGCCGGAGCCGCGCGCGGCGGTGATGTTCTTGCCGCCTCCGGCATGTTCGACCCCCACTGCATCCAGCCGCTCGATGGTGTCGAGCAGGGCGGCCGAGCCGCAGTCCATGGCGTGGTTGTTGGCCATGCTGACCACGTCCACTCCGGCGGAGGCGAGCCCCGAAGCGAGGGCCGTCCGGCTGCGGAAGGTGTACTCCTTCCAGGAGAGCTTGGAGCCCTTGTCCGAGACGGGCCCCTCCAGATTCAGGAACGCCAGATCGGCCGTCTTGAGATAGGAGGACGATCTTGCCGAGGGCCGCATCGCCACCGTGCGCGTCGATGTACTTGCCCACCATGCGGTCGCCCTGGACGTCGCCACCGGCGGCCACCGTCAGCGACGGGGGCTCGGTGGTGGAGGTCGTCGTGGAGGTCGTCGTGGTGGGGGCTTCAGTGGTCGGCGGCTCGGTGGTGGGCGGGAGCGTGGTGGAGGTCGTGGGCTGCTCGGCGGCGAGGGTGGTGGAGACGGCCACCGCGGTGGAAGAGCTCGTGCCTGCTGCTGACGCGTCGGTCTGCGACCGCTCCACGAAGTACACGGCCACCAGCGCGACGGCGACGATCCACAGCGCGGTGGCGGCTATCTTGAGCCGCCGGGATCGCCGCTCCGTCTGCCTCTTGATGTGTCCGCTTCAGCCATGGTGCTTTAGTATAATAGCCGAGCCTCCCGCATGGAGGCGCTCATCGTCGCGAGGGACCGGCACCGACGAGCCGGGGAAGACGTTTCGGAAAGGCGCGATGGATGCGTCCCGTTGGTAGAGGCAATACAGGCAAACAGGTCGTCGACATCCAGACGCGCCTCGCTGCCCTGGGATATCTCCTGGGCAGGGAGGGCGCCGACGGGTTCTTCGGGCCCAACACCGAGAAGGCCATCCGGGCGTTCCAGCAGCAGCATCTGCTGTACGCGGACGGCATCGTCGAAGACAACACCTGGACCGAACTCGTGGAAGCCGGCTACCAGCCGGGGGACAGGCTGCTGTACCTGCGCGTGCCCTACATGCGGGGCGACGACGTGCTCTTCCTGCAGCGCCGGCTCGACGAACTGGGTTTCGACTGCGGGCCCGTGGACGGCATCTTCTCGCCGCTACTGGACGAGGCAGTCACCGAGTTCCAGCGCAACGCGGGGCTCACGGTGGACGGCATCGTCGGCGAGACCACTCTCGACCGGCTGCGCCGGCTCCAGAAGGCGGGCGACCCCATCCCCTCGGTCAACATCCCCGATCGCATGGACGGCTATGTGGGCCTCGACTCGCTTCCCGGCCTGCGCGTCAGCATCGACCCGGCTCACGGCGGACGGGAGCGGGGCTACCTGAGTCCCGGCGGGATGTACGAGAAGGATGTCAACCTCGCCTTGGCCAAGGAGTTGGCCGCTCTTCTCACCGACGCGGGGGCCGAGGTGCTCCTCGTCCGCGAGACCGATGCCACGTTGCCTCTCTACGAGCGCATGGATGCCGCGAACGTGTGGGAGCCGCACATGCACATCTGTCGTGCACCACGCGTACTCGTCGTCCGCGAAGCCTCGCGGGGCGGCTGCGTACTACTTCGCCAACTCGGTCTATATGTCCAGGGGGGGCAAGCGTCTTGCCGGTTACATCGTGGACGCTCTCAGCGCGGAACTGGGCCGCGCCGACCTGCGCAAGCATGGCCGCAACTACGCCTGTCTGCGTGAGATCAGGCCGTTGTCGGTGATGGTGGAGCCCGGCTTCCTCAGCAATCCCGAAGAGGCCCGGGAACTCTGCGACCCCGGCGTCATCGCCCGTGAAGCACTGGCCATCCTCCACGGTATCGAGGCGTATCTGGCTCGGCTGTAGGGCGGGTGGCCGTTCTCCGCGAGGAGAATGGTATAGTGTCACGAACTCTCAGGGGGGCGGTTTTGAGCACTGCTCTTTCCGGCAAAACAGTCGAGGAGGCATCGACATTACCGGCAAAGCGAGCAGCATCAAGCGTCATGTAGTTCGTTTCATCCCATTCTTCGTAGCATGTGCGGTCATAGCCTTGGTGTTAGCAGGTATCGCCTGGGCTGAGACCCCCGCCATCAACAAAGCCAAGACCCAGGCCGAAGCTCTGCGCGAGCAGATAGACGAACTGGACGCTCAGGTCGAGGCGGCTGTCGAGGAGTACAACACCGCCGACAGTCACTGCTGGAAGAGACCAAGGCGGCCGCCGAGGAGAACGAGCAGCGGCTGGCCGAGGTCGAAGTCCGACCTCGCATCGGTCACGGAGCGGCTCAGCGACCGGCTGGTCGATATCTACAAAGAAGGCCATCTGGGCGTCATCAACACGTTGGTGGGCTCGGAGTCGTTCTCCGATCTCATCAACCGCCTCAGCCTTCTCGAGCGGCTCAGCAAGCAGGACAGCGATCTGGTGGCCCAGGTGTCGGGCTATCGCGACGAGGTCACCCAACGCAAGGCCGATCTCGAGCAGCAGATCGCCGACCAGGAGCGCTACAAGTCTGAAGCGGCCGTGGCCGAGAACAAGGTGGAAACCCAACTCGCAGCCAAGGAGAAGGCTCTCAAGGGCAAAGAGAAGCTCATATGCCCAGCTGGAGAGGGAAGAGGCCGAGCGGCAGGCGGCGCTGGTCGCGGCGGCCAAGAAGGCGGCTGAGGAGGCTCGGAAGGCGCGGGAGGCGGCGGCGGCAAGGGCTGCCACCAGCACCACCAAGAAGCCTACGGCCACCACCAAGCATACGACGACGACCGAAGAGAACACCACGGGTACGACGGGCAAGAACACCACCACCACCAAGAAGAAGACGACCACCACCACCAAGAAGACCACGACCACCACGGACGCCCCCTCTTCGGGCGGCACTTCCGGTGGGGAGATCGTCGACTACGCCCTGAACTTCCTGGGCACCAAGTACGTCTGGGGCGGTTCGAGTCCTTCGGGATTCGACTGCTCGGGTCTCACAGCGTACGTGTACAAGCATTTCGGCATCTACCTGCCGCACTCCAGCAGCATGCAGTCGGGGTACGGCCGCGCCGTGGCCCGCGCCGACCTGGAGCCCGGTGACCTGGTGTTCTACTTCAGCCCCATCCATCATGTGGGTATCTACATCGGCGGCGGCAAGATGGTGAACGCCGCGGGCACCGGCAAAGGCGTCCGCATCGATTACATATGGACGTCGTACAATTGCGGGCGGCGGATCCTCAAGTAAACCCCCGGATCGCGGACGGCCACCCATGACGGCTATCGACATCTATTACCATCCCCGCTTCCTCGAGCACGAGACCGGCGAGCATCCTGAGAACAAGCGTCGTCTGGCGGTCACGCTCCAAGCCCTGCTGGACAGCGGTCTGGACATCGCGTGGGTGACTCCCGAGCCGGCGCCCGTCGAGGCGGTCGCGCGGGTGCACGACCCGGACTACATCCGGACCGTCGAGAAGATGGCGGGGGATGGGCGGCGGTTGGCTGGACCCGGACACGGTGGTGTCGCCCCACTCGTACGAGGCTGCGCTGCTCGCCGCGGGCTCCGGTCTCATGGCGGTCGACAAGGCGCTGCAGTCCGGGGAGAGGGCCTTCCTGCTGGTGCGCCCTCCGGGCCACCACGCCATGCCCAAGCAGGGCATGGGCTTCTGTCTCTTCAACAACATCGCGGTGGCGGCGGCGTACGCTCTGCGAGGCCAAGGGCCTCGAGCGGGTGCTCATCGTCGACTGGGACGTGCATCACGGCAACGGCACCCAGGCCATGTTCTACAAGGATCCCCGGGTGCTGTTCTTCAGCACCCACGAAGCCGGCCACTATCCGGGCACCGGCAAGACGGTGGAGACCGGCGCGGACATCGCCGCCGGGACCACGGTCAACGTGCCGCTGCTGCCGGGTGACGGCGACGGCGCCGTGCAGCAGGCGTTCGACACCTTGCTGACCCCTCTCGCGCGGGCCTTCAAGCCGCAGCTCGTGCTGGTCTCGGCGGGCTACGACGCGCAGAAGGGCGACCCGCTCGGAGATCTGACGCTTCTCGCAGACGTCGTACCAGTGGATGGCGGCCCGCCTCGTCGAGCTTGCTGACGAAGTGGGGGCCGCCGGGCCGGTGTGCTTCCTGGAGGGCGGCTACTCGCCTGCGATGCTCGCGCGATCCGTGGTGGCCACCATCAAGGGCTTGGGCGGGGAGTCGCCGGAGTTCGCCCCGGCCGTGTCCGCCGACGAGCGGGCCGACGTGCGCGAGGCGCTTGAAGAGGTCAAGCCGTTCTGGAAGGGCGCCCTCTAGGCACCGCCTTCGGAGCCGCGGCCGCGGGCACGCGCCGTGACGCCGCCGGATCGGCCTGGAGCATACATTCTCAAGTCGCGGGCCTTTTTCTCCGAAACACTAGGAGAACACCTCATGGCGCCGTCTATGCGCCATGCGTGATCGGCCCGGAGGCTCTTGATGAAGAACATCGACGACTTGCTGCTACAGGTGAAGGACGCCGGCGCGTCCGACCTTCATCTCAAGGTCGGCAGCCCGCCCGTCATGCGCGTGGACGGCGAGCTCAAGGAACTCGAGGAGCCGGTCTGCTCCCCGGAGGACACCAAGGACTACGCGGCCTCGCTCATGAGCGAGAAGCAGATCCGCCGCTTCAGCGAGACCAACGAGATCGACTTCGCCTACAGCGCGCCCAACAGCGGCCGCTACCGCGTGAACGTCTACCGGCAGCGTGGCACCATCTCCATCGCCATGCGGCACGTGGTCACCCGGGTGCCGAACTTCAGCGAACTCAACCTGCCTCCGGTGGTGCAGCAACTGGCTCTGGAGCCGCGCGGCATGGTGCTGGTGACCGGGACCACCGGCTCCGGCAAGACCACCACGCTGGCCTCGATGATCGACCACATCAACCGCAGCCTGCGGCGCCACATCGTCACGGTCGAGGATCCCATCGAGATCCTCCACAGCGACATGAAGTGCATCGTCAACCAGCGGGAGATCGGCCTCGACACCGAGAACTACGGGACGGCGCTCAAGTACGTGCTGCGCCAGGACCCGGACATCATCCTCATCGGCGAGATGCGCGACCAGGAGACGGTGCGGACGGCTCTGACCGCCGCCCAGACCGGCCACTTCGTGCTGAGCACCCTCCACACCATCGACGTGTCCGAGACGGTGAACCGCATCATCGACTTCTTCCCGCTCTACCAGCAGAAGCAGGTGCGCATCATGCTGGCCGGCTCGCTGCGCGGGATCATCTCCCAGCGCCTTCTGGTTCGCGAGGACGGCAAGGGCAGGGTGCCGGCCGTGGAGGTCATGGTCATGACCGGCCGCATCCGGGACATGATCCTCGACCCAGGCCAGACCCACAACATCAAGACCGCCATGCAGGAAGGCGATTTCTACGGGATGCAGACGTTCGACCAGAGCCTTCTGGATCTGTTCGAAAAGGGCTTCGTCTCGCTCGCCGACGCCCAGCTGGTGGCCAGCAGCCCGCACGACTTCCGGCTGCTCGTGCAGTCACACGGGCACGAGATGCCCGGATCGGTCTAGCTCAAGCGCTTTCTTTCGGTCCGCACCGGCCGCGGCACATCCGTGCTGCGGGTCTGCGGCCTTCGGTCCCGCCGGGCCGTCCGGGCCTCTCGCTGCGTCCGGGCCGCTGCTTCCCCGAGCGGCCGAATCCCACCTGGGAGTTGATCAGCCCCGTGACCAGGGTGACGAACGCGGCTGCGAGCAGCACCCAGAGAAAGCCGCTGGAGGTGAGGTCGGCGCCCACCCACACGAAGAGCTGCAGGATGAACGCGTTCACGATGACGGTGGCCACGGCGATCACGGCCGCGCGCCCAGGCTTGCTGCGGGCGCGGTGGAGCGGCTTGACGAAGCTGTTGAGGAATCCCAGGACGATGGCAGCCACCACCACCGGCCACGTGGCCGAGAAGTGGAAGCGTTCGTGGAGCAAGGTGTCCGTCAGGTACAGCGCAAGAAAGACGGTGATGCCGTTGGCTATCCAGCGGAGCCAGAACCTCATGAGCCGCCTCCACGAGGGCGCCTGGCGGCGCCGCTGTCATAGCGGGCGGCCAAGGCGGTCGCCAGCTCCCTGATGCGGTCTCGCGCGGTCTGGGGCCGCTCGAGCACGGCCTCGCCCAGGAAGCGCAGCACGTCGTATGCCATCCAGCCCTCGTCGGCGTAGGGGATCCGCGCCTCCAGGCGCCCGTCCGCCAGCGTGGCGAACTCGACGCCCCGGTCCTCGAGATGCCGCAGCCAGCGAGGCTCGAACCGGACCGTGGACCAGGTGGCCACTTCGCCGGGGACGAACGCCTGCCCGCTGCGTCCGGAAGCCAGGTCCATCTCCGGCCGGGGCGCATAGGCGGCGCCGGTGGCCCGGGCCGAACGTATCCGCTCGAGCTTGAACGTGCGCTGGGCCTGGGCGAGAAGACAGAAGGCCTCCAGATACCAGGCCTCCTGGCCGCGGAAGAGCAGGTAGGGCTCCACCTGGCGGGTGGTGACCTCCAGCCGGCCCTTGGTGAGGTACTCCAGTTCGAGCACCTGCCGGTCGCGGATGCCGCGCCTGACCGCCTCTATGACTTCGTGGTCGGGATGGAGGAGATCGTCGAGCACCACGGTGGCGTCCGCCGGCGACTCGCCGACGAGCGCCTCTATCTTCCGGCGGACGGGGGAGAGCGACTCGAGTCCCGAGACGGTGAACGCGTCGCCAAGCAGGTCGAGAGCCAGCAGGAGGGCGCGCGCCATGAGGGGGGAGAGGCGGGCCGGCCGTGCGAACGTGTCGGCCATGGCGTCGCGTGTCACTCTGACGCCCTTGCGTTCGGCCTCCGCCAGGAGGGCGTATGTGCCGCCCCCGAAGTTGACCATGTTCACCAGGGAGACGTCTTCCTCGATCTCCGCCCGGCTGAATCCCAGGTCGTGCTCGATGACGCTCCAGGGGATGAGGTCCGGCCGCCCGGGCTCCACGAGGTAGTGGAGCAGGGCTACCGCCCGGGCGAGGTGTTCCGTGGCGATCGGTTGCGGAGCGGCGGCCTTCTTGGCCTCGGGCCGGCGAGTGGGCGGGGCCGCGGCGCCGGACTGCCCAGCGGCGGGCGGTGCCCCTGGGGAAGCCGGGGTCTCGGCCGGGCCGGCGTGCGCCTCAGCGGCCTTCCGCAGGCCTTCGAGCAGGCGTTGGCGCAACTCGGGCGGGTCGGCCAGCTCTCCGCAGCCCCCGAGTCCCGCGACCCACGACAGCAGGACATCGGCGTCCGCGTAGGGCGCCAGGAAGCGGGTACAGGCGTCGTCGTCCGCGGGAAGTGCCTGGATGTGCGGCGCGAGCCTCTCCACGTACCAGGCCAGGTCGTCGCCGACGCTGATGGTGGCTGTGCCGCGCACCGGGCCGAGGAGCCAGGGCGGCCGCGCCCTGTAGGCGGCGGGATCGTAGTCCGGCGGGCCTGTAGAAGTCCCGGTTCTTCTCGGTGACGAAGCGCACGGGCCCGACGATGCGAGTGACGCGGAACGTGCGGATGGCGTCGCGCAGATGATCCCGGCCGACCACGTACCAGTGCCCTTCGGTCAGGAACAGGCTGTACGGGTCGAGGGTCCGCTCCAGGGCTGAGGCGTCGGGGCCGCCGGATGGGTAGGAGAAGGAGACTGTCCGGCCTCGGGCGACGGCGTCCTCCAGGCGCGCCAACTGCTTGCCGGCTTTGCGCGCGTCCTCGTCGGGCGCCAGCGCCACCGGGAGAAGGCCGAACTGCTCCTCGAGCTCGCCCTTGCGGCCGTGGCAGATGGCGGTGAGGGCCAGGCGCAGGGGCCGGGCGTAGGCGAAGCGTCCGTCCAGCGCCGCCAGGGCCATGGACAGGGCGGTGAGTTCCTCGGGCGTGAAGCCGGCCTCGGGAAGGCGGAAATCCTCCTGGCGCAGCAGGTAGAGCTGGGCCTCCCCGGCGTCGGCCGCGTCGGAGCCGGTGAGGACCTTGATCTCGATGCCCACCTTCTCCAGATCGTGACGGTCCCCGTTGAAGCGGCGGGTGAAGGTGTCGTCGCTCATACCCCAGTAGCCCTCCACGGATTCCTGGATCTCGCGGGCCGTGAACGGGCGAGGCGCGCTGAGGAGGAATGAGAGGAGGGAGAGTTGCCGTATGAGTTTGTCTTCGTCCCGGCTCATGCGGTAAGACTAGCGCACGCGGCCTGTTCCTGTCCGGTGGCGCCTTTACAATGGCTGCATGAACGATGGAATGATCACCGGTCTCACGCTCGTCCTGGGGCCCGCCAACTCGGGCAAACTCGGTCATGTCAGGGAGTGGTGGAGGGCCAGACAGGGCTCGCAGCCCCTCGTTGTCGTGCCGACGGGGCCCGACGCCCGGTCGCTGTCGGTGGAGATGGCGCAGGAGTGGGGGCCGCTGGTCGGCCAGTCGCCTGCTGTGACGTTCGACGGGTTCATCCGGTCGCTCCTGGGCCGCTCGCCAAGGTATGCCGGGGATTTCGAGCGGTCGTTGCTCGTGGCTCACCTGCTGCGCGAGCAGCCCCCGCAGGCTCCCGGCTTCTCCGCGCGCTTCCCGGGAATGGCCGGGCGTGGCTTCATCCCTGCTCCAGCAACTGGGTGACAGCGGGCGCTCTCCTGAGGAGATATCCCGTCTGCTGACGCGGTGGGCCTCGGCGGACGCCGGGTCGGCCGGTCTGGCATCCGACCTCGAGCGGTTGCTCACCGCCTATGCTGCTCTGCGGGACCGGCTTGGACTGTCCGACCGGTCCGACGCCGTCCGCGAAGCGCTGCTGGCCGCTGAAGGGTGGGCGCGCCCCCTGGCGCTGTACGGCTTCACATCGTTCACCTTCGCCCAGCAGCGTCTTGTCGAGGCCCTCGCGCGCGTCACCGAGGTGCTCCTGATCCTCGACTGGGGGGATTCTCGCGGCCGGGAACTCACCACGCAGGAAGAGTTCGAGTACTGGCGCGGCCTTGCGGGGCCTCGGGTGCAGGAGTTCCCGGCGAAGTCCGACTACATGTCGGAGCCCGTCGCGTATCTCGAGCGGCACTTCTTGGACGACGGCCTGCCGGAGGAGCCTCCGCCGCTTGCCTGGGAGGGCGGGGAGAAGGGGGGCGTGCGTTTCTTGCTTGCTTCCGGCCAGCGCAACGAGGCGGAACTCGCGGCGCAGGAGGTGGCCGGCCTCTTGGCGGAGGGTCTCAGTCCCGGCGATATCGGTATCGTCGTGCGCAGTACGAGGACGTGGGCCAGGCTGCTGGAAGATGTGTTCCTCTCGTGCGGCATCCCTTGTGAGGTCGATCAGAAGATCGCTGCTGGGTGAGACCGGATTGGGCCACGCCTTCCTGGCGGGAGTGCGCGGCATGGCTTCGGACGACACGGATGCAGTCCTCGACTACTTGCGCAGCCCCTTCAGCGCCTTCACGCTCGAGCAGGCCGCAGATGTGGAGTTCCAGTACCTGCGGGATACCGCTCGGGGAGTGCAGGCCCTGGCGCAGTGCGCGGGCGGAGCGGCCCGGGGTGTGATCGATCATCTGGCCGGTGCCGTGGCCAGGCGCGAGGGTCGAGCCTTCATCGACCTCGACGGCGCGCGGAGTCTGATCGCGCACATGCTCGAGAATTGCTTGATGCGGTTCGCCGCGTCTGGCGAGGATCCCGCACGCGCCGGCACCGCGACCGAGGACGCAATCTCCGACGGGCACGCTGCGGCGGCTCTTACCGGCGTGCTCATGGAGTTGGCCGCGTTCAGAGATGAAGGCGTGCTGCCCGAGGGAGTGCTCGGCGCCGATGTGCTCCTTCCCGCGCTTGCCCGGCTCATCGTACTTGGGGCGCAGTCCGGTTCCGGGGGCGCAGTGCAGGTTCTTACGGCCCACCGCGCTCGGGCGCGCCGCTTCCGCGCCGTGTTCGTTCTCGGCCTCGTGGACGGCGAGTTCCCGCGCCGGGGTGAACGTCCAGCGTTGCTGACGGTCAAGCAGCGGGCCCACCTCGAGGCCATCGGCGGGGTCCTGTTCCCGCGCGAGATGGACGAGGAGGAGCCGCTGTTCGCGCGGGCCATATCCCGGGCCGATGATTTCCTTCTGCTCAGCGCGCGGGATGCCGACGACGGGGGCGGGTACGCCGGCCCATCCCACTATTGGTCACACTGCAAGAGCGTGCTGCGTGTGGAAGATGGCGATGTCGTGCGGCGCACCCTGGCCACGCAGGTCTACCAGGCAGAGCGGGCTCCCTCGCTGCGGCAGTATCTACGGAGTTGTGCCGCCGGCTCCCTTCTGCCGCATGAAAGCTGCGGGCCGGACCCCATCCGTCCGCCCGCCTGGGGGCGCCAGAACGGCCTCGCGTCGCTCGCGTCGTCGAACATCCTCGAAGAGCTGACTGCTACCGCTCACTTCTCACCTTCGGCCTTGGAGAGCTACTTGAGCTGCCCCTTCGCTTGGTTCGTGGAGAGAGTCGTCGGCGCCGAGGACATGGAGACCGAGGTCGACAACCGACTAGCGGGCGACCTGCTTCATCGGGTCCTGCGCGACGCCTTCCGCGAACTCAAGGTGAGGGAGGCCCTGCCGCTACGGGAGGAGCATCTGGAGATGGCCGATGAGATCGCGGCCGGCCTCATCCAGCAGGCGGTCGCCAGCGAGGAGTGTCCGGGGACGGTCGCGGAGCGCCGAGTCTTGGAGTGGCGCGTCAGGCAGTGGGCGTCCGAGGCCTTCAGGATGGAGGCAGCCGCGGGAAGCCCACTTCTGGCCGCGGAGACGGAGGTGGTCGTAGGCGGCCCTACGGGCATCGATGTCGATGGGTTGGTCCTGAAAGGGCGTATCGATCGGATCGACCACTCTTCCACCGGGGGGTTCTTCATCATCGACTACAAGAGCGGCTCCGTGGTGTCCAAGAACAAGATCGGTACGGAAGAGGGGCTGCAACTGCCGCTCTATATGTTGGCTCTCGCTGCCGAACGGCCGGAGGCGGAAGTCCTAGGAGGCGCCTATCTGTCCCCCAAAGAGCGCAAGCGTTCCGGGGTCGTGGCCGCGGGTAGCGAAGACCTACTGGGCGCAGCCGCAGGCGCCTGTGCCGTCGTGGCTGAGGAGGACTTCCGGGAGTTGCTGGAGCGCAGCCTGGACCTTGCCAAGAAGGCGGCGCAGGGCATACGGAACGGGGAGATCGCGCCCCTTCCGGGCCGCAAGTGCCCGTCATGGTGCGGCCTCGGACCGGTGTGCCGCGCGCGCAAGGGGTCGGGCAGATGGTGATGGACTACCGCGACAGGGTGTCTCTCTCGGCGGCTCAGCGGGAGGTCTTGTTCGACCAGACCTCCCGCACGCTGGTCGCCGCGGGGGCCGGTAGTGGCAAGACGCGCATGCTGGTCGCGTACTTCGTGCACGCCCTTCTCGATCTGGGCGTGGAGATGAAGGACCTTGCCGCGGTCACCTTCACTCGCAAGGCCGGTTCCGAGCTCGCCGAGCGCATCAGGAAGGAACTCATCGACTGCGGCCGTCCGGATCTCGCGCGTTCTATCGATAGCGCCGCCATCGGCACCATCCACGGCCTCTGTCGGCGGCTGCTGGCCGCAGAGGCCCTCAGAGCGGGGGTAGACCCTTCGTTCGGCGTCTTGGAGCCCGACGCCCAGAATCTGATCCGCCAGGAGTTGTTCTCGAAGGCTTGGGGGCGAGTGGTCGAAGGGGCCTCCGAGGGCGAGTTGCGTATCCTGGCCAGCCGGGGAGACTCCCTGCGCACCCTGGTGCTCTCCCTCTACGACCGGCTGCGCAACACAGGTCTGGCCGCTCCGCGCGTCTCGATCACCGGCAGCTTCTCCGGTCCCGGCGCCCGAGAGGAACTTGATCGGCTCTGCGATGAGGCGCTCCGGCAGGGATATCAGACTCCCAAGATGGGTCCCGACCTCCAGAAGAGCCTGAACAAGGTGGCCGCGTGCCGGCAGTGGCTGGAAGCCGCCGCCGCGGCGGCAGAGGGGGAGGTCACGGTCGCTGAAACGTCTGAGTTCTTCCCCTCCATGCGCACAGGTTCGGCGAAGCCCTATCTGGAGCCGGTGCGGGACGCTCTCATCCGGTATCGGCAGACTCTCGCCGAGCAAGAGCTGAAGAGGCTTGTCGGCGCCGTCAACACGTTGCTGGCCGCCTTCCACGAGGAGTACGAGGCTTTCAAGGAGTCTCGGGGCATGCTGGACTTCTCCGATCTCGAGGTCCGCGCCGGCGCCATGCTGAGCGGCGGGGCTGAGGGCTCCGAGGCGGCGGGACCCGTTCTCGCCACGCATCTTCTGGTCGATGAGTTCCAGGACACAAACGAGGCGCAGTGCGCCATCATCGACGGCCTTCGGCCTGACCGCGTACTCATGGTGGGCGATGCGCGGCAGAGCATCTACAGCTTCCGGGGCGCGGACGTGGAGGTGTTTCTCGCCCGGGAGAAGGACGCGGACATCACCCAATTCCGCCTCGACACCAACTACCGCAGCCGGCCTGAGGTGCTGGCGTTCGTCAACCACCTGTTCTCCCGGCCGTCGTTCTTCGAGGACAGGTTCAAGCCCCTTCTGGCCGGTCGCGAGCCAGGAACGGGCCTTGAGCCCGGGGAGCACCGCGGCGAGAGTGGGCCCACCGAGGTCCTCGTGGTGGAGCGCACTGCCGCCGAGGGGGAAGAGGAGGAACTCGCCAAACGTCAGGCTGAGGCGTACGCGGTCGCCGAACGGGTCGGGCGGCTGGTCTTCGAGCAGGACTGGCGCCAGGGCGATGTCGTCGTGCTGCTACCGCAACTCACCGAGGTCAACCTCTACCAGGATGCTTTGGTGGAGCGCGGCCTGCGCGTGTACGTGGTCCGCGGCAAGGGATACTACTCGCAGGACGAGGTGGCGGATATCTCGGCGCTGCTTCGTCTGCTGCTCAATCCCCATGACGATCTGGCGCTACTCACCGTGCTGCGGTCGCCCCTGGTGGGGGTGTCGGATGATTGCCTGTATCTGCTGGGCCGGGCTTCTCGCGCGCGCCGCTCTCGGTCGTTGTGGGAGGCCGTGCGCGACGGATCCGCGGCCGACGTGCTGGACGATGACGACCGCGAGCGCCTGCGGACCCTTCTCGGCACGCTGGACGGCCTGCGCGAGCGCATCGGGCGGCCCGGGCTCTCCCGGCTCATCGACGACGCTCTCTCGGCCTGCGACTACGATCTCTGCCTGCTGGCCTCTCCCCACGGTAAGCGCCGGTTCGCCAACGCCCGCAAGCTCATGCGGATGGCCGCGGATTACGAGGACCTCGAGGGGCCGGATCTTCGGGGTTTCGTCACGCTCATCGGGTCGCTTGGAGACATGGGGGATGACGAGGGCAACGCCCCCAGTCTGGCCGAGGGGGAGGACGTCGTGCGGGTGATGACCGTGCACCAGGCGAAGGGCCTCGAGTTCCCCGTGGTGGTGCTTGCCGGGCTGTGCTCCGACCCGCCGGGGTACAAGGCGGGCGAGATCCTGGTGGGGAGCGACGGGCGCATGGCCGCGCGGATCATGGTGCCATCGAACAGTCCCGACCGACCCGGTTGGGGGCCTGTGGACGCCATCATCGACGAGCAGAAGCGGCGCAAGGCCGAGGAAGACATCCGCGTGCTGTACGTCGCCATGACCCGGGCGCGCGACCAACTCATCCTGGTCGGTTCGCGCTCCTTCGACGACAAGCCGGAGAGCTTCCGCATCGGGAAGATCATCACGGCTCTCGGCTTGACCACGCCTCCAGCTCCCGGTGTGAGCGTGCCGTTGGATGACATCCACGCCGTCGTCACTGGGGTGGCACCGGTTCCTGCCACCGCCGGCGGGAGCGCTGCCGCGGGATCCGCCCGGAGAGAGGCGGAGGTCGCCGGACCGCCGTGTTTGCTCGACCTGCCCGGGCGTTCCTTCGGTGTCCGGCACGTGAGCTTCTCCGCCCTCGCGGCCTACGACCGTTGCCCTCGCCGGTTCTACTTGGACAGGGTGCTGGGCTTGGGACTGTCTTCACCACCGGGGGTCTCGGCCCATCACACTGATGGCGAACACGCCGACCCGGAGAACGCCTCAGCGGAGGAGGGGCGCCTCGACGACGCGGAAGCGTCCACCGGTATCGAGGTGGGCATCGTGGTGCACGCCCTGCTCGAGCGGCAGGATCTCGGCGGCGCGAGGCCCGGCCACGGATGGGTTGCGGGCCCTGGCGAAGACCGTGGCGGTCGAGAAGGGCCTGAGTGCCACGGCGGAGGCTCTCGAGCGGGCTGTGGCCCTCGCGCGGGCCTTCTGGGAACACCCTCTCGCGGGGACTCCACAGGCCGCCCGCGCCAAGCACGAAGCCCCGTTCTTCTTCGTTCAGGATGGGGTGGCCGTGAGCGGTGTCATGGACCTCCTGGTTCAGGATGGAGATCAGCTGGCTGGTCGCCGACTACAAGTCCAACGCGCTCGGGCGGCGCTCGCCTGCGGAGGCTGCGGAGGCCTATTCCCTGCAGGCCGCCATCTACTGCCTGGCGGCTCTCAAGGCGGGTGCCCAGGCGGTCCGGATGGAGTTCGTCTTCCTAGAGCGGGCCGACGAGCCGGTGGTGTTCGAGTACGGCCAGGATGACCTGGCAGCGCTGGAATCCCGGCTTGAAGACGCCCTCGCGGGCATCAGAGCCGAGGACTTCTCTGCTCGGACGGGGCCGGCCTGTGCAGAATGTGGCACGAAAAATGTCTGCGAGGCCATGAACCGGCGCTGACTGGTGGTAGAATACTCGACCGGCGAGGGGGTAGCCCCACGCGGCGGGGTGTAGCGCAGCCTGGTAGCGCGCATCGTTCGGGACGATGAGGTCCCGGGTTCAAATCCCGGCACCCCGACCATCAAAGAAAAGGGACGCCCCTGGCGTCCCTTTTTGCTTTGCGTCTCAGAGCCGGAGCCTCCGGGCGCTCGCCCGGCGCGCGACTACTCAGCGATCCAGATGATGACCACCACGTGCGACCCGTCAGCGTCGGGGAGTGACTCCGCGTTCGGCGGCGTGCCGTCTCCCGACCGGGCGATCAAGGTCGAGGTGGTGAAGTCGTAGTTCCAGGTGGACGGCTGCAGCGAGCGGCTGGCCTCCAGCACGGGGAAGGACCCCTTGTGCAGGAGCAGTTCGGCGCAGACCGTCTCGGCCGCGCTCGGCGGCGCGCCCTCCAGGCTCACCGTGAGTCCGAAGCCCGCGCTGATGGAGCGGATGAGGTCCACGAGTTCGGCCGCGTCCTGGCGAGGCAGATACACGGCGAAGGTCGGCCCGGCGATCCACAGGGTCCGCTCGACGGGGTCGAGTCCGGTGAACTGCTTGATCTCGTTTATCAGAGCGGTCGCCTGTTCCGCGGTCAAGCGTCCCCGGGATGACTTCGCCGCCGCCGTTGCCGGTGGTCGTGGTGTCGGTGGTGGCCGGCGCCGCGGTGGTTTCTGTGGCGGCAACGGTGGTCTCAGTGCCGGATGCTCCGTTGTCGACCGCTTCGGCCGACGTGCGGAAGGCCACGTACGTGGGGGCCTGGGCGCTCTCCAGGGCGCTGACCATGGCTCTGGGGTCCTCTGTCGCGGCGAAGGTATTGAGCACCTTGGTGGCGGTGTCCCCTGACCCGGCCAGAGCGGTCGTGGTGGTGACCACCGCGGCCGTGGTGGTCATCTCCTGGCCGGCGGTGGGGCTGGCTTCTGCAAGAGCAGTTGCGCCCGCGGTGGTGCTGGCGCCGGCAGCAACGGAGGTGGCGACACGAAGGGAATCTGAGGCGACGTCGACCCCTGAGTTGGAGCGGGCTATCCCATAGCCGACCACGGCGGCGAGAAGGGCGCACACGGCGACGGTGGCCGGTATCCAAGCGCGGAACGCGCGGTACCGGCGCGAACTGCGATAGACCCTTTTCTCCTCGACAGGCTGGCCGAGCGGCTCGGTGCCGGGCGAGGGGAAGATCAGTTCGCCGATGGAGCGGTATTCGAGATCCTCGGGAGGGTCGGCCAGGAAGGCTTCCTGAAGGACCGTGACCACGTACTGCTGCCTGCCCAGCCGGGCGGCGCAGTCCGGACAGCCGGAGAGATGGGCCTCGACCGTCTGCCTTGTCTCCTGGTCGAGTCGCCCATCGAGATAGTCGACGGCTATCTCGGTCCAATCATCTACGTGTTGGTCGGCCCTGATCATCATCCTCAACGTTCCCCTGGTGTACCCTGCGATGGGACGCCGTCGCCGGAAACCGGGTTCCGCCCGCCCGGGACGTCGTAGCCCGCCTTGGTCAAAGCCGTCGCCAGCGCCTCCCGGGCGCGGAAGATGCGCGACTTGATGGTCCCCTCTTGTACTTCGAGTATCTCGGCGGCTTCGTCGTACGGGAAGCCGAGGAGGTCGCAGAGCACCACGGCGAACCGGAATCCCTCGGGCAGGCTCATGAGGGCGTCACGCAGCGGGTCTGAGAGACCGTCGATGGCCGGGTCGATGCCTTCGCGGCCCGACCCCACCACCGCGCCCGCACCGCCGGGGCCGGAGATCTCCTCGATGATCTCGCCATCCATCGGCTCGGGACGTTGCCTGCGCAGATGGTCGTAGGCGGCGTTGACCGTGATGCGGTGGAGCCAGGTGGAAAAGCGGGCGTCGCCCTTGAAGGAGTGCAGGTTACGGAAGGCCTTGATGAAGGCCTCCTGAGCGACGTCGGCCGCGTCCCACGGGTTGCCCAGGGTACGAAGCGCGAGGTTGTAGACCCGCCGTTCGTGCCTTCGGTACAACTCGGTGACGGCTTCGGTGTCGCCGCTCCGGGCTCTCTCGATGAGATGGGTGTCCGCATCGCGAACCTGCGGGCTCAGGGTCAAGAGCTTGTCTACTCCTTCGGATTCACATCCTCCCAGGACCTTCACATTTTAACAGGGTGGATGGGGCCGCCGGCGAGCCTGCGGATTGTGGCTCAATGCGGGGAGGATGTATGCTGATGCCGGTTTCGGCCGGTAACGGTGACCCGAAAGTACACATCGTGCCCCAGGCGATCAGGGAGGTCGGTCATGCCCGATGAGGAGCCCACGCGCGAGGAGCGCGAGGCCATGCGGCGGTTCGAAGAGGAGATCGGCCGGCTCACCGTGGCCGACCACGTGTTGCTGATGATGCAGTCGTTGTCGTCGTTGGCGGTGGAGCGGATGGGGGTCAACCCAGAGGCCGTGGACCGCAAGGACCCGGAGCAGGCGCGCCTGGCCATAGACGCGTTCAGGGCTCTCCTCGGAGTCCTCGAGGGCCGGCGGCCGGCCGAGGAGATCACCGGCAACCGTGCCGTGCTGTCGCAGTTGCAGATGGCCTACGTGGCCTCGCTGGGCGGCGGCCAGAGCGGTGAAGCCCCCACGGGCGCGACCCAGGAGGTTGAAGGCGGCGCGAGCGAGACACCGTGATACGCTGTGCCACTGGCGGCTTCAGGGTCGCCCGGGCCTCTGGGCCCGCGGGAGCGGAACGTCTGTAAAGGAGAGGAATGGCCGTTCAGATCGGCATCATCGGCGGGAGTGGGCTGTACGACATGGCGGAGTTGACCGACCGGGAGGAAGTCCGGTTGTCGACCCCGTTCGGCGATCCCAGCGGCCCCTACGTGCTCGCCACGCTGCGTGGACATCGGGTGGCGTTCCTGTCCCGGCACGGCGCCGGCCACAAGATCTCGCCCTCGGAACTCAACTTCCGGGCCAACATCTTCGGATTCAAGCTGCTTGGGCGTCGAGCGGATATTCTCAGCGAGCGCGGTCGGCAGTCTGAAGGAGGAATACCAGCCGTTGGACGTGGTGATCCCCGACCAGTTCTTCGACCGTACAAAAGGCCGCGTCAGCAGCTTCTTCACCGGACAGGGGATGGTGGCGCACGTCTCGTTCGCGCACCCGATCTGCCCGGAACTCAGCGCCGTGGTCATGGATTCGGCGTGGGAGGCAGGGGCGACCGCGCACAAGGGCGGCACGTATGTGTGCATGGAAGGCCCGCAGTTCTCCACGGTGGCAGAATCCGAGTTGTACCGCAGTTGGGGGATGGACGTCATCGGGATGACCAACCTTCAGGAAGCCAAGCTCGCCCGTGAGGCGGAGATCTGCTACACGACCATCGCCCTGGTCACCGACTACGACTGCTGGCATCCGGATCACGACAGCGTGACCGTGGACATGATCATCGCCAACCTCACGCGCAACGCCGAGATGGCTCAGCGGCTCATCGCAGAGGCGGTGCAGCGCGTCCCGGCGGAGCGGGGATGCTCGTGTGGCAGCGCTCTGGCGACGGCGATCATCACCCACGCGGACGCCATCTCCGAGAAGACCAAGCAGGACCTGGCGCCCATCATCGGCAAGTACGTGAGGTAGGAGACATGGCTGACGCATCTGGCGGCGCCCCGATCCTGGCGGTCGGCTCGGTCGCGTTCGATTCGATCAAGAACCCCTTCGGCGAGGCGAACCGGGTGGTGGGAGGGTCGGCCACCTACTTCGCGCTGGCGGCCTCGTTCTTCACCGACGTCCGGCTTGTGGCCGTGGTGGGGGAGGACTTCGAGGAGCGGGGGTCGGAGGTGTTCGGCGGCCGCGCCATCGACACGTCCGGGCTGCAGGTGATGCCGGGCGAGACCTTCCGGTGGAAGGGCGTGTATGGCTTCGACCTCAACCAGCGCGAGACCATCTACACCAAGCTCAACGTGTTCGAGGACTTCCAGCCGGTGATATCAGAGGAGTGGCGCTCGTCGCCCATCGTGTTCCTGGGCAATATCCATCCCCGGCTGCAGCTGGACGTGCTGGATCAGGTGGTTTCGCCCCGGTTGGTGGCGGCCGACACCATGAACCTGTGGATCGAGTCCACGCCCGACGACCTGCGCAAGGTGCTCGAGCGGGTCGATATCTTGATCATCAACGACTCCGAGGCTCGGGAGCTGTCCCATGAGGCCAATCTGGTGAAGGCCGCCAGGGTGCTGCGGGCCATGGGCCCGTCGACGGTGGTCATCAAGCGCGGCGAGCACGGGGTGCTCACGACCACGTCCACCGATGGCGAGTTCTTCGCGGCCCCGGCGTTGCCGCTGGAGGAGGTGTTCGACCCGACAGGCGCGGGGGACACCTTCGCCGGTGGGTTCGTGGGCTACCTGGCCGCGTGCGGCGACACCTGCGACGCGTCGCTGGCGCGGGCGATCATCTACGGGAGCACGCTGGCGTCGTTCGCGGTGGAAGACTTCAGTATCGACCGCCTGCTGCGCCTGAGCCAGGACGAGATCGCCGCCCGCTTCCGTCAGTTCAAACGGCTGACGCACTTCGACGAGGTCTAGGCGGGCCGCCCCGGAGGGGCGCGCCGAGCCTCGGATCCCAGAGACAAGACCGGCCGCCCAAGGGCGGCCGGTCCATTTCACTCTGATGCGGAAGGCCCGCGGCGTTAGGCCTCGGACCCCGGGCCGGATTGCTGGGACGGCTCCGGGGCGGGTGCCGCGCTTGGCGCCTCACTCTGTTCCACCCGCGCGGCCGGGCGCGGACGGGGAGCGCGAGGGGGCCGGCTTGGGTGGGGAGCTTCGGCGTGCGCCGCAGCAGGGACAGCGGCTGGATCGGCAGCGGGAACCGGCGCCGGCTCGGCTACGGGGGCCTGGCGCCTGGGCCTGGGCCCGCGCGGGCTGCGCCTGCGCGCCTTGGGCGGGTGCCTGGGCCGGCGGAGCTTGCGGCGCCGGGGGCGCCTGAGCCGCCCGCAGTTCCTCGGCGGTCGGGAACCGCACTACCAGCTTGTCGCCCTCACGGGTGATGGCGGTGTGGTGGATGTACGCAAGGGTGGACGACTTGCGCGTGTCGTCGGCTTCGCCGGCCATGGCCGAATCCATGTCCAGGACGCTGCCGTAGAGCTGCTCCACCAAGCGGATGGACTCGTCACCGCTCAGATTGAGCGGCCGCAGCAGGGCGGCCACCTTGGAGAGGATGGCCTTGAGCGCGCTCAGGGAGTCGCTCTCCTGAATATCGCCCTCACCGGCGCGGCGCTGCTGGCCGTCGTCGTCCCAGTCGCGGTCGCGGCGGTCGTCCCGCCGGTCCCGGTCCCGACCGTCATTGTCCCGGCGGTCTCTCTTGCTCATGTGTTCTCCCTTGTCACTTGTTCGCGATAGAAGTCCACGGCCTTGGCCACGCCTTCTTTGAAATCGACCTTCCAGTTCCAGCCCAGCTCCCGCTGCGCCTTGGACGAATCCAGGGCGATGTGCTCGACCTCTCCCGGGCGGACCGGCTGGAATTGGGGCTGCGTGTCGGACCCTACGGCGGCCCGAACGGCCTCGAACACTTCGAGGTCGGTCACCTCGATGCCCCTTCCCAGATTGTAGACGCCGCTGACCGGGCTGTTAAGAGCAAGCACGTTGGCCGCGGCGATATCCCCCACGTAGACATAGTCCCGGGTCTTGGTGCCGTCCCCGAAGATGGTTGCCTGCCTTACCTGCAAGCATCAGCAGGGAGAAGATCGCCACCACGCCCGCCTCGCCGTGCGGGTCCTGCCGGGGACCGTATACGTTGGGATAGCGGAGCACGGTGTACTCGATACCGTGGTTGGCCTTGTAGGTGAACAGGTAATGCTCGACCGTGTGCTTGCTGACACCGTAGGGAGCCAGAGGATCGATGGGGTGGGCCTCGTCCACCGGGATATAGATGGGCTCACCGACGAGCGCACCGCCGGTGCCCGCATAGATGATCTTCCTGACACCGTGCTCGCGGCAGCGCTCAAGGAGGTTGAGGGAGCCGAGGATGTTGATGCTCGCGTCGTACGCCGGCTCGCGGACCGAACGGGCCACCTCGATGTGAGCGGCGTGATGCACTACAACGTCGGGCTTCGCGGCTCTGAACACGTCGGCGAGCTTGTCGTCCCGGATGTCGACCTCGTAGAAAGCCGCTGCGCTGGGGAGGTTCTCGCGTTTGCCGCTTGCGAGGTTATCGACTATAGCGACGTCATGGCCGAGGGCCAGAAAGGCATCGCTGACATGCGAGGCTATGAAGCCCGCCCCTCCGGTGACCAAGATCTTCACGCATCCTCCTAAGACATGACACGGGCGCGGCCGGTCGGCTTCCTCCCGGGCCACGTTCCAAGTGTAGTGCAGAAACCGTTCGCCGGTGCTCCTTTGCTTTTGGGCAGACCGGCAAGAACGGACAAGCGTCGCGGCCGATACGCTATACTCTCGCGGCCGGAGCCAGGGAAGTGCGGCTGTCGGGACGTGGCGCAGCCTGGTAGCGCACCTGCTTTGGGAGCAGGGGGTCGGAGGTTCGAATCCTCTCGTCCCGACCATGGCTTCGCGAGGCGGCAGGGTGTAGCAGGCGGGTGTAGCTCAGTTGGCAGAGCGTCAGCCTTCCAAGCTGAATGTCGCGGGTTCGAACCCCGTCGCCCGCTCTTTCGCCGGCCGCTTGCCACAGCGGCGGTGTTGGCCGAGCGCCTGTAGCTCAGCTGGATAGAGCAACGGACTTCTAATCCGTGGGCCGCAGGTTCGAATCCTGCCAGGCGCGCCTCGGGGCCTGGCGCGAAGGCGCCGGTATGCGGTGGTTGTTTGTAGTGCATGGTGAACGTAGCTCAGTTGGCGGAGCACTGGGTTGTGGCCCCAGAGGTCGCGGGTTCAAGTCCCGTCGTTCACCCCTGAAGAGTCGGATCGGGTCCGGCTCGTGGGTCGGGATCGAGCAGTGAAACGTCGGCGGGTGTGGCGGAATGGCAGACGCGCATGCCTTAGGAGCATGTGTCTTTGACGTGGAGGTTCGAGTCCTCTCACCCGCATCCGGGTACACCCCTCAAGAAGACCCAGGAAGAGAAACGAAAGGAAGAACGTGAAGACGACCCTCAGCGAGCGCGAAGGAAACACGGTCAAGCTTGCGGTCGAGGTTTCCGGCGAAGAGCTGCAGGAAGCTTTCGATTCGCGTTTGCAGAAACTGCAGAAGGAAGCCCGTATCCCGGGTTTCCGGCCGGGCAAAGCGCCCCTCGCCATGCTGCGCCAGCGCGTGGGCGAGCAGGCCATCTTGGTCGACGCGATCGACGAAGCGATCGGCGGCTGGTTCGTGCAGGCGGCTATGGAGTTGAACCTGGACGTCGTCGACACGCCGCAGATCGATATCGGTGAAGAACTGCCCGAACTGGGCAAGGAATTCAGCTTCACGGCCACCGGTACCGTCATGCCCGAGGTGGAACTTGGGCAGTACAAGGGCGTGGAAGTGATCAAAGAAGCCGACGCGGTGACCACCGACGAGGTGGACGCTCAGATGGACCGGCTGCGCAACGAGTTCTCCGAGCTCAAGCCGGTCGAGGGCCGGGCGGTGCAGAACGGCGACTTCGTGACCGCCGACTTCCGCGCTGAGGTCGAAGGCAAGGGCGTGGATGGCCTCGAGGCTTCCGACTTCGTGTTCGAGGTCGGCGCGGGCCGCATCTTCGACGAGGTCGAGAAGGCCGCGCTGGACATGAACGCGGGCGACAGCAAGACCGTGCAGCTCCCGCTGCCGGAAGGCTTCCCCGACGATCTGGCCGACAAGACCGCCGATTTCACCATCACGGTCAAAGAGATCAAGGAGAAGGTCCTCCCGGAACTCACCGACGACTGGGCCTCCGAGATCAGCGAGTTCAAGACCATGGCGGAACTGCGCGACGAGATCCAGGGCAAGATGCAGGCCGGCAAGACCTACTCCGCGGACCAGAAGTTCCGCTCCCTGGCCGTGAAGGCCGCCACCGACAACTCCAAGCTCGACATGCCTGACGTCGTGATCAAGGAACAGGCCGAGGAGCTCCTCGCCGACTTCACCCGGTCGCTCGAGGCGCAGGGCGCCGACCTCAACGCCTACATGGCCGCCACCGGCGTCACCGCCGAGCAGATGCTCGAGGACATGAAGCCGACCGCGGCCAGCAACGTCAAGACCGGACTGGTCCTCGACGCGGTGGCCAAGGCCGAGGGCCTGGAAGCCACCGACGAGGAAGTCGGGGCGGCCATCATGCAGATGGCCATGGCCAGCCGCATCGACCCGGCCGAACTCGAAAAGCGTCTGCGCAAGAGCGGCAGGCTGCAGACCGTCGTGTGGCAGGTCCTGCGTGACAAGGCCGGCGATTTCATCGCCGCCAACGCCGTGCCGCTCACCGAGGGCGCCGCTGCCGTAGCGGAGGCCAAGAAAGCTCTGTCAAAGGCGGGGGCTGCCAAGACCGCCGACGCGCCGGCCAAACCCAAGACGACCCGCGCCAAGGCCTCGAAAGCCGCTCCGGCCGAGGTCGAGGCCGAGCCGGCCGCCGAGACAGCGTCTGAGGCCGCCGCGGAGACCGAAGCCCCGGAGGCCTAGGCTCCCGCTGCGAGAACAGCACCAGCAGAAAGGACGGTTGCCGTGAGCCCACTCATCCCCATGGTGGTCGAGCAGACCAGCCGAGGCGAGCGCGCGTTCGACATCTACTCGCGCCTGCTCAGCGAACGCATCATCTTCCTGGGCATCCCCCATCAACGACCAGGTGGCCAACCTGGTGGTGGCCCAGCTGCTTGCACCTTGAATCCGAGGATCCGGACAAGGACATCTCGCTGTACGTCAACAGCCCGGGCGGGAGCGTGTACGCCGGCCTGGCCATCTACGACACCATGCAGTTCATCAAGCCGGACGTGTCCACCATCTGCGTGGGTATCGCCATGTCGATGGGCGCGTTGCTGCTCGCCGGCGGGGCTAAAGGTAAACGCTTCGTCTTGCCGAACTCGAAAATACTGATCCACCAGGTGTCGGGCGGGTTCGAGGGTCCGGCGACGGACATCGAGATCCACGCCCGCGAAGCGCTCAGCCTGCGCAGGCGGCTCGACGAGATCCTCGCCAAGCACACCGGGCAGGATCTGGAGAAGGTCGAACGAGACACGGACCGGGACTACTTCATGACAGCGGAAGAGTCGCTGGCATACGGGATCGTCGACAAGATCATCGAGCACAGGTAGGGGGTCACACTCGTGCCGAAACCGCCGGGAGGATCCGAGCAACTACTCTGCAGCTTCTGTGGCAAGAGCCAGCGCCAGGTCAAGAAGCTCATAGCCGGCCCGGGCGTCTACATCTGCGACGAATGCATCGATCTCTGCAACGAGATCATCGACGAGGAGTTCTCGCCGCCGCCGACCCTCGACCTCGAGAACCTGCCCAAGCCGAAGGAGATCTACGGGACCCTCTCCGACTACGTCATCGGGCAGGAAGAGGCCAAGCGCGCTCTCTCGGTAGCGGTGTACAACCACTACAAGCGCGTGCGGATGGGCCTGCAGTCCGAAGACGACGTCGAGCTGCAGAAGTCCAACATCCTTCTGCTCGGCCCCACCGGCTGCGGCAAGACGCTGCTCGCGCAGACCCTGGCCCGCATCCTCAACGTGCCGTTCGCCATCGCCGACGCCACGGCTCTCACCGAGGCCGGCTACGTGGGCGAGGACGTGGAGAACATCCTTCTCAAGCTCATCCAGGCGGCCGACTTCGACATCAAGAAGGCCGAGACCGGCATCATCTACATCGACGAGGTCGACAAGATCGCCCGCAAGGCCGACAACCCGTCCATCACCCGCGACGTGTCGGGCGAAGGGGTGCAGCAGGCCCTGCTCAAGATCCTCGAGGGCACCACGGCCAGCGTCCCGCCGCAGGGCGGGCGCAAGCACCCGCATCAGGAGTTCCTCAGCATCGACACGACGAACATCCTGTTCATCTGCGGGGGCGCGTTCGCCAGCCTGGAGAAGCTCATCGAACGGCGTATCGGCAAGAAGGGCGTGGGCTTCGGCGCCGAGATCGAGAGCAAGAACCAGCGCGACGTGGGCGAGTTGTTCGCCCAGGTGCTGCCGGAAGACCTGCTCGAGTTCGGGCTCATCCCCGAGTTCATCGGGCGTCTGCCGGTCATCTGCAACGTGCACCAGCTCCGCCAGGAGGACCTGGTCTCCATCCTCACCGAGCCGAAGAACGCGCTCACGAAGCAGTACCACAAGTTCTTCGCGTACGACGGGGTGGACCTGATCTTCCAGAAGGAAGCGCTCGACGCGATAGCCGCGGCGGCTCTGAAACTCGAGACCGGAGCCCGGGGCCTGCGCTCCATCATCGAGGGATCGCTCCTCAACGTCATGTTCGAGCTTCCCAGCCGGCGCGACGTGACTAAGTGCGTCGTCACGCGGGAAGTCATCGAGAAGAGGATCGACCCCACGCTTGTGACGAGCACCGCGCGCGAGGACCTGGAACTGGGGCAAGAATCCGCATAAGAACTCGGTCCGAAATGAAGCTCCGCGGGCGGGCCGCGATGAACGAGCGCGAGGCAAGGACGCAGCAACATGGTTGAAGCACAACGGGCGGTCCCGCTACTGGCGACGCGCGACCTCGTCCTCTTCCCGGGGATGCTGGCTCCGATCTTCGTGGAGAGGGACAAGGGCGTCCGCGCCCTGGAACAGACGGCGCAGACCGGCGGCATGCTGGTCATGGCCGCGCAGAAGTCGGCCGCTATCGACGAGCCGGAGCCGGACGACATCTTCTCCGTGGGCACCCTCGCCAAGGTGGTGCAGTTCTCCCGGTTGTCCGACGGCACCCTGAAGGCCCTCATCGAGGGCCGGGAGCGGGTGACTATCGACTCCTACGAGAGCACGAACCCGCTGTTCATGGTGCAGTACACGCCCATCGAGAGCAAGGTGCCGCTCAAGTGGCCGCGCATGCGCGCTCTCATGGATTCGGTGGCCCGCGAGTTCGCCGCCTACGTGGGGCAGACTCCCCAGCTCCCCGAGGAAGCCGAGACCGCGCTGGAGGCGGTCACCGACCCGGAGAGCATGGTCAACGTCGTCGCCTCCAACCTCATGATCGGCCCCGACCGCAAGCAGGAATTGCTGGAGGGCGACGATTCCGAGGCCCGCCTGCTGCATGCTGCTCGAGACTCTCATCCAGGAGAACGAGTTCATCGCCCTGGAGAACGAGATCTCCGAGCGCGTGCACGACAGCTTCGAGCGGCAGCAGCGCCGGGTGTTCCTGCACGAGCGCCTCAGGGTGCTCCAGGACGAACTGGGCGAAGAGGGCGAGGACGACACCGACCGCGGCATGTACATGAAGCAGCTCGAGGGCAAGAAGCTGCCGGAGGCCGCGGCGACGGCGCTCACCAAGGAGATCAAGCGGCTCAGCGACCTGCCGCCGCTGTCCGCCGAGGTCGCGGTGGCCAAGACATACCTGGACATCGCGCTGAGCCTGCCCTGGGGCGCGCGCTCGGCGTCGTCCATCCCGGACGTGGCCGCGGTGGCGCGCGTGCTGGACGAGACCCACTACGGCCTGAAGAGCGTCAAGGACCGCATCATCGAGTATCTGGCGGTGGCGTCGCTGCGGGGCGGCACGCCCCCCAACGCCATCCTCTGCCTGGTCGGCCCTCCCGGCGTGGGCAAGACCTCTGTCGCCACTGGCCACGGCCAAAGGGCTGGACCGGCCGATGCAGCGCATCAGTCTCGGCGGCGTGCGCGACGAGGGCGAGGTCCGGGGGCACCGCAAGACCTACGTGGGCGCCATGCCGGGCCGCATCATCGACGCGCTCAAACGGGCCGCGGTGGATGACCCGGTGATCGTCCTGGATGAGATCGACAAGATGGAGTCCGACTGGCGGGGCGACCCGGCCGCGGCTCTCATGGAAGTCCTCGATCCCGTGCAGAACCGCACCTTCCGGGACAACTACCTGGAACTCGAGTACGACCTGTCGCACGTGTTCTTCATCGCCACGGCGAACTACGAAGAGGACATCCCCGAGACGCTGTTCGACCGCATGGAGGTCATCAGGCTGCCCGGGTACACCGACCGCGAGAAGATGGAGATCGCCACCCGGCATCTCATCCCCAAGATCGCGGAGGAGAGCGGGCTCGGTGACTTGGGCAACGTGCTCACCAGCGCCGCCATCCGCGTGCTCATCCGCGAGTACACCCGGGAAGCCGGGTGTGCGCGAGGTG
Source organism: uncultured Actinomycetota bacterium (assembly GCA_963736705.1). Lineage (GTDB taxonomy): Bacteria > Actinomycetota > Thermoleophilia > RBG-16-64-13 > RBG-16-64-13 > CAIQPS01. The sequence continues at coordinate 1,261,351 of CAVTPV010000005.1, forward strand.
GCCCGGCTCATCGGCAAGGTCTACCGGCGCCTGGCCCGCATGAAAGTGGAGGGCAAGACCATGCCCAAGCGCGTCACCCCGGCGCAACTGGGCAAACTGGTCGGTCCAGCGCCGTTCCTGTCGGCGCGTCTGGCCACCGAGCCTCAGATAGGCGTCAGCCTGGGCCTGGCCTACACAGGAGCCGGGGGAGACGTGCTGCGCATCGAGTGCGTGGTCACTCCGGGCAAGGGCGACTTCCATCTCACCGGACAACTGGGCGAGATCATGCAGGAGAGCGTCACCGCGGCCTGGGGCTATCTCAAGACCTCGCTGGTGCGCGACCCGAACCTCAACGCGCTGTGGGCGGATTCGCCCGGGCGCGCCTACCTGCTGGACAACTACGAGCGGCCGGAGCCGCCCGAGGACGATCGCGGCCACACGGGCAACGACGCCCGCCGGCCCGGCGGCCGCGTCATCGAGACGAGCGGCACGCTGGATCCCGGCTTCCGCCCCGACGACCGCGAGAACGAGTGCGAGCCCTCGCAGCCTTCTGACCATGAGCTGCTGTCGGCGCTCGAGGTGCGCATGCACTTCCCCGAGGGGGCCGTGCCCAAGGAAGGCCCGTCCGCGGGCATCGCGGTGGCCACGGCGCTGCTCTCGGCGCTGCTGCACGTACCGGTGCGCCCTCTGATCGCGCTGACGGGCGAGATAACCCTCACCGGCCAGGTGCTGCCGGTGGGTGGACTGAAAGAGAAGATGCTTGCGGCTCTCCGCGAGGGTGTGCAGAGCGTGATCCTGCCGCGGGCGGTGGCGCCCGAGATCCACGAGCTTCCTGTGGAGCTCAAGAAGGGGCTGGACATCGTCTATGTGGACACCTACCTCGACGCGTTGCCGCATGTGCTGGAGGGCATCGAGGTGCGGGCCGCCGATCAGGAGGGGACGGGCAAGGCATGACGGACGTGAACATGGAGGCGCGCTACGCACCCCACGAGGTGGAAGAGCGGCTGATGAAGGGGTGGCTGGCGCGTCGTACATTCCACGCCTCCGCCGACGATCCCCGGCCCTCGTTCGTCATCTCCATCCCGCCGCCGAACGTCACGGGCTCGCTCCACATGGGGCACGCCCTCAACGACACCATCCAGGACATCCTCACCCGCTACCACCACCTGCGGGGCTACAACACGCTGTGGGTGGTCGGCACCGACCACGCCGGCATCGCCACCCAGAACAAGGTGGAGGGCCAACTGGCCGGTGAGGGTCTGCGCAAGGAAGACCTGGGCCGCGAGGAGTTCGAGAAGCGGGTGTGGAAGTGGCGGGACCAGTACGGGTCCACCATCATCCACCAACTGAAGCGCCTGGGATGCGCCTGCGACTACGAGTCGGAGCGCTTCACCATGGACGAGGGCTACCGCGAGGCCGTCGCCAAGGTGTTCGTGGATCTGTACAAGAAGGGCGATATCTACCGCGACGTGTACCTGGTCAACTGGTGCACGCGCTGTGGTTCGGCCATCTCCGACCTGGAGGTGGAGCACGAGGACCGGGCTTCCAAGCTGTACCACGTGCGGTACCCGGTGGCCGATTCCGGTGAATCCCTGACCGTGGCCACCACCCGCCCCGAGACCATCCTGGGCGACACCGCCGTGGCCGTGAACCCGAAAGACCCGCGTTATGGCCACCTGGTGGGCAAGTACGCGGTGGTGCCGCTCACCGGGCGCGAGGTGCCCGTCATCGCCGACGAGCACGTCGATATCGGCTTCGGCACCGGGGCTCTCAAGATCACCCCGGCCCACGACCCGGACGACTTCGAGATCGGCATCCGCCACGGACTGCCGAGCATCTCGGTGATCGGGCTGGACGGCATCATGACCGCCGACGCCGGGGAGTTCGAGGGCATGACGGCCGCGGACGCCCGGGAGGCGGTCCTGCGGCGCCTCGAGGAGGAGGGCCTGTTCGTCAAGGCCGACGACTACAACCACGCGGTGGGCACCTGCTACCGCTGCGGCACCACCATCGAGCCGCTCCTCTCCCTGCAGTGGTTCATGGACATGAAGCGTCTGGCCGAGCCTGCCATCAAGGCGGTGGAGGACGGGCGGGTCAAGTTCTTCCCGGCCCGCTGGGGCGATGTCTACCTCGAGTGGATGCGCGGCATCCGGCCGTGGTGCGTCAGCCGGCAGCTGTGGTGGGGCCACCGCATCCCCGCGTACTTCTGCGAGGAGTGCGACCACATCACGGTGTCGGTCACCGCGCCCGAGACGTGCGAGAAGTGCGGCGGCCCGGTGCGGCCCGAGGAGGACGTGCTCGACACCTGGTTCAGCTCGCAGCTCTGGCCGTTCGCCACGCTCGGCTGGCCGGAGCAGACCGACAAGCTCAAAGCCTTCTATCCGACGACGGTGCTGTCCACCGCCCGCGACATCATCTACCTGTGGGTGGCGCGGATGATCATGATGGGCCTGGAGTTCATGGGCGACGTGCCCTTCCGGGACGTCATCATCCACCCGACCGTGCTGGCCGCCGACGGGCGCCGCATGAGCAAGAGCCTGGGGACCGGGGTGGACCCGTTGGAGCTCATCGCCGACTACGGCACCGACGCCACCCGCTTCGGCCTCGCCTATATGAGCTCGGCGCAGGACGTACGGTTCAGCTCTGAGCGTATCGAGATGGGCCGCAACTTCGCCAACAAGATCTGGAACGCTTCCCGTCTGATCCTGCAGGGCGCCGACCAGGCGGCCGGGCAGGCCGCCGGCGGGCCGCGGGTCGAGCTGGCGACCCCCGCCGACCGCTGGATCTTCAGCCGCCTGTCGGCCGTGTGCGCCGAGACGGCCTCTCTGTACGAGGCGTACGAGTTCGACGACGTCACCCGGGCGCTCTACCGCTTCGTGTGGAACGAGGTCTGCGACTGGTACCTGGAGATCGCCAAGTCGCGTCTTCGCAGCGACGACCCGGCCGTGCGCGCCCAGGTGAGCGGCAACCTCCTGGCCTTGCTCGAGTCGGTGATGATCATGCTGCACCCGGTGATGCCCTTCATCACAGAGGAGATCTACAGCTTCCTGCCGCAGGTCCAGGCCGGATCTGCGGCCCGCCAGCATCTTTGACGCCACCTACCCGGAAAGCCGCCCCGAATGGGCCGATCCGGCCGCCGAGGCGGCCATGGAGGCCTTCACATCGGTGGTCGCCGGGTTGCGGTCGGCCCGCGAGGAACTGGGACTGGCCCGCGACGTGGCCGGCAAGGTCAGGTTGGCGGAGTCGGCGCCGGGGGCGGCCGCGGCCTTGGTGGGGCTGCCTGAGGCGGTCAAGCAACTGTGCGGCTGCGACATCGTGGCGGTCCTGGGCGAGGGGCAGGCGGCGGAAGGCCGGTTCGCCTCCATCGAAGGGCCGGGCGTCAAGGCCATGTTGGATCTTGAGGGTCTCGTCGACGTCGAGCGGGAAGGCGAACGGCTGCGCAGCAAGGCCGCCAAGGCCCACGCCGAGGGCGCCAAAGCTCAGGGCCAAGCTGAACAACCAGGGCTTCGTGGCCAAAGCTCCCGAGGCCGTCGTGGCCGAGGAGCGCGCCCGTCTGGAGGCCGCCGAGGCGGCCTTGGAAGAAGTGCGGCGCCATTACGAAGAACGGGTCGGCGGGCGGCTGGAAGTGCCCGGAGAGGACCGCCAGTGAGCACCTGCGACATCCACGAGGTCTGGGAATACGTGAACGGCCTCGAGCGTCTCGGTACCCGCCTGGGTCTCGAGCGGATGCAGAAGCTGGTGGAGGCGCTGGGGTCGCCCCAGAAGGCCTATCGCACCATCCACGTGGTGGGCACCAACGGCAAGACCTCCGCCACCCGGTTCATCTCGGCGCTGCTGCAGGCCCAGGGGCACAGGGTGGGGGCGTACACCTCCCCGCATCTGGTCAGCCTGGCCGAGCGGCAGATGGTCGATTCGGTGCCCTCGAGCGACGAGGAGTTCTGCGACCTGGTGGACCGGATCCGCCCGGTGGTGGAGCAGGTGGAGAAGGGCCTCGGCCCCGATGAGAGGCTCACGCAGTTCGAAGTGCTCACGGCGGCCGCGTTCCTCTACTTCAAGGAGCAGGGCTGCGACGTGGCCGTCATCGAGGCGGGATTGGGCGGCCGCCTGGACGCGACCGCCGTCATCGAGTCCGACGTCCAGGTCCTCACCAGCATCGGTCTGGAGCACACCGAGTTGCTCGGGACCACCGCGCTGGACATCCTGGGCGAGAAGCAGGCTGTGATCCCGCGGAACGGCAAAGTGGTCGCGGGTGTTCTGGCCCCGGAACTCAAGACCGAGCTCAAGGACTTCTGCGCCGCTCGAGAGGCCGAGTGCCACTTCTTCGGAGACGATGTTGTGATCCTCGCCGATCCCCGCGGCGAATCGTTTGATGTCTTCAGCCTGTATGGCTGTTACATGGATCTGCGGCTCAAGGTGCTCGGCGCGTACCAGCGTGTCAACGCCGCCGTCTCCGTGGCGGCCGTGGAGCTGTTCAAAGGTGCGGAGTTGGACGGTGAGCTGGTCCGTCAGGCCCTGGCGTCCACCGCGGCCCCGGGCCGGTTGGAGGTCGTCAGCACTCAGCCGCTCTGTATCTTCGATGGGTCCCACAACCCGCCCGGCATGGAAGAGACCATGCGTTCCTTGGATCCTATCCTCGAACGGCGGCGTCTCATCGCCGTCGTATCCATTCTCCGGGACAAGGACGCCGCTGAGATGATCCGCCATCTGGCGCCGCGCTGCGACATCATGTTCGCCACTCAGAGCTCGAGCTCCCGGGCCTTCTCGGCCGACGAACTCGCCGAACTCATCAGCGAGGTCGACAGGGAGGCTGAGGTCTTCGTCGATCCCGAGCCGCACTCGGCCATGGTGAGCGCATACCGGCTGGCCACCTCCAACCAGGTGGTGCTCGTCACCGGGTCGCTGACGCTCATCTCGGATCTCAAGCGGGGGATGAAGTAGGTAGTGGCCGTCCGCCAGAAAGCCGGGGGAGGCAGGCATCCCGCGCTCATCACGGTGCTGCTCGTGGCTATCGTGGTAGTAGTATTCTTCACTGTGGGCTATGTCCTGGCCCGGGTCCTGATCTAGGGGGCAAGGATGGACAACCTCTTCGATACCATCAGCAAGATCATCGGCTCCCCATACTGGATGCTGGCGCTGTACGTCATCATGTTCTGCGCGGTGGTCCTGTGGCTGGTGCTGGTGTTCTGGACCTACAAGGATGCGCGCAAGCGCGTCGACGACCCGGTGATCGTCGGGGTCGCGGTGCTCTGTTCGCTGCTGCTGCCGTACATCGGCTGCCTTATCTACGCCATCCTGCGGCCGGCCGAGTATCTGGCCGAAGCGCGCGAGCGGGAGTTGGAGATGCGGGCCATGGAGCAGGAACTGCACACCCTGCGGGCCTGCCCGTCGTGCGGGGAAGTCATCAGGCCCGACTACCTGGCCTGTCCCAGCTGCCGGCGACCTCTGCGAACTGCGTGCCCGTCGTGCGACCGGGTGCTCGAACCGGGCTGGAAGCTCTGCCCGTACTGCGCTCATGAAGTGAAAGCCCGGAGAGTGCCTCCGCCCGTGGAGGGTCAGCCCGTGCTTGCCGAAGTGCCGCAACTGCCGCAGGTCCCGCAGGTGCCGCAGCAGTAGCCTTTCTCGTCGTCCCCTTTCCAGAGCGCGCGGTGATCGCGCATCGATACCAGGAGGAATTCATGGAACGTACGTTGGTGCTGGTCAAGCCTAACGGTGTGGCTCGTGGTCTTATCGGCGAGGTGGTAGCCCGCTTGGAGCGCCGGGGCCTTGAGATCAAGGGCGCGCGCATGCTCATGGTCAGTGAGGACCTTGCCGGCCGCCACTACGCAGAGCACGTCGGCAAAGGCTTCTACAAGGACCTCGTCGACTTCATCACCTCCGGCCCCGTCTTTGCCATGGCCGTGGCGGGCCCGTCGGCCATCCAGGTGGTCCGCACCATGATGGGCGCCACCAACCCCATCAACGCGGCGCCGGGCACCGTCCGTGGCGACTACGCCCTCGACATGGGGCAGAACGTCGTCCACAGCTCCGACGGACCGGAGAGCGCCGAACGGGAGATCGGACTGTTCTTCGCTCCTGAGGACCTGATCGCCTAGCGTCCGGGCGCCAAGGCGCCGGCGCGCGTAGGCTCGCATATAGGCCTGTGGATCTTCGGCCTCCATTCCCGTCCGACTTCAAGCTGTTCCTGGCTTCGCAGTCACCACGCCGCCATTCGCTTCTCCGCGACATGGGGGTGCCGTACGAGGTCGTACGGTCCTCGGCGGATGAAGCCCTCTCGGGAGACACCGCCGTCGCCCTGGCGGCCGCCAACGCGATCGCCAAGGTGCGCGGCGCGTCCCTGCCCGCCGGCTTGCCGTCGAGGTCGTTCGTGCTGGGCACCGATACGCTGGTGACCCTCGGCGACCGAGTGATGGGCAAGCCGGCCACTCGAGATGAGGCCAAAGCGATGATCCAGGAACTGTCCGGCAGGACGCATCAGGTGGTGTCCGGGGTGGCGTTGTCGGCCGGCGAGAGGCTGTATGTGGCCACCGCGGCCACGGACGTGACCTTCCTCGATCTGAGCGAAGCCGGTATCGAGGCCTACATCGCCTCGGGGGAGTGGACCGACAAAGCGGGCGCGTACGGCGTCCAAGGACTGGCCGGACTGTTCGTGTCGGAGGTCAGAGGAGAGTACAGTAACGTAGTGGGTCTGCCGCTGTGCTTGCTCGCCCGCCTGTTCCGTGAAGCGGGATTCGACCTTCTGCGGCGGCAATGGCTATAATACCGGGACGCCTGGGCCACGCCCGGGGCGGCTCTGACGCAGCGTTAGGGAGGTAGGCCATAGCTTTCAGCGAGTTCATCACCGGCTTCGCCGGTCGGGACATGGCCGTGGATCTGGGTACGGCTACCACTCTCGTCTATGTGCGAGGGCGGGGTATCGTCCTCTCCGAGCCATCGGTGGTGGCCATCGACTCCCGTACAGGTGACGTCCTTGCCGTCGGCGGCGACGCCAAGCGCATGCTCGGCCGCACACCCGGCACCATCTCGGCCATCCGCCCGCTCAAAGACGGCGTCATCGCCGACTTCGATGTCACCGAGCAGATGCTTCGCCACTTCATCCAGCGCGTCCACCAGAACCGGTGGGCTCACCCGCGGGTGGTCGTGTGCGTCCCGTCCGGGGTCACAGGTGTCGAGCGCCGAGCCGTGGAGGAAGCCACCATCAGCGCGGGCGCCCGCGCCGCGTATCTCATCGAAGAACCGATGGCGGCCGCTATCGGCGCCGGACTGCCGGTGGGGGAGCCTACCGGGTCCATGATCGTCGACATCGGCGGTGGCACGAGTGAGGTGGCAGTCATCTCGCTGGCCGGCATCGTGGTGGCCCAGTCGGTGAGGATCGGTGGCGACGAGTTGGACGAGGCGATCATCGCCTACATCAAGAAGGAATATAAGCTCATGATCGGCAGCCAGACCGCCGAGGAGCTGAAGCTGGAGATCGGCTCGGCTTTCCCGCTGGAGCGCGAGGAACAGGCCGAGATCCGCGGTCGCGACCTGGTGACCGGATTGCCGAAGACCCTCGTGGTCTCTTCGGAAGAGGTCCGGGAGGCCATCGCGGAGCCCGTGGCGGCCATCGTGGACGCCATCAAGTCCACACTCGACAAGACACCGCCGGAGCTGGCCTCAGACATCATGGACCGCGGCATCATGATGGCCGGTGGAGGGTCGCTGTTGCGCGGTATGTGTGAACGGGTCCGTGAGGAGACGCAGATGCCGGTGAACCTCGCCGAATCGCCCCTCACGTGTGTGGCCGTCGGGTCCGGACGGTCGCTGGAAGAATTCGACACTCTGTATCGGGGCTCGCAGAGGGTCAAGAAGCGCCGCTATTAGTTAGCGAGGTACTGTATGCCACGCAACAAGGTGGCCTGGAGACGGGTAGTCTTCGTCGTCTTGATCATCGCATCGCTCGCTGTACTGACAGTGTCGTTCCGGAAGACCGAATCCGGTCCCGTTCACGCCATCCAGCAGGGCACGGCGGGACTTCTCGCGCCCATGCAGTCCTGGGGCGACCGCATCGCCCAGCCCTTCCAGGACGGCTATCACTGGCTGACGACCATCTGGTCGGCCCACCAAGACGCCGAGCGCCTCGCGGAGCAGGTGCAGGTGCTTCAGGGCCAGGTCATCAAACTCCAGGAGCAGAGTGAGGAGAACGAGCGCCTCAAGAGCCTGCTCGACCTCAAAGACAAGGGGACGTTCCCGGACGGCACCGACTTCATCGTGGCCCGGGTCGTGGCCAAGTCGCCCACCAAGTGGCAGGCTTGGATCACCATCGACAAAGGCTCCGAGGACGGTCTCGCGGTGGACATGGCGGTAGTGGGGTCCACTCCCGTGGCCGGCGAAGCGCTGGCCGGGAAGGGGCTCGTTGGCCAGATCATCGCAGTGACCCCCCATTCCGCGCAGGTGCGGCTCATCACCGACTCCGAGTCGAGTGTGGGCGCCAAGATCCAGGGATCGCGGGCCGAGGGCATCGTCGAGGGCTCGGTGTCGGGCAGGGTCATCATGGACTACGTGGACCGGGATATCAGCGTCGACCCCAAGCTGGTCGTCGTCTCCTCCGGCTACGGCGGCGTGTATCCCGCCGACATCCCCATCGGGATCGTCGTCAACGTGGGTGAGGAGGACGTCAACAGCTACAAGGCCATCGAGGTGCAGCCGTTCCTCGACTTCCGGGTCCTGGAAGAGGTCATGGTGCTGATCGTTCCCGTAACGACGGAGACCACGACGATCACCGGCGGCACCACCACGACCACGGGCATCGGCAGCACCACTACGACCGCGGGCATCGGCGGCACCACCACGACCACGACGCTCTCCGCCCTCACCACCACAACGACCTCAGTCCAGGCAACCAGCACGACCACCACGACAAGGTAGGGCGCTGATGGGCCGTAGAGAGTTGGTCATGGTTGGCAAGGTCGTCCTGTTGCTGATCTTCGCCGTGCTGATGCAGGTGGTGCTCATTTCGCACGTGAGCGTGCTCGGGGTGACCGCCGATCTGTTCCTGATACTCACGGTCATCGTGGCCGTCTGCCGGGGGTCGCTGGAAGGCGCCATCTTCGGATTCTTCGCCGGCCTCATCGCCGACATCGCCTACTTCTCGCCGCTCGGGGTGAGGGCCTTCATCTACGTCCTCGCCGGCCACTTCGTCGGGTTCTTCGTGGCGCGCTTCGGCACGGTGAAGCCTTGGAGCGTCGTGCTGCTGGCCGGGGTGACCTCATTTCTCGGCCAGATCCTGTTCGGGCTCTTCCAGTACGTCATGGGGCCCCGCGGGGGCTTCCTCACCATGATCGGCACGCAGATGCTCCCCGAGGCCGTCCTCGACGCTCTGATCACCGCTCCCATCTACGTGCTGCTGGTGCGCACCAGGCTGCTGCCCGCGCGGCATCTGGACGCGGTCCAGTTCGGGGGAGGGGAAGAATGATCCTCGAGCCCATCAGGAAGCGGCGCTCGTCCGAAGACGATTCCTTCGTCGGTATGCGGGTGGGAACGCTGCTCATCATCGCGTTCGTGCTGTTCGGCGTGCTGGCGTTCCGGCTTTGGTTCCTGCAGATCCTGTCCGGCGACGCGTACGTGGCCGTGGCCAACGACAACCGCATCCGGGAAGTGAAGGTGGAGGCGCCCCGCGGGGTCGTCTACGACCGCGACGGCAAGATCCTGGTGGAGAACCGGGCCGGTCTCAACGTCGGCCTGCTACCCATGGACATGTACGACCCCAAGAAGCAGCCCGAGCAGTTCACCGCCGAGATAGACGGTCTGGCCAAGGTCCTGAACCTGGACCCCGCCGAGCTCATGGCCGCCTACACCAAGGCCAAGAAGGACCCCTACGTCACGTACGTCGTCAAGGAGGACGTGGCGGAGAACCCGACCGTGACCTACATCAAAGAGCACAGCCTGGAGTTCAAGGGGGTCCAGGTGGAGGCGTCGTATCTGCGCCAGTATCCCTTCGGGGCGCTGGCCACCCACGTCCTCGGCTACGTGGGGGAGGCCTCCCAGAACGACCTCGACCAGGAGCAGTTCTCCACCCTGCAAGGCCGGCGCGACCGTGGGCAAGGACGGCGTGGAACGCAAGTATGACGACAAGCTGCGGGGCACCGACGGCTGGAAGACCGTGGAGGTGAACGCCGCCGGGCCAGCCCAAGCGGGTGGTCGAGGACTTCGCGCCGACGGCCGGGAGCAACCTGTGGCTCACCATCAGCAGCGATCTCCAGGCGGCCGCGGAGGATGCCCTGGTCGAGGGGATCCAGTTGGCTCATGACGGAGACCCCGCGTTCGACAACGCCGCGGGTGGCGCCGTGGTGGCCATGGACCCCAACACCGGCGAGGTCCTGGCGCTGGCCTCGTACCCGGACTACGACCCCTCGTTGTGGGTGGGCGGCATGTCCAAGACGAAGTACACGGAGTTGAACGCCACTCAGGCCCACTTCCCCCTGTTCAACCGGGCCATCGACGGCCTCTACCCGGCCGGTTCCACCTTCAAGCCCTTCGTGGCCGCCGCGGCCCTGAGCGCCGGCCTGATCACGCCCGAGACGACCTTCGATTGCGTGGGCAAGTTCTCCACCAACCAGCAGACCTGGAAGGACTGGACGTACCCCGACGGCCACGGCGAGACGGATCTCCTGAAGGCCATCAAGGAGTCCTGCGACGTCTACTTCTACAACCTGGGCAGCCTGCTCTATTCGCAGCCCAGCCCGGTTCTGCAGGACGGGGTGCGGAAGTTCGGCTTCGGCCAGCAGACCGGCATCGATCTGCCCGGGGAGACCAAGGGCAGCCGGGTGCCCGACAAGTACTGGAAGGCCGACGCCGGCAAGACCGACGAGGACAAGGTCTGGAGGATCGGGGACGAGATCAACCTGGCCATCGGCCAGGGGGACCTCCTGGTGACGCCCATGCAGATGGCGGTGGCCGTGTCCGCCATCGCCAACGGCGGCCGCGTGCTGGTGCCGCATCTGGGCCTGCGGATCACGGACGCTTCCGGCAACTACATCCACCAGTTCGAGACAGAGCAGCGGAGTGAGTTGGGCGATAAGCCAGGACATCCTCGACGTCATCCGCCAGGGGATGTTCGAGGTGACCCGGCCGGGCGGCACCGCCCGGCTTGCTTTCGAGGGATTCCCCATCTCCGTGGCCGGCAAGACGGGCACCGCTCAGAAGCTGCCGGAGGACGACTACGCCCTGTTCATCGCCTATGCCCCGGCCGAGGACCCGCAGATCGCCGTCGTGGCGATCATCGAGCAGGGCGGTCACGGGAGTTCTGTCGCCGCGCCGGTCGTGCGCCGCGTGCTGGAAGCCTTCTTCCACACGGGTTCGGGCAGCACCATCGTAGTCCCGGCGACGGAATAGCGGAGGCCCATGGCGCCGCCAGTGAAAGTCCTCCAGAACGCCCGGGACCGCCGGCAGCCGCTCGGGTTCTCCATGGGCTCGTACCTGCGCAGCTTGGACTACATCCTCCTCCTGGCCACGCTCGCCCTCGTCGCGTTCGGGCTCTTCATGCTGTACTCGGCCACGCACGTCGACACCAACATCTCGACGCCCTACTTCTACGTGCGGTCGCAGGGCATCGGACTGGTCATCGGCTTCGTCTTCCTGCTCATGATCAGCGTGGTCAACTACAAGTGGATCGGCCGCTGGCGGAACTGGATCTACGCGTTCGCGCTCCTGCTTCTGGTGCTCACCATCGTCCCGTTCATCGGCGCGGGCAACGAGACGGTGGGCTCAAACCGCTGGATCGACCTGCGCGTGACCCGCCTGCAGACGTCTGAGTTGGCAAAGCTGCTGCTCTGCCTGTCGCTGGCCGGCGTGCTCGCCGAGGGGACGGCTCTGCGGCATCGCCTGCGGTTCGTGGTGCTGTGTGTGGCTTACGTGCTGGTGCCCACGGCGCTCGTGTTCCTGCAGCCCGACCTGGGGAGCGCCCTGGTGTTCGGCGTCCATCCTCATCGCCATGCTGGTCGTGTGGGGCATCCGCATGCCTCATCTGGGGGTGCTCGCCGGAGCGGGGGTCTTCGCCGCGGTGCTGGCGCTTCGGATCCTGCCGGCGCTTCGGCATCCAGGTGCTGAAGGACTACCAGTTGCAGCGGCTCACCGTGTTCCTCGACCCGGAGCAAGACCCCTCCGGCGCCGGATATCAGCTCACCCAGAGCAAGATCTCCATCGGCAGCGGGATGTTCACCGGGAAGGGCTATCTGGAGGGCACCCAGACCCACCTGAACTTCCTCCCAGCGCACCATACCGACTTCATCTTCGCCGTCATCGGGGAGGAACTGGGGTTCATGGGCGGCGTCCTGCTTCTCGGGCTGTTCGCGCGTCATCGTGTGGCGCGCCTTCCGCATCGCCCGCCTCTCTGAGGACATGTACGGGCGGCTCATCGCCACCGGTATCGCCGGTATGCTCGTGTTCCAGGTGTTCGTGAACATCGGGATGACCATCGGCATCATGCCGGTGACCGGTATCCCGTTGCCGTTCGTCAGTTTCGGCAGTAGTTCGCTGGTAGTAAACTTGATGGCGATCGGCGTTTTGGAGAGCGTCCACGTTCATTCGGTGGCCGGGCGGGCGAGATAGCAGCCCCCGGCGCCCGATCTTGGGAGGCTGGGAGTGGCCAAGCTGCCTTTGAACCTCACGAAGACCCTCGGCGCGTTGCGCGAGGCGTACCGCCTCCGCGGATGAGGTCGCGTCCATCACCCTGGCGGGTGACCAGTCCCTCGTCGAGCGGGCTCGCGAGGAGTTCTCGGTGGGAGGGACCATACCGGCCGTCGCCACTCGGGACGCGTTCTCCGGGCCGGCCCCTTTCGCGGCCGGCACGGGCGAGCTGCTGGTGGTGTTCGTGAAGCCGGAGCAGGAGGAGGAGGTCGAGACCTTCCTCGCCCGCACCGTGTCGCACAAGTCGGTGATCCTGGCGGTGGACGAAGGCCCGGACACGCGGCCCCGAGCCGGGGTGACCGGGGGCGGCATCACCCGTCTGGCCTTCTCGGACAGCCCCGCCGGGTGGGACCGGCTCTTCGCGCTGTGCGCGGAAGCGGCCGGCGACCGGGGGACCGCTCTGGGGCGGCGGTATCAGGTGGTGCGCCGCGCAGCTGCGCGCAGGCTCATCGGTAAGACCGCCATGCAGAACGTCTTCATCGCCCTGGTGTTCTTCATGCCGGGGTCCGACATGCCGGCCATGACCCTGAACCAGGTGAGGATGGTGCTGAAGATCGCGGGCATGTACGGGCAGCCCATCGACAAGGAACGGGCCGTCGAGCTCGTGGCCACGGTGGCCCTCGGCTTCGGGTTCCGCGGCATCGGCAGGCGGCTGGCCCGGTGGGTCCCGGGACTCGGCATCGTCATGAGGATGTTCACCGCCTACACCGCCACCTTGGCGGTGGGTCTGGGCGCCGTCGCCTACTTCGAGCAAGGAGCTCCCGCCTCGACCAGCAAGGTGATCGCGCTGGCGGGCTCGATGAAGCGTTGAGCGCGGCGCGATACGACAGGGCTTTCGAGGCCGTCCTCGCCGGTATACGGCAGCCGGCCCGGCTGATAGGCGAGGAGGCGGGCGCGGGCCCGGGCTTCAGCGGGGATCCCCAGGAACTGCGGGTGGTCCTCGGCTTCCCGGACACCTACGAGATCGCCATCTCCAATCAGGCCATCCAGATCCTCTACCACGTGGCCCGCGGAGTGGCCGGGGTCGGGGTCGAGCGGGCCTACCTGCCCTGGGTGGACGCCATCGACGGGATGCGCCGGGCCGGCGTCCCTCTGCTGACCCTGGAGAGCTGGACGCCGGTGGCCGAAGCCGACCTGCTCGGCGTCACGCTCCAGCATGAGTTCCACTACAGCAACCTGCTGGAGATGCTCGACCTGGCCGGCATCCCGCTGCATGCGGCGGAGCGCGGCGAGGATGCACCCGCTGGTGCTCATCGGCGGGCCTGCCTGCGCGAACTTCGCGCCGGTGAGCCGCTTCGTCGACGCGGTGGCCGCTGGGCGACGGGGAGGAGCTGTTCCCCGAGATCCTGCGCGGTGCTCGCCGCGGCCCGGAACGAAGGCGTGCCGCGCGCGGAGGCCAAGCGCCGGCTGAGCGAGGTGGAGGGGGTCTTCGTGCCGGGCGTGAGCGCTCGGGCGAGACGAAGGAGCGTCCGCAGGCTGGCGGGGGCCCCGTACCCGGCGTTGGGCCTGGTGCCGCTGGTGGCGGGCGTGCACGACCGGGCCTGGGTGGAGGTCATGCGCGGCTGCACGCGCGGCTGCCGCTTCTGCCAGGCGGGTATGTGGTACCGGCCGGTGCGCGAGCGCCCGGCGGACGAGGTGCTGGCCTTGGCTGGGGCGGAACTGGCGGCCACCGGGCATCAGGAATTGGCGTTCGCCTCGCTCTCCACCACGGATTACTCGTGTTTACAGGATGTATTGACGGGAGTGGCGGCTGCGCATCCCGAGGTCAACCTGTCGCTGCCGTCTCTGCGGGTGGACAGCGCATCGGTGAAGCTGGCCTGGCTGGCGTCGCCCACCGGCAACTCGCTGACCCTGGCGCCGGAAGCGGGCAGCCAGCGGATGCGCGACATCATCAACAAGAACGTCACCGAGGAAGACATCCTGACGGCGGCCGAGGAGGCCTTCCGGGGAGGGCGGACCACGCTCAAGCTGTACTTCATGATCGGTCTGCCCTGGGAGACCGACGAAGACGTGGAGGCCATCGCCGACCTCTGCCTGCGCGTGCGCGACATCGGACGGCGGACCCTCGGCAACCGCGGGAGCAGGCTGCAGCTCAACGTCAGCATCAACACGTTCATCCCGAAGCCGTTCACCCCGTTCCAGTGGGCTCCCATGGCCGATCGGGAGACGGTGCGCCGCCGCCAGGAACTGCTGCGGGGCAGGCTGCGCAAGCCGGGCATCCGCCTGTCCATGCCCAGCCCCGACAAGGGCTATCTGGAGGCCACTCTGGCGCGGGGCGGGGAGGAGACGGGGGCGATCATCGAGGCGGCATGGAGGAAGGGCGCCCGGTTCGACTCGTGGACGGAGCAGTTCAGGCCCGTGGTCTGGATGGAGGCCTTCCGGGAGGTGGGCCCGTCGCCCGAGGAGATAGCCACCGCTCCCCTGGATCGCGAGGCGGCGCTGCCCTGGGACGTCGTGGACGGCGCGCCGGAGCACGACTTCCTGTGGAGCGAGTGGGAGAAAGCTGCCCAGGCCCGAGTGACCGGGGATTGCCGCTGGGACGGCTGCGAGGCCTGCGGGGCGTGCGCCGACCCGCCCGGGAACGACCTGGCGGCGGCGACGGCGCCGGCCGGGCGCCCGTCAGAACCCTTGGCCGCGGAGCCGGCAGCCGCTGTGGAGCCGGCAGTCGCCGCGGAGCGGACGGCGGCGCGCCCGCCCGCCGCGCCGCCCCTGCGCTACGTCGCCCACTTCTCGGTCACGGAACGGGGCCGCTTCCTCGGGCATCTCGACCGCATGGAGGCCTTCCGGCGGGCCGTGCGCCGCGCCGGCGGCCGTCTGGCCCTGTCCGAAGGGATGCGGCCGAAGGCGCTGCTGACCTTGGTGCTGCCGCTGGGGGTGGGGGTCCAGGGCCTGGGCGAGATGTGCGAGTTCGATCTTGCCGAGGAGCCGCCGAAGGATTTCGCGGAGCGCTTGGCCGCCGACCTGCCCGGGCACATGACACTGCTCGGCGTCGAGCGATACGAAGGGCGCCGTCATCTGGCCGCCCGCGTGATCGGCGCCTCGTACCGGGTGTCGTTCGTAGCCGACGGCGCCGGAGGGTCCGCGGAACCGGCGGACGGCGCAGCCGCGCCCGCGTCGAGCGAAGAGGTGGCTCAGGCGCTGGCGGAGGGCGTCCGCCGCTTCGGGGAGGCCGGCGAATGGCTGATCGAGGAGACGAAGGACGACCGGGTGCGCGTCGTGGATGTGCGGCGGTTCGTGGAACGCATCGAGGTGGTCCGGGGCTCTGAGGGCGAGTGGTACGCTGAATTCGTGGCCGCGGTCACGCCGGTGGGGACGGCGCGGCCGGAGAATGTCCTCAAAGCGCTGCGAGAGGCCTCAGGAGTGCCATTCACGGTGCGGGAGACCTTCCGGACGGGCATCGTCCTGGATCGAGAGTGAAGACGATTTGAAGCAGCTGATCATCTCTCGTGACCACTCTGGAGACCCGGGTGGCCGTGCTGGAAGACGGCCGGCTCGCGGAGATGTATCTGGAGCGTCCGCACCGCCGCTCGCTGGTGGGCAACGTCTACAAGGGCCGCGTCGAGAACGTGCTGCCCGGCATGGACGCCGCCTTCGTCGACATCGGCCTGGATCGCAACGGCTTCCTGTCGGTGGCCGAGGTGCGTGGCCCCTGAGTCGCAGGCGGGGCGCTCGCGCAAGATCGGGGACCTGCTCAAGGCCGGGCAAGGAACTGCTCGTGCAGGTGACCCGGGACCCGATGGGCGGCAAGGGCCCGCGCCTCACCATGGAGGTGGGCATCCCGGGGCGCTACGTGGTGTATCTGCCCGTCGGGGAAGGGCGCCGGCGTGTCGCGGCGGCTGTCTGACGCGGAGCGGGAGCGGCTGCGGGGCGTGAGCCGGGAGCGTGCAGCCCGGAGTCCGGCGGGGTGATCGTGCGCACGGCGGCCGAAGGCGCCGGCCAGGAAGCCCTCGGGACGCGACCTGCGCTTCCTGCAGAGGGTCTGGGCGGGAGCCGAGCTGCGGGGGCGAGGCCGTGTCGGCGCCCAGCCTGGTCTACGCCGAGGCCGAGCTGGCCATCCGGAGCGTCCGCGACCTCCTGGGACCGGATCATTCCGTCGTCATCGTGGACGACGAGAAGCTGCACCGGCGTCTGGTGAGCTACCTGCGGGCCGTGGCCCCCGAGTTCAAGGACCTGGTGGAGCAGCACAGCGGCCCGACGCCCCTGTTCGAGCGCTTCGGCCTGGAGCAGGAGATGGAGAAGGCGCTCGCCCGGCGCGTCGGCCTGCCGTCGGGTGGCTACATCGTCATCGACCACACCGAGGCCATGACGGTCATCGACGTCAACACCGGCCGCTACGTGGGCAGGCAGCAGCTCGAGGACACCACGCTCAAGACCAATCTGGAGGCGTGCAAGGAGATCGTCCGCCAGCTGCGCCTGCGGGACATCGGCGGCATCATCGTCATCGACTTCATCGACATGACGGCCAAGACCAACCGGGAGGTGGTGCTGGCCGCTCTGGAGGCGGAGTTCACTCTCGACCGCACGAAGACCTACGTGGTGGAGATCTCTCCGCTGGGGCTGGTCGAGATGACCCGCCAGAACGTCACGCAGGGGCTGCGGGAGATCGTCACGGCTCCCTGCCCGGTCTGCAGGGGCCAGGGCCGGGTGATCTCCGAGGAGTCGGCGCTGATCGTGGTGGAGCGGCGCGCTGGCCGAGCTGCTGCGGGCCTCCGAGCTGCCCGTGGTGCGCGTGGAGGTGCACCCCCGCCTTGCTGGCACACCTGGCGCCCGGGGGGGCCGATGATGCGGCGGCTGCAGGCCCAGACCGGCCGGTGGGCCGAGGTCCAGGCGGCGGCGGGCGAGGTGCCTCTGGCCCACGTGGCCGTCGTGCCCGACTGACCCACTGTCGCCGCGGCCGGCCGGGCTCGCCGTTGTGCGAAGAAGAGGGTGGCAGCCGGGCATCAACCTTGCTATACTGCGTTGCTCGCGGCCGCCGTCGGGTGGCCGCTGCTGTCGGTTGAGAATGATTGAGGAGTCGGGATGTTCGCCATCGTCAAGGTCGGCGGTAAGCAATACCGGGTAGAAGAAGGGCAGCAGGTCGTGGTCGACCGCCTTGATGCTGCTGAGGGCGCGACCGTCGAGCTGCCCTCGCTGCTCGTCGCCGACGGAGCCGATCTCCGTCTGGCCGCCGACGGCAAAGACGTCACGGTGACGGCCGTGGTGGTCGAGCATCTGCGTGGACCGAAGATCCGCATCTCGAGGTTCAAGCCCAAGCGTGGCTTCCGCAAGAAGGCCGGTTTCCGCTCGGCGCTCACGAAGCTCGAAGTGCAGAAGATCGCGTTAGGAAGGGATAGGGTATGGCTCACAAGAAAGGTGGCGGCAGTTCCAGGAACGGCCGCGATTCGAAGGCCCAGCGTCTGGGTGTCAAAGCCTTCGCCGGCGAGACGGTCAAGGCTGGGGCTATCCTCGTCCGCCAGCGCGGCACCAGGTTCCGTCCGGGCGAGAACGTCGGCATCGGCTCTGATGACACCCTCTTCGCGACTGCGCCGGGCAAGGTGGATTTCACCACCGGCAAGATCGGGCGCGTCATAAGCATAGTCACCGAGTAGCGAGAGTCTCGGTCTGCGTCTGACGCAGCCGGACTCGCCGTCTCGGCGCCGTCCATGTTCTTCGATCAAGCAAAGATCCATGTGGCGGCCGGGAACGGCGGGAACGGCTGCGTTTCTTTTCGTAGGGAGATGCACGTCCCTCGCGGCGGGCCCGACGGGGGCGACGGGGGCCGGGGCGGCGACGTGATCGTCGTGGGCGACCCGCAACTCCGCGACCTGCAGCCCTTCACCTACAAGGTCCACTTCAAGGCCGGCAACGGCGATGCAGGGCCTCGGCGCGCGCAAGCACGGCGCCGACGGCGACGACGTCATCATCCCGGTGCCGCTCGGCACCCAGTTGTGGCGGATCCACGGCATGGAGGGCGCCGAGGACGCTCCCGACGAGCTGATCGCGGACATCACCGAGCCGGGCCAGCGGCTCGTGATAGCGGAGGGCGGCCTCGGCGGCGGGGGCAACACCCGGTTCGTCAACTCGGTGCGCCAGGCTCCGCACTTCGGAGAACTGGGCGAGGAGGGCGACGGCTTCTGGATGCGTCTGTCCCTGCAGCTCATGGCCGACGCCGGCCTGGCCGGGCTGCCGAACGCCGGCAAGTCGTCGCTGCTGCGCCGGCTCTCCAACGCCAAGCCCAAGGTGGCCGACTACCCGTTCACCACGCTCGAGCCCATGCTGGGCGTGGTCGACTGGACCGGCGAGGGCGACGTGTTCACGTTGGCCGACGTGCCCGGACTGCTGGAGGGGGCGAGCGAAGGGGTGGGGCTGGGCCACGAGTTCCTGGCCCATCTGGAACGCTGCCAGGTCCTGCTGCACGTGATCGACATCACCGGCTACTACGGGGTGGAGCCGCTGGAGGGCTTCCGCACCATCCTGGGGGAGTTGGACGCGCACGCCGTGGACCTGGCGAGCAAGCCGCAGACCATCGTGCTCAACAAGATCGACGCGGTGCCGCCGGAAGTCGTCCAGGAGTGGGAGAAGATCTTCGTCGCCGAGGTGGAGCGGCTCCGCGCGGAGCGGCACCCGGCCTTCACGTACGAGATCGAAGGCGAACTGCCGCCGGCCGCCCGTCTGGTGCGGCCGGTGTCGGCGGCCACCGGGGCCGGCGTCAGCGGTCTGCTGACCTGGGTGGGCCCGCTGATCGTCCGGCTGACGGCGCCCGAGCCCGCCGACTGCCGGGACTTCGGGGAGGCGGCGCGCGGGCGCCGGGTCCGTGGAGGAGCGCGCCGAAGGGAAGCACGTCACCTTCCGGCCGGTGCCGACGGGCGCGCGGAGCTTCGTGGTGACGTACGATGAGGAGACCGGTTTCGCGGTCAAGGGCAAGGCGGTCAAGCGGCTGGTAGGCAGGTTTGACCTCGACAATGAAGAAGCTGTTCAGTATCTCGCCGAGCGTCTCGACCGGCTTGGGGTGTATTCCGCCCTCAAGTCCAAGGGGGCGAAACCCGGCGACGAGGTAGACCTCGAGGGCTATACGTTCGAGTTCCAGTAAAGGTGGCGGCGCGGTGACGGCCAAGAAGACGGAGAAAGCGGAGAAGACCATCGTCGTCAAGATCGGTTCGACCACGCTCACCACCGAGCGCGGCACGTTCCGGCTGGCGCCCATGGCCGGGCTGGTCGCGGAGGTCTGCGAACTGCTATCCGCGGGCCATCGCGTGCTGCTCGTCTCTTCGGGCGCGGTGTCGTCCGGCATGGGCATCCTCCGGCGCAAGCGCCGTCCCAACGCGGTGGTCGACCTGCAGGCGGCCGCCGCCGTCGGCCAGGGGCATCTGCTGCGCACCTACACCGAGCTCTTCGCCCACGAGAACGTGGTCACCGCCCAGGTGCTGCTCACCGCTTTCGACGTGGCGGCCCGCACCCAGTACCTGAACGCGCGCAACACTCTCAAGCGCCTGCTCGAGTGGAAAGTCGTGCCGATCATCAACGAGAACGACACCACCTCCACGGACGAGCTCTGCTTCGGCGACAACGACGCGCTTGGCGGCGCAGGTGGCCCTTCTGGTGAAGGCGGACCTGCTGGTGCTGCTCACCGACACCGACGGCCTCTACACGGCCGATCCCCGCGAAGACCCGGACGCCCGGCTCATCACCAAGGTCGAGGACCTGGGCGATCTGGCGTGCGTGCAGATCGGCGCCGTGAGCGCGCTGGGCCGCGGCGGCATGGGCAGCAAGGTCAACAGCGCCCGCATCGCCACGAGCGGTGGGGTGGAGACGGTCATCGCCCGGGGGACGCGGCCGGGCGTGCTGAGCGCCTGCTCTGGCCGGCGAGGATGTCGGCACGCGCTTCCCGCCCCGTCCGCTCGGTCTGCCAGACTACAAGCTGTGGCTGCTCTACGGCAAGCCGGCGAGCGGCAAGGTGGTGGTGGACGCCGGGGCGGCCAAGGCCCTGCGCGGCAAGGGCAGCCTGCTGCCGGTGGGCATCACCAGCGTGGAGGGCGACTTCGCGGCGGGCGACGCGGTCATGGTCGTCGACGCGGAGGGCGTCGAGCTGGCCAAGGGCTTGGTCAGCTACTCCAAGGAGGAGCTGGACAGGGTCAAGGGGCTGCACAGCGCCCGGGTGGCGGAGTTGCTGCCCGCGGCGTCGCCCGAGGCCATCCACAGGGATTACCTGGTACTGGTTTGTTAGTGGAGGAGCGGGAGGACAGTTGAAGACCAACGACCTGGCGAAGATCACCGAACTGGCGACGGCCGCGAAGGCGGCGTCGCGGCGGCTGGCGCTGCTGACGGCCGCGGAGAAGAACCGGGCCCTCGTCGCGATGGCCGACGCGCTGCAGCGCCGCTCGGCCGAGATCCTGGTGGAGAACGCCGAGGACGTCGAGGAGGGCCGCAAGAAGGGCCTGACCAAGGCCCTCATCGACCGTCTCCTGCTTGACGAGCAGCGCCTCATGGGCATCGCGGCCAGCCTGCGGGACGTGGCCATGCTCGCCGACCCGGTGGGCGAGATCGTCGTCCGGGTGGCGGACCGCCGAGGGGCTGGAGATCCAGCGGGTGCGGGTGCCGTTCGGGGTCATCTGCGTGGTGTACGAGGCCCGGCCGAACGTGACCGTCGACGCGGCCGCTCTCTGTCTCAAGACCGGCAACGCCGTCATCCTGCGGGGCGGCAGCGACGCCTACCGCTCCAACCGCATCCTGGCCGAGGTCATCACCGGCGCGGCGCTCGACGCCGGGCTGCCCGGCGACGCCATCCAGTTCATGCTCGACAAGGACCGCGGCGCGCTCGTCGAGCTGCTCCAGATGCGCGACAAGGTGGACCTGGTCATCCCGCGGGGCGGAGAGGCCCTCAAGGACTTCCTGCTGGAGAACTCCAAGGTGCCGGTCATCTACGCCGCCGGCGGCAACTGCCACGTCTACGTGGACGAGACGCGCCGACCTCAAGCAGGCGCTGGACATCACCGTCAACGCCAAGTGCCACCGCCCCGGCGTGTGCAACGCCGCCGAGACGCTGCTGGTGCACGAGGCCGTGGCGCCGGACTTCATGGCCGCGGTCACCAAGGGGTTGCAGGAGCGCGAGGTCAAGCTCTACGTGGACCGGCGGACCCGCGAGCTGGCCGGGGAGACCGCGAGCCCCGCTGGAGGACGCCACCGAGGTGCACTACGCCACCGAGTTCCTGGACCTGCAGATGGCCGTCAAGGTCGTGTCCGGGCTGGATGAGGCGGTCGAGCACATCGCCCGGTACGGCACGGGGCACTCCGAGGCCATCGTCACCCGGGACCTGGAGGCGGCGCGCCGCTTCGCGCGCGCCGTGGATGCGGCGGTCATCTACATCAACGCGTCCACTCGGTTCACCGACGGCGGGGTCTTCGGTCTGGGGGCCGAGATCGGCATCTCCACACAGAAGCTGCACGCCCGCGGCCCGCTGGCGTTGAAGGAGCTCACGTCCGTCAAGTACGTGGTCACCGGGGAAGGGCACATCCGCTAGCTCTGGGGCAGGGGAGACGAGGACGAAGTCATGGACCAGGCCGATCCGATAGCCCGCCTGAGCACGTGGAGCGGCCTGCGCCTCGGCATCATGGGCGGGGCGTTCGACCCCATCCACATCGCCCATCTGGTCACGGCTCAGGAGGCCCTGCATCCAGTTCCAGCTGGACGAGGTGATGTTCCTGCCCTCCGGTCAACCGCCCCACAAGAAGCGGCGGCTGGCTCCCGCGGAGTTCCGCTATCTCATGACCGCGGTGGCCACCGCTTCGCATCCGCAGTTCTCGGTCTCCCGTCTGGAGATCGATCAGCCGGGGGTGGACTACACCGTCGATACCCTTCGGTATCTGACCGGCGCGCTCATGCCGGATGCCAAGCTGTTCTTCATCACCGGAGCCGACGCCGTGCTGGACATCCTCACCTGGAAGGACCCGGCCGGCGTCCTCGAGCTGTGCACGCTCGTCGCCGCGACGCGCCCCGGTTTCGACCTGTCCCGGCTCTCCGCCGTGCTGGCTTCCCTGGGGCCCGGTGTCGTGGGACCCGGTCCTGACGCCCGCGTGCGGATGATGGAGGTCCCGGGCCTGGACATCTCTTCCACCATGATCCGGGAGCGGCTGGCCGCCGGTCTGCCGGTCCGCTACCTGGTTCCCGACGCGGTGCATGAACTCCTCGAGAAGAGCGGCGAGTACCGCTCGTCGGACCCGGCGTGAACGCTCCTGTCGTGCAGAGGCGGTCGGCGAGGCGCGCGCCTGGGAGCCGGCAGAAGCCGGGGTGGTCTCCCAAGGGCATCATCGCCGGAATGCTCGCGATAGTGGTGGTGGTTGCGGTCGCCGTGTTGTCCTCGCCCGTGGTCCCCGACCCGTGGCCGGCGCAGATGGCCAACGAGACGAGTTCGACGACGGCCGCCAGCACAGTGACCACTGAAGCGGTTCCGCCGGCGGTGGCCGGCAGCGGGCTGCTTGTCGTCACCCAGAACGGGGACACGGCACTGGTGGCGCTGTTTCGCGCTGGACCCAACGGTGGGGTGGTGCTGGGGATGCCCGGCGTGACCCTGCTGCGGTCGGAAGACCGGTTCGTCCGGCTTGCGGACGCCTACTCGCCGGAAGCGCTTGATGCGCTGGCCAGGCCTGTCGCCGGCGTGCTGGGGGTGCCCGAGGGCGCCGTCGCGGCCATCGAATGGAGCGGGTTGGGGCCGGCGCTGGCCGGAGCGGTCTCAGGTGGGGGGCTCCCTGAAGAGCTCGATCCACAGGGCGCCGACGCCGGTGTGCTCGCGGCCGTGCTTGCCGCCGCCTTGAACGAGGGCGGCAGCACCGCCGCCAAGTGGTGGCAGGGTGTGCGACTGGCAGGGGACGCCGACGGCTTCCGTGCGGCGTTGGAGGGTGCAGCGCTAGCGGCGGCCGGCAGCGGTTGGACCGGCTTGGCTCTCACCGGCGATCTAGTCGAATATGCAGCAGGGTCCGCCTACTGGGAGCCTGACGTCCAGGCGGCCAGGACGGCGCTGGCCGGCACCGGCGCCTGAGAGGCGCATGCTATTGTTACCGAGATGACCGACCTTCGAACCACTATCGTCGACCGCGCCGAGGGCCTCTGGCGGCTCGCCGCTCAGAGCGCCACCGACACGGCGTTCCGAACTGTGGCGCGGGTTCGCGAAGCGGGCAACGAGATTGCCGAGACGCTGGGTCAGGACATCGCCGTCATCCGCCAGAGAGACCCTGCGGCGCGCAGCGACGCTGAGATCATCACCTGCTATCCCGGGCTGCACGCTCTCTGGTTCCACCGCGCCGCCAAGGCGCTGTGGGACCGGCAGGTACCGCTCGCGCCCCGTCTCGTCTCCCAGGTGGGGCGACTGCTCACCGGCATCGAGATCCACCCGGGCGCCACTCTGGGGGAGGGGCTCTTCATCGACCACGGAGCGGGTGTGGTCATCGGCGAGACCGCCGAGGTCGGCGAGAACGTCACCATCTACCAGGGCGTCACGCTGGGCGGCACCGGCAAAGAGACCGGCAAGCGCCATCCCACGGTGGGCGACAACGTCGTCATCGGGGCGGGCTCGCTTCTGCTCGGCTCCATCACCGTGGGCGACAACGTCAGGGTGGGGGCGGGCAGCGTCGTCGTGCAGAACGTCCCCTCCAACACCACCGTCGTGGGGAACCCCGGCCGTCCGGTGATCATGGACGGCGCCAAGGTGGGCATCCCCGATATCGACTACACGCACCTCCCCGACCCCGTGGCCGAGGCCATGCGGTGCCTGGTGCGCAGGGTCGTCATGCTCGAGAACGAGATCGAAGAACTACGCGGACAGACCCCGCCGCCTGCGACGGAGAACGCGTGTGACCCCGTGAGACTCGATGGCGCACCAGACGTCTGAGCTTCGCGCGCGTCTCGCCAAAGACCTCAACGAGCGCCAGCAGGAGGCCGTCTTCCACCCGGCCGGCCCGCTGCTCGTGCTGGCCGGCGCCGGATCGGGCAAGACCCGGGTCCTGACCTACCGTCTCGCGTACCTCATCGAGAGCGGACAGGTGCGTCCGCATCAGTGCATCGCCATCACGTTCACCAACAAGGCCGCCGGGGAGATGAAGGAGCGGGTGGCCCGCCTGCTCGGCCCCTCGGCCCGCTGGACCTGGGTCTCCACGTTCCACGCCTCCTGCGCGCGCATGCTGCGCCAGGACGCGCCGCTCCTCGGCTACAAGACCAACTTCACCATCTACGACGAGGACGACTCCACTCGGCTCATGCGCCACTGCCTGGAAGACCTGCGGCTCGACCCCAAGCGATACACGCCCAAGGCCCTCCAGGGGCTCATCTCCGACGCCAAGAACAAGCTCATCGACGTGGACGACTTCGCCCGGGGCGGAGGCGGCGCGGGGGGGACCGCCTGGGACGATGAAGGCGGCGCCTACGAGGACGAGCGCCTGCACGACGTCGCCGCCGCCGTCTACAAGCGCTATCAGGCCCGCCTGCTCGAAGCGAACGCGCTGGACTTCGACGACCTGCTCATGCGCACGGTGGACATCCTCCAGCTCTTCCCGGAACGCCTGGCCTACTACCGCGACCTCTTCCGCCATGTCCTGGTGGACGAATACCAGGACACCAACCGGGCCCAGTACATGCTGGTGAAGTTGCTCACCGAGGAGCACCGCCAGGTGACGGTGGTCGGCGACGACGACCAGTCGGTGTACTCGTGGCGGGGCGCCGATATCCGCAACATCCTCAGCTTCGAGGACGACTTCCCCGACGCGTCCGTGGTCAAGCTGGAGCAGAACTACCGCTCGTTCACCACCATCCTGGACGCCGCCAACGCGCTGGTGGCTCACAACCGGGGGCGCAAGCCCAAGAACCTCTGGACCGACAGGGGCGCCGGCGAGCCGGTGAACGTGTTCGAGTGCTGCGACGAGCACGAGGAAGCCCGGCTGGTCTGCGACGAGATCGTCAGGCAGATCAAGACCCGTCCCGCTTCCGACCTGGCCGTCTTCTACCGGGTGAACGCCCAGTCCCGGGTGATCGAGGACATGCTGGTGCGCCAGGGCATCGGCTACCGGGTCATAGGCGGCACCAAGTTCTACCAGCGGGCTGAGATCAAGGACCTTCTCGCCTACCTGCGCGTGACCCTCAACGCCTCGGATGACATCTCGCTGCTCAGGGTCATCAACACGCCGCGGCGGGGGCTGGGCGACGTGGCCATCGGCCGGCTGCAGATGTACGGCCAGGAGAACGGGGTGTCGCTGCGCGGCTCCCTGCTGCACGCGGAGGAGGCCGGCCTGAGTGGAGCCGCCACCAACGCCTGCACCCGGCTGGGAGAGGACTTCGCTTCCTGGGAAGCCGAATCGGGCAAGGTGGCCACCACCGTCCGCAAGGTGCTCACGGAGAGCGGGTTGGTGTCGGCCCTCAAGGCCGAGCGCACTCTGGAGGCCGAGGGCCGCCTGGAGAACCTGGAGGAGTTCGTCGGTGTGTCCCAGGAGTTCGACCGCCTGAACCCCGAGGGGACGCTGGCCGACTTCCTGCAGGAGATCAGCCTCTACGCCGACATCGACAGCCTGGAGGAGACCGAGCCTCTGGTGACCCTGATGACGCTCCACAACGCGAAGGGCCTGGAGTTCCCGGTGGTCTTCCTCACCGGGATGGAGGAGGGCCTGTTCCCGCATTCGCGGTCACTGGACGAGCAGCGCCTGGAGGAAGAGCGGCGGCTCTGCTACGTGGGCATCACCCGGGCGAGGGACACCCTGTTCCTGTCGTTCGCCCGCTCGCGCACCCTGCACGGCAGCGCCGGCTACAAGCTGCCCAGCCGGTTCTTGAGCGAGATCCCGGAGCAGTACAAGAAGTACCTCACCGGGAGGGCGGCTGCCTCCACGACCACCTTCGCGCGGCGCGAGGGACCCGGCGCACCGCCGTCAGGGCGCCCGTCCGCCCCGCAGCGCAAAGAGGTGGCAGCCGGAGCGTTCTCGCCCGGCGACAAGGTGCTACACGCGAAGTTCGGCGAGGGCGTCGTGCTGGGGGTGGAGCCGGGCGGGGTCGTCCGCGTCTTCTTCTCCGACAGCGGCGACCAGAAGCGCCTGCTGCTCGATTACGCGCCGCTGAAGCGGCTCTAGCAGCCCGTATCTGAGGCGCCGCCGCCGGCTGTCCGGCCGGTCTCCAGGCGGCACATCGCACCAAGTCCCGCTCGCCACCGGCACGCCATGTCAGTGCAATATGCGTTGCAAATCAGCTGCTGCGCATAGATTAGTGCGTAATGATGGACTAAGGCCGACAGTGCAAGCACCGAATCGTCCATCGAAGTATGAGATAGGTGTTGCGAAGTGTCAAAAAGTGGCGTAAAGTGGGTCGCATGGAGGAGTTGAAGCTATCCGGGACCTTCGAGCACACCCTGGATCCGAAGGGTCGTGTGACTCTTCCTGCTCGTTATCGCGAGTACTTCCAGCACGGTGTCGTCCTTGTCCACTTCCCCAATGGCGAGCCCTGCGTCAGCGTCTTTCATCCCGATGCCTGGGATAAGTTCGACGGCAAGTACATCGAACCTCTTGATACCTTCAACGATCCCAAGGCCGCGTGGCGGGCCCGAACGATCTATTCGAACCAGGACTACGTCGATCCCGATGGGCAGGGCAGGGTGCTCCTCGGCCGCCACATCGACAACGTAGGGCTGTCCGGCAAAGTGACGATCATCGGAGCCCGTACCCATCTGGAGATCTGGGATCCCGAGAAGTACGCCGAGCGGCTGCAGACAATGGGGAGCGGCAATGCCTAGCGCGGCGGCTTCCTTCGTGACGGAGATGGCCATGGCGCATGTGCCCGTGCTCACTCAGGAACTCATCCGGCCTGCTGGACGTGCAGGAGGACAGCCACGTCGTGGACTGCACCTTCGGCGCGGGCGGCCACGCGGAGGCCGTGGGAGAACGGCTGGGCGCGGGCGGGCTGCTCATCGGTTGCGACCGCGACCCGCTGGCCGAGGAGTACTACCAGGCGCTGGCCGCGCGGCTGGCCTGCCCGACGCGCTTCATGCGGGGCGACTTCGCCGACAGTCTCGAGGATCTCCTCGAGGAAGGGCAGCGGGTCACCCACATCTACATGGACCTGGGCGTCAGCAGCATGCAGATCGACACGCCGGAGCGGGGCTTCTCGTACAGCTACGACGCTCCTCTGGACATGCGGATGGACCCCGACCTCCAACTGACGGCCGCCGGCATCCTGAACACCTGGACCGATGCGGCTCTGGCCGAGCTTTTCAGCCGGTACGGGGAAGAGCGGTACTCCCGCCGGATAGCGCGCGCCATTGTGGCGCGCCGGACACGGGTCCCTTACGCCCGCACCTGCGAGTTGGTCGACACCATCAAGGGCGCCATCCCCACGCCGGCCCGTTTCGCGGCCGGCCACCCGGCTAAGCGGGTGTTCCAGGCGCTGCGCATCGAGGTCAACAGCGAGCTGGAAAGCCTGGCCCGCGCCCTGCCGCTCGCCTTCGACCTGCTGCAGAGCGGGGGAGTGATGGCCGTCATCAGCTTCCATTCCCTCGAAGACCGCATGGTGAAGGACTTCTTCACCGGCAAAGCCAAGCCGTGCATATGCCCGCCGGACTTCCCGGTGTGCGCGTGTGGCGCCAAGGCCACCGGCGCCGTCATGACGCCCAGGCCCGTGGTCCCGGGTGCTGAGGAGCTTGAGGTGAACCCGCGGGCCGGCTCGGCCAAACTCCGCGCGCTGAGGAGGCTTTGATGGCCACCGCCACCCGCGACGCCTGGGTGCAGGCCTGGGAGAGCGACCTTGCGGCCTCGCCGGCGTCCCGGCGCAGCGCCTCCCGTGTGAGCGCCCGGTCCAGCAGCGCCCGGTACTACGGCCGGGAGGCCACCGCCCGCATACCTCAACCAGGACCTGAGCTCCAGCGGAGGGCGCAACCTCTGGCCAAGCCCCGCCTGGTCACCCGGCGCCGGCGCCAGTGGCCCATGATCGCGGCGGTGCTCGTATTCGCGGCCCTGTTGCTGGGCGTCGCCGTGGTCAGCCCGATGCTGCTGAGTGGCCGAGCCACCGCCGCCGAGTCGCAAGTCGGACACATGCAGAACACCGAGGCCGAGCTTTCGGCCTCGATCGCAGCCCTCTCCTCGCAGATCGCCGCGCTCTCCGCCCCCGACAGGGTGGCGGAGCAGGCCGCCCAACTTGGGCTGCAGCCGGTCGAGCGGGTGTACTACCTGGAGAGCGGTTCGGCGGGAACGGAGGCTGATACGACGGTCGCGAACCGATGAGCACAAGCCGGACGCAGAGGCGTCTGGCCCTGTTCATGGGGCTCTCCGTCGTCTTCCTGGTCGCCCTTTTCGGGCGGACGTTCTACGTGCAGGTGATCGCAGCGCCCGGCCTACAGAAGACGGCCGACAAGCAACATGTGCGCACGATCACTCTGGACGCTCCGCGGGGCACCATCTACGACCGTAACGGCGACACCCTTGCGATCTCCCGCACGATGGCCAGCATCTACGCCGACCCGCAAGAGGTGACGGACGCGAACAAGGCCGCCTCGGAACTGGCGCCTATCCTCAACATCTCGAAAGCCACTCTCCTCGAAAAGCTCACGGACACGAAGTCCAGCTTCAAGTATCTGGTGCGCAAGGTGGACCCCTCCATCGGCACCCGGGTGAAAGCGTTGGATCTCGACGGTATAGGCGTGCTCTCCGAACCCAAGCGGGTGTACCCGAAGGGCGCCCTGGCCCCGCAACTCCTCGGATTCGTGGGAGGTACGGCCTACAGCGGCATGGAGGGCCTGGAGTACCAGTACGACGAGGTACTCTCCGGCGAGGCCGGCACGATGCAGGTGGTCCGGGATCTCTCCGGTAACCGGCTGTCCACGATATCGACGAATGCCGCCAAGCCGGGCGAGTCGGTGACGCTGACCATAGACTCTGAGATCCAGTTCGAAGCCGAGCATGCTCTGGCCGATGCCGTCGCTGAGTTCGAAGCCAAGCGGGGATGCGCTCTGGTAATGGACCCGCGGACGGGCGAGATCCTGGCTATGGCCTCGACCCCGACCTTCAACCCCGAGGCCTACGGTTCGCAGGATCGCTCCACCGGCGGAACCCGCAACTGGCTCGTCACAGACATGTGCGAGCCCGGCTCCACGTTCAAGATGGTGACCGTGGCCGCGGCTCTGGAGAACGGCGTGGCCGATCCGGATACCACCTTCACGCTTCCCGACGTCATCACAGCGTATGACAAGGTCATCCACGAGGCCGAGGAGGAGGGGGTCCCTGAGGTGCGGAACGCTCACCGTCACGCAGATCCTCTCGCTGTCCTCCAACATCGGCGCGGTGACTATTGGCCGGGAGGTGGGCAAGGATCGCCTCGTGGAGATGATCAAGAAGTTCGGCTTCACCAAGAAGCTGGGCATCGACTTCCCGGGTGAGACCGCCGGTGCGCTGCCGGAGAAGTGGAACGGCATGACCATCTACCAGGTCCCGATGGGCCAGGGCGTCGCCGTCTCGCCGCTCCAATTGGCCACGGCCTACTCGGCCATCGCCAACAACGGCATGCTGGTGCAGCCCCACTTGGTCAAAGACGCCCTGCAGCCCTGGAGCCGCAGGGTGGTCAGCTACACCGTCGCCAGTCAACTCAGGGCGATGCTGCAGGTGACGGTGGAAGAGGGCACAGGCAAGAAGGCCGCTCTCGAAGGCTATACCGTGGCCGGCAAGACGGGGACCGCCCAGAAACCGAACGAGAAGACCGCCGGCTATTCCGATGAGGTCATCTCCTCGTTCGTCGGGATGGTCCCGGCCGATCAGCCTCGCTTGGTGATCCTGGTGATGATCGATGAGCCCCAGACCGAGCGTCTCGGGGCCAAGGTCGCGGCCCCCGTGTTCGCGCGCATCGCCGATTTCGCCCTCAAGCGCCTGGGCATCCCGCCCAGCGCGGAGAGCGAGACCGGGGAGTCCGCGTTGAGCGGCTCTGGAACCACCGACACGACGCTCGAGGAAGAGGACTAGAGTCGGGAGGCAGGCCTTCGGGAGGAGGGGTCACGCCGGTGGTAGAATCGCTTACCGTGAGACTGACCGACCTTTTCGCCCACGTCGAGGGATGGCGCCTGGAAGGCGCGGATGCCGACATCAGCGGGCTCAGCTATAGGAGCGACCAAGCGGGCCCGGGCACCCTGTTCTTCTGCGTGCCGGGTTTCGTGCGCGACGGCCACGAGTTCGCCCCCGACGCGGTGGCGCGGGGCGCGTCGGCGCTGTGCGTGGAGCGGCTTCTCGACTTGCCCGTACCGCAGGTCATGGTGCCCTCGGTGCGGTGGGCGATGGGCTCGGTGGCCTCGGCCTTCTACGGACATCCCAGCGCTCAGATGCTCACGGTGGGCATCACCGGCACCAACGGCAAGACCACGTCCGCCTTCCTGCTGGCTCACCTGCTCGACCATGCCGGCTTCCGCTCAGGACTTATGGGCACGGTGGAGCGGCGCATCGGTGGACAGACGTTGCCGGCGGGCCGCACGACTCCCGAGTCGCTCGACATCCAGCGGGACTTCGCGCAGATGGTGGCAGGGGGCGACAAAGCCGCAGTCATGGAGGTATCGTCGCACGCCCTGGACCTGGGCCGGGCGCGGGGCATCGACTTCCGAGCCGTGGCCTTCACCAACCTGACCCAGGACCACCTCGACTATCACAAGACCCTCGAGGACTACTTCGCGGCCAAGTGCCGCCTGTTCCTGGACGACGAGTTCGCGGCGGGAGGGGCGGCGGCCACCATCAACGTGGACGACGCGTTCGGGCTGCGGCTGGCCGAGGCTGTGCGACCGGTCGCGGGTGATCAGCTTCTCCACCTCCGGCGACGCCGGCGCGTGGGGTCCCGCCGACCTGGAGATGAGTGACTTCACCATGACCCCCGCCGGCACCCAGGGGACGCTGATCGTCCGGGGTACCGCTCTGGCGATGGCCGGCGCGCGGGCTCGAGGCCGCCGCCGGGGAGATCCGGCGCGCCGGTGTCCACCCGGCTCGTCGGGGCTTTCAACGTGGCCAACACGCTCACCGCCCTCGGGTGCGGTCTGGGGCTGGGACTCGACCTCGACGGCATGCTCGCCGGTCTGGGCGATTTCGCGGGAGTCCCGGGCCGCATGGAGACCGTCGACGCCGGACAGGACTTCTCTGTGCTGGTCGACTACGCGCACACGCCCGACTCGGTCAGCAACGTGCTGAGGACGGCCCGGGAGTTCACGCGGGGCCGGCTGTTCGCCGTGGTGGGCTGCGGCGGCGACCGCGACCGGACCAAGCGGCCGCTGATGGGGCGGGAGGCGGAGGAGCACGCGGACGTGGTGGTGGTGACATCAGACAACCCGCGCAGCGAAGACCCGGCGGCCATCATCGCCGAGATCCTCGGGGGGCTGCGCCGCCCGCAGGACGCGACCGTGCAGGCCGATCGGCGGGTGGCCATCTTCGACACGATCGCACGGGCCCGCAGCGGGGACGTGGTGATGATCCTGGGCAAGGGCCACGAGTCGGGACAGGAGTTCTCTACCGGCACCATCCCCTTCGACGACAGGCAGGTCGCGCGGGAGGCTCTGCTCTCCCGGGGGGCCACGGCCTGATGCTCGCCCTCTCGGCCGAGGAAGCCGGTCGGGCGCTCCGGTCGGGTCCCCTGAAGACGGCCGTCACCGGGGTCAGCACCGACACGCGCTCGCTCAGGCCTGGGGACCTGTTCGTCGCCCTGCGCGGAGAGCGCTTCGATGGGCACGACTACGTGGAAGCCGCCCTGGCCGCCGGCGCCTGCGGCGCCGTCGTCGAGGGGCCGAGTTGGGCTGAGCGTGAGGAGGCCGCCGCTGTCGAAGCGCGGGCGGCAGTCTATCCGGTGGAGGACACACTCGTCGCCCTGGGTGCCTTGGCCCGGGAGGTGCGCCGGAAGTCGGGCGCCCTCGTGCTCGCGGTCACCGGCAGCGCGGGAAAGACCAGCACCAAGGACATCCTGGGGGCCATGGTCGCCCGGGTGCGCCGCGTGGTGGTGACGGCGGCCAATCAGAACAACGAGGTGGGCGTGCCGCTGACTCTACTTCAGATAGAGCCTGACACCGAGGCCGTCATCGTCGAGATGGGCATGCGCGGACGCGGGCAGATAGCGGCATTGGCGGAGGTCGCCGAGCCGGATGTGGGCGTCATCACCAACGTGTATCCAGTCCACCTTGAGCTTCTGGGGACCATCGAGAATATAGCTGAGGCTAAGGCTGAGTTGATCACAGGACTGCGCGAAGGCGGGGTGGGGGTGGTCCCTCTCGTGTGCGAGCCGCTGGAGCCCTGCCTGGCCGCGGCCTGTCGGTCGGTCGTGCGCTTCGCGACCCGGAGCGGGCTGCTGTGCGCGAACGAGACCGCCGACGTCCTTGCGTCGGCGGAGCCCGAGGAGGGCGCCGACGTGCAGACCCTGCGTGTGCGCTGGCCCGGGGGAGAGGCCACCCTCGAGATCCCCGCGGTCCCGCGGCACACCCTGCAGAATCTCGTGGCCGCGGCGGCCGGGTGCTACGCCGCCGGCCTTCCCGTGGCCGAATGTCTTCCCGGCTTCCTCGATTCCGGTCCGGGCAAGGGCAGAGGCGAGGTGGTTCGCCTGCCGGGCATCTGCATCATCGACGACACGTACAACGCCAACCCCGCGGCGGTGCGGGCGGCGCTGGACGACTTGGTCAGGGTGGCCGCGCGCTTGGGAGGCCGGCCCGTGGCCGTGCTTGGGGACATGCGGGAGCTGGGCCCCGAGGAGCGGTCGTTCCACCGGCAGACGGGTGAGTACGCGGCGGCGGCCGGTGTCCGGATGCTCTGGGGCGTGGGAGAGCTCTCCCGAGTCCACGGCGGAGGGGTTCCGCGACGCATCCGCGGTGGCAGCCGCCGGCGAAAGCCCGGGTGGCCTGGCAGGACATGTAGCCTCTCCCGCAGAAACTCTTCCGGTGGAGGCCTCGCTCCGCCCGGGCGACGTCGTGCTGTTCAAGGCCTCCCGGGGCGTGAGGCTCGAAGAGATGGTGGAGCAGGATCGCCGAGCAGGCGCGCGCGGGAAGGTGGGCGGGCGCGACCGGCGAACCTAGTCCCGAGTAACCACCGGAGGCTCAGCGCTCGACGCATGATCAAGATCCTTTGCAGCAACTCTCGTCGCGCTCGTCATCGCCATGCTGGCGGGCCCGCAGTTCATCCGTTTCCTGCAGAGGCGGGGGATCGGCCAGAACATCCGCGAGGAGGGTCCCGAGAGACATCTCGCCAAGCAGGGCACGCCCGACGATGGGGGGCATCCTCATCCTGGTCTCGGCCCTCATCCCGTACCTGATCTTCGTCGGGCAAGCACTGGGACAGTCTGGTGGTCATCATCGTCACCTACGGTTCGGGCGCCATCGGCCTCGCCGACGACCTGATGAAGAGGAGGCGCCAGCGATCCCTCGGGCTCAACGGGAAGGTGAAGCTTGCCCTGCAGGTGCCTCTGGTGGGAGTCGCCACCTTCATGGCCCTGCGCTACGGGGGCGCGGACACGAATCTCATGGTGCCTCTCATCAAGCAGGGGCTGCAGATCGGCGTGGCCTACTACGTCTTCGCCTTCTTCCTCATCGCCGGCTTCTCGCACGCCGTGAACCTCACCGATGGCCTGGACGGGCTGGCGGCCGGGACGGTGGCCGTGGCCATGTTCGCCTACGCCGGCATCGCCTTTCTGCGGGGGGAGACCGACCTGGCCATCCTGGGATCGTGCCTGACCGGCGCTTGCGTCGGGTTCCTCTGGTACAACACCCACCCGGCTTCGGTGTTCATGGGGGACACGGGGTCGCTGGCGCTGGGGGCCGCTCTGGCGGGAATGGCGATGGTCACGGAGATGGAACTCCTGCTGCTGCTCGTCGGCGGACTGTTCGTCATCGAGGCTCTCAGCGTGATGATCCAGGTGTTCAGCTTCCGCTACTTCCATCGCCGGGTGTTCCTCATGACCCCCATCCATCACCACTTCGAACTGCTCGGCTGGTCGGAGACCAAGATCATCGTGCGGTTCTGGCTCGTGGCGGCGATCCTCGCCGGCGCCGGTTTCACGCTCTACTACCTGGGCAACATCGCGAAGTGACCCCGGCAGGCCCGGGGCGGTATACGGAGGGGCTGACATGACCACGCGCCGTGGAGGCAGAGCAGGACTTCCGGCGGGCGTCCGTCGAGCGCTCGTGCTTGGGGCGAGCCGATCGGGAGTGGCGGCTGCGCTCGCTCTTGCCGACCTCGACGTCAAGGTGACGTTGAGCGATAAGCGAGGCGTCGAATGCACTGCCGGGTGTGGACGCGGCGCTGCGGGCGGGCGTGGCGCTGGTGACGGAAGAATCGCTGGCCGACCGATTGGCCCGAGCCCGATCTGCGTCATCAAGAGCCCCGGAGTGCCGGCCGAAGCAGCCGCGGTGCTCAGGGCCTGCGAGGCCGGTGTCCCGGTCTGGAGCGAGTTGGAGCTCGCGTACGCCCTCCTGCCCAATCCTTTCGACGCCATCACCGGCACCAACGGCAAGACCACCACGACCGCTCTCCTCGGCCATCTGTTCGAGACGGCCGGGCGCCCGGTGCGGGTGCTGGGCAACATCGGCGTGGCGGTGACATCGGTGGCCGGGGACTCGGCTCCCGACGAGGAACTGGTGGTGGAGGTGTCCAGCTTCCAGCTCGAGGACACCCATCTGTTCAAGCCGGCCGTCGGCGTCTTCTTGAACCTCACGCCCGACCATCTGGACCGGCACGGCACCATGGAACGGTATCTGGAGTGCAAGGCGAACCTGTTCGCCAATCAGGGCGCGGGGGACGTGGCCGTGCTCAACCTCGACGACCCCGCGGTGGCGGGCGTGGGCGCGCGAGTTGGCCGCTCGGGAGGACGGGCCGCGCGTGGCCTTCTTCTCCACCCGCTGGAAGCCGGCCGATGGAGCGGTGGCCCTGAGCGGGGGCCTGGCCGCGACCCCTGATTCATGGATCGACGAGGGGTGGTTGATGATCGACAGGGAGCCGTTGCTGCCCGTGAGCGACATCCTGCTCCCGGGTCTGCACAACCTGGAGAACAGCCTGGCCGCAGCTACCGCGGCGGCCGCCCGCGGTGTCGACAGGGACGCTCTGGCCGAGGGTCTGCGGACCTTCCGGGGCGTGCCGCACCGGCTCGAGCAGGCAGGGATTGTCGCCGGGGTGACGTATGTCAACGATAGTAAGGCGACCAACGTGGATGCGACATTGACGGCCTTGAACGCCTACCCGGAGCGCACACATCTCATCTTGGGCGGACGCGACAAGGCGTCGGACTATCGCCCGGTGGCCCGGGCCTGCGCGCGCGGGCTGCAAGACCGTGTACCTCATCGGGGAGGCCACCCCGCTCATCGCGGCGGCTTTCGCCGAGGTGGCGGCTGGCGGGGATGCGGAACGTCCTCCGGAAGTGATCGCCGTGGGTGACTTGGAGCGCGCGGTGGACGAGGCCTTCAAGATCGCCGAGCCCGGCGATGTGGTGCTGCTGGCGCCGGCCTGCGCCAGCTTCGATCAGTACAAGAACTTCGAGGAGCGTGGGGAGCACTTCAAGACTCTCGTGAATCGACTTGCAGAAAGGGAGCGGAGTGACGGCTACCACCGTCCGCAGACGTCCCGCGCGGCCCAGGCCGGCGGAGGATCGGCCCGGCGTGCCAGGCCCGGCAGGCCGGGCGTCAGCGTGCGGGGCGCCGGCGTGGCGGCCGGCTCAAAGACCTGCTACCCGTGCCGTTCCATCTGGTCTGGGTCATCACGTGCATCCTGCTGATCTTCGGCCTGTGCATGATGCTCTCGGTGTCCACGGCGGTCACCAGCGGTGACAAGTTCGGCTACTTGAGGAACCAGGGCATCACCGCCGCGGTGGGTATGGCGATGCTGGTGGTGCTGTCCCGGGTCGACCACCAGAAGCTGCGCACCTGGTCCGTGCTGTTCCTGGGGGCGGTGGTCTTCTCGCTGTTGCTGCTCCACGTCCCCGGGGTGGCCCGGGTGGAGGGCGGGGCGGGCAGCTACATCCCCGTCGGGCCTTTCACGTACCAGCCGTCGGAGTTCGCCAAGCTCGCGGTCGTCTTGCTGGGGGCGCACGTGCTCACCAGCCCCCGGGTGGCCGACGGGCGGTTCCGCTCGTACATGCTGCCATTCGGGCTGTGCAGCCTGCTCATGATGCCTCCTGGTGGTGTGGGAGCACGACCTGGGCACGGCCATCATCATCGCCGGGCTCATGCTGGGCATGCTCTGGATAGGCGGCATCAAGGGCAGTCAACTCGCGCTGCTCGCCGGAGTGGGCTTCGCAGGCGCCGCGGGTCTCATCCTCACGAGCGAGGAGCGCATCAGCCGCTTCCTCTCCTTCTGGAACCCGGCGCACGACCCCTCAGGGTCCAGCTACCAGCTGACGCAGTCGTTGGTGGCGCTGGGACGGGGTGGCTGGTTCGGCGTGGGGCCCGGCCAGAGCGTGCAGAAATACCAGTATCTGCCCAAGGCGCGCAGCGACATGATCTTCGCCATCCTGGGCGAGGAGTTCGGGCTGGTGGGAGGCGGGCTGGTCATCATCCTGTTCATCGCCTTCGCTCTGATGTGCTGGCGCCTCGCGCGCAGCTGCAGCGATCCCATGGGGAGACTCCTGATCGCCGGGTGTGGCATGCTGGTCACTCTCGAGGCGGTCGTCAACATCGGCGGGGTCATCGGCGCGCTGCCGTTGACCGGTGTGCCGCTTCCGTTCATCAGCTATGGCCGCAACAGCCTGCTCGTCATGTTGGCCGCCGTCGGGTTGATCCTGGCGGTCTGCCGGCGCTCGCGGGACGTCGCGGCCCGGTCCGAAGGGGTAAGGTACGACAATGTCGTCACGCATCTTGATAGCCGGAGGCGGGACGGCCGGGCACGTGGTGCCCGCGCTGGCGCTCGCTGACGTCCTCGTCGCCCGCGGTCACCAGGTAGCGTTCTGCGGCACCGAGCGCGGCATGGAGAAGGACCTGGTCCCCAGGGCCGGGTACCCGTTCTCACTGGTGCGCATCCGCGGCTTCCAGCGCAAGCTGGGGATGTCCACCTTGCGCACCGTGGGGTCGATACCCGTGGCCGGGGTGGACGCCTGGAAGATCCTGCGTCTCCTACAAGCCGGACTGCGTGGTGGGCGTGGGCGCTTACGCCTCCGGGCCGGTGGTGGCCGAGGCGGCTCTGCGGGGGATCCCCGCGGTGGCGGTGGAGATGGATGCGCACATGGGCGTCACCAACCGCATCCTCAGCAGACTCGTGGACAAGGTCTGCCTGTCGTTCCCGCGGCCCGACCTCGACCAGCGCAAGTACGTCTACACCGGCCGGCCGCTGCGGCCCGCCATGCTGGCCGCCACCCGCGAGCAGGGGCTGGAGCGGTTCCATCTGGACGCCGGCCGGCAGACGTTGCTCGTCTTCGGGGGCAGCCTGGGGGCGCACACGCTCAACCTGGCCGCGACCAGGGCTTTTGCGCTGAAGGAGACCCCCTTCCAGATCCTGCACGTCACCGGGGAGCGGGAGTACCCGGTGGTGGCTCGAGTTGCTCGGCAACGAGGGTGCGAACAAGGACTACCAGGCGTTCCCGTTCCTGGATGATTTCCCGCTGGCGCTGGCCGTGGCCGACGCCGTGGTGGGCCGGGCGGGAGGGTCGGTGGCCGAGATCCTGGCTCGCGGGGTGCCCTCATTGCTGGTACCCTACCCGCTGGCCGCCGGCGACCACCAGACGGTCAACGCCAAGATGGTCGCGGCGGAAGGCGCCGCGTTCTACGCGCCGGACGCCGATTTGGACGAGAACACTCTGGTCGAGGCCGTCAACGACCTCCTCGACCCTGATACGAACCAGAAGATGCGGGCGGCCGCTCTGCGGCTTGCCCGCCCGGACGCGGCGGACCGCATAGCGGACGTGATAGTAGAATTGGTCGCCGCGCGTAGTGAAGAGGGGCCATGACTGATCTAGTGAGCGAGACCATCAGCATCCCCGCGCCTGAAGGGCTGCGGAGTGTCCATTTCATAGGCATCGGCGGCGCCGGCATGAGCGGTATCGCACTGGTGCTGCACAAGCGGGGCTACCACATCACCGGGTCCGACCTGAAGCCCTCCCGGTACGTGACTCTCCTGGAGCAGGCGGGCATCCCCGTGGCCATCGGGCACCGTGCCGGCAATCTCGACGATCCTGACGTGGTGGTCATCTCCACCGCCATCCCCGCGCACAACGTGGAACTCCAGGAAGCCCGGCGGCGGGGCCTGCTGGTGGTCAAGCGGGCCCAGGCCCTTGCCTGGCTGGTGCGACTCGGGTCGAGGCATCGCGGTCTGCGGCACTCACGGCAAGACCACCACCACGTCGATGATCACGCGGGCCCTCGTGGATGCCGGCTACGACCCCACCTTCCTCGTGGGCGGCGAACTGAACGACCTGGGCTCCAACGCCCGGCACGGCGAGGGCGAGTTCGTGGTGTGCGAAGCGGATGAGTCGGATGGCTCGCTGCTGCTGCTCAGCCCCGAGGTGGCGGTGCTCACCAACATGGAACTCGACCACCACAGCCACTATCTGCACGTCGAGGACGTCGAGCGGGTGTTCAAGCGTTTCACCGACGCATCTGCCGGAGCACGGGCTGTTCGTCTACTTCGCCGGCGACCCCCGGGTCGCGGCTCTCGCCAAGTCGGTGCCCGTGCCGCGCCGTCTCGTACGGCGTGGAGGGAAGCGGCGCGGACTATCAGGCCCGGGACGTCACGCCGCGGGGCGTGGGCAGCCATTTCGAGGTGTGGCAGGGCGACGCAGAAGCTCGCCGAGGTCACGCTGCACGTGCCCGGCCGGCACAACGTACTGAACGCCCTCGCGTGCTTCGCGACGCTCACAGAGCTCGGAGTGGCTCCTGAGCGCATCGTGGCGCCCCTGGAGGGCTTCAGCGGTGCGGTGCGGCGCTTCCAGCTCAAGGGCGAGCGCGACGGGGTCACGGTGGTGGACGACTACGCCCATCATCCCACCGAGTTGCGGGCCACTCTGTCCGCCGCCCGGGAGGGGTCGTGGTCCCGGGTCATCGCCGTGTTCCAGCCTCATCTCTACTCGCGCACCGAGTTCCTGCAGGCCGAGTTCGCCGAGGCGCTGCTCGAGGCGGATGTGGCCGTGGTCACGGATGTGTACGGGGCTCGTGAGGACCCCATGCCCGGCGTGAGCGGCAAGCTCATCGTGGACGGCATCCTCCGACTGCAGAAGAGCAAGCCGGTGGTGTACCTGCCGCGGCTCGGGTCCGTGGTGGACTATCTCGATGGGCCACGGAGCCGGGGGACCTCGTGCTGACCCTGGGCGCGGGAGATGTCCACCGGGTGGGCGAGCGCTTCCTGGCGCCGGCCTCGGCCTGAGGCAGCCCGGCGTGGACGGCATGGCCGCTCTCTCCGCCAGACTGCGCACTGTCGATGGGCGTCCGGCTGTGGGCCAACGCCCCCATGGCGCCCTTCACCACCATCGGGACCGGGGGCAAGGCCAGTCTCCTGGTGACGGTGAAGACCGCGGCGTCTCTCGCGGCGGTGCTCGCGGCTGTGGAGGAGGCCGGGGTCGAGTGGTTCTGCCTGGGCGCCGGCTCCAACCTGCTGGTGGCCGACAGGGGCTACCAAGGCGTGATCATCAAGCTCGACGAGACCTTCCATTACGTGGAGGGGCTGCCGGCCGGTCCGCTGGAACCGACCCCCGATTGCCGCCCCGTGACCGTCACCGTGGGCGCGGCGGCCTATCTGGCCCGTCTCGCGGCCGTGGTGGCCGAGGCCGGGCTATCGGGGATGGAGCACGCCTGCGGCATCCCGGGCTCGGTAGGAGGCGCGGTGGCCATGAACGCCGGAGCCTACGGCTGGTGCATGCGCGACATCCTGCAGGAGATCCAGATAGTCTCGGCCGCGGGCGTCCGCTGGGTCCCGGCGGCGGACCTGGAGTGGGGCTACCGCTACTGCGGGCTGCCGCGAGAGGTCGGTGGTGACCGCCGTCCGCCTCGTCCTGACGCCCGGCCGATTGCGAGGCCGTCATGGAGTGCCAGCGCGGCTACCTGCGCCAGCGCCGGGAGAAGCAGCCTCGCTCGGTCCGTACGTTCGGCAGCTCGTTCAAGAACCCGCCCGGGCAGGCACGCCGGCCGGCTGGTGGAGGCCGCCGGCCTCAAAGGAGTGCGCCGGGGTGGCGCCGAAATATCCACCGTCCACGGCAACTTCCTCGTGAACCTCGGGGATGCGACCACCGCGGACGTGCTCGCGCTGATGGTGCTGATGCGGCAGGGAGTGGAGCGCGTGAGCGGGGTCATCCTGGAACCGGAAGTCAAGCTGCTCGGAGCCGCGTTCCCCTGGGACGCGCAGGCGGACCGCCTCCCCGGCGCGCCGGCGGTCGATGGATAAGAGAGTCCGGGAGCGGCGGCGCCAGGTCAACCGGGAACGCGGGCGCCGGCGGGCCGGGCTGATATTCCTCGTCGCGCTGGTGGTCGTCGCGGTCGTCGCGTTCCTCTGGCTGCGCTCCTCCTCGGTGTTCGCCGTGGAAGCGGTCACGGCGTCCGCCACTCAGCACGTCACGGAGGAACAGATCGCCGAGGCCGCGGCCGGCGCGCGGGGGCAGAGCCTCCTGAAGGTCTCGACCGGCGACATCGAGAACGCGCTCTCCGATCTGCCGTACGCGCGCACAGTCCACGTCTACCGCAAGTTCCCCAACGGCCTCGACGTCGAGATCGAGGAGTACGAGCCGGCCGCGCGCGGTGCGGGCCGGGAACGGCAAGGCGTGGCTGGTGGCCGACGACGGGCGCGTCCTGGAGAAGGCCACGCAGCAGGCGCTCTCGTCGCTTGCCGCTCATCGTGGGAGCGGACGGCCTCCAGATGCAGCCGGGCGGGAGCATACCGGCGGCGCTGCTCGCGGCCATGCCTGTGGTGACCGTTGCTCGGCACCGCCGGACGTGTCCGCGCAGTCTGCCCGGATTGGACCACATCTCGGTCTCCACCGGGGGCGAGGTGGTGGTGCATCTGGAGGGCGGGACCGAACTCCGCCTGGGCGAGCCGGCGGACCTCAAGCAGAAGATGATGGATGCCGCTGAGATCATCCAGAAGTACTTGAGGGATGGAAAGACCCTGGAATACGTGGATGCCAGCGCCGGGCGGCCGCTGGCTGTCAAGGCCAAATGAAAGTGATATCCTGCTCTTTAGAAGGAAAGAGCGGCTCCGGCGCGTACTGACGAATAGACGTGGTGAGGCGCACCGTCGAGTAGTGATAGAGGGCTTCGCACCAAGGCTCAAGTTGGAGTCCTGTGATTTGATGATCTTGGAGGTTCGAGGACTATGACTGACACGGGATCCAGCTATCTCGCTGTGATCAAGGTGGTCGGTGTCGGCGGCGGCGGTACCAACGCCGTCAACCGCATGGTGGACGCCGGACTCAAGGGCGTCGAGTTCATCGCGGTCAACACCGACGCGCAGGCGCTCCTCATGTGCGACGCCGACGTCAAGCTGCACATCGGCGGCAAGATCACCCGGGGACTGGGCGCCGGCGCGAATCCCGAGGTGGGCCGGGCCGCGGCCGAGGAGAGCCGGGACGAGATCCGCGAGATCCTCAAGGGCGCCGACATGGTGTTCGTCACCGCGGGCAAGGGCGGCGGCACCGGCACGGGCGGCGCTCCTGTCATCGCCGAAGTGGCGCGGGAACTGGGCGCCCTCACCGTGGGCGTGGTCACCAAGCCCTTCAGCTTCGAGGGCCGCAAGCGCTCCAGCCAGGCCGAGGCCGGCATCGAAGAGCTGGCCAAGAAGGTCGACACTCTCATCATCATCCCCAACGACCGCCTGCTCCAGGTGGTCGAGAAGCGCACCTCCATCATCGAGGCCTTCAAGGTGGCCGACGACGTGCTGCGCCAGGGCGTGCAGGGCATCACCGACCTCATCACCGTGCCCGGGTCTCATCAACCTGGACTTCGCCGACGTGCGCACCATCATGAAGAACGCCGGCTCGGCCCTCATGGGCATCGGCGTGGCCAGCGGGGAGAACCGCGGGGTGGAGGCGGCGCGGATGGCCATCTCGTCGCCGCTGCTGGAGTCGTCCATCGAAGGGGCCACGGGCATCCTGCTCAACATCAGCGGCGGGCCGGACATGGGCCTGTTCGAGGTCAACGAGGCCGCCGAGATCATCTCCAAGGCGGCCGACACCGAGGCCAACGTCATCTTCGGCGCCGTCATCGACGAATCGCTGGGCGAGCAGATGCGGGTGACGGTCATCGCCACCGGTTTCGACCGCCAGCGTCATGCGGAGGCTGAGTCGGACAAGTCGATCGAGCGGCCCGATGGCCAAGCTGCCCGACATCACGCCGCAGAAGACCAACGCGTTCGACATGGACGACGACGTCCTCGAGATCCCCCGGTTCCTGCGCGACAAGGACTGACGGTCACGAGGTGCAGGAGGAGAGCGCCGGTCGTATGAGCACGGCG
Organism: uncultured Actinomycetota bacterium; assembly: GCA_963736705.1. Lineage (GTDB taxonomy): Bacteria > Actinomycetota > Thermoleophilia > RBG-16-64-13 > RBG-16-64-13 > CAIQPS01. The sequence goes on from CAVTPV010000005.1 coordinate 1,304,341, forward strand.
CTTGCAGAGAGGATCCATCCCGAGGCGCGGCCGCGTTTCACAGTGCGCATGGTGGGCGACACCCCGGTGCTCGAGCCTCGTCTGCCCCGTCCCTTCCGGGCGTACTTCACCACCCGCCTTGGCGGGGGCAGTGCCGGCCCGTTCGCGTCGATGAACCTCGACGCGCGTTCGGGGCGAGGACCCGGCCGTAGATGCCAACCGTGACCGCATCGCCGGTGGACACGGGGCGCCGGCTGGTGAGCCCGCACCAGGTGCACGGGCTACGCGTGGTGGGCGCCGCGGAGTACGATGAGGCTGCGACTGGAGTCGCGGAGCCGGCCCCTGTGACGGTCTGACCTTGAACCCCATGCTGGACCACGATCTGGCGGCGGTGCTGCTGTTCGCCGATTGCGTGCCCGTCGTCCTGTGCGGCGAGGTGGACATGGCGGTGGCTCACGGGGGCTGGCGCGGCATACTGGGCGGCGTCGTCCAGCAGGCGGGAGCCGCGATGACCGGCCCGCCCGGCGCGGCCGTCATCGGGCCCAGCATCGGCCCGTGCTGCTTCACCGTGGGACAGGACGTGGCGGACATGTTCGCCCGCCGCTTCGGTCCCGAGGTGGTCCTCGCGCCCGAAGACGCCCGGCGGCCTCCCGCGGGTGGATCTGTGGGAGGCGGCCGCGGCGGCCCTCGTCGAGATGGGAGTGCCCCGCGCCGGGGTGGTCGAACCCTCGGCTGTGCACGGTGTGCAACAACGATCTCTTCTATTCCTACCGCCTCGAGGGGCCGGTGACCGGCCGCCACGGGTGCGTGGCCTGGGCAGGCGCGGCATGAGCGTGTCCGTGGAAACGGTGCGGCAGAACCTCGCCGACATCGAGCGGCGCATCGCCGAAGCCTGCGCCCGGGCGGGCCGCGACGACCCCTCCGCGGCTGCTGATGGCGTCGAAATACCTTGAGGTCGACGAGATGGGCATACTCGCCGAGGCAGGAATCGGGCTCGTGGGGGAGAACAGGGCAGATGGATTGGAGATGAAGTGGAGCCGTTGGCGAGGATACCTTCGAGTTCCACTTCATCGGCCACCTGCAGAGCCGCAAGGTGCGGCAGGTGGTTCCCTATGTCTCCTTGATCCACTCGGTGGAGTCCATCTCGCTGGTGGAGGAGTTGGACAGGAGGGCGGAGGCGGAGGTTCGAGTGCTCCTGGAGGTCAACGTGAGTGGGGAGGAAAGCAAGTATGGTATCCTCCCGGCGGCCGCGGAGACCTTTCTGGAGCGGGCGGCGGCCCATCGGCGGGTCAGGTTCGCAGGCCTGATGACGATGGCTCCGTTCACATCGGACCCAGAGTCCACCCGCCCTTACTTCAGAGAGTTGCGCGAGCTCCGTGACCGTTTGGCTATCGCCTTCACCGGCCGCTACGAGCTCACCGAACTGTCGATGGGGATGAGCAACGATTACGAAGTGGCTGTAGAGGAAGGCGCGACGATAGTGAGGATAGGGAGCGCGCTTCTCTCCAACTGACGAGGAGGATGGGATGGCCGGCATGTGGCACAAGACGCTCGTGTATTTCGGCCTCGCCGATGAGGATGACGACTACTACGACGACGAGGAGCCGATGCAGCAGCAGCCGGACCTCGAGTCGACGTACCGGCAGCGGGCCACCGTGCGGCGGATAGAGCCCAGCGCCCAAGCGCCGCGGCGTCCTCGGACTTCGACGACATCTTCTCCGATGACGACTACCGCTCGTCACGCCAGAGCGCGCCGTCTTCCCAGCGCGGTCCGCTCTTCCGTCCGCGCCGTTCCCGCCCAGCAGGAACAGCAGCCGGTCCGAGTCCATCTGGTGGTGCCGAAGAACTTCAACGACGCGCAGATCATCGCCGACAAGTTCAAGGGCGACATCCCGGTGATCCTGAACCTGCAGCAGAGCGAGACGGAGCTGTCCAAACGCCTCATCGATTTCGCCAGCGGGCTCACCTACGCCCTGGACGGCGGCATGCAGCGCGTGGCCGACAAGGTCTTCCTGCTCACGCCCAAGAACGTCGAGGTCTCGGCCGAGGAGCGTCAGCGCCTCCTCGAAAAGGGCTTCTTCAACCAGTCCTAGCGTTCCGGCGCCTGTCTTCACCATGGAATGCACCGTCGGCATCATCAAGTGCGATGACTCCTGCACCGGCATCGCAGGTTCGTGGCCCCGGACGTCCGCCGGCGGCCCGAAGCTTACTGATCAGCCCTCCGCTTCCTTGGGACGAACTGGGCAGGCGCGCGGACATAGTGGTCGTCGACGTGGCCGATGAGACGCTCTGCGAATGCCTGGCGGCCCTTGGCGCCGCGGCCGGCCCCCAGACCGCGATCGTCACCAGTTCTCCGGTAGTGCCGCTGAGCGTGGTCCGTTCGCAGGTGGGCCCGGGGCCCGCACTGTTCCGGGCAGTCATCCCCCTGGGGGCCGAACCCGGGGAAGGGGTGGCCGCTGTCGCGCCCGAGCCGGGCACCGCGAAGGAGGCGACGGAGAGGGTGCGTGCGGCTCTGGCCTGGATAGGCGCCGTGGAGGTCGTCACCGAAGATGCTCTTGACGCCGTGGCCGCTCTGGCCATCGGGGGAGCCGGGTTCATCTGCGAGGCGCTCCAGGGTCTGGAAGAAGGGGCGGTCCGCGATGGGCTTCCCCGAGAGACGGCGCGGGCTTTCGCGCATCACACCCTGCTGGCCACTGCGTTGCTGTTGCGCGATCACGCCGGCTCTCCGGCCGACCTCAAGGACCAGGTGGCATCGCCGGGTGGCACGACCATCGCGGCTCTTGCCAGTCTCGAGGACGCCGGTGTCCGGGGGGCCTATATCCGAGCGGTCCAGCGGACCGCCGTCGAAGTCCGTAGACGCCGAGACGCCGCCCGCTGCGGCGTGGTTGAATAGTGGCGTCGGTCAGGAGTAGCGGCCAGGGCGGCCTCGCGCCCTCTCACGAAGGAGAGCGAAGTGAAAGTCACACCTCTCGATATCCGGCGAAAAGAGTTCAAGCGCTCCGTGCGCGGCTACGCTGACGAGGAGGTCGATCTCTTCCTCGACGAGGTAGCCGACGAGATCGAGCGCCTTGTCGCGGAGAACGCCGACCTGCTCGAACGGCTGCGTCGGCAGGAGGGGGAACTCGCGGGCAACCTGCAGATTGCGGGACGCCCTCGAGAAGACCCTGGTGTCCGCGCAGATACAGGCCGACGACACCAAAGCCAAGGCCCGCGCGGAGGCCGAGCAGATGCTTCGTGACGCCGAGCTCAAGGCTCAGGGCATCGTCAGCGAGTCGTACGTGGAGGTCCAGCGGGTCCAGCAGGCTCTCGTCCAATTGAAGCACCTGGAGGAGGATTTCCGCTCCAAGTTCCAGACCCTGCTCCAGGGGCACCTCAAGATGCTCTCCGAGCCCGGGATCGCCATTCCGGCGACCGAACCGATGATCGTGCAGCCTGCGCCCATGCCGGTTGCCTTTGCTCCAGCCGCCGCCGCGGCTGCGGCGCCGACACCTGCGCCGGTCGTGGCGCCGGCCCCGGCCCCCGCAGCCGAGACGCCCTTCGTGGTGCCGTCGGCTTTTGAAGAAGTGCCTGAGTATCAGCAACTCGGCGTGGTGACGCAGGCCGTGACCCCCGCGTACGCGGAGCCCGCGCCCGCGCCGCCTGAGGCCGCGACCGGCCGCGTGCCGTGCCGGCCGCGCTGACGGTGCCCGCCGTCTTGCAGCCGCCGGAGCCGCTCTTGTGGCGCGATGAGACGGCGGACCTGGGGAGAGAGGACACCGCCACTGTGGACAGCAGCGCCGTCTTCCCGACGATCGCGGAGGACCCGACCGGTACCATGTCCGATTCCTCCACCTTCGTAAGTGACGATTCGGTGACCCTCGTGGGCGAGGACCCGCTCCAGGGCTTCTTCTTCTCCGGCAGGGACGAGGCAGCCGCGGACGTTCAGCCGGGTGACGGGCGGGGCGGCAAGAACAAGCCACGTGACTTCGAGTGGTGACCGGGAGGGCGTGAGCCCTGAAGCCCCGGCCATCCAGGCCCGGGGCGGCGCGCTGCTCGTGGGGGTGCGGGTGATGCCTTCCGCGGCGCGCACCGAGATCCGAGGTGTCTACGGGGACCGCTTGAAGGTGGCGGTGAACGCTGCCCCGGAGGCTGGAAAGGCCAACGCCCGGCTCGTCCAGGCGCTGACTGGATGGCTGGATATGCGCGCAGAGCAAGTGGCGGTGCACGCGGGTCACGGCAGTCGCGACAAGGTCGTGGCTTTCTCGGGCATAATGGAGGAAGAGTTGCGCGGGAAGTTGAAGCGATTGCTCCACGACGCGGAGCAGGCCAGGTAAGCCCAGTATGGATCTCGAAGCCCTCAAGACAGCCCTCAGTCGCCGAGCGCGAACGTCTCGGCCGGGAGATCGCCGACCTCGACGCGGACTTGTCCGAGTCCCTGGAGGACTCCTCCGAGGAGAGCCCCTACGACCAGCATATGGCCGAGACGGCCGCGGTCACCCTGGACCGGGAGATCGACCTCACTCTGGAGGAGAACGCCCGCGCCAGCATCGCCCAGACTCGATCGAGCCCTCATCAAGCTGGATAACGGCAGCTACGGCTCGTGCGACAAGTGCGGTGCTCCCATCGGCGAGGATCGGCTTGAAGGCAGCTCCGTTCGCGACGCTCTGCATCGACTGCAAGCGCCGGGAAGAACGAGGCCGATGAAGTCCGGCGCCCCCGCTCCCGCAAGAGCTACCGCGAAGAAGGTCCCCGCCGCCAAAGCCTCGCGGCGTCACCCGCTGATCGTCAAGTGGTCCGTCGCTCGCGGTGGTCACCGGCATCTGCGCGGGCCTTTCGCTTGTGGACCACCTACCTGGCGGACAAGCATCTGGTCCTGGGGGAGATCGACAAGATCCTCCCGTTCCTCTGGCTTCAGCGGAGCGCCAACAGCGGTGTGGCCTTCGGGCTGCTGGGCGGGAAACTGCCGGTGATCTTGGCGGCCAACGCAGTGGCCATCATCGTGGTGCTGGTCTACGTCCATATGGACAAGCGCGCCATCCTCCCGGCCATCGCCGGCGGCATGGTGGTCGGGGGCAGCCTGGGCAACGTGGTCCAGAGGCTCACGGGCGACGGCCACGTCACCGATTTCCTCAAGTTCCCCTACTGGCCGAACTTCAACCTGCCCGACGTGTTCATCGTTCTGGGGATCGTCGTGGTGTTCCTGGGTCTGCTCGTGGAAGCCGTCCACGTGTTCCGAGCCGGGGACAAGACAGCCGCACGCTAGTGGGCGGCGGGACCAGCATCTCCGGCGTCATCCGTCTCACCGTCGGCCCGGAGGATTCCGGCAAACGTCTGGACGTGTTCCTGGGCGGGCTCACCCGAGATAGGCAGCCGGTCGCAGGCGGCGGCGCTCGTCGCTGCGGGCGCAGTGACTGTGGATGGGGCCGCTGCGGCCAAGAGCAGGTTGGTGGCCGAGGGTGAGGACATCACCGTGGAACTGCCGGCCGAGGTCGCGGTCGATGTGGGCACCCATACGGACATCCCGGTGCTGTACGAAGACGAGTGGTTGCTGGTGGTGGACAAGCCGGTGGGCATGGCGGTGCATCCTTCCAAGGGACATGCTACGGGGACGCTGGTGCAGGAGCTGTCCGGGCACGGCCCGGCCGGTGGGGAAGACTTCCGGCCCGGCGTGGTGCACCGTCTGGACAAGGATACGAGCGGCCTGCTGATCGTGGCCAAGTCGGTGGAGGCGCACCGGCAGGCTGGTGGGCATGATGCAGCGCAGGGCGGTGGACCGGCGGTACCTGGCCCTCGTGCACGGCAGTTTCGCCGCCGACACCGGCACCATCGAGGCCCCCGTGGGCCGCGACCCGGTCAAGCGGAAATCCATGACCGTCGGCGGACTGGCGGCGCGGGAGGCCACCACCCATTTCCGCGTGCTCGAGCGTCTGGGTGAGCTCACCCTGGTGGAGGCCCGGCTCGAGACCGGGCGCACCCATCAGATCCGCGTGCATTTCGCCGCCATCGGGCATCCGGTGGCCGGGGACCCCACCTATACCCGCCGGAACCCGCTGGGCATCGCGAGGCAGTTCCTGCACAGCTATCGGTTGGCGTTCGTGCATCCCTTCACCGGAGACCGACTGGAGTTCGAGTCGCCGCTGCCCCCCGATCTTGCCGTGGTCCTCGACTCGTTGCGCGAGACTGAGGGGCGGGCGGATGGCTGAGGGCCGTGGCCATCTTCGATCTCGACGGCACCCTGGTGGTCGGCCAGACCCAGGTGCTGCTGGTGCGCTTCCTGCGCAAGGAGCGCGTCGTGAGCCGGGCGTTCCTGCTGGGGACGGCGCTGTGGTTCCTCGCTTACAAGGCCGGGCTGGTCAAGGTCACCGAGGCGTCCCGGGCCAAAGGCGCCCAGATCCTTGCCGGCCTCACCGAAGAAGAAGCCGACGCGTCTGATGGAGCGCTTCACCGAGGAGGTCATGGTGCCGAGGCTGCATCCCGCCTCCGCCGCGGCGCTGGCCGAGCATCAAGCGGAGGGCGACGTGGTCGTGGTGGTCTCGGCCGCGCTGGAGCCCTTGGTCAAGGCGCTGTGCGCGCGGCTGGGCGTGACCGAATACGCGGGAGCTCGCTGCGAGCTGGTGGACGGACGGTACACCGGCCGGTTGGAAGGCCCGGTGCCCTACGCCGGGGAGAAGGCCCGGGTGGCGGCGCGATTCATCGCGGAGCACGGGGTCGATCGCGGCCGATTGCTGGGCTTACGCCGACCACGACACCGATCTCGAGTTGCTGCGTTTCGTCGGCCATCCGGTGGCCGTCAACCCCCGTCCCGGTCTGCGGGCCGAGGCGGAGCGCGAAGGCTGGCCGATACTGCTTGAGTCCGACACCCGACCCTGGAGGTGCGTGAGATGGCTGATACATTCCCGGCGGACATCGCTGCGAAGTGGGACCTCGACGACCTGGCGGTCGCCACCCTCCGCACGCTCTCCATCGACGGCGTCCAGAAGGCCAACTCCGGCCATCCTGGCATGCCGCTCGGCTCGGCGCCCATGGCCCACGTGCTCTGGAGCAGGCACCTCAAGTTCGACTCTCACCGCCCCGATTGGGCCGACCGCGACCGCTTCGTCCTGAGCGCCGGTCATGGCTCGATGCTGCTGTACTCGCTGCTGCACCTGGCCGGCTACGGTCTGGGCATCGAGGAGCTGGAGGCGTTCCGGCAGTGGGGCAGCCGCACCCCCGGGCATCCAGAGGTACATCACTGCCTGGGGTGGAAGTCACCACCGGACCGCTCGGCGCCGGGTTCTCCAACGGCGTGGGCATGGCCATCGCCGAAGCGTTCCTGGCCGCCACGTTCAACAGGCCGGGCTTCGATCTGGTGGACCACTACATCTACGCCATCGTGCGGCGACGGCGACCTCATGGAGGGCGTGGCCTCCGAGGCGGCGTCCTTGGCCGGCCATCTGGGCCTGGGCAAGCTCGTCTACCTGTACGACGACAACCAGATCTCCATCGAGGGGTGCACGGACCTGGCCTTCACCGAGGACGTGGGGGCCCGCTTCGAGGCCTACGGGTGGCAGGTCATCAGGGTGGACGACGGCAACGACCTCGAGGCCATCGACGCGGCCATCGGAGCGGCGCGCGCCGAGAAGAGCAGGCCCTCACTGATCATGGTGCGCACCGTCATCGGGTGCGGCAGCCCGCACAAGGCCGGCAGCGCCGAGGCGCACGGTTCGCCGCTGGGCGTGGACGAGGTCAAGCTCACCAAGGAAGCTCTCGGCTGGCCCGGCGACCTGCTGCTTCGCGGTGCCCGACCGCGTGCGCGAGCAGTACGCGGCCGTGGCTGCCGACGGGGCATCTGCGCGCGCCCGCTGGGACGAGCTCGTTCGCCCGGTACCAGGAGGAGTATCCCGAGCTTGCCGGAGCAGTGGAAGGCACGCATGGCGCGGCAGGCTGCCCGAGGGCTTCGCCGCCAAGCTGCCCGTCTTCGCCGCCGGCGAGAGCATCGCCACCCGGTCTGCATCGGGCAAGGTCCTCAACGCCCTCGCGCGCGCTGCTGCCCACGCTGATCGGCGGCTCGGCCGACCTCGCCCCCTCGAACAACACGCTCCTCGCCGGCCTGGGCGATTTCCAGCCCGGCTCGTACGACGGCCGCAACCTGCACTTCGGCGTGCGCGAGCACGCGATGGGCGGCGTGCTGAACGGCATGTGCGCTCACGGCGGGGTGTTCCCGTACGGCGGCACCTTCCTCATCTTCTCCGACTACATGCGTCCGGCCATCCGGCTGGCAGCGCTATCGCACTTCCCCGCGGTGTACGTGTTCACCCACGACAGCATCGGGCTGGGGGAGGATGGGCCCACCCATCAGCCGATCGAGCATCTGGCCTCGCTGCGGGCCATGCCCGGCCTGGTGACGCATGCGGCCCAGCGACGCCAACGAGACGGTGCTCGTCCTGGCAGGTCGCTCTGGAGCGGCGCGACGGACCCACGGCCCTGGTGCTCACCCGCCAGAACCTGCCGGTGCTCGACCGGACCGTGCTCGGCGCGGCAGAGGGCCTGCTCAAGGGCGGTTACGTCCTCAAGGATGCTCCTGGACGGCCGATCCCGACATCATCCTCATGGCGACGGGTTCGGAAGTGGAGATCGCCCTCGCGGCCGCGGACACGCTGAGCGCCGAAGGCGTGGCCGTCCGGGTGGTAGCGCTGCCGAGTTGGGAGCTGTTCCAGCTCCAGGACGAGGCATACCGCGAGTCGTGTGCTGCCTCGAACCGTCACGGCGCGGGTCTCTCTGGAGGCGGCGTCCACCTTCGGGTGGGACCGCTACGTAGGCTCTGCCGGGGTGGCCATCGGCATCGACCACTTCGGGGCTTCGGCGCCGGCCAAGGTGCTGTACAAGGAGTTCGGCATCACCGCGGAGAACATGGTGACAGCGGCTCACAAGGTACTGGGTGGATAGGAAGGCTGGGTGAGACCCATGACGGATCAGGGCGGAGAAGTCCACAAGTCCAAGATCCTCCTCGATGAGGAACAGGTGGGCCGCACCCTTGCCCGGATGACGCACGAGATCGCCGAGCAGGCGCCCGACCTTTCGAGTCTGGCTCTGGTGGGCATCCAGCGCCGGGGCGTGGAGTTGGCGGCGCGGCTCGCCGGGCTGCTGGAGTCGTTCTACAGCGTCCGGCCGCCGACAGGCGCCATCGACATCACCTTCTACCGCGACGATATCGACGCCCGCGCGGGCCGCAACTACGAGCAGGCCCGGGTGCATTCCACCGACCTGCCCTTCGACATCAACGACAAGACCATCGTGCTGGTGGACGACGTGCTCTACACCGGCCGGACCATCCGCGCCGCCATCGACGCACTCTTCGACTACGGCCGGCCGGTGGCCGTCCGCCTGGCCGTGCTCGTGGACCGCGGGCACCGCGACCTGCCCATCCGCCCCGACTTCGTGGGCAAGAACGTGCCCACCAGCCGCAACGAGGACGTGGTGGTGCGCCTGGTGGAGATGGACGGCGTCGACGAGGTGGCCATCGCCGAGTAGGCTCCGGCCGGCGCGGCGCCGCTACGAGCAGTCGCCGTCGCGGGCGATGCAAGCATACGAACCTTTAATCTGGTCCAGCGAGGCCGAAAGGGTAAGACGATGCACCTCATCTCCATCGACGACCTCACCACCGCCGAGATCGAGAACCTCTTCTCCCTGAGCGACGGGTTCCTCGAGATCGCTTCGCGGCCCATCAAGAAGGTCCCGACCCTCCGCGGCCGCACCATCATCAACGTGTTCCTCGAGGCGTCCACCCGCACCCAGTCGTCGTTCGAACTGGCGGGCAAGCGGCTGTCGGCGGACGTCATCAACATCAAGGGCTCGTCCTCGAGCGTCTCCAAGGGGGAGAGCCTCAAGGACACCATCCTGACCCTGGAGAGCTACCGCCCCGACATCATCGTCATGCGGCACCCGCAGGTGGGGGCTTCGCGCATGGCCACCCGCTACACCAACGCGTCCGTGGTCAATGCCGGCGACGGCACCGGGGAGCACCCCACCCAGTGCCTGCTCGACCTGTACAGCCTTCGCCGCGTCTACGGGGACATGAAGGGGCTGAAGGTGGCCATCGTGGGGGACATCCTGCGCAGCCGGGTGGCGCGCTCCGACCTCTTCGGCTTCCGCAAGATGGGCATCGACGTGCGGCTTGTGGGCCCGCCGACACTCATGCCTCCCGGCATCGAATACTGGGACGTCCCCATCTACAACGACCTGAGCGCGCTCGACGACGTGGACGTCGTCTACCTGCTGCGCATGCAGCTGGAGCGGGCCAAGGGCAAGGTGCCGCCGGTGCCTTCGCTGCGGGAGTACAGCCGGGTGTGGGGCCTGTCGCCCGTACAAGCTCAAGCCGGGGCAGCGGGTCATGCATCCGGGGCCGGTCAACCGCGGGGTGGAATTGTCCGCCGACCTGGTCGACGACGACCGCGCGCTGATCCTGCATCAGGTGGAGTCGGGACTGGCCGTGCGCATGGCCATCCTCTATCAATGCCTCGCCGGCAGCCTGAGCGAGGAGGCCGCGGTATAGCTGCGGCTTCGTATTCTCAACCAGTATGGTCTAGATGCTTGACATTAGAATTTAGAGTCAATATTCTAATATGCGAGGGGTCCCCGTCAGCAGGAATCTCGCAACGTTGAGAGGTGAGCGGTAATGGCACGCACTGTTGGCAGTGATGGACGGCACCGAGGCGATCGCCCACGTCGCTCACAAGGTCAACGAGGTCATCGCCATCTACCCGATCACCCCGTCGTCTCCCATAGCGGAGCACTCCGACGCCTGGTCGGCCGCCGGCAAGAAGAACCTCTGGGGCAGCGTGCCCATGGTGGTGGAGATGCAGTCCGAGGCCGGAGCGGCCGCCGCCGTCCACGGCGCGCTGCAGGCCGGGTCGCTCTCGACCACGTTCACGGCCTCTCAGGGCCTGCTGCTCATGATCCCCACGATGTACAAAGTGGCCGGCGAGCTGTCGCCCACCTGCTGGCACGTGACCGCCCGCTCCATCGCCGCCCAGGGTCTGTCCATCTTCGGCGACCACCAGGACGTCATGGCCGTGCGCCAGACCGGCTTCGCGCTGCTCGCCTCCAACTCCGTGCAGGAGTCGCACGACCTGGCGCTCGTCGGGTCGGCCGCCACGCTCAAGAGCCGCATCCCCTTCATCCACTTCTGCGACGGCTTCCGCACCTCGCACGAGGTGCAGAAGATCGAGCTCATCCCCGAAGACCAGATCCGGCAGATGATCGACGAGGAGTACGTCCTCGCGCACAAGGCCCGGGCCATGACGCCCGGACCGTCCGACGCTGCGGGGCACCAGCCAGAACCCGGACGTCTACTTCCAGGCCCGGGAGAGCGTCAACCGCTACTACGACGCCACCCCGGGCATCGTCCAGGACTACATGGACCGCCTGGCGGCGCTCACCGGCCGGGCCTATCACCTGTTCGACTACGTGGGCGCCCCCGACGCCGAGCGCGTGCTCGTGCTCATGGGCTCGGGTTGCGAGACCGCCCACGAGGCCGTCGACCAAACTGGTGGCCCAGGGCGAGAAGGTGGGCGTCCTCAAGGTGCGCCTCTACCGTCCGTTCTCGGTGGAGCACTTCGCCGCCGCGCTCCCGGCCACCGTCAAGGCCGTCGCCGTGCTCGACCGCACCAAGGAGCCGGGTTCGGCCGGGCGAGCCGCTCTACCTCGACGTGGTCAACGCCCTCTCCGAGGCCGGCCGGCAGCAGTGTCAAGGTCATCGGCGGCCGCTACGGCCTGTCCAGCCGGGAGTTCACCCCGGGCATGGTCAAGGGCACGCTCGACGAACTGAAGAAGTCCGCGCCCAAGAACCACTTCACCGTGGGCATCGACGACGACCTCACCCACACCGATCTGAAGACCGACGAGACCTTCGACAGCGAACCCGAGGGCGTCTACCGGGCCATGTTCTACGGCCTGGGCTCCGACGGCACCATCGGGGCCAACAAGAACTCCATCAAGATCATCGGCGAGGACACCCCCAACTACGTCCAGGGCTACTTCGTCTACGACTCCAAGAAGGCCGGCGTCCTCACCGTCAGCCACCTGCGCTTCGGTCCGCAGCCCATCCAGTCCGCCTACTTCATCAGCAAGGCCGACTTCGTGGCCTGCCACGTCTGGATCGTTCCTCGAGCGCTACAAGACCCTGCTGAACGCCCGTCCGGGCGCCACCTACCTGCTCAACTGCCCCTTCCCGGCCGAAGAGGTGTGGGACCGGCTGCCCTATGAGAGCCAGGCCCGCATCATCGATCTGGGGCTCAAGGTCTACGCCATCAACGCCTACGAGGTGGCCAAGAAGACCGGCATGGGCGGGCGCATCAACACCATCATGCAGACCTGCTTCTTCTACCTGTCGGGCATCATCCCGCCGGAAGAGGCCATCGGCCACATCAAGGCGGCCATCAAGAAGACCTACGGCAAGCGCGGCGACGCGGTGGTGCAGCAGAACTACAACGCCGTGGACCAGGCCATCGCCAACCTGCACGAGATCAAGTACCCGAACGTGGTCAGCAGCACGTGGCACAAGCCCCCGCTGGTGCCCGACGACGCGCCCGAGTTCCTGAAGAACGTCACGGCGCCCATCATGGCCGGTCTGGGACACCTCCTGCCCGTGTCCGCCCTGCCCGACGACGGCGTGTGGCCCACCGACACCACCCGCTGGGAGAAGCGCAACATCGCGCTCGAGATCCCGGTGTGGGATCCGAATCCCTGTGCATCCAGTGCGGCAAGTGCTCGCTCCACTGCCCGCATGCCACCATCCGCACCAAGGTCTACGATCCGGCCCTGCTCGCCGGACGCCCCGGCCACCTTCAAGTCCTGCGAAGCCAAGGGCAAGGAGAACGCCGGCCAGGCCTGGACCGTCCAGGTGGCCCCCGAGGACTGCACCGGGTGCGGCGTCTGCGTGGAGATCTGCCCGGGCAAAGACAAGGCCGACCCCAGCCGCAAGGCGATACATATGGAGTTCCAGCCTCCGCTCCGGGTGCCGGAACGGGAGAACTACAGCTTCTTCCTCGGCCTTCCCGACCCCGACCGCACCCAGGTGCGCGTGGGCACGGTGAAGGGCAGCCAGCTGCTTCGCCCGCTGTTCGAGTACTCCGGCGCCTGCGCCGGCTGCGGCGAGACCCCCTATGTCAAGCTGCTCACCCAGCTCTACGGCGACCGCCTGCTCATCGGCAACGCCACCGGCTGCTCCAGCATCTACGGCGGCAACCTGCCCACCACCCCGTATGCCAAGAACGAGGAGGGCCGGGGTCCCACCTGGAACAACTCCCTGTTCGAGGACGCCGCGGAGTTCAGCTACGGCCTGCGGCTCACCGTCGACAAGCAGACCGAGTTCGCCCGCGAGCTCATCTACGACCTCAAGGACGTCCTGGGCGCCGAGCTGGTGGATGAGCTGCTTGCCTCGCAAGCAGGAGGACGAGACGGAGATCGCCCGCCAGCGCTCCCGGGTGGCCGAACTGAAGAGCCCGGGTGGAGGGCATGGCGGCCGCCAACGCCTCCGATCCCCGCTACGGGCAACTGCTGGCGGTGGCCGACTACCTCACCAAGAAGAGCGTGTGGGGCGTGGGCGGCGACGGCTGGGCCTTCGACATCGGCTACGGCGGCCTGGACCACGTGCTCGCCTCGGGCCGGAACATCAACCTGCTGGTGCTGAACACGCAGATGTATTCCAACACCGGCGGCCAGTGCTCCAAGGCCACGCCCATGGGCTCGGTGGCTCTGTTCGCGGCCGGCGGCAAGATCATCGGCAAGAAGGACCTGGGCTCCATCGCCATGACCTACGGCAACATCTACGTGGCCCAGGTGGCCATGGGCTACTCCGACGCCCAGACCGTGAGAGCGTTCGTGGAGGCCGAATCCTACGACGGGCCTTCGCTCATCATCGCCTACAGCCACTGCATCAGCCAGGGCTTCGACCTGCGGAAGGGCTACGAGCATCAGAAGGGCGCCGGTGCAACTCGGGCGCCTGGTTCTGCTACCGGTTCGACCCGCGGCTGGCGTCGCAGGGCAGGAACCCGCTGCAGATCGACTCTCGCGACCTCACCATCCCGGTGGACGACTTCGTGCCCACGGAGAACCGCTACAACATGCTGCAAGAAGGCGGCTCCCGACGCGGCCGAGATGCTGTGGGACAAGGCGCAGCGCCACGTGGCCACGCGCTGGGGCATCCTCAAGCAGCAGGCGGCCATGAGCTACGACATCGAGAACCCGTTCGACCTCGGCGGCATCGACCGCGACGTGCATGCGGCCCTGGGCGCGCGGGCGGTCACCTTCGAGAGCAGCGGCCCGAACCTGCCCGCTGGGGGCGCCGTGGGCAGCGACGATGCGGATGTGACCCTGGACCTGTACGACTCGAACGTCTAGACCGGAAGCGAACGCCGGAAGCCAACGCCATACGGGAGGTGCCACGATGCCGGTAAGAAAGTCGCAGGCGGTGTGGAACGGCAGTCTCAAAGAGGGCGGCGGGCGCATGCGCCTGGCCAGCGGGCTCTATGAGGGGCCCTACACGTTCTCGTCCCGGTTCGAAGAAGCGGCGGGCACCAACCCGGAGGAGCTCATCGGGGCGGCCCACGCCGGCTGCTTCTCGATGTTCCTCGCGGCTCTGCTGACAGACGACGGTCACGCTCCCGAGAGCGTGGAGACCACGGCCGCCGTCCATCTGGGCGCCGGTCCCACCATCACCAAGATCGAGCTGGACTCCCGGGTGAAGGTCGCCGGGGTGGATGAGGCGCGGTTCCAGGAACTGGCCGCGCAGGCCAAGAGGGACTGCCCGGTCTCCAAGGCCCTGGCGGCGGTGCCCGAGATCGTCCTCACCGCCCGGCTGGTGGGCTGAGCCTCGGTGCGGAGCTGCCCTCCTGACTCCGCTACGGCCGGGAGGGCGCCGGCCTTCGACGTGCGGGTGAGCAGCCGTGCCCGATACGTCCGTCTGGTCATGACGGGCGGGGGAGACCTGGTGGTGGTCGTGCCGCGCCGGTTCGACCAACGCAGGATCCCGGCCATCGTAGAAGCGAAGCTTCCCTGGATCGAGCGGGCGCGCACCCGGGTGGAGGCGCGGCGCGCGGCAGCCGCCGCGGCGGCGCTCGAAGAGCCGTCACTGCCGGAACGCATCTCTCTGCCCGCCATGAGCGAAGAATGGCTCGTCGAGTACCGGGCTACCCGCGGGGCAACCGGGAGGGCAGCGGCGCGTGAGGGCTCCGGAGGCAGGCTCGTCGTCACGGCTCCCGCCGGAGACGAGGAGGCGGCCCGGCGCGCGCTCCTTGCCTGGGCTCGGCGGCGCGCGGCGGAGGAACTGCCGGCGCGCCTCGAGGACTTGGCGGCGCTGCACGGCTTCGACTACGACCGCGTGATCCATCAGGCACCAACGGACCCGCTGGGGGAGTTGCTCGCCGCGGGGAGGCATCTCGCTGAATCTGCGTCTGCTCTTCCTCGAGCCCGAACTGATCGACCACGTGCTCCTTCACGAACTCTGCCACACCCGGGAGATGAACCACTCGAAGCGCTTCTGGACGCTGCTGGGGAAGCTGGATCCCGACTGCGCGGCGCATCGGCGCCGGACGCGCGAGGCCTGGCGCGGCCTTCCCCGGTGGCTGCGGGACGGGGACGGCTCGGCGTATCTCTGAGCGATGCGGCCGATCGCGGTCGCTGGACCCCGGTCTCTGTCCGCGATACCATAAGACAACCTTTAAACGAGCCCCGTGAGGCCGAAAGGAGCTTTTAGGATGGACAGCGGTCCAGGTCCCTCCGTGCCCAGGCTTGCCTGCCGCACGTCATCCCCCGAACGTTTCTTCCTTCCCAGAGTCCATCTCTTCGACCCTGCTCTGGGAGTCGACTATGTGGGCGACATCCTGGTCGCCGACGGAGCCATCGCCGCGCTGGGCAAGCGTCTGGCCGTGGACGTCGACGTGAAGGTGCTTGACGAGTACTCCGGCTGCTGGGTGTTCCCCGGTTTCGTCGACCCTCATGCGCATCTGCGGACTCCCGGCTTCGAGTACAAGGAGGACATCGCCTCGGGCGCCCGGGCGGCCGCCGCCGGTGGCTACGTGGCGGTGATAGGCATGGCCAACACCGACCCGGTGGTGGATTCGGGCACGGTCGCCTCGTGGGTGCTGAGCAAGGCCGCCGAAGAAGCCGTCGTGCGGGTGGGCCAGATGGGTGCGGTGAGCAAGGGCCTCAAGGGCGAGGAACTCTCCGAGATGCGCGAACTGGCCGACGCCGGCGTCGTCGCGTTCACGGACGACGGCAAGCCGGTCTCAGACGCCGACCTGCTGCTGCACGCCCTGCGGTACGCCCGGGGGACCGGACGGCCCATCCTGCTCCATCTGGAGAACAAGAGCCTGTCCCTCGACGGGGTCATGCACGAGGGCAAGTGGAGCGCCCGGCTCGGCCTGCGCGGCATCCCGGTGGGGAGCGAATCCGGGCCGCTGGCGCGGGACCTGGAGTTGGTCCGATATGCGGTCGCGGAAGAAGAGCGACTGGCCGCCGCGCGCGCGGCGGCGGCGGGCGCGCCTGTGGCGGCGGCTCGGGACGGCGTGCCGCTGGTGCACTTCCAGCACCTCTCGGCGGCGGACAGCGTCCGTCTCGTGGCGGGAGCCAAGCGCGACGGCCTGCCGGTGACGGCGGAAGCCACGCCTCACCATCTCTACTTCACCGACGAGCGGCTCACCAGCTTCGACCAGAACCTCAGGGTGAACCCGCCCATCCGCTCCGCGGCCGACCGGGACGCCCTCGTCGCCGGTCTGGCCGACGGCACCATCGACTGCATCGGCACGGACCACGCTCCGCACGCGCCTCAGGAGAAGGAAGTGCCCATCGAGGAGGCCCTGAACGGGAGCACGGGCCTGGAGACGGCCTTCGCCGCCCTGCACACCGCCCTGGTGCTGACCGGCAAGGTGCCGCTGGCCCGGGTGGTGGACGCCATGACGGCGGCTCCGTGCCGGGTGCTCGGACTGGAGGCGCCGCGCCTGGAGGCGGGCGCCCGGGCGGACTTCTGCGTGGTCGACCTGGACGAGAAGTGGACCGTGACCCCGGCGACGCTGCGAGGCAAGAGCCGGAACTGCGCATTCTTGGGAGAGACCCTCACCGGCCGCGTGCGGTTGACGGTCGTGGATGGGGCGCGCCGCTTCGAGCGCGCCGGAGGGGAGAGCCTGATGTATCGAGGAGACGTGCCGGGCTATGTGGTGCTCGAGGACGGGACCGTGTTCGAGGGCTTCGGGTTCGGAGCCCAGGGGAGCGTGCTGGGAGAGGTGGTCTTCAACACCGGCATGACCGGCTACCAGGAGATCGCCACCGACCCGTCGTACCACGGGCAGATGGTCACCTACACCTATCCCGATGATCGGCAACTACGGCGTCGGCGAGCATCTACTCGAGTCGGGCGAGGCTCATTCCCGAGCCATCATCGTGAGGGAGATCAAGAACACCGCCTGGAACGCCACCTGCCCGGAGGCGTGGGTCGATTGGCTGACGGAGCGGGGCATCGTGGGAGTGGCCGGGGTGGACACGCGGGCGCTCACCCGCCGCATCCGGGAGCACGGCGCCATGACCGCCTGCGTGGCGGCCGGGAACGATCTCAAGATCGCCGACCTTCTCGACTCGGTCCGCGCGTTCCCGAGCATGGCCGGGCGTGACCTGGCCACCGTGGTCACCTGCGCCGAGCCCTACGAATGGGACGGCGGGGCCGGCGTGGGCGTCGAGACTCCGGAGCCGCGCTTCCACGTGGTGGCCTATGACTTCGGCCTCAAGCGCAGCATCCTGCGCAACCTGGCGGCGGTCGGCTGCCGGGTGACGGTCGTGCCCGCGGGTTGGTCCGCCGAGCAGACCCTGGCCATGAAGCCGGACGGCGTGTTCCTGTCCAACGGCCCCGGCGACCCGGCGGCCGTCGGTTACGCCGTCGAGACCATCAGGGGGCTGCTGGGCAAGTTGCCGGTGTTCGGCATCTGCTTGGGCCACCAGCTCATGGCGTTGGCCGTCGGCTTTTCCACGTACAAGCTCAAGTTCGGGCACAGGGGCATCAACCATCCGGTGCGGAACTACCTCACCGGCCGCATCGAGATCACCAGCCAGAACCATGGCTTCGCGGTGGAGCCGCCGGCGGTGGTCAAGGCCGCTCTGGAGAGCGGTTCGGTGGTGGGCGAGGGCGGCGTGTCCGGCCTTGACGCGGACGACATGATCCTGGACTCCGCCTTCGGCCCGGTCCAGATCACCCATCTCAACCTCAACGACGGCACGGTGGAGGGCTTCAGGCTTCTGGACATGCCCGCATACTGCGTGCAGTACCACCCGGAAGCCGGCCCCGGTCCGCACGACAGCCACTACCTGTTCCGGCAGTTCGCGGAGGCGATGGCGGGATAGAGGGGAGCAGAGAATGATCGCAGCAGGCGACAAGGCGCCGCTCTTCGTGGCGGCGGGCAGCGACGGCGAGGTGGACCTCGGCGCGCTGCTGAAGCAGAAGCCCGTGGTCCTGTACTTCTATCCCCGGGCCATGACCGGTGGCTGAACCACGGAGGCCGTTGAGTTCAACGGCTTGCTCCAGGAGTTCGACGCGCTGGGCGTCGCGGTGGTAGGCAGCTTCGGTCGACCCGGTCGCGCGGCTCCAGAAGTTCCGCGACAAGTACGACATCAAGTTCCCGTTCGTCAGCGACCTCGATCGGGCCATCGGCACGGCGTACGGCACCCTCAAAGGGGGCCCGGAGACCACTCACGCCCGCCAGACCGTGGTCATCGGCAAGGACGGGACGGTCCTGCTCGCCTACAAGAAGGTGACGCGCCGACGGGCCACGCCGCCCAGGTCCTCGAGGACGTCAAGCGGCTGCGCGCTGAAGGCCGAATCTGAGCCGGCGCCGGTGAGCTAGCGGGGCGCGTCGCGGCCCGCCGGCCACGCCGCCCGGTCCGCCTACCTCGCGTGGAACAGGCCGATGGGGATACCGTCCGGGTCGGCGAACATGCCCCACTCGCCCACTCCCTCGATAGGGGTCTCCGGGACCAACAGGGAGCCTCCGGCGCCGATCGCCCGGGCCAGAGCCACCTCGACGCTGTCCACGCCGAAGTAGACGTTGAACGCGAAGCCGGGAGCGGATTCGGGCTTCACCATCATCGCCCCGCGGGGCTCCTTGCCGGGATCCACCATCGGATAGCCGGGGAAGGCCGGAAGGCCCTCCACATCCCATTGGAAGACGTTGGTGTAGAACTCGCGCGCCTTGTCGAGGTCGCTGACGATCAGTTCCCAGTGGACGATCGGGTTCCCCATGACCAGGTCCTCCTGCGGGTCGGTCGGCCGTGACACCGCCCGGCCGCATGCCGGGCAGGCAGGAGATACCCCGTTCAGTCCTTGACTATGTCCTGAGGTAGGTGCCGGCGCGGCCCCCGCCGCCGGCGAGCAGCGTCGCGTAGTCGGGGATGCGGTAGACGCGGATGACGTAGTCCAGGAAGTCGGAGAAGGCGAGCAGGCTGCCGTCCGGCGAGACGTCGAGCCCTGTGCACTGGTTGCCGCCGACGATGGCGTCCAGGAGCTTGCCGGTGGCTGTGTCGATGGCCAGCACCGTGCCCCATTCGGGGCCCTTGGTCAGATAGCCCGTCTTGGGGTTGTCCTTGCCCCGGTTGGACACGTAGAGCACCTTGCCGTCGGGGCTGAGTTCGATGGTGTTGGGCCGCTCGTCGGTGTCGGCCAGTTCGCGGACCTCGTCGGTGGCCATGTCGACCACGTAGATCTTGTTCTCCTCGAACTCGCCCACGTAGAGGAGGTTCTTCTGCTCGTCGGCGGCCATGTGTCTGAACGAGCCCCCCGTCTTGTAGATCACCTTCCCCTTGCCGGTGGCCAGGTCGATCTTCTGGAGTTCTCCTCTGCCGAAACCGGACACATACAGGTACTTGCTGTCGGGGGTGATGTAGAGCCCGCGCGGCGTGGTGACCACCTTGATGACGCGCAGCACCTTGCCCGTGGCCACGTCGATCTCGGAGACGTCGTTGCTCTTCCAGTTGGAGGCGTAGAGGAGCTTCTCGTCGCGCGACAGCAGGAGGATCTTGGTGTAGGTGCCCCCCGACTTGAAGTGGCGCACGACCGTGCGGGTGGCCCGGTCGACCTCCCAGATGGTGGAAGTGGCCATCTGGCTGACGAAGATGGTCTTGCCGTCGGCGGTCATGGTGAGCTCGGTGCCCTCATGGCCCCCCAGCTTGATGGCCGCCAGCTGCTTCGCCGGTGATGCGGGTCGTAGGCCTCCAGGCCGGTCTTGCCGCCCCCGAGGATGGCCACCCAGAGCTCCTGTGCCGTCGGGCGTGAAGAGCACCTGCTTGGGCTGCTTGCCACAGCTGAACCGCACCAGGCTCTCGTAGATCTGCCCCTCGGGGTCCAGCCAGATCTTGATGGCGTCCGGGCCCGTGAGCGCCACCTGCCGCGAGGCCGGGTTGTAACCCTCGGCGTTCACCTCGATCGTGATGCGGCCGCCGGGGATCTCCTCGGAGAACGGGGTCTCGCCGGCGATGCTGGTGCCGTCCTGCAGGGCGATCGTGAGTCCGGCGCCGGTGGGGAAGGTCTCCACCTCGAGGGTCTGGGGAGCCGTGCTGAGCGTCACTTCGGTGGTGGTGACGGCCTTGGTGGTGGCCGTGGTGCTCGTGGGGTCGACGGCCGAAACGGCGCTGTCCGTGGTGGTGCTGACGGCGAGAGTGCTGGTGGAGGGCTGCGCGACGGACGCGCTGGTGGTCGCAAGCGCCGCGCCGGCGCCGTCGGCCGGCCCGCGGGTGGCCAGCGCGTACGCGCCGTAAGCCACCAACGCGGCGACGGCCGCCCCAGCGACGAAGAGGAGGGCCCATCGCCGCTTGTCTCCGCGAGACGGGTACACGTTCATCGGCGTTCGTGGCGGGTCGGCCCGCCCATGCTGGGGAGACTCGTCCATGACCACGATGATAACCGATGCCGTGGACGTGAGACCCGACTACAATGACTGACATGGCGGAACGACCGATCATCGTGTGGTTCAGGCGGGACCTGCGCGTCGCGGACAACCCGGCGCTGCTGCACGCGGCCGAGAGCGGGGCGCCGGTCGTGCCGGTGTACGCCATGGACTGGGAGAGCGCGGACCGTTGGAAGCCGGGCGCTGCCGGGCGCTGGTGGCTCGAGACGGTCTCTGGAGCGTCTATCGGCGGTCGCTGGCGGCTCTGGGCGCGCCGCTCGTGCTCGTGCCGGGCGCCGCCGAGGAGGCCATCCCGGCCCTGGCCCGGCGGATCGGCGCGGCAGAGGTCGTGTGGAATCGTCTTTACGAACCGTATGCACGCAGATCTGGACCTCCAGGTGGCGGCCGCGCTCCAAAGGGATGGCGTGGCGGCGGCCAGCTTCAACGCGGCGCTGCTCTTCGAACCGGAGGACCACCTCTCGCGCGCGGGGCGGCCGTACGCGCAGTTCACTCCCTACTGGCGCAGTTGCCTGGCTTCGCCGACCGCCGAACCGCCCTCGCCGGGGCCCGACAGGCTCAGGGGTCTCGAAGGCGGCCTCCCGGCGGGTGACGCTGGCCGCGACGATGGCGCCGGCCTTGGCGCCCCGTTCCGGCTGGGCGCCCACGGCCGCTGTGGAGCCGCTGTGGCGGCCGGGCGAGGCCGGTGCTCGCCTGATGTTGGAGCGGTTCCTGGAGCGGCGCATGGCCGCATACGACTCGGCGCGCGACTTCCCCGGCGTCGAGGGCACATCGCGGCTCTCGCCCCATCTGCACTTCGGGGAGATCGGGCCCCGCCAGGTATGGTACGTCCGCCGCGGATGCCGTCTGCCGCGGCGCCGCTCCGGGCGCCGCCGCGGGCGCCGACTCCTACCTGCGGCAGCTCGGCTGGCGGGAGTTCGCCCACCACATCCTGTTCCACTTCCCCCGGATCCCCGAGGAGCCCTTCCGGCCCGAGTTCGGCCGCTTCCCCTGGCAGGACGACCCGGTCGGGCTGGCCGCGTGGAAGGCTGGCGCGCACCGGGTTCCCGCTCGTGGACGCGGGCATGCGCCAACTCGTCGCCGAAGGGTGGATGCACAACCGGGTCCGCATGGTGGCGGCATCGTTCCTCACCAAGGACCTGCTGATCCCCTGGCAGGACGGAGCCGCCTGGTTCTGGGACCGCCTGGTGGACGCGGACCTGGCCAACAACACTCTGGGCTGGCAGTGGACGGCCGGCTCGGGCCCCGACGCGGCTCCGTACTTCCGGGTGTTCAACCCCGGCCTGCAGGCCGCGCCGGTACGACCCCGAGGGCGACTACGTCAGGCGTTGGGTGGGCGCGGATGGAGGCGTAGCGCCCATCGTCGACCACGGCGACGCGAGAGCCCGCGCGCTGGCGGCCTTCCACGGGCTGCGGGCCCGGGCACCGACAGGTCGGCCACCGACAGGTAGCCCGGACGGCGACACACGCGCCGACGATCGTCTCATCGCCTTTTGCGCGGTCTCAACCTCTTGCCAAGCCCTATGCAAGTATGAGAGCGTTTATACGCTTAGGGTCAACGACTTGGAGGGGAGGGCGGCTGTGGGCGGACAAGGCGATCCGGAAGCGCAGCCATCCCAGGCCCCCCAGTCCTACCAAGCCCCTCAATCCCCGCCGTCCTCCAGCCCGGACATGCAGACGGAGCACAGGAGCGGAGCCCGCATGGGAAGTTGGGCCATCGGGGTCATCGTCATCGTCGTCGGGGTCATCTTCCTGGCCAAGAACCTCGGGTGGACCGGTCCGGGCTGGGCCTTCGACAACTGGTGGGCGCTCTTCATCCTGATACCGACGTTCGGGTCGCTCGCGGGAGCGTGGAGGGCGTATCGGGCGAACGGAGGCCGGCTGAACGGGGACGTCGCGCGGGCTCTGATGATCGGGCTGCTGCTCCTGGCGGTGACCGTCATCTTCCTGCTGGAGCTCAACTGGGGCAAGGTGTGGCCGGTGCTGCTGGTGATAGTGGGTATCGGGCTGCTGATGGGCTGGAAAAGGAACTAGAGGGTCGTAGACAGGGGTAGGCGAGGAGGGGCGATGGCAAAGGAAGCGAAGGTCAGCGCGGCGACAGGAGATCTCAGTCGAGCGGCAGATGCTCAAGCGCTCGCTGACGCTGCTTGCCTCTTTTCGGGATCATCTTCTTCACCATCAGCGGGGGCACGTTCGGGATCGAGTCGCTGTTCAGCTACTCGGGCGCCGGGATGGCCTTGCTGCTCATCGGCATCGTGCCCTTCGTCTACAGCATCCCCAACATCCTCATGGTGCGCGAACTGCAATCGATGATGCCGGTGGAGGGCGAGCTACTACCACTGGACCAAGCAGGGTTTCGGCCCGCTTCATGGGGTTCCAGACCGCATGGATGAACCTGGTGATGTCATGGGTCGACGTGGCCATCTACCCGGTGCTTGGCCGCTACGTACCTGGGCTTCTTCGTGCCGCAGATCAGCGACGGCTTCTCGGGGCATACCGGGATGGGTCGTGCAGTGGATCGTGGCCATCGTCATCATCGCGCTCATCTCTCTGCTGCAGGTCCGGGGAGCGCGTCTGGCCGGCCTGACCAGCGTGTGGATCGGCGCCATCCTGCTCGATCCCGCTGGTCATCATGACCGTGCTCGGTTTCTGGAACTGGGGAGTCCACGGCAGCACCTTCCAGATGACCTTCCTGCCCAAGGACACCGGGGTGACGGGGGCGTTCTCCGTTGGGCTGTTCGTGGTCATGTGGAACTACATGGGCTGGGAGCTACCCACATCGGCCGGTGACGAGATCGTCAAGCCGAGGCGCACCTATCCGTTGGCGATGGCTCTCGTGCTTATCGCGGCTATCGCCGTCTACGCCCTCCCGACAGTGGCCGCGCTGTACGGCGGCGCCGGCGAGGACAACAAGGTGATGCTGTGGGGCGTCGAGGAATCCGAGGCGGGGGCCGGCATCGGGCCCGACCTGGAGGCGGCGGGCATGACGCCGGAGCAGATGGAGGCGGCCGGTGTGGACCCGACGAGCAGCGAGGGCTGGTGGCTGCCCGATATCGCCCAGGCCGTCGGGGAGAAGACCGCGGGCGCCGGCAGCGGCTTCGGCGAGCTTCATGGGCAACTTCATGATGATCGCCGCTTTCCTCAGCATGATCGGCCTGTTCATCGGCTGCAGTATCTCGGCCACGCGAATCCCGTTCGCCCTGTCGGAGGACGGGATGATGCCCAAGACCCTTGGTCCGGGTCCACCGCAAGTGGGGGACCCCGTGGGTGGCCATCATCATCAGCGGGGTCATCTTCGCCGTCTTCTCGGTCAACGCGTTCGCGTTCCTGGTGGTCCTCGACGTGCTGCTCAACTCGCTCACGCTTCTGCTGCAGTTCGCGCGCCCTCTGGAGGCTGCGCGTCATCAGGCCCGACATCAAGCGCAGCCGGATCCCGGGAGGGTGGATCGGCCTGTTCATCGCCACCATCCTGCCCGCCGCGGTCATCATCTTCGCCATCTATCAGCCAGGTGATCGAAGAGGGCTGGCGGGCCATCTGGTTGGCCGGCATCGCCATCGCGCTCGGGGTCGATCATCTACTTCCCGATGAAGAAGTGGGTCAAGAAGGACATCCCGGACATCGATCCGTACGTGGCGGCACGACGAGGCCGCGGAGCATGCGCCGGCTCCGGCAGTCGTGGAGTGACACGGCTCGTAGCGCCTGGTATCTGTCGATCGACTCGAGGAGTCAGACATGAAGGTTCTGCTGGTGGGCGTGGGCGGAGTCGGCGAGGCGATGGCGGTCATCGCCAAGGACAAGCCGTGGCTCGAGAAGCTGGTGCTGTGCGACTACAACGTCGACCGGGCCAAGGAGGTCCAGGCCAAGCTCGGCGACGCCGCCCGCATGCCCGGTGGAGTTCATCGACGCGGGCGACAAGGAGCAGATCGAGGCGCTGGCCCGCAAGCACGGGGTGGACCTGATCCACAACGCGGTGGACCCGGTGTTCAACGAGGCCATCTTCGACGCGGCCTACGAGGCCGGCTGCAACTACATGGACATGGCCATGACGCTGTCCACCGCCGCACGCCGACCGACCCGTTCAACAAGCCTGCGGCGTCAAGCTGGGCGACTACCAGTTCGAGCGCGCCGCCGACTGGGAGAAGAAGGGCCTGCTGGCGTTCGTGGGCATGGGCGTGGAGCCGGGCATGGCCGACGTGTTCGCCAGGTACGCGGAGAAGCACCTGTTCGACGAGATCGAGGAGATCGGCGTCCGCGACGGCGCCAACCTGGAGGTGCGGGGCTACGAGTTCGCTCCCAACTTCTCCATCTGGACCACCATCGAGGAGTGCCTGAACCCGCCGGTCATCTGGGAGAAGGACAAGGGCTGGTGCACCACGCGCGCCGTTCTCCGAGCCGGAGGTGTTCGACTTCCCCGAAGGCATCGGCCCGGTGGAGTGCGTCAACGTGGAGCACGAGGAAGTGCTGCTGGTGCCCGCGCTGGGTCAAGTGCAAGCGGGTCACCTTCAAGTACGGCCTGGGCGACGAGTTCATCGGCGTGCTCAAGACCATCAAGATGCTGGGCCTGGACAACCGCTTCCCCATCGACGTCAAGGGCGTGCAAGGTGGCGCCGCGCGACGTGGTGGCCGCCTGCCTGCCCGACCCGGCCCATCTGGGCGACCAGATGTTCGGCAAGACCTGCGCCGGTACGTGGGTCAAGGGCACCAAGGACGGCAAGCCGCGGCAGGTCTACCTCTATCAGGTGGCCGACAACGAGACCTGCATGAAGGACTACGGCGTGCAGGCGGTGGTGTGGCAGACCGCCGTCGGTCCGGTCATCGCCTGGGACCTGCTGCAGAGCGGGGTCTGGAAGGGCAAGGGCGTGCTCGGGCCCGAGGCGTTCGATCCCGATCCGTTCATGGAGCTCATGCCCAAGTACGACTTCCCGTGGGGGCTCAAGGAGATGTCCGCCTGAAGCGAGTCTTCAGGTGGCGTGGATCTCCCGCGAGAGGGTGCTGTTCCGCACCCACCAGGCGCCCTTCCAGGCCGCCCAGTGGGCCGTGGGCGCGCTCGTCGACCAGGCAGGGCACGTTGTACCGGGTCACCCGGTGGAACGAACTGCGGCCCATCACGCTGGACCGCGGCGGCACGCTGCGGGAGTGGGAGGTGTGGGGCCGCAAGGCGTCGGGCAGAGAGGTTCGGGAGGAACTGGCGCGGGGCGCGGAATCGCTGCTGCGGGACGAGGATGGCCAGGGCTAGTATCATGACTCGGTCAAACCAACAGGTCTACGGACCATCGGTAGTATTCGGAAACGAATCGGAGGGATCGATAACATGGCGGGGTCGGCGAAAGCAGAGCGGACACGCATCGCTGAACTGATGGAGCGCGAAGAGAAGCGTCTCGAGGAAGCGACTCCCAAGTCGTACGAACTGTACAAGCGGGCGGCCAAGTCGCTCCCCATGGGCGTCTCGTCCAGCTACCAGGCGCGCGATCCGTACCCGGTGTACTTCACCCACGGCAAGGGCTCCAAGATCTACTCGGTCGACGGCCAGGAGCTGAGCGACTTCCACAACGGCTTCGGCTGCATGGTGCAGGGGCACGCGCATCCGGCCATCATCGAGACCATCAAGAAGCGCTGCGAACTCGGCACCCAGTTCGCGCTGCCCGACCGAGGACTCCATCATCGTGGCCGAGCATCTGGCCAAGAACTTCAAGCTGCCCAAGTGGCGCTTCGTGAACTCCGGGTCCGAGGCCACCATGGACGCCATCCGTATCGCCCGCGCGCTCACCGGCCGCGACCAGGTGATGAAGATCTTCGGCTCCTACCACGGCCATCACGACTACGTCATGGTCAGCCTGGGCGTGGCCGACTGGGGCGAGATCGGTCCGCGCGACAACTACAAGTCGGTCAGCTACGGCAAGGGCATCCCGCAGGCCGTCATCGACATGACCGCCGCCGTGCCGTTCAACGACGCTCCCATGATGGAAGCCCGCATCGAGCACCTCATCGACGAGGGCAAGAAGCCGGCCTGCGTGATCATGGAAGCCGCCATGATGAACCTGGGCGTGGTGCTGCCGGAGCCGGGCTACCTGCAGGCGGTGCGCGACATCACCAAGAAGCACGGCATCGTGCTCATCTTCGACGAGGTCAAGACCGGCATCTGCACGGCCGCCGGCGGCGCGGTCGAGCGCTTCGGCGTGGTGCCCGACATGGTCACCCTGGCCAAGGCCCTGGCCGGCGGCCTGCCGTCCGGCGCCATCGGCGGCGACGGACGAGGTCATGGCCATGGTGGAGAGCGGCAAGGTCTACCAGGTGGGCACCTACAGCGGCAACCCGCTGTCCATGGCGGCGGCCCGCACCAGCCTGGAAGAGGTCATGACCCCCGATGCCTACAAGCATCTCAACTACCTGAACGACCGCCTCATCAACGAGTGCGACGCTGTCTGCGCCAAGTACGACTTCCCCGGCTACACCGTGGGCATCTCGTCCAAGGGCTGCGTGAACTTCGCCAGCGGCAAGATCACCGACTACGAGTCGTTCATCAAGTATCAGGACTTCGAGCTCTGCAACCTGGCCTGGCTCTACAACATCAACCGCGGCGTCATCATGGCGCCGGGGCGCGAAGAGGAATGGACGCTTTCGGTGCAGCACACCGACGAGGACATCGATCTGTACGTGAACGCGTTCGACGAACTCATCCGGGACGTGCTCGCCTAAGGGCGACGCCGCCGGGGCCGGTCTTTCGGACCTTTCGGGGCTCTTCGCCACCACGGCGGAGGGCCCCGTTTGCGTTCCGGCGCATGTCTCTATGCAGGCTAGGACTTTGGCTCTACTGCGGCGGTGCCGGTGAAGGCGGAGGCGCGGCGTCCCGAGGACGGCCCGCCGACCGGCTAGGAGTCGCCCGGGTCGTCAGGCCCGGACGCGTGACCGCCCATGAAGGGGCCCGCGTCCTGATCGTCGGTATAGGGGTTATAGAGGCGCGGCCGGCTCTCGTTGACATAGAGCTGGAAGATGTCCGGCCGATTGTAGTGGCCGGCGAAGTCGTGCCGCAGCTTGGTGGCGATGCATAGTTCCAGGTTGCAGTCCGCGTAGATGATGCCCTCTTCCGCTCCCATGGGGCCCGCCAGTATGCGCTGGTTCGGCCCCACGATCACCGAGCCGCCGCAACAGTCAGGATCGCGCAGGAAGGCCTCGCCTTCGGGTCCGACCTGGAGCCTGGCGATCATCTCATCGTCCACGGTCCCGCAGGGGGAGACGACGAACGCCTTGCTCATCTGCGCAAACGCCTGGGAGTCCACGGCAACGCGGACGCGCATGGGGTCGCCGCTGGTGGGGAAGTGATTGGGCCAGCTGCTCACGTGAAAGCGTGTGCCCTGTGCGATGAACGCGAACGCCGCGAGCGGGTTGGAGTTCTCCCCGCAGATGAGGCCGCTGATGGGGCCGAACTCGGTGGGGATGGCTTTCATCGTGTCGCCGTAGCCGCCGGTGTGCACCAAGCGCTCGCCTACCGTGGGCATCACCTTGACATGCCTGCCCAGGAAGCTGCCGTCTGGGCCGATGAAGAGCTGGGAGTTGTACATGGTGCCCGTGGTGTCGGGGAGCTTCTCGCATGCACCCATCACCACGTAGGCGCCTGCCTCGCGCGCCGCGGCGCACAACCTTTCGAAGTCCGGGCTGGGCACCTCCAGGGAGTTCTTGAACAGCTCCACGGCCAGCTTGTTCGCGATGGGGCCGGTGGCCGGATGATGGTGGTACCAGATGGGATGGGTGGGGATGAACCCTTCGGGAAAGGCGATCAGCCGCGCGCCGTTGGCGGCGGCTTCGGCGATGAGCCTGCAGGCCTTACCCACGGAGGCCTCGCGGTCGAGAAACACGGAAGCAGCCTGAACGGCCGCCACCTTCACCACCGGATACACGTCGCCGCCCATGTTGTTCCCTCACTTGCTGGACTTTGCCAAGGATGTTAGCACTCACTCACTTGAGTTGCGCCGGTCGCGGGGATCGCTCGATCGCCGCGATACGTCGTCCGCGCGGCCTTAGGCCGGGGTATCCTTTGGGTAGCACACAAGGGCGTCGTGTTCCGACGCTGTCCCAGACCTCGGAGGACGGATGGAAGGCATCTTCTCTCGCCGCAGCATCCGCAAGTACACTGACGACCCCGTGTCGGACGAGCAGGTGACCGACCTGTTGCGCGCCGCGATGGCGGCGCCTTCGGCCGGCAATCAGCAGCCGTGGCAGTTCGTGGTGGTCCGCGACCGTGAGGTGCTCGAAGTCATCGCCGACGCCAACCCCTACGGAGGCATGGCGCGCCAGGCCCCGGTGGCGATAGTCGATCTGCGGTGATATGACCCGTGACAACCGTCCCGGTTTCTGGGCCCAGGACTGTGCGGCCGCCACCCAGAACCTGCTGCTCGCCGCGCACGCCCAGGGTCTCGGGGCAGTGTGGTGCGGCACGTTTCCCCGGGAGGAGCGCATGGGCCCCATCGCGGCCGTGCTCGGCCTGCCGGAGCACATCATCCCGTTCTCGGTGGTGCCGATAGGGTATCCTGCCGAGCGTCCGGCCCCGGCCGACAGATACGATCCCAGCCGTGTCCATTTCGACCGATGGCAGTAACGAGTGATATGGGGAGGCGAGCATGAAGAAGTCCCTTGGTCCCGGTACCTGGCTCTACCCGACCCCCGTGTTCGTCGTGGGCACCTACGACGCGGCCGGCAAGCCCAATGTCATGACCGTGGCGTGGGGCGGTATCTGCTGCAGCAAGCCTCCGTGCGTGGCCATCTCGGTCCGCAAGGCCACCTACACGTACGCCTGCCTCATGGAGCGCAAAGCGTTCACCATCAGTCTTCCCTCCGAGGAGCAGGTGGTCCTCGCCGACTACTTCGGGGTGGCGTCAGGCCGGGATACCGACAAGTTCGCCGTGTCGGGTCTGACCCCGGTGCGCAGTGAGGTGGTCGATGCTCCCTATGTGGGCGAATTCCCGTTCGTCCTCGAGTGCAAGATCGTCCATGTGGCGGAGTTGGGGCTGCACACCCTGTTCGCGGCGGAGATCATCGACGTGAAAGTCGAGGAGCGCTGCCTGGATGAGCGGGGGAAGCCGGTGGCGTCCCTGACGAGACCCATCTGGTGGGGTCCCAGCGAGAACCGCTACTACGCAACAGGGGAAGACCTCGGCAAGGGCTTCTCCGTCGGGCGGGTGTTGGAGCCGGGGTCCGACAAGCCGGCGTCGAGTTGACAGCGCATATCTTTCAGGAACGGAACGTTGCCTAAGATGCCCAAGCGATGAACGGCCAACCGGACCCGAGCGGCGCCGGCAGCCGGGACGCTGCGGTCCGCGACGCTCTTCGCCGCGAGTTGGTCTCGTTGGGCTACCCGGTTTCCAGCGACACGGTGTCGCTGCGGAAAGAGATCTACGTCCGGGGTCCGGGGGACCGCGCCGCTGCTATCTTCGAGTTCAAGGCGACCGCCGCTGAGGCGGCGGAGAGCATGTATGAGGGCCGCTGGACGGCCGACCTGCCGCCGCGTTTCGCCGTGATGCCGGTCGCCGAGGCTGGAGCGCCCGACGTGGACTTCCTACAGCAGGCCGGGTTCAGCGTGCTCTTCTTTGATGAGGGGCCGCAGGATATCCTGTTCGTGGAGTTCGAACGGGCTCTGGAAAAGATGGGGCGGCCGGCATAGCCGTCGCCCGACCGAGGAGATCGAGATGACCGAGCAGACCAACGCAGGCGCGCCCCGGCTGACGACCATCGCGGCGAGGCCCGAGCCTCTCCAGATCGATCTGGCGCGCACGGCGGTGATCGTGGTGGACATGCAGCACGCGTTCCTCAGCCCGGGCGGCATGTTCGCCGAGGCGGGGTACGACATCTCCGGCGCACCGGCCTGCATCGCGAGCAACGCCCGTCTTCTCCCGGCGCTGCGCGCCGCCGGCGTCACGGTCGTCTACCTCAAGATGAGCTACAACAAGGACTACTCCGATTCGGGCGGGCCCGGTTCTCCGAACTACCACAAGGAGCTGGGGCTGGCTCTCATGCAGGCCAGGCCGGAGAAGTGGGGCTCGTACGTGACCGAAGGTACCTGGGACGAGCAGATCGTCGAGGAGATCGCGCCCCAGCCCGGGCGACATCGTCGTGCGCAAGCAGCGCTACTCGGGCTTCGCCGGCACCAATCTCGATATGATCCTCAAGACGCACGGCATCCGGTACTGCCTCTACACGGGCGTCGCCACCAACGTGTGCGTGGAGACCACGCTGCGTGACGGCTATCTGCTCGACTACTGGCCGATCATGGTGACCGACGCGTGCAACAACTCGGGGCCCGAGTACAACCGGCTGGCCACCGAATGGAACGTGGAACACGCGTTCGGATGGATCGCCACCACGTCTGATGTGATAGACGCCGCAAACGCGGGATAGGAGCCAGCGATGATCGTCACCACCAAGCAGCTGTTCGAGGTCGCCTACGGGAAGTTCGCCGTGGGCGCCTACAACATCAACAACATGGAGCAGACCCTGGGGCTGTTCCGGGGCAACGTGGAGTCGCAGGCCCCGTTCATCATCCAGATCTCCAAGGGCGCCCGCTCCTACGCCGACAAGCGCATGCTCGAAGCCATGATCAAGGCGGCCGACGAGATCTTCCCGGAGGCCATCTTCGCGGTCCATCTGGACCACGGCGACCTGGCCACCGCTCTCGACTGCGTCGAGAGCGGCTTCTACTCCTCGGTGATGATCGACGCCTCCAGCCAGCCGCTGGAGGAGAACATCCGCATCACCCGGCAGGTGGTGGACGCCGCGCATGCCCGGGGTATCTCCGTGGAAGCCGAGCTGGGACAACTGGGCGGGGTGGAGGAGCACGTGGAGGTGGATGAGAAGAACGCCCATCTCACCGACCCGTCCGAGGCCGAGGTCTTCGTCAGGGAGTCGGGCTGCGACAGCCTGGCCGTGGCCATCGGCACCAGCCACGGGGCCTACAAGTTCGCGGGGCACCAGGGGCTGCATCTGGAGGTCGCGGCGGAGATCCAGCGGCGGCTCCCCGGCTTCCCGCTGGTCATGCACGGCTCTTCCTCGGTGCCGCAGGAAGAGGTGGCCCGCATCAACGCGGCCGGCGGGGATATCAAGGGCGCCAAAGGCGTGGACGAGGACGAGTTCGCCAAGGCCGTGCCGCTGGGCGTGACCAAGGTCAACATCGACACCGACGGCCGCCTGGTCTGGACGCGCGTGCACCGGGAGTTCTTCCGCGACTTCCCGGAGAAGTTCGACCTGCGCGATCCCGGCAAGGTCTTCATCGCCGAGTACGCCAAGTTCATCGCCCACAAGAACGAGAAGCTGCAGTCGGCAGGCACGCTGGAGGCGGTTCGCAAGGCGGTCGCTGGGTAGCAGCGGCCGGATGGAGCGCGGGGGCGAGATCTCTTGCAGATGTTCGGTGGTCATAGCTTCGCTGACAGTCTCCGTTCGGGGGCGTACGCGGTCGTAAAAGGCCAGGCGACCCTCGACAGGATCAACGTCTTCCCTGTCGCCGATGCGGACACGGGGGCCAACCTGGCGGCCACGCTCACCGCTGCGGCGGCCGGTCTGGGTCGCACGCCGCCTTCAGGCATCGGCACGGCCGCCCGCTTGGCCGCCGACGCTGCCCTCGTGGGGGCCCGGGGCAACTCCGGAGCCATCTTCGCGCAGTTCCTGCACGGCTTGGCCGAGGGCCTTCATCTCAAGCACGACGTGGGGGTGCGCGAGTTCGCCCTGGCGGCGGCCGGTGGGGTCGACTCCGCGTATCTCGCCGTGCAGGACCCGCGGGAGGGCACCATCCTCACCGTCCTTCGAGCCTGGGCCCGCGAGCTGGCGGCCGGCGCCGACAGCCTTCCGGACTTCCGAGATCTGATGGCCCAAGCGCTGCGGGCCGCCCAGACGGCTCTGGCGGCGACGCCCACCCAGCTCCAGGTGCTCGCCCGCAGCCGGGTGGTGGACGCGGGAGGCCAGGGCTTCGTCTACTTCCTGGAGGGGATGCTCGATCCGCTCAAGGAGCACCGGGCCGGGGACGCCATCCTGCTCGAGTCGTTGACCTTCCCGGCCGCGTACGAGGAGTTGGTGGGCGCCGCTGGGGGCCACCCAGGCGCTTTCGTGGCCGGCGGACCTGGGGGTAGGTCCGGCGCGCGCTTGGCGGAGACCGACGAACGCTTCCGCTTCTGCGCCGAAGCCCTCCTGCGGGGAGAGGATCTCGACCGGGCGGTCGTCGCAGCGGCGCGGTCGGCCATCTGGGCGAGTCCCTGGTGCTGGCGGGCGGAGCCACGCACATGCGCGTGCACCTGCACACCAACGAGCCCGAGGTCTTCCGGGGGGCACTGGAGGCGCTGGCCACGGTCGAGAGCTTCAAGATCGACGACATGGTGGCCCAGCAGACCGCGGCGAAGGCGGCCACCATCGCGCTGGTCACCGATTCCACCGTGGACCTGCCGGAGGCGGCGCAGCTCCGCTCGGGCATGGTGATGGTCCCGCTGACCGTCTCCCTGGGGGGCAAGACCTACCTTGACCGGGTGGAACTCGGATCGTCCGCCTTCTACCGGCTGCTGCGCGAGACGGGCGAGCTGCCCCGGACGTCGCAGCCCAACCGCGCCGATTTCGGCAGGGTGTACGAGAGCCCTGCTGGCCGACTACGAGAGCGTAGTCTCCATCCACCTGTCGCCGCGGATGTCCGGTACCGTCCAGTCGGCGCGGGCCGCCGCGGGGGATGTGGACCCCGCTCGGATCAGGGTCGTCGATGCTCGTCACCTGTCTGTGGGGCTCGGGCTCGTGGTGGAGGCGGCGGGTGAGGCGATCCAAGGGGGAGCCTCTCTGGACGAGGTGGTGGCCGTGGCCGAGGACGCGGCGCGAAACACCAGGGTGTACGGAGCCACTCCATCTCTCGATTTCGCGGTCAGGGGAGGCAGGGTGAGCGCCAAGGTGGCGCGGCTGGCCGGCCTGATCGAACTGAACCCCATCATCCTGTTCGACGAGGAAGGGGCCGCTCACACGGATGGTGCGCACCTCGGCTTCAACCGGGCCCTGCGGGGTCTGGCCCGCCGGGCCGTGGACTTCGGCGCCGGAGGAGACGCCCGTTTCGCCGTAGCCCACGCGGACTCGCCGTCAGCGGTCGCGTACGTTCTGCAGCAGATGCGCAAGCTGCTGGGTACGGATCGGGACATCCCCATGATGGAGTGCGGGGCGGTGCTTGCCACCCACACCGGCCTAGGCGCGATCGCGGTGGCGGTGCGCAGGGTGGGGCCTGTCTGAGCATCCCGGGGCGATACATGGTATTTTTTGTCACTGGCAGACTGCGCGGGGGGTGGAGAGACTCCACCAACCGCGCCATTAGGCCGGTTGCGGACCAAGTTGGTCTTCCGCACCGGCCTTGCTTTCGTTTAGCACACTGAAAGGAGAACTGATGGCGGGCGCACTCGACGCGATCACTCAGCACAAGGGACTGCTCGGTTGGCTCACGGAAGTGGTCGAACTCTGCAAGCCGGACAGCGTCTACACCTGCGACGGTTCCGCAGAGGAATACAAGTACATGTGTGATCTCCTGGTGAAACAGGGGACGTTCACGCAGTTGAACGCGGCTCTCAGGCCCGACTGCTTCCTGGCCCGTTCTCACCCGAGCGACGTGGCCCGCGTCGAAGACCGCACGTTCATCGCCGTCAGCGACATGAACGAAGCCGGCCCCACCAACAACTGGGTGCCGGCCCGCGACATGAAGGACAAGATGATCCGGATCTTCCAGAACTGCATGGAAGGCCGGACCATGTACGTGATCCCGTTCTCCATGGGCCCCGTGGGCTCGCCGTTCTCCAAGATCGGCATCGAGATCACGGATTCTCCTTACGTTGTGGCCAACATGATGGTCATGACCCGCGTGGGCATGCCGGTGCTCGAAGCTCTCGGCGAGTGCGGCGAGTTCATCCCCTGCATGCACTCGGTCGGGGCTCCGCTCGCCCCGTTCCAGGCCGACGTGCCCTGGCCGTGCGAGCGCGATCCCAAGCACAAGTACATCGTGCACTTCCAGGAAGAGCCGTCCATCTGGTCGTACGGATCGGGCTACGGCGGCAACGCCCTGCTCGGCAAGAAGTGCCTGGCCCTGCGCGTGGCCTCTTCCATGGCCCGCAAAGAAGGCTGGCTGGCCGAGCACATGCTCATCCTGGGTCTGACGTCGCCCGAGGGCAAGACCCACTACATCGCCGGCGCTTTCCCGAGCGCCTGTGGCAAGACCAACCTGGCCATGATGATGCCCACGCTGCCCGGCTGGACGGTCACCTGTGTGGGTGACGACATCGCCTGGATGCGCCTCGGCGAAGACGGCCGCCTGTACGCCATGAACCCCGAGACGGGCTTCTTCGGCGTGGCTCCGGGCACCTCCTACGCGTCCAACCCGAACGCCATGGAGAGCTGCAAAGAGAACAGCATCTTCACCAACACCGCCCTCACCGACGAAGGCGATATCTGGTGGGAAGACATGGGCGTCGAGGCCCCGGCCCATCTCATCGACTGGGAAGGCAACGACTGGACCCCCGACGCCGGCCGCAAGGCCGCCCATCCCAACTCGCGCTTCACGGCTCCGGCCCGCCAGTGCCCGGTCATCGATCCCAAATGGCAGGATCCCGCCGGCGTGCCGATCTCGGCCTTCCTGTTCGGCGGCCGCCGCGCCAGCACCATCCCGCTCGTGAACCAGTCGTTCGACTGGGAGCACGGCGTGTTCATGGGCTCCGCCGCCGGTTCCGAGACCACCGCCGCCAACCTGAGCAAGACCGGCGTGCTGCGCCACGACCCGTTCGCCATGCTGCCCTTCTGCGGCTACAACATGGGCGACTACTTCGCTCACTGGCTGTCGTTCGCCGACCGCACCGACCGGGACAAGCTGCCCAAGGTCTTCTTCGTCAACTGGTTCCGCAAGGACGACGACGGCAAGTTCCTGTGGCCGGGCTACGGCGAGAACAGCCGCGTGCTCAAGTGGATCTTCGAGCGGGTGGAAGGCAAGGGCGAAGCCGTCGAGACCGCCATCGGCTATCTGCCCGCGAAGGGCGCCCTCGACCTCTCCGGCCTCGACATCTCCGAAGCCGCCATGAAGGAACTGCTGGCCATCGACAAGGACGGCTGGCTGAACGAGGCCGACGGTCTTTCCAAGTACTACGATGAGTTCGGCGACCGGCTCCCGGCCGAACTCCGCAAACAACTCGCGGCTCTCAAAGAGCGGCTCGGCTAAACATCTCCGGACAGAGGTGCACATGAACCCCTTGGCAGTAGAACTCAACCAGACCATCGAGCGGGAGGCGCCGGCCGTCCTGCGGATGCTCTCCGCCCTGGGCCGCGAGCTCTACTTCCCCAAGGGGATCCTCACGCAGACCGCTGAGGCCAACCAGAAGGCTCACCGCTTCAACGCCACCATCGGTGAAGCCCGGGAGGCCAAGAAGTCCATGGGCCTCGACGCCATCCTGTGTCACTTCTCCGATCTGAAGGCCGACAACGTGCTTCCGTATGCCCCGTCCGCCGGCCGGGCCGACCTTCGCAAGGCCTGGCAGGCGGAGATCAGGGCCAAGAACCCTTCGCTGGCAGACCTCCCCATCAGTCTGCCGGTGGTCACCAGCGGGATCACCCACGGGCTCAGCACCGTGGCCGACATGTTCGTGGACGAAGGCGATCTGGTGCTCTTCCCCGACAAGCTCTGGGGCAACTACCTGCTGGTGTTCTCGGTCAAACGCGGGGCGAAAGCCGGGCGCTATCCCTTGCTCGACATCGGCAAGGGTCTCGATGTCGACGGGCTGCGCAAGACCGTGGCCGAGAACGCGGGCCGGGGCAAGCTGATCATCCTGTTCAACTTCCCGAACAACCCCACCGGGTACTCCATCACGGCCGCTGAGGCGGACGCCATCAAGGACATCCTGGTCGAGACGGCCGAGGGCGGCTGCGACATCGTGGCGCTGTGCGACGACGCGTACTTCGGCCTGTTCTTCGACGATGAGGTCCTCAAGGAGTCGCTCTTCACCCGGCTGGCGGACGCCCATGAGCGCATCCTCGCGGTCAAGCTGGACGGCGCTTCCAAGGAAGACTTCGCCTGGGGACTGCGCCTGGCCTTCATGACGTACGGCATCAAGGGTGGCCAAGGCGCCTACGAGGCGCTGGAGAAGAAGACGGGCGGCTGTATCCGCGGCACCATCTCCAACTCCCCGAACGTCTCGCAGGAGCTGCTCATGCGGGCGCTCGGCGACCCTGACTATCTCGCGCAGAAGGCAGAGAAGTTCGACATCCTCAAGCGCCGGGCCGACGTGGCTCGCGCCGTGCTGGCCGATCCCAAGTTCGCCGAGGCTTGGACGCCTTACCCGTTCAACGCGGGCTACTTCATGTGCCTGAAGATGCACGGTGTCGACGCCGAGGCCTATCGCCAGAAGCTGCTGAACGACTACGGGGTGGGGGTCATCTCCACCAGCGACACCGACATCCGCGTGGCCCACTCCTCGGTGGACGAGGCGGACATCCCCGCGCTCTACGACGTCATGCTAGAGTGCGCCCTGGAGATGCGAAAGGCCTGACACTGCGGCGCCTCGGGGCGCGGCGGCGCCGGCCGTTCAGGGGGCAGCCGTGGCGAAGACCAGGGGACAACTCGAAGCCGAGATCAGCGACGCCCTCGTTCGCTTCGAGCTCGACTACATGGGCCGCGGCCCCGAAGAAGCGCGCACCTATCTGATCGACGATCTGGTGGTCGTGCGGCTGCGCGGAGTGCTGACCCCGGCCGAGCGCCAACTGGGCGGACCGGACGGCAACCCGCAGGGCCGGGAGTTGGTCAAGCAGGTGCGGCGCGAGCTCATCGAGAAGGCCCGGCCGTTGCTGGAGGCCATAATCGCGGACATCACGGGCCAAGCGGTCCGCAGCGTGCACACCGACATCAGCACCGTGACCGGGGAACGCATCATCGTCTTCTCGCTGGCCGGCGCGACGCGGCTGCCGGTGGACTAGAGGCCCTCGATCGCCCTGCCCGCGCCGGCTGGGCCGCTTCCAAGCCGCCAGCGCATGAGCAGCGGCACGCCTATCAACGCGAGTACTCCCATGGCGGCGACGCCCGCGGCTGTGGCGCCGCTTCCGGCGGCGGCGCTGGCCAGGGGCGCACAGCAGCGCACCCAAGCCCTGCGACCCCCGCTGAACGGCGCCGTAGAGTCCGAAGGCCAGCGCCTGGTGCTCGGAGCGGAAGGTCAGGGCGTAGGCGCCGCGAACGGTGGGGGTGAGGGCGCCGGAGAACAGCCCGTGCAGCGACGCGCAGAGTACGACGAGCGGCAGCCAGGTCATCAGGCTGAATACCAGGGCGTTGGCTCCCAGGAGCGTGAGGCCCACAAGGATGATGTACCGCGTGAGCCGCGCGTCGGGCCGCAGTCTGGCAACGATCAGTGCGCCCACCGCCGACATAGGAACCACGACCGCGAAGACCGCCAGGAGCCTGAGGCCGGTGAAGCCGGTGACGCTCTCGATGTGCAGCGGCAGGTAGATGGTCACCCCCATCAGAGAGGAGTTGAGCGCGAAGTACCCACCCAAGAACCAGCCGGCCCGGTTCTCCCGGGATGACTCCCGCCACAACTCGAGCACACGGTGGTGCAGGTGGCCGGCCGGCTTCTGCGCAGGGCGTCCGTTCGCCTGCCAGAGCTTGGGGGTGAAGATGCCCGGCAACGAGCAGATCAGGAACAGAAAGGCCGCCGGCAGCATGGCCCAGCCGTTGCCGCTCACCCCGGAGACGACCCTCCCGGAGGTGACGAGCCACATGATCCCCACGCCTATCGGCCCCACCGAGGAAGCTCAGAGCCATGCCCCGGGAGGAGAGGCTGATGACGTTGTCGCCCTCGGCCGCGTTGACCATGGAGGCGTTGTAGATGAGGCTCGTCAGCTGGAAGGCGTAGTTGCCCAGCATGGCCACGACGAGCAGCACTGCCAGGCTGGAGGCGCCGGCGTGGGGGAGGACGCTGAGCGAGCCCAGGAGCAGCGTAGCCGCCACCATGGCCGCGGTGAACCACAGCTCGCCGGGTGCGCCTCTCGTCGGCGCTCACCCCGATGTAGGGGCCGCTCAGACCGATGGCCCAGGAGGACAGTGCGGACGCCAGACCGAAGACCCAGGCCTTCACTCCGAGGTCGCTGACGATCCAGACAGTGAGGTAGAGCGGGATGGCGAACTCGATGGCCGTGTTGCCGAAGTCATAGGAATACCACGCCCAGCGCGCGCGCCGGGCCGAGCGTTTCAGCTGCTCTGAAGCGGTGATGGGAGCGTCGGCAGGCATAGCCGGGCTAGTGTACTATGAGTGCTCTTCGAGCACGGGAAGGAGCTGTCGGATGCAGGAACGGCAACGGCGACGGCGCGGCGTTCGCCGCTGCTCTACCGCGAGGTCCAGCACTTCCGCATGTGGATGTTCTGGGTGCCCATCGTGGTCGTCACCGGGCTGGTCTGGTACGAGTTCTACCAGCAGGTCATCCGAGACAACCCCGCCGGACACGCAGCCACTGCCCGACTGGGCCGCCTGGGTGCTCGCCATCGTGTTCGGCATCGGGCTTCCGGTGGTCGGCTATCTGCTGAGGCTCATCACCGAAGTGCGTCCCGACGAGATCTACATGCATGTGTTCCCCTTCCGCGGCTCGCACATCCCCATCAAGGACATCGACGAGGCGGAGGCACGCGACTACTCCGGCCAGCGCGAGTACGGGGGCTGGGGGGTGCGCACCACCGCCAAGGGCGGCAAGGCCTACACCGCGTTCGGCACCAAGGGCGTTCAACTGTGGCTCAAGAAGGACGAGCGGATCCTCATCGGCACGCAGAAGCCCACAGAGCTCACCGACGCCCTGCGCAAGGCGGGCGTCTTCGTCCGTTGACGGGGTTTCTCAGGGAGGCAGCGTGAGGATCGTCGCGGCACTCGGCGGCAACGCCCTTCTCAAGAGGGGGGAGCCGCTCACCGAGCAGAACCAGCGGGAGAACGTCCGGGTGGCCGCCCGGGCCCTCGCGCCCTTGGCCCGGGACAACCGCCTCATCATCACTCACGGCAACGGTCCGCAGGTAGGTCTGCTGGCGCTGGAGGCGGCGGCCGTGGCCGGGGTCGAGCCGTTCACGCTGGACGTGCTCAGCGCCGAGTCCGAGGGCATGATCGGCTACATGATCGAGCAGGAACTGGGCAACGTCCTGCCCGAGGACGTGCCCTTCGCCACCATCCTCACCCAGGTGGAGGTGGACCCCGCGGACCCGGCCTTCCAGAATCCGAGCAAGCCCATCGGACCCGTGTACGAGCGCGAGGAGGCGGAAAGGCTGGCCCGCGAGCACGGCTGGACGGTGGGCCCGGACGGTCAGAAGTGGCGCCGCCTGGTCGCCTCGCCCCGGCCGCTCCGCATCTTCGAACTGCGGGTGGTCGACTGGCTGGTGGAGCGTGGCGTGGTGGTCATCTGCACGGGAGGCGGAGGCATCCCCACCCGGCTGACCCGCGACGGCGTGCTCATGGGGGTCGAGGCGGTCATCGACAAGGACCACGCCGGGTCGCTCCTGGCCCGCTCGCTCGGGGCGGAGGTGTTCCTCATGCTCACCGACGCTGAGGCTGTCTGGGAGGACTGGGGCACGGAGCACGCCCGCGCCATCCGCAAGGCCTCTCCGGACGCGCTCGCCGCGCTCCACTTCGCCTCCGGTTCGATGGGCCCGAAGGTGGAGGCCGCCTGCGAGTACGCGCGGGCCACCGGGGGACGCGCCGGCATCGGAGCGCTGGAGGACGCCGTGGCCATCGTGGAAGGACGGGCGGGCACCCTCATCTCCACCGAGTTCGAGGGGATCGAGTACTGGCCGACCCTTTTCGATCAAGCAGTGAAGGCGGGGCGCGAGTGACCAACGGCTACTTCATCATCGCGCTGTGCGGCCTGCTCGTGGTGGAGGCCATCAACTGGACCGCCCGCCTGCTCAACCTGCGCGCCCTTCAGCCCGAGGTGCCGAGGGAGTTCGCCGACGTCTACGACGCCGCGGCCTACCGCCGCTCGCAGGAGTACACCCGGGTCAACACCCGCTTCCATTTCGTAGAGAGCATGTTCGACCTCGCCGTGCTGCTGGCGTTCTGGCTGGCGGGCGGCTTCGGCTGGCTCGACGGGCTCATCCGCGGCTGGCAGATCTCATCCGATATGGTCCGGTCTCGTCTTCTTCGTCATCCTCGTGGCCGCCAAGGGCGTGCTCGGCCTGCCCTTCAACATCTACGCGCAGTTCGTCATCGAGGAGCGCTTCGGCTTCAACCGGACCAGCCCGGCCACCTTCGTCCTGGACCTGCTGAAAGGCATGGCGGTGGGGGCGGTCATCGGCCTGCCGCTGATGGCCGGCTTCCTGGCCCTGTTCACGTACGCGGGCCGCTTCGCCTGGATCTACGCGTGGGTGGCCGTGGTGGCGTTCTCGTTCCTCATGCAGATCATCGCCCCGGCGGTGATCATGCCCCTGTTCAACAAGTTCACGCCTCTGGGGGACGGCGAGCTCAAGGAGGCCATCCTCGCGTACGCCAAGCGGGTGGACTTCCCGCTGGAGCGGGGTGTATCTCCATGGACGCGTCCCGCCGGTCCAGCAAAGGGAACGCCTTCTTCACGGGTTTCGGGAAGCGAAAAAGGATCGCGCTCTTCGACACCCTCATCCAGCGGAGCCCGGTGGATGAGTTGGTGGCCGTGCTCGCCCACGAGGTCGGCCACTACAAGAAGCGGCACGTCCTCATCGGGACGGCCGCGTCGGCGCTGGAAACGGGACTGTTCCTGGGCCTGTTCTCGGTGTTCCTCCATCAGCAGGGGCTCTTCACGGCCTTCGGTGTCGACACTCCGGGCATCTGGACCGGCATCATATTCGTGTCCGTGCTGCTGCAGCCGGTGGAACTGGTGCTGTCCATCGGAGGAGCGGCCCTGTCCCGCCGGCACGAGCGCCAAGCCGACCGCTTCGCCCTGGCCACCACGGGCCGGGGCGACCTGCTGGCGTCGGGCCTCAAACGGCTGTCCAAGGACAACCTCAGCAACCTCACTCCGCATCCCGTTCTACGTGTTCCTCGAGTATTCCCATCCGCCCACGCTGGAACGGGTGAGGGCGCTGGAAGCGGCGCCGGCGCGAGCCGGGTTAGAATCTGCGAGTCACG
The DNA here is from genome assembly GCA_963736705.1 of uncultured Actinomycetota bacterium. Classification (GTDB taxonomy): domain Bacteria; phylum Actinomycetota; class Thermoleophilia; order RBG-16-64-13; family RBG-16-64-13; genus CAIQPS01. The sequence goes on from CAVTPV010000005.1 coordinate 1,346,313, forward strand.
AGAATCCGATGCGCCCGTCGACGGGCCCGCACCAGGAGGGGAAACATGAGGATCGCGCTGATCGGCCAGGCTGCGTTCGGGGAGAAAGTGCTCAATGCGCTGGCCGACGCGGGTGAGGAACTCGCCGTCGTCTACATGCCGCCGGACGGCGGGAAGCCCAACTCCTTCAGGGAAGCCGCGGAGGCTCTCGGCATCCCGGTGCGCCAGCCGGCGCGCATGCGCGATCCCGAGGTCTTCGAAGAGTACAAGACCTTCGGCGCCGACCTCAACGTCATGGCTTTCGTCACCGACATCGTCCCCATGACCATCCTGAACCACGCGCCGCTGGGCACGATCCAGTACCACCCCTCGCTGCTGCCCCGGCACCGCGGCGCCAGCGCCATCAACTGGGCGGTCATCAACGGCGAGCCCAAGACCGGCCTCACCATCTTCTGGCCCGACGAGGGGCTGGACACCGGGCCCATCCTCCTGCAGAAGGAGGTCACCATCGAGCCGGACGACACCCTGGGCACCGTCTACTTCGGCAAGCTGTTCGACCTGGGCGTGCAGGCCATGCTCGAGTCGGTCGCAGCTGGTCAAGGCCGGCACGGCGCCGAAGATCGTCCAGGACCTCACCCTCGGCGAGTACGAGCCCATCTGCAAGCGCATGGTGATCGACTGGACCTATCCCATCAGCGTGGTCTACAACGTCATCCGCGGCTGCAACCCGTCGCCGGGGGCGGTCACCAGCTTCAACGGCCAGGAGTTCAAGGTGTTCGACTGCGAGCGCCGCCTGGAGAGCGGAGCCCAGGCGCCGGGCACCGTGCTCGAAGTGACGGACGACGGCTTCCTGGTACTGGGCTGCGGCGGCAGCATCTTCGTCAAGCGGGTCCAGCCCGCGGGCTCGGGCAAGACTGGCCGCCGCCGAGTTCGCGGCGACCGCCGGGCTCAAGGCCGGGGACAAGCTGGGTTGAGAGCGCTCCGTGAGCTCGCGCGACGGATGATGGCAGGGCTGGCCGACGAGCGCCTCGCCGAGCCGCAGTCCCGCGCCGAAGTGGCGGGCCTGGTTGGCCGAGCATGCGGACGACGGGGGCGGCGCCTGGCTGGTCCTCCAGAAGGGCCATGACGCCCCTCTCACGTACGAGGAGGCCGTCGAGGAGGCGCTGGCAGTCGGGCTGGATCGACGGCCGGACGAACAGACTCGACGCTGAGCGCTACAAGCTCTGGATCGCCCCGCGCAAAGAAGGGCAGCGGCTGGGCGTCGAGCAACAAGGAACGGGTCGCCGGGCTGATGGAGCAGGGTCTGATGACTCCGCGGGGCCTGTGCGGTGGTGGACGCGGCGAAGGCGGACGGTTCGTGGGACGCTCTCGACGGCGTCATGGCTCTCGAGGTCCCGCCGCGATCTCGCGCGAGGCTCTTGGGCCTGACCAGGCCGCCGCGGAGAACTTCGAGCGTTTCTCGCCCTCGGTCAGGAGGATGATCCTCGGAGTGGCTTGAGGCAGGCCAAGAGGACGGATACCCGCCGCCGCCGGGTCGCGGACGTCGTAAGGGCGGCGGCGGATCAACGACGAAGCCGGGGCCGTGGCGGCCGCGGAACGCGGGCCTGAACCGGGCGGCGCCGGCTGGGACTTCGCCTTCCCCACCCCAGCCCGATACGGTACGATTAACCGACCGACCTTTAATCGAGCCCTGTGAGGCCGAAAGGATGAGTGGCTGACGCATGCCCCGCCGTACCGATATCCGGAAGATCCTGCTGCTCGGCTCTGGCCCCATCGTCATCGGGCAGGCGTGCGAGTTCGACTACTCCGGTACCCAGGCCTGCAAGGTCCTGATGGAAGAGGGCTTCGAGGTCGTGCTCGTCAACTCGAACCCGGCCACCATCATGACCGACCCCGCATTCTCCCACCGCACCTACATCGAGCCCCTCGTGCCCGAGCGTGGTCGCCAAGATCATCGAGGTCGAGCGGCCGGACGCGCTGCTCCCCACCCTCGGCGGGCAGACCGCCCTCAATCTCGCCGTTGCCCTCTCCGAGGACGGCACGCTCGAGAAGTACGGGGTCGAGCTCATCGGGGCCAACTACGAAGCCATCCACCGCGCCGAAGCGCGTGACGAGTTCCGGGAGACCATGGCCTCCATCGGCCTGCGCGTACCCGACAGCGCCGTCGTCAGAAGCATCGCCGAAGCTCGGGCCGCGCTGGGCGATGGTCTGCACCTTCCTCTGATCATCCGGCCGAGCTTCACGCTCGGCGGGCACGGGGGAGGGGTGGCCACCTGTGAAGAGGACTTCGACGCCGTGGTCAAGGCCGGCCTCGACGCTTCGCCCACCCACCAGGTCCTGCTCGAGGAGAGCGTCCTCGGCTGGAAAGAGTTCGAACTCGAGGTGATGCGCGACAAGAAGGACAACGTCGTCATCGTCTGCTCCATCGAGAACATCGACCCGATGGGTGTCCACACGGGCGACTCCATCACGGTGGCGCCGCAGCAGACCCTCACCGATCCGCAGTATCAGCGCCTTCGCGACGCCTCTCTGGCCATCATCCGGGCCATCGGTGTGGAGACCGGCGGTTCGAACGTGCAGTTCGCCTTCAGCCCCGAGACCGACGAGATCGTGGTCATCGAGATGAACCCGCGGGTGTAGCCGGAGTTCGGCGCTCGCATCCAAGGCCACCGGCTTCCCCATCGCCAAGATCGCGGCCAAGCTGGCCGTCGGCTACACCCTGGACGAGGTCGCCAACGACATCACCCGCAAGACCCCGGCCTGCTTCGAGCCCACCATCGACTACGTGGTGGTCAAGACGCCGCGCTGGGCCTTCGAGAAGTTCCCCATGGCCGACCAGACGCTGACCACCCACATGAAGAGCGTGGGCGAGAACATGGCCATCGGCCGCACCTTCAAGGAAGCCTTCCAGAAGTCCATGCGCTCCCGCGAGCTGGACGTGCGCCCCGACGTCCCCGACGACAACGACGCGCTCGTCGCCAAGATCGCCAAGCCGTCCGCCGAGCGCTACGACCTCATCTTCGAGGCCTACCGCCGGGGCGTGACCCTCGAGCAGCTCTTCGAAGCCACGCTCATCGACGAGTGGTTCCTGGAGGAGTTCCGGGAGATCATCGAGGCCGAGAATCATCTCAAAGCGTTCGCTGAGAAGGGCGGTCTCTCTGCCTTGCCGCGCGAGGAACTGTGGCACGCGAAGCGGCTGGGCTTCAGCGACGATTTCATCGGGCGCTTCCTGGGCGCCACCGAGCTCGAGGTGCGGCGATCGCCGCATAGCCGACGGCATCATCCCCACCTACAAGGCGGTGGACACCTGCGCGGCCGAGTTCGAGGCCTACACCCCGTACTTCTACTCCACCTACGAGCAGGAGAACGAAGCGTCTGCCGGTTCCCGACAAGGAATCGGTGATCATCCTGGGGAGCGGCCCCAACCGTATCGGGCAGGGCATCGAGTTCGATTACTGCTGCGTGCACGCCGTCATGGAGATGCGCCAGCTGGGCTACCAGGCCATCATGGTCAACTGCAACCCGGAGACGGTCTCCACCGACTACGACACCTCCGACCGCCTCTACTTCGAGCCGCTCACGTTCGAGGACGTGCTCAACATCATCGAGAACGAGAAGCCCAAGGGCGTCGTCGTCCAGTTCGGCGGCCAGACCCCGCTCAAGATCGCCGAACGGCTCCATGCCGCCGGCGTCCCAATCTTGGGCACGTCCCAGGACGCCATCGACCTGGCCGAAGACCGGGAGCGGTTCGGCGAGGTGCTCAAGCAGCTCAAGCTCAAGGCCCCGCCTTTCGGCACCGTGCGCAACGAGCAGGAGGCGCTCGCCGTGGCCGAGCGCATCGGCTACCCGGTGCTGGTGCGCCCGTCGTACGTGCTGGGCGGCCGGGCCATGGAGATCGTCTACGACCAGGAGACCCTCCAGCGCTACCTGCGGACGGCGGTCAAGGCCTCTCCGCGGCATCCGGTGCTCATCGACCGGTTCCTGGAGCACTCCACCGAGATCGACGTGGACGCCCTGTGCGACGGCGAGGACGTCTATATCGGCGCGGTCATGCAGCACGTGGAGGAGGCCGGCATCCACTCCGGCGACTCCGCCTGCGTCATCCCCACCGTCTCCCTGGGCGACACGGCGGTGCGCCGCATCGAGGAGCAGACAGCTGCCCTGGCCAAGGCCTTGGGCGTCGTCGGCCTGATGAACGTGCAGTACGCGGTGCAGCAGAGCGACCACGGGGAGGCCAGCATCTACGTGCTGGAGGTCAACCCGCGGGGCAGCCGGACCGTGCCGTTCGTCAGCAAGGCCACCGGTGTCTCCCTGGCCCGGGTGGCCACCCGGGTCATCGCCGGGCAGAAGCTGCGCGATATGGGCCTGCCGGGCTGGGATGAGTCCGTCGCCGCCGGCCGGGTGCCCTGCCGGCGCGACCTGGAGCACGTGGCCGTCAAGGAGGCCGTCCTGCCCTTCCCGCGCTTCCCGGGCGTCGACACGACGCTCGGCCCGGAGATGAAGTCCACCGGTGAGGTCATGGGGGTCGGCACGAGCTTCCCCGAGGCCTTCGCCAAGGCTTCGCTGGCCGCGGGTGACCGGCTGCCCCGCAAGGGCTCCATCTTCATCTCGGTGGCCGACGCCGAGAAGGACACCGTGGTCCTGATGGCTCTCATGCTCAGCACCCTGGGCTTCCGGATCCTCGCCACCGAGGGCACGCACCGCGCTCTGGTGCTGAACGGCATCGACTCCGAGTCCCGGTGATGAAGCACACGGTGGGCATGGAGAAGCGGCGCCGCCGGCGCCAGGGCCTGACGATCACCACCGTGGTCGACCTCATCGAGGCCGGCGAGATCGACATGGTCATCAACATCCCGCGGGGCCGGGGCGCCCGCTCCGACGGCTACGAGATCCGCCGGGCGGCTCTGCGCCAGGGTGTGCCCACCATGACCAACGCGGCCGCCGCCCACGCGGCCGTGCAGGCCATCGCCAACGACCACAAGCGCCGGGAGATCATCGTGGTCTGCCTGCAGGATCTCCACACCCGGCTCGCCGCCACCGCCGAGCGGCTCTCCCGCGGAGACCCCACGGTGACGGCTCCGGACCCATCCGCGATGCCGCCGGCAGCCGGCGGGGCCTTGGGCGGCGCCTTCGCGCGCCGCTCTCTCGCCATGGTCGCCGAGAACCGGCCGCTCGGCAGCCTGTGGTGGCTCACCGTGCAGGCGCCCGGCTGGCCCGGCGCGCGGCCCGGGCAGTTCGTCCTCCTGCAGGCTCTCGAATCCGCCTGCTTCCTCGGCCGGCCGCTGTCGGTCGCTCAGCAAGACGGGGAGACCGTCTCGTTCCTCATCGCGCCCATCGGGGCGGGCACCCGCGAACTGTGCGGTCTTCGGCGCGGGCGACCTGTTGTGGGTGCTGGGTCCTCTCGGCAACGGCTTCGACCTGGACGCGCTGACTGCCGGGCCCGGGCGGACGGTGCTCGTCGGCGGGGGAGTGGGGGCGGCTCCGTTCCCGCTGCTGCTCTCCGCGACTGGCGGCGAGGTTCGCCGGCTGAGCCTGCGACGCTGCGTCGAGCACCCTCGCGAGGTGCTCGTCCTGCTCGGTTTCCGCGACTGGCGCCCAGGCGGCCGGCGGCCGGGCCGGTGGCCGACAGCCGCCACCGCGCTCGAAGAGACTGGGGGTGTCGTGCCCGGGCGAAGTGGCCACCGAGGACGGATCCATCGGCCGGCCGGAGAGGGTCACCGACACGCTCTGGCGCCAGATCCTCCCGGGCGACAAGCTGGCCGTGTGCGGCCCCTGGCCCATGACCGCGGCCGTGGCCCGCGTCTGTGCCGCGATCCCCGACGTGCATGCCTGGTTCAGCCTCGAGGCCGGCATGGCCTGCGGGGTCGGCTCCTGCCATGGCTGCGTCGTGCCGCTCGCGGACGGCGCCCAAGCCCGGGTCTGCCGGGAGGGGCCGGTGTTCTCCGCCGAGGCGCTGTTCGACCGGGGCCTGCTCGCCTCGGGCCAGAGGAAGGAGGAGGCGTGAGCATGTTCGCACCGACCTCCGCGTCCGCGCCTGCACCGCCCGATCTGTCGGTCCGACTGGGGCCGCTGCGTCTGGCGCATCCCTTCATCAACGCCTCCGGCACCATGGAGATCTTCGATCTGGCCGAGGTCTTCGGCCCGGAGATCCTCGCCGCACCGCCGGTGGCCGCCTACGTGCCCAAGACCATCACCGTGGACGCGCGCGTGGGCAACCCGTCCCCGCGCATCCTCGAGACACCCGGTGGCATGATCAACGCCATCGGCCTGTCGGGCGAAGGGCTTGAAGGCGTTCGTGGCGGAGCGCCTGCCGCGTCTGCTGCGAGCTTCCCTGTCCGCTGATCCTGAGCGTGGGCGGGTTCTCGCTTCAGGAGTATGTGAGACTGGCCGAAGGGCTCCGCGACGCCGCTGAAGGCATCCTGGGGGCCGCTGTGGACGGCCAGGGTGGGTCTCGAGCTCAACATCTCCTGCCCCAACGTGCACAGCGGCTGCGTGTCCATCGGCAGCAACCCTTCGGAGACCGAGACGGTGGTCGGGGCGGTGCGGGCGGTGTGGCCCGGGCTGCTCGTGGCCAAGCTGACGCCCAACGTCACCGACATCACCGCCATCGGACGCGCGGCCGAAGCCGCCGGCGCCGATGCCATCGCGGCGGTGAACACCTACAAGGGCCTGGTCATCGACAGGAACACTCTCAGGCCCTACCTGGGCAACATCACCGGGGGCCTGTCGGGCCCGGCCATCAAGCCGCTCGCGCTGCGCGCCGTCTACGAGCTGTTCGAGACCGTCGCGGTGCCCATCATCGGCATGGGAGGCGTGGCGACCGCGGCCGACGTCGCTCGACTTCATGGCCTGCGGGGCCCGGGTGGTGGCGGTCGGGTCGGCGGCCTTCCGCGAGCCCCAGACTCGCCGGCCGGCTCGCTGGGGAGTTGGGGGAGGACATGGTCAAGCGCGGTCTCACCATGGACACCCTCGTGGGGTGCGCTCACACGTCCGTGTGACCGCGGCGAGCTTCATTGATGCCCAGCAAATCCGCCAAAAAACGTGTTGCGCTCGAATAGGCCGTGTGTATAATGGCGGCTGTGAATCAGCCCATCAGCATAGTCCCGCAGACCCCTGAGCGCTCTCAGCAGCAGCGGATGGAAGCCCTCCGCCGCGCCAATGACATCCGCTCGGAGCGGGCCAGGCTCAAAGAAGCGCTTCGCAACGGTGACGTGTCCATCACCGACCGTGCTCTCCGATCCCCCGCCGTGCGTCGCCACGGCCAAGGTCCTCGATCTCGTGTTGGCGGTCCCCAAGTACGGCCGGGTGAAGGCCAACAAGCTGCTGGAGCGGTGCAGGGTCAGTTCGTCCAAGACGGTCAACGGCCTCACGCCCCGCCAGCGCAAAGAGCTGCTCGACATGCTCGGGCTCTGACCGACTTTCCAGGAGCGGTCATTTCCAGACTCATCGTCATCTCCGGTCCTTCCGGCGCGGGCAAGGGCACCCTCATCCGCAAGGTGCTGCCCCGGTTCCCCGAACTCATCTGCTCGATATCCGCCACCACGCGGGCCCCACGGCAAGGGTGAACAGGACAAGCGGGACTACTTCTTCCTCACCGTAGACGAGTTCAAGAGCAGCATCGAGCGGGGGGAATTCCTGGAGTGGGCTCAGTTCGCGGGCCACTACTACGGCACTCCCAAGAGGTTCGTGGAGGAGCAACTGGCCGCCGGCCGGGATGTGATCCTGGAGATCGAACTCGAGGGCGCGCGCCAGGTGCTCGTGAACCGGCCGGACGCTCTCATGGTGTTCATCACCCCTCCTTCCTTCGAAGAATTGCGGCGCAGACTCGAAGCGCGCAAGACCGAGGACCGCGCCACCATCGAGCGCCGTTTGGCCAGAGGGAAGGAAGAGATGGAGGTCGTGTTGAATGGAGTGTGGCAAGCTCCCCGGCAATTCGACTATGTTATAGTTAACGAAAGTATCAGCGAGGCGAGCGACGAACTCGCCCGAACCCTCCAAATGACCAAGGACGATGATGGACAAGCCCACTGTTGATGAGGTCCTCGAAGGTCTGGATTGCGCCCGCGAAGCCGGCACCGAAGTGCCTAACCGTTACACCGCCGTCATGGTGACTTCCAAGCGCGCGCGCCAGATCAACTCGTACTATCACAGCCTCGGCGAGGGCGGCGGCCTCGACTCGTTCACCCCTCCGCCGGTCGCCACCTTCACCAAGAACTATCTGAGCATCGCCATGGCCGAAGCGGCCAGGGGCGAGGTCTCCTACAAGCTGCGCACGAACCGGTAACCGCCGGAAGGAGCGCTCCATGGCCGATCAGCCCGTCGTCCTCCTTGGGGTAACGGGGGGAATCGCCGCTTACAAGGCCGCCGAACTCCTGCGAGGCCTGCAGAAGGCCGGCATGGACGTGCGCGTGGTCATGACCAAGGCCGCCACCCGGTTCGTCGGCCCCATGACGTTCGAGACCCTGTCGACGCACCCGGTGCGCCTCGACGAGATCAGCGAACTCACGGCCGATTCGCGCATCACCCACATCGACGACAGCCAGCAGGCCGACATCATGGTCATCGCGCCGGCGACGGCCAACACTCTCGCCAAGATGGCCAACGGCATCGCGGACAACCTCCTCAGCTCCATCTATCTGGCCTTCGGCAAGACCGTGGTGGTCGCGCCGGCCATGAACACCAACATGTGGGAGCACGCTGCCACGCAGCGCAATGTGTTGCTGCTGCGGGATCACGGCGTCTTCGTGGTGGAGCCGGGCGCCGGCGAACTGGCGTGCGGGGACTACGGATCCGGCCGCATGGCCAACCCTGACAGCATCGTCGCCGAGGTCAAGCTCCGCCTGCAGGTGCAGCGCAAACGCGACCTGCGCGGCATGCGGGTCATGATCACCGCCGGCGGCACCCGCGAGCCCATAGACGCGGTGCGCTTCATCGGCAACCGCAGTTCGGGCAAGATGGGCTTCGCCCTCGCCAGGGCCGCCTTCGACCGCGGGGCGCACGTGGATCTCATCCAAGCCAACGTGGACATGCCCGAGGCTGCCGGGGGTTCTGCAGATCGAGGCGTCCACCGCCGCTGAGATGCACGCCGAGGTCATGAAGCGCCTGCCCGACATCGACATCCTTATCATGGCCGCGGCAGTGGCCGACTACCGGGTGGCCGACGGACCGGCCGGAGGCAAGGTGGGCAAAGGCAAGGACGAGTGGTGCATCGACCTGGCGGCCACCCCCGACATCCTCTGCGACGTGGCCGAGCACCACAAAGGCCAGTTCCTGGTGGGCTTCGCGGCGGAGTACGGCTTGGAAGGCCTCGGCCGGGCCCGGGGCAAGCTGGAACGCAAGAAGCTCGACATGATCGTGTTCAACGACATCTCACGCACCGACATCGGCTTCGACTCCGATTTCAACGAGGTGCGCATCCTTACCAAGGACTCCGAGGTCATCGTTCAGCGTGCGCCCAAAGAGACCATCGCCGAGATCATCCTGGACAACGTGGCCCAGGCAGTGCGGTCGCGGCTGGGGGAGACCCCGCTGCCGGCGTAGGCGGGCGGGCTGTTAGCCGAGCGTCCGGCGCAGGCCGTCGGCGCAGAGGCTGGTGTTCGGGAAGATGCCTCGGGCTTCATCCAGGATGCTCTGCAGGTACTTCTCTTCGGCGGGAGGCAGGTGGCTGAGAAGGAGTTCGCCCACTCCCGCGTCTTTGGCGGTCTGAGCCGCTTTCGCAGCCGAGGTATGGCCGTCGCGCGCGGCGCGTACGCCGCCGGGGTCGTCCTTTCCGCTCGTCCAGGCTTCGTTCACGAGAATGCGCACCCCTTCCGCGAGGCGCGTCGACGCATCGCTCGGACGACAGTCGGTGATGAACGCCAGCCAGTCGTCGATCCGGAGTCCCACGGAGCCTCCGGGATGGTCCTGCCGCCGGGTCTCCACGGCCCTGCCCTCCACCTGAGCCGGGCCCAGAGGAGCCATCACAAGCGAGATATCGGGGAGGATGTCGCCGATCGGCTTGGAGTTGAAGGAGCCCCCGAACAGGCGATCAAAGACCTCCGGCCCCACGCCGGTGACCTCCGCGGGCGGGAGGTGGATCACCGTGGGGTTGGACCACAGCGCGGGCAGGTACGACAAGCCGACCACATGATCCAGATGGAAGTGGGTCAGGAAGATGTGCACGGGACGGTCTCTCGGCGGCACGAGCCGGCGAAAAGGCTCGAAGGCCAGGCGAGACAGGCCGGTGCCTGCGTCGAGCAGGAAGAGGCTCTCCTCCATGCTGAGTGCCAGACAGGTGGTCATCCTTGCGGCCTGAGGCAGCCATCCCGCCGATCCCAGGACTACGAACTCCGTCACTCTCACTCCTCACGACGTCTGCACCATCCACAGCATTCCACAGCATAGTACCAACGCCCCGAGTGGCCGGCTGCGATACTATGCTCAAGCGAGCACCGCCCGGGCGCGGCGGTGACAACCGGACTCTGTGAGGCATCTTCGTGGCGACGGTCGCTGCATACGGCTTTGGTTTGGGGACCTTCTTCCATAGCGAGAAGCTTCCGGCTTTCGCCCTGCTCATCGGCATGGTGCTGACCTTCCTCGGCCTGCGCGCGAACACCCATCTCATCCGGAGGGGTGTGTCCTGGTGGCCGGGCAACCTTCACAGGGGCACCGTCCATGTCCACCACATGGTCATCGGCGTCGTCGTCATGTTCCCGGTGGGAGTGGTGGAGTTCGCCATGCGTCCGGGCTCGCCCTGGGCGGAGATACTCGCGTTCCTGTTCGGCGGCGCCGCCGGGGCGGTGTTGGACGAGTTCGCCCTTGTGTTCCATCTCAAGGACGTGTACTGGGAGCGGGAGGGCCGCAAGTCGATAACCACGGTGTTCCTCGCCGTAGCGTTCACTTGTTTCATGGCCGTGGGGATAACCCCTCTCGGCTATTCCAATCCCCTGTCGCAGGTGGCGATAGTGGAGATCAGCGTGATCGGGATCATGGTGGGGAACCTGGTCTGCGTGAGCCTCGCCTTCCTCAAGGGCCGGCAGTGGATGGGCTTCGTCGGGCTCTTCATCCCGATCTTTGCCATCGCGGTCGCCTTCCGGCTCGCCCGTCCGCAGTCGGTCTGGGCCCGCTGGCGATACGCGCCGCGCCCCCTGAAGATGGCAAAGGCCGAGAAGCGCGCGGAGGACTTCGAGCGGCACTGGGGCAGACGCCAGCGGTGGCTCGTGGATGTGTTTGCCGGCGCCCCTAGCGGGCCCGCGTAGGACCGCTCGCCGCCGTGCCGGTCCGCCGTTCGTCCCTGTGGCGCGCGCTTGCACTCGTGGCCGCTCTCGCGCTTGTGGCTGTCGCGGCCTTCGCCTGTGGCCAACCGAGTTCCGGAGACGCCGTCTTCGCGCAAGCCTTAGCCGCTCACAGCAGCGGGCTCGAGGTCACGGGGGAGGGGACCGTCACGCGCCTTCTACCCGATGACACCGATGGCGGGCGGCACCAGCGCTTCATCGTGGAGTTGGCGTCCGGGCAGACCCTGCTGATAGCTCACAACGTCGACATGGCGGTCCGGTTGGACGGCCTGCAGGTGGGCGACTCCGTGTCCTTCAAGGGCGAGTACGAATGGAACAGCCAGGGCGGCCTAGTCCACTGGACTCATCGAGATTTGAGCGGCGCCCACGACGATGGCTGGATCATCCGCGAGGGCAAGACCTACCAGTGAACCGGGGGTAGGACCGGCCGGCGTGGTCTCGCCGGCTACCGCGCCCCCATGTCCGGGAAAGCCTCGACAGGGCGTACCGAGGTGATCTGCCAGCGGCCCTCGCGGCCGTCCGCTGTGTCGGTCAAGATCCAGCTGACCACGTATTCGTAGCTGGCCTGCGGGCGGTCGCCACCCAGCCGATACTCGTCCACCGTGACCGGGACGGCGATGTGGGCAGATACATCATCGATGCCGCCGGCCCATCGCTCGACGTCATAGGGGTTGGCAAGGTATGCCCTGTGTTGCGCGAGGTGCCCCGCGTCTCTGCGCCCGACAAGGTCGCCGATGACGGCGGACGCCTCCGGCCCGAGGAGACTCTGCGACGAGAAACCCGCGGCAGGTCCCCCCGCCTCGATCTCAGCGTAGATGTCCTCGATCGTCATAAGGGCGCCAGCGGAGTTGGAGAGCGCATTATTGATCATAGCCCTGTTGCCATCATCGACCGCGTTCGCCGCCATGAAGCCGACGACCAAGAAGAAGAAGCCGAGTATGGCGATGGTCACCACCGTGCTTGAGATGGCCAGCAAGCGAGGCCGTACGGCGCGGACCCGCCCGGGAAGGTCGCCGGCCCTTACCAGCCTGATCTCCTCACCCATCTGGACCCGTTGCAGGCCCAGGGTGCGCATGCCTGCGCTAGTACGCTGCGCGCTTCGGCGGTGATACACAGACCACCAGCCGGCAGACGCGGCCACGCCTGAAAAGAAGAGCCAGAAGCCGACAACCCACAAGGGATCCAGGCCTGCCAGGGTGGTGTGCTGCCAGAAGACCACAGTCAGAGGGATCAGCCCGAAGAACAGAAAGCCCGCCACCCACGCCAGCGCGTCGATCAGTCGCGCGGTATGCCGCCGCCAGCTGGGGGCCTCGGGAACGGCCCTGGGGCCGGAGAAAAGCCCTCGCTCTTCCAGAATGCGACCGGCGAGCATCTCAGGACTACCGAAACCGGCCAACGCACCGGCTTCATCCCCTCCTGCCTCGGCCGTGGCTTCGGCCAGATGGCCGCGGATCTCCTCCAGCACCTCCGCCTGCTCGGCCGGCCCCAGAGCCTCGAGCCCATAGGCCAGTCGTCGCACATAGCTGTCGGCCGCGCTTGTGGTCTGCTTAGTGGTCGCCCCCTTACTCACCGCTTTCCTCCTTTTTCAGCCGGGCCACGGACTGGACGAGGGAATCCCATTCGCTCTGCGCCTTCGCCAGGAAGGCCGTGCCTTCCGCGCTGACGTCGTAGTACTTGCGTGGGGGACCGGATTCGGAGGGCACCCAGCGCGAGACGAGCAAACAGTCTGCCTCGAGGCGCTTGAGCACGGGATATACGGTGCTCTCCCCGGCCACCACCGGTCCCAGCGAGAGCAGTTGCCTCACGATGGCGTAGCCATGCAACTCACCCCGCGCGGCCAGGAGGCGCAGCACGAGAAGCTCCACCACGCCCTTTCGCACCTGGATCAGCCACTGTTCGGTGTAGTCCACAATGCCCCCAATGTCCGGCCGACGGTTAAGGCCGCGCTACTACGTAAAACACAGTAATACGCGGTATGCAGTAGTGTCAAGGGGACAAGAAGAAGAGGCGCACCGAAGTGCGCCTCTGTTGGACTCGACTGATGCCGCCCGGATAGGCGGCCTGGGAGGGGAAAGCCAGCCTAGGCCGTCTCCCTCATGGCCTGGATCTCTTCGGAGGCCTTGATCTGCTCGAGGGCCTTGGCTTCGATCTGGCGGATGCGTTCCCGGCTCACGTTGAAGCGGCTGCTGACCTCGGCCAGCGTCCGCGGATGCTCACCCTTGAGGCCGAACCGCAGTTCGACCACCTTGCGCTCGCGCTCGTCCATGGCCTTCAGCACCCGATCGAGGCTCTCCTTGGCGATGATGCCGGAGACCACGTCGGCGGGGTCGGGCGTGCTGGAGTTCTCGATGAAGTCGCCCAGTTCCGCATCTTCCTCGTCGCCGATGGGGGTCTCGAGGGAGGTGGTGCGCTGCGCGATCTTGCGCATCTCCTGCACTTCGGCTGCGGTCGATGCCGAGTTCCATGGCCAGTTCATCGTCGTTGGGCTCTTTGCCGGTCTCCTGCAGCAGCTTGCGCTCGGTGCGGACCATCTTGTTGATCTTCTCGATCATATGCACCGGGATGCGGATGTTGCGGTCCTGGTTGGCGATGGCCCGGGTGATGGCCTGCCGGATCCACCAGGTCGCATACGTGGAGAACTTGAAGCCCTTGCGGTAGTCGAACTTCTCCACCGCGCGGATGAGGCCCGTGTTGCCCTCCTGGATGAGGTCGAGCAGGTCCATGTCCTGGGTGTAGTAGTTCTTGGCGATGGAGATGACAAGGCGCAGGTTCGCCTGGGTCATGCGGTCTTTGGCCCGCTTGTCGCCGGCTTCGATGCGCTTGGCGAGTTCGATCTCCTCGTCCTTGGTGAGCAGGGGGATCTCCCCGGCTTCCTTGAGGTAGAGGCGCAGCGGGTCGTGAGTGACCGTCTGGATGGAGAGGTCGAGAGTGGGCTCGGTGGGCTCGAGGACGCCCTGGCTGACCGGGCTTTGCTCGTAGATCTCGATGGACTGATCGAAGAGCTGCGAGTAGAGGTCCTCGATCTCCTCCATTGTCATGTCGTAGTCCTCGACGAGGGCCATGATCTCCTCGCTCGTGACGTATCCGCGGTCCTGGCCGACGACCAGGAGGTCCTGCACGTCGACGATGCGGCGAGATTCGAACGTAGAAGTGTCGCTATCTTTATGCACGGTTCCCTGCTATCTTAACGAAAGAACGATTCTTTCTTATTCCATACCATGTTGTGGCGCAAACCCCAACATAATACACGTTCCGCCGGTTTGCGTCAATCCCTTCCCGGCACTTGCCCTCTTTCTATTGTACGGATTCCTCCGTGAAAAGGCAAGCAGATTACTAATCATTAGCACTCTCTTGGCCGCTTCCCGTACGCGGCGCCATATGAGACATTCTTCGTGTCCGCCTCCATGCCTTCGACAAAAAGGAGACCCAGGTTGAACGCCGACGTGCCACCTGTGGCTCAACAAGGCCCCGTTACGCTCACGCTCGATGCCGAGGGAGGCGATAACGCTCCGGAGGAGATAGTCGCCGGGGCGCTGCATGGCGGCCTCCCGTGATCTACATATCCTGCTCGTGGGGCGGCCCGAGATCGTCGAACCGCTCCTCGGTGATTCTGACCATCCCTACATCGAAGTGGTTCCGAGTGCAACGGTGATCACCTTCCACGACGAACCGGCGGGCGCGGTGAAGTCGATGTCCGACTCGTCGATCGTGGTCGGGGCCCGCACCGTGGCCGAGGGACGCTCGCAGGGGTTCATCTCGGCGGGCAACACCGGAGCCATGCTCGCGGCTGCGCTCCTCGTGGTGAAGCGGCTGAGCGGCATCCGGCGGCCGGCCATCGTCACGACGCTGCCAGGGCTGGAAGGGCCGGTGCTGCTACTCGATTCGGGGGCCAACGCGGACTGCCGGCCGGAGCATCTGCTCGAGTTCGCCGTGCTGGGCTCCGCATACGCACGTACGGTCCTGGGGATGGCCTCGCCGAGGGTGGGCCTGCTCAACATCGGCGAAGAGGAGAGCAAGGGCAGCGAGTTGGCGCGTTCGGCGCACGAGTTGCTGGCGGGTTCGGGTCTCAACTTCGTGGGCAACGTCGAGGGACGGGACATCCTGAAGAACTCGGCCGACGTCGTCGTGACCGACGGCTTCACCGGGAACGTGGCTCTGAAGCTCCTGGAGGGTTGCGCAACGGCCTTCTTCACCCGTATCAAGGCGGCGGCTAGGAGCAGCACCAGGGCCAAGATCGGCGGACTGCTTGCTGAAGCCGTCGCTCCGCGGCATGCGCTCGGCTCTCGATCCGGAAGAGGTGGGGGGAGCCGCCCTTCTGGGGGTGCGGGGGCTGGTGGTCATCTGCCACGGGAACTCCTCGCGGAAGGCTATCGCCAACGCGTTGCTGTTCGGCGCGGAGGCGCTGCGCAAAGGCATCCTGCCGGGGGTGGTGGCCGAACTGGAGCGCGCTGGCGTTAAGCCGGGCGCGACGCCGGCCGGGTCGCAGGACTAGACTCGCACAAGACCCCTGTGGGTTCTTGAGCCCCGTTGATACAATGGCGGCGTCGCGGTGTGGGGCGCGGCTGTCGTCCTCTTGATTTCGTAAGGAGCAACACATGACCAAAGACGAGATCCTCGCCAAGTTGCGTGACATCCTGGCCGACCAGGTGGATGCGGATCCCGCCAAGGTGACCCTGGAGGCCACCTTCCAGGATGACCTCCAGCTTGACAGCCTCGACCTGGTCGAGCTGATCATGGAACTGGAAGACCAGTTCGGCATCAAGATCTCGGACGAAGAGGCTCAGAGTCTGACCACGGTCGGCGAGGCCGTCGAGTTCATCGCCGCTCGTAGCTAGCCTCCGTCCAGAGGAAAGGACCGAGATGCGGGGACTGCCGGCTTTGCTGCGGGCAGTCCCCGTTTCATTGCTGCGGCCTGAGGCGGTCCAGGAGGAGCGAGCCGGGGGCGGGGCTTGGCCGCCGTCAAGGCCGCCGCGCGGAAAGCCCGAGACGCTCATGGAGCTGGTGCTGCGCGCTTCCGCCCGACCTCCTGCAGCGGGCCCTCACGCACTCCTCGTGGGTGGGTGAGCGCACCGGTTCCTACGAGCGCCTGGAGTTCCTGGGCGACAGCGTGCTGGGGCTGGCCATCGCCTCGGCGCTGTACGAGCGTTTCCCCGAGCGGGAAGAGGGCGGTCTCGCCCGGCTGAAGGCGTTCGTCGTGAGCCGGGCCAGTTGCGTCCAGGTGGCGGAGCGCATGGGACTGGCCGACTCTGGTCATGGAACACGCCCCGGCTTCCGAGCGCAGGCGCCGCGACGCTGTGCGCAGCCCCAGCATGCTCGGCGACATGCTCGAGGCGGTGATCGGCGCCGTCTACGTCCAATTCGGGTTCGAGCGCGTCCGCCCGGCCATAGTCGACGTTGTTCGAGGAGCAGATGGAGTACGCGGCCACCGCGCACGTGGACCACAAGACGGCGCTGCAGGAACTGCTGGCGCCGCGCGGGCTGCAGCCCGTCTACCGCATGGTCGAAGAGACCGGGCCGGCGCATGCCCGGGTCTTCACGTCCGAGGTGGTCGTGGACGGGACGGTGCGGGGCCGCGGCACCGGCACCACCATCAAGATGAGCGAACAGGCGGCGGCCCAGGAGGCCTTGGCTGCGCTGCCGGCACGCGGAGCGCGAAGTCCGATGGCTGACATGCCCCGGCTCACGTCGGTCCGCCTGCGCGGGTTCAAGACGTTCGCCAAGCCCACCGAGCTGTCGTTCGAGCCCGGCGTCACGGTGATCATCGGGCCCAACGGGAGCGGCAAGAGCAACATCGCCGACGCCGTGCAGTGGGTGCTGGGCGAGCAGAGCCCCACCAACCTGCGCGGCCGCAGCATGCAGGACGTCATCTTCTCAGGCCCGGACGGCAAGCGTTCGAGCGCGGTGGCCGAGGTCAGCCTGGTGTTCGACAACGAGCAGGGTCTGATGCCGCTCGACACCGCCGAGGTGGAGATCACCCGCCGGCTGGAGCGCGACAGTGCCTCCGACTACCGGGTGAACGGCAGTTCGTGCCGTCTGCTCGACGTCCAGGACCTCGTGGGCGCGCTGGGGATCGGCCGGGAGATGCACAGCGTCATCGGACAGGGCAAGGTGGACGCGCTTCTCAGCTCCACCCCGGAGGCCCGGCGGGCCATGGTGGAAGAGGCGGCGGGGCTCGGCCGGTTCAAGAAGAGGAGGGAGCGGGCGCAGGCCAAGCTGGAGAAGACCCGGCAGAACCTGGTTCGCATGGCGGATATCGAACGCGAAGTGAAGAGCGCGCTGCGGCCCCTGCGCCAGCAGGCGGCGGCGGCCGGCCGCTTCGCGGAAGCCAAGGAGGAGTGGGCTCTGGCCAAGGGCCGCTACCTGCTCGCTCAGGTGGCGGCCCTGCAGGGAGGCGGCCGGCGGCACCGAGTCGGAGTTGAAGGCGCCTGGAGCAGAAGCGGGCGGAGATCGAGGCCCGAGCTGACCGGACTGCGCCGGGACCGGGCGGCGGAGGAAGACCGTTTCGCCGCGGCGCTGCAGGAGCGGGAGCATATCGGGGCGGTGTATCACCGGCTGGCGGTGGAGGCCGAGCAGGTACAGGGCAAGGCGACGTCGCTGCAGGCAGCGGGTGGCCCGCATCGAGGCCGACCTGGACCGGGCCCGCAGGCGCCGGGAGGCCGCCCGGGCGGACGTGGAGTCCCTGGGGCAGCAGGCTGAGCGAGGCCATGGCCCGCACCGCCGACGAGAGCCGGCTGGAGCGGGTGGGGGGCTGGAGCCAGGCGCTTCCGCGGCGCTCTGGAGACGGCCATGGCCGAGTTCCGCGCCGCCGCGCTGGCCGAAGACGAGATGAAGGACGCGGCGTTCGAGATGGAGAGCGCCCGGGCGCGGGCGCTGCAGGACAGGGAGTTCCTGCGCCGGGAGATCGAGGCCCGGCAGAGGATCGACCGGGAACTGCGGACCATGGTGGAGGAGATCTCGGCACGCATCGGCCGTCCTTGGAGGGTGAGGCCGCGGAGCACGAGAAGGCCTTGCGGGCGGCCGAAGAGGCCGTGCAGGACGGCCGGCGCGCAGGCGCAGGCGGCGCTCACCGGGCAGGGAGTCGGCTCGGGCGGAAGCCTCGGAGGCCGCGCGCCGGGAAGCCGTCGCGGTGGAGGCGCTGAGCGGTATCGAGGCCCGGCAGGCCGTGTTGGAGGACCTGGTGGCGCGCCGCGAGGGCACGCCGGCCGGCGCGCGGGAACTCATGGCCCGCAGCAAGGGCGTGCGGCTTCTCGCTGAGGTCGTGACGGTCGAGACCGGGCTACGAGCGGGCGGTGGCCGCTGCGCTGGGCCCGCTGGCCCAGGCGGTGCGTCTTGGGCGCCCCCGACGATCTGCGCTTGGTGCTGGAGGGCGACGACGTGCTCGAGGCCCTGGTCTTGGACGGGGATCGCCCGCCGGCCGCGGCGCCGGGACGGCGCCGGCCGGCACCAGGGATCTGTGGGAGCTGGTGTCCGGACCGGAGAAGGTCCTGGCGACGCTTGCGGGCCCTCGTCGCCGCCGACCGCGGTGGTGGTCGACGATGTCCGTCTGAGCCTGGATCACGTGGCCGCGAGCCGGGGACGGGTATCGCCTGGTCAACCGCCGGGGAGAGATGCTCCACGGCGGGGCGCACGTGGCGCGGCGCCGGGAAGTGGGCGTGGAGACCTTGCTGCGCGCCCGGAACGAACTGCAGGCCGTGGCCGGAGAACGCGCGGGGGCCATCGAGGCCCGGGAGGACGCCAGAGCGGCTGCCGTCGCGGCGGGAGAAGGCCTGAAGAGGGTGGAGGCGCAGGTCCGGGAGGCGCAAGAAGCGCTGCAGCAGGCCGAGCGGGCGCTGGCCGGGCAGAAGAACGACGGCGAACTGTGCGGCCGGCGGCTGGAAGAGGCCCGGCGCCAGTCGGCCGAACTGCGGGCCCGCGAAGAGCGGGAAGGCGGCCTGGCCGGCAAGATGGCCGAGCAACTGGCGCGAGGCCGAGCAGAAGATCTCCGGCCAGGAGGCGGAACTGGAGGCGGCCCGGGCCGAGGTGCGGGCGCATGCAGGGCGCGCTTGGAGAAGCTACGCGAGAACGTCACCATCCTCGAGCAGAAGAAGGCCCAGGCCGGGCTGGTGGAGGTGCGGCTGCGGGAGCGCTGCCGGGCCCGGGAGGGCGAGCGCGAGCGCGTCAGCGGGCAGTTGCGGGCGGCCGTCACGGGCGTGGAGCAGTGGGAGCGCCGCACGGGCTTCCTGGAGAAGTACCTGCCGCTTCTGAGCGAGCATGCTGACGGCGGTGGAGCGCCTGGCCGAGCACAGCCGGGTGGTGAAGACCGCCTATGAGGCCCGTCTGGAGGAAGCGCGCGCGGCGGCCGAGGGCGCCGCGCGGCTCATGCGCGACACCGCGGGTTCGGAGACCGGCCTGCGCAACAATACGAGGGCATGGGCGCCCGGCTCACGGAACTGCAGGTGGAACGGGCCCGCCATCAGGACCGGCGCGCGTTCCTGGAGGAAGAGCTGGCCGAGCTGCGCCGCCGCCACATGGCGCCGCGGTCGCTGACGGTGGTCGACGTCACCGGCGAGAATCTGGAGCTGCTGGCGGCCGCCGCCGAGCGGGCCGAGCGCCGCGTGGAGAAGATCGGCCCCATCAACCCGCTGGCGGAGCAGGAGTGCGCCGAGCTCGAGGAGCGGGCCGACTTCCTGGTCGAGCAGCGCCGCGACCTGGAGGCGTCGATCGGGGAGCTGCAGCAGGTGGTCACCGACCTGGACGAGCACATCGAGACCTCGTTCGGCGAGATCTTCGAGATGGTCAAGGAGAACTTCTCCGGCGTCATCGCCACGGTGTTCCCCGGGGCCAAGGGCAGCCTCAAGCTGGTGGAGGGCGCCGCGGCGCGGGCCGAAGACGGCGCGGCGGGCGAGGAAGGGGAGGACACGCTCCTCGAGGAGGCGAAGCCGGTGATCAAGGGCATCAGCCTGGAGGTCAAGTTCGCCAACAAGTCGCCGCGCACGCTCAGCCTGCTGTCGGGCGGCGAGAAGGCCATGACAGCCATCGCCTTCCTGTTCTCGCTCTTCCTGGCCCGGCCCTGCCCGTTCTACATCCTGGACGAGGTGGAGGCGTCGCTCGACGACATCAACATCCGCCGCTTCCTGTCCCTGGTGCGGCGCTACCGGGATCGGACGCAGTTCATCATCATCACGCATCAGCGCCAGACCATGGAGGTCGCCGACACGCTGTACGGCGTGACGCTCGAGAGCGACGGCACCTCGCGTATCCTTTCGCGGAGACTCGTGGCGGCCAAGGGCGCCTAGAAAGGAGCTTGGAGAGTTGAGCCACAACTGGTCAGACGTGTTCATCGGCGTGGAGGGGCGCAGCATCCCCGATCCGGTGGACGTGGAGCAGGAGAAGCGGGGCGGCTGGCTCGCGCAGCTGCGCGACGGCCTGTCGAAGAGCCGCAAGGCCCTGCAGCAGCAGTTCGCGTCCGTCATGTTCGACCGCTTCGACGAGGATCTCTGGGAGAAGATCGAGGAGGCCCTCATCTATGCCGACGTGGGCGTGGACACCACCGTCTCCATCGTGGAGAAGCTGGAGGCCGAGGCCGACGCGGGCGAGCATCAAGGACTCGGCCGGGTCTGGTCCGACGTCTGCGGGAGGTGACGGCGGAGCACTTCTGCCAGGCCGACCGGCGCATCGACGTGGCCCACTCGCCGGCCGTGATCCTCATGGTGGGGGTCAACGGCACCGGCAAGACCACCACCATCGGCAAGATCGCCTGGCATCTCAAGCAGCTGGGCAAAGAGCCGCTGCTGGTGGCCGGCGACACGTTCCGGGCCGCGGCCGTGGAGCAGCTCAGCGAGTGGGGCAAGCGGGTCGGCTGCGAGGTGGTCAAGCACGAGCGCGGCGGCGACCCGGCGGCCGTGGTCTACGACGGCATCGTGGCGGCCGAGGCCCGCAAGGCCGACGTGGTGATCATCGACACCGCCGGCCGCCTGCACACCCAGGTGAACCTCATGAAGGAGCTGGAGAAGATCTCCCGGGTCATCAAGAAGCGCATCCCGGACGCGCCGCACGAGTGCCTGCTCACCATCGACGCCACCACCGGGCAGAACGGCCTCATCCAGGCCCGCATGTTCAAGGAGGCCGTGGACATCACCGGCGTGGTGCTCACCAAGATGGACGGGACGGCCAAGGGCGGCATCGCTCTGGCGGTGTCGCACGAGCTGGACGTGCCCATCAAGCTCATCGGCACGGGGGAGAAGCTGGAGAGCCTGCAGCCGTTCGACCCGGCGGAGTTCGCGCTCGAGCTGTTCGGCGAATCGCTGGGGAAAGGCTGAGCCGACGTCACGGCCCGGTTGACCGGCGGTTGCGGTACGGGTAAACTCCCTCATTCGCGGCCCGCGAAGGGCCGTTGCTGAGCGGTGCCCTTCGAGGGCGCCGCGTGACGACAAGGTGACAGGTGTTCGAATCCCTCTCAGATAAGCTGCAAGGCGCGCTGGACGGCCTCAAGGGCCAGGGCAAGCTCACGGAGAAAGACGTCGAGCGGGCCGCCCGCGAGATCCGTCTGGCTCTGCTCGAGGCCGACGTCAACTACAAGGTCGTCAAGCAGTTCGTCGACAAGGTCAAAGAGCGGGCGCTGGGCAAAGAGGTGCTGGAAAGCCTCACCCCGGTGCAGCAGTTCATCAAGATCGTCAACGAAGAGCTGACCGCCATCATGGGGTCGGCCTCCACCAAGCTGACCTTCTCGCCCCGCCCGCCGACGATCATCATGATGGTCGGCCTGCAGGGCTCCGGCAAGACCACCGCCTGCGGCAAGCTGGCCAAGTTCCTGCTCTCCGAGGGCAAGAGCCCGGCCATGGTGGCCGGCGACGTCTACCGTCCGGCGGCCATCGACCAGCTCAAGACCCTGGGCGAGCAGCTGGGCGTGCCCGTGTACGACGAGGGCGACAAGGCCGATCCGGTGGACATCGCCAAGCACGGCGTGGAGTGGGCGCGCACCAAGGGCCGCGACGTCCTCATCATCGACACCGCCGGCCGCCTGCACATCGACGAGAAGCTGATGGACGAGATCCATCACATCCGCAGCTCGGTCAAGCCGCACAACATCCTGCTCGTGCTCGACGCCATGACCGGCCAGGACGCCGTCAACGTGGCCCTGCAGTTCCAGGAGAAGGTGCAGTTCGACGGCGTGATCCTCACCAAGATGGACGGGGATGCCCGCGGCGGCGCCGCTCTCTCGGTGCGGGCCGTCACCGGCAAGCCCATCAAGTTCGCCTCGCAGCGGCGAGAAGCTCGACAACTTCGAGTACTTCCACCCGGACCGGGTCGCCTCGCGCATCCTGGGCATGGGGGACGTGCTATCGCTCATCGAGAAGGCCGAGAAGACCATCGACGAGAAGAAGGCGCGTGAGCTCGAGCAGAAGCTCCGGAAGAGCACCTTCACGTTCGATGACTTCCTCGACCAGATCCAGCAGGTGCGCAAGATGGGCTCCATCAGCAGCCTGCTCGGCATGATCCCCGGGATCCCCTCGGCCAAGCTCAAGGGCCTGCAGGTGGACGACAAGGCGTTCGACAAGATCCAGGCCGTCATCCAGTCGATGACCCCTGAGGAGCGCCGCCATCCCGAGATCATCAACGGAAGCCGCCGGAAGCGCATCGCTGCCGGGGCGGGCTCCGACATCCACCAGGTCAATCAACTTCTGAACCAGTTCAAGCAGGTGCAGAAGATGATGAAGCAGTTGGGTTCGGGCAGGATGCCCAAGAATCCCTTCCAGATGTTCGGCAACCCTAGTTGACGGGGAGGAGGTGACTAATGGCAACAGCGATTCGACTGGCCCGCAGGGGCAGCAAGAAACATCCCACGTACCGCATCGTGGTGGCGGACTCGCGGCGCGCCCGTGACGGCCGCTTCATCGAGAGCATCGGCTTCTACAACCCGCTGACCGATCCGTCCGAGATCATCGTGGACGAGGCCAAAGCCAAGGAATGGCTCAAGAACGGCGCTCAGCCTTCTGATACGGTGCGCAAACTCTTCAGCGTGAAAGGCATCGTCTAGGTGAAAGAGCTGCTCGAATTCCTGGCCCGGTCGCTCGTGGACAACCCGGATGAAGTCCGGGTGGAACAGTTCGACACGGCCGACGGCGTGCTCCTGCGGCTGACAGTGGCCAAGGACGACGTCGGCAAGGTCATCGGCAAGCAGGGACGCATCGCCCGGGCCATCAGGACCGTGGTCAAAGCGAGCGCCGTGCGTGACGGCAGGCAGGCCACCGTCGAGATCGCCGACTAGGAGCCCTGGGCATGCCACGGCCTGAGTGGATCGAAGTGGGGCGCATATCGCGTCCCCATGGGGTGCACGGAGAGGTCCGGGTGGCGCTCAGCTCCGACAATCCCGAGCGCTTCGTGCCGGGCGCCGAGCTACACGCGCGGCCCGGCCGCAGAGGAGTCGCCGGAGCGCGGTTGCAGGAGCAGGTGCGGCTCACCATCGAGACCGTCCGCGGGGACGACGACTTCCCCATCGTGGCTTTCGAGGAGATCCCCGACCGCGACAAGGCCGAGGCCTTCAGCGGGTACGTCCTCGAGATCGAAGGCGCGGAACTGCCCGAACTCGAAGAAGACGAGTTCTATCCTTTCGACCTCATAGGCCTGGAAGCGCGCGACCCTTCGGGGTCCGTCATGGGCCGGGTCACGGACGCCCTTGAGTCCGCCGCGCACGCGATCCTGGTGATCGCCTTACCCAAGGGGGGCGAGGCTCTTGCGCCGTTCGTCGTGGCCGCGGTCCCGACCATCGACCTGGAGGCCGGGTATCTCGTGGTGGACCCCGCGTTCGTGAGTCTGTCCGGCAAGGCGGCGGTGGAGCCCGCGGGCGAAGCGCCCGGCGACGAGGCATGAAGCGCGTCGACGTCTTCACCCTGGTCCCCGACGCGTTCAACTGGTTCATCCGCCAACACCCCGTATCGACCGCTGTGGATTCCGGCTCCATCGAGATAGCCGTCCACAACATCCGCGAGTACAGCCCGCTGCCCCACCATGAGGTGGACGACACGCCTTACGGCGGAGGTCCGGGCATGGTGACCCGCGTGGACATCGTGGGGCTGGCCCTGGAGGGCGTCTTCGGATGCCCGGCCGCGCAGGTGCGCGAATCGCGGGACGTGTACGTCATGGCGGCGGGAGGCCGGCCGTTCGATCATGAGCTGGCGGTGTCGGTCGCGCAGAGCGGCCGCGACCTGGTACTTCTGTGCGGCCGGTTCGAGGGCTTCGACGCCCGGGTGGAAGGAGCTCTTCGCCACCGGTTCCCTGTCGATCGGCCCGTATGTGCTGGCCGGGGGAGAGGTGCCCGCGCAAGTGGTCTTGGAAGCCGTCGTCCGCCATCTTCCCGGTTCACTGGGAAACGAGGACAGCGTGCTGGAGGAGTCGTTCAGCCCGGAGTTGGACGGCATGGTGGAGTACCCGCACTACACGCGGCCCCGTGAGTATCTGGGCGCCGAGGTGCCGCCGATCCTGTTGAGCGGCGACCACGGGGCTGTGGCCCGCTGGCGCCGGGAGAGCGCACGGCCCTCGCCGTGGGGCCGCAGGGAGGGCGACGCATGAGTGACGAACGCGACCAGCCGATGATCGACGACGACCCGGTCGCCGCCGGGGAGCGTTCGGTCGCTGAAGGGCCGGCCGCCTCGGAGCAGCCTAAGAGGTCCGGCCTCCTCCGGACGGTGGTCGAGATCGTGGTGATCGTCGTGGCGGCCCTCGCCATCGCACTCCTGGTGCAGGCCTTCATCGTCAAGCCGTTCACCATCCATCAGGTCTCGATGCAGCCTACGCTGGAAGAGGGCGACCGCATCCTCCTCAACCGGCTGTCGTACCACTTCCGGGAACCGGCTCGCGGGGACATCATCGTGTTCCACTCGCCCATGCACGATGACGAGGACCTGGTGAAGCGCATCGTGGCCGTCGCCGGCGACCGCATCTCGGTCTCGGATGGCGAGTTGTACGTGAACGGGGTGGCGCAGGACGAGCCGTACCTGCTCGAGCAGGACTTCGAGGGGGTGTACCCGGAGACGGAGGTCCCCGACGGTATGGTGTTCGTCATGGGCGACAACCGCAACAACAGCGGCGACAGCCGGCTGTTCGGGCCCATATCGAAAGACCTCATCATCGGGTGCGCGTTCTGCGTCTATTGGCCCATCGGGCACTGGAGAGGGTTGTGACGGGGGTTGTAAAGCTCTCGTCGATGCTTTAAAGTCTGCTGGCTTTTCTGCCAAGTGACGTACTCAGGCGCAGGACGAAGGATCGGGACATAAGATATGGGCGTGATTGAAGAATTCGAGCGGGCGCAACTCCGGGAAGATCTTCCCGTGTTCAAGTCCGGCGACACCCTGAAAGTGCATTTCAAGGTCATCGAAGGCACCCGGGAGCGCATCCAGGTGTTCCAGGGCTTCTGCATCAGCCGCTCCGGTCAGGGCTCTCGCGAGACCTTCACCGTGCGCAAGCAGTCGTTCGGCGTGGGCGTGGAGCGTACCTTCCCGGTGCACTCTCCCAAGATCGAGAAGATCGAAGTCATGGCTGTGGGCGACGTGGCTCGCGCCAAGCTGTACTACCTTCGCGACAAACTGGGCAAGAAGGCCCGCGTCAAGGAGAAGCGTATCTGAGGGAAGTGAGGGCCGGATGTCCGAGCCCGACCCCGGCTCTCTGACCGCCCCCGAACCGGCCGGCGGTCAGGAAGCGCAGCAGTCTTCCTCGGAGAAAGACGCTAAGCGCATTGTCTTCTGGGTGATCCGCCTGTGGATGATAGAGGTCGTCGTCATCGTGGCGGCGGCTTTCGTTCTGGCGCTGCTCGTCCAGGCGTTCATCGTCAAGCCTTTCGCCATCCCGTCGCCTTCGATGGAGAACACGCTCCTCGAGGGCGATCGCGTGCTGGTGAACCGGCTCGTGTATCACTTCCATCCGCCCCGGCGGGGTGATGTCATCGTCTTCCACCCGCCTGGCAACCACGGCTCCGACCCGTTCATCAAGCGCGTGGTGGCGGTCGGCGGTGACACCATCGCAGTGCACGACGGCACGCTCTACGTCAACGGGATGGCCCAGGACGAGCCCTACCTCAAAGACCCGTTCATCGAGGGCGACTACCCCGAGACGGAGATAGAGACCGGATACGTCTGGGCGATGGGCGACAACCGCAACAACAGCGGCGACAGCCGAGTGTTCGGGCCGGTGCCACTGGATGCCATCATG
This sequence comes from uncultured Actinomycetota bacterium, assembly GCA_963736705.1. Classification (GTDB taxonomy): domain Bacteria; phylum Actinomycetota; class Thermoleophilia; order RBG-16-64-13; family RBG-16-64-13; genus CAIQPS01. Next base: position 1,372,748 of record CAVTPV010000005.1, read on the forward strand.
GGTGAAGCGTTCGCCAAGTACTGGCCTATCAGCCGCATCGGCGGGCTGTAGCCCCCCGCCGATGGCCCCGGACAAGGGCAAGAAAGCCCGGCGGGCCTCGGATCCCTTCCGCTTCGACCGGAACCTCCTCGATGAAGCAGCGCAGAGCGGCGCTGCCGAGGGTGATCTTCGGGTCGCGGGCGCGGACGAGGCGGGGAGGGGCTGCCTTGCCGGTCCGCTGGTGACGGCAGCCGTCGTCTTCGACTACTCGGCCGCCCCTTTCCGGGGACTCGAGCGGCTCACCGATTCCAAGCTCATGACGCGCGAGGCGCGGGAAGAGGCGTATCCCGTGGTGCTCTCGCGGGCGGCGCGGGTCTCGTGCATCGCTGTGTCGCCGGCGACCATCGACCGGGTGGGGCTGCACCGCTGCAATCTCGCCGCTCTCGGGGCCGCGCTGGCGTCGCTCGATGGCGAGTATGCGCTGGCGGTGGTGGATGGGTTCGATCTCAAGCGTCCGGATCTGCGGGCCAAGGCCGTGGTGGGGGCCGACTTCAAGAGCGCCGCGGTGGCCGCGGCGTCGGTGGTGGCCAAGGTGGTCCGCGACAGGCTCATGCGCACGCTGGCCCCCGCGTACCCGGAATACGGGTTCGAGGAGCACGTCGGCTACGCCACGGGGCGGCATCGGGAGGCGCTACGGGCTCATGGGCCCTCCGCCATCCACCGGTTGAGCTTCCAGGGAGTGGCGTGCCCGCAACTCGAACTGGGTCTGTGGGACGAGGCTGTTCCCGCCGAGGAGGAGGACCGCTAGCCGGACTTGCCCGGCGCCTGGATTCCGGCGCCCGCGATACGGTAGGCATCGCCATCCTTCTCCAGGAACCCCTCCCGGACCAAGTCGTCCGCGATTGAGAGCACTTCAGCCGGCTCTCGCCCCGAGTCCTCCAGCAGCGCCGCGATGCCGCGACCGCCCACGGGGGAGGGCGCGGCGGCCAGCAACGCCTGCAGGACCTGCGCCCGCGCCTCCCGCCGGGACCCGGCGAACCGGGACTGCACTGCGTGATGCTTGCTCCGCCTGCTGGGATTGCCGTACAACTTCTTGACCCAGACCCCGTAGTCCATGAGGGCGTAGAACCACTCCCGGGGGTCGTCACGGTCCATGGTTGCTTCCACCAGGGGTAGGAGTTCGGCGTCGGAGACACCGTCCCGATCTTGGAAGAAGAAATGGATGAAGGCCGACCGGATGTTGGTCTCGATGAACGGCTCGGCCCTCCCGAACGCGAATGCGCTGACGGCCGCGGCGGTAGCCGGCCCGATGCCAGGGAGACCGCGCAGGGCGGCGGTGGAGCTCGGTACCTCGCCCCCATGCTCCTCGATGATGGTCTTGGCGGCTCGATGCAGGGCGAGCGCCCGCCGGTTGTAGCCCAAGCCTTGCCACGCCGCCAGCACCGTCTGGAAGTCGGCCGCCGCGAGAGCCTGCACGGTGGGGAACGCAGCGAGGAACACCGGGTACTTGTCGAGCACCCTGGCCACCTGGGTCTGCTGCAGCATGGACTCCGAGACGAGGATCTCGTAGGGGTCGTGGGTGCGGCGCCAGGGGAGGTCGCGCCGGTTGACGCGGTAGAACTCCCACACCTCGGCGACGAACGCGGCGGATCGCGCCTGAGTGCGACTAAGGTCTGACGGCTTCGGGACCACCCTTGGTCTAGCCTCCATCCGGAAAGGTACACAGCGACGAAGGAGGAGGCAGTGAACGACGGCGTCGGGCTCGAGCGAGCGGCGCGCGGCCGGACGGGCGAGCAGGTGGCCGCCTCCTTCCTTGCGGAGAGAGGGTACCGCGTACTGGCCAAGAATCAACGCACTCCGCTGGGGGAGTTGGATCTGGTGTGCCGGACCGCGGCCCAGGTCGTGGTCGTGGAGGTCAAGGCCCGCTCCGGCGATGCGTACGGATCGGCGCTGGAGTCCATCGGCCCCCGGAAGGCGCGCAGACTGAGGGCGGCGGCCATGTGGTGGCTTTCGGAGCAGGGATTGTTGCCGTGCCTTCTGAGGTTCGACGCGGTGCTCGTCGCCCTGGACGGCTTCGGGGCCCCGTGCAGCCTTGAGCATGTCAAGGACATCCTGGGCGAGGGCTGCTGATGTCTGTGGCGTCGGCTGTGGGGCTTCGCTCTCGTGGGCATCGAGGCCGTGCCGGTGAGGGTGGAGGCGCACGCGCGCAACGGACTGCCGGGGGTGACCATCGTGGGGCTGCCGGGAGCGGCCGTGCGCGAGGCCCGGGAACGGGTGCGCTCCGGGGCGGCCTCCAGCGGTCTGCCGCTCCCGACCCGGCGGATCACCATCAATCTCAGCCCGGGCGACGTCCCCAAGGAGGGTTCTGGGTTCGACCTGCCCGTGGCGCTGGCCACCCTGGCGGCCTGCGGGTACATGCCGGCCGAGGCGGTGCGGGATATCGGCGCCGTGGGGGAGGTGTCTCTGGACGGACTGGTGCGGCCCAGCCGGGGGATGGTGTCGGTGGCGGAAGCCGCGGGGAAGGTCGGGGTGCGCCTGCTCGTGACGCCCATCGAGGGATTGCCCGTCGCCGCGGAAGTGGCGACCGTGCCGGTCGCGGGTGTGCGCTCGCTCGCCGAGGCCATCGCGGTGGTACGGGACGCAGCCAGCCGGGAGCGGATCATGGAGCGGGGTGGGCGATGGCTGCGGTCGCGACGCGGGGAGCAAGGGGCGGGCGGGGGCGAGGCGCTCGATTTCGACCAGGTACTGGGCCAGCATCAGGCGAAGCGGGCCCTGGAGATCGTCGCGGCCGGGGGCCATCATCTGCTCATGGTCGGCTCCCCGGGCGCGGGCAAGACAATGCTCGCCAGCAGGCTGCCTGGCATCCTCGCGGAGCTCACGCGCGACGAGGCCGTCGATGTCACTCGGGTGTGGAGCGCCGCCGGGCTGCAGGCCACCCGCGCCGGGCTCATCAAAGAGAGGCCGTTCCGGGCGCCGCATCACACGGCGTCCGGGCAGCGCTGGTGGGAGGAGGGATGCTCATGCGGCCCGGCGAGGTCAGCCTCGCCCATCGCGGAGTGCTGTTCCTCGATGAGTTCCCCGAGTTCTCGCGCGACGCCCTCGAATCGCTCAGACAACCGCTGGAGGAAGGCCGGGTGGCCATATCGCGGCGGACCGGCACCTCGGTGTTCCCGGCGGCGTGCACGCTGGTGGCCGCTATGAACCCTTGTCCGTGCGGCTATCTGGGGCACCCGTCGAAGCCCTGCCGCTGCTCCGGCGCGGCGGTCGAACGCTACCGGGCGCGGGTGAGCGGCCCGTTGCTCGACAGGCTGGACGCGCTCATCGAGGTGCCTCCGCTCACACTCACGGCGCTCGACGACCGTTCCATGTTGGAGCCGTCCTCGGCCGTCCGGGCGCGGGTGGTGTCAGCCCAGGAGTTCCGCCGGGCCCTCGAGGGCGGCAAGGGCGCGGCGGGGTCCGCCCGATGCGCCGGCCCGGGAGGAGCGGCGACCGGCCGGGGACTGTCTCGGGAAGCGCGGTCGCTGCTACGGGAGGCTCTGGTGCGGGACGGGCTGAGCGGGCGGGCCTACGTCCGCGTGATGGGGCTGGCCCGGACCATCGCCGACCTGGATCAGGTGGAAGAGGTATCGACAGAACACTTGGCCGAAGCGCTGTCGCTGCGGCTCGACCACAGGAGGGTGGCCTTCGTATGAAAGACGCGGAGAAGAAGCGGTACCGCGCCGCGTTGGGCATCGCCTACGCGTGCACGGAGGGCAGCAACGCCGTGTTGAGGCAGCTCAAGGGGTACGCGCTGGAGGATATCTGGGCTGCCGGGCAGGGCAGGCTGGAGAAGATGGGAATGTCCAGGTTCCCGGCCCAGAACTTCCTGAGTACGAAGAATCTGCGCGTCACCGAGGAGTTCCTCGACGCTGTGCCCCAGGTGATCGCCGCGGCCGGACTGCGCTTCGTGCCGTTCGGGTCTCCGGATTACCCGGCCAAACTGCTCAACCTGTCGCATCCGCCGGCGGGGATATTCCTCGAGGGGCGATCCGGACCGCCTTCACGACTTGCTGAGCGCCGTGCGTGTCACGATCGTCGGCACGCGGAGGGCGACGGCGTAACGGCAACAGGGCGGCGCGGGAGTTCGCCGCGGCCTTCGCGGCCCGAGGCATTGCTGTGGTGAGCGGCATGGCTCTCGGCATCGACGGGCGGGCGCACGAGGCGGCCCTGGAGGCCGGGGGGCTGACCGCCGCGGTGCTCGGCTGTGGGGCCGACGTGGTGTATCCGCCCCGCCATCGTGCCCTCTACGAACTGATCGTCCGCGAAGGGTCTTGTCATGAGCGAGCTTCCGCCGGGCACACCGCCGTCCCGATGGACCTTCCCCAACCGCAACCGGCTGCTGGCCGCCCTCGGGGACGCGGTGTTGGTGATCGAAGGGTCGCTCACCAGCGGGGCGATGCAGACGGCGGAACAGGCGGCCCACCTCGGCCGGCCGGTGTTCGCCGTGCCCGGATCCATCTATGCCGACGGCCATCGCGGCTGCAACCTGCTCATCCGCGACGGGGGCGTGCCCGCGCTCGATCCGGAGGTGACGGTGGAGGAGTTCCTGCTTCAAACCAGAATCGAAAGAGGAGAGCGTCGGCCACCGGAGCCTGAGAAGGGGCCGGGGGCGAACCGGCAGGATCCGTTTCGCGACATGGCTGTGGCCGGCAGAGAGGCCATCCTGGAGGCCATGGCCGAGCAGGCATGCTCGGTCGACGCTCTGGTGCTGCGGACGGGCATGGCGGTGCGGCGGCTCACCGGCGCGCTGGCCGAACTGGAGTTGGCCGGGCTGGTGAGCAGAGCCGGACCGGGACTGTACATACGGGCCCCCTAGAGAGGGCCGGCGGAGGCGCATGGATCACGAGAGCACGGCTGTCGGGACGGGGATCCCGGCGGAGGTCGAAGAGGCCATCGCCGCGTTCCTGCGCGGCCTGATCGCCGCCGACTACAGCCTGCGCACCATCAAGGCGTCGTCCATCGATCTCGAGCAGTTCGGCCTTTTTCTCGCGGAGCGCGGGGTCGAGCGCCCGAGCGCCATCACCAGGACGGACATGAGCGACTTCGCCGCGGCGCTTGCGGAGGCCGGCGCCCTCGCCGGGGCCGCATCGCCGGTAGCGGCCGGTCAGAGGGGACAGCCCTCCCGCGGCCCGCAGAAGCCCTACGCCCGCAGCAGCATCGCACGCAAGTTGTCGGTCATCAGGAACTTCCTCGACTTCTGCCAGGACAACGGCCTCATCGCAGCCAGTCCGGGGGCCGGCGTGGGTTCACCCAAGGTGCCGAGGCGGCTCCCCCAAGTCCTGACACCGGCCCAGGCGGCCGGACTGCTTGATTCCATCGGGGTCGATAAGCCTCTGGAAGTGCGGGATAGAGCGCTTTTCGAGTTGGTATACTCAAGCGGATTGCGCTGCCAGGAAGTCCTCGATCTGCGGCTGCGCGACGTCAATCTGGGATCGCGTGAGGTGCGGGTCAAGGGCAAGGGGCGAAAGGTCCGTGTGATACCTGTGGGGGAGGTCGCGCTGGAAGCACTGGAACGCTATCTCGGTGAAGGACGCCCTCGTCTGCTGAAAGACCCTGCGCAGGATGACCATGTCTTCCTCAGCCGGACCGGCCGCCCATTGTCGTCGTCGGACGTGCAACGGCGTCTGGCCCGGTATCTGGCTCGGGCCGGAGCCCCGCGAGGCACTTCGCCCCACACGTTGCGGCATTCGTTCGCCACGCACCTGCTCGAGGGAGGAGCGGATCTGCGCGTCATCCAGGAGATGCTGGGCCATTCCTCCCTTCGCACCACTCAGGTCTACACGCACGTCTCGGCGGCACATTTGCGCAGGGCCTACCGCAAAGCACATCCCACGGGCGTAGACTGCACTACTGATGATAGTCGACCCAGCAAAACAGCACGACATCGCCGAGTACTGGCGCCTCTACAAAGAGGAGAACGACCAGAAGGCTCGCGACCAGCTGATCATCGCGTACTCGCCGCTGGTCAAGTACGTGGCCGGGCGCATGAGCAGCGGACTGCCCGCGCACATCGAGGAGGCCGACCTGGTCTCCTACGGCCTCTTGGGCCTCATCGGGGCCTGGAGCGGTTCGACCGCTCGCGGGCCATCAAGTTCGAGACCTACGCCATCTCCCGCATCCGGGGCTCCATCATCGACGAGCTGCGGGCTCTGGACTGGGTGCCCCGCTCGGTGCGCAGCTGGGCCCGCAAGGTCGAGGCCAGCATCACCAGGCTGGAGAACCAGTTGAAGCGGGCGCCCACCGACGACGAGATCGCCGCGGAACTGGGCGTGAGCGTCGATGACTTCCAGGACATCCTCAACCAGATCAGCTGCGCGTCCGTGGTCGCGCTGGACGAGTTCTGGGATTCGCCCAACCAGGGCCAGGACAAGATCAACCTCATCGATACCATCGAGGACACCGACGCGCCCGATCCGTCGCGCGCCTACCGCCAGACAGGCGGTCAAGGAGATCCTCGCGGCCGCCATCCAACGGCTGCCCGAGCGGGAGCGCATCGTCATCGGCCTGTACTACTACGAGGGCCTGACGCTCAAGGAGATCGGGGAGGTGCTGGGAGTCACCGAATCGCGAGTCTCACAGCTCCACACCAAGGCCATCCTGCGGCTGCGCGGCCGCATCAAAGAAGACCTGGACCTCGACGCCCTCGTCAAGTAGGGTCTCCTCCTCTCCACGGGGCCGCACCTTCGCCGGCACCGAGCGGCCATCGGCCATCCCTTGACTTTCTTGTGGTAAACTGCGTCGGCTTTACTACCAGCGAACCTGGGGAACAAGCGCGACGGTGGTGCCGGGATACCGGTTCCGGAGCGAGCCTCAGGATCAGAAGAACAAAACCAAGAGAGAGGTCACCCATGCCCGCAGCTTCTATGAAGCAGCTCCTGGAGTCAGGAGTCCATTTCGGTCACCAGACCCGCCGCTGGAACCCCAAGATGAAGCCTTACATCTTCACCGAACGGGGCGGCATCCACATCATCGACCTGCAGCAGACCACCGAACTGCTCGACAAGACCTACGACTTCGTCCGCAACATCGCGGCCCGCGGCGGCACGGTCATGTTCGTCGGCACCAAGAAGCAGTGCCAGGACGTCATCAAGGAAGAGGCCACCCGCGTGGGCATGCCGTACGTGTCGCACCGCTGGCTGGGCGGCCTGCTCACCAACTTCAGCACCATCGAGCGCCGGATCCAGCGCATGCACGAACTGCGCAAGTACAAGGAAGAGGGCCAGCTTCAGCTGCTCCCCACCAAAGAGCGCATGGGCATGGAGCGCGAACTCGAGAAACTCGAGATCAACCTGGGCGGCGTCGCCATGATGACCCGTCTTCCCGATGCCGTGTTCGTGGCCGACCCCAAGCGGGAAGCCATCGCCACCAAGGAAGTCAACAAGCTCGGCCTGCCCCTCATCGGCCTGGTCGACACCAACTGCGATCCCGACGAGGTCGATTATCGTCATCCCCGGTAACGACGACGCCATCCGCTCCTGCAGCCTGATCGTCAAGACCCTGGTCCGCGCCGTCGAAGAAGGCCGCGCCAACTTCCAGGTGTCCGACTTTCTACGGCAGGAAGCCGCGCGCGAAGCCGCAGCGGCCGCGTCAAAGGGTTCTGACGACCGCGACGAAGGTCCTCGTGGCCGCGACTCGCGCGGTCGGGGTCAGGGTCAGCAGGGCGACCGCCGCGGCGGTGGCCAGGGTGGCCAGAACCGTCAGGGTGGCGGTCAGGCCGGCGGCAGCCGTCCGTATAGCAGCGACGCGGCCCGTTCCGGCCCCCGCGACGACCAGCGTGGTCCTGCCAGCCGTCCGATGCCCGCTTCCCGGCGCCCGCGCCCGGCCGCTCCGGCCGCCGCAGCGCCGGCCGAGGCTCAGGCCGCCAAGCCTGAGGCCGTAGAGAAGCCGGTCGATGAGGCTCAGGGCGGGGTCACCGAAGAGGCGTAACCCCCGGGTTCGCTCTCGGCCGGGCGACCGGCCGCAACTGGGAATTGATCGTCCGGGACCGCATGGCGGCCCGGTCTGATAACGGACACAACCGTCTCGATGGAGGCAAGAGATATGGCTATCGACGCGTGCATTGGTGAAGAAACTGCGCGACGCTTGCGGCGCCGGCATGATGGACTGCAAGATGGCCCTGACCGAGGCTCAGGGCGACATGGACGAGGCTCTCAAGATCCTGCGCAAGAAGGGCATGGCCACCGCCGACAAGAAATCGGCCCGGGCCACCAACGCGGGTCTGATCGACTACTACATCCATCCGGGCGCCCAGGTCGGCGTCCTGCTCGAAGTCAACTGCGAGACCGACTTCGTGGCCCGCAACGACGACTTCAAGGGCTTCGTGCACGACGTGGCCATCCATATCGCGGCCGCTTCTCCGCTGTGGGTGTCCCGCGAGGACATCCCGGAAGACGTCAAAGCGTCCGAGATGGAGATCTACACCGCCCAGGCCAAGACCTCCGGCAAGCCGGAAGCCGTCATCGCCAAGATCGCCGAGGGCAAGCTCAACAAGTGGTTCGGCGAGGTGGCCCTGCTGGAGCAGCCGTTCGTCAAGGATCCCGACAAGACGATCGAAGACCTGCGCCGCGAGATCATCGCTAAGATAGGTGAGAACATCGAGATCCGGCGCTTCGTCCGCTTCAAAGTGGGCGAAGGGGTGGCTTAAAGAAGACCGCCGTGTCTACAGAGGACCTCGGGGCGCCGCCAGCGCCACGAGGGTGAGCCCACGAAGCGAGGAAGTATGACCCAGCCACCGGTGAGCAAGAGGGTTCTGCTGAAGCTGAGCGGCGAAGCCCTCATGGGTGACCTGGAGTACGGCATCGACCCGGAGCGCCTTCGCGTCGTGGCCCAGGAGATCAGCCAGGCGGCTTCCGCCGGCACTGAGGTGGCCATCGTGGTCGGGGCCGGCAACATCTTCCGCGGAGTGTCCGGGGCTTCCCAGGGCATCGACCGGGCGACCGCCGACTACATGGGCATGCTGGCCACGGTCATGAACTCCATGGCCCTGCAGGACGCCCTGGGCAAGCTCTCCACGCAGTGCCGGGTGCTCTCGGCCATCGAGATGCAGGAGGTGTGCGAGCCGTACATCCGTGGCCGGGCCATTCGCCATCTGGAGAAGGGGCGCGTGGTCATCTTCGCCGCGGGCACGGGCAACCCGTTCTTCAGCACCGACACCGCCGCGGCGCTGCGCGCGCTGGAGATCGGGGCGGAGTGCCTGCTCATGGGCAAGAAGAAGTACGACGGCGTCTACACGGCCGACCCTGAGACAGACCCCACAGCGACGATGATCGACCGAGATCACTCACCGGGAGGCTCTGGAGCGCGGACTGAAGGTGATGGACTCCACGGCGTTCGCTCTTTGCATGGACAACGGGCTGCCTATCGTAGTCTTCAACATGAGCGCCCCCGAGAACATCCGTCGCGTCTTGCGCGGCGAGCGCGTGGGCACCATAGTCACAAGCTGAACCGAAGGGAGGGGCTGGCATGATCAAGGAACTCATGGCCGATGGGAAGACGACGCATGGAAAGCGCTGTCGAAGCGCTGCGCGCCGAGTTCAACACCGTCCGCACCGGCCGGGCGTCCACGGGCCTGCTGGACCGGCTGCACGTGGACTACTACGGGGTCAGGACTCCGCTCAAGCAGCTGGGCAACCTGGCAACGCCCGACCCGCGGACCATCGCCATCCAAGTCTACGACAAGGCAGCGGTCAACTCGGTCGTGCGCGCCATCCAGGAATCCGACCTGGCGCTGACGCCCAACACCGACGGCCAGACGATCCGCCTGAACATCCCGGCCCTCACCGCCGACCGCCGCAAGGACCTGGTCAAGCTGGTCAAGGGCATGGCTGAAGATGCCCGCATCGCGGTCCGCAACGTCCGCCGGGACGTCATCGCCGACTGCAAAGAGCTGAAGAAAGAGGGCGACATCTCCGAGGACGACGAGCGGCGGGCTGAAGAAGACGTGCAGAAGCTCACCGACAGCTACGTCAAGAAGATCAACGAACTCGTCCATCACAAGGAACAAGAGATCCTCGAGATCTGACGTGAAGCTCCCCGCTTGGCTCATCAGGGTCCTGCCCGGCAAGCATGGGCGGCGCCCCCAAGAACGACGCGGACACCGCGCCGGGGGCCAAGCCGTACCACGTAGCCATCATCATGGACGGCAACGGCCGCTGGGCCAAGCGCCGCCATCTACCTGTGGCTGCCGGGCACCGGGCCGGGGTCCAGGCCGTCCGCCGCGTGATCGAGGAGTCGCGCGACCTGGGGCTGGGGCAGCTCACCCTCTACTCGTTCTCCACCGAGAACTGGAGCCGCTCCACGGAAGAGGTGCAGGGTCTCATGAACCTGCACATCGAGATGATCGACTCCGAGGTGCCCACCCTGCACAAGAACAACTGCCGGGTGGTGTTCGTGGGCCGGCGCGATGGGCTGAGCGACGAACTGCTGGCGCGTATGGAGTGGGCTGAGGGGCTGACCGCGGCGAACACGCGCATGATCCTGTTCATCGCGTTCAACTACGGAGGCCGCCGGGAGATCGTCGACGCGGTGAAGAAGGCCGTGGCCGCGGGTGTGGCTCCGGAAGCGCTCACCGACGACGACATCTCCGCCAACCTGTACTCGCCGCTGATGCGCGACGCCGACCTGGTGATCCGCACATCGGGCGAGAAGCGGCTCTCCAACTTCCTGCTGTGGCAGTCGGCCTACTCGGAGTTGTACTTCTCCGACAAGCTGTGGCCGGACTTCGGCAAGGAGGAGCTGCGGGAAGCGCTTGCCGACTACGCGGCCCGGCACCGGCGCTTTGGCGGCCGCGAGCGGGGACGCCGATGCTTAAGTACCGGCTCCTGGTCGCCGCCATCGGCCTTCCCATCGGGCTCGCCTGCATCATCCTGGGGGGCTACTTCATGCTGGGCCTGGCGCTGGTCCTCACCATTCTCGGCCTGAACGAGTACTACACCCTGCTCCGTCCGTACCAGCCCAACCTGCTCGTGGGGTTCGTGGCCGGTCTCGCCACCATCGTGGGGGCGTGGTACTGGGGGCAGACCGGGCTGCTGGTGGGTCTGGCGGCGCTGATGATCCTCACCTTCTTCTGGTCGCTCGGCGGAGAGCTGGGAGCTCACCTCGTGGGGAGGATGGCGCTCACGGGGTTCGGCATCGTCTGGATAGCCATGGGCTTCGCGTACATCCTGCTCATCCGGGAGCTCAACCACGGTATGGCCCTGACCATCCTTCTGCTGGCCTGCACGATGGTGAACGACACCTTCGCGTACTTCGTGGGGCGGGCGTTCGGCAGCCACAAGATGGCGCCCCGCATCTCGCCCAAGAAGTCGGTGGAAGGCGCCATAGGCGGCATCATCGGATCGGTGGTCGCGGCCATCGTGGTCAAGATCTACTCACCCTGGCTGAGTTGGAGCTACGCCATCGCTGTTCGGCGTGGCGCTCGGGTTCGTCGGCCAGTGGGGCGACCTCTTCGAGTCGGCGGTCAAGCGGGACTTCCGGGTGAAGGACTCGGGCAAGATCCTGCCCGGGCACGGCGGCATCCTGGATCGGTTCGACGCGATCCTCTTCGCCGGGTTCGTCACCTACTGGATGGCTGTCGGACTACTGCGCGACGCTGGTCAAATGAAGCGCGTCATCATCCTGGGGGCGACCGGCTCCATCGGCGTCCAGGCTCTGCAGGTGGTGGCGGCGAGCACGGACCTCACCGTCGTCGGCCTCTCCTGCGACCGCAACGTCAAGCTGCTCATGGAGCAGGCCGTGTCCCTGGGGGTCGACGACCTGGCCATCGCCGACGAGGCGGCGGCGGCCACTGTGCCCGCGACGCTGTACCCGCAGGCGCGCGTGCGCACCGGCGCCGGGGGCAGCGGCCCGTCTGGTGCGGGAGGTCGAGGCCGATCTGGTGCTGAACGCCATCGTCGGCTTCGCCGGCCTGGAGTCCACGCTGGCGGCGCTGGAAGCCGGGCGTCCCGGTGGCCCTGGCCAACAAGGAGAGCCTGGTCTGCGCCGGCGGCCTGGTGAACGAGCGTGGCGGCGCGCCAGGGCCTGCACATCCTTCCGGTGGACTCGGAGCATTCGGCCTTGTTCCAGCTGGTGGCGGCAGCGGGACCCGAGGCCGTCGACTCTCTGGTGATCACCGCGTCCGGCGGACCCTTCCGGGGCCGGATCGCGGGACGAGCTCCGGGGCGTCACCCGCGAGCAGGCGCTGGCGCATCCGACCTGGTCGATGGGGGAGAAGATCACCATCGATTCGGCCACTCTGGTCAACAAGGGCCTGGAGGTCATCGAGGCCCACCATCTCTTCGGGCTTCCCTACGACCGCATCGAAGTGGTGGTGCATCCGCAGTCCCTGGTCCACGCGCTCGTGCGGCTGGTGGACGGGGCGCTGCTGTCGCATCTCGGCTGCCCCGACATGCGGGTGCCCATAGCCTTCGCGCTGCACTACCCAGAGCGGGTCCACGTGGCCACCGCCAAGCTCGACCTGGCCGCCGGGTTGTCTCTGGACTTCGAGGCGCCCGACGAGGTGACGTTCCCGGCCATCCGCCTGGCCCGAGAAGCCGGGGCGAGGGGCGACCGCGCCACCTGCGCCCTCAACGCCGCCAACGAAGTGGCCGTGCGGGCGTTCTTGGATGGGCGCCTGCCCTTCCTGGGTATATCCTGAGGTGATCGAGGCCGTGATCTCCCGGAGCGGGGCGGCTCCTTCGGAACGTACGAGGAGGTCGCGGCCGTCGATTCCGATGCAAGGCTCATGGCCCGCGAGATTTGTGCCGACGTAAGGCACGAGGTGAGATGAAGTGAGTATCGTAGGCATCGATCGTGGCCATCGTGGGGTTGGGATTCCTGATCCTGGCTCACGAGTTCGGCCATTTCATAGTGGCCAAAGCCACCGGCATGCGGGTGGAGGAGTTCAGCATCGGCTTCGGGCGCTACCTCATCAGCAAGCGCATCGGGGAGACGGTGTACGGGATCTCCTGGCTGCCGCTGGGCGGTTACGTCCGCGTGACCGGCATGCACAAGGAGGAGTTCCAGGCCCGCATCGAGGAGGCTCGGGAGAAAGAGGCCGAGCGGCGGGCGGAGCAGGAGACCAAGGAGCTCATCGCCGAGCGCAACCCTGAGAAGAAGCGCCGGCGGCCGGCCGACCCCGAGGACCGGCTGGCCGGGCCCCGGGCGCTGAGCGCCGACGAGATCGCCTCCACGCCGCTCGCGCGCCGCTACTACTCGCATCCCTTCTGGCACAAAGTGCTGTTCATCATCGCCGGCGTGACCATGAACGTGTTCGTGGCGTTCCTGCTCTTCTTCGCCTACGGCCTCTACGAAGGCGACAGCTTCCCGACGCACCACCATCAGGGCCGTGGTCGCGGACAGCCCGGCCGCCGCGGCGGGTATGCAGCCGGGCGACAAGGTCGTGACCGTCGACGGCACGGCCGTCTCGGACTGGGAAGTCGTGCGGACCTACATCCACGATCACGCCGGCCAGACGATCACCTTGGGGGTCGAGCGCGCCGGGCAGATGGTGACGCTGAAGCCCACTGCTGAAAGAGCAGTCAGACGGTGAGGGCGGCACAGTCGGCTATCTCGGGGTCGAGGCGAAGCTCCAACGCGCCGGCCTGCGGCCTCGGAGAGTCCTTGAAGTTCGCCGGTACCCGGACGGGAAGCGCGTTCAAGCTGATCTTCGTCGGCTTCAAGATGATGTTCACCGGGCAGGCCCCGGTCACAGGGTCGCAAGGGCTTGGCGGGACCGGTGGGGATCATCCAGATATCCAGCGAGGCCTACGCCAGCGGCACCTATCTTCTGCTCCTGGCCTTCATCAGCGTCAACCTGGCCATCGTCAACATGCTGCCGCTGCTGCCGCTGGACGGGGGTCATGTGCTCTTCAACGTCATCGAGAAGATCCGAGGCAAGAGCGTGTCTCTCGGGTGTTCGAGCAGGTGTCGATGGTGGGGCTCGTCATCTTCGTGGCGCTGTTCATCCTGGCCACCACCAACGACATCGGGCGCCTGTTCGGCTAGTCCTCAGATGGCGAGCCAAGGACAGGTCAAGCTCGGGGGACGTCGTCATCGGTGGTGGCGCGCCCATCTCCGTGCAGTCCATGACCAACACCAAGACCCACGACGTCGAGGCCACGCTCTCGCAGATCCGGGCGCTGGCCACGGCCGGGGCCGCCATCGTCAGGGTGACCGTGCCGGACGAGCCGCGCGGCGAAAGCACTGCCCGCTCTGGTGGCGGAGTCGCCGGTCCCGCTGGTGGCGGACATCCACTTCGAGCATGAGCTGGCCGTGGCGGCCGTCGAAGGCCGGGGTCGCCGGCATCCGCATCAACCCGGGCAACATCGGGGGCAAGGACGCGGTGCGCGCAGGTCGTGGAGGCCGCGGAGGCGCATGGAACGGTGATCCGGGTGGGGGTCAACAGCGGCTCTTTGCAGCGCGATCTGCGGGAGATGGCCGAGACGCGACCCGGCCGGGGCGCTGGTGGAATCCGCGGTCCGTTCGTGCGCGCTCCTGGAGGAGTACGGGTTCGACCGCATCAAGGTGTCGGCCAAGTCGTCGTCGCCGCTTGTGACCATCGCGGCCTACCGGCTGCTCGCCGAGAGGGTGCCCTATCCGCTGCACCTGGGGCTGACCGAGGCGGGGACCCGATGGTCGGGCTCCATCCGTAGCTCGGTCGCCCTCGGCGTCCTGCTGGCTGAAGGCGTCGGCGACACGATCCGGGTGTCGCTCACCGGGGATCCCGGTGGAAGAGGTCAAAGTGGGGCTGGAGATCCTGCGGACGCTGGAGTTGGCGCCGCGGGGGGCTCACGTGATCTCCTGCCCGACGTGCGGCCGCACCGAGGTGGACATCGAGAGCCTGGCCCTGGAAGTGGAGCGGCGGCTGCAGGAGATGGACCTCGACATCGAGGTGGCCGTGATGGGCTGCATCGTCAACGGGCCGGGCGAGGCCCGCAAGGCCGACTTCGGCATCGCCGGCGGGGCGGGGGAGGGCGTGGTGTTCGCGCACGGCCATCCCGTCCGCAAAGTACCTCAGGACCAGCTCGTGGACGCGCTCTTCGCCGAGATCGCCAAGGGGACTCCGAGTAGTCGGCCGGTCGGCCTCGCGCACCCTCGCCTCCAGTGCAGCGTCACGCCAGGCTGCTAGACTGACAACCGGCGCGCGGGCTTCGCGCCGCGCACCGCGCCCATCGCACTGTTTCCGTTCGAGGAGGACCCGATGCGGGCCACAGAGCTGTTCATGCCCACGCTCAAAGAAGACCCGGCCGACGCCGAGGCCATCAGCCATAAGTTGATGGTGCGCGGCGGGTTCGTCCGCCAGTTCGCGTCCGGCATCTACATCATGCTGCCGCTGGGCTGGCGGGTGATGCAGCGCATCCTGGGCATCATCCGGGAAGAGATGGTCGCCATCGGGGCCAACGAGCTGTCCATGCCGACGCTCCATCCCGCCGACGTGTGGCAGGCCACCGGCCGCTACGACGCCATCGGCGACGAGATGTTCAGGCTGGAGGACCGGGGCGGCCGCAAGATGGTGCTGGCCATGACCCACGAAGAGGTCTTCGCCTGGCTGGCCTCCCGCGAGCTGCGTTCTTACCGCGACCTGCCGAAGATCTGGTACCAGATCCAGCTCAAGTTCCGCGACGAGCCCCGGCCCAAGGGCGGGGTGCTCCGGGTGCGCGAGTTCGTGATGAAGGACTCCTACTCGTTCGACATGGACGAAGCCGGGCTGGAAGTCAGCTACGAGAAGCACATCGGGGCGTACGACCGCATCTTCGAGCGCTGCGGCGTGGAGTTCCTGCGGGTGGAGAGCGACAGCGGCATCATGGGCGGGGCTCAGGCGCACGAATACATGGCTCCGTCGGCCGCCGGCGAGGACCGGGTGGCCGTATGTACGCAGTGTGGATACGCCGCGAACGTCGAATTGGCGCGGTCTGTGGCCGTTCAGCCGCCCGCCGCGGCCGCCACGGGCGACGCCCCGCACGAGGTCGCCACGCCCGAGCAGCGCACCATCGCCGAGGTCTCGCAGTTCCTGAAGGTGGAGCCGTGGCAGCTCATCAAGTCACTGGTGTACATGGCCGGCGACACGCCGGTGGTGGCGCTGGTGCGCGGCGATCAGGACCTGCACGAGAACAAGCTGGCCCGTCACCTGAAGAGCGAGGTGCGCGCGGCGCATCCGGAAGAGGTGCTCGAGTACGTGGGCGCCGAGGTCGGGTTTGTCGGGCCGGTGGGCCTGGCGTCGCGCGGGCTGCGCATCGTGGCGGACGAGTCTCTGCGGCCCGAGGGGCCGGCGGGCCCGCGCGAGTACGCGGCGGGCGCCAACAAGCCGCACACCCACCTGCTGAGCGTGGTCCCCGGCCGCGACTTCACCGCCGAGTGGGCCGACCTGCGCGAGGCGCAGGCCGGCGACGGCTGTCCTGACTGCGGCGCGCCGCTCACGATGGACGTGGTCATCGAGGTGGGCAACATCTTCAAGCTGGGCACGAAGTACACCAAGCCGCTGAACGCCACCGTCCTCGACGAATCGGGGCAGGAGCGGCTGATCATCATGGGCTCTTACGGCATCGGGCCGGCGCGCATCGCCGCCGCGGCGGTGGAGCAGCACGCCGACGAGCGCGGCATCGTGTGGCCCAAGGCCATCGCGCCGTTCGACATCCATCTGGTGCAGGTTCAGCCCAAGGACGAACTGCAGTCCGACGTGGCCGACTCCCTCTACCGCGCCCTCAAGCTGGAGGGTTGGGACGTGCTCTGGGACGACCGCGACGAGCGCCCGGGCGTGAAGTTCGCCGACGCCGAACTCATCGGGTGCCCGATCCGGGTGACCGTGGGCAAGAAGGCCAGCTCCGGCGTGGTGGAAGTGCAGCCGCGGGTGGCCGGTGACCGCGAGGACGTATCCGTGGATGAGTGTGTGGAAGCCGTGCGGCGCTTGTGGGAGGCCGCCCTCTAGGGTCCCGAGCCGAGGGATGGGCGCTATGGAAGTGGACGTCATCGGTCCGGTCTTCATCACGGGGGCCACGGGCATGCTCGGCCGGGCCCTCACCGCCCTGTGCGAGGAGCGTGGCCTCCGCGTACTTCGCCTATTCCGAGGCGCAGCTCGACATCACCGACGCCGCCGCGGTCAGCGCGGCCGTGGGCCGGTTCGCGGACGAGGCGGTCGTCGCCGCCGGCCGCGGCCTCGTCATCAACGCCGCCGCCTACACCGACGTCGAGCGGGCGGAGGACGATGAGGAGCGGGCGTTCGCCGTCAACGACGCGGGAGCCCGGAACGTCGCGGAGGCGGCGGCGCGGCACGGGCTTGGGTTGGTGCACGTGTCCACCGACTTCGTGTTCGACGGGACCAAGGAAGGCGCCTACACGGAGACCGACGAGCCGCGCCCGCTGAACGCCTACGGCCGGACCAAGCTGGCCGGGGAGCGGTCGGTGATGGCGGCCTGTCCGGAGGCGTTGTTGGTGCGGACCGCGTGGGTCTATGGTCCGGGTGGCAACAACTTCCCGCGCAAGATCGTGGAGCTGGCGCGTACGCGCGCGGAGCTGCAGGTGGTGGCGGACGAGACCGGTTGCCCCACTGCCACGGCCGACCTGGCGAGGGGCATCCTTGAGCTGTGGAGCTGGGTGCCAGAGGGCTCTTCCACCTCGCGGGGTCGGGCTCGTGCTCGCGCTTCGAGATGGCCGAGGTGATCGTGGCCGCGGCGGGCTTGCCGTCGCGGGTGGTGCCGGTGCCGCGAGGGACGTTCCCGACTCGTGCCGTGCGCCCCGCGAACTCGGTATTGTGTGTTCGAGAAGGCCACGGGGCATGGGTGTCGAACTACCCTGTTGGAGGGAGTCACTCAAGGCATACGTCCTCGGACTGGTCGAGGAGGACTGACATGGCCGATGGCGCCATCAAGGGAGGCAGAGCGTGAAAGGCATCATCCTCGCGGGAGGTTCGGGCACCCGGCTCTATCCCGCCACGCGCGTGGTGAGCAAGCAGCTTCTCACCGTCTACGACAAACCCATGGTCTACTACCCGCTGTCCACGCTGATGCTGGCCGGCATCCGGGAGATCCTCGTGATCTCCACACCTCAGGACCTGCCCCGTTTCCGCGAACTGCTGGGTGACGGCTCATGGCTCGGCATCTCCATCTCCTATGCGGAGCAGCCCAACCCCGAGGGCCTTGCTCAGGCCTTCATCATCGGGCGGGAGTTCCTGGCGGGCGGTCCCGGGTGCCTCATCCTGGGCGACAACATCTTCTACGGCCACGGCTACGTGGAGGCCATCGAGGCAGCGGCCACGCTGGAGCGCGGGGCCGTGATCTTCGGCTACTGGGTGAAGGACCCGGAGCGCTACGGCGTGGTGGAGTTCGACGCCGACGGGCGGGCGGTGAGCCTGGAGGAGAAGCCCCAAGCGCCCCGCTCCAACTGGGCCGTCCCCGGACTGTACTTCTATGACGCCCGGGCGTCGGACATCGCCGCCGCACTGGCGCCTTCGCCCCGCGGCGAGCTGGAGATCACCGATCTGAACCGCGCGTATCTGGAATGGGGCGAGTTGACGGTGCAGAAGCTCGGCCGGGGTATCGCCTGGCTCGACACCGGCACTCACGAGTCGCTGCTGCAGGCCTCCAACTTCATCCACACGCTCGAGGAGCGGCAGGGACTCAAAGTCGCCTGTCTCGAGGAGATAGCCTGGCGCAAGGGCTACATCGGCGCGGCGGAGCTGGAGAGCCTCGCCGCCACCATGGCAAAGAACAGCTACGGGGCTTATCTGTACGATCTGCTCAGGCGCGAGGCCTGACGGGAGGGAAGATGATCGAGGGAGTGAAGATCGAAGACCTGCGGGTGATCCCCGACGACCGTGGCTACCTGATGGAGATGTTCCGCTCCGACAGCCCGGACTTCCAGAAGTTCGGCCAGGTCTATATGACGGTGGTCTATCCGGGCGTGGTGAAGGCCTGGCACTACCACAAGAAGCAGACGGACAATTTCGTGTGCGTGGCCGGCATGGCCAAGGTGGCGCTCCACGACGCGCGCGAGGGGTCGCCCACCAAGGGCGAGACCATGACCGTGGTGCTCGGCTGGCAGAGGCAGCGGCGGCTCACCATTCCGGCCGGCGTGTATCACGGCTTCACGGCGGTGGGCACCGAACCGGCCTCCATCATCAACATCCCCACGGAGCTCTACGACTACGCGGACCCCGACGAGCACCGCCGCCCCTGGGACGACCCGGAGATCGGCTACGACTGGTCGGTCACCAACGGGTGACATCGGTGGGAGCTGAGACGGGCGTGAAAGCGGGCATCGTCCTCGCCACCTACAACGGCGCCCAGTTCCTCCCCGAGCAGCTGCAGAGCTTCCTGACCCAGGAGCGGCTGCCGGACGAGTTGCTGGTGAGCGACGACGCGTCTACGGACGACACCCTCGCCATCGTTGAGGGCTTCGCGCGGAAGGCGCCCTTCCCGGTGAGGGTGAGCATCAATCCGGAACGGCTGGGGTTCATCCAGAACTTCGCGAAGGCGCTGGCGCTGTCCGACGCGGATGTCATATTCATGAGCGACCAGGACGACGTCTGGTTCCCCGCTAAGTTGGCCACGATGCTGGCCGCGGTGGAAGTGCATCCGGACAAGCTGCTGTTCGTCTGCGACGCTGAACTCGTTGAGGAGGACCTCTCGCCGACGGGTCTCACCATATTCGGACAGAAGAATCCCGATGCCGGGGCGGAGCGCAGTTCCACATATGGCTGTTGCTTCGCGATGCGCCGCGAGATCCTGGACTACGTGCTCCCCATCCCCGACGGGTACGACTTCCACGACAAGTGGATGGCCCATCTGGCGAAGGACCTGGGGGTGCTGCGGGCCGTCGACGTCCCGTTGCAGCAGTACCGGCGGCACGGGTCGCAACGCTTCGTGGATCACCATGGAGAGACCGGAGGACCGGCCCGGCAAGGCCACGCAGGTGCGCGACCGGGTGGGGGTGGACGTGCGTTTCTACCTGCGCCAGAACGCGGACCAGGCCCGGCTCAGGCTGGAGCAGACTGGAGCGGTTGGCGGCGGCGAGGAAGCCTGACGGCGGCTCCCTGGCCCTGGACGTGGCCGGCCCGGCCGCGCGCGTGAGGAGTGGGCTGCGGAGGTTCGAGGCGCGCCTGGCTTTGCTCGAGAGGCCCCGCGTGTTGCGGCTGCCGGGCGTCGTCCGTATGCTGGCCCGTGGAGATTACGCGTACTTCTCCGGCGCGCGCAGCGCCGCCGTCGATCTGCTGCGCAAGTAGTCCCCGCGACGACCAAGCCCTGAGGAGGGACAAGACTTGAGGATCCTTGTGTGCGGAGGCGCCGGTTTCATCGGCTCCAACTTCATCCGCCGGCTGCTCGGCCGGGAGGGCGGGGAGCCGGTGGACATCGTCAACCTGGACAAGCTCACCTACGCCGGCAACCCGGACAACCTGCGCGAGGTGGAGGCGGACCCGCGCTACCGCTTCGTCTGCGCCGACATCTGCGACCGGGAGGCGGTCACGCGGGCGGCCGAAGGCGTGGACGCCATCGTCAACTTCGCCGCCGAGACCCACGTGGACCGCTCCATCGTGGACCCGGAGTCGTTCCTTCGCACGGACATCCTCGGCATCCACACGCTCCTGGAAGCCGTCCGCGAGCTGGGCATCGCCCGCATGGTGCAGGTGTCCACCGACGAGGTGTACGGTTCGGTCGACGAAGGCTCCTGCGCCGAGGACTACCCGCTGGCTCCCACCAGCCCCTACTCGGCCTCGAAAGCGGGCGGGGACCTGCAGGTGCTGGCCTATCACCACACCTACGGGGTGCCGGCCATGATCACCCGGGGATCGAACACCTACGGGTCGCACCAGTATCCGGAGAAGCTCATCCCGCTCTTCGTGACCAACGCCCTCGAGGGCCAGCAACTGCCCCTCTACGGGGATGGGCTGAACGTCCGCGACTGGCTCCACGTGGACGACCACTGCGCCGGCATCGAGTTCGTCCTTCGAGAACGGCGAGCCCGGCCAGGTCTACAACGTGGGCGGCGGGAACGAGCGCACCAACCTGGAGATCACCGGCATCATCCTCGACGAGCTGGGCCTGGGCGAAGAGGCCATCCGCCGGGTGCAGGACCGGCCCGGACACGACCGCCGCTACTCGCTGGACTGCGGGAGGCTGGCGCCGGATGGGGTGGACGCCCCAGGTGGAATTCGAGGCAGGGTTGCGGGAGACCATCCGCTGGTACCGGGACAACGACTGGTGGTGGCGCAAGATCAAGCACCAGACTGAGGACTTCGCCGACTGGAAGAAGCGCTGGTATGAAGAGCGGGGTGCCGGGAACCCGCACGGGGGCCGGTGACCGCCATGTCCGTCATCAAGGCGATGCTCAGGCCGCTCGTCCACGTGGTCAAGGTGTGGGGGCTCTCGGCGAAGTTGAGGCGCGGCGCGGCCAGGAGCGCGACCACCCGGGAGCTGGTGGCGCTGGCTATGCACGCTGAGTTCCTGGGATTCTCAGTGGCGCCCATGCAGATGGAGGACGAGCTCCTGCGTTTCATGGAACTCGTTCGGGAGCGCGCCCCTAAGCGCGTGCTCGAGATCGGGACGGCCAGGGGAGGGTCTCTCTTCCTTCTTTGCCAGGTGTGCCCCGATGACGCCCTGCTCATCAGCGCCGACCTGCCCGAGGGGGAGTTCGGCGGCGGCTATCCGCGGTGGAAGGTGCCTCTCTACCGGCGGTTCGCCAAGGGGCGGCAGGGGCTGCGGCTCATCCGGGGCGATTCGCACGCGCCCGATACCCTCGAGAAGGTGAAGGCGGCGCTGGGCGGGGAGCCATTGGACCTGCTGTTCATCGACGGCGACCACTCCTATGCCGGGGTGAGCAGGGATCTCGCCGACTACGGCCCCCTGGTGAGAGATGGCGGGATCGTCGCGATGCACGACGTCGTACCCGGGCCTGAAGAGAACGTGGGGGGCACTCCGGAGTTCTGGAACGAGATAGCAGGCCGGTTCGGCGGGTACATCATCAAGAGCGCCGAGTCGCAGGGCTGCTACGGCATCGGGGTCATCCCCGAATGGAAGCGGAGGTAGCTACTTTCCTCGGGTATAGCTGCTGTTATTGCAGCCGATTCGGGCGTGGTGCTATAATCACAAAGCTAATTAACAAGCCAAGCTGTTTACGCGAAAGTGGGTGCAGACGGGCCCACTTTTGTTTTCCCGTAAGGATGGCGTGGTGGCACTGACGGAAGAGTGGTTCCAGCGGGTCATCGAGCAGGACGTCGAGGACGTCGAGTTGGTCCTGCTGGAAGAGGCGGGTAACAGGAGACAGAAGATCCTGCGCCTCTACATCGACCATCCGGGCGGTGTGACTCACGACTTGTGCGCGAGGGTCTCGACGGCGGTGGGCCAGGCCCTGGACGAGGTAGACGCGTTCGAGGGGGCGTACACCCTGGAGGTGAGTTCCCCGGGGCTGGAGAGGCCGCTGCGGAAGCGCAGCCACTTCGAGGCGCAGATCGGCAAGAAGGTCTACGTGAAGACCATGGCGCCGGTCGAGGGTAGCAAGGTATGGCAGGGCGTCCTGCTTGAAGTTACCGAGGACTCGGTAGTTATAGAAGAAGCGGGGCGCGTGGCCCGGATCCCGCTGGAAGAGATCACGAGCGCCCATTTGATATTCGAGTTCTAGACAGGGGGAAGGGAATGAACAAGGAGACGATCGAAGCGCTCCGCCAGATCGAGAAAGAGAAGAGCATTCCTTTCGACACCCTCATCGAGGCTCTCGAGGACGCTCTGCATTCCGCCTACCAGAAGACTCCGCACGCCGTGCCGTTCTCCGAGGTCAAGATCGATCGGGCCGACGGCCAGATCCACGTCTTCGAGCTGATCTTCCCAGAAGGCCACGAGCCCGTGGTGCAGGACGAAGAGGCGGAGGAGATCGACACCTCCATGGCGGAGCGCGTGGAGATCACTCCCGAGGACTTCGGCCGCATCGCGGCGCAGACGGCCAAGCAGGTCATCTACCAGCGTATCCGCGAAGCCGAGCAAGGCATCGTGTTCAAGGAATACTCGCGACGCATCGGCGAGATAGTCACCGGCATCGTGCAGCAGTCCGACAGCCGTTACACGCTGGTGGACCTCGGCAAGGTGGAAGCCCGCCTGCCCAAGAGCGAGCAGGTGCCCACCGAGCGCTACGAGCACGGCATGCGCCTGAAGGCCGTCATCAAAGAGGTCTCGCAGAACCCCAAGGAGCCGCCGATCATCCTTTCGCGGCGCAGCGAAGAGCTGGTCCGCCGGCTGTTCGAACTGGAAGTGCCGGAGATCTCCGACGGCTTGGTGGAGATCGTGGGCGTCGCCCGCGAGCCTGGCTATCGCTCGAAGATCTCGGTGATATCGCACAGCGACGGCGTGGACCCGGTCGGCGCCTGCGTGGGCCCGCGTGGGTCCCGAGTGCGCATGGTGGTGTCGGAACTCCGCGGCGAGAAGATCGACATCATCCCGTTCGATGAGGAGCCCGCCCGGTTCGTGGCCAAGTCCTTGTCGCCGGCCCGCGTCCGGGAGGTCATCCTCGACGACGAGCACTACGAAGCCACCGTGGTGGTCCCCGACGATCAGCGCTCGCTGGCCATCGGCAAGGACGGACAGAACGCGCGCTTGGCCAACAGGCTGACTGGCTGGAAGATCGACATCAGGTCCGAGACCGAGATGAGCGAAGACGACACTGTGTACGAGCCCACTCAGGTCGAGACGAAGGTGGCCGACGGCCGCTGCCACGCACTCACGTCGGGTGGCAAACGCTGCCCCAACGCGGCTCTGTCGGGAAGTCTATACTGCGGAATACCGCAACATCAGGCTCTTGGCGGCGGCCAGTCCTGAGAGGCAGTGCATCGGCTGCGGCCTGAGAAGTCCACAGGCCGGGCTGGTGCGCCTGTGCGTGGAAGAGCGTGCGGGCGGTGATGGCGGCGTGGTCAAGGTCGTCGTGGCCGGTCGAGGACTGCGAGGCCGAGGGGCGTATCTATGCAGGAAACAGGCCTGCCTGGATAGGGCCCTTCACCGGAGGGCGTTCCAAAGAGCGTTCCGGGCCACAGTCGTTGTGGATGAAGAGGATATACGTGACGCATTGCGATCCGCCGTGGCGGCGGAGTGAAAGAAAGAGGACGGGTGACAAGTGGGGAAACGAAGGGTATACGAGGTCGCTAGAGATAGAGGGATGACCAACCAGGAAGTGCTGGACGTGCTTCACGCAGCCGGACTGGATATCAAGAGCGTCTCCTCTACTGTCGACGACTCGGATCTGATGCGGGCGTTCGCCCCCAAGATCAACCCTAACCGCAAGGCCGCAGCGGCCCCTTTGCCGCCGAACGCCACGGTGAGGCCCCCGGAACCCCCGCCGGCGCCCGCCGCACCTGCGCCTCCTGTCGCGCCCCCCGCTCAGGTGGCCCCAACGGCCCCGGCCGCTGCTCCTGCCCCCAGTGCAAGTACCCCTGCGCCCAAGGCCGTCAAGGGCTCTGCGGAGGAGAAGAGCGTTGCGCCGGCCAAGGCCGCGGCGCAGGTTATCGCTCCGGCACCCGTAGAGGCCAAGGCGCCTCCCGCGCCGCCCAAGGCTCCGGCCGCGGAAGCCGCGCCCAAGGCCAAACCAGCGCCGGAAGCGGCGAAGGCCGCAGCGAAGGTCGAAGAACCCGCCACGGCGGCCGCCGAGAAGGCGCCTGCCGCGAAGCCCGCGCCGGCCGAGACCGTCAAGGCCGCTGAGCCGGTCGATGTGGCTGAAGCCGCCCCTGCGGCCCCGGTCGCTCCGGCGGCTGCGCAGCCCGAAGTGGTGGCGGCGGTAGAGCCCGCGCTCGCGGCCAAGTCCGACGCTCCGCACACCGAGAACGCGCGTGCTGAGGCGCCCCAAGCCGACGAAGGCGCCAGGCCGGCCGCTCCCGCGCCGCCGCGAAGCGCGAAACCTCCGGCACGTCCGGGGCCGCGTGGCCCTCGTCCTCGTTTGGAAGATATGCCCACGGTGGTCGGCGCCGGCGTCCCGCTCCGCAAGGGCGCGAAGCCGTCCGGAAACGTGGTGACGAAAGAAGAACTTGCGCGCATCCAGGCCGAGAAGGAAGCTCGGGCCGAGGCGGCCCGCAAAGCGGCCGCTGCCGCCGCCGCGGCTCCCAAGCCCGCGCAGCCCGAAGGGTCCGCCCCTCGCCCGGCTGCGCCGGCCGCCGGCGCAGGTGGCGCGCCCGGACGGCCCATGCACCGCGCCCCGGCTCCTCCGCGTGAAGGCGCCGACAGAGGGAGAGAGCGTCCCGGGTTCAGGCCCGCCGCCCCGGCTGCTCCTGGCTGGACCGAGGGAGGCGCGCCCGCTCCGGCGGCGGCTGCCCCTGCGCGTACCGGCGCGGCTCCGTCGCGGGTCCGGCGTGGTGACGACAAACCGGCCCGCCGCCGGGTGATCATCGATTCGCAGGCCGGCCGCAAGGGCGGCCGCGGTGGAACGCGCGGCGGCCCGCACGGCATGTCCGACGCCGACCGTCCGGCGCTCAAGAAGAAGATCGCTCCCGGCGTCGAGTCGCCGGTCAAGATCAAGAGCGGCGCCAGCGTCAAGGAGCTCGGCGAAGCGCTCGAGATCGGCGCGGGCGAACTCATCAAGACTCTTATGAAACTGGGCGAGATGGTCACCATCACCCAGTCGCTGGCCGACGACGTCATCACCATCCTGGCCGAGGAGTTCGAGCGCCAGGTGGAGATCCAGCACGCTGAGGAGGAGAAGGAGGGGCTCGACCAGTTCGTCGACGATCCCGCCGATCTCACGCCCGCGGGCGCCCGTGGTCACCATCATGGGCCACGTCGACCACGGCAAGACCTCCCTCCTGGACGCCATCCGGGAGACCGAGGTGGTCAAGTCCGAGGCCGGCGGCATCACCCAGCACATCGGCGCCTACCAGGTCACGCACAACGAGAAGCGGGTCACCTTCCTCGACACCCCGGGCCACGAGGCGTTCACCGCCATGCGGGCCCGCGGCGCGCAGGTCGACCGACATCGCGGTCATCGTGGTGGCGGCCAACGACGGGGTCATGCCCCAGACGCTGGAAGCCATCAGCCACGCGAAGGCGGCCGAAGTGCCCATCCTGGTGGCCATCAACAAGATGGACCTCCCCGACGCCAACTCCGACCACGTCAAGCAGCAGCTCTCCAATGAGGGCCTCATCCCCGAAGCGTGGGGCGGCGAGACGGTCATGGTGGAAGTCTCCGCCAAGAAGAAGATGAACCTCGAAGAGCTCATGGACATGATCCTGCTGGTGGCCGAGGTCCAGGACCTCAAGGCCAACGCCAAGGCCCCTGGCTCCGGCGTGGTCATCGAGGCTCAGCTGGACGTGGGTCGCGGCCCTGTGGCCACCGTCCTGGTCCAGCGCGGCACCCTGCGCGTGGGCGACGCCATCGTGCAGCGGCGAGGCGTACGGCAAGGTCAAGGCCATGTTCGACTTCACCGGCGTGGCGCTCACCAAGGCTACGCCGTCGGTGCCCGCACAGGTGCTCGGCTTCAACACCCTGCCGGTGGCGGGCGACTTCGTGATGGTGGTGGACGACGAGCGCGAGGCCCGGCAGAAGGCCGAGCAGCGCACCACCCGCCTCCGCGCGGAGCAGCTGGCCAAGAGCCGCGGCGGCAGCAGCCTCGACGAGTTCTACCGCCGCCTCAAGGAAGGCCGGGTCAAGGAACTGCCCATCGTCATCAAGGGCGATGTGGGCGGCTCCGTGGAGGCCCTGGAGGAATCACTGCGCAACATCACGCATCCCGAGGTCAAGGTCGAGGTCATCTTCGCCGGTGTCGGCGGCATCAACGAGTCCGACATCATGCTGGCTTCGGCTTCCAAGGCTGTGGTCATCGGCTTCAACGTCCGTCCGTCGGTGGCGGCCAAGGCATTGGCCGAGCAGGAAGGCGTCGACGTGCGCACCTACCGGGTCATCTACAAGGCCATCGAGGACGTGGAAGCGGCGTTGGTGGGCATGCTGGAGCCCGAGAAGGTGGAGGAGGAGCTCGGCACCGCCGAGATCCGCACGGTGTTCCGCGCGTCCCGTATCGGTACCATCGCGGGCTGCTACGTGCTCACCGGCAAGATCGTCCGGTCGGCCAAGATCCGCCTGGTCCGCAACGGCGCCATCATCCACGAGGGCACCATCGGCTCGCTCAAGCGGTTCGCCGACGACCAGCGCGAAGTGGCTGGCCGGCTATGAATGCGGTCTGCACGTGGATGGGTACGACGATATCCACGAAGGCGACATCGTAGAGGCGTACGAGATCAAGGAAGTGGCCCGTACCCAGTAGGAGCGAGAAGGGCTACGTCGGGATCCTCTCGGCCGAACTGCACTTTCCCGGAGAGCGGCTCCCTCAAGAGCAAGCGGATGCACCTGCGAAGAGTCCGCGATCAGGTGACCGGGCGGTTCGGGGCGTCGTTCGCGGAGGTGGGCTACCAGGATCTGTGGCAGCGGTCGCGAGTGGTCGTCGCTGTGGCAGCGTCGGACCTGCAGGTGCTGGATGAGACTCTGGAGAAGGTCAAGACGTATCTGGATTCCCAGGAATGGATCATTGACCTTCAGTGATATCGAGGTGGTGGACGTTGATGCGTGACGTGGATTCATATCGCATGCGCCGGGTGAACGAGGCGATCAAGGAGATCATCGGGAACGCCATCACCCAGGATCTGAAGGACCCGCGGATAGGCTTCGTCACCCTCACGGGCGTGGAGACGGCTCAGGACCTGGCGCACGCCAAGGTGTTCGTGACGGTGTACGGCAAGCAGGTGGAGAAGGAGGCCACGCTGGAGGCGCTCCGGCACTCCCGCCCGTACCTGCAGCGACTCATCGCCGACGAGCTCGACCTGAGGCGGACGCCCAACCTGGAATTCGTCTACGACGAGAGCGTGGACCAGGGGATGCGCATCCAGGCTCTGCTCAAGTCCAGCGGCGCGGCCGATCTGCCGCCGCCGAGGATGACGCGACGACGCCGAGGCCGAGCGAGGTCGCCGCAGGGACGAGTGAACGCGCGCCATGGCCGGACGGAGGGTGACGCCTGCCGAGGTGGCGGAACGTCTTCGGGGCGAGAAGCATGTGGTGGTCGTATCTCACGAGGGGCCCGATGGCGACGCGCTCGGCTGCCTGACCGCGTTCTCTCTGATGTGCGAACGGCTGGGCGTCCCGTACGTGGCCTATATCCCGGGTGAGGCTCCCTTCCCGGCCGAATACCAGTTCCTGCCCCGGCTGCATGACGTGTGCAGGGGCATCCCTCCGGAGGTCGGGCCGGAGACCACGGTCTACATGCTCGACTGCGCGTCGCTGGCCCGGGGGGCGGCCCATCTGTTCGGTGAGGGCGTGACGCTGGTCACCATCGACCACCATCAGGACAACCCGGGGAACGCGGACCTGAACCTCATCGATCCGGCCGCCGCTTCGACCACGGCCATCCTGTATGACATCTTCAAGGCGGGGCACTTTCCCATCGACGTGCAGGTGGCCGCCTCCTTGTACGTGGGCCTGGTCACCGACACCGGCCGGTTCCAGTTCTCCAACACCGACCCGCGGGCGCATCGCATGGCCGCTGAGCTGCAGGAATTGGGCGTTGACGTGGCCGCCATCTCCCGGGAGGTGTACGAGAGCGTGCCCACCGGCAAGCTGCGCCTGCTGGGCACGGGCGCTGGAGCATATGGAGATCAAACATGGACGGCGTTCTCGTGACCTCCTGGCTGCGCGAGCAGGACTTCGCGGACGCCGGCGCCGACAGCAGCCATGCTGAAGGCATCATCGATACGCTGCGCACCGTGCAGGGAGCCACCGTGGCGGTGCTGGCCCGGGAGCGGATCAAGGATGGGGCGCCGAGACCAAGGTGAGCCTCCGCTCCACCGACGGTAAGGTGGACGTCGCGGCGGTCGCCGCGCTCAAGGGAGGAGGCGGTCACAAACAGGCCGCCGGTTTCACCGCTGCCGGAGGCGATATTCGAGGTGCTGCAGTGGACGGAGCAGCAGCTAGAACGAGCGCTGTGACCGCTCCCGCTCCCGCTGCCCCGGAAAGGGTGCCGGTCCCCGACCGGGTCTGTTGGTGGACAAGCCGGCCGGCCCCACCAGCTTCGACATGGTGCGGACGGCGCGCCGCGGCACGCGCGGCCGGGTGGGCCACTCCGGGACTCTCGACCCCTTCGCCACCGGTCTCCTGCTCGTGATGACCGGCTCGGCTACACGCGTCTCGTCGCTGCTCATGGGGCTGCCCAAGGAATACGACCTGCTGGTGCAGTTCGGCGCCGTATCGTCGACAGGCGACCCCACCGGGGAGATCACCCCCTGGAGTGGCGGTGCGGACAGCGGAGCCGCTGGCGACCGGCGCGGCGGACGCGGCCTCTGTAGCCGCGGCTGCCCGCATCACAGCGAAGGAAGTCGTGGGGGTGCTCGACCGGTTCCGCGGCCGGATCACGCAGCGGGTGCCGCTGACGTCGGCCGTCAAGGTGGACGGGGAGGCGCTCTACAAGAAGGCCCACCGCGGGGAGACCGCCGAGACCCCGGAGCGGGAAGTGATGGTGTACGACCTGAGTCTGGTGGAGTTCGACGACGAGGCGCAGACCGCGCGGCTGCTGGCCCTGGTCGGCAGCGGCACCTACGCGCGCTGCCTGGCCATGGATATCGGCGAGGCGCTTGGTTGCGGGGGCTATGCGGCCGCGCTTGCGGCGCACCCGAATCGGTCCTTTCTCTGTGGACGATGCCGTGAGCCCCGACCGACTGTCGCCCCAGCTATACGCTGAGGCCGGCCGGGGCGTGCTCACACTGGACCAGGCCCTGGCGTTCATCCCGAGTCGCGAACTGGGGGAGACGCGACACGCGGCGGGCCGCCAATGGCAACGAGCTGCAGGTCTCCCTGCCGGGCGGTTCCGCGTCTACGGGGGCGGCCGTCTGCTGGGCGTGTACGAGGGCGCCGGAGACGGATCCCGTCCGCTGGTGATCTTTCCCGGGGCGGCGTGACCATGCGCATCTACCGCGCGCTGACTGACGTTCCCGATCCTGTGGCGGCCGGCCGGGTGGTGGCCATCGGCGTGTTCGACGGCGTGCATCGCGGGCATCAGCAGATCCTGTCCCAGGCGGTCGAGGCCGCTCGGGCCACGGGGGCCACGCCGGCCGCGGTGACCTTCTATCCCGCATCCGGACGCTGTGCTCCACCGGCGGACTGCCCCACCGATGCTGACTCCACTCGAACGGAAGGCCGAACTGCTCGAAGGGCTCGGCCTTGAAGAGTTGGTCGTCGTCCCGTTCGACAGGGAGTTCGCCCGACTGAGCCCGGCGGCTTTCTGCAGCGCCGTGCTGTCGGAGCATCTGGGAGCGCGCGCTGTGTTCGTGGGACGAGAACTTCCACTTCGGGCACGGCGGCGCAGGTACGCCGGCGGACCTCCGCCTCTACGGGCAGACCCATGGGTTCGACGTCGTCGCGGTGGCATTGGCCCGGGATGCGGGCGAGGTCATCTCCAGCACTCGGATCCGCGAGGCCCTCAGAGAGGGAGAGGTGGCAGAGGCCGCCCGGCTTCTGGGCCGCCCACACCGCATCGAGGGGACCGTCATCAGCGGCGTCGGCCGGGGTAGGGGCCTCGAGGCGCCGACGGCCAACCTCGCGCCGACCCCCGACATGGCGCTGCCCCGTCTGGGCATCTACGTCACCCAGTCCACGGTGGATGGTGGGCACACCTATCGCTCGGTCACGAGTGTCGGCACCAACCCCACCTTCGAGAGCGACGGAAGGATCCGCATCGAGACTCTGCTGTTCGATTTCGCGGGGAGTCTGTACGGTGCGAAGCTGGCGGTGGATCTCCTGGCGCGGATACGGGACCAACGGACGTTCCCGGACCCGGATAGCCTCGCCGCCCAGATCAAAGAGGACGCGGAGATCGCGCGGTCCTACCAGGGATAAGCCACGGGCAGACACGGGGCCGATGGCCCGGGTCGTCTGGACATGGCCGCACCGGATGGTTATTGTATTGCTGTCCTTTTTCGAAACGGCTGACATGGGCGAGCAAGGGAGGGTTAGTGGCATCTGTGTGCGCTTTGACGTCCGGGGGACCGGCCTGGTCGAGGTGGGTCGCTCGGACATCCGTCGGATCGACCGCCGCTTTGTTCGTCTTTCTTCTCGTTCTCATCCTCTCGCCATCCGCGGCCTTCGCCGCAGACGCTCCCACTGTCATCGGGTTGAGCATCGATTCCGGCCCTGCCGTCGGCGGCGCCACGGTGATCGTCACAGGCACCGGTTTCACCGGGCTCTCGGGGACGGCGGCCGTCTCGTTCGGTGGCACCGACGCCGCGAGCTACACGGTGGATTCTCCGACCCAGATAACCGCGGTCACTCCTGTGCATGCCGTGGGCAAGGTCGACGTGCGCGTCACGGCCGAAGGGCTGACCAGCGCCGACACCGGGGCGGACGACTACACGTTCTTGACCCGCTACGACCAGACCGACGCGCGCCTGATCTACGGCGGCACCTGGGCGCCGTTCTCGACGGCCTCTGCCTGGAAGGGCTCCTACTCACGGGCGGCTACGGCCGGTGCTGCTGTCACGATCTGGTTCAACGGTACGCGGCTCGACTGGCTCGCCATGAAAGGCACCACGACGGGCAGCGCCGATGTATACCTGGATGACGTCTATCAAGCGACCATCGACTTGGCCGGCGCGGTCCCGGCATACCAGCAGAAGGTGTGGTCCACCGGCGCGGTCGGCAGCGGCACTCATCACGTGCGCATCGTGCGCAACGCTGCAAGCGCTTCGGGCAAGTACGTGACCATCGACGCGGTCGACGTCCTCGGATCGGTCATCGACTCGCCGCGCGTCGAGCAGAGCGACAGCCGGATCGCATACGGCGGCGGCACCTGGGCCACGTACAATACCGCCGGCGCCTCGGCGGGCAGCTACGCTCGCACCAGTAGCTCCAGCGGCGCGGCCATCATCGCTTTCAACGGCACCAAGCTCACGTGGGTGGCCGCAAAGGGCACTACGTTGGGCAAAGCGTTCGTATCTGTGGACGGCGGGGCGGCGGTCAGTGTCGATCTGGCGGCGGCCGCGGTGGCCTACCAGCAGAAGGTCTGGGACACGGGGACACTCTCCGCGGGCGACCACGAGGTGAAGATCTGGTACGACGCCTCGAACGCCTCGGGCAAGTTCATCAGCGTGGATGCGGTCGATCTGGAGGGTAGCCTCACCAAGGCGTACTTCACCACGCGCTACGAGCAGGACGACCCGCGGTTCCTGAACACCGGTCTGTGGTACGTGGGGACCTCCGCCTCGGCGTCAGCCGGCAACTACAAGTTCGGCGGCACCGGCACCGGCATCACCGTGAACTTCACGGGTGCGCGGCTCGACTGGATCGCCACGTTCGGGCCCGACCATGGGCATCGCGGACGTGTCGGTCGACGGCAAGGCGCCGGTGCAGATCGATCTCTACAGCGCGAGCACGGTGTACCAGAAGGTCGCCTACACCACGGGGATCCTCACCAGCGGCAAGCACGTCGTCGAGATCACCTGGGACGAGAGCAACGGCGCTTCAGGCGCGTACTTCAGCGTGGACGCGTTCGATGTGGTGGGCAGCGTGCCCTGGGAGTTGACCCTCTCGGCGTCGCAGGCTCTGTGGGTGGAGCAGAAACTCAGCGACCTGTCCTACCGGCCGGGCACCATCGACGGGGTGTTCGACACCAAGACGCGGGGCGCCATCATCGCCTTCCAGAAGTGGGAGGGGCTCACCCGTAACGGCGAGGTGTCCGCCTCAGTGCTGAACCGGCTGGCCGCGGCTGTCAAGCCGAAGCCGACCCATTCGGGCTCCACCTGGATCGAGGTCAACAAGACCAAGCAGGTGCTGCTCTTCTGTAAGGACGGGGTGCTGCAGTGGACCATCCCGGTCTCCACCGGCAGCGCCAGTGTGGGCATCGTCACGCCGTCGGGAACAATAAGGTCACCAGGAAGACGACGGAGACGAGCCCGCGGTACCAGCCCGCTCTACATCTCCACCACGCTGTTGGCCATCCACGGCTATCCCAACGTGCCCACCTACCCGGCAAGCCACGGGTGCGTGCGTACCCAGTACTGGGACCAGGACGCCATATGGCCGCTGGTCGCCGGTGGGCACGCCGGTCTACGTCTACTAGGCGCGCGCTGCCGCCAGCGCGAGGACTGACCTCGGGGCCGGCGGAAACGCCGGCCCCGAGGTGTCTGTGGTACCCTACATCACCGCATCAGGGCGAGGTATGCCCCTGCGGTGGCGGGCCCCGGCAGTTCCGGGAGCTCCGTCCGCATTGAAACCTGCATCTCGGCCTGGACCGCAGTGTCCCCGCTGGGAGCACGGAGCCCAAGGAGGCCATGCAGCATGCTGAGCAAGGAACGCAAGACCGAGATCATCGATCGTTTCAAGAAGCACGACGTCGATACGGGCTCGCCCGAGGTGCAGATCGGCATCCTCACCGAGCAGATCAACGTTCTCACCGAACACCTCAAGACCCACTCCAAAGACCACCATTCGCGCCGCGGCCTTCTCAAGATGGTCGGCCGTCGCCGCCGTCTGCTCGACTACCTCATGCGTGAGGACGTCGAGCGGTACCGCACGGTGGTCAAGGATCTGGGTCTCCGCAGGTAGTACGTGTGTTTTGGAGTCCAAAGCTGGGCTCTGAGTCGGAAAGAAGCGGCAGAGAAGAGAGAATCGGTAGGAGACGAGGGCCACGGAGGCCCTCAGACGGGAGTAGAGAAGTGGCAAGTGGAGTAAGCACGACAGAGGTAACGGTAGGCGACAAGACGATCACCTTCGAGACCGGCAAGTTGGCGAAGCAGGCCAGCGGCGCCGTGGTCGTCCGCACGGGCGACACGATGGTGCTGGTGACGGCGGTCGTCGCCACGAACGAGCGCAATGTGGATTTCTTCCCGCTGACGGTGGACGTCGAGGCGGGTATGTATGCCGCGGGCAAGATCCCCGGCGGTTTCATCAAGAAGGAAGGCAGGGCGAGCGATCACTCGATCCTCACCGCCCGCCTCATCGACCGGCCCATCCGGCCCCTGTGGCCCAAGGGCTTCAACAAGGAGACCCACATCGTCGCGACGGTGCTCTCCGTGGACAAGAAGAACCCCTACGACGTGCTGGCAGTGACCGGCGCATCCGCGGCCCTCTGCCTCTCTGAGGCGCCGTTCGGCGGCCCCGTGGGCGCCGTGCGGGTGGCCAAGGTCGAAGGCGAATGGGTCGTCAACCCCACCTATGAAGAGATCGAGCAGAGCCCCATCAACCTGGTCGTGGCCGGCACCAAAGACGCCATCGGCATGGTGGAAGCCGGGTGCGAAGAGGTCGACGAGGCCGATATCATCGCCGGGCTGGAAGTGGCGCACGACGCCATCAAGCAGATCTGCGCCGGCATATCCGCGTGGGCGGCTGAGGTGGGCGAGCCCAAGATGGAGTTCGCGCCCGAAAGTGCCCGACAAGGCGCTCATGGCCAAGGTCAAAGCCCGCTTCGGCGACCGGCTGGTGGAAGCGTCCAACGTGCTCGACAAGCACGGCCGCTCCGACGCTCTGGCCGCCCTCAAGCAGGAAGCGGTGTCCTCGCTGGGCGCCCGAAGGCGCGACCGAGGAGCAGACTCGCCGAGGTGGCCGGCGTCGCCAAGGCGTTCGACGCGGTCGAGAAGGAGTATGTCCGCCACACCATCGCCGTGGACAAGAAGCGGCCCGACGCGCCGCGGCGTGGACGAGATCCGGGCCATCAGCTGCGAAGTGGGCCTCGCTCCGCGGACGCACGGCTCCGGCCTCTTCACCCGCGGCCAGACCCAGGTCCTCACTCTGCTCACCCTGGGCGCCGCCCGGGACGAGCAGCGCGTCGACGGACTGGACGTCGAAGAGTCCAAGCGCTTCATGCACCACTACAAGTTCCCGCCCTTCAGCGTGGGTGAGGCCGGCTTCATGCGCGGCCCCGGCCGCCGCGAGATCGGCCACGGCGCCCTCGCCGAGCGGGCTCTCGTGCCGGGTCGTCCCCGATGAAGAGAAGTTCCCCTACACCATCCGCTTGGTCTCGGAGACCCTGGAATCCAACGGTTCCAGCTCCATGGCCAGCGTCTGCGCCTCCACCCTCGCGTTGATGGACGCCGGCGTGCCGATCGCCCGTCCGGTGGCCGGTATCGCCATGGGCCTCATCAAAGAGGGCGACGACTACGTGGTGCTCACCGACATCGCCGGCGTGGAAGACCACCTGGGCGACATGGACTTCAAGGTGGCCGGCACCGATCAGGGCATCACCGCTCTGCAGATGGACATCAAGATCACCGGCGTGACGTTCGACATCATGCGCGACGCTCTCGCCCGGGCCAAGAAAGCCCGCCTCTTCCTGCTCGAGCGCATCGCCGACGCCATCAGCGCCCCGCGGGCGGAACTGTCTGACTTCGCGCCGCGCATCGCCACCATCCGCATCGACCCCGAGAAGATCGGCGCGGTCATCGGCAAGGGCGGCGAGACCATCCGCGGCATGGAAGCCGAGTTCGAGTGCACCATCGACGTGGCCGAAGACGGGCTCATCAAGGTCTTCGCCACCGACGGCAAACTCGGCGACGGTTGCATCGAGCGCATCGGGCTGCTCACCCGTGAGACTCAGGTCGGCGACATCGTCGAAGGCCGCGTGGCTTCCACCACCTCCTTCGGCGCTTTCGTGACGCTCAAGCCGGGCACCGACGGTCTCGTGCACATCTCGCGCCTGGCCGACCATCGCGTGAACGTCGTTGAAGACGTCGTCAACCGGGGCGACCTGGTGCGCGTCGAGGTGCTCGACGTGCAGATGCAGGGTGGCAAAGAGAAGATCAGCCTCAGGCTGCTCGAGAATCTGTCCGCGAAAGAAGGCTAGTGTCCGCCGACGAGTATCGGCTGGAGAATCTTCCCAACGGCCAGCGGCTGGTAACCGAGAAGCTCGACCACCTCAGATCGGTGTGTCTGGGCTTCTGGATCCCGGCCGGCTCTCGGGATGAGCCCGGCCCGCTCGAAGGCGCCACTCATTTTCTAGAACACCTCCTCTTCAAGGGGTCGTCGAAGTACACGGCGGAAGAGATCGCCCAAGTCTTCGACACCCTTGGAGGGGAGCTGAACGCCAGCACGTCCCGGGAGTACGTGGTCGTCTACGGCCGCTTCCTGGACGACCAGCTGCCCACGGCCATGGACGTCATGGCCGACATGCTGATCACTCCCACGTTCGCCGATCTCGATCGGGAACGGGAGGTCATCCTGGAAGAGATCGCCATGGTGGAGGACTCTCCCCAGGACCTCATCCACGACGTCCTGGCCGAGGTGGTGCTTGGACGGGCATCCGCTCGCCCATCCCATCCTCGGGACCGTGGAGAGCATCGCGGACGCCTCTGAGGACGGATATCCGGACGTACCACGGCCAGCGCTTCCAGTTCAGCGACATGGTGGTGGCCGCGGCCGGCAACGTCTCGCACGACGAGATCCGCGAGCTCCTGCTCGAGCGGCAGCCGGCCTCCAAGGGCGCGGAGCCCCAGCGGCCGCCGCTGAAGCCGGTCATGACGCCCCAGCCGGCACTTCGTGGAGAAAGAGACCGAGCAGATGCATGTCTGCCTGGGCGGGCGTCGGCTTGGCCCGCGACGACGCGCGGCGGTATCAGCTGTCGGTGCTCGACAGTCTGTTCGGTGGCTCGCTCAGCTCGCGGCTCTTCCAGGAGATCCGCGAGAAGCGCGGCCTGGTGTACAGCGTCTACTCGTTCTCCAGCCTGTATCAGGAGACCGGCCTCACCGGCTTGTACTTCGGCTGCCGGCCGGAGCGCCTGGAGGCGGTCATGGAGACGGTGGGCCGGGAACTGCAGCGGCTCGTGAGCGAGCCGGTGCCCGAGGACGAACTGCAGCGGGCCAAGGAGCACCTGAAGGGCCGCATGATCCTGGGCCTGGAGAGCACTTCCAGCCGCATGACCCGCCTGGGCAAGGGCGTGCATCACCAACACCGAGATCCTCTCGCTCGACGAGTTGGCCGCGCGCATCGAGGCGGTCACGCCCGAGCAGGTGCTGGAACTGGCCGCCGAGCTCTATCAGCCGGCGAAGTTGTCGGTGGTGGGCATCGGGTCCGACCGGTCGCAGTTCGAAGGCGTGGTGCCGGCGGATTGTCTGGCCGGCTCTGACCTTAGACGGGAGGAGGGACTGACATGGACGACGCCAAGATCAAGGTCGCGGTGTGCGGCGCCCTGGGACGCATGGGCAGCGCCACCTGCGAGGCGGTGCGGGCCGACGCGGGCCTGGAGCTGGTCGCAGCCGTGGACACCGGCTTCGACGCGGGCGCCGCCTGCTCTGCTGGGCGTGGGCAAGGACTTCCCCGATCTGGAGACCGCCTGGATGAGGCGGAGGTCGACGTGGTGGTGGACTTCACCGTGCCGGCGTCGGTGCGGGCCAACATCCTCACCTGCCTTGAGCATCGCGTTGCCGTGGTCGTGGGCACCACCGGGCTGAGCGCCGCCGACCTGGCGGAGATCGACAAGGTCACCGAACGGCAGGCCACTCCGGTGCTGGTGGCTCCGAACTTCGCCATGGGCGCCGTGCTCATGATGGAGTTCGCCAAGCAGGCGGCCCGGCATTTCAGCGCCTGCGAGATCGTCGAACTGCATCACGACAAGAAGCTCGACGCCCCTTCCGGTACCTCGCGGCTCACTCGGCTGCGCGTGGAGGAAGCCTGGTCGGAGACCGGCGTCGACAAAGAGGTGCCCATCCACAGCGTCCGCCTGCCCGGGCTGGTCGCGCATCAGGAAGTCCTCTTCGGCGGTCTGGGGGAGACCCTGACCATCCGTCACGACTCTTTGTCCCGGGACTCCTTCATGCCGGGGGTCGTCCTCGCTGTCAAACGCGTGCGGTCGCTGCAAGGACTCGTGGTCGGTCTGGAGAACATTCTTTAGTACTAGACAAGCGCCACGCGTGGCGCGGGGGCGTACCGCTGCGGCCGTACGATCTTCCGCGCGGAGGCACAGACCGGACTCGTGACTAAACATTCTCTGAAAGTGATCCCGCTCGGCGGGCTGGGGGCCATCGGCAAGAACATGATGGTCCTCGAGTACGGCGACGCCGTGCCTTGTGCTCGACGCCGGCCTCATGTTCCCCGATGACGACATGCTCGGCATCGACCTGGTGCTGCCGGACTTCTCTTACATCGTGGAGAACAAGAAGCGGGTGCTGGGCGTCATCCTCACGCACGGGCACGAGGACCACGTGGGCGCTCTCCCGTACCTGCTCAAGGAGGTCGACGCGCCGGTCTACGGTACCCGTCTGACCCTGGGCCTGGTGAACGCCAAGCTGGGCGAGCATGGGCTGCAGGGGAAGGTGTCGCTGAACGAGGTCAGCAGCGCGAAGCCTCTGACCCTGGGGCCGTTCACCATCGAGTTCCTCGACGTCAGCCACAGCATCCCCGACGGGGTGGGCTTCGGCATCCACACGCCGGTGGGGACGATCGTCCACACCGGGGACTTCAAGCTGGACCAGACCCCCATCGACAACCGGCCCACCGCCATGCAGCGGTTCGCCGAACTCGGCAGCAAGGGCGTGCTGCTGCTGCATGTCCGACAGCACCAATGCCGACAGCCCCGGCTTCACCAGCCCGGAGCGCGGCGTGGGACGGGCCTTGGAGGGCATCTTCGCCCTGGCGCCGGGCCGGGTGATCGTGGCCTCGTTCGCGAGCCACATCCATCGCATCCAGCAGGTCATGGACACCTGCGACAAGTACGGACGCTCGCTGGCCGTCATCGGCCGCAGCATGGTCAAGAACGTCAACATCGCCCAGAACCTGGGCTATCTCAAGGTACCCGAGGGGCTGCTCATCAAGCCCCACGACATCGACTTGCTGCCGGCCGACCGGGTGGCCATCCTGTCCACGGGCAGCCAGGGCGAGCCGCTCTCGGCGCTGGCGCGCATCGCGTCACGCGACCATCCGCTGGTGGAGATCACGAAGGGCGACACCGTGGTGATCTCGGCGCGCGCCGTCCCCGGCAACGAGACCAGCGTGTACCGCACCATCGACCGCCTGTTCGCAGCCGGCGCGCGCGTCATCTACGAGTCGTCGGCCGGAGTGCACGTGTCGGGCCACGCGGCGGCGGAAGAGCTCAAAGTGATGCTCAACCTGGTGCGGCCCAAGTACTTCATGCCCGTGCACGGCGAGCATCGCCACATGCACTTCCACTCCGAACTGGCGCAAGGCCACCGGCGTCCCGCTCGGACAACGTCTTCCTGCTCGAGAACGGCGACGTGCTCGAACTCGACGCCGAAGGCGCGGGCATCACCGGCAAGGTGCAGGCCGGCATGACCCTGGTCGACGGGTTCGCCATGGGCGACCTCCACAACCTGGTGCTGCGCGACCGCCAGCATCTGGCCAACGACGGCCTGGTCATCATCGTGGTGGCCCGCAGCGCGCAGGACGGCCAGATCGTGGGCGACATCGAGATCGTGTTCCGCGGGTTCGCCCACGCGGGCGATATCGAGGAACTCACGGAGAAGGCCAAGCAGCGGGTGCATCGAGGCCCTGACGGGCGACGGAGATGACTCAGGCCTCCGACATCACGCTGGTCAAGAACCGGGTGCACGACGTGCTCCAGAAGTTCCTGCACAAGGAAGTCGGGCGCAGGCCTATGGTGCTCCCGGTCATCGTCGAGGTGTAGGGCAGGGGAGCCGATGGCAGGACGGACCAACAGCCAGCAGACGGCGCGCACCGCGGTGAAGAGCGGAGGGCGGTCGGCCACGCCCGCTTCGCGGGCGCCGCGGTCGTCCCGTGGGACCTCGGGAGGTACGCGCACGACGGCCCAGACCAGGCAGGCTCGGAATCACCCGCAGCCGGAGCCGCGGCGGGCCCCGGAGAAGAAGCACGTGCCCGGGCGCCGGCGAGAACTCATCGCGCTGGTGCTGTTGGCCGTCGCGGTGTTCCTGTTCGTCGTGCTGCTCGCCGGCGGGTCCGGAGGAGTGCTGGGCCGAGGCGTGGCCGCGGGACTCACCTACGCTTTCGGCCATCTGGCTCTGGTGGTGCCGGTCGCGCTGTTGGGCCTTGCCGTCACCACGGTCCTGGGCGTCACGCTGCGCCGCTCCTACTGTGTTCCTGGGCATCATGGTGTTCCTGTTCGGCCTGTTCGTGCTGGTGGCCGCCGGGGCGCCGCCGTTCGGCGGCCACGGAGCCGACTACTTCGTGAGTGCTGAGTTCAAGGGCCGCGCCGGCGGGCTGGGCGAGGCCTTCTACGCTCTGTTCCACAAGCTGGCGGGGACCATCGGCGTGGGTATCGTCGGCTGGGTGGCGGTGGTGGCCGGCTTCAGCCTCGCGACCGGGATGACGGCGCGGAGGCTGGGGCACCGCACCAAGCGGGCCGCCGGAGCCGTCCGCGATGGCGCGGAGCGGGGGATGACCCTGGTCAAGAACCGGGACGCGCCGAAGATCCGTCGTTCGACTTCTTCCCGGGCGGCGCCTCCACAGGATGGCAAGGCGCCGGCGGGGCGGCAACGGCGTCTCTGAGCGCGCCGCGGCTCGGGCCCTGTGGATCTGGTGGGTGATGGTGCCGCCACATTGCCGGCGGCTCGGCGCAGCGATAGCAGCCCCTTCGGGGAGGAGTTCGAGGACTGGTCCGACGGCCGCCCGAGCGAGCGGAGCCCGCTGGCGGCCTCGGTCACCGGCAGGACAGGGCCGGCGGTGCTCGATGGGGCAGAGGCCTTCTCCGACCTGTTCGGGCCCGGCGAGCTGGCCGGCGGCGCCGTTGCGGGTGGCAGCTCTCGCGGGAGCCGGCGCCGGGGCTCACGCCGGGAGTGCCGCGCTCGTCCCGAGCGCCAGCCGCGGGGTCTGCGTCCGCAGCGGTGCTCGAGCGGTCTGACAGACACGCCGGCGCGTCCGGCTGATCGCAACGTCGACGGCACGGGTGAATCGCTCGAGGACATAGCAGGAGCCCTTGCCCGGTCTGGCGCGAGCCCCCCGGCAGATCGCGCTTCCGGTGGAGACTCCGAACTACCTGCTGCCCGAACCGCTGCTGCTCAAGAAGAGCGCGCCCGTCGCCACCGGGGGCGCCAACGAGCGCGACACGGCGGCCGTGGTGCTTGCAGGCCCTCGCGCAGTTCGGCGTGGAGGCCCGGGTGGTGGGCATGGTGGTCGGCCCGCGGGTGACGCGGTACGAACTACAACTGGCCCCGGGCACCAAGGTGGCCAAGGTCTCTTCGCTCAAGGACGACCTGGCGTACGCTCTGGCCACCACCGAGATCCGCATCCTCGCTCCCATCCCGGGCAAGTCGGCGGTGGGGGTGGAAGTCCCCAACCAGCGCCCGGACTTCGTCACCCTGGGCGACATCTACCGGGAGTTCCCCAAAGGCGCCGGGCCGCTCCACGTGTGGCTGGGCAAGGACATCTCGGGCAAGCCGGTGTACGCCGACCTCGCCAAACTGCCGCACCTGCTCATCGCCGGCACCACCGGCTCGGGCAAGAGCGGCTGCGTCAACTGCATCGTCTCGTCCATCCTGCTGCGCAGCACTCCGGAACTGGTGCGGATGATCATGATCGACCCCAAGAAGGTCGAGCTCTCGCACTACGACCGCATCCCGCACCTGCTGGTGCCCGTGGTCACGAACATGAAGGACGCCGCGGGTGTGCTTCACAACGTCTGCAAGGAGATGGAGGACCGCTACGAGCTCATGGAGCTCGAGCACTGCCGCAGCCTGGGCGACATGAACAAGGTCAGGGCCCGCCGCGGCGAGCGCCCGGTGCCGTACATCATGGTGGTCATCGACGAGCTGGCCGACCTCATGATGATCTCGCCGCAAGAGGTGGAGGAGTACGTCATCCGTCTGGCGCAGAAGTCGCGTGCCGTCGGTATCCACCTGGTGGTGGCCACCCAGCGTCCGTCGGCGGATGTCATCACCGGCATGATCAAGGCCAACATCCCGTCGCGCATCGCCTTCGCGGTGTCGAGCCAGATCGACTCGCGGGTCATCCTCGACGTCAACGGCGCCGAGGCCCTGCTGGGCCGCGGCGACATGCTCTTCAAGCCCCTCGGGTCAGCAGCCACATGGAGAGGGTGCAGGGGGCGTACGTCACCGAGGACGAGATCGCCCTGCTGGTGAACCACTGGCGGCACCAGGCCGAGCCGGAGTTCCGGGAGGAGCTTCTGCGCCGTCCGCCGGACGCCAAGGAGCTCAAGAAGGCCGCGGCTGAGGACGAGTTCGATCCGGACTCCGACGACCTCTTGGCGGAAGCCGCCCAACTGGTCATGGAGACCGGCAGCGCGTCGGTGTCCATGCTGCAGCGCCGTCTCCGAGTGGGCTACACTCGTGCCGGCCGGCTTATCGACATGCTGGAACGGCGCGGTGTGGTGGGACCCTGGGAGGGCAGCAAGCCGCGGCAGATCCTGGTGGACGCCGACGAAGCCGAACACGTCCTCGCCGCGCTCAGGTTGGAGGGCGGCGGTGTCGACGCGGGAGACGACTTCGACGGTGACTGAGGGCTCGTCTCGGGATGAGGCTCCCCGGGTAGAACGTTCCACCTTGCAGGTACCCTCCATCAGCGCCGCGTGAAGCCATGGAGGGCGGGTACCAGGTCATCGACGTCCGCGCGCCGTCCGAGTTCGCCGACGGGCACATGCCCGGGTCCCTCAACTTCCCCCTGCTGGACGACGAGGCGCGAGCCGCCGTGGGCATCGCCTACAGGCAGGAAGGCGCCGCCAAGGCCCGTTTGGTGGCCATGGAGTTGGTCAGCGCCGGGCTTCCCCGCTACCTGGGGGAGCTGGCGGAGC
Organism: uncultured Actinomycetota bacterium; assembly: GCA_963736705.1. Taxonomy (GTDB): domain Bacteria; phylum Actinomycetota; class Thermoleophilia; order RBG-16-64-13; family RBG-16-64-13; genus CAIQPS01. The sequence goes on from CAVTPV010000005.1 coordinate 1,415,400, forward strand.
TGGCACGGTCGCTGCCCAGAGGGCGCCGGCTGGCGGTCATGTGCTGGCGGGGCGGAGAGCGCAGTCGCAATGTCTCCCTGCTGCTGGCCCTCGTCGGGGTCCATGTGGTCACGGTGAAGGGTGGGTATCGAGCCTACCGCAAGGAAGTGGTGAGCGGTCTGGCCGCGTGGCATGCGCCCATGCCGGTCTTCACGCTCTACGGGCACACGGGCGCCGGCAAGAGCGCCGTGATGCGCGAGCTGAGCAACCTGGCCCCACAGCTGGAGGGTCCGCGACCCTGGGTGGTCGACCTGGAAGGACTCGCGCTCCACCGAGGATCGCTGCTCGGCGGGCTGAACCAGCCGGGGGAGCGGACGCAGAAGGACTTCGACTCTCTGTTGTGGGACGAACTTCGCCATCCTCAGGGTGACTACCTGGTGCTGGAATGCGAAGGCGGGAAGATCGGCAAGCTGTTCGTGCCCGGGACGGTGGCGGACGCCATCCGCACAGGTTCGCCCGTGCTGGTGACGGCGCCCGTCGCGGCCAGGGCGGAGCGCATCATGGCGGAGTACGCGCCCGAGGGTTGGGATGAGACAGACAGGGAACGCTTCCTGCGCAGCCTCGGTCTCATCGCTGAGAGGCTGTCTCGCGAGAAGGTGGCCTTCTTGGAAAGGTCTTTCGCGGATGGTAGATTTACCGACGTCGTCGAGGAACTGCTCACCGGCTACTACGATCCGCTCTATCAACGGTCGTGTGTGGACGGTAGGCGATTCGTCCTCGAGTTCGAGACCAGTTCCGACCCCGAAAGCGACGCGCGCCGTTTTGCAGTAGACATGGCGCGCCTGATCTGAGAGGCGTATCCAGAGTTCAGTGCCAGACATCGGCAACACCCTTCGTGAGGCCCGCATCCGCCGGGCGCTCTCCCTTGCCGATGTGGAGAACATCACCAAGATACGCTCCAAGTACCTCGAGGCCATGGAGGAGAACGACTTCGAGGTGCTTCCCGGCCCAACGGTGGTCAAGGGTTTTCTTCGCACCTACGCCGTCTTCCTCAAGCTCGACCCCGAGGTCCTTCTGAACGAATACCGCGATCTCGTACGAGGGCAGCCGTGAGGACATCGGCGCCCTGCGCACCGAGTTGTCGCAGCAGAGGCGCACCAAGACCAGCGTCGAGCGCAAGAAGAAGCGTGTGCGGCGCACCCAGCGCGGGTACATCGCAGCGGCGCTGCTGGCCATCGTGGTCATCGTGGTCATCGCCTGGGTGGGAGCCGGCGGGGACAAGGGCGGCGCGGTCATCGGCGCGGAGAACCTGCCGTCCACCACCAGCGAGCCGTCGACCACCACTGTGACGGACGATGTGGATGGGACCAGCACGTCGACCACCGAAGACTCGACCGATCCTTCCACCGACACGTCCACGGATTCGTCATCCACCTCCACCACCGCCGGTGTCGTCACTACCACCGGTGAGAACGTGACCATGGTCCTCAGCGTCACCGAGGGAAGTTGCTGGCTCGTGGTCAGGGAGGACAGCGAGAGCGGAAGAGATCTTTATGCAGGGGCATTGCTGGCCGGTGGCCAGCAGAGCTTCACCACGGCGAAGAGGTATTGGGTGCGGGCGGGCGAGCCCGAAGTCTCTGTCGATCTCCATCAACGGCACGCCTCACACCGTGAACGGCGAGGCTGGGGTCTTTGTCATCACGGAGCAGGGCGTCGAACGGGAAGAGTCCGATTCGACCGAAACGACCGAGTAGCATGGGGCTGCGATCCTCCGGCCGATCTCGTGTCTACGTCCATACTCTCGGGTGCCCCAAGAACGAAGCCGACAGCAGGACGCTCGCCAGGGCTCTGGGGGCGGCCGGCGCCGTCTTCGTGGAAGAGCCCGAAAATGCCACTCACATCCTCCTGAACACCTGCGGTTTCATCCGCGAGGCCAAGGAAGAGTCGATAGCGGCCATCCTCGACGCCACCACCTCCTATCCCGACAAGAAGGTCGTGGTCATGGGGTGCCTGGTGGAGCGGTACCGGGAGGAGCTGGAGCAGGGCATCCCGGAGGTGGCCGGATGGTTCGGCCTGGTTGGCGGGTCCGATCAGGAGGCGCTGGTAAGCGCGCTCGCTGAGGATGGCGGCTACGACTCGGCCGCCGGCGAAGTCACCGCGTCGCGGGAGTCGTACGCCTACGTGAAGATATCCGACGGCTGCGACGAACTCTGCACGTTCTGCGCCATCCCCGGGATCAAGGGGGCGTATCACGCGGCCTCGCCGGCCGAGATCCTGGTGGAGGCCGATGCCTGCCTCACCGCCGGCGCCAAGGAGCTGGTCCTCGTCGGGCAGGACACGGCCCGCTGGGAGAGTGGCGGTTTGGATCTTGCCGGACTGGCCGAGACGCTGGCCGCGGACCCCAGGCTTTCCTGGCTGCGCGTGATGTATCTGCAGCCGGAGCATGTGAGCGACGGCTTCCTTCGAGTACATGGGGAAGGGCGGCAAACTCTGCGCCGTATCTAGATCTGCCGTTGCAGCATTCACATCCAGACGTCCTGCGGCGCATGGGCCGCGCTGGAGATGGCGATTCCTACTTGGAACTGCTGGAGAAAGCCCGTCGCGTCATCCCCGGCGTGGCGGTGCGCTCGGCCTTCATCGTCGGCTTCCCCGGCGAGACCGAGGACCATTTCCAGCATCTGCTCGACTTCGTCCGCGAAGCGGAGTTTGATTACGCCGGAGCGTTCATATACAGTCCAGAGGAAGGGACGCCGGCTGCCAAGCTCAGGCCGGCGGTGCCCCGGCGGGTCGCGCGCGAGCGGTTCAACCGGCTGAACCGGGTGCTGGCCGAGGTCGCGGAGATGGTCCACGGGCGGCAGGTGGGGACCACGGTGGATGTCATGATCGACGCACTGGGGTGCGAAGATGATGAGGTGGGTCCTGAGGCTGTGGGACGGACGAGGGGGCAGGCGCCCGAGGTGGACGGTGTGGTGCACGTCGAGGGGCGTTTGCCGGACGGGGTGAAAGTGGGAGACGTGATCAGGGTGACCATCGACGCAGCCGTGGGATACGACTTCGTCGGCACTTGTGCCGAGGCTGGGAGCGACGAGGAATGACCTGGAACCTCCCGAACGCCATCACGTTCTTCCGGGTGGTGCTGGTCCCTGTCCTCATGACGTTCCTTCTCGTGGACGTCAAATACGGGGATCTCTTCGCGTTGGCGGTGTTCGTCCTGGCGGCCGCCAGCGATTCCCTCGATGGCTACCTGGCCCGGCGCTTCAGGCAGACCACGGCGCTGGGCGCGTTCCTCGACCCGCTGGCCGACAAGCTTCTGGTGGCCGCGGCGCTCATCTCGCTGGTTCAGATCGATAAGGTGTCCGCCGCGGTTGCTATGGTAGTGATAGCGCGCGAGTTCGCAGTCACAGGCCTGCGCATGGTGGCGGCGGTGCAGGGTACGGTCATCGCGGCGAGCAGATGGGGGAAGGCCAAGACGGCCAGCCAGATGCTTGCGATAGCCGTGCTGATCATCGAGGCTCGGTGGATCACTCCACATTGGGAGCCTGCTGGACCGCTCATCAGTACATACCTGGTGTGGCTCATGTTGCTGCTGACGGTGGTGAGCGGCGTGGACTATTTCGTCCATGCCCGGCAGCGGATCCAGGAGCATCAGCGCGAGGTGGAGCCCCTCAAGAACCCTGGCGAGGCTGGGGGAAGCAAGGAGTAGCAGCGTGGAGCAGCAGGGCGGAGACGGGAAGTGGAGACTTTTCGTGGCCGTCCCTCTGCCAGCCGGTTTGCGCGAGGTGGTCCTGGCGGCGCAACGGGCCCTTCCTTCGGTCCCTGGTCTCCGGCTGTTGGGGCCCGAGCAGTGGCATGTGACTCTGGCCTTCATCGGGGAGGTGGGGGAGGCCCAAGCCGATATCGCGCGGAAGGTGATCGAAGGGGTCCCGGACGACATGGGGGGCGGCGCTGTCCTGGAGCGATTCCTCATGCTGCCGTCGGTCCGACGCGGACCCGGGTGGTGACCCTCGAGCTCGGCTGACGGAGCGGAGTGTTCCAGGCCCTTTTTCGAGACGGTCATGGGGGGCCTGGAGGCCGGAGGGGTCATGCAGCGGGAGAAGAGGCCGTTCAGGCCGCATCTCACCATCGCCAGGCTCAAGAGTCCAGGCGTAGTACGACCAAGGTATGAGAGCGAGCGCGCGGCGTTTGCGGTACAGTCGGTCTGCCTCTACAGGAGTGAGTTGAGGCGCGAGGGAGCAGTGTACACAGTAGTCAGCCGGAGGGCGTTCGGCCCCGGCGGCGTTGAAGGGTAAGAGGAGGATCAGGTGGAGAAAGACAAGGCCTTGGAGATGGCCGTTCTACAGATCGAGCGCCAGTATGGCAAGGGTTCCATCATGCGCTTGGGCGACGATGTCGACAGTCAAGGTGCCCGCCATCTCCACCGGCTCGCTGGGGCTCGACCTGGCTCTGGGAGTGGGCGGCATCCCGCGCGGCCGGGTGGTCGAGGTGTTCGGCCCCGAGTCGAGCGGTAAGACCACGCTGGCGCTCCACATGATCGCCGAGGCGCAGAAGGCAGGGGGCAAGGCGGCGTTCATCGACGCCGAGCACGCTATGGACTCCGCGTATTCGCGCAAGATCGGCGTCAACATCGACGAACTGCTCGTCTCGCAGCCCGACAACGGCGAGCAGGCCCTGGAGATCACCGAGTTGCTCATCCGCAGTGGCGCCCTGGACATCGTCGTCATCGACTCGGTGGCCGCTCTGACGCCCCGGGCCGAGATCGAAGGGGAGATGGGCGACTCGCACGTGGGCCTGCAGGCCCGTCTCATGAGCCAGGCTCTCCGCAAGCTGACGGGCACCATCAGCAAGACGCAGACCACTGCCGTCTTCATCAACCAGTTGCGCGAGAAGGTCGGCGTCATGTTCGGCAACCCGGAAGTCACGCCGGGGGGCCGGGCGCTCAAGTTCTACGCGTCGGTGCGGCTGGACATCCGCCGCATCGAGACTCTCAAAGAGGGCACCGAGGCAGTCGGCAACCGGGTGCGCGTCCGGGTGGTCAAGAACAAGGTCGCCCCGCCGTTCAAAGAGGCGGAGTTCGACATCATGTACGGCGTGGGCATCTCCAGCGAGGGCGACGTGCTCGACTTGGCGGTCACGAACAAGATCGTCCAGAAGAGCGGCGCCTGGTTCTCCTATGGCGACCAGCGGCTGGGCCAAGGCCGGGAGAACGTGCGGCAACTGCTGCGCGACAACCCGGAACTCATGGCGAAGCTGCGGGCCGAGGTCATCGCCGCGGTCACTCCGGTGCTCGCTGCCCAGGCCGAAGGTGCTGCCGCCGCGCCGGCGGCTGAAGCCGAGGCGGGGAGCGCGGCCGAGTAGCGGGCCACGAGCATGCCGGGCCGAAGGGCTACAGGGCCGCCGGCGTTGTCCGACGGCGAGGTCACGGCGCTCGTTGCCAGGCGCGGCCAGGACGAACGCGTCGCCGTTCACATCGACGGGCGCCGGGTCTTCGACCTCTCCGCCGTGGTGGCGGACCGCGCCGGGCTGCGCGCCGGCGTCCATCTCACCGCGGAGACGCAACAGGAACTCATCGAGCAGGACGCGCCGTACCGCGCCCGCGAGCGGGCGCTGCGTCTCCTCGCGCCTGCGGGACCGATCCCGCAGGGAGATCGAGACGCGTCTTCGCCAGGCGGGCTTCGAGGCTGAGGTGGCGGCTGCGACCGTCGAGTGGCTGGCCGGATTGGGGTATCTCGACGACCGCCGGTTCGCGAGGGTGTACTGCCGCGGAGAAGCAGCGGAGCGGATGGGGGCCCCGTCGAGTGAAGGCTGAACTCGCCGCCAAGGGTGTGGAGCGGTCTATCGTGGAGGAGACGTTGGCCGCGTCGGCCGAAGCGGAGGCCGGGGAAGAGGCCGAGGATGGAGTCCGGGAGGGCGGGAGCGCCCTCGAGCAGACCTGCCGCAAGCGCTTCGGCGGGCAGTTCGCGGCTGATCCGGCGGCGGCCGAGCGGAGGCTGGCCGGATTCCTCGCCCGACGGGGGTACGACTGGGAGACCATTAACCGCATGGTCAGAATGCTGCGCTCGGAGGCGTCCGAAGAGACAGGATTTCCCAGCATTCCTTGACACTTTACCTTCGCCCAACGTAAACTTCACGCTTGTGTGATGATCGGTCGACAGCGATGACGCGCGACCTTGCCTTTTGGCTATAGATTGCTCTGTAAGTCGGCGAATCCGGCGAAGACGCCGGGGCCGAAGACTTAGATAGCGGGGAACATAACCGTGCGGGGGCTGCTGATGAAGCCGCAGGACCGCCGGTAGGGGCTGTCCCTCTCTGTAGGGCGAGGTCATTGGTGTAGAGTTTGTCGGCCGGACGCGTGTTCGGCTTTTTTGATGCCCGCGATCGGTCTTCGCACGCATGACTTAGCAAACCGCGACGCCGCGTGTGGACTGGAATGGTGATGTCAAGATGATGACCGGTATTTGGATCGCTGTTGTCCTAGTCGTAGCGATCATTGGTGTGGTCGGGGGCTTCTTGGCCCGCAAGTATGTGGGAGAAGCGAAGATCCACTCTGCCGAGAAGGCTGCGGAGAGCATCGTAGCGGATGCCAAGCGGGAAGCTGAGTCGACCCAGCGTGAAGCTCGAGTCGAGCTCAAGGATGAGATGCACCAGCTTCGCACTCAGGCTGAGGCTGAGGTCGAAGGAGCGCCGGCAGGAACTGGTCCAGCTGGAGAACCGGCTCCTGAGCCGCGAAGAGGGCCTCGACGAGATGCAGAAGGATGTCGCGCGCCGCGAGCAGTCGGTCTCCGACCGTGAGGCCCACTACCGCAAGGTCCTCGAAGAGGCCGAGACGGCGCGGGCGGAACAGCAGAAGCAGTTGGAGCAGATCTCCGGTATGACCAGGGAGCAGGCCTCCGAGATCATCCTGAAGCGCACCGAAGACGAGGTCCGGCACGACATGGCCAAGATGGTCCGGGCCATCGAGGAGGAAGCCAGACACGAGGGCGATCGCAGGGCCCGGGACATCCTGTCCACCTGCATCCAGCGCACCGCTGCCAGCCATGTGGCCGACACGACCGTGTCGGTCGTGCAGCTGCCGTCGGACGACATGAAGGGCCGCATCATCGGCCGCGAGGGCCGGAACATCCGCACCCTCGAGAACCTCACCGGCATCGACTTCATCATCGACGACACGCCCGAGGCTGTCGTTCTGTCCGGCTTCGACACGGTCCGCCGCGAGATCGCCCGCCTGACGCTGTCCAAGCTGGTGGCCGACGGGCGCATCCACCCGGCCAAGATCGAGGAGATGTACACCAAGGCCCGCGACGAGGTCGACAAGGAGATCCTGGACGCGGGTGAGCAGGCTGTGCTCGACGCGAACGTCCACGGGGTCGCCCCGGAACTCATCCGCCTTCTGGGCCGCCTCAAGTTCCGCACCAGCTACGGGCAGAACGTGCTCATGCACTCTCAGGAAGTCGCGCACGTCGCCGGTATGATGGCCGCTGAACTCGGCGTCAACGCCAAACTGGCCAAACGCGCCGGTCTGCTGCACGACCTGGGCAAAGCCGTGGACCACGAGGTCGAAGGTTCGCACGCCGCCATCGGCGCCAACCTCGCGCGTCGCTACGGAGAGTCCGAGGCCGTGGTGCACGTCATCGAGAGCCATCATGCCGAGGTGGAGGCCCACACGGTGGAAGCCGTGCTCGTGGCCGCCGGCGACGCGGTCAGCGGCGCCCGTCCGGGCGCGCGCCGGGAGACCCTCGAGACCTACATCAAGCGCCTGGAGAACCTCGAGCGCATCGCTGAAAGCAAGCCGGGCGTCGAGAAGAGCTACGCCATCCAGGCGGGTCGGGAGATCCGCGTGCTGGTGAAGCCCGACGAGATCGACGACCAGGCCGCCGGACTGCTCTGCCGCGAGATCGCCAAGGAGATCGAGCAGGAACTCGACTACCCGGGCACCATCCGCGTGACCGTGATCCGCGAGAGCCGCGCCGTCGACTACGCCAAGTAGTCCCGGGGTGGTCCTGCGGTGAGCAGGATGGCGCAAGCCGTGCGTCCTCAGAGCTACTTCTTGCGCTCGTTCGGGTGCCAGATGAACGAGCACGACTCTGAACGCATCGCGGGCCTTCTCGAGGAGATGGGCATGGCGCCGCGCCGGCGATCCGGAGGACGCTGATCTGCTGGTCTACAACACGTGTTCCATCAGGGAGAAGGCCGACACGCGCCTTGCCGGGCACCTGAGCTACGCCGCCCGGCTGAAGAAGGAACGTCCATCCCGCCTCGTGGTGGTGGCGGGTTGCCTCGCTCAGAGCCGTCAGGATGAGTTCTTCGCATGACTTCCCCGTGGTGGACGTGCTGGTGGGGCCGCAGAGCCTGCACGAGCTTCCCGGGCTGCTGGAGCAGCGGATCGCCAAGGGCGGTGTGGTGGGGGCCTATGCCGACACCACCACCCGGTGGAGCGCCGAACTGCCCCGCGTGCGGGTGGATGGACCCTGTGCCTGGGTCCAGATCGTCGCCGGTTGCAGCAACTTCTGCACCTACTGCATCGTGCCGCACGTGCGGGGACCGGAAGCGTCCCGGCCGGCCGCGGATATCCTGGCCGAAGTAGCGGAGTTGGCCGCCTCGGGTGTGCGCGAGATCACCCTGCTGGGGCAGAACGTCAACGCGTACGGCAAGGAACCCGGCTTCCCCGGCGCCGAGAGTTTCGCGGATCTGCTCGCAGGCCGCTTGTGGCGTAGCGGGCATCGAGCGCGTCCGCTTCATGACGTCCCACCCCAAGGACATGTCCGAGGCCCTCATCGACGTGATAGGTGCGCCCAACCAGGTCTGTGAGCACGTGCATCTGCCGGTGCAGTCGGGCAGCGACCGCATCCTGGCCGCGATGAACCGCCGCTACGACCGCGCGGCCTACCTCGACCTGGTCGGCCGGCTTCGCCGGGCCGTGCCCGATCTGGCGCTCACCACCGACCTCATCGTGGGCTTCCCCGGCGAGACCGAAGAGGAGTTCCAGGAGACGCTTTCGCTGGTGGAGGAGTGCGCGCTTCGACTCGGCCTTCACCTTCATCTACTCGCCGCGCCGCGGTACGGCGGCGGCGGCCCTGCCGGGCAGGCTGCCCGCGGGCATGGGGGAGGAGCGCATGGCCCGTCTGGTGGACGTGGTGCAGCGTCTTGGCCGCGAGCGCAACCAGGCCATGCTCGGGCAGACGGTGGAGGTGCTGGTGGAGCGCGTGAGCCGCCATGCGGCCGGAGAGGTCATGGGCCGGACCCGGGGCCACAAGCCGGTGAACTTCCCGTCGGCGGCGGTGCCGGGCGACCTGGTGCGGGTGGAGTTGCTGGAGGCGACCTCCACGAGCTTCCGCGGGCGCGAAGCGCGGTGAGTAGCGCGACGAGCAACGAGGCCGGCGGCCAGGGAGTGCTCATCGGCCTGCTCGGCCCGACGGCCGTCGGAAAGACGGCCGTCGCGGCGGCGCTGGCGAGGCGTCTGGGCGTCCGCGTGATCTCCTGCGATTCGATGCAGGTATACCGGGGATTTCCCGTCCTCACCAATCAGCCCACGCCTGAGGAGATGCGCGGGGTGGAGCACGCCCTTGTGGGCGTCGTCGACCCGATGGAGCTGTTCTCCGCGGCGGAGTACGCGGAGAGGGCCCGGCCTCTTATCGCTGAGGACGTGGCTCGCTCGGGGTCGGCCCTTCTGGCCGGCGGCACGGGCCTGTACCTGCGGGCGGCCGTGGCGCCGCTGGCCGTGGCTCCGGGCGACCCCGCGGTGCGGGCCCGCCTGGAGGAGCGCGCAGCCGCCGAGGGCGCCGGCGCGCTCCACAACGAGCTATCCACGCCTGGACCCCGCAGCCGCGGCAGCCGTCGACCCGCGCAACGCACGGCGGGTGGTGCGGGCGCTGGAGGCGGTGCTGGTGGGCGGAGGCGGGTGGTCGGGCCGTGACGACCTGTGGGATCCGCCCTACGACCGTCCCACGCTTGTCGTGGGACTCACGCTGGACCGCGGCGTCCTCTATCCCCGCATCGACGCCCGAGCGGGCCGCATGCTCCGGGAGGGCGCCATCGAGGAGGTCCTCAGCTTCCGGGAAGAGCACGGGCTGGAGGCCACGGCGCCGGGAGGGCCGGGCATCACGGAGCGCCATCGGCTACGGGGAGATCAGCCGGTATCTGCTGGGAGAGATCTCCCGCGAGGAGGCCGCGGTGCAGATGGCCGCGGCCACCCGTAGGTACGCCCGGCGGCAACTCACTTGGCTGCGGAAGGTAAGGGACGCTGTTATGATTGACGTCCAAGACCGGGACCCGGAAGACATCGCCCGCGAGATCCTGGACCTGGCGAATGCCAAACGTACTGCCGAGGAGCCTCGACAACGATGAAGCTGGCCAAGTGGCACGGATTGGGCAACGACTACCTGGTCGTGGAGGAGTCCGCTCTCCCCGCCCCCCTCACCACCGATACCATCACCCTCTTGTGCGACCGTCACCGCGGAGTGGGCTCCGACGGCATCCTGCTGCGCTCGGCGCCCAGCGGCGCTGTTCCCGGCGCCGTCACCCGCATGCGGATCTTCAACCCCGACGGCAGCGAATCGGAGATGTGCGGCAACGGCATCCGCATCTTCGCCCGGTACATGGAAGCCACGGGCGCGGTGGGGCAGGGCTCCGAGTTCACGGTCGAGACCCTTGCCGGGCCCATCACGCCGCGCCTGCTCGGCGGCGGCATGGTCCGGGTGGACATGGGCCGGGCCCGCTTCGCGAGCCGCAATATCGATCTGGCGGCGGCAGGCGCCGCGCCGGGCGAGGGCGTGGTGGACGCGGTGCTGGAGGCGGCCGGGGGCGACCTTCCGCTATACGTTCGTGGACGTGGGCAACCCTCACTGCATCATCGTGGTGGACGACCCGGCGGAAGTCGACCTGGCCACCATAGGCGCCGCCATCGAACGGCATCCGCTGTTCCCCAACCGCGTGAACGTCGAGTTCATCAGGCCTGAGGCCGACGGCTCGGTGCGGATGCGGGTATGGGAGCGGGGTGTGGGGGAGACCCAGGCCTGCGGGACCGGGGCGACCGCGGTGGGCGCCGCGGCGGTGCGGCTGGGGCTGGCGAGCAGCCCGGTGACCGTCCGCCTGCTTGGGCGGCGACCTGGTCATCGAAGTGGGCGCGGAGGACGATGCGAACGACGGCTGGAGGGTCTTCAAGACCGGTCCGGCCGAAGAGATATGCTCGTGCGAGTTGAGCGACGAACTGCTGCGCCGGCTGGGCTGGCCGGCGCCTGCCATTCACTGACGGTCAGAGAGCTAAGGAGGCGGACGTGCGATTCTCCCAGAGGATGGACAACCTGGCGCCCTATCTCTTCGCGGAGGCGGAGCGCAAGATCGCGGAGAAGCGCGCGGCCGGCATCGATGTCATCAGCCTGGGCATCGGCGACCCCGATCTGCCCACCCCGCAGTACATCGTGGACGAGATGCGGCGCCAGGTGGCCGATCCGGCCAACGACCGCTACCCGAGCAACTGGGGCCATCCCGACTTCGCCGCGGCAGCCGCGTCGTTCTACAAGCGCCGCTTCGGCGTGGACATCGACCCCAAGCGGGAGTTCATGGCCCTTCTCGGGGCGAAGGAAGGTCTGGCGCACATCTGCCTCGCCATCCTCGATCCGGGCGACCTGGCCCTGGTCCCCGACCCGGGCTACCCGGTCTACGCGGGCGGCTCCATCCTGGCGGGCTCCGAGGTGCGCTATCTGCCACTCAAACCGGACAACGGCTTCCTTCCCGACCTGGACGCTGTGAGCGAGGAGGACGCCCGGCGGGCCAAGGTCCTCTTCATCGGCTATCCCAACAACCCCACCGGCGCCGTGGTCGAGGACGACTTCTTCGCCCGGGTGGTGGCGTTCGCCAAGAAGTACGACATCGCGGTCATCCACGACAACGCCTATTCGGAACTCACGTACGACGGGTACGTGGCTCCGAGCTTCCTGGCCACCCCGGGCGCCAAGGACGTGGGCGTCGAGTTCTTCAGCTTCTCCAAGCCCTTCAACATGACGGGCTGGCGTACCGGGTTCGCCGTCGGCAACCACAGATCCTCGAGCATCTGTGGCGGCTCAAGACCAACATGGACTCCGGGATGTTCGACGCTCTGCAGAAGACGTCGGCCTTCATCCTCGACAGCCCCTGGGACTTCGTCCACGAGATGTGCGACGTCTACAAGCGCCGCCGCGACCTTCTCGGCGGAGGCTCTGACCTCCGTGGGCATGAAGGTGCCGCGTATCAAGGGCACCATCTACATGTGGATCCCGGTGCCGGAGGGCTACACCTCGGGTAGCTTCTGCGAGCACGTCCTCGAGCAGGCAGCCGTCGTCATCACCCCGGGCAGAGGCTACGGTCCGGCCGGGGAGGGCTTTGTGCGCCTGTCGCTCACCACTCCCGACGACCGTCTCGCCGAGGCCGTGGAGCGCATCGAGAAGTCGCTGAAGCTCTAGCGTGGAACTCCAGGTCCGCCTGCTGCACCCGCAGGCCCAGATACCCCGCAGAGCGCATCCCGGCGACGCCGGCTCGGACCTCTTCTCCGTGGAGGAGGTGGTCATCCCGGCCGGCGAGCGGCGGGCCGTGGCCACCGGCATCGCTCTGGCCATCCCGAGGGGATACGGGGGGTTCGTGCAGCCGCGCTCGGGATTGGCCTTCAAGCACGGCATCATGCTCACCAACTCGCCGGGCCTCATCGACGCCGGCTACCGGGGCGAGCTCCGGGTGTCGCTCTACAACTCGGGCGCCGAGGACCTTCATCGTGGCCGTGGGGGAGCGGATCGCCCAGCTGGTCATCCAGCGCGTCGAGGAGCCCGACTTCGTGGTCGTGGACGAACTCGGCGAGACCAGCAGGGGCGAGGGCGGCTTCGGCAGCAGCGGGCGCTAAGGCTGAGGGCGCGCTGCCCCTGTCCACCCGCGCCTGCCCGGCTGCTGAGACTAATCCAGAACCGACATCGTGTTCGGCAGTTCCTGCCAGTTCAAGATCTGGTAGCTACCTACGGTGGGGAAGTACGGCGGCGGGTCGTGCATGAGCCAGTCATCGTACGAATTGCTGCCGTTCGTGAATCCGCCGAGAGTCGTGCCGCTGTAGTTGACGGTGCTGCGGTAGGGCGTATGGTACGTGCTGACCGAGCCGTAGATGGTCAGCATGTCGCGGATCGGGCCGTAGTTGTCGTTGCTCTCGTCCGCAGCGTTGCACGATTCTTTCCCCTGCTGAGCGATGAGCGCGGCGTCGATCTCCATGTCCTGCGTGGAGACGGTACCGCCCGCTCCCAGGGGCGCGTACCTGGGGATCTCCACGTTGTTCTGCGCGATGAGCCCCACCGTGACGGTGCCGTCCTTCGCCGAGTAGGTGAGATTGCCCACTACGTGGATGGAAGTGGCCGAGTTCTTGCCCGATGGGTTCAGCTGCCCGGAGCTGGCGATGGTGATCCGCCCGTCGAGGTCGGTGCCTTCCACCCAGACGTTGTCGTTGACGTAGATGACGCCGTTGGTGGGGTAGTCGAGCACTGTGCTCGGCACCGGGGAGGTGGGGACCACGGACGTGAGGCTTCCGCCGCTGCCGCTGGTGGTCTCGCTCTCAGCCGTCACGCGCCTGATTTGGTACTGCTCGTTGGGCAGGAGCTTGATGTACCAGCCCTGCCTGGAATCGTGAGCGGTGCTCGTAGAGTAGGGGATGTTCACGCCGTTACCCACCGCGAGGCTGTTCAGGTTGACGAAGTCCGAGGTCACAGTCGCGAAACTGATCGCGGGTACGGGGAACTGCCAGAACTGCCGGGAGTAGTGATTGGCCGGCACGGTGGTCAGGTGGCCCGACCACACGCCGTTATGAGTGCCGCCCAAGATGCCGCTTGTGTACGTCGCCCGGGAACACGACATAGTCTCGGTGAGGTTGGCCGTGTCCGTGCAGATGCCCGTGTTCGAGAAAGTCTTGCCGTGCCAGACGCGATCGAGCGGTCCGCCGATCCACACCTCGTCGTTGGTGAGCAGCAGGTACTGGCTGAACGAGGGCCTGCCCAGCGAGGCGGTGACCGTTCTGGGGGTGTCCTCCGGACCTGTGGCCTGTCCCGTGACAGTCACGCTCACGTTAGGGTTGTTGGCGCTGGGAGGAGTCACCTGTATGGCGTACCTACCGTGGACGGAAGAGTCGAAGACGTTTGTCAGGTCGAACTCCTTGAAGAGGGGATCGGGCCCTGTGTTGCCGGCGATGGCGAAGCCGTTGCTCCTGGAACTCTCCCCACTCGCCACCATCCACAGATACTGGTTCAGGCCGGCCTCGGCCACAGTCAGCGATTGAGTGTAGGTGCGATCGCGAGATACATGCTGCTGGTTGGCAAGAGCGGATGTGAGCAGGGCGGCCGAGGAGATGCCCAGGGCCACCAGCACGAGCATCGCGAGGATCAGCACATACCCGCCCTCGTTCCGCGACCAGGCTGGGCAGACGGCCGCCCAAGTGATAACGCGTGCGGGATCTAGGCTCCACTGAGACCTCCGTTGTATCGCTGGCGGATCTGCACTCGGGTGTCCAGGGCGACGTTGGCCTTTGGTACTCCCGGAGTCTCATTCACCCTGAGGGCGATGTCGATGGCGATGATGCTTCTCAACTCCGCCGCCGTCGTGGGGTTCGTGATCTCGACGAGGGTGTCGTTCGCGGGTATGGGATTGGTGATGTATGCCGGGTTCATCTGGTAGTACGTGAACAGGGCTGCACTCTGGATGCCCTGCATGATGACGATGCCGTCGTTGGTGTACTCCGTGGCGTAGATGGGAGGCGCCTCGGAAGTGTCCGGGGCGAGCGTGGCCAATCTCAGAGTCGTGCCGTCGAGGTAGTAGCGGCACTTGTCGGAGAGGCCGTCACCGTTGATGTCGGCGAAGAACACGAGTTCGTCAGCCTCGGCGAGGGCGATCGCATCGGATTGCGATGAGAGGTTCGAGGCGGAGGACTCCGCCATACGCAGATAGCGGGAGATCTCATTGATAGCGTAGCGCGCGTCGTCCTGGTTGACGATGCGGTGGCTGGTGTCGGCCCACGATCTGACCAGGCTCTCGTAGACCCCGAGTATCGCCATCCCCAGGAGCCCGGCGGTCAGGCAGACCATCAGGAGTTCGATGAGAGTGAACCCTCTGGCGCCGCGGAGCGCTTTCTTGAGATTGCGGACTAGTATGTTGCGTCTCATCACGGCCCTACTGTCGGTTGTTGAACGTGAAGCGGTCACCGGTCCAAGTATCTGAGGTGCCGGCGGAGTTCGTGACGGTGATGTGAACCGTGGCCGTCGAGCCGTAGGCTGGGGAGACCGCCCGGATGCGGGTGGTGGACTCGACGACGAAGCTCGCGGCGTTCTTGGTGCCAAACATCACGGAGGTCACATCGACGAAGTTGGTACCGGTGATGATGACGGTGGTGCCGCCTCCCTTCCAGCCACTCGTCGGGCTGCGGGTGCCGACAGTGGGCTCGTAGACGTAGTACGAGTACTGGTCCGCGGCCACAGCGGCGGAGGTTCCGGAGGGGGTGGTGACGGTGACGTCCACGGTGCCCCAGCCGGCCGGGGATACGGCTGTGATACGGGTTGCGGAGTTCACGACGAAGCTTGATGCATCGGTGTCACCGAATTTGACCGCTGTAGCGCCGCTGAAGTTTGAACCGTTGATGACGACCGTGGTGCCACCGAAGAGGGTGCCATTGTTGGGGCTTATCGAAGTCACCGCTGGGCCGGTGGAGACGACCAGGTTGACCGTCTGGGTCTGGCCCGGATCGAGGATCACGGGGATCTTTCCGTCCGGCAGCGGAAGGAAGTCCGCATCGACCGTAGGCGTGCTCACGCCGCCGGGAAGCTGCAGGGGAGGGTTGTGGGGGGTGACGAGCTCGATGAAGTAGGGCTGGATGGAGGTCGAGTAGCGGATGTCCTCAAGCGTGATGTCACCGTTGGAGTCGGTGGTGCGGGTCTCGTCGTAGTCCCAGGGGCTCACGGACATGTAGCCGGTGATCCGGAGAGGGACGTTGGCGAGCGGCGCGCCGAACTGGTCGGTGAGGTGGATGTTCATGGTGGCGAGCCGGTCCATGATGAGTTGGACCACAGTGGTCACACCAGTCTCCAGCACCAGGCCGTTCTGAAGGGCCGCGGGGTTGTAGTCGCCATAGGTGGCGCTCACGAAGTAACCGGCCTCGTCGTCCTCCGGCAGACCGGGGAGCTGCAGGTGGCCCGAGTCGTCGGTGCGGATGGAGGAGTCGTTGTAGAGCACGTTGGGGTTAAGAAGGTCGTCCCATACGACGAGGTGGGCCCCCTCGATGGGCTCACCACTAAGGTCTGTGACCGTGATGTCGAGCGTGCCCCCTTTGGCGCCGCCCGCGACGTTGGTGCTCATGACGACCGGATCCATGCCGCTGGTGTTGAGGGGCGACGCTCACGGTCACTCGGCGATAGTTGCCCGGGAAGGGACCCTCGTAGCTGTCGTCCGTGAAGAAGGTGATCTCGCGTTGGATCTCGAACGTGCGTCCGTCGCGGGTGACGGTCTCGACAGCCTCCAACTGACCGGCCGGGTTGCCGCCCACAGTGCCGACGTCCTGGTACTGCAGGCCGCGGATCGTTTCGATCTCCTCGGTCGCTATTTGAGCCATCAGGGAGCGAGTGTCGGAGGCCAGGACCCGCAAGGCCGTCGCGGTGAAGAAGTGCGCTATGAAGACCAGGCCGATAACCAGCACCAAGCCGGCGACTAGGACCTCCACGAGGCTGAAGCCGTGTTCGGATGAGTCAGTGCGAGTCTCGTCGCCTGCTTGTGGCCTGACCAGTTGCCAAAGCGTGAGGGACTTCAAGCCCAGAATGCCTCCTGCTATGTGTTTCCAGTTCAGGTATCGGCGCGACTGACGTACTTCTTTAGTCCAATCAGGAGCCCTTGGGAACCGTGTACTCCTCCCAGGTGTTCGGCACAATGTTGACGTCGATGACGTACTGGCCGTTGATGTTGTTGATGACATCCTGGTTGTAGAGGATCTCGCCGCAACTACCATTACCCTTGTTGGTGATGGTGCCCTTGCAGTAAACAGCGCCGTGCATGGCCGACGTGCCCCTCAGCTCGTTGTCACCTACGGTGACCATGATCCCGTAGAAGTCGCCGGTCCCTTTGAAGTCCCACGCGTTCACGCTGCCGTCAGGAGTGTCGAAGACCACTACCACAGGCTCTTCTTCGGTACCCACTTGGTTGCTGCCGGCGATCTCGACGGCGGCGGTGCTCTTGATGTACACCACCTTGCCGTTGGCTTTGCCAGAGGTCAAGAACGCGGTGGCCGCCGCTTCGACGGTGCTGTAGGTCGAGCCGTTCACGGTCATGGGGAGTAGTTCGGGGGCGAAATAGCAGTGCTCGTCCTCGGCGATCTTCTTGAGCGCCATCTGAGTCTGGGTGCTCACAACGCTCTCCCAGTCGAGTGGGTGTGGCGGCGAGGACATTCTGAGGCGGTTGCGGATCGACCCCTTTGTGCAGGGCTTCGTGGACGTCGTAGTAGATGGGAGGGGTGCCCTTTCTCGATCGACACCTGGAAGCCCTGGCCGTTGCTGTCCACCACGCCGGACCACAGGGCGAGAGTGGCCGGGAAGGAGAGCTGCCATTGCTGCTTCTCAGCGAGTATCAGGATGCGGTGGCGGTCGTCGCCCACGTTGGCCGTGGCGTCGACAAACATGGCTCCGTCGTTGTTGGAGTCCCACTTCGGGGCACTGGGATCGGCCACTGTGGTTGTCTCGCCGGTGGCGCTGTTCACGTTGTCGTAAATGTAGACATGGAGGAAGTCGGCGGCCTGGGAGCGAGCCGGGTCGTACAGGCCCGGGTTGGCCGTCTGCAGAGCGGTCTTGAGGGCTTCCTCGGTGACGGCCGCGGTGGCGTCGTCAGTGGAGCGCCGGGGCCAGTTGAGGCGCAGCGTCAGCATGCCCGCGTCGACTCCGGCTTCGGAGACATTGAATGACTTGACGTCGATCCGCTCGGTCTCGGCGGACTGGCTCTGAGAGTGGATGAGCCAGTATAGAGCGACGCCCAGAATCATGAAGATCATCACGAAGACCACGGCGACGACCATAGCGATGCCGTCTTCATGACCCAATCTGGTGGGACGGCGCACGTGCCTCGGCGCCTTCGGGAGGACTTGCTGTGACGTCTTCATATCCGATGTCTCCTCGGGACGCCTTAGTATTGGCGCAAGTTGCGGGGTTGGACGGTCGAAATGAGCTCGTGCGCGATCGGGCGGTTGTTCTCGAAGATGTCGATGAATAGGCGTATCTGCACTTCGCGGATCAGGCTCGGGTCGGCGATCGGGGTGGACATGGGCTGTCCGTCCGTGCCTATGTAGGTGAAGAGGGAGGGTTTCGTGGAGCCGTTGGTGACACAGTTGCTGACCAGGCGAACGTGGTCGCCGCTGGCGAATGAGGGATCCCCGGAGTCGCTCGTGTCCCGGTAAAGCGTCTGGTTGGCGGTGTCGACCCGGAATCGGCAGAGTTCGAGATCGTGACCGGAGTCACGATCGGCATCGGTCCAGAAGATGAGGCTGTTGCTGTCAGCAGAATATATGACGACGTTCAGGGCCTCGGTCGGCGCGGGGTCGGGCGCGCGGGAGGTGCGGATGAACTCGACCATCTCGCTCATTGCGGTCCGTGCCTGGGCCTGAGCTGCGAAGTCATCCTCGGCGAACGTATAGGTCCGTTGCAGGCCGAACCATATGCTGTAGATGCCCCCGAGGACCACCAGCAGTATGATCATCACCACCATGAGTTCCATGAGGGTTAGGCCGGCTTGGCCCCTCGCCAGCCGGCTGCCGGCATCGAGGCGGTCTTTGAGGTTTGAGGGTCCCATGCCGCCCGCCATCAGTTGATCGTGAACACGGGGTTGGGCGTAGAGCCGGCCATGAAGGAACCGGTGGTGCTCGCACCGGTCACCGTCACCTGGTACCAGTCGCCGGAGATGACGTTCTGGTTGGTGGTCTTGTTCTTCTTGGCGGTGAACGAGTACGTAGCGTGCGCTCCCACGAACTTGACCGTGTAGCTGGTGCCCGTGTTGTTTCGGACCGAGACCGAGACCAGATGGGTGGTGGTCGTGGTGCTGGACGTGGACGTCGTGGTGCTGGACGTGGTCGTCACCGTTTCCAGAGTCGTGGTGGTGTTGGTCGGCGGGATGTAGGTCTCCGCCTGCGCGGCGGCGCCCGCATTGCCCGGGTCGCAGACATCGACGGCCCAGAGCTGGTATTGGTAGTAGTTCTGGGTGCTCGCGTTGCCCCACGGATCGGTGTCCGATCCGACGTCGCCCACATCCTTGTAGGTGGTGAGGGCCGGGTCGAGGGCATTGGACACAGTCACCCAGGGGAACCAGCCGCTGGTCGAGTAGTCCCACTTGCGCCGTTGGAGTACCCAGTGGTCGCGGTCGCGCTCGGAGCCGCTCAGCCAGTTAAGGATGATCGTGTGGTTGTCGGTCTGAGGCGTCGCCACGAGTCCTGTAGGAGCGTCGGGATTCGTCCTTTCGACGCGCAGGCGCAGCCTCCAGGTGTTGCCGGGCTCGTTGTACTCGTTGTAGCAGACGGCCCGGCATTCCCAGTAGCCGTCGGGGACGATGGCCTCGTCGAACGTGTATTCGAACCAGACGTCTTGACAGTTGGCCACCGGCATCCTTGGTATAGCGGATGTCGCTGGTGCCGATCTTGTAGTCGCTCGCGGCACTGCCCAAGGGCACGGCCTGGCCCTGCGTCGTCGATCATGGCGGCGCGCATGTAGACGTTGCGCGCTGTGGGGGTGGACGCGGTCAGATCGTAGAAGATCAGCGCCCAGTCGGCCTGTGCCACATAGTACTTGAGGGTGGTGTTGTGAGTGTTCTGGAGGAGTCGTGAACGGAGATCCAAGCGGATCCGTGGCGGTGGGGGTGACGTCAAGGCTCGAGCCGCGCGGTCCTAGGAACTGCTGGTGGACCAGAGTGGTGACGGAGGCCGGTGAGACCCGAGGGGGAGCCTCCCAGCCGACGTTGACGGTCACCTCTTTGAGCGTTCCTTCTTGGTACGTCTGGTTGTTGACCACGTAGGTGACGGTGAAGCCCTGGTCGCGGACCGTCTCACTCGTGCCAAAAAGGCTCTCCAGCGTCCTGGTGCCCAGTGAGGCGTCTGACGTCTTTCATCTGCTCCGTGTAGATCTCGCGGTAGTCGAGCTGCCGGACCAGTTCCATCTTCTGCCTGGCGACGTTGGTCGCGATGGAGCGCATGCGGATGGTGGAAGCTTGTGTGAGGCCGGTCACGAAGAGCGGCACAATGCCGGCCATGGCGATCAGGAGTATGACGGCGGCGACCATGACCTCGATGAGGGTCATGCCGCGATTTGCCGCGGATCTTGCGAGCCGTGGATGCCTGTGATGGAGTGGGCGGTTGAGAAAGAAGCGAAGCGCATCTTGTCTCCTTCGCTTCGTTGCAGAAGGTATCGGCAGGAGGCGGGCGGTTCTTTAGCCGGTCGGTCGGCAAGCAGTCTGTATAGGGGCGCGACGCGCGGGCGCGCGAGCCTGGCCGTTCGTCCAGGCCAAATTCGGACGAAAGTCGTAAAAGAAATCCTAATGTCCGGTCGCACACTGGCCGATGTATTCAGCGACACGTCAATACCGGCGTGTTGGGCCAGCGAAATGTTCGCGGCCCAGAGTAAAAAAGGGTCGCGAACACAAGAGGAGGAACACAAGGAATGTTCACAAAGATCCAAAAGAGGATGAAGGGCGAAAAAGGTTTCACCCTCATCGAACTCCTGGTGGTGATCATCATCATCGCCATCCTGGCCGCGATCGCCATCCCGACCTTCCTGGGCCAGCGTTCCAAAGCCCAGGACGCGAGCGCCAAATCGCTCGTCCGCAATGCCATGACCGCCATGGAATCCGCCTATGTCGACAGCCGCACATACGACCCCACGACCGTTGACGCTGATGTTCTGAACGCCATCGAACCGTCTATCACCTTCGCCGCTGACGACGCCGCAGTCGCCGTTGGTGGCGGACACCCCTGCCATCACGGCCACCGCTGAGGCCGACGACGAGACCGTTGACTACTTCGGTACTGACGATAGCTACTCGATCGCCACCGTGTCTCTGTCCGGCAACCTGTTCGGTGTTGCTGCCGTCAAGAGCTCCGACGGCACCACCGAGTTCGTCAAGCAGATCGGCGACGGCGACGTGACCGTCGGCTGGTAGCCTCTACTAGCTCCAGACCTTCCGTGGGGCCCCGTCATCGGGGCCCCACGCATGTCAACCGAACAGAGACGGAGGATGGGTAGGGCAAGATGACGACGGCGGCAACAGTGCAGACGAGCATCGGCTCCCGGGTAGGACGGTAGAACGTCCTGGCTGGGATCGTGGTCATGGTAGTTCTTGCCGCTGTCGCTCTTCTCGTTGCGGGGTGTTCGGACCTGGTGTCCCAGGCTCAAGACGCCGAATCGGCCGGAGACCTCAAGACGGCCGAAGCCCTCTACCAGGAGCAATTGCAGTCTCGATCCCGACGATCTCTCCGCCATCAAGGGCCTTGCTGGGATCCTGTACATGGAGCGGAGGTGGAACGAGGCGCTTCCCGTCCAGCAGAAGGCGATCACTCTCGATGCCAAAGAGGCCCAGATCCGCGTTGAACTGGGCTTCAACTATTTGAACCATCAGGATGCACCGGCCAATGCAGTGGCCGCGCTCCTGGAAGCCTGTGCGCTGGAGCCTACCGCTCAGTACTTCAGTTTTCTAGCGCAAGCGCAGGTGGCTTTGGATGACCGGAGTGGGGCAGAGACGAGTCTGCGCCGTGCCGTGGAGGCCGACAAGATGTACGGCCGAGCGTACGCCCTTCTGATCTCACTTCTGGAGGAGGACGGCAAGACAGCTGAAGCAGCCGAAGTGCGCGCGACAGCTGATGCCGAAGGGGTCTCCCTGGAGTCCCCGGTCACGACCTCGTGACCATCGCGTGGATGAAACCGAGCCGCGGAAGGAGGGTGCGGCTATGAAGACCGTTAGAAACGATGGGGTGGAAGGCGTCACTCAGAGGATGATCCGCCGGCTGCGCAACGGGATGAGCGCGCAGCGGGGGTTCACCCTTATCGAGCTCCTGGTGGTGATCATCATCATCGCAGTACTCGCGTCCATCGCTATCCCGACTTTCATGGGACAGCGGTTGCACGCGCAGGATGCGGCCGCCTATTCGCTGGTCCGGAACGCTCTGACCGCTATTCAGGGCGCTTTCGTCGATACCGGCGACTACAGAGACATCACCGTGGATCAGCTGACGCAGATCGAGCCGAGCATCACCTTCATTCTCAGTGATGAAAGCCTGGTCACCACCGATCCCGCCGCGATCACCGCGGAAGTCCCAGCGCAGGCGCGCGATCACGAAGTGGCTTTCTACGCCGAGAGCAAGAACCTTATAGACGTCGCCTGTGTTAGCGATAGCGGGAACCTGTTCGGCGTCCAATTGAACACCGTGAACATCACCGACAGTGGTTATGTCAAGGTGAAAGTCGTCGAGGAAGAGGCCAGCCTGGGCTGGTAGCCGGCCGGCGCCTCACGACAGCGCGTGTCTACGCTCGGGCATGTCCGCGCCCGGGCTGGACCGCCGCCATACCAGAATACGACCTAAGTAGCACGCCTGTTTCCCTCTTGGGCGTCTAGGCTTGGCCCATGGAACGGCAAGCCCTCCTTACGCACAAGTGTTCGCGGCATCTCTGCCGCCACCCCTTCTTGCCCGCCGCTCAGGCCGGGCACACCCTCATCGAAGTAGTCACTGTTCTGTCCCTTCTCGGGCTGTGCTTTGTAGTAGGCGGAGCTTTCCTTGCTCGAGGCCTTGGCGCGGTGGAGGCTCGAGGCGCCGCCCAGGATTGGCAGGCGGCCGCGGCATGGGCGCAGGCGACGGCGATATGGCAAGGATCCGGCACCGACATCGAGTTCGAATCGGGCAACGTGTCGGTGAATGCGGGAGCGGGCTCGAGTGGCGGGGACCTTGGAGCAGCGGCGCCCGCGGTGGATGTGGCTGTCAACGTGGTCCGCTGGGAATCTGGCCGAGGAGTCGTGGTCCGTTTCACGGGCGGCACCGGTGCGCCGAACGCCGCGGGGTCGCTCTATTTCAAGGCTCCCGGCTATGCCCAGCGGGTCACCGTGCGCTTGGAGAGCGGGTTGACCACTCGGGTGCGTGTTGAGGCCGGGCCATGAGCCCGCGGGGCCAACGGGGCACGATACTGCTCGAAGTCCTCGTCGCAGTCGTACTGGTCGGACTGGTGGTGGGACCGCTCGCCACGGTGCTCGCCGGGCTCGTCGGACAGGCCCGGGCTGTGCGGGTGGCGGGAAGCGGCCGTTCGGTGGCCGACCGGGACGCGGGGAACGGACTCGAAGGGTGGGGGCCGCGTGTCGCGGCGGCGTCCTGGAGGCCCGGGCCGGTGCTGCGGCTGGCCACCGACCTGGCGGGGAGCCAGGACGGCGTCGAGGCCGTCGTGGGAATCTGGGTCGATGGGTGGGTCGTGGGGGAGATCCCGCTGGGCGCCGAAGATGGCGAGGCAGGGGTCCTGGGGCAGGTGACCGTTCCGGCCTCGGTGTGGAGTGGTCTTGCAGGAGGAGAAGCGGTGCTACGTGTGCGCACGGGGTCGGGGGCTTGGGGGCCTCCGTGGCGCTCGGCCGTGCCCGGGGTGGATGGGGCCGCTCCGCCCGTCGGCACGCTCTCGGGCGCGGAGCCGGCGGAGCCCACCGCGGTGGTCCACAGGCCCGGCGCCGGCACCTCCAAGTTGACTGTCTCGTGGGCGGCCGCCCCGTTGTCCGCGCCGCCCTTCCCGCTGCTGTTCCGGGCGAGCGCTTCCGTGCAGGGCTGGGGCGAGGCGGCTCTCGATGGTGGTTCCCAGTGGTGGTGGATAGAGGAGGGGCGCAGTGTCGACGTCTACTACTGAGGCCGGCTTCTCGCTCATCGAGCTTCTGCTCGGCCTGGCTCTGTCCTTGTGTCTGGCGCTGGGTCTGGCCCCCGTGTGGGTGTCGTTCCAGGCGGTGGCGTCCGAGGAGGGGGATCGCACCGTGTGGCTGGCGCAGGCCCGGGTCGCCACCGCCCGGCTCGAGCGGGATGTGCGGGTGGCGGGGTTCGAGGCATGCCCCTTCCCCAACTCCAGCATCGTTCTGCAGGCCGGCCCATCCCAAGTGGTGATGCTCACGCGGCCCGGAGGGTCCGGCGCGACGGTCCTGGTGGAGTGGGAACTGGTCAACGGCACGCTGATGAGGCGTTGGGGCGGTTGTCCGGCCCTCCGTCCGGCGGCGTTTCCCCATTCTCTGTACAGCGACAACAAGACGATGCTCGAGAGGGTGGATACCGCCGGGTCGTCGTTCTCGTACCGGGTGGCGGGCAGGGAAGTGGCCTTGCCCGAGATCGACGATCTGGCATCCATCGATGAGGTGTCGGTGAGGCTCGCCGAGAAGGCTGATGCAACGACCGGCGCCTCAACGGTGACGGCCGCGGCGTTGGTGGGGCGATGAGGAGACTGATGCCGGCGGCGCGAAAGGGCGCGGCCGCCGAGCAGGGCGCGATACTACTGTTCGTGTTGTTCGTGGCGGTGGCGCTTGCCGTGCTGGCGCAGGCCTTGTCGGTGGCGGTGGTCTCGGTCCAGCGCGCCAGAGACGCCGAGAATACCGGGCGCGACCTGCTGGCCGAGAAGGGGCTGGCGCTCCTGGGCGAGCGCGACCGCCTTCTGGCGGAGTGGGCGCCTCACGAGTGGTCGCCGGTCGACGACGGGATGTCCGAAGTGAGCACGCTGGTGGAGACGATCCCCGATGGCGGCGAATGGGCTCTCGATGCGTCGGCGACGCACGCACCGGAGACGTCCCCGCTTGTCCTTTCAGCGTGGGTGGAGCGTGGACGGGATGGTCTCGACCTGCCGATCGCCGGTCTCGTCGCCTCGGGTGCCACGTGGACCGAGGGGCGGGAGACCGCCTGCGTGGACGCGGAGACCGCAGCCGCGGCCAGGCCGGCGGCCTGGCTGGTGGAGGAGCCGGATGATCTGCCGATGGGCGCCGGCCTGGAGGGCGGGTCTCTGGATGGGTCCTGGGGTCTGGGACGACGGTTGGGAAGGCCTGTTTGCGCGCTTTGACCAGGGAGCCGCGCCGGACGGCTTTGGCCTCGGCCGCTCGGTCACCGTGGTGTCGGGCGAGCAAGGGCCAGACGGTGGCGTGGCCGCAGGGCCTGGCCGGGGAAGCCGGCGCCCCGACGCTTCTGGTGGTGATCGGCGGGGCGGATCTGAACGCGGCCGGTCTCGGGGACGTGTACGCGGTCGTGGTGTGCGACGGGGGAGGGGTTTCTCTGGAGGGCACGCGTGTGCATGGTGGAGTCTTCGCGTCAGGGGAGGTGGATTTCGGGTCCACCGGAACGGTGTTGTTCGCTTCGGACATCGTCAGGTGGGCGGCTGACCGCTCCCTGTTGCGGGCGCGTCTGGTGCCGGGCAGTAGGAGGGAGGCGGTCGAGTGAAGGTATACTCAGGCCTATGGACAAACGTTCTCGCATCTCCGACAAGTTCGTCGCGTGGAGGCGGCGCCTTCAGCGCACCCGGCTGGAATGCCGGGAGTGCGAGGTCATCTGCGAGAGGGTCGTCTCGCCTCAGCACTGCTTGGATACCGGCTGCAGTGCCGTCTATGTCTACGAGGACGACGACACGAAGATGTTCGGCTGCGTGCACAAGGTCTTCGCTCCCGAGCTGGACCTGTCAGTCTTCGAGCAGCGGCGGGGCCGGGCCCGGGGGGCGGACGTCTACGGCACCCTGAAGCTCTATCACTCGCCGCGGCGCCAGTGCAAAGTCACGGTGGAGCAGGGCTATCCGGCCGCCGCGTCGACGCCTTGTCTGCAGCAATCCGACCTTCTATCCACCAACCAGCGGGCACTCCGGACGCAAGGATGAAGCTCACCACGAACCTTCCCCCGGATCCTCAGCCTCAAGACTGACTGGAGCTTGATGGATCTTCAACTCGTCTTCCTCGGCACCGCCGGCGCCACTCCCACTGTGGACAGGGGCTCCCCGGCGACGCTGATCATGCGCGGCGGAGAGCGCATCCTCGTGGACTGCGGCGAGGGCACGCAGCGGCAGCTCATGCGCTCGGTCGGGCATGGCGCACATCGACACCGATCCTCATCACCCACCTGCACGGCGACCACTATCTGGGCCTGCCCGGCTTGCTCAAGACGCTGAGCCTTGGCGGGCCGCGAGGAGCCGCTGCAGCTCTTCGGCCCCGTCGGGTCTGTACGAGCTGCTGCGGGAGGTGGAGCGGATCATCGGGCGGCCGCGGTTCCCGTTCCTGGTGGAGGAGGCGAAGCCGGGCACCGTCTTCGAGATGCCGGACTACGCGGTGAAGGCCGCCGCGACCGAGCACGGCATGCCCGGGCTGGCCTGGTGCCTGGAGGAGAGGTCGCGGCTGGGGGTGTTCCATCCGGAGACGGGCGGTGGAGCTGGGCATCAAGCCGGGTCCCGATTTCGGCAGGCTGCAGAGGGGGGAGACCATCACCACCGCGGAGGGCAGGGTCGTCCAGCCCGGCGACGTCATGGACGAGGCCCGCCCCGGCCGGAAGATCGTCATCACCGGGGACACCCGGCCTACGCGAGGCCGTCGTCGAGCTGGCCCAGGGGGCGTCGGTCCTGGTGCACGACTCGACCTTCGCGGAGACCGAGAAGGACCGGGCCCTCGAGACCGGGCACTCCACCGCCAAGGAGGCGGCCGAGGTGGCCCGGGCCGCCGGAGTGGCCACGCTGGTGCTCACGCACCTGAGCTCCCGGCACAGCTGGCGGGAACTGCGCGACGAAGCCCGGCAGGTGTTCCCCGGCGCCCTGCTGCCGCGCGATCTGGACGTTCTCGTGGTGCCGTATCCGGACAAAGGCACCGCGCGTCTCGAACGGGTATAATGGCGCGTCGCCGGCTTCTGCAGCCGGCGAGCTTCTCACCCCGCCCACGTAGCTCAGGGGATAGAGCACTGGCCTCCGGAGCCAGGTGTCGCAGGTTCGAATCCTGCCGTGGGCACCTCAAGTCCGAGTCGAGACCTCCACGTCGGTCGTGCGGCACAGATCCGCAACTCAGCGACGCCGTCCCAGCCGAACACCTGTGTTACGGCCCGTATGTACGCCTGCTTGACATCGGCCATGCTGGGCGCCGCGCCGGTCAGCCGCTCGATGCTCGTCTGGTGCAGTTGCGGCTCGCCGCACGACACGATGGCGTCGAACAGCGACAGGTCGACGCTCACGTTGAGCGACGTGCCGTGGCTGCTGACCCAGCGTTGGCAGCGCAGCCCCACCGAGGAGATCTTGTCTCCGTCCACGTAGAGTCCCGGACGGCCCGGCGCGCCTCTCCGCGCGGATGCCGAAGTCCAGCCAGCAGGATGACGTTCGCTTCCTCCAGACCCCGCACGTAGGTGCTGAGATCGCGCGCCGGGGATGGGGACGACGGGATAGCTGACGAGTTGTCCGGGCGCGTGCAGGGTGGCCTGGCCGCCGCGCTCCGACTCGGCCACCGGGATGCCCGCCGCAGGCCGCGGAGATCGTGCAGTCCCGGCCCGGCTGCCCATGGTGATCACCGGCTCGTGCTCGAGAAGCAGGAGCACTCCCGGGAGGCTTCCGTCGGCCACGGCCTGCCTCAGGCGGGCCTGGAGGGCCTGCACGGGCAGGTAGGGCGCGACCCCGAGGTCGAACGCGGGGTACTCCGGCCGGGGACGGCTTGAGAGGCCGCCCGGAAATGTGAGAGACTCCATCCATAGCAGGCAAGATACCGCACGAACGGCCGGATCGACCGGCCGCAGCCTCAGACCTGGAGGAGCAGTGGCGAAGAAGAAGTTCGATCCCCTGTGGGAGATCGTCGACGAGAAGATAGCGCTGCAGGACGTGGAGCCCGACGTGGAATCTGCCCTGCCCGCACTGCGACGTGCCGCTCCACCTTGGCGCCATCCGCTCCCAAAGGCCGGCGGGTCACCTGCGGGCTGTGCGGCGGCGTTTCTGAAGTGGTCGAGACCGGCGCGGGCCTTGCCCTCGAAACGCCGGGAGGCGCCGCCCGCGAGACTCCTAGTAGCGGATGAGCGGCCTTCCCAGGTCGTCCCTGACCGCGCCCAGCCCTGTCGCCAGAGTCGACGGCGCCGATACGGTGGTCGGATCCCCGTCGGAGATGTACCGCAGATCCGGGTCCGCTTTGAGGCCGGCGATGGCGTCGCGCAGGGTGTTCCCGGTGACCGTGATGCGCGGGATGTGCATGACGTTGAACAGCGTGGAGAAGGGCGAGGCGCACAGGGTCGTCGCCGAGGGTCACCGCGGACGTGTACGTGTAGGCCTTGCCGTCGTAGGAGCCGCTCGCCAGCAGGGCCTCGTTCTGCGGATACTCACCCGCCGGCACCGAGAGGCTGGTCACCTGATAGCTCGTCCCCGATGAGGTCCTGCAGGGTCTGCTGCGAGACGAGCAACTCCTTCTGCCACATCCAGGGCCGCGGCCTTCTTGAGGTTCAGGTTGCTCACGGTGTGGCTGCCGACCTCATAGCCCCAGTCCACCAGGTTGCGCAGTTTCTCCTGCTGGTTGTCGGGCTGGCCGAAGAGCTCGTTGTCCTTGGAGGTGACGTCCAGAAGGCAGTAGAACGTGGCCTTGGGCGCCCAGTTGCCGGCGTCGACGGCCGCCTGCAGGATGCCGACGGCGGATTGCGGGTCGAGCGTGCCGTCGTCCAGGATGTTGTACTGTCCGATGCTGGAGTCGTCGAACGTGAGGACCACCGGGGACATGCCGGCGGGGATGTCGATGTTGCCGGACGCGAGATCGCGCAGGTTGACCGGCTGAAAGCCCTCGGACTTGAGGAACTCGATGTCCTTGGCGAGATCCTCAGGGCTGCGGATGTCGGTGCCCCGCTCGGCGCTGATGTCCTCGTAGCGGAGCACCGGGATCTGACCGAGTTCATTCGCCCCGATGGCGGCGGCCTTGTCGGCGGTCATGGGGCCGGAGAACGAGGAGGACGTGCTGCCCGAAGGCGCGTTGGCACCCGAGCTGCTGCTCGCCGCTCGCTGGGATGACCGCCTTGGGAGTCCCGGTCTCGGAAGGGGAACCGCCGAACGCGAGCCCCGAGACCAGTCCCAGAAAGGCTCCCACAGCGAAGGCGATCCCTAAAAAGCGAAGCACTTTGTCACGCCGCATGGTCGGACAAGTCTAGCAGAGCCCTCTGGTAGAATACCCGCCACGATGGACCAGGCGACAGAAAACGGGCGGCCTTCGGGCCGCAGCACGGCTCGGCGCCGCAGAGGGGCGAAGGGCAAGTTCGCTCTGATCGCCGTCGGCAGCGCGGTCTGTCTTTGCCGCCGGGTTCATCCTTCTGTGGTCGCTGGGGAGCGTCATGGTGGGGGGAGCGGGTTTCCCATGGGCCTCCAAGGCCCAAGCCTCCATGTCGCCGGCGGCGCTCCAGGCCCAGGTCGATCACCCGCTCGAACCTCTCGTCGACATGCGGGCCTTCCGCGATCTCTCGTACGTCCCGGTGAAGGGCATCTACGTCACCAGCTACGCCGCCGGCAAGCGCGTCCTACGTCGAACGGATGGTGGCCATAGCTGATGAGACCGAGATAAACGCGTTCGTCATCGACATCAAGGATGACCATGGCAAAGCTGGCGTACGATGCCGACGTGTCCGCTGGCTCGAGAGCCTCGGTCTCATCGACGCGCATATCCGCGACATCGATGGCCTGATCGACACCCTGCGGAAGCACGACATCACTCCCATCGCTCGTCTGGTGGCCTTCCAGGACAACGCGCTCGCCGAGGCCAGCCCCGACCTGGCCGTCCAAAGCAAGAAGGGCGGCATCTGGAAGCGACATCACGGGGCATCGCCTACACGAACCCCTACAATCATGAGGTGTGGGAGTACCAGGTCGAAGTGGCTGAGGACGCGGCCCGGCACGGCTTCAGGGAGATCCAGTTCGACTACGTCCGCTTTCCGAGCGATGGTGATCTGTCGGATGCGGTCTACCCGGGTGCCGCCGGAGTCGACCAAGTCCGACGCCATCGCCGGGTTCCTCGGGTTTGCGCGCGAGCGGCTCGAGAAGCTCGGGGTCTGGGTGTCGGCGGATGTCTTCGGCTTGATCACCACCGTCAAGGACGATCAGGGGATCGGCCAGCAGTTCGAGAAGATCAGCCGTAACGTCGACATCATCTGTCCCATGGTCTATCCGTCTCACTACGAAGACGGCTCCTACGGGATCGACTCCCCGAACACATCGCCCTACGAGCTGGTGACCGCGCGCTCTGAAGGATGCCAAACCGAGGTTGGTCGGCACGGGTGCGATGGCCCGTCCCTGGCTGCAGGACTTCTCCATGCGCGGGGTCACCTACGGGGTGGACGAGGTCAAAGCCCAGATCAAAGCAGCGGAAGAGCACGGATTCACTGAGTGGATGATCTGGGATCCGTCGCTCACACGTAGCCTCGCACCGGGAGGCCTTCCGGCAGGGGCGGCGACCGTGAGCGCCGCTAGTCGACCACCACGGGGACGAGCGTCTGCGCGTCCACGTCCAAGCAGGCCGTCGAGCGTGAGCCGCAGCCGGGGGATCACGCTCAGGGTGATGAAGCTGAGCACCATGAAAGGCTCCTCGAAGTCGACGCCCAGCGAGCCGGCCGCCCGTTCCAGCGAGCGGAGCTGAGCCGCCACCTCACCCACGGGAAGATCGGCCATGAGCCCGGCGAGGGGGAGAGGCAGCACCTGCGCCATGTCCCCTTTGACCACGGCCAGCCCGCCTCCCGCCGCGGCGACTGCGCGCGCCGCGGCAAGCATGTCCGCCGGGTCGACGCCGACCACCAGCAGGTGATGGGCATCGTGCGCGATGGTGGTGGCGATGGCCCCGCTGCGCAGCCCCAGGCCGCTGACCAGGCCGCAGCCGATCTTGGTGGCCAGGGAAGTCCCGGATACGGCGTACGCGGGAGCCGCTCCGGTGGCGGGGCGGCGCTGCATGAGGGCCACCAGGCAGACGTCCTTGTCGGGGTCGGCCTGCAGGCGGCCGTCGACGGCCTCGCACCTCCACGAAGCGCTCGTCGCTGACGATGGCCCGCGGCGTGATGTGGATGGCCCGGGCCCGGTGGGGGCCGTCGGAGGCGGCGGGGGCGAGGTCGCGCGCGTCGGAGACCTCCAGCCGGAAGGGCGGAGAAGCCAGCGGCGGGGTGGGCGGCAGAGGCACGGTGAGCTCGCCGTCGCGGGCCACGAGCCGGCCCGTCTGGATGACGTCGCGGGGATGCGGCGACCGCCGGGTCCTCCACGATGAGGAGGTCGGCGCGATAACCGGGAGTGACGCTGCCCCGGTCGAAAAGGCGGTAGAGGGTGGCCGGGTTGATCGTGGCGGCGCGCAGGGCGGCCGCCACCGGCACGCCGGCGCGGCACAGCGCCGCCACCACTCCGTCCAGGTGATGGTGCTCGGCCAGGGCGGCGGCGTTGCGGTCGTCGGTGCAGAGGGCGGTGCGCTCGGTGCCGTGCTCCACGAGGTAGGGCAGGGCCCGGGTGAGGTCGCGGGCGGCGGAGCCCTCGCGGATGAGGGTCCACATGCCCAGCCGGCGGCGCTCCAGCAGGAGTTCCGGGTCGGAGGTCTCGTGGTCGGTGCTGGGGCCGGCGACCATGTAGGCGGCCAGCTGCCTGCCGGTGACGTCCGGAGCGTGGCCGTCGACCACCCGGTGGCCGGACAGGTCGAACAGGCGGCCGGAGGCCTCTCCCGGAGATGAGGCCCATGTAGTCCATGGCCTCGCCCAGCCCGGTGACGCCGTCCTGCTCGAGGAGATCGGCCACCTCGTACGGCGTCGAGGCGCCCGGCGGCGTACTCGAAGCGGGACGCCGGCACCGTCGTGGGGATCATGATGCGCAGGTCGAGCGGCAGACCGGGCCGGGCGGCCAGGTAGAAGTCGATGCCGGCCCGGCCCATCACGTTGGTGATCTCGTGCGGCTCCGACAGGGTGGTGGTGACGCCGTGCACCACGAGGGCCTCGGCGAAGCGGGGAGGCGAGAGCAGTGACGTCTCCGGATGCACGTGCGCGTCGATGAACCCGGGGATGACGAACATGCCCCGCGCGTCGATGACGGCGTCCGGCCTCGCCGGGGTAGTGGCCGACTCCCGCGATGAGCGACCCGCACACGGCCACGTCGGCCTCGAACATCTCCCCGGTGAAGGGCGAGAACACCCGGCCTCCCCTGATGAGGAGGGTGGGCTGCTCGAGACCCAGCGCCACCCGGCGGCATTGTTCACGTTCGCGCATATCCATTAGAATAACGTTGCATTCCGGCCTGGCGGTCCGGGAATCCGTCCGTTTTGATCAAAGACCATGGTTTTGGGGGTCTCTGTGAGCGTTCCGCAGCTCTCCGTGTTCGTGGAGAACAAGCCTGGGCATCTTGCCGACACGCTCGCCACCCTGGCGGCCGCGGGGGTCAACATCCACTCGTTCACCATCGCGGACACGAACGACTACGGCATCCTCCGCCTGGTGGTGGACAAGGTGGACGAGGCCGAAGCAGGCCCTGGGCAGCGCCGGCTACATGGTGGTGGAGCACCCGGTGGTGCGCACCGTCCTCCGCGACGAGCCCGGAGCGCTGGCCACCGTCGTGCGCCTGGTGTACGAGTCGGGCCTCGACATCGAGTACATCTATCAGGGCAACAAGGACACGCTCTGCATCAAGACCGAGGATCTCGAGCGGATGGAAGAACTCCTCGTCAAGAGCGGCTTCCGCGTCCTCGGCCCCGGCGACGTGATCTGATCTCGCCCGAGCGGCGCCCGCTGTGACATTCGACCAATTCCTGCAGTACATCTTCAGCGGTATCACCAGCGGCAGCGTCTACGCGCTGACCGCCATCGGGTTCACCCTCGTGTTCAGCGCCACCCAGATCATCAACTTCGCCCAGGGGCAGATGGTCATGCTCGGCGGGATGATGGGCATCACCCTGCACGACGCGGGACTGCCTCTGTGGGCGTGCTTCATCGGGGCGGTGGTGGTCGTGGCGGCGGTGAGCGTGGGCATGGAGGAGGTGGCCATCCGGCCTCTCCTGCGCAAGGGCGTGCTGACGCAGATCATCGCCACGGTCGGCGCCTCCTTCGTGTTCGAGACGGCGGCCATGCTCATCTGGGGGCGTGACGCCAAGCCTCTGCCCGCCTTCTCGGGGGAGACGCCCATCGCCATCGGCCGGGCGACGATCGTGCCCCAGACTCTGTGGGTGGTGGGCCTCACCGTGGTCGTGGTCGTCGCGCTGACGGTCTTCTACCGCAAGAGCCTGTTCGGCACGGCCATCCGGGCCTGCGCCGTCAACCCGGACGCGGCCCGGCTGCAGGGCATCTCGTACCGGCGGGTGGTGGTGTTCACGTTCGCGCTCACCGGCGCCGTGGCGGCGGCTGCCGGCGTCATGATCACGCCCATCAGCTTCATGAGCTATTCGTCGGGCACGCTGCTCGGCCTCAAGGGCTTCGCGGCGGCCACGCTGGGTGGGCTGGGCAACCCGCTGGGGGCGGTGGTGGGCGGGTTCGCCCTCGGCATCGTGGAGGCTCTGGGGGTGGGGGTGGTCTCCGCCGGCTACAAGGACGCCATCGCCTTCGTCATCCTGCTGCTGGTGCTGTTCCTCCGGCCCTCGGGACTGCTGGGCGCCAAGGTGGTGAACCGGCAGTGAGCGGCAACCCGACAGCGAGCTTCCTGCGCCGCCACGCCGGCTACCTGGTCTTCGCGGTCATCGTGATGACCATCCCGGCCTATCTCTCCAACACCTACTACCTGTCGGTGCTGTCCTTCGCGGCGCACCGCGCTTCATGATGGCCCTGGGCATCAGCCTGCTGCTGGGGCAGGCCGGGCAGATCTCGCTCGGGCAGTCGGCCTTCGTGGGCATCGGCGCCTACGGCTCGGCCATCCTCACCACCAGGGTGGGGTTCGACCCCTGGGTCGGCGCTGGTGGTCGCGGCCATCCTGGCGGCGGTCATCGCCGGGTTGGTCGGCATCCCGACGCTCAAGCTCAAGGGCTACTACCTGGCCATGGCCACGCTGGGCATCAACGAGATCATCTACATCCTGCTGGTGCAACTCAAGCCGCTCACCAACGGCACCGACGGCATCACCGGCATCCCGGCGCCTGCACATCGGCGGGCTGGATCTCAGCGGCCCCCGGGCCTATCACCTGGTGGTGTGGGGCGTCGGCTCTGCTCATGTTCCGCTTGGCGCTCAACCTGACGAGCTCGCGGGTGGGGCGCTCGCTGCGCGCCCTGCACCGCTCCGAACCGGCGGCCGAGTCGCTGGGCATCGACTCCTCGTACCGCAAGGTGCAGGTGTTCATGATCGCCGCGGTGTTCGCCAGCATCGCCGGGAGCTTCGACGCCTACCACGTCCAGTACATCAGCCCCGACAGCTACACCATCACGTTCTCCATCATCCTGGTGACGGGTGTGATCATCGGCGGCCTGCGCTCGCTGTGGGGCGCCGTGTGGGGCACCCTCGTCATCGTGATGCTGCCCGAGCTCCTCAAGCGGGTCAACGACGACTTCACCAACCTGGTGTTCGGCGTGCTGCTCATCGCCATCATGATCCTGTCGGGGCGGGGCAAGCTCGACATCTGGAGCCGGGTACGAGGGTCGTTGACGCGCCGTGGCCGGCAGCCGGCGGCGGGTGCGGGGCCTGGGGCGGGACTCGGCTCGGGGCCGGAGGACTAGGGCATGCCGTTGCTGAGCGTACAGAACGTGTCCAAGCGCTTCGGCGGGCTCGATGCTCTGCGGGATGTGACTTTCTCGGTCTACCGCGACCAGATCAAGGCGCTCATCGGACCAAACGGCGCCGGCAAGACCACGCTCTTCAACATCGTCTCGGGGTCGTACCGGCCCACGGAGGGCAAGGTGCTGTTCGGCGGGGTGGACGTGGCCGGCAAGGCGCCGCACCGCATCTGCCGGATGGGCGTGGGGCGGACGTTCCAGCACAGTCTGGTGTTCGACGACATGAGCGTGGTGGAGAACGTGGCGGTGGGGCGCTACTCGCGGACCAAGGCCGGACTGCTCTCGGCCGCCCTCACCCTACCGCGCCACCGGCGGGAGGAGGCCGAGACCTTCAAGGCGGCCCACGAGGCCCTGCGGCGCGTGGGACTGGATCATCTGGCGCAGGAGCCGGCGGAGAACCTGCCCATGGGTGAGCGGCATCTGCTCGAGATCGCCAGGGCGCTGGCGTCGGGGCCGCAACTGCTGCTCCTGGACGAGCCGGCGGCCGGCCTCAACGACGACGAGACCCTGCGGTTGGCGGATACTGTGAAGAAAATTCGGGACGAAGGCGTGACCGTGCTCCTGGTGGAGCACGACATGAACTTCGTCATGGAGATATCGGATGAAGTGGTGGTGCTCGACTACGGCAGGAAGATCGCCGAGGGGCCGCCTCTCATGATCCAGAACAACGAAGAAGTGATCAAAGCGTATCTCGGGGAGGAATTGGAATGAGCAGGTCAAGCAAGAAGAACAACGGAGCGCGCATCGATACCGGGTATCAGTCTCGTGCTGCTCGTGGCGGCGCTTGTTGGTGGTCGCTGCTGACGGCGGCCGCCTGCGGCGGAGAGACCACCACGACCACGGCGGCCGGCGGGACCGTCACCACGCGGCGGTACCGCTCCCACCGGCGATCCCATCGTCATCGGCGCCATCGTCTCGGCCACCGGCCCGGGCGCGGCTCTTGGCGAGCAGGAGCGGAACGTCCTGGAGATGGAGCAGGAGCTCATCAACGCCAGCGGCGGGATCCTGGGCAGGCCGGTCAAGATCGTCGTGGAAGACGACAAGAGCGACCCGAAGGAAGCCGTCACGGCGGCCAACAAGCTGCTTTCGCAGGACAAAGCCATCGCGCTGATCGCGGCCACCACGTCGTCCTCGACGCTGGCCGTCAAGGAGATCGCCGCGCAGAAGGGCGTTCCGCAGATGGCCATGGCCGCGGCCAACGACATCACCGACAAGGAACCCATGCGAGTGGATCTGGCGGACGCCGCAGAAAGACGCCATGGCCGTGCAGCGGGCCCTCGACTACATCTCCAAGAACCTCAAGGTCAAGAAGATCGCCGTTCTCCACGACGAGAACGCTTTCGGTTCTTCCGGCGACGCCGAGATCGCCAAGGCGGCGCCGGCCTTGGGGCTGGAAGTCGTGGCCTCTGAGTCGTACAAGACCGCCGACACCGACATGACCGCGCAGCTCACCAAGATCAAGGGCACCAACCCGGAAGTCCTCGTGGTCTGGGGCACCAACCCCGGTCCCGCGCTGGCCGCGAAGAACATGAAGCAACTCGGCATGACCATCCCGTACGTGGGCAGCCACGGCATCGCCAACAAGACCTTCATCGAACTGGCCGCCGACGCAGCTGAGGGCGTGGTCTTCCCGGCCGGCCGTCTGCTCGTTCCGAGCTCTATCACCGACGCCAAGCAGAAGGAAGTCACCGAAGCCTTCATCGCCGCCTACACGGCGAAGTACAACGCCGCGCCCAACCCGTTCGCCGGGTACGCCTTCGAGGCCATCACCCTGCTGGCCGACGCCATCACCCGGGCGGGCAGCACCGACGCCGTCGCCATCCAGACCGCGCTCGACGCGACCAGCCGGCTTCGCCGCGCCGGACGGCATCTACAACTACACGCAAGACCAACCATGACGGTCTGACCGCGTCGGACATGATCATGGTCAAGATCCAGGGCGGTACCTGGGTCATCGCCGAGCATACGGAGAGAGCGCTTGCTTGAACTGCGCGACATCCGGGCGGGTTACGGGAAGATCGAGGTGCTCCACGGCCTCGATCTGACCGTGGCCGCCGGCGAGATCATCACGGTGATCGGCGCCAACGGGGCCGGCAAGAGCACGCTGCTCAAAGCCGTCTCCGGGCTGGTGAGGCTTTCGGGAGGGAGCGTCTCTCTCGAGGGGGAGCGGCTCGACACGCTGAGCGTGGAGCAGATCGTCTCCCGGCGCATCATCCAGGTCCCGGAGGGCCGGCAGCTGTTCGGTCCGCTCACGGTGGCCGAGAACCTGGCCCTCGGCTCGTATTCGCGCAGGCGCGCAGGGCACTCCGGTGGCGGAGCGTCTGAAGAAGGTGTTCGCTCTCTTCCCCCGCCTGGAAGAGCGACAGGGGCAGCAGGCCGGCACCCTCTCCGGCGGCGAGCAGCAGATGCTGGCCATCGGGCGGGCGCTCATGGCCGAGCCGCGCGTGCTGCTGCTCGACGAGCCGTCGATGGGCCTGGCGCCCATCATCGTGCGCGACATCTTCGCCACCTTGCGCACCCTGAACGAGGAAGGCCTCACCATGGTGCTGGTGGAACAGGACGCCCGGATAGCCCTGAGTCTGGCTCATCGCGGGCTGGTGATGGAACGGGGCAGCATCGTGCTGGCCGATTCGGCCCAGGCGTTGCTGGCGAACCCCGAGGTACAGGCCATCTATTTCGGCCAGCGGGCCGGAGGCCGGGAGAAACGATGAACGAGATCTGGAACCCTGAGTACGAGACCATGAGCGGGGACGAGCTGCGCGAACTTCAGTTCAAGCGGCTGCAGATGACCCTGCGCTGGACCTACGACAACGTGCCGTTCCACCACGACCGCTGGTCGGCCATGAAGCTCAAGCCGGGCGACATCCGCTCGCTGGACGACGTGCGCAAGCTGCCCTTCATGGTGAAGGGCGACTTCAAGGCCGCCTATCCCTACGGGCTGTTCGCGCTGCCGCTCGAGAAGATCATCCGCATCCACTCCACATCGGGGGCCATATCCAACCCGACGGTGGTCGGCTACAGCCGGGGCGATCTCAACACCTGGTCGGAACTCTGCGCCCGCGTGGCCGTGGCCGGCGGCGTGCACTCTCACGACGTGGCCCAGATCAGCTTCGAGTACGGACTCACCACAGGAGCCTTCGGCATGCACGCGGGGCTGGAGCGGGTGGGGGTCACCGTGGTCCCGACGTCCACGGGCAACACCCAGCGGCAGCTCAAGGTGATGCGGGACTTCAAGACCACCGTCCTGGTGGGCACCCCGTCGTACGTGATGCATCTCACCGAGGTGGCGCCCGGTCTCGGCTACGACCTGAAGGAGCTCGACCTACGGGTGGCTCTGCTCGGCTCGGAGCCGTGGACCAATCAGACCCGGGAAGAGATCGAGGAGCGCACCGGCATGTCGGCCAGCGATATCTACGGTCTGTCCGAGGTCATCGGCCCGGGCGTCTCGTACGAGTGCTGGAACAAGGACGGCCTGCACGTCAACGAGGACCACTTCCTCGTGGAGGTGGTGGACCCGGCGACCGGCGAACCGGTGCCCGACGGCACGGAGGGCGAACTGGTCTTCACGTCGCTCACCAAGGAGGCTCTGCCGGTGATCCGTTACCGGACGGGCGATCTGGCCAGTCTCAACCCCAAGCCCTGCGCATGCGGGCGCGTGTTCGCGCGGCACAGCAAGGTGTACGGGCGGACCGACGACATGCTCATCATCCGGGGCGTCAACGTGTATCCCGCGTCCATCGAGGCCGTGCTTGCCGATATCGAGGGTGTCGATCCCCGCTATCGCATCATCGTGTCCCGCGAGGGCGCGATGGACCAGACTCGAGATCCAGATCGAGGTGGAGCCGTCCTTCATGGCCGACACCGTGCGCAAGCTGCAGAGCTTCCAGCGCGAGGTGGAAGCGCGGATGCGCCAGGAACTGGGTATCCGCCCGCGGGTGCGTCTGGTGGAGCCTCGCACGGTGCCGGCGGAGCAGTTGCGGCGAGTGGTCGACCAGCGGGACAAGTCGGTCTAAGGGAGCGGCGACCCCCTCAGCGAGGGGGTGCTGACGGCCCCGTGTCCGCTTCATCTGGTAGAGTGTGCGGACGGTTATTAGAGGGGCGCCCTGGGGCGCCCCTGAGCAATAGTTCGGAGGTCAAGAGCGGTGCAGAACAATGAGTTCCTCTTCACGTCGGAGTCGGTGAGCGAAGGCCATCCCGACAAGATCGCAGACCAGATCTCGGATGCGGTCCTCGACGCGGTGCTGCGCGACGATCCCACGGGCCATGTGGCCTGCGAGACCCTCATCACCACCGGCCTCGTGGTCGTGTCGGGTGAGATAACCACCACCACGTACGTCGACGTGCCGTCGCTCGTCCGCAAGACCATCGAGCGCATCGGCTACACCCGGGCCAAGTACGGCTTCGACGCCCACACGTGCGGCGTCATCACGGCCATCCACGAGCAGTCCCCCGACATCGCCCAGGGCGTCAACGCGGCTCTCGAGTCCCGCCTCGATCCCAACGATCAGGACGCTCTCGATCTGCAGGGCGCCGGCGACCAGGGCATGATGTTCGGCTACGCGTGCAACGACTGCAGCGAGCTCATGCCGCTGCCCATCTCGCTGGCCCACAAGCTGGTGCATCGCCTGAGCGAAGTCCGCAAGGGCGCGTGTCGTCAACTACCTGCGGCCCGACAGCAAGAGCCAGGTGACGGTCAAGTACGTCGACGGCAAGCCGGACTTCATCACCGCGGTGGTCCTCTCCACGCAGCATGCCGACGGCATCGATATCGACACGCTCATGAGGCCCGACCTCATCGACCACGTCATCAAGCCGGTCTTGCCGGCGGGCCTGTACGACCCGGAGTTCAAGAAGACCAAGCTGTTCGTCAACCCCACGGGCAAGTTCGTCATCGGCGGTCCCATGGGCGACACCGGTCTCACCGGCCGCAAGATCATCGTGGACACCT
This sequence comes from uncultured Actinomycetota bacterium, assembly GCA_963736705.1. GTDB lineage: Bacteria > Actinomycetota > Thermoleophilia > RBG-16-64-13 > RBG-16-64-13 > CAIQPS01. The sequence continues at coordinate 1,455,002 of CAVTPV010000005.1, forward strand.
ACGGGGGCTGGGGCCGGCACGGCGGCGGCGCCTTCTCGGGCAAGGACCCGTCCAAGGTCGACCGCTCGGCTGCCTATGCGGCCCGCTATGTCGCCAAGAACGTCGTGGCCGCCGGCCTGGCCGACCGCTGCGAAGTCCAGATCGCCTACGCCATCGGCGTGGCGCACCCGGTCAGCGTGATGGTCGACACCTTCGGCACCGAGAAGATCGATCCGAAGACCATCCAGGAACTGGTGCTCAGCCACTTCGACCTGCGCCCGGCCGCCATCATCCGCGACCTCAGGCTGCTCCGGCCCATCTACGAGAAGACCGCCGCCTACGGCCACTTCGGCCGCGAAGACGCCGACTTCACGTGGGAGAGCACGGACAAAGCGGCGGCGCTGCGGAGCGACGCGGGGCTGTAACCGGTACCAGACGGCGACCGCCCTGGCGGGGCGACCTGGTAAGAGAGACACTAGCGGGGCGGCAGCCGGACTACGGCTGCCGCCCCGGCAACGTTCACGGACCTTGGAGGAGAGGTGACGCCCACCTTGACCGAGCATGACGGTCGCATAGCCCGGGTGGTCCCTCTTCTCCGGCTGCACCATCTCGGCGACCGGCGGTTCGACTATGTCGTCCCCGAGACTCTGGCCGGCTCGGTCACCCGCGGCTCCATCGTCACCGTGCCGTTCGGCAAGCGCACGGTGCGCGCCGTCGTGCTCGAGGTGGCGCCGGCTGCCGACGCGGCGAGTGGGCCGGATGAGGATGGCCCCGGCCCGGACGTCCCGGCGGCGGGGCTCAAGGCCGTCGAGGGCGTCCTGGAAGACGTCGTGCCGAGCGAACTCGTCGATCTGGCGGCCGCTCTCGCCGGTCGCTACCTCTGCTCCCTGGAATCCTGTCTGCGACTGGTGACCCCGGTCGGGGCCGCGAGCGGCAAGACGGCGAAGGCTCCAGCCCGGAAAGACTACGTAGGCTTGGCTTCCGAAGCCGGCCCGGACGCGGTGGCGGCGCTCACGAGCAAGCAGCGGGCCGTGCTGGAGGCCATCCCCGCCGGGGGTATCTCCAAGAAAGCGCTCTGTGAGCTCGCCGGAGTGGGGCGCGGCGTCCTGGTGACTCTGGAGAAGAAGGGGGTCATCGAGTCGAGAGTTGCAGGCCCGGACGACGCTCCGAACGGGGCACCGGAGCAACCGGGGGCGGTCCTCGCGGGCGGCGGCGCGGACGAACGTGGGGCGGAGCCTCGCCCCGTCCTGTGGCCCGAGCAAGAACAGGCGGTGGACGCCCTCACTGCGGCGCTCGACGAGCCGGGCCTGTCGGAGCGGCTTCTCTGGGGGGTCACCGGGAGCGGCAAGACCGAGGTCTACCTGCGGATCATCGAACACGCGCTGGCCACCGGGAGGGGAGCGATCCTGCTGGTGCCGGAGATCGCGCTGACACCGCAGACCATCCGGCGGGTCAAGGCCCGGTTCGGCGGCAGGGTGGGGGTGTTCCACAGCGGCTTGCCGCACAAGGCCCGGCTGAGCGAGTACCGGCGCGTGGCGGCGGGGGAGGCCCGTATCGTCGTGGGGGCCCGCTCGGCGGTCTTCGCTCCGGTGGCGGACCTGGGGCTGATCATCATCGACGAGTCGCATGACAACTCCTACAAGCAGGAGGAGGAGCCGCGCTACCGCGTGAAGACCGTGGCCCAGTTGCGGCTGGCGGACCGGGGCGGGCTACTTCTGGAGGGCAGCGCCACACCGGCGGTGGAGAGCATGGCACGTCCCGAAGGGCGGCTGCGGCTTTCCCTGCGGGCGTCGGGCGCGCCGCCGGAGATCGAGGTGGTCGACATGAGGCGCCAGGGGGGCGGACTGCTGCTCGCCTCGCGTTCGCGGCAGGCCCTGGCGGAGGTGCTGCGGAGCGGCGAGCAGGCGATCATCCTGCTCAACCGCCGTGGATACGCTGGGTATGTACACTGCGAGACCTGTGGCCACGTGCTGATGTGCTGCGACTGCGAGCTGTCCCTGACCTACCACCAAGGTGAGCGGCGGTTGCTCTGCCACCACTGCGGACGGGGCTATCCACAGCCGGCGGCCTGCCCGAAGTGCGGGGAGGCGCCGTTGACCCGGGCTTCGCCGGGCACGGAACGGCTGGACGCCGAACTCCGCACGCTGGTGCCGGGAGACCAGGTGTTCCGCATGGACTCGGATGTCGTGGGAAGTGGTTCGCGCACTCAGGCCATCCTCGAGGCGTTCGGGGCGTCGCATCCAGGGGTCCTCGTGGGGACTCAGATGGTGGCCAAAGGGCACGACTTCCCCGATGTGACCCTGGTCATCGTCGCCGACGCGGATGTGGGGCTGTACGTCCCCGACTTCCGGGCGGCCGAGCGGACCTTCCAGTTGCTCACCCAGGTGGCGGGCCGGGCCGGGCGCGCGGAGCGCCCCGGCCGCGTGCTGGTGCAGACCTCCAACCCCGACGTCCCCTGCGTACGCATGGCCCTGGCCGGAGAGGAAGAGGCTTTCTACCAGGAGGAGCTGGCCAGTAGAGAGCGCCTGGGCTACCCGCCCTTCGCGGAACTCATCCGCCTGGTCACCTCGTCGCCGGACGCGCAGAAGGCACAGGCGGCGGGCCGGCATATCGTCGAGCGGCTGGCCGCGTATTTCCCGGCCACGGAGTTGCACGGCCCCGCTCCGCTACTGCGGCTGAGGGGGCGGAGCCGGTGGCAAGTGCTCGTGGCGGCGCGCCAAGGAGAACGGGCGCGGACTATAATAGGCAAGGCGCTGGAGCAGTTCGAAGAGCCGTACCGGCGCCGGGGCGTCGTACTGTTGGCAGACGTCGATCCCTTATCATTCAGCTAGGACCGTTCGAGGGGCAGATAGACCGCAATGGCACGCAAAGACCGGCAGAAACAGCGCACTCCGAGCATCCCGCTCGAGCGGCTGCGCACCTTTGGTGACCCGGCTCTCAAACAGCCGACCAATGTCGTCACCGTGTTCGATTCCCGCCTGGAGCATCTGGCGGCCACCATGCTGGGCGTCATGCACCGGGAGGAAGGGGTCGGCTTGGCCGCGCCGCAGATAGGCGTGCTCAGCCGCGTCATCGTGTGGCGCCACCCCGACAACGACGATGAGGAATACGTGTTCGTCAATCCGCAGATCGTCTCGCGGTCGGACGAGTGCACTGTGGAGGGCGAGGGGTGCCTGTCGGTGCCCGGCTGCACGGTCGAAGTGGAGCGCGCCAACGACGTGGTGGTCACCGCTCAGGACGTGCGGGGGACGCCCCTCGAGATGGAGGCCTCCGGATTGGTGGCCCGCATCATGCAGCACGAGATCGATCATCTGGACGGCCGGCTGATCCTCGATCGGGCGACTCCGGAGGAGCGGCGCCGGGTGCTCAAGGAAATGCGCGAGCGAACGCTAGAGACGGGACTGTGAAGTTCGTCTTCGCAGGTTCTCCGGACTTCGCGGCCTGGACTCTCCGAGACCTGGTGGAGGTGGGCCGCAGTCCGAGCCTGGTCATCTCTCAGCCTGACCGCCCGGTGGGCCGGGGGAGGCGGGCGGCTTCACCACCGGCGGCGGTCGTTGCCCGGCGCCTCGGCTTGGATCTGATCCAGCCGGCCGACATCAACGCCCCCGAAGTCATCGAAACACTCCGAGCCTCGGGCGCTGAGGTGCTCGTGGTCTCCGCCTTCGGCCAGATCCTGCAGAAGGAGCTTCTCGATTCCATCCTCTGCATCAACGTGCACGGCTCGCTGCTGCCCGCCTACCGGGGGGCGGCTCCCATCGAGCGGGCGCTGGCGGCGGGCGAGCCCTGCATCGGCGTCAGCATCATGCGGGTCGAACAGGCTTTGGACAGCGGTCCGTGGGCTCTGCAGACGTCCCTGTCGGTGAGCCTCTGGGACGACGCCGGCTCCATCGGCCGCGCGCTGGCGTTCCTGGGCGCCCGGGGCGTCGACCAGGTGTTGACGGGCATCGAGGACGGCACGGTCGTCTGGACGGAGCAGGAGGGCTCTACACGGTGTATGCGGAGAAGCTCTGCGCCGAGGACTGCCTGCTCGATCTCGGCCGGCCTGCGCGCGTCGTGCACGACCAGGTCCGCTCTCTGAGCCCCCGCGTGGGTGCCCGGGTGTCGAGCGGAGGGTTCCCGTTCAAGGTCTGGCGTACCTGGCCCTACGGACAGCCTGGTCTCGCGCCGGTGCCGCCGGAGGCGGCGGTGGTGGCCGGGCGGCCGGGCGCGCTGGCAGCCCTCAAGACCAGGTTGTTCGCGGGCTGCGCCGAGGGCGCTGTGGAACTGCTCAGCATCCAGCCCGACGGCAAGAGTCAGATGACCGCCGCGGAGTTCCTTCGGGGCTACCGCGCCAGGCTGGGTCCGGAGATGACCGCGCCGACGGCCGGGTGCGAACCCGCCGCGCCGGCCGAGTAGAGTCGAGCGAGGGGAGAAGGCGTGTCCGTCCCGACAGCGGCATACCGGGAACTGCATCTGCTGCCGTCCGTCCTTTCGGCGGATTTCGCGCGCCTGGGCGACGACATCGCCCGGGTGATGGACGCGGGCGTCCGGGTCATCCACTGCGACGTCATGGATGGGCACTTCGTCCCCAACATCACGTTCGGTCCGGCGGTCGTCGCCGCGATAGCTCCCGCGGTCCACGCGCGCGGCGGGCTCCTCTCGGTCCACCTCATGATCGAGCATCCCGAGAGGTTCATGGAGGATTTCGCGCAGGCCGGCTCCGACGTCCTGAGCGTCCACGCCGAGGCGTGTCCTCAGCTCTATCACGCTGTGGAGGCCATCAAGGGCCTGGGCATGGGCGCAGGGGTGGCCATCAACCCGGGGACGCACGCATCCGCCGTGAGAGACGTGGCTTCGCTCGTGGACATGGTCCTGGTGATGACGGTCAACCCCGGGTTCGGCGGCCAGAAGCTCATACCCGCCGCCCTGCGCAAGGTGCCGGTCATCAGAGAGATGATCCGCCCGGAAGCCGCCATCGAACTCGATGGGGGGGTGAACCGCGCCAACATCCGCCAGGTGGTGGAGATGGGCGCCAACTGGATCGTCGCCGGTTCGGCCGTCTTCGGGGCCGAGGACCCGGCGGCCGAAGCCCGTGTGCTGCAGAGCCTCATGGCCGGCGGCGTCGCGGACTGAGCGGTCGCCCATGCCGCTCCGTGGCAGCGCCGGTCGCGGTGTGCTAGATTCTTCCCTGCACCTGCGGGTGCGAACGGATAATTGGTCTTCGGGGTCGGGTGAGATTCCCTACCGGCGGTTATAGCCCGCGAGCCCTTTGGGGCAGACCAGGTGAGATCCCTGGGCCGACAGTACAGTCTGGAAGAGAGAAGACCGGAGCGTAGCTTGTCGCTCTGCCGACCCCTGGGCCATGAGGCTGAGGGGTTTTTTGTTGGCCATAGACCCGCATGACGTCTTGATGCTCGAACGGGCCTTCTCCCTGGCGGAGAGGGGTCGAGGCTGCACCAGCCCGAACCCGGTCGTGGGCGCCGTCATCGTGAGGGACGCGCAGGTCATCGGCGAGGGATACCATGTGGGTCCCGGACGGGACCATGCCGAGATCGCCGCCATGAAGGATGCGCTGCGCCGCACAGGGGTGGCTGCGCCGGCGGATTCGCCCCTGGACGCGGAGGCCGCGCGGGCGGTGTGCGAAGGCGCCACCATCTACGTCACCCTGGAACCCTGCTGCACCTTCGGCCGCACTCCTCCGTGCACGAGCGCTCTTGGTCGCGGCGCGTTTCGCCCGCGTGGTGGTGGGCGCGATCGACCCGAGCCCCGGCGTGAACGGCAAGGGCATCGGCATCGTCCGGCAGGCGGGAGTGGCCGTGGACTTGGCGGAGGGCGACCTGGCCCGACGGATGAAGCGCCAGAACGACGGGCTGCGCAAGACGGTCGCCACCGGACTGCCGTTCGTCACGTACAAGTACGCCATGACCGCGGACGGCCGCCTGGCCACCGACACCGGCGATTCCCGCTGGATATCGAGCGCTGAGAGCAGGTTGGCTGGTCCATCAGTGGCGGGCGTGGAGCGACGCCGTCGTGGTGGGCGCGGGCACGGCCCGGACGGACGATCCTCTGCTGACCGCGCGGGACGTCGAGCGCTGCCGGCAGCCTCTGCGGGTGGTGGTGGGAAGGGCGGAAGACCTTCCGGCCGAGAGCGCCCTGGTACGCAGCGTGGCCGAGGGCCCGGTGCTGGTGGTCGGCGGCGATCCCACCGAGGACGAGGCGGCGATGAGGCTCCGCGGGAGCGGGGTGGAGGTGGTCACGGTCGCCTGCGGGCCGGACGGCCGCCCCGAACCGCGGGCGGTCGCCCACTGCTCGCCGCGCGCGGAGTGCAGACGGTCCTGCTGGAAGGCGGCCGCAGGCTGGCCGGCGCCTGGTGGGACGCGGGGCTTATCGACAAGGTCGCGTGCTTCCTGTGCCCCAAGGTGGCGCCCGGCACCGAGCATCGCGGGGCATTGCTGGCGGGCGGTCCGGCTACTCATGGGGGACGCCCTGGCGCTGCGGGAGGTACAGGTGCGGCAGTGCGGCCCTGACGTGCTCATGACCGGCTACACGGGGGATGTGTACTGATGTTCACGGGTCTCATCGAAGAGGTGGGGGTCGTCCGGCGTCTGGAGCGGGGCCCGGCGGGCGGCAAGCTCAGCGTGCGGGCCCGCACCGTGCTGGAGGGCACCAAGATCGGGGACTCCATCGCCGTGAGCGGCGCGTGCCTCACGGTGATCGCACTGGACGGGGACGGCTTCGTGGTGGAGTGCATGCCCGAGACGCTCGCTCGGACCACGCATCGGCCAGGCGGGGCCCGGGGCGCTCGTCAACCTGGAGCGCGCGCTGCGCTGGGGGGACCGGCTGGGCGGCCATCTGGTGCTGGGGCACGTGGACGGCGTCGGAGAGGTGCTCGGCGTCCGGCAGGCGGGGATCGCCTGGGAGGTACGGGTCTCCCTGCCCGAGGAGTTGCGCGGAGCGGTGGCCGGCAAGGGGTCGGTGGCCATCGACGGCATCTCGCTCACGGTGATCCGCGTCGACGGGGAGGCGTTCGAGGTGGGCATCATCCCGCACACCATGAAGGAGACGACCCTGCGGGCCGTCAAGGCGGGCATGCGGGTCAATCTGGAGGCGGACGTCCTGGCCAGGTACGTGCTGCAGTCCCTGCAGGCGTTGGCGGGGGCGGGAGGCGCGGCCTCCGGTCTGGCTGAGGTGTTGGGCACGGGCAGGCGCCGCCGCGGGCGGCGGCCTCACAGAGGAGTTTCTACGCGAACAAGGGTTCGCTTGACAGGAGGATCGCACAGCATGACTGAACGACCAGGATTCGCGACCATCGACGAGGCGCTCGAGGAGATCAAGAGCGGCCGCATGGTGGTCGTGGTCGACGACGAGGACCGCGAGAACGAAGGCGACCTCACCATGGCCGCCCAGTTCGTCACGCCGGAGGCCGTGAACTTCATGGCGGCGCACGGGCGCGGCCTCATCTGCCTGTCCATCACTGAGGAGCGGGCCGCGGAGATGCGCCTGCAGCCCATGGTGCGCAGCCAACACCTCGCGGTTCGGCACGGCCTTCACGGTGTCCATCGAAGCGCGCGAAGGCGTCACCACCGGCATCTCGGCGGCCGACCGCGCCCACACCATGCAGGTGGCCATCGACCCGCGCAGCCGCGCCGAGGACCTGGTGCAGCCCGGCCACGTCTTCCCGCTGATCGCCAAGACCGGCGGCGTGCTGGCCCGCGACCGGTCAGACGGAAGCGGCGGTCGACCTGGCCCGCCTGGCCGGTCTCATCCCCGCCGGGGTCATCTGCGAGGTCATGAACGAAGACGGCACCATGGCCCGCGTGCCCGACCTGCATCCCCTACTGCGAGCGGCACGGCCTCAAGATGGTCACCGTGGCCGACCTCATCCGCTACCGGCGGCGCAACGAGAAGCTCGTGCGCCAGGTGGCGGTCGTGCAGATGCCCACGGCGTTCGGCGACTTCACGGCCCACGGCTACGAGAGCGTCATCGACGGGGAGCAGCACCTGGCTCTGGTGAAGGGCGATGTGGCCGGCAAGGAGAACGTCCTCGTCCGGGTGCACTCGGAGTGCCTCACCGGCGACGTGTTCCACTCCATGCGCTGCGACTGCGGGGAGCAGCTGGCGGCCGCGCTGGAGCGCATCGATGCGGAAGGCTCCGGCGTGCTCCTCTACATGCGGCAGGAAGGCCGGGGCATCGGCCTGCTCAACAAGTTGCGGGCCTACGAACTCCAGGAGCAGGGCCTCGACACCGTGGAGGCCAACGTCGAACTGGGCTTCGCTCCCGACCTGCGCGACTACGGCATCGGCGCCCAGATCCTCGTGGACCTGGGGCTCACCTCCATCCGCATCATGACCAACAACCCGCGCAAGCTGGTGGGCCTGGAGGGCTACGGACTCACCATCACCGAGCGGGTGCCCTGGAGATCAAGCCCACCCGCGCCAACCGGAACTACCTGCGGGTGAAGAAGGAGAAGATGGGACACATCCTCCATCACCAGGGACTGCAGTACACGCGAATCCGACGGAAAGGACGAGAGCAATGGATGCGATAGCAAGGGGCGGGTGTTCGAGGGCTTTCTGAGTGGCGAGGGGCTGCGCTTCGCGCTCGTCGTCAGCCGCTTCAACGAGTTCATCAGCAGCAAACTGCTGTCCGGGCGCCTGGGACTGCCTCACCCGACACGGCGCCGATGGCGCCGACATCGATGTGGCCTGGTGTCCGGGCGCGTTCGAGATCCCGCTGGTGGCCCAGCGGCTGGCGGCCACCAAGCGCTACGACGCCATCATCTGCCTGGGCGCGGTGATCCGCGGGTCCACGCCGCACTTCGACTACGTGTCGGGCGAGGTGGCCAAGGGGTCGCCAAGGTGCAGCTTGACGCCGGCATGCCGGTGATCTTCGGCGTGCTCACCACCGACAGCATCGAGCAGGCGGTGGAGCGGGCGGGCACGAAGGCCGGCAACAAGGGTTGGGACGCGGCCGTGTCGGCCCTGGAGATGGCGAACCTGTTCAAGTCGCTTCAGGCGGAATCGTAGGGGAGTGGAGCGGTCGGGCGACTGACCGGCTCCGCTGCCGGCCGGGTCAGAGGATCACCGGCCGGCGGGGAGAGAGGTCAGAAGCCTAGGCGACTTTCGTGACCTTGTGGGCTTTGAGGCACTTGGCGCAGACGTAGGCCCGGGTCGGCATGCCGTTGACCTGGATGCGGACCTTCTGCACATTGGGGTCCCAGCGCCGCGGGGTCGCGCGCATGGAGTGGCTACGGTTGTTGCCGAAGCTGGGCTTCTTGCCGCATATGACGCACACTTTGGACATGTGGAACTCACTCTTTGTTCAAGGTTTTCACCACGCGAGTGCCATAGTATGACGCAAAGCCGGCCCCCTGGCAAGATGGCGGTCTGGCCGTCCATGCGGTAGGGTATAGTACCTGAGTGGTCGAACGCGCGATCGGGGAGGAGATGGCCATCTTTACCAAGGACATGTCGATGATGGAGGCCCTGCAGGCCGACCCGCGCGCCAAGGACGTCTTCGCAGCCTACGGCATGGGTTGCATCGGCTGCATGGGTGTCAGCATGGAGTCCGTCGAGGACGGCGCCAAGATGCACGGCATCGATCCCAACGCTGTCGTCGCCGAGCTCAACAAGCTCGTTCCACTGGAGTCTCCAGAGGCATGAGCGAATACGGGGGCGCACACGTGGTAGGTGCTCCCGGGGCCCGAGACGGAGCCATCGGCGGCCACCTCAACATCACCGATCGAGCCATCGCCGACATCGTCGGCTGGACCGTTCTCGAATGCTACGGCGTCGTGGGCATGGCTTCGCCCAGCCTGCGCCAGGGCGTGGCTTCTCTCCTCACTCGCGACCGTCTGCACCAGGGCATCAAGGTGGAGCAAGCGGCCGACCAAGTCCGCATCAAGCTGTACATCATCGTCGAGTACGGGCTGAACGTCGCCGAGGTGGCGGGCAACGTACGTTCGCAGGTGGCCTACAACGTCGAGAAGATGACCGGCAGGCCGGTGAGCGGTCTGCACATCTACGTGCAAGGGGTCAGGCTTGGGGAGTAACGCGGAAGGCTCGCTCACCGTTGCACGGGCTCGGGAACTGCTCGCCGGCGGCTTTGCCGCTCTGGAGGAGCGCAAGCAGGAGATCAACGATCTCAACGTCTACCCCGTGCCCGACGGCGACACGGGGACCAACCTGACCCTCACCGTCAGAGGCATGGCGGAGTCCCTTTCCAAACTGCCGGAGGACCTTTCCGGGCCGGACGTGTGCTCCGCCATCTCACAGGCGGCCCTCATGGGCGCCCGCGGCAACAGCGGGGTCATCCTCTCGCAGATCGTGCGCGGGGCCATGGAGGTCCTGGGGCAGGAAGGGCCGGTCACGCAGGACGTGCTCACCCAGGCCCTCTGCCGCGCCACGGACACCGCCTATCGTGCGGTGCGCAGGCCGGTGGAAGGCACCATGCTCACCGTGCTTCGCGAGATGGCGGAGGCCGCCACCCAGGCGTCCGACGCCGCGGACCTGCGCCAGTTCTTGAGCGCGGTCGTCGCTGCCGGCTGGAAGAGCGTGGAGAGGACCCCCACGCTGCTGAAAGTGCTCGCCGACGCGGGTGTGGTCGACGCGGGGGGCTTCGGCCTGGTGGTGCTGGTGGAAGGGACAGCCAACGGCCACGCAGGAGCGAAGACGGTCATCGCCACTCACTTCACCCAACCCGTCTTGCCGGCGCCGGCGCCCGAGGAGGAGCCCGAGGAAGAGGACAGCCAGTTCACCTACTGCACCAGCTTCCTGCTCACCGGCCACGGGCTGGATAAGGACTCACTCGAGCAGGAACTCGGCCGGCTGGGGGACAGCCTGCTGGTGGTAGGCGACGACACGCAGATCAAGGTGCACGTGCACACCGACGAACCGGGCACGGTCATCGGTATCGCCGGGGCGCTCGGGGTCTTGACCGAGATCGAGATCGACAACATGAACGAGCAGAAGGCCGCTCGCGACCGCGCGCTTGGCTCAGCCGGTGCAGACGCAGCCTCCTGTGGACGCGGGCCTCACTCAGGTGGTGGCGGTGGTGGCCGGAGAGGGCAACAAGGCGCTCTTCCGGGATCTGGGCGTCGACCTCATCGTCGAGGGCGGGCAGTCCATGAACCCATCCACCGAAGACATCATGCGCGCCGTCGAGAAAGCGGCCGCTCCCTCGGTGATAGTCCTCCCCAACAACGGCAACGTCATCATGACGGCGGACCAGACGGTCGGGCTCACCGACCGGGAGGTCTTCGTGGTGCCCAGCCGGTCCATCCAGGCGGGGCTCAGCGCCGCGGTGGTGTTCGACAAACGCCGGCCCGGGCGCCGAGAACGCCAAGGAGATGCGCTCGGCGGTCGAAGGCGTGGCCACGGCGGAGATCACCCGGGCGGTGCGCGATTCGCTGGTCGACGGCGTGCAGGTGAAGGCCGCCGATTTCATCGGACTCATCGACGATAGGGTCATCGTGGCGGCGGCGGAACTGGAACCGGTGATCGACGACGTCGTCGCCCGGTTGCTAGACGGCGGGCGGGGATTGCTGACCGCGCTCATCGGTGATGAGGACAACGCGGGCCGGGCCGTCGCGGCGCTCGAGTCGTTGCGGCAGAAGTACCCGTCGGTAGAGATCGACCTCCACGAGGGCGGGCAGCCTTTCTATCCCGTCCTGCTTTCCGCGGAGTAGCCACAGCCCCGTTCATCTGCGCGAAAAGAGGGGGACGAGATGATCGTCGATCGGACCACCACCGCCATCGTCGTCGATTCCACAGCGGACCTGCCGGACTATCTGGCAAACGACCCCAGCATCACCACGGTGCCGCTGACCGTGTACTTCGGGGAAGAGGCCCTGCTCGACTGGGTGGATCTCAAGCCGGAGGAGTTCTACGACAGACTCCAGAACGGTCCCGTGCTGCCCCGGACGTCGCAGCCGTCGGCCGGCGCTTTCCTGGACGTGTACAAAGCGCTCCGCGAGAAGTACGAGCGCGTCTACTCGGTCCATCTGAGCGGCAAGTTCAGCGGCACGGTGGCCAGCGCTGAGGTGGCCGCCGGACCAGATCGACGGCATCCGGGTGGTCGACTCGGAATTGGCCACGGGCGGCATCGCCCTGCTCGTCGCCCGGCTCATGGACCGCCTCGATAGGGGGATTCCCGAGGAGGAGTTCGAGGCGTACATCGCCAAGTTCCTGAAAGAGAAGACCTTCTACTTCCTGCCGACCACCCTCGAGTTCCTCTACAAGGGGGGCCGGATCGGCAAGGCGTCGCATCTGGTGGGGACGCTCCTCAACATCAGGCCGGTGCTGATCATCGACGAGGGGGTCATCGACGTCTACAAGAAGGTGCGCGGACTGCCCCAGGCCTTGGAGATGATGCGCGACGGCCTCGTGGAGAAGACCACCCCCGGCAGCCCGGTGTACGTCAGCCTGTCCCACGCGTCTCAACCTGCCGGTGCTTGAGCAGTTGCGCGCGCTCATCGACGGGATCCAGGATCGGGATATCCACATCCAGCCATACAGCATCGTCGGTCCGGTCATCGGCACGTACGTCGGTCCGGGCGCCGTAGCCCTCGGTTTCATCCAGGAATGAGCGAGGCGACAAGCGGCTGCCTGCATTACCCCTTCGGGGCGCAGGGGCCGTCGGTCGCCGACGAGCCCAGCGGACAGGGGCCCGGCGAGACTCGGGGCCCGATCGCCCTCGCCGCCACCTCCAAGCGCAAGCTCGGACCCGGCTCGTCCTGGACCTGCCGGTGGGGAGCCTGCGCGGTGTGGGCAAAGCCACCGAGCGCCGGCTGCGCGGGCTGGGCCTCGAGACGGTGGGCGATCTGCTGTGGCATCTGCCCTTCCGCCACGAGCCGCCCTCGCGCCTCGTGGAGGTGGCGGAGCTCACGTTCGGGGCGGAGGTCACGCTGCGCGGCCGAGTGCTCTCGTGCGCCTGCCGGGAGACCGCCCGGCGCCGGGTGAAGGTGCTGGAGGCGCTGGTGAGCGACGACAGCGGGAGCGTCGTGGCCGTCTGGTACAACCAGGCCTACCTGGAGGCGGCGTTCCGCGAACGGCCCGAGGTGCTCCTCAAAGGGATGCTCGTGCGCCAGCGCGGCGCCCCCGTCTTCATGGTCAAGCGCCACGAGATCCTCGGGGAGACCGAAGAGAGCCGGCACATCCTGGGGCTGGTGCCGGTCTACCCGAGCACCGCCGACCTGAGCGTGCGGACCATCCGCACCCTGTTGCACGAGGCGGCGCCTCTGGCCGCGAACCTGGTGCGACCCGCTGCCCGCCGAGATGCTGGCCCGGCGCCGCTACGCGGGCCGGGCGGAGGCCGTCCTGGCGAGCCACTTCCCGGAGAGCATGCAGGAGGCGGCCAAGGCCCGGGAGAGACTGGCCTTCGAGGAACTCCTGCTGCTGCAGGTGGCCGTCCTGCAGGCGGCGGCGAGCGCAGGACGCCCGCGAGCGGGCTCGGGCGCTCGCCGCGCCGGCCGCCCTGTCGGCGGCCTACCTCGCGGCCCTGCCCTTCACGCCGACCGCCGCCCAGTCGCGGGTCATCGCCGAGATCGAGCACGACCTGCAGCGCCCCGTGCCCATGCGCCGCCTGCTGCACGGCGACGTGGGGTCGGGCAAGACCATGGTGGCCGCCTACTGCCTGCTGCGGGCGGTGGAGCAGGGAGGCCAGGGCGCGCTCATGGCTCCCACGGAGGTCCTGGCCGACCAGCACTATCTGGGTCTGTCGGCGCAACTCGCGCCATCTCGGCGTGCGCGATGGCGCTTCTCAAGGGCAGCCAGACCGCCGCGGAGCGCAAGGCGGTGCGCAGAAGCCTGGAGGCGGGGGAGATCGACGTGGTGGTGGGCACGCACGCCCTCATCCAGCAGGGAGTGAGGTTCCGCGATCTTCGCCTGGCCGTGGTCGACGAGCAGCACCGCTTCGGCGTGAGCCAGCGGGACGCCATCGTGGCCGGCGAGGCTGGATGACCGGCCCCACACGCTGCACATGTCGGCCACTCCCATCCCGCGCACGCTGAGCCTCACTCTCTACGGCGACCTCGACGTGAGCGTCCTCGACGAGATGCCCGCCGGGCGCCGGCCGGTCATGACCAAGCTCGTGGCGTCCGGAGGACGCTGGGCGGATGTGGGAGTTCGTGCGGCGGCAGATCGGGGAGGGCCGGCAGGCATACGTGGTGTGCCCGCTCATCGAGGAGAGCGACGTTCTGGAGGCGGCGTCCGCCCGGCAGACGTTCGAGGAGCTCTCCGCAGGGGAACTGGCCGGCTTCCGGCTGCGGCTTGCTGCACGGCCAGCTGCCCGCCGCCGAGAAGGCGGCGGCTATGGCCGACTACGCGGCCGGCAGAGCGGACGTCCTGGTGAGCACCTCGGTCATCGAGGTGGGGGTGGACGTGCCCAACGCGACCGTCATGGTCATCCTCGGCGCCCGCCGCTTCGGGCTTTCGCAGTTGCACCAGCTGCGGGGCCGGGTGGGCCGCGGGGCAGCCGATTCCTATTGCTTCCTTCCCACCGGCGAAGAGGACGAGGCCGCCCTCGAGCGGCTGCGCCTCTTCGCGGCCACCAGCGACGGGTTCGCGCTCGCCGAGGCCGATCTGCAGGCCCGGGGGACGGGCCAGTTGTTCGGCGAGCGGCAGTCCGGGCTGGGCGACCTGCACGTGGCGTCGCTGCTGCGCGACCGGGCGCTGCTCGAGGAGGCGCGCGCGGAGGCCGCCGAAGTGCTCGACCGGTGGGCGCCTTCGGCGGCGCAAGGCCCCGCGGAGCCGCTCAGGCGACGGGGCGGCTCTGTGCCCCCGAAGGCGTTAGTCTAAGAGTGCTGCTCGAGGCCGCCGAGGAGCGGTTCGGGCGAAAGATCACATGGCTGGAGCGGGTATGACGAGCGACGAATGGGAGAAGTGGATCGCCGACCCGGCCAGCGCCCTCGTGGACGTTGCCGGAAGTGAGTCGGCGCGAAAGCCGGGCGGCGCGAAGAACGCCCGGCCCGGTCTGCGCAACTCCATCCGCATCGTGGCGGGCGCGCGCCGCAGCCGGCGCCTGCGCGTGCCCGCCGGGGACCACGGTCCGCCCGACCAGCGAGATGGTGCGGGAAGCGATCTTCGACTCTCTGGGCCCCATCACCGGGCTGACCGTCCTCGACCTGTTCGCGGGAACCGGCGCCATGGGCCTCGAGGCGCTCTCGCGCGGCGCCGAGCGGTGCGTCTTCGTCGAGCCCGACCGCAAGGTCGTGCGAGGTGCTCCGGCAGAACATCCGCGACCTCGACTACGAGGCGCAGAGCAGGGTCATCGTAGCCGACTACCATGCGGCTCTGCAGGACCTGAGCCGTTCCGGGGAGAGGTTCGATTTGCTCTTCGTCGACCCTCCCTATAAACTGCTTACTGAAGTGGAAGTAACGCTCGAGCCCTTCGTCGCCTCGCTCATGCACGATGGCGGCGTGGTGGTACTCGAGAGCGACAGGGGCTCGCATCCTACGCTCGGGGACCGTCCCGGTGTTCGATCGGGTCTATGGCGACACACGGGTCACCATGGTGACCTGCAAGGAGGACTGACCGGTGAAGAGGGTGCTCTGTCCCGGCACGTACGACCCCGTGACCATCGGCCACCTCGACATCATCTCGCGGTGCAGCGCCATGTTCGACGAGGTCATCGTGGCCGTCGTGGACGATTCCTACCGCAAGACCACGCTCTTCAGCGGCCGGACGAACGGGTGCAGTTCTTGCAGGAGTCCACCAAGCATCTGCCGAATGTGAAGGTCGCCATCATGAAGGGGTTGGTGGTCAAGTTCGCGCGCGAGGTGGATGCGCACGTCTTGGTCAAGGGGCTGCGGGCCCTCACGGATTTCGAGTACGAGTTCCAGATGGCCCAGCTGAACCGCAAGTTGGACCCCGACCTCGAGACGATGTACCTTATGGCGTCTCCGGAGTACTCGTTCCTCAGTTCGAGCGGGGTCAAAGAGATCGCCAAGTACGGCGGGTGTGTGAGCGACCTGGTGCCCGATAGTGGTGGCCCGGCGCTTCGCCGAAATGTATGGACGTCTGGAGGACTAAAGGATGGACGTTCTCGTTCTGATCGACAAGCTGGACGATCTGGTCCATGGCGCAAGCACCTTCCCGATGACCGACAAGGTCATGATCGATCGGGACGAGATCTACGACCTGCTCGATCAGATGCGGGCCACCATCCCCGAGGAGATCAAGCAGGCGCGCTGGATCGTCAAGGAGCGCCAGGAGATGCTGCAGGAAGCCAAGGAGGAGTCCGAGCGCATCCTGCGTGAGGCCCGCGAGGAAGCCACGCGGCTGGCCAGCGAGCAGGAAGTGGTGCGGCGCGCCCAGCGTCAGGCCGAGGACATCGTCCGCGACGCCGAAGCGCGCGAGCGGGAGATCCGTCTGGGCGCCGAGGACTACGCCGACGAGATCCTCAAGACCCTCGAGACCAACCTGGACAAGTTCCTGGCCGCGGTGCAGCGGGGCCGCGAGCGCCTGCAGACCGGCGGCAGCCGGGAAGCTGGGCTCTGAGCTGCTCCGTCATCCAGTACGAACTCAGGCGGTAGCGGGCGATGTTCCTCAGCCTTGCCGACCTGTCCCTCCGTGGAGGCGACCGGTACGAGCGCATCTACATGCTCGAGTTCGAGCCGGTCTCTGCTTGGGGGCGCCGAGTATCCGCGTGCTTGTGCCAGACGGCGTGCACGTCGCCGTCGACCGGATCACCGGGGGCTACCTCGTCAACGTCGACCTCGATGCCAAGGTCTACGGGCCGTGCGCCCGTTGTCTGGGAGAGGCCGTTCTCGAGGTTCACGCCGAACAGCAGGAGTTCGCTCCCACGGCCAAGGACGGCTGGGAGGAGACCGAGACCAGCGAGTTCATCGAGGCCCTCGTGGTGGATGTGGACGGACTGGCGCGGGAGGCGCTGGTGCTGAGTCTGCCGGCCCAGGTGGTGTGCGACGAGGACTGCAAGGGACTGTGCGCGGTCTGCGGCAAAGACCTCAACAAAGGCGTCCTGCGGATGCGCCGCCGAGCAGATCGACGAGCGATGGAGCCGGCTAAGGACCTCGCCTGAGAGGAGGCTCCTGAAGCTCGAGCTGAGGGCTCGCCTCTTGAAATATCGCCGTCGATGGGGTACAAACACTCGGTTTCCCCGACGGAATTGAAGTGAGTGAGGAACTAATGGCTGTCCCCAAGAGAAAGACTTCCAAGGCTCGCCGCGACGCACGGCGGTCCACCCATGCGGGCGTGGCTCCGAGCGTGAGCGAATGCCCTCAGTGCCACAGCCCCAAGCTGTCCCATCGCGTGTGCCCGAACTGCGGCATGTACAACGGCCGGCAGGTCGTGAAGGTCGAGGAATAGGCTTCCCGGCCCCATGCAGATCGTAGTGCAAGAAGGCGAAGCGTCCGTGAGCCTGACTATGACGATCCAGGCTCCGGATGACAGCCTGCGCACCAACTCGCTGAACGTCGTCACCGGCCCGGTCAAGGTGTTCTACCGTGACTTCGAGGTGATCCGGGTCGAGGCGCGCGAGGGGGCGTTGGAGCTCACTCCGGCGGTCGTCGCCTCCATCAGCTGGCTTCGCAAAGATCGCCGCTATCAGCTGAAACTCGGCGACTAGTGCGCTTCCGGTGCGCTGTCGCTCGATTCTTTTCGACCTAGTCATACGCGAGGAGGATCCATGGCGCTGCTAGACCCTGCCAAGATCAGGAACATCTCGGTGGTGGGACACCGCGGTGCGGGCAAGACCTCGCTGGTGGAAGCTCTGCTGTTCACCACCGGGGCCAAGAACCGTCTGGGCAGCGGTCATGGACGGCACCACCGCCATGGACCACGACGAGGACGAGATCAAGCGGCAGATGACCATCTCGGCCGGGCTCGCTCACGTGGATTGGGCCGGTACGCCGCATCAACCTCGTGGACACTCCCGGGGAAGCCTCGTTCATCAACGAGGCCATGGGCACGCTGCCCGTGGTCGAGGGCGTCCTCATGCTGGTCAACGCCATCTCCAAGGTGGAAGTGCAGACCGAGCGCATCTGGAAGCGCGCCCGCGATCTGGGCGTCTCCCGCGTGGCGGCCGTCAACATGATGGACCGCGAGCGCGCCGACTTCGGCGACGCCGTCAACGCCCTCAAGGCCCGTTTCGGGGACGAAGTGGTGGCCGTCGCGCTGCCCATCGGCTACGAGTCCGGCTTCAAGGGCATCGTCGACCTGGTGGCCATGAAGGCCTACACGTATTCGGGCACCACCGGCAAGGGCGCTGAAGGCCCTATCCCCGACGACATGGCCGACGCCGTGGCCGAGGCCCGCGAGAAGCTCGTGGACCGGGTCGCCGAAGCCGACGACGCCCTGCTCGAGAAGTACCTGGAAGGTGGCGAGCTCAGCGACCAGGAAGTCATCGACGCTCTCAAGAGCGCTGTCGCCGCCGGTTCTCGTTGCTCCGGTCGTTCCCGATGAGCGCCACCAAGAACATCGGGACCGACCGGCTCATGCAGCTGCTGCTCACCGTCCCCTCGCCGGCTGCGCGCGGCGCCGTCAAGGCCTTCAAGGTGCCCGGCGGCGAAGAAGTCGACCGTGGAATGCCAGACTACTCGGCGCCCACCAGCTCTCTTCGTCTTCAAGACCATCTACGACCAGTTCTCGGGCCGCGTGAACCTCGCCCGCATCTTCTCCGGCAAGATCGCCACGGACACCCAGTTCCTCAACGATCGCACGGGGGAGAAGGAGCGCACCGGCAACATCCTGCTCATGCAGGGCAAAGAGACCAAGGCCATCGAAGAGGCCGGCGCCGGCGACATCGTCGCTCTGGCGAAGCTCAAAGAGACCGGCACGGGCGACACTCTGTCCGACGCCGGCCCATCCCGTCCGCTTCGCGCGCTACGAATTCCCGCCGGCGGCCATCTCCTTCGCCCTCTCGCCCAAGAACCGCGGCGAGGAAGAGAAGGTCTCCAACGGGCTGCGCCGCCTGGGCGAGGAAGACCCGGCCATGGAGCTGCGCTTCGACCCGCAGACCAAGGAGATGCTCATCTCCGGCACCAGCCAGGTGCACGTGGAGGTCATCCTCGACAAGCTCAAGCGCCGGTTCGGCGTGGAAGTGGTGCTGCATCCGCCGCAGGTGCCGTACCGGGAGACCATCCGCAAGAAGGCTACCGCGCAGGGCCGGCACAAGAAGCAGACCGGCGGCCGCGGCCAGTTCGGCGACTGCTGGATCGAAGTCGAACCGCTGCCGCGGGGCGAGGGCTACAAGTTCGAAGACGCCATCTTCGGCGGGTCCATCCCACGCAACTTCATCCCGGCCGTGGAGAAGGGCGTCGTGGAGGCCATGGAGCACGGCGTCATCGCGGGCTATCCCGTGGTGGACGTCAAGGTCAAACTGTTCGACGGTTCCTACCACAACGTCGACTCGTCAGAACTCGCGTTCAAGCTGGCCGGCGGTCTCGCCTGGAACAAGGCCATGGAGAGCGCGGCGCCGGTGCTGCTCGAGCCCATCATGAACGTGGAGGTCATCGCGCCCGAAGAGAACATGGGCGACATCATGGGCGACCTCTCCAGCCGCCGCGGCCGCCCGCAGGGCAGCGAGAACATGGGGGAGATGGACGCCATCCGCGCCCAGGTGCCGCTGGCGGAGATGCTCACCTACGCGCCGCAGCTCCGCTCGATGACCGCGGGGCGCGGTTCGTTCACCATCGAGTTCGACCACTACGACGAGGTGCCCGCGCAGCTCGTGGAGAAGATCGTGGCTGAGGTCAAGGCGCGCAAGGCGGCCGCCGACTGACGGTCTCGCTGCGAGAAGCCGGTCGCGCCTTCGGGCGGCGGCCGGACTGATGCCGGATGTGATAAGGGCGGTCCTTCGGGGCCGCCCTTTCTATTGCCTGCGAGCGCGTCTCCGCCACAGCTGTGTTCAGGCGCAGCCGCTGTCCAGGGTGATCGACAGGCGCTCCTCGAACTTGCGGGAGCGCACGCCCGCCATCTTCAGGATGCGGCGGGAGGCTTCATCAGTCTCACTGTCCCTGTGTTTGTCGGAGAGATAGACGACCTCCGAGATCCCCGACTGCACGATGGCTTTGGCGCATTCATTGCAGGGGTGCAGGGTGGTGTAGAGGGTGCACCCACAGAGATCGGCGTTGTTGCGATTGAGGATGGCGTTGAGCTCGGCGTGGCAGACGTAGGGGTACTTGGTCTCAAGGAACGCTCCCTCGCGTGCCCAGGGGAGCTCGTCGTCAGAGATGCCGGTGGGGAAGCCGCTGTATCCGATGGCTACGATCCTGCGGCGTCCATCGACGATGCACGCGCCTACTTGGGTGTTGGGGTCCTTACTGCGCTCAGCCGAGAGCAGGGCGACTCCCATGAAGTACTGCTCCCAGGAAAGGTAGCCGGACCGTTTACCCACCATGATCCCTCCACCGGACGGGACGCGACGCCTATCGGCCTCATCGTACGCGGTTAAAGCGATCCGATGCAACGCCCGATGAAAAGGCAGGATGTGTGCAACACCTGTTGTATAATTCTAAGCATGCAACTCTCCGGCACGTATGGAGTGGAGTTGGACGACGCGAAGCCACGGCGAGTGAGCGATCTGCTGAGGGACGGGTTTGACGGCTTTTCCCGCTCGCAGAAGGCGATAGCTCGCTACATCATCGACCATCTCGAGGAGGTCGGGTACCTCAGCGCCGAGGAATTGGGGCGCAAGGGTTCCACCTCGAGTTCCACGGTGGTGCGCTTCGCGCAGTCCCTCGGCTTCGCAGGCTATCCCGAGCTCCAGACGAGCGGCGCGCGACGAGTACCGTCTCGGCGCGACGGCGCGGCCGGTCGTCCACGACGACCAACTCGGCTTCTCCATCGAGGAGGACGTTCTCACCCGGTCGCTCAAGACCGACGCCCTGAGTCTGGAAGAGACCATCAGCAAGAACACGCTGGAGCGCTTCAACCGGGCCGCCCACCTCCTGGCCGACGCCAGGCAGGTGCTCGTGGTGGGCATGCACGAGGCGTCGGTCGTGGCGCAGCACGCGTCGTACGTGTTCGAGCTCCTGGGGATCCCCTGCCTCGCCGTCACCGACAGCACCGAATCGAACGTGGCCCGTCTCAGCCGGCTCACGCAAGGGCGACCTGCTGCTGGCCATCGGCTTCCGCAGGGCCCACTCGGTCACCATCTCGTTCGCCGACAAGGCGGAGGAGCAGGGGGCCACGGTCGTGGTGATCACCGACAACTCGCTGTCCGAACTCGCGGACAAGGGCGACCTCACCCTGTACGCCGACATCGACTCCACCTTCTTCGCCCACTCGCTCGTGGGGCCCATCAGCCTGGTGAGCGCGCTGGCCGCGGCCATCTACAGCCACGGACCGGGATCTTTACGACGCCCGGGTGCGGGCCGTGCGCGACCGCGCTGCCGAATCCGGCTGGCTGCGCTAGTATCGGGGGCCGCATCCGGCTCCGGCGCGGTCGCCGGAGGCGGGTACTGTCGTTGAAGGCGCCGAGGGCCTTGGGTAAACTCTTCGAAGAACGAACGTAGCGACAACGAGCGCGGGCTCGAGCGGAGGTCTATCACAATGTCGGGGCATTCCAAGTGGGCGGGCATCAAGCACAAGAAAGCGCTTGTCGATGCCAAGCGGGGCAAGGTCTTCGGTAAGCTGGGGCGGGCCATCACGGTCGCTGCGCGCGAAGGCGGGGGCGATCCCGACCATAACGCCACTTTGGCCACGGCCATCCAGAAGGCCAAAGACGCCAACATGCCTCACGACAACATCGATCGCGCCGTCAAGAAGGGCGCCGGCGCCGGCACCGACGGCGAGACCTATCTGCACCTCACGTACGAGGGCTACGGCCCGGCCGGCGTGGCCGTCTACCTCACGGCCCTCACCGACAACAAGAACCGGACCGCGGCCGACGTGCGCTACGCCTTCGATCGCAGCGGCGGCAAGCTCGGCACCGACGGCTCGGTGAGCTGGATGTTCGAGCGCAAGGGCGTCATCTTCGTCGACGCTGCCGGCAAGGACGAGGACGAACTGATGATGACCGCTATCGAAGCGGGCGCGGAAGACGTCATCCCCGACGGCGACATGTTCGAGATCCGCTGCGATCCCGCCGATTTCATGGCCGTCCGCGAGGGCCTGGAGGCCGCGGGCATCAAGTTCTCCTCGCCGGAGCTCACCATGATCCCCAAGAACACCGTGGCCCTGGACGAATCGGACGCGAAGAAGACGTTCAGGCTCATCGACGCCTTGGAGGACCTCGACGACGTCCAGGATGTCTACGCCAACTTCGACATCTCCGACGAAGTCATGGAAGCCCTGGAAGGGTAAGGCCGGAGGGTGGCGCTGACAGCATGAGGGAGCAGGCCGGCCGAGTGATCCTTGGCCTCGACCCCGGGACTGCGTCCACAGGGTTCGGAGTCATATCGGTCGTCGGCAATCGCCTGCAGGCGCTGGATTTCGGCGTGATGTCGACTCCGGCCGGGATGCCTCTCGAGAAGCGACTCGAACTCATCTTCGGCGATATGACCGAGTTGCTCGCCAAGCACCAGCCGACCGCTACCGCGGTGGAATCGCTCTTCTTCAACGCCAACGTGCGCACTGCGCTGGCCGTGGGCCAGGCGCGCGGCGTGACCTTGCTGGCCTGTGCCCGGTCGGGGTGTGAGGTGTACGAATACACTCCTCAGCAGATCAAGCAGGCCGTGGTGGGCTACGGCAAGGCCACCAAGGAACAGGTGATGCAGATGGTGCGGGTGCTGCTGGGCCTCGCCGCCGCGCCGAAGTCGGACCATGCGGCGGACGCGCTGGGTGTCGCCATCTGCCACGCCAATACGTGCGGCGTGCGGGACGGCATCCGCAAGGCCGGCGACGCCGCCATGGCGCGCGGGAGCCTGGGGTGATGCGGCCATGATCGAGCGGCTGACAGGCACTCTCGCGGCGGTGACGGGTGAAGCCGTGGTCGTGGACGTGGGGGGCGTGGGCTTCCTGGTGGACGTATCGGGCATCACCTACCGCGATCTGCCGGCCGTGGGCGCGCCGTTGGTGCTGCTGACCCACCTGCAGGTGCGCGAGGACGCCCTGCAGCTCTACGGGTTCTCCACCGAGGAGGAGCGGGAGCTGTTCCGGCTGTTCATCGGGGTGAGCAAGATCGGGCCCAAGCTGGCTCTCGCGGCGCTGTCGTCCCGCAGGCCGGTGGCTCTGAAGCAGGCTCTGGCCACGGGTGATGTGGCCGCATTCTCGGCGGTCCCCGGCATCGGCAAGAAGACGGCGGAGCGGTTGATCCTGGAGCTCAAAGACAAAGTGGGCGACCTCACCGGCACGGCGGGAGCCGGCGTGAGCGGTGGCGGCTATGACGACGACGGTCCGCTGACGGTGGCCCGCGCGGCGCTGCTGGAACTCGGCTTCGCGTCCGCCGAAGCGGATAAGCTACTCGCCAAGGCGGACCCGACCCAGCCGGTGGAAGCCATCATCAAGCGGGCGCTGGCCGGCAGATAGAGCAACGGGGTAAGAAGCAGTGACCACAGAACACGAGAGACTCGCTGATCCCGAGGAGGCTCCACTCGACCAGGAGCTGGAGAAGTCGCTGCGTCCGCGCTCGCTGGGGGCGTTCGTGGGGCAACCGATGCTGCGGGAGCAGTTGGGCATCTTCATCGAGGCCGCGAAGTCGCGCGGCGAGCCTCTGGATCACGTGCTTCTGGCCGGGCCTCCTGGGCTGGGCAAGACCACCCTGGCCAACATCATCGCCGTGGAGATGGGGGTCAACATCTCCACCACGTCCGGGCCGGCGCTGGAGCGCAAGGCCGACATGGCGTCCATCCTCACGCAGTTGCAGGAGGGCGACGTCCTCTTCATCGACGAGATCCACCGCCTCAACCGGGCCATCGAGGAGATCCTCTACCCGGCCATGGAGGACTTCGAGATCGACATCGTCCTGGGACAGGGGCCCGGCGCCCGCAGCATCCGGCTGCCGCTGCCCCATTTCACCCTCATCGGGGCCACGACCCGGTCGGGGCTCATCACCACGCCGCTGCGCGACCGCTTCGGGTTCTCGCATCGGCTGGATTACTACTCCATGGACGACCTGGCGCTCATCGTCACCCGCTCCGCCGACATCCTGGATGTGAAGATCGACGAAGAGGGCTCCCGCCAGCTCGCGCTCGCGCTCCCGCGGCACGCCGCGGATCGCCAACCGCCTTCTTCGCCGGGTGCGCGACTACGCCCAGGTGCGCCACGAGGGCGACATCACCGGGGACATCGCCCTGGCGGCGCTGCGCCTCTTCGAGGTGGACGACGAGGGCCTCGACCGGGTCGACCGCGAGATCCTCAACCTCATCCTCCACAAGTTCGACGGCGGCCCGGTGGGGCTGTCCACCCTGGCGGTGGCCATCGGCGAGGAGGCCGACACCATCGAGGACGTCTACGAGCCCTTCCTGCTGCAGCGGGGGTTCCTCATGCGCACGCCCCGAGGCCGGGTGCTCACCCGCCTGGGATACGAGCACTGCGGGGTCACCCCGCCGTCCGCGGCCCACGAGGCGCGGCCGGGCACACTGTTCGGGTAGCGGCGAAGGCCGCGGTCACGTCTATGAGGCTCCTCCTCCATACCTGTTGCGGTCCGTGCGCCAGCGCCACCATCCCCCTGTGGACCGGGCGGGGTGTGGAGGTCACCGGGTTCTTCTTCAACCCGAACATCCACCCGCTGCTGGAATGGCGCCGGCGGCTCACCGGCGCCGAGGAAGTCGCCGCGCAGACCGGTGTCGAGATGCTCGTGGACCCGCGGTACGACCCCGCGGCCTGGTTCGCGGCCGTCGCGCCCGAGGGCGTCGGCGACGAGGTGGGCACGGCAGACCGGTCTCACCCCGCGCGTTGCCGCAGGTGCATCGGGCAGCGCCTCGCGCGCGCGGCCCAGGAAGCGGCCGCGCGTGGCTGCGACGCCTTCTCCACGAGCTTGTCCATCAGCCCCTACCAGGACCACGACGCCATCCGGGAGACCGGTCTGGAGGCAGCCGCCCTCCACGATGTGGAGTTCCTGTACGAGGATCTGCGACCGCTCTACGGTGAATCCCGCCGTCTTTCCCGGGAGTGGGGCGTATACAGGCAGAAGTACTGCGGCTGCCTGATATCTGAATGGGAGCGCTACCGCGGCTCCTCCACCGGGGGCCGGTGACGTCGGTGCGCCTCGAGGAACTCGATCTCCCCATCCCGGAGGAACTGATCGCGCAGGAGCCCGTCGAGCCCCGCGATTCGTGCCGCCTGATGCGCCTGACGGGCGACGGACGGCGGGAGCACCGGGTCTTCGCCGAGCTTCCGGACATCCTGCGGGCCGGGCGACACCCTGGTCTTCAACGACTCGAAGGTGCTGCCGGCGCGCGTGCTCGCCCACAGGGTCACAGGCGGCAAGGTGGAGTTGCTCTTCCTGCGACCTGTCGCCACCAAGGGGTCGGCGGCCGAGCGCTGGGAGGCGCTGGCCCGGCCGTCCCATCGGCTGAGACCAGGCGAAGAAGTGGGGCTCGAGGGCGGCGACTCCCTGCGGCTCGTGGAGGCGATGGGGGAGGGCCGCTGGCTGGTGGCCTCGCCTGACGGTGCCTCTCTGCTTGAGCTTATGGAACGGCATGGGCGGCTTCCCTTGCCTCCCTACATCAAGAAGTACCCGGACGATCCATCGAGCTACCAGACGGTGTACGCCGCCGCCCTTGGCTCCGCCGCCGCGCCCACGGCCGGTCTGCACTTCACCCCGCACCTGCTGGAACAGTTGCGCTCGGCGGGAGTGGGGGCGGCCTACGTGACGCTGCATGTGGGCCTGGACACCTTCCAGCCCATCCGCGACGAGTTCGTCGAAGATCACAAGATCCACCGGGAGGCGTTCTCCGTGGCCGCGGAGGCGCTCGAGACGCTGCGGACCGCGCGGGCGGAAGGGCGACGTCTCATCGCCGTCGGCACCACGGCCACCAGGGTGCTCGAGACGTTGGGCGGGCTGGGGGTGCTGGAAGCCGGCGCGAAGCTCCCTGCCCCCGACACCGCATCGGTCGCCTCGGTGGTGGCCGGGCCCGACGGGGGGCTGAGCGGCTCCACGCAGATCTACATCACTCCGGGCTACGCGTTCCGGGCGGTCGACGCCCTGCTGACCAACTTCCATCTGCCCCACAGCACCGTTCTGGCCCTCACTATGGCCTTTGCAGGGGTGGAGCGGCTGCGGGACGCGTACGCGGAGGCCATCGCCATGAGGTATCGGTTCTTCAGTTTCGGCGACTCCATGCTGGTGGAGGGGCGCGATGCGGACGTTTGACGGTCTTCCCGACTTCCCCTACACGCTCGAAGCTCAGGACGGCGAGGCCCGGGCCGGCGTCATCGAGACCCCGCGCGGACTCGTCCACACGCCGTGCTTCATGCCCGTGGGCACCAAGGGCACGGTCAAGGCCATGACTCCCGACCGGCTGAGGGCGCTGGGCGCTCAGATCATCCTGGCGAACACCTACCACCTGGCGCTGCGGCCCGGTAGCGACACGGTCAAGCGCCTCGGCGGTCTTCATGCCTTCATGCAGTGGGACGGGCCCATCCTCACCGACAGCGGCGGCTACCAGGTCTTCAGCCTGCGCGACACCGCCAAGATGGACGACAGCGGAGTGGCGTTCCGCTCCATCTACGACGGGTCCAAGCACGTGTTCACGCCCGAGCGGGCCATGGCGGAGCAGGAGGCCCTGGGCGCGGACTTCATCATGTGCTTCGACCAGTGCCCGCCCGGCACCGCCACGGAGGCGGAAGTGGCCGACGCCGTGCGCCGGACCTCGCTGTGGGCGGAGCGCTGCAAGGTGGCCCATCAGGAGTGCGACGGCCTAGGGACCGACGGGCCCCAGAT
The DNA here is from genome assembly GCA_963736705.1 of uncultured Actinomycetota bacterium. GTDB lineage: Bacteria > Actinomycetota > Thermoleophilia > RBG-16-64-13 > RBG-16-64-13 > CAIQPS01. The sequence continues at coordinate 1,481,746 of CAVTPV010000005.1, forward strand.
GCTCCTGGGCATCATGCAGGGGGGAGTGAGCGCCGCATCTGCGCAGGGCCACCGCCGAGCGTCTCCTGGAGATCGGGTTTCCCGGGTATGCCATAGGCGGGCTGACGGTGGGCGAGGACCGGAGCGCCATGCTCGAGACCACGTCCCTGGCGACGAGCCTGCTGCCGGCCGACAGGCTGCGCTACTTCATGGGCATCGGCGACCCGGAGGGCCTCATCGAGGTCATCGCGCGCGGCGTGGACATGTTCGACTGCGTGCTTCCCACCAGGACGGCCCGCATGGGCACGGCTTTCACGCCCACGGGCAAGCTCAACATGCGCAACGCGGAGCATGCGTTCTCCACCGAGCCGCTCGATCCCACGCTGCCCCTGCCAGGCCTGCACCCGGTTCTCCCGGGGGGCCATCAGGCACTTCGTCATGCAGAAGGAGATACTCGGGATGATCCTGCTCACCGAGCACAATCTGACCTTCCTCACGAGGCTGGTGGCGGAGGCGCGGCACGGCCATCGTGGAGGGTCGTTTCGCCGCCTTCAGAAGCGGCCTCAATGCTGCATCTTTGGTAAGATAGCGTCTCACCTGTTGGGGCTTCGTTCGCGCCTGCCGTTTTGCAGGCGGGCGATCGGTAACTAAGGAGGATCTTTGTCCAGCTACATGTTGATCATCTACGTCGTGGCCTTCATCGCCATCTTCTACTTCATGGCGATCCGTCCGCAGCAGAAACAGCGCAGGGCCCATCTGGAACTGCTCAACTCGCTCAAGAAGGGCGACACCATCATCACCGCCGCCGGCATGTACGGCACGGTCAAGAAGGTCGACGACAACGTCGTCGAAGTCGAGATCGCCAAGGGCGTCACCATCAAGGTCAACCGCCGCGCCGTGTCCGAGATCATCCGCGACCGCGCCGAAGCCAAGGCCGTCGCTCCGGCCAAGGGCTCCCGTGGCAAGAACGCTCCCGCCGAGATCGAAGCCGCTGACGAAGCCGTCGACGAATCGATGGACGAGGTTGTGGACGAAGCCGTCGACCAGCCTGTTGACGCTGATGTCTACGGCTCCGAAGAGACCACCGACGTGGCCGCCGACGAAGACGAGCAGCAGCAGAGCTGACATAGCGCAGATCACAATGGGGGCCTTCGGGTCCCCGTTGTCTTTTCTCGGTCCGTAATCTAACCGTCGGCAGGAGGGTGCACCGTTGTCCAGAGTGAAGCGTGACGCTGGGATCCTGGTCTTGGTGGCCATTTTGCTGGGCATCTTCGCCTGGCAGGCGTTCCCGCTCGGGGAGAAGACCAACCTCGGTCTCGACCTCCAAGGCGGTCTGTCGGTCATCCTGGAGGCCCAGACGACGACCGACAACCCTCTGGACACCAACAAGATGGACCAGACGGTCAAGATCATCCAGGACCGCGTGAACAAGCTGGGCGTGGCCGAACCCGAGATCCAGCGCCAGGGCGAGGACCAGATCAGCGTCCAGTTGCCCGGGATCACCAACCAGGAGCAGGCCCTGGCGGTCATCGGCAAGACGGCTTCGCTCGAGTTCTTCGACGTCAAGGACTTCGGCACGCGCCTACACCACTGAGGCAGACGCCCTGAAGGCCGCCGGGGTGGCCTCCGCCGACCTGCTTCCCGTCGGGCACTGAGATCATCCAGTGGCCGAGCGCGACCGATACCACGTCGGCCTCCGACAGCTGGTACTCGTCACGGCCAAGCCGGCGGTGACCGGCGCCATGCTGAACGGCGCCACCATGGGCTACGACCAGAACAACCTGCCCAAGGTCGACATGCAGTTCAACGACGAAGGCAAGGTGGCCTTCGCAGCCATCACCAAGACCCTGGCCGAACGGGCGCAGATCACCGGCGAGGACCAGCTGCTGGCCATCGTCCTCGACGGCAAGGTCGAGTCGGCTCCGCGCGTGTTGGACGAGATCCCGGACGGCAACGCCGAGATCACCGGCAAGTTCACCATGCAGGAGGTCAAGGACCTCGTCCTGGTGCTCAACACCGGTAGTCTTCCGTACAACCTGCTCCCCGTCAGCCAGAACAGCATCGGCGCCACCCTCGGCCAGTCGGCCCTCAACCAGGCCCTGCTGGCCGGCGCCATCGGCCTTATCCTGGTCATGGTGTTCATGATCGCCTACTACCGCCTTCTCGGCGTGGTGGCGAGCATCGCCCTCATCATCTACGGGGTTCTGTTCATCGGCATCCTCAACGCCATCGGCGTGACCATGACCCTGCCCGGCATCGCAGGTATGATCCTGACATTGGGCATGGCGGTCGACGCCAACGTGCTCATCTTCGCCCGCATGCGGGATGAGGTGGGCGCCGGCAAGACCGTGGCCGCGGCGACCAGCGCCGGGTTCAAGAAGGCCTTCCGCGCCGTCTTCGACTGCAACATGACCACCATCATCACCGCCGTCATCCTGTTCTGGGCGGCTTCCGGCGGCATCAAGGGCTTCGCTCTCACCCTCGGCGTCGGGGTCGCGCTCTCCATGTTCACGGCTGTCCTCGTGACCCGGTCCATGCTCAGCCTGCTGAGCGGGTGGAAGCCGTTCCGCAGCATGCGCCTTCTTGGCCTGCACGTGGCCGGCACCAAGAACTGGAAGATCTACCCGTTCATGCGGTATCGCTGGTGGTTCCTCAGCACCCTCGGCGCGGTCACCGTGTTCGCGGTCATCACCATCTTCGCCCTCGGGCTTGATTTCGGCATCGACTTCAAGGGCGGCACGAGGCTGGAGGTCGGGCTCGAGCAGCAGGCCACCGTCGATGAGGTGCGCGACGCTGGTCCATGCCCAGGGCGTCCAGGAACCGGTGGTCCAGGAGGTCACCGGCGCCAGTGGCACTCATGGCTTCATGATCACCTTCCGCGCGGAGACGGCTGAGGCGGAGCAGGCCCAGGCCACGGCGGTGCTGGCCGCTCTGGACAGCAAGTTCGGCACCGTGGCCGACGCGACAGGCCAGGAACAGGTCCGGGGCAGCTTCAGCGCCTCGACCACCAACCGGGCCTTCATCGCCTGCGCCATCGCCATCCTCGCGATCATCGCGTACCTGACGTTCCGGTTCGAGTTCAAGTTCGCCATCCCGGCCATCGTCGCGCTGCTGCACGACGTGGGGTTGACGCTCGGCATCTACTCGGCCAGCAACCGGTTGGTGACCACTGCGACGGTCGCCGCCATCTTGACCATCCTCGGGTACTCGGTGCACGACACGATCATCGTGTTCGACCGCATCCGTGAGAACACGCTCCTCATGAAGAAGGAGACCTACGGCGAGATGGTGGACCTGTCCATCAGGCAGACGCTGATCCGGTCCATCAACACCACCGTGGCTCTGCTCCTGCCGCTTCTCGCGATCCTCATCTTCGGGGGGCCGACACTCAAGGACTTCGCCTTCGCGCTCACCATCGGCGTGCTCACCGGGACCTACTCGTCCTTCTTCGTGGCATCGCCGCTCGTGGTGCTCTGGAAATCGCGTGAGCCCCGGTATCGCAAGCGCATGGCTCTGGCCGGCGCCGGGGCGGGTGGCGCGAACGTGTCGGTGGACGATGTGACCGCGGAAGCACCGGCCCGCGCGGCAGCGAAGACGCCTTCCAAGACACCCTCGCAAAGTGACTCCTTCGGCGAAGCCCCGGCAGAACCAGGGCGGTGCTTCGAACAAGTCCGACTAAGGGCAAGACTGCTTCGAAACGCCCGCCCGGCAAGTGAGCCGGCCGGGCGCGTGACGCGGGCCTACGTCCCGCCGAAAGGAGGATGCTGTGGTTGAGAGTAGTCAGAGTATCCGCGACTTGATCGAACGGACGTTCTTGGTCGGAGTGGGGGCAGCGGCCTTCACCAAGGACCGGGTGCAGGAGCTCGTCGGAGAGTTCGTGCGCCGTGGCGAGCTGAGCAGCGACGAAGGCCGCGACATGGTCGACCGGCTGGTCGCCCGCAGCCGCGATGAGGCACGCTCTGTCGTCAAGAAGGCCGATACGTCGCTCAAGGGCGCTCTCCACGACCTCGGTCTCGCCACCCGGCGGGAGCTCGAGGACCTCGAGATGCGCGTGCGGCAGTTGGAGCATCGACTGGCTCTGCTCGAGGGCACGCCTGAAGGCGAGGCTCCGGGAGGCGCTGGCGAAGCGGCTCCCGGCGAGTGACGCCGGCCGGTCTGTCCGACCTCAGGCTTCTGAGCAGAGGCGCATAGTGCGTTCGGCCCCGATACGGCACCCCGGTCTTCTCACCCGCATCCGTAATCTCGAGCGGATCCGCGAGGTCTCCGAGGTCGCGTTCAAGCACGGCTTCGGGTACTTCTTCGAGCGGCATCCGTTCCTTCCCAGATTGCGGCATTGGCGAAAGCCGCAGCCGCCGCCCGCCGCGCAGCGCGGGCGCCACATCCGGGAGATGTTCGACGAACTGGGCCCGACCTTCGTGAAGTTCGGCCAGTTGCTCAGCACCCGGCCCGACATCCTGCCGGCCGACATCGTCGTGGAGTTGGTGAAGCTGCAGGATCAGGTGACGCCTCTTGATGTCGCGGTGGTCCGGGAGGTCATCACAGCAGGAGCTGGGCCTCACGGTGGAGCAGGCGTTCGAATCGTTCGACATGGAGCCGATCGCCGCCGCTTCCATCGGCCAGGTGCACGGAGCCGTGTTGCCCGGCGGGGAACGGGTGGTCGTGAAGGTACAGCGCCCGGGAGCGCCTCGGCAGATCCGCAAGGACGTGGACGTCCTTCTTCAGGCGGCCGAGTTGCTCGAGGGCCGGTTCGAGATCGGCTTCTCGCCCACGGCCGTGGTCAACGAGTTCGCCCGCGCCATCGAGCGGGAACTGGACTACATCCTCGAGGCCCGCAACGCCGAGCGGTTCGCCAAGAACTTCGCAGAGCAGGAATCCGTGCGCATCCCGTATGTCTACTGGCCGTACACCACCAGCCGCGTGTTGACCATGGAACGCATCGACGGGCCGACCCTCAACAGCCCGGCCATCCTGGCTCTGCCCCTCGAGGAGCGCAGAGAGTTGGCAGGCGCCGTGGCCGACTGCTGGTTCAAGCAGATCCTCGAGGATGGCTTCTTCCACGGCGATCCCCATCCCGCGAACATCGCCTATCTCGGCGATGGGACGTATCGCCCTGTTCGATTTCGGCACCGCCGGCTTCTTGCGTACCGAGGATCTGGAAGAAGGGGTGCGGCTGTTCCTGCACGTGATGGGCTCCGACATCCCCGGCATCAAGCGGTCGCTCAGGCGCCTGGGGGTGGAGTGGAGCCCGTCGACGGACGACGGCGTCACGCAGGCCATCGAGGAGGGGTTCAGCCGGTATTTCGGCATGTCGTCGCGCAACGTGGACATGTCCGCTCTTCTGCACCAGGTGTTCGACATCGTCTTCTCGCTGCGCCTGCGTCTTCCCAGCCGGTTCCTGTTGCTGGACAAAGCCCTCTTGACCATGGAGGGCGTCGTCAAGAACTTGTATCCCGAGCTGGACATCTTCGAGAAGGGCCGGCACTACGCCGCCGAGCTCAAACAGCGCCGTCTTCACCCCCGGACCATCGCGGGGCGGGCGCAGCGCTATGCGGCGGAGTATGCGCAGATCATCCAGGACTACCCGGTCCAGATCCACGATCTGCTGGACGAGATGCGGGCCGGGGAGCTGGAGATACGGTTCCACCACACCGGGCTCGAGAACGTCACCCACCGGCTGGACCTCATCACCAACAGGCTGGTGATGGCCCTCATCACCATCGCCATCGGGGTCACCAGCACAGCTATCGGCATCCTCATCGTAGAGGGCCCGCATCTTGGCGGGGTGTCGGTTTGGGGCATCCCGGGGATACTCGTATCCCTGCTGTTCGGGGTGTGGCTCATCTGGGCCATCGTCCGCTCAGGCCGGCTCTAGAGGACTTCTCGGTCCGTTACCTGTCCTCTGTCCTCGCTATAGTGTGAGTGACATGACGCTCACTGATCTCTCTCAGAACACCCGATGGAAGGTAAACCCTTACTCGTGGGCCGCCTCGCGGGAGCTTGCCAATACTCTTGGCCTGCCGCTGGTAGCCGCGATGGTCCTCGCCGGCCGCGGGCTTTCCGATCCGCGGGAGGCCCGCCGGTTCATCCAGGGTGAGGTGGATATCCCCGATCCGTTCCTCTTCGCCCACATGGAGGGCGCGGTGGCCGCCATCTCTGAGGTCGTCGACCGGGGCGGGCGGGTGGTCGTGCATGGCGACTACGACGCCGACGGCATCACGGCCACGGCGGTCATGCTGCTTGGGCTGCGTGAGCTGGGGCTCGAGGCCGAATGGTATCTGCCCAGCCGCTTCAAGGAGGGATACGGCCTATCGCGCATGGCGGTGGAGTCCATCTCCGCGGCGGGACCTGCCTTGCTCATCACCGTGGACTGTGGGGTCAACTACCCGGACGAGGTCGCCCTGGCCAAGGCCAGCGGGTTGGACGTCATCGTGGTCGATCATCACCAGCCCGGCCCTGTGCTGCCCGATTGCCATCTGATCCACGAGGTGGTCGGTGACTACCCGCACGGCACTCTTTGCGGGGTCGGGCTGGCTCTCAAGGTCCTGCACGGCGTCCACATGAGGCGGCGAGGCGCGGCGGCCGACAGGCTCCCGCCGGAGCTACTGGCGTTGCTCGATCTGGTGGCCATCGGCACCATCGCGGACCTCGCCGCGCTCGTGGGGGAGAACCGCTACTACGTGCGCGAAGGGCTCAAGCTCGTGGCCATCGGGCAGAGGGTGGGCCTGCGGGCGCTGGCGGCCGTGTCGGGATGCACGGGGTCCACGGACGCCTCCACGGTCGCCTATCGGCTGGCGCCGCGGCTGAACGCCGCCGGGCGCCTCGCCGACCCGTCGCAGCCGCTCCGTCTGCTCCTCACCGAGGACCAGGCCGAGGCCACCACGCTCGCTCAGGAGCTACACGAGCTCAACACCGCTCGGCAGGATGTGGAGCGGCTGATACTCGAGCAGGCGGTCGAGCGAGTCGACAGTTGCGGCGCGCCGCCCCCGGTCATCGTGCTCGCGGGGGAGGAGTGGCACGAGGGTGTGGTGGGCATCGTCGCGGCAAGGCTGGTGGAGAGATACCACCGGCCGGCCATCCTCCTGGGTATCCGGGACGGCGTGGCCAAGGGATCGGGGCGTAGCATCGGCCGGTACGACATCATGCAGGGGCTCAATGCGTGCGCCGAGCACCTCACGGTCTATGGCGGGCACCCACAGGCCGTGGGTCTCACTCTCGAGGCCGGCAGATGTCGACGAGTTCCGGGCCGCCATCGAGCAGCACGCGTCGCTCCTGCTCGACCCCCGGGATCTCGTTCCCACGTTCCGCAGTGACGCCGTCCTCACCGGGGAAGACATCACTGCCGACACGGCCCTGGCGCTCAACTCCCTGGGACCCTTCGGGAGCGGGAATCCCAAGCCCCGGCTCTTGGTAGTCGGCGCCGACCTTCACCAGGTCGAGACCACGCGCGATGGTTCTCATCTGCGCTGCAACGTCAAGGTCGACAGTGTAAGGGTGCGCGGCATCGGTTTCGGCATGGGCAAGAGCGCCCCCGGCCTGCAGGCCGACGGAACGGGACAGCTGGTGGGGGTGCAGTTCCAGGTGGATACTTGGCAGGGGTCTCTCAGGCCCGAGTTCGTGATCGAGCACATCGGGGCGCCGCCCGGAGAAGCCGAGCCGCTGTTCGACTGCGGTCCCGGATGCCTGTCGCTGGCCGGCCGGCGCCGGCCGGCCACTCACGGCAGGCTGTCCAACCGACACAGGCACACCCAACGGTCCGGTCGCGCTGCGCATGCCCATCGCTCGAGACCTGCGCGATCGACCGGGACGCACCGGCGCACTTGCCCAGGTGCTGGCCACAGGTGAGCCGACCCTCGTCGTCGGCTGCTCGCTCCCGCACATGCTGCGGGAGGCCCGTGAACGGTTACCCTTGTCCGACCTCTGCCCCGGCGGCTTGGCCTGCGCGGTCCAGGGCTGCGACGAGTCTCGGGCGCCGGATGCCCCGGGCGCCGCGGTGGTGGTGGCCGAATGGGACTCGCTCATCCACGATCGGACGCTGCTCGCCGGGCGGACGCACGTCGTGGCAGCCGACCCTCCGTACAGGAGAGAGCATGTGGCGCTTCTGGAGGCCGCCGCCCGGGAGGGCGCCAACATCCATCTCCACTACGGGCACGACGAACGTTCGTCGACGTCCAAGCTGCTCAGGTATCTCGTGCATCCGCGCTTTGCCATGGTGTGCGCATACCGGGCCCTCGAGACGCTGCGGAGCGACGAGGCAGAGCCCGCGGACGCGGAGCTGGTCGCGCTGGCGGCCACGCTGGCCTGGGATGAGGCCCGCGTGACGCTTGGTCCCGAAGCGCTTTGCAGGGCTCTCGGCGTACTGCGGGAACTCGGCTTGGACCGCGCATCCGCGGGAGAGGCTAAACTAGAAGCACGCAACATACCGGTGTACGCGGAAGCCGAAGCCGACTATGAGGAGTGCTCCAGACTGTGCCAGACCCTGTAGAGACCAGCCAGCCTTCGCCGCCTCCCCCTAAGCCGCCCCGACGCGCCCCGGCCGACGCGCCCTCCGCGGAGGAGATGCTCCAGGGCATCATCCTGCAAGGTGGAGAAATACAACCCGGGTTTCGACCGCGATCTGGTGACACGGGCGTTCAACGTGGCCGCTTCCCAGCACCAACACCAGCTGCGTGCCAGCGGCGAGCCGTACATCAACCATCCCATCGGCACCGCGGACATCTGCGCCGACCTCAAGCTGGACAACGCGACGCTGGCCGCCGCCCTGCTGCACGATGTGGTGGAGGACACCGAGGTGTCGCTCGAAGAGGTGCGACAGCAGTTCGGCGACGAGGTGGCCCTTCTCGTGGACGGCGTCACCAAGCTGTCGCAGATGCAGTTCCGGTCGGTGGAGGAGGAGCAGGCGGAGAACATCCGCAAGATGATCATCGCGATGGCCCGTGACGTGCGGGTCATCCTCATCAAGCTGGCCGACCGCCTCCACAACATGCGCACCCTTCGCTATCTGAGCAAGGACAAGCAGCTCGTCAAGGCCAAGGAGACCCTCGAGGTCTACGCGCCCCTGGCTCACCGCCTGGGCATCGAGTCCGTCCGCTGGGAGCTGGAGGACCTCTCGTTCCAGACCCTGCATCCACGCAAGTACGCCGAGATCCAGCAGATGGTGTCCCAGCGCCGGGCCGACCGCGAGACCGATCTGGAGGAAGCGCGGAGCATCCTGGACCGGGAGCTGAAGGCCTTCAACGTCGAAGCGGACATCTCCGGACGGGCCAAGCACTTCTACTCCATCTACGACAAGATGGTGCGCAAAGGCAGGGAGTTCAACGAGATCTTCGATCTCACCGCCCTGCGGGTGCTTGTGGACTCCGTGAAGGACTGCTACGCGGCTCTGGGCGTCATCCACTCGCTGTGGAAGCCTCTCCCGGGCCGCTTCAAGGACTACATCGCCATGCCCAAGGCCAACATGTACCAGTCGCTGCACACGACGGTCATCGGGCCGAAGGGCAAGCCCCTCGAGATCCAGATCCGCACGTTCGACATGCACGAGACCGCGCAGTACGGCATCGCGGCCCACTGGGTGTACAAGGAGAAGGGCGGCCGCGCCCCGCGAGCGGATCAGCAGGACGAGAAGCTGCAGTGGCTGCGGCAGATCATGGACTGGCAGTCCGAGACCAAGGACGCCGGCGAGTTCATGGAGTCCCTCAAGATCGACCTCTTCCACGACGAGGTGTACGTCTTCACGCCGAAGGGAGAGGTCAAGCGTCTGCCGGTGGGGTCGACGCCTGTGGACTTCGCCTACGCCATCCACACGGACGTGGGCCACCACTGCACCGGGGCCAAGGTGGACAACCACATCGTCCCGCTCACGTACAAGCTCCAGTCGGGCGACATCGTCGAGATCATCACGACCAAGACGTCGCCGGGTCCATCGCGGGACTGGCTGCAGTTCGTGGCGAGTTCCGGAGCCCGCAGCAAGATCCGGCAGTGGTTCAACAAGGAGCGGCGGGAGGACGCCGAGCACCTGGGCAGGGAAGCTCTTCTGGAGGCCTTCCGCAAGCAGGGCCTGCCGGCGCAGCGGCTCATCGGCTCCGACTTCATCACCGAGGTCATGAAGGAGAGCAACATCGCCAAGAAGGAGGACTTCTTCGCGGCGGTGGGCTCCAACAAGATCAGCCCCCAGCACGTGGTCACCCGTGTCATCCAGCTGCTCAACCCGCAGCAGGAACAGGCGGCCGCGCTATCCGCACCCACATCCGTCCCGCGGGAAGCGCGCGAGACCCCCTCGGGCACACGCCTGGGCATCCACGTGGACGGCATCGACGACGTGGCCATCCGTCTGCCGCAGTGCTGCCGGCCCGTCCCCGGCGACGACGTGGTGGGGTATGTCTCTCTGGGGCGCGGCATCACCGTGCATCGCAGGGACTGTCCCAACGTCAAGAACCTGGAGAAGAATCCCGAGCGGTTCGCCGCCGTCCACTGGGACACCATGGGCAAGACACCCTTGCGGGTGGAGATACAGATCGAGGCGTACGACCGCAACCATCTGCTGGAGGATATCTCGCGTACTCTCAGCGAGAGCGGCGTCAACATCCTTGCCGCTGAGTGCCGGGTGGGTAAGAACAACATGGTCAAGGACCGTTTCGTCTTCGAGGTCCCGGAGATCGAGTATCTGGAGACGGTGCTGCAGCGCATCCGCCGCATCGACACTGTCTACGATGCCTACCGGGTCACCCCGCACTGATATAGAATTGTCTGCCGGAGGCGGGCCGTCTAGGCCGCGTCCCCGCACACCACAGGAGAGGGTTCGGATCATGGAGATACTCTGCGTCCCCGTCGGGCCGCTGCAGGCGAACTGCTATCTGGTGTCTGACGACGCCGGCGTCGCGTGCGCCGTCGACCCCGGGGGAGAGCCCGAACGGCTGGCGCGTCTCGCCGAGAAGAAGGGTCTGAGCCTCGAGGCCGTCCTCGTCACCCACGGCCATTTCGACCATGTCGAAGGCGTCAAGGGTCTCGCGGAAGCGACGGGGGCCAAGATCTACTGCTCCAGCCAGGTGCAGCCGGTGCTTTCGGGCAGCGAAGGCTGTTCGGCCACGGGCTATCCGGTGCCGGCCGTGGGCGCGCCGGCCATCCAGGTGGTCTCCGATGGGGACAGCATCTCGGTGGGCGGTCTGAGCGTCACCGTCATCGCCACTCCGGGCCACACTCCCGGTGACATCACGTTCGACGTCGGCGGGGCGCTGTTCTGCGGCGATCTGCTGTTCCGCCGGTCGGTGGGCCGCACCGACTTCCCTGGCGGCAATTTCCCGCAACTGCTGGCCTCCGTCGCCCGATTGATCAAGACCTACCCGGCGGAGACCCAGGTGTTCCCGGGGCATATGGAGTCGACGACTCTGGGCGAGGAGTTGGCTCACAACCCGTTCCTGGCGAGCCTGAAGGCCAATGGCTGAGGCATTCACAGCGCCCAAGGGGACGTACGACGTCCTCCCCGATCAGCAGCCGGTGCGCCGTTGGGTCATCGCCACCGCTGAAGCGGTGTTCGCCCGGTACGGGTACCGCCGCATCGACACACCCACGTTCGAGGACACGCGACTGTTCCACCGGGGCGTCGGCGACTCCACGGACATCGTCCGCAAGGAGATGTACACCTTCGAGGATCTGGGCGGCCGCAGCATGACGCTTCGCCCCGAAGGCACTGCTCCGGTCTGCCGGGCATACGTGGAGCACGGCATGCACACCCTGCCCACAGCCGGTGAAGCTGTACTACCACGCACCCATGTTCCGCTACGAGAGCCCGCAGTCAGGGCGCTTCCGCCAGCATTACCAGCTGGGGGTGGAGGCGTTCGGGTCGCAGGCGCCGGAGTTGGACGCCGAGGTGATAGGCGTGTTGGCGGCGCTCTACAAGGAGCTTGGGCTCACCGGCATCGTCCTCAAGATCAACTCCATGGGCTGCAAAGAGTGCCGTCCCGGTTATTCCGCGGCGCTCCGGGACTATCTGCAGGCTCACGACACCGAGTTGTGCGGCGAGTGCCGCGAACGGGCCAAGCTCAACCCGCTGCGGACGTTCGACTGCAAGGTGCCCGGCTGCAGACAGGCTCTTGTGGAAGCGCCCCGCCTTCCGGGCTACCTGTGCGCCGAGTGCGGGGAGCATCACGCCCGGACCAAGGCCGGCCTGGACGCCCAGGGTGTCACCTACGTCGAGGATCACACGTTGGTGCGCGGCATGGACTACTACACCCGCACCACGTTCGAGTTCCAGTCGTCGCTGCTGGGCGCGCAGTCGGGCATCGGCGGGGGAGGGCGCTACGACGACCTCGTGGCCGCCATCGGCGGGCCGGAGACCCCGGGAGTGGGGTTCGGCACCGGTGTGGAGAGGATCCTTCTGGCTGTGTCCCGCTCGGCGGCCGAAGTGCCTGCGCCCCCTTCGCCTGCGGCCTATCTGGTGAGCTTCGGCGACGAGGCTCGCGGCTCAGTGTTCGCTCTGGCGCACGAGATGCGATCCCGGGGCATCACCGTCGAACTGGACTATGTGGGGCGGAGCCCCAAGGGACAGATGAAGCAGGCGGGCCGCACCGGCGCGCGCTACGCGGTCATCATCGGCGAGGCTGAGATGGCGGCGGGCGTGGTCACGGTGCGCGACCTCGCCGGGGGCGAAGAGAAACAGATGGCGCGCGCGGAAGCGGTCGCGCTCGTAGAGACCGCGGCGGCCGGGCCACCGGCGGCCGGTGCCTGACACAGACTAGGGAAGAGGTTCACGGTGGCTTACAGGGACGAATGGTGCGGCACGATCGATGAGGCCTTCATCGGCAAGAAGGCCACGGTGGCCGGCTGGGTCCACCGCCGCCGGGACCACGGCGGTCTGGTCTTTCTTGACCTGCGCGACCGGACCGGCATCGTCCAGCTGGTGGTCGAGGCGACGAGGAACCCTGCACTGCACGCCCGGGCCTCCGAAGTGCGCAGCGAGTACGTGGTGTGCGGCACCGGCTCGGTGGTGGCCCGCTCGCCCGAGCGCGTCAATCCGAACCTCGCAACGGGCAAGGTGGAGATCGTCCTCGACGACCTCACGGTCCTGGCCGCTGCCGACACGCCTCCGTTCTTCCCGGAAGACGACATCGACGTCGACGAGACGGTGCGGCTCAAGTACCGGTACATCGACCTTCGCCGGCCCAAGATGTTCCACAACCTCCTTCTGCGCAGCCAGGTGGTGCAGGCGGTGCGGCGCTACCTGGGGGACCAGGGCTTCATCGACGTGGAGACGCCCATCCTCACCAAGAGCACCCCGGAAGGCGCGCGCGACTTCCTCGTGCCCAGCCGCCTGCAGGCGGGCGAGTTCTACGCGCTGCCGCAGTCTCCGCAGCTGTTCAAGCAGCTCCTGATGATCGCCGGGTTCGAGCGCTACTACCAGATCGCGCGGGCTTTCCGCGACGAGGACCTGCGGGCCGACCGCCAGCCCGAGCACACCCAGATCGATATCGAGATGAGCTTCATCGACGAACAGGACATCCAGAACGTGGTCGAAGGGATGTTCGCGGCCGCGTTCAAAGAGACCCTCGCGGTCGAGTTGCCGCTGCCCTTCCCGCGCCTCGAGTATGCGGACGTCATGGCGCGCTACGGGAGTGACAAGCCCGACCTCCGATTCGGCATGGAGATCGTGGACGTCAGCGATATCGCCGGCGCCACGGAGTTCCGCGTGTTCAGCGAGGCCGTCGCCAATGGCGGCGTCGTCCGGGGTATCCGGGCTGAGGGCGCGGCCACGTTCTCCCGGAAGGACGTCGACGACCTGGCGGCTGAAGCAGCCGTGTTCGGCGCCCACGGACTTCTGCCGGTGTGGCTCGATGCCGATGGCGGCGTGCGCTCGCCTCTGCTCAAGGTCGTGGGGGAGGAGCAGACCAAGGTCTTCATCGAACGCCTCGCCGGGCAGCCCGGGGACCTGTTGCTGTTCGTGGCAGACACGAAGGCCGTCGCCGAGCCGAGCCTCGGAGCGCTCCGCCTGTCCCTGGCCAACCGCCTGGGGGTGGAGCGCACAGGCTGGAACTTCCTCTGGGTGGTCAACTTCCCCATGTTCGAGTACGACGCCAAGGAGCAGCGCCTCAAGGCCCAGCACCACCCCTTCACCAAACCGCGCCTCGAGCGCCTGGAAGACCTCAAAGAGAAGCCCTGGAGCTGGGCACGTACGCCTATGACCTGGTGCTCAACGGGGTCGAACTGGGCAGCGGGTCCATCCGTATCTCCGAACCGGACATGCAGGAAGCCGTCTTCGAAGCCTTGGGGCTCGACGAAGAGTCCATCAAGGTCAAGTTCGGGTTCCTCGTGGACGCCATGGCCTACGGCATCCCGCCGCTGGGCGGAATCGGGCTCGGTCTGGACCGCACGGTGATGCTCATGGCCGGCGAGAGCTCCATCCGCGAAGTCATCGCCTTCCCGAAGACCGCCAGCGGCTCGTGTCCGCTCACAGACGCCCCGTCGAAGGTCGCGCCTGAGCAGCTCAGGGAGCTTCGCATCCGCACGGTCTAGGTCTCGCGCGGGACCGCGCTCAAGTCCTGCCCCCAAAACGCCGAATAACAGGGTGAAAGCCGTGGTGTAAGGCGGAGAGGAAGGGCGCGTGGATTGCCCCTCACAGGGCGCTGTGGTACCCTCCGGGTGCTCGACCTTGTGCGTGATCTGGCCCTACCTTGAGCCAACACACCACGCTTGGGAGACACGTTCTACTGAACGGTGATTCGCCAATCAGGGACTGTCACCCACCTGCTTCGGCAGGTTCAAGCGCCTGTCAGACACGGCAAGGTGGAGCATTCTTTTTTGGGAAGGTTAGAGATGTCGGTACGATTCAGACATTCGGCGCTGGTCCTCCTCTTGGCAGTCGGACTGGCAGTGCTACTGGGGGCGTGCGGCGGGAGCAGCGATGACTCCAAGACCGACACGACCACTGCCAAGACCACCCGGACCACCGCGGCACAGTCGGCGGGCAGCGCCGTTCAGGATCTGCTCCTGACCAAGCTGGCCACGACCCAGGACACTCCTGAGGCCTATGTGGAAGCAGTGGGCCAGGCCAAACCCATCGCCATTCTGTTCTACGTCCCGGGTAGCGTGGACGACACCAGGGTGCTCGACGTGTTCAAGCTTGTGCAGGCGGACTTTCCCGAGTACACCTTCCTTGAGTACGACTACCGCGATCCGCTGGCCTACGGTGACCTTTCCCTGCTGCTGCAGGTAAACTACCCGCCGGAGATAGTGCTCATCGACAAGGCCGGCGCAGTGCGCAACATCTGGAACGGCTACTTCGATGAGGGCTCTCTGAGGCAGTGCCTGATCAACATCGGCCAAGGATGACGCGCTCCTGACACCAGTCTTCTGGCGAGGGCCGGGTCATCCCGGCCCTCGTTATTTCTTGAAGAGGTCGAGTGGCGCCAACCAGTGACGACAGAGACGCGCAGAGACCCGGTCTTGCGTATGGGAGTGGCGTAGCGGAACGGCTGCGCACGTGCACCTTCTCTGGGACCATGCCGGACCCCGACGCGACGGGCGAGGCGGGAAGCCTTGAGTGCGGGAGTCTCGTGCGCATCGAGTTGCGGCTTCGCGATGGCCTCATCGTGGAGGCGAGATACCAGGCGCATGGTTGTCCTGCCACGCTGGCCGCCGCGAGCGAGGTTTGCGCCCTTGTCACGGGCCGCAGCTTCCTCGAAGCCGCCTCGGTGTCTGAGCAGGATGTGTGCGGCCGGCTGGGTCTGGTGCCGGAAAAGGAATACACCGCGGGCATCGCCATCGACGCGCTCCACGACTGCCTCACCACGGCGCTCGGCGCCCCGGGTTGCGGGGCCGGGCCGAACCTGTTCGCCGGCGGTAGTCACGCTGGAGTGCTCGTGGGCATGAGCGGGGGCGTGGACAGCGCGGTCGCCGCCCTTCTCCTGAGGGCTCAGGGTCACTCTGCGGTCGGCATCACCCTGAGGTTCTGGAACGATCCGAGGGTGGCGGACGAACGCAGTTGCTGCTCTCCGGAGAACGTGCGGCGCGCCAGGAGGGTGGCCCACAGCCTCGGGATCCCGCACGTGGCCGTGGATGCACAGGGCGCGTTCTACGAGGAAGTGGTGAAGTACTTCGTCTCCGAGTACGCAGCCGGCCGTACTCCCAACCCCTGCGCCAAGTGCAATTCACGGGTGAGGCTCGGCCTCCTCGTCGACGTCGCGAGGACCTTGGGACTGTCAACTGTGGCCACCGGCCACTACGCCCGGCTGGTGGGCGCTCCGCCGCGGCTGGCGCGCGGCGTCGACGAGAACAAAGACCAGTCGTACGTCCTGGCGGAGGTCGCGCCGGAGATCCTCGAGCACTTCATGTTCCCCCTGGGGGAGATGCGGAAGCCCGAGGTGCGCCGCCTGGCGGCCGAGGCGGGCATCGAGGGTCATTCCGCGCCCGAGAGCCAGGAGATCTGCTTCGTCCCCGACGACGACCACCGCCGCTTCCTACGCGAGCGATTGGGGGACCTACCCGGCGATATCGTGAACACGGAGGGGCGGGTCCTCGGCCGGCATGAAGGGGCCTACAACTACACCATCGGACAGCGCAAGGGTCTGGGCATCGCGGCGGCGGAGCCGCTCTACGTCATCGCCGTGGAGGCGAGCGAGCGGCGAGTGGTCATAGGAACGGCCGCCGAAGGACTCGTGGACACTGTGCGGGTGTGCGCCTTGACGTGGCACAGTGACCTTCAGCCGGGCCCGCTGACCATCCAGGTCCGGTCGGCCGGCACGGCTCTGCCGACGGTGGGCGTCGAGGTGGCTGACAGCTGCCTGAGTGCCTATCTCAGTGAGTCTGCATCGGGGGTGGCGGCCGGGCAGACCGCTGTGGTCTATCAGGAGGACCAAGTCGTCGTCGCGGGGACCATCGTCGCCACTGGGAGCCATCAGGGGCGGTGAATCCGCACCGTGGTATATTCGTCTCCGTTTCTCCCGATGAGGAAAGGGGCCAGGTATGGAGTGGAACGCGAACGCCATCATGGACATCGCCATAGGTGTTTTCTTCATTCTCTTCGGCGTGGGGCTCCTCTACATGCTCCTGCGCCTCGGGGGCGTGTTCAAACGGACCACGAACATCCTCACCGACGTCAACACGGAGGTCATCCCGCTCCTCACGCGGGTCGAGACCACCCTGGACCGCGTGAACGGCGAACTGGATCAGGTGGAACAGATCACGGAATCGGTGGCGGGCATCCTCAAGGTGGCCGAGAACACGACCTCCGCCGTCCATGACGCGGTGGCCAAGCCCATCAAGAAGATCGCCGGCCTCTCGTCCGCGTTGTCGGAGGGGGTCGCGTCGTTCGTGTCGGGCAAGAGGAAGGAGAGCTGATGGGCGCCATTCGGTCGCTTCTGGTGCTTTCGGCAGGGGTGGCCATCGGAGGCGCCCTTCTCATCGCGCACCGGGTCTCGGAGGAGACTGGCAAGGGCATCGGCGAGTCCTTCGCGGACGTCCCCGCTGAGGCGCAGCGGATCTTCGCGGATATCAAGTCACGGGCCGAGCAGGCCGGCGCTACGGCCAAGGACGCCTACGGGGACAAACAGGCCGAGATAGACGCATTCCTGCACACCGGCGGTGCGGCCGAATAGGGGTGGTAGCGCTGCCTGGACCCTCTGACAGATGCGGTGTCGTCGTTCTTCGTGTGCCTCGCGACGGGGCGTCTTTGCCTGTCATGCGCCTGGTCATCGGAGGGGTGGCGTCACGGTATGCTCTGCCGGTCGACAGCCTCGATGATATCGAGTTGGCCGTAGAGACGCTCGTGCGCGAAGAGCCGCCGGGCGGGGGAGAGGTGACCCTTTCCCTCTGGGTGGAGGATGGCGCGTTCAGGGTGGGTCTTGCCGGGCTGACCAGCGCGCTCGTGCGAAACGCTCTGTCCTCCGGAGAAGAACTCCGGGGCGACGTGTTCGGCGAAGAGAGCATCCTGCGCATGATCGTGGATGCCCTGTTGGATGGCTATCGGATGGCCGAGGACGCCACGGCCGGCTCTTTCGCTGTCGAGATGGAGAAACGGATCCCTTGAATGTCTCCGAGAGAGACAGCTCTGGCGCAGCCGGGAGCGGCGGGTGTGACGATGGCCTTCGGTGACGAACCCAAGACGATGTCCGAGCGCGAACTGCTCGCTCTCGTTCGCGATCATAAGGATCGGGCGGCCCGCGAGGAGCTGATCACCCGGTACCTTCCGTTGGTGCGGAGCCTGGCACGGCGGTTCGCCTCTCGGGGCCAACCGGTGGAGGATCTCATCCAGGTGGGCTGCATCGGCCTCATCAAAGCCAGTCGACCGGTTCGATCTGGATCGAGGAGTGGAGCTGTCCACGTATGCGACGCCCACCATCCTGGGAGAGATCAAGCGGTATTTCCGCGACAAGGGCTGGGCGGTCAAGGTGCCGCGATCGCTGCAGGACCTCAACGGGCGCCTGAACCGCATGATGGAGTCGTTGACGGTGGAGCTCCGCCGTTCTCCGACCATCGCGGAACTGGCCAAGGCCACGGGCGCCTCCGAGGAGGAGGTCGTCGAAGCGTTGGAGAGCGGGCGAGCGTATAGTTCCGTGTCGATCTTCTCCGGCGGAGGTCCCGACGAGGAGGAGTCGGCAGGCCTGCTCGACTGCTTGGGTACGGAAGAACAGGCATACGAAGTGTTCGAGCGCCGCCGGGTGCTTGCCCCGGCCATGGAGCACCTCGACCCACGTGAAAGGCTGATCCTTCATCTGCGTTTCTTTGAAGGTATGACGCAGACGCAGGTGGCGGCGCGCATCGGCATCTCGCAGATGCATGTTTCCCGCTTGATACGTAAATCGATAGACAGCCTCCGCCAGTACATGGGGGAGGAAGGATCTCCGGCCGATGGCGCCGGGGAGAGAGGCAAGGTTCAATAAGTGAAGACGGCCGAACTGCGAAAGCTATTTCTGGACTATTTCGTCGAGCAGGGGCATCTGCTCGTTCCCAGTTCCTCTCTGGTCCCGTACAAGGACACATCCGTTCTTCTCACCACCGCCGGGATGCAGCAGTTCAAGCCGTATTTCATGGGGCTGTCCGAACCGCCCAGTGGGCGCATGACCAGTGTGCAGAAATGCTTTCGCACGTCGGACATCGACAAGGTGGGCCTCACGGCCCGGCACTGCACCTTCTTCGAGATGCTCGGCAACTTCTCAGTGGGCGACTACTTCAAGGAAGGCGCCATCAGGTTCGCCTGGGAGTTCTCGCTCGACTATCTGAAGTTCGATCCGAACCTGATCTGGGTCTCCTACTTCGAGGGCGACGACGAGATCGCGGCGGACACCGAAGCCACCGCCATCTGGGAGAGCCTCGGCGTTCCCCGCGAGCGCATGGTCGGGCTGCCGCGCAGCGCCAACTTCTGGGGCCCGGTCGGTCCTACGGGCCCATGCGGCCCGTGCTCAGAGCTGTACTACGATCGCGGACCGGCCCACGGCTGTTCCGACCCCGATTGCAGACCGGGCTGCGACTGCGACCGGTACGTCGAGTACTGGAACCTGGTGTTCACCGGGTACAACATGGGAGAGGACAAGAAGCTGTCCAACCTCCCCAAGCAGAACATCGACACCGGCATGGGCCTCGAGAGGATCGCCGCGCTCAAGCAGGACGTCTCCTCGGTCTTTCTTACGGATGTCTTCCGTCCGCTGGTGGAACTGGGAGAGGAGATCGCCGGCAAGAAGTACGGTGACGACAGGCAGGTCGACATCGCCCTGCGCGTCCTGGCGGACCACTCCCGCGCGATGTCGTTCCTCATCGCCGACGGCGTGCTGCCGAGCAACGAGGGCAGGGGTTACGTGCTGCGCCGCGTCATCCGCCGCGCCGCCCGCTTCAGCCGTTCCGCGGGCATGGAGCCGCCGTTCCTGCAGCGCTTCGCCCGGCGGACCATCGAGCTCTTCGGGAACGCGTATCCGGAGTTGATCGAGCGACAGGACACCATCCTGCGGACGGTGGGCTCCGAGGAGGAGCGGTTCAACCGCACTCTCGACCAGGGCCTGGTGCTGGTCGAGGATGCCATCGCCAAGGCGCAGGAAGAGGGCAGCACGGCATTCCCCGGCGCGGTGGCGTTCCAGCTTCACGACACGTACGGGTTCCCGGTGGAAGTCACTAGGGAGATCGTGGAGGAACGCGGCCTTTCACTGGATATGGAGGATTTCGAGTCGTCCATGGACGACCAGCGCAAGCGCGCCCGCAAGGCCCAGAAGGGCGGTGACGTCCTCCAGGACGCCATCGTGCGCTTCGCCCGGCAGACCGACCACGCCACCGAGTTCAAGGGCTACGAGCGCGACGACCTCTACACGGTCGTTGAGAATGCGGAGACCCTCGAGGATGGGCACGTGCTTCTGGCTCTGCGCGAGAGCCCCTTCTACGCCGAGATGGGCGGCCAGACGGCCGACACCGGGGTCGTGGAGGGTGAGTCCGGCAAGGTGCAGGTCATCGACGTTCAGCAGCAGGGCGAGGTGCAGGTCTTAGTGGCCCGCGCCCTCGACGGCGAGATCGAAGCCGGAGTGCGCGTCAAAGCCATGCTCTCGGCGAGCCACCGGCACGACGTGGCCGCCAACCACACAGCCACCCACCTTCTGCACTACGCGCTCCGCTCGCGCCTGGGCAAGGACGTCACGCAGGCGGGCTCATCGGTGCGGGCGGACAAGTTCCGCTTCGACTTCGCCTATCACGAGCCCATCGGCAAGGAGCACCTCAAGGAGATCGAAGAACTGGTCAATCGCCGCATCGTGGAGAACCATCCCGTGCGGACCTTCACCACGAGCATCGAGCACGCCAAAGACCTGGGCGCCATGGCCCTGTTCGGCGAGAAGTACGGCGACTTCGTCCGGGTGGTCGAGATCGACGACTTCAGCCGCGAGCTGTGTGGAGGCACGCACGTGGGTGGGACGAGCGAGATCGGGGCCTTCAAGATCCTGTCCGAGGGTAGCGTCGGCGCCAATGTGCGCCGCATCGAGGCCATCTCAGGCAGGGCGGCGGTCGCCTACTACCGCGACCGCGACCTCCTGGCGAGCAACGCCGCATCCGCTCTGGGCGTCACCGAGGATCAACTCCTGCCCGGTCTGGCGCGCCTGCAGACCCGCGTCGCCGCGCTCGAAGGCGAGTTGGCGGGCTTCGTTTCCCAGGCCGCGAAGGACATCGTGGCTACTCTCGCGTCCGAGGCCGTCAAGCACGATGGCGTCGCCGTCGTGGCTGCCACTGTGGAAGCGCGTGACATGGAGCATCTGCTTTCTCTGGTCGACCAGGTCAGGGACCGCATCCAGCCCGGCGTCGTG
The DNA here is from genome assembly GCA_963736705.1 of uncultured Actinomycetota bacterium. Classification (GTDB taxonomy): domain Bacteria; phylum Actinomycetota; class Thermoleophilia; order RBG-16-64-13; family RBG-16-64-13; genus CAIQPS01. Next base: position 1,502,985 of record CAVTPV010000005.1, read on the forward strand.
GCCCTGGGGGCTGACTTGCAGGGCAAGGCGGCGCTTGTGGTCAGCGTCAGCGCGCAGGTCACCAGGCTGAACGCCGGGCAGGTCGTGAAGACCGCCTCGTCGGCCTTCGGTGGGCGTGGCGGCGGCACGCCTCAGTTGGGCCGTGGGGGCGGAGGAGACCCCGCCAGACTCGGCGAGGCCGTGGAAATGGCTCGGGAAACGGTGCTTGCCGGCCTGAGAGGCTGAGTGCGGGTCCTGGGTATAGACCTGGGGACGAGCCGGACAGGGATCGCTCTGTCCGATCCTCTCGGGGTCACGTGCAGCCCTTTGGCGGTGGTCAGGGAACGTGATGAGCGCGAGGTGCTTCTAAGGGTCGTCGCCCTGGCTGAGGAATACGGTGTTGAAGAGATAGTCGTGGGCCTTCCGCGGCCCCTCAAGGGGGGGAGCAACGAGCAACTGGAGTCGGTGATCGCCTTTACGGAACGGCTTGGAGCTTGCACTGCGACGCCGGTGGTGACGTGGGACGAGAGGTTCACTTCGAAGCTGGCCGATCGCGGCGGAAAGCGCACCGGCGAGCAGGATTCGGTGGCGGCGTGCTATATGTTGCAGGACTACCTTGACTGGCGGTCCAGGACTTAGAGCCGGGAGAGCTATGAGCGATTGGTATTCGGAATTGCCGCCCATGGGGGAGAGTCACCCCGGCAAGAAGAGACGCAAGAGGCGATCGGCCAAAGCCTGGGCGTCTGCGAGTCGTTGTGGTCATCGGCTTCGTGGCGTTCATGATCGGCGTGTACGCCGTTGTGAATCGGACGACCGATTGGCTGCAGGCCAAACAGGCCGAGACGACCTCCACCACGCTGGCGGCGAGCGTGAGGGTCACCATCAGCCCCGGCCTGACGTCCGCCCAGATAGGGCAGCTGCTTCAGGACAAAGGGGTCATCACCTCCGCGTCGGCCTTCGCCGACCTGGTGTCGTCCCGGGGCAGCGCCGACAAGCTTCAATCGGGTACCTACACGTTCGCCACCAAGTCCTCGCTGATCGCCGTCGTGGACAGACTCGAGAAAGGCAGCTCCAACACCTTCACCGTCACCCTCAAGGAAGGGTTGGCAGCCAGCCAGATACAGGCGGAGTTGGTCAAGACCGGAGCGGTCAAGAACTCCGATACGTACGAGAGCTTCGTCAAACAGCCGGAGAAGTTCGTGGTGCCCCAGATCGGCGGCATCACTCAGAAGGTGACCACCCTGGAGGGCCTCCTGTTCCCGGACACCTACAACTTGATGACGGGAGACGGCCCCACCGAGTTGATCGGGTCGCAGCTGCAGGCGTTCAACAAGAAGACCGCCTCTCTCGAATGGAGCAAGGCCGACGCCATCGGGCTGACGCCGTATCAGATCCTCATCGTGGCCTCGTTGGTGGAGAAGGAGGCCAGCACCTCGGCCGATCGCTCCGCCGTGGCGGCCGTCATCTACAACAGACTCCAGAAGAAGATGACCCTGGGGCTGGATGTGACGGTGCGGTACGCGGTGAAGAAGTGGGGGGTCGAGCCCCTCACCGACGATGATCTCAAAGTGGACTCGCCGTACAACACTCGGGTCAGCAAGGGCCTGCCGCCGGCGCCCATCTGCAACCCGGGGGTGGCCTCTATCAACGCCGCGCTCAACCCGGCCGACGTGGACTATTTGTACTTCATTGCCGACGCGGATGGCAAGATGTCGTTCACCGCGGACTACGACGAGTTTCTGACAATCAAGAAGAGCCTCAGCCAGTAGGGCAGGTTCCTACCTTAGTCTGATACACCATCCGGCCCGGCGCGGTAGTCTGCACAGTGCAGCAGGCAATCGCGACCGGAGGTAGCTGCATATGGTGGCGGACAGCAACATCGGCAGCCGTACAGGCGTGCTTGGGGTCCTTGGGCACCCCGTCGGGCACTCGCTTTCTCCCAGGATGCACAACGCAGCCCTCAGGGCCCAGGGCGTCGACATGGTCTACGTGGCCCTCGACGTTCTGCCGGAGCGGCTTCCTGAGGCGCTGAGGGGGCTTCGCGCCCTCGGTTTCAGAGGAGTCAACGTCACCATCCCTCACAAGGAAGCCATCGTGCCCCTCCTGGATGAGGTGAACGAGGCCGCGGCGCGGATCGGCTCGGTCAACACGGTGGTCAACCTGGCCGGGACGCTCGTAGGCTACAACACGGATACGACCGGCTTCGCGGCCGCGCTGCGGACTCTCAGGCCGGAAGGAGCGGCCGGGCTGACGTGTTTCGTGGCCGGCGCCGGGGGCGCGGCGCGCGCGGTCGTGGCGGCGCTGCAGCAGGATGGCGCCCGGGAGATCAGGGTCTGCAACCGGACGCCGCAGCGCGCGATAGCGCTCTGCGGCCAAGCGGCGGCGTGGGGAAGAGCCTCCTGCGTCCCGGTCGCGGCCGGCGATTCCGCCGCTGCGGCGGAGGATTGCGACCTGTTGGTCAATGCGACGTCCGTTGGACTAACGGCCGACGTCAAGGAGTCGGCCATTCCTGTCGATATCATCCACAGCCGTCACATCGTGATGGATCTGGTATATGCGCCGGCACTCACGATGCTGGTGAGAGAAGCGAAAGCGAGAGGTGCGACCGCGATCGACGGCAAGGAGATGCTTGTGTGGCAGGCGGCGGGCTCCTATGAGCTGTGGACGGGCCGTCCTGCACCTGTGGACGTCATGCGGAACAGCCTCGGCGAGGATTGAGCGAATCATCCATGCAGACTGCGAAGAACGATAACGTGCAGAAGCGGCTGGTAGGCAGGCCGACAGGCGAAGTGCTTGTCGACATGGGCCTGCTCACCCAAGAGCAGGTGGACCAAGCGGCCGCCGAGCAGCAGCAGACGCATCAGCGCATCGGGGAGATAGCTCTAGCCAAAGGATGGGTCACGAAGAGCGACCTCATGGCCGCTCTGGCCCGTCGGATCGGCGTCAAGTACCTCGATCTCGCCGGCACCCGGATCGACCCGGTGGCGCTTGAGCTCATCTCAGAACGTGACGCCCGGCGGTACTCAGCGATCCCTGTGGGCTTCGTCGATGAGCATACGGTGCTCGTCGCCATGGCCGACCCGTCGAACATCGTGGCCATCGACGACCTGCACATTCTCACCGGCTTCGACATCGAACCGGGACTCGCAGGCAACGACGAGATCATCGAGATGCTCAGCAAGCTCCGCTCAGTGGGCGGCCAGCTCTCTGATGGTCTCGACGCGAAGGTCACCGCCGGCGAAGAGGAAGCCGTCATCGACGACATGCGCGACATCCGCGAGCAGGTGGAGGCCGCGCCGGTCGTCAAACTGGTCAACGGTGTGCTCGCGCGCGCCGCCGACGAAGGTGCCTCGGACATCCACTTCGAGCCGCAGGCCCGGGAACTTCTCATCCGCTTCCGCCACGATGGCGTACTCCACGAGATCATGACCATCCCCAAACGTCTACAGGCGGGGGTGATAAGCCGTCTGAAGATCATGGCCGACCTCGACATCGCGGAACGCCGCATACCTCAGGACGGGCGTATTGGTCTGACTGTGGGTGGGCGGCCCATCGACATGCGCGTCGCGTCGCTGCCCACGGTCTATGGGGAGAAGGTAGTCATCCGTCTCCTGGACCGTTCGAATGTGATGCTGCGGCTCGAGGAACTCGGGTTCTCCGAGGCCGCCTACAATCGCTACAAGCGCTCGTTCATCAAGCCGTACGGCGCCATCATGGTCACCGGCCCCACCGGTTCCGGGAAGTCCACGACCCTCTACGCCACGCTGAACATCCTGAACACGCCCGACAAGAACATCATCACGGTCGAGGACCCGGTGGAATACCGGCTGGCCGGCATCAATCAGGTACAGATCAACCCCAAGGCCGGCCTGACCTTCGCCTCGGGCTTGCGTTCCATCCTGCGATGCGACCCCGACATCGTCATGGTCGGCGAGGTCCGCGACAAAGACACCGCGCAGATCGCGGTGGAATCAGCGCTGACCGGTCACTTGGTGCTGACGACCCTGCACACCAACGACGCTCCCGGCGCCCTCACGCGTCTCACAGAGATGGGGGTGGAGCCCTTCCTGACGGCTTCCGCCGTGGACTGCGTCATCGCCCAGCGCCTCGTGCGCAAGTTGTGCGAGCACTGCCGGGAGCCGTACGTGCCTTCCCGCGACATTCTCAGACAGGTGGGCTTCAACAAGGAATCCATCGACCAGAGGGGCGAGATCACCATCTACCGCTCGGTCGGCTGTCCTCGATGCAGCAACACCGGTTACAAGGGCCGAATGGGCATCTACGAGATCATGCTCGTCTCCGAGGCTGTCGAGAGACTCATCGTGGAGCGCAAGAGTGCCGATGAGATAGGACGAGTAGCCCGCGCGGAGGGTATGACCTCGCTGCGGCAGGATGGCCACGAGCGGGTGCTCCAGGGCATGACCAGTATCGAAGAGATCTCCCGGGTCATCGTCTGATGCCGGGAAGAGAAACGAAGAGCAGGGAGTACACGTGGATCTAGGCGAGATCCTCAGGCATGTGGTCCAGCACCAAGCATCGGACCTGCACCTGGCGGTGGGACTGCCGCCGGTGATGCGTATCGACGGGCACCTGCACCCAATAGAGGGTTACCCCGAGTTGTCGACCAACGAGTCGAGGGAGCTGATCTACAGCATCCTCAACCAAGACCAGCGCCAGAAACTGGAGACCGACTGGGAGGTGGATCTCTCGTACTCCCTGTACGGGCACGCCCGATTCCGTGTCAACGTCTTCTTCCACAAGGGCACTCTCGCAGCCGCGTTCCGGCTCATCCCGGTGAACATCAAGACCATAGAAGAGCTCGGTCTGCCGAAGATCCTGCACACCTTCTGTCACAAACCGCGCGGGTTCGTGCTTGTGACTGGGCCCACCGGCTCTGGGAAGTCGACCACTCTCGCGGCCATCATCGACGAGATCAACGCGACGAGGGCGGATCATATCGTCACCATCGAAGATCCCATCGAGTTCCTTCACTCCCACAAGCGCTGCGTGGTCAACCAGCGTGAGGTAGGCAGCGACACCAAGGGGTTCCCCGTCGCGCTTCGCTCCGCCTTGCGCCAAGACCCCGACGTGATCCTCATCGGCGAGATGCGCGACTTGGAGACCATCCAGATCGCTCTCACCGCTGCGGAGACGGGCCACTTGGTGTTCGCCACCCTGCATACGCAGGACTGCCCGCAGACCATCGACAGGATCATCGACGTCTTCCCGCCCCACCAGCAGGAGCAGATCCGGGTGCAGATCGCCGCCACGCTGGAAGGGGTGGTCACGCAGCAACTCCTCCCCAAGGCCACTGGCTCCGGCCGGGTGTGCGCCACCGAGGTGCTCATATCCACGCCGGCGGCCAAGAACCTCATCCGGGAGGGCAAGACCCACCAGCTCTACACCGTGATGCAGACCGGCGGCCAGCACGGCATGCAGACCATGAACTCCTGCTTGGCCGACCTGGTCAAACGCAGCCATATCACCAGGGAGCTGGCGCTCAAGCGGTCGTCGGTCCCGGACGAACTGGAACGCCTCCTGCTCACGGGCGCTAGCCTAGCCCCACCCGACTGCCGGCACGGGGGAGAGGCAGCTCCGCACGTGAATCCGCACTACAGTGCACAGCCCGATCGGCCGATTAAGAGAGCAGGCCATAAGTCCGCAATGACCTGTTCGATCATGAAGGGAAGCTGAAATGGGCAGTTTCGCGCACACGGTCGGTAGGGGAGAGGCAGCTCCCTTGTCGATGCTCACGCTACCGCAAACGAACGCAGTGGTCACCGCCGGAGAACTCCGATGCAGGGGTCTCAACGTGATCGCGGAGACGCTGGAGGGAGTGCTTACCACGCACGTTTGTGGCGTGGTGGCTCCGGGCCGCGAGGAGGTTTGGGCTCGCGCACTTGAAAGAGATGTCGTCGAGCTCTTCAAGCGCCGTTACGTCCAGCGGGAACAGGCTCTATGCCTGGGCCAGCCGGTCTGCGACGACGACAGGATCACCCTCGGCGGCGCTGCCTGAGGCTTCAGGCCTCAGGGCCTCTGGCCGATACATACCTAGTAGACAGAAGAGAAGCGAGAGGCAGGAACGGAGTGGCTACATACACCTACACGGCCAAGAAGGACCGCGGAGCCCTATTCGCGGGTGAAGCGGTGGGCGACTCCAAGGCCGCCGTCGTCTCCGAACTGCGCCGCAAAGGACTCACAGTCGTCGCCCTCGAGGAGAAGAAGGGCGCCCTCGACCTCAAACAACTCCTCGAGAACAGCAAGCGCATCAGCGTGCGCGACAAGGCGGTCTTCGCACGGCAGTTCGCTACGATGATCAGCTCGGGTCTCGCGGTGTTGCGCGCCCTGTACGTTCTGGAAGATCAGACCGAGAACCCCCGGCTCAAGAAGATCATCAGACTGGTCCGCGACGACGTGGAGGCCGGCGGCACGCTTTCGGACTCCATGGCCAAGCATTCTGGGGCCTTCGATAGGCTGTACGTGGCCATGGTCCGCGCCGGAGAGACCTCGGGGGCGCTTGGACCAGACGCTCATGCGCTTGGCCACCCAGCTCGAAAAGCAAGACAGTCTGAAGCGGGCGATCAAGTCGGCCATGACCTACCCGGTGCTGATCGCCGTGTTCGCCATCATGGTCATGATCGGCATGCTGCTGTTCATCATCCCGATCTTCGCCAACATGTACAACGACCTGGGCGGCCAGTTGCCGTCCCTGACGCGTCTCATGATGAACCTCAGCAACGCCCTCAAGGGCTACTGGTTCATAATCTTCCCGGTGGCCGGGCTGCTCATCTGGTCTCTGGTGCGCCTCAAGAAGACCGAGCAGGGCCGCAGGACGTGGGACAGGGTGAAACTCAAGCTGCCCATGAAGATCGGCCCGATCATCCAGAAGATCGCCGTGGCCCGTTTCAGCCGCACGTTCGCGACGCTGGTGAGCGCTGGGGTCCCGATCCTGCATGCTATCGATATCACTGGCAAGACCTCGGGTAACTCAGTCATGGAAGAGGCCATGGTGGACGTCAAAGAAAGCGTCCGAACCGGCGAGCCCATCGCGCGGCCTCTGATGCGCGTTGCGGTCTTCCCGCCGATGGTCACGCACATGATCTCCATCGGGGAAGAAACAGGCGCACTCGACGCCATGCTCAACAAGATCGCCGACTTCTACGAAGATGAGGTCGACGCGGCGGTGAAATCCCTTACGTCGATCATCGAACCGATCATGATGATGTTCGTCGGCGGTCTGGTCGGTCTCATCGTGATCTCGATGTACCTGCCGATGTTCAACATGATGAACCTGGTCAAGTAGCTACTGAAAAGACCTTCTTGGCGAAACGCCGGCTGCCTGCGGGGGTGGCCGGCGTTTCTTGTTGTCTAGGTCCCTTCAGCGCCGCCGTCGCAATGCACGATAATGTGCATTATGTAAACTAGGACCGGATACTGCAGCAGACTGAAGACGTCGTAGCCCGCGAGCTTCTCGCGTCCCCCCAGTTCGGTGAGCTCCACGATGAACGCGAGACCGGCCACGACCCCGCCGGCTTCCTCGACAAGTTGGATCTTCGCTGTGGCCGTTCCGCCGGTCGCCAGGAGATCATCATGGATAAGGACCCGTTGACCGGGTTTGATCGCGTCTGCGTGCATCTCAAGCGCATCTGTGCCGTATTCCAGCGCGTACTCGCACCGCTTGACCATCCAGGGAAGCTTGCCCGGCTTGCGCGCGCACGCGAAACCGGTTCCGATGGCGTACGCCAAGGCCGCGCCCAGAATGAACCCGCGCGCCTCAGCGCCCAGCACCAGGTCGACCTGCCTGCTCCTGGCGTACACGGCCAACTGATCCACGGCGCTCTTCAGGGCCTCAGGCTCCTGCAGCAACGGCATGATGTCGTGGAAGAGGATCCCTTCTCTCGGGAAGCCGGGGATGTGGCGCATGTACTTGTCGAGATCGACGTCCATGGTGCTCCTAGATAGGTAAGACAACGGGACTTCCTGCCGCGGGTCCGGAGGCTCCTAGAGCAGCTTGCGGAGTTCCTTGTAGAGCAGCAACTGCATCAACTGGGACAACAACGCTCCCAGATCTTCCAGTATCTTCTCGCCGTATTCCCGCTTGTCCGGGTGTGACGACTTCAGGGACGGGGTCGCGATCTGCTCGACGAGCGCCGCTTCGCGTTCCACTGACGATCCGATGAGGCGCAGATTACGCGGTTCGACCCCAAAGCGGACCATCAACTGGCAGATGCGCGCCGTTTCCAGGTCGCTGTCGGTGAATGCCGGCCCCTGCTGTCCCCTGCGGTCGATGAGCCGGTACTCGATGAGCGTCCGCAGATAGATCGGCGTCTATGCCGGCGTTCTCGCAGAACTCCTCCTGTGTATACACGGCGTCTTCACGCTTCAGACCCGCTGCGCCCCCGAGACGCGCGGACGCCTGCAATTGCTGCCCCAGCACCGCGGATGGTGTCTCCACCCTCTCCCGAATGACCTCCAGCGGCAGGTACTGATCGCGCTGCAGGGTCAGGATCGTGCGTAGGCGCCGCAGGTCGGCGCCGCTGTATTTGCGGTACCGGCCGGCCGTGCGGCTGGGAGCCAACAGGCCGCGGTCCTCGAGGTAGCGCACCTTGGTGATGCTCAGGTCCGGGAAGTCGGCCTTCAGTTGGTCGACCACCTGTCCGATGGTGAGCAAAGCGCCGTCACTCATAGCTCCGACCCTTCCTCGACCCGTTCCACGAACACCAGCTTGAACTTGCCGATCTGCAGTTCGTCGCCGTCGAAAAGCCGCTGCTGCTCGATGCGCTTGCGGTTCACGTAGGTGCCGTTGAGGCTGTTGAGGTCCTCGACCCAGAACCCGCCCTCGTCGCGCAGAACGCGGGCATGGTGGCGGGATACCGTGACATCGTCGAGGAACAGGTCGGAATGCGGACTGCGCCCGATGGTGAGGACATCCGCGTCGAGCGCGATGGTCTCCCCCTCGCGGCCGCCCCCGGCCCGGATCAGTAGGACCGGGCCCAGGCCCGAAGCCCCGAAGACCTCGAGACCCTCGCGGTCCGCCACCGTATACGTGATGGTCGTCTCGTTCGGGTCGACAGGATTCATCCGGCCGCCACAGCGCCGGCAGTAGTTGGAGTCGTCGCTGTTGTCGAAGCTACAGGTCGGACAGGTCGGCATCGCTGCTCCGCCCGGCAGTGTCCTGGTCTCCCTCGACGTCCTTGGCCTCCCCCACCGACTCGCCCACATCCGCGAACTGGCGGCGCAAGCTCTGCTCGATGCTCTTGATCACGCCAGGATGCTCGAGGATCCGGTCACGCGCCACCTCGTCGAAGTGCTGGATGACATAGGAATCCTTGACGATGTCTCCGACGCGCCGGCCCAGTTCGACCTGATGGGTGATATAGCGGACCAGCCGTTCCTCGCGGACATCCGCAGAGAGGTCGTGGAACCTGTCTTCGATCCCCCGGCTCTGGGGGTCCTGCTTACTGGTCATGCCGGCCGCTCACTTGTTCCGGGGTTTGGGTGGCTCGCGACGCGTTCTGCCGCTGAGTATGTCGGTGAGCATGCCCACATCGCCGTTCTCGACCAGCGACCCCCCTGTGGAATGCTTCTCGCGCAAGCGCCTGACGATCTCTGCCCGGACGATGTCGATCTCGCCATGGAGCAACCGCCTACGCTTGGATATCTCGCGCTCTTCGGCGGCCAAGCGGTCGGCGAGTTCGTGCAGCTCCTCGTCGGTGTACGACTGGATATTGACCAGCGTTTCGAAAGGAGTGTCGTCCATGGTGCTCACGCCCTTACTATAGAGGTTCGCCCCAGAACCTTCAACCTGAGGTGGAGATACGCCGCGGCGGTCGCTGCGGCGCCGCGGTGTCGGTCACTCTTCTTCGGTAATGAGTTCCTCGTACTCTTCCGCGCTCATGAGGTCCTCGGCTTCCGACGGGTCGGTGAGCTTGACCTTGATGAGCCAGCCGTCTTCGAACGGGCTCTCGTTGATGAGCTCGGGGGCATCGACCACTTCATCGTTGACTTCCACGACCGAGCCGCTCAGGGGTGCGTAGACATCGGAGACCGCTTTCACCGATTCGACCTCGGCGTAGGCCGTCCCTGCTGTGACGTCTGCGCCTACCTCGGGGAGCTCGATGTACACGATGTCACCGAGGGTTTCCTGGGCGTAGCTGGTGAGGCCGAACACCGCGGTGTCGCCCTCGATCCGAGCCCAGTCATGCTCCCTGTGGTACTTGAGGTTCTTAGGGTTCACATACACTCCTTTTCTCGCCAGTACGGCGGCCCCATTCTAGCACAGGGCTTTTTCAGCCTTGTATACTCATGGCCACTGACTGAAGACAAGAGGAGGCGCCATGTCCAGCCGCAGAGGATTGGTCATCAGCGACGAGCAGATGAGGCTGATCGAAGCCGTGCTGGAACGCCTCCGCGCGGTCTCCGGCTCGCAGTTCGCGGCCCTCGTATCCACGAGCGGGCAGCCCATCGCCGTCTCCCCCCGCGATGGCAGGTCCGACACCCTTTCGCTCGCCGCGCTCGCCGCCAGTTCTTTCGCGGCCACTCGGCAGTTGGCCCAGATCCTCAGCGAGCGGGAGTTCACCCTCCTGTTCCACGAAGGCAAGGAACACAATCTCCACGTGATGCAGGTCACGGACAGTATTCTCCTGCTCATCACTTTCGGCCACGAGACCCAGGTGGGCCGTGTGCGTCTCTACACCACACGGGCGCTCGAGGTCCTCAAGCCGGCCCTCGAGAGTGCCGAGAATACGAGTGGAGACGACCGCATGGTCGATCGCGAATACACCCGCGAGATGGACGCAGCGATAGACGGTCTGTTCTCCGGGCAGGACGAGTCGTAACTGGAGAACCACCGGTGGCATTGATCAACCTCGCCGCGCGCGAGATCAACTATAAGATCGTGTACTACGGATGCGGCCTGTGCGGGAAGACCACCAACATCCAGTACATCCATCGCCGCCTCAATCCCAGCGCGCGCGGGCGCCTGGTCAGCCTCGCCACTGAAGAGGAGCGCACCCTCTACTTCGACTTCCTACCGCTCACCGTCGGCACGGTCAAGGGCCTGCGCACCCGATTCCATCTTTACACCGTACCAGGCCAGTCGTTCTACAACGCCTCTCGCAAGCTGGTGCTGCAAGGCACCGACGGCGTCGTGTTCGTGGGCGACAGCCAGACTGAGCCGCTTGGATGAGAACGTCGACAGCTATCTCAACCTCTGGGAGAACCTGCGCGACCAGGGCGACGACCTCAGCCGCTTGGCGGTCGTTCTGCAGATGAACAAGCGCGACCTGGGCGACATCTTCTCGGTGGCCGACCTGACCGAACTCCTCAACCACACGGACTCCCCGGTGGTCGAGGCCTGCGCTCTCAGTGGTGTGGGCGTGTTCGAGACGCTCAAGACGGTCTGCAAGCAGGTCATCGCCAAGAGCACGGACGGCTAGCCGGGCCCGGGGGCCGCGCTCCGCCGCCGGCTCCTAGTCGCGGCCTTCAGCCACCACTTCCCTCAGCGCCAACCGGTACTTCTCGGCCAGTTCAGCCGCCCTTGCGTCGTCAGACGCTTCCGCGTAGACGTGGAAGATCGCTTCCTCGGCGTCGGGAAGCACCAAGGCCCATTCGCCCTTGTCCAGGAAGAGCTTGATGCCGTCCACCAGGGACACCCGGCCGTCGTGAAGCTTCTCCGTCATGCGGCGCATGACCGTGCCCTTCAGCTCCCACGGGCAGTCCACCTGGACATGCACGATGTGCGCCACCGGCATCTTCGCGATCAGTTGGGAAAGCGGCGCGTCTGAGGTGGAGATCAACTCGAGTACCTTGCCCAGGGCGTACAGCGCGTCCGGCGATGGCAGCACCGCCGGGTAGATGTACCCCCCGTCCGTGGTGGCGGCGAAGACCGTGTTCGGCCGGGTCGCCTCCGCCATGACAGAGGCCTTTGCGTACCGGGTCCGGCGTATGCTCACCCCGGTCGACGCGACCACCTGTTCGGCCAAGCGGGTGGCGTGTAGCGGTAGCGCGGCCACTCCCGCGCCCGCGTCCTTGGCGGCGTGCTGGAGGAGCAAGAGCATCAGCGCTGGCTCCGGGATCAGGCGGCCCTTCTCGTCGACCAGATAGAGACACTCGGCTCCCGGGTCGAGGATGGCGCCCACGTCGCCCTCCATGGCCTTGACCATCTCCCCCACCCTGGCCGCCGCCAAGGGCAGGCTCTCCTCGATGGTGAACCGAGACCGGTTCCGGGAGAACGGTGTTGAGCGCGATGGTCTCCACACCCAGCTTGTCCAGCGTCGTCGGGAAGAAGAACGCCGGCGCCGACAGGGAGTAGTCGAGCACCAGGCGGGGCTGCCGGCCCCGTATGGCCACCGTGTTCCAGTTCTCGAGCAGCGAGTTGGTGTAGGTCTCCATGACCCGCGGCGGGTAGACCACCTGGCCCATCTCTTCAAAGGCGGCCCTGCGGAAGTCCTCGCGGAAGTAGTGGTTCTCGATGGCCCGCTCCCGCTTGCCGTCGATGGGCACGCCGGGCGCCTCGGAGAAGAGGATCTCGATGGCCTCGGGATTGTCCAGGCTCATCTGCACGTGGATGCCGCCGGTGGCGTTGGCGCTCTTGAGGTCGAAGCGGTTGACGGCGAGAGGCGCCGTGGTGAGGTCGCGGACGTTCACGCCCGTGGAGTTCAGGCCGCTGATGATGGCGCGCTTGAACACCCGGCAGGCGTGGTGCGTGTCGCGGCTGGTGGTGACATAGGAGCCCTTGCCGATGAGCGTGCCGTAGGACATGGCGAGGCGCATGGCCATCTCCGGGGTGACGTCCACGTTGGCAAGCCCCCGCACGCCGTTGCGACCGAAGAGGGAGCTGGCGCCTCGGGTCTCCCAGACGATGGAGGAACGGACGGCCGACCCCGGCTCGATGTTCTTGAGCGGGTAGATCTTCACGTTGTTGGCCACCACCGCGTTGCGGCCGATGACCGACCTGTCGCCCACCACGGCGCCCTGAGCGATGCTCGCGTTCTCGTGGACTTCCACCGCGTCCATGAGCACCGCACCATTGACGACTGCCCCAGAGGCTACGTACACGTTCTGCCCCAGGATGGAGCCCCCGATCTGCGAACCGGTGCGCACCACGGTGTTGTCCCCCAGCACGGTGTGCGAGAGGATGCGGGCGCCCGGGATCCACCCGTACGTTCTCACCGATGACGGCCGGGCCCTCAACGTCGTCCAGGCTATCGATCTGGGCGCCCTTGCCCACCCAGATGTTGCCCCGCAGACGCACCCCGGGCGGGGTCAGCTTTATCTTGCCGTCCAGTGCGTCCCGATTGGCCGCCACGTACTGCTCCAGGCTGCCCACGTCCTGCCAGTAGCCTTCACACACCATGCCGTAGAGAGGCTTCTTCATCTCGAAGAGCTTCGGGAACAGGTCGTGGCTGAAGTCGTAAGGCTGACCCTCGGGGATGTGATCGAAGATCTCGGGCTCGAGCACATAGATGCCGGTGTTGACCGTGTCGGAGAAGACCTGTCCCCATCCCGGTTTCTCCAGGAAGCGCTGGATGCGCCCTTGATCGTCCACGATGACCACGCCGAACTCGAGCGGGTTCTCGACGCTCGTCAGCGCGATGGTGACCATGGCCTCGCGCTCTTTGTGGAAGTTGATGACCTTGGTGAGGTCGAAGTCGGTGAGGGCGTCGCCGCTGATGACCAGGAACGTCTCGTCCAGCAGGTCCTTGGCCAAGCGGATGGACCCGGCTGTGCCGGCCGGCGTCTCCTCGACCGTGTAGTCGATGTGCATCCCGAGGCTGCTGCCATCCCCGAAGTGATTACGGATGAGCCGCGGCAGGAAGGCCAGGGTCATGACCGCTTCGTTGATGCCGTGTCGCTGCACGAGCTCCAGGATGTGCTGGATGCACGGCTTGTTGACGATCGGGACCATCGGCTTGGGCTGGTTGGAGGTCAACGGGCGAAGCCTCGTGCCCTGACCACCCGCCATGACGACTGCCTTCACGAAGAGCCTCCTGGTCGCGGATGGGACACCACACGGATACTACGTTATCTCAGCACTCCAAGAACGTCGATGGCGTCAAGATCGATGGTGTAGTCGGTGGAGCTCGAGTTCTTCGTGCCCAAGCGAGTGATGGTCACGGTGTGATCCCCAGGCGCCAAGAAGCCGCTCTGCCAGACTGTCTTGTACGTCGTCGCTGAGGAGTACAGATCGACGGTGTAGTTGGTGATCCCGTCCACGGTGACCCTCATCTTGCCGTAGTTGGAAGCCTTCCTCGCGATGAGGTTGAGACCGACTCCCGTGAACTTCACGGTGATCGCGGCCCCCGCGCTGTTGATGTACTTGTAGCCGCCACCGGACGCCGAGGCGTTGGCGCCGCTCGGCCACGAGGTGAACACCGGGCTCCACAGGAGCAGCGGATCGGTCTCTTCCTTGCGCGACGCGGTCAGCAGCGTCCCGGCCAGATCGATGGCGTCAACGGTGACGTACTTGCCACTGACGTTCGAGGCGCTTCGCACGATCTTGACCGTGTGATATCCGGGAGCAAGGATGTCGGTGGACCAGACCTTGGTGTGGTAGATGACCGCGGGCGACGAGAGATCGACGGTGGTCTTGAAGACGTTGTCGAGGTACACGTCGGCCTTGCCGGTGGTGGTGCCCTTGGTCGCTATCCAGTCGAGTTGCGTGCCGTTGAAGGGGATGACGAACGTCGCGCCCGACGTGCTTGACCGCAGGTAGGAGCCGCCGGAGGCCGAGGCCGTCGAATACGCTCCCCACGTGCCCGTGCGTACGAAGGCGGGGTTGGTGAGAAGGGCTTCGGTGCGCGTGACCGGCTGAGGCACCGCGTACGTGAAGTCGTCGTATGGGGTGTCACTCGTTGTGCCGCCGGCCGCAGTCACCTGGACCCGCACCGGACCGGCAGTATGGCTGGGGGCAGTGGCGGTGATCCTGGTGGGCGAGGCGACCGTGAACGTGGTGGCGGCCTCTCCATCGAACGTGACCGACGTCACCTCGTTGAAACCGGTACCGGAGATGGCCACCGAGGAGCCCCCGGCCGTGGAGCCGATTGCAGGCGACAAGGAGGTGATGGACGGAACGGCGTAGACCAACTGACCCAGCACTTCTACCCTGTCCAGCGTGATGTACTTGCCGGCCGCGTTGGCGGCGCTCCGCTCGATCCTCACCTCATGCAGCCCATAGTGCAGAAGGCCGGTGTGCCAGACGTTCACCTGATAGGCGGCCGCCACAGCCGCCAGGTCGATGGTGGTCTGCAGGTCGCCGTCGAGATAGACGTCGGCCTTGCCGGTGGTCGTGCCCTTCATGGCGATCCAATCGAGCCTGTCGCCCACGAAAGTAATGACGGCCGAGGAATCGCCGGTGTTCGCGCGGGAGTAGCCGCCCGACGAGGCGGAGCCCGTGGTGAAGGCTGCCCAGGCGCCGTTGTAGGCGATGCGGGCGTCGCCGTCCTCATAGGAGGCCAGAGGGGGCGAGGTGTAGGTAAACGCGGCGGACGGCGATTCGGGTGTGGTCCCCCCCGCCGCGACCACCTGGACGCGCATCGGACCGGCGGTGCCGGGTGGAGTGGTAGCGGATATCTGGGTCTCGGAGATGATGGTGAGATTGGTCGCCGCCAGACCGCCGAACGTGACCGCGGAAGCCCCGCTGAGCCCCACGAACCCGGTCCCTTCGATGACCACGTCGGTGCCGCCGGCGCTCGGGCCACTCGCAGGGGTCACCCCCGAGATCGCGGGCGCCGCGACGAAGCGGTAGTCGTCCGCCGGCGTGTCGGCGCTGGTGCCGCCGGGCCCCGTCACACTGATGGAAACGCTGGCCACGGAGTGTAGCGGGGACACGGCGGTGATCTGCGAGTTGCTGTTGACTGTGAACGTGGCGGCGGGAGTGCCGCCGAACGAGACGGCCGTGGCTCCGCTGAAATGGCCTCCGGTAATGACCACATTGCTGCCGCCTGCAGCCGGGCCCGCCGCGGGCGCCACTGCGGCGATGACCGGAGCGTCCGTGTACCTATAGTCGTCGGCCAGGGTATCGGGGCTTGTGCCGCCGGGCGTGGTGACGCGGACCCTGACACTACCGTCCACGTGGCCGGGAGCCGTCGCGTCGATACGAGCGTCCGTGATCACCTCGTACGCGGCTGCGGTGGAGCCGAAGAGCACCGCCGAAGCTCCGGTGAAGTTTGTGCCGGAGATCACCACGGTGTTTCCCCCTGCCGTCGAGCCCTGGCTGGGCGCGACGGCCGAGATGGCAGGAGCCGGGATGAAGGTGAAGTCGTCGTTGCCTGTGTCGGGGCTGGTGCCGAACGGGCACGTCACCCGGACGGCGAAGGTGCCCGCCGTATGGCTGGGGGCCGTCGCGGTGATCTGGGTGCTCGAGTCGACCCTGTACGATGTGGCGGCAGTACCGCCGAAGGTCACGGCGCTCGCGCCGGTCAGCCCCACGAAGCCGGAGCCCGTGATGACCACCGAGGTCCCGCCGCCGGCCGGTCCGGAGGTGGGAGTCAAAGAAGTGATGGCCGGAGTGGCCGTGGCCACGGCGGACCCGGCGTTCAGTCTGCCGCCCGTCACGCAGTAGCCCGACAAGGCGGGAACCCGGTCGACGCTAAGAAGGATCCTGTCGATCCGAGTAGCAACCGTGTCTTCGGGATGCAGCGCGGCCAGGAGCGCCACTGTGCCCGCGACATGCGGAGTGGCCATCGAGGTGCCGCTCATCAGGCCGTAGCCCCCGAAGTAGGTGCTCAAGATCGACGAGCCCGGCGCGAACAAGTCGACGCGGGTGGCCCCGTAGTTCGAGAACGACGACCGCGCGTCGGTGGACGTGGTCGAACCGACGGCTATCAGGTTGGACGCCGAGTACGACGAGGGATAGAAGGGCCACAACTCGTTGTTCAGACCACTGTTGCCCGCGGCGGCGCAGAAGACGATGCCGGCGCTGGCCGCCGAGGAAATGGCGTTCAGCAGCACCGGATTGTAGCCACCCCCGCCCCAGGAAGCGTTGATGACCACGATGTTCACGCCGTGATTGACCTTCATGTCGACGGCATAGTTGATGCAGGCGATGGCGGCGGCGTCGGTCCCGTCTCCGTCGGGACCCAGGAAACGCAAAGCCATGATCTTGGCCCGCCATGCGACCCCGGTCACGCCCACGCCGTTGTCACCCACTGCCGCCATCGTGCCGGAAGCGTGCGTGCCGTGGCCATGCTCGTCCATCGGATCGGTGTCACCGGCATACGAGTCTATGCCGTACACGTCGTCGACGTAGCCATTGCCGTCGTTGTCTATGCTGTCACCGGGAGTCTCTCCCGGGTTCTGCCACATGTTCGCCGCGAGATCGGCGTGGTTGTAGTCGACACCCGTGTCGATGCAGGCGACCACCGTCCCGCTCCCCTGGCCGGCGTCCCACGCCGTCGCCGCGTCGATGTCAGCGTCTGCGGTGCCTCCGGTCTGCCCGTTGTTCTCCATACCCCAGAGTTCGCTGAGCCTCGGGTCGTTGGGCCAAAGGCTGATGGATCGCACGAAGTTGGCGGACACGGCCACCACACCCGGCTGGCCTTTGAAGCGTTCGATGAGCTGCTCGGTGGACAGAGATCCCGACGAGTACACCGCGAACGAGACCGCTTTGCCGGCACCGGCAGCGACCGTGCTCTCCACAGCGACGCCGTTCCCCGAAGCTATGGCCGCCATGGCCGCCTTGGAGGTGCCGGCCGAGAACTGCACGATCACCTCTGTGGGTGAGGACACCCTCGTGGCCTGTGCGGCGCTGGGATGGCCCCCCACGCCGAACACCACGACGGACAGCACGAAGAGGGCAGCCACCACGAGAACGGGGCGTATAGACCTGCGTGCCAAGAAGCCTCCTGATTGCCAGCCAGATGCGTCAATCACGCTACTAGCGTACATAGTACCCCGTCAATAGAAAAAGCCTGCCGAAGCAGGCTTTCGAAGGTCGGGACGAGAGGATTTGAACCTCTCGTAGGTCGGGACGAGAGGATTTGAACCTCCGACCTTCCGGCCCCCAGCCGGATGCGCTACCAAACTACGCCACGTCCCGACGCGACACCAGTATACCGCGACGCGTCGCCTTCGTCAGGTACCAGAAGCGGGGGACCCGTCGGCAGACGGCTCGCCCTTCGGCTTGTTCCACGGGAACTTCACTCGAGGTTCCTGGCGTTTCCATAGCCGGCGGAAGTTCTTGCGGTGCGCCCACAGCACCACGGCGGCGATGACGCACGCACCGATGATGTAAGGCAGCGGCCTCCAGAAGACCACGGCCGCCGTTGGATACAAGATGGTCGCGACGATGGACGCCACAGACACGATCCTTACCGTGAAGACCAGCACGACGAACACGACCACCACGATGGCCATGGGGATGGGCATCAGGGCGAGGGCCGCTCCGGCGCCGGTGGCGACACCCTTGCCGCCCTTGCCCCGTAGGAAGATCGAGTAGTTGTGCCCCATGATGCACGCGAAGGCGACGATCACTATGACCACCGCATGCTCGTCATGCAGCACCAGCCTGGCGATGACCACCGGCACCGCCCCCTTCAGCAGATCAAGGAGCAGTACCGCTATCCCCAGCTTCACCCCGAGCGCCCGGAAGGCGTTCGTCGTGCCGGCGTTGCCGCTGCCCACCTTCCTGACGTCCACGCCCTTGATGGCCCGGCCAAGGAAGACGCTTGGCGACAGCGAGCCGGAGAGGTACCCGAGGATGATGAGACCGACAGATGTCAGCCAGAGAGAGGTCGTCAAGAGTAGCGCTCCTCCTTGCCCTGGAAGTCGATGACCAGCGGGATGCCCCAGAGGTCGTACTCCTCCCGGAGGCGGTTCTCCAGGTAATACGCGTACGATTTGGTGACCAGGGCGCGCGAGTTCACCATCACCTTGAATCGCGGTGGTGAGCTGTCGTACTGCACCATGTAGAAGGCCTTGAGCGCCTTGGCGCCGCCCTTGCCTGCCGGCGCCCGCTGGGTCCTCAGGCCCTCCAGCCACTTGTTCAACTCCGCGGTGGGGATGCGGGCGCTGTACTGCTCGTACAGATCGCGAGCCAGCGGAAGGATGCGATCGACGTTGCGCCTGGTGAGCGCGGATACCGTGAGCCAGCGCGGCTTCATCTGGACCTTCGCCTTGAGACGCTCCACCGTCATGTCCAGGTCGATGTCGTTGACGTCCCACTTGTTGAAGAGGATGGCGGTGGCGCACTTGGCCCTCTGCGCCTCGTAGGCCACCTGGAGGTCCAAGTCGACGAGGCCTTCGTTGGCGTCGACCACCACAAGCGCCACGTGGCAGCGTTCCAGGGCCTGCAGTGCGCGCAGGGAGCTGTAGTACTCGACATCGGTGGTCACGCGCTTGCCGGGGCGGCGCAGACCGGCTGTGTCGATGAGCGTCATGGGCGTGCCGTCGAACTCGAGATCGGTGTCGATGGCGTCCCGGGTGGTGCCGGGGATGGCGGAGACGATGGTGCGCTGGTCGCCGAGCATGGCATTGAGCAGAGAGCTCTTGCCCACGTTCGGACGGCCCACGATGGCCACGCGGATGGGTTCTATCCCGTCTCCAGGGCCCTCATCCGCGGGGAGGTGTTTGACCACCTCGTCCAGAACGTCGCCCACTCCCAGACCGTGCTCCGCCGAGATGCCCATGGGCTCGCCGATGCCCAGCTGCCAGTACTCCAGCAGGTTGGCCTGCCGACGCCTTGACGTCCGCCTTGTTGACGGCCAGGATCACGGGGATGTCGCTGCGCCGCAGTATCGCGGCGATCTCATGATCCTGGGGAGCCAGGCCCATCTTGCCGTCCACGAGGAAGATCACGACGGCGGCCTCGTCCAGGGCCAGGTGCGCCTGCAGCCGCACCTCGTCGCCCAGGGGCGCGTCGCTCTCGATGTCTATGCCTCCGGTGTCGACCACGATGAACTCGCGGCCGATCCATTCGGCCTCGCCTTCTTTGCGGTCGCGGGTCACCCCCGATTCGGGCGCGACGACCGCGTCGCGCGTGCCGGTGATGCGGTTGAAAAGGGTGGATTTGCCTACGTTGGGATAGCCGATGATGGCCACCCGTGGTTTCGTGTTACTCATACCTCTAGTCCTGCCAGTCTGTCTGCGACGGCTTGTATCTGCTCGGGCGGCGTGGAGGCGCCGGCAGTGATGCCGACAACCTTCATACCCATGAACCACCCGGGATCAAGTTCGTCCGCCGATTCTACGTGGTACGTTCGGGGTTGCCGAGCCGCGCAGAGCTCGGCCAGCCGCCTCGTGTTACCCGAGTTCCTCCCCCCCACCACGACCACGGCATCGACGCCGTCGGCCATGGCCATGGCGGCCGATTGCCTCTGCTCTGTGGCTCCGCAGATGGTGTTGTACACGAGAAGCTCCCGCACCCGCGGCGCGAGATCTTCAACGAGTTCCGCCAACCGCTCCTGCGACTGGGTGGTCTGCACCACCACTCCCACCCGGTGGGCCGGCAATTCCTCGGGCAGGTCTTCCGGCGACTCCACCACCAGGGACTGCTCTCCGGCGTAGGAGCGCACGGCGAGCACTTCCGGGTGGTCCCTCTCCCCCAGGATGATAACGAAGTAGCCCAGATCGCGCAGATGGGCCGCCTTCTCCTGGGCCGACTTGACGAACGTGCAGGTGGCGTCCACGACGGCGGCGCCGGACTCGGCAAGACGCTCGTTGACCTCCCGCGGCACTCCGTGCGAGCGCAGGATGACGGTGCCGTCCGGGGCCTCCTCGGGTCCGGAGATGACTTCTACGCCCCGCTTCGCCAGGTCGGCGATCACACCCGGGTTGTGGATCAAAGGGCCCAACGAGCGCACCGGCCCGGGCGCCTGTTCGGCCGCCTTCTGCGCCAGTTCGAGGGCGCGCTCGACCCCCCAGCAGAAGCCGGCGCTCTCGGAGATCCTGAGCTCGCAGCCGGCTCAACGTTCCTCCGCCATGGACGCGGCCAGATCCGTGAACGCCTGGACCAGCCGCTCCGTGACCACCTGTCCGCGCTGCGAACGGGGCACATCGGCCCCGGGAAGTTCGAGCGGCGGGCCGAAGGTCACCCGGACCTTGGGCAGCCGGAACAGCTTGTTCCGCACGACGCGCTCGGTGCCGTCCATCAACATGGGGATGGTCACAACGCCCTCGCGGAGCGCCAACAGCGACACTCCGGGCTGGATCTCGCCCAACCTGCCGCTTCGCTGGCGGTGCCCTTCAGGGAACATGCCGACCACCCCGCCGGCGCCGAGGATCTCGAGGGCTTTCTTGACCGCGTTCCGGTCCGCTTCGCCCCGGTTCACGGGAAAGGCCCCCAGGATGTCGATGAGCCTGCCGACGGGCTTGAACTTCCACAACTCCGCTTTGGCCATGAAGTGGATCTGCCGCGGGAAGCTGACCCCGACGAAGATGGGGTCGAGGTTCGAGCGGTGGTTGGTCACGAGGAGCACCGCGCCCGGTGGCCGGGATGTGCTCGGCGCCTCTGATCTTCATGCGGAACAGCGCCTTCCACAGCGGCGGGAGGAGCGGGAACAGAGAAACGGTAGAGCCAGAGGTCGAGCGGGCCGCGGATCATGCGGGACAGCGGCCACTTCTTGGCGGCGGGCTTGACCGGCGCGGCCGATCGGGCGGCGCGGGCGCCGGCGGCGACCCTCCGCGCTTGGCCTCGGCGAGGTCGCACACGGCCTGGATCACTTCGGGGATGGTCATCCCGGTGGTGTCGATCTCCACCGCGTCATCAGCCTTGCGGAGCGGCGCGATGGCCCGGCCGGAGTCGTAGGCGTCGCGCGCGACGATGTCGGCCGCCAGTTCTTCCTCGGACTGGTCCACCCCTTGGGCCAGCAACTGCGCCCGGCGGCGCCGGGCCCGCTCCGGAACGGAGGCGACCAGATAGATCTTGAGATCGGCGTTCGGGAAGACGACGGTGCCCGTGTCGCGGCCCTCGAGCACCACGTCGCCCTGTGCGGCCTCAGCCCTCTGGCGTTCCGTGAGAAGCTCCCGCACGGCGCCATCGGCCGACACCGGCGATACGGCCTTGGTGACCTCCCGCTCCCGGATCTCGTTGGTGACCTCCCGGCCATCGATGAAGGCCCGGGTGAGATCGTCGGCCCGGTCCACGAAACGCAGGTCGGCGGCGGCGGCCAACGCGGCGGCCTCGGGGATGCGATCGGGGACCAGCCCGGCCTCGAGGGCCAGCAGCGTCACGGTGCGGTACATGGCCCCCGTGTCGAGGTAGCGCATGCCCAGCCACTTCGCGACTTCCCGCGCGATGGTGCTCTTACCGGACCCCGCGGGCCCGTCGATAGCGATGATCATCGTCCCCCCAGAACTTCGAGATGCCGCACGAAGTCAGGATAGGACACGGCGATGCAGTCCGCATCGTCGATGATGGTGCCTTGCGAGGAGGCCGCCCCTGCGATGGCCCCGCACATGGCCACCCGGTGGTCCGCCTCCGTCACGATCGCGCCACCGGCCCAGCCCTCCGGGTCGCCCGTGCACGTCCATGCCGTCGGGATGCTCCACCACGGTGACCCCCAGAGCCCGCAGGAGGCGCGGCCATGGCGCCCAAGCCGGTCGCTCTCCTTGGCCCGCAGTTCGGCCGCCCCCCGCAGGTGCGAGACCCCCTTCGCCCGGGCTGCCGCGAGCAGGAAGAGCGGCAACTCGTCGATGACGTTCGGGACCTCCCCCGCCTCCACGTCGGTGGCCACGAGATCGGACGTCCGGGCAGTGATGCGGCCCACGGGCTCCGGCCCGGCGCCCGGCAGCGCTTCGACGTCGACAGACGCGCCCATGCGCCGCAGCACCGCCAGCAGGCCGGTGCGGGTGGGATTGAGGCCGGCGTTCTCGACGGTGACCTCCGAGTCCGCGATGAGCTGAGCGGCGACGATGAAGAACGCCGCGGAGCTGAAATCACCCGGGACCACCAGGGAGTCCATGAAAAGCCGGTCGACCGGCCATACCCGCAGTATCCCGCGACCTGCGGGAAGGTCCTCTCTCTCCACCCGGCCTCCGGCGTGGCGGATCATCCGCTCCGTATGATCGCGGGATGCGCCGGGCTCGACGATCTCCGTCTCGCCCTCGGCCCGCAGGCCGGCCAGAAGGATGCAGGACTTCACCTGAGCCGAGGCCACAGCGAGTTCGTGCCGCATGCCTCGCAGTTCGCCACCTCGGATGGCGATCGGAGGAAGCGAATCGTTCTCCCGCCCCGCGACCATGGCCCCCATGGCCTTCAGCGGCCGCAGGACCCGCGCCATGGGGCGGCGACGGATGCTGCTGTCGCCGGTCAGCACGCACAGGAACGGCAGCGAAGCCACCAGACCAGGCAGCAGGCGGATGAGAGTGCCGGAGTTACGCGACGTCGATGACGTCTTTGGGCTCTTTGAGGCCTTCCCAACCGAGACCGTGGACCAGCAGGTCCGTCGCCGTCCTCGTCCACCTGCACGCCCAGCGCCCGCACAGCGTCGACGAGTGGCCAGGGTGTCGGCCGAGCGCAGGAACCCGGACACATGCAGCGGACCGTCGTTGACGGCCCCGAACAAGAGCGGCGCGATGGGAGACGGACTTGTCTCCGGGCACGCGGATGGAGCCCCGAAGGCCGGAGGTGGCGGGCTTGAACGTCCGCTCCGTATTCTGCGGCCCCTCACTCACGGACTTCACCGGTGAACGACACCGAGACGGCGTAGCCCAGATCGTGCACCAAGGACGCCGCGTTCTCGGCGATCGACTCGCCTTCGATGAACAGCACCAAGTCACCCCCGACGCTGCGGCTGAAGTGGTGCAGCGTGAGGTCTTCGATGTTGATCTCCGCTTGGCCCAGCGCCGTCATGACCTTCGAGACGACGCCCGGCTGGTCGGGCACGCGCACGGTGACCTTGTAGAGGGTGGCCGGCGTGATGTCTTCGTACTCGAGCAGCTCCTCGCGGTACGACGAGGCCGAGTTGATGGAGTCCAGGATGGCGGTCTCGTCGGCCTGGTCGAGCAGTTGCGAGAACTCGAGGAGCTCCGCGGAGATGGCGCGCACCGTCTGCGAGAGAGCGGCGCGGTTCTCCAGGAAGATGTCCCCCCACATGGCGGGGTTGGCGCCGGCCACGCGGGTGAGGTCCTTGAAGCTGGTGCCGGTGCAGTGCAGGGCCCGCTTGCCGCGCACCTTGAAGTTGCCGGTGTGGTCCATGAGCACGTTCGCCAGAACGTGCGGCAGATGGCTGACCACGGCCATGATGCGGTCGTGGGCCACGGCGTCGATGTGGGTGGGCTTGGCGCCCAACTGCAGGATGAACTCCTGGAGCATCTCGATAGAGCTTCGGGAAGGCCGCGCCGGTCGTGCACAGGAAGTAGGTGGCGCCCACGAACAGGTCGCCTCGGGCGTAGCGGACGCCGCTCTCCGCGGAACCGCATATCGGATGACCGCCGATGAACACCGAGCGTGCCAGCGGCGAGAGGTTGCCCACGATGGCCGACTTGGTGCTGCCCATGTCGGTGATCAGGCGCGGCGCGGGCTGCGCCGCCGCGCACTCCTCCACCAACGCCGGGATGCTCCGCACCGGGGTCGAGATGACCACCAGGTCCGCGTAGGCCGCGGCCTCAGCCGCAGACGAGGCCTTCTCGGTTATCACGCCCTTGGCGAGCGCCGCCTCGAGCGCTTCGGGATCGGCGTCGTAGCCGACCACCTCGTCCACCTGGGCCCGCTCCCGGGCGGCCAGCGCCAGGCTGCCGCCCATCATGCCCACGCCCACTATGGCCAGCCGGTGGATGCCGCTATGAGGACGGGGTTCGGTCACCAAGCTCATCCCATCTGCTTGCCGGTCCAGGCGACGATCTCGCGGATGCGGGCAGCCACCTTCTCGAACTGCAGCGGGTTGAGCGACTGAGCGCCGTCTGAGAGGGCGATCTCCGGCGTGGGATGCATCTCGATCATGAGGCCGTCAGCGCCGGCGGCGATGGCGGCCAGCGACAACGGCTCCACCAGTTCGATCTTGCCGGCGGCGTGGCTCGGGTCAACGACCACGGGCAGATGGCTGCGCTGCTTGAGGATGGGCACGGCGGAGATGTCCAGCGTGTTGCGCGTCGCGGTCTCGAACGTGCGGATGCCCCGCTCGCACAGGATGACGTTCTCGTTGCCCTCTTTGACGATGTACTCCGCGGCCATCAAGCAGCTCTTCGATGGTGGCGGCCAGGCCGCGCTTGAGGAGCACCGGCCGGTCGACTTCGCCGACGGCCGACAGCAGCTGGAAGTTCTGCATGTTGCGGGCGCCGATCTGGATGACGTCGGAGTACTTGGCCACGTCTTCCAGGTGCCGCGGGTCCATGAGTTCGGTGACCACCGGCAGACCGGTGGCCTTGCCGGCCTCGGCCAGGAACTCCAGGCCCTGGACGCCCAGGCCCTGGAACGCGTACGGCGAGGTGCGGGGCTTGTAGGCCCCACCGCGCAGCATGGTGGCGCCCGCGGCCTTGGCGGCGCGGGCGGCCTCGAACACCTGCTCGCGCGTCTCGATGGAGCACGGCCCGGCGATCAGCGCCACATGGCCTCCACCCAGACTGGTGCCGCCCACGGTGATCACGGTGTCGCTGCGCCGGAACTCCCGGCTCACCAACTTGTAGGGCTTGAGGATGGGCAGGACCTTGTCCACGCCCGGGTAGGCCTCGAGCGGCAGTCCCGCGATGACGTCCCGCTCCCCCATGACCGCGATCACGGTCACGACGTCGCTCGTGGACACGATGCCGCTGGCCCCAGCGCTGTGCAGACGTTCCAGGATGCGCTCGACGTCCTCGCGGACCGAGCCCTCCTGCATGACGATCATCATCTCGGTGCTACCCCCGTCCATGTCAACTCTCCGGACTCAGAGCTTCGGCGCTCAGGTCGTCTATCGTGTGTGGTGGAGGCGCTCACGCGCGAGCCGCGAAGCCCCGCCAATGCCTCCAGGAACATGTCGTTCTCCGCTGCTTCACCTATGGTAACCCGAATCCATCCGGGGCATTCCATAGCGTACCCCGACCGGGTCAACACCCCGATCTCCAGCAGAGCCTGGGCCACCTCGGGCCCCGGGATGCCCAAGCTTGGTCACATCGAAGAGCATGAAGTTGGCCTCGCTCGGGTGGTAGGCCACTCCCATCGTCCGCGAGCCTCTCCTGCATGCGCGCCCGCTCCACGGCCACCATCCGCTGCCGCTCGGCGATGCGC
Source organism: uncultured Actinomycetota bacterium (assembly GCA_963736705.1). GTDB lineage: Bacteria > Actinomycetota > Thermoleophilia > RBG-16-64-13 > RBG-16-64-13 > CAIQPS01. Next base: position 1,529,107 of record CAVTPV010000005.1, read on the forward strand.
TCCGGCAGCCTCAGCGACGTCGCCGCCGCCACCTGGGCCAGGGAGTCCACGTTGAACGGCTGGCGCACCTTGTCCAGCGCCTGCACCACCTGCGGGTCGGCGATGCCGTAGCCCATGCGCAGTCCCGGCCAGCCCGAAGATCTTCGAGAACGTCCGCAGGATGATCAGGTTGGGGAACTCCGCCAGCCAGCGCACCGAGTCGATCTGCCTCTCGGGCGACACGAACTCGCAGTACGCCTCGTCGAGCACCACGGCCACGTCCGGCGGCACCCGCTCGAGGAACGCGTGCAGTTCCGGCCCGGCGACGTGGCTGCCGGTCGGGTTGTTGGGATTGCAGATGACGAGAAGGGTCGTTTCTTCCCGCATCGCCGCCAGCAGGGCTTCCAGGTCGTACTCCAAGCCCGGTAGCTCCACCGCGGAGAAGTCGGCGCCGCGCGCCATGGCGATGTGCCGGTACATGACGAACGACGGGATGCGGCAGCACGGCGTGCCGGCCGGGTCCGAGGAACACCTCACCCAGCAGCATCAGCAGTTCGCAGGAGCCGTTGCCGAAGACCATGTGGTCCTCAGGAACGTCCAGCTTCTCGGCCAGCAGCGTCCGCACTTCGTTGCAGGCCCCGTCCGGGTAGCGGTTGAGCCCGTCCAGGGCGCCCTTCATGGCCTCGACCACCTCGGGGAACGGTCCCCAGGGGCTTTCGTTGGCCGACAGGCGGGATACGCGCTCGAGTTGGTATCGATATCGGATCTCTTCCAGGGAAGGTCCGGCACGATACGGCGTCAACTTCTCGAGCACAGGATTGAGTCTCATGGATACTCCGTCACGGGGCTGCGCGAATCTCACAGTATACCCGCGCGAAAGCCGCGGAGGGAGCGAAAAAGCGCGGCTGTGTACCCCTAGCGGCGACTAGCCGGCGGCGTGCTTGCGGAGCCTGTCGATCTCGGCCGCGGACAGCCTGCGGGCCTGACCCGGCAGCAGCCCCGCATCGGTGAGAGTGTCGAAGCGCGCGCGGTGCAGTGCCACCACGCGATGGCCGACGGCCTCCATCATGCGCCTCACCTGGCGCTTGCGGCCTTCATGGAGCACGATCCTGAGGATGGTCTGGGGTCCGCCGCCCGGCGGCCGGCGTGATCTCCACGAACTCGACCTTCGCCGGCGCCGTCACGCCGTCCTCCAGCATGACTCCTCGCCGCAGGGCCTCTAGGGCCTCCTTCTGCACCACCCCGCGCACGGTGACGACATATTCCTTCTCCACGTGGAAGCGCGGGTGCAGCAGCCGCCCGGCCAGGTCGCCGTCGTTGGTGAGGAGCACGAGGCCGGTGCTGTCGAGGTCGAGCCGCCCCACCGGGAACACCCGGGCCCGCGTGGGCACCAGATCGGTGACGGTGCGCCGTCCCCGGGCGTCGGTGACGGCGCTCAGCACGCCTGCGGGCTTGTTGAGCAGCCAGTACTCCTTGGACCTCGGCGGCGATGGGTCGCCCGTCCACGGCGATCACCTGGGTCTCGGGGTCGGCGGAGGCGCCCAGTTCGGCCACCACCCCGTCCACCGTGACCCGGCCGGCCGTGATGAGGTCCTCGCTCGCCCGCCGCGAGGCGAAACCGGCCTCAGCCAGGGCTTTCTGTAGACGCATCTTCATACGGGCGTGCCTCTCGGTCCTACTCGGGGACGGTCAGGAGGCCCAGACGGCGGCGCAGCTCGTCCTTCTGCTCCTCGGTCAGGGCAAAGCCTTCGAGGGCAGGTAGTTCGTCCAGCCCCGCCAGTCCGAAGACGGCTTCGAACCGCTGCGTGGTGCCATACAGGATGGCGCCGCCGGCCGCCTGCGAGCGGCCCACCTCGGTGATGAGTTCCCGCTCCAGCAGCTTGTGGACCGTGGAATCGGAGTTGACGCCCCTGATCTCCGCTATCTGCGGGCGTGATACAGGTTGTAAATACGCCACGACGGCCAGACATTCCAGCGCCGCGGGCGACAGCCGCGACGGCGTCCTCGGGCAGTTCGAACAGCCGGGACACCACCGCGTGGCAGCGGGCGTCGGTGCGGAACGCCCAACCCCCCGCCAGCCGCACCAGCTCGATGCCGTGGCGCCCGTCCCCGCGAGTACTCCTCGGCCAAGGCGGTCAGCGCGGTCTCCACCAGGTCCTGGCCCAGCTCGCCCGGCAGTTCCAGCGCGCCGACCATCGCCTCGACGGCCAAGGGGGCGCCCGGAGGCGAAGAGCAGCGCCTCGAGGTCTCGCTTCAGTTCTTGCAGGTCGCTCACCATCCGCTCCTCACGAGGCCTTGGCGATGTCGCGCACGCGGACCTTGATATCGGCGAAGTTCTCGTTCTGGTGACGCCCGGATCTCTCCCCGGCTGAGCAGGTCCAGCAAGGCGAACAGAGACAGGGCCTGCACCAGGGGCTCCTCGCCGCCGAAGATGGCGTTGAAGGAGAACTTGCCGTGGCGGGCCAGGATGCCGCGGATGATGCGCGTCTGGCGCTGGAGCTCCACCTTGGTCTGGATGATGTGGGTGGTGTCGGGCTCCCGCCGGTTCTCAAGCACCCTGACCATGGCCTCGCGCAGACTGCATGGCGTCCTCGCTGCCGGCCACGCTGTCCAGCGCCGGCCAGACGCCGAGTGGTGGTGCGCTCCGGCTGCCGCAGGAGCCGGCGCGCTGTTCTCGTCGCCCAGCTCGCGCAGGCTCTCGGCGGCAGTCTTGAACTTGCTGTACTCGAAGAGCCGGGCCAGCAACTGATCGCGCGCCTGCTCGGGCGTGAGCTCGGTCTCGAGCAGCGGCTCGGCGCCGGGCAGCAGCAGCCGCGACTTGATCTCCACCAGAAGACTCATGAGCAGCAGGAACTCGCTCATCTCGTCCCAGTCGGACGTGGCCCCTTTGGCCTCCATCTCGTCCAGGTACGCGGAGATGACCTCGAACAGCGGCACCTCCAGCAGGTCGATCTCCTCCTTGAAGACGAGCGACAGCAGGAGGTCGAACGGCCCCTGGTAGACGTCCAGATCTAGTTCGAGTGGTCTCAATACTCGACGCTCGGATACCGGCTGCACGGCACTGTACGCAGGCGAAGCATCAGGTGCCAGAGCGCCGGACTCGCCGCGGGCGATGACGATCGCCCAGCCCGCCGTAGCGCAGCAGCGATGAGGAGGATGATGAGGATGAAGAACCCGTACCGGTCGATGGCCACCCAGTACTCGTACGCGCCTCCGGGGAAGGAAGCCACCCAGGACGCGCGACCCGTCCAGAGGCGGGATGGGGATGAGGTTGAAGACTCCGAGGACGATGTTGACCTGCATCACCAGGAAGAGCAAGATCGAACACCCACGTCTCGCACGGCACCCGGAGTCGGTCACGATGAGGGCTCGGCGCGACGAAGACTCAGGATCACCGCGAAGATGACGGCCAGGATGAAGTTCGTGGCCGGTCCCGCCACCCCGACGACGGCCATGCCCGCGTTGCCGGTTCTTGAAGTAGTACGGCGAGACGGGGATCGGCTTCGCCCAGCCGAAGATGAACCCCCCAGGACAGGTAGCGTGATGAAGAACATCAGCGGTGCCGATCGGGTCCAGATGGCGGATCGGGTTGAGGCTCAGCCTGCCCCGCGGCTTGGCCGTCGGGTCACCCAGCCGGTACGCCACCAACCCATGCGCCACCTCGTGCAGCGTCATCGAGATGAGCGAGGATCGGGACCAGAGTCGCAGAAGTCGATCCAGTCGATGTTCATGCGCTCTTCTCCACCATGCGCCGGGCCGCGTCGAGCTCGGCGGTCCGTCCTTTGATCATGCCTTCCACACGCAACTCCTGCAGTCTCTGGAGGATCCGGCCGACGGCCGGCCCTCGTTTCATTCCCATCGCGAGGAGGTCCTCGCCCTTCACGCTCAGCGTCCTGTGCCGGATATCGGCCAGATAGCGCCGCAGACGGGTCTCCACCACTCCCGGCTCCATGCCGGCCAGCCCGAACAAGACGGCTTCCAGCGGGATGCTCCGCAGCGCCCGGTAGATATCCCAGTCGCGCATCTCCGGCTTCGCCAGCCGCGACGCCAGAAGCGGCCCCACGACCACCGCCGCCGTCACCGAGCTGCTGTCGGCCTTCCGCAGCTTGAGACCGCTCGAGCCACACGTAGAGTTCGTCGTGCGTCATGTTGCGGGTCACGGCCGCAAGCCGTAGCCGCCAGGGTACCACTTCGTCGTGACAGTCCCAGTTCACGCCACCAGCGCATCCAGCCGCTGCACGAGAGCCACGGTCTTGGCCCCGGTGGCCAGCTTGGGGTGGACTTCCCGGGCCACTCCCAGTTCGAACAGGCGTCCCAGCGTCCACTCGCACGTCCCCCTCGCTCAGCAGCGCCACCAGTTCGTCGCGCAGCCGGACGCTGGAGAGGTCGCCCACCAGGTGCATGTCCACGCAGCTCCTGGCGAAGCCGTGGGTCTGCTCGTCCATGCGGAAGCCGTAGCGGTTCTCGTAGCGGACGGCCCGGAAGATGCGCGTGGGATCCTCGATGAAGCTCAGGTTGTGCAGCACCCGGATCACCCCGTCGCGCAGGTCGCGATAGCCCCCGAAGAAGTCGATGACCGTGCCGAAGTCCGCGCCGCTCAGCGAGATGGCCATGGCGTTGATGGTGAAGTCGCGGCGGAAGAGGTCCTGGCGGATGGAGGCGTGCTCCACCCTCGGCAGCGCCGCGGGATAGTCGTAGAACTCGGTGCGGGTGGTGGCCACGTCGACGTGGAAGGGCTCCCCGCAGGTGCGCACCCAGGCCGGCGCCTCCCCCAGGACGTCGGGCGGCAGCAGCACCACCGCGGTCTTGAACTTGCGGTGCGCGCGCACGCGCCCGCCGAGTTCGTTCGCCAGCCGGGTGGCGAACTCGATGCCGTCGCCTTCCACGGCGATGTCGACGTCGGCGTTGGGCTGGTCCAGCAGCAGGTCGCGGACGAAGCCGCCCACCAGGTAGACGCCGGGAAAGTCGTCGGACAGCGCCGAGCAGGCCCGGAACAGCCTGCCGAAGAACGGGTGGTCCGCCAGCGCCTGGATGGCGTAGAGCTGGGGCGCGGCCATCTCGCTCTGCCTCCTCCTCCCAGCGCCCGTGATAGGCCGCCAGCACGTCGGTGCGGGTGACGATGCCGACGACGTCGCCCACCTTGGCCGAGCGCTCCCGCACCGCCTCGTCGTAGGCCTCGTCGGTGACGACGGGCACCCTGCCGGCGTTGCCGGCCACCATGAGGCGCCGCAGCTCGTCGACCGTGGTCGAGACCTTGGCGAAGGCGATGTTCCTGGTCATGACCCCCTTGACAGGGGCGTGGCCCAGCCCGTGGCGCAGGGCCTTGTCCAGGTCGCGACGGGCGACGATGCCGACCACCCGGCCATCCTCGCGCACGCAGATGCCCGAGTGGCCGTAGCGCTGGGCGGTGACCAGGGCGTCGGTGACCGGGGTGTCGGCGTCGATGAGGCGCACCGGCCGGCTCATGATCTCGCCGGCGGTTGGAGCGCCCAGGTTGCTCTGTGACGAGGTGCTCGAGCAGCACGTCGATGGTCTCCGCGGGCGGTCTTGCCGCGCACCACGGCCGACGCCGCCTGCGCGTGCCCGCCACCGTCGAGCGAGCGCAGCAGCGCGCCCACGTCCACCGAGCCGGCCCGGGAACGGGCGGTGACGAACACCCGGTCCTCCATGCCCACCGCCTGCAGTAGCACCTCGGCGTTGATGAGTTCCATGAGCTTGTGCGCGATGACGCTGAGCCCGTCCACGTACGTCGGCACGTCCAGAGAGACCGTGTGGATGTCGAGTCCCCGCACCCGCTCGAGGCGCACGAGATCGACCATCTGCATCAGCACCACCCGCTGGTCGGCGGTCAGCGCGCTGTGCAGATAGCGTTCGATGAGCGGCTGCGATGCGCCCAGGCGCATGGCCGCCGCCAGCATCTCCGCGTCGCGGATGGTGGTGCGGGGATAGGTGAGCGATCCGGTGTCCTCGTGGATGCCCAGGGCGAAGATGGTCGCGGCCAACCGGGGGATCTCCACCTCCCGCTCGCGCAGCAGATGCAGCATGGACGTGGCCTGTGCCCCGTCCTGCGAGATGACCCAGTTCTCTCCCTTGACGAACCCGGGCCGCTCCGGCATCTCGGACTCGTGGTGATCGAAGACCACCACCTCCACCCCGGGTTTGCCGCACAGCCGTCCCAGGTCGCCGATGCGCTCGGTGTCGGCGGTGTCCACGATGATGAGTTGGCGGATCTTGCTCTGGTCGAGAGCCGCAGGTTGACGATGGGCAGGTTCTCGCCGTGCAGGGTCACGAACTCGCGCACGTTGGGGTTGAGCGACCCGGCAAACACGATGCGGCTGTCGGGGTACAGCAGCGACGCGCCGACGACCGCGGCCAGAGCGTCGAAATCGGCGTTCTGGTGGGTCGTGACGACCGTCTGGACCTCGAGCAGTGAAGGCGCTGTGGTACTCATGCTCGTAGTATATAGCGGCGCGCGAAGCGCCCGACTCAGTAGCCCCAGCAGTCAAGGACCGCGCCCACCGCCGTGGCTGAAGGCGGCCGCCGCGTCCTCGGCGCCGGCCAGGACTCCGCCGTGTGACGTATGCCCCGCGTTGACTATCAGGCTGAGCGCCGCGACTTCCAGGCCCTCCTCCCGCCCGGCGAGCAACTCCGGCGCTCCCGACATGCTCACGGCGCTGCCGCCGAGGCCGCGCAGGAACTCCAGTTCGGCGTCGGTCTCGTAGTTGGGTCCCGGCACGGACACGTGCACCCCGACGGACAGCCAGCGTGGCTCGCCGGCCGCGGCCACCACCCGGCGGGCCACCGCCTCGGCCGTCGCGGGAAGTCGCAGAGGCTCGATGGAGCTCGAGCCGCACAATGCGGGCATCTGGAAGTCGAGCATCTCCACGGCGACGACCACGTCGCCGGCGCGCCGGCCCATGGCCACGGCGCCGCACGAACTCGTGAGCAGGAGTTTGCGCACCCCCCAGCGCGCCAGCGTGCGGACCGGCAGTTGCAGCTCGCTGAGGTCGAAGCCTTCGTAGCCGTGCAGCCTGCCCTCCAAGAGGGCGACCGGACGGCCGTTCCAGTCTGCCACCGAGAGCAGATAGGGATGCCCCGTCACGTGCCCCTCCGTCCAGGACGGCACGTCGCGGTATCGGACGTCGGCCACCCGGAGCACCCCCAGCGCGGCAGCAAGTCCCGAGCCCAGCACGACGGCCGCCTCGGGAGCCTCGCCCAGGCGCTCCCGCAGAAAGGCCGCCGCCGTGTCTGCCTCGCGCGCCCCTACGCGGCCGGGCACCAGCGGCGCGCCCCGGACCACCGAGCAGACCTTGGCCGGCGTGTACGGCCGCCATCCCCGGCTCGGGCGGCACTCGGTCACTACGTCTCCGCCCAGGCTGGGTGCACCTCCCGGTGAGCGCGGCGAACACCGTCGCGCCGGTGTCGGCGAGGGTGCCCTCGTAGACGGCCGGCGGGCAGTCTGGCGGGCGGGGATAGACGAGCAGCGGGACGTACTCCCGGCTGTGGTCGGTGCTGACCGTGGTGGGGTCCACCCCGTGGTCGGCGGTGATGAGCAGGGTGTCGCCGGGGTCCAGCGCCGCGATGATGCCCGGTAGGGCCGCGTCCACGGCCCGCGAGCCCGGCGGCGAAGCCGTCCACGTCGTTGCGGTGGCCCCAGACCATGTCGAAGTCCACCAGGTTGGTGAACAGCAGGCCTTCGTCGAAGCTCGCCTTGTCGGAGCGTCGCTGCAGGAGGTCACGGACCAGCGCCAGGTTGTCGTCGTTGGAGGCCACCTTCAGCATCCCGGTGACGCCCCGGCCCACGAACACCTCGCTGATCTTCCCCAGGGCCAGCACCGGCACCCCGGACTCGTGGAGCAGGTCGAGATACGTCGGGCCGGGCGGCTCCAACGAGAAGTCGCGCCGGTCCTTCGTCCGCGCGAACGCGCCTGGGCTCCCGGTGAACGGCCGGGCGATGACCCGCGCCACCCCGTGCGGCCCCTGCAGGATCCCGCGGGCGATCTCGCACCACTCGTACAGCGGTCTCCAGGGGCACGACCTCCACGTGGGCGGCGATCTGGAAGACGCTGTCCGCCGAGGTGTAGACGATCGGCCATCCGGTGGCCACGTGCTCGGCGCCCAGTTCGTCGATGATGACCGTGCCGGACGCCGTCTTGTTGCCCAGCACGCCCCTTCCGATGCGCTCCCGGAACGGAGCGAGCACCTCCTCGGGGAACCCGTCTGGGTAGGTCGGGAAGGGCCGGGCCGTCACCAGGCCCATGTGCTCCCAGTGGCCGACCGTGGTGTCCTTGCCCGCCGAGAGCGTGGCCAGGCGGCCGGTGAGGGCCGACGGCGTCGTCCACCGGCGGCACGCCCCTCATGGGGATGATGTTCCCGAGCCCCAGGCTCTGCAGCACCGGCAGGTGCAGATCCACCACGCGGCTCAGGTTGCCGAGCGTGTCGGAACCGGCGTCGCCGTAGTCAGCGGCGTCGGGCAAGCGCCCCGGCGCCCACGCCGTCCAGCACCATGAAGACGAACCTGCTCACGCGCCACCGCGGGTCATCAGGAGCCATCCGTCCGAGCGCGAGGATGCGCTTCGCGGTAGATACGTTGCAGATGGGCAGTGGTCACGTGGGTGTAGATCTGGGTGGTGGAGAGATCGGCGTGGCCGAGCATCTCCTGGACCGCGCGCAGGTCGGCGCCGCCCTCGAGCAGGTGGGTGGCGAACGAGTGGCGCAGCGTGTGGGCGGACACGTCGTCGGGGAGACCCGCCTCCCTCGCGTAGCGCTTGATGATGGCGTGCAGCCCCTGCCGGGAGAGGCGCCGCCCGCGATTGTTCAGGAAGAGCTCCGGCCGACTTGAGGGTGCCGGGGCCGCCCAGGAACGGGCGGCCCCGCTCGTTGTAGGCCCGGATGGCCTTCATGGCCATCCTGCCCAGCGGGACGATGCGTTCCTTGTCGCCCTTGCCGACGGTGCGCACGAAGCCTACCTCCAGGTCGACGTCCTGGAGGCGCAGCGCCAGGGCCTCCGAGGCCCGCAGGCCTGCGCCGTACAAGGTCTCGAGCAGGGCCCGGTCGCGCAGTCCGGCCGGTGTGGCCTTCGGCTTGGCCAGCAGCTTCTCCACTTCGTCCACCGTGAGGGTGCGCGGCAGGGTCGATTCCAAGCGGGGGCTGGGCAGCGCCCGGGTGGGGTCGCTCTCAGTCAGGCCCTGGACCACCCGCCGCTTGAAGAACGAACGGATGGCGGCGGCTTTGCGCGCCCGGGTGGACGGGCGCCATTGCCCGCCGGCCAGGTAGTCGCGCACCTCGTCGGGGCCGGCTTCCGGGAGTGTGCACCCCCGCTCGGCCAGGAATTCGGTGAACTGCTTCAGGTCGCGGCCGTAGGATTCCACGGTCCGTTCGGACAGCCCCTCCTCCAGGCGAAGGGCCCGCAGATGCGCGAGGAGCGCCGGATCGATGGCAGGCGCAGCGTCCACGCGGGCGCCCCGGCCTACATGTATTCGATAGGCAGCACGTACTCCAGACGGGAAGTACGGATACCCGGTGGCTTCGGCCACCTCTTTGATGGTGATCTTGCCCTCCATCACGTTGATCCCGCGCGCCAGCGCCGGGTCCGACCGGGCCGCGGCCACCACCCCCGAGTCCGCCACTTCGATGATGTACGGCAGCGTCGCGTTGGTGAGGGCCACCGTGGAGGTGATGGGCACCACCCCGGCCATGTTGTCCACACAGTAGTGGATGACTCCGTGCTTCACGAACGTCGGGGCTCTGTGCGAGGTGGCGACAGAGGTGGCGACGGTGCCGCCCTGGTCGATGCTGAGGTCCACGATGACCGATCCCGGCTGCATGGACCGCACGACTTCCTCCGAGACGAGCACAGGTGTGCGCGCCCCCGAGACCAGCACCGCGCCGATGACCACGTCGGCAGCCGCGACCTCGGCTTCTATGGTCAACTGGTCGCTGTGCAGAGTCTCCACTGCAGGCAGCATCCTGCGCAGGGCCCCCAGCGTCTCCAGATCGGTGTCGAGCACCTTGGTGCGAGCACCCATGCCCGTAGAGAGGATGGCCGCGTTGGAGCCGGCGATGCCGGCGCCGAGGATCACCACGTTGGCCGGTTTGACCCCCGTGGCCCCTCCGATGAGCTTGCCCTTGCCTCCGCTCATGCGCTCGAGGAAGTACGCGCCTATCTGCGGCGCCAGCCGCCCGGCGATCTCGCTCATGGGCGACAGCAGCGGGTGTCTGCCGTCGGCGGTCTCCACGGTCTCGTAGGCCACGCAGGTGGCGCCGCTCGCCACCAGGCCCGACGTCAGTTCCTTGTCCGGGGCCAGGTGAAGATAGGTGAAGAGGATGTGCCGCGGCTCCAGATGCTTGATCTCCGCGGGCAGAGGCTCCTTGACCTTGACTATCAGCTCCGCCTGAGCGAAGACACTCTCCGCATCGGGCACGATGCGCGCGCCGGCGGCCACGTAAGACGCGTCGGAGAAGAACGATCCTTCTCCCGCCCCTCGCTGCACCAACACGTCGTGCCCTCTGGTGGTGAGCTCTTTGGTCCCCGCCGGAGTCAGTGCTACCCGGTACTCTTCTTCGCGGATCTCGGTCGGTACTCCGATTCGCATAGCGCGCCTCGATCTAGCGTTCGCTCTGTCCCCAACCCCTGGCCCTTTGCAAGAGCATGAGCGCGGCCAGGCTCTTGGCGTCCTCCAACTGCTCAGGATGCTCGTAGAGTCCGCTCAACGCGTAACGTACCACGTGCAAGTCTTCGTCATCGTCGGGATCGGTGTCAACGACGGAAAGGTCCTCGGCGAGGAAGATGTGAAGGATCTCGTTCGCGAATCCGGGCGACGAGAAGAAATGCCCCAACGAGGTCCACCGGGCAGCTTCCAGGCCCGCTTCCTCCCGCAGTTCCCGCTTGGCGGTGCTGAGCGGCTCCTCCCCTGGCTCCAGACCGCCGGCGGGGAACTCGAGCAGCACCTGGGAGATCGCGTGCCTCCACTGGCGCACCAGATAGACCTCACCGTCGGCCCCCAGCGCGATGATCACCACCGCGCCCGGATACTCCACCACTTCGCGGGTCGTCGTGCGGTCGCCCGGACAAGCGCGATCTCATCCACCCGCAGGTTGATGACCTTGCCCCGAAACACCTCGCGGGAGCTCAGCACCTCAGGGATGAGGTCGGTCGTCCGCCGCCTTCTCCCCCGGACGGGGCCCGACCCTACTCGCCATCGCGATCACCATCAGCCGCGCGGCCCTTGGGGCCGTATTCGGGAGCCATGAGGATCAGGCGGAGCGCCACAGCGCAGAGCCGCTCCAGGTCGTCCAGGCTGCAGTGCTCGTCGGGACTGTGCACCTGGGTCATGCCGGCAGCGAGATTCACGGTGGGCAGTCCTCGCGCGTTGAGGATGTTGGCGTCGGAACCCCCTCCGCTCGCCATGAGCTCAGGCTTCAGCCCGAGGTCGCTCAGGGCGGCCTTGCTCAGACGGACCACCGCGGACCGGCCGGCTCAGCGCGAACGCGCTGTACTCGTGCACCATGGCGATGTCCAGATCGACGCCCACATCGGCGGCGCCGGCATGCATCGCATCGACCATCTGCGCGGTGACCCGCGCGAGCTTGCTCCTCGTCGTGGCTGCGGCATCTCACCGCGGATCTCGACAGGTGTCCGGCACGATGTTGGTGCCCACTCCCCCGTGGATGACGCCGATGTTGGCGCTCGTCTCCTCGTCGATCCGGCCCAGTTCCATCGCGGCGATGGCCTTGGCGGCCGCCTGCACTGCGCTGCGGCCCCTCTCCGGCTCGACCCCGGCGTGGGCCGCCTGGCCCGCGGAACGTAGCCGTGAACGTGTTGTGGCTCGGGGCCCTCACCGTGATGACCGCCCGACCGGACCCGCGGAATCGAACTCGGCCGCGAACGGGCTCCTCAGGACCTTCTCGTCGAAGTGCTTGGCGCCCACCAAGCCGATCTCCTCGCTCACGGTGAAGACCACTTCGTACGTCGGGAACGGCTTCCGCCAGGCTTTGAGAAGTTCCGTGGCGTGGATGATGGCTGCGACTGCGGCCTTGTCGTCCGACCCGAGGATGGTGCGGTGCCGGTTGCGGAAGACTCCGTCGTCACCCAGATACGGCTCGATGCGGTCCGTGGGCATCACCGTGTCCAGATGCGCCCCCAGTGCGATGTGCGGATCTCCGTCGCCTACCACCACGGCACCACAGGTTCCCAGTGTCGCCGTCGATGCGGCTCGCCGTGTCGTCCTCGTTGACCGCGACCCCGAGGCCCTCCAGGTGCTTGATGACCGCGTCCGCCATGCCCCGCTCGTGCTTGGAAGGGCTGACGATGGCCGTGTACTCGCAGGAAGAGCTCGGTCAGCCGCTCTCGAGACGGCTGCGGCGCATCGATCATTTCTTCTTCTGCCCGGCCACCGCGGCTCCGATGAAGTCACGGAAGAGCGGATGCGGATTGGTGGGCCGGCTCTTGAACTCGGGATGGAACTGGCAGGCCACGAACCACGGATGATCAGGAAGCTCGATGAGTTCCACCAGCCGCTCGTCGGGGGTGGTGCCGCTGATGACCAGGCCGGCCTTCAGCAACTGCTCCCGGTACACGTTGTTGACCTCATAGCGGTGGCGGTGGCGCTCGTAGATGATCTCTTTGCCGTACGCCTCGAAGGCCTTGGTACCCTCCACGACCTTCGTCGGCGACGCGCCCAGGCGCATGGTGCCGCCCATGTCGGCGACGTCCTTCTGCTCGGGCAGCAGGTCGATGACCGGATACTCCGTCGACGAGTCGAACTCTGAGGAGTTGGCCCCGGGCATGCCGGCCACGTTGCGCGCGAACTCGGCCACCGCCACCTGCAGGCCCAGGCACAGGCCGAGATAGGGCACCTTGTTCTCCCGGGCGTAGCACGCGGACATGATCTTGCCCTCGATGCCCCGGATGCCGAACCCGCCCGGCACCAGCACTCCGTCGGCCGCTTCGAGCCGGGAGGTGATCTCCTCCTGCCTTGAGCGTCTCGGCATCCACCCAGATGATCTCCAGGTTCTTGCCGTGATAGATGGCTCCGTGTTTGAGAGCCTCGACGACGCTCAGGTAGGCGTCCTGCAGCTTGACGTACTTGCCCACCAGAGCGATGCGCACCGCGCCCTTGGCGCGACTTCAGCTTGTCGACCAGGGTCAGCCATTCGCCCAGTTGCGAGCGCCCGGTCTCCAGACCCAGCTTGTCCACCACGAGGCCGTCCAGCCCTTCTTCCTGCAGGTTGAGCGGCACGTAGTAGATGTGCGGAGCATCCACGCAGCTGATGACGGCCCGCGCCTCGACGTCGGTGAAGAGCGCGATCTTCTCCTTGAGGTCGGAGCTGATGGCCCGGTCGGAGCGGCACACGATGATGTCGGGCTGGATACCGATGCTGCGCAGCTCGTTGACGCTGTGCTGGGTGGGCTTGGTCTTGAGTTCGCCGGCCGCGCTGATGAACGGGATGAGCGTCACGTGGATGTAGATGCAGTTGCGCCGGCCCACGTCGTTGCGGAACTGGCGGATGGCCTCCAGGAAGGGCAGGCTCTCGATGTCGCCCACCGTGCCGCCGATCTCGGTGATGACCACGTCGATGTCGGGGTTGCGGCCGACCCGGGTGATGCGTTCCTTGATCTCGTTGGTGACGTGCGGGATCACCTGCACGGTGCCGCCCAGGTAGTCGCCCTTGCGCTCCTTGCGGATGACGTTGTAGTAGACGGAGCCCGAGGTGATGTTGGAGTCGCGGGAGAGGCTTTCGTCGATGAACCGCTCGTAGTGCCCCAGGTCCAGGTCGGTCTCGGCGCCGTCGTCGGTGACGTACACCTCGCCGTGCTGGAACGGGCTCATGGTGCCTGGATCCACGTTGAGATAGGGGTCGAACTTCTGGATGGTCACTTTGAGCCCGCGGCTCTTGAGTAGACGACCCAGGGAGGCGGCGGTGATGCCCTTGCCGAGCGAGGACACAACTCCGCCTGTGACGAAGATGTGCTTAGCCATGCTTACCCCTGCCGCGCTGTGGTGGAACCTGGCGGCGCATGACCTGTGTAGCCCCGCGCCTTTCCTAGTCTAGCAGGCTCGAGCGCCTTGTCCCGCAAGTCCCTCGCGTGTGCCATGGCCTCGGCGTCGTCAGGACTTCCTCCCATCATGCGGCAAAGTTCTTCCACGACCGCCGCGCCTTCGAGGCGCACGAGCCGGGTGACGGCCCCGCCAGCGTCGTTGCTCTTCTCGATGGCGTAGTGGCGCTCGGCCAGGGCGGCCACGTGGGCCAGGTGTGTCACCACCACCACCTGAGACCGGGACGAGAGCTCGCGCAGCTTCTGCGCGACGGCCACCGCCGTGCGCCCGCCGATGCCCGCGTCGATCTCGTCGAACACCAGGGTCTCGTCGCCGCCCGCTCCCGCCAGCGCGCACTTGAGGCCCAGCAGCACCCGCGACAGCTCCCCGCCGGACGCGGTGCGCGCCAGGCTGCGCGGCGGCTGGCCGACGTTCGCGGCCAACAGGAACTCCACCGAATCCGCACCACTCTCCCGCAGACCCTCCCAGCCGGACCGGGTCTCCAAGCCCACGGTCATGACCGCCGAGGCCATTCCCAGGCCGCCGAGTTGCGCCGCCACGGCCTCTTCGAGCGCCGGCGCGGCCTTGCGGCGCGCCTCTGTGAGCGCGCCCGCCAGCTCCAGCGCCGCCAGGCGCTGCTTCTCGGCCTCCTCCTGCAGCCGCGACAGGTCTTCCTCCCCCTGCTCGAGGCGAGCGAGCCGCGCCGAGGACTCCTGCAGGTAGAGCACCGCTGCCTCGGTGGACCCGCCGTACTTGCGGCCCAGGTCGGTGTAGACGCGCAGCCGCTCGTCCACCGCCTGCAGCCGCGCGGGATCGACGTTCACCCGGTCCACGTAGTGCCGCAACTCCCGGGACAGTTCGGTGAGGGCATAGTGCGCCTCCCGGATGGAGGCGGCGAAGGCCTCCACCTCCGGGTCCACTGCCGCCAATCCACCCACAAGGGCCGCCGCCTGCCCGGCGAGCGCCGCGGCGTCGCCGCCGGATCCCTCCCCGTTGAGCAGCTCGGCGGCCTGGCCCAGGTTGCTCTGCAGGTCTTCGGCGCTGGCCAGCACGCGCTGCTCGGCCTGCAGCGCCGCCTCATCCTCGAGAGACAGCTTCGCGGCCTCGAGCTCGGCGGTCTGGAAGCGCAGCAGTTCGATCTCGCGGAGCCGGTCTGCCCGCGCCCGCAGGCTCTCGTCCAGACGGCGGCTGCTGTCGCGGGCCCCGTCGAAAGCCGCGCGGTACGCCGCGGCCAGCCGCAAGCGCCGCCGGCCCCGCCCACTGGTCGAGCACAGCCAGTTGATACGCCGGATCGAGCAGGCGGCGGTACTCGTGCTGCCCGGCGAACGACAGCAGGCCCCCCACGACCCCGGCCATCGCCGACAGGGTCACGGAAGCGTCGTTCACGTAACAGCGATTGCGCCCGTTCTTGCCCAGCCGCCGGGTGACTATGACCTCTCCCGGGACGTCCAGAGCCGCCAACTCCCGGAGCTCCCCCGGGACCTGCGCCAACTGGGTCTGCATCCAGATCGAATACGGCCTGGATCAAGGCCTCGTCGCCCGCGGCGCCCACCAAGCCCTCTTCCGAGCGCTCGCCCATCAGCAGCCCCAGCGCCTTGGTGAGCAGGGTCTTGCCGGCACCGGTCTCCCCCGTCAGCGCGGTGAGGCCGTCACCGAACTCGAGGGTGGCGTCCTCGATGAGCACGAAGTTGCGGATCGCGAGCGACGCGAGCATCGCTTCTCGGCGGCCTAGAGGAGCCGGTCCCGGAAGTGGTGATACAGGCTGTCGCCCTCGAGCAGGGCGAGAGCAGGCCACCTCCGGTTCCGTCCGGATCTCCATGGTCCCGCCGGGCGGCATCTCTCCCAGGCGCTGGCCGTCGATATCGACCGAGCAGGCTTCGTACTTTCGACATGTTCGTTATCTCAAGCACATCTCCCGGCGCCGCCACCACCGGCCGCACCCCGACCGCGTGCGCGGCCACCAGGCTGATGACGTAGGCCTCGACGGAGATCCCCAGCAGAGGCCCGCCGGCGGCCAGGCTGTAGGCCGACGATCCGGCCGGAGAGCCGACCACGACGCCGTCGCACATGACCTCGAAGAGCGTGACCCCGTTGATGCGGAGCGCCAGTTCAGACGCATCGGAGCGGTCGCCCTTGCCGATGACCACGTCGTTGGTGGCCCGGAACTCCGACGGCGCCCAGCCGGGCCTTGAGCCCCAGCAGGGTGTGCTCGGTGTACCGCCCGGCCAGCAACTCCTCGAGCCCCAACTCCAGCCTGTCGCTGAGGACGGTGGTGAGGAAGCCCACCCGCCCGAGATTGACCCCGGCCACCGGGATGCCCCGGTCTCGGGTGAGATGGAAACCGCGGAGCATCGTGCCATCTCCGCCGAGGACCAGGCACAGATCGACGTCGCCAAGGCCGTCGTCGGAGAGAGGCGCGATATCGGGGTCGCTGGATAGGAAAGAGGGCGTGCTTCGTCCACTCCCCGTCGGGCGCGGTCACCGTGATGCCCTTGGCTCTGAAGAAAGCCACCGAATGCTCGAGCGCCTCTCTGGCCACGGCCGGAGACCCGTGAGTGAGGATGACCACCTTCTGGATATTACGCTTCAACCCCGATCCTTCCCTCCGCCGGCGCTGCATCCCGTCCACCGCTGCCTCGATCTTCGCGTCAAGCGTATCAAGCGCAAGCCCTTTTTCTCCACCGCGCTCCAGGTGCAAGAAGTACTCCACGTTGCCCCCGGTGCCCGGGACCGCGGAACGGCATACCCCAAGCAACTCCACGTCCAGCTCGCGCAGAACGGACTCGGCGGTCTCCCGCAGCACCCTGCGATGAACGTCCGGGTCTCGCACGATGCCGCCCTTGCCAACGTCCCTCGGCCCCGCCTCGAACTGGGGCTTGATGAGGATGACCCCGGTGAACCTTGGAGCCATGCAGGCCACCACCGCCGGTAAGCACCTTCGTGACCGAGATGAACGACACGTCCATGGTCAGCAGGTCCGGCTCGCCAGGGCAGCGCCCCCGGCTCCAGGTAGCGCGCGTTGACCCCCTCGATGACGTGGACCCGCGGATCGCCCCGCAGTCTCGCGTCGAGCTGGCCCTTCCCCACGTCCAGGGCGATGACCCGCAGGGCTCCCCGCTGCAGGACGCAGTCGACGAAACCACCCGTTGAGGCGCCCACGTCGAGGCCGGAGGCGCCCGTCCACGTCAACACCGAAGGTATCGAGCGCGTCGTCGAGCTTGTCCCCGGCCCGCGACACGAACCGGGGCCGCTCCTTAAGAGTCACATCGGCCTCTACGTCGGTGGGAGTGCCGGCCTTGTCGCTCACCTGCCCTTCCACCAGGACAAGCCCGGCCATGATGAGCGCTCGAGCCGCGCTCCTGCTGGGAGCGAGCCCTCGGGACAGAACGAGCTCGTCCAGACGGGTCCGGGACACTCGCGCCACTGCCGGACGCCTAGGACGAAGCTGTGCCGGGATGGGTACGGGTGCGCGCCACGAGATCCTCCACCGTCTTGGCGATGGCCTCAGGAGTCGAAGCCCACGTCGCGCCGCAACATCTCGAGCGATCCGTGACAGACGAAGCTGTCCGGCAGGCCGACGCGTTCGATCGGCCGGCACAGCCCCTCCGCCGACATGAACTCGAGTATGGCCGAGCCGAAGCCTCCCGCCAGCGCGTTGTCTTCCACCGTGACCACGCACGGGATGCGCCGACACCAATGCCCTCACTGGCCTCGCCGTCCAGCGGATGCACGCGCCTGACCCCCGCCACACTCGCTTGGATGCCCCTCTGCGCCAGAATGTCCGCGGCCGCCTCAGCCCAGAGAGTGGCCGGACCGGCCGTCAGCAGCAGTACGTCGCCGCCCTCTCGCACCACGTCGACCCACGGCCCTTCCAAGCGGCTTGATGGGCCGCTCCAGCCTCATCCCCATGCCGGCCGAGCGCGGATACCGGATGACCGACGGGCCGTCCAGAGTGAGAGCCGTGGCCAGCATGCGCTGTAGCTCCGCCTCGTGCTTGGGGACGAACACGGTGAGGCCGGGGATGATGCGCAGGAAGGACAGGTCGAACGCCCCGTGATGGGTCGGCGCCGTCCTCCCCCACAAGACCGGCGCGGTCGACCGCGAACACCACGGGCAACCCTTGCAGGCACACGTCGTTGGATCACTTGGTCGAAGGCCCGCTGCAGGAAGGTCGAGTAGATGGCCACGATGGGCCGCTTGCCACTGACCGCCAGACCGGCGGCGAAGGCTACCGCATGAGCCTCCGCGATGCCGACGTCGAAGAACCGTTCGGGGAGAGCTTCCCGAAGGAGGTTCAGCCCGGTGCCCGTGGCCATCGCGGCGGTGATGCCCACGATGCGCTCGTCGTTGCGAGCCAGCTCTACGACCGCTTCCCCGAAAGCCCGCGTGAACGTGGTGGGACCCTCGGGATCCAGGTTCTTGCCCGTCTCCACCGAGAAACGCGGCGTACCGTGATAGCGTCCGGGCTGCTTCTCCGCCGGTGCGTATCCCTTGCCCTTGACGGTGCGGCAGTGCAGCAGCACCGGGCTTTTCCACCGCCAACGAACGCCGGATGCTCAGCCGCAGCTCTTCGATGTCGTGCCCGTCGATGACGCCCACGTAGGTGAAGCCGAGGTCCTCGAAGAGCATGCCCGGCACCAGCGCCGCCTTGATGCTGTCTTTGAGCTGCTCGCCCATGGCCGCGACCTTGTCGCCGACGCCGGGGAGCCTCTGGAGGCGCCGCTCCATGTCCCGCCGCAGACGGTAGAGGGTCGGCTCGGTGCGGAGCCGGGAGAGGTAGGCGCTCATGGCGCCGACGTTCTTCTCGATGGACATCGTGTTGTCGTTCAGGATGACCAGCACCGGGATGCCGAGATGGCCGGCGTGGTTGAGCGCCTCGTAGGCGATCCCGCCGGTC
The DNA here is from genome assembly GCA_963736705.1 of uncultured Actinomycetota bacterium. GTDB lineage: Bacteria > Actinomycetota > Thermoleophilia > RBG-16-64-13 > RBG-16-64-13 > CAIQPS01. The sequence goes on from CAVTPV010000005.1 coordinate 1,548,022, forward strand.
AGGGCGCCGTCGCCGATGACCGCCACCACCCGGCCGGGATGCCCTCCCGCGACCATGCCGACAGCCGCGCTGACCGAGCTGCTGCTGTGCCCCGTGCCATAGACGTCGTACTCGCTCTCGCTCCGGCACGGGAAGCCCGACAGGCCGCCGTAGGTGCGGATGGAGCTGAAGGAATCGAGACGCCCGGTCAGGAGCTTGTGGGCATACGACTGATGGCCCACGTCCCATATGATGGCGTCCTCAGGGGTGTTGAGCTCGGCGTGCAGGGCGATGGTCAATTCCACCACTCCCAGGCTGGCGCCCAAGTGCCCGCCGTTCTCGGAGATCGTGTTGATGATCTCCTCGCGGACCTCCTCCGCCACACGCCGAAGCGATTCGGGGTCCAGGGTCCGCAGGTCGTCCGGCAGCTTCAACTGCTCGATCAATCTCTGCGGCCTTCCGGTCATCCCCCGGCCTCCTCGACTCGCACGGTCCTGGCCAGGGATCCCAATACCCCGTTGACCAAAGCCCCGGCTTCGTCCGAACAGAAACGCTTGGCGGATTCGACCGCCTCATCTATGACTACCGCCGAGGGTACTCCTGGTTCCCAGATGAGCTCATACGCCGCTAGACGGAGAATGGCGCGCTCGAGCACACCAAGCCGCTGAAGGGTCCACCCTTCCACATGCTTGCCGAGCACGTCGTCGATCTCCTGGCGATGCTCCGCGACGCCGCGCACAAGGCCGGCCGCGTAGCCGTCCGGCTTGGGGTCCTCCGCGCGGGCGAGCGCCCCCTCAGCGTCGAGGCTCAGCAGGTCCTGCTGGTAAAGGACGATGACGGCTTGACGCCGCGCGGCTCTGCGCCCGGTAGGCATGACAGGGTGCCGGCTAGACGCCGGCGGGGAAGACGCCGCTGAACGAGACGTCCACAGCGGCGACCTTCAGCCCGGTCATCGAGTCGAGCGCGTCGGCGATGGACCGCCGCGCGCTCGCGGCCAGAGACGGCAGGTGCTCCCCCATCCTGGCATCGAGTAGGACGGACACGAAGCACTGCTCGCCGTTGACAGCGATGTCCACAGGATGGGTGCGCACGAGAGGAAGCGGAGTGTGCACGCGCAGGCGCTCGTCGTTGTCGAGCGATCCGCGGACGATGGACTCCAGCACGCTGGTGGCGATGAGGTACTGCGTCATGCTGCCTCCTTACGCCCTGGTCACGTACTCCCGGGTGCGGGTGTCTATGCGGATGACCTCGCCCGGTTCGATGAAGAGCGGCACGTTGATGGTCGCGCCGGTCTCGACGACGGCCGACTTGGAACCGCCGGACACGGTGTTGCCCTTGACGCCCGCCGCGGTATCGACGACCTTCAGATCGACGAAGGTGGGCAGCTCCACGTCGAACGGCTGGTCGTCGATGTAGACCACGTTCACTTCCATGTTGAGCGTCATCAGGTCCAGTGCGGCCCTCGAGCACGGACTTGGGAAGGGCGAGTTGCTCGTAAGACTGGTTGTCCATGAACACGAGCTGGTCCGGCTCGTCATACAGATACTGCATCGGCCGGCTCTCGGTGCGGAGGTTCTCGAACTTCTCCTCCGGCCGGAACGTCCGGTCGATCACGTAGCCCGTAGACGCGTTCTTGAGCTTGGTGCGCACGAATGCGCCGCCCTTGCCCGGTTTCACGTGCTGGTATTCGGCAATGCGGTAGATATCGCCCTCGAACCTGATGGTCATACCTACCTTGAAATCACTGGTCGAGATCACTCTACCGGCCTCCGACTATCTTCCCGTCTATGAATGTAAGCATCTGGCGCCTTCCGGGCCCTCGCCCGCGAGACGCGACCTTGAATTGTACACTACCCAGCGGCCAAATCCCGCAGTCGGCGGACAGCCTCGAGATAGCCTTCCGGCCCCTTTCCGCTGATGGTGAACGACACCACGGGCGACACCACCGAGTGCCGGCGCCATTCCTCCCGGCTGTCGATGTCCGAGAGGTGCACCTCGGCCACGGGGCACTGCACGAGCTCGAGAGCGTCGCGGATGGCGTAGCTGTAGTGGGTCCAGGCGCCGGGATTCACCACCATCGCGCCTGCGCGCCGATGCTCGTGCAGGTGTTCGATGTACGCGCCTTCATGGTTGGTCTGCAGGCAGAGGCAGTCGTAGCCGAGACGGCCTGCCTCGGCCGCTATGAGGGCCTCCAGTTCGGCGAGTGTGACGGTGCCGTAGTGGACCGCCGGCCGCTCGCCCAGCAGATCCAGATTGGCGCCGTGCAGCACCACCAGCAGCGGGCGGCCTCCGGCCGCGCCGGGCTGGCTCGCACTCTGACCCGTTCCGTCAGCACTCACGCTCGGATCACCTCCATGGCTTCCTCGAACAGTCCCTCAGGCAGGGCCAGCTTCCACGCGGGCTCACCGACGTCCCGCAGGCCCACGAACCCCGCCGATCCCGCGACCACTTTCTTGTCCTTGCCCGCGGCCGCGAGCAGGACGTCAGTATCCGGCAGCGCGATGGCCACAGGCAGGGTCAATGACTCCAACAGCGCCCTGGTCCGCTGGCGCACCGCCGGATCCAATCCAAGCTCCTTCTCGCTCACCGCGAGGGCTACCAGAAGCCCCAGACCCACGGCCTCGCCGTGCCTCAGGCGCCCGTATCCCACGCCGACCTCGAGCGCATGCGCCACCGTGTGCCCCAGATTCAACACCGCGCGCCTGCCTGTGTCGCGCTCGTCTTCCGACACCACGGCCGCCTTGTAGCGGACACATGTCTTGATCATATCGCTCAAGAATGCAGGGTCCCGGTCCACGATCCGCTGTCGCTCCCGCTCCAGGCTCCCGAAGAGTCCCTCCCCGGCCAGAAGCCCGTACTTGACCACCTCGCCCAGGCCGTTCACGAATTCCGCGTCAGGCAAGGTGCTGAGTGTCCGCGGATCCACGACCACCACGCCAGGCTGATAGAAAGCGCCGGCCAGGTTCTTGCCGGCCGTCAGATCGATAGCGGTCTTGCCGCCGACGCTCGAATCCACCTGAGCCAGCAGACTGGTGGGGACCTGCCAGAGGCCCACCCCGCGCTGGTATGTCGCGGCTGCGAAGCCGGCCAGATCGCCGACCACCCCTCCGCCCAAAGCCAGCACTATGTCGTCCCGCCGGGCGCCCCGCGCCGCCAGCCATTCCCAGCAGGCCGCGAGGCTGTCCACTGTCTTGCTCTGCTCGCCGGCGGCCAGGACCAGGGGCTCGCTTCCCGACGCCGGCGCCACCAGCGCAAGCACGCCTTCGCCCCACTCCCGCTCCACGTTCTCGTCTGTGATCACGAAAACACGCGCGCCTCGGGCTGCCGCCTCCTCGGACTTCGCTCGAAGCGCCGCAAGGCAACCCGCACCACCGATGATGGTGGAAGGCCTCTCCGTTCCGGTCAACCGAAGTCCCCAGCTGGACGCCCAGGCACCGCCGGCCATTGTGACCGCCGCGGCAAGCTCCTGGGCCACCTGCTCTACCCCGCGGTCGCCGACAGGGAAGACCCAGTCCGCGGCGCTCTCATACGTCTTGCGACGGGCAGTCAGCAGCTTGGCGAACGCCTCCTCGTCCTGCGCCAGCGGCCGGCCCTCTCCTCGGGCGCGTTGCCACGCCGTGGCCCCATCGACCTCCAGATAAGCCAGACCGCCCTGCTCCTTGAGCAAGGCGGCAGCCGCCGGTGTCTGCAGGGTCCCTCCCCCGAGAGCGAGCACCAGGCCGGGCCCGGCGGGATCCTCAGCCCCGGCGTCCACGAGGACCGACTTGAGAGTCTCGACCTCCACCCGCCTGAACTCGGCTTCTCCGTACCGGGCGAAGAACTCGACGATGGGCATTCCCTCCGCCGCCACGATCTCAGCGTCGAGGTCCACGAATCGCCAGCCAAGAAGCTGCGCGGCCCGAGCTCCCACGGAGCTCTTGCCGCAGCCCATGAACCCGGCTACAGCTACGAACGGCGCCATAGACCCCGGCCCCCCAGACGTTCCTCGTACGCGCCTATGGCCTGACGCAGGTCGGCCAGACTGTCGCCCCCGAACTTCTCCAGATAGGCGGCCGCCAGCACGTACGCGACCATTGCCTCCCCTACGACTCTGGCCGCGGCGACGGCGCAGACGTCACTTCGTTCGTAGTGGGCATCCACGGGCTTCATCGAGGCCATGTCCACCGAGGGCAGCGGGGTCGTGAGGGTCGGTATCGGCTTCATGGCCGCCCGCAGCACGAGGGGCATGCCGGTGGTCATGCCTCCTTCGAGACCGCCGGCATTGTTGCTCGACCGCCCGGCCCAGCGGCCCTGCGGTAGTGGTCCGAACTTCGAAGGGGTCGTGGACCTGCGATCCCGGCAGGGCCGCCTCAGCAAACCCATGCCCGACCTCAGCCCCTTTGATTGCCGGGATGGAACCGAGGGCGCCCAGAAGCCGGCCGTCCAGCCGGTCTTCGAGAGTGGCGTAGCCGCCGAGCCCCGGCACCAGGCCCCAGCACCAGACCTCGAACACCCCTCCCAGCGACTCCCCAGCCGCGCGCGCCTGATCGATCGCTTCGCACATCCTGATGGAAGTCTCGGGGTCGCCGCAGCCCACCGGCGACACCTCCACGCCCTCCCAATCGATGGATTGCGGATCGGCCAGATCTGAAACGGCTGCATCGGCGACGGCGCCGATGGCCGTGACCCTCGCCTTGACCGTCACCCCCAGCCTCGGCCAGAAGCCGTTTGCACACCGCACCGCCGGCCACCCGGCCGACCGTCTCCCGCGCACTTGCCCGCTCGAGCACGTTGCGCATGTCCTCGTGTCCATACTTGGCCATCCCCGTAAGGTCCGCATGACCCGGGCGCGGGATGGTGAGCGGCGCCGGCTTCGCCTCGGACGTGGCACGCGGTTCGGGCGACATCGCTTCCAGCCAATTGGCGTGGTCGCGGTTCTCGATGAGGATGGCGATAGGCGTCCCGAGGGTCACCCCATGCCGGACGCCGGCCAGGAAGCGGCATCGGTCGCTCTCGATGGACATCCGGCCACCCCGGCCGTAGCCGCCTTGCCGGCGGGCGAGGTCAGCATCGACGGCTGCAGGAACCAGGTCCAAGCCTGCGGGCACGCCGCTGATGACGCACACCTCTGCCGGACCATGGGATTCCCCAGCGGTGCTCATGCGAAGCGGGCTCATATGCGGCTCCCCTTGGCGCCCCGCGACGGCAGGGAAGGCGACCGACTTCGAGTAAGGCCCTCGTTGGCCCGAGGGCTCCGGCGGCCCTACTCGAACAGGATCTGGTGCTCCGTCATGGTCAGAGTCTTGCTGTCATGAAGCAAGGTGACCATCTTGGCGTCGGTGTTGATATCGACCACCGTGACGTCGCCCCAACTCGTCGACACCTTGTCCCCCACGCGCTGGTCCACGTAGACGTTGTTGTCAACCTGGAAGGTTACCGCAGGAGAGCCATCCACGTCACCCACGCTGAGTATCTGCAGCATGTGTGTGTAGAACGAAGTCGTTGACGTCGTCGAACTCGTGCTGGTCGTAGAGGTCGAACTGGTCGTCGTGCTGCTGGTAGACGTGGTGGTCGTGGTGGAGGTCGCCGGGGACGTCGTGGCCGGACTGGAGGTATCGTCCGTCTCGTCAGGCACTTGCTGCTGAACGAAGGGGTCCTTGCTCTGGAAGCTCGAATACCGGTCGGCTGGAGAGACGATGATCGGCTCGCCGCCTGCATCGGCCAGAGAAGCTACCGTCGTGGGCGATTTGGCGATCCGGATGGTGCCCGTGGTGGACCCGTCATCAGCAGAGTCGCCGCCCCCGAAGAGGCAGCCGCTGAGCATGAGGGCGCACCCGGCTATGAGGATCACTCCCCCTAGAACGTGTCCGCATTTGCGCATTCTCATCTTCGCCGTCCCCTAGTTCTTGGAAGTGGTCGTGGCGGCAGCGCTGCTGGAGCTCGAGCTGCTCGCGGTGGTCTTCGTGGACGAGGCCGTCGACGTGCCTGCTCCTGACGGGTCCATGCTGAAGGCATACAGAGTCATAGACACGCTGAGCACGGGGCTATCGGCGTCGGCGACGGAGGATCCCTCGCCAGAGGCCGAATCAGTCCCCTCGGCGTCTTCAACCTTCAGGCTGATCGATTTGACCGTCATCAGGCGGCCCGGCGCGGCCACAAGCTGCTCGACCCTGTACGCGAAGTCGCTCAGGTCGAAGTAGGTGCCGGTGAAAGACAGGCTCAGCGGGATGATCTGGAAGCCTTCGGCTTCATCCGGATCGCCAGGGCTGACCGACAGAAAGTCGATACCCGACTGGTCGGCCAGATCCTGGATCTGGACGAGCAAGCTTGGGAGCTGGGTCGACTGCGGCACCATCTTGGCGAGCTCCATGAGCTTGGCCTGGTTCTTCTGGCCCTCGGCCCGCGTGGTCTGAGCTTGTGCGAGTTTCGCCTGGGCCTGGGACAGCTTCTCCTGCTGCTCCGTGATGGAGGCGTTGGTGCTGGCGATATCCGTGCGCAACGGGGATATCAGGAAGAACCAGGCTACGGCGACTATGGCGACCAGCGCAAGGCCGGCCAGGAGCAAACGCATCTTACGGCTCATTGGGCCGGCACCTCCACTTCAGTCAAGGGCAGAGAGCCCCCCGGTTCCACGTTCCCCACGGCAGCGCCGATGGAGAATGATTTGACGTCAACGGTCCCGGTCTCTTCAGAGCCTGGCTCTTCGCTGGCTTGGGTCAACTGGACATCGTTGAGGGCCGGGACCAGCTGCAGGCGGACGACCAGCCGGGAGATGTCCTCGAAGCTGTACGTCTTGCCCGATATGGTTATGCTGCCGCCTTTGCTCGATCCGGAGGCAGTCGATCGCTTCTCCAGGATCGGTAGCGCTCAGTTCGAGGCTCTGGAACCATGCGTTATCCGGGATGACGAGGCTCACCGCGTCGAGAACGTCCGAGAGCAGCGTGCGGCTCGTGTAGATGCTCTGCACGACAGACTGGACACCCTCACGCTGGCTGGCGAGGAGTTCGTAGGCGCGTAGCGCTTGTACCTGCTGCTCGAGCTTCGTGGTCTGGACCTCCAGGTCCGCCAGTTCCTGTTTGCGCTCGTCGAGCACGTTGCTGAACGTGTAGTAGCCGAACCCGAGGCCGAAGATGACTACGATGAACAGCCCGACCGTGGCCAGCAGACCCCAATCGGTCTTGGTACGCGGGCGTTCGGTGCGCGGGATGAGGTTGATTCGCCGTGCCATGTCAGTCTTCCTCGGGTAGGGCCAAGCCGATCGCCACGGCCAGTGAAGGCCCGATGAGCGCGAGCGTATCGTCGGACAGGCTCGAAGAGTTGTCCGACACCCGGCTCAGGGGATTCCCGATGACGACCGGAAGCTCGAGAGCCTCGGCCAGGTGGGCGTCGAGATTGCGGACCAGAGTGCCCCGCCCGCTGAGGACGAGTTCCTTCACGGGCGTAGCGCCGTCCTGGCCCTGATAGTAGTCAAGCGAACGGCGGATCTCGTCCACCAGTTCGGCCGCCGCGACTCCGGTCTGCCGCTGCGTCTCCGCGACGACGTCCGGCGCGTAGACCCCGCCCTCGGGCGCCAGCGGCCCCGGGAGGCCGACCGACTGGGACAGCCGCGTGGCATCCTCGAATGGGACGCCGCGCTGCTCGGCTATCACTTTGGCGAAACGGTCGCTGGAGAAGTTGATGACCCTGGTGAACTTGAGGGCATCGTCGATCGCCACGACGAGCGTGGACACCGACGAGGAGATATCGACGATGCCGCGGCAGACCCCGGCGCGCGTCGAATCGGGAAGGAACCCCGCGTTAGGCACCAGCGCCCTGACGAGCGCCAGGCTGGAGACGTCCACCCCCGACACCTTCAGGCCTGCGTGCTTGAGCGACGCAAGTAGCGTGTCGATCATGCCGCGCTGAGCCGCCACCAGGAGGACCTCCTGCCGTGGCTGGCCTTCCGCGTCGATGTGCCGGCCCAGGATCTGGAAATCCAGGACCGCGTCTTCCACCGGGATCGGGATGTAGTCCTGCGCCTGATACTCGATGGCGCCGATCATCTCGGCCTCGGTCATCTCCGGCATCTCGATGTTTCGGACGATGACCTTCTGGTTGCTCACGCCCACCTGCGCGGAGCGACCGCGGAGACCGTTCTTGTTGACGAAGGTCTTGAGTTCGCGGCCGAACAGGTCGGCATCGACGATCTCTCCGTCGACGACCAGTCCGTCCGGTAGCGCGGCCTCGTGGAAGCGGCGGAGTTTGACCTTGTTGCCGCTTCCCGTCAACTGGATGGCCGTCACGGAGGACGCGCCTATATCCAGGGCCAGGGGCCCACCCTGAAACAGCCCTATAGCCACGTCATCACCTCGGCGTCTGCTTGCGGATCATGTCTACGAACAGCTTCCACGTCTTGCCTCACGTTCGTTTCTCTCACGTACGGCGCGAACACCGTCCGTGCTGTTAATCGGCCTTTCTGGCCAAGAACTAGAGCGATTCCTACGATCATGCCCAGAACGGCCGCCACAGGTACCGCCGCGATGGCCCACACGCCGAGCACCGCGCCCAGCAGAAAGGCCACCTTCGCTTGGCTGAACTCGGCGGCCTTGAGGCTCGCGAGCGACAGCAGCAGGGCTGACGCGCCCGCGCCCCCGCACCCGGCCACGTAGTACCACCAGTGCGCCGGGTCAAGACCGATCGAGGCCGCCAGACCGCAGAGCGTGGCAGGAACAACGAGCCTGTTGGGGATGACCCGGAGGTCGTGATAGATGAACGCGAGAGAGATCAGCACCGCGATGAGAGCCCATACCAGGACCACCACGGGCCTGACACCGACGAGCACGTAGGCCGCGATGAAGGCCACCCCCGTCAGGCTCTCGACCAACGGGTAGCGCACCGAGATGGATGAATGACAAGCGCGGCAACGTCCCCTCAGCAAGACCCAGCTGAGAACCGGGATGTTGTCGTACCAACTGATGCCGGAACCGCAGCCCGGACAATGCGACCCCGGGGTAATGAGCGACTCATGACGTGGCAGCCGATAGATGACCACGTTCAGGAAGCTGCCGATCACCAGCCCCAGGAGTAACGACCAGACTGCAAGGTAATACTGCAAGATGCGGACCCTTCTCTCTTTCTATCCTCTATGGGATATATCGGCCTCGCGCGCCCGACCTTGAATCCGGTCGGCGCCGAGCGGCTACCGTTGATACGGTAGCGCCTGAGAGGGATCGGTCCGCTAGGACCTTGGTACTAGATTGTTACGAAGGCAGCCAACCGCCGGCCACCATGACCGCCCGCAGCACCTGCTGTCCCGCCGGCGTCATCCGCTCGAGCGGTGGGCGCAGGGGGCCGGCCGGGAGGCCGAGCCACTCGACGGCCTGCTTGACAGGGGTCGGGTTGGGTTCGATGAACAAGGCGTCGACGATGTCCATGATGCTGTAGTGGATGTCCTGCGCCTCCTGCACCCTGCCTGCCCACATGGCCTCGCACATGGCCTTGACCTCGGGGCCCACAACGTGAGCCACCGCGGCGATGGCGCCCGCGCCACCATGAGCCAGGATGCTGAGAGTCATGATGTCTTCGCCGGAGTAGATCTTGAAGGACTCAGGATCGGTGCCCCGGTAGATCTCCATGGTCTGATGCATGTCGCAGGAGCAGTCCTTGAGGCCCACAACGCTCGGGATCTCCTCCCAACAGCGGATGATGGTCTTGGGCTCGATGTTCCGGCCGGTCCTGCCCGGGATGTTGTAGATGATGAGCGGTAGCTCCGTCGCAGCGCCGATGGCCGCGAAGTGGTTGAACAGGCCGTTCTGGGTGGGCTTGTTGTAGTAAGGACCCACCTGCAGGGTGGCGTCTGCGCCGAGCTCGGCGGCCAGGCGGGTCAGCTCCACGGCCTCGCGGGTGGAGTTCGAGCCGGCGGACGCGATCACCGGCACGCGGCCCCGCGTCTGCTTGACCACCGCCTCGATGACTTCCGCATGTTCCTGGTGCGAAAGCGTCGCGGACTCGCCGGTCGTGCCGCACGGCACCAGGCCGTCGCACTTGCCTTCCTCGATGTAATAGTCCACGAGCGTCGCCAGGCCCGCGAAGTCCACGCCGAGATCGTCCTTGAAGGGGGTGATCAGCGGAACGATGACTCCCCGTAGATCCCACTTCACCTTTGCCGTCAAGGTCGCCTCCCGTAGTAGCAGCGCGTATTCCGGTCGCCCTCAGCGTCCACCGTAGCGGCAGCCCCTGAGGCTCCCTGCATTATAGAGCCCAGCCCGGGCATTTGTTCGGCAAAAGAAAGAGCCCGCCATCACTGGCGGGCTCTAAATTAATCCCGGCGACTTCCTACTCTCCCACGGAGTTTCCCCCGCAGTACCATCGGCGTTGAGAGGCTTAACTTCTCTGTTCGGAAAGGGAAGAGGTGTGGCCCTCTCGCCATGGTCACCGGAAACTTTGAAAACGAATCCCGGAGCGCTCACGCGCGCACCCTCAAATCTGCATAGTGACGAAGAAGTGTATTTAAGTCAAGACCTCGACCGATTAGTACTGGTCTGCTGAAGACATTACTGCCCTTACACATCCAGCCTATCAACCTGGTGGTCTACCAGGGGTCTTACCTAGTTACCTAGTGGGAGATCTCATCTTGAGGTCTGCTTCCTGCTTAGATGCTTTCAGCAGTTATCAGATCCAGACGTAGCTATCCAGCGGTGCCGTTGGCACGACAACTGATACACCAGAGGTCTGTTCATCCCGGTCCTCTCGTACTAGGGACGAGTCCTCGCAAATCTCCTGCGCCCACGACAGATAGGGACCGAACTGTCTCACGACGTTCTGAACCCAGCTCGCGTACCGCTTTAATGGGCGAACAGCCCAACCCTTGGGACCTACTCCAGCCCCAGGATGCGATGAGCCGACATCGAGGTGCCAAACCCTCCCGTCGATGTGGACTCTTGGGGAGGATAAGCCTGTTATCCCCGGAGTACCTTTTATCCGTTGAGCGACGGCGCTTCCACTTGCTACCGCCGGATCACTAAGACCTGCTTTCGCACCTGCTCGACTTGTTGGTCTCGCAGTCAAGCTCCCTTATGCCTTTACACTCTGCGCACGATTGCCGACCGTGCTGAGGGAACCTTTGTGCGCCTCCGTTACATTTTAGGAGGCGACCGCCCCAGTCAAACTGCCTGCCAGACACTGTTCGGTAGCCGGATCACGGCCTACCGTTAGAAGCCCAGAACACTAAGGGTGGTATCCCAAGGGTGACTCCACGAGGACTAGCGTCCTCGCTTCACAGTCTCCCACCTATCCTGGACAAAGTGCACCAAGCTCCAATATCAAGCTGCAGTAAAGGTTCACGGGGTCTTTCTGTCTTGTTGCGGGTAATCGGCATCTTCACCGATACTACAATTTCACCGAGTCTATGGTTGAGACAGTGCTCAAGTCGTTACGCCATTCGTGCAGGTCGGAACTTACCCGACAAGGAATTTCGCTACCTTAGGACCGTTATAGTTACGGCCGCCGTTTACCGGGGCTTAATTTCAGTGCTTCGCCTTGCGACTAACACCTCCACTTAACCTTCCGGCACCGGGCAGGCGTCAGCCCCTATACATCGTCTTTCGACTTAGCAGAGACCTGTGTTTTTGGTAAACAGTCGCTTGAGCCTAGACTCTGCGGCCTCCTCGGGCTTCAGAAGTAAATTCTTACACCCTAATAAGGCGCCCCTTCTCCCGAAGTTACGGGGCTATTTTGCCGAGTTCCTTAACCATAGTTCTCTCGATCGCCTTAGTATTCTCTACCTGCCCACCTGTGTCGGTTTTGGTACGGGCACACATCGAAGCTCGCTAGAGGCTTTTCTTGGCGGCAGAGGATCAGCGACTCGCCGGCATAAGCCAGCTGACATCACGCCTCAGGCTTATGTGGCCTCCGGATTTCCCTAGAGACCGCCCTACACGCTTGTCCATGGACGACCATCGCCATGGTTCGCTTACCTTTCCGCGTCCCCCCATTGCTCAAACGCTTGATGGTGGCACTGGAATATTAACCAGTTCTCCATCG
>CAVTPV010000005.1:1565000-1777065 GCA_963736705.1 uncultured Actinomycetota bacterium
TGTCGCAGGATGGTAGCTCCCGTCGGCCACGCCCTTCTGCAGGGCCTCCACCTCGCGCACGGAGGCGTCCGTGACCAGGCTCATGTAGGTGACCATGAGTTCGTCGGGGATGGACATCATCTTGCCGAACATGTCGCCCGGCTCGTCGCTGACTCCCACGTAATTGCCGTAGGACTTGGACATCTTCTGCTCGCCGTCTGTGCCCACGAGCAGCGGGACGGTGAGGATGCTCTGGGGCGGCAGGCCGTAGCCCTCCATGATGGTGCGGCCCATGAGCAGGTTGAACTTCTGGTCGGTCCCCCCCAGCTCTATGTCGGCCCGCACGGCGACGCTGTCGTAGCCCTGGAGCAGCGGATACATGAACTCGAGCATGGAGATGGGCTCGTTGGCCGCGTAGCGCTTGGAGAAGTCGTCCCTCTCGAGCATGCGCGCCACCGTGACCAGCGACGTGAGCTTGAGGACGTCGTTCATGCGGAGCGGAGCCAGCCAATCGCCGTTGCGGGTGAGCTCCACCTTGTCCATGTCGAGCACCTTGGCGGCCTGATCGACGTAGGTGCGGGCGTTGATCTCGAGCACCTCGTCGCTGAGCTGCGGCCGGGACTTGGAGCGCCCCGACGGATCGCCCACCTTGCCGGTGTAGTCCCCGATGATGAGGACGGCCGTGTGGCCGAAGTCCTGGAACTGACGGAGCTTGCGCAGAACGACCGTGTGGCCCAGATGGATGTCGGGGGCGGTGGGGTCCACGCCCAGCTTGACCCGCAGCGGCCGGTTCTCGGCCCGGGCCTGCAGGAGCTGGCGAAGCAGCATCCCCTCCGGCAGCACGTCCACGCTGCCCATCATGAGTTGTTCCAGCTCTTCCCGGATATCCGCGGGGATCGCGGCCGGCGCAGTCTCCCTGTCCATGAAGCACCTCCGGCCGGGAGCATACCATGGGTGTGAGCGGTCTGGTGTAACATCGGGGCACCATGGCGAGGGATACACTGGTCAGGCCACCGCGTAGATCCCGGCGAGGCCGCAGAGCGCTCAAGATCGCTCTCCTCGCCGTTTCTTTCGTCCTCCTGGCCCTCCTCTCCATGCTGGCGGGCGCCTACGTCTCCGTGGCCCGGACGCTGCCCTCTCTCGACCTGGCGGACCGCATCCCCTCGTCGGAGACCACCAAGATCTACGACTCATCGCCGACCCCAGTGCTGCTGGCGGAACTGCGCGGCCTGGACGACCGCCAGGTGCTCGCCGGAGAGGACATCCCGCAGGTCATGCGCGATGCCCTGGTCTCCGTGGAGGATCCGCGCTTCTACGAGCACAAGGGCATGGACTTCCTCGCCATCCTTCGGGCGGCTTGGGCCGACATCCGGCATCGAGAAGTCGCCGCGGGTGGTTCCGTCATCACCCAGCAACTCATCAAGAACGCCTTCGTCAGCGACGAACAGACGGCGGCGGACGCCACCCTCGAACCTGCCATCGCCTATGCGCTCGAGAGCCGGTGGACCAAAGAGAAGATCCTCAACGAGTACCTCAACTATGTGTATTTCGGCTCAGGCGCCTACGGCATCCAAGCGGCGGCCAATGCCTATTTCGGCGTCGAAGCGAAAGACCTCACCCTCGCGCAGGCGGCGCTGCTGGCCGGCCTGCCCGATTCCCCCTCCACCTACTCCCCCCTGCGCGATCCGGAGGCCTCCCTTGCCCGGCGAGATCTGGTGCTCAATAAGATGTACCAGCAACGCTACATCAGCAGCGACCAACTCCAGGAAGCCCTGGAGGCTGCCCCTGCGCCTGGCCGACACCACAGCTGACACCGCCGAGACCGAGTCGTACTGGGTCGACCTGGTGCGCGAGCAGTTGATCGCCCGGTACGGCTCGTCCACCGTGATGAACGGAGGACTGAGGGTGTTCGCGAGCGTGGACTCCCGGATGCAGCAGGCGGCCGAGAAGGCGGTGGGCGACATGCTCGCCGCGGCCGTCGAGACCCCGGGAGCCTCGGAGGCATCCTCCGGCCTCGCCGCCGCCCTGGTGGCCATCGACGTCCGAAGCGGACGGCTGGTCGCCATGGTAAGTGCCGGCGGATCGTCCGGGCTCCAGCTCAACCTGGCCACCCAGGGCCGCTGGCAGACCGGGTCGTCGTTCGAGCCCTTCGTCCTCGCGGCGGCGCTGAAGCACGGCATCAGTCCTGATACGGCCTACGCCTCCGGCCCCACGACACTGTCTCTCCCGAGCGGCGTGGCCACCATCCTCTCCACCGACGAAGGGCCGCTGACAGTGGCTCAGGCGGCCGCCCGCTCTTCAGAGGGGGTCTTCGCCCGCCTCATCACCGAGGTGGGGTCCGCCTCGGTGATCGAGACCGCCGCCGACATGGGCGTCAGGGTGGCCGCCGGCACGGTCTCCCCAGCCATCGCTCTGGAGGGGCCGGCCGAGGGTATGACGCCACTCGAGATGGCCATGGCCTACGCAACACTCGCTGGGGGCGGACAGCGCCTGTCGGCCGCCGTGGACTTCGACTCTACGAAGCACGGGTTCCCGGTGACCATCACCAAGGTCACGGACGCGACGGGCACACTTCTCGACGAGAACGGGGTCGCTCAGACGCGGGCAATAGATCGAGGAATAGCGGAACTCGTGACCGGCCTGCTGCAAGGCGCCATGGCGAACAGTACTAGCCCCGCAGCCGACCTTGGTCGGCCCGCGGCCGGCCTGGCAGGGGCTTCCGCCGACGGCCGTGGCGTCTGGTTCGTCGGCTACACCCCGGAATTGGTCACGGCGGTCTGGGTCGGGTATCCAGGCAAGGACGGCGCCGCCGCCGAGACCGCCATTCCGGTGACCGGCGGTCCAGCGGCGAGCCCGGACGCCGCGCTTGCCGCGCAGATCTGGACCGATTTCATGACCGCCGCGCTAGCCGGCGCACCAGTATCCGATTTCTCCATCGAATACGCCGCCAAGTGGGTCACCGTCGAGGTCTGCAGCGAGTCGCGCCTCATCCCCACCGACCTCTGCCCGACGATCGTCAAGCGGCTCTTCCGATCCGAAGAAGCGCCCTCCGACACCTGCGGCATCCATGTGCCCCAAGCGGTGTTCATGCCCAACGTGATCGGTCTCACCCTCACCAAGGCCAAGAAGACCCTGGCCGACGCCAACCTCAGCGTAAAGACCGTCACGGACGCCAACTCGCTCCAGGCGGCAGGCGTGGTCACCAAGCAGGACCACGCAGCCGGCAAACCTGTGCTGCAGGGCACCGAGATAGTACTGCACGTCTCCGCCGGCAAGGCGGTGAGCGTACCCTCCCTCACGGATCTCACTCTGGATGCCGCCCAGGCAAAGCTGGCGAGCGCCGGACTTGTCGCGGAGGTGACAGAGCAGGCCTCCGACACCGTGCCGCCCGGGGTAGTGATCTCTCAGGACCCTGCGTCCGGCAAGATCGTGGCGAAGGGGTCGACCGTGCGCTTCGTCGTCAGCTCGGGGCCGGCGACTCCGCCATCGACCTAGCAGGCCCGCGGCTGCTAGAGGCGGCTCACCCGCGTGAAGCCCGAGCAGGCGATGACTTTGACACCCTGCCGCTCGTATTGATCGATGATGAGGTTCATCCCCAGCGAGTCCGAGGACACGTGGCCGGCGATGACGACGTTCACCCGTTCTTCCTTGGCCAGCTTGCGATGCTCTTCGCCCATGTGCATCCCGACTATGGTGCCCACGCCGGCGTGCGCCAGCTTTCGGATGGAATCAGGCGGTCCGGAAGTGCCGCCGGTCATGTCGACCATGATCCTGCCTGTCCTGCGTTCCGCACTGCCCTGGAAGATCGTGGGACCCATCCCCTCGATCACAGCCTGGTGATACTCGGGGATGGATTTGAGCATTTCGAGGAGTTCGTCCACGGTACCCGCTTCGCCGAGAGCGTCGCACTTGGCCTGCAGGAAGGCGTTGACGCTGTTGTCGGCCGGCGTGTGGCAGCACATGAACGGGAAGCCGAGCAGCCGCGCGGCCTGCACGTTGCGCTCGTTGTTGCGCGGGTGGATGGCGCGCATGATCTCGCTCATACGCTCGCTCATGACGGCGTCGCCGTACGTGATGGAGACACCGAACTTGTGCCAGATGTCGGCCTGCACGCCCATGACCTCTTCCAGACGGGCGAGGGCCCGGCCTTCCGGATGGTGGGCCAGCAGCAGGTCCACCGGCTGCCCGTTCTGCTTGAGACGGTCGGCCAGCAGCACCTCTCCGACCTCCAGGTCGATGCCCACGAGAATGGTGCCGACTTCAGTGTCGGGAGCGCCGTTCAGGATGCGGGTGTCGGCGAACGGGTTGACGAGCCGCTCCTGGTCGAACTCCCAGCGCTTGCGCTCGGGCAGATCGTCGAACTCTTTGCGGGCCTGCGCCAGCACCCGTTTCATCGCTTCGTCGCCGCGCGGGTCCGCGGCCATGCCGGCGCTGTACGCCGCCTCATACATATCCTGCAACTTCATGATCAGGTCCCTCTCCGTCCAGCCGACGCTCGGCTCACGCACTTGCTGTCTGCAGCATGATACCGGAGCGGCAGCGCCGCTCCCCGCGAGATCCCTATCCTTGTCGTCATACCCACACTCGGCCTTGAGCCGTCATCGAGGATGAACACACCCGAGGCGGCGCCGAGCGCAAGACCGTTCAAGTCCGGGGACACATGCAGGGCCGAGCCGACACGCCCGGGCCCGCACCGCGATCCGTCGCCGGGGGCCCTGGTGCCGATCGCCTCGAACGCGCGGATGAGCACGGCGGAACCGACGCCCTCCCTGTCGGTCACGACGTTCAACAGGTGGTGCACACCGTAGCTGAGAAACACGTAGAGAGTGCCCGGCGGGCCGAACATGGCTGCGTTGCGGGCGCTGGGTCCGCGGGCCGCGTGCGAAGCGGGGTCGCCTTCAGGGAGATACGCCTCCACCTCTGTCAGACGGCCACCTCCCAGCCCGGGACGCCATAGGATCTTGCCGACAAGATCGGCGGCCACTTCGTCCGACGCGCGGGCGAAGAACTCCGGCGCGAGAACATCCCCGGGCGGAAGTCCCATCGGTCTTGAGCCGGTCAGCGGCCCACGCGTTCGACGACCCTGCGGGCCAGGACCAGTTGTTCGGCCACCCTCTGCGGAGCCGTACCCCCCGGAGACACCTTGCCCGCCACCACCCGCTCGATATCCACCACCGGGTAGTAGTCCTCTTCGAAGAGCGGGCTGATGACACGGAGCTCCTCGAGCGACGCGTCGGCCAGGGACCGTCCATCTTTGGCGAGCAAGGCCACCAGCCGGCCCGCCACCCGATGGGCGTCGCGGAACGGAAGGCCCTTGCCCACCAAGTAGTCCGCGACGTCCGTCGCGGCGGCATACCCGCCTTCGGCGGCCTCGCGCGCCCGGGCGGCGTCGAACACCAGCCCCTCGATCATGGCCGCCATGGCCCGCAGGCACAGGTCCAGCTCTTCCTTGGTGCCGAACACGTACAGCTTGTCTTCTTGGAGGTCCTTGTTGTATGCAAGCGGAAGCCCCTTCAGCAGCACGCCCATCCCCTGAAGACGGGCCAAGAAGCCGGCGGCTTTGCCCCGCACCAACTCGGCCGCATCGGGGTTGCGCTTCTGCGGCATGATGCTGGATCCGGACGTCCACGATTCGGGCAGCGAGGCCAGACCGAACTCCTGGGTGCTCCAGAGCACCAGTTCCTCTGCCATCCGGGATAGCGTCAGCGCGCAGTTCGCGGCGATGCCCAGGTAGGAGAACGCGGTGTCCCGCGCCGCGACGGCATCCATGGAGTTGGGAGCCACCTCGGCGAAGCCCAGTTCCGCGGCCACCATGTCCCGGTCGAGGTCGTAGTTCGCGCCGGCGAGCGCTCCCGCGCCGAGCGGCATCCAGGAGGTGTCGCGCCACGCGGCCAGGCGCTCCCAGTCGCGCTGCAGAGCGAAGAAGTACGCGAGCAGATGATGGGCGACCACAACTGGTTGCGCCCGCTGCAGATGGGTGTAGCCCGGGAAGATCACGCCGGCATTCTTCTCGGCCTGGGCGAGCAGGGCCTCCATGAGGTGTGCGACCAGGGCCTGGTGGCCGGAGACCGCGTTCCGGAGGTACAGCTGGAGGTCCAGGGCGACCTGGTCGTTGCGGCTGCGCCCGGTGTGCACCTTGCCGCCCACCGGGCCTACGAGCTCGGTGAGGCGCCGCTCGACGGCCATGTGGACGTCCTCGTCCTGAAGGGTCCAGGCGAACGTCCCCCGCTCGACCTCCCCGGCTACGGCAGCCAATCCGGCGAGGATGGTGTCCCGCTCCTCCCCCGTCAACACGCCGATGGAAGCCAGCATGCGCACGTGAGCGCACGACCCCTCGATGTCGAAGGGGGCGAGCACGTGGTCGAAGGGGATCGAGGCGTTCAGCTGCTCGAACAGATGATCCTGTCCGACGCTGAAGCGGCCACCCCACGGCTTGCCGGTGCCGGCGGCGCCGGCGGCGCGAGCCGCCGGCGCCCCGGTCCCATAGTCGTCACTTGTAGGCGTGACGCTCACTACTTGACCAGGTGCTTACGCGCGTACACCTCGACCGGCAGGCCCCACAGCTGGATGAAGCCCTTGGCGGACTCGTGGCTGAAGGTGTCGCCGTGGCCGTAGGTGGCCAGGTTCGTGTCGTAGAGCGAGTACGGAGAGCGCCGGCCCACCGGAGTGCAGTTGCCCTTGTAGTACTGCAGGCGGACATCGCCGGTGACGTGCTTCTGGGATTCGCTGATGAACGAGCGCAGACAGTAGGCGAGCGGCGAGAACCACAGGCCCTCGTAGATGAGCTCGGTCAGGCGCTGATCGACACCCAGTTTGAAGCGGGACAGCTCCCGGGTGAAGACCAGGTCCTCGATCTCCTTGTGCGCCTTGATGAGGGCCAGCGAACCGGCGACCTCGTAGGTCTCGCGGCTCTTGATGCCCACCAGCCGGTTCTCCACCATGTCCACGCGACCGAAGCCGTGCTTGCCGCCGATGAGATCCATCTTCTCGACCAGTTCCACCGGGCCCATCTTCACGCCGTCGATGGCCACCGGGATGCCCTTCTCGAAGGAAACGACGACCTCTTCGGCCTCGTTCGGCGCATCCCTGGGATCCACCGTGAATTGGTACGCATCCGCCGGCGGGGCCACCCACGGGTCCTCCAGCTCGCCGCACTCGATGGCGCGACCCCAGAGGTTCTCGTCGATGGAGTAGGGGTTCTTCTTGGTGAGCGGCAGGTCGATGCCCCGCTCGGCCAGGTAGTCGAGCAGTTGCGGCCGCGTCATGCCCCACTCGCGGGCCGGGCCCAGGACGGTGATATCCGGGTCGAGGCAGCGGATGGACACGTCCATGCGCACCTGGTCGTTCCCCTTGGCGGTGCAGCCGTGCGCGATGTACTTGGCGCCCCACTGGTGGGCCAGCTCCACCATCTTGGCGGAGATGAGCGGCCGGGACAGCGCGGAGTGCAGCGGGTACTTGCCCTCGTAGAGAGCGTTGGCTTTGAGGGCCTCGAACGCGTAATCGGTGAGGAACTCTTCCTCAGCGTCGATGACGATGGATTCGATGGCGCCGGCCGTGATACCGCGCATCCGCAGGCTCTCGAGGTCTTTCATCCGGCCCACGTTCACCAGGGCACAGACGATCTCGTACCCGAACTTCTCCTGCATGTAGGGCACGAGGGCCGAGGTGTCCAGGCCACCCGAGTAAGCGAGGATGCAGCGTTCTTTTTCCATCAGTTTCAGCCTCCCAGTTCTGTTAGATACGCGTAGACGGCTTCTGCCGACTTCGAGTCTTTGCTCACGATGATCACGGTGTCGTCCCCGGCGACGCAGCCAAGGATGCCGGCATGTTCGAGGTCGTCGATCACGCGGCCTATCCCGGGCGCCGAGCCGGGGTCGCATCGGACCACCAGAAGATTCTGCGCCACTTGGATGCCCCGCCCGAACTCCTTGAGCATGCGTGAGCACGCCGTCATGGGATCCGGACGTTCTTCCGAGGCGGGCACGAACACGTAGCGGATGCGCCCCACCGCGTCCCGGCCCTTCTGCAGGCCGAGCTCGCGAAGGTCGCGGCTGATGGTGGCCTGCGTCACCGGACATCCCGCGGCTTCGAGGGCGTCCACCAACTCGTGCTGGCTCGCGACCGAGCGCTCCTTGAGGACTTTGCGCAAGATCTGCTGTCGTTGCCTTTTGTTCATCGTCACTTCCAGCTCGCTTCGCTTCACGGGACGATCTTGGTGCCCAGACCGGCGTCGTCGGTCATGATCTCCAGCAACACGGAGTGTGCGATGCGCCCGTCGATGATGTGGGCCGCGCTCGCGCCCACCGCGCAGGCTCATGAGCACCGCCTCCAGTTTGGGGATCATCCCCTTGGAGACCTTGCCGCTGTCCATGAGATCCACGATATCGGACGACGTGCACTTCGAGATGAGCGACCCCGGGTCCTCCATGTCGGCCAGCAGCCCGCTCACGTCGGTGAGAAAGATGACCTTCTCAGCCTTGAGCGCTCCCGCGAGGGCCCCGGCCACCGTGTCCGCGTTGATGTTGTAGCTCTCCCCCGCCGAACCCATGCCCACGGAGGCGACCACCGGGACGTAATCGGCCTCGAGCAGATCGAGCAGCGCCGTGTTGACCTCGGTGACCTCGCCCACCAGCCCCAGGTCCACCACGTTGCCCTGAGCGTCCTTCTTGATGAGCTTCTCAGCCTTGAGCAGGGAGCCGTCGTCGCCGCACAGGCCGATGGCCGGCGCGCCCTTGCTGTTGATGAGACTGACGATCTCTTTGTTGACCTTGCCCACCAGGACCATCTTGGCCACTTCCATGGCGGCCTCGTCGGTCACCCGCAGTCCCTCGACGAACGTGACCGGCAGGTTCAGCCGCTTCATGTAGTCGCTGATGTCGTTACCGCCGCCGTGAACGATGATGGGCTTGATGCCCACGTAGCGCAGCATGGCGATGTCGGTGGCGAACTCGTCCTTGAGGTCGGCGGAACTCATGGCCGCGCCGCCGTACTTGATGACCACGGTCTTGCCGTTGAACATCCGGATGTACGGGAGCGACTCGAGAAGAGTCTCTACTTGCTTGCGGTATACCTCGCGCATCGTCAGTCCCTAGGTGTGGTATTCGGCGTTGATGACTATGTACTCATGGCCCATGTCGGCGAAGAAGACCTCCGTGGCCGCCGAGCCCAGACCGAGGTCCAGGGCGATGTCGATCTCGGGGTCCTTCATGCCGGCGTGCAGCTTGGCGTCGTCCGCAGCCGAGACGACCGCCGCCGCGCCTCCCTGCACCGTCAGTACGCCGCACAGGTGCAGAGTCGACTGGGGCAGCGACCGGCCGGCCATGGCCGCGCCGGCGGAGCTGATGACCCTGCCCCAGTTGGGGTCCTGGCCGTTCATGCACGTCTTGACCAGCGGGGAGTCGGCGATGGCCCGGGCGACCTTCTTGGCCTGAGCCTCGTCCTCCGCCCCGGCGACCTTCAGCCGGATGACCTTGGTGGCGCCTTCACCATCGGCCACCATCATCAGGGCGATGCGCAGGAGCATGGCGTCGAGGGCGGCGCCGAGGCGGCGCAGCCCCTCGGCGCCCGGCATGACGCCGGAGGCCCCACTGCTCAGGAACAGCACCGAGTCGTTGGTGCTCATCTCGCCGTCGACGGTCACCCGGTTGAACGACCGGTCGATGCCCTTGACGAGCAGACTCTGCATATCCGCCGGGGACACCACCGCGTCCGTGGTCACCACGCACAACATGGTCGCCATGGCGGGCGAGATCATGCCCGCGCCCTTGGCGCACACGCCCAACCGCACAACGCCCTCAGACAGCGTCACTTCCAGCGCGCACATCTTGGGGAACCGGTCGGTGGTCATGATGGCCCGGTCGAAGTCCGGTCCACCGCCCGGCTTCACGGCGCCGGCCGCTTTGCGCGCGCCGGCCGCCAGCATCTCCGCGTCCTGCTGGACCCCGATGATGCCGGTCTGGCCCAAGCCCACGTTGGCTGCCGGCACGCCGAGCGTCTCCGCGCAGGCCTTCTGCATGGCCCGGGCCACCGCCAGCCCCGGCTCGCCGGTGCAGGCGTTGGCGTTGCCGCTGCTCATGACGACGCCCAACAGATGCGTCAGGTCGGTCTCGGTCCGGTTGATCACCACCGGCGCTGCCGCGAACGCGTTGGTGGTGAAGACGGCGGCAGACGCAGCCGTGTCACGCCATTCCGGCGCCACGGCCAGCGCGCCCATGTCGGGCCTGCCGCTCTCCTTCAGGCCGGCGACTATGCCCGCGGCCACGAACCCCTCGGGATAGGTGGCTCCCGGCGAGCCGGCCGCCGGCTCCTCCAGCCGCGCCCACTCAGGGAGCGGGATGAACCGCGACGCCAGCGGAGCTACCACCACGGGGTGGTTCGGTCCACCCAGGTCGATCGACCCGCCCATGCCGCCAGTCGCGCTCATACCTTCCTCCTCAGACCCGCGTCCTCAGCGAACCCGAACATCACGTTCATGTTCTGCACGGCCTGCCCAGACGCGCCCTTGACCAGGTTGTCTATCACGCTGAACACTTTCACCAGACCGGCGGCGGTATCCTCTTTCACCGCGATGCGGCAGAAGTTCGTGTACTGCACCTCTGCCAGGCTCGGGACCGCATCCACCACTTCCACGAAGGTCTCCCCCGCGTAGTAGTCGCGATACATCTCGGTCCAGGCGGCGCTTCCCTTCATGCCGCCCTTGGGCTTCAGATAGATGGTGCTGAAGATGCCCCTGTCGACAGGCAGAAGATGCGGCGTGAACGACACCGGCAGCGCCCTGCCGGCCGCCGCGGCCAGTTCCTGCATCATCTCGGCGGTATGCCGGTGGCCGACCTCGCCGTAGGCTTTGAAGTTGTCGTCCACGGCGCAGAAATGGGTCTTGTCCGAGGGCGTCCGCCCCGCGCCCGACACCCCGGACTTGGAGTCCACGATGACGCCGCCGTCGCCGATCTCATCGACCACAGGCAGCAGGCCCAGAAGCATGCTGGTGGGATAGCAGCCCGGGTTCGCGACGATGCGCGCCTTGGCGATCTGCTCCCGGTATACCTCAGGCAGCCCGAAGACCGCCTCCGCCACAAGGTCGGTCCGGGGATGGGTGAACCCGTACCACGTCTCGTAGCCCGCGGGATCCTTCAGCCGATAGTCGGCGCTGAGGTCCACGACCCGGCAGCCCTTGTCCACAAGCCCGGCGACGACGGCGTAGGCTTCCGCGTGCGGGTAGCACACGAAGGCCACATCGGCCGCGCCGGCGGTCTCCGCCGAATACTCCTCATAGGCGCCGTCCACTCGCAGGTGCGGAAAGACACTGTCCACTCGCTTGCCGATGTACGACTTGGACGTCAGGGACCCGAGCCGGACCTCGGGATGTTCCGCCAGGATGTCTGTCAGGACCGCCCCGGTATACCCGGTCGCACCTACGATGCTCGCAGTGATCACACTCGTACCTTTCGCGCGTTATCTCACGAGTGCGAGATTATACACCGCCATGCAAACTCATGCAAGACCGTGAATAGGCTATCCCCTCAGCTCCGCCCCCAGTTCCGCGCGGATCTTGACCACCATCTGCCCCCGGAGCTTGTTGATCTCGTCCTCGTTCAGCGTACGGTCCGGTGCCCGGAAACTCATGCGGAGCGCCAGGCTCTTCTTGCCTTCACCCACCTGCGCCCCTTCGTAGAGGTCGAACACGCGGATGTCCTCAAGGAGCTTGCCGCCCGCCTTGCGCAGGCATTCGATGACGGCCGATGACGGGATGGCTGCATCCAGCAGAAGCGCGAGGTCCTGCTCCACGGCCGGGAAGGCCAGCAGGTCGCGGAACATCAGCACCTCCGCGGACGCCTGGATGAGCACTCCGAGATCCACCTCGGCGGCCACCACGGTACCCTTGAGATCGTAGGCCTGCGCCACCAGGGGATGCACCTCTCCGACCCAACCCGCCACAGTGCCGTCACCGGTGCTGACCACAGCGCTCTTACCGGGGTGCAGATAGGGCTCGCCTCGTCCGCCGTCGGCGTCTGGGCGGTCGAACGTCAGAGGCACGTGCAGGGCGCCGGCGAGGCGTTCCACGAGGCCCTTGGCCAGGTAGTAGTCCACCGAGGCTCCGCTGCGAAGCCAGGACTCCTCATCCCACTTGCCTGCCACGAGGATGCCGATGCGTGTGGGCTCATCGGGCAGTTGCCTCGTCGACGGCAGGAACACCTTGCCGACCTCGAACACGTGGACCCGCTCCTCGCGGACCGACGCATTGCGCCGCGCCGTCTCCAGAAGACCGGGAAGCAGCATGGTGCGCATGAACGCCTGGTCGAGGCTGAGCGGGTTGCTGATGGCCACCATGTGGCGGCGGGAGTCGTCGGCGGCCAACTGGAGCAGGCCGGGCCACTTCTCGTCCCCGAAGGTGTAGTTGATCACCTGGTTCAGCCCGGAGCCGGCCAGCACGTCTTCGACAAGCCGCCGTACGGTCTGAGCTCGGTTGAGGCCGCCTCGCCCCACGCGGCGCGGAGGCAGCGTCGACGGGATCCGGTCCAGGCCGTGGACTCGGGCGACCTCCTCGATGAGGTCGATCTCCCGGGTGAGGTCGGCGCGGAACGTCGGCACCGCGACGGAGAGGTCGGGGCCCGCGGCTGTCACCGCGCAGCCGAGCCGCGTCAGGATATCCGTGACCGCGGCTGCAGGCACATCCGTGCCCATCACCGCGGCGATCCGCTCGGGGCGCAGCTTCAGCACGGTCTGTGGCTGAGGCGCCACACGGACATCCACCGTCCCCACGGACACCTCTCCCCCGCAGAGCTCCACGAACATCTTGCAGGCCATGTCCAGGGCGAGCGGGATCATCTCGGGATCCAGGCCCTTCTCGTAGCGGGTGGAGGCCTCCGAGCGGAGCCCCAGAGCGCCGGACGTGCGCATGATGGACGGGCCGGAGAAGTTGGCGCCTTCCAGCATGATGTCGGTGGTGGCGTCGGTGATCTCGCTCTCCAGGCCGCCCATGATGCCCGCGATGACCGACGCGCGCTCGGCGTCGGCGATCACCAGCATGTCCGGGGTCAGATCGCGATGCTCGCCGTCCAGGGTGACGATGGTCTCCCCCGGTTTGGCGCGGCGCACGATGATCTGCCCGCCGGCGATGGTATGCAGGTCGAAGGCGTGCAGCGGCTGGCCCAGCGCCCACAAGACGTAGTTGGTGACGTCCACCACGTTGCTGATGGGACGCATGCCGGCGTGAGCAAGCTGGGCCTTCAGCCACAGCGGGGATTCGCCGACTTTGACGCCGCGGATCACCCGGGCGGCGTAGCGCGGGCACAGGTCGGGGTCGCGGACTTCAATGGCGATGTCCTGGTCGACCGGGCGAGCGCCCACCGGGAAGGCGAAGCTGGCTTCCTCCGTGAACGGCGCCGCCGTGATGGCGGCGATCTCGCGAGCCATGCCGCGCACGGACAGGCAGTCGGGCCGGTTGGGCGTGACTTCCACCTCCAGCACCGGGTCGGAGATGGGGAAGTAGTCGCACGAGCGGCGTGCCCGCCACCCACTCGCCGGGCAGCACCATGGTGCCGGGGCTCTTGGCCGCCAGGCCGATCTCCGCCTCCGACATGATCATTCCCGAGGAGCCGACCCCGCGCAGCTTGGCTTCCTTGATGCGGGTGCCGTCGGGCATGACGCCGCCCGGCAGGACCACGGCGACGGTCTGGCCGGCCGCCACGTTGGGAGCGCCGCACACGATGGTCCGCGGGGACTCTTCCCCCACGTCCACCAGGCACACCGACAGGTGGTCTGAGTCGGGATGGCGCTTGCACTCCAGGGTCTTGCCGACCACGAAGTACTGCAGGTTGTCGCCGCCGGCGATGCCCGCCTCGGCCACTCGTTCCACCTCAGTACCGGTGAGGGCCAGTACCGATGCCAGGTCGTCCACCGACGAATCGATGGACACGTACTCTTTGAGCCAGGATATGGGTGCTTTCATGTGTGATCCCTATCAGAACTGGCGCAGGAAGCGCAGGTCGTTCTCGAAGAACAGGCGAAGGTCGTTGACCCCGTGCTTGAGCATGGCGATCCGTTCGATGCCCATGCCGAAGGCGAAGCCGGTGTACACCTCGGGGTCGTAGTCCGACGAATCCGAAGACGTTCGGATCCACCATGCCGGCCCCCAGGATCTCCAGCCAACCGCTCCTCTTGCAGATGCGGCAGCCGGCGCCGTCACACATGATGCAGGACACGTCCACTTCCACCGACGGCTCGGTGAACGGGAAGAAGTGCGGGCGCAGGCGGACCTTGCGGTCGGCGCCGAACATGGCGCGCACGAAGGTCTCGAGCGTGCCCTTGAGGTCGGCCAGAGTGACGCCCTCGTCCACGACCAGGCCTTCGCACTGGTGGAACATGGGCGTGTGGGTGGCGTCGGAGTCGCGGCGGTAGGCCTTGCCCGGCACGATGATGTGCACCGGCGGCTGCTGCTTCTCCATGGTGCGGATCTGCATGGGCGACGTGTGCGTGCGCAGCAGGACGCTGTCCGTGACGAAGAAGGTGTCGTGCAGCGAGCGGGCCGGATGGTCGGCGGGGGTGTTGAGGGCTTCGAAGTTGTAGTACTCGGTCTCGACCTCCGGGCCCTCGGCGATCTCGTAGCCCATGCCGATGAAGATGTCCTCGATCTCCCGCTGCGTCTGCGCGATCAGGTGGAGGCGCCCCAGCGGCGACGGCCACCCCGGCAGGGTGACGTCCACGCGGTCGCCCGCGAGGCCGTGCAGCAGTTCCTCGGCCTCCACGATCACGCGGCGTTCCTCGAGCGCGGTCTCCAGCGTCTTGCGGATGAGGTTGCCGTACTTGCCCAGTTCGGGCCTCTGGTCGAGCGGCAGTTCGGGGATGCTGCGCAGCAGCGTGGTGAGATCGGCCTTGCGGCCGAGAAAACGGACCCTGACTTCTTCGACCGAAGCAAGATCGGCGGCAGCCGCGATGGCGGCCATGCCTTCCGTGTAGATCGCCCGCAGATCGGGACGGCTGACCTGCTCCAGGATCGGATCTTGACTGCTTATGGCTCCTCCTTCCAAGCGGGCGGTCCCGTCGGACGCCCGCGCGTGTTTACCCGTTCAGTGCGCCGGCCGGCGCGCCATAAATCGGCTGAGCTCGTAGGCCAGCACGGTGCCCGCCATGGCCACGTTGAGCGAGTCGAAACGGCGCTGCGGGATGGTCACGCGCTGCGCCTGGGCCCACTGGGCCACCGGGCCGCTGCGTTCACTGCCCAGCACGAGCACCATGCCGGAGGCGGTCTTGACGCCGCC
Source organism: uncultured Actinomycetota bacterium (assembly GCA_963736705.1). Lineage (GTDB taxonomy): Bacteria > Actinomycetota > Thermoleophilia > RBG-16-64-13 > RBG-16-64-13 > CAIQPS01. The sequence goes on from CAVTPV010000005.1 coordinate 1,580,237, forward strand.
GGGCGCCGCGCCCTCGGCCGCTACGGCCTCGGCGATCTCGCGCACATCCGTCCCGGCGTTCGAGTCGGCTATCAGCACCCTCGGGGCCGGCCGGCCCTTGGCCGCCATGGCCGCGAACCGCCCCTGCAGATCGGCGGCTTCCACCTCGGTCACCACCGGCAGGGAGAACTGAGCCCCCATGCCGGCTCTCAGAGCCTTGGGGCTCCACGGGTCCGCGGTGCCCGGCGAGCAGATGACTCCGCCCAGCCCGAAGGCCACGGCGCTCCGCGTCAGCGTGCCCACGTTGCCCGGGTCCCCGACCCCGTCGAGGTAGAACACCAACTCGGAGCCGAGGTCGATATCCGCCAGCCGGCCCTGCGGCTGCAGGCAGATGAAGATGACGTCCGCCGAACCGCCGAGGGAACTGGCGAAGTCCAGGGTCTCCTGGTTGCAGACGCCGATGTCCACGCCGGACGAGACCGAATCCTCGTCGACTGGCGCCCGGTTCGCCGGCCCAGAAAACGCGGCGGCCTGCTCGCGCAGGCCGTCCGGTACTTCTGATAATAGTTCGCGGCGGACGAGGATCTCGCGGACGTCCGCACCCCCGGCCACCGCGGCCAGGAGCAGGTCCATCCCCTCTCCCACCAGAAGTCCGCGTTCGCGGCGGAACTTCTTCTTCTGGAGCTTGCGCGCCAGCTTGACGCTGTGGTTCTGATGTCCGGCGATCTCTCTGATCATGGTGGGCCTCGGCGCTCCAGTCCCTAGCCCGGCCGGACTGTCCTTCTCTCCCGGCTTGGCCGGGAAGCCGCTGTTAGGCGGCTTCCAGGGCTTGCTTGGCCCGAGCGGCCATCTGGGCAAACACTTCGGGCTCGCGAACGGCCAGGTCGGCGAGGATCTTGCGGTCCACATCGATGGCAGCCACTTTGAGACCGTGCATGAGCTGGTTGTAGCTCAGGCCGTTCAAGCGCGCGCCGGCGTTGATGCGCGTGATCCACAGACGGCGGAACTCGCGCTTGCGGGCACGGCGGTCGCGGTACGCGTAGGTGCCGGACTTGATGAGCTGCTCTTTGGCCCGCCGGTACGACGACTTCTTCAGTCCCCAGTAACCCGAGGCCTGCTCGAGAGTCTTACGGCGCTTCTTCTGAGCGTTGACGCTTCTCTTGACTCTGGGCATAGCTGTCTCCCTCTATTCGCCCAGAAGGGCCCGAAGCCGGCTGGTGTCTGGAGATTGCACGACGAGGGCTTTGCGGATCTTGCGCTTCCGGTTGGCCGATTTCTTGGTCAGCAGATGGCTGCCGAACGCCCGGCGGTGCATGATCTTGCCGGTGCCCGTGAGCTTCATCCGCTTCTTGGTGCCCTTGTGAGTTTTGTTCTTTCGCCATATCAAATTCCCTTATCCGTTACGCTTCGGGGCCAGCATCATCACCATGTTCCGGCCGTCGAGATTGGGTTCCGACTCTACCTCACCGATCTCCACCAGCTCCTCGGCCATCCTGCGGAGCAGTCTCTCGCCGAGATGCGGATGGACCAGTTCCCTACCGCGGAACATGATGGTCAGCTTGACCTTGTCGCCGTGCTTCAGAAAACGCTCGACGTGACCCTTCTTCGTCTCGAAGTCGTGGTCGTCGATCTTGGGCCGCAGCTTGATCTCCTTGATGCTGATCGTCGTCTGCCGCTTGCGCGCTTCTTTGGCCTTCTGCTCTTGCTCGTACCTGTACTTGCCGTAGTCCATCACCTTGCAGACCGGCGGGTTGGCCATGGGGGCCACTTCGACCAGGTCGAGGTTCAGTCTGTCGGCGTATTGGAGCGCCTCCGGGACGCTCACGATCCCCACCTGCTCGCCGTCCGGTCCGATAAGACGGACCGCGTCTGCGCGGATCTTCTCATTGATGCGAACTATGTCGGCTATGTCGCCCTACACCTCCCCGGAACCTACCGGTTCGTCGCCACCCTTACGGGACAAAAAAAGCGGTGTAGCCACCGCTCTCCCATGCGAGCAGCCCGGCACACTGCCGGCCGCCGCTCCTATGGTGTGACCTCCGTACCCCAACTGGGCGCGAGGTGGGAAGGGTGGCTTCCTCTTTATGCAAGGCCGCAGTATAGCCTATCGGCCCAGCGCTCAAGATGCAGCCGCTCGATCGACGAGCGCGCGCCGGTCACGACAGCGGAATCCGGCAGGCTGCAGGCCTCGGCCAGGAACGTCGCCGCTTCGGCTCGAGCGACATCGTCTGGGTGTCCTTGCTGCCGCGCGTGCGCACGGTGACGGTGCCCTCCTCCACTTCGCGGTCGCCCACCACGAGCATGAACGGCACTTTGCCCACCTCGCCGTCGCGGATCTTCCTGCCGACCGACTCCGGACGCAGGTCGACCTCGGCGCGCAGCCCGACGCAGGTCGAGGGCGCTCTTGACCTGGTTCGCGTAGTCGTTGTGGCGGTCGGCCACCGGGACCACGCTCGCCTGCACCGGCGCGAGCCAGGCCGGCAGGGCGCCGCCGTAGTGCTCGATGAGGATGGCCAGGAAGCGCTCGATGCTCCCCAGGACCGTGCGGTGGATCATCACCGGGCGGTGGCGCTGGTTGTCCTCGCCCACGTAGTCGATGTCGAGGCGCTCGGGCATGGCGAAGTCGAGCTGGCAGGTGGCGCACTGCCAGGTGCGGCCCATGACGTCCTCGATGTGGAAGTCGATCTTGGGACCGTAGAAGGCGCCGTCACCCGGGTTGAGCACGTAGGGCAGTTCGGCGCGCTCCAGAGCCTTGGCCAGGGCGCTCTCGGCGGTCTGCCCACATCTCGTCGCTGCCGATGGACTTGTCCGGCCGGGTGGAGAGCTCCACGTGCACCTTGTCGAACCCGAAGGTCTTGTACATCCGCCGGATGAGGTCGATGACTCCCAGCACCTCGTCCTCCACCTGCTCGGGCAGGCAGTAGATGTGGGCGTCGTCCTGGGTGAACATCCGCACGCGGAAGAGGCCGCTCAGCACGCCGGACATCTCGTGCCGGTGCACCAGGCCCAGTTCGGCGTAGCGCAGGGGCAGGTCGCGGTAGGAGTGCTGGTCGCTCTTGTAGATGAGGATGCCGCCCGGGCAGTTCATGGGCTTCACCGCGAAATCGACCTCGTCGATCTGGGTGAAGTACATGTTGTCCTTGTAGTTGTCCCAGTGGCCGGAGCGTTCCCAGAGGGTGCGCTCGAGCATGATGGGCGTCTTGGTCTCCTCGTAGCCGGCCAGGACGTGCTCCCGGCGCCAGTAGTCGAGCAGGGCGTTGATGACCCGCATGCCCTTGGGATGGAAGAACGGGAAGCCCGGGCCCTCGTCGTGGAAGCTGAACAGGCCGAGTTCTTTGCCCAGCTTGCGGTGGTCGCGCTGGCGCGCCATCTCCAGGCGGGCGAGATACTCGTCGAGCTCCTTCTTGCTGGGGAAGGCGGTGCCGTAGATGCGGGTGAGCATGGGGTTGTCGCTCTTGCCCCGCCAGTAGGCGCCGGCCACCGACAGCAGGCCCACCGCGCCGATCTTGGCGGTGTCGGGCACGTGCGGGCCCCGGCACAGGTCGAGGAAGCCACCCACCCGGTAGGTGCTGATGACCGCGTCCTCGGGCAGGTCGCGGATGAGTTCGAGCTTGTAGGGCTCGTCCGGCGAACAGCGCCTCGGCCTCTTCCTTGGTCACCTCGCGGCGCTCGAAACCCTCCCCGGAGGCGATGAGCTTCTGCATCTCGGCGACCAGCTTGGGCAGGTCGTCCTCCCCCACCGGCTGCGGGAAGTCGAAGTCGTAGTAGAAGCCGTCCTTGATGGCCGGGCCGATGGCCACCTTGGTGCCGGGATAGAGCCGGGTGGCCGCCTCGGCCAGCACGTGCGCCGCCGAGTGGCGGATGACATCGAGCCCCTCGGGCGAAGTGGCGGTGATGATGCTGACCTGGTCGCCTTCGGTGAGCGGCGTCGCCAGATCGACGACCTTGTCTCCCACGCGAGCGGCAAGAGCCGCTTTGGCGAGCCGCGAGCCGATGGCGGCCGCGACATCGGCGGCCGTAGCGCCATCGGCGACAGCCATCTTCGATCCGTCAGGCAGCAGAATGTCCAATTGACCCTCACAGTGACGAGGCCCGCGCGAAGGCGCGAACGGGCCGGCCGAATCCTACCGATCAGTCTACCAGCCTCGCGGGACGGAACGGCACTATGGCGTCGCCGGCGGCTCCCCGGCGCGGCGCTTCCTGCGGGCCCTGATGGCCCAGCCCAACCCCGCCGGCACCGCGCTCGCGAAGACGATGCTCGCGACAAGTATGGCGATGATGGGCCAGACACCCACCCCACCCCAGCCGAGCAGCACGGTCAGGTAGACCGCGCAGAAGAACAGGATGAGAAGCACCGCCCACAGAACGGCGAAATACCAGAAGAGGGGCCCCACGAAGGGGATCCTCCGCTTGCGCGTCTCGTCGGCGTGCCACTCCTCGGGCAGATTCGTACTCATCAAGACCAGTTCCCCAACCAGTGGTAGACCAGGTAGCCCAGTCCGGCGATGGCTATCCCGAACAACACCAACCCCGTGAGAAGTACGACCCACACCTTGGGCTGCCCCTGCCGGCCTCGGCTCTCCCGGCCTTCAGGCTTGGCCACGCTTGGATCGGGCTCCCGGACTCCCAGGTAGGCGTCCAACCGGGATCGCCTCTGCGCGATCCGTGGACCGGCGGAGAGGAATCCGGCCAGGAGGAAGAGACCCACCAGGATCAAGACCATCACCCAGGTACCCACAGCCGGTCTCCGTTGCTCCCTCAAGTCGGCGTCGCCTATCGAGGCCCATCATATACGCGTTTGAATCCCCCGCACAGAAAAAGCCCCGGCCCAAAAAGGACCGAGGCTTCACGAGTGGGCGCTATAGGATTTGAACCTATGACCTCTTCCGTGTCAAGGAAGCGCTCTCCCCCTGAGCTAAGCGCCCGTCAGGTGGAGCATTCTACAGCCGGTCCCCACGGCTGGCAAGAGCGTGCCACGGGCCTGTAGAGTATCCGGAGACGCATCGACTTCAGGGAGCCCGGCATGAAGTGGGAATATCGGACGGTCATCTACTACGCCAAGGCGCGCGAGCCCGAGACCCGGGAGTTCCTCAATGAATTGTGGCCCGGATGGGAACCACCGCGCTCCGCACCTCAGGCGCTGATCCCCAAGCTGAACGAGATCGGCAGCCGCGGCTGGGAACTGGTGAGCATCCAGCCGGTGTTCATCGACGAGGACGCCAACGTGCTCGTCCACGGGGGCCCCAACCGAGGCCAAGAGGACGACATGATCACGGGGATGATCAAGGCCAAGGCGAGGATCCCCAGTTCGGCCCCGGGCAACGAACCGACCCGCTACACCAACGCCTACTTCTGCGCGTTCAAGCGGCCCGTCGAGGAGTGACTCCCCAGCGGGCGATCACTTCGCGGAGAGCATGAAGCTCGTCAGTATCCCGCCGAAGATGGCTTCGTTGGCCCCCCAATGGTCCTGTGAGGCCTTGAAGCTGACCCCGTAGGCGGTCTTGCCGTCTATCAGCCAGTAGAACGCCACTCTCACCGGTACTTTCGTCTGGGTGTAGGTGAAGGTCCAGGACCAGCCGTCCTTGCCCCCCACGACCGCCCGATGCAGCCGTTCCGCCAACACCGCGTCGGGGAACTGCGCCTTGAGCTCGGCCAGGGCGATCTCCACCCCGGCGTCGCTGGGCTCGGGCTGCGCCTTCGTCCCTTCGCTGGCGGCCACCACGGTCGCCGAGTCGACAGAGCCCTTCTTGATCTTGGTGCCCTTGGGATCGACCACAGAGATGCTGGCCCCGCCGGTGGCAAGCGAACCGGCCCGCTTTGAGATATCCCATTCACCCGGGTACTGGAAGCTGAACCCGTACTCCGCGTCGACGTAGGTCTTGGGAGGGACGACCTTCTCGTCCGCCGTGAGGGCGATCACGCCCCACACGATGCCGAGGATCACAAAGGCCCCCGCGATGGCGGCAGGAACGCGCCAACCCCAGGAGTTACGGTTCCATGACGCGCCGGACCCGGATGCCGCCGGTCTCGAGGGTCCATTCGAAGGCTTAGTCAAAGCGATGGGCCTTTCATCGTAGAGGGGCTGGGGCTCGCCTGGCGCCGCCGTCACCCAAGGTCGAAGATCACCTGGGAGCCGTCAGATGAGGAGGCGGCTTCCATCACCAACTGCCCGCCGTTCACCTGGTCTGAGGATACCTGGAAAACCATGTACCCGGTGAGCGTGGAGCCCGTTTCGACATCCTCCGCTTCTCTGATGGCGTCGGGGATGTCCTGCGGGACCGCGTCGAAGACGTCGCCGCCGCTTCCCAGGAAGGTGCAGTAGACGTCCGTGATGAACGAGGCGGAGCCTTCGCCGGTCCGCGTGGCTTGGACCTTCACCAGCACGTACTGATGCCCATCCTCGGGAGGATCGTTGAACTCGCTGTGGTTGGCGACCACGGTATCGGCGTTCCAGGTGACCGAAACGACCACGACATTCCAGTCGCCCACCTGGGCCTCCTGGTGGACGCGAGTGCTCTTGGCCTGCGTCTGGCCGGGGCTGCCGGCAGGCGCCGTATCGGAGGTCGTCGTGGTGGGGAGATCGCCGGTCGTGGCGACGGCCGAGGGCGGGATGGCGGTCTCTGGCGTTGTGACGGCGGTCGTCGTGCCGAAGGCGACGGGGCTTGTGACGGTGGTGCCCACCGCTGCATCGCCGGTGGAAGTGGTGCTTTTCGCCGCTTCCCCACAGGCGGCGGACGCGAGGGCGAGCGCCATGAGCAGAAGAAGGGTTCCGACCCGGGCGAGGATACTCACGGCCACCCCTAGTCGATACTACGGGCTTGAAGAGGCGACGACCGGAGTTGAACCGGTGTAGCGGGTTTTGCAGACCCGTGCCTAAGCCACTCGGCCACGTCGCCGGAACACACGGGGTTCATGGAGCGGATAAAGGGATTCGAACCCTCGACCTTCTGCATGGCAAGCAGACGCTCTAGCCAGCTGAGCTATATCCGCCCGGTGCCTCGCGGCTCCGGGATTATAGACCAGTTGAGGTGGCCTCGTCTAGGGCTTTGTTCACCATTCTGTCGGCTTCCGCGTTCTGAGCCCTCGGGACGTGACGGATGGCGACCCGTTTGAAGGCGCGCAGCCGCTGCCGCGCCTCCTCGTGCAGAGGCTTGAGACCCTCGCTCTTGACCTTGTACTCGCCCCTCACCTGCTTGACGAGCAACTCCGAATCGGCGAGCACTTCCAGCTCGTCCACGCCCGATGGTGGCCGCCAGCTCCAGGCCGGCCAGCAGGGCGCGGTACTCGGCCACGTTGTTGGTGCACACTCCGATGGTGCGGCCGAACTCCTCGACGATGTTGCCGTCCAGGTCTTCGAGCACCACGCCGACGGCGCCTGGGCCCGGGTTGCCCCGCGAGCCCCCGTCGACGCGCAGCCGCAGCTTGCGCGGCGGCGCCGCATCCGGTACGTCGAAGAGCTGCCCCTGCGCCGGGCCGGCCGCCGCGTTGTTCCATGGCGAGCGCCAGGTCTTGCTCGTGTCCACCTCTACCCCGTTCCCGGCCAATGCGGCCTCCAGCAGCGGGACCCACCTGCGCAGGCACCACCATTCCAGTTCACCATGCGGAGCGTCTATCACGGCCAGACCCATCTCCGCGGCCCGATCGGCGTCGTGGTAGCCGAGGTCGCCCGTTATCAGCACGTCGTGACCGGCCGCGTCGGCCATCATGCTCCGGCCGCTGCCCGGCAACACCGCCACCCGCTTCACCGGACGGTCGCCGTCGCCCGACCATGTGCAACTCGTCGAGTTCGAAGACCTCCGCCACCCGATCCGCCAGTTCCGCCACCGTGGTCGCGGCCGCAAGCGCGCCGCTCCGCCCCAGCCCGGTGCGGGTGAGCACGTCCTCCACCGGATACACGTCGAACGCCGGCTCCTCATAGGGATGGGCGCCCACGTACGCCTCGATGACCGCGCCCAGACGCCCGCGCGGCACCACCGTCTCCCAACGAAGCTCCGGAGCCCGCTCGGGGATGCTCAGCCTGCCGACGGCGGGGTGCGCGTCGGGACCGGGCGTGAACCAGCCCTTCCCCTCCGCCGCGAACGCGCAGCCGTCGTACTCGCCGATGCGCCCGGCGCCCGCCGCGAAAACAGCCGACGCCACCTTCTCCGCCGCGTCGGCGGGCACGAACCCCACGAACTTCAGCCAGCCGGCCGGACTGCGGCGAAGCGGCGCCACACTCTGCAGCCCCAAAGCCTCCGCCGCGATGGCCGCGATGCCCTGCTCCGCACTGTCGAGGTTGGTGTGAGCCGCGATCAGGTCGATGCCCCGCCGGACCAACTCCCGCACCAGGCGCTCCCGTGGCCGCGACTCGAGCACGGCGCCCAGCGGAGAGAACAGCAACGGATGATGCGTCAGGATGGTGTCGTGACCGCCGGCGACAGCCTCCGCCAGCACGGCGTCGGTCAACTCCAGGGTGACGAGCAGCCGCCGGACCTCCGCCTGCCGGTCGCCGACCAGCAGCCCGACATTGTCCCCGGGCTCCGCCAGCCCGCGCGGCGCGAGCTTCTCGAGAACCGCTTCGAGGTCCGCTACCAGCACTTCAGTCGCCTCACAGAGGCTCGCCGGGCGTCGGTGCGCCGCTCAGCCACGCTTCACCCTCAGCGTACAGCTTCTCAACAGCCGCGCCCTTGACTCCCGGCAGAGCCTCTTTCACATCGAAACCGACGCGGGCCTGCAGGTACGCCAAGTGCCGGTAGCCCTCGGGGAAGCGCGCGAGAAGGCTTTGATCGAGGAACAGCTCGGCGGACGGATCCACCGGGTCCAGGCGGTCTTTTTCGTAGATGGGTTGGCGGCGGACTATGGCCCAGCGGCCGTCCCGTTTTTCAAAGAAATCGTAGAACCGGCCCCAGCAGATGACGTCCACCGGCATCCCGTCGATGTCGCCGCGCTGAAGGATGGTCATCTTGGTCTGAGAGATGGCGCGGTCACCGACGATGTCGCACGTCCAGCCGCCCAACTGGTGCAGGATGTTGACCCCGGCCTCGAACGACTGCTTGCTGATGGCGATGAAATCCCGGTAGGGGCCTTGGAACCAGGTGGCCGTCATCCAGCCGTCGTCGTGCCAGACAGTGGCGAAGCGTTCCCACATGCCCGCGTCGCGGTAGACGACCCAGTTCTCCACCGTCTCCCGGATGGCGATCTTGTCGCTGCTGATGATGTCCGTCACTTCAGTCCCCCTTGCTCTTCCGGGCTTTCTACGGGAACTGTAGCACCCCGAAGCGGCAGAACGGCCGGGTCCACGACGGCACTATCCCAGGGATCCGGCCCCCAGAGCGGTGCCGCACCAGGGACATTTCGTCCATCCCTTCTGCGCCTGCCTCCCGCATGTGGGGCATTCCCCGGCCTCGCGCTCCGGTTCCTCGGCCTCCCCGGCATCCTCGTCCGGAGCTATCTCGTCGTCAGCACCGTCCTCCGGGAGTCGCAGGTCGTCGCCTCGCCCCTCGGCGGACCGGCCGACAGTCCGTATCCGCAGGCGCGCTCCCCCCGGAAGCAGGCCGTCGGGCAGGCCCTTGACGTACGCCTCCGCCTGCTCCAGGAGGTCGAGGTCGAAGATGCCGTCCTCATTCGAGTCGTCGGACTCGTCCTCGTCGTCTTCGGGCTCCGCCGCAGTCCAGATCTCGGCGCCCAGCGAGATGCCACACCAGAGACACCTGTCCCATCCCTGCCGCACCTGCCGCCCGCACCGTGGGCATTCGCCGACCTGCGCGAGCAGCTCAGGATCGTCGACCACGTCGTCCGCCTCGCTGTATGGGATGTCCATCTCGCCCACAGGCTCGTCGCCATAAACGGGGATGGCATGGCCACACCGGGGGCAGCAGGCTTCGTCCTCGGGGACGCGCTTCCCGCAGTTCGGGCATCTCTTCTTGGCCAAGAGGACCTCCTAATGGTCTGACGAACGGCGGGGCTGCCCGCGCAACAGTCCGGCGGCTCGGCCCAGGAACCCCTGGCCGGCGCGGTCGGGATCGTTCGCTGGTGAACCCGGGCGCGGCGCAAGCGGCCGCCCCTCGAGCACCGCCTGAGCCATCTCCTTCGCGGCCGCCAGCTGCGGCAGATCGGGCCCCACGAGCACGTGCTCCAACTCGCCGCGGAAACGGCGCGGGTCCAACTGAGGGATGGAATCCTCGAGAGCCTCCGCTATCTGGGCGATCTTGGCCGAGTCCGCCCTGTTGGCGAACGCCAGTTCGATCAGCTCATAGACGTCGTCGCGAGCCGCGGCGCCGGAGATACTCACCACGCGGACCCTCCCTGGATCGGGCAGCCTTCAGGGGAAAAAGCGTATCACGAAAAAAAAGCGCCCCGGTCGACCAAGCTTGGCAGCAGTCGGCCGGGGCGTTGCTCGTCGGCGAAGCTAGGTAAGCTGCCAGCGAGCAGGTCCGCGATTCCAGGCTACACGAGGTCAAGGGCCTGCAACAGTGGACTTTGGACCAACTGGCAAAGCGGTCTGGAGTTCCCGCGGCAGAGGAATCTTGCCCTGCGAGTGGGCCCAGCAGGACTCGAACCTGCGACCGGCCGATTATGAGTCGGCAGCTCTAACCAACTGAGCTATGGGCCCCGGATGGCTCACCATTCTACCGCAGGCCGGACGGCAGGAGCACACCTCACTCGTCGCTGGGCAGCTCCACGGCCCGGCGCGCGCCGGCCAGTTCGGGCGGCACTTTCTCCAGCACGAAGACCCCGTAGGCCGAGCGCAGGTTCGGCCAGAACCGGAGCGGCCGCTTCGGGCCCACGTAGAAATGCCTGACGATGCGTATCCCCTGGTCGCGCGTGAAGCGGCGGAAGTCCTTGATACTGAGCGAGTGGATGTTCGGCGTGTTGTACCACTGATAGGGCAGCGAGCTGGTCACGGGCGCCCGTCCGGTGATGAGCAGTTGCAGCCGCGCCTTCCAGTGTCCGAAGTTGGGGAAGCTGGCCACCACGTACCGCCCCACGCGCAGGGCCTCGTGCAGTACGGCCACGGTCTCCCGGGCTTCCTGGAGGGTCTGGCTGAGGACCACGTAGTCGAAGCTGTTGTCCGGATAGTACGAGAGCCCCTCGTCGAAGTCGCCGTGATAGACGGTGACGCCCTTGGCCACCGCGTCGTACACCTTGTCCTCGACCATCTCGATGCCGGTGCCGCGCACCTTCTTGGCGTCGATGAGCATCTTGAGCAGGATGCCCTTGCCGCAGCCCAGGTCGAGCACCCGGGCGCCGGGCGGCACGACGTCCACGATGAACAGATGGTCCCAGCGGACCCCTTGCGCGTTGCGGGCCACCCCGCTAGGCATGCTGCGCCCCCCTCTGGCGGGCCGTCGTCTCGAGGAAGTGCCACACCACCCGGGTGAGATCTTTGTTCTCGAGAAGGAAGGCGTCGTGGCCGTGCGATGAGCTCATCTCCAGGTAGGTGCAGTCGAGCCCGTTGCCCTTGAGCGCGTGCACGATCTCCTTGGACTGATACGGCGGATACAGCCAGTCGCTGCTGAACGCGATGATGAGGAAGCGCATGTCGGGCGGCAACTCCCGGAACACCTCCACGAGCACCCCGCGCCCCGCGGAGAGGTCGTAGTAGTCGAGAGCCTTGGTGATGTAGAGGTAGGTGTTGGCGTCGAAACGCCGGGTGAACACCTCGCCCTGGTAGCGCAGGTAGCTCTCCACCTCGAACAACTGCACCTGGTCCGCGGACTTCCGCTCTCGCAGGCGGCGGCCGAACTTCTCCTGCATGGCTTCATCGGACAGGTAGGTTATGTGCCCGATCATGCGGGCCACGGCCAGACCGCTGTCCGGCGATTCGCCCTGATAGTAGTCGCCGCGGTTCCAGTTGGGGTCGGCCATGATGGCCTCGCGGCCGACCTCGTTGAACGCGATCTGCATGGGTGAATGCCGGGGCGCCGACGCGATGGAGATGACCGAGGAGACCATCTCCGGATAGGAGACGGCCCATTCCAGCGCCTGCATGCCGCCCATGGATCCGCCGGCGACGGCCAAGCAGCTTGGATATCCCCAGGTGATCGATCAGCAGCTTCTGCGCCCGGACCATGTCGCCCACGGTGACGAACGGGAACGTGACCCCGTACTCCTTGCCGGTGGCCGGATCGATGCTGCTCGGCCCGCTGCTTCCCTTGCAGCCCGCGATGACGTTGGAGCAGATCAGGCAGAGACTTCTCGGTGTCGAACCCCTTGCCGGGGCCGATCATGGTCTCCCACCAGCCCGGCTTGTCGTCGCCCGGGTAGTAGCCGGCGGCGTGAGAGTCTCCGGACAGCGCGTGCAGGACGAGCACCGCGTTGCTCCGATCCGCGTTCAGCGCGCCGTACATCTCGTAGGCGATGGTGACCTGCTCCAGCACCCGCCCCGATTCAAGGGTCAGCGACGGGAAGGTGACGCTTTGCAGCTCCACCAGGCCCACCGACTCGCCCAGGGCTTGTCCTATCGTGGATGTAGTCGCTCATATGCCCGGATTATACGTGCGAGCGCCCATCAGCCCCGGTAGCGGTTGGTGATGGGCAGCCGCCGGTCTTTCCCGAAAGCCTTCGGGGTGATGCGCACCCCAGGTGCGGCCTGGCGACGCTTGTACTCGTTGCCGTCGATCATGGCCACGACCCGCTGGACCTCGCGCAGGTCGATGCCGGTGGCCGCGATCTCCTCCACGCTGTCGTCGTTCACCACGTAGGCCTCGACGATGCGGTCGAGCAGGTCGTAGGGCGGGAGCGTGTCCTGGTCGGTCTGGTCGGGCGCCAGCTCGGCGGACGGCGCCCGGTCGATGGTGGCCCGCGGGATGGGGCCCTCCCCCGGTCCGAGCGAGTTGCGGTACTCGGCCAGGCGGTACACCAGCGTCTTGGGAACGTCCTTGAGCGCGGAGAACCCCCCGGCCATGTCGCCGTAGAGCGTGGCGTAGCCCACGGCCATCTCGCTCTTGTTGCCGGTGGTGAGCACCAGGTAGCCGAACTTGTTGGAGAGCGCCATCAGGATGTTGCCGCGGATGCGGGCCTGGATGTTCTGCTCGGTGACCCCGGGCGGGGCGTCGCCGAGGTGCGGCGCAAGGGTCTCCAGATAGGCCTTGTAGACGGTCTCGATGGGGATCTCCTTGAAGTTGACCCCCAGCCGTTCCGCGGTGTCGCGCGCGTCGGTCTTGGTGCCGGTACTGGAGTACCGCGACGGCATGGATATCGCGTTGACCTGTCTCCTTGCCGATGGCGTCCGCGGCGATGCAGGCCGTGAGCGCCGAGTCGATGCCCCCGCTGATGCCCATGACCACCTGCTGGAAGCGGTTCTTCCGCACGTAGTCGCGCACGCCCAGGCACAGAGCGTCATAGACCTCGCCCTCCACGCTCAGGCAGTCGCAGACCGGGACCGCGTCGGCGCCTATGGGCGGCGCGCCCGCGCTCGAAACCCGCGGCGCGGCGCCTGCGCCCTCGGCGGGTGTCGCCGGGCCGCCCCCGCCCCGCGGCCGGTCGACAGTGATGATGTCCAGCTGCCAGGCGGAGTTGCCCGCACATCGGCGCCCGGGTACCGGCGCCACAGCCGGTCGCGGCGCCTCCAAGTCCAAGTCGACGATGAGAAGCTGCTCTTCGAACTGCCGCGCCCTGCCCACCAACGACCCGTCCGGCGCGAACACCAGGCTCTGGCCGTCGAACACCAACTCGTCCTGGCCGCCCACGCCGTTGACGTAGACCACGTAGCAGCCGGAGTCCCGCGCCCGAGCTGGCGAGCATGGCCTCGCGCTCTCTGCCCTTGCCCAGGTGGTAGGGAGACATGGACAGGTTGATGACCACCCGGGCGTCGCCGTCCCGGGCCGCGACCACAGTCGGCCCGCAGGGCTCCCAGATGTCCTCGCAGATGTTCAGCCCGATGTGCACGCCTTCGAAGTCAACGATGCCGGTACGATCGCCGGGCGTGAAGTAGCGCTTCTCGTCGAAGACCGCGTAGTTGGGCAGACAGATCTTGTGGTACTCGCCGGCGATCCTGCCTCCGCGCACCACCGCCGCGGCGTTGTAGACCGAACCACCTTGCGCGAGCGGCACCCCTACCAGCGCGCAGGCCCGTTCGTTTGCGGCTGCCACCTGTTGCAGCGCGTCCCGGCAGCCACTCAGGAAGTGGTCTTTCAGCAGCAGGTCCTCCGGCGGATAGCCGGAGATGACCAGTTCCGGGAACGCCACGATGTCCGCGCCGGCTGCCTCGGCGGCCCGCATCTTCTCGATGACCAGCGCCGTGTTGGCTTCCAGCGCCCCTACGGTGGAGTTGACCTGCGCCAGAGCGATCCTCACTTGGCGGACTCCAGCACCGCGATGAGTTCCTCGGTCTTCGCCTTGAGCAGCGCCTGGTCGGCGCGGGTCTCCACGTTCAGCCGCACCACGGGCTCGGTGTTGGACGTGCGGACGTTGAACCGCCACTGCTCATACTCGATGCTCAAGCCGTCGGTCTCGTCGACGGTCAGGGCGGACGCCGCGTAACCCGCCCTGATGGCCTCCAGCGCCGCTGCAGGGTTCGCCAGCGTCAGATTGATCTCACCGCTGATGGGGAACAGCGCGATCCGTTCCGCCAGCATCTCCGAGAAGGGCCGCCCGGCCTCGCTGATGGCCTCGACCACCTGGAGCCACGGGATCATGCCCGAGTCGCAGTAGGAGAACTCGCGGAAGTAGTGGTGAGCCGACATCTCCCCGCCGTAGGCCGCATCCACCTCGCGCATCTTCTCCTTGATGAACGCGTGGCCGCTCTTGCACGCCACCGGAGTACCGCCTGCCTGCCTCCACGACCTCGATGGTGTTCCAGACCAGCCGCGGGTCGTGGATGATGTTGGCTCCTGGATGCCGCTTGAGCGCTTGCTGCGCCAGTAGGCCCACGAGGTAGTACCCGTCGACGAACTCGCCCTTCTCATCGAAGAAGAAGCAGCGGTCGAAGTCGCCGTCCCACGCGATCCCCAGGTCGGCGCCGGCCTCAAGCACGGCTTGAGACGTCATGGCGCGATTCTCGGGCAGAAGCGGGTTCGGGACGCCCAGCGGGAACGTGCCGTCCGGCTCGTAGTTCATCTTTACGAACTGTAAAGGCAGATGCGGCTCCAGCAGATCGATGACCGGCCCCGCCCCACCGTTCCCCGGGTTCACCACGACCTTGAGAGGCCGCAGTGCGTCCCGGTCGAAATAGGTGAGAAGATGCTGGATGAACGCGGGCCGCACGTCCTTCCGCTCGACCGAGCCAGGCTTCGCGGCCACGGCGGGTTGCGCCCCACCCTTGAGGGCCACGCGGACCCTTTCCTCGATGTCGAACAGCCCCGTGTCGGAGCTGATGGGCCGGGCCTTGGCCCGGGTGAACTTCATGCCGTTGTATTCGCGCGGGTTGTGGCTGGCGGTGACCATGATGCCGCCGTCCTCCCCAAGCGAGAACGTGGCGTGGTACACCTCCTCGGTACCCACCAGCCCGATATCGACCACATCGACCCCCGCCGCGACCAGCCCGCGGCACAGAGCGGCGGTTATCTGAGGGCTTGTGAGGCGGATGTCATGGCCCACGACGACCCGGGATGCATGGATGAGTTCCGCGTATGCCCTACCGATCAGCTCGGCCATCTCTTCGTTCAGTTGCTCAGGCACTTTGCCGCGGACGTCGTACGCCTTGAAGCTCTCCAGACGCGCCGTGTCTTCCATGAGGAGCATCCTCCAGGCGGGTTTTGAGATTGCACAGGACCTCTCTGTTGCTATACTACGCGAGGTCTGCGGTCCTCGGTAGCTCAATGGTAGAGCACCTGACTGTTAATCAGGGTGTTGCAGGTTCGAGCCCTGCCCGGGGAGCCATATTTGTTTCGATCCGCGCCCAGCAGCCGCAAGGGCCGGCGCGGAGAACGATCGCACTAGGCCGCCGTACTGAGCCGCCTCGGGTGCTCCTCGGCGTCGGACCCGTCTTCCTCGGAGATCTCGCAGCCGCATTCTGGACAGGCCGACGGCCTGCGCCCACCGTGGATTGCATGACCGGCGCCGCAGCACGCGCAACGGTCGCCGGGCCGGATACGGGCCAGAAAGGCCGCCAGTGTCTCCGGACTGCCTTGCAGTAGCACTCATAGCGATCACAACTTCCTCATGACGGCGATGACCTTGCCGGCGATAAGAGGATCGCGAGCGTAGATGGGTTCCATGAGATCGTTCTCGGGCTGGAGCCTCACCTGGTCCTCTTCGCGGAAGAAGCGCTTGAGCGTGGCCTCATCGGTAAGGACCGCCACGACGATATCCCCGTCCTCGGCCGTCTCCTGCCGCTTGACCACCACGATGTCTCCGTCGAAGATGCCGGCGTTGATCATGGACGTGCCGGTGACCCGAAGCGCGAAACAGGACTCGTCGCCACCCAGGAACCCGGGGATGTCGAGCGTGTCCTCGATGTTCTCTTCCGCGAGGAGCGGCGCACCGGCAGCCACCCGCCCCACAAGCGGCACCGCGGAGCGCAGGCCGCCGGCCCGGCCGAGCCGAACGGGTGAGCTCGAGAGCCCGCCGCTTCGAGGCTCCCCTCCGGATGTAGCCCTCTGCTTCGAGTGCCGCCAGGTGACTTTGGACCGACGCAGGCGACGTCAAGCCGACCTTCAGACCCGATCTCCCGCACCGTGGGCGGATACCCCTGCTCTCTGACCGCGTCCTCGATGACCTGCAGTATCAGCCGACGGCGCTCCGGTAGTCCATCCATCTCAGGCTCCTAGGGTGAACATTCGTTCGTTGGCATCACTATAGAACAAATGTTCGGCCCGTTCAACCCCTCGACCCCCTCCGGCATCGCCGCCCTCCCAGTTAACGCTGGCGGCCTGGTCCGCCGATACTCCAGTAGATATCCCCCGCGCCGCGAGGGGACCTCGAGGGGAGAAATGGCACACCTATGACCCTGAGACTCAAAGTCATCATCTCAGTGTTGGTCGCGCTCGTCGTGTCTGCCGGGTTGATCTACGGGATATCCCACATCATCCTGTTGCACGAGATGGAGGAGATAGAGGCCGACCAGATCAAGAGGGACGTAGCCGTCGCGCGCGGCGCCATTGACCGCGAGTTGGACGAATTGGACGCCAGGGCCTTCGACTACGGCACCTGGGACGACTCCTACGACTTCGTGCTCCATCCCGATCAGGAGTTCATCGACTCCAACCTTCCGGACAACATCTACTCGTCATTCAAGGTGAACCTGATCGCCTATGTGCGCCCCGACGGATCCCTCGCATACGGCGGCCTCTTCGACCTCGAGAGCGGCGCGCGGAGCGCCATCCCTTCTGCACTGGATACCCTGTGGAGCCCTGAATTTCCGCTGCTGTCGGCGGCGATGGCCGGCAACGCCTTCTCCGGACTGGTGCGCACTGAAGCGGGGACGCTTCTTGTGGCGTCCCGCCCGATCACCCTGTCAAACGAGACAGGAGAGCCGCGCGGCGCCGTGGTCATGGCCAGACTGCTGAACGGACCCCTCATAGCTGCCGTCAGCAGTCAGACCCAGTTGAACATCTCGGCCCATCTGCTCGATGCATCCGGCTCGGCTCCTGGCGAGCTTAGACCCCTCCCCACGCTCGCGGACGCTTCCACGGTCGCCGTCGTGCCGGTGGACGGCCATCTCATCGAGGGTTTCGCACGGATCGACGACATCTACGGCCACCCAGCGGTGCTTCTGAAAGTGCAGGCCCAGCGCGTCACCTACGAGCACGGCAAGCAGGCGGTCACGCGGTACCTGTGGATCGTACTGGCCATCGTCTGTGGATTGGGCGTGGCGCTCAACCTAGCCCTCACCGGATGGGTCCTGGCGCCGCTCGGAAAGTTGGTGGGCCAGGTCAAGGCTCTCGCGGCGAAACGCGGCCGCGTCGCCGGCGCCCGGATCGAGGCGAGCAAGGGCATGGAATTCGCGGCCTTGGGACAGGAGATCAACCACCTTCTCGCTGAGTTGGAGACCACCCAGACCGAGATCGCCCAGCTCTACGGTGTGGCGAGGGAACAAGCCGACCGAGACCCCGTCACCGGGCTTCTGAGCCGTCGCGCGGTCTTCGAGGGTCTGGAGCGTCGACTGGCGAACGCCCGTGAACGCTCCGGGAAGCTGGCTCTGCTGATGATCGACATCGACGGCTTCAAGCTGTTCAACGACACCTACGGCCACCTCGCCGGCGACAGCGTCCTCAGATTGGTGAGCAAGGAGATCACGGCCCGCACGAGGGAAGGCGACCTGGCAGGCCGTTTCGGTGGCGACGAGATACTCATGGTGCTCACGAACACGGATACGGAAGGCGCCATCGCCCAAGCAGGCCGGTTGCTCGATGCCGCCAACGCGATCACCTGGGTAGCCCCCGACGGCACCGATGTGCCGGTCTCTCTGAGCGTGGGCGTTGCGGCGTTTCCGGGCCACGCCACCGAGATCAACGAGTTGCTCGCCTTCGCGGACGCCAACCTGTACGACGTGAAGGAGCACGGACGGCGGTCCGTTTCGGCGGGAGCCACCCCTGCGGTCACGGGGCCGGGCGGATACGGCTTCGGCATGCTCGACAGCCTAATATCAGCGCTGCAGGAGAAGGATCAGTACACCCGGAGGCACTCGGAGGAAGTGGCGTCGATCGGGGTCCGGATGGCCGAAGCTCTGGGCCTGGACGACCGTACCCTGCGCGCCATCCGCATTGCGGGGTTGCTGCACGACGTCGGCAAGACCGGTATCCCGGCGAGCCTTCTCATGCGTCCCGGCCACCTCACCGAGCAGGAGAGGGACCTCATGCGCCGCCATGTGGACATCGGTCTGGCGCTCATCCGCGACGTGCCTGAACTGGACGAAGTCCTCGCCGCCGTTGGCAGTCACCACGAGCACATCGACGGAAGTGGCTACCCGCACGGCCTGAGAGGCGAGCGCATCCCGCTCACGGGCCGTATCCTGGCCGTGGCCGACACCTATTCGGCCATGATGTCCTTCCGGCCCTACCGGCACGCGAAGACCCAGGAGGAAGCCGAACTGGAACTCAGGGCGATGGCCGGCGTCACCCTGGACGAGCGGCTGGTGGAAGTCTTCCTGTCGGTGTGCCGGCCCCGGCCCGAGACAGAGGTCGTCCCCGTCGAGCGCGACGAGAGGGGTCCGGCGCCGGCCAAACGGCTGGCACAAGAAGGCGTCTAGCAGGCTGTTGAGAAATGACGCCTCGCCGCGGGAAGGCGATGGGTATGCACGAGAGACGGACGCAGGGAGCGCGCATAGCAGCGCTATGTGTGCGACTGAGGACACACTATCGCGCCGCCCAGTGCCTTCCGGTGGCCGGGGCTTCTTTTTCAACAGCCTCGTAGCGCCGGATTCGAGTTGACGCCCCCTCCCGGGCAGCTTATACTCACTCGGCTTTCGCCCGTATTGTCCGAGTGGCGGAATAGGCAGACGCGCTAGGTTGAGGGCCTAGTGAGTGAATAACTCATGGGGGTTCAAGTCCCCCCTCGGACACTCCTTTCGTCGGTTTCCTAGCGGTTATTCCGGGTACTTGCGCAGCGTGACCCGCGCATTGCATGGCAACTACCGAACCCACCGGAGGATCCAATGGCCAACCTGCCGGCAGAACTGGGAACCCACGAGATCTACCGCGCGTGCGATCCCAAGTCCCTCGCCTTCGACACCACCGACGCCCTTCCCGATCTCACCGACATCATCGGCCAGGATCGCGCCGTCTCGTCGGTGGACTTCGGCATGGGTATCGATGGAGAGGGATACAACATCTTCGCCATGGGCCCGTCGGGCACCGGCAAGACCACCACGGTCTACGAGTTCCTGAAGAAGCAGGCGGCCTCCCTCCCGGCCCCCGACGACTGGATCTACGTCTACAACTTCGCCAAGCCCCACGCCCCCAACGCCATCCGCGTCCCGGCCGGGGAGGCCCAGAAGTTCAAGAAGTACATGGAGAAGCTCGTCGAGGATCTTCAGGCGGCCATGACCCACGCGTTCGAGGGCGAGGAGTACGAGAAGCAGCGCCGCGCCATCGCCCAGCAGGTGGGTGAGCAGCAGGAGGCCAAGCTCGAAGACATCAACAAGAAGGCCGACTCCCAGGGCTTCATGATCGTCCGGACCCCATCGGGGCTGGTCTTCGGTCCCAAGGGCGACCAGCCGGGCGAGCCCATGTCCCGGGAGACCTACGAGGGCCTGCCGCCTGAGGAACAGAAGCGAGATCGACGACGGACTCGAGGCCCTCAACGAGGAGATGGCGGGCATCATGCGCCTGGTCCGCCAGGACGAGCGCGTGGGCCGCGACGCGCTGCGGGAACTCGACCAGAAGGTCGCCGGGTCGGCCGCCCAGCACCTCATCGACGAGGCCTGCGAGACGTGGTGCCGGTACAACGAGATGTCCGAGTACCTGCAGGCGGTGCTGAAGGACGTGGTCGACAACGCCGAGGACTTCAAGAAGTCCGATGAAGAGGCGCCCGTGATGTTCATGGGCATGCCGGTCCCCAGGCCGCAGAAGGGCGAAGGGCCTTTCCTCAAATACCGCATCAACGTGATCGTGGACAACTCGGAGCAGAAGGGCGCTCCGGTGGTCACCGAGACCAACCCCATCATGCAGAACCTCGTGGGCCAGGTGGAGCACCAGGCCCAGTTCGGCGCTCTGTTCACGGACTTCACCATGATCAAGGGCGGGGCGCTCCACAAAGCCAACGGCGGCTTCCTCGTGCTGGACGCCCGCGAGCTTCTCATGAAGCCGTACTCCTGGGACAGCCTCAAACGGACCCTCAAGACCGGCGAGATCCGCATGGAGGACATCGCCCAGCAGCTGGGCTTCGCCACCACGGCGTCGCTCGACCCCGAGCCGATCCCCTTCAAGGCCAAGATCGTGCTCATCGGCGAGGCCTTCGTCTATTACCTGCTCTACAACCAGGACCCCGACTTCCAGGAGCTGTTCAAGGTCAAGGCGGACTTCGACAGCACCGTCGACCGCGACGCCGACTCCGAGAAGCTCTACGCCCGCTTCATGGCCCGTCTGGTCCGCGAGCACAAGTTGCCACCCTTCTCCGCCGACGCCGTGGCCCGCGTCATC
Source organism: uncultured Actinomycetota bacterium (assembly GCA_963736705.1). Lineage (GTDB taxonomy): Bacteria > Actinomycetota > Thermoleophilia > RBG-16-64-13 > RBG-16-64-13 > CAIQPS01. Next base: position 1,601,218 of record CAVTPV010000005.1, read on the forward strand.
GAGCACACGTCCCGTTTGGTCGAAGACCAGAGGAAGATGACCACCCGCTTCGTGGACGTTCACGACCTGCTCACAGAAGCGGCCTACTGGGCCAAGAGGTCGCACTCCAAGGGCGGCCCGGTGGTGCGGGGCAAGCACGTGCAGCAGGCCATCGACCACCGCACCTATCGCTCCAACCGGGTGGAGGAGCGCATCCGGGAGATGATCGCCGACCGCACCATCATGGTGGACACCGAGGGCGCTGTGGTCGGACAGATCAACGGGCTGTCTGTCTCGTCCATCGGGGACTACATGTTCGGCCAGCCGAGCCGCATCACCGCCACCCACCGTCTGGGCGACGGCGAGCTGGTGGACATCGAGCGAGAAGTGGAGATGAGCGGCCCCTCCCACTCCAAGGGCGTGCTGATCCTGGCCGGGTACCTGGGCACCAAGTACGCCTCGGAGCGGCCGCTGTCGCTGAACGCCCGACTGGTGTTCGAGCAGTCCTACGGCGGGGTCGACGGCGACAGCGCCTCCTCCACCGAGCTCTACGCCCTCCTCTCCTCCTTCTCCGGCGCGCCCATCCAGCAGCGCTTCGCGGTCACCGGCTCGGTGAACCAGCGCGGCATCGTGCAGGCCATCGGAGGGGTCAACGAGAAGATCGAGGGCTTCTTCGCGGTCTGCAAGGCTCTGGGCCTCAAAGGCGACGAGACCGTGCTCATCCCCAAGGCCAACGTGTCCAACCTCATGCTCGGCCCCGACGTGCGCGAGGCGGTCAAGAAGGGCAAGTTCCACATCATCCCCGTGACCACCATCGACGAGGGCATCGGCATCCTCACCGGCATACCGGCCGGCGAACTCGGAGACGACGGGTCGTACCCGGAGGGGACCATCAACCGCAGGGTCGTGGACCGGCTGACGCTGCTGACGGAGAAGGCGCGCGAGGCGAAGGCCAAGAAGCCCGCCGGCAAGCCCACGCGGAAGATCTGACCTCGAACGCCGCCGGGCCCTGCCCGGCTTATGGCCGGACGAAACAGCGGGGCGCGCCGTGAGGCGCGCCCCGTGTGGTTTCACGGACCGCAGACCGGCGGCGCCCCGACGGGCGCCGCGGTGCGTCAGACCTTCGCCACGGTCACCTTCGCATGTCCGCCGGTCTTCAGCAGCCGGGCGGCGGGAGCCGCGGCCGAGAAGGTGGGCAGGAACACGCAGCCGGCCGGGACGCGGTCGGTGACGGCCGCTTCCACTTCCAAGGCGCCGCCGGCGGCAGCCGCGGCGCGGACCATGTCACCACTCACCACACCCAGCTTGGCGGCGTCGGCGGGGTTGATCTCCAGCCGGGCCTCCGGGACCAGGTCGGTGCTGCCGGCCGAACGCCGGGTACGCACGCCGGTGGCGTGGTGCTCCTTGACCGAGCCGGTCAGCAGGGTGAAGTCGCCCTCGGCGGCCGGCGGCCGCGGCGGGCACAGCCACGAACGCGCACTTCTTGGCGCCGTCGGCCAGCAGGATGGGAGTGCCGTCGCAGTCGTCCGCGACGCAGGGCACCTGCACCAGCGAGTCATCGATCTTCGCGTACGAGATGCCGCGGTAGTCCGGGTAGAGCTCGGAGATCTCGCGCATGACGTCGGCGGGGCCTGCGTAGACCCAGTCGGCGCCGAGAGCGTTGGCCAGCTTCTGGACGATGGCCCAGTCAGGCAGGCTGGCGCCGGCGGCGGGAGCCGCGGCGCGCACGCGCTGGACGAACCGCTCGCCGTTGGTGAAGGTGCCTTCATCCTCGAACGCCACCGCGGAGGCCAGCACAACGCCGGCCGCGGCGGCGGTGTCGGTCGGGAAGGAGTCCTGCACCACGAGGCACTCGAGCTTGGCCAGAGCAGCCTTGGTCCGCTCGTCGTCGGCAAGAGCCAGAGCCGGATCGGCTCCGATGACGTACAGGGCTTTGATGGCGCCCGCTTCGATGGCCGGCACCAAGTCGGCCAGAGCCACGCCCGCCGGCAGCGCCGCCAGGTTGGCTCCCCATGCGGCCTCGAGCTTCGCGGCGTCCACGGGCAGACCGTCGGGACGCACGCCCATGTCCTTGAGGCCCTGGGAGTTGGCGCCCGCGCGCACGGCGTAGAGCCCGGCGCCGGGACGGCCCACGTTGCCGGTCAGCAGAGCGAGGTCCGCGGCGGCGCCGATGGCCTCGACGGCCTGCGCGCCCTGGCTCAGACCGGGGCCGACGAAGATCGCGGCAGCGCCCGCTTGGGCGAAGTCGACAGCGGCGGCTTTGAGCATTTCCGCGTCCACACCGGCGACGGCCGCTTCGGCGGCGATGTCCACACCGGCCAGGGAGCTCTCGAGGGCGGCGAAGCCCTCAGTGTTGGCGGCGATGAACGCGGCGTCCTGGAGTTTGACGTCCAGGATGTGCTTCATCATGGCGCGAAGGACGGCCAGGTCGGCGCCCGGCTTGAGAGCCACGTGGTACTTGGCCTTGCCGGCCAGTTCGGTGCTCCGCGGATCGACCACGATGACCGGCTTGTTCTTGCGCAGCGCCTGGACCACGGTCAGCGCGAGCACCGGGTCGGAGTCGCTCAGGTTGGCGCCCAGCACCAGGATGGCGCCGGCTTCCTCCAGGTCGAGGCGGGAGTTGGTGACCGCATCGGTGCCCAGGACCGCGGTCAGGGCCTTCTCGGCCGCAGCCAGGTCCGCATGATCGATGGAGTCGATGCTGTTGGAGCCGACGACCGTGCGCATCAGCTTCTGCGCCAGGTAGGCGGCTTCGTTGGTGACGTTGGTCCCCACGACGGCCGCCACGGCCTGTCCGCCGTTCGCGGCGCGGATGGCGCCGATCTTGTCGGCCACGGCCTTGAGGGCGTCATCCCAGGAAGCGTCCGCTCCCGCGATCTTCGGGGCGGTGACCCGGTCGGCGGCCTCGGCGTAGCCGATCGCGAAACGGCCCTTGACGCAGAGGTTGCCCCGTTCAGGCCTTTGCCCTCCATCGGACGAGACCCTGACCACCTTGTCGCGGAACGAGTGCACCAGCAGGCTGCAGCCGTCGGCGCAGTACGAGCAGGTGGTGACCGTCTCGGTGGTCTGCCAGGCGCGGGCCCCCTGCGGCGTCCGCTGGCCCACGACGGAACCCACCGGGCAGGTGCTCACGCACTGGCCGCACGACACACAACCGACTTCCTGGAGGGGCAGCCGGTACGGGGTATCGACTTCGCTGTCGTAACCGCGGTTGAGGTAGCCCCAGCAACCGATGGACATGACTTCCCGGCAGATGCGCACGCAGCGGCCGCACAGGATGCAGCGCGAGCCGTAGTGAGCCACGTTCGGATGGTCGCCCGGGCCCTGCTGCGACGGCGGACGCCAGCCCCACGGCACCATGTCCACCAGGTACTCGTACGCGTAGTCCTGGAGCTTGCACTCGCCGGCCGCCTCGCATACCGGGCAGTCCAGCGGGTGGTTGGTGAGCAGCAGTTCGAGGACGAACTTGCGCAGCTTGGCGATCTTCGGGGTGTGGGTCTGCACCTTCATGCCCGCGTTGACCTTGGTGCCGCAGGCGGCCATGGGACCGCGGGCGCCCTCGACCTCCACCAGGCACATACGGCAGGCGCCGTAGGCTTCCAGGCGCTGGTCGTAGCACAGCGTGGGGATGTCCACGCCTTCGGCCCGGGCCACTTCCAGGATGGTCTGTCCCGGCTGGGCTTGGACCTCGCGGCCGTTGAGGGTCAGGGTGATCGCTTCCTGACCGTTGATTCCAGCGGCGGACATCAGGACCTCCTCACAGCGTCGAACCGACACTTCTCGAAGCAGGCACCACACTTGATGCACAGCGATTGATCGATGACATGGACTTCTTTACGTTCGCCAGAGATGGCCTCCACCGGGCAGGCGCGGGTACAGGCCCGGCAGCCGGTGCAGGTCTCGGGGTCGATGAGGTAGGTGGTGAGGGCGGCGCAGGCGCCGGCGCGGCATTTGTGCTCGACGACGTGCTCGATGAACTCTTCCTCGAAGTACTGCAGGGCGGTGAGCACGGGGTTGGGAGCGGTGCCGCCCAGAGCGCACAGCGAGCCGATCTTCACCTGGGCGGCGATGTCCTTGAGGAACTCGATGTCGCCCAGCGTCCCTTTGCCTTCGCAGATCCTGTTGAGGATCTCCAGCATGCGCATGGTGCCGATGCGGCACGGCGGGCACTTGCCGCAACTCTCCTGCTGAGTGAAGCTCAGGAAGTAGCGGGCCGTGTCGACGATGCAGTTGTCCTCGTCGATGACGACCATACCGCCGGAGCCCACGATGGCGCCGGTCTGGTTGATGGTCTCGTAGTCCACGGGAAGATCGAGCAGCGACTCGGGCAGGCAACCACCGGACGGGCCGCCCATCTGCACGGCCTTGAACTTCTTGCCCTTCTTGATGCCGCCGCCGATGGTGAAGATGACGTCCCGCAGAGACATCCCCATGGGGACTTCGGCCAAACCGGTGCGGTTGATCTTGCCGGCCAGGGCGAACACCTTGGTGCCCTTGGACTTCTCGTAGCCCCGGGACGCGAACGCCTCCGCCCCGTTGAGGATGATCCAGGGGACCACGGCCAGGGTCTCGACGTTGTTGATGTTGGTGGGCCGGTGCCACAGGCCCGACTCGGCCGGGAACGGGGGCCGCAGCCTCGGCATGCCGCGCTCGCCCTCGATGGACTGCATCAGCGCCGTCTCTTCGCCGCAGACGAACGCCCCGGCCCCTTCCTTGAGCTTGAGGTGGAAGGAGAAGTCGGAGCCCATGATGTTGTCGCCGATGAGACCCTTCTCCTCGGCGGCCTTCATGGCGATCTTGAGCCGGCGGATGGCCAGCGGATACTCGGCCCGCACGTACAGATACCCGATGGAAGCGCCGATGGCGTAGGCGCCGATGGCCATGCCCTCGAACACGGCATGCGGGTCGCCCTCGAGCACCGAGCAGTCCATGAACGCGCCCGGGTCACCCTCGTCGCCGTTGCAGATGAAGTACTTCTGCCCGTCTTCCGGGTTGTTGGCGGCGGCGAACTTCCACTTGAGCCCGGTGGGGAAACCGGCGCCGCCGCGGCCGCGCAGCCCTGAAGCGAGGATCTCTTCCCGTACCTGCTCGGGAGTCATGCTCGGAGAGGACCTTGTAGAGGGCCTGGTAGCCGTCGGCCTCCAGGTAGTCCTCGATCTCCTCCGGATCGATGATGCCCACGTGCCGCAGGACCAGCTTCTCCTGAGGCTCGAAGAACGCGTCGTACTCGGTGGGGCCCTCGTCGGTGCGGACGATCCACTTCTCGATGGGCTCTCCGCCCAGGATGTGCTTGGCGATGATCTCGTCCACCATGGCCGGCGTCACCTGACCGTAGGTGACCTTGGACCGCGAGCCGTTCGTGCCCATGTGGATCTCTACCAGCGGGTCCATGGCGCACAGGCCCTGGCACCCGGTGCCGGTGACCGAGGCGCAACGGCCATCGGCGCAATCGTCTTCCCGCGGGCGGATGACCGCGAGGACGTTGGTCTGCGCCAGCTTCTCTTCGAAGGCGTGAAGGACCTCGCGGCTGCCCGCCGCGACGCCCCCGGTGCCCAGACAGATGCGGATGTCGACCTCGGGTACGGTGAGGCGAGGCTTGCCGGGCGCGGGTTTGACGAGGATGCGCTCCGCCGTGCTCATGCGGCGCCCTCCTCAGCCTTGGCGGCCGCCTCGGCGCACGCGCAGACTTCGCACTCGTGACCATCACCGTTGCTGTTCGCCGCCAATTCGGCTTCCCGGAACTCCTTGACCACGGCCACCGCCTTGTCGGGCGTGAGCTTGCCGTGGGCCCGGTCGTTGATCATGACCACAGGCGCCATGCCGCAGGCGCCCACGCAGTGCACCTCTTCAAGGGTGAACAGCATGTCGGGCGTGTTCTCGCCAGGATGCACGCCCAGGTAGCGCTCGACCTCTTGGGTGATGAGCGGAGCGCCCGACACGTGACACGCGGTGCCGTGGCAACACCGGATGGTGTTCTTGGCATGCGGCTTCAGCCGGAACTGGGAGTAGAAAGTGGCCACGCCAAGGGCCTTGCTGAGGGGCTCATCGGCCGCCTCGGCCACCCGGGCCATCACGTCTTCGGGCAGCCACCCGAAGATGGCCTGGGCACCCTGCAAAAGGGGGACCAAAGCCCCCCTCTCACCCTTGTAGTGCTCAAGCAGTTCTAGGAACTGTTCTTCTAAGGCTTGTTCGCTCACATCACCACCCGTGGGTTCCGACGGCCAGCCACACATCTGGTTCGCCCTGCTCCCCCCGTTGTCCCCCCAAAGACAAAAGCGTGGCGTAGGGAACAGAATACCGAAAACGAGCGTTTCTTGCCGCCCCGAAACCGCCCGCCGCTGCCGCTGCCTGGACCAGGCGCGAGACCGGCCGGCCGGCCACCCGGTCCCGTCCTTACCGAGGCGCCCGCTCACCCCGGAGTCTCACCTGGTCAAGGCTCTCCCCCGCGTGGAACGAGCTGCGCACGAACGGCGCCGAATGCACCTGGAGGCCGAGCCCTTCTCCCCAGATCGCATACTCGGCGAACCGGTCGGGATGGACGTACTCCACCACCGGAAGGTGGCAGGAAGATGGCCGCAGATACTGCCCGATGGTGACCACGTCGACGCCCGCAGCGCTGACGTCCGCCAAGAGTTGCCGCACTTCCTCCGGAGTCTCCCCCAGACCCGGCCATGATGCCGGTCTTGACGACGACACCGGGGGCGGTCTGCGCCGCCTGCCGCAGCACGGCCAGCGAGCGCTCGTAGATGGCCTGCGGCCGCACCGTGGCATAGAGCCGGGGCACCGTCTCCAGGTTGTGGTTGAAGACGTCGGGCCTCTCGGCAAGGACAGCCCCGACCTGCGCCGGGTCGCCGGCGAAGTCGGGGACAAGCACCTCGATGGTGGCGGCTGGGGCGGCCGCGCGGACGGCGCGGATGGTAGCCACATAATGCCCGGAGCCTCCGTCAGGAAGGTCGTCCCGGGTGACCGATGTGATCACCACGTGGCGCAGCCCCAAGCGGGCCACCGCATCTGCCACCTGCGCCGGCTCCTCCGGATCGAGGGCGCCCGGCACCGCGCTGGTGACGCCGCAGAACCCGCAGTTCCGCGTGCAGATGTCGCCCATGATGAGAAAGGTGGCGGTGCCTTTGCCGAAGCACTCGCCCAGGTTGGGGCAGAGAGCGCTCTCGCAGACGGTGTGCAGTCCGCGTTGGCGCAGCATGGCTTCCATGCTCCGGAGCGGCGCCGCCTCCGGCAAGCGCTTCTTGAGCCACTCCGGCTTGGGACCCGGACCCGATCGGGCGGCCCGGCCTTCGGCTCTCGATGCGCCGCGGTCCCCGCCGTCCGTCACGCCTTCTCGCCCCGTTCGAGCAGTTGCCGCGCCGCCTCGGTGGCGTCGTGCATGACCTGCCTCAGCGGCACCCCCGCGGCCGCGGCTGCGCGCGCGGCCTCCTCGTACTCAGGCGCCAGACTCAGAGCGCCCGCCCACCGGCCCCACTTGACGGCCACGTCCTGGCCGGCGACGTTGACGGTGACGTTCCCGCGCTCGGCCACATAGCGGGTGCACTCGGCCCTCCGGACACCCAGGGTGCCGGTCTCGGCGAACAGGACGTCGACCAGTGCGGCCTCGAGCTCCCGCGGGCAGAGGACGTGCAGCACCACACCCGGGCGGTCCTTCTTCATCTGCGCGGGGACGGCCCAAGCGTCCAGGGCGCCTGCTTCGCGCAGGCGCTTCAGCGTGTAGCCGATCACCTCGGCTGAGACGTCGTCGATGTTGGTCTGCAGTTCGACCACCGTATCGCCGGCCGTGCGCGCCGGCGCGGCGCCGCTCTCTGAAGCCTTACCCAGCACCACCCGCAGAACGTTCGGCCCGCCGTCAAGCTTCATGGTCCCGGCGCCGTAACCGACCGTCGTTACGCTCATGGCCGGCATCGGGCCTTGAATGGCGCCCAGCTGACCCACCAAGAGAGCGCCGGTAGGCGTGGTGAGTTCCCGCATCTCCGGACCGCCGACGGCCTCATAGCCTGCCAGGAGCGCCGCGGTGGCCGGAGCCGGAACCGCCATCCTCCCATGAGCGATCTCCACGGTGCCTCCCCCCACGGGGATGGTCCCGACGTACACCTTGTCCACGCCCAGCGCCTCGATGAGTACGAAGGCTCCGACGACGTCCACCAGCGTGTCCGCGGCGCCCACCTCGTGGAAGTGGATGTGGTCCACCGGACAGCCATGGACACCCGCCTCCACCTCTGCCAGCCGAGTCACGGCGGCCACGGAGCGGGCCTTCACCGCATCCGACACATCCGTCCGGGCGATCACATCCAGCATGTTCTCCAGATGGCGAAGTGGCGGAGCCTGCTCCATCCGCACATCGATGCGGGTGCAGGAGATGCCCCACTCGGTCTCGTGCTTGACGTCCACCTCGACGCCCTGCTAGGCCCATGGAACTCACCGCCCGGTGCAGCGCCGCCTCCGCGTCGGGACCGCCGGCGTCCAGCAGCGCGGCCAGGGTCATGTCGCCGGAGATGCCCGACCAGGGGTCGAGATAGAGCAGGTTATGGGCCATGAGGTCGCTCCTTGCGCGGTTGCAGTTGCATTCTCGCATGCCCCCGCATACACTGCGAGCGTACGACGGTCCCTCCCGCCTCCCGGCAAACTGGAAACTATGGTGCCGACTGTGACGCAAAGGCGACTGGCCGATTACATCGGACTCACGGTCCGGAAGCTCCGCTCCGACCGCGGTTTTACCCTGCAAGCGCTGGCTGATGAGTCCGGCGTCTCCAAATCGTACCTCGGGGATATCGAGAAGGGCCGCAAGAACCCCACCACCGATGTCATCGAGGCCATCGCGGAGGCTCTGGGCGTACCTGCGAGGGAACTCCTCTATCACGCCGCACTGGACGAGGAGGACCCGTTCCTCCAACCGGAGCAACTCACCCTCGAGGATTGCGCGGAAGAAGACTCCGAGACCAAGGAACTCACTCACTTGGCCCGGCGTATGCGCCCCGTCGACCGCCGCCTGGTGCTCGAACTCGCCCGGAGGCTCTCCCGCTAGGTCCCGGGCCGGCCCAGGAGCCGCGCCGCTGCGCAGCGGCGTCGGCCAGCGGCCTCAGTCGTAGCCCAGTTCGTCCAGCCGCTCGTCGGTGATGCCGTAGTAGTGGGCGATCTCGTGGATCACCGTGTGACGCACCTGCTCCCGGATCTCATCGGCGTCCTCGCCGCAGTATCGCTCTATCGGCTGCTGGAAGATGGTGATCGTGTCCGGCAGAGCGGCGTAGAAGCTGCTCCGATTGGTCAGCGGCACCCCGTGATAGAGCCCGAGAAGCGCACTCGGGTCGCGCGGGTCGAGCCCCACCTCTTCGAGTTGGTCGCGCGTGGGCCAGTCCTCGATGAGCACCTCGACGTTGAACATCCTCTCGAGGAACTCCTCGGGCATGGAGTCGAGAGCCTCCGCCACCAGCTGCGAGAACGCCTCGAGCTCCACCTCAGACCCCCGCGATCTGGGCGAGGCGGTCGAGAAGGGCCCGCGCGGCGGCGCCTCTGTGGGAGACCGCGTCCTTGTCCTGGGGCGACGCCTCGGCCAGCGTCTGAGCCCACCCATCGGGCTGGAACACCGGGTCGTAGCCGAAACCGTCCAGGCCCCGGGGCGCCAGGGTGATGGACCCGCGGGTGAAGCCCTCCACCTCGACGAACGTCCCGGTGGACGCGTCGGCGCAGGTGGGCAGGGCCAAGCAGAGAGCGCACGCGAACTGGGCGCCGCGATCGGCGGCTCCGTCCAGCTCCTCAAGAAGCTTCGCGACGTTCTGCGCGTCTGTCGCGTTCTCGCCGGCGAAGCGGGCGGAATAGATGCCTGGCCGCCCGCCAAGAGCCGTCACCTGCAGGCCCGAGTCGTCGGCCAAGACGGCCTGCCGGCCTCCCAGCTCCTCGAACACCGTCTGCGCCTTGAGCCTGGCGTTCTCGGCGAAGGTGGCGCCGGTCTCCTCGGGAAGCGTGACCCCCGGCGGCAACGGCAGGACCTCGAAGGCCCCGGCGAAGAGCCGGTCGAACTCGCGCACCTTGCCCGCGTTGCCGGTCGCGAGCACCACCGGGATGGCGGCCTTGCTCACCTGGCCGCGTCCCCGTTCAGGGGAGTGGCGAAATACGCCTGGGCGATGACCGCGGACTGGTGGTCCTTGATCTTGTTGATGCCGGCCTCAGCCAGATCGAGCAACTGGTCGAGCACGTCCCGCTGGAAGGGATCGGCCTCGGCGGTGGCCTGCACCTCGATGAGCTTGCCGCTGCCGGTCATGACCACGTTCATGTCCACGTCGGCGATGCTGTCTTCCGCGTACTCGAGGTCGACGACGGGCAGGCCGCCCACCACGCCCACGCTGACCGCCGCGACCGAGTCCACCAAGGGCAGGCTCTTCATGGTGCGCGCATCGATGGCGCGCTTGCAGGCGAGGTGGAGCGCCAGATAGCCACCGGCCACGCTCACGCAGCGGGTGCCCCCGTCGGCCTCGATGACGTCACAATCGATGTAGATGGTGCGCTCGCCCAGGATCTTCATGTCGGTGACTGCCCGCAGGCTCCGCCCGATGAAGCGCTGGATCTCCACCGTCCGCCCGTCCTGCCTGCCCCGCACCGCTTCGCGGGGAGTGCGCTCGCGGGTAGAACTGGGCAGCAGGGAATACTCGGCCGTCAGCCAACCCTCGCCGGTCCCACGCCGCCAGCCCGGCACGCCGGGCACGATCTGCGCGGAGCACAGCACGCGCGTCCCTCCGAGTTCCATCAGCACCGACCCGTCGGCGGTCTTGATGAAGTCGGGAGTGATCTTCAGCGGGCGCAGATCGCCCGGGGCGCGGCCACCAGGTCTGGCAGGGTTCGTCATGTCTGTTCCACCTCTCGTATGGGCAACTGTAGGAAGCGGGCTCCCACTTCCCTGAATTCTTGAGCATCGCCCGTGGTGAGGAAGCGGTATTCGCCTTCCCGGCAGCGGTCGTTGTCGATCTCTTTGCGGGCCAGGATCTCCCCCACCTCGCGCGCGGTCTCCTCGGCCGAGTTGATCAGGGCCACGTTCGGGCCCAGCAGGCGCCTGAGCATGGGCGTGATGAGCGGGTAATGGGTGCACCCCAGGATGACCGTGTCCACGCCCGCCGCCTTGAGCGGCGCCACGGCTTCGCGCGCCGCCCCCTCGATCTCCTCGGAGAAGACGTCGCCTCCTTGGATGAGCGGAGCCAGCCGCGGCGCCGCGATGGCGAACACCTCGAGACCGGCGTCCAGCGTGTGCAGGGCGTTCTGGTAGGCGTTGGAGCGCACCGTGGCCTCCGTGGCGAGCAGGCCCACCCTGCGCTCCCGGGTGGCCTGCACGGCAGCGCGGGCGCCGGGCATGACCACGCCCACGATGGGAGTGGCGAAAGAGGACTGCAGTTGAGGCAGCGCGGCCGCGGCGGCGGAGTTGCAGGCGACCACGATGAGCTTCACCTCTTCGCTGGCCAGCCGGGCGGCGGCGGCAAACGCCAGACGCCGGACTTCGGCCAGGGACTTGGGACCGTAGGGGAAGTTACCCGTGTCGCCCAGGTAGATGAAGTCCTCGTGGGGCAGGTTGACCAGGCACTCGTGCAACACGGTCAGGCCGCCCACCCCGGAATCGAAGACGCCTACGGCTCTGCGGTCGGGGATCTGAGTGTTCGCATCGGTCATGACCAGGGGATTCTACCAAACCCCCCGCGGCCACTCCCGCTAACGGCTAGTCCGCGCCCAGGTCCACGCCTCCGTAGCGGTAGATGTAGCTGGGGATGATGGTGTTGAGGCGGGCGACCACCTGGCGCTCCAAGAGGCTGTCGAGCCACTGCTGCACCCGATCGCCGGGCCACTCGAGCCTCGTCTGGAGTTGGCGGACGGTGACGCCGTGCTGCTGCGCCTGAAGGACTTCGATGATCCGCCGCTGCTCCTCGCTCAGCGAAACGAGCGCCGTGACTCTTTTGTCGCCGACACTCGGGGTCGCTATCGCCCGCTCGACGATGGTCGATCGCTGCTGAGTTTCCGGTCCAGGCCTCATGCCGGCCTCCTTGTCCGCCGCGCGAAGCGGCGTGGCATACCCAAGAACTTCTTTGTCGGTATGCCCGGATGCGGTCCGATCGAAACCGGATGCGGCTCCCCGTTCAGGCTGTCTTCAGGAACGACCCCGCGAGTCCTGTCAGATGAGCTCGTCCTTGCCGGTGTTCCGGAAGAAGAACAGCGAGATCACGATCATCAGAGCGGTGTACAGCCAGATGACGGAGTATTCAGACCCGCGATTCATGAAGTTTCTGCTGATGTCGATGGCGGCCCCCGCCAGCACGGGCGCCACGATGTTGGCGAGACCGCGCATCATGGAGAACATCCCGGTGAACTGGCCCACATGCTCCTTGGGCATGAGCCTCATCAGGATGGCATAGGGCAACGTCAGGACGATGGAACCGCCCAGCCCGAAGAAGGGCAGGGAAATGAACGCCCACTTGATGTCGCGCATGAAGAATCCGACTACGCATCCGCCGAAGAAGATCACCAGACCCACTCGCATCAGCAGGATCCGCCCGTACTTGTCCGCCAGATAACCACTGGCCAGGGCCGCCACCATGTAGGTGACCCCCACAAGCAACATCAGCAGCGCGCTCAGCTGCTCCGTGGCTCCCAGAGCACGGGTGAAATACAGCATGATGAAGGGACGCAGCCCGGCGAGAGTCGACTCCCACAGAAAGCTGGCCACCATGAAGCGCTGGATGCCGGGGTGCTTTCGCGTGGACGCCCAGATGGTCTTGAGTTCTCCCAGCAGACTCTGGCGCGGAGGCCGGTAGACGACCTCCGGCTCCGGCTCCTCGATCCTTCGCACCGTGAAGTACGTGAGCACCATGATGAGCAGGCCGCACAGTATGAACGGCGACGGTTTCCACCGGTAGTAGAGAAGGCCCGCGACGACCATGCCGAGGAACATGCCCCCGCCCCGCATGAACGCCTGATAGCCCTGGACCTTGCCCGCCTTGTTGGCCGGAGTCACGTCGGCGATGAGCGACTGGTAGGGCGACGTGTAGAAGTGATACGCCGCGAAGAAGGCGAACGTGGAGATGGCGATCGGCAGGTAGCCAGGCTGGAACGGCGCCAGGATGAGCGACGCGGCCATGAACGGGCCGGCGAACACCATGAACGGCTGCCGGCGGCCCCAGCGTTTCGTCCAGATCCGGTCGCTCAGGACCCCCACCCACAGCGGCAGCAGGGCCGCGAAGATGCCTTCTCCCCCGATGGCCACCCCGATGAGGGTGTCCGACTCGGTGTATTCCTTGAGGATGAGGGGCAGGTAGGTGGTGACAAGCGAGAGGCCGGTGGAGAACCCCAAGGTGGGAAGGACGAGGACGAGCATCGTCCGAACGCTCATCTTGTCCCGCATGGTCGCTTCCTGCACTACGCAGCCTCCCACCGATGGCCCAAAGCAGTCCGGATTCTATCAAAGGGCGGCCGCGCGCCGATACCCAGGGCCGGGGACATAGAAGGGGCGGCGCAGACGGCAGAAGCCGTCTGCGCCGCCCCACCAGGTGCGCTCACTCAGCGCCGCGCGCCCCGCGAGGGCACGCGCCACCGGCATCGACAGGCCTTACTTGGCCTTGGCGAAGTTCCCAGCCACGAAGTCCCAGTCCACCAGCGCGCCGAGGAAGGTCTCCACGTATTTGGCCCGCAGGTTGCGGTAGTCGATGTAGTAGGCGTGCTCCCACACATCGATGGTGAGCAGCGCGGCCTGGCCGTGCTTCAGCGGCAGATCGGCGTTGCTCGTCTTGGTCACCTTGAGCTGGCCGTTCTCCACCACCAGCCAGGCCCACCCGGAGCCGAACTGGCCCACGGCCGCCGCCGACATCTCTTTCTTGAAGTCGTCGAACGAGCCGAAAGCCTTGTCGATGGCCTTGGCCAGATCACCCGCGGGCGCGCCGCCGCCGCCCGGCTTCATGCAGTTCCAGTAGAAGGTGTGGTTCCACACCTGGGCGGCGTTGTTGAACAGCGGGCCCTGCTCGGCGGCGACGATGATCTCTTCCAGCGACTTGCCGGCGTTGTCGGTCCCCTCGACCAGCCCGTTGAGGTTGGTGACATAGGTGTTGTGGTGCTTATCGTGGTGATACTCGAGAGTCTCCTGGCTCAGGTGCGGAGCCAAAGCGTCCTTTGCATACGGAAGGTCCGGTAGTGTGAAAGCCATGGGTCACTCCTCCTTCTAGCGGGTGATACCTTTGTCGCGCAGGAACCGGCGCACAACGTCCGACAACCTCGGTTCCCCTCTCTCGGACAATTCGTAACCAACTTCGACCAAGGGCTTGTCGATCTTGATGAGCCGGCCTATGGAGAACGGCGTCGCGCTGACGACGATATCGGCGGGAACGGCGTTGATGGTCGCCTCCAGATCGCGCAGTTGCTCGGGGTAGTAGCCGACCGCGGGCAGGATGGGCCCCAGGTGCGGATAGCTCTTGTAGGTCTCGGCCAGGCGGCCCTGAGCGTACGGCCGTGGGTCGATCAACTCCATCGCCCCGTACTGCTTCGCGGCCTCCACCCCGGCCCCCACCGACATCCCGCCGTGGGTCAGCGTCGGGCCGTCCTCCACCACCAACACGCGCTTGCCCCTGATACGTTCGCCCTCCGCCGCGGTGACCACCGAATCGGCGAAGACCACGACAGCCTTCGGGTTGGCAGCCCGCGCGTTCTTCTCGACCTGCTCGACCCCGCTCGGGCGGGGCGCTGCTCACCTTGTTGATCACCACGACGTCCGCGCGCCGCAGGTTGACCTCGCCCGGATGGTAGGCGAGTTCGTGCCCCGGGCGGAACGGGTCGACGATGACGATCTCCAAGTCGGAGCGCAGGAACGAGAAGTCGTTGTTGCCCCCGTCCCAGATGATCAGCGGCGCATCCTTCTCGACCTCGTCGACGATGTCCTGATAGTCCACCCCGGCCCACACAACCAGGCCCTTGCGGACGTGGGGTTCGTAGTCCTCACGCTCCTCCACGGTGGCGTCATGACGGTCCAAGTCATCGAGGGTGGCGAAGCGCTGCACCCGCTGAGCGTTCAGGTCGCCGTAGGGCATCGGGTGGCGGATCACCGCGGGCCTCACGCCTTCGCTGATGAGAAGGTCGGCCAGGAACCGCGACGCCGGACTCTTGCCCGCGCCGGTGCGCACCGCCAACACGGAAATGACCGGCACATGGCACCTGATGGCTGTGCTGTCCGGCCCCAGCAGGGCGAAATCCGCCCCGGCGGCCAACACCCGCGACGCCTGGTGCATCACGTGCTCGTGGGACACATCGCTATAGGCGAAGATGACCTCGTCGATGGCGCGCTCCCGGATGAGGTCTTCCAGCCCGGCCTCCGGGACGATGGGGATGCCCTCGGGGTAGTAGCGCCCCGCCAACTCCGGAGGATACGTCCGCCGATCGATCCCCGGGATCTGGGTGGCCGTGAACGCCACCACCCGCGTGTGCGGGTCGTCGCGGTAGACCACGTTGAAGTTGTGGAAATCGCGCCCCGCGGCGCCCATGATGACCACTCGCTTCTGCTCCACTGTGGCCTCCTGTTCGACAGCGCGCACCGGCGCCATCATCGATCCGCTCAAGTGACTGACTGCATACAACCATTCATTCTAATGGCGAAGGCCCCTTCCGGGAAGGAAGAGGCCTCGCTGTTGCAGCCCTGTAAGCCGGATTCTGTCCAGAAACCGCTGTGGGCCGAAGCCCCAGCAGCCTCTTGGGTAACCATCTATCTAGGCCGGCCGTTGCCGGACGGCTCATGCGGCCAACCCGGAGACTCGGGCGAGCAACCCTCGAGCGTCTCCTGTTCGGCCTTGCACCGGGTGGGGCTTGCCTGGCCGCCGTGTCACCACGGCGCCGGTGCGCTCTTACCGCACCATTTCACCATTGCAGCCGGACGAGCCGGCGTGCTGTGTAATTTCTGTTGCGCTTTCCCTGGGGTCTCCCCCGCTGGACGTTATCCAGCACCCTGCTCTGTGGTGTCCGGACTTTCCTCGGCGGCGCGCCAAAGACGCATCGCCGCGGCTACCCAGGCTGCGGGGAAAGTATAGCCCTCTACGCCTCGTCGGTGTCGTCGCAGGGGATCTCGACCGGGGTCACGCCGAACGGGCCGTCATCCGGACCGCAGGGGCCGCCCGTTCCGACCCCGTCGGGGATGGGGCAGTTGGCTGCGAAGTGACACGCTGCGCGGTGTCCGGGCGCCACCTCGTTCAGAGGCGGTTCCTGCTCGGCGCATATGGGGAAATGAGCGATGGGGCACCGCGTGTGGAACCGGCAGCCGGTGGGCGGATCGATGGGGCTGGGGACGTCACCCTGCAGGATGATGCGGTTCCTGGACCGTTGCTTCTCGGGGTCGGGAACCGGAACTGCGCTGAGCAGCGACTGCGTGTACGGGTGGTTCGGCGAGTTGTACACCTCGCGCCACCCGCCCAGCTCGACGATCTTGCCCAGATACATCACGGCCACCCGGTCGCAGATGTGCCGGATGACTGCCAGGTCGTGCGCGATGAACAGGTACGTGAGGTTGAATTCACTCTGGAGCTCTTCGAGCAGGTTGATGATCTGCGCCTGGATGGACACGTCGAGCGCCGAAACGGGCTCGTCGCAGATGATCATCTTGGGCCGCATCATGAGCGACCGGGCGATCCCCACCCGCTGCCGCTGGCCGCCGGAGAACTCGTGCGGGTAGCGGTTGATGTGCTCGGGGCTGAGGCCCACGGTCTTGAGCATCTCTTTGCAGCGCTCCAGCCGCTCCTTGTGCGTTCCCACCCCATGGATGGCCAGCGGCTCCGACATGATCTCGCCGAACGTCATGCGCGGGTTGAGCGAGGCGTACGGGTCTTGGAAGATGAAGGCCACATCCTTGCGGTACTGCTTCAGAGCCTTGGCTCCGAGCTTCCGAACGTCCTGTTCTCCGAAATGGATGGATCCCGCGGTGGGCTCGAGCAGCCGGTTGATGCAGCGGCCGGTCGTGGACTTGCCACATCCCGACTCGCCCACCAGCCCCAGCGTCTCCCCTTCCTCCACTTCGAATGAGACATCGTCCACGGCCTTGACCGTCTTGCCGAACCTGGCCGTGACGAGACCCTGGCCCACATAGAAATGCTTCTTGAGGTTCTCGACCTTGAGCAGCGCCGCCATCTACGAAGCCCTCCGCGAGACGACCGTGCACGAACTGCCGATCCAGCCCTCGTCGTCGGAGTAGTGGCACGCGGCCATGTGGCCCGGCCTCACCTCGAGGAGTCCTGGCTCCACGGCGGCGCAGTGCGGGGTGGCGTGCGCGCAGCGAGGCCGGAACGAGCAACCCGATGGCAGGTGGATGAGGCTCGGCGGCGCCCCGTGGATGGGATGCAACAGGCCCTTTTCTTCCACATCGTGGCGGGGCAGGCTCTCGAGCAGGCCCCAGGTGTACGGATGCAGCGGGTGATAGAACACATCATCGGCGGTGCCGAACTCCACCGGGCGCCCCGCATACATGACGATGACGTTATCGGCCATGTCGGCCACCACACCCAGGTCGTGCGTGATCATGATGACCGCGGATTGGCTGCGGGCCTGCACCTCCTGGATGAGTTCCAGGATCTGCGCCTGGATGGTGACGTCCAGGGCGGTGGTGGGCTCGTCGGCGATGATGACGTCCGGGCCGCAGGCCAAAGCCATGGCGACCATGGCCCGCTGGCGCATGCCGCCGGAGAACTCGTGCGGGTAGTTCTTGGCCCGCTCCGACGCCTGCGGGATACCCACCCGGTCGAGCAGGTCCACCGCGGCGGCCCACGCGTCCTTCCTCGACATGTCCTTGTGAAGCCTGAGGGGTTCGGCGATCTGCTTGCCGATCCGCTGGACCGGGTTCAGCGACGTCATGGGGTCCTGGAAGATCATGGCGATACGGTTACCGCGCAGCTTGCGCTGTTCCTTGTCGCTCATGGCAAGGATGCTCTGCCCGCGGAAGCGGATGTCCCCCTTGACGACCTTGCCCGGCGGTTCCGGGATGAGCCGCATGATGGAGAGGGCCGTGACGGACTTGCCCGAGCCCGATTCACCCACCACGCCCAGAGTCTGTCCCGGTTCGAGGGCGAACGTGACCCCGTCGACGGCTTTCACGACACCGTCGCGGGTGAAGAAATGCATGTGGAGATCGTCTACTTCAAGAAGAGGCGCCAAGGATCTACTACTCCTTAAGTTTCACGTCGAGGGCGTCGCGAAGGCCGTCGCCCAGGAGGACGAACCCAAGCACCGTGGTGATGATGGCCAGACCCGGGTACAGCATGAGCCACGGGGCAGTGAAGAGCGACGTGCGGGCTTCGGATAACATGCCGCCCCAAGACGGCGCCGGCGGCACGACGCCCATGCCGAGGAAGCTCAGGGCGGCCTCCGTGAGGATGGCTCCACCGATGCTCATCGTCGCGAGCACGATGATGGGCGCGATGGAGTTGGGCATGATGTGCCGGATGATGATGCGCCGGCTGGTCGCCCCCATAGAGCGGGCGGCATCCACATACTCGTTGGACTTGACCGACATGATGGAGCTCCGGAACACCCTGGCGATGCTCGGCCACATGAGAACGCCGATGGCAATGAAGACGTTCTGCACCCCCTTGCCGAGTACGGCGATGAGGACGATGGCGAACAGTACGTACGGGAAGGAGTAGAAGATATCCGCGATCCTCATGATGATGCTGTCCCACCAGCCACCCCAGTAGGCCGCGATGGCCCCCAGGATAAGGCCCACCAGGACTCCGATGCCCACTGCCACGACACCGATCATCATCGACACACGGGCTCCGTAGATCACCCGGGACAGGATGTCGCGACCCAGTTTGTCAGTGCCGAAAGGGTGAGCGGCAGAAGGCGCGTTCAAAGACAGCGCCGCCACCTTGGTGGAATCGATGGCGACGGGATCGCCGAAGTAGCGTGGCACCCACAGGTCCGCGCTCAGCGCGATGATTATGATGATGATGACCCAGATCAGGCCGGCCATGGCCAGCCGGTTCTTGCGCAGTCTGCGCCACGCGTCGGCGCGCAGCGAACGCGAAGCCAACTGAGGGACTCCGGCGTCTGGGGAAAGCACCACTTCTCCGCCGGCGCCCGAATCACTCACGCCCCTGGCGATCTCTTCACTCGGGTACTTCATCTCATCACCTTAAGCGACGACCCGGCCGTACCGGATGCGCGGATCGAGGAATGCATAGCTGATGTCCACGAGCAGATTGATCACCATGACCATGAACACGATGATGATGACCCCGCCCATGACGATGGGCCAGTCTCTCAGGTTGATGGCCTGGAAGATGGTGAGACCGACGCCCGGCCAGTTGAACACCGTCTCGGTGAGGATGGTGCCGCCCACCATGGCCGCCAAGTCAAGCCCGAGGTAGGTGACCACCGGGATGAGAGAGTTCTTGAGGCCGTGCCGCCAGATGACCTGGGCGTTGGTGAGACCCTTGGCGGAGGCTGTCCGCATGTAGTCCATGCCCTGCACTTCGAGCATCTGGCTCCGGGTGATCCTCGCCGCGTACGCGGTGGAGATGGCCGCCAACGTGACCGCCGGCAAGATGATGTGGATGTACTGTGGGAACCTCGCCGATGTCATCCCTGACACAGGCAAATAGGGTAATCCCCACTCCTTGAACTTGATGCCGAACAGCACCTGTAATCCCATCCCTAACCAGAATGCCGGTATGGAGACGAGAATCGACGTGCTGAGCGTCACCAGGACGTCCCAGAACGAATATCGCTTGACCGCCGAGAGTATCCCGGCCCCCACCCCCAGGATGGCCTCGATGAGAACGGCTAGGCCGGCCAACTTGAGCGTGTTGGGGAACTTCTCCCAAAGGATCGTGGCGACAGGCCGCTTGAGTTGATACGACTGGCCCAGGTCCCCTTGGACGAGATGCGAGAGGTATCTCCAGTACTGAACGTAGATGGGCTTGTCCAGCCCATTGTCCTTGACCACCTGATCGTAGAGGACCTGTGTGATGGCCCGCTCTCCGGTGATCATACGAACGGGGTCGCCAGGGATAACGCCTGGAGCGCGCAGGATGAAGAGCAGTATGGTCACCCCGATGAACACCGGGATCATCTGCAGAATCCTGCGTCCGATATACGTCAACATGCGTTAGCCCTCACGACCCTTCGTAGGTGGAGAGGGTGGTGGATGCCCCGAGGGGCATCCACCACCACTGACTTCACTTGGCTGCTCAGCCTCAGTGTGCTGGTTCTGCGCTACGTTCTACTGCGTGATCCAGCAGCTGACGAAGTCGAGCAGGCCGTGGGCGCTATAGGTCAGGTTGTTGACCCGTTCGGACACGACGTTGTGGTGGGCGTACGTGTCGAGCGGGACGACCGGGTTGTCGGCGCCGATCATCTTGACGACTGCCTGGTACTCCTTGAGGCGGGCGTCGGCATCGGGGGTGGCCCGAGCCTTGTCGATAGCCGCATCAACAGCCGGGTTGTTGTACTTGGAGTAGTTGTCACCCGACTTGCTGTTGAAGAGCGGGTAGAGGAAGTTGTCGATGGTCGGGTAGTCCATGAGCCAGCCGCAACGGCCGATCTCGTATTTGGCATCGCCCAGCTTGCTCCAGAACGTCGGGGCGTCGCTGGTATCGAACTCGACGTTGATGCCGATGGCTTTGAGGTCGGCCTGGACGAGAGCCATGACGTCTTCATGGCCGGCGCCGGAGTTGAACGCCAGTTTGATGGTGGGCAGACCCGCACCGCCGGGATAGCCGGCCTTCGCCAGAGCGGCTTTGGCGGCTTCCACGTCGTAGTGGCTGTCGGCCCAGGCGTTCTCTTCGTAGCCCTCAAGACCGATCGGGACGATGCTCGACGCGGGCTTACGGATGCCCTCGTAGACCGTGTCGCACAGCGCCTGGCGGTTCATGGCCAGTGAGACGGCTTTGCGAAGGTCAGCGTTCTTGAACACCGGATCGGTGTTGTTGATGGTCAGGTAGTAGATGGCGAGCTCGCCGCCGTTCTGGACCTGTTTGCCGGGGTTGCCGGTGTAGCCGTCGTCAGCGATGCCGTACTGATCGGCGGTCGCTTTGTACTGCCCGGACGGGATCTGGGTCCAGTCGAGGGTGCCGGCTTTGAATTCCAGGAAGGCGGTCTCGACGTCTTTGAAGATCCTGTATTCGATGCCGTCGATGTTCGGCTTGGTACCCCAGTAGGCGTCGTTCTTGACGACTTTCACGTACTGGCCGGCAGCCCAAGGCTCAGCCATCTTGAACGGGCCGTTGCCGATGGGCATGGCAGCCCAAGCGACCGGGTCTTTCTCCACTTCGGCCTTCAGGATCGGGGCGAAGGACGGATGGGCCAAGACGGTCGGCAAGATCCCGAACGACTGGGAGAGCGTGATCTCCAGGGTCAGGTCGTCCTTGGCCACGATGCCCGCAAGGTCGGTGGCCGTACCGGCCTGCATCTCGTCATAGCCTTTGATCGTCGACAGGTGGTAGGCGATCTCCGACTTGGTGGCCGGGTTGACGATACGCTCGAACGCGTACTTGAAGTCGGCTGCGGTCACGGGCGCGCCGTTGCTGAACGTGGCCCCCGGATGGAGGTGGAAGGTCCAGACCGAGGCGTCCGCATTGCTTTCCCACGAGTCTGCGGCATCCGGGATGACCTTCATGGTCCTGTAGTCGACCGAGGTCAAGCTGTCGAACACGGCCTGCACGATCTGCATGCCTTCGGACTCGAAGGTGTTGCTCGGGTCGATGTACGACGGGTCACCGATGTAGACAGCCAGCGTACCGCCCTGAGGCGCGCCGGCGGCGACAGTAGTCGTAGTCTCAGCCGGGGCGGTGGTGGTTGTCTCACCGGCCGGGGCGGCTGTGGTAGTCGTAGCGTTGGCAGCAGTCGTCGTTGTGGTGTCGCCGGAGCCGCATGCCGCCACGAGGCCCATGACGGCCACGAGTACGGCTACAAGCGCCAGAACAAACCAAAGGCTCTTTTTGTGCATATACCCTTCCCTCCTAAGACTAGAACACCCCACGCCACTCAACTTCTCTGCGGTCACCACCTCCCCGGCACAGACGAACGCGCCAGTTGCGGATCTTGCCGATAGGTTGCGCGTACCCTCAGTCAGCCCTCAGACCAAGAAGGCGAGAGCGATAGAGATAATGAAGAAGCCCACGGAACAGGCCACCGTCAGGCGGTCGAGGTTCTTCTGGACCACGCCGCTGCCGCCGAACGCGCCGCCGGAGCCACCGAACGTCGTTGCGAGACCGGCGTCTTTGCCGGAGTGAAGGAAAACGAGCAGCAACACGCCGAGCCCCAAGATGGTGTCGAGCGCTACCAGGACGTAAATCACCGTTTTCCTCTCTCTCGAATGTGCGTACCGGCCACCGGCCGACCACTGAATAACCAAATTTTACAGCAGGTTACCACCTGCTGGGCAAGATTGTATACGCAATCCGGATATTCATTCGGCCAAGAATGGTAAGCCGAGTTTAGCAAAGTGGCCTACCGGTCATCTCCGCGGGGGCCGGGATACCGAGGAAGCACAGCACTGTAGGCGCGATGTCCGCCAAGCCGGCCCCCTCGCGCAACGTCACGTGCTGGTCCAGCACGATGAGCGGCACCTGGTCGGTGCTGTGCGCCGTGTCGGGGCTGCCGTCGGCCTGCAGCATCGCCTCCGCGTTGCCGTGGTCGGAGGTCACCATGATCTTGGCGCCGCGAGACGTGAGGATGTCGATCACCCTCCCAAGGCACGCGTCCACGTGCTCGAGAGCCGCGATGGTAGCCCCGATGTCCCCGGTGTGACCCACCATGTCGGGGTTGGCGAAGTTGAGCACCACGAAGTCGACCGGGTCGGTCGGCCATGATCCGCGCCAGCTCATCGACCACCCCGTAGGCGCTCATCTCCGGCTTCTGGTCGTAGGTGCTGACGTCTTTGGGCGACGGCACCAGGCAGCGCTTCTCCCCCGGGAACGCGGCTTCCCGCCCCCCGTTGAAGAAGAAGGTGACGTGGGCGTACTTCTCCGTCTCGGCGATGTGGAGCTGGGTGAGTCCCGCCCCGCTGATGACTTCCGCCAACACATGCTTGGGTTCTTCCTTGGGGAAGGCCACGCCGAGACCCAGTCTGGGGTCGTACTCGGTCATGCCCACGAGGTCCACCAGCGGCGGGCCGGCGCCCCGGTCGAAGGCGGAGAAGTCCGCCTGGGTGAGCGCGGCGCACATCTCCCGGGCCCGGTCGGGGCGGAAGTTGAAGAACACCACGCCGTCGCCGGCACCGATGCGCGATGCCGCCCGGGCAGCGGCATCGGTCCCGACGATGGTCGGGAGGATGAACTCGTCGGTCTCGTCCCGGTCGTACGACTGCTGCACGGCCGTGGCCGCATCCGGCGCGGTGAGACCCTGCCCGTGCACGAGCGCGTCGTAGGCGAGCTTGACCCGGTCCCAGCGCTTGTCGCGATCCATGGCGTAGTAGCGGCCGGAGACGGTGGCTATGGCGCCCCGACCTTCGGCGGCCAGGAACGCCTCCAGCTCGTTCACGTACTCGATGCCGGACGTGGGCGGCGTGTCGCGGCCGTCGGTGTAGGCGTGGATGAAGACCCGGTCCAAGCCCCTGCCGGCCCGCCAGTTGCACGATGGCCTTGATGTGCGCCATGGCCGAATGCACGCCCGCGTCGGAGAGCAGGCCCATCAGGTGTAGCGACCCGCCGCGCTCCTTCGTGCGCTGCATGACTCCCTTGAGGACCGGGTTGTCGAAGAACGACCCGTCGGCGATGGCCCGGTTGATCCGGGACAGGTCTTGATAGATCACCCGTCCGGAGCCGATGGTGAGGTGGCCCACCTCCGAGTTGCCCATGATGCCCGGCGGCAGCCCCACGGCCTCGCCGCTCGCGTCGAGCAGCGTGTGTGGGTACTCGGCCACGAGACCGTCCCAGACCGGGGTCTTCGCAAGGGAGATGGCGTTGCCCGGCCCGGGAGGCGCGGCGCCCCAGCCGTCCAGGATCACCAAGGCCGCGCGGCGCGGCGCGGCGCTCTGCGTCTCCGCGGCGCTCACCCGGCCACGAATCCCGCGATGCGGGCGAACGACTCCACCTTGAGGCTGGCCCCGCCCACGAGGACCCCGTCGATGTCGGGCTGAGCCATCAGTTCGTCGATGTTGTCGGGCCGCACGCTGCCGCCGTAGAGGATGCGCACCGCTTGGGCGGCGGCCTCGCCGGCGCCGTCGGCCAGCTTCCGGCGGATGAACGCGCAGGCATCCTGGGCCATCTCGGGCGTGGCCGTCTTGCCGGTGCCGATGGCCCAGATGGGCTCGTACGCGATGGCCATCCGGGCGGCGTCCTCGGTCTGCAGCAGCACCAGCCCCTGAGCCAGCTGCCGGGCGAGCACCTCTTCGGTCTCCCCCGCTTCGCGCTCGGCCTCGGTCTCGCCCACGCACATGATGGGCAGCAGCCCGTGGTGCAGCGCGGCGTGGACCTTCTGTCTGCACGCCCTCGTCGGTCTCCCCGAACAGCTGGCGCCGCTCCGAGTGGCCGATGATGACGTGCGACACCCCCAGGTCGACCAGCATGGCCGGCGAGACCTCCCCGGTGTACGCGCCCTCGTCCTCCCAGAACATGTTCTGGGCCGCCACCTTGATGGTGGTCGAGGCGGCCGCGCGCACGGCGTCGGCCAGGCCGGTGAAGGGCGGGGCCACCACGATCTCCCGGCCGTCCAGGCACCCGACCTGGGCGGCCAGCTCGGTGATGAAGGCGGCGCCTTCAGCGCTGGTCTTGAACATCTTCCAGTTGCCCGCGATGAGCGGGACGCGGGGGCCGGCCGTGCGACTCGTATCCACGGCGGGCTACTTGTCTTCCAGGGTGGCTACACCCGGGCAGTTCGGCCCCTTCGATGAACTCCAGCGAAGCCCCGCCTCCCATGGAGACGTGGTCGAGCTTGTCGGCCAGCCCGAACTTGTTGAGCGCGGCCACAGAGTCTCCCCCGCCGGCCACGGTCACGCCCGGGCAGGCGGCGATGGCCTCGGCCACGGCCTTGGTGCCGGCCGCGAACGGCGCCATCTCGAACACGCCCATGGGACCGTTCCAGAAGACGGTGCCCGCTTCGGCGATGACCGCCCCGTAGTTGGCGGCGGTCGCCGGGCCGATGTCCACCGCCATCCACTCCGTCGGGGATGGCGTCAGACCGGACCACCCGGGTCTCCGCGCCTTCTTCGAACCTGTCGGCCACGAGCACGTCGCCGGGCAGAACCAGATCGCACCGGCTGTCGGCGGCCTTCCGCAGCGCCTCCGCGGCCAGGGCCAGGCCTTCGTCGTCCACCTTGCTGGCGCCCACGTCATGGCCGGCCGCCTTGAGGAAGGTGGTGCTCATGGCTCCGCCGATGAGCAGCGTGTCGGCCAGGTCGAGGAAGCGGTCGATGACCTTGATCTTGTCGGTGACCTTGGCCCCGCCGAGGATCACCACGAAGGGCCGCTTGGGCTCGGCCAGGAGCACCCTCGAGCGCGTCGACTTCCTTCTCCATGGAGAAGCCGGCCACCGCCGGGAGCACGCTCGCCAGGCCGGCGGTGGTGACGTGAGCGCGGTGCGCGGCGCTGAAGGCGTCGTTGACGAACACATCGCCCAGGCGGGCCAGCTCTTTGGTGAGTTCGGGGTCGTTCTTCTTCTCGCGCGGGTCGAAGCGGGAGTTCTCCAGCAGGATGACGTCCCCGGGCTGCATGGCGGAGACGGCGGCTTCCACCCCCGGACCGGACAGCTCGTCGAGCTTACGCACCGGGATGCGTCGAGGAGCTGCGCCAGGCGCGTGGCCACGGGATCGAGGACGAAGGCGGGGTCGGGACCGTCCTTGGGCCGGCCGAGATGCGACATGAGGATGACCCGGCAGTTCTGCTCCCGCAGGTACTGGATGGTGGGGAGCGCCGCTCTGATGCGGCTGTCGTCGGTCACGCGCCCATCCTTGAGGGGCACGTTGAAGTCGACTCGGACGAGGACCCGCTTGTTGGCAAGGTCGATGTCCCGCACCGTCTTCTTCCTCATGATCGGACTCCGTTTCGAATAGACTCACACGACTCCTCGACCGGCGAGGACTAGAAAAGCCGGCTGCTCAGATCCACCATCCGGTTGGAGAAGCCCCACTCGTTGTCGTACCAGATGACGAGCTTGGCCTGTCGCCCCATGACCATGGTGAGGGCGGCGTCGAAGACGGCGGAGTGAGGATTGCCGACGACGTCGGACCCGACGATCGGTTCTTCGGTGTACTCGCAGGATCCCGGCCAGCGGACCCGGCCGCGGCCTCCTTCACGGCGGCGTTGATCTCCTCGCACGGTGGCCTCCCGCTCCAGCGTGACGCCGAGGTCCACCACCGAGCCATCCGGCACCGGGACCCGCAGGGCATAGCCGTCCAGCTTGCCCTTGAGCTCCGGGATCACCAGGCCGATGGCCCGGGCCGCGCCGGTGGAGGTGGGGATGACGGAGAGCGCCGGCCGCCCGGGCCCGCCGCAGGTCCTTGTGCGGCAGGTCGAGGATGCGCTGGTCGTTGGTGTAGGCGTGCACGGTGGTCATGAAGCCCTGCTCGATGCCGAAGGAGTCCACGAGGACCTTGCAGACCGGCGCCAGGCAGTTGGTGGTGCACGACGCGTTGGAGATGATGTGGTGCCGCGACGGGTCGTAGTCGGCGTCGTTGACGCCCATGACCACGGTGATGTCCGGGTCCTTGGCCGGCGCGCTGATGACGACCTTGCGCGCTCCCTGGTCGAGGTGCTTGCCGGCGCCGGCGCGGTCGGTGTAGTGGCCGGTGCACTCCAGCACCACGTCGACCCCCAGTTCCCGCCAGGGCAGCAGAGCGATGTCGGTGGCGGAGAGCACCTTGATGGTCTTGCCCTCGAAGACGATGCTGTCCTCGGTGTGACCGATCTCGCCCGGCCAGACGCCGTGGACGCTGTCGTACTTGAGGAGATGGGCCAGGGTGGCGGCGTCGGTGAGGTCGTTGACCGCCACCACCTCGAGGTCGGCTCCGCGCTTGGCGATAGCTCGGAGGAACAAGGCGGCCGATGCGGCCGAAACCATTGATGGCGATCTTGGTGCTCATCGACGAACACTCCTCCTGGGGAGGCTGGTCCCCGGTCGTTTCCTGGGCGCTATCTCGTCCGGTGGCCCCTCGGCATACTAGCATAAGCCCCTTTGCCGTCCCTCCCGTTCGGCCGCCTCCACGAGGCGGCGCAGGCGGTGGTTGACGGCCGAGCGGGTGAGGCCCTCTCCCCCGGCCTCAGCCAGTTCCGCGAGGTTCAGGTAGGGGTACTGCAGGCGCAGATCGGCCATGTCGCGCAGCGCGTCGGGGAGGTGCTCCAGGCGGCCCGATTCGCTGCAGGGCGGCGATGGCGTCCAGCTGTTGCGCTGGCGGCGGCGCTCGTGCGCCGGAGGTTGGCGGAGTCGCAGTTGGCCAGGCGGTTGGCGCGCGAGCGCACCTCCCTCATGACCGACTGTTCCTCCACCTGGAGGGCGGCCTCGTGGGCGCCGGCCAGCGCCAGCAGGCCGGCCACCTCGTCCCTGCCCTTTGAGATAGACCACGTAGCTGCCCCGGCGGTACCGCATGCCGGGGTGGAACTCCAGGTTGCTCAGCAGCCGGACCAGGTCGGAGGCGAAGGTCTCGTGCGGCGTGAGGATCTCCAGGTGGGCTTCCCGCTGCGGGCGAGTTGGCCGACCCTGCTCCGATGAGGCAGCCGCGCAGGAAGGCGCTGCGGCAGCAGCTCTTCTTGATGCAGCCGGCGCGAGATGCCCGGCTCAAGCTGCGAACGAGTCGCTGAGGACGCCCATCTCGTTGAGCGCCTGCAGCGCCGCCGGCGTGCCCCGCAGGTGCACCTCGTACACCAGCCGGTGCTGGAACCGCGGCTCGCGCCGGGTGACCAGCTCGCCTTCGGCGCCGTATCCCTTGAAGACCGAGTAGGCCAGCTTGGCGCCGGCCTGGACGGTGGTGCCGATGCGGATCTCGTAGCGCTCGGCCTCGGTGGAGCCTCCGTGGATGAGGAAGCTTCCCGCCGTATGCATCAGCCCGGCGACGGCCGCCAGACGGCAGCACGACTGCTTCTCCTCGACCCGGGCCAGCTCCTCCCGGAAGGCGCGCGTGAAGCCGGAGCCCAACCTACCCCTCCCGCTCGATGTCGCGATGCGAGACGCTGATGACATACGCCGGTTCTCCCCGCAGTCTCCTGGCGAGGTCCTCGATGAGGGCCACCGAACGATGCCGTCCGCCCGTGCAGCCGATGGCCAGCACCACCCGCCGCTTCTGCTCGCTCACGAAGCCGGGCGCGATCAACTTCAACAGGACGACGACCTCGTCCAGGAACTTCCCCGCTTCGGTCCGGCCCAACACATAGTCCTTGACCGCCGCATCCAGGCCGGTGAACGGTCTCAGCTCCGTCACCCAGTGCGGGTTGGGCAGGAAACGGGCGTCCAGGACCACGTCGGCCTCATCGGGCAGACCGTACTTGTATCCGAACGACTCGAGGCTCACGAACACTTGGTCGCTGAGCTGGTCGGCCAGGAGGGTCTCCTCCAGCCGCCGGCGCAGTTCGCGGGGCGACAGCCCGGTGGTGTCGACCACCACGTCGGCCTGGGCGCGCAGCGGTGCGAGGACCTCCCGCTCCTGCACGATGGCCTCGTGCAGACTCCCCCGCGACAGCGGGTGGGGCCGCCTGGTCAGCTGGTAGCGGGCCACCAGCGCCTCGTCGGAGGCCTCCAGGAAGAGGAGCCGGAACGGGATGCCCGATCTCCCTGAGGTGATCCAGCGCCTGGCCGAGCTGCTCGAAGTAGAAGCCCGCGCGCACGTCGAACACCAGCGCGACCCGGTCCACCCGGCTCCCCTCGAGGGCGAACAGCTCCACCACCCGCGGCAGCATCTGCGGAGGCATGTTGTCGATGCAGAAGTAGCCCATGTCCTCGAAGGTGGCCACGGCCTCCGACTTGCCCGCGCCGGACATGCCGGTGATGACGGTCATGTGCAGTTGTGCCAGGCGGTCGACCATGCTCAGCTCCCTCCGGCCGGGCGCCCGCGCGCGCCGGCCTCACGCCCGTGCCGCGGCTCAGGCTGCGTCCACCCTTCGTGGACAAGCAGCCGCTCTTTCCAGGTGGGGTCGTTGCCGTACCTGCCCATGGTGCCGTCCGACCGGATGACCCGGTGGCAGGGCACCACCACGGGGATGGGGTTGCACGCCATGGCGTTGCCGACCGCCCGGGCCGCCCGGGGATAGCCCGCGATCTCGGCCAGTTCCCCGTAGCTGACGGTCTCGCCCGGCGGGATGGACATCAGGGCGCGGTAGACGTCCTGCTCGAACGCTCCGCCCGCCAGGTGGTCCAGCGGCACCTCATCCGGCACCCACGTGGTCCGCTCCCCGGCGAAGTAGGCTTCGAGCTGCGCCGCCCAGTAGGCCAGCGCGTCGCTGTCGGCGGCGCCGGGCGCCGCCTCCGGCCCTTCGGGCGCCACGGTGCAGGGCCCGGCCGCCTCGCCGGGCAGATCCACCCCTATGAGCCGGCCCCCACGCACGTACACCCAGCCCTCGCCCCAGCCGGTCTCGTACGAGGCCGCGTAGGCGTCGTCAACCTGTCTTATGGACATACGCGTACACCTCCCTTGCCACCTTGCCCGGCAGACCCGGCACGGCTTCCAACTCCTCCCGAGACGCGTCCATGAACCGCTCCGGCGACCCGAAATGCGTGATGATCGCCTTCTTGCGCTTCTCCCCTATCCCCGGAAGCTGATCGAGGATGGACATGGTCGTCTTCGCCATCCTCCTGGTCCGATGGTACCCGAGAGCGAAGCGGTGGGCCTCGTCGCGTACCTGCCGCAGCAGCAGAAGGCCGACGTCGTCCTGCCCCACGGGAAGCGGTCCCGAAGACCAGGGCACGAACAGCTCCTCCTCTCTGCTTGGCCAGCGCCACCACACTGACGGCGTCCTCCAGGCCGAGCTCGCCCAGCGCCGCCACGGCCGCCCCCAGTTGCGGCTTGCCTCCGTCCACCATCACCAGGTCGGGGATGGCCTCGAACGACGGGTCGTAGTCGCCGCCGGCCACGGCCTCCCTGGCCCGCATGAACCGGCGCAGCAGCACCTCGCGCATGGCCCCCACGTCGTTCTGGCCGCCGGTGGTCTTCATCGAGAACTTGCGGTAGTCGCTCTTCTTGGCGGCGCCGCCCTCGAACACCACCATGGACGCGACGATGTCCTCGCCCATGAGGTTGGAGATGTCGAAGCCCTCGATGCGCACCGGCGGCGCCGGCAGCTCGAGCGCCTGCTCGAGAGAGGTGAGCGCTCCGTAGCGGCGCTCCCGGCTGCGGTCGGCCTTCAGCCGCTCGTGAGCCAGCGCCAGCGCGGCGTTCTGGGTGGCCAGCTCCTGCAGCCGGCGCTTGTCGCCGCGCTCGGCCTGCCTCACCTCCACCCGGGTGCCGCGCAGCCCCTCGAGGAACGCGGCCAGCGCCTCCACCTCGTGCACCCCCGGCGGCACGATGAGCTCCGTCGGCACCGTGGGCGACGTGGAGTAGTACTCGGCCACGAACCGCTCGAAGATCTCCTCCTCGGTGGCGCCCTCGACGTTGACCAGGGTGAAGCTGCGCCGGTCGGCGAGCTTGCCGTCCCGGGTGACGAAGACCTGCACGTTGGCGCCCCACTCGTCCACGGCCAGGCCGGCGATATCGGCCGAGCCCAGAGTGCCCGACTCGATCTGCTGCCGTTCGAGCACGTGCGTGAGCGCCTCCAACCGGTCGCGGAACACCGCGGCGCTCTCGAAATCCTGACTCTTGGCGGCCTGCTGCATCGACCTGCGCAGGCGAGCCGACCACCTTGGTCTCGCGCCCGCTCAGGAAGTCCACCACCTGGTCGATGACGGCCCGGTATTCCGCCTTCTCGGCGCTGCCGACGCAGGGAGCCGGGCAGCGGTGGATGTGGAACTGCAGGCACGGCGAGCCCGACGGCCGCCCGGGTTCGCGCCCGCGGCAGGTGCGCACGGGGAACACGCGGGCCAGCACGTCCAGGGTCTCGCGCACCTTGGCGGCGCTGGCGTACGGCCCGAAGTAGAGGTTGCCCTTGCGGTGCGGCTGCCGCGTGAACAGCACCCGGGGCCACTCGTCCTCCATGGTGATCATGATGTAGGGGTACGACTTGTCGTCGCGCAGGCGGATGTTGAACGGCGGACGGTGCTGCTTGATGAGGTTGTGCTCCAGCAGCAGCGCCTCCACCTCGTTGCTGATGACGATCCACTCGAGGCTCGCCGCGCGGCTCACCATCTCGCGTTCTTTGGCGCCCACCCGCGGGCCGTCCGCGCCCATGGCCGCCGGCAGGTAGTTGGCCAGACGCCTGCGCAGAGACAGCGCCTTGCCCACGTAGATGACGTCGCCGGCCGCCCCGCGGTACAGGTAGACCCCGGGCAGGTCCGGCGCGAGCTTGATCTGTTCTGGAAGGTCTGTGGAAGCGCTCATGGTTGCCTCTGATTCTACCCCAGTCGGCCCTGCAGAAGCCTGGGCCCATGTGGTACTGTCGCCGCCTACAGGTTAGACATACTTATGGGGGTACACGTGGCACTGGCAGGACTACCCATCGAAGAACGTGAAATGGTGCTCGATCTGCTCGCTCAGATACGCCAGCGCATGCTGACGCCTGAGAAACTGCGGCAGTGGGACGCCGACGAGACCTTCCCGGAAGAGGCCATCCGCGAACTGCTCGGCCCCAAGATCGGGCTGCAGCTTCTCTTCATCCCCGAGGAGTTCGGCGGCATGGGCGGCGGCGCGCGCGACATCGCGGCGGTCTCCGAAGAGATGGCCAAGATCTGCCTGGGCGTGGCGACGGCTTCCTGGCCATCCACCTGGGCACCGACCCCATCCTGGTGGGCGCCACCGACGAGCAGAAAGAGAAGTGGCTCGGCAAGCTGGCCGAAGAAGGCACCATCGTGGCCTACGGGGTCACCGAGCCTGAGGCCGGCAGCAACCTGCAGAGCTTCAAGACCACGGCCGCGCCGGTCACCGGCGACGACGGCGCCGTCATCGGTTACACCATCAACGGCAGCAAGCAGTTCATCTCCAACGGCGGCTACGCCGACTTCCTCACCGTGCTCGCCGACACGCCGGAAGGCCCCACCTTCTTCATCGTGGAGAAGGGCACCCCGGGCTTCACCGCCCGGCAAAGCCGAGGACAAGCACGGCATCCGCAGCTCCAACACGGCGCCGCTGACCTTCGAGAACTGCTACGTGCCGGTCGAGAACCTGGTGGGCGGCGTGCCCGGCAAGGGCCTCATCCAGGCCAACGAGGTGTTCGGCTACACGCGCCTCATGGTGGCCTGCTTCGGCCTGGGCGGCGGCGTGGCGGCCCTGCAGAAGGTCATCCCCTACGCCAAGGAGCGCATCCAGTTCGGGTCGCCGCTCATGGAGAAGCAGGGCTACACCCACAAGCTGGTGCTCCCCTACGCGGCCAAGCTCGAAGCTGCCCGCGCCTACATCGAGGAAGTGGCGGTGCGCCTCGACTCCGGTGAGTCCGACCTGCAGGTGGAAGGCGCCATCGCCAAGCTCTTCGCCACCGAGACCGGCAACGCCTGCGCCGACGCGGCCATCCAGGCCCTGGGCGGCTACGGCTACATCCGCGAGTACGACGTCGAGAAGATCAAGCGCGACGTCAAGATCACCACCATCTACGAGGGCACCAGCGAGATCCAGCAGCTCATCATCAGCACCTTCCGCTGGCGGTCGTCCGTGCAGTCCAAGTACGAGTTCTACGAGAGCATGGCCGCGCAGATGGACGCCATCGCCGCCGAGCACGCGGACCTCAAGGCCGCCGAGTTCGCCGGCCTGGTGCGGCTGGTCAACCGGACCATCGAAGAGGCCCACAAGGCCAAGGCCACCCGCCAGCAGTATGTGATGTTCCACATCGCCAACCTGGCCACCGTCGCCGAGACCGGCGCCGCCCTCGTCAAGAAGGCCGCGGCTGCCGCCGGCTCCGACCGGGCCGGCTACCTCGCCACCTGCGCGCGGGTCAACACGGCCCTCGCCGCCCAGACGGTGTTCACCGCCGTCAACGAGATCCTCTACGGCACCCAGAAGTGGGACGCCGCGGCAGCCGCCGGCGTCTTCGCATCGTCAGGCTTCGACTATGCCGATTCCCAGTCCGGGCTTATCCTCGATATGGACGCCCTCGCGCTGCAGGTCTCGGAAGGAGCTTTCAAGTGAAAGACATCGGCGCGCTGCTGGAGATGTTCTCGGACGCCCACGGCATGTCGGGGTACGAGGACGACGTGGCGGCGCTGCTGCGCAAGGAGTTCGAGCCCCTGGTGGACGAGGTCCAGACCGACAAGATGGGCAACGTCATCGGCATCCGCCGCGGCGAGGGCCCCAAGGTCATGGTGGCCGCCCACATGGACGAGATCGGGCTGGCCGTCTCTCACATCGACGATGAGGGCTTCATCAAGTTCGTCTCGGTCGGCGGCTTCTTCGACCCCATCATCCTCGGGCCAACGCGTGCTCATCCACGGGCAGGGTGGCAAGGTCCTGACAGGAGTCGTCGGAGCCCGCCCCGTCCACCTCATGGACGCCGAAGAGCGCAAGAAGATGCCCAAGCTCAAGGAGATGTTCGTCGACTGCGGCGCTCACAGCGTGCAGAACGCCACGGAGCTGGGCGTGGAGATCGGTTCGCCCATCACCCTGGACCGCCAGTTCACCAAGCTGGCCAACGACTTCGTCACCGGCAAGGCGTTCGACAACCGCGCCGGCCTGGTGATGATGGTCTCGGCGCTGCAGCGCCTGCAGGGCCGCACCGTGAAGGCGACCGTCATGGCCGTGGGCACCGTGCAGGAGGAAGTGGGCCTCAAGGGCGCGCGCACCAGCGCGTTCGGGCTCGACCCGGACGTGGCCATCGCCACAGACGTCACCATCCCGGGCGACCACCCGGGGATCACCAAGAACGAGTGCCACGTGTGCACGGGCAAGGGCCCGGGCATCACCATCATGGACGCGGCAGGCCGGGGCGTCATCGCCCCCAGGCCGGTCATCCGGTGGCTGCGCGAGTCGGCCGACATGGAGACCATCCCCTACCAGCTCTTCGTGGGCGATGGGGGCAACACCGACGCGACGGTCATCAGCATCACGAGGGCGGGCATCCCGTGCAGCGTCATCAGCTGCCCCACGCGCTACATCCACTCGCCGGTGGAGGTCCTCTCGCTACGCGACCTGGAGAACGGGGCCGCTCTCATCGCCGCCGCCATCGATAGGGCGCACCTGCACTTCTAGGGAGCGGAGTGCGCCGTCAGTCGATCTCCCGACATTTGACCCGGGCGGAGTAGTCGACGTCGCGCGGCGGCCGGGCAGCCTGCCGCACGTCACGGACCATCCACAGCAGCGCGCTGACGTCTTCTTCGCGTCCGACCTCGTGGCCCACCCAGCGCGGCGACAGCCAGGCGCCTGTGCACGACGCGCTGGCGCCGTCCGGATCGGCCTTCTCCTCCCGCCTCTCGCGCCTCGACCGCCTCCGCGAAAGCCACCCGATAGAACAGCCGCGAGTGCATGCGCACCTCGTCAAGGACGTCCACGTCGATCGACGTGCCATCCCAGAACCAGCCCTCCCCTTGATCCTCCAGCCGCAGCCGCACGACGCTCACTCGCCCTCCCCTGGTCCCCACTCCACCAGCACCACCGGAGTCTCGGTCTTGCGCGTCGTCCATGTGTCGAAGCGGAGCGTGTGGACGAGCGAGACCTCTCCCGGACTGAACTGGAATGCTACCGCACCTGTCACGGTCTCCCCGGGATCGAGCGTGCCTGGCTTGAGCGCTGGGGTCACCGAGGTCTGCAGTCCGTCGCCGCCTCCGCTCCAGCCTTCACGCGCCGAAGTGAGGGACAGCCACGACAGGTCGTAGCTGCGGGATTCGTTCCCGACGTTCTCGATGGTCACCATGCAGTAGACGACGATGCCGTCCGGCGCGGGTTCGACCGGGCGGCCAGCGGGATCGATCTGCGGGGCCGTGGCCGTCAGGCGAAGGGCTCCCTCGACCGTGACCGTCTCGCCCCATCCGGCTTTCACGGCCACACGCGCAGGGTCCCACATGCCCAGAGTGGTGGGTCCGCCGCCTTCGCGGATGCGCGCTTTGAGTTCGTCCAACTCAAGGACCATCTCGTCCTGGTCCCCAACTACGCCCTGATTGAAGTACCGCCCGTCTTCCTCGACCCAAAGCGAGTTCCCCCCGGATATCAGCCAGTACGCGTCGGCCGGCTGGTACACGCCTCCGCCGTAGAGCTCGGTGCTCTGGTAGCCGAAGGCCATCACATGGTCCCCCACGGTGAACCGGCCGCCGCCGGTGGGGCTGTTCCACCACACGGCTCGGAAGGCGATGGGCGTCCCCCACTGGGGCACGCCCCGCAGCGTCTCCTCCGGCTCCACATAGAACGTCTGGTAGACCACAGCCGTTTGCGACCCGCTGCTGGGCTTCCAGGATCGCCCGTCATCGCTGTTCCAGCGAGGCGTATCCACCTGCACGACGGTGCCCAACACAACGAGTTCGGATTCGTTCGTCCAATGCTCGATGTTCATGTTGGGGTAGTCCCACTCGATGAGCACCGAAGGCATCGGGCCAAGCTCGACCTGGTCCGAAGGTCCCGGCGGCGTCGAGGCGCATCCGAGCAGTCCCGCAAGCGCGGCGCAAAGGGCACACACAATGGCTGCTCTGCTCAACACGAGCGATACCTCCTGAGAGATCCTCTCGGCACCTTTCGTCAAGCATGACACAAGACGCGGCGCGCCTGCGCGCGTTGTTCGCGGCCGAACTGGGAAAGAAGCGGTTGTCCCTACAAGAAGGAGGCTGTCCCATGGCCGACGACCTGTTCAGCAACGAGCCCGCCGCCGATTTCTCGCGGGCTGCCGATCGGGAGAGCATGACGGCCGCCCTCGCCACAGTGCGCGCCTCGTTCGGGCAGCACCTATCCGCTCTTCATCGACGGCAGGGACGAGGCCGAGCGACCCACGGCCGCGTCCGTGAACCCGGCCCGCCCGGCCGAGGTGGTGGGATACGCCTGCCAGGCGAACGCCGAAGACATCGACGCAGCCGTCGCCGCGGCCAAGGCCGCCTTGACCACCTGGCGCGAGACCGACCCCAGGGTCCGGGCCGCCTACCTGCAGCGCGCCGCCTCCGCGCTTCGCGGCCGCAAGTGGGAGGCCACCGCGCTGCTCGTGTTCGAGGTGGCGAAGCAGTGGGAGCAGTCGAGCCACGACGTCTCGGAGGCCATCGACTTCCTCGAGTACTACGCGCGGGAGATGGTGCGCCTGGCAAAGCCGGTGCGACTGCCGTCGATGCCCGGGGAGCCGGAGGCGAACCGGCTCTTCTACGAGCCGCGCGGGGTCGCGGCCGTCATCGCCCCGTGGAACTTCCCGCTGGCCATCAGCTGCGGCATGACCGCGGCGGCCATCGTCACGGGCGACTGCGTGGTCTACAAGCCTTCCAGCCTGTCCCCCGTCACCGGGCGCCTTCTGGTGGACCTCTTCTGCGAAGCGGACCTCCCGCCCGGCGTGTTCAACTACGTGCCCTGCGGCGGAGGAGGTCTGGGCGATCGCCTGGTGGACCACCCTGACGTCGCTCTCATAGCGTTCACCGGATCGCAGGAGGTGGGGCTCCGGATCAACGAACGGGCTGCCAAGGCGCAACCGGGACAGCGGCACATCAAGAAGGTCATCACGGAACTGGGGGGCAAGAACGCCATCATCGTGGACGAGGGCGCCGACATCACGGACGTGGTGCCGCGCATCATCCGCTCGGCATTCGCCTTCCAGGGACAGAAGTGCTCGGCCTGCTCGCGGGTGATCGCCCTCGAGAGCGTCTACGACCGAGCTCCTGGAGGAGCTGGTCGCCGCCGTGCGGTCGCTGAGTCTCGGCCCGCCCGAGTCGGGCGGCGCCGATGTCGGCCCCGTGATAGAGGCCGCCGCGCAGACCCGCATCCTGAGCTACGTCGATTCCCCGGAACTCGCCGGCCGCATCGCCTACCGGAGCGAGCTGCCCGACCCCGAGGTCGCCGCGGGCGGGTTCTACGTGCCGGTCACCATCGTCGGAGATGTCACCGCTGCCGATCGCATCGCCCAGGACGAGCTCTTCGGCCCGGTGCTCTCCGTGATGCGGGCCAGAGACTTCGACCATGCGCTCGACCTGGCCGTGTCGACGCCGTACGCCCTCACCGGAGGCGTGTTCTCGTCAGACCGCGAGCACCTGGCCAAGGCGGTCACGCGGTTCCGGGTGGGCAATCTCTACCTCAACCGGGCGATAACCGGGGCCGTGGTCGGCCGGCAGCCGTTCGGCGGCTTCGGCCTGTCGGGAGGGGGCACGAAGGCCGGCGGCCCGGACTACCTGCCCCATTTCATGAACCCACGAACGGTCACGGAAAGGTATCTTGGGGATATCCGAGTGCTCGACTGAACAGACAAGGAAACCGCCGATCCTCGAAAGGCCTGGTCCCATGAAGATCTCCCGGCTGCTCCAGACCAGAATGACCTTCTCCTTCGAAGTGTTCCCGCCCAAGACCGACAAGGGCATGGCGAACCTCATGGCCGCCCTGCCGCACTTCTACGACTTCAAGCCGGACTTCGTCAGCTGCACGTACGGCGCCGGCGGGACCAACGCGGGGCCCCACATGGAGGTGTGCCGGACGCTCAAGGAGCACGCGTCCTCTGAAGTGCTGGCTCACTTCACCTGCATCGGCAACACCAAGGCCGAGATCACCAGCGCGCTCGAGCAGTATCGGGCCATCGGCGTCGAGAACATCCTGGCCATGCGCGGCGATCTTCCGGCAGGCTGGGACAGCACCCGGGGCGACTTCAGCTACGCCGATGGACTCATCAGGTACATCCGAGACGGATTCTCAGATTTCACCATCGCCGCCGCCTGCTACCCGGAGAAACACCTCTCGGCGCCTTCGTTCGCGGCCGACATCGCTCACCTGCGCAGCAAGCAGGACGGCGGGGCCGAGTTCTTGCTGTCGCAGTTGTGCCATGACGTCGGCGCGTTCGAGCGGTTCGTCTCCATGATGAGAAGC
This sequence comes from uncultured Actinomycetota bacterium, assembly GCA_963736705.1. Taxonomy (GTDB): domain Bacteria; phylum Actinomycetota; class Thermoleophilia; order RBG-16-64-13; family RBG-16-64-13; genus CAIQPS01. The sequence continues at coordinate 1,639,166 of CAVTPV010000005.1, forward strand.
GCCGGCGTCACCATCCCGGTGGTGGTCGGGCTCATGCCGGTGCTGGACAAGGACGCCCTCCTGCGCATGACCCTGAGCAACGGCTGTTCGATCCCCGCCGACCTGGCCGCCGTCATCGGCCGCTACGGCGAGAACCCCGAGGACTTCAAGAAGGCCGGCATCGAGTACACCATCGGCCAGATCCACAGGTTCATGGCCGCCGGCATCGACGGGCTGCACATCTACACCTTGAACAAGTGGGAAGACACCGAGGCGATCGTGAACGGGGCGGGGATCCGCAAGGACATCTGAGGCGCGCCGGAGCCGGCTCGCGAGCAGGCGTGTAGCACCACGCGCTTGGCCGGGCTCTGCTGAACGGCCTTCGAGCACGCTAGGCGTTTGCGCTGGGATTTCTCACCTTGGCGGCCCTTGGCCGACTGGCGTGAATCCCACTTTGCCGCACTTCCGGCATTCGTACTCGATATTCCGGAAGAGATGCTGGCCGATATCGCCCCTCACGACCTTCCAGTCGTGGTCGCAGCCCGCTTGTAGAGCTGCGTTCCGCTGCCGCTCACCCCTGAGTGTCTGCCACCGTTCCAGGACTCGCATGGGTAGTCTCCTCTCGGTCTCACGGCAGAGGGTACTCCTGTCCGAAAATCAAGGAAAGTGAACAGGGACCGATTCGTTTGGCGAAAGAAGACGGGGCTCTACTGTACGGTATTCGAACACTCTGACTGGCGAGAACACAAGCTGTCGTGGCTAGTCCCTCGCGGTTAGGGCCGGGTGCAAGGGTAGCCCGGGACGTAGCCTCTCAACCAAGCACTTCGCATGGGCGTAGAGTTGCTGCGACTCCTCCCGGCTGCTCGTCGGGAAAACGGCCAGTAGGACTGCGGATGATTCATGAAGGGCCTCACCGCAAAAGCAGCAAACTACTTCCTGGGACTGGTTCATCTCCGTCCTTTCTATGCGACTTGGGGCGATGATAGACCGTGCGGGCGCGGGGGGGCTACTGTACGGTATTCGAACACGCCAGCCGCTTGCGGTAGGATTCCTAAGCATGATGGGGATGCGAAAATGCAGAGCACGAATCGCCCACAAGGCGAGTGCGTACCTGCTCGCCATCTTTCTCGCAGCCGTTCTCGTTACTGGATGCGGCGGCGAGAAACTGGATGCGGTCCAAGCGAGGATGGGGCAGCTACTGGCCGAACAGAGCCAGCTGCGGCAATTCCTGGAGGTCGACTTCTACGGGATCGGCGAAGATGTGAACATATGGGCCCCGCTTCCCTCTGACTATTCTTCTTTCCCAGATCAAGTCTCACTCAGAAACGGCAAACTCGAGATCCCGGCGGGAGTAAGCGATAAGGTTCGTGCGGCCCTAACAAGATACGAGCCGCAGATAGTAGCGGTATTCAAGGAATTCGGTTGTCGTGGTCTAGTGCTAGCTAGTAACCCCCATCAGATTCAGATGGATTTCGACGCTGTGAACATCGGCGGCTCTTTAGGCACACAGTCACTAGGCTATCCTAGCGGTACAGGCCCGCTGTCTGGCCGATGGCCGCCCTTACGCTCGCTGCGGGACTGATCTGGCCAGCTCTAGGCGGTTCCGCGACGGCAGCGGCCAGATCTCGGCCAGCTGCAGAATGCCAGACTCGGGAGCCTTGGCTGGCTCTCAGATAAGGGACAGGGTCATCGGGAACCAGCGCTCAGGGCAATGTTCGTCGCAACTGGCGTAGCGTTGATGAATCTGGCCCCAGCCAGTGTTCGCCTTGCCGACCGATGGGGAGATCTGGCGTCGTCGGTAACCGCATGCTCGCATGCCGGCTCTGAAAGATCGGGCGGGCAGAGCGTCCTCTAGTTGCTTGGCCACCGTCAGTCTTGTGGGCGAGATACCGGGCGCAGCTAGGCACCGTATCCGGTGACTTGCACCGCCGGATAGTTCGGGCTGCCAATGGGCGGCGCCCGGCCTCTGCGACGTGAACGGGGGCTACTGGCATGGATAGGCAAGATATGGCTCGACAACTCGAGAGTATCCGTCAGACCCTTGCTAGATCGTCCGTACATAGCCTGAGCTGACTCCAGCAGCCTGCTCAGGTCACTCCACATTAGAATCTCGACCACCGGTGGTCACATCGTCTCCGTCGGCCTCGCACACAGCGGTCGCACGCAGCCAGTCCTCGTACGGCTGGTGCTGCGGCGGCGGTCCCTGGCGATCGTGGACCCAATAGAGACAAGCCCGCGATCTGCAGGTCAGGCGAACCGACTTGTTCGAGCGGATGTTTCAGCGCCTCGATGTCAGACTCAGCTGAACTATCTGGTGGGGGCTACAGGATTTGAACGCCCCGAACCAAGCCGACCTCAGTACCCCGAGCGAGCCCGCTGGGCATGACCCCGTACCTTACGCGTCTCTCTGGCGGGCGCTGCGAAATCTGCCGCCTACTTCTTGAGCAACCCCTCCAGCAGCGCCACCTTATCCGCGCCGAAATAGGCGGCGTTGCCCTTCTTCTGGTCGGGCTCCACGCCGTTGTCCTTGATGGCCTTGCTCACCTTGGCCGGGGACACTCCCAGCTTTTCGGCGATCTTGCCCGCGCTCAGCAGTTCGTCGGCCATGGCTGTCTCGCCGTCGCCCTGTGGTTCGCTCTCGTTGGCTCGGCGGGCCCTGGCCCATGCCCGGGCCGCGGTCTGTAGTTCAGCCGCGATCGTCGGAGGGATCTTCCCGACGATCCTGACATCCTCGTCGCGGTAGTCGAACGTGACCGTGCCCCGCTCGCGCACCCGCGCCAGCAATTCGCCCTGGGAGTACGGGACGGACAAGTCCACGTCGCTCCACAGTTCGGCCAGCACCTCAGCTATGGCGCTCCGTAGCCGGTCGATGCCTTCTCCGGTGAGAGCCGACGCCCTCAGGACGTGTAGATCGTCCCGCCGGACCACTCCGGGGGCCGGCAGTTCGTGCGGATCTGTCCGGTCGGCCTTGTTGAGAACCACGACGCGCGGCTTGTGGCCCGCGCCCAGCTCGTCGAGGACCGTCTGCACCGTGCGCCGGTGCTCGGACGCGTGGCGGTCGGCCAGGTCGACGACCTCGATGAGGGCGTCCGCCCGGGTGACCTCTTCAAGGGTGGCCTGGAAGGCGTCCACCAGTTGGTGCGGCAGCTTGTGGATGAAGCCCACCGTGTCGCTCACGATGATCGTCTGGCCTTCGGTGAGCCGCACCCGCCGGGTGGTCGGGTCAAGGGTGGCGAAGAGCATGTCCTCGGCATGCGCGGCCTCCTCGCCCACCAGGCCGTTGAGGAGCGTCGATTTGCCGGCGTTGGTGTAGCCCACGATGGCCACGGTCGGCAGCAGACGCCGCTCGCGGGAGCGAGCGGCCGTCTCCCGGCGGCGCCGGACTTCGTCGACGCGCTCCTTGGTCTTCTTGATGCGCTGGCGGATGACCCGGCGGTCGGTCTCGAGCTGGGTCTCCCCCGGGCCTCGCGTCCCGATGCCGCCACCCGTCCGGGAAAGGTGGGTCCACAAGCGAGTCAGCCGCGGCAGCTGATACTGGAGCTGCGCCAACTCCACCTGGATGCGCCCCTCGTGCGTCTGGGCGCGCTGCGCGAAGATGTCGAGGATCACGCTGCTGCGGTCGAGCACCTTGACGTCCAGGAACGTCTCCAGGGTGCGCATCTGCTTGGGAGACAGTTCGTCGTCGGCCACGATGGTGGTGAACTGCACGGAGGACTTGGCCTCTTTCAGCTCCTCCGCCTTGCCGGTGCCGAGGTACCAGACCGGATGGACCGCCTTCCCGGTTCTGCACGACCCTTCCGACGACGTCCGCGCCCGCCGTCTCCACGAGGGCGGCCAGTTCGTTCAGCGACTCCTCCGCGGTCCAGCCCTCGCCGTCGCCGGTGTCCACGGCTATGAGATAGGCCTTCTCGCGCTCCGGCGGCCGGCCGTCGTCGCGCTCCCGCGCCGCCCGCCTGCCCGTCGGCTTGGTGTCGCCCGGCCGATCGCCGCTCGGCTGATTGCCGGCCCCGGCGCGCACGCTCCCTGGGCGTTTGGGGGCTGAGTCGCTGCCGGGCTGGGTCATTCGGCCTTCTTTCTTCGTACGGTTGGGCGGCGCTTCGGCGCCGCGGTCTCGGTCGGCGCTTCCGTGGCCGGCGCCGCGGCGGGATCGCCGCCGGCCGGCTTCGCAGGCTTCGCCCGCTTCGCGGCGGCCTTCGCCGGCGCCGCTGCGGGCGCCCGCGGCGGCCCGCACGCGGGCAGCAGCCGTTTCAACACTTTGCCGGTCTCGCTCTCCGGATGGGCGCAGATCTCCTCCGGCGTCCCTTCCGCTATCAGCTCTCCCCCGGCGTCGCCGCCCTCCGGCCCCAGGTCGATGAGCCAGTCGGCGCACTTGATGACGTCCAGGTTGTGCTCGATCACCAGCACCGTGTTGCCGGCGTCCACCAGGCGCTGCAGCACTTCCAGCAGCTTGTCCACGTCGGCGAAGTGCAGGCCGGTGGTGGGCTCGTCCAGGATGTAGAGCGTGTTGCCGGTGGCGACCTTGGCCAGCTCGGTGGCCAGCTTCACGCGCTGCGCCTCCCCGCCCGACAGCGTGCGTGGACGGCTGGCCCAGCTTGACGTAGTCCAGGCCCACGTCGTGCAGGGTCTGCAGGCGCCGCCGGATCTTGTTCTGGTTGGCGAAGAACTCCACCGCCTTCCTCGACACTCATGTCGAGCACCTCGGCGATGTTCTTCCCCTTGAACCGGACTTCCAGCGTCTCCCGGTTGTAGCGCTTGCCGCCGCACACCTCGCAGGGCACGTAGACGTCGGGCAGGAAGTGCATCTCGATCTTGAGCGTGCCGTCGCCCTTGCAGGCCTCGCAGCGCCCGCCCTTGACGTTGAAGCTGAAGCGCCCCGGGCCGTAGCCCCGGACCTTGGACTCCTGCGTCATGGAGAACAGCTCGCGGATGTGGTCGAAAAGGCCGGTGTACGTGGCCGGGTTGGAGCGGGGCGTCCGCCCGATGGGCGACTGGTCGATGTTGATGACCTTGTCCAGCAGGTCGATGCCTTCGATGCGGTCGTGCTCGCCGGGCCGCACCGGCACGCGGTTCACCTGGTTGGACAGGCTGCGGAAGATGATGTCGTTCACCAGCGTGGACTTGCCCGAGCCGGAGACGCCGGTGACACACACCAGCATGCCGGTCGGGACCACGATGTCCAGGTTCTTGAGGTTGTGCTCCCGGGCGCCGCGCACCACGAACTGGCTGCGCCGCTCGCGCCGGGTGGCCGGCACCGGGATCTCCCGGGCGCCGCTCAGGAACTGCCCGGTCACCGAGCGCGGCTCCGCGAGGATGTCGTCCAGCGTCCCTTCGGCCACCACTTCTCCCCCGTGCTCGCCGGCCCCGGGCCCCATGTCCACGATGTGGTCGGCCGAGCGCATGGTCTCCTCGTCGTGCTCCACCACGATCACCGTGTTGCCGATGTCGCGCAGGCGCAGCAGGGTCTCGATGAGCTTGCGGTTGTCGCGCTGGTGCAGCCCGATGGAGGGCTCGTCCAGGATGTAGAGCACGCCCACCAGGCTCGGCGCCTATCTGGGTGGCCAGCCGGATGCGCTGCGCCTCCCCTCCGGACAGGCTGCCCGCGCTGCGGTGCAGGCTCAGATAGCCGACGCCCACCGTGTACGAGGAACGTGAGCCGCTCCCGGATCTCCTTGAGTATCCGCCCCCCGATGAGCCGTTCGCGCTGGCTGAGGTCGAGCGTCCTCAAGGAACTCGATGGCCCGCGTGACCGGCATCAGGCTCATCTCGTGGATGTTCAGCCCACCCACCCGCACCGCCAACGTCGACGGCTTGAGCCGGGCGCCGTGGCAGGCCGGGCAGGGCCGGTCGGCCATGAACTCCTCGATCTTGTCGCGCATGTAGTCGGAGTCGGTCTCTTTGTAGCGGCGCTCCAGGTTGGGGATGACGCCCTCGAAGGTGGTCATGTAGCTGCGCTTGAGCCCCGCCCGGTTGACGTAGGAGACGTAGAGCCGCTCCCCGCGCGTGCCGTACAGGAAGATGTCGCGCACCTCCTCGGGCAGGTCGCCCCAGGGCGTGGACAGATCCACCTCGTAGCGCTCGGAGATGGCCTTCATGATCTGGTCGTAGTACTTGGAGCTGCTGCCGCTCCAGGGCAGGATGGCCCCTTCCTCCACCGACAGGCGCGAGTCGGCGATGATCAGCATCGGGTCGATCTCCCGGCGGAACCCGAGGCCCGAGCAGGTCTCGCAGGCGCCGTGCGGCGAGTTGAACGAGAAGATGCGCGGAGCCATCTCGGGCAGGGACACGCCGTGCTCCGGGCAGGCCAGGTTCTCGGAGAACAGCAGGCCGGTGGGATCGCCCCGGCCCAGCCCGGTGGCCACCGGCTCGCGATCGTACACGTCCACGATGAGCAGGCCGTGCCCCTCGCTCAGCGCCGTCTCCACCGAGTCGGACAGGCGGCGGCGGATGCCCTCCTTCATCACCAGGCGGTCCACCACGATGTTGATGTCGTGCCGGATGTTCTTGTCGAGGTCGGGAAGCTCCTCGTCCATGGTGAACTGCTTGCCCGTCGATCTCCAGCCGCGTGAAGCCTTCCTGGCGGATGTGCTCGATGACGTCCTTGTGCCAGCCCTTCTGGCTGCGCACCACCGGCGCCTTGATGACGAAGCGGGTGTCGGGCTCGAGGCCCATGATCTGATCGACGATCTGCTCCTTGCTCTGCCCCTCGATGGGCCGGCCGCAGATCCAGCAGTGCGGGTGGCCGATGCGGGCGTAGAGCAGGCGCAGGTAGTCGTAGACCTCGGTGACGGTGCCCACCGTGGAGCGCGGGTTGCGGGAGGTGGTCTTCTGGTCGATGGAGATGGCCGGCGACAATCCCTCGATGGAGTCGACGTCCGGCTTGCTCATCTGCCCCAGGAACTGGCGGGCGTAGGCGGAGAGGCTCTCCACGTAGCGGCGCTGGCCCTCGGCATAGATGGTGTCGAACGCAAGGCTGGATTTACCCGAGCCGGACAGGCCGGTGATGACTATGAATCTGTCGCGCGGGAGGGAAAGAGAGACGTCCTTGAGGTTGTGCTCTCGGGCCCCCGCGATGATGATGCGATCAGTGCCCATGTGTCAGGATTCTAGCAGGTGCCGCGGACAGGACGGCCTAAGGGGCGGCGCCCGGCGCGCGGCAGGCCCCCGCGCCGCTCTCAGGCCGGCCGCGGCGCGATGGCCGCCAGCCTGGCCTTCATCTCCCGGATCTTGTCCCGCTGGTCCTCGATGGCCGGGTGGCCCGGCAGGTCCACCTTGCTGTGGAACAGCGCCAGGTTCATCTGCTCCCGCATCAGGCGCTTGACCAGCCGCTTCCCCGCGAGGCCCCTCTGCTTCTTGACCTTGCGGACCACCTTGCGCCTCTGGCGGCCGCTGCGCAGCACCCCGAACTCCTCCTGGGTGACGACGTCGCTGCCCACCTCTTCCGCCATCAGCCGGGCGAACGCCTGCGTCTCCCGCCGCCGGGCCAGCACCACCATCAGCGCCAGGAAGATGAGGAACGGAAGCCCCTTGATGACCAGCGATCCGATGAAGGCCCCCACGCTGCCCTGCGGCCAGAGAGTCGAGCCAGGGCGAGTTCCACACGAAGTGCGCCGCCCACGAGGCCACGATAAGCGCCGCGAAGACTCCTGCCCGCTTGCGCCAACTCACCGACCCCCGCCGCGTGACGAAGTACGCGAAGCCGAATCCGAGGAGCCCGGTGAACAGCATGTGGCTGTAGAGCCCGGCCACCAGCACCCGGATGAAGAACATGCCGATGACCGCCCCCAGTCCGCCGCCGGACTCACCCGCGGCGTGGAGGAAGTACTGGATGTTCTCCACCACCTGGAAGCCCAACCCGATCATGGCGCCGTAGACGAGGCCGTCCATGAGGCCGTCGAACTCCTTGCGGGCGATGAAGTAGATCATCACCAGGCCGGCGCCTTTGTAGAACTCCTCGTCGATGGGCGCCACCAGCGAGGCCCCCCAGGAGTTCAACTGGTCGGCGGGCAGCAGCCCCTGGAAGAAGTCGAGGAACGTGGAGTTGACGATGGCCGCGAAGCTGAGGGCCACCACGCCGCCCCACAGCAGGGCGATCACGATGAGCGACACCGGCTCCGGCTCGAACTGGTCGATCCGGTAGATGATGATGCCCACGGGGATGGCCACTGCCGCCAGCAGCAGGATGGACAGGAACCAGGCCCCCGGGTATGACAGGAAGTAACTCGCCTGCTCCAACCCCACGAGGCCCAGCCCGGCGAACACGAGGAGCACGAACAGCCAGTATGCCGGTTGCCTGCTGAGGTTCATCGCGGGATCACCAGGCTGTCGAGCATCTCATCGAGGTCTCCTTGGACCCGGGCGATCTGTCCCGCGGGAGCCACCGCCAACATGACCACTCCGGTCTGCCCGGTGGCGGCGACCACCAACTGGCCCTCGAGGTCGCTGGAGTCGGCCGTGCCGGAGAACAGCACCGACAGCGCCGGGACCCCCTCCGCCAAGGTGCCTGACGCCTCAGGAAGCGCCCGGAACGACCCGAACTGCTCGCGGGCGCCGGCCAGTTGGTCGTCGAAGAGCTGCTGAGTGGTGCCCTCGTAGGCGTCGGCGGCGAAGGCCACCAGGACGCCGGACTTCTTCAGGGAGATGGCGTTGGGCCCCACGTCCCAGGCGTTCTCGGCCGAGGTCCAGCCATCGGCGGGCGTCACGGTGACCCCCTGCCCCAGGGTCTCGGTGGCGGGAGTGGGAACGGAGCCGCCCCCCGAGGAGCCGGCCAGTATGAACACCACGATCATCCAGCCGAACATCGCGCCCACGAGCAGCAGCGGGCCGCGCCAGCGATGCACGCGGACGGCCTCGGTCACGGGACGAGGCGGAGCCCCGCGGACCTTGTATGTGGAGGAGATGTCGGTCTCGGCTGCTATGTCACTCCCGCTCGGTCCGGATGGCTGCTCGGGCTAGATCAGAGGGCTCGTTCGAGGATGACCTTGACGATGTCCAAGGTCAAGTCCCTCGTCTCCGACAAGGCCGTCATCCCCTGGGCTTCCAGCCCGGCGAGTACGTCCGGCAGCTGGTCGGCGCCGACTCCGTAGTCGCTCAGATGGGTCTTTATGCCCAGGCTCTCGAAGAACCATCTGCGTCTTGTCGATGGCCTGATCGATCTTCTCGTCGTCGGAGCCTTCGGTCAGGCCCCACACGCGCTCCGCGTACTGGACGAGTTTGTCGTGCTTCTTGTCGCGGCGGACATCCATGAGCACCGGCAGCACGATGGCCAGGGTCTTGGCGTGGTCGATGCCGAACTTCGCGGTGAGTTCGTGCCCGATCATGTGGGTGGCCCAGTCCTGCGGCACCCCTGCGCCCACCAGGCCGGACAACGCCAGGGTCGCGCACCATTCATGGTTGGCCCGGGCCAGGTAGTTCTCCGGCTCGGCCACCGACGTCGGGCCGACCTCGACGAGGGTCTGGAGCACGCTCTCGGCGATCCTGTCCTGGATGAGCGCGCCCACCGGGTACGTGAGGTACAACTCGATGACGTGGATGAAGGCGTCCACCACCCCGTTGGCCACCTGGGTCTCGGGAAGGGTGAACGTGAGCGTCGGGTCGAGGATGGAGAACTTCGGGAACGTGAGCGGGCTCATGACCGAGTACTTCGAGTGCTGGTACGTGACCACGGCTCCCATGTTCATCTCCGAGCCGGTGGCCGGCAGCGTGAGCACCACCCCGAACGGCACGGCCTGCTTCACCACCGGCGGCGTGATGGGCTTGAAGCCGAACTTCAGCAGGTCGGTGGGCTCGCCGTCGTAGTGAGCGGCCAGCGCCACGAACTTGGTGCCGTCGATGACCGAACCACCGCCCACGGCGACCATGAAATCGATCTTCTTCTCGCGGACCATGTCGATGGCCTTGAGGAGCGTGTCGTACTCCGGGTTGGGCTCGATGCCGCCGAACTCAAAGACCTCGCGCTCTCCGAGCAGCTCACGGATCTTGTCGATGAGCCCGCTGCGCTTGGCGCTGCCGCCGCCGTAGGTGATGAGGACGCGCGCGTCCTTCGGGATCTCCCCGGCGATCTTGTCGACACGGCCCTTGCCGAAGAGGATGCGCGTGGGGTTGTAGAAGTTGAAATTGAGCACCTAGGTCTCCCTTTCTGGGTCATTCGGCGGCAGGTCGTCCCACCGCGGGTCCCCGGGAAAGGAAAAGCCCCTTCGACGTCCTGATGAAAGACGCCCAAGGGGCTTTCCGTCCCGTGAGGTGGAGGTAAGGGGACTCGAACCCCTGGCCTCAACGCTGCCAGCGTCGCGCTCTCCCAACTGAGCTATACCCCCACGGCAAGGCGGTCACGGATTATATCGGCTGCCTCCGGTCCGTGCAACCGCGCTACTCGATCGACCTCTCGACCGGCGCGCTCTTCCACAGCACGTCCAGCCGGTAGAAGTCCCGCGCTTCCGGCGTGAACACGTGCACGATGAAGTCCAGGTAGTCCATGAGGATCCACTCGCCTCCGCCCACGCCCTCGACGCCGGCCGGCATGATCTTGAACTCCTGCTTGAGCTTGAAGGCCACCTCTTCCGCGATGCGCTTGCGTCAGGCGGACGTTGCTGCCGGTGCAGAGCACCAGGAAGTCCGTGTAGGTGACCAGCTCGTGCATGTCGAGGAGCTTGACGTCCTCCGCCTTTGACGTCCGACGCGACTTTGGCCGCCAACAGGGCGCGCTCGTGGATGGCCTCGATCTCGGCCTGGGTGGCGGGATCCCGGGGCCGGTCGCGGACCACGACGGATTCGATGAGCGACGCGGCGTCGGCCGCGCCCCCTTCCAGGGTATCGGCGTCGTGCGACGCGCCTTCCGGCGCGCCGGTCAGATCGTCTTCATGTGATTCCATGTGCTACTCCCACTCGATGGTCGATGGCGGTTTGCTCGAGATGTCGAGCACCACCCGGTTGACCCCCGGGACCTCGTTGATGATGCGTTGCGAGATGCGCTCCAGCAGGTCGTAGGGCAGGCGCGCCCAGTCGGCGGTCATGGCGTCGTCGGAGGTGACGGCCCGCAGCACGATGGGGTAGGCGTAGGTCCGCTCGTCGCCCATGACACCCACGCTGCGGATGGCCGGCAGCACCGCGAAGGACTGCCAGATCTGCCGGTAGAGGCCGGCCTTCCTCATCTCCTCCAGGAAGATGGCGTCGGCCTCGCGCAGGATGTGCAGCCGTTCCTCGGTGACGTCGCCGATGATGCGGATGGCCAGGCCCGGCCCCGGGAACGGCTGCCGCCACACGATGTGCTCGGGCAGGCCCAGCTCCTCGCCCACCACGCGCACCTCGTCCTTGAAGAGCATGCGCAGCGGCTCCACCAGGTCGAAGTCGACATCCTCGGGCAGGCCGCCCACGTTGTGGTGCGACTTGATCTTGGCGGCCGTCCGGGTGCCCGACTCGATGACGTCGGAATAGAGCGTGCCCTGCACCAGGAAGTCGGCCTTGCCGAGCTTGTGCGACTCCTCCTCGAAGACGCGGATGAACTCCTCGCCGATGATCTTGCGCTTGGTCTCCGGGTCGGAGACGCCGGCCAGCTTGGTCAGGAAGCGCTCCTGGGCCTGCACGTGCACCAGCGGCACGTGGAAGTGGCGGCGGAAGGTGTCCTCCACCTCCTGCGCCCTCGTCCTTGCGCATGAGGCCGTGGTCCACGAAGATGCAGGTGAGCTGGTCGCCCACCGCCTTGTAGGTGAGCAGGGCCGCGACGGCCGAATCGACGCCGCCGGAGAGGCCGCAGACCACGCGTCTGTCGCCCACCTGGGCCCGGATGCGCTCCACGGCTTCCTCGATGATGGACACCGGGGTCCACGTCGGGGCGATGTCGCAGATCTTGTAGAGGAAGTTCTTGAGGATGTCCTGGCCGTGGGCCGTGTGCCGCACCTCGGGATGGAACTGCACGCCGTAGAGGCCGCGGTGCGCGTCCTCCATGGCCGCCACCGGCATGTTGGGGCTCTGGGCGGTCACGCAGAAACCCGGCGGGGATCTCCACCACGGAGTCGCCGTGGCTCATCCAGCAGGCCAGCTCCGCCGGGATGCCGGCGAACAGCGTGGCCTGGCTTGGTGATGCTGAGCGGGCGGCCGCCGTATTCCGCGGACTCGGTGCGGGCCACCTCGCCGCCCCGGAGCTTGGCCATGAGCTGCAGGCCGTAGCAGATGCCCAGGATGGGCACGCCCAGCTCGAAGATGGCCGGGTCCGGCATGGGCGCGGCCTCTTGGTTGACGCTCGACGGCCCGCCCGACAGGATGATGCCCACCGGCTTGCGCGCCTTGATCTGCTCCACCGGCGTGTCGTAGGGGATGAGCTCCGAGTACACCCGGCATTCACGGACACGCCTGGCGATCAGCTGGGCGTACTGCCCCCCGAAATCCAGCACCAGGACGGTAGCCACTCCATCAGCCTTGCTATTCAGCGGGCACCTCCTCGAGTTCCACCCGTTTTGCCAATCTGTTCCGCGTCCGCGGGCACGAACACGCCTGCTCCGTAGCGGATGAGGTTCGCGGCGGCGCAGCCCAGCCCGAACCGGAGACACTCGAGCGGCCCCTCTCCGTCCAGGAGCTTGACCGCGTAGCCGCCCACGAGAGCGTCTCCCCATCCCAGTGGGGAGAGAGTATCAACATCGGGCATCCTGCCGATGAAGGTGCGATAGCAGCCGTCGATCTCCAGTTCCGCGATGCAGCCGAACCGGAAGGTGATGATCACCGAGCCGGCACCCATCTCCCGCATGCGCCGCGCGGCCTGGACGCGGTCCTCCATGCTGGTGAACTCGTAGCCGATGACCTTCTCGGCCTCGATCAGCTTCGGGAAGATGATGTCCGGCCGGGCCTTGATGCCCAGGCGGAGCGGCTCGCCGTAGGTGTGAAGAAGGTCTTGACGCCCAGCGGCTTCAGCTTCTGGATCATGCGGGCGTAGCAGTCGTCCGTCCAGTCCCAGGGGCACGCTGCCCGCCAGGACCACGATCTCCGCCGCCCTGCCCAGGTAGTCGAGCTTGTCGAAGAGCGCTTCCAGCTCTTCGGGCTGGATCTCCGGCCCTTGCTCGTTGATCTCGGTGATGCCGTTGGTGGCCGAGTCGACCACCGCCGTGGAGATGCGCGACTCGCCGGCCACCCGCACGAAGTCGCAGAGGATGCCCTCGCCGTTGAGGTCGGCCACGATCTGGTCGCCCTTGCGGCCGCCCACGAAGCCGGTGGCAATGACCGGCCGGCCCAGCGTCTTGACGACCCGGGCGACGTTGATGCCCTTGCCGCCCGGCAGGATGACGGTGTCGGTGGCCCGGTGCCGCATGCCCGCCTGGAAGTTCGGCACGGTCATGGTGCGGTCGAGCGCCGGGTTGAGAGTCACGGTGAGGATCATGTTGAAAGCCCCGCTAGCGAATCAGTAAGGGACAAGCTTAACAGCAAAGCTCAGTCGAACAGGCGATGCCAGTAATAGGCGAACTTGGAGCCGAGAGTGACGCTGCCAAAGGACTTCGTGGCCACCAGGTTCACGCGGCCCACCTCTTTGTCGCCGGCCTTGACCACCACGTGGCCGTAGACATCCCCCGCCTTGATGGGCAGGGTGAGCGCCTTGTCGACGGTGACCTCGGTGGTGATGACCTCGTCGGCGGCCATCTGGGTCGCCAGAGCGCCATCGGTGACGAGTTGCACCTTGCCGTCCCCATGGAAGGGCACGGTGGCCTCCGCCAGGACGTACCCTTTGTCGATGATCTCCACCGGGCGGTACTGGCTCAGCCCGTACTGCAGCAATTCGGCGCTGTCTTCGAACCGGGCGTCGCTGTCCTCGTTGCCCAGGACCACCGCGATGACCTCCCGGCCGTCCTTGGCGCCCGACGAGACGAGGCAGTAGTCGCCGTTGGGCGTGCTGCCGGTCTTGATGCCGTTCACCCAGCTGTAGTCGGTGAGCAGGGAGTTGGTGTTCTTGAGGAGCAGATCGGACTCGCCCGTCGATCTCCAGGGTGTACTGCTTCGTCTCGACGAGCTTGCGGAACGTCTCGTTCTTCATGGCGTAGCGGCTCACGATGGCCATGTCGGCGGCGGTGGAGTAGTGGCCCTCGGCGTCCAGCCCGTTGGGCGTGACGAAGTGGGTGTCGTCCATGCCCAGTTCCTCGGCCTTCGCGTTCATCTTCTCGGCGAACTTGGCCACGGTGCCGGCGTCGTTCTCGGCCAGAGCGACGGCCGCCCCGTTCATGCTCCTGCAGCATCAGCGCGTACAGCAACTGCCTGACGGTCAGTCTGTCCCCGGCGCTCACCCACTTGCTGACTTCCCAGGTGCCCGCAGCCCGCGCCGATACCTTCACCGTGGACTGTCAAGATCCACGCCGGATTCGAGCACCAGGATGGCCGTCATGATCTTGGTGGTGGACGCCATGGCCCGGCGCGTGTTGGCCTTCTTCGAGTAGAGCACCTTGCCGGTGTCCATCGCCTCGACGATCACCGAGGGGGAACTGATGGAGGGGGTGTCCTCGCCGCCGAAGCCGCCCAGATCGGCGGCGGTCATCTGGTAGGTCTCGGATAGGGCGGAGCCGGCCGGCGCCACCACTTCCGTGGAAAGCGTGGTCGTCGCCGGCGCGCCCAGAGCGACACCCGCGACCGCCACCGCGAGGACGGCCAGCACTACGACAAACAGAAGGAGCGGCAACAGCCGCCCCCGTCTTGGACTCGAGCCCCTCATAGCCGCGAGTATAGCCTATGGCCTATACTTCGGCCCCAACGGCGTCTGAAACGGGGAGGTACGACCATCGCCGAGGTGTTCCGCCAGGTATGGAAGCGCTTGGCCCACAAGCAGTGGTTGATCTTCTACCCGCTGGCGTTGGCCATCATCAATACGCTGGCCTTTCTGGCGGTGTACAGCGCCGCCGGCGGGACCTTCGCTGGAGCACCTTCTTCGCCGCCAACTACGCCGGCCAGCGCTGGCAGTTCATCGCCGACCACTTCATCACCGGTTTCTCGTTCACGCCCGCTCTGGCGGTAGCCGTGTTCGTGGGTCTGGCGGCCTGCGTGTTCTCGGCCATGCTGCGGGCGCCGCTCTTCCGGGCCATCGCCGGCTACGACTACCCGCTCACCCCCAAGAGCTGGGATGAGACCGCGAGGCTGTCGCTCTTCTACGTGGTCTTCTACCTGGTGCTCGTGGTGCTGCCCTTCGCCGTCCCCGCGAGCTCCGCGTTCCGTGTGGCGGTCGGGTGGATCGCCCTCGTGATCAGCCTGTTCCTCATCTACGCCGACTACATCATCGTGTTCGAGGACATGGCGTTCATCCCGGCCATCCGGCGCAGCGCCCAGCTGCTTGCCCGGCGCTGGCCTCCGGCGCTCGGCATCCTGGTGATCTGGTGGTTCATCGACCTGGGCTTCAACGCGCTCTACAGCCGCTACTACACCAGCGCCGAGGGGGTGTTCCTGCTCATCCCCCTGAGCGAGATACTCGTCTTCTCGTTCTTCTCGCTCCTGCTCGACCTGCTGCTCATATTCCTGTACGAGCATGTCCGGCAGGCTGGGCGGTAGCGAGCGGGCACACCCCTCTCCGCTTCAAACCACCGCTCACGCGCCGCTAGCCGCTTCGAGGCATGCGCCCGCTCGCTACCCCACTACTTTTCAGGCTTCACAGGTGGCTCGTCGCTTCGCGACATCGCCTCTAGGGGTCTATCAGCACCGTCTGGCTTGTGGTCGGCGGCGCCTTCGGCGACTCGTACTTCTTGTCTCCCTGGACCGCGCCACTCAGCACCAAGGCGCAGACTATCGCCACCGCTATCACGAAGAGAAGCGCCGGCAGGACCACCGCCCTGCAGCCAGGGGGCGTCCAGGCCCTCGTAGGTGGCGTCGGTCCTAGGCACGGCCCGCGGCCTGCCACAGGGCGGCCCTCATGGCCGCCGCCTCTTCGCGGGCGGCGTCCACCCAGTACTTGCTCGGGGCCTTCTTGTAGGCGTAGAGGATCGCCCGGGCCGAGTTGACCACGGCGCCCGTGCCCTCGGCGTCGAACATGCGCGGCGATGTCGGCCGCGGTGGCGCCCTGGGCCCCGTAGCCCGGGATGAGGAACGGCACGCCGGCCAGGCGCTTGCGCAGGGCTGCGCCCTCTTCAGGGTGAGTGCCCCCCACCACGGCGCCGATGGAGCTGTAGCCCCGGTCGCCCACGGCGGAGCGGCCCCACTCCGCGACCAGATCGGCCACGTGGTCGTAGACCGGGCGCCGGACTGCAGGAGCTGGTCCTGGATCTCCGACGAGCGTCGGGTTGGAGGTCTTCACCAGGACGTAGGCGCCCTTGCCCTGCTCGCGGCAGCGCTTGAAGAACGGCTCCAGGCCGTCGGTGCCGAAGTAGGGGTTGACCGTGACGGCGTCGGCGCCGGCCACGTCGAGGTGCGCCTTGGCGTAGGCCTCAGCCGTGCTGCCGATGTCGCCGCGCTTGACGTCGGCGATGACCAGTAGGCCCAGTGACTGCGCAAACGCGACCGTCTGTTCGTAGGAGATGTAGCCGGGCGCGCCCAGGGCCTCGAAGTACGCGATCTGGATCTTGACGGCACAGACCTCCGCGGCGAGCGCCGGCAGCAGGGTGCTCAGGAAGGCCCGGTAGCACGCGGCCTTCATCTCCGCCTCGTCGTCGTAGTCCTCGGGTGGATGCGAAGCCACTATCTCCGGCGGCAGCGAGCCGTATTCCGGATCGAGACCCACGACCACATGGGAACGCTTGCTCTCGATGGCCTCAAGAAGGCGGTCGCCGAAATGCTCCTGCGTCACTTCCCCTCACCTCGCTCCACTCGTAGCTATCGCCGCCCACCGGCATCCGCCGGGAGAAAAGAAAAGGGCCGCCGAAGCGGCCCCCCTCAGTCGCAACATCCGGTCCCGGACTACTTGACCGCGTTCTTCAGAGCCACGCCGGCGCTGAACTTCGGAACGGTGGTAGCGGGAATGGTGATCTTGGCCTTGGTCTGCGGGTTGATCCCCTCCCGAGCGTCACGGGCCTGGACATAGAACTTGCCGAAGCCGGTGAACTGCACGTCGTCGCCCTTCTTGAGGGCATCGGTGATCACCTCAACAAAAGCGTCGCACACGGCTGCGGCGTCTTTCTTGGTCAGGCCACTCTTGGCCGCGAGCTTGTCGACGAAATCAGCCTTGGTCACAGCATCCTCCCTTTCGCTAGCTGAACACACCCCAGATTCAACGTTACCAAATCCTCCACAGTGCACAAGCACCGATTTGGCCAAACAGAGCCAAAAATGGCCGAAAATGGCCGAAAGTGGCCTAAAGGCTCATCCTCTCAGGGCTTTGGCGCGATGCCGAGCTCCGTCGAGGTGAACAGCGGGCGCAGAACGAGACCCGCCGCGGCCGCCGCCGCAGCCCCGCCTTCCTCCCGATCGACCACGCAGTAGAGGTCGCGGACGTCCAGTCCGGCCTCCCGCAGGGCCTCCGCCGCCATGATGGCCGCTCCGCCCGACGTGACGATGTCCTCGATGATCGCCACCCGCTCGCCGGGTTCGAACCTGCCTTCGATCTGCTTGGTGGTCCCGTACTCCTTGGACTTCTTGCGCACCAGCAGCAGCGGGATACCCAGTTCCAGCGACAGGCCCGCGCCCAGCACCACGCCGCCCAGCTCCGGAGCGGCCAGACGCTGGTAGTTCTCGCCGGCGGCGAGCTGCTCCCTGACCATCATGGCCAGCTCGGACACGATGCCCCGCAGCACCATGGGATCGGTCTCGAACAGGTACTTGTCCAGGTAGTACTTGCTCCGCTTGCCGGAGCGCAGCACGAAGTCGCCCTCCAGATAGGCGGCCTTCAGCAGCGCCTTCCCCACGTCTTCCTTGTCCACACGCCTCCTCCTTCTACAGAGCCCGAGACCGTTATCCGCTCGACCGCCACCGACGGCGTGCACACGCTGCCGTAGAGCGGGATCCACCGGGAATCGCCTCCCAGGTCGACGATCGACCCGAGGAGAGCGAGAGAAAGTCGGTAGCCATGGTGACTTCGCGCACCGGCCGCCCGAGGGCGCCGTTCTCGATAAGCCTGCCGCTGACGCCCACGGAGATCTCGCCGCTGACGACGTTGACCCCCGAGTGCAGCCCGGAGGCGTTCTCGACGTAGAGGCCGTCGCCCACCCGCGCGATGAGCTCCGCCAGCGTTCCCGGACCCGGGTTGGAGCACCAGGTTGCTGGCCGCCACGCGCGGGCACGGCGCGGTACGACCCGCGCTCCGCATTGCCCGTGGACGCGGCGCCTTCTCCGGCCTTGCGGGCCGTATAGCTGCTGTGTAAATACGCCCCCAGCACGCCGCCCTGGATGAGCGGGGTCCGCTGCCGGGGCACGCCCTCACCGTCGAACGGGTTGGTGGCCATGCCGCCTGGGGCCAGCCCGTCGTCGAGAAGCGTGACTCGGTCGGAAGCCGATGGCCTCCCCGAGCTTGCCCGCGAACAGCGAGCGACCCTTCTGCACCGCGTCGGCGCTGAGCCCCTGAGCCAGGTACGAGAGCAGCGCCGCCATGACCTCCCGGGCGAACACCAGCGGTGTAGGCGCCGGTAGCGCAGGGCCGGGCGCCCAGAAGCGCCGCGGCCTTCTCCCCCGCTTCTCGCCCGGCCGCCTCCGCGTCGAGTTCTTCCGGGTCGCGCGCTAGCGTCGAAGCCCAAGCCGGTCTGGCGGTCGTCGCCCGTGCCCGCGTGGGCCTGCGACCAGACGAAGCAGAACGAATGCTCGGCCTCGGCCTCCACCCCTGTGCTGGAGCAGATGGCGATGCGGCTCTCCTCGTCGGAGTAGACGCTCTCTTCGACCGTCTCCACTCCCGGGCAGGCCAGCGCCCGCCGTTCGACCGCGAGCGCCAGTGCGACCTTGTCCTCCAGGCTCAGGCGGCCCACGCCCAGGCCGCCAGAGCCCCGGGATGGCCGGGTAGCCCGCAGCGGCGCTCGGCGGCAGAGCCGGCGTACGGATCGGCGTCGGTGACGTCCACGTTGGCCACCGCTCCCGCGAGGACCGCGTCCAGACCGCTGTCGGAGAGGTCGGCGGTGAAGGCGTAGCCCACCCGGCCGCCGCGCACCGCGCGGACGCCCAGCCCGGATGGCTGCGCCACCGAGATGGACTCCACCTCGCCGCCGTACACCTTGATGGAGGCCGTCTTGCCGGCCTCACAGTAGACCTCGAGGTCTGCGCCCAGCCGGCGGCCCCGGTCGAGGGCCCGCTTGGCCGTCGCCAGAGGGGACGTGCGCTCGTTGTTGCCGCGTGGTGCGCTCATCCTAGGCTCGTGCCTCCCACCGTCAGTTCGCGGATGCGGATGGTCGGCTGGCCGGTGCCCACCGGGACCAGCTGCCCCTCCTTGCCGCAACTGCCGGCTTTGATGTCCAGGTCGTCGGCGATGGCGTCGATGTTCAGCAAGCACCTCGGCGCCGCTGCCGATGAGCGTGGCGCCCCGCACCGGAGTGGTGATCCTGCCGTTCTCGATGAGGTAGCCCTCCGCCACCCCGAACACGAACTCGCCGGTGGCCGGGTTGACCTGTCCGCCGGAGAGCGATTTGGCGTACAGGGCCTTGGGCGTGTCGGCGATGATCTGCTCCGCGTTGTGCGCGCCCGGGCCGAAGTAGGTGTTGGTCATGCGCGGATAGGGCAGGTGCCGGTAGTCCTGCCGCCGGCCGTTGCCGCTGAGCGGCAGCCCCAGGTGTCCGCCCCGCAGCTTGTCGGTGAGGTAGCCGGTGAGGATGCCCGCCTCGATGACCGTGGTCTTGCTGGCAAGGCGTCCCCTCGTCGTCGCACCGGGCGCTGCCCCACAGGCCCGCGGTGACGCCGTCGTCGTAGGCGAAGACGTGCTCGCCCGCCACGCGCTCGCCCAGCCTGCCCTCCCAGACGCTGGTCTTCTTGAGGATGTAGTCGGCCTCCAGCCCGTGACCGACCGCCTCGTGGAAGAGCACGCCCCCGAACCCGTTGGCCAGCACGACCGGCATGCGGCCGGCCGGCGCCGGGATGGAGTCGAGCATGACGAGAGCCCTCTGCGTGGCGGTGGCCGCCAAGTTCGGCGATCTGCTCCTCGGTGAAGTCCTCCAGGCTGCCCTGCAGAGCCAGAGTCTCCCGGCCCATCTGCAGAAGCGTGCCCCGCTGGGCCATGACGTTCACCGCGAGCATCTTGCGGACACGGTCGTCGGAGGCGCGGGTGCCATCGGAGTCGGCGATCCAGACACGCTGGCGCGACTCCCCGTAGACGGCCGTGACCTGGCGGACCTCTCCTGACAGGCCCCGGGCCGTCTGATCGGCGAGGCGCAGGAGTGACGCGCTGGTGGCGACGCGCGCGCGAGCCGCGTCGCGGTCGGTGTGGTCGATGGCGGCCAGGGGCGCGGCAGCTTCGGGGCGGACCTGGGAGCCAGTCGCGACGGCGCCGGCCGCGGCCGCGCCTGCGTCCGAGCCGGACAGCTCGTCGGCGAGCCGCAGCAAGCGAGCCCTCGTCGACGGCGTCGACGTACCCGAACTCTGTGCTGAGGCCCCGGATGACCCGGACAGACGCCCCCCGGTCCACGCCCGAGACGGCGTCCTCGATCTTGCCGTCCTCCAGCCGGAGGGAAAGCGAGGACCGATCCTCTACGAAGACCTCGGCGCGCCGGCCGCCCCCACGGGCGGCGGCGGAAACGACAGCGTCAAGCAGCCCGGAGTCGGGCCCCGTGAAATCGGCGTTCGTCATGAAGCGCCGGGATCAGTGACTGATGGGGCTCTGAGCGAGGATCTCGCTGGCCGCGGCCACAAAGGGCTCGGCCTCGTCCGGTGTTGCCCGGGAAAGCCAGCATGGACCCGTCGTCGAAGTAGAGCTCCACCTGCGGGTTGCGGGCGCGCACGAAGAAGAAGTAGTAGGCGCCGGCCGCCGCGCTGGCCAGGAGCGCGAAGATGCCGAAGAACTTGAGGACACGTTTCATCTAGGCCTCCTCTCCGGTAGCCGCTTTGCCCGCCGCTTCCCGCGCGTCGCGCAGGCAGGTCTTGAGATCGTACAGAGCCAGGCCGATGCGGCTGCCCTTCTTGCCGGTGGCGACGGCCGTCATGCCGTCGGCAGCGATCTCGCGGACCAGGAACACCAGGCCCGCCGGAGCTTCGACCACCATCTGCGTGAGCGGCTGCGAGCCCATCTTCTCAGCGCTCGCCTGGCCAAGGCCCACCAGCACCGTCGCCTGGGCCACGGTGGCCGAGAGCGCGGGCTCGCTCATGTTGGAAGCCAGAACTCCCTCGGGTCCAAAGACGACCGCTTTGTCGATATCGGTGGAGATGTCGAGCATCTCGCCGAACGCGGCTTCTATCTCTTGCTTCATCAGCGCCTCCGCTCTACGTGATCGGGGGACCTTGTCTCACGAATCATCAGTCTCGACCAGTTTACCACCGGGTCCGGACCCTCAAACGAGAGGGGCCGCCGCGGCCGCCCCGAAGGGCGTGGCCGCGGCGGCCCCGAAAGGCGGCGCGCCAAATGGCGCGCCGGCCGATCGTGGACTCTCTTCTTACATCATGCCGCCCATGCCGCCCATACCGCCCGGCATACCGCCGCCCATGCCCTCTTTCTCGGGCTTGTCGGCGACGATGACTTCGGTGGTAAGGATGTTCTTGGCGATGGAGGCAGCGTTCTGCAGGGCAGAACGGGTGACCATGGCCGGGTCGATGATGCCCGCTTTGACCATGTCTTCGTACTCGCCGGTGGCGATGTTCAGGCCCATGCCCTTGGCGCGGGTCTTGACTTCGTTCACCACGACGGAACCTTCGAGGCCGGCGTTGTTGGCCAGCTGGCGAAGGGGTTCTTCAAGAGCGCGAGCAACGATGCGGACACCGGTGAGCTCGTCGCCTTCGGCCGCGATGGCGTTGATGGCCGGGATCAGGAGGACCTGAGCCACGCCGCCGCCGGGGACGATGCCCTCTTCGAGAGCGGCACGAGTGGCGCTCAGGGCGTCTTCAACGCGGTGTTTCTTCTCTTTGATCTCGGTCTCGGTGGCAGCACCGACTTTGACCACGGCCACGCCGCCGGCCAGTTTGGCCAGACGTTCCTGCAGCTTCTCACGGTCGAAATCGGAATCGGTGATCTCGATCTCGGCTTTGAGCTGGTTGATGCGGGCTTTGATCTTGTCGAGCTCGCCGGCGCCGTCCACGATGGTGGTGTTGTCTTTGTCGACGACCACTTTGCGGGCGTGACCGAGCTGGGCGACGGTGGTGTTCTCGAGTTTGAGGCCCATCTCGTCGGAGATGACTTCGCCGCCGGTGAGGATGGCGATGTCTTCCAGCATGCGCTTGCGGCGATCGCCGAAGCCGGGGGCTTTGACGGCGATACCGGTGAAGGTGCCGCGCAGCTTGTTCACCACGAGGGTCGCCAGGGCTTCGCCCTCGACGTCTTCAGCGATGATCAGCAGCGGGCGGCCGCTCTGAATGACTTTCTCGAGCACCGGGAGAAGATCCTGGACCGAGCCGACCTTGCGGTTGGCGAGCAGGATGTACGGATCTTCGAGCACGGCTTCCATGCGCTCGGCGTCCGTGACGAAGTACGGGGAGATGTAGCCCTTGTCGAACTGCATGCCTTCCGTGAATTCCAGGTCCATGCCGAAGGTGTTGGATTCCTCGACGTTGACCACGCCGTCTTTGCCGACCTTCTCGATGGCGTCGGCGATGACGTCGCCGATCTCACGGTCGTCAGCGGAGATGGTCGCCACGCGGGCGATATCTTCTTTGCCGTTGATCTCTTTGGACATGGCTTTGATCTCGGCCACGGCGACATCCACAGCACGTTCGATGCCGCGCTTGATGGCCATGGGGTTCGCGCCGGCGGCCACGTTCTTGAGGCCTTCGCGCACCATCGCCTGAGCAAGCAGGGTGGCGGTGGTGGTACCGTCGCCGGCGATGTCGTTGGTCTTGGTGGCCACTTCGCGCACGAGCTGGGCGCCCTGGTTCTCGAAGACGTCTTCGAGTTCGATCTCACGAGCGATGGTCACACCATCGTTGGTGATGGTCGGGCTGCCGAACTTCTTGTCGAGCACGACGTAACGGCCTTTGGGGCCGAGGGTGACTTTGACGGCGTCGGCGAGGATGTTCACGCCGCGCTCAAGAGCCTTGCGGGCCTCTTCGCCATACAGAAGCTGTTTTGCCATAGAGTTGGACTCCTTTTCTTAGTCGATCGTCAGTAAGCCAGCGGAACCGGGTGGTTCACTCGCCGGGGATGACGCCGATGATGTCGGTGAGGCCGCGAAGCACGAGGTAATCGTCACCGTCGAGCTTGAGCTCGGTGCCGGCGTACTTGGCGAAGACGACCAGGTCGCCCTCTTTGACCGGCATGGGGATGAACTCGCCCTTGTCGGAGTATTTGCCTGGGCCTACGGCTACGACGCGTCCCTTGGACGGCTTCTCTTTAGCCGTGTCGGGGAGGACGATACCCGTCGAAGTCACCATTTCTGATTCGATGATCTTGACGACGACCCTGTCCTCGAGTGGCACTAGTTTCATGCACAACCCTCCTGTTTTCCGCGTTTTCGACTTCTACTCGTTCTGTGCCTGGTAACAGGCAGTGATACCTGTTTCGCAGAATTGGCACTCTCATCGGTAGAGTGCCAAGCGGCGGATATGTTATGCGCAGAAAGGCGATTTGTCAAACATGGAAGGAGAGTGCCAACTGCGGCACTCAGACCGTTCACCGCACCATGAGCTTGCGTGTCGCGGCGGTGAGCCCATCCACAGTGAGTTCGAACATAGGGAAGACCTCGCGAACCTTGCGGATGGTGACACTGCCCCAGGCGCGGTCCCACTCGGGCCTCGGGGATGGTGTTGAGCCACACGGAGTGGTCGAAGTGGCGGCGAAGACGGCGGAGCCACTCGATGCCCGGCTCGTCGTTGTCGGAACCCCACCAGATGACGCCACCGCGGGCCATGAGCTCGCTGCTGGCCATGGCCGCGTCGCCGACGACGATCAACTTGTAGTCGCTGGGAAGTTCCTGGAGCACACGCCGGGTGGAGACCGCCTCGGAGGTCGCCATCCGCGTGCCCGTGTAGAGCCAGTCGTACACGCAGTTGTGGAAGTAGTAGAAGCGCAGGTCCTTGAAGTGGCTGCTACGGTTGACGGCGCTGAAGAGCTGGCTGCAGAGGAGGGTGTGGGGGTCCATGGAACCGCCGACGTCCATGAGCAGCAGGACCTTGACGGCGTTCTTGCGGCTCTTGCGCCAGACGAGGCTGAGACGGCCGGCGTTGCTCGCCGTCTCCTCGATGGTCTCGTCCAGATCGAGCTCATCGGGGACGCCTTCGTTGCGCGACGACAGCTGACGAAGGCGTCGCAGGGCGAGCTCGAACTGCCGCACGCCCACCTCTTGGTCGGTGCGGTAGCCACGGTAGCGGCGCTCGCCGGCCACCTTGACGGCACTGCGGTTGCGGCTCTCGCCTCCCACGCGGATGCCGCCGGGGTGGTAGCCGGAGTGGCCGAAGGGGCTGGTGCCGCCGGTGCCCACCCACTTGTTGCCGCCGTGATGGGCTTCCGTCTGCTCCTTGAGGCGCTCCTCGAACATCTCTCGGAGCGCGTCCAGATCCAGGTCCTCGAGAGCGGCGGCCAGCTGTCGCCGTTCCTCGTCGGTCAGCCCGGGCATCGTCAGCGGGTTGGCGAGCCAGTCCCAGACCTCGTCGGCGATCTCCACGGGCGTCTCGATGCCCTTGAACATGTGCGCGAACGCCTGGTCGTACTGGTCGAAGTAGGTCTCGCTCTTGACCAGGATGCTGCGCGCGACCGCGTAGAACTGGTCAAGGCCGGCGGGGACGAGCCCCATGGCGAGCCCGCGCATGAGCGCGAGCCACTCCGTGACCGACACCGGCACGCCGTAGAGGCGGAGCAGGAAGAAGAAGTCGGTGAACATCGCTTCAGTCGCCGCTCAGCAGGCGCATCCGCGCGACCTCAGCGCCGCCGATTCGAGGCCAGGGCGCGCTGGGCCACGTCCACATCGTGGTCCTTCTTGAGCAGCACGCCCATGAAGGGCAGGCGCGCGGCGATCGACTCGTGGTCGACCCCTCCGCGCTCCAGCGCCTGCACCCAGTCGATGAGCTCGCTGGTGCTGGGCTTCTTCTGCAGGCCGGGCATGTCGCGAAGCCAGTAGAAGGCCTGCATGGCCAGGTCGAGCAGCCGCTGGTCCAGACCGGGCACGTGCACGCGGACGATGCGCTCCATCATCTCCTTGTCCGGGAACTGGATGTAGTGGAACACGCAGCGCCTCAAGAAAGCGTCGGGCAGCTCCTTCTCGGCGTTGCTCGTGATGAGGACGATCGGCCGGTGCTTGGCTTTGATGTTCTGCCGCGTCTCAGGGATGTGGAACTCCATCTGGTCGAGTTCCCAGAGCAGGTCGTTGGGGAATTCGAGGTCGGCCTTGTCGATCTCGTCGATGAGCAGCACCACGCGCTCCTCGCTGCAGAAGGCCTCGCCCAGCTTGCCGAGCTTGATGTACTGGGCGATGTCGCTCACGTCGCGCTCGCCGAACTGGCCGTCGTACAGACGCTGGACCGTGTCGTAGACGTACAGTCCGTCCTGCGCCTTCGTCGTGGACTTGACGTTCCAGATGAGCAGCGGCACGCCGAGGCCTCTGGCGATGGACTGGGCGAGCATGGTCTTGCCGGTGCCGGGCTCGCCCTTGATGAGCAGCGGGCGGCTGAGCTGTACGGCGACGTTGACAGTCTGCATGAGGTCGGGCGCGGCGATGTAGTCGCTGGTGCCCACGTAGGCAATGGACTGGCTCATGGGAGTGCGCTTTCGGTCGTTGACTGGGCGCCGGGAGCGCCGAGGATGCCGCCGGGAGTCTACCAGATGGCCGGCCGTGCGAGGGTCTACGGCAGGGTCGTCCACCGCCCCAGCGGCAGCGACGCCGAGGCGTCCACGCTGAGGTAATCAGGGTACGCGAGGGACGGCCCGTGCAGCGCCGCCGCCCCGATCATGGCGGCGTTGTCGGTGCAGTAGGCGAAGGGCGGCACCACCACATGCAGGCCGGCCGCCTCGCCCTTCTCGCGCAGCCTGCGCCGCAGCAGCGAGTTGGCCGCCACTCCCCCGGCCACGCCCAGTGTCAGGGCTCCCTCGGCCTTGGCCGCCTTCACCGACTTGCTCACCAAGGCCTCGACGATGGCCTCCCGGTAGGAAGCGGCCACGTCGGCGGCGCGGGCGGCGCGCTGCTCGGCGGTCATGTCGCGCAGGAGGTAGAAGAGGGCGGTCTTGACGCCCGAGAACGAGAAGTCCGGCTTTGGAGACCGCTTGAGCGCCACCGGGAAGTCGAACGCCTTCGGATCGCCCTTCTCGGCGAGTTCGTCCAGCTCCCGCCCCCCGGGATAGCCCAGGCCCAGCAGGCGGGCGCCCTTGTCGAAGGCCTCGCCGGCGGCGTCGTCCAGGGTCTGGCCGAGCAGCCGGTAGTGGGTCCAATCGTCCACGGCCACCAGCGACGTATGCCCCCCGGAGGCGACCAGGGTCACCATGGGGAGCGGCGCCTCCTTGTCGGCCAGCCAGACCGCGGCCAGATGCCCGTGCAGGTGGTTCACCGGATAGAGAGGCAGGCGATGTGCCCAGGCGATGGCCTTGGCCGTCTGCACGCCCACCAGCAGCGCCCCGATGAGCCCCGGCCCCACCGTCACCGCCACGCCACCGAGGTCCTGCACGGTCGTGCCCGCTTGGTCCAGGGCTTCGCGCACCACGGCGCTCATCCGCTCCACGTGGGCGCGGCTGGCCACCTCGGGCACCACGCCGCCGTACCGCTCGTGGATGGCGTCCTGGGAATGCACGACGTTGGAGAGCACCTCACCGCCGGGCGAGAGGACCGCGGCCGAAGAGTCGTCACAGGAGGATTCGATGGCGAGCAGCGGACCCTTCAGCCGAGCGCGGGCGCCGGCGGCGCCGGGCTGCCGCACCCGCGGACGGCATGTCGGCTCCGAGCGGGCGGATCATCACGAGCGCATCCTCCCCCGTGTCGCTGTAGTAGCGCTTGCGCGTGCCCACGGTGGCGAAGCCCCACTTCCCGTAGAGGGCCAGGGCCTCGTCGTTGGTGGGCCGCACCTCCAGCAGCACCGGCTGGGCGGCCTTGTCGGCGGCGATCGAGGAACTCCTGGAGCAGCTGCGCGGCCACCCCGCGGCGCTGCGCCCATGCCGCCACGGCCAGGTTCATGAGATGCCAGGCGTCGGGGTAGTCGCGGCCGATGAGGTATCCGGCCACCTCTCCCCTCTCGTTCAGCGTGACCCGGTGCCAGCTCCGGTCCTCTTTGATCTCGTCGTCGAACATCATCCGCGTCCAGGGCGTCGCGAAGCACCGGCGCTCGATGGCCAGCACCGCGGGCACGTCGCCCACCTGCATGGTGCGGATGGTGAAATCCATGCCCTAAGCCCCGGGGGCCGTCTCGGCCCAGGGGTCGCGCATCTTGGTGATGTGGATGTCTGCGTCGGGCGAGCGCACGTAGATGGGTTTGACCGCCTCGGGGCTGCCGGGCTCGCCGGCCTTCATGCCGGGCTCGCGGGCCATGCCGCATCCTGTGTACTCCAGCCAGGAGATCAACTGCGACCCGGCGGACGGTCCGTCCGGCTCCTGCAACTCGTCCTGTCCGACCACCAGGTTCTCCGCCCGGACTTCCAGGGCGTGCAGGCGCACGTGCTCCGGGGCCGCGGCGCCGCTTGCCGCCGTCTCCAGCACCCCCACGTCGCCCACCACGGCCGTCTCCACCCCAGCGGGGATGTTGCTGAAGAGCGCGTCCCGGTCGCAGACCGCGAACGGCGCGGTGCGGGCATACATAGCCGAGGCTCCGGCCGCCCCGCCCCCGCCGGCCACCCGCCGGTACAGCCCATAGAAGACCTGCCCCCGCCGGGCGTCCACCACGGGTACGATCAGCTCCGGCTCCGGTTGCGGCTCCGCCCCGTCCGCCGGTACCCCGGAGGACGCCGCCTCGGCCACGAGCGCGGCCAGCGTGCTCACGCCCAGCACCGGGACCTCGAGAGCCAGCGCCAGGGCGCGGGCCGTCGCCACCGCGATCCGCACGCCGGTGAACGTGCCCGGGCCGATGCCGGTGACCACCGCGGCGATATCCGCCGAGACCCGTCCGGTCTCCGCGAGCATGTCGTCTATCAGTTGCAGCAGGACGCGGGCCTGGCCGCGGCTGTCGGTGTGGGTGCGCCGCGCGAGCGCGCTCCATCCGGCGGCGGGTTCGTAAGCCACCAGCGCGGCAGTGGACACGTGGGTCGCCCCATCCATCACCACGACCACAGGATCACTCATGATGGCGGGCCGCCTCCCAGCGGGCGCGGGCGTCGTCGGTGAGGGCTTCGAGTTCGATGGAGCGCTCGTGCAGCGACTCGTGGGCCATCCGCACGATCCAGGTGGCCGGCCCCAGCCTGCCGATGCCGGCCTGCGGCCATTCCACCAGCGTCACCGCGTCGTCGCTCACGTACTCCTCGAGAGCGAGGGCGTCGTCGTCGCCGATGTCGTCGAGCCGGTAGAGGTCCAGATGCTGCACGACCATCCTGCCCGCGTAGATGTTGGCCAGCGTGAACGACGGGCTGCGCACCGGGTCGGTGACCTCCAGGGCCTCGGCCACCGCGCGGATGAGCGTGGTCTTGCCGGCGCCGAGCGGCCCATAGAGCAGGACGAGATCGCCTCCCCTGAGCGCGGCGGCCAGCCTGCGTCCGATGCGTTTCATCTCGGCCAGGCCGACACCCTGCCGGCGGACTACCACGTGCCCTTCGTCTACCACAGGGGCAGCTGCTCCTGGCGGTCGGCGGGCGTCGCGGCCGTGCCCGGCGCTGAGTTCGGCGCCTGCGGCGCGGGCGCCGCCGTCGCGGCGGCCGCTGGTCTCGCCGCCTCGGCGGCCGCGGCCTGAGTGGCGGCCAGCGCCTCGAGCGCCGCCGCCGGCATCACCTCACCGGTCTCCTCGGCCCGGGCGCTGAGGCCATGGGCCAAGAGGTACTTCAGCTTGGCGAAGTCCTGATCCAGCACCCCACGGTTCGCCGGGTTGTAGAGCGCCGCCGCCGGATGGAACACCGGGAACACCACCAGGTCCACCCCGCCGATCTCCCTGCGCTTGGCCTTGCCGTGGATGGCGGTCATGCTGAGTTCGGTATCGGCCAGGAGCTTGGTGGCGAAGCGGCCCAGGGTGCAGATGACCGCCGGCCTGATGATGCCTATCTGCTCCATGAGGTGCGGGCTGCACGCCGCGATCTCGTCGGGGAGCGGGTCGCGGTTCTCGGGCGGGCGGCACTTGACCACGTTGGCGATGTAGACGTCGGCGCGGGTCAGGCCGATCTTGCCCAGGAGTTCCGTCAGCAGCTTGCCGGCCGCTCCCACGAAGGGCTCGCCCTGCTTGTCCTCGTGAAATCCCGGTCCCTCGCCCACGAACAGCAGCCGCGCGTTGGGATCGCCCACGCCGAACACCACCTGGGTGCGCCCGCTGCAGAGCCCGCAACGGTCGCAATCCTTGAGCGACTCGCGCAGCGCGTTCAGGGGCCCAGAGGCGTCGTACGTGGATGTCTCGTTCGTGTCGGGCATGCTGTCAGGGTAGCAGAACCGGCTTGCAGGCTGTTATGCTACGCGCGCACCACGTGGGATGCTGAGAGTCGAGTTGCGGCCGGACCGTCTACCTTATGGAGGCGTAGCCGGAGACGCATGACTCATAAGCGGACCGCATGGTCGAGGGAAACGCCGAGCCACGTCTGGTATCTCGAGGCAGAACTGGAACAGAGGCAGGTATCCATCGAAGCGTCAGCTACATCTTCACGTTTCGCCGTCATCGGCGCGGGTCGCCTGGGCTCCAGCCTGGCGCTCGCCCTGCGCGCGCACGGTCTCCTTCTCGTGGGACATACCGCCGCTTCTGACGCCGGCAGATCCCGAGCTCAAGAATGGCTGCACTTCCCGGCGGCGCCGAACCTGCGTGCTCTGGTGGAGCTCGCCCCCGACATCTACTTCATCTGCGTGCCCGATGCCGTCGTGGCCGACGTGGCTGCCGAACTCGGCGCGGCGCTGGCGGCTCAGGGCGCCCGGCCGGCGGCCGCAGCTCCCCCCGTCGTCGCCCACACCAGTGGCGCCACCTCGGTGTCGGTGCTGGCTCCGTGCGAGAAGGCCGGAGCGGCAGCCCTCGCGTTCCATCCTTTGCAGACCTTCCCCGAGCCTCTCACCGGCGCTTCGCGCTTCGCGGGCGCGGGCGTGGCCCTCACGCCGGGGCCGGTCCGTCCGGACGCCGCCGGCGCCACGGGCTTCCACCTGGCCGACCTCTTGGGCATGCGGCCCTTCCTCCTCGCCGACGACAAGCGCAGCCTGTACCACGCGGCGGCGAGCGTGGCCTGCAACTACCTGGTGACGTTGGAGCACGTTGCCGATGAGCTGTTCAAAAAGGCCGGCGTCCCTGAACGCGTGACGCTCGAGCTGTTCCTGCCCCTGGTGCGGGCCACGCTCGACAACCTGGCCACCCGCGGCCCCGTCGACGCCCTCACCGGCCCCCTGAGCCGCGGCGATGCCGCCACCATCGCCGCCCACCTGGAGGCGCTGGCGGCCGATGCTCCCGAAGCCCTCCCCGTCTACCGGGCCCTCGGCGACGCCACCCTCGACCTGGTCGCGGCCCGCGGCGAGGTGGAGCCCGCCGTCATCGCCCGCATGAAAGAACTCCTCGCCAGCGATACCCGAACAAGGAAGGAATCCCAATGTCTCCTGCGCCTGAAGTCTCAGGCCCCTCCACGGTGGTCACCGACAGCATCCACTTCGACACTCAGGGCGACGCCGACATGGTGAACATCACCGAGCAGGTGATCGACTGCGTGGCCGCCACCGGCCTGCGCGCCGGCATCGTCACGGTGTTCGTGCCCGGAGCCACCGGAGCGGTCACCACCCTCGAGTTCGAGCCCGGCGTGGTGCAGGACTTCCGCGATCTCTTCAACCACATCGCCCTGCCCACCAATCACTACTACCACAACGACACCCACCCGGACTCCAACGGCCACGCCCACGTGCGCGCCGGCCTGCTGGGCCCGTCCCTGGTGATCCCCTTCGACGACGGCAAGCCCTGCCTGGGCCGCTGGCAGGAGATCGCCTTCGTCTGCTTCGACAACCGTCCCCGCGAGCGCACGGTGATCGTGCAATCGTTCGGCGTCCGCTAGTCAGCGAGGAGAGCACCATGAAACCGATGAAGCCCATCCTCCAGCTCGCCCTGGACTTCGTGGACCTGCCCCGCGCCCTCGCCGTGGCCGAGGAAGCCGTGGCCGGCGGCGCCGACTGGCTCGAGGCGGGCACGCCGCTCATCAAGAGCGAGGGCCTGCAGGCCGTCCGCGAACTGCACGCCCGCTACCCCGACAAGATCATCGTGGCCGACATGAAGACCATGGACGCCGGCCGGGCCGAGGTGGAGTACGCCGCCAAGGCCGGAGCCAAGGTCGTGGGCGTGCTCGGCGCCGCGTCCGACGCCACCATCAAGGAGTGCGTCGAAGCCGCTCACAACTACGGCGCCGAGATCGTGGTGGACATGGTGCAGGTGGCCGATGTGGTCACGCGCGCCAAAGAGGCCGAGGCGTTCGGCGCCAGCTACATCGGCATCCACATCGCCATCGACGAGCAGATGCAGGGCAAGACCCCCTGGGACACGCTGCGTGAGGTGGCCGCCGCGGTCTCCATCCCCATCGCCGTGGCCGGGGGCATCAACTCCGAGACCGCGCCGCTGGCCATCGAGGCCGGCGCTTCCATCGTGGTGGTCGGCGGGGCCATCACCAAAGCCACCGACGCCACCGCTGCCACCCGCACCATCAAGACCGCCATCGAGACCCTGGTGCCCGCGGAGTCGGAGTTCTTCGTGCGCGCCACCGGGCCGGACATCCGCGAGATGCTCAGCCGCGTGTCCGCCGCCAACGTCTCCGACGCCCTGCACCGCAGCGGCGACATCCCCGGCATCCGCCCGCTGGCCCCCGGCATGAAGCTGTGCGGCCCGGCGCTCACCGTGCGCACCTATCCCGGCGACTGGTGCAAACCGGTGGAGGCCATCGACCAGGCCCAGCCCGGCGATGTCATCGTCATCGACGCCGGCGGCGTAGCCCCGGCCATCTGGGGCGAACTGGCCACCAACTCGGCCATCCAGAAGCAGGTGGCCGGCGTGGTCATCTGGGGCGGCGCCCGCGACACCGGCGACATCATCGCCCTGGGCTTCCCGCTGTTCTCCTCGCTGGTCTCCCCCACCGCCGGTGAGCCGAAGGGCTTCGGCGAGATCGGCGTCCCCATCAAGATCAACGGCGTGCGGGTCTCCCCCGGCGACTGGATCATCGGCGACGACGACGGCGTCTGCGTCATCCCCAAAGACAAGGCCGTGGAGTACACCAACCGGGCCATGGACGTGCTGGAGAAGGAGAACCGGCTCCGCAAGGAGATCCAGGCAGGTGCCACTCTGAGCCAGGTGGGGTATCTGCAGAAGTGGGAGAAACGCTAGACGGGCGTCGATGGGCGTGATGGGCCGCGGCGCCCCGTAGAGGAGGCCGCATGTCCGCGTTCTTCAGTTGGACCGCTCCGCTCTTCAAGCTGAGCCGCCATCGGTTCACGGAGGAGGATTTCCGGTCGTACGCGAACCATGTGCGGCCCTGCGTACCACCCGGCGGCCGGCTTCTTGATCTGGGGGGCGGCACCGGCGACCTCGGACTCGGGGTGGGCCGCATGCTGGGCGCCGAGGTGGTGGTGGCCGACGCGACCCCGGAGATGCTCCGTCGCGTGAGCCCCGATCCGTCGATGTCGGTGCGGTTGACGACCGCCGAGGCTCTCCCCTTCCCCGACGGCCACTTCGACGGGCTGCTCTGCTCAGACGCCTTCCATCACTTCCGCGACCAGGAAGCGGCCGCCGCCGAGATGGCCCGGGTGGTCAAGCCCGGCGGATGCGTGCTCGTCTTCGAGTTCCGCCGCAAACGGGCGGGCAGGGTCTTGGTGCCGCTGGAGAAGGCGCTCCACGAACCGGGCTCGTTCCTGGAGCCGGACGAACTGCGCAGGCTGTTCGCCCGGCACGGCATCAAGGGCTCCATCGTGCAGCAGGGGTTCCTCACCTACACGTTCGCCGCGCACAGGGATCTGAGAAATCCGGTAACGTCGCCGCAGGACCAAACGACCTTCCTGGGGGCTCCATGACCGCCGTCGACCGTGACCTGCTCCGCACCCGCCTCGCCGAGGAGCGCCGGCTCTTCGAAGCGACCCATCCGAAATCGGCGGAACTGGCCCAGCAGGCCAAGCAACACCTGCTCACCGGCGTGCCCATGGCCTGGATGACCCGCTGGGCCGGGAGTTTCCCCGTGTTCATGGACTCCGCCGAGGGCGCCCGCGTCACCGACGTCGACGGCAACGAGTACATCGACTTCGCCCTGGGCGACACCGGCGCCATGACCGGCCATGCCCTCCCCTTCGTGGCCGACGTACTGGCCGAGCGCGCCCGGCACGGCATCACCACCATGATGCCCACCGCGGACGCCATCTGGGTGGCCGGCGAACTCAAGCGGCGCTTCGGGCTGCCGCTGTGGCAGTTGGCGCTCACCGCCACCGACGCCAACCGGTTCGTGCTGCGGATCGCGCGGTATCTCACCGGGACGGCCGAAGATCCTCGTGTTCGATTGGTGCTACCACGGCACCGTGGACGAGACGCTGGCCACCATGGGCCCCAACGGCGAGACGGAGTTGCGGGAATCCAACATCGGGGCGCAGGTGCATCCCTCGCACACCACCAAGGTGGTCGAGTTCAACGACATCCCGGCCCTGGAAGCGGCCCTCGCACCCGGCGACGTGGCCTGCGTGCTGGCGGAACCGGCGCTCACCAACATCGGCATCGTTCTGCCCGACCCCGGCTACCACGAAGCCCTGCGGGAGATCTGCACGCGCACCGGCACCATCCTGGTGATCGACGAGACGCACACCATCAGCGCTGGACCCGGCGGGGCCACCGCGGCGTGGGGTCTGCAGCCGGACATGCTCACCATCGGCAAGCCAATAGCGGGCGGCATCCCGGCGGCGGCGTACGGCATGAGCGCGGAGATCGGGGCGAAGCTCGAGGAGTTCTTCTACAGCGAGGGTGTGGACGTGAGCGGCATCGGCGGCACCTTGGCCGGCAACGCCCTCTCGGTGGCCGCCATCCGAGTGACCCTGGCCAACGCTCTGCGCGAGCGCGACTTCGACATCGCCATCCCTCTGGCGGAGCGCTGGACGGACGGAGTGGCCTCGGTGATCGCCCAGCACGGCCTCCCCTGGACGGTGCAGCGCCTCGGCTGCCGCGGCGAGTACTGGTTCTGCGACCCGCCGCGCAACGGCGCCCAGGCGGCGGCCGCCATCGACCCAGACCTGGAGCACTGGTTCCACCTCTACATGCTCAACCACGGGGTGCTCATGACCCCGTTCCACAACATGGCCCTGATGTCGTCCAGCCATGTGGCCGCCGACGTGGACCGCCACACCGAGTTGTTCGCCGACGCGACGGAGCGGATCATCGGGTGATGGACCGAGCGACCGACCAGCGCAGCCCTTCTCTCTGACCGGCCGCACGGCGCTGGTGACCGGCGCCGGCAGCCCCACGGGCATCGGTTTCGCCACCGCCCGGCTGCTGGGCCGGATGGGGGCGTCGGTGGCGGTGACCTCCACCACGGAGCGCATCCACGAGCGGGTGGCCGAGTTGCGGGCCGAGGGCATCACCGCCTTCGGGATCGTGGCCGACCTCACCGCCCCGGTGGACGTGGCCGCGCTGACGGCCGCCGTCCTGGATTGGCGCCCCGCCGTCGACATCCTCGTCAACAACGCCGGCATGGTCTCCCAGGTCAGCGGCTGGGACGCGGAGAAGCCCTTCGAGGACCTCACCCTCGCCGAGTGGGATGAGGCCCTGGCCCGCAACCTGCGCACCGCCTTCCTGGCCACCCGGGCGTTCCTGCCCGGCATGAAGGAGCAGTGCTACGGGCGGATCATCCTGGTCTCTTCGACCACCGGTACCGTCGGGGCGATGCCCCTCCAATCCACCTACGGCACCGCCAAAGCGGCCATGACGGGGCTGGTGCGGTCGCTGGCGGTGGAAGTCGCCGAGTTCGGGGTCACCGTGAACGCCGTGGGCCCAGGCTGGATCGCCACCGGGTCACAGACCGCCGCGGAAGCCGAGGCGGCGCTGGCCGCTCCGATCCGCCGCGCGGGCACACCCGACGAGGTGGCCGCGGCCATCGCGTTTCTGGCGTCGGCCGAGGCGTCATACGTCACGGGGCAACTGCTGGTGATCGACGGCGGCAATGCGCTCATCGAGGACAAAGCGCACGTCTGAGAGAAGTCAACCGGGCCTGCGAGCGGTCCTTCCGCTCGCAGGCCCGGCGAAACAGGCGAGGCTTGCTCTACTTGGCGTCTTCTGTCTGGACAGCGGTCCAGATGAAGGCCTTCTCGGTCATGCTGCCTTGGTAGCTGTTGTCGCCGCTCGCGTTGTCCAGGGGCGTTCCGCCCTCGGGGAAGGTGACGGTGAACTCATACACGTGCCCCCTGTTGAGGTCCCCCGGTAGGAACGTACCGAGATTGGCGCCTTCAAAGGCGCTGAGCGGACCTTCGTAAACGGTCTTCTCTTCCCTGACGTCCATGATCTTCAGTTGGAGCACCTTGCCCAGGTAACCACCGTTAGAGCCTGCGACGTCCTTGACGTTCTCCATGTCCACCCTGAAGTCACCCGGGATATCGCCGGTGTTGAAGATCACTACCCGGCCCGTCGAGACGTCGCCGGGTTTCATGAGTTCCGCCGTAAGGATGGCCTGGTTCTGGAGGTCGCTCGAGCCGTCGCGCGTGACCCACATGCTGAGGATGCCGGAGGTGAAGACGTTCTTGGGGTTGGCGGACGTCGTGGTGAAGACGGCGCCGGATCCGACCAGGGCGGCCGAGGCCAGGATGACCGCGGCCCCGAGGAGCGCTCCTGCCACTATCAGCTTCCGCTTGCGCGATGACTTCGCTTTCATCTTGGTCCCTTTCCTGGGCTCTTCGTGACTGGGTCACGTGCTTGCTGTGTGAGTGCAAGCCTAGTCCACGCACGAGGCGCCTTCATCGGACGGAAAACGTGTCTTCTGCACTGCGGATGCGCCAGTCTTTGACTGGACGAACGTCCTATCTACTCTGATCGATCGATGGACGGGGGCGTCCCGTCTTAGTGCACGACAACAAGAAAGCGGTCCGCTCTCCCTGCCATCACCGGAGGGTGACGTTGTCGATCAACCGCACACGCCCAAACAACACCGCCAGCGCGATCAGGCAGGGCCGATCGATGACGCTGACCGGCTCGAGCGTCTCCGCATCGACGATCTCCACGTAGTCGACGGTCGCCAGGTCGGCGTCGGCCAGCGTGGCACAGATGCCTGCCTTCAGCCGCTCCGCATCCCGCTCGCCGTTCTCGACGGCCACCCGCGCCGCCGTCAGCGCCCGGTAGAGCACCGGCGCCTGGGCCCGCGCCTCCGGCGACAGCCGCACGTTGCGGGAACTCATGGCCAGGCCGTCGGCCTCGCGCACCGTCGGGCAGGGGACGATCTGCAACGCGCATGTCGAGGTCGCGGACCATCCGCGTGATGACGGCCAGTTGCTGCGCATCCTTCTCGCCGAAGTAGGCGCGGTCCGGCCCCACGATGTTGAAGAGCTTGGCTGACCACCGTGCAGACGCCCCGGAAGTGGCCCGGGCGCGCGGCGCCGCACAGGCCGGCGGTCAGACCCTCCACGTCCACCCAGGTGGAAGCCCCGGGCGGGTACATCTCGCCCACCGCCGGGCGCGAAGACCAGGTCGGCGCCGGCGCCCTCGGCCAGCGCCAGGTCGCGCGCCAGGTCACGGGGGTATTTCTTCAGGTCCTCGGCGGCGTTGAACTGGGTGGGGTTCACGAAGATGGAGACGACCACAAGGTCGTTCTCCGCGCGCGCCGCCCGGATCAGAGCCAGATGCCCCTCGTGGAGCGCCCCCATGGTCGGTACGAAGCCGATGGATGCGCCGCGCGCCCGGGCGGCGTCCAGTTCGGCGCGAAGCGCCGGCGATGGTCTCGAAGCTGCGGATGGCCGCCATCAGAGCCCCGCCGCGCCGCTCGCGGCGGCGGCGCCGCCCTCTTCCCGCCCGGCCGCCAGATCCGTCACCGACAGCGCCCCTCCCAGGCCTTCGGCCGCCCGCACCGCGCGGCGGATGCTGGCCGCCACCGCGTCGGCGGCCGCCACGCCCACTTGGAACACGTTCCCCGGCATCCGCCCGGTGGCCATGGTGAAGACGCAATCTCCATCCCGGGGTGTATGGACGGGGTCGATGGCCCGGGCGAAGCCGTCATGGGCCATCCGGGCGACTATGCCGCACTGCAGTTTGTCGAGGGCGGCGTCGGTCATCACGACGGCCAGCGTGGTGTTCTCGATGGCGCCGAACAGCGGCGCCGCCGTCATCGCCAGCAGCACCGCCTTGCTGCCGGCGAAGCCCGCCGTCGCGCCGCGCGCCCGCGAGGATCTCCGCCGTGCTCGTCCAGCACGTCGCCGAGCGGGTTCACCACGGTCAGCGCGCACACGGTGGCGCCCTCCCCGGTCTGCACCGAGGCCAGGCCCACACCGCCCTTCATCATCCCCTGGAAACCCAACACCTTGCCGACGGTCGCTCCGGTGCCGGCCCCCACGGAGCCCTCCTGCACCAGCGGCCCCGCGGCGGCAGCCGCCTGGTAGGCGTCGCCCGCGCTCGGGCAGGCGGTGGCGCTGCCCAGTCCAAGGTCGTAGATGACCGCGGCGCTCACCAGCGGGATCTTGGCGAACGGGGTCTGGTAGCCGTAGCCCTTCTCCTGGAGGAAGGCCGTGATCCCGGCAGCCGCGCCCAGACCGGGCGCGCTCCCCCCGGTGAGTAGGATGGCGTGAAGCTCGGTCACCGACGCGAACGGCGACAGCAGGGCCGTATCCAGCGTGCCCGGGGCTCCCCCGCGGATGTCCACCGAGGCCACGGCGCCTTGCGGCGCCAGGACCGCCGTGCAGCCGGTCAGCCCCTCCAGATCGGAGTGGTGGCCGACAAGAAAGCCCTCGATAGGAAGTTCGGCGGCCATCTCGGTGTTCGGCGCCCCTGGTCGGCGGTTCGCGGCAGGTCAGCGGCCCGATGTGTGTCGCTATCGGGCCTGCGTTACCGCGAGTTCTTCCTCATCTGCTCGAGGAACTCGTCGTTGGACTTGGTCTCTTTGAGCTTCTGGATGAGCAGCTCGATGGCCGCGTTCGGATCGAGAGCGTGCAGCACGCCGCGCAGCTTCCAGACCATCTTGGCCTCGGCCGGGTCCATGAGCAGCTCTTCCTTACGCGTACCGGAGTTCTCGATGTCGATGGCCGGGAACACGCGCTTGTTCGCCAGGTTACGGGTGAGGCGCACTTCCCAGTTGCCGGTGCCCTTGAACTCCTCGAAGATGACCTCGTCCATGCGGGAGCCGGTCTCCACCAGAGCCGTGGCCACGATGGTGAGCGAGCCGCCTTCCTCGATGTTACGGGCGGCGCCGAAGAACTTCTTCGGGCGGATACAGCGCCGTGGAATCCACACCACCCGACAGGATACGGCCGCTGGCCGGCGCCTGCAGGTTGTAGGCCCGGGCCATCCTGGTGATGGAGTCGAGCAGCACCACGACGTCCTTGCCCACTTCCACCAGGCGCTTGACGCGCTCGAGCACCAGTTCGGTGACCTGCACGTGGTTCTCGCCCGGCATGTCGAAGGTGGAGGCCACGACCTCGCCGTTGACCGTCCGCTCCATGTCGGTGACCTCTTCAGGCCGCTCGTCCACGAGCAGGACGATCAGGTGCACCTCGGGGTTGTTGGTGGCGATGGCGTGCGCCAGGTCCTTGAGGATGGTGGTCTTGCCGGCCTTCGGCGGCGACACGATGAGCCCGCGCTGGCCCTTGCCCAGCGGGGAGATGATGTCCATGACCCGGGCGGACATCTTGTCCGGAGTGGTCTCCAGGCGCAGACGCTGGTCGGGGAACAGCGGGGTGAGCGATTCGAAGTTGGGACGGTGCCGGGCCTGCTCGGGGTCGATACCGTTCACCGTGGAGATCTTGAGCAGCGCGTGGTACTTCTCGTTGTCACGCGGCGTGCGCACCTGGCCGGTGATCTCGTCGCCGCGGCGGAGCTTGAAGCGCCGGATCTGGCTGAGCGACACGTAGATGTCGGAGTCCGACTGGGTGTAGCCCTGCGTGCGCAGGAAGCCGTAGCCGTCGGGGAGGATGTCCAGCAGACCGGTGCGGAAGTGCAGGCCGCGGTCCATGGACTGTTCGTTCAGGATCTTCCAGATGAGGTCCTGCTTTGAGTACTTGCGGTAGTTCTTGATGCCCAGTTCGCCGGCCACCATGTGCAGGTCGGACAGCAGCTTGGGCTCGATCTCGGACAGCGGCGTGGGTTTTGCCGTCTCGCGGCCTTGTTCCTGTTCCTGGATGGGGTTCATTCGCTGTTATTCTCTCTCTTTCATCTGATGGCGAGAGCCACCATGGGGCCCCCGTTCTGGGTACGGTGAAGTGACTTGATGGTACGGACGGTGTGGCAGTTGGAGCACATGATCACCGTCTCGGTCTGGATGCCGTCCCTGCGGACGTCGATGCCTCTGAGGAAGCGCCCGCCCGTGACGGCCGTGGCCGAGAACAGGACGCCGTCGTGGGCCAGATCCGCCGCGGTGAGCGGCGTCTCCACGTCGTCGAAACCGGCGGCCCTGACCTGCTCCACTTGGATACGGGACACGGGCCAGAAGCGTGCCTTCATCTCTCCGCCGATGCAGTGCAAGGCGGCCGCGGCCAGCACGCCTTCTATCGACCCACCGATGCCGATGGTCATGTGCACGCCGCTCTCCCGGAGAGCGGCGGCGATGCCGGCCGAGATATCCCCGTCAGGGATGAGCTTGAGCCGGGCGCCCGCGGCCCGGACCTGCGCGGCCAGTTCCTCATGACGCGGCCTATCGAGCACCACGACCACGAGTTCCGAAGTGGGCAGGGCGAGGGCTTTGGCCACACCCCGGATGTTGTCCGCCACGGAGGCGTCTATGTCGACCGCCGCAGCCGCCTGGCCGGGGACGATCATCTTCTGCATGTACATCTCGGGCACTTGCATCAGGCTGCCCTGCGGCCCCGCGGCGATCATCGAGAGCGCTCCTTCAGCGCCCCGAGCCAGCGCGTTGACGGCCTCGAGCGGCTGGACGATGGCGTCCCAGAGCGGGGCCTCCTGGGCCGCCTCCTCCAGGTCGTCGCCGGCAGCGGCCGCGTCGCGCGGGCTGCCTCCCAGCACGTCTCCAGCCTGCAGACCGGCCGGCCCACGGCCGCTGCCCCGGCTGCCGACCACCCTGATCTTCAGCGGGCTCGCCGATAGGGCCTCTGCCATGGCAGCGCGCGCCGCCATCTCGCCCGCCAGCCCGTCGCCCCGGCCGATCCACTCGGCGGCGCCCAGGGCGGCCGCTTCGGTCACGGCCACGAACCGCGTGCACATACAGCGAGCCTCAGCGTTCACCGGCCTGCACCTTCAGTATGTCTCGATGACTCCGTACAGCGCGTCCACAACCGTCCCTACCGTGTCGTCGATGTTGACGTTGTCTACGATCAGCGTTCCTTCCGTCTCCGCCCGCTCCAGGATGAAGTCCTGGATCTTGCGTATGTCCTCGAAGCCTTGCAGGTACCGGGCCAGCATCCGCCGCCCCGAGGTCTGCTGCTCTCGCACCAGGAAGTGGCTCCTGTGGAGCGCCTCTTCCTTCACCACCACCACCAGAGGCAGGAGCAGCGCGTCGGACAAGCCCTCCTGGCCCACCGGCAACTCCAGCATCCCGGGGACCATGTGGACCCCTTCGACCACCATGCTCGTCCGCTCCTTGATGGCCCTGTCGATGATGGCCCGCACTCCCACGTTCACCATCTCGACCTGCTCCATGAAACCCAGCAGCCGGGCATCCATGCCCGGCCCCAGCGGCATCCTCACAGCCGCCCCCGCCTCGTACGACGAGTAGTGCAGCGACGGCATGAGCTTCTCCGAGAAGAAGGCCCGCATCGCCTGCCGGATCGCGTCGGTGGAGATGGTCCTCACTATCCCCAGCCTCTGCGCCACCTGAGCCGCGATGGTGCTCTTGCCCACACCGGTCGCGCCCCCGATGAGCACGATCACCGGCCTGTCCTCGGCCGCCATCTGGTTCCAGATGCGATAGCGCCGCAGATACATCTGCTCCCCGCTATCGGCCAGCACCTTCTCCACGAGCGACCGAAGATCGTCGATGCCCACCTCGCGCTCCGCCGCCTGCAGCAACTGCCGCTCGACGTCCATCGCCACCGCGTACGCCCGCTGGGGCGACAACCCCGTGGACGTCAGGGCCGTCGCCAGCAATCCCTTGGAGAACGGGACCTTGTGTCCCTCGTTCACCAACTGGATGGGCAGGCCCCTCCGGCTTCATCGCTATCGCTCCTTGAACCTCTGCGCAGCCATCCCGGCCAGGTCCCGGGCCAATATCCGCGAGGGTGCCGCTCTCTTCTCGCAGACCCCCATCGGGCCCCACTTCCACCGGCATGTTGTCCATGAAGACCACCGGCAGGCCCCGCTCCGCCGCCTTCTCGGCCACCGTGTCGATGGCCGCCGCTTTGATCTCGGTGACCACCGTGTCCACCCGGTCCATCGCCTCACTCGCGAGGTCCTTCCGGAGCGCCTCCCGGTCGGCCAGACTCGTGGAGAACAACTCCACCCGGCATCCGCACCGCTCCTCCAGGTACCTCTTCAGCACATCCCGCTGCCTCGCCGGCGCCGTCGAGAAGACCCCTACTCTGCGGCCCTCGACGCTCTCCATGGGCCGCGGCCGGAAAACCACCGGCACCACCGGGATGCCCGGATGCACCGCCTCGATCGCCTCACGCACCGCCCGGACCTTCTCCGGCGAGGCCAGAGGCTCCTCCGCCATGGTCAGCACCACCGCGTCGCTGATGAGCAGCCGGTAGGTACCCAGATACCCGGCTATGTCATCCACCGCCTGGTGCGCCCCGGCTATCAGCAACCGTGCGTCCGCCGCCACCGGCGGCTGCGCCGCCCCGCTGCCCTCCAGGACGATCAACCCGGGCCGAAGGCTGTTGGCCAACTCGACGCCCTCGGCCACGTTCGAGACGAAGGGCTCGCCTGCCATGCCCCCGCCGCAGCGCCGGCACCCCACGGTGACGACCCCGCTGAGAGCCGCGTCCTCGAAGTAGTCCGAGGCTGCGTGCTTGCCCTGCCGGCTCCACGCCAGAAGGTCCTCGGCCGTCAGAGGCCTCTTGGTGCCGTCGACGACCTCCGGCTCGCCGGGCCCGCCGCGCCCCATGGCCACCACGACGACTCCCGGTCCCCCTTGCTGCACGGGGACGGCCGCTTGAAGGACCCGAGCCACATATCCGCTCAACGCGGTCTTCCCCACCCGCTTACCGGTACCGATGATGGAAAGCGAGGGAACGGCGCAAAGATGCGAAGAAGTCGTGGGACTGAAGTGGAAATCGGGGCCTACGTACCCCACCCCGCGCGCCAAGGACGTGCTCGCCAGGCGGAAACGCTGCACATATCCTAGCACCGGTTCGTCGCTGAGGTCAACGACCACCTCAGGACGGTACCGGTCGATGGCCGCTTCAAGCCCGGCCGGCCAGCCGCCGGGGAACTCGTCGGCGAACATCACCGGCAGGCCGTAGAGGCCCTCAGCCTTCTCCTTGAGCCCCGTCCGCTCGATCTTCTCGGCCCCGCCCAGGAACAGGGCCGCCCGCAGTTCGTAGGTTTCGGCGGCATGCCGCAGGGCGTCCCGCACCACCGGAGGGTAGTGCTCGCCGTCGATGAGGACTATCGCCGGGATGCTCACGCCGATGCCCCTCTCACGCCCGCGCCCCGCTCACCCTGTCGCCCGGTCGAACTCCACGATGGTCTCGGAACCGTGGAACGGGTAGTGCCGCGTGACCGTGATGTGCTCGCCCTTGATGTCCACCACGTTGTAGCAGGGCTTGGTGTCGCCGCGAAGCCGCAGCGACGCGACCGTCCCGGCGTTCACGATGTACATGTTCTCCAGGTGCCAGGCGTACGGCACGTGCTTGTGGCCCGACAGCACCAGGTCCACCCCGCACTCCATGAGCACCTCGAGCACGTCCCCGGCGTCGTTGACGATGTTGCGCTCCCGCCCCGTGCCCGGGATGGGGATCAGATGATGGTGGAGCATGAAGATCTTGATGTCGTCCGGGTTCTCCATGAACGTCTCCCGGATCACCGGGTAGCGGTGCCGTCCGATGCGGCCGTAGTCCAGGTCCGGCTCGGTGGAGTCCACGCCCAGCAGCGTCACCCCGTTCTTGCGGATGTGGTTCTCCCTCGTGGCGAACAGGCGCTCGAAGTGCGCGTAGCCCACGTTGCGGCTGTCGTGGTTGCCCGGCACCACCAGGACGTCGGGGCAGGTGAGGCGGTCGAGATACTCCCGCGCCTCCCTGAACTCCTGGCGATAGCCCATGCTGGTCAGGTCACCCGTGACCACCACGATATCCGGCTTGAGGTCGTTCACCTCGACCAGCGCTCCGATCCAGCAGGTTGGGCACGAAGTACTGCGAGCCCAGATGCAGGTCGGACAGGTGAGCGATCACGCACGAGCGGGGGAGTCTCCCATCGTGGCTACCTCGCTAGGACGATAGCTCATCGACCGGCGCCGCGCGCCCGGCGGGCGGCGCGGCTACAGCACCCTCAGGGTCATAGGCTCGCTGGTGCAGCAACTCAACGCCTTCATCTCCTCGATGGCGGCGAAGAAGTTCTTCTCTTTGGTCGGGTGGGTGATGAGCACCAGTTCGGCCTCGCGCTCCCCGCCCCTTCTGGATCATGCTGGCGATGGACACCCCGTGGCCCCCGAACACCGAGGCGATGCTGGCCAGCA
The DNA here is from genome assembly GCA_963736705.1 of uncultured Actinomycetota bacterium. Classification (GTDB taxonomy): domain Bacteria; phylum Actinomycetota; class Thermoleophilia; order RBG-16-64-13; family RBG-16-64-13; genus CAIQPS01. The sequence goes on from CAVTPV010000005.1 coordinate 1,682,919, forward strand.
CGCCCGACACGTCCTCGACGTTGGTCTTGATGAAGAACGCCGATTCCACGTCCTCCGCCGGGTAGAAGCCCAGCTCGCGGTAGCAGGAGCAGGCTCTGCAGGAAGCCCACGTCCTTGGTGTTGGTGATCGACACGATGTCGCTCACCACGGCGGTGGCCGTCTGCTGGCCGCCGGCGCCCGGGCCCATCAGCATGATCTCGCCGATCTCGGTGCCCTGGAGGAACACCGCGTTGTTGGCCCCGTTGATGGAAGCCAGCGGATGGTCCTTGGGCACCAGGGCCGGGAACACGCGCACGCTCACCCTGCCGTCGATGAGCCGGGCCGCGCCGATGAGCTTGACCACGAACCCGAGGTCCTTGGCGTAGCGGACGTCGTCCAGGGTGACGTTCTGGATACCCTCGTAGGCCACGTCGCTGAGCTTGACCCGCGAATGGAAGGCTATGGAGCCGAGGATGGCCATCTTGGCGGCAGCGTCGCCCCCGCCCACGTCGGCGGTGGGGTCGGCTTCGGCGTAGCCCAGTTCCTGAGCTTTCTTCAGGATGTCGGCGTAGTCGCCCTCGTCGTTGTACATCTTGGTGAGGATGTAGTTGGTGGTGCCGTTGACGATGCCGTACACCGTCTTGATACCGGCGGCGATCATGCTCTCGCGCATCACCTTGATGATGGGGATGGCGCCGGCCACCGAGGCCTCGAAGCGCAGGTGGCGCTGCTCGTCGCGGGCCAGCGTCGAAGAGGGCCTGGCCGCGGCTGGCAAGGAGCTGCTTGTTGGCCGTCACCACGTTCTTGCCCTTGCGCATGGCGGCGTCGAGGAAGTCGAACGCGAAGGTCGTGCCGCCGATGACCTCCACCACGATGTCGATGGTCGGGTCGTCCACGATGTCGGCGAAGTCGGCGGTGAACAGGTCCGCGGGAACGTCGGCCGGGCGCTTCTTGGGGTCGATCTCCAGGACTTTCGCCACCTGGAGGTCCACGCCGGTGCCCTCGAGGATCTGGTCGTGCTCCTTCTGGATCAGCCGGTAGACGCTGGACCCGATGGTCCCGAATCCCAGCAGCCCTATGCGCACGATCCTATCGCGGCCCATCTCGTTCCTCGTCTTTCGCTATTCGTTGCCGTGCAGTTGATGATGCTTCGCCACCAGGTCCGCGTAGCTCTCCCGCTCGATGATGACCCGGGCCTGGCCCTCGTTCACCAGGATCACCGCCGGCCGCGGGTTCCCGTTGTAGTTGGAAGCCATCGCGAAGCAGTACGCGCCGGTGGCCGGCATCACCAGGATGTCTCCCGGCTCGGGCTTCGCGAGCAGGACGTCCTTGATGAGGATGTCGCCGCTCTCGCAGTGCTTGCCCGCCACTGTGACTCTGGTATCGGCAGTCTGGCTCGCTTTGTTAGCCAGCATGCCTTCGTAGAGCGCGTCGTAGAGCATGGGCCGGATGTTGTCGCTCATGCCCCCGTCGACGCTCACGTAGGTGCGGACCCCGGGGATCTCCTTGATGGTGCCCACGGTGTAGGCGGTGACTGCCCGCCTTGCCCACGATGGAGCGTCCCGGCTCGATGAGCACGCGCGGCATGGGCAGGCCTCGGGCCGCCATCTCCTTGCGCACGCCCTCCACCTTGACGGCCGCGTAGTCGCCGATGGACGACGGGGTGTCTTCTTCGGTGTAGCGGATGCCCAGGCCACCGCCGATGTTCAGGTAGCGGCACTCGAAACCGTAGGCCTTGTTGGCCTGTGCGATGAGCCCCACCAGGATCTCGATGGCCTTGCGGAAGCCCTCGAGCTCGAAGATCTGGCTGCCGATGTGGGCGTGCAGCCCGATGAGGTCAAGATGCGGCGCCGCCATGGCCTGGCGGATGGCCTCCATGGCCACGCCTTCGTCCAGCCCGAAGCCGAACTTGGAGTCCACCTGCCCGGTCTGGATGTACGAGTGCGTGTGGGCCTCGATGCCCGGCGTGATGCGCAGCAACACCTTCTGCCGCTCGCCCCGCGCCCCCGCCAGCTCGTCCAGCATGGCGAGTTCCTGGAAGCTGTCGATGACCACGAAGCCGACGCCTCCGGAGAGAGCGTATTCCAGCTCGGCCCGGGTCTTGTTGTTGCCGTGGAAGAAGATCTTCTCGGGCGGGAAACCGGCGATCTTGGCCACGTGGTACTCGCCGCCGGACGACACGTCTATGGAGAAGCCCTCTTCGAGCACCAACTGGGCTATCGCCACGGCGGAGAACGCCTTGCTGGCGTAGATGATCTCGAAATCCTGGGTATGTTCCGCGAACGCCTTCATGTAGCGCCGGCACTGGTCGCGGATGGATTTCTCCTCATACACGATGAGTGGCGTGCCGAATACATCGACCAAGTCGACGATGTCGCAACCGTCGATCTCGAGATGCCCGGCACCGTTATGGCGCGCGGTGATGGGATAGACGAGCGTGTGGGTCAAAGCAGCCTCCAGACGGGAAACACGGGTACGTTACCACAGAGGCTGATGCAAGTGCAGGCTGGTAGAATTGACACTCAGGATGACCGAGCAGCCCCCTATCTTCTCGTATTTCCGCGGCAGCAAGGAACCCACCTTCGCCACCCGCACGGAGCTGGAAGCCGCCAAGCTTTTCGACTACCACCGTATCGCTTGGGAATACGAACCCCGTACCTTCATCCTCGAGCAGGACGACACGCGGCAACATCCAGGAAGCGTTCACCCCCGACTTCTACCTGCCCGATCTTGAGCTCTTCATCGAGGTCACCGAGATGAAGCAGTCGCTGGTGACGGCCAAGAACCGCAAGGTGCGCAAACTCCGGGAGAAATACCCCGATGTGCGCGTCAAGCTGCTGTACCGCAAGGACTTCGTGCGGCTGGCGCAGAAGTATGGGCTGTGATGGAAGAAGAGTGCCGGGAACCAGATACGCAGACGCGCCGCGAGCCCGACGCGCCGGAGGTCGGTGACGTCTTCCTCGACGCCGGGACGATCGCCCACCGGGTCGCGGAACTGGGCGCCCAGATCAGCCACGACTACGCCGGCCAGGAGATCCTGCTCGTGGGCCTGCTCAAGGGCTCGATCTTCTTCCTCTCGGATCTGGCGCGAGCCATCGCCCTCCCCTTGGAGATAGACTTCCTGTCCCTGAGTTCCTACCGCCAGGAGCACATGGAGATCGGCGCCAAGGCCATCCGCTTCCTCAAGGACCTCGACCAGCCCATCAAGGACAAGAACGTCGTCGTCGTCCAGGACATGATCGACTCCGGGCTGACGCTGCACTACATCTACCGGTCGCTCAGCCTGCGCCGGCCCCGGTCGCTGGAGGCCTGCATCCTCTTCGACCGCCCGCAACTGCGGCTCGTGGACCTCGACGTCAAGTACACCGGCTTCGACGTGCCCGACGACTTCTTCGTGGGCTACGGCTTCGACTACCACCAGCTGTACCGCAACCTGCCGTACGTGGCCTACCTCAACAGCGGCGCGCTCGACGCGGCCCTGTTCTGACCGCCGGCATGCCCGCGGCGGCCATACGCCTTCACTCCGCCGGCGCCGACGCGGCGCCCATCGTCCTCGCCGCCACGCTCTACCTGCCCGACTTGGACGCAGGCCCTGGCGGCGCCGCGGGCGGCGGCCCACGCGGCGACGGTGGCGGCCCCCTCCCCGGCCTGGTGGTAGGACACGGGGCCGGCAGCAGGCGAGGCCGGCATGCGGAGTTCTGCCGCGAAGCGGCCGCCCAGGGGTTCGTGGTCTTAGCCTTGGACTTCCGCGGTCACGGGGACAGTGAAGGCGCGGCCGACGGACCGCTTGAGGACGACATCGCTGTGGCCGCCGGCTTCCTCCGGAAGCACTGCGGCGTCGATGCGTCGCGTCTCTGCTACCGGGGCTCCAGCATGGGTGGGTTCTACGGCCTCAAGGCGGCTGCGACCGGCGCCGCCGGCTTCGCCGCGGTGGCCCTGCTCTGCCCGGCGACGGCCGAGGTGATGCTCGACGGGCTTGACGAGTTCGAGGCGCGGGATACCGAGGCAGACCCAGAGAACGGCGACGCCGGCTCTGAGGGCGGCGCGCCCGCCGTGCCGCCCACCCGCTGGGACATGCCCCGGCATCACGGAGTACTTCCGCCGCCAGGACAGCCTGGCGCTGGCGGCCCGGGTGAAGTGCCCCGTCCTGCTGGTGCACGCCCGGGGTGACGAGGTGGTCCCCATCGGGCACTCACTGGGACTGGCCGCGACACCTGGCCGGGGACGCCACCCTGGTGGCGCTGGCCGGCGGCTCGCACACCAGCGCCCAACACGACCCGGCGGTGCACCGGCTCACGCTGAGCTGGCTACTGGATCAGACGGCAGAGGCCCCCGGCTGCGCCACTTGACGGCCGCCCGGGGTCCAGATCAAGGACGCATGCACTGGACGTACTTGAAGAACACGTCGAAGGCCCGCTCCAGCGATTCCGGATCCAGCTGGGCCCCGGTGGTGTCTTCCAGGCAGTCCTTCATGTGGTGGCTGATGAGGTGCGTGCCCACCCTCTCGAGGGCGGACTTGACTGCGGCGAGCTGAGCCAGGATCTCTTCACAGTCCTTGCCCTGCTCGATCATGCGCTGCAGACCCCGGACCTGGCCCTCGATACGCGCGAGCCGGTTGAGGACCTTCGCGTCGTCTTCGGTCATGGCCCGTTTGGCGTCTGCCCCTGGGGCTGGAACGGGAGCCGCGGCATCGGTCGCCATTCCGTCCTCCTTAGAGTGAAATGCTCGCTGTCTTCCTCACCGATGATGGAGCGGAGTACGGGGGTCGAACCCGCGACATCCAGCTTGGGAAGCTGGCACTCTACCAACTGAGTTAACTCCGCCCGGCCCAAGGACCCCTTGGGAGGCCAAGATTCTACCACAGCCCGCCACCGGTTCTGTACGCCTTCAGCGTACGCGGTCATCCGCCAGAGAACTGCGGTATTTGCGGGATGTTTGCCTTGCGCGGGGCTTGACTCGCCCCCGATGCTGAGTATGATTCTGACGCAGAGTCCCGAGAGCTCAGACGCATCATCTGAGGAGCTTACAAAGGGGCCCGCGGAGGAAACGCGAAGTAAATGATCGCGGAGTACAGTGAGGCGGGAACGAAGTAAGAGCCGTTGAAAGGTGAAAAGCGAGTCCACTCGGGGCTCCTTTTTTGTGCTCAAATCCGGCCCCGTCCAGCCCTAAGGGGGCGGCCCTCCCCCGCCGGTCGCCGTCTACCGCTGACAGTCCGGGCAGTAAGCAGTCCCTCTCCCCCCGACCACCGTCCGCGCCATGGTGCCTCCGCACCGACGGCACTCCTGCCCCTGCCGGCCGTAGGCCTGCAGCCAGTCCTGGAAGCCTCCCGGCTGTCCCTCGGTGTCGACGAAGTCCGACAGCGTGCAGCCCAGCAGGCGCACGCCCTCAGACAGCCTGGTGCGGATCTCGTCCGCGAGGCAGCAGACCTGCTCCTCCACCAGGGTGCCCGCTTCCCGCAGCGGCGACAGCGCCGTCCACCAGAGGATCTCGTCGGCGTAGATGTTGCCTATGCCGGCCAGGTGCCGCTGGTCGAGCAGGAAGGCCTTGAGCGGAGCGGTGCGGCTGCGCAGCCGCCGCTCCAGGTAAGAAGCGTCCCAGTCGCCCTTCCAGGCGTCGGGACCCAGGTTCTCCAGCCGGGGGGCCGGGCCTCCGGAGGTCAGGTGGAAGCGCCCGAACTTGCGCATGTCGCGGAACTCGAGGCCGATCTCGCTGCCGGGCTCCCGGCCGGCGCCGCTCGACGCCAGACGGAAGACGAAGCGGGTGTGCGTGCCGGGGTCCGCCGGGTCGATGAGCAACTGCCCGGTCATGCCCAGGTGCAGCGTCAGAAAGAGGCCGCCGTCCAGCACGACGATGATGAACTTGCCGATCCGGTCGATCCGCTCGATGGTCCGCCCGGGCAGCAGCGCCTCTACATCTTCGGCGGCGCAGTCGCGGAGCATGGCCGGCTCCACCTGTTCGACCGCCAGGAAGGTGGCCCCGGTGATGCCGGCGTCCAGTTGGCAGCGGACGGTCTCGACTTCGGGAAGCTCAGGCACGGCGACCGAGCCCCCGCGTGCCGCGCCAAGTCGGCGCCGGCGTGGCTGGGCGACGGCCTGTCACATGCTCTCCGGGGCGCTCACTCCCAGCAGGTCCAAGCAGCGGAAGATCACCGTCTTGGTGACCATGCACAGCGCCAGCCGCGATGAGCCCAGGGCCGGCGACACGCCGATGACCCGGCAGTGCTTGTAGAAGACGTGGAAGTCGGCGGCCAACTCCTGCGCGTACGCGGCGATGCGGTGCGGCGCGCGCCGTTCGGCGGAGTCCTGCACGGTCCAGGCGAAGGATTCGAGGCGCTTGAGCAGCGCCCGCTCGTACGGCGAGGCGAACACCTCAGGGTCGTCCATGATGGCGGGCTTGATCTCTTCCGGCACGTTTCTGCAGGATGCTGGCGATGCGCGCGTGCGCGTACTGCACGTAGTAGACCGGGTTCTCCGCGGACTGCTGCTGCGCGAGACCCAGATCGAGGTCGAGGGTCTGATCGTGGGAGCGCATCACCAGGAAGAAGCGGGCGGCATCCACGCCGATGGCCTCCACCAGTTCGCCCAGGGTCACCATCTCGCCGCGCCGGGTGGACATCTGCCTGAGTTCGCCCTGTTCCAGCAGGTTGACCAGCTGCCCGATGATGACCTCGAGGGTGCCCGGCCTGCCGGACAGGATCTCCAGAGCGGCGCTTCATGCGCGGCACGTAGCCGTGGTGGTCGGCGCCCCAGATGTTGATGAGGTGCTCGAAGCCCCGCTCCAGCTTGTTCTCGTGATAGGCGATGTCCGCGGCGAAGTAGGTGGGCCGGCCGTTGCCCCGGATGAGCACCCGGTCCTTGTCGTCGCCCCGGGAGGTGGTCCGCAGCCAGACGGCTCCGCCCTCTTCGAAGGCCTCGCCCTTGGCCAGCAGGTCCTCGACGACCCGCTCGAGCGCCCCGCCCACGTGGAGCGTGGTCTCGCTGAACCAGGTGTCGAACACCACGCCGAAGGACGCGAGCTCCGCGCGCATCTCGTCGAGCATGAGGACGCAGGCCTGCCTGCGGAAGAAGGTGACCGCTTCCTCCACCGCCGGATCGGCCGGCCAATCGGAGGGCGCCGCGTCCTCGTCCTGGTCTTCGGCGTCGTTGGGGTCTTCCGCGTCGTTCTGGCCTTCGGCCTCGGCCGAAGCCGCCGGCGGCCGCCGCCTGCCCGGCGGGCGAAGCCCCGGGCCCAGCTGCGGCCGCGCTCGCCACCAGGGTCAGGGCCGGCAGGTAGGCATCGCCCACTTCCGCCCGGATGGTCGCCGCCACGTCCTTGACGTACTCGCCCTGGTAGCCATCGTCCGGCACCGGCAGGTCGACGTCGAATGACTGCGCGTAGCGGGCGGCCACGCTGCGGCCGAACCGGTCCATCTGCCGGCCGTAGTCGTTGATGTAGAACTCGGTGGAGACCTTGGCGCCGGCGAACGCCATCAGGCGGTGGAGAGCGTCGCCGTACGCCGCGTAGCGGCCGTGGCCCACGTGCAGAGGCCCGTTGGGGTTGACGCTCACGAACTCCAGGTTGACCCAGGGATGTTCGCGCAGCTCGCCCCGGCCGATCTCTTCCCCCTCCGCCAGCAGGCCGGCCATGGCCTCGGAGTAGGCGGCCCCGCTCAGAGTGAAGTTGAGGAAGCCCGGCCCCGCCACGTCGATGCGCTCCACCGAGCGGGCGACGTCCGGGTCGGCCAGAAGGCGGGTGCGCAGCTCCTCGGCCAGCATCTTGGGGGCCTTCTTGGCCGTGCGGGCCAGCTGCATGCAGAGCGGCGTGGCGTAGTCGCCGTGGGCGTCCTCAGCCGGGCGCTCCAGCCGCACGGACGGCCTGTCCGCCCAGCCTTGCTCCTCAGCCCAGCCGTCCACCACTCTCTGCACGAGTTCGGTTATCACTGTCTCTGATCCTCTCCGGTTACTTGCTAGCTCTGCGTGCTGGGGCGAGCCATGATCAGCTCCTCCAGCTTGACTATCTGGTCGGGGGTGCCGATGGCGATGATCCTATCCCCGGCCATGAGATGCGACTCCGGTGCGGGGTTGGTCTCGAACTCGCCGGTGCTCCGCGCGCCGCAGGGCGAGGATGGTCGCCCCGGTGTTCCTCCGTATCTCCATGTCGCCGATCGAGCGGCCGATGACGCAGCACTCGCCCCTCAGCTCCAACTCCTCCACCCGGAACTCCAGCTCGCCACCGCCGGTGACGACGTCCAGGTAGTCACTCACCAGCGGCTTGAGCATGAGCGTGGCCATGCGCTTGCCGCCCAGCCCGTAGGGCGTCACGACGTTGTCCGCGCCGGCCCGCACCAGCTTGCTGACGGTATCGTCCGAGCCGGACCTGGCCACGATGAGCAGCTTCGGGTTGAGCACCCGGGCCGACAGCGTGAGGAAGATGTTGCTCGCGTCGGATCCCAGGGCGGCCACCAGGCCCTTGGCCCGGGCGATCCCCGCCGCTTCCAGGACCTCGTCCGCCGTGGCGTCGCCCTGCAACGGCCAGGGAACCCGTCGGCCTCGGCCCGAGCGACGCCGCCCTCGATCGTTGTCCACGACCACGAACGGCGCGCCGTGATCCGCGAAGTGACGCGCGACCGCCTCTCCCACCCGTCCGTATCCGCACACGATGAAGTGCGAATCCAGTTTGTCCACGTGCCGTCTCACCGCCCTTCTCCGAAACACGCCCGAGAGTTGCCCGTCGATGACGAACTCCACCATGCGCCCGATGCCGTACAGGATGGTGCCCACACCCACCGACGATGAGCACCAGCGTGAAGATCACCCCGCCGCGCGAAAGCGGATGGACCTCGCCGAAACCGACCGTGAAGATGGTGGTCACGGTCATGTAGAGGGAGTCTAGCAGGCCCCAGCCCTCTATCAGGGTGAAGCCCACCGTGCCCAGGATGATGATGGCGAGGATCGCCGCGATGACGACGAGCCCGGTCTTCAACTCCCCACGCATACCGCCTCACAACCGGCCGCCCTTGCGCGGCGGCCTATCCAGACTAGTGGTGGTACGGCTCTCCGCGCTCGATGCGGATCGCCCGGTACAACTGCTCCAGAACGATACACCGTGCCATCTGATGTGGGAACGTCACTCGCGAAAGTGACCAGCGATGATCGGCGGCGGCCAGCACCTTGGGGTCCAGCCCGGACGCGCCGCCCAGCACGAACTGGAAGTGGCTCTGCCCATAGAGCTTCTTGTCCGCCAGGAAGGCGCTCAGCTCCTCGGACGAGTGCTGCTGTCCCCGGGCGTCGAGCGCGATGGTGTAGGCGCCCTTGCGCAGCAGGCCCAGCGATGGCGGCCCCTTCTTTGCCCCGGGCGTTCTCCTCGCCCACGGACAGAGGCGTCTCGGCGACTTCCAGCACCTCGACGTCGGCGTACGGACGCAGCAGGTCTTCGTAGTGGCGCCAGACAGCCTGGTACTCCTTGGAGAGCCGGCCGATGCAGATGAAGGTGAGTCTCATCGGCCTCCTCGTCCCAGCGTCTAGATGAAGGCCAAGTCGTCCGGCCCCGGATCCTCTTCCTCCACCTCGCGCTTCTTCCTGCGCTCGGCGAAGGCCGGGTCCTTGAGGACGCTGGGCATGTTGCGCCACAGACAGATATCGGGCTTGAGATAGCGGGACTTGATGCTGGGCGAGCACTCGATGGTGCAGCTCGCGCAGAGCTCGTCCTCTACGAAGAGCTTCTCGCGGCGGGGCCTCTCCCCTTCGTCCACCCGGCGGTAGGCGTCCAGCAGAAGGTTCTCCACCGAGACGGTCGGGACCGCCCGGAAGCGGATCTCCTTCTCCGGGATGATGAAGCGGAAGGTGCCGCTGTTCCAGTACATGAGCTGCATGACCTGGTCGGAGACGTGCCGGTCGACCACCGCTTCCAGGACGGCCTTGTCGGCATGGGCGGCCTTCAGCAGATAGGCCAGCAGCGGCTGCCCCTCGTCGTCGCCGTTGGACCACCGCATCCAGCACTCTTTGACCTCGGTCTCGGTCAGAGCGCCGGCGGCCACCAGGCGGGAGCCGAACTCCTCGTCGCCCTGCACCAGGCTGACCGCCTCGATGCGGCCCGAGCCCAGGTAGACGGCTCCCTTGCTCCTCGAAGTCCTGGATCTCGAGCACGCCGCTCCGGCGCTGCACCGCGAGGAACTGCAGCACGCTGAAGAGCGGAAACTCGCCTATGTCACCCCAGAGGATCATGGTCCCCCCGATTCTAGCGCACGTCACCTGTTTCACCTATCGGCAGTCGCGACCGGCAAGAAGAGCCGTTCGCGAGCGATACCGCCAAAGACAATCGAATCGTGAATGATTTCACAAGTTCTGGCGGCGTGTGGCCCGCTCTTGACACAGACCTTCGTGAACACCCAAAATACGCAGGGGCGTTTCTACACAGGAACGTAAAAAAGCGGTGGCCGTGGGGACCACCACATATGTGAGGGGGTGCGAATGCTGCACGAGCCAGCGCCAGAAATCCATGGTGTCGACGAAGCAGCCGCGTACAAACGACGTCTTGGCCTGCAGATGCTGGCCGCCTACGGCGCGCTGTATGTCATCTTCATCGTCATCAACGTCGTGTGGCCGAAGGTCATGGGAACCATCGTCGTGGGAGGGCTCAACCTCGCCATCGTCTACGGCTTCGCTCTGATCGTCATAGCCTTGATCCTAGCGCTCGTCTACAACTGGCTATGCACGAGGCACGAGAAGTCGTTCGAGACCGAGGGGAAGGTCTGACATGGGAGGCAGATCGACTCTCGCCATCATCATCTTCCTGGTGATCGTCGGACTCGTACTCTTCGTGTCGTTCTGGACCGCGCGGCGCTCCCGCTCGGCCAGCGGCTACTACGCGGCTGGCGGCCGCATCCACTGGGGTATCAACGGCATCGCGTTCGCCGGCGACTATCTTTCGGCTGCGTCCTTCCTCGGCATCTGCGGAATGATCGCGGTCTCCGGCTACGACGGGTTCCTCTACTCCATCGGCTACCTGGCCGGCTGGGTGGTGGCTTTGTTCGTGGTCGCCGAGCCCATGCGCCGGCTCGGCCGCTACACGTTCACCGACGCGATCGACTCCAAGTTCAACAAGCGCGGCCTCAAGCTCATGGCGGCCATCGCAACGCTCATCGTCTCCATCTTCTATCTGATCCCGCAGATGGTGGGCGCCGGCGTTCTCATCCAGCCGCTGCTCGGCCTCCCCTACTGGGTGGGCGTCGTGCTCGTGGGCGCCATCGTCATCACGATCGTCGCCACCGCCGGGATGACCTCCACCACGTATGTCCAGTTCATCAAGGGCTCCCTGCTCATCGTCTTCGCCCTGGTGATCGTGGTCGCGCTTCTCGTCCGCGGCTTCTCCACCGCTCCCGACCAGGGGGGCAGGGTCGAGTTCTACGACTACAAGACCATCACGGCCACGCAGTCGGGGGACACCATCACCCCGAGCGACACCGCTTACAAGAACGTCGCCCAGCATGACGTGAAGGTCAAAGACAAGGTCACCACCTTCGTCAAGCTCGAGAGCGCCGGCCTCGCCACGTGGTGGAAAGCCACCAAGACCGACACCGAGATCGTCCTGCACGAGACGCAGGAGATCGTCGTCAAAGCGGACGGGACCAAGTACATCAACGGCGCGGCCGCATCCAGCACCAACAAGCTGCGAGAAGTCGGCACGATGTCCAAGATCGAGGGTCAGACCGACGTCAAGACGGGCTCACTGAACCCGTTCTCGTTCCTGGCCAAGCTCGGTTCTAAGGACACCGTGGTGGATCTGTGGAAGAACGCCACGTGGACCCAGGACGGCGAGAAGGTCACCGTCTACTACGAGGCTCCCACCGCGGGTGACACGATCACCAAGCCGGGTCTGAGTCTTCAAGCTCGAGGGTTCGTGGCTCGATAGGGTCGACTTCGTGTCGCTCATGATCGCGCTCTTCCTGGGGACCGCTGCTCTGCCCCACATCCTCATCCGGTACTACACGGTGCCCAGCCAGAGGGCCGCGAGGAAATCGACGGTCGTGGCCATCGCCGCCATCGGCGCCTTCTACATCCTCACGCTCTTCCTGGGCCTCGGCGCCATGACCAACGGCACCATCAACCTGCTCGACAACAACATGTCGGCGCCGTTGCTGGCCCAGTCGTTCGGCACGTTCCTCTTCGCCATGATCTCCGCCATCGCCTTCGCCACGGTGCTCGGCACGGTGAGCGGCCTCATCATCGCGGCGTCGGGTGCTGTCGCGCACGACCTGCTCGACCGCTTCGGCGGCCTCATCAAGTCCGAGCGCATGAAGGTCCAGGCCGGCAGGATCGCCGCCTTCGTCGTCGGCGCCATCGCCATCCTGCTCGGGCTGGCGTTCCAGGGCATCAACGTGTCGTTCCTGGTCGGCCTCGCCTTCGCGGTGGCGGCCTCGGCCAACCTGCCCTGCATCATCATGATGCTGTTCTGGAAGCGCACGACCTCCAAAGGCATGATCGCGTCGATCATCGTCGGCATCGTCGCTTCGGTGGGCATCATCCTGTTCTCCCCCACCGCTTGGGAACTCTATGGGCTCGTCCCCGCGGATGCTCCCATCCAAATGAAGAACCCGGGCATCATCTCGATCCCGCTCAGCTTCATCACCATCTACCTGGTGTCGAAGCTCACCAAGCAGGACCAGATGGCTGAGAAGCAGGCCACTCCGAAGACACCGGCTGCAGTGGAAGCAGCCGCGGCTCGGACCAGCGAAAGCTAGCTGACCGCCTCGTAGCGGCAAACAAAAAGGCCGCCGGACGCGATATGCGTCCGGCGGCCTTTGTCTTTCTCGGGACTCTCTCCTAGAAAGCGTCCTTCGCCCGGAAGGGGTAGCCGGTGTAGCCGGCGGTCGCGTGATAGACGGCCCGGTCGAAGAACCGGCCCAGTTCACGGTTGAGGTCCACGGCCTTCTGCAGGTCCATGGCCGATTCCCACACCCCGTGGGTACGGGCGGTCGTCCAGATCTCGCGCTTGAGCAGCAGGACGGCGCTGATGAGTTCGGGCAACGGCAGCCCCTGGGCTGCGCGCGTGGCGCCCAGCTTGTGGAAGAACGCGGCGATGTCGCCCTCGGCCGGCCGGCCGCTGAAGTGCTCGTCCACCTGGGCCAGAGCGAACTCGCTGGCGGTGACCAGTTCTTCGTCGCTGACGACGCCGTAGGACGGGGTCTGGGAGCTCTCACGAAGAGCGGAGAGCCACATGCCGGCGATCTCGTTCCCAAAGTCTTGGACGAACCCTTTGGGGAGCTGGCTCACGGAACCGATGGGCAGCAGCACGCGCTTGTAGGTCTCGTTGAGGATCTGGGCCATTGCCGCGTAGAGAGCCGACAGACCGGTGAGGATCCCCTCCCAGCCGGCGATCTTGCCGACCACCGCGCCGCCGCCGAAATCACGGGCGGCGAGCAGGAAGAACAGGATGGTGAGAAGCCCGAAGACCGTCTGCAGGGCCCTGTTCAGCTTGAGCGTCCCGATGAACATGTAGAACGTGAACAGACCCCAGAACACGAAGAACCAGGCCAGAGCGAACTCTGAGGTCTTCGTCGCGGCGCCCGCGCCCTCGAACACGGTCGGGAACAGCCAGATACCCGCGAGGGTGAGCCAGAAGAAACCGTATGAGGTAAAAGCCAGAGTGCCGAAGGTGTTGTTCTTCTTCCATTCCATGACCCCGGCGATGATCTGGGCGATCCCACCGTAGAAGATGCCCATAGCCAGGATCATCGAGTTGAGTTCGAAGAACCCCGCGTTATGGATGTTGAGAAGGACCGTGGTAAGGCCGAACCCCATGAGCCCCAGGGGGGCCGGGTTGGCGTTGGTGTCGAGCATCTTGGTGACTGTCTCGGTTGACACGATTGAATTTGCCATTTTTCCTATCTACTCTCCTTTTGCTCGCGCGAAGATCATCCGTTCATGCCGTCCGCTGCCGCGACCCCCAAATCTAGGTGCGCATCCGAGCAGGGCGACAATATACGTTCGCAGCCCCTCCTTGTCCACCATCGGTCCCGATTCTTGTAGAATGTCGGCGTTTGGGGATTCCTTCGTATTTTGGGGGTGGGTATAAGTGTCCTTCTGGAAGGATGCCGTCTCTCATGGGTGAGACGGTGCGCATCGACCTGCATTGCCATTCGTCGGCCAGCGATGGAGACCACTCGCCGGCGCACGTGGCCAAGCGATTGGCGGCCATCGGAGTCAGATGGGCGTCTCTTACCGACCACAATACGGTAGAGGGGCTGGACGAGTTCCGATCGGCTCTCAATCGCTACGCGATCAGCTACATCCCGGGCGTCGAGATAGACGCGCGTTCTCCCCTGGGAGTGCTGCACATACTGGGCTACGGGTTCGACCCGCAGAACGAGGCCCTGCTTGCGGTGCTGAGAACCGTGCGTCAGCCACTTCGTACTTCCATGCGCGTGTTCTTCGAGCGGCTGCGCGGATCCATCGGCAAGACCCCGGCGCAGCCGACCTTCCCCTGCCTGCCCGACGGCAGAGACGCTAGGGATGCGCGCCCCCTCACGACCGGTATGGCCATCTGCCTCATCCACGAGGCGGGGGGCAAGGCCTTCGTGGCCCACCCTCTCGAAAGCCTCCGGAGTTTCAAGAGGATCGAGGAAGCGCTGGACCTTCTGCAAGAGGAGGGCTTGGACGGCATCGAGGTCTATCACAAGTCCTATCCCGATGGAGTGCAGGCCGCGCTCCAGGCACTGGCAACACGCCGGGGCCTGATCCCGACCGGGGGTAGTGACTTTCACGGTCTGGACCATTCCGATGGGGCTACTCTGGGAGTGGACGTGCCCGTTGAGAACTGGGCGCAGATCGTGAGATCGGTCGGTAGAAGATCGGAGCCGGTGCCGTTCCCGGCCTCCGTCGAGAACAACCACAACATCTGAGGAGGGGCCTTGGACGAGCAAAGTCAACGCCATGCGAGGCGCAACTTCTTACTGCGCGTAGTGCTGCCCGCGGTGGTCGCGGTCATCCTTTTTGTCCTAGCCACCTTCCTCTTCCTCATCCCCGCGGTCGCGAACCAGATGCTGGATGGCAAGAAAGAGACCACCCAGGAACTCACCCGCTCGGCCATCAGCATCATCAACGAGTACTACGAGCAGGAGCAGTCGGGCACCCTCACCCGCGAGCAGGCCCAGGCTCAAGCCGTGGATCGCATCAAGCAGATGCGGTGGGGCGACCAGAACACCGACTACTTCTGGATCACCGACACGCACCCGACAATGATCATGCACCCATACCTGCCGGAGTTGGACGGGCAAGATCTGACCACCTATGAGGACAAGGCAGGCAATCACCTGTTCGTGCAGATGGTGAACGAGGTCGAGAAGAGCGGCTCCGGCTTCGTCGAGTACTACTGGCAGTACTTCGACGACCCCAGCCGCATAGCCAAGAAGCTCTCCTACGTGCAGGAGTTCAAGGACTGGCAGTGGGTCATCGGCACAGGCATCTACCTCGACGACGTGGACGCGGCCATAACATCCGTGCGTAACAACCTCATCTACGTCTCGGTGGCCATCTTCGTGGCCGTCGCCCTCCTCTTGTTCTACAGCAGCCGTTACAGCCTCAAGATCGAGCGGAGGCGGGAGGCTGCCGAGAGGAAACTCAAAGAGTCCCATGAGAAGTACCGCTTCCTGGTGGAGGCCTCCACCGAGGGACTGCTCATGACCATCGGCGGCAAGACCACCTACGCCAACAAGCCGCTGGCCGACATGCTCGGCTACAGCGTGGACGCTTTCCAGGACATGGAAGTGAGCCGCGTACTCTCTCAAGAGGGCACGGAACAACAGGCGGTCGAGAAGCTCGTGGCCGGTGTGGCCGATGGCGTCCCGACCGATTTCCAAGCCCGGTTCCTGACCAAGGATGCCGAGCCGGTCGAGGCCCTTGTCACCGCCACCCCCATCTGGCTCGCGGGACGCCAGGGCTCGGTCCTGCTCGTGAAGAGCCTCGCCAGCCAGAAGGTCATGCAGAGCGCGCAGGAAGACACGCGCAAGCAGTTCAAGAGCATGTCCGACGCGCTGACTCTTGGAGTGTTCCGCAGCACGTGGGGCAAGAAGGCCTCGCTGCTTGAAGTGAACCCAGCCATGCGCTCGATGCTCGGTCTGCCGGTGGCCGCCGACATGTCCGGCGCGGACTGGCTCGACCGGATCATCGACCCCGAACAGCGGGCGGCCCTGACCGCGACGCTGAGCCGGGACAAGGCGGTGCAGAACTACCACCTCAGCCTGCAGGCGCGAGGATGGTGGCCGAGTCGAAGTGTCCCTGTTCGCGGTGCTCGTGGACGGCGAGAGCGGCCAGCCGGTGTACCTGGACGGCATCTTGGAAGACATCTCGCGGCAGAGGAAGACAGAGGAGGAGCGGGAGGCGCTCATCGCCCGACTGCAGACCTCTCTCTTCTTCCTGCGTGAGCCGATAACCCAGGCCATCTCCCCCGCCCTCTCCGTGGGCATGAACGAGACCGTGGCGCGCACTGCCAGCCTCATGAAGAAGAGCGGCTCGACCGCGGCCTTCGTCACCAGTCCCGAGGGGGATGTGACCGGCATCGCGACCGATCACGACTTCCGCGAACGCGTGGTGAGCGAGGCGCTCGACCCGCAGAGCCCCATCAGGTCGATCATGAGCGCTCCTGTTGCCACCATCATCGCCAGCGCACCCATCTACGAGGCGCTCCTGCGGATGCAGGAACGGGACGTCGACCACCTCGCCGTCATGGATTCCGCGGGCAAGCTGATCGGCGCCGTCCATCTTCGCGACTTGGCCCGCTATCAGCAGTCTTCCTCGGTGATCATCACCGATTCGATCCGCCGGGCCCGTGGCACCACCGACATCACCGACGCACACGACCGCCTGCCGAGTCTCGTGAAGGCCGTCGTCGACTCCGGCGCGGACACGCGCTACGTCAACCGGATAGTGTCGGGCGTCTCCGACGCGGTGATGCAGCGTCTGGTGGAAATGGCCATCGAGCAGCTGGGCCCACCGCCTGTCCGCTTCGCGTTCCTGGCTCTGGGGAGCGAAGGCCGTGAGGAGCAGACCCTCCTTACCGATCAGGACAACGCCCTCGTCTACGACGATCCCGAGCCTGAGCAGTCCAAAGAGGTCGCGGAGTACTTCCTCAAGCTGGGTACTCTGGTCTGCGACTGGCTCGACCAGACCGGCTACCGCTACTGCGAGGGCGGCATCATGGCCAAGAACCCTCGGTGGAACCTGCCGCGGGCGGTCTGGCGCCAGCAGTTCTCCCACTGGATCCACAACGCTGAAGCTCAAGAGCTCCTGGAGTTGAACATGCTCTTCGACTTCCGCACCGTCTACGGCGAAGAGCAGTTCGCCCGCGACCTGCGCGCCTGGGTGTTCGACCAGATGGAGCAGTACCCGCTGTTCTTCCTGCATTTCGCTCAGAACGCCCTGCTCTACAAGCCGCCGCTCACGTGGGCCGGCAACCTCCAGACGACCTCGTCCGCCGACGGGGCGAAGACGCTCAGCCTCAAGGAAGCTCTGATGCCCATCGTCAACTTCTCGCGGCTGTACGCGCTCCGTCACAGGATCGACGCCACGAACACTCTTGACCGCCTCTCCGAACTCTATGAGAAAGGCGTTCTCAGCCGCGATACCTTCGAGCACATGGTCCCGGACTACGAGACCCTGATGCGCATACGCCTCCGCCGCCAGGCGGTGGCCCTGGAGCAAGGCAAGGAAGCCAGCAACCTCGTCAGCCCGGACGAACTCACTTCCGGCGAGGAGGCCCGGCTCAAGCGCCTCTTCTCCCTCTCCGCCGACCTTCGCAAGAAGATCAGCTACGACTTCATGGGCGGTATCGCGGGGTTCTAAGTCCTCGGCGACACTCCTCAAACACAAGGGCCCCGGCGCATAGCGCCGGGGCCCTTCGTTTTGCTGCACATCCGCGGCCGCCGGAGCGAGTCCGCCCCTCGCCTATCCCCTGGCCGCGGCCCGTCTACGTATCCGCCAGGCGATCCCGTCTCGAGGAGCGAACAGGAACGCCAGCACGAAGATGGCCGTGGCGATGAGCACGATGGCCCCGCCGGTGGAGATGTCCAGGTAGTAGCTGGCGTAGAGCCCGAGGATCGAGGACACCACCCCTATGACGGCCGAGACCAGCATCATCACCGCCAGACGGCGGGTCAGCAGGTAGGCCGCCGCGGGCGGGGTCACCAGCATCGCGGCCACCAGCGCGACGCCTACGGTGCGCAGAGCCACGACTATGGTCGCCGCCAGCATCAGGAACAGCCCGGTCCGGAGCCAGTGGATGTTCAGGCCGAGGGTCCGCCCCAGGATGGGGTCGAACGAGACCACCAGCAGCCTCTTGTACAGGAGCAGCACAAGCGCCAGCACTACGACCGCCAGGCCGGCGGTGATCCACAGGTCCGGCGTGGTGACGCCCAGCACGTTGCCGAACAGCACGTGCGTCAGGTCGACCGCATAGGTCCCCATGGTGCTGATGAGCACCACCCCCAGAGCCAGCGCAGCGGCGAAGAAGATACCGATAGCGGTGTCTTCCTTGATGGTCCCCGCGCGCGACACGAAGCTGATGCCGATAGCCACCAGGATGCCGGCCACCAACGCCCCCGCCAGCAGGTTGACCCCCACCAGGTAGGCCACTGCCACACCCGGGAGGATGGCGTGCGCCAGCGCGTCGCCGAGAAAGGCCATGGAGCGCAGCACTATGTAGCAACCGATGACCGCGCACACGACACCCACGATGACCGACGCGATGAGCGCCCGTTGCATGAAGGCGAACGTGAAGGGCTCGGTCAGCCAGGAGATCATCGCCGGCCGCCTTTCTCGGGGCCATGCTCTTCTCCGTCGCCACCACAGCAGCATTGGTCCACGACGATCATCCGGCCGTCGACGACCACCATCTGCCCGCCGAACGCCTCATGCAGGTGCTCCTCGGTGAACACCTCGCGGGGTTCTCCGGCATGGATGAGCTTGCGGTTGAGCAGCACCACCTGATCGAAGCGGCGGGCCGCCAGATCGAGATCGTGTGTGGAGACGAAGCACGGTGACCTGATTGGCCCTCAGGCCGGCAAGGAGGTCGAGAGTGGCCTCCCGCGTGGAGACGTCCACCCCGGTGAACGGTTCGTCAAGAAGCAGCACGTGAGGCTCCTGGGCCAGTGCGCGGGCCAAGAACACCCGCTGCTGCTGGCCGCCCGACAACTCCCCGATGGGGCGGTGGGCCAGGTCGGCGATATCCAGGCGTTCGAGGCTCTCGCGCACAGCGGCGCGGTCGGCGGAGGTCAGGCGCCTGAGCCACCGCCCCCGTCCGTAGCGGCCCATGGCGACCACGTCGAACACGGTCACGGGGAAGCGCCAGTCGACCTCCTCCCGCTGCGGGACGTAGGCCACGGGGTCTTTGTACTGAGATCGGGGCTGACCGTGCAGCAGGACCTCTCCGGCCGCGATCGGCAGCAGACCGACCAGCGCCTTGAACAGGGTCGACTTGCCCGCGCCGTTGGGGCCCACGATGGCGATCTGGGCGCCGTGAGGCACCGTCAGCGTGACCGAGTCCAGCGCCAGGCGCGCGCCGTACCGGACCGAGACATCGCGCAGTTCCAGGCTGTCGGTCGCGCTTGGGTTCACGTCGCTCCTCCCTGTCGAGTCTGGGCCAGGCGCTGGAGCAGAGCCCTGTCTTTGATGACCACGCGCCGTCCCTTGGTCTCGATGGCCCCCGCGCGGGTCAATTGCTGGAAGGCGCGGGACAGCGTCTCCGGCACGGTACCCACCGCGGCGGCCAGTTCACCCTTCGAGATGTCCAGTTCCACGGTCTGCTCTCCGGGGCACCCGGGCGCCAGGGATAGCAGCTGCACCGCCACCCGCTCGGTGACCCCCCTGAGCGACAGGTCCTCGATGAGCGACGCGAACGAGCGCAGGCGGGCCGACAGAGCGGCGAGCAGGCGGAGCGCCACCTCGGGCTGGCTGCGGATGAGGTCGATGAAAGCGTCCCGAGGGATGTAGAAGGTCTCGGTGGGCTCCAGGGTCTCGGCGGTGGCCGGATAGGGTTCGCCGGCCAGAGCGGCCACCTCCCCCACCGGTTCGCCCGGCCCCATCATCATCAGCGTCTGGGCCCGGCCCTGAGCCGAACTCTTGAAGACCTTGACCCTGCCGTGCACGACCACGTGGAGTCCCTTGGCGGGGTCGCCCTGCATGAAGATGGTCTGCTCGGCGGCGAACAGGCGCAGGCGCCCGCGGCGGACGACCTCGAGGATGGTGCTCTCGTCCAGGCCGGAGAAGAGGCTCGCCTGCTGCAGGATCTCGATCAGTTCCCGCTGCAGCGGGCTCACCGGATGTGCGCGCTCCTGGTCCGTCTTTCAGTCCCCCTGACTGGTCCCATAAAAGAGCAGCGCTTCACTTGACTTAAATCAAGGGAAGGGCCGGATGCCTATGTTAGCTTGCTGTTGGGGAAAAGAGCACGTAGCCGGCAGCAGGGTGGCGCGGCAAGTGCGCGACACAACGTAGGAGGAAGACGATGTTTTGCTACCAGTGTGAACAGACGGCCAAGTCGACCGCATGTACGTCCAGGGGCGTCTGCGGCAAGGACGACGAGGTCGCCGCCATCCAGGACGCCCTGGTGTACGCCCTCAAGGGCCTCGCTCTCGTCACCGAGAAGGCCGCTCCGGCCGGCGTGGTCCCGGACGACACCTACTCGTTCATCGAGGAGGGACTCTTCACCACTCTGACCAACGTCAACTTCGACCCGGAAGCGCTCACCGACTGGGTGCGCCAGACCGTCGACCGCCGCGAGAAGCTCAAGGCCGCTCTGGCCGCCAAGCAGCCCGGCGTGACCTTCCCGGAAGGACCGGCCACGTTCGTCGCCGGAGTACACCTCCGCCGCTGTCGCCGAGCAGGGCCGCCAGCACGACGTCAACAAGGAAGCCTCGGCCGACGAGAACCTCCGCTCTCTGCAGCACACCGTCCTCTACAGCCTCAAGGGCGTCGCGGCGTACGCTCACCACGCCCACGAGCTGGGCTACACCGACAAGGCCATCGACGACTACCACGTCGAAGCGCTGGCCGACCTCGCCCGCTACGACGAGGGCGACCTGAACGATTGGCTGGCCAAAGCCCTCCACTGCGGCGAGATGAACTACAAGACCATGGAACTGCTCGACAAGGCCAACACCGAGACCTACGGGACGCCGGTGCCCACCGAGGTGCCGCTGGGCGTCAAGAAGGGCAAAGCCATCCTGGTGTCCGGCCACGACCTGCGCGACCTCCACGAGCTGCTCAAGCAGACCGAGGGCAAGGGCATCACCATCTACACGCACGGCGAGATGATCCCCACCCACGCCTATCCCGAGCTCAAGAAGTTCCCGCAGCTGTACGGCAACTGGGGCGGCGCCTGGTACGCGCAGCGCGAGGAGTTCCCGAAGTTCCCCGGCCCGATCCTGATGACCACCAACTGCATCCGCGAGCCCCAGGAGTCCTACGCGGCCAGCATCTACACCCGCTCGGCCGTCGGATGGCCGGGCGTGACCCATCTCAAGGATCGCGACTTCACCCAGGTCATCGAGAAGGCCCTCGAGATGCCCGGCTTCCCCGAAGACGTCCCCGGCAAGACGGTGCACGTGGGCTTCATGCGCAACGCGGTCCTCGAACCACGCCGAGAAGATCATCGAGCTGGTCAAAGCCGGCAAGATCAAGCACTTCTTCCTGGTGGGCGGCTGCGACGGCGCCAAGCCGGGGCGTGACTACTACACCGAGTTCGTGGACAAGTCGCCCAAGGACACCATCATCCTGACCCTGGCCTGCGGCCGCTACCGCTTCTACGACCACGACCTGGGCGACATCGAAGGCATCCCGCGCCTGCTCGACATGGGCCAGTGCAACGACGCCTACTCGGCCATCCAGGTGGCGCTCGCCCTCGCGGACGCCTTCGGAGTGGGCGTGAACGACCTGCCGCTGACCCTGGTGCTGAGCTGGTACGAGCAGAAGGCCGCCGCCATCCTGCTGACCCTGCTGTACCTGGGTCTGAAGGACATGAGGCTCGGCCCGACGCTCCCGGCCTTCCTCTCGCCGGACGTGGCCAAGTTCATCGTGGACACCTACAACCTGCAGCCCATCACCACGCCGGAAGCCGACCTGGCGGCGATGCTGGCCTAGTACGAGCGGCAAAGACCGCGGAGACCGGCGGCCGCGCATCGGCCCCGGTCTCCCCTTGAAGCACGAGACCGCCGGAGGGACTCATCTCCCTCCGGCGGTCTTCCTTTCTTTGGGGCGCCGGCCGCACGCCCCCAAGCGCGGAGGCCGGCCTGTCTCAGTAGCCTATGAACTGCTCCGTCCGGATGCGCTCGTCGTCGACGCCCCACTTCAGGAGGATGTCGCGCATCGAATGGTCGAACGACGGCGGGCCGCTCACGAAGAACTGCCAGCCGGCCGGGTCCGGCGATCTCGGCGGCCAGGATGTCCTGGTCCAGGTGCCCGCGGTAGCCCTGCCAGGCCTCGCCGGGCTGGCTGAGCACGTGCACCACCCGCAACCCGGGGATGAGCGGGACGAACTCCTTCGAGCTCCTCCTCGAACGGGATGGCGTCCTCGCTCCGGTTGGCGAAGAAGAGCACGATCTCACTGGGCGTGGCCGCGGGCCTGTCGGCCGGCGCGGAGCCCACCGGGCCGATACTGCAGGTGTCGCAGACCCACTTGAGGATGCTGCGCACGCAGGTGATACCGATGCCGCCGGCCAGGAACGCCGCCCGCTCCACGTCCGGAGCCAGGGTGAAGAGGCCGTACGGGCCCTCCAACTGCACCGCCGCTCCTATGGGCAGCGCATCCAGGGCGTTCTTGAAGTCGGACCCGCGCAGTCTGGTGGTGAACTCGAGCCAGGGCTCGGTCGGCGAGTCAGAATGGGAGAAGTGATGCTCCCACGGCTCTTCGGGGTCGGGGCTGGGAAACGAGATGGTGAACCACTGCCCCGGCTGGAAACGGTAGGACTCGGGCCGCTTGAAGCGGAACGACACCACGTCCGCCACCCGCGGCACCTTTTCGAGCAGCTTGGAGCCGAAGGCGCCCACCGAGCTACATCACGATCTTGTTGAGCGGGTACTCGACGATGCCCTGGGCGCCCGCCTCCTTGAGCCGCGGGATGATGACGCGCACGGTCGACTCGTCGAGGATGGTGTTGACCGCCAGCCATTCGTCGTCGCTGAGGGTGGAGACGGTCGGCTTCTGCAGGGCGGGCAGGGCGTCGAGGACGGTGGCGAGGTCGGCCTTGCGCACGTTCAGCATCAGGCCCACCTTGCCGAGCGCCGCGATGGCGCCCTCCAGCAGCATGCTGATGTCTTCGAGCTTCTGCCGCTTCTCCGGGTCCTTCCAGGACTCGACGTTGGCGATCAACTGGGTGTTGGACTCCAGCACGGTCTCGATGATGCGCAGCTTGTTGGCGCGCAGGGAGTTGCCGGTCTCGGTGACTTCCACGATGGCGTCGGCCAGTTCCGGCGGCTTGACCTCGGTGGCGCCCCAGCTGAACTCCACCTTGGCGGTGACCCCGTTCTCGGCCAGATAGCGCTTGGTGGTGTTCACGAGTTCGGTGGCGATGATCTTGCCTTCGAGGTCCTGGACCGAGTGGAACGGCGAGGCCTCCGGCAGCGGCCAGCACCCAGCGCACCTTGCCGAAGCTCTGCTTGGCGTAGACCAGGTCGCAGACGGTCTGCACCACCGCGTCGTTCTCCTGGACCCAGTCGAGGCCGGTGATACCGGCGTCGAGCACGCCGTCTTCCACGTAGCGCGCCATCTCCTGGGCGCGGACGAGCATGCACTGGATATCGGGGTCGTCCACCACGGGGAAGTACGACCGGCTGGAAGTGGTCACGTTGAAGCCGGCCCGCCTGAGCAGGTCGATGGTCGCGCTCTCGAGGCTGCCCTTGGGAATGCCGAGCTTGAGGATCATGTGTTTCGCTCTCCGCCGGTCGCTGGTCTGAGCCGGGATGGATTATAACCCTGCTTCGGCGTGCTTCGCGGCGATCGCGCCGGCAAGAGCGTCTATCTTTCGCAGATCGTCATCCGTCGGGCAGGCCCTTCACCACCACCGGCTCGATGACCTCCGCCTTGAGCCCGGCCGTGACCTCCACCATGCGCTCCACCGCCTTGGTGGCCCAGCCGTAGCTGACCATGGCCGAGAAGAACCGGGTCTTCGGCTTGAGCTCGTCGGCGAGGAACAGCGCCGAGACCATCAGCGGATGCGGCTGGGTGCAGCACCGTGGGAGCGGCGGCCACGATGGTGGCGGCGTCGACGAGCGCGAGGGCGAACCGGCCCAGGTCGAGTCCCTGCAGGTCCAGCCTCTCCACCTTGATGCCCCGGTCGACCAGGGCGCCGTCCAGCCGGTCCACCATGGCCTTGGTGCTGCCGTGCATGGTCACGAACGGGTATGAGCACGAGGTTGTGCGGCGGCCCGTCGATCCACTCGCGATAGGCGTCGAAGATGAACTGCGGCCGGCCGTACATCGGCCCGTGGCTGGGCCCGATGACCTCCGCGCCGAGCGGCTCCACCTTCTCCAGGTTCTTCCTGAGCATCGGGCGGAACGGCATCATGATCTCGGCGAAGTAGCGCTTGGCCGCCGGGTAGAGTTCTGTCCTCCTCGCCGATGAGGTCGCTGGTGGCCAGGTGCGACCCGAACATGTCGCAGGTCAGGAGCACCTTGTCCTCGGGGATGAACGTGGACATGGTCTCGGGCCAGTGCGCCCAGGGCGTATATACGAATCGTAAAGTCTTGCCGCCCAGCGCCAGTTCCTCGCCCATCCTCCACGACGTGGACCCTGTCGCCGGAGACGTGCAGGTGCGTGGCGATGAGGTCCACGGCCCTGGCGCTGCAGAGCACCTGCGCCTCGGGGTACCGCGCGAGCACCGCCGGCAGCGAGCCGGAGTGGTCCTGCTCCACGTGCTGGATCGACCACGTAGTCGAGGCGCTCCACCCCGCTCAGGTGGTCGAAGAGCACGTCGGTCATGCGTCGGGTCGACGGTGTCGATGAGGACGGTCTTCTCGCGTGCCCCGCACCAGGTAGGAGTTGTAGCTCGTGCCTTCGCGGCAGCGGGATGAGCATGTCGAACATGCGCCGGTCCCAGTCGACGCCGCCCACCGAGTAGACGCCCGGCCTCAGTTCGCGCGGTCTCATGCTCTCGCCTCCCCCGGTTGATAGCCGGGACCGTGGTGGGCCAATATGAATCCTTGACCATGCCGACTCCCGTTCTTTCCATGCGCCACATCCTCCGGACCTGGTGGCCCCTCGCCGCCAGCTGGCTGCTCATGGGCTTCGAAGGCCCGGCGGTAGCGGCCGTCGTGGCCCGCATGGCCGATCCCAAGATCAACCTGGCTGCCTGGGGCGGCATCGTGTTCCCGCTGTCGCTCATGGCCGAGGCCCCCGTCATCATGCTGCTCGCGGCTTCCACGGCGCTCAGCCGTGATTGGATATCTTACGTGAAGCTTCGCCGTTTCATGATGTGGCTGGGCGGCTCCATGACCGCCATCCACATCCTCATGGTGGCCACGCCTCTCTACTACGTCATCGTGCGCGGACGTCATCGACGCCCCCGAGGAGATCATCGCCCCGGCCCGCATCGGCCTGCTCATCATGATCCCCTGGACCTGGGCCATCGCCTACCGCCGCTTCCACCAGGGAGTGCTCATCCGCTTCGGCCACTCGCTCAAGGTGGGCCTGGGCACGCTCGTCCGCTTCTCGGCCGACGCCACCGTGCTGGCCATCGGCTTCTTCCTGACCGGCCTCCCGGGCATCGCCCTTGCCGGCTGCGGGATGATCGCCGGGGTGCTGAGCGAGGCCCTCTACGTGCACTTCACGGTCGGACCGACCCTCAAGAACGAGCTGAGACCCGCCCCGCCGGCCGCCGATCCCGCTGACGACCCGGTCCATGCTGGACTTCTACATACCCCTTTCGCTCACCCAGCTACTCATGCTCGTCGCCAACCCCATCGGGTCCGCGGCCATGAGCCGCATGCCGTTGGCCATCGAGTCGCTGGCCGCCTGGCCGACGGTGGGAGCCGTCCGCTACATCACCGGGGGCTTCGGCGGCGCCTACAACGAGGTGATGGTCGCGCTGGTGGAACGGGAGCGCTCCTACCGGCCGCTGCGCCTGTTCGCGGTTGGGCTGGGGGTCTTCTCCACCGCCATCCTGGCCGTGCTCACCATCCCCGGGGTGTCCCACGCCATCTTCGCCCGTCTGATGGACCTCGCCGACCCGCTGCCCACGCTCATCCACCGCTGCACGTTCATCCTGCTGCCGGCGCCGGCCATCGCGGTCTTGCAGAGCTACTTCCAGGGGATCATCCTGCACAGCCGGCGGACCCGCAGCATCACCGAGTCGGTGGCCGTGTTCCTGGTGGTGGCGAGCGCGGCGCTCGTCGCCGGCGTGGTCTGGGGCGGCGTGACGGGCATCTACGTGGCCATGGGATCGTTCATGCTCGGCGAGGCCGGTGCGGACGGTGTGGCTGTGGTGGCGCAGCCGCGGGACGCGGCGCGACCTGCGCGCCCGCGACGCGGCCGCCTGGGCGGCGCTGGCGGCCTCGCCCGAGATGGCGGGGTAGCACGCGGCGCGACTCTTGCCTACAGGCCCAGATGCCCTCAGCCCCCTACCTGGTCCGCTCCTCCACCACGCGCTTGCGGATGTAGGGGATCAGCCCGCCCGCGTCCACGATGGCCTGGCGCGCCGGCGGCAGCGGCTCCGCCGGATAGGTCTTGCCGGTGGTGAGGTTCCGCACCGCGCCGTCCTGGAACTCCAGTTCGTCGCCCTCGGAGGCCTCCATGCCCGGCACGATCACCAGCCGCAGGCCGAGGTTCACCGCGTTCTGCAGGAAGATGCGCGAGTAGTTGTTGGCCACCACCGTCAGGTCCCAGCCCTTGAGGCAGGACGCCGCCTGCTCCCGCGACGAGCCGGTGCCGAAGTTGCGGTCGGCCACCACCACGCTGCCCGGAGCGACGGCCCCGTCTTTGAGCCTCTTGTTGAAGTCGGTGAGGTCGGCGAAGCAGTACTGCGGCGTCTCGGTGGGGAGCACCGTGGCCATGAAGCGGCCCGGATAGATGGCGTCGGTGCGAGACGTCGTCGCCGAGGCGGAGGACTACCTTCTGGGCTGCGCCGGCCATCTCAGGCTCCTTTCCGGGGATCGGTGATCTCGCCGCGCAGGGCGCTGACCGCGGCGGTCAGCGGGCGACGACAGGTAGACCGACGCGTTGGGGTTGCCCATGCGGCCCTTGAAGTTGCGGTTGGTGGTGGCGAGCGCCACTTCGCCGTCGCCCAGGGCGCCCTGGTGCACGCCCAGACAGCAGCCGCAGCCCGGGTTCATGATGACGGCGCCGGCCGCCGCCAGGTCGCTCAGGTAGCCGCGGCGCTGGGCTTCCGCCCAGATGCGCCACGAGGCCGGGAACACCAGCATCCGGGTGTGGGCCGGCAGCTTGTGGCCGCGCAGCACCGCCGCGGCCACCTCCAGGTCGTCCAAACGCCCGTTGGTGCAGGAACCGATCACCACCTGGTCCACCCGGGTGCCTTCCACCTCGCCCACCGGCACCACGTTGTCCACGGTGTGCGGCCGGGCCACCTGGGGCTCCAGCCGGCTCACGTCGATCTCGATGGTCTTCTCGTAGTCGGCGTCCGCATCCGGCAGCACCGCCGCGAACGGGCCCGGCGCGCAGGCCTCTTCGCGCAGGTAGCGGAAGGTCTCCTCGTCGGCCGGCACGATGCCGCAGGTGGCGCCCGCCTCCACCGACATGTTGCAGAGCACGAACCGCCCCGACACGGACATGTTCTTGATGGCGCGCCCGTGGAACTCGATGACCCGGAAGTTGGCGCCCTCGGCCGAGATCATCCCGATGACGTAGAGGATGAGGTCCTTCGGCCCCACGGAAGGCTTGAACTCGCCGTCCGCCACCACCTTGATGGTGGGCGGCACCTCCACGTTCACCATCCGCCCGAGCGCCCACACGCCGGCCATGTCGGTGGCCCCCACCCCGATGGCCATGGCCCCCATGCAGCCGTGGCTGCTGGTGTGGCTGTCCGCGCCCACCACCACCATGCCGGGCAGCACGTAGCCGCTCTCCGCCATGATCTGGTGGCAGATGCCGCCCTGGTCGCCGCGCACGTCGTGGAACTTGGTGATGCCCTGCTTGGCCACGAACTCGCGGATCTTCTTCTGGTTGGTGGCCGTCTTGGACGTCTCCGCCGGCACCCGGTGGTCGAAGATGATGGCGATCCTGCTCGGATCCCAGACGGTGGGCTCCAGGCCGGTGCCCTCGAAGATCTCGGCGAACTGGTTCATGATCAGGGCCGAGTTCTCGTGCGACATGGCGACGTCCACCGTCGGCTCCACCACCATGCCCGGCGCCACCTCGGCCACCCCGGCCGCGCGGGCCAGGATCTTCTCAGCAACCGTCATTCCCACGGGTTCTCTCCTTTCGGGCGTCAGCCGACGATCTTCTTGGTCTCCCGTACTTGGTCTCCATCCGCTGCCGCGGCAGGTACTCGTCCTCCATGCACTTGTAGTCCTTCAAGCCCACGAAGTCCGTGTACTCCTCGAAGCTCGTGATCCACTGGGTCTGACCGGGCAGCGTGCCGGTCGGCGAGGCCTTGAGGGCGGTG
The DNA here is from genome assembly GCA_963736705.1 of uncultured Actinomycetota bacterium. Lineage (GTDB taxonomy): Bacteria > Actinomycetota > Thermoleophilia > RBG-16-64-13 > RBG-16-64-13 > CAIQPS01. Next base: position 1,711,479 of record CAVTPV010000005.1, read on the forward strand.
AAGAAGTCCATCAGCGCCTTGTGCGCCACCATGATGGAGGCCACCGGGATGGAGACCCGGCCGACGCCCATGGCCGCCAGATCGGGGATGGGGATGAGTTCGGTCTTCATGCCGCTGATGGCGTCCATGAGGTTGACCGACAACGGCCCGTTGACCTCCTTGACCGCCTTCTCCACGTCGGCCCGGGTGCGGATGCCGTCGATGAAGCCCAGGTCGGCCCCCGCCTCCAGGTAGAGGTTGCAGCGCCGGATGGCCTCGTCCAGGCCCAGCGGCCCGGCGGCGTCCGTGCGCGCGTTGACGATGAAGTCCTTGTCCAGCCTGTCGCGCACGTCGGCGCAGGCCCTCACCTTGCCGGCCATCTCGCCGGCGTCGATGACTTCCTTGCCGGCCATGTGCCCGCAGCGCTTCGGGAAGACCTGGTCCTCGATGTTCATGCCGGCCACGCCCATGGCGATGAGCCGCTCGGTGATCCAGGCCGCGTTGACCGCGTTGCCGCCGCCGGTGTCGACGTCCGCCATCACCGGGATCTCCACCGCCTGCGCGATGTTCCAGGTGACGTCGAGCACGTCTTTCATCTGCACCAGGCCCACGTCGGGCTTGCCCAGCAGCGACCCCGCCACGCCGTACCCCGACACCTGGATGGCCTCGAAGCCGCACTTCTCGATGACCTTGGCGCTGAACGCGTCGTACGCGCCCGGCACCACCACCGCCCGCCGCTCCATGATGGCCTTGCGCAGCACCGCAGACTTCTTCACGTCCACTTCCTCCTCCCGGTCGGGATATGACTCGCCCCCTCGGCGCGCCGGCGTGGCGCGCCCCCACTCAGACCTTGGCCGCCACAGCCTCCGCCATCTCCATGGTGGTGGCCGCGCCGCCCATGTCGTACGTGCGCACCTTGCCCTCCGCGATGACCGCCGCCACCGCGGCTTCCAGCCGGGCGGCCATGTCGGCCTCGCCCAGCCAGTCGAGCATCATCTTGGCGGCCAGGATGGTCGCCAGCGGGTTCACCTTGTTCTGCCCCGCGTACTTGGGCGCCGAACCGTGGGTCGGCTCGAAGACCGCCAACTGCGCCCCGATGTTCCCGGAGCAGCCGAAGCCCAGCCCGCCCACCATCTGGGCGCACAGGTCGGAGATGATGTCGCCGTAGAGGTTGGGCGCCACCAGCACGTCGTAGTCGAAGGGGTTCTTGAGCAGCCACATGCAGATGGCGTCGATGTTGGCGTCGTTCACCTGGATGTCGGGGAAGTCCTTGGCCACGGCCTTCGCCTCTTCGAGGAACAGACCGTCGGTGGCTCTCACCACGTTGGCCTTGTGGACGATGGTGACCTTCTTGCGCCCGTGTTCGCGGGCGAACTCGAAGGCCGCCCGGGCGATGCGCTCCGACCCGGCCCGGGTGTTGATCTTGCAGGAGACGGCGTACTCGTCGCCGGCCAACTTCTTGAACGGGGCGAAGCTCTTGGAGCAGGCGGCCAGCGTGTCCGCGACTTCCTGGGGCACCGGGTTGAACTCCACGCCGGCGTAGAGGTCCTCGGTGTTCTCGCGGAAGACCACCAGGTCGATGCCTTCCTTGAAGTTGATGGGGTTGCCCGGATAGGCCTTGGTGGGCCGCAGGCACACGTAGAGGTCGAAGAGCTGACGCATCCGCACGATGGGCGATCGGTAGACCAGCCCCTTGCCCTGCAACTCCGGGCACCAACTCCGCTTCGGCGGCCTTGACCGGCTTCGAGGTGATGGCCCCGAACAGAGCGGCATCCACGCTCTTCAGAAGATCGATGGTCCGTTCCGGGAACGCATCCCCCTCCCGGCGCCAGCACTCCCACCCGATGTCGCCGTCGACGTAGTCCGCGTCGAACCCCAGACGATCGAGCACCACCCGGGCAGCCGCGCAGACCTCTACGCCTATGCCGTCGCCGGGCAACCAGCCGATCTTGTGCTTGCCACCCTAGTCCTCCTCCATCAGCACCATCGGTTCGCCGCAGCACACGAACTCTTCGACGCGGCAGGACTCTTCCGCCTCCTCGCCGTCGTCGTGGCTGCACTCCTCGATGATCTCGATCTCGAGCCCACCGTTCGCATCTGTAGACGTCGCCTTCGCGCATCTCGTCGCAGCGAGCCATGTTCGCCCCCTTCGTACGACCTGAACCAACCATACCACCAGGAGACGCGTCCCGCTCAGACCTCGGCCTTGAGGAACCCCTCCCAACGAGCGATGTGCCCGTACTCGTCCGCTCGGTCCTTCTCGATCATCGCCCGGGTCTCGTCGTCCCAGTCGGCGCCCGAGCAGCTTGCCGTAGTGCTCGACGGCCTTGCTCTCGACCCAGATGCCGGTCTTGAGCACCCGGTCGTCCCCATCATCCGGGAGCCCAGGCCGAACACGTAGCCCACCATCCAGAAGCGGCCGCGAAGCTTGGCCGGCGTGAAACCGTACTCGTAGAGGCGGGTCTGGAAGTCCTGCATGTGCGTCATCTCGTTGGACATGGCGTTCGCGAGCGCGGTGTTGAGCGGACTGACGTCCTTGGTGATCTGGCACTGTAGATGTTCACGGCCATGATCTCCAGGGAGTGCAGCGTCGGAGCGCCTTGCGCACGGCCTTGCGCTGCCCGCCGCCCAGCCGCGCCCCTCGGCTTGACCTGCTCCTCCCGCATCTCCGGCCGGATGACGGTGACGTCGTAGGTCATCGCTGCCTCCCTCGGTGTGTGACTCCATCTTAGTACTACCCGCGTCACGCTCGGCCGCCAATGGTTGCCGCCGACCCCGTCGCGCGAGTATCCTCGCAGCATTCGTTGTCGCATCCGCTCGTTTGGAGCCAAGGAGGATCACCCAGTAATGGAATGCCCGCATTGTGGCTCGGATTTCGATACCAAACCGCATACTTTCCAGCTCGGCATAGACCAGGACGGCACCTGGCAGTGCGCGAACGTCCGCTGCCCCACCTGTGACCGCATGATCGTGTCGGTCCGCTCCGACAACGGCAAGAGCTACCCCATGCTGCCCCCGGGCAGCGCGCGGGCCAAGCTCAGCGAGGACGTCCCGGCCGAACTGGCCGCCGAGTACTGGACCGCCAGCCAGGTGCTCCCCTTCAGCGAGGAAGCGTCGGCGGCGATGTCCCGCCGTCTGCTGCAGCGGGTGTTGACGTGGAAGGCCGGCGCCGGCTACGGCGGACTGGCCACCCAGGTGGAGCGCGCCATCGCCTCCCCCACCATGCCCGAGTATCTCAAGGAGGCCCTCGCCACCTACGCCAAGCTGGCCAGACTCGAGGCGCACGACGTCAAGAGCTTCCGCTGCGAGACCATCACCCGCGTGTATGAGGGCGAGGCTCTCTGGTTGCTCGAGGTGCTCAAGCCGCTGTTCGAGTTCTACTACGTCCAGCCGGCCGTCGTGGCGCGCATGCGCCAGCCCATCGAGGAAAGGCTGACCCCGGCCCCGGCTGACGACGCCGAGTTGGAAGAGGCCGAAGGCCAAGCCGAGGATTGGACCGTCGTGATGGATGAACCCGCGAGCGAGCTTGGATGCGAGCCCGCGGCCACTACTCCCCCAGTCAAGGAGCCTGTGAGATGAACCCCGGATCGATCAGCGCCGAACTCAACAGCCTGCGCGCCGAAGCCCTGCCCAAGGGCGTCGTCAGCGCCACCACGTCGATAATCGATCACGCTAAGAACGCGATCATCACCGACACCGACGGCAGGGAGTTCATCGACTTCGCGGGCGGCATCGGCGTGATGAACGTCGGGCATTCGCACCCCAAAGTGGTCGCCGCGGCCCACGCGCAGATCGACAGGTTCGCCCACACGTCCATAAGCGTGTTCCCCTGGGAGTCGTACATCCGGCTGGCCGCCCGCATCAACGAGAAGGCCCCGGGCGCCACTCCCAAGCGCACCATGTTCGTCAACTCCGGCGCCGAGGCCGTCGAGAACGCCGTCAAGATCGCCCGGGCCGCCACCGGCCGCCCCGGCGTGGTCTGCTTCCAGAACGGCTTCCACGGCCGCACCAACCTCACCATGGGGCTGACTTCCAAGATCGTCCCCTACAAGAAGGACTTCGGCCCCTTCCCGGCCGACATCTACCGCATCCCCTACGCCTACTGCTACCGCTGCCCGCTGGGCATGGAGTACCCGGGCTGCGGCGTGGCCTGCGCCAAGCTTCTGGAGCAGGCGTTCGAGAACCAGTTCCAGGCGGACCGCATCGCCTGCCTCGTCGCCGAGCCCATCCAGGGCGAGGGCGGCTTCATCGCCCCGCCGCCCGAGTATCACAAGATGATCAAAGACATCTGCGAGAGCAAGGGCATCCTGTTCATCGCCGACGAGGTCCAGGCCGGCTTCGGCCGCACGGGCAAGTTCTTCGCCATGGAGCACTACGGTGTCGAGGGCGACATCATGACCACGGCCAAGTCCATCGGCGCCGGCTATCCCCTGGGCGCCATCACCGGCAAGGCGGCGGTCATGGACGCGCCCATCGCCGGCGGCATCGGCGGCACGTACGGCGGCAACCCGCTGGCCTGCGCGGTGGGCCTCACCGTCATCGACATCATCGAGGAAGAGAACCTCTGCGACCGCGCCGCCGAGATCGGCAAGCGGGTGACCGAGCGCTGGACCGCCATGCAGAAGAAGTTCCCGCAGATCGGCGACATCCGCGGTCTGGGCGCCATGATGGCCATGGAGTTGGTCAAGGACCCCGCCACCAAGGAGCCGGCCACCGCTCTCACCAAGGCCTACCGGGTCAAGTTGTACGAGAACGGTCTGGTGAACGTGATCGCCGGTACGTACGACAACGTCATCCGGACCCTCATGCCGCTCACCATCGAGTGGGAGACGCTGGACAAGGGCCTGGACATCATGGAGAGCACGCTGGCGCAGGTGATCGCCTCGTAGTACGCGCAATCCCGCCAAACAAGGGCGGTCTTACGTAAATACCCACTGTATTTACCGAGCTGCATGAGCAAACGAACAAAGGGCGCTCCGCGAGCGCCCTTTCTTCGTGCAGGGGCAAACGAGGGCGTGCGGCATCGCATCTGAATCTGGGGTCTCTTGGATTTCGAGGCCTGGCGCGGCTGCCCGCCGCGGGGCCGGGCCCCGGCGCTAGCCGGATCCGGCAGCCGGCCGGAGGACTGGAGTCCCCTCCGGAGGAGCCCGGATCGCTCGGCGGCGGATCGCTGGGCGGGGTGTCACCGCCGCTCGAACCGGAGCCGCCGCTCGGCGGATCGGCAGTGCCGCCCGATGTTTCGCCGCCACTCCCCTGGTCCGGATTGTCCTCGCTGGGCGGCGTCACCGTTGCGTCCCCAGACCCGTCCGACGGGCTCGTCTGGAGTGGGCTGCGTTACGTCCTCACCGACCGGATCGGCGGGCGGTACGGTGGGATCTTCGGCCAGCGGAGGTGTCTCGTCGGGCAGCGGCACGACCGTGAAGGTGACGGGGATATCAACGGAGAACGAGCCGTCGGCGGTCGTCACCCGGATGGTCCCCGAGTAATCGCCGGGGGCCGCGTCGGCGGGAATCTCAAGGTCGATCGCCACCGAGGACGTGCTGCCGGCGGCCAGGGCTGCGGGCAGAAGTTCCTCCCCAAGCCTGATCCGGTCGACAAACGGTTTGACCTCGCCCTTCGCCTCGATGTCCAACTGGACGGCTTCGGAACCTGAGTTCGTGATCGTAAACACATCCGCCGACTTCTTGCCGTCGCCTACCATCACCTCGCCGAAGTCCAGATCCAGGGCTCCGGCAGTGCAGGGAGGCGATGTTGAAGGTCCTGGTCTCCCCCGATGGCCCCGACGACCGGGCAGCGCTTGAGTCGCCCGGCGACAGCGTGGGCAGGGGCAGGCTCGGGTCTGTCCCCGGGTCCACTGTGCCTGGGCCCCCAGTGTCCGGGTCCTGCGTGACAGGATCCGGCTGAGGCGGCGCCACCCAGTTCTTACCGCTCTTACCCAGAACGGTCACGGTCACCGGGATGTTCACCGAGAACGAGCCGTCTGTCGCGGTGACACGGATCGTGCCGCTGTAGTTGCCCGGAGCGGTGCCCCGCGGCACGTTGAGCTTGATGGCGACCGACGCCTGGTCTCCCGCCCTCAGAGAAACGGGCGGGACCTTGTTGCCGACCCGAATGCGACCGACAAAAGCCTCGAAGGCGCCGGAGGCCTCCACATCGATCTGCACGGCATGGGCACCGAGGTTCTGGATGCGGAAGACGTCGGGCGAGTTGTTGCTGTTGCCCGGCCTGACCTCTCCGAAGTCGAGGCTCAGCGCGCCGTTCGATCCCAGAGAAGCGATCGGGCGGCTGGACGGACAACGGTCGTGGCGAACGGCCTTTGAGGCCCCCGGGGACAGGGCCAGGCGCACCTCGGTCTCACAACCCTGGAGCACCGTGAGGGTCACGGGGATATCCACGGAGAACGACCCGTCGATAGCCGAGACGCGGATGATGCCGGCGTAGTCTCCGGGGACAGTGTCCTGTGGCACGGCAAGCTTGATACCGACCGATTCCTTCTGCCCTGACGACAGAGTCGACGGCAAGGGTTGGTGCCCCCAGACTGATCTCGCCGACGAAGGCTTCGAACCCACCACCCGGCAAGATGTCGAGCTGTACGTCTTGAGTGCCCAGGTTCTTGATGCGGAAGACATCCGGGGAATTGTTGCTGTTGCCCGGTTTGACCTCGCCGAAGTCCAGGGTCAGCTTGCCGCTCGCATCCTGAGAAGCGATCGGGAAACAGGCCGGACTGCGGTCGTGGCGGACGGCTTTGGAGTCGCCCGGAGACAGCGCAAGGTCTGTCGTACCGGGTTCTTCCCAGGTGCCGGTGCTGAAGCGTGGCACTGAGCGGTCGAGTGGCTGTGGAAGTAGGCCGCGGTGCCTGACCGAGCCTCGACGGCCAATAGCGGTGCTCTGCGACGCATGAGCAGCAGATACGAGGCGCAGCGGTACCCCCGCCTCGCAGCGCTTGCCGCCGCCGCTTGACGAGGTTCCGACGCCTTCCAGGACGATGAGAATCGCCGCGGGCAGCAGGATCAACAAGATCAGTCCCGAGCGGCGTGCGGACGAACTGCGTGACGTGCCCGACGTAAGGGAACGATGAGAAACACGCGCCCGACGACTTGGCTCGCCAGGACAGGAGTCTCATCCGGCGCGTTGTTCGCGTCGCCCTTGGTGACGAAGCTGATCGCCGATCCGTCGTCTGACCACCCGCTCGATGCGGTGAGTCACGATGAGCCCGCTGCCGGAGCCGGCCGGCGCGACGCCGAGAGAAGGTGATGATGTCGCCGACCTTGAGCGAGCCGGATCGACTCTCCTTGCGCGACGACCACGCTCCCAACCGGCATCTTCGGGTTCCATGCTCCCGCTCAGCACGATCATGAGGCCGCGCACCGCCGGGCAGGGCCCTGCCCGGGCTCGCGAAGAGCGGAAAGAACGAGCAACAGCACCGCCACTCCCACGACGACGCAGAGGAGGACGTTACCTGTCACCGTCGCGATCTTCTTGGCCTTGGTCATGCTTCTCCGACTATGTCCGTCGAACCGCGGTCGCGGACGCAAGAGGCCCAAGGCCTCTTGCGTCCGCTGAGAATCGCGCTATGCGTCGGCGCGCGCCGCGTCATGTCTTCTCAGCAGTCAGAATCTAGCTACCAGTAGATCGCACCAGCTCTCAGGGTCCGCGGGTATGGCATGCCCGTCAGCCTGAGTCGCGTCCATGATGAGATCGGCTCCGGCGTCACGTTCTGCACGGAGTGTCCGAGCGCCGAAGGGCAGCGTGACCTCAACCTTGTATACGCCAATGCTGGCCCGGCATGATGGGGTTGTTGTGGCCAACAGTTGTCGATGTAGCAGGCCGACTAAGCGGACCGTCGTAGCTGGGGTAGGTGTCGCCGTCCGGATAGTTGCCGCCGACACCCGGGTATTGCGTAGCGCCGAGCAGCGTTACCTTGACGTGAAGGGCATTCAGCAGCGTCGCCGTTCCCGCTCCAGTTGCCAGCGTTGGACCCTGACACAGGCGCTCAGATCGCCGTCGTTGACTATTCTCGACGTACTTGACCACCGCCGGGTCCGCCTGGGATGATGCTCTGATCGAAGCTCGAGCGGCACCGCCGTCGCTGTCCGGCAGCCACGTTGAACGTGGCTGTCGTGAACGCGCCGCGGTACGCTGTTGCTGCTGCGAGAAGTAGGCCACGGTCCCGCCGATCGCGATGGCCGCCACGACGCCGATGATCAGGATGCTGATAAGGATCTTCTTCATGAGAAACCCATCCTCTTGTTCTGAGTACTGGCCACCTGTCCCCTCCACAGGAGGTAGCACGGTAAACGTCCAGTACCTATTGCGAAAGATTCTACGAGAACTAGACGAACGTACGATCCAGAACCGAGCCCCACCCCAGCCGCACCACCTCGCTTCTCGACCCCATAGCGGTTGTGCGCATGCCTCCCTCGGGCGTGCTTCTTCTCACGTCAGAGGGATGATGTGTGGGCAAAGAAAAAGGTAGCCGCTCCCCGCCCCGAGGGAGCCCGGCCACCCAGTGTTCAAAACAATATGGGTCCGAAGGCTTTGCGTCCCCGTCTTACGACGGGTTTGCCTTTCTCATGAAGCGAAATACGAGTTCCTCAACCTCACCTACAGAATCACCGTACGCTTGAGTAGAAACATTGTCAACCTGTGCATGTATGTTTCGCGCGAAGATTGTCTGTGGAGAGAAACCCCCTGCATATTCCGACAAAGTACTCACCTGCTGGACTCACTGTATGCATCTGTATTTACCTCATGTGCACACGCTGCTTCTGCGCCCAGAATCACCTGCAAGCGACTCAGGTTGGGACGGCTTGGAGGCGCCTCCCCGTTTCACCCTTAGCTTCTGAAGGTATAAGCTTTACGGCTATGAACACACAAGATCTCGAACGCAAATCCTCCGCCGTGACGCTCTCCGACATGGAGGTCTTCATCTTCCCGGAGCTGATGTACAGCCTGGTGCTGGCCAACATCATGTCGCCGCGCATCTGGAAGTGGCGCGAGGACCCCTGGTTCGACGGCGCCGAGCAGCTGACGCCCTACCGGCGCATCACCCGGCTGAAGCAGTACATCATGGATCACTACGCCTTCAACCTGGACCTCGACACCTGGGGCCTCACCACCAAGCAGACCGAGATGGCCCGGTTCAGCGAGTTCATCGACACCGACGGCGCTGGCCCAGTCCAACGCGCTGTTCGGCTACGAGGGCGACAAGTACTACTTCGACATCGACATCCGCACGCACTTCGGCCTGGACAAGTACGAGGGCGACATCATCCCCTACTGGAAGACCGAGACCGTCGAGGCCATGGACGCCTTCCGCTACAAGCCGGACTACTCCACCGGCGCCGGCGAGTGCGTGTCGCTCGCCGCGCTGTACGCCGCCGCCCTGTTCATCGTCGGCCGGATCCCGCTGCAGCGACATCTTCCTCATGGCCACGCCGCTGCACTCGCAGAACTTCGTGGACACCGGACACGGCATCCTCACCAACAACCGCCGCCTGGTGACCAAGACCATGTGGTTCAACGGCACCGCGCTCTCCGCCCAGGCCCGCCGCGCGCTGGAGAACGAGCGGGTCACGGTGGTGGCGCACGAGACCGGCTGGATCCACATCCTCTTCCCCGAGGCCACCATCGACCCCGAGGCGTTCGGCCACTTCTCCGGCAAGCTGCGCAAGTTCCTGCAGAGCCCGCTGACGCCGGAGCTTCTCGGCAACTTCGTCCGCCACAGCGGCGACCTGCAGAAGTGCTTCCAGGTCCGCTGGCGCAACTTCGGCGTGGACAACTACATCGAGATGGAGAAGCTCCTCGCCTACGAGCGGGACTTCCCCTACCGCTTCAACGACGACACCCGCGAGCGCCTCTTCATGGAGGTGGCCGGCGAGGACTTCGTCCGCCGGCCCGCTCCCGAACCGCATCGTCATCGACGATCTGGAGCAGATGGTGAAGCAGCAGCGGGTGGACATCCGGACGCCCAAGGGCTTCGCCCTGCTGGTCGACACTCTCGGCCAGTCCTGCCCCAACGCCCAGAACGCCATCGAGCGCCTGCGCTCCTTCATCTGGACCGAGCCCCGCCTGCCCGACCCGGCCGACCAAGACCTTCGCCCGCGACCAGACCCCGCTGGGCCTCGAGATCGGGCATGGAGCGGGAGACAGATCATCGCCCGCCTGGAGTCCATCCGCGGCGCAGAACGAGCTGGCCGACCTGGCCTTCTACGCCTACCGCGACCTGAACCGGATCGAGGCCGAGCCGTTCCTGAAGGCGGCGCTGGAGCGCTGCCCGGTGGTCGATCGCCGGCACTGCGCAAGCTGAGCGACGACGCGCTCATCGCCAAGGTGGAGGCCATGCCCGGCGAGTCCATCTACGACGAGCCGGGACGGCTGGCCCAGCCCGACGAGGTCTGGAACTACGGCCGCGGCGACGGCGCTGGAGAAGGCGCTGCTTGCTGGCCAACGTGCTGCGGGCGCGGCATCCCGGCGAGGCCATCCTGGTGAGCGTGGCGCCGGACAGCGCGGACCTCGAGGCGCTCGGCCGCACGGTGCGGTTCCCCTCGACGAAGGGCCTGCGGGCCCAGTCCTGGGACTGCGGCGCCTGAGTCACACGAACGGCGCCTGAGTCTCCCCTAGCCGCGCACTCGCAGCAGCCGGGCGTTCACGGCCACGATGATCGTGCTCACCGACATCAAAGCCGCTCCCAGCGCCGGGCTGAGCACGACGCCCGCCCCGGCGGCCACGCCCGCCGCCAGAGGGATGGCCACCACGTTGTAGCCGGTGGCCCAGGCAAGGTTCTGGACCATCTTCCGGCGCGTGGCCCGGGCGAGCATGAGCAGACCAAGGACGTCCCGCGGATCGTTCTTGACCAGCACGATGTCCGCCGACTCGATGGCCACATCCGTACCGGCCCCGATGGCCACTCCCACATCGGCCTGCGCCAGGGCCGGAGCGTCATTCACTCCGTCGCCCACCATGGCCACCAGCAGACCGTTGCGCCTGCAGATCCTTCACCCGTTCCGCCTTGTGCTTCGGCAGCACCCCGGCGTGGTACTCGTCCAGGCCGAGATCTTCCGCCACCCAGCGGGCCACGGCTTCGTTGTCGCCCGTGATCATGACCGTCCTGATACCGAGATCCCGCAGTGCTCTGACCGCCTCTCTCGACTCCGGCCGCACCACGTCGGCCAGTCCCAGCGCCCCCAGGGGCCTATCACCCTCCAGCAAATAGACCACCGTGAAAGTCCGGTCCCCGGTGTCGACGGCCGGCGCCTCGATGCGCCGCTCGAGCAAATACCCGGGACTCACCACGCTCAGCGGTCTCCCGCCGACCGTCGCGCGCACCCCCATGCCGGGGATCGACGAGAAGTCCTCCACCGGAAACACTTCCAGACCCTTTTCCTGGGCCGAGCGCACGATCCCTCGAGCTATGGGGTGCTCCGAACGGCTCTCCAGCGAAGCGGCCAAGGCCACGATCTCCGCTTCCTTTCGATCCGCGAAAGCCCACACCCGAACAACCCCGAAGCGGCCCTCCGTGAGGGTCCCGGTCTTGTCGAACACCACGGCGTTCACTCTCCGCGACCGCTCAAAGGCCGTGCGGTCCCTGATGAGCACGCCGCTCTTGGCTCCCAGGGCCGTGGACACGGCCACCACCAGAGGGATGGCCAGTCCCAGGGCATGCGGGCAGGCGATCACCATCACCGTGATGCTCCGTTCGAGCGAGAACTCGAAGCCTCTCCCCACCAGGAGCCACACGACAAGCGTCGCGGCCCCCACGGACAAAGCTACCAACACGAGAATGAAGGCGGCCCGATCGGCTAGGTTCTGGCTGCGCGATCTGCCCTCTTGCGCCTGCCGGACCAGGTCGATCACTTGGGCCAGGTACGTCTCGGCGCCGGTCTTCTCTACGACGACCTCCAGGGAACCCTCCCCGTTGATAGCGCCGCCGATGACGGTGTCCCCTTCCCGCTTCTGGGCGGGCATAGACTCACCCGTGAGCATGGCCTCGTTCAGGGAACTACTCCCCTTGACCACCATCCCGTCGATGGGGACTTTCTCCCCCGGTTTCACGAGCACCCTATCGCCGGGCATCAGTTCGGCCAGAGCGATGTCGCGGAGGCTGCCGTCGTCGGCAAGGAGGTGGGCTTCGTCCGGCATCAGGCGGGCCAGCTCCTCCAGCGCCCGGGAGGCGCCCATGACCGAGCGCATCTCCAGCCAGTGGCCTAGGAGCATGATGTCCACGAGAGTGGCCGACTCCCAGAAGAAGATCTCGCCCCGCACACCGAACACCACCGCCGCGCTGTAGAAGAAGGCCGCCGAGATGGCCACGGCGATGAGGGTCATCATGGCCGGTCGCCGCCGGCTCAACTCCTGCGTAGCGCCCTTCAGGAAGGGGAAGCCTCCCCAGGCATACACGAACGCGCTGAGGGCGAGGAGCACGTATTGGTCGCCAGGAAAAGCGAGGACTGCTCAGGCGAAGGACGTCCTGGATGAAGGGAGAGAGGGCGAGAATGGGGATGGTGACCGCCAGCGACACCCAGAACCGGCGGCGATACTCCGCCACCATCGCGTGGTGCCCGCCGCTGCCGGGCGGGGAGACGGGCCGGTGCCCAACGTCGCCGGCCGGGAAGGTCTGATGCCCGCCGTGGCCTGCGTGGTCCATGTGCCTAGGGCGCGAGATCGGCCTTGCGCAAGCCCAGCGCGCTCACGCCGTATCCATCGCCCCACATCATGTATGATCCCCTTTCACGCGGCCGAGTCCGGCACCCGTCCGGTACGAGTAGTTGGGCCCGTGAAACTCGTACCCGCATGGGCTGGTTTCCATACCGAGTCTGTGATATCCTGGATGCATACATCCGCTAGGAATCTTCTTCAGGCCAAGCGCCGAGTGTCGCAACTCTCCGCCCAGTCTCCAGTCTTTCCCTGTCGTTTGTGGCAATGTAACTCCGTTTATGGAGGCTGTAAGTGAGTTCAGCAAAACTGTATGTGGGCAACCTCAGCTATGACACGTCCGAGGCGAGCATCCGCACCGCTTTCGAAGTGCACGGCGAAGTGACCTCGGTCAACCTCATCACCGATCGCGATTCCGGTCGCCCCAAGGGCTTCGGTTTCGTCGAGATGGGCTCCGCCGAGGAAGCGCAGAAGGCCATCGCCGCCCTTGACGGCACCCAGATGGACGGCCGCGCGATCAAAGTCAACGAAGCCAAACCCCAGGAACCCCGCGCCCCGCGTTCTGGCGGCGGCTACGGTGGTGGCGGCGGCGGCTACGGCGGCAACCGCGGCGGCGGCTACGGCGGCGGCGGCGGCAATCGCTGGTAAGAGTCGCCTCACAGGCGCATCGAGGAAACGCCGGCCTTCGGGCCGGCGTTTCTTTTTCCGCACATCGCACCGCCGAGGGAAGATGAGATGAGCACAGTCGAAATCCAGCATGACGTTCGCCCCTTGGTGGACGTCCAGGAACTCGTGCGGTTGGGCCAGGAGCGGGGCTACGTCACCAGCGAGGAGGTCATGGCGCTGGTGGACGAGTGCGACCTGACCCTGGAGGAGATCGAAGACCTCTACACCCAGCTGTTCGATCACTCGGTCGAGATCTACGAGCAGAACCCTGTCACCCAGGGCGTCCTCGATACCATCGAGCCCACTCTCGATCTGTCCATCCAGACCGTGAGCCACGACCCTCTTCGCCTGTACCTGAAAGAAGCGGGCAAGGTCCCCCTTCTCACCAAGCACGAAGAGGTGCAGCTCGCGAGACGCATCGAGATGGGCGACAAGCGGGCCACGGACCGCATGATCCAGTCCAACCTGCGCCTGGTCATCTCCATCGCCAAGAACTACTACACCCAGGAGATGGACCTGCTCGACCTCATCCAGGAGGGCAACACGGGCCTCATCCGCGCGGTGGAGAAGTTCGACTACCGCAAGGGCTTCAAGTTCTCCACGTACGCGACCTGGTGGATCCGGCAGGCCATCACGCGCGCCATCGCCAACCAGGACCGCAACATCCGCATCCCGGTGCACATGATCGAGAAGATCAACAAGATGGTCCGCACCGAGCGCAAGATGCTCCAGGAGACCGGCCGAGAGCCCAGCGACGACGAACTGGCGCTCGAACTGGGCTTCGACTCGCAGGAGATCCAGGACATCCGCAAGATCGCGCAGCGCACCACCTCCCTCGAGACGCCCATCGGCGACGATGGGGATGCCGAACTGGGTGACTTCATCCAGAACGAGAGCAACCCGGATCCGGCCGACGTGGTCGAAAGCATCATCGCCAAGGAGAGCCTCGATCGGGTGCTGAAGACCATGGACGAGCGCGAGCGCAAGGTGGTCGAACTGCGGTTCGGCCTCAAGGGCGAGCATCCCCGGACGCTGGCCGAGATCAGCGCCCGCTTCAACGTCAGCCGGGAGCGCGTCCGCCAGATCGAAGCCAAGGCCCTCGAGAAGCTCAAGGGAGCCCTGGAGATACAGGCCCTGTCGGAGGAATCGGCCTAAGAGGCTCCCCCGCCGCCCCGCGCTATTCCCTCGGCGCGGCGCCCGGCCTATAGTGGCTCTGGCATTTCGGATCCGGAGGAGCTGCTGGCCAGGTTCTACAAGTCTCGCACCATCGAGAACCCTGCCGTCTTTGTCGAATTGGACGGGCAGTGGCGTGGCTACGCGCCCAACGGGTCGCTCCAGAAGGGCACGGGATCCCTTCCGGCGGCGATCATCTGCCAAACGGTGGAGATCACCAGCGAGGAAGCCGAGTCTCTGGTGACTGCCTGGCGGGCGCGCCTGCGCGCCGCCCAAGAGGAGTCGGCCGCCGCCAAGCAGGCGTCCGCACCGCAACGGGAGGCCGCGCCTGTGTCACCGGCGCCCGCCCCGGCCCCCCGGGTCGCCCCCGCGCCCGCGAAGCCCGCCCTCAAACCGCCCCGCAGCCGGCTTCCGTATATCGCGGTCGCCGCCGTCATCGTTCTGGTGGCCATCGTGGTTGGAGCGCTCGCCCTCACCGGGCACCTGGGCGGCGGCTCGCAAGGGTCGTCGACCTCGATCGGCGCCACGACCACCGAGTTCGACCCCGACGAGGTACTGGCCAAGGTCGGCGGGCTGGAGATCACCCGGCAGCGCCTCGAACAGAAGGTGGCCGACTTCATCGCGCAGTACGCCGGCCAGATCCCCGACAAGAGCCACCGCCCCCGACCAGTACCACCAATTCGAGGAAGGCGTCCTCGATTACGTGATCACCTACGAGCTCGTCAGCAAGAAGGCGGCGGCGCTCAGCCTAACGGTGACCGACCAGGACGTCGAGAGCCAGATGGCCCTCATACTCGACTCCACATATGGTGGCGATCAGACCAAGTTCGACGCAGCCATCAAGGGCGCAAGGGCTGACGCTGGAGAGTTTCGAGCGCATCTACGCGGAGTCGATGCTCTTCAACAAGGTCTACGCCGAGGTGACCAAGGGCGTGACCGTCACCGGCAACGACAGCGCGGCCCTGGAAGCCAAGCAGAAGAAGACTTGGACCGACTGGGTGGCCAAGGAGAAGCAGAAGGCCGGAGTGAGCTACTCCGACGGGTGGGCGGCGCCTACGGTCGCTCTCACGCCGGCTTCCTGACGGGAGGGCCGCTCGCCGCCGAGGGCGCCGCGAGCCGCTAAAGGCTCAGAGAAGACCTGAGCGCCTCGTCGCACCTGAGCCATGACGCCGGGCGAGCACTGCGCCACAGCCTCCGCGTCCAACCGGTCGATACTCACCGTCTTGATCTGCTCGCAGTGGATGACGCCGGGCTTGCCGAGCACCCCAGCCGGAAGCTGCACCTGGAAGGGGAACAGCTCGGACGGCACGACAGAGGTGAGCGACACAACGACGGTGGTGGCCCCGGCCTGGTTGCCCGCGTCGTTCTGGACCACCAGCACCGGCCGCTTGCGCGGCTGCCCGCTCAGGTCCGGGCCGAGGTCGAACAGGTAGATGCCGCCCCGCTTGATGCCCGCCATCACAAGCTCTCCTCGGCTATCAGCTTGTCGATCTCCCGCATCTCCGCGTAGCCCTTGCGCATGAGAGCCTCCCGGTCCTGGACCTTGAGCGCCTGCAGAGCCTCGAGCAGCACGTCGGTCTTGGTGGTGCCGGTCGCGACGGCGCGTTCGTTGATGTACTCGAGGGCCCAGTCGGGGAGACGGACGTTGAACGGAGTGGTGCTCATGCGCTTCAGCATATCGCTGGGAAGGCGCGTTGTAAATAGAGCGCGTATGTACGAGCACGGCGCCGGCCGGCCCGGGCGGCCGCAGCCGCCGGGCCGTCTACCCGCCCAGCGCCGCCCGCACCACTTCGGCCAGGCTCTTCGGCCCACTTGTCGGTGACCGTCGCCGTCGGCCCCTCCACCATCACCCGGCAGAGCGATTCGGTGCCGGAGTAGCGGATGAGCACCCGCCCCTGGTCGGCCAGTTCGGCTTCGGCTTCGGCGATGGCCGCCACGATCTCAGGCACTTCGGAGATATCCGGCTTACGGGCCACCTTCACGTTGATGAGCCGCTGCGGGAAGACGTCCATGGCCTCGGCGGCCATCTCTGAGAGCGGCCGGCCGTCTTTGAGCATGGCGGCTATCAGCTGCAGGGCCGTGAGGATGCCGTCGCCGGTGGTGTGGTGGTCGAGGAAGATGACGTGGCCGGAGTCCTCGCCACCCAGGACGGCGCCCATGGCCCGCATGTCTTCGAGCACGTTGCGGTCGCCCACCTTGGAGGCGTGGTGGCGGATGCCGGCGCGGCCCGCGGCCACGCGCAGGCCCAGGTTGCTCATGACCGTGGTGACCAGCAGGTCGTTGGCGAGACGCCCCTCGGCCTGCAGCATCTTGGCGCAGATCATGAGGATCTGGTCGCCGGTGATGGTGTTGCCCTTCTCGTCCACCGCGATCAGCCGGTCGCCGTCGCCGTCGAACGCCAGTCCGATGACCGAGCCGGTCTCGCGCACCGCCCGGCTGAGGTCCTGCGTGTGCTGCGAGCCGCAGCCGTCGTTGATGTTGAAGCCGTTCGGCTCGTCGTGGATGACCGTGACTTCGGCGCCCAGTTCGATGAACGCCGCCGGAGCCACTTTGTACGTGGCGCCGTTGGCCACGTCCATGGCCACCTTCAGCCCTTCCATGGTCAGGCCGCGCGGGAATGTGTTCTTGAGGAAGACCACGTAGCGTCCCAGGGCGTCCTCGAGGCGCTTGGCCCTCCCCATGCCCCTCGGCGGCGGCACCATCTCGGGCAGCTTGCCGCCCAGCACCAACTCCTCGATCTCGGCTTCCTGCTCGTCGGACAGCTTGCTGCCGTTGCCCGCGAACGCCTTGATGCCGTTGTCGTGATAGGGGTTGTGCGAAGCGGAGATCACCAGACCGGCGTCGGCCCGCATGCTCTCGGTGAGGTAGGCGATGGCCGGCGTGGGCATGACACCCACCAGGTAGGCGTACCCGCCCATCGACGTGACCCCGGATTCCAGAGCGCTCTCCAGCATGTAGCCGGAGATGCGCGTGTCCTTGCCGATGATGACCCGCGGGACGTGCCCGTTGCGCTTCAGCACCCGGGTAATGGCCTGCCCCACGGCGAAGGCGGTGGCGGCATCCATGGGATAGCGGTTCGCCTCACCCCGGATACCGTCGGTCCCGAACAACCTGCCCATATGTGGTTCTCCTATCTCTTTCCCGGGGCGCAGATACCCAGGGAAGGCACAAGCGCGTCGGCGCGCACGCAGAGGTCGTCGACGGTCCGCCTGCAGCCACTCTACTCCCTGGCCCGATAAGGCCGGGGTAAGGCTCTTGATGGCTTTGATGTACGAGGTCTCCCCCGCGGTCGCCTCCCGGAATCCGGACAGGAACGTCTCGGCGGCGGCCCCAGCCTCTCCGGTCTCCCCCGCGGCCATCGCGGCGTCGCCCAGGAACAGGTCGCCCAGGGCGTCAAGATTGCCCCGCACCTCC
The DNA here is from genome assembly GCA_963736705.1 of uncultured Actinomycetota bacterium. Lineage (GTDB taxonomy): Bacteria > Actinomycetota > Thermoleophilia > RBG-16-64-13 > RBG-16-64-13 > CAIQPS01. The sequence continues at coordinate 1,729,365 of CAVTPV010000005.1, forward strand.
GCGATGCACCGGTTGCCGTCGGGCACCTTGGCGGCCATGGCCTTGAGCCGCTTGATCCGCTCATCCTTGGCGCCCGCGAGCAGCTCCAGGGCGCCCGCGAACACGAGATCGCCGAACTCCTGCCCGGCGAAGAACGGCTGCCGCACGGCCCGATACCAGTGCTCGAGCGCCACCAGATTGGCCAGGTAGGCGACGTTGTTGCGGACGATGCGAGGCACGTTGCCGTAGGTCCGCGGGATGTAGCGCCGCTTGGCCTCCCGGTGCGGCCCCACGACCACCAGCCGCTGATCCTCCAGGATGTCCTCCCGCAGGATGCAGCCCGGCCACCACCACGGTGCCGAAGCCGACGCGCACCGGCCCGGCCGCTCCGCCCTGGCCACCGAGGAAGATGGGCGGCTGATCGAGCATCACGCCCCGAGGCGACGTCGCCGAAGAGCGACGGGGTGCATTTGTCGCCGTCGGGGGTGTAGTTGAAGTGGATGTAGGAGCTGCCGACCTCGCTGTGGTTGACGCGGTCGGTGCCGCCGGTCATGAGGCAGTCGCAGAAGTTGATGAGACTGCCCAGAGTGACGTACGCAAGCAGGATGGTCTGCTTGAGACCCACGCAATGGGCCCCGCTGGCCTCTTCCTCGAGCAGGCAGCCCTCGCGCACCTGTGCGCCGGAGCCCATGCTCGCCTTCTCCAGGAAGACGGACCGCCGCAGGTAGCCGCCCTTCAGCTCCACCTTTGGTCCCAGGTAGCAGTCCTCGACGGTGACGGGCGCTTCGGCCCCCAGCCGCGCCCCGGCGGAGATCACGGTCTGCGCCCCGTAGATGCGGCAGCCGGGGTAGATGACCACGTCGTTGCCGGATATGCGGGAAAGGTCGACGTCGTCGCCGATGTCCACCGTGTACGGAGCCGGGATGGCTGACGCCCTTCTCGATGAGACGGGCGGCTCTTTCGAGTCCTCTTTGGTTCAACTCCATGCAGCCTAGGGTGGCCCAGCCCGCCTCAAGCGTGTGGTCACACGCCCGGCGGCCTTCGACCGTGTACACTGGCCGCGCATGGCAGCCGAATCCAAGAAAGCCATCATCGCCGCGATCGTCGGCAACATGGCCATCGCCGCCATCAAGTTCGTGGCCGCCGGGTTCACCGGCAGCTCGGCCATGATCTCCGAGGGCATCCACTCCCTGGTGGACACCGGCAACGGCGTCCTGCTCTACCACGGCCTGCGCCGCGGCGCGAAGCCCGCCGACGAGGAGCACGCGTTCGGCCACGGCATGGAGGTCTACTTCTGGAGCCTCATCGTGGCCATCAGCATCTTCGCCGTCGGCGGCGGGATGTCCATCTACGAGGGCATCACCCACATCATCCACCCCTCCCCGCTCGAGATCCGCGTACATCAACTACATCGTGCTCGGCCTGTCGATGGTCTTCGAGACCATGTCGTTCACGGTGGCCTGGCGGGCCTTCAAGACCAACCGGGGCTCGCGAAGCGTGCTGGCGGCGATCCGCAGGGGCAAGGACCCCAGCCTGTTCACCGTGGTCTTCGAGGATTCCGCCGCTCTCGCCGGCCTCGTGGTGGCCTTCATCGGCGTGCTGCTCAGCCACCTGCTGAACGTACCCGAGCTCGACGGAGCCGCCTCGGTGGTCATCGGCATGATCCTGGTGAGCGCCGCCATCTGGCTGGCCGCGGAGAGCCGCAGCCTGCTGGTGGGCGAGGTGGCCGACCCGGAGATCGTCGCGGCCCTGCGCGACGCCGCCCTGAGCGACCCGGCCGTCGATGGACCTCGGCGAAGTGCTCACCATGCACCTCGGGCCCGAGCAGGTGCTGCTCAACATCGAGGTCACCTTCGTCTCCGGGATAACCGTGGAAGAGGTCGATGCGGCCATCCGCCGGGTCGAGCAGCGCATCCAGCTGACCCACCCGCAGGTGACTCACATTTTCGTCGAAGTTAGGAATAGACAAACCCCCTAGAGTATGTATAATGGTCTCGATTGTTCAGTAAGATACTTACCATTAGGCACATTGAAGGAGGACGAAGATCATGAAGTGGACCTGTCCCGTGTGTGGATACGTCTTCGAGGGTGACGCTCCCCCGGCCGAATGCCCGCAGTGCAAAGCTCCCGGCGCGACCTTCAAAGCCGCCGGCGGCGGCGAGATGACCTGGGCTGCCGAGCACGTCGTCGGCATCGCCAAAGACGTCGATCCCCGGGTCATCGAAGGTCTGAGGATGAACTTCACCGGCGAGTGCACCGAAGTGGGCATGTACCTCGCCATGGGCCGCGTGGCCGATCGCGAAGGCTATCCCGGAAGTCGCCGAGATGTGGAAGCGCGCCGCCTACGAGGAAGCCGACCATGCTTCCCGGTTCGCGGAGACTGCTGGGCGAAGTCCTCACGGCCTCCAGCAAAGCCAACCTCGCCGCCCGCGTGGAGGCTGAGAACGGCGCCACCGCCGGCAAGTTCGAGCTCGCCAAACTGGCGAAAGAACTCGGCTACGACGCCATCCACGACACCGTTCACGAGATGGCCCGCGACGAAGCCCGTCACGGCAAAGCCTTCAAAGGCCTGCTGGACCGCTACTTCGCCTAGACCTCTCAGGCGCCGGCGGGGCGCCCTGCCGGACCCCGTCTCTTGAAGCACAAAGAAGCCCCGGCGTGAGAACTCCGGGGCTTCTTTCATTTCGATGCTCCTGCGCGGCGAAGCCGCGCCGCGGCAGCCGCGCCGGGCTACGAAGCCTCGGCCAGCGCCTCCACGAACTGGCTGTTGTACAGGTCGTAGTAGAAGCCGCCGGCGGCCAGGAGTTCCTGGTGCGTCCCCTGCTCCACGATGGCGCCCTTGTCCATCACCAGGATGAGGTCGGCCTCGCGGATGGTGGACAGCCGGTGCGCGATGACGAAGCTGGTGCGGCCCGTGAGCAGCCGCGCCATGGCCTTCTGGATGAGCACCTCGGTCCTGGTGTCCACCGAGCTGGTGGCCTCGTCCAGGATGAGGATCGTCCGGATCGGCCAGGAACGCCCGGGCGATGGTGAGCAGCTGCCTCTCCCCCGTGGACACGTTCGCCGAATCGTCGTCCAGCTTGGTGTCGTAGCCGTCGGGAAGGGTGCGGACGAAGTGGTTCACGTGCGCCGCTTCGGCGGCCGCCTGGATCTGCTCCTCGGTGGCGCCTTCCTTGCCGTAGGCGATGTTGTCGCGGATGGTGCCGCTGAACAGCCAGGCGTCCTGGAGCACCATGCCGAAGAGACGGCGCAGGTCGTCCCGGCGCATCTTCCTGGGTGTCCACCCCGTCCACGAGGATCTGGCCCTTGTCGATCTCGTAGAAGCGCATGAGCAGGTTGACCAGCGTGGTCTTGCCGGCGCCGGTGGGCCCGACGATGGCGACCGTCTGGCCGGGCTGCACCTCGATGCTGAGGTCGTCGATGAGCGGCACGTCCTCCAGGTAGCGGAAGGACACGTTCTCTGAACTCCACGTGACCCTCGGCGTGCTTCAGCACCACCGGGATGCTCGGGCTCGGCCGACTGCTCGGTCTCGTCCAGGAGCTCGAACACGCGCTCGGCCGAGGCCACGGCCGACTGCAGCACGTTGGCCACGCTGGCGGTCTGGGTGATGGGCTGGGTGAACATCTGCGAGTACTGGATGAAGGCGGTGACGTCGCCGAACGAGAGCGCGCCGGCAGCCATGCGCAGCCCGCCGACGATGGCGATGGCCACGTACTGCAGGTTCCCCACGAACATCATCATGGGCATGATGATCCCGGAGATGAACTGGGCCTTGAAGCTCGACTGGAAGAGCTCGTCGTTCTGCTCGTCGAAGTCCTCGATGCTCTCCTTCTGGCGCCCGAAGATCTTGACGATGGTGTGGCCGGTGAAGGTCTCCTCCACGTGCCCGGTCAGGGAGCCCGTGCTCTGCCACTGCAGGGTGAACTGCTTCTGCGAGCGCTTGGCGATGACCATGGTGACGGCCACCGAGATCGGCACGGTTATCAGGGCGATGAGAGCCAGCAGCCAGCTGACGTAGAACATCAGCGCCAGCACGCCGATGAGCGTGAGGATGGAGGTGATGATCTGGCTGAGCGTCTGCTGCATGGTCTGCTGGATGTTGTCCACGTCGTTGGTCACCCGGCTGAGGATGTCGCCGCGGGCGTGGCCGTCGAAGTACTTGAGCGGCAGCCGCGCGAGCTTCTCGTCCACGTCCTTGCGGATGCCGGTAGACGGTGCGCGCCACCACGCCGGCCATGATGTAGCCCTGAAGCCAGCCGAACAGGGCGCTCAGGATGTAGATGGCCACGAGGATCAGCAGGATCTTGCCGACCGCGGCGAAATCCACGCCCTTGCCCACGGCGAAGCCGGGCAGCCGCTCGATGAAGTTGGCCACCTTCTCCAGCTCGGGATCGATGGCCTTGAGGACCGCCGGCGGTCTGCTCCGCGTCCATGCCGGACTCAAGACCGGGGATCTTGCCCAATCCGGTGCCCACGGCATGTCGAGCTGCCGTCCGGTGCCGCCGGAGATGATCAGGTTGAACACCCGGCCCGAGGATCTTCGGGCCGGCGATGGTCGCCGCCACACTGAGCAGCGCCGAGCACGAAGATCCACGCGATCTTCGCCCGTTCGGGGCGCAGCGTGCCGACGAGCCGCTTGAACGAGCCCTTGAAGTTCTTGGCCTTCTCCCCCGTGCCGATGAGGCCGGGAGGGCCGAAGCCCGGGCCGTGCTGCTGCGGCGCCGCCGCGGCCGCCGCGAGCGCGGCCGCCCTTGGCGGTCGCTGCCCGTGCCGTCGCCTGTTGCCGCTTCGGCCGGCGCGGCGCTCTGGGCGGGCGTCATCTCGTCCTTCCGCTCTTCGGCGCTCATGCCACCTCCTCCGCGCTCAGCTGCGAGTACACGATCTCTTGGTACGTCTCGCAGGTGTTCAGAAGCTCTCCATGGTCGCCGAGGCCGCACATGCCGCCCTGCTCGAGGACGACGATCTGGTCGGCGTGCAGGATGGTGCTCACGCGCTGGGCCACCACGATGACCGTGGCGTCCCTGGTCTCCTCCTTGAGGGCGGCGCGCAGCATCGAGTCGGTCTTGAGGTCGAGGGCCGAGAAGCTGTCGTCGAACACGTACACGTCGGGCTTCTTGACTATGGCCCGGGCGATCGCCAGGCGCTGGCGCTGCCCGCCCGAGACGTTGGTGCCGCCTTGGGTGATCGGCTCGTCGAGGCCCTCGGACATCGCCCGGACGAACTCTTCGGCCTGGGCTATCCGGAGCGCGTGCCACAACTCCTCGTCCGTGGCGTCGGGATTGCCGTAGCGCAGGTTGCTGGCCACGGTGCCCGAGAACAGGAAGGCCTTCTGCGGGACGAACCCGATGTGCTGCCACAGGTCGGCCCGGGCCATCTCCCGGATGTCGTATCCGTCGATGAGCGATGCTCCCGGAGGTGACGTCATTGAGGCGCGGGATGAGCCCGATGAGGGTCGACTTGCCGCTGCCCGTGCTACCCACGATGGCCGTGGTCTGCCCCGGCTGCGCCGTGAACGAGATGTGGCTGAGGATGGCGTCCTGAGCGCCGGGGTACCGGAACTCGACGTCCTTGAACTCCACGACGCCGCGCGGCCCACCGTCGCGCGAGGGCAGGACGATGGGCTCGGCCGGGTCCTTGATGGCCGGCTCGACGTCGAGCACGTCCTGGATACGGCCGCCGGAGGCCACGGCCCGCGGGATCATGGCGGCCAACATGGTGGCCATCAGCACCGAGAACAGGATCTGCATGACGTACTGGATGAACGCCATGACGTTGGCGGCCTGCATGGCTTCGCTGTCGACGCGATAGCTACCGGCCCACATGATGCCGACCATCGACAGGTTCATGATCAGGAACAGGATCGGGAAGACCAGGGAGAAGAGCTTGAACACCTTCACCGTGACGTCGGTGAGTTCCTGGTTGGCCTCGGCGAACCGCTTCTCCTCGTACTGGACCCGAGCGAACGCGCGGATGACGCGGATGCCGCCCAGGTTCTCGCGCATGATCTGGTTGATCCGGTCGACGCGCCCCTGGATGGTGCGGAACAGGGGGATGGCGGTGCGGAGCACGAAGAAGAGGAAGACGAACATGACCGGCAGGATGATGGCCAGCGAGATGGACAGCGGCATGTCCTGCCGCAGGGCCATGATGATGCCGCCGATGGCCATCATCGGGGCGAAGAGCATCAGCGTCAGGCCGATAGCCGTGAGCATCTGCACCTGCTGGACGTCGTTGGTGTTGCGGGTGATGAGCGAGGCGGTCCCGAAACGGCTCATCTCGCTCTGCGAAAGGCTCTGCACCTTGCGGTAGAGGGCGCCGCGCATGTCGCGGCCGGCCCCCATGGCCGTCCTGGCGGCGTTGTACGACGAGAGGACCGAGCAGATGGCGATACCGATGGCGACGGCCAGCATGATGCCGCCCACGCGCAGGATGTAGTTGGTGTCGCCGTTGACCACGCCGTTGTTGATGATGTCGGCGTTCAGGGTCGGCAGATACAGGTTGCCTATGCACTGCAGCAGCACGATCACGAAGATCGCGCTGATCCGCCACTTGTACGGCGCCAGATGCGTCAGCAGCAGTTTCTTCATCTTTTCTCCCCGACCTCTTGTTCTTTCGCCCCCGTACCGAGCATCTCGGACATGTGACCGGAGACCTGGTCGAGGATCCTGGCCAAGTCCTTCTTGTCCTGCTCGCTGAGCACCCCTATGGTGCTCTCCAGATACTTCTCGAAAGCCTCCCTGTGCTCGATCTCCTGGCGCCTGCCCGCCTCGGTCAGGAACACCCGGGTGATGCGCTGATCCACGGTGTCGGCCTCGCGGCGGACCGCTCCCTCCTTCTCCAGACCCTGCAGGATGCTGGTGACCCGCGGCCGCGACAGGTGGAGCGTCTCCGCCAGATCGCGCTGGCTCATACCGTCGTTACGAGCAAGCAGGCGAAGGGCGAAGACCTCACCGTGATGCGTCTCCGTGTGCGCGAACAGCTTCTGCATGGCCTGCCGGTGGAGGTGGAAGATCCTGCCGAGGGCCTGGAAGGCCCCGCGCGGTGACCGGGTCGATGGTGTCCAAGTTGACGGGTGGCGGCGGGTCAGGGAGGTGTCGATAATGATTCATTACGAAACAGTTTTGCACAGAATCATTACTCAGTCAAATCGGGGTCTGCGCGGCACCCATATCGCTCGCGAACCGCTCGGAAGGTTGACGGAAAAACGGTCAACCTATACAGTCCCTTGTCATGAACGAGCGCACATCACATGCTGAATGGAAGACCCTGGCGGTCGAGGCCCAAGCCCTTGCCGCCAAGGGCGATCTGGGACAGGCCATCGAGGCCGGCGAGAAGGCCCTGGCGGCCGCTGAAGCCGAACTGGGCGCCGATCATGCCGCGGTAGCGGGCATCGTCGCCGACCTGGCCGTGATGCACGAGACCGCCGGAGCCTACCTGCCCGCGGCCGCCCTCTTCGAGCGGGCCCTGGCGGGCCGGCGCAAGGCCCTCGGAGACACCGACCCGATCGTGGCGCTGGCAGAGGAGAACCTCGGGCACGTCTACCACCTGCTGGGGCGAGACGGCGAAGCCGCTCCCCTCTACGAGGCGGCGCTGACCATCCGCGAGACCACCCTCGGCGCCGACCACCCAAAGGTGGCCGTCACCCTGGACGATCTGGGCGACGTGCTACGCCACCGCCGGACGCTACGCCGAGGCCCTCGCGCTCTACCAGAAGGCGCTGGCCATCCGCCGGGAAGCCTTCGGCCCCGCGCATCCGCGCGTGGCTCCCAGCATCGACCGCATCGCGGCCGCACAGCAGGCTCAAGGCGACTACGCAGCCGCCGAAGGCCGGCTACCTGGACGCCCGCACGCTCCGCGAAGCGGCGCTGGGCCACAGTGACGCCTCCGTGGCCGTCAGCCTGCAGCGTCTGGCCGGACTGGCCGCAGCGCAGGGCGACACCGCCAAGGCCAAGTCCGCTCACGAGCAGGCCATCGCCGTGCTCGAAGCCGCCGCCGGTCCCGAGGACCTGCGGCTGGCCGCCAGCCTGGAAGCGCTGGCCGGCTATCTCGTGGCCGACGACAAGCAGGCCGACGCTCAGCCGCTCCTCGAGCGGGCCCTGGCCATCAAGGAGAAGCACCTCGGCCCGGTCCACGCCGACCTGGCCGTCACCCTGATCTCGCTCGGCGCCCTCCTCGATTCGCGCGGGCGCTTCACCGACGCGCTGTGGAACTGCGAGCGGGCGCTGCACATCCGCCAGCACTCCCTCGGCCCCGACCATCTGTTGGTGGCCGCCAGCCTCTCCCACGTGGGCGAGCTCTACCGGGCCCGCGGTCAGTATGCGCTGGCCGAGCCGCTGTTCGAGAAGGCCCTGGCCATCCGCGACAAGCTGCTCACCGACGACGACGCCGACTTGGCCAAGAGCCTCGCCGACCTCGCCGAGCTCTACTACGTGCAGGGCCGCTACGCGGCGGCGGAGCCGCTCTACGAGCGGGCCATCGCCATCAAGGAGAAGGTCCTCGGTCCGGACGACCCGAGCCTGGCCCTCTGCCTCAACGGCCTGGCGGTGCTTTCCTCCGTCCAGGGACGCTACGCGGCGGCCGAGCCGCTCTACAAGCAGTCTCTGGCCATATGGGAGAAGAGCCTGGGCGCCGAGCATCCCGACGTGGCCACCAGCCTGGGCAACCTGGCCGTCCTCTACCAGGAGCAGGGCCGCTTCGACGAGGCCGAGGCGCTCCACAAGCGGGCGTTGGCTGATCCGGGAGAAGGCCCTGGGCGCCGAGCACGAACACGTGGGCACCACGCTCGAGAACCTGGCCGAGCTGTACCGGGTGCAGGGCCGGTTCGACGAAGCCGAGCCGCTGTACCTGCGGGCCCTCGAGATCCTCGAGAAGACCCTGGGCCCGGAGCATCCCGAGGTGGCCGTGAGCCTGAACAACCTGGCCGAACTATACCGGGCGCAGGGCCGGTTCGAAGAGGCGGCCCCGCTGTACGAGAAGGCGCTCGCCGCGGCCGAGGCCGCGCTGGGACCGGACCACCCGGACGTCGCCCTGATCCTCAGCCGGGCATGGCGGCTCTCTACGAGCAGACGGGCCGCGCCGCTGAGGCCGCCGACGCTGAACGAACGGGCAGAGGCCATCCGCAAGATCGAACGCTGAGGAAGCCGGCGGCCCGCGGCCGCCCGCGGACTCTACTCGATACCCACCAGCAGCTGCCCGCGCTGGGCGGTGTCGCCCTTGACGACCGCCACCACGGTGACCTTGCCCTTCTTGGGCGCCCGCAGCTCGTTCTCCATCTTCATGGCCTCGAGGACCACCAGCGGCGTCCCCTCGTCCACGGCGTCGCCGACCTTGACGAACACGTCGACGATCTTGCCGGGGACCGGGGCGAACAGGCCGTCCTGGGCTTCTGCGGCGCTGGCCGCGGCGCCGCCGGAGGGGGCGGCCGCGCCGGCTGCCGCCCCGGAGGTCCCGGTCGCCGCGGGGCCGGATTCACGGACCAGGTCGGAGACGGTCAGAGGCACCCTCTCCCCCGCCACTTCCAAGGTGAAGCAGCCGACATCCTGGGTGCTCTCCACCACGCGGACCTCGAAGTTCTTCTCTCCCACCTGCAGCATGCGCTTGTCGGCGGAGGCGGAACCGGTCTTCGTCTCGAACGTCTCGCCGTTGATGGTGATGACGCCGTCGGCCGCCGCCGAGACCTCGTATTCCTTGCCGTCCACCTGGAGCTTGAACTTCATGTCAATACCTCCAGGACACGGCGCGGGCGCCGACCAGTTCGGCCCGGCCGGCCGCGGCCCAGGCGGGCGTGGCAGGCGGGGCTTCGACGGCGCAGGGCTGTTCAGCGCCTTCGGCGGTCGCCGCCGCGGCCTCGGCCGGCTGCGGCGCGCACGTCACTTCCTTGTCGACGCCGAGGAGTCCGGCGACAGCCGCTACCAGCGCGGCCAGCTCTTCCTTGGGGCGTTCCTTCCGGTCGCGCCGGGCGAAGAACTCCAGGGCCACCTGCGGGAACATGGCGTACGACATCAGGTCTTCGTCGCTGTAGGTGATGCCCAGCTCGTCCAGTTCGGCACGGCGCTTGGGCAGTTCCGGCTCCAGCATGTCGGCGGGGCGCGTGGTGATGGGCGTCTCGTCGCCGATGGTCAGCTTCTGGATCTCGGGGTCGATGGGGGCCGGCGTACGGCCGTAGTAGCCCTGCACGAGACCCTTCGTCTCCTTGGTGACCATCTTGTAGCGGCCCATCAGCACGTTGAGCGTCGCCTGGGTGCCGACGATCTGCGAAGTGGGCGTCACCAGCGGCGGATAGCCGAGCTCCTTGCGGACCCGCGGCACCTCCTCCATGACCTCGGGCATGCGGTCGAGGGCGCCCTGTTCCTTGAGCTGGCTGGACAGGTTGGAGATCATCCCGCCCGGGATCTGCCACATGAGCACGGCCGGGTCGACCGCGGTGAAAGCGCTCTCGTAGGCCCTGTACTTCTTGCGGATACCGCGGAAGTACTCGGAGATCTCCTCCAGCACGGCGATGTCCATGCCGGTGGCCCGCTCGGTGCCGGCCAAGCGCCGCGACCATGGATTCCGTCGGCGGATGGGACGTGCCCATCGACATCGACGAGATGGCGCAGTCGAGGATGTCCGCTCCCGCTTCCACCGCCTTGAGGTAGGCCATGGAAGCCATCCCCGAGGTGTAGTGGCAGTGCATGTGCACCAGGATGTCGGGGTGCGCGTGCTTGAGGGCCGAGACCAGCTCGTACGCGTCCTGGGGATCGAGCAGACCGGCCATGTCCTTGATGGCGAAGCTCTGGGCGCCCAGCTCCGCGAGGCGCGCCGCGTAGTCCACGAAGGTCTTGACCGAGTGGACCGGGCTCTTGGTGTAGCTGATGGTGCCTTCGACCCACTGACCGCTCTCCCTGACCGCCTTGATGGCCGTCTCGCAGGTTGCGCGGGTCGTTGAGGGCGTCGAACACCCGGAACACGTTGATGCCCGCCAGCGCCGCCAGCCGGACGAACTCCTCCACCACGTCGTCGGCGTAGTTGCGGTAGCCCACGGCGTTCTGACCCCGCAGCAGCATCTGCAGGCGGGTGTCCGGCATGGTGGTCTTGAGGGCGCGCACGCGCTCCCACGGATCCTCGTTGAGGAACCGCATCATCGAGTCGAAGGTGGCCCCGCCCCACATCTCGATGGACCAGTAGCCGGCCTTGTTGATCTTGGCCGCGATGGGCAGCATGTCCTCGGTGCGCATGCGGGTGGCGAGCAGCGACTGGTGCGCGTCGCGCAGGACCAGGTCGGTGATGTAGACGGGCTTCGGAGCGGCGCCGGACGCACCGGCGCCGCGCCTTGGGGGCGCCCTTCTTGCCGGCGGCCGCACTCACAGCGGGATGTTCCCGTGTTTCTTGGGCGGACGCCCTTCCCGTTTGGACGCGCAGGCCTCGAGAGCAGCGATCAGCCGCGGGCGGGTGTCGCCCGGCTCGATGACGTCGTCCAGATAGCCGCGCTTCGCGGCGGTGATGGGCGAATGAGCCTCCCAGCGCCGCACCGCCCCGCCGGTGGCCGACGCGGCGATCTCCGCCGACGGCCAGGCCAGGTTGAAGTCGGCCCGGATGTGCTTGGATGCCATGACCTCGTACGCCTCGCCGTAGGCCTTGCCGGTGACCACCGTCAGCTTCGGCACCGAGGCCTCGCAGTAGGCGTAGAGCAGCTTGGTGGCGTCGCGCAGCAGCCCAGCGCGCTCCTGCGCCTTGCCCGGCACGAACCCGGGCGTGTCGACGAAGGTGAGCAGCGGGACGTTGAACGCGTCGCACGTGCGGACGAAGCGGGCGCCCTTGGCAGCCGCGTCGATGTCTATCCGGCCATCCAGTTCGGCGGGCTGGTTCGCCACCACGCCCACCGCCCGGCCGTTCAGCCGAGCGAACCCGACCACCAGGTTCTTGGCCCAGCCGCCCTGCAACTCCAGGAACCGGCCGTCGTCCACGACCGCGGCGACCACGTCGCGCATGTCGTAGCCTTCGCCGTCGTCGGCCCCAGCCAGCATCAGCTTCTCGAGGGAGTCGTCCTTCCGATCGGCCGGGTCGGCGCACGACCACCCGGGGGACGTCCTCCAGGTTGTTCTGCGGCAGGTACGACAGGATCTCCCGCACCGCCCGCAGGCAGGCCTCTTCGTCGTCGGCCGCGAGGTGCGCAAGACCGGTCTTCTCGCTGTGAGTCCTGCCGCCGCCCAGTTCTTCGATGGTGGTCTGCTCGCCGAGCACCGTCCGCGCCGCTTCCGGACCGGCCAGGAACATCTGGCCCTGACCCCTTCACCATGAGGGTGAAGTCGGCCAGCGCCGGCGAGTACGCCGCGGCGCCGCCACACTGCCCCAGGATGGCCGCGATCTGCGGCACCACGCCGCTGGCCATGACGTTGCGGAACAGGATGTCGGCGAAGGCGCCGAGCGCGCCCAGGCCGCCGTCGCGGTGCCAGCGTTCGCCGGCATCGTGGATGCCGATGATGGGGGCGCCGTTCTTCATGGCCAGGTCGACGACCTTGACGGTCTTCTGCGCGAAGCGCTCCCGCGAGAAACCGTCGGTGGCGTCCCCGTCCTGCGAGAACAGGTAGACGTCCCGCCCATCGACCTTGCCGTGCCCGGTCACCACGCCCTCGACCAGCACGTCCAGTTCCACGAACGTTCCCGGGTCGAGCACGGCCAGCACGCGTTCGCGCGCGCTCAAGAGTTCGTTCTTGCGCCGAGCCGCCGCCTGCTCCGGTCCCCCTTCGAGAAGGGCTTCCTTCTTGAGCAGACGCAACCGCTCCAGTCTCTCCTCGCCGGTCACGACCGCGATAATCCTCGTACTAGTGGCCATTACCACGCCTCTCCCGATCTCGGTCCGCATTTGGTGGGTGCCATGCTACACGGAAACGCGCCCAGAGGGTACTATCCGGGCATCTGAGGTGGAGCACAGGAGGATGAGATGGACTCGTTGGCCCGCTTCCCACAGAGAGTGGGAGTCTACTGCTCTCTTCTCGTATGCCTGTCCCTGATCGCCCTCGGCTCCGCGTCCTGCGGATCGGACAGCACCGCCACAACGGCGCCCCCCACCACGGCCGCCACGGCCCCTGCCACCACCGCGCCGAGTCTCTCCCGGCCGGTCACCTTCGCCACCGCTGACGGCGTCGAGTTGAATGGCCACCTCTACGGGGCAGGCCAAGCGGGCGTCATCCTCGCCCACATGTACCCGGCCGACCAGACCAGTTGGACGCCCACCGCGGAACGTCTCGCGGCCGCCGGCTATCTGGTCCTGACCTTCGATTTCCGCGGTTACGGTGAGTCCGGGGGAAGCAAGGACATCGAACTGATCGATAGGGACGTCTCCGCCGCAATCAGCGAGATGCGCAAGCGGGGAGCCGCAGCGTTGGTCCTCGCCGGCGCTTCCATGGGCGGCACCGCCTGTCTCATCGCGGGCGATCAGGCCCAGGCGCTGTCCAGCGTCCGCCTCGCCGGCATCGCCACACTCTCGGCCCCCGTGGAGTTCAGAGGGCTGTCGGCCGCGGCAGCCGTCCCCCGCATCACCGTTCCACTCCTTTTCATCGCCGCCGAGAACGACGACGGGGCCGCCGGGGCCCGCGAACTAGAGCAGCTCTCGTCCGGCAAGGGATCACTCACAGATATTGCCCGGAGCGGATCACGGCACCGACCTGTTGACCGGCGCCCAAGCCGACGCGACCTACCAACGGACTCCTCGACTTCCTCAAGAGCACCCTCGGCGCGGGGATCGGCTAGAAGACGCCCGGAGGCCTCGGCGAACACCCGGCAGGATGTCCGGTGCGGGCCGCGAAATGACAGATGCACACTGCGCCGGTATAATTCCGGCGTTGACCAGGAGGTATCGGTGCTTCGCACCAGACGAATAGCGCGCGCATTACCGGCACGCCTCGTAGCGTTTCTCATCATCGCGTCACTTCTGACGCTTTCACTGTCGAGCGTGGTGCAGGCCACCCCTGCCATCGACAAGGCCAAGGCACAAGCCCAAGCACTCCTCGATCTGATCGAGCAGTTGGACGAGGAGTTGAGCGCCGCCACCGAGGACTACGACTACGCTGCCCAGGCGCTGGAAGACACCCAGGCCAAGGTCAAGAAGACCCAGTCGAACATCAACAAGGCCGAGGCGGACCTCAAGACCGCCCAGGACCAGCTCAACCAGCGGCTGGTCAATATCTACAAGGCCGGCAATCTCAACATGCTGAACGTGCTCCTCGGCTCGAGCAGCTTCTCCGAGATGATCACCCGGGCCGACCAGTGGCAGCGCCTCGGCAGCCAGGACTCCGAGCTCATCGACGACGTGCAGAGCTACCGGCAGGACGTCTCCGACCGCAAGGTCCAGCTGGAGGCCGAACTCCTCCAGCAGCAGAACGACGCCGAGAAGGCGGAGACCGCCAAAGCCAAGGTCCTCACCCAGCTGCAGAAGCAGGAAAAGGCGCTCAAGGGCAAAGAGAAGCAGATCGCCGCGCTCAAGAAAGCGGAAGCCGCTCGCCAAGCCAAACTGGCCGCCCAGGCCAAGGCCCGGCAGAAGTTCCTCGCCTCCCGCCCGGGCATCGTCATCAGCACCGCCATGAAGTACCTGGGCGTCCCGTACGTGTGGGGCGCCTCAAGCCCCCGCGGGTTCGACTGTTCAGGGCTGGTCCTCTACTGCTACGCCAAGGTGGGCATCCGCTTGCCCCACTCCAGCCGGATGCAGTACAACTACGGCACGCACGTCTCCCGCAGCCAGCTCAAGCCCGGCGACCTCGTCTTCTTCTACAATCCCATCCACCACGTGGGCATCTACATCGGTAACGGCAACATGATCAACGCCACCGGTACTCACGTGCAGATCGGCACGGTCTGGAAGAGCAGCTACCACGGGGCCACCCGCCTCCTCTAGCCCTTCCCTCAGCCACCGAACGGAGGCGTGCATGGACTTCCTCGAACTCGTCAAGGCGCGCTACGCGTGCCGTTCCTACCAGCCCCGGCCCATCGAGGAGGAGAAGCTCTTCAGGGTGCTCGAGGCCGCCCGCTTCGCCCCCTCCGGCTCCAACCGCCAGCCCTGGAAGTTCGTCATGGTCCAGGACCCAGAGATCAAGCGCCGCCTCGTGCGCGCCTGCGCGAACCAACGTTTCGTGGCGACCGCGCCCGTGGTCATCGCCGGCTGCGGCCTCATGCCCGACCGCATGATGAGCTGCGGCGTCCCCGGCGACCCGGTGGACCTGGCCATCGCCATGGAGCACCTCTCCCTCGCGGCGACGGCTGAGGGGCTCGCCAGTTGCTGGATCGGGGCCTTCTCGCAGGACGAGGTCCGCGAGGTGCTGGGCATCCCCGCGACCGCCAAGGTGATCGAACTCATGACCCTCGGCTACCCGGCCGATACTCCCCGCCCGAAGACCCGCAAGCCGTTGTCCGAGATCGTCGTACTCGACCACTGGCAGTAGGTTGAGCGCCGCGCCGCGCGTACCGTCCCGCCGCCTGCGCCGCGAAGCGCGCACGGTGGAACTCATGATCCGGATGCACTGCCGCGACACCCACGACCCCGCTGACACGGCCCACGGCCCCGGAACGAAGGGCGCTCCGGCCGGTGTCGCCCGTGCGGCGCCACTCTGTCCCGAGTGCACCGACCTCCTCGACTACGCGCTGGCTCGCATCGACGCCTGCAGATTCGGGGACGAGAAGCCGACCTGCGCCCGCTGCACCGTGCACTGTTTCCGGCCTGCCATGCGGGACCAGATCCGCGCCGCCATGAGATACAGCGGGCCCCGCATGACCTACCGCCACCCGTATCTGGCGGCGCGACACCTCATGGATCGCAAGAGAGAGCCGGTCAGCGAAGACTGACTACCACCCGCCGACCCGCCCGGGAACCAGGGGGCCGCGCCCGCCCGGGAGCGCGCTTTTCAGTCTTTACTACGTGTCTATACGATTGAGCCGTTCGACCGTCAGCGGGACCTGCTTCTCCAGCTTCCCATCGAGGAAGATATCGAACGAATGCGGGCCGGCCACCCCAAACTTGACGAGATTCAGGTCAAGAATGAGGTTGACCGACGCGTCACCGTCTGCCTCGCCCTTGACTTCAACGTCACCTTCGATCGACGGCACCACTTCACGCCCCGTCTGGGTCTACAAGCCGTACAGACAAGTGATGAGAGGGGCTCTCCCCTGGGTCGCACGCCAACTTGAGAGCCAGCGCCATGTGAGGATGCACGGCGTCGAGGTCGGCCAGGGTGATCCGGTCGAAAATGCCGCAAACGATGAGTTTTCCCCCGCGCTGGGTCACCTCCGCGTAATCGGCCAGCAACGCCAGATCGACTCTCACGTGGGCCCTCCCTCTGCCGCGCACCGGGCCGGATCACACCGCCTGCAGCAGCTCCTCGTACAGCCTGACCATAGCCAGTGTATCGGTTGCGCAGTAGGCGCGCAGGTCGTCGAAGATGGCCTCGCAGACGGAGGCTGGAGCGCCGCTGTAGATAGCCTCTTGCCAGCGTAGAGTCGCGGCCTCGCCGTTCTGCACGGCCAGGCCCTGGTAGGAGAGGTCGCTGACCAGGGCCGGCAGGACGTACTTGAGCGAGTAGCTGCCGTGGAACCCAGGGTGCTGGACATGGGTGCTGATGACCTTGTACAGGTCGAACAGACGGGCCTGGACTCGCGGCGATGGCCGCAGCGAACTCGGGCAGGTCGCGGGCGACATCGTCGAGGATGCGGCTCTCGTAGCCGGTGTAGACCACGATGGGACTGTCGTCGGCCTGGCCGTCGGCCGCGCCCAGCGCCGCCAGTAGGCTGGTGATGAACGGCCGCCGGGGGTCGGTGTTGTCGGTGTGGAGGAATTCGGCGTGCCGCAGCCCGCCGTCGAGCGTGTGAAGCGACCACTGCACCGGCAGGGCCTGGTAAGGCCGGGTCTGGGGAAAGACCGGCAGTGCCGAACGCCAGGTCTCGAAGTCGAGAAAGTGGATGGGCTCGCACAGCCGGGACAGTTCATCCTTGAGCTCCGGATCGAAGCGCGGCTCCCCCGTCTGGATGACGTCGCAGACCGTGCGCTGGGCCGGAGTGAGCCCCGGGTAGTCGAGCGGCACCTCGCGGATGGAGCAGTACCCGTCGGTGAGCAGCGAGCACAGCACGTCGCTCGTGATGCGCGGGATCTCGGTGACCGGGAACTCGGGCAGGTAGTCGTGGCAGTACCCGTGGAACGGGCAGGTGTACGGGTTGTCGCAGCGCCGGCTTATGACGATCTCGGGGACCGGCCCGGAGAGCATCTGCCGGAACTGGCGGAGCAGCCCCGGCACGGACTCGATGAACGGCTCCACCTGGGCAGTGACATCCTCAAGGGTGAAGAGCTGCCCCAGATCGTAGGCGCCCCCCGGATACACGTAGTCGCTGTTGAGATGAAGCAGCCGCATGCTGCCGACCGGAACGCCGGCGCCGCGCAGTACGTAGGCCTGGATGCCCAGGTCGGTGATGTGCTCGGGCTTGACCTCCGCGGACGACTTGACCTCGACGAGCGTCCAGCTGTGATCGTCCTCCTTGAACAGCGCGTCGGGGCGCACCAGTACTCCGTCGTAGCGGAAAGCGGCTTCGTAGAGGCAGCCGGCACCGTCGCCGATGAGGCACTGGGTGGTCTGCATGCGCCTGGTCGGTCTGCGTGTAGTCCTCCTCGACGAGCACTCCGCCCGGGAACAGCTGGCGCGCCAGCTCGCCCACCGCGTGGCCCTGATCGAAGATGGCCTGCTTGGCCTCGCTCACCGGGTCGGCAAGCTGGGGAGCCCGGCACAACAGCCACAGATACTTGGGGCACTGCAGCCCCGCCTGGAACCGGGATTTTGAGAGTCTGGGAGTCCAAGTAGCCACGTCACACCTCACCACGTCGTCTGGGATCCAGACTATCAGGCGGAGCGGACAGGAACCCCCGCACGCTTGATGGCGATGTCCAGCGATCCCAGCAGCACCTGCGCCTCCGCCAAAGCCCGCTCGCCCTCGACGCCGTCGGCGTTCACCGCCTTGCCGTCGTAGAAGCGGATGAGGACGTCATCGATCTCCGTCCCGTTGCGGAACTTCACTCGAAGCCCGGTGAGGGTCATCTGGCCGAGAGTGGGCCTGAGCACCGGCAGCCCGGCGAACGCGTCCCTGACCGGCTGCTTGGTGGATCCGTAGAGGCTCCCCACGGGGAAGCCGCCGCCGGTGATGGGGGCCGCCAACGGACCCATGTCTCCCCCGGCCGGGCCCGGTGCCGGCTTGGTGGTGGCGGCTATGGACGCTATCACCTGATCGTTCTGGAAGACTTCAGCGGAGATGATGTGCGCGAACGAGTACACCCGGGTGCGCGGCTGCACGTGCTTGCGCGCGATGGCGATGCGGCGCCCCCGGTCGTCGATGCCGACGGCCGTATCACCATGGATGTCGGTGTAGGTCTGGTTGGCGTAGAAGCTCGGTATCTTCGCGAAGTCGACTCCGATCTTCTCCCTGCGCCGTTCCCGGCCCTGCTGGCTGAGCAGGTAGTACACCACCACCAAGACCACGACGACGATGCCGACTGCCCAATATGGCATCCTGCGCTACCTCTCGATCCGGTTGCTGCCTCGGCGGGGCGGCGGGCGCCGTCCCGTGCCTGCCAATACTATAGCGAGGATATGCCGAGGTCCTGGATCGGGGAGGCGCCGTGGGACGCTCCGCCTCAGAAGATGGGCACCAGGACCGCGTCCAGGTTGGTGCATGCACCCGCCACCAAGACGCTGGGGTCCACCAGTTCGTGATAGGCGAGGGAGCAGAACTTCACATCGTAAACGCCGCTCGGGACGGCCAGTTCGTAGCGGCCGTTACAGTCGGTCTCGTCCCAGCACACCACCGTCTCGCCGCGCACCACCCTGACGTACAACCCGCGGAGGGGCTCGCCGTCTTCGTCGGTCACGGTCCCGGTCAGGCGGGACTGCTGATGCGAAGGCTGGTTGGTCTCGGTGCAGAGTTGCATAGCGCACGCTCCTTTCGATGCAGCCGGGATGCCGACCCGGCTCAGGTTGTCTTGGTGGGTGGTGGCGAGTGTCGGATCGGCCGGCTCGTTTTCTTTGTCCGCCCTACCTTCGAGCCCGCTGATGACCCACGCCACCACCCCTGCAAGGTTGCGAACCGGTGTCGAGTCGCGGTCCCGCTCTAGACCGCCACACGACTTACCTTGACAACCACACATAGAAACGAAGACGGGAGGCGCGGGTTACGGCCCGGCCGGACTGATGGGGGACTATTCTCCCTGCGCGGCGAACGCCCGGCGCATCTGCCCGACCTGCTCGCGCAAGATGTCCACCTGGTTGGCCAGATCCCGCTGGGCGATGCCCACCTCTGCCTGGATCTTCTGGCCGGCGTTCTCGACGGTCTGCCCGTAGGTGCGGATGGAGTTGAGCTGATCGGCGCGTTTGGCCAGCGCCTCCACGACCTTGTCCACCTTGGCGAAATCGATCTCGGTCTTGACGGCCCCTCCCCGGTGGTGCTCGAAGATGAGCGCCCGCGCGAGGGTCAGCGCCGCGTCGAAGTAGACGTCGGTGACCGGGTCGTCCGCGTCCCAGATGACGATGATGTCCCGCCCGTGACGGTCCAGGGGGCGCAGGTGCGGCGGAGCCGTCTTGCGCGAGAACACGAAGATGCCCACGTCGGCCCCCCGATTGCGGCGACCGGTGTCGATCTCGTCCAGGGCCTTCTTGAGGTCGTAGCTCGCGTCTTCCTTGGCCTCCACCACCAGGCTCTCCCCCGCGAACTGGGAATCGGCGCCCAGTTCGATGGTGCAGTCGCCCACCTTGCAGTTCTTGATGAAGCCCGTGGTGGTGCCGGTCCGCCGGCCGATGTCGCCGGTCTGGGTGGCGTTCCGCTCCACGAACTCGCTGACCCGATCCTCGAAACGGCCGCCATGCGCCGTGCCCTGGTCCTCCGCCTGCTTACGCCCGGCCAGCTCGCCGAGGGTCTTGTCGATCTCGGTGCGGAGCTTCTGGTTGCGCTCCTCATACTCCGCGAGCGTGGTCACCAGCTGCCGGAGCATCACCGACAGCCCGGATTCGGGGTTGTCGAGCGTGAGGTCGCTGCGGATGAGCTTCTGCGCGTTCTGGAAGAGGTTGGCCAGGCGCGACAGCGCCGATTCGGGGCGGTTGAGGTCGAAGACGGCCAGCACCTTCTCGTTGTTCTCGGTCAGCTCGCCGTCCACCGCCTGGCGCATCTGTTGCACGATGCCGTCGGTGCGCTGCGGATCGAGGAGGCGTAGGAGGTTGCTCTCGGGCCCGACCAGGGTGCCGATGCTCTTGGTGACCTGGTCCTCGATGGTCTTGGTGAGCCGCTCACCCTCGTGCTTGATGGCTTCGCGGTCGATGAATCCCGAGGCCTGACGCAGGGCCAGCACGCCCACCCGAA
The DNA here is from genome assembly GCA_963736705.1 of uncultured Actinomycetota bacterium. GTDB lineage: Bacteria > Actinomycetota > Thermoleophilia > RBG-16-64-13 > RBG-16-64-13 > CAIQPS01. Next base: position 1,749,703 of record CAVTPV010000005.1, read on the forward strand.
GGGCCGTCGCGGCCCGCAGCTTCCCACTCCTCCTCCGGGAACTGGCGAAGCCAGCCGACGATGTCGGGGTCGTCCGTCGATATGCGGAAGTCGACCGTCACGGGGTCGGCGGATATGTTCCGGACTGCTTCCATCTCGCCCTCCGTCGAAGCGTGCCGTCGTCCAGCTACACGGTAGCAGACCGGGCGGACGCCGCCGCCCGCTTCACACCCATATCTCCATCCGCAGGCCGCGGGGGTCACGAGCTGGATCACCGATCAGCTGCTCCGCCTCCCCCCGGGCCATCCGCGCAGCCGTCCAGCAGGTGGCGTAGGCGTCGATGACGTCCACGCGGCCGACCCCAGCCACGGCCAGCTTCTTGACGCTCTTGCTGGAGATGTCGAATCCCGCGGCGCTCAACAGTCCCACGCGGACCACCTGCCCCTCGGGCGTCTTCTTGCTGAGTTCGAGCGGCCGCCCGCCGTTCATGACCGCGAAGCACAACTCGGGATGCACCTCCCGGACCACCCGCTGGCGCTCGGGGGTCATCAGGCCGTCGACCTCGCGCAGTTTGGGGAACAGTCCGAACGACTGCTGGGTCAGACCGGCGCCCTCGGTCGAGCGGGCCCGCGTTGCGGCGGCGGCTCCCTCATAGGTCCGGTAGCGAAGCGCAGCCCGGCACGGCGGCGAGAAGACACTACTCGCCCGGTGCGGCTTGAGACGCTCGCGGGCCAACCGGTCGGCGGGCCTGCCCCCACGCTCCACCCGGTCCATCAGGCCGATGGGCATGTCTATCGCGAGCGCGGCCACGCCGGCGGACAATTCGAGCACCGCTGCGAAGTCAGGCGCCCTGTGGTGGACGACCACGCCGCTCGAGAGGTCCCGCACGACGACGAACCAGCCGCTCTTGCACCCGTCGGCGCCGGCAACGAAGATGTTGGGTGATGTCTGCTCCATGCAGCCAATCATCCCATCTTCGCGCCGGCGCCCCAAGTCGCGTGTCGGTGCCGGTCGGCGGCCGGTCGGAGCCGCGGCGGCTGGTATCGGCCTATTCGGGTATCCTCCCCGCATGGCGCACATCTGGCTCAACGACATCTCCATGAGCCTGGGCGGCCCCCTCCTCCTCGACGGAGCCACGCTGGCCATCGAATCGGGTGAGCGCATCGGCCTCGTGGGCCGCAACGGAGCGGGCAAGACGACTTTGCTCAGGATGCTGAACGGCGACATCCCCCCGGATTCCGGCGACATCGTCCGCAGCCCCGGCGCCCGCGTTGGCCTTCTCCCTCAGGACGTCCCCGACGCCCTTCCCGGCACGGTGTTCGACATCGTCGCGTCGGGCGGCGAGCACCACCTCGACTTGCTGCACCGCTACCACCAACTCACCACCCAGCTCGCCCATGGCGGCCCCGGCGGCGCCTCCGGCCACCCCGGCGCCTGCAGACGGCCCAGGCCTGCTCAAAGAGCTCGAGAGCGTCCAGCACCGGCTCGAAGCCGTTGGGGCCTGGGATTTTCATCAGCGGGTGGAGACGGTCATCGGTTGGATGAACGTCGATGAGGACGCCGAGTTCCAGTCGCTGTCCGCGGGCACCAAGCGCCGCGTCTTCCTGGCCAAGGCGCTCGTCGACGACCCTGACGTCCTCCTGCTGGACGAGCCCACCAACCACCTGGACATCAACGCGATCCTCTGGCTGGAGGATTTCCTGCTCCGTTTCACCAAGACCATCGTGTTCGTGACCCACGACCGCGCCTTCCTCCAGCGCATGGCCACCCGCATCGTGGAGATCGACCGCGGGCGCCTCCTCTCTTTCGACTGCGGCTACGACACGTATCTCGAGCGCCGCCAAGCCATGTGGGACTCCGAGGAGAAGACCTGGCAGGAGTTCGACAAGAGACTGGCCAAGGAAGAAGTCTGGATCCGCCAGGGCATCAAGGCCCGCCGCACCAGGAACGAGGGCCGGGTCAGGGCGCTGGAGCAGTTACGTCTCGAGCGGGAACAGCGCAGGGAGCGGATGGGCGATCCCAAGATCGCCATCCAGGAAGCCACCCGTAGCGGCCGCCTGGTCGCGGAGGCTGATCAAGATCACCTTCGCGTACCCGGACGTGAACGCGCCCGGCGCGCCAGACGCGGCCGTGCCTGAGCGGCTGGCGGCTGGGAAGCCCGGCGGCCACTTGGTCGTCCCGCCGGCAGGCCGGCCCATCATCAAGGACTTCTCCACGACGATCATCCGCGGCGACCGGGTGGGCATCTTCGGACCCAACGGGGCGGGAAAGACCACCCTGCTCAAGCTCCTCCTGGGCGAACTGTCGCCGCAGAAGGGCCGCGTGCGCCTCGGCGCCAACCTCGAGATCGCCTACTTCGACCAGCTCCGCGCGACCCTCGACGAAGAGCGCAGCTCTCAGGGAGAACATCGCCGACGGCAGCCAGATGGTCCCCATGGGCAAAGGGAACCGGCACGTGGTGGGCTATCTGCAGGACTTCCTCTTCTCCCCCGATCAGATCAACGGCGCCGGTGCGCCTGCTGTCCGGCGGCGAGCGCAACCGCCTCCTGCTGGCCAAGTTGTTCGCCGAGCCGTCCAACGTGCTGGTGCTCGACGAGCCCACCAACGACCTCGACATGGAGACCCTCGCTCTCCTCGAGGAACGCCTGCTCACCTACGCCGGCACCATCCTGCTGGTGAGCCACGACCGGGCGTTCCTCAATAACGTCGTGACCTCCACACTGGTGTTCGAGGATGACGGGAAGGTGCGCGAATACGTCGGCGGCTACGACGACTGGCTGCGGCAGCGGCCGGAGGTCGCGAAGGCGCCGGCCGCCGAGAAGAAGGCTGACAAGCCGGACCCAGCCGGGCACGTCCCCGCAACCGCCCGGCGCCGCACCGCGGGCCGCCAAACGCAAGCTCTCCTACAAGGAGACCAAAGAGCTTGCAGCCCTGCCGGCGCTGATCGAGGCGCTTGAGGCGGAGCGGGCCGAGATCGCCACGGCTATCTCTTCGCCGGAGTTCTATGCGGGTGGGGACAACTCTCGGGTGATGGAGGCGCATTCGCGGCTCGAGGTCCTGCAGGCGGAACTCGATGCGGCCTACCTGCGCTGGGAAGAGCTGGAGCGGATCGGAACCTAGCGTTCAAGGGCCACCGGCTCCTCGACGAACTCACGCGCTTCCCTCTATATGCCGATGAAAACGGCGATGAACACACTGCACATCATCGTCGCAGCCATCGGGCTGCAGCTCCTCTGTCTGGCCTTCTTGCTGGTGGCCACGCTGGTCACCCAGGCCCGAAGGTCAGAGGGGAAGTCACGGGAGCTAGAAGAAACCTGGTGCCTTCTGCTACCCGCGGCCCTTGCGGGACAGGCGGAAGCCACAGGTCAGATCCAAGCCAGCATCCGCTCGCGCGCCGGCTTCGAGTCTTTCCATCGGTCTCTCGACGCACAGTTGCATGACACCGGGAGCCGGTCACGGCTGGCAGTCCGACGCCTTTGCCGGGAGGTCGGCTTCACCGACCGCCTTCTGGAGGATCTTGTCCAGTCGCGAGACCCCCTCAGCCGAGCCGCGGCCGCCAAGACCCTGGGCCGGCTCCGGGAGAAGACAGCGCTCGAGACCGCCCTCGATCTGCTGCACGCAGATGACCCGGCGGTGGTGCTCGCCGCCGCGGATGCAATCACCTCTCTGCACGAGGTCAGGCAATTCTTGCCGGTCTTTCGGGCAGTCTACGGGCGGACGCCTATCACTCTTCACGGCGCGGCAGGCCTGCTCTCCGGTTTCGGTAGTGCCGTTTGTCCGGTCATCCATCGACTCTTGATCGACCTTGCGGCACGCGGCCGCGGCTCGTTCGCCCTCGATGCCGCCGGCGGCCTCGATCCAGAGAAGTCGGTCGGCAGCGACGACGTGGCCGCTCAGGTGGTCATGGTCGACCTGCTCGCCTTCTACGGCTATCTGCCTGCCGCCCCCACGCTACTTCGCCTCCTCAGGACAGCCAAGGACGACGAGGTCCTCATCCATCTGGCAAAGGCCTTGGCCAAGGTGGGCAACTCCGCGGCGTTCCCGGGGCTTTCCGAGTTGCTCGCTCATTCGAATTGGGTGGTGCGCAGCCAGAGCGCCGAAGCGCTGTCCGCTCTTCACGCGCTCGGAGCCGTCCCGTCCATCCGCCCGCTACTCGATGATGAGAGCCTCGCGGTGCGAGCCTGCGCACAGAGGGCGCTGGCTTCGCTGAACGCCCTCGAAGCCGAGAGCGAGGCAGATGTCGTGGAGGTATTCGCATGAAGCAGGCCCTCTACGACCTCAATCTCCTCTTTCTGGCGTATTCCGTCCTCGTCAACGGCTTCTACCTGCTGCTGATGGTTCTCTCAGCATGGACCGTCAGGCGGTACAGCCGCACATCGGCGTTGACCGGGTACGAAGGTGTGTTCGACACCAGCTTCTACAAACCCGTCAGCGTGATCGTTCCCGCCCACAACGAAGAGGCCACGATCGTCCACACCGTGCGCTCCGCCCTCGCCGTCCGGTACCCCGAACTCGAGGTAGTGGCCGTCAACGACGGCTCGACCGACGGGACCCTGGAACGGTTGGTGGACGCGTTCAACCTTGTGCCCTGCCCGGGTGCGGTCTTTTCCGACATCCCCTGCAAGGAGATCCGCGGGCTGTATGAGTCACTGAGCCACTCGGGACTGCGAGTCGTCGACAAGGAGCAAGGGGGCAAGGCCGACGCCCTGAACGCCGGCATCAACGCGAGTACGTTCCCACTCGTCTGCAACATCGATGCTGACTCCATCATCGACGCGCGTTCGATGGTCCACATCACGCGGCCCTTCCTCGAAGACCACCGGGTGGTCGCCGTAGGGGGCGTGGTCATGCCGGCAAACGGCTGCGACATCGTGGATGGCGTGGTCACGAAGGTGAGAGTGGCCAAGAACATACTGGCCAGATTCCAGACTATCGAATACTTGAGGGCCTTTCTCTTCGGGCGCATCGGCTGGTCGCGGCTGAACGCCCTGATGATCGTTTCCGGGGCCTTCGCCATCTTCCGGCGGACAGCGCTGGTCGAGACCGGGGGCTACCGCACGGACACCGTGGGCGAGGACATGGAACTCGTGTTGCGCATGCACCGGGTCTTCGCCGACAAGAAGAAACCCTACCGCATCATGTTCCTGCCCGACCCGATCTGTTGGACGCAGGCGCCGGAGGACATGAGGAGTCTCGGCAAACAGAGGCGCCGCTGGCAGCGTGGACTTGCCGACAGTCTCGTGAAGAACCGCCAACTCTGTCTCAATCCGAGGTATGGAGGCGTCGGTCTGATCGGCTTCCCCTTCTTCGTGCTCTGCGAACTGCTCAGCCCCGTGGTGGAGTCGGTCGGATACTTGACCATCATCGCCGCGATCGCTCTTCGCGCGATCGACTGGCAGATGGGCCTCGCGATCACCGCCTGCGCGGTCCTCCTGGGCGTCATCAATTCGATGTGCGCATTGCTCCTGGAGGCCAAGTCGTTCCAGAAGTACCCGGGTATGCGCGACACTCTGGTGTTGTCGGGGCACGCGGTGCTGGAAGGTTTCGGCTACCGGCAGCTGCACAGCTACTGGCGGTGCATGGGGCTGGTCGACTACCTGCGGAAGCAGACTTCCTGGGGTCAACCTGCGAGGAAGGCCTTCTAGCCTGTCCTATTTCCGAGTTGAGGCGACGCCGCCTTACGACCCCTGTCTCCGGTCCATCACCGCCTGCACCAGCGCCAGCAACTCGTCGGCCGTGAACGGCTTCGACAGGAACTCGGTATCCTCGGGGCCGCTCCCGTCGAAAACGTCGGACTCCTGGGTGTAGCCGGACATGAAGATCACGGGCAGCTCGGGCTGGCGGCGCCTTGCGAGGACCGCCACAACGCGGCCGCCGCCGCCCGGAAGGCCCACGTCGGTGAGCAGAAGGTCGAGAAGGGGTCCGCGCGCTTCGATCAAGGCCTCGACCTCCGCGGCGGAACCGGCCTCAAGGGTGGTGTAGCCGGCACGCCGCAAGATGCGGACCACCAACTGCCGCACGGCCGGTTCGTCCTCCACCACGAGTATCGTGCCGGTGCCCGTGATCGTCTTCCCCGCGGGCGGTTCCGCCACCGTGTCCGCGGCCTCCGCGCCCACATGGACCGGGAGGTAGACCCTGAACGTAGAGCCCTCCCCGGGCTGGCTGTCCACAGTGACGCCGCCCCCGCTCTGCCGCACGATGCCGAACACCGTCGACAGGCCCAGCCCCGTGCCTTTCCCCAAGGCCTTCGTCGTGAAGAAAGGCTCGAAGACCCGCGACCGGGTATCGGCATCCATGCCCAGCCCCGTGTCGCTCACTGCCAGCATCACATAGCTGCCTGGCTCCAATTCGCTCTCCGGGGTGGCGTCCTCAGGGCCCAGTTCAGCGTTGGCCGTCACTATGAGCAGACGCCCCCCATCGGGCATGGCGTCCCGGGCGTTCACCGCCAGGTTCATGAGCACCTGCTCCATCTGATGCGGGTCGACCTCGGCCGGCATCAGGTCGGGAGCCATGAGAGTCTCCACCTGGATCTTCTCTCCCAGCGTGCGGACCAGCAAGGGCTGCAGCCGGCGGACCACGTCGTTGAGATCCACCACCTCGGGTTGCAGCATCTGCCGGCGGGAGAAGGCGAGGATCTGTTTGGTGAGGCCGGCGGCGCGCTCCCCGACCTCCTTGATGCCCTCCACGAACTCCCGGTTGGGGTCGTCGGCGGGCATCGCCCCCAGGGCCAGGTCGCTGTTGCCGATGATGGCCGTCAGCAGGTTGTTGAAGTCGTGGGCGATGCCCCCGGCCAATTGGCCGACCGCCTCCATCTTCTGGGACTGGCGTAGCTGCTCCTCGGCGTGGTCCAAGGCCAGTTCGGTGCGCTTGCGCTCGGTGATGTCCTGGTTGGAGCCGTGAGTCCCGATGGGACGGCCCTCTTCATCCAGCACGATGCCGTAGCGCACGGCGATGTATCGGACTTCGCCGTCCCCGCGCACGATGCGATGCTCCAGATAGGCGATCTGGTCGGGGTCATCACCTTGCAGGACCTTGGCGACCTCCGCCGGCACCAGTTCTTGGTCGTCAGGATAGACGAACTTCGCAGTGTAATCCGCCGCCGACATCAGGTAGCCGCCCTGCGCCTCCGCGGTCGTCCCGTAGAAAGCGTAGAAACGGTCGTTGAAGGTGAATACCTCGTTGATCGCGTCGAACTCCCAGTCTACGAGGCTGGCCAACTCCATGGCCGCCTCCAGCTGGGCCTGGGTCGTCCTGAGCGCCTCAGCCGCCCGCTTCTGCTCGCTGATGTCGCGCACCATGGCGACCGTCCCGAGGGGCGAACCATCGCCCCCCCGCAGCAGCCCCGCGGCCACATGCCCCCAGACCAGCGTCCCATCCTTCCGGAGATATTGCTTATCCATCTGGAGCAGAGACGCATCGCCCGCTATCAACTCCCCGATCTTCCCGTGGGAGCGATCGATGTAGGCTGGCGCGGTTATCTCGTCGACGGTCATCCCCACGAGTTCCTGCTCCTCGTAGCCGAGCATGGAACAGAGCGCAGCGTTCACCCGGACGAAACGCCGGCCAGCGTCGAACACGCCGATGCCCACCGAACCCTGTTCGAAGATGGCCCGAAAGCGCTCCTCACTGGTGCGCAGCGCCGTCTCCGTCCGCTTTCGCTCGGTGATGTCCCTGAGGACCAGCAAGGACCCCACCTCGTCCGCGCGCAGGTTGAGCGGCGATGAGGTCACGTCGAAGTCCCGCCTCTCGTCCCCATCTCCCAGACTGATCTCCTGGCGCCGGTCGCCGGCCGCGTCCGCGGGAGAAAGCCCCGAGGCCTGCTCCCCCAACAACGCTGAGATGGGCTTCCCCACCAGACCGCCGCCCTTCTCTCCCCCGAAGATGGCCGCCGCGGCCGGGTTGGCGCTCACCACCGTCCCGTCGATGTCCACCGCGAGGATGCCGTCCACCAGCGTCTCGAAAAACCGCATCCGGGCCAGCGGCCCGAGCACCGGGGGCAGACTGAAGAGCCGCCAGCGGGTCAGTGCGATAAACAGAACGATCCCCATCAAGAGGAGCCCGATGGGGGTGATATCGATCCAGTCTCGGATGACGAAGGCTGTCAGTCCGTTGCAGATCCACGGGATGAGGACCGCCACGACCAGCAGTCCCGCCTGCCCCCGATAGACCGTCGGGTACCGGTGAGCCGTCCGCAGGAGCAACACGCTGCCCGCCAGGATCAACACATACGAGTAGACGGTATTGACCCAGAACCAAGGCCCGTGCGCCAAGCTGATGACCGGGAACTTCCCGGTGGCGTCGAGGTACACGCGGGACCAGACGACGCCATGCGCGCCACTGGTGACCACCAGGATGATCGTGAGCAAGGGCATGACGCAGAGCGCCGTGAGGATGCGCCGGTCAAGTCTCCTCACCGCGTCGGTGTAGTTCCACGCGAAGAGGAACCAGGCCAATGGGATGGCCACGATGCCGAAATACTCGACTTGGACCCAAAACAGCTTGCCCTGGAGCCCGGGAGTGAGGATCTCCCAGCAGTAGAAGAACGACCACCACGCGGCGGCGCCCATCATCAGACCGAGGTAGGACGCCCCCGGCCGGGAGCGCCGACGAAGGGCAGCCCACGCGAGCAGCGCACAGAAGAGCGCGGCTACTCCAATGACGAGCGCATAGGGTGAACCCGGGGACCAAGTCTCGACCGCGAACGAGCCGTTCAAAGGACGGGGCCTCTCACTAGCCGAACGATAGGTCTCATGCTGGGGCTATTGTAGTGCACCGGGCGGGCGGGGCCTGCCCTGTTCCGCCGGCGCCTGCAGGTGTCGACGCTGGACGCTGTCTTAATCGGCTTCCCCCGGCAACAGCGGCCGAAGCAGTAGCCGGTAGTCGACCCCGCCGCTCCCCCAGACGGTGATCTCCGTGGCCTGGCCCAGCAGCGGCCGCAGCTTCTCGAGTTCGGCGCCGGATATGACCACCTTCCTGAGCCCGCCGTTCTGGACCGGCTCCCCCAGGGTGCTCAGGTCGCCGAGCGGCCAGTCGAGACGATTCGCGGCGGGTGCGTCTACCGGATCGTCACCCATGGGGCTGCTGTAGACCGCCAGTGCGGAGAAAGCCAACGGCTCCCACACGATGTCGCCCGACACGAAGGGCGAGACGACGGTCAGGTCACCGATCAGGTTGCTCACGCCTTCCCGGGCCTGTCGCTGCTTCTCTGTGAGACCGCCCGCACCCGCCACTGTGAGGGCGTAGATGGCCGAGCGATTCGTGGCGCTGTCAGCGTTGATGACTATGGTGGTCGTGGGCCCGTCCGCCACCGACGGCTGGCCGTAGTCGAAGGCGGGGTCGAAGAGGCCGGCCCCCCGGGCGGCGGTCAGCATGGCCTGAACCGACTTCTCGGGAACGACCGTGGTCTGGATGTTCGGCAAAGCGGACCTCGGGTAGATCTCGATCTGTGGGCCGGGCACGATGACCCGTCCATCTCCGTAGAGAGAGAACTCGGGCACCAGCGTTACCTGGTACTCGATGGGGACGAAGCCCCCACCTGTGGTCACCTGCATCACGACCTCGCTCGCGCCCGGAGGATGGGCTATCGACGCGGGGCCGCCACACCCAGCCAGCCCGAGTCCGGCCATCAGCAGGAGGACCACCAGGACGATCCGCACGGCCGAGTATTTGTACGATGGCTGCCGGGAGTATGTGTCGAACGAGGAGATCGTGAGATCGTTCGTCTCGTTGAAATGCATGGGCATGAACACCTCCCCCGGTTGGATCCCATCCGACAGCTTGACTCTGGCCCGAGCGGTGCCTCGGGGCGAGACTACCTCTACCCAGTCGCCATCCGCGGCATGCAGGGTATCCGCATCCCGGGGGTTCATCTCCACGTACGCGGGATCTGGGGAGGCCCGTTTGAGCAGCGCAGCGCCGGTCCGTCCGGGTGAGCGTGTGCCATTGATAGACGGAGCCCAGGCTGGGGAACAACCACGGCTGGCCGCCCAGAACGGCCGTGACCCCCACGACCCCGACCATCAGAGCCGCGGCCACGGGCGAGTAGACGTCGATCTTACGAGGAGCCGCCATCCTCGGTGCGCCCCCTTCCTCGATGTTGCGGTCGATCCTGCCGCTCAGGTACCCTAATAGTCAGGACCCTATCCGCAAAGGAGCTTCCAGTGCCGGTAGCAGACGAGATCCGCGCCTACTTCTCCAGCATGCCCGCAGCCAAGGTCGATGGAAAGGGCCAAAGCGGCGCGATCAAGGTGGTCGTCGCCGAACAGAAATCGTTCCTGTCCAAGAAGACTGTCGAGTATGTGGCCAAGTTCGCCGTGGACGACGCGGCCCGCACCGTCCGCTTCTTCGAGATGCTCAAGGAGTCCGGCTCCGGCATGTCCTCAGGCGACGGCGACTTCGGAGGAGGCTGGGGTGTCTCCAAAGAGACCTACAAGACCGGCCCCAACGGACGCGAAGGCGCCATCGAGCAGCAGGGCGCCCTGCTGGGCAAGAAGTTCGCGTTCGCATTCGACTACGGACGCATCCGCGCCGACGTGCGCGCCATCGCTGAGCGGAGCGGGTATCAGTTCGCCAATCAGCTGACGCCCAAGGGACTGTGAGGGTTCGCTTCGTTCATCTCCCCCTCGACGACCCGCACCCGCCCATCCTCGATGACCGCATACCGGAACATCAGCGGCTCGCCGAGATCCGCCAGCCACACTCCCGGATCGATCATGTAGAACCCGTCCTTGGCCAAGGCGGACATGGCCGGCGTGTGCCCGGCCACCTGGGCCACCCCTTCGAGCGGTAGCGCGCGATCGAACGGCGGCGGCCTGAACCAGAACGGCCCCTGGTCCCCGAAGATGCCCCCGGCATCCGAAGCGTCGTCCTCGGAAAGCGGCTTCGCGCCTGGGTCGAGGCACTGTCTCACGGCGCCCCGGAATTCCTCGTTCATCTTCTGGGCGAACATGGCCGGTCGTCCTTGGCAGGTCTCGCGGAACACCCGCTCGTAACGCGTGGAGATGCCCGCGTGCGACACCAGCACCCCCTCCACCTCCGTGACGGCCTTCCAGGCGTGAGCGGGGTCCTGCTCCAGGACCTTCTCGATGAGCAGCGGACGAAAACCGGGACTTTCCGGCTCCTGAGGCCATACGGGAGTGTCGAGCAGCACGGCGAGGTCGTGGTTGCCCAGCAACACCTCGTCCGCGTACCCCTCGACGAGATCCAGACAACCCTGCGCGTCCGTACCCCGGTCAAGGAAGTCCCCGCCGAACACGAACCGGTCCCGCCCGGGCATGAACCCGCCGTGTTCCAGCGCGAACCGGATGATCTCCGGATGACCATGGGGATCGGATATCACGAACGTGCGCATGCGTCTTTCCTTTCCACCACAGAGTGTAGCGCCCGCGGTGGAGGGAAGCGGCGCGGAGCGGCGGGGCCGAGCCTTGGGTGCCGGGCCGGGGGCGTCGCGCCGGCGGCGTAAGGCGGAGCCGTCGTCCAGACGCCGCCGCTCAGGGAAGCGTGGTGCTGCTTGCCTGGGTAGTGTCGGTCGTGGACGACCCTCCGCCCGCGGCGGAGGTCGTGGTCGTCTCCGGTGACGGCGTCGTGGTGCCGGTGGTGGCGGTGGTGTCCGTCGTGGTGGTGGTCGCGCCGGATCCCGCGGTGGTCGCGGTGGTCCCGCCGGGGCTCGCCTCGGTGGTGGTCGTGGTCTCAACGGATCCCGCCGGCAATGCCGCCTCGGAGCTTTCCGTCACCCTCTGGATGACCGTCTGGCGCACCACTGTCGGATCGCCCTCGGACACGAGCGCATACACGCTCACCGCGATGGCAACTCCGGCCAGGCCCGTCAGCCACCACTGGCTGTGGCCGCGCGCCGCGGGGCGCGCCGCTAGGCGCGCCGGCAGCTCCGCTGCTTCGGGCGCATCGGCGACCTCCGGGTCACCCGCCCGGCGGCGCCGCACCCATTTGTGGACCGCATCGACCCCCAGCGTGGAGCTGTGCGACACCAGGATGATGATCACAGGGAACAACACGGCGCCGGCCAGCGTGCCGGCCAGGTGATACCGGCTCGTGACGAAAAAAGCGGCCGTTGAGGCCGCCACTGCTGAAACGATGACTGCTATGCGGGGGCGGTTCATCTTTGCCACCCCTCCTCTCTCTATCCATTCTCTCTGGTGGTCCGACTGCGCTCCCGCCTAGACCGGTTCCCAGAAAAGCGAGAGGCGGCAGTCGCCTGCCGCCTCCGCGTGACGTCATTCCCGGCGCCGCCGCTTGCGCGCGGCGCCCCTCTCCCTTTCGGGATGGTCTAGCCCAAGAGCTTCCTGATCGTCTCTTTGAGCGGTGTGCCCACCCGCCCGATGAGCTTCTGCAGGTCGCCTGTGGCTTCCTCGAGGCTGCCCTCTGCGATGTTGGTGTCCAGCGCGGCCACAAAATCCGCTAGGCCTTCATCCATGCCGTTGGCCACCATCGCCGCCTTCAGCTCGTCCGGGGACACAGGCTTGTAGGCACAGTCGTTTCCCGCCCATTCGGCGATGGCCGCGGCCAGGTCGTTGAAGTCCCAAGCCGTGTCGCCGGTGAGTTCGTACACCTGACCCTCGTGGCCTTCGCCGGTGAGAACGGCCGCGGCAGCCTCGGCGTAGTCGGCGCGCTCGGCGCTGGCGACCCGGCCGGCGCCCACGGCGGCGACCAGTTCACCGCTCTTGGCGGCGTTCTGGATGGAGTTCGCGTAGTTCTCCGTGTACCAGTTGTTGCGAAGCACGGTGTACGGGAGGCCGGAGCCCGCCAGATACTCCTCGGTGGCCTTGTGCTCGGGCGCCAGGACCAGCGTGGACGTGGTGGCCTTCGGGGCGCTCGTATACACGAGCTGTTTTACGCCGGCCTCCTTGGCCGCGTCGATGACGTTCTTGTGCTGGTCGAACCGTTTGCCCAGTTCGTTGGACGAGACCAGCACGACCCTATCCAGGCCCGAAAGGGCCGCCTTCAAGGCCCCCGGGTCGGTGTAGTCGGCAACGCGCACATCGACGCCCATCGCCGCCAGATCCGCGGCTTTGGCCGGATCGCGCACGATGGCCACGACATCCTCGGGCTTGCAGTTCTTGAGCAAGCGCTGGACGATCAGCCCGCCGAGTTGACCGGTGGCTCCGGTGACTCCGAGTTTCATCTTCGCCTCCTTGAGGGATGTTAACGGTTCAGATTGTATAGCAAGGAGCGATACCCTGTCACCGCCCCACCGCGATCGATGGAGGAATTGTGGACTCCAAGCACGACCCCCGCGAGGAGCGCGCACCGCAGAAGCGGCCTCGCCCCGACGACTACCGGGCACCCTGGCGGCGCCCCACTCCGCCCGAGCACCGCTGGCCTGCGTTCCTGGCCGTGGCAGTGGTCATCGCCGGGCAGAGTTGGGTGGCCGCGGTCCTCGCCATCCGGCCCGTGTGGGTGTACCCGCTCGTCACCGGCGTCATCATGCTGGCCTCGCTCGTCATCTATCTGCCGTCCCGCCAGAAACCGCCTCCCATCCTCCGCAGGCTGTCCCTGAGCCTCACCGCGATATTGGTGATCGCCAGCTTCGGCGTGCTGGTGCTGCTCATCCGTGGTGTGTTCGTCGGCGGCCACCTCAGACCGAGCAGCCTCTTTGTCACCGGGATCGTGTTCTGGCTTCTCAACATCGCCGTGTTCGCCCTGCTCTTCTGGGAACTCGACGGCAACGGTCCGGAAGCCCGCGCCACCGGCGAGCGCGACTACCCCGACCTGGTGTTCCCCCAGCAGCAGAAAGACCAGGAAGGGCTCGCCCCTCCCGACTGGAAGCCGATGTTCGCCGACTACCTTTTCGTGTCGCTCACCTCGGCGATCGCCTTCTCCCCCACCGACGCCATGCCCTATTCCCGCTGGGCCAAGCTCACCATGGGAGTGGAATCGGTGATATCCATGGCAACCATCGCCATGCTTATCGCCCGAGCCATTAATATAGCCACCACGTAAGGTACGACCTCAAGGAGCGCGCATGAAGATCGTCGTAGGCTACGTGATAAGTCCGGAGAGCCGGGCGGCTCTCGACTGGGCCATCGATCAGGCCAAGCGAGGCGACGTACATATCGTGGTCACGCACTCCATCCGCGGCGGCGGCAGCATGGAAGACGAGCAGGCGGAGATCATCACCTACCGAAAAGAGCTCGACGACATAGAGGCCGAACTCACCGGGCTGGGCATCCCGCACACCACGCGCAGGCTCATCCGCGGCCTCACCCCGGCCGAGGACATGATCCAGGTGGTGGAAGAAGAAGAGGCGGACATAGTGGCCATCGGCCTGCGGCAGAGGTCGCGCGCCGGCAAACTGCTGCTGGGAAGCGACGGACGAGACATCATCCTGTCGGCCCCGTGCCCGGTGGTATCGGTCAAAGCTCCCAAGTAGACGAGGCGGACGGCGCCTGGGCGCTGCCCTAGTCTGCGGACTGCCCCGGCGGCGCCACTCAGTGGAAGATGCGGCGCGCTCCGGTGTAGCTGCTCTTCCACACGGTCCCGACCTGTACGTGGTCACCCGTGGCGTTGACCATCTTGCCGTTGCCGATGTAGATGCCCACGTGGTGGATGGGGTTGTAGAAGAACACCAGGTCTCCCGGTTGGAGCTGCGACTTCGACACCGCCACCCCGTAGCCGTACTGCATGCGGCTGGAATGGGGCAGGTAGACACCGAGCTTGCCGTACGCGTACTTCACCAGGCCGGAACAGTCGAACCCGCTGGGGCTCGAAGCCCCCCACACATAGGGCACGCCGATGTACTGCATGGCGATGTCGACCACCTGAGCCGACCGGTCGGCGTCATAGCCGATGTCGCCGCCCCCGCTGCTGCCGCCTGAACCCGCGGAGGGAGTGGTGTTGTTATTCTTGGCCGCCGCCGCTGCCGCCTTAGCCGCCGCGGCTTTGCGTTTTGCCTCCGCAGCCGCCTTCTTGGCCGCCGCCACCAGCGCCGCCTGCCGGGCCGCCTCCGCCTTCTTGAGCGCTTTAACCTGGGCTTCTTTGCCCTTGAGCGCCTTCTTCTGCTTTTCGAGCTGAGCCGTTACCTTCGCCTTGGCCGTTTCGGTATCGGCCAACTGCGTCTGCTCCCGGGTCAGCTGGGCGTCCAACTGCGCCTTCTGATCGGTGACGTCGTTCTTGTACTGGGTGACCTGCGTGAGGAGTTCAGCGTCCTGGCTGCTGAGCCGCTGCAGCTGGTCGTAGCGGCCGATCATGTCAGAGAAGCTGTTGGCGGCGAGGAGCACCGACAGGATGCTGAGGTCGCCACTCTTGTAGATCTCGACCACCCGCTGATTGAGCCGGTCCTGCACCTTCGCGAGGTCGGCCTCGGAGATGGCCACCTGCTCTTGGGTCTTCTCGATGGCCGCCTGCGTGTCTTCGAGCTGCTGGGCGGCGTAGTTGTATTCCTCGGCGGCAGCGCCCAACTCGTCGTCGAGCTGGTTGACGAGCGCGAGGAGTTCCTGGGCCTGCTTCTGGGCCTTCTGGATGGCAGGGGTGGTCGCCTGGGCGACACCGGAAAGGGTAAGCAGAAGAAGCGATGCGATGATGATGAGCGCGAACGCCCGCTTGGTGCCGATCCATCCGGCATGCCTGAAGTCTGGCATGTTTCCTCCTGACTAGACCGCGCTAGTATACCGCGCCGGCCACCGGTTTTCCGTCGACCCCCGCGCGGAACAGGTGCAGTCCGTGCTGATGACGGGCACCTTGGCGCCGATCAGCTTCAGGAGTGACTAAAACAGGGCGTGGAGTGCGGTGACCCCCTTGGCCGGGTCGTCGAGGAGTTCGAAGGTGTCCCACCCGATCTCCTCGAGCTTCGCCAGGTCCCTGTCGGTGATGGGCAGGTCGGACTCGGGGGTGCCACCGGGTGGGTCGGGCAGCACGCGGTACCCCACGCGCCCGCCGCTCACTCCCCGCTGCATGTAGACCGGCAGATAGTCGATGCCGCTGACCCAAGCGGCGCCGTCCCGCTTCTCGATGCGCAGGTACACCACGATGCCGCCGTCGGAGTAGCGCGTTGACATGCCGGACATGAAGTTGCCCAGGGAGTAGACGATGTACCTGCCTCCCGTCGGACCGCCCGGGACCTCCACCTTCTCGATGGGTTGCACCACGTGCGGATGGCCGGCGACGACCGCGTCCACTCCACAGTCCCGCACGAGCTTCTCGCCCAGATCCCGGATGGCCTGGGCGGGCCGGCGCGCGTATTCCACGCCCCAGTGGATGATGGCTATCACCAGGTCGGCCCCGGCCTCGCGGGCTCGCTCGGAATCGGCAGCCACCCTGGCGGGGTCGAGGAGGTTCACCGCGTAGGGATGGTCCTTGGGGACGGGCAGCCCGTTCGTGGTGGTCGTGTAACTCAGGAAGCAGATGTGGACGCCGCCGACATCGACGATGTGCGGGGCGTCCCGCTCGGCCTGGGAGCGATACGTGCCGATGGAGTCCAGCCCGGCCGCCGCCACCACGTCTATGCTGCGGGCCAAGCCCTCCCAACCCATGTCGAGGACGTGGTTGTTGGCGTTCGCCACCATGTCGACGCCGGCGCCCTTGAGCGCCGTGGCCAGCGAATCGGGGGTGTTGAAGCGGGGGAAGGTGCTGTAGCCGCGGTCCGCGCCGGCGAGGCGGGTCTCGAGATTGACCACCGTGTAGTCGGCCGCCCGCAGATAGGGGGCGACCGGCGCGAAGATGGGGCCGAAGTCGTATGCGTCCGGGCCCGTGCGCGCCAGGGAGTTGAGCACCTGCGCGTTCGTGAGGACGTCGCCGGCGATAGCTACGGTGACCTGCCGGGACGCCGTAGTGGTAGTGGTCGCCAGCACGGCAACGACCTGACGTGGCGGGGGGGTCATCGCAGGCGCTGTCGTCGTGGTGGGTGCAGGCGCGGCGGCGAGCGTCGCCGGGGGCGCGGGTGCGGCAGCGAGCGTGGTAGTGGTCGCCGCCTCGTTCGGGCCACCCGCGCACGCGGCCGCAATCAGCCCCAGACCGGCCAGAAGGAGAACGATGAACGCGCACACGCGAGCCCGCAACCCTGCCCCCTCCACAGAACAAAGCACCCCACAGGCACTGTATCAGGCGAAGTCACGGGCAGGGCGCCCAGACCGGCGTATATTCATCCCGGTGAGTCTACCGGACAAGGAAACACGCATGAATGATGACATCACGCACTGGGAGTACAAGGTGATCCGGGTGTCCGCCGGCCCCATCTCGTTTCAGAAGTACGGGCCCGAGACCCCCATGTTCGAGCCGATGCTCAACGAGCTGGGAAGTGCCGGCTGGGAGGCGTTCCACGCCCAATCGTACGCCGAGGGCGAGGCCTTGCTGCTGTTCCTCAAGCGCCGGGCGCCCCGGGAAGCTTAGTTCGCGGCCCCCGTGGCGGCCTTGAGCTGCGTCAGGATCGCTGCCCAGCTCCTCGATGTGCTGAGCGAAGGTGGCCAGGTCGCCCACGTTGAGCGCCGCCTGCGCCTCCGCGTACTTCGCTTCGGCCTGCGCGATCAATTGCGCCACTGCCGGGTCCGTCGTCCCGTGCTGGGCGGGAGCGTGGTGCCTGTGCCGGGCTCCTGGCCCGCTCCGCCGAAGATGGCCGCGAGGGCCTCCCCCAGCGTGGGCGCCATGACCACGTTCTGCTGCTGGCCGGACGGCAGGTCGGGAGTGGCCGAGGGCGACCGGTAGAAGGCGACGATGCGCTGGATCTGCGGCAGCTCCGTCTGGTTGGACTGCAGGTAGAGCGGCTGCACGTACAGCAGCGAGTTGCCGATGGGCACCGTGAGCAGGTTGCCGAAGATGACGGTGGAGCCTTCCTGGCCCCAGAGGGTGCGCTGCGACGAGATGACCGGGTCCTGGTTGATGGCGGCCTCCACCTGCGCCGGACCGTAGACGCTCAGGCTGGAGGGGAAGACGAAGCTCACGGCCTTGCCGTAGTCCGGCTGGTCGGACTGCGCCGCCGAGCCAGGCGATCATGTTGGTGCGGTCGTTGGGCACATACGGCAGGACGAGGACGAACTCCTCATGGGTCTGATCCGGGCAGCCGCATGATCATGTAGTAGGGGCTCATGGGCGCCCCTTCGGTGATCGACACGTTGTTCGGGATCGCCCACTGGTCGCCCTTGCTGTAGAGCACGGCGGGGTCGGTGAGGTGATACGTGGTGAACATCCGGGCCTGCGACAAGAAGAAGTCCTCCGGGTAGCGCACGTGCTCGCTGAGGCTGGCCGGCATCTCGGCCTTGGCCTTGAACATGCCGGGGAAGGTCTTCTCGTAGGTCTGGATGAGCGGATCGGTGGGGTCGAACACGTAGAAGTCCATCGTGCCGTTGTAGGCGTCGATGACCACTTTCACCGAATTGCGGATGTAGTTGATGGCTCCGTCGGGCTGCGAGTACGGATACCGGGTCGGTGGTGGTGTAGGCGTCCGCGATCCAGAAGAGCTTGCCGTCGGCGATGACCATGTAGGGGTTCTGGTCGAACGTGAGGAACGGCGCCGCCGCGGCCAGACGCTCCGTGATGTTGTTCTTGATGATCACCCGGCTGTCCGCCGTGATGGAGGACGTGGTGAAGAACTTGAGGCTGCCGAAGCGCACCAGGAACGCGAACTTGTTCAGGAACGAGCCCACCGGGATGCCACCGTTGCCCGCGTACGTGGTGTAGGCGTCGCCGGCGGGGCCGGGGTAGTCGAACTCCAGGTCTTCTGGTCTTGACCAGGAGGTAGTCGGTACCCACGCGACCGTAGTAGATGCGGGGCTCGGTGACGGTGAGCGACGGGGCCGCGGCCAGCAGCGGGACATCCTGGACGAGGAAGTCGGGCGACCCGCCGGATGCCACCTGGTTGACGGCCGAGACCGTCACCCCGTAGCCGTGTGTATACGTGATGTGTTGGTTGACCCAGGTCTGGGCCTCGACCGGCAGACCGGAGACGCGCAGTTCGCGCGGAGCGAGCATCGTCTGGGTGTACACGCCGTCCACGAGGTAGCGGTCGACGCTGACGCCGCTGAACGAGTAGTACGGGCGGAGCTCCTGGAGCTGGGCGTAGCTGGTGAGCAGCACTTCCGGATCCCAGAGACGGACATTGTCGACCGTCACCTTGTTCTCCTGGAGCTCGGTGGCGGTGAGATCACCCTGCAGCGAGTAGGGGGTCTCGCTGATCTCCGTGAGGTCGTAGGCCGCGCGGGTGGCCTCGATGTCGTTGACGATGTACGGGGTCTCCTTGGTCAACTGGTTGGGGTTCACGGAGAGCGACTGCCAGATGGCCGGCACGATGGCCAGCAGGACCACGAGAGCCACGACCCACACACCGATGGCCAGCGGCGGCCAGAGCTTGCGGCGGCCGCGCACGGCGTTGTAGATGAGCGCCGCGCCGAGCAGGAAGGCCACCACCATCATCACGCGGATGAGGGGCAGCCGCACGTGCACGTCCGTGTAGCCGGCGCCGAAGACCGCGCCGGAGGTGGAGTAGAGGATGTTCCAGGCCTTGAGCAGGTAGCCCGCCCCGGCCACGAAGAACAGCGCCCCGAGGAGTGCGGAGATGTGAGCCACGGCCCGGCGATCGATGCGCACCCCGGCCACCTGCACCGCGCTGCGCGCCATCTTGATGGGATCCTGCTCGCGGGCGGCCGCCTTGGACTCGGTCACGAGGCGCTGATCCACCTGCACCCCGCCGAGCAGGAAGTGCGCGGCGGCCGACGCGATCATGGCGACGATGACCGCGGCGAACAGGGCCCAGTAGACATACTGCCAGGCCGGCAGCACGAAGATGTAGAACGACAGGTCGTGATGGAAGATGGGATCGTCCACCCCGAACGGGACGGCGTTGATGGCCTGAGAGAACGTCAGCCACGAACCGGCGGTGGTGAAGCCGACGATGACGGCGACGACTATGGAGAGAGCCAGTCCCACCTGCCGCACCCGGCGCATGGACTTCGGGCTGATCGGCTCGACGACGTCGACGCCCTCCACGGGGCGGTACTTGGGAGCCAAGCGGCGGGCGATCTCCAGGTTGCCGTACAGGATGGCGAAGAAGACCACCGCGAAGACCACTCCGACGATGAGGCCGGTGACGATGCGCCTCCAGAAGACCGTGCGCAGGGCCACTTCGCCGAACCACAGCCAGTCGACGTAGTAGCGCATGAAGATGACGAGCGCGATGGCCAGCACCACCACGATGGCCAGCGCGAGAATGGCGCGGCGGAAACGAGAGGCGCGGCCGGCCGTCTGCAGCCGGGGGCGCTGCCCGCTCGGACTGCGGGGTGTTTGAGTATCCATGGAGACACTATATCAACGTGGGCTGGGCTCCACCTCGCGCGTGGGTGCGTGGGCGCAGGGCCGCGCGGACTGGTAGCATACACGGCTGAACTAGAGAAGCCCCGCTACCCACCTATCCGGAGCCGCCCCCCTCATGTCCCCAGAACGCAGCCTCCACCTTGGCTAGCCGCGTGGCCGTGAAAGACCGGCCTGCCGACGCTTGGGGACATCTGATAGCCCGCTACGGCCGCTGGACGGCAGCCACGGGAGATCTCACGGTCGAGCGGGGGCTCCCCGAGGGCGGGTTCGTCGCGGTGAGCTGGCACAGCATGAACCTGGTCATCATGAGCGTCCACGCGGAGCGGCGACCGTATCCCTATCGGGCGTTCGTACCTCCGGGGATGCTCGGCACGGTGATGCGCGGGTGCCTCGATGGCTACGGCATGGAAGCTGTGGCGCTTCCCGAGGACGGGACCGGGAACGCGGTCGGCGGCATGAAAGAGATGGCCCGAGCTCTGCGGGATGGCTGCGGGACCGGCATCGCCCTCGATGGCCCACACGGGCCGGCGCGCATGCTACGACCCGGCGCACTGTGGCTGGCCCGCCTCAGCGGCAGGCCACTTGTCACGATCGGCGCGGCCGCTTGGCCGGCCGTCCGCGCCCCCTGGTGGGACCGCCACTTGATCCCCCTGCCCCACGCCCGGCTGGCGCTCGTCTACGGGGAGCCCATCACCGTCCCGCGCGGGGCCGAACTCGACCCCGATCTCTGCCTGCGGGTCACGGAGTCGCTGGCCGAAGCCGAAGTCCGCGCTTGGGAGATCGTCAGAGGGAAGTAGCGCCGCCGCCGGGCGGTCAGCCCTGCGTTTCGCCCAGCGGTTCGCCGAGCGGTTCACCGAACAGCCCCTCGAGCGCCGCCTCGTAAGCAGCCATGGCGCCTTGCCCGAAAAGGACGAAACGGACCTCGTCGAAACTCCCCGGACGGGCCTCCAACTCCGCCCGCACGGCCGCTAGGGCGACCGCGGCGGCCTTCCGCACCGGATAGCCGTACGACCCGGTGGATATGGAGGGAAAGGCGACGGTCCGCATCCCCTCCGCGCGCGCCACCGTGAGGCTCGACCGGTACGCGTTCGCGAGAGTGAGGGCCTCCCTGGACCTGCCGCCGTGCCAGATGGGGCCTACGGTGAGGATCACCCGCTTGACCGGAAGCAGCCCGGGCGCCACGGAGACCGCGTCGCCGGCGGGCAGCGGCGCGCGCCGCCGGGCGATCTCCCGACAGGCCGCGTCGAACTCAGGGCCGCCGGCCCGGTGGATGGCTCCGTCCACCCCACCGCCGCCCAGAAGCTCCGAGTT
This sequence comes from uncultured Actinomycetota bacterium, assembly GCA_963736705.1. Taxonomy (GTDB): domain Bacteria; phylum Actinomycetota; class Thermoleophilia; order RBG-16-64-13; family RBG-16-64-13; genus CAIQPS01. Next base: position 1,771,246 of record CAVTPV010000005.1, read on the forward strand.
GGCAGCGTTGACGATGGCGTCCACGGCTTGGACGGTGATGTCGCCCATCACCAGTGTCAGTCTGGCGCCGCCGAACACCGGCTCGCGCTGTGGCTTCTCGTCAGACATCATCGCCCTCCCTGTCAGGCGGGCGGAGCCACCGGCTTCGTCCGCGGCCCCTCCAACTGCAGCTTCGGCAATATCCTACGCAGAGCCGCGGGCAGATACCAGTTCATGCGCCCCAGCAAGGCCATGCTCGCCGGCACCAGGATCGACCGGATCAGCGTCGCGTCGAGCAGCACCGCCACGGCCAGGCCGAAGCCGAGCTGCTGCAGCATCACCAGATTGCCCGCCGCGAACGTCGCGAACACCACGATCATGATGGCGGCCGCGCCCGTGATGATCCGGCTGGTGGCCTTGAGCCCCACCGCCACCGATTCCTTGTTCTTGCCGGTCTCCTCGTAATGCTCGCGGATGCGGCTGAGCAGGAACACGTGATAGTCCATGCTGAGGCCGAACAGGATGCAGAACAGGAAGATGGGCACCCACGATTGCACCGTGGTGGTCTGTTGGAAGCCGAACAACTGGTGGCCGTAGCCCTTCTGGAAGACGATCACCAGCAGCCCGTACGCCGCCCCCACGGAGAGCAGGTTCATGAGGATGGCTTTGATCGGGACGATCAGTGATCGGAACACCACCATCAGCAGGATGAACGTGAGTCCGAGCACGAAGGCGAGCACCACCGGCGTCAGCTTGTTCACCAGATGGGTGGAGTCGGCGTTGGAGGCCGTCTGGCCGGTGACGTAGACGGCGGTGTCGGTACCGGCGAACGAGTCGGGCACCACGGTGTCGCGCAGATCGGATATCACCGCGAAGGCCTCGTCGGAGTTGGGATCCACCGTCAATGAGGCGGTGACGATCGCCAAGTCCTTGGCTTCGTTCCAGGTCACCCGGGCGGCGCCGGCGAAATCGCCCGACGCCTGCATCTCCGCCGTCAATCCGGCGATGGCCGCGTCAAGGGCCGGGGTCTCCGCCCCGTCCACCACGATCTGCACCGGAGCCAGCGTGCCGGCCGGGAAGTTGTTCACCAGGAGTTCGTAAGCCGTCTTGCGCGGGCCGTCAGGCAGAGAGTCGGCTCCACCGGCCGCGCCGGTCTTGAGCGAGAACGCGGGGATGGTGCAGGCCAGCAGGATGATCACCGTGACGATGACCGCCACCACCGGCCGCTTGATCACCTGCTTGGTGAGCCGCCCCCAGAATCCCCGGTACATGTTGACCCCGCTGTGGACCCGCTCGCCGAGTTTCAGCGTGTGTCTGCGGCGCAGCACCGGCCAGTCCAGCCGGTCGCCCAGCAGGCTGATGAGAGCCGGCACCAGCGAGAGCATGGCCAGCACCGCGATACCGACAACCAGCACCGCCCCGAGCCCCAGACTGCGGAACGTGGTGATGGGGACGATGAACAGCCCGATGAGCGCCAGCATCACCGTGCCGCCCGAGAACAGCACCGCGCGGCTGGCCGTGCGGCCGGTGGCCACGATGGCTTCGTGCTTGCCCAGCCCCTGCCGCCGCTCCTCGCGATACCGCTCGATGATGAGCAGAGCGTAGTCGATGCCCACCGCCAGCCCGATCATCATCACGATGTTCACGATGAAGAACGACTGCGGCACCAGAGCTCCCGATGGCGATGACCCCGCCGATGGTGACACCGATGGTAACGAGCGCCAGGATCAGCGAGATGCCGGCCGCCACGAAGGCACCGAACACGATGCACCAGGACGAGCATGGTGATGGGCAGCCCCACCGTCTCCGCGCTACGCAGGTCGCTGGTGGCCGCCGAGGAGAGCTCCTCCCCTATGCTGGCCTGACCGATGGTGGTGACCGTGAAGCCGTCCCGGCTGAGGCCCTCCGCGGTGCTCAGGTAGGCGCCGAAGTCGGCGTCGCCCGGGGTCAGCGTGACGTAGATGAAGGTGGTGTGCCTGTCCGTGGAGACCATGTCGGCGGCCGAGGCCGGGTCGAGCATGGACACCTGATAGTAGTTGTAGGCGCTCTGCACGGCGCCGGCCTGAGCGGCGACGGCCGCGGTGGAATCCTGGACGATCTGCTGGAAGGCGGCGTCGTCGACGGTGTAGGTGTCCGAGTGGACCAGGAGCGTCTCCACGTCGCCGGACGTGCCGGACGTCGCGGAGGCGCTCTCGTCGATCAAGGTCTGGCCCTGCGCCGATTCCGGGTTGTTGAGGAAGTGCATCTCGCTGGCGGTGAGGGCGCTGGTGAGACTGGGGAAGCTGAACACCGCCGCTACGAGCAGCGCCACCCATATCCCGATCACCCACCAGGGATGACGCGCGCTGACATCGGCCAGTCTGCCGGTACCGAAGGTGAGTCTCAAATGGGTCTCCCAACCGATATCAAGAGCGGAGCGCAGCTCGCGGGGACGGTGCCCTCGCAGCGCGCAACGCCGCATCATCATCTGCTCGATCGTATGAACGCGCGGAATGACACGCGCGTGAAAATACCTGCATTTTCCAACAACGACAGTTTAGCCTATCCGGCGTAAAGGCTTCGTTAGGCCGCGTGTGCGACTGCGTCGCTTGCCGCCACGTATCGACCTCCGCCGGAGTGCGTCTGCCAGCAGGATCGCTGCCCCCAACGCCACCAAGGCCACGAACCAGGGCCCCTTGACGGCTTGGGCGAGGCTTCCGGCGAGGGAGGAGATGACCACCACCCGGCCCACCACCGCGGAAGCGGGAACCGGCGTGGGATCGTGCGCCAGGTTCGCATCCCCTTTGGTGACGAAGCTCAGACCTCCGGGCCCGTTCTCTATCGCCACCACCCGATGGGTGGCCAGATCAGTTCGAAACGAGCCGGATCCCAGCCGGAAGGTGATGACGTCCCCGGGTTCGAGCGTCGCCGGGTCCACGGGCTTGGTGAGGACGAGGCTGTCCGTGGGCATGTACGGTTCCATGCTCCCCGACAGGACCACGAGCGACCGGTAGCCCCCAGGCAGGGTCCCCAGGCCGTTGATGCAAACGTTGAACACGAACACGAGAGCCACGACCGCCGCGAGGCCGATGGCCACATTCCCTGACCAGCGAAGGATGCTCTTGGATCGAGCCAATGCCGCTCCAGCAAATCGGGTTGCGTTGTTCTGGCATGACGAGGAGGACTCTTCTCCAGGTCACACTGGGCTTATCGGCAGAAGACCCAAAACTGCGGAGACGCGCGCCGACAAGCGGCCTGGCTTTCGGACGCCGTAACGCACAGCCGCCCGGATGTCCCTCCAACGAAGGACGCCCGGGCGGCTGGGTGAACGCGTATGGCCCCGAAGCTATCCGGAAATGGAGGGCGCTCTTGCCGCCAGTGTCACCTGAAAGGTCAGGCTCTGGCCATTGCGGTCGACGACGACCGAGACAGTGTCTCCCGCCTTCGTCTTGGCAATGAGGCTGACGACGTCTTCCGCCTGGGTCACCGTCGTCCCGGCGACGCTGGTGATGACGTCACCCCGCTGGATACCGGCTTTGGAAGCCGGCCCGCTGCTATCGATGGAGACCACGAGGGCCCCGCTGGGGCGCGAGAGACCATACTGCTGCTGCAGCTCCGCGGAGACCGTCTGCACTCCCACCCCGAGGTAGCCCTGCTGGGTGGAGGGGGTGGACGGGGTGGGTGGGTGGGTTGCGTGGGCTGCGTGGGCGGGGCGGATTGGCCGCCCCAAGGCATGGACTGCCCCTGCTGCGGTACGCCCATGCCGGGACGGTGGCCGCGATGGCCCTGCCACTCATCCGCGCCCTGCTGGCGCATGCCCATCCCTTGATCGATGCTCTGCCTCAGTGAGAAGTCCCCACGGTCTCCCCGTGTGGACGTGAACCATCCGATCGTGAAAAAGGCGCCGGCCACAATGACAATGACGGCTGCGATCATGCCGCCGCGCACTCCATTGCTGGCCCAGCGGCTGCGCCGAGGGCTGCTCTCAGTTTGCGGGGCAGAAGCCGGCGCCGGGGTCGGCTCGGGCGCCGCCGCGGACGACTCAGTTCCGGCGACAGTGGTCGTTTCATCCGTTTCGCTCAACACGGCCTCCTACTATCCAGATGCTTCTCTTCATCGCGAAAGTCCCGAATCGACACTTTCCCAATGGAGCGCACGATACCTCAGCGCGGGTATGGTTCCCGTAAAGCCCGCCCCCTCAGCGCGCCTTGAGCACCTTCAGCGCCAGGACCCCCAGGGTGCCGACCAGCGCGATGCCCGCCAGGCCCATCTTGCTCATGTCCAGCACCGGCTTCACCTCCACCCCGTCGGGGGAGATGACGATCGCGGCCACCGGGCGCCCCATCGATCCGCCGCCACCGCCGCCACCGCCGCCGGCGCCTTCGCCAAGCGGCCCCGCCGCGCCCTTATCCTCCGCGCCCGACTCCTCGGAGCCCTTGCGCCGGCCGCGGTGCGGCACGCCGAAGCCCATCCCGGAGCCGAATCCACCGCCGCTCCCCACCTCGGCAGCGGTTATCACCGTGTACTCGCCCGACGTGACCGGCGCGCCGAACACCTTGGTGGTATCCGCGGCAGACACCAGCTTCTCGAGCGCCTGCAGTCTCGCCTGCGACTCCTTGGCCACGTTCTCCATGAATCCCATGCCGGCTTCGTCCATGACCATCACTCCTTGTGTCTGGTTGCTCTCGATAGCAGTCCGTATGCGCACACAGCCGCGACCGCCACGATGCCGGCCTCGGCCAAACGGTTCACGTTGACGATGCGGATGCGCGAGGTCCGCCCCTCCCTTGAGACGAGCACGGCGCACGGCCACGACCAGGCCACGGCTCCCCGCCCCCACCCCACGGCCAGCGACCGGGCGACCGGCGTGACCGTGAGCGAGCCGACCTCCACCGCCGGCGCCTTCACCGTCTTGAAGGTGAACATGCTCAGCCCCGCCCGACCAGGGGCATGTTGGTGGCCATGACCGTCATGAACTGCACGTTGGCGTCGAGCGGAAGGCCCGCCATGTAGAGGACGGCGTCGCTGACGTGGCGCACGTCCATGCGCGGTTCGGCCATCCGCGAGCCATCGGCCTGCAGCGCGCCCGTGGCGATACCCGCGGTGAACTCCGTGGCCGCGTTGCCGATGTCGATCTGCCCGCAGGCGATGCCGAACGCCCGCCCCTCCAGCGAGATCGCCTTGGTGAGCCCCGTGACGGCGTGCTTGGTGGCGGTATACGCGACCGCGTGCGGCCGCGGGACCTGCGCCGAGACAGAGCCATTGTTGATGATGCGCCCGCCCTGGGGCCGCTGCTCCTTCATCACGCGGAACGCCTCCCTCGCGCAGAGAAAGGCGCCGGTGAGATTCGTGTCGACGGCGAGCTTCCACTGTTCGAGCGATACCTCGTCGATGGGTGCGGAGGGCCCGAAAACACCAGCGTTGTTGAAAAGGAGGTCTATCCGTCCGGACACGCCGCATGCATGCTTGAAAAGATCCCGCACGGAATCCTCTTGAGTGACGTCCGTGGGCACCACCAGCCCCTGGGACCCGTAGCCGGCCAGGGTGGTGTGGAGCGTCTCCTCGTGCCGCCCGGCCAGCACCACGCGATACCCCGCGCCCAGAAGCGCCGTGGCCACCGCCCGGCCGATGCCGGAACCCGCGCCGGTGACCACCGCGACCGGGGTGTCTGAGGGTCCAGATGGCGCCAGAGTCAACGTCCCTCCTCGTTAAACACGTGGAGCCCCGAGTGACTCCGCTTTCCTTAGTGCCGTTCGCGTTCGCAAACAGCCCTTGGAGGATGCGCTACGTCTCTCGGGACTCGGTGATTCTATTCCCGGGGGGCGGGGGATGTAAACATGGCTCGACGAAGAGCGCTTCAGC
>CAVTPV010000006.1:0-18211 GCA_963736705.1 uncultured Actinomycetota bacterium
ACCTACTGCCTACGTCCTTCCCTGAACATCGGCGGGAAGCGGAGAGGGGCGGCACCCGGAAGGGTGCCGCCCCTTTTGTCATTGTAGGATCCCCAGCTGGTCGAGCAGCCCCCGGACGGTCTCCCCGTCGAAGTAGCGCCTGACGAATACGATCCGTCTGCCCTTCCGGGAGTACAGGTACTGCCACCCGAACAACCGCCCCGCCGGGCCCCGCCGGGCACTCCGGACCCTGTCCAGGTCGTCCAGAGGGATGTCCGCCCAACCTCGGCGCCAGAGGCCGCTCCGGCCGGTGATCTCCGCGCCGCTCAGCCCGAGAGCGTGGACCGATGCCCGGCGCCGGAACAGCGAGAGCAGCGCCGCCAGGAGTACGACCGCGAGCAGCAACAGCCCGTACAGCACTTCAAAGGGCCACACCAGGTCGGGGTACCGGAGGGCGTTCAAGATCCTCCACACGGCGAAGGCCACGTAGATCACCACGAACACCATCGCCGGGCCCAGCACGAACTCGCGCCACCGCCGGGGCTCGAAGAGGACGGGCGGAGCCGGGTCGGTCTTCTCCGCCACGACGACGCCGGGTGCGCGGGTGACTTCCCAAACATCGCCGCTGAGCCAGCGCTTGGCCTCAGCCTCGTCGATCTCCTCGAGCGTCTCAAGCGTCTCCGGGGGGATGCGGCCCGGCTTGGAGATGAGCAGCACCCCGCCGGCAGCGTAGCTGCGCCACAGGCGCTTCTTCTGCTCGAAGATGATGGGCAAAGGCCTGCGGTCCGACTTGTAGTAGCGGACGTCCGGGAGCGGACCGGAGGCGGCGCCCATGCGGCCACTCTGCGCCGGCCGCGTCCCCGGCCTCGAACCGGGGCTGTCTCCCATTGCGGCGATCGTCCCTGCTAGCCCTGCACGAATTCCAGGAACGCCACCTTCTTGACCGAGCCGGCGATGGCGGCCAGCTGGCGCAGGCGGTTCAGCCGCACGGCGTCGTCATCGGCCATCACCAGAACGTCGTCGAAGTACTTGTCCAGGAACGGGCGGAGCTTGGCCAAGATGGCCAGAGCCTTCGCGTAGTCGCGCTTCTCCACGGCGATGCCCGCCTCACCGGCTGCCTGCCACCACTCGCCCATGAGGACGCGCTCAGCCTCCACCTGGAAGAGCGAGGGCTGCACACCGCCAAGGGCTTCGCCGGGTTTCGGCGCGGCGCCCTCGGGCAGCTTCTTGGCCAGGTTGGTGGGACGCGTGTAGACGGTGGCCAGGTCTTCCCAGGCCGGGCTCGACCGGAAGGCCTGCACCGCCTCGGCGCGAAGGCGAAGATCCAGGAAGTCGCGAGAGGTGGGCAGCACCGCGTCCACGACGTCGCGGCCGATGCCGTCGTCGGTGAGCGCCTTGGCCAGCCGCTCCAGGATGAAAGTGGTGGCTTCGGGTACCACTTGGTCGCGGCCCACCAGCTTCGGGAACTTCTCCAGGCCGTCGTAGGCCCGGCCCACGAGCTTCTCCACGTCGTAGCGCAGGCCGTGCTTGGCGGCGATGGCCACCATGCCGGCGGCGGCGCGGCGCAGGCCGTAGGGGTCCTTGGAGCCCGACGGCGGTTCGCCGCAGGCGAACGCCGCCACGATGTTGTCCACCTTCTCGGCGGTGGCCAGCAGGGCGCCGGGGACGGTCTCCGGAGGAGCACCATCGGCCGCGTCGGGCAGGAACTGCTCGCTGAGGGCCTTGGCCACCTCGGGATGATGCCCTTCCAGCAGGGCGTACTTCTCGCCCATGACGCCTTCCAGGTCGGCGAACTCGCGCACCATCACCGACACCTGGTCGGCCTTGGCCAACCGTGCGGCCTGGATGGCGTGGTCGCGGGCGTCGTTCGGCACGCGGGTCTGCTCGCCCAGGTAGCGCACCAGCACACCGAGGCGTTCCGTCTTGTCGCGCATGGTGCCGGCTTTGACATGGAACACGATCTTGTCGAGTTGGGCCGCCATGGCCTCCAGGCCCATGACCTTGTCCTTCTCGAAGGAGAACTCCGCGTCGTCGATGCGCCCCTGCAACACGCGCTGGTTGCCGGCGGTGATCTGCTTGGTCCAAGCGGGGTCGCCGTTGCTCACGTACAGGAAGCGGTGGGAGAGGCCGCCGGTCTCGTTCATCAGCGGGAAGTAACGCTGATGGGACTGCATGGCGGTGATGAGCACCTCAGACGGCAGCGCCAGATGCTGAGGGGCGAACTGACCCTGGAGGATGCTCGGTTTCTCCACCAGGAACAGCACTTCTTCGAGCTTGCCCCCCGGGTCCACCACTTCGGCGCCCAGCTCGGAGGCCACCCGCTCGAGCTCGCTCCAGATGAGCCGCTCCCGCTCCACATGGTCGACGATGACACCGGCCTTGCGCATGGCTTCGGGATAGTCCCGGGCCTTGTTGATCTGCACAGGCCCACCCAGCCAGCGATGCCCGAGGCTGCCCCGCCCCGCGGTGAGACCGGCTATGCCGAACGGGATCACGGTGTCGCCCCACAGAGCGACCAGCCATCGCACCGGCCGCGAGAACCGTAGGTCTTTGTGGCCCCAGCGCATGTTCTTGGGGAAGTACATGTCACGGACGATCTTGAGGCAGATGTCGGGAAGCAGCGTGGATGTGGGACGTGATTCGGCGCGGGTGACGTAGTAGACGAACTTGCGCCCCTGCTCCTCACGCACCTCGAGTTTGTCGGGCGTGATGCCCTTGGCCCGGGCGAAGCCCTCGCAGGCCTTGGTGGGCGTGCCATCGGCGTCGAAGGCGGCCTCGTAGGCGGGGCCCCGCTGAACGATCTCGCGCAGGGCCTGCTCGCCGGGCACGCCCGTCATCATCACGGCGATACGCCGCGGCGACACCATGACCTTGACGTCCTCGGGCTTGACGTCCACGCCCTCGGACGCGAACATGCCGGCCAGCCGGTCGGGCAGCAGGTCGATGGCCGCCCGGCAGGCCGACGCCGGCATCTCCTCCACGCCGATCTCCAGCAGGAAGTCGCGGGCGGTACGGTCCTTTGGTGAGATCCACTCCTTGGCGGGCGTGGCGGCCGGCGGCGCGGAGACGGCAGCCGGCGCGGCCGCGCCACTCGTGTCCTCGGCTTCGATGCCCAGTTGCGAGTAGTAGAGCTCCGCCACCTTGCGGGCCATGTTGCGCACACGGGCGATGTAGCTCGTCCGCTCGGTGACGCTGATGGCGCCCCGGGCGTCGAGCAGGTTGAACGTGTGGGAGGCCTTCAGCACGAAGTCGTAGGCAGGCCGGGCCAGCGCGCGCCCGAGACAGCTGTCGCACTCGCGTTCATAGTCGGTGAAGGCGCGCTGCAGCCAGGGGATGTCCGCCAGGTCGAAGTTGTACACCGACCACTGGGCCTCATTGGCTTTGTAGACGTCGCCGTAGGTGACGCCCGGCACCCACTCCAGGTCATAGACGTTGTCGATGCCCTGCAGGTACATGGCCAGCCGCTCGGTGCCGTAGGTGAGTTCCACGCTCGGCGGGTCGAGGTCGATGCCGCCCACTTGCTGGAAGTAGGTGAACTGGGTGCACTCCATCCCATCGATCCACACTTCCCAGCCCAAGCCCCAGGCGCCCAGCGTGGGCGATTCCCAGTCGTCCTCCACGAAACGCACGTCGTGCTTGGAGAGGTCGATGCCCAGGTGTTCCAGCGAGGCCAGGTAGAGGTCCTGCACGTTGTCCGGGCAGGGCTTGAGGATCACCTGGTACTGGTAGTAGTGGCCGAGGCGGTAGGGGTTCTCTCCGTAACGGCCGTCGGTGGGACGGATGGACGGCTCGACGTAGGCGACCTTCCACGGGTCGGGCCCCAGCACCTTGAGGAAGGTGGCCGGGTTGAAGGTACCGGCGCCCACTTCGGTGTGATGCGGCTGCCAGATGATGCAGCCCTGCTTGGCCCAGAACTCCTGGAGTCCCAGGAGGACTTCCTGGAACGTCGGCTTCTCTTTGCTCACGATCGACCTCGCCATCGGGAGGATTACAGGCAAACCTGGATTTTACCAGCCTGCCGCATCCCGCCGCGCGCCCGGCGGTCGCCGGGGCTTCTTTTTCAACAGCCTCTTAGGGCGCAGCGGTCGTGGTGGTGGCGGGAGGCGCCGTTGTGGTCGTGGTGGGGGGTTCCGTGGTGGTAGTGGTCGTGGCCGGCTCCCGCGCGATGGTGATCTCCACCGTGCTGCCGATCTTGACCGTCGCCCCGGCCGCCGGGTCCTGGTAGATGCAGAGGCCGGGTTTGTAGTCCGGGGTCTCCAGGTCGATGACCCTGGCCTTGAGTCCGAACAGAGCGAGCCGGGCTTTCGCTTGGGCTTCGGTCAGCCCCAACGCCGCCACCGCGGGCACCTTGACCGTGGTCTCCACCGGGGCGTTGCTCACGTATACCGTGACCTTGTCGCCGGGCTGGAGTTCCGCTCCGCTCTTGGGATCCTGATCGACCACAGTACCGCCGGGCTCTTCGGAATCGACCTCCTGCACGACCGGCGTGAGATTCATGCTTTGCAGGGAAGTCGTGGCATTGTCTTTCATCATCCCGATGAGGTACGGCACCTTGACGGTGTTGCTGGCCGCGGCGATGGTGAGCGTCACGGTGGTCCCGGCGTCCACCTTCTTGCCGGCCTCCGGGTTCTGCCTCAGCACGGTGCCTGCGTCGACTTCAGTGTTGACCTCAGGCTTGGTGGTGACCTCCAACCCCAGCTTGGCCAGAGCGGCAGCAGCCTTGGTCTGGTCCATCTGGGTGACGTCCGGCACCTCGACCTTGCCCTCTCCGGACGAGATCCAGTAGCTGATGGTCTTGCCCTTCTCCAGCTTGGTGTTCTGCTCCGGATCCTGGCGGGCCACGTTGCCTTGGGCCACATCGGCGGAGGGCTGGACGCCTTCCTTCTCGTACTTGAAGCCCGCTTCTTCGACCTTCGCCTGGGCGTCGGCCTCGCTGAGCCCAACGATGGAGGGGACGGTCCGCATGTCGGCCTCGGCCGTGCTCCAGTTGGTGAGGATGACGTACGCGGCCCCGGCCAACGCCAGGATGAGGATTATCACCAGGACCCACGGCCACACGGCTCGCGGGCGGCCCGGATGGTCGTCGGACTCGATGAGGGGCGCCGGCATATCCTCGCGGCGGCGCACCACGGTGGGCTGCGCGGCGCCGGCCGCGCCGGCGGCGAAGGCGGCGGGCGCCATGACCCGGGTGGCCTCTTCGGTGAACCCGGCCGGCGCGGTGACCGGCTGGCCCTCCTGGACGCGACGCAGATCCTCGAGCATGGCCTGCGCGGTGAGGTAGCGGTCCACGGGGCGCTTGCCCAGCGACCGCACGATGACGGTGTCAAGATTCTCGGGCAACGCGGGATTGAGGGTCCGCGGAGCGGCCGGCATGTCGTGGACATGCTTCATGGCGATGCTCACCGGGTTGTCCCCGTCGAAGGGGAGGTGTCCCGTGGCCATCTCATACATCACGATGCCCAGGGAATACAGGTCGGAGGCGGCCTCCACGGGCTGGCCCTGCGCCTGTTCCGGCGAGAAGTAGTGAGCGGTCCCCAGGATGGAGCCCGCCTCGGTCATGGTGGAGCCGCTGCCGGCGCGGGCGATGCCGAAGTCGGTGACCTTCACCCGGCCGTCGTTGTCGATCATGATGTTCTGCGGCTTGATGTCCCGGTGGATGACGTCCCGGCGATGCGCAAAACGAAGCGCCTCCAGGATCTGCACCGCCACCGAGACCAGCAGTTCAGTACTGAGCGGGGCGTACTTGACGATGATCTCCTTGAGGGTGCGGCCCTCGAGGTACTCCATGGCGATGTAGTAGGTGCCCTCCGCCTCGCCACGGTCGTAGATCTGGACTATGTTCGGGTGGTTGAGGCCGGCGGCGCTACTCGCCTCCCGGCGGAACCGCTCCACGAACTGCTCGTCGTGCGCGTACCGGGTGGAAAGGACCTTGAGCGCTACCTGCCTGCCGAGCAGGCGGTCGTTCGCGAGAAAGACGTCGGCGAAGCCGCCGCTGCCCAGCTTGCGAACGACTTCGTAGCGGTCGTCGAATACCCGTCCTATCAAGACTCTACCGCCCTCCGGCGCCCTTCGGCGCCCATGTCACCGCGCTCATCACGCGGAATACTACCGTATACCTTCGCCATATCCTGCCCGACCAAGCCGCTATCGCCCCAGGGCGGCGGCCATGACCTTCTTAGCGATGGGCGCCGCGACAGAGCCGCCGGAGCCGCCGTTCTCCACGATCACGACCACCGCGATCTGCGGGTCGTCCGCGGGGGCGAAGCCGGCGAACCAGGCGTGTGAATCGCCGTCGGCCACTTCCGCGGTACCTGTCTTGCCTGCAACCTGGACGCCGCTTATCGCCGCGGCGGTTCCCGTGCCGCTCTTCACCACCTGGATCATGAAGGTCTTCATGATGGCCGCGGTGGCGGCGTTCATGGGCTGGAGCCACACGCCCGGCGAGGTCTTCTCGACGACGGCGCCGTTGTAGCTGAGCACCTGGTCGACGATGTAGGGCTTCATGATCTTGCCGTCGTTGGCCACCGCGCAGGCAGCCAAGCCCATGATGAGCGGCGTGGCGAGCACCTCACCCTGGCCGATCGATGCCTGCGCCACGTGCGCCTTGTCCATGCCCGCCGGGTCGGGGAACCTGCTGGAGGCCCCGCCCAGGTCCCACGGCAGCGACTCGCCGAAGCCGAAGGCCTTCGCGTACTCGGCAACGGTGTCGCCGCCCAACTGAGAACCCACAGAAGCGAAGGTGGTGTTGATGCTGCTGGCGAACGCCTTCTGGAAGTCGTGCTCGCCGTAGACCTTGTTGTCGAAGTTGTGCACCACGTAGCCGTCGATGGTGACAGAGCCTTTGTCGTCAAAGACGGTCTCGGGGGTCGCCTCGCCGGTCTGCAGAGCAGCCGACGCCACGATGATCTTGAACGTGGACCCAGGCGGATACAGGCCCTGGATGGCGCGGTTGAGCAGCGGCCGGTCCTCGTTGGCAACCAGGTCTTTCCAGTCCGCGGTGAGCGTGTTGGGGTCGTAGCGCGGGTAGGAGACCATCGCCAGGATGGCCCCGGTCTTGGGATCGAGCGCGACAACGGCCCCCTTGCGTTTCCCCAGAGCGTCCGCCGCCGCCTGCTGCACGTCCATGCGCACGGTCAGCCTGAGGTCCGAGCCGCGTTTGTTCTCGCCGAGGATCTCACTCCAGGAGCCTGTGACGCCCAGCAGGCCCGTCTGGCCGGTGAGCTCCTCGTTGTAGACCCGCTCGAGGCCCGCTCGCCCATAGGTGAGGTTGTTGTAGCCCAGCCACGGCGCCGTCAGATCCCCGAAGGGATACTCGCGCATGAAATACTGGCCCTGCTGGTCGTTCTTGGCCAGTTGCTGGCCGTCCGCCGACAGGATCAGCCCCCGCTCGATCTTCATCTCTTCCTCGACCGCGCGCGTGTTGGCTGGATGCACCTTGTACTTGGGCGCCGCCCATACCTGCACGTACGTGAGCATGAGGATGAGCGCCACGAACATGGCGATGAACACGTAGAAGAGCCTGCGGATGGACCTAGCCACGGGCCACCGCCTTGTCGCTGATGCGCAGGAGCAGCGCCAGCAACACGAAGTTGGCCACGATGGAACTGCCGCCGTAGCTCACGAAGGGCAGGGTGATGCCCGTGAGCGGGATGAGTTTGATGACCCCGCCGATGATGATGAACGCCTGCAGCGCGAAGATGCTGGTGAGGCCGGTGGCGAGAAGACGCGAGAAATCGTCCCGGCTGGCCATGGCCGCCCGCAGACCCCGATAGGTGAAGATCAGATACAGCAGGATGATCCCCGCGGCCCCCACCAGCCCCAGTTCCTCGCCGATGGCGGAGAAGATGAAGTCCGATTCCAGGTGCGGGATGATGGGGTTGCCGTTCTGTAGTATCAGATAGCCCTGCCCCAGGCCACGGCCGAACATCCCCCCCGAGGCCAGGGAGAAGAGCGACTGCACGATCTGATACCCCTTCCCGCTGGGGTCCTTCCACGGGTCCAGCCAGATATCCACCCGGGTCTGGACGTGCGAGAACACGAAGTAGAGCGCCACCGCCCCCACGAGGAACAGCACTATCCCGACGATCACATAGAAGGACCTGCCGGTGGCCACATAGATGAGGGCCAGCATCGCGCCAAAGAACAGGAGGCTGGTGCCCAGGTCCTTCATGAAGATCATCAGGAGGATGGAGAAGCCCCAGACGGTGAGGAGCGGGGCCAGATAGCGGAACGGCGGGAACGGCACGCCCAGCACCCGGCGCGTGCTCACCGTGAGCACCTCGCGGACGTCCACCAGATACGCGGCGAAGAAGGCGATGAGCAGCACCTTGCCGAACTCGGCGGGCTGGAAGTGGATGGGCCCGATGACGAGCCACAGCCGGGAGCCGTTGATCTCGCGCCCGATGCCCGCGGTGATCACCAACAGCAGCAGCCCGGCGATGCCCAGCCAGTACTTGTGCTTGGCCAGCGGCCGCAGATCTCGCACCAGGGCCAGCACCAGCAGGAAGGCCACCAGCCCCACCACCAGCCACATGGTCTGCTTGAGGGCGAAGTCGGGGTCGATGCGGTAGAGCAGCAGCAGGCCCAGCGTGGACAGAAGGGCCGTCACCGGCAACAGGTAGGGGTCGGCTTGGGGGGCGAGCACCCGGCGCCCGATGTGGGCAATGACGAACAGCACCAGGAACAGCAGGCCGTACGTGAGCGACGACCAACTGAGGGCCTCCGACTTGACCGTGTAGACCAGGGCGAACCCCAGGGTCGTCAGGATCAGCGCCGGAAGGAGAAAGACAAGCTCCCTGTTACGGACACTCACTGTAGCGCGGCCAACCCCTGCAAGAAGGCTTGGCCCTCTTCCTTTCCTACCAGATCGTGCGCGTCCACCCTCTCCCGCTGATACTCGGGGAGCGAGTCGTAGCTCACAGTGCTCAGCTCTACCACGGACGAGAGTTCGATGCCCAGGAGCGAGGTGGGGAGACCCTCATACAGGGCCACCATCCCGTCAGAGGAGCCGACGTAGTAGACGTTCGAGTTGAACACCGCGAAGGCCGCGATGGCCAGCGCCAGCACGACGATGACCGCCACCGCCGTGACGATCCAGACTCGCTTGACCCGAAAGCCGCTCTTCTTAGGAGGCGCAGGCTCGACCGCTTGAGGCGCCGGCCGCGCCCAGATAGGAGGGCGGCGGCTCAGCTTGGCCCCCATGCTGCCCAGCGCGGGGCGCATGAAGCCCGGCACCGAACTGCGTTCCTGGCCGCGGTCGACGGGCCCCAGGGTGACTTCGTCCTCCGCGGGGACGGCAGGCTCCTCGGGCTCCGCGGCGACCTCCGATTCCTCGTCGGCCAGGGCTTCCACCACCACGACGGTGATGTTGTCTTCACCGCCGCCTTTGATTGCCGCGGCGACGAGCGCGTCGGCCACCGCTTGGGGCGGATCGGGCAACCGGAGCAGTTCCTGGATGGTGTCGTCGGACACCATGCCGCTGAGGCCGTCGCTGCACAACATGAGCCGGTCGCCGGAAACCAGCGGTACTTCAAGGATGTCGGGCTCGACCCCGCCGTCGGTGCCGAGGGCTTTGGTGATCACGCTGCGGTGCGGGTGCACCGCCGCTTCGGCTGTCGTGATCTCGCCCCTGCGCACCATCTCCCCGACCCAGGAATGATCGTCGGTCAGCTGGCTTAGCTCCCCTTCGTGAAGCAGGTACGCGCGGGAATCGCCCACGTGGCCCAGAAGCATGACGCCGTCGCCCATGAGCGCGGACGTGAGTGTGGTACCCATGCCCAGCAGGCGAGGTTCGGCGAGGCTGCGGGCAGAGATGCGCTCGTTCGCGTCGATGATGGCGGCACGAAGCTCCTCCTTGCCGGCCGTGGAAGGATCGATGCCCACCATGCCCTCGCACGCCATCTGCGAAGCCACTTCCCCGGCCCGGGCGCCACCCATGCCGTCGCAGACGACATAAAGGCCCTTGCGGACCAGGAACGAGTCCTCGTTGGTCTGCCGGACCAATCCGCGGTTGGTCGCGAATCCGGCCGCCAACCTCACTACCGCACCTCGACTCTGAAGATAGTGTCACCCACCTCGACGCGGTCGCCTGGAGACAACATGGTCGGTTGAGAGATGTCGGAACCGTTCACTTGGGTTCCATTGGTGCTGAGCAGATCCTCGAGCTGCAGGCCCGAGGCGTTCACTTCGAACAGCGCATGCTTGGAGGAGACGAAGGTGTCCTCCAGGTAGATGTCCATGTCGGAGGAGCGGCCGGCCAGCACGGAAACGCCGGGCGTGAGGGTGAAGGTCTCACCCGCGCGGATCGCCGGGCTCTTCTCCACAACCAGACTCCACGAAGCGCCTGCCGGTGGGGCCTGGCGCAGCGCCACACGAGGCTCGAGCGTGGCCGAGGCCCCGGGGGCGCCGGAGAACGCCGCCGCCGGATACGCCGGGCGCAGCGGCCCGGGCGCCGCGGCCCGCAACTCCCTGGTGCTGGAGCGGATCACCCTGTAGAGGAACACATACAGGATGATGAGGAAGATGAACTTCCCCGCCAGAAGGACTATCTGCAGCATCGAGACCTCTTCGGCGCGGGGCCGGGGGTCATCAGCTTACTTGCCCTCGGCCGTCAACCGGCTCTCTCCGACGGCCACCACGTCCGTGGGGCGAAGCATGGTCCGGGTGACCGGATAGCCGTTCACCATGGTGCCGTTCGTGGAGCCCAGGTCGTCGACCATGAGGCGGCCGTTGTTCCAGTAGATCGCCGCATGCTTACGGGAGACGTTCGGGTCGTTGACACGCAGGTCGGCTTCCTTGCCTCGGCCGATGACCACGCGGTTCTGGCGGAACTGCATGACCTGGTCGCCCGTGGTGATGACGATGACCCGGCCTTCGAGCTCGAGTTCGTCGGCCTGGGCGGCGGGCATGACCTCGGTGTAACCGGGGCCTCTGGTCTCCTGGAGGGGAGCGGCGGGCCTGGCGGCTGCTGCTGCCACTGCGGCGGAAGCGGCGGCGGGCGCCGGGGCGGGCATGGCGGGAGCGGCAGGAACAGCCTGCGCAGCCGGCGCAGCTTCGAATGGCTCGGCCTCGGGAACGAACCCGCCCTCGGGGAAGGGCTGCGCGGCTGGGGGCCGGGGCCCACCCTTCTGAGCGAGGATGCCGAAGTAGCCCAGCTCCAGTTCCTGATCTTGGACTATCTCGACGATCAGGTCACCCTGCACGAGATACTCCTCGTCGGCGACATGCTTGGCGAGCTTGGCCCTGAAATCGATGATCAGCTGCGGGGCGTCGAGCGCCAGGTTCTGAAAGTCCTCAGGGCAGAGGTAGATGGTGTACCGGTTCCGCGCCCACAGTTCATCACCCCGGGAGAGAACGTGGTCGTCCATCTCCTTGACGAGTTTGCGCGCCAGTTCGGCCGGTTCTACATACAGCCGTTTGGGGCTTGTATCAGCAGGCGCCCCGGCCTTTCGGATGAATCTCATTCAGAATTCCTCCTAGAGGGACCCCGAACCCTTGGCCGGGGCGAATAGGGCAGACAAGACAGCGATTATAGCGCACGGCACATACGCGACCAGGAAGCGGGGCAGGTCCACAGGTACTCCGAGGGCCAAGATCGGCAGAAGGACGAACCCCAGGAGCAACAGCACCAGGTATATGGACACCCCCCACATGCGCCTCTCGCGTGAGTCACCCATCCATAGGTAGAGCGGCAGAGAGAAGAGCACGAACAGCAGGATCTGCAGGCTCATCTCCGGCCTGGCGTCGAGAAAACGGGCGATCGCGGTGAGCACCGTCCACGGCGACGCCGCATGCTGAGCCTCCTGCAGCAGCGGACCGGGACTGGGCGCGAAGGCATAAGGAAGCAGGCTGTAGCCGGCCAGCCCGGAGGCCACGGTGAGCACCAAGCCGCTGAAGAATCCCACGAGGGCGCCCCAGCGGCGCAGCAGAGCGCCGGCGAGAGGCAACAGAGCGAGGCCCGCCCAGCCCATCAATGCCAGCGGGATGACCCCCGGCAGCAGCGCCGCCCACTCGCGCCGCTTCCAGCGCAGCAGAGTCATCACGACGATGGCGGGGGTCACATAGAGCACCCCCCATCCCGCGCCGTACGCGAACACCGGAGGAGCCAGGACCGCCAGAGTGAGCACCGCCCCGGCGAACGGCCATATGAGCGCGAGGAACGCCGGCACCGCGACGAGCACGAGCACGCCCACCTCAGGATAGAACGGCGCCCGCGGCAGAAGATAGAGAAGGGCGCACAGCGCGAAAGCCCCCGCGGCCAGGTGTTCGCCCATGTAGGCCAGGCGGTCCCGGTCGGCCCGGGGTCCGGTGAACCGGCGGCGGACCTTGGTGGCCATGGTCTCGTACGGGGACGACTCCGGCATGATCTTGGCAACCTGCGCCAGGTGGCGCCCCAGCGTGGCGGCGTCGGGCCGCGCGTAGCGGTCGCGGGCCATGGCCCGCTCGAGGGCGTCGCTGAGCGCCGGCGGCAGATCGGAGCGCCCGAAGGCGAGCGGAGGGATGTCGGGCCGCGACACATCGTGGATGAGTTCCTGCAGCTTCTTGCCCCGGAACGGGCTCTGGCCCGTGAATCCCTCATAGAGAGTCAGCGCGAGCGAGTAGACGTCGCTGCGGGAATCGACCTGCTTCCCCTCCCCCTGCTCGGGAGACATATAGGCAAGAGTGCCCACGAGGTCGCCATCCACGGTGATGGACGCCCGATCTTCCAGCAGGGCCACACCGAAGTCCATGAGCCGGACGTCGATGGAATCCCCCTCCGCGAGCATGATGTTCTCGGGCTTGATGTCCCGATGCACCACCCCCCGCTTGTGAGCATGCTCGAGCGCCTTGCACATCTGGACGCCGATCTCGCAGATGTCGGAGTCGGTGAGAGTGCGCTCCCGGAAGTAGTCGCGAAGCGTGTGCCCTTGGATGTACTCCGTTATGAGAAGGGTCTGATCCGGCTCTTCGTAGATCTCGTAGACGGTGAGTATGTGGTGATGGCTGAGCTTGGCGGCAGCCTGAGCCTCCCGCACCACCCTCCCGTCCACGTCGGCCGACCGGCTGACGATCTTGATGGCGACAGGCCGCCCCATCTGCTGATCGTCGGCGAGATATACGGTGGCGAACGCCCCGCTGCCGAGCTTGCGGACGATCCGGTACCGATCGTAGAGAAGGGAGGGCTCCACCATGGTGGCCAGTATATCGCCACCCGCCGAGGGTCCCCGAGCGAGCGATGCGAGAGCGAGGCGCAGCGAGGGCCACAAGACGAGTGCCAGAAGGCGAACACCAGAAAACAAAGACAAGAAGACGAGCGAACGCCGCCGCCGAGCGAAGTGAAGGCGAGAGAGCGAGCGACCGCCGCCGCCGAGCGAAGCGAAGCCGAGCGAAGCGATGGCGCCGAAGCGAGAGGCGCCGAGCGAAGCAATGGCGCCGAAGCGAGAGGCGCCGAGCGAAGCAATGGCGCCAAGACGGACCGAAGTGAAGACCGGAACAGACGACCGGCGGCCCACTCACCGCCTGATTTGAAGCCTTGACAGTGACGAACTCACAGTGAGTGTGCGAGAGCGCGCACGGTCGCCGGGGGAGGAGTCGCGCCGCTACTGCGGTGCGCAGCCGGAGCGGCGGCCGTGGGCGCTCTCGCCTACTCGGAGCGGGCTAGTAGCTGAGAAGGCCTGTGTTATACTGGCCGGGCTCCGGGCGAGTGGCGGAATTGGCAGACGCGCTAGGTTCAGGGTCTAGTGAGCTTACGCTCATGGGGGTTCAAGTCCCCCCTCGCCCACCATCATCCCCTACACTTATTGGCGGATATGGCTGAATTCAAGAACAGCGACGCCGGCGACGAGGTTCTCCCGGAAGGTCAACAGGGACGCAGGCGGCGACAGAAGAAGCTCTTGCCAACCCCCCTCCTCCGGCTCATCGTCGCGCTCGTCGCCATCATAGTAGTGATAGTGGTGATCGTCGTCGCCGTGACCACCACGCGGGGCGGCGGTGACGCTGCTGACTACCAGAAATACATGGCGTCGGTCTCGACCATCGTCAAGCAGTCCGACGCCATCGGCGCCGATCTCACCGAGCTCCTCTCTACCCCCGCGGACACCAACCGCAAGGAGATCCAGACCCAACTCGACGGGTTCGTCAGCAAGTCGATCGCGCTCGAGAACCAGGCCAAGGAGCTTGCGGCCCCCAAAGCGCTCATCGAGCAGAACATCCAGCAGTTCTTCGTGCTGGTGATGACCTTCCGCCGGGAAGGCCTGGAAAGCCTGGAACCCTCTCTCATGAACGCCCTCGAGGTCGAAGACACCGAAGTGGCGGCCGAGCAGATATCTCAGGCCCTTCATTACCTCACCAACTCCGACTTCCTGTACGCCACCGTGTTCGTCAAGGGAGCCACGGACGTCGTCAAGGAGAGGAGCATCGACGGAGTCACCGTCCCCAGCTCCAAGTTCCTCGACGATCCGGATCTGGCATCCAAGGCGGCGGCGCAGGAGATCATCTCCCAGCTCAAGAGCACCGGCAGCCTGCAGGCCGTGCACGGAGTGTCCGTCGCCAAAGTGGTGGCGCAGCCCGACGAGCAGCAGATCAAGAACGGCCAGACCTACAACCTGACCGCTAGCGACGAACTCGCCTTCTCGGTCACCGTGGAGAACCAGGGCAACATGGCCGAGAAGGACATCCCCGTGGTGATCACCCTGGGCACCGACAGCGGCGATCCGCAGAAGATCACGGTCACCATCCCCGAGATCAAGGGCGGGGAAGACACGACTGTCGAAGTCACCGGCATCGACCCCACCGACTACGGCGAGCAGGCCACTCTCACGGTGGAGGTCGGCCCGGTCGCCGGCGAGAAGGTCACGACCAACAACTCGCTCGAAGCCACCGTCATCTTCAAACTCTAGGGGTACATGTTGAGTCTCCTACAGGGATTCGAAGTCCTTGCCGTACTCGCGCTCGCGGTCGCCATCGCGGCCAGCGTGGGTCTCTATCTGATGTTCCGGCAGCTGCAGCGGTACCGGCGCGATCAGCACATCATCCTGGGATCCCGGGGCAACGTCGATCTCGTCGAGCACGTCTCGTCCATGGACGACAAGCTGGCCAACATGCGCGTGGCCCTCGAGGACCTCACGCTCATCGCCCGCGACCACGACGTCCGCATCGACGGGGCGCTCGCCCGGGTCGGTGTGGTGCGGTTCGACGCCTATCAGGACCTTGGCGGCCGGCAGAGCGCCGCTGTGGCCTTCCTCAACAGCCAGGGCAACGGCGTGGTCATCACCACCGTGGTCAGTCGCGACTTCGCCCGCATGTACGTCAAGTTGCTCAAAGACGGCCAGCCCGACATCCCTCTGGCCCCCGAGGAGCAGGAGGCGTTCGACCAGGCCCGGGGCGCGGGGCCGTTCACCATCAAGCCGCGAGTGGGGCAGGCGGATGCCGGCTCCCTGAAGATGCCCGAGATCGACGCCGAGACCGCCGACCTCCTTTCCGCCGGACTTCCCGGCCGCCGGCCCACGTCCGAACGCGAGATGGCAGTCGAGAACCGGCGGCGCAAGCGCCATGGACTGCCTCCGCTGGTGGATACCGTGATGCCCTCCGCCAAGGGCTGGGGGGAGGAGACGCCGTCTCCCGGACGCCGACAGCCTGGCCGCGCAGTACGTGCGCAAGCGCAGGACCACCACGGGCGGCTCCGACGACGACCGCTACCGCCAGGCCGGCGACGAGGACGACCAGTATGGGCTGTGACGCTGAGGCGACGCGCCTGGAATCCTGGGCCATCTCGGCGCTGAGCGAGCCGCTCCCCATCGCGGCAACCACCATCGGCTTCCTGGGGCCCCAAGGCACGTTCACGGAAGTGGCGCTGCGCGACACCGTCGCCGAGACGCGCGAAGACGGGCGTCCCCGGCGCTTCGTGGCCTTCGCCTCCATGCAGGACACCATCGAAGCGGTGTCGTCCGGTGAAGTGGACGTCTCCATCGTCCCCATCGAGAACTCCATAGAGGGCTCGGTCTCGGCCACGGTAGACATCCTGGCCCACGAGATCGACAACCTGCAGATAGTCCGCGAGGTCCGCATCCCCATCCGGCACCAGTTCCTGGCCCGGCCTGGGCGTGAGCCTCGACCAGATCACGAAGGTGGTCTCCCATCCGCATGCCAACGCGCAATGCCGCATCTGGCTGCGCAACAACCTGCCGGGAGTGGTCATCGAGGCCGCAAACTCCACGGCCAACGCGGTGGAGTGTGTGGCCAAGAGCGACCAGCCCTGGGCGGCCATCGGCAACCACCTGGCTGCCAAGACGTACGGCTGCGAGGTCCTGGCCCCGGACATCGAGGATCACAAGGACAATGAGACCCGGTTCGTGTTCCTCGCCAGGCAGCGGGAGCGGCAGGACTGGTTCGAGCCCTACAAGACCTCCGTGGTCTGCGAGATCGTCAAGGACCAGCCGGGCGCCCTGCTCCTCATCCTGCAGGAGTTCGCCTTCCGGCGGATAAACCTCACGAAGATCGAATCGCGGCCTTCGAAGCGGCGGCTGGGCGACTACATCTTCCTCGTGGATATGGAAGGCAAGGTGGACGACGCGCCCGTGGCGGACGCTCTGCGGTGCCTGTGCTGCAAACTGCCCCGCCTCGCGGTCTTGGGGAGCTATCCTGTAGGCAGGCCGCTAGGCGTCGCCGGGCGCTGAGCCGCTCCGCGTTCGAGGCTGCCTGACCGTCAACCGTTTTCGTATCCCGAGGGGAGTACCGGTGCTCGACATCAAGCTGATCCGGAACGAGCCGGACATGGTCCGCGCCGCCCTGGGCCGCCGTGGCCCACACGCTGTGGCCGCTCTCGACACGCTGCTCAAACTCGACGTGACCCGTCGGGAGTACCTGGTGGCGGTTGAGGAGAAGCGGAGCCTGCGGAACACGGTGAGCGAAGAGATCGCCCTGGCCAAGCGCAACAAGGAAGACGCGTCGGCCAAGATCGCGGCGATGCGGGCGGTGGGCGACGAGATCAAGGACCTCGAGGCCCGGCTGAAGGAGACCGAGGCGGAACTTGAGGCCGAGTTGCTGCAGGTGCCCAACCTGCCCGAGGACTCAGCGCCGGCCGGCGGAGAAGAAGATTCCGTGGTCATGCACACCTGGGGCACGCCCCGGCAGTTCCCCTTCCAGCCCAAGGACCACCTGGACCTGGCAAGCGCCTTCGACATGATCGACATGGAACGCGGGGCCCGCACGTCGGGCAGCCGGTTCGCCTACCTCAAGGGCGACCTCGTGTTCCTGCAGTTCGCCCTCGTGCAGTACGCCCTGCAGAAGCTGTCGGGCAAAGGCTTCCGTCCGGTGATCGTGCCGGTGCTGGTGCGCGACGAGGCCATGTACGGCACGGGCTTCTTCCCCACCGACATGCAGCAGGTCTACCACATCGAGGCGGACGACCTGAACCTGGTGGGCACGTCCGAGGTGCCGCTCGCGGCGCTGCACATGGATGAGATCCTCGACGAGTCCGAGCTGCCCGTGCGCTACGTGGGCTATTCCAGCTGCTTCCGCCGGGAGGCCGGCGCAGCCGGCAAGGACACCCGGGGCATCTTCCGGGTGCACCAGTTCGACAAGGTGGAGATGTTCAGCTTCTGCGCGCCGGAGAAGTCCGCGGAGGAGCACGATTTCATGCGCTCGGTGGAGGAGGAGGTCCTGCAGGAGCTCGGCCTCCCCTATCACGCGGTCAACATCGCGGCGGGCGACCTGGGGGCCCCGGCCGCCAAGAAGTACGACCTGGAGGCCTGGCTGCCTACGCAGGAACGCTACCGCGAGGTCACGTCGTGCTCCAACTGCACCGACTATCAGGCGCGGCGCCTCAAGGTGCGGGCCAAGGGCGAGAAGGGCAGCCCCTACCTGCTGCACACCCTCAACGGCACGGTGGTGGCTCTGGGCCGGACGATGATCGCCATCATGGAGAACTACCAGAACGAAGACGGCACCATCGCGGTGCCGGCGGTGCTGAAGCCCTACCTGCCGGTGGGCAAGGAGGTCATCGGAGGATGAGCGGCATGGGCGGTGACATGGGCGCCGCCGGCGCGGCGGCGGGCGGCACGGTCCTCACCGGCCCCCGGGATGTCCTCATGGTGGTCGACGTCCAGCGCGATTTCTGCCTGGGCGGAGCCCTGGGAGTGGCCGACGGCGACGAGGTCGTCCCGGTGATCAACAGTCTCACCCCGAAGTTCGGCCGCTGGGTCTACACCCGCGACTGGCATCCGCACGATCACGTCAGCTTCTCCGACCACCCGGA